>QJZR01000006.1 GCA_003246625.1 Alphaproteobacteria bacterium
GCAGCTTGACCGGCTCGGACGCCTGCGCGGCCGGAGCAAACGCACCAGCGGCGAGCAGCGCGGTGGTGCCGAAAAGAATCTTCTTCATGACTATCCCTCGTTCGATAGGATCTGAATCGGTCCCGACCCCACACGGCGGAACCTTGCTCGGAAACTAGAAAGTCATGTTCCAACCCGCCCCGTCAACGCGAACGGCCACGGTTGGGGCATTTTTGGCCTATGTGTGTCATTGACGACACACTTTGTCCTCAATTCCGCCTTAATTGCGATTGGCGCCGCCGTTCTTTTCCCCGGCGCGGCGAAGGGCATTTTCCCGCTGGACGATCCGTCCGCGCCGGGACAAACTGTCGCGGCGATTTTCAGCCTTTCGGGCTTTTCGTTTTCCGGCAACCTTGGCGATGAAACAGTCATGACCACAAAGAAATCGAGCGTCCGATTCCCCGTGTTGGCGCTGGCCGCCGTCTTCGCGGTTTCGGGTCTCCTCGCCGCCTGCGGCGACCCCAACACCCAGTACGCCTATCCCGAAAAGATCGGCAACCGGGTCTACCACCCCGGCGACCAGAAACCGGACAGCGTTCTGGGTAAGGACGGCGTGGATATCTTCGGCCAGTCCCGCAAGAACGGGGACCAGGGCGGCGGCGGCGGCCTGGGGGTGAACAGCTTCCTGTGGCGCGCCTCGCTGGATACGGTCAGCTTCATGCCGATCGCTTCGGCCGATCCGTTCGGCGGGGTGATCATCACCGACTGGTACGCGCCGCCGGAATCCCCGGACGAGCGTTTCAAGCTGAACGTCTTCATCCTTGGCCGCGCCCTGCGCGCCGACGGCATCAAGATCGCCGCCTTCCGTCAGATCCGAGATCCCCAGGGCAACTGGGTCGACCGGCCGATGGACGCCTCGGTCGTCACCGATCTCGAAAACACGGTGTTGACCCGCGCGCGGAAGATGCGTATCGCCGCCCAGGCCGGCGCCAACGACTGAACTTCAGGACGTGATTTTCCCGCCGGTCCCGCCTTGGGACCGGCGCAACGATTCCGGGGCAGCGCCCCCGTATAATAGATAAAGCGAAGAAAGGCTGGTGTCGCGATCATGACGCGGATGGACGAACGCTATAATTTCCGCGAATCGGAACGGAAGTGGCAGACCTATTGGACGGACCAGGGCGCCTTTTCCACCGAGACGGCATCCGACAAGCCGAAGTGCTATGTCCTTGAGATGTTTCCCTATCCGTCGGGCCGCATCCACATGGGGCACGTCCGCAACTATACCCTGGGCGACGTCATCGCCCGTTTCCGCCGCGCCCAGGGCTTCAACGTCCTGCATCCGATGGGCTGGGACGCCTTCGGCCTGCCCGCCGAGAACGCGGCGATCCAGAACGGCGTGCATCCGGCGAAGTGGACGCGCGAAAACATCCGCACGATGAAGGAACAGTTCCAGCCGCTCGGCCTTTCCATCGACTGGAGCCGCGAGGTCGCCACCTGCGAGCCCGAGTACTATCGCCACGAACAGAAAATGTTCCTGGACTTCCTGAAGGCCGGTCTCGCCTATCGCAAGACCAGCATGGTCAACTGGGATCCGGTGGAACACACCGTCCTCGCCAACGAGCAGGTGATCGACGGCAAGGGCTGGCGCTCCGGCGAACCGGTGGAACGGCGCGAACTGGCGCAATGGTTCCTGAAGATCACCGCCTTCGCCGACGACCTGCTGAAGGCCCTGGAAACCCTGACCGAATGGCCGGACCGGGTGCGGGTGATGCAGCACAACTGGATCGGCCGGTCCGAGGGCGCGCGGGTGTGGTTCGACATCGTCGGCCGCGAGGACAAGCTGGAGGTCTTCACCACTCGCCCGGACACCCTGTTCGGTGCCTCCTTCTGCGCGATTTCGATGAACCACCCGCTGGCCAAGGAGCAGGCGGAAAAGGACCCCGCCCTGCGCGACTTCATCGCCGCCTGCAACGCCGTGGGCACCAGCGAGGCGGCGATCGAAACCGCCGAGAAGATGGGCTACCGCACCGCGTTCTCGGTGCGCCATCCCTTCGATCCCTCCTGGGAACTGCCGGTTTATGTCGCCAACTTCGTGCTGATGGAATACGGCACCGGCGCGATCTTCGGCTGCCCGGCGCACGATCAGCGCGACATGGACTTCGCCCGTAAGTACGACCTGCCGGTCAAGGCGGTGGTCGCCCCCGCCGACGCCGACGTCGAGGCCTTCGCCAAGACGCTGGAGGCCGGGAACGAGGCGTTCTCCGGCGACGGCCTGGCCATCCGCTCCGACTTCATGAACGGCCTGGCGGTGACCGAGGCCAAGCGCGCCGCCATCGAGCGCCTGGAAAGCCTGAGCCGCGGCCGCGGCACGGTGCAGTTCCGCCTGCGCGACTGGGGGGTTTCGCGGCAACGCTATTGGGGTTGCCCGATCCCGGTGATCCACTGCCCGCATTGCGGCGTGGTGCCGGTGCCGGAAGACCAGCTGCCGGTGCGGCTGCCCGAGGACGTCTCGTTCGACACCCCCGGCAACCCGCTGGCCAACCATCCGACCTGGAAGAACGTCACCTGCCCGGTCTGCGGCAAGCCCGCGCAACGCGAAACCGACACCTTCGACACCTTCTTCGAATCCTCGTGGTACTTCGCCCGCTTCTGCGACCCGAAGAACGACACCGAGGCCTTCAACCGTGCCGCCGTGGACTATTGGCTGCCGGTGGACCAGTACATCGGCGGCATCGAGCACGCGGTGCTGCACCTGCTCTATTCGCGCTTCTTCACCCGCGCGCTGCAAAGCTGCGGCTACCTTGGTATGGCCGAGCCGTTCAAGGGCCTGTTCACCCAGGGGATGGTCTGCCACGAGACCTACCGCACGGAAGGCGGCGCCTGGCTCTATCCGGCCGAGGTGGACAAGACGGGCGATGGCGCCATCGAAATCGCCTCCGGCAAGCCGGTGACTCTCGGCCGCTCGGAAAAGATGAGCAAGTCGAAGAAGAACACCGTCGACCCCGGCCACATCATCGAGACTTACGGCGCCGACGCCGCCCGCCTGTTCATGCTGTCCGACAGCCCGCCCGACCGCGACCTGGAATGGACGGAAAGCGGCATCGACGGCGCTTGGCGTTATATCCAGCGCCTGTGGCGGCTGGCGGCCCAGCCCGCCGTTCCTTTCCTCGAGGCGGGAGCCCTGTCCGGCGTCGCGCTGGAGGGCTCCGCCAAGGAAACCGTGGCCATGGCGCACCGCACCATCGCCGCCGTCACCGAGGACCTGGCCAAGCTGCGCTTCAACACCGCCGTGGCCAAGCTGCGCGAGCTTAGCAACCAGCTCGCCGCCACCAAAGCCAGCGACAAGGGCGCGCCCGAAGCCTACCGTTTCGGACTCGAAACCTTGATCCGGCTGATCGCGCCGATGACCCCCCACATCGCCGAGGAGGTCTGGCAGGCGACCGGACACGGAACCCCGCTGACCGCCACCGACTGGCCGCTGGCCGATCCGGCCTGGCTGGTGGTGGAGACGGTGACCCTGGCGGTGCAGGTCAACGGCAAACTGCGCGGCACCATCGAAGCCGCAGTCGGCGCCGACGCCAAGGAACTGGAAGCCCAGGCCCTGGCCCTGCCCACGGTACAAAGCAATCTCGGCGGACGCGCGCCGAAAAAGGTCATCGTGGTGCCGAACAAGATCGTCAACATCGTCGGCTGAGCGCCGCCTTGCAGGGAGGATCCGCGATGAAGGGTTTGCCGCCGCTCCGTTCGCTGGTTTGCTGCGCCGTCGCCGCGTTCCTCCTTGCCGGCTGCGGCTTCCACCCGATGGATGCCCGCAACCCGGCCGAGACCGGTCCGTCGGAGCTGGCGCAGGTCGAAATCGGCCGCATTCCCGACCGGGTCGGACAGATTCTCCGCACCGAACTGCGTAACGCCCTCAATCCCACCGGGGTCGTCGCGCAGCGGGCCTATACCCTGAACATCATCGCCGCAGAAACCATCAGCGCGCGCGGCATCCGCTTCGACGATTCAGCGATCCGCGTCGACCACACCGTGACCGCCGAATTCAAGCTGGCCACCATCGGACAGGAAGGAATGCCCGCGAAGCTTTTGCTTTCGGGGAACAGCCAGATGGTGACGCGCGGCAACCGCCCCGACGCCCTTTATGCCGCCCACGTCTCGGACGAGGAAGCGACCTATCGCGCGGCGCGCCTGGTGGCCGAGGACATCGCGCGGCAGATTCGCCTCTACTTCCGCAACCCCGGCCGTTATCCGGAGCCGAAGCCAGAGCAGCCCAAGGCGACCAACGAAAACCCGGTCCGCCCGGCGAGGCCCTGAGATGGTCAAGCTTGCGGGGTCAGCGGCCGAATCCTTCATCCGGCAGCCCGACCCGGCGGTGCGCGCCGTCCTCGTCTATGGTCCCGACGAAGGTCAGGTGCGCGAACGTCTGCTGCGCCTGACCAAATCCGTCTGTCCGGACGCGGACGACCCCTTCCGTATCGCCGACATCCCCCCCGCCGCGCTGAAGGACGATGCGGCGCGGGTCGCCGACGAGTGCGCGGCCCTTGCCTTCGGCGGGGGACGCCGCGTGGTACGGGTGGCGGGCATCGCCGACGCACAGGCCGGGGCGGTGCTCAACTTTCTTGCCAATCCCCTGGGCGATGCCCTGCTGATCGTTTCCGCAGGCCCCCTCACCCCCCGCTCAAAAATTCGTTCCGCCTTCGAGACGTCCAAGATGGCCGCTGCGATTGCCTGCTATCCGTTGGAAGGCGCGCAGCTTTCCGCCGCGCTACGCGACGCCTGCCGGACCGCCGGGCTGAGGATCGAATCCGACGCCCTGGACCTGCTGGCCTCCCTGCTTTCCGAGGATTCGGCCTCCCTGCGCGGCGAGGTCGAGAAACTTTGCCTCTATGCCGGGGACGCCCCCGCCCCCCTCACCGCCGAGGACGTACGCGCCTGTTGCGGCGATCAGTCGGAACATTCGGTCACCGAACTCGCCTTTGCCGTCGCCGAAGGCAATTCCGCCGCCGCCCTTGCCATCAGCGACCGCCTGTTCGCCGCCGGGGAATCCCCCATCTCGATCCTGCGCGGCCTGTCCCGCCATTTCGACCGGCTGTTCCAGGCGCGCGCCGCCTGCGACGCGGGAAGCCGCCCGGAGGACGCGATGAAGGTCCTCAAGCCTGCGGTTTTCTTCAAGGAAATCAATACGTTCCGGCGTCAGATGGGGGCTTGGTCCACGACCGCGCTGCTGGCCGCCATCGACCGCCTGGTCGATACCGAACGCCTGTGCAAGTCCACCGGCATTCCCGCTGAAATCGTCGCCCAGCGCGGCATCATGGAAATCGCTTCCCTCGCCAAACGCTCCCGCCGCTGAGCTTTCGCCGAAAAGGGACGGCCTGGGGTTTCACCCCAGGACCCACCAAGGGCCTTGGGCCCGTGGATCCCGTCACGCGGGGGCGGAGCCCCCGGTTATCCTTTCAGCTCGAACGGCCGAGGCGTTGCAGCAGGTCGTCGAGCTGTTCGAGGGTTTTGTATTCGATGGAGAGTTTGCCGCCGTTGCCGGTGGAATCGATGGCGACCTTGAGCCCGAGCATTTCGGTCAAGTCGTGTTCAAGCGCCAGGCAATCGGCATCCTTGCCCGGGGCGGCCGTGGCCTCGCGCGGCGTCTTGGGCTTGTTGCCGGATTTGGCCAGCCGTTCGGCCTGACGGACGTTAAGGCCCTTTTCGACGACTTCGCGGGCCAGGGCGACGGCATTGTCCACCCCCAGAAGGGCACGGGCATGCCCGGCGCTCAGGCTGCCGTCCTCGACCATCGCCTTGATCTCGTCGGGCAGGGCAAGCAGGCGCATGGTGTTGGCGACGTGGCTGCGGCTTTTGCCCACCGCCTTGGCCAGGTCTTCCTGGGTATGGCTGAATTCCTCCTGCAGGCGGCGATAGCCCTCCGCCTCTTCCAGGGCGTTCAGGTCCTGGCGTTGCAGGTTTTCGACCAGGGCGACCTCCAGCACCTCCCGATCGTCCATTTCCCGCACCACCACCGGCACTTCGTGCAGTTGGGCGCGCTGTGCGGCGCGCCAACGGCGTTCGCCGGCGATGATTTCGTAAATGTCGTTCATCCCCGCGGCGCGGCGCACCAACAGGGGCTGCAACACCCCGAGTTCGCGGATCGAGGCGGCCAGATCGTCGATCGCCGCCTCGTCGAACACCTGACGCGGCTGGAACGGGCTGGGGGTCAGGGAGGCGACCGGCAGAACAACCGGGGCGCGGCTTTCGGCGGCGGTTTCGGCGGGAAGCGGTTCGTCCCCCAACAGGGCGCTCAGGCCCCGGCCGAGGTTACGGCGTTTGGTCTCGTCACTCATGCGGCTGCACTTCGTTCTTGTTTCAGGATTTCCCCGGCCAGGCGGATATAGGCCTGCGACCCGGCGCAACGCAGATCGTACAGCAACGCGGGCTTGCCGTGCGACGGCGCCTCGGACATGCGGACGTTTCGCGGGATCACCGTCTGGTAGACCTTGTCGCCGAAATAGCCGCGCACGTCGTCGGCGACCATTCCCGCCAGGTTGTTGCGGCCATCGAACATGGTCAGCACGATGCCCTGGATCTCCAGATGCGGGTTCAGGCTGCGGCGGACCCGTTCGATGGTCTTCATCAGGTGGCTGATGCCTTCCAGGGCGAAGAATTCGCACTGCAACGGCACCATCACCGAATCCGCGGCGCAAAGGGCGTTGAGGGTAAGGAAGCCCAGCGCCGGCGGGCAATCGATCAGGATGTAGTCGAAGTCCAGTGTGGCGGTGGTCAGCGCGGCGCGCAGCTGGAACTCGCGTTCCTCCACCGAGACCAGCTCCACCTCCGCCCCCGCTAGGTGCATGTCGGCGGGAATCACGAACAGCTTGGGAATTTCGCTGGCCTGAATCGCCTCCACCGCCGGAATCATCCCCGACAGCACCTGATAGGAGCCCTTGGCGCGGCGGTCGCGGCCGATGCCCAGGCCGGTGCTGGCGTTGCCCTGCGGGTCGAGGTCGATCAGCAGCACGCTGCGCCCCACCGCGGCCAACGCGGTGGCCAGGTTGATCGCCGTGGTGGTCTTGCCCACCCCGCCCTTTTGGTTGGCGATCGCCACGACGCGGCGAAGCGGCGGTCTGTCAGTCTGCTGGTCCAGAGCCATGGTCTCGGGCCTCGTCGATTTTCAGGATGACCGCTTGCGGGTCGGTGATGCTGGGAATTTTATCGACGCGCAGTGTCCAGGTTTTTTCGGCTTCCGTCAATTCCGCCAGGGCATTCCGGCCCTTGGGAAACAGGCAAACCGTGCGGGAATGGCGGAACCCCTGGGCATAGCGCAGCAGGTCGGCGACCGGCGCCAGGGCGCGGGCGGTGACCACGTCGGCGGCGATGCCGGACACCGCCTCGATGCGGGCGGTATGAACCGTCGCCTCGACCCCGCACAAGCGTGCGGAGTCGCGCAGGAAAATCGCCTTCCGCGAATCGGATTCGACCAGATGCACCGTCCACCGCTTGAGCAGCGCCAAAATCATCCCGGGAAACCCCGCGCCGGAGCCAAGATCGACGATCACCTTGGCCTCCGCCGGGATCAGCGGCACCAGTTGCAGCGAATCGAGGATATGGCGTTCCCAAAGCTGCGGCAGGGTCTTGGAACCGACCAGATTGATCGCTTTCTGCCATTTTTCCAGATGCGCGGCAAAGACGGCGATGCGTTCCGCCGCTGCCGTATCGATTCCGTAACGGGCGTCCAGCGCCGCGCAGTTGCCGATGATCTCGTCGTGTTTCACGTGAAACAATTCCCAAAAACGCTCGTGGGCTCCGCCCACCCCTGCAAGGGGTCGGCGACCCCTTGCCCCCTTTCCTTGTTTTCGCCGCGTCAGCGGCGATTCATCTTATCGCGCTCCCGGCAAAAACCAAACTCCCGGGATCAAAGGGGCAAGCCCCTTTGCGGGTCCGGGCAGCGCCCGGCCTGGTTTTACCCCTTCACGAAGCGCAACAGCGCGGTCACCGCCGCCGGGGTAACGCCGGGGATGCGGGCGGCGGCGCCCAGGGTGGCGGGGCGCGCCGCCTTCAGCTTGGCCAGCACCTCGTTGGAGAGGCCGCCGATTTCCTCATAGGGCAGGTCCTCGGGCAGCTTCAGCCCCTCGTCGCGGCGGAAGGCCTCGATATCGTGGCGCTGGCGATCCAGGTACCCGGCATAGCGGGATTCGATATCCAGCTGCTCCAGGACGTCGGCACGGATGTCCGCCAGATCCGGCCAGACGGCCAGAACCCGCTCCAGGCCGACGGTGGGATTGGCCAACAGCTCGAAGGCGGTACGGCGCACGCCGTCGCGGTTGAGCGCCCAGCCGAAGGAATCGGCCTGGTTCGGCGTCACGCTGCGGGCGGCAAAACGGGCGCGGGCCTGGCTTAGAGCCTCGGTCTTGGCGGCGAAGGCGGCGGCGCGGGCCGAGCCGACGCAGCCCCAGGCGATGCCCCGTTCGGTCAGGCGCAGGTCGGCGTTGTCGGCACGCAGGCTCAGGCGGTATTCGGCACGCGAGGTGAACATGCGATAGGGCTCGTTGGTCCCCAGGGTCACCAGGTCGTCGATCATCACCCCGATATAAGCATCGGCGCGGTCCAGAATCACCGGCCCCTGCCCCGCCGCCCGCCGCGCCGCGTTGAGGCCCGCGATCAGACCCAGGGCGGCGGCTTCCTCGTATCCGGTGGTGCCGTTGATCTGTCCCGCCAGGAACAGACCGGCGACGGCGCGGGTTTCCAGGCTGGGGCGCAAGTTGCGCGGATCGACGAAATCGTACTCGATGGCATAGCCGGGACGAAGGATCCTCACCTTTTCCAGCCCCGGGATGGAATGGATCATCGCGTCCTGCACGTCGGCGGGCAGCGAGGTGGAAATGCCGTTGGGATAGACGGTGTCATCGTCCAGTCCCTCCGGCTCCAGGAAAATCTGGTGGCTGCCGCGATGGGCGAAGCGCACCACCTTGTCCTCGATCGAGGGGCAATAGCGCGGCCCGACGCTGCTGATCTGCCCGGAATAGAGCGGCGCCCGGTCCAGATTGGCGCGGATGATGGCGTGGGTTTCCTCGGTCGTCGCGGTGATGCCGCAGGCGATCTGCGGGGTTTCGATGCGCTGGGTAAGAAAACTGAACGGCACCGGCGGTTCGTCGCCCTTCTGCATATCCAGGCTTGCCCAGTCGATGGTGCGGCCGTCCAGGCGCGCCGGGGTGCCGGTCTTCAGGCGGCCGACATCCAACCCCAGGCGGACAAGCGTGGCGGAAAGGCCGCGGCAGGGGGCCTCCCCCACCCGGCCGCCCGGCGTCTGCTCCGGACCGACGTGGAGCACGCCGTTGAGGAAGGTCCCGGCGGTCAGCACCACGCAGGCGGCGCGATATTCCGCCCCTTCGGCGGTACGCACGCCGAGAACGCGGCCGCCGTCCGGCGTGGCGATCAGATCCTCGACCCCGGCGGCGATCAGGGTCAGGTTTTCCTGCGTCTCCAGCCCGGCACGCGCGGCGCGGCGATAAAGGGCACGGTCGGCCTGGGCGCGCGGCCCCTGCACCGCCGGACCCTTGGAGCGGTTGAGAACGCGGAACTGAATGCCCGCGGCGTCAATCCAACGGGCCATGCAGCCATCCAGGGCGTCGATCTCGCGCACCAGATGCCCCTTGGCCAGGCCGCCGATCGCCGGATTGCACGACATTTCGCCCAGGGTCTCGAAACGGTGGGTGATCAGCGCGGTGCGCGCGCCGAAACGGGCGGCGGCGGCGGCGGCCTCGCACCCCGCGTGGCCTCCGCCGACGACGATCACGTCGAAAGAAGAATGCGAAGCCGTCATCATTTCCCGATACAGAATTCGCCGAAGATCCGGTCGAGAACGTCCTCGACATCGACCCGGCCAGTGATTCGTCCCAGTTCCCGCACTGCCAGTCGCACGTCCTCCGCCCGCAGGTCGGCCTCCGGGTTGGTCAACGCGCGGTCCAGCGCCGACAGCGCGGCGGCGGCGATTTCGCGGTGGCGTTCGCGGGTCAAGGGCGCGTCCTCCCCCGCCCGTTCGGCGGCCAAGGCGGTCAGCCGTGCCGACAGCGTGGCGATCAGGGGATCGAACCCCTCGCCGGTAAGGGCGGAAACCGCAAGCGGCGCAACCCCCGCGACCGGGGGCAAGGCAAGCCCCAGATCGGCCTTGTTCACCACCACCAGGGTCTCCGCGTCCACCCAGGCCCAGGCGGCATCGCCCGGCGCGGGCCAGGACTCGGCGGAAAACACCGCCAGACGCAAATCGGCGGCGGCCACCGCGCGTTCGGCGCGGCGGATGCCTTCCGCCTCGATTTCCTCCGCCGTGTCGCGCAGACCCGCGGTGTCGGTGACGGTGACCGGCAGGCCCTCCACCACCAGATCGGCGGACACCCGGTCGCGGGTGGTGCCCGGCGTCGCCGCGACGATCGCCACCTCCCACCCCGCCAGACGGTTGACCAGGCTGGACTTGCCGGCGTTGGGCGGACCGAACACCGCCACCGCCAGACCCTGGCGCACCCGCGCCCCGGCGCGCGCCGAATCGATCAGGGCAACCAGTTCACCGCGCAACGCCCGCAAAATCGCTTCGCCCCGCTGGTGAAGATCGGGCGGCAGCTCGTCGTCGGCAAAGTCGATTTCCGCCTCGATGAAGGCCAGGGATTCGATCGCCCGCGCCCGCAGATCGTCGAACCGCCGGGCCAGGGCGCCATCCATTTGCCGCAGGGCCTGACGGCGTTGCGCCTCGGTCTCCGCCGCCAACAGGTCGGCCAGACCCTCGGCGGCGGTCAGATCCATCTTGCGGTTGGCAAAGGCGCGGCGGCTGAATTCCCCCGGACGGGCCCAGCGCAGACCCGGCTGCGCCGCCAACACCTCGGCCAGACGGGCCAGCACCGCGCCGCCGCCATGCACGTGCAGTTCCGTCACGTCCTCGCCGGTGAAGCTGGCCGGGGCGGGAAACGCCACCGCCAGGCCGCGGTCGATTTCCTCGCCGGAGGCCGGATCGCGGAACACGGCACAGGTCATCCGGCGCGGCGGCAGGCTGTCGCACCCGGCAAGAAGGCGGGTCACCGCCAACGCCCGTGGACCCGACAGGCGCACCACCGCCACCCCGGCGCGCCCTGGCGCGGTGGCGGGGGCGAAGATCGTCGATGTCTCGGTCGCGGCCATCGGGCGGCGATTCTCCTTGCTCGTTTCGGGGCGGCACTGTTTCACGTGAAACATTCGGGCGAGGAAGCGACTCGACAGGGCGGACGGAAATCCGCATCCTTGAGGAATCGTCCCCATCGACGGAGCCCAACCATGACCTTCGGCGCCCTGACCGTGCCCTCGCCCTTCGGTCCCCTCACCCTGTTCGCCGCCGACGGAAAGATCGTCGCCCTGGAATGGGGAAAGGGAGCCGCCACGGCGGGGACCATACCCGAGGTTCTGTCCGACGCCAAGGACCAGTTGGCCGCCTATTTCGAGGGACATCTCGCCCGCTTCGACCTGCCTCTCGATCCCGCCGGAACCCCGTTCCAGAAAAAAGTCTGGGCAGCGATGCTGGCCATTCCCAAGGGGGAAACCCGCACCTATGGCGACATTGCCAAGGAATTGGCAAGCGCGGCCCGCGCGGTCGGCGGCGCCTGCGGCGCAAACCCCATCCCGATCATCATTCCCTGCCACCGCGTCGTCGGCTGCGCCGGGCACATGGGCGGATATTCCGGCGACGGCGGCATCGCCACCAAACGGGCACTACTGCGTTTGGAAAACGTGGGGGTGTAAACCCCCAAAAAACATCGCGAGGGGCGCAAGGCCCTTCGCAAGGTTTTCGACGAACTAGCTGTTCATCGAGTCGAAGAAGTCGTTGTTGTTCTTCGACAGGCGGAGTTTGTCGAGCAGGAACTCCATGGCGTCGGTCACGCCCATCGGCATCAGCACGCGGCGCAACACCCACATCTTTTGCAAGGTACCCCTTTCGACCAGGAGTTCCTCCTTGCGGGTGCCGGAACGGGTGATGTCGATCGCCGGGAAGGTGCGCTTGTCGGAAAGCTTGCGGTCGAGAATGATTTCCGAGTTACCGGTGCCCTTGAACTCTTCGAAGATCACTTCGTCCATGCGCGAGCCGGTATCGATCAGCGCGGTGGCGATGATGGTCAGCGAGCCGCCTTCCTCGATGTTGCGGGCCGCGCCGAAGAAACGCTTCGGCCGCTGCAGGGCGTTGGCGTCGACGCCGCCGGTGAGAACCTTGCCCGAGCTCGGCACCACGGTGTTGTAGGCGCGGGCCAGGCGGGTGATGGAATCCAGCAGGATCACCACGTCGCGCTTGTGTTCGACCAGGCGCTTCGCCTTTTCGATCACCATTTCCGCGACCTGCACGTGGCGCGACGCCGGTTCGTCGAAGGTGGAGCTGACCACCTCGCCCTTCACCGAACGGGCCATGTCGGTGACTTCCTCGGGGCGTTCGTCGATCAGCAGCACGATCAGGTAGACGTCGGGATGGTTGGCGGAAATCGCGTGCGCGATGTTCTGCAGCATCACCGTCTTACCGGTGCGCGGCGGCGCCACGATCAGGGCGCGCTGTCCCATGCCCAAGGGCGAGATCAGGTCGATCACCCGCGTCGTGTATTCCTTGAGCTTGGTGGAGTTTTCCAGCTCGAGCCGCAGACGGCGTTCGGGATAGAGCGGCGTCAGATTGTCGAAGTTGATGCGGTGGCGCACCGCGTCGGGCTCGGCAAAGTTGATCGAATTGACCTTGAGCAGGGCGAAGTAGCGCTCGCCTTCCTTCGGCGCGCGGATTTCGCCTTCCACGGTGTCGCCGGTGCGCAGGCCGAAGCGCCGCACCTGGCTGGGCGAAACGTAGATGTCGTCCGGGCCCGGCAGATAGTTCGCCTCGGGCGAACGGAGGAAACCAAATCCGTCCTGGAGAATTTCCAGAACCCCGTCGCCATAGATCGCCGTGTCGTTTTCTGCCAGCTGCTTCAGAATGGCGAACATCATGTCCTGCTTGCGCAGGGTCGAGGCATTTTCGATTTTCAGACTTTCGGCGAATTCCAGCAATTCCGCCGGCGTCTTGCCCTTGAGTTCTTGAAGATGCATGGAAACCCCTGATGGCTTAAGCACTGAGCCCGAGACGCTTAAAGACCAAAGTGGAGAGAAAAAAGCCGTTCCGGCGATGCGAGAAGACGGTGCGGGGGAACGACGGAGAGGAACGCGAGGAACTTCGGCGGATCCGATCGACCGCGCGCCGAAACTTCGGGGGTCGTTTACCCAATCGCCAGGCGGAAGTCAAACACCAAAACCAGGCGAGTCAGAAGGGCCGGACCACGACGAGAACGACTATACCGATAAATAGAACGATTGGGAACATCTTCAAGACGCCATTCATCCAGTCGGCGCGAAACTTCAGTCCGTCGGGATTGCGGCGGATCGCGACCAACAGGCGCAGGTGATAGAACAGCAACACCCAGGCCAGGGCGATCTTGACGTGCAGCCAGGGCTCCTCCCAATCGCTGTAGGCCGCGGTCAGAAGCCCGCCGGACAACAGCACCAGCAACGCCGCCGGATTGGCCAGCCGGGTCATCAGGCGGCGGGCGCGGGCCACCCAGGCGGCGGGGGTCTCCTCCCCCCCGGAAAGGGACAGACACGTCGCCGCCGCGATCAGCCCGCCGCCCCAGGCAACCGCCACGACGACGTGCGCGGCCTTCAGCCATATGTAGATTTCATAAGGTAAATCAATCACTTATGATTTCTCCAAGGCGCACTTCCCACTGCCCGCGCCGCAGAAACGGCGACAGGCGTCGCCGGTCGGCAGCCAGGCGCCCTTTTCCGCCGGAAGATCCACGGCAAGGTCCACCATGTCGGCCAAGCCGCCGATGAAGCGCGGGTCGCACTGCGCCGTCGGCAGACGCAGGTATTCGCGCACGCCGGATTTCTCCGCCACAAGGCGATAGTCCATGTCGAGTTCGACCAGGGTTTCCGAATGCTCGGAAACGAAGGCGATCGGCACCACCAGCAAGGACTTTCCCTCCGCCCCCGCCGCGCGGATCGCGTCCTCGGTTTCCGGGCCGATCCATTCCTGCGGTCCCACCCGGCTTTGATAGGAAAGCACCCAATCCAGGTTGGGCAGGCACAGGGCCTGCACCACCGCGCGGACGCTGGCCTCGACGTGGATGGGATAGGGGTCCCCCGCGTCGACGATGGATTTCGGCAATCCGTGCGCGGAAAAGATCACCCGCAGACCGGCAAGGTCCCCCGCGTCGGCCAGGGCCTTCTCCAGGCCGTCCGCCACCGCGTGAATCCATCCGGGCAGGGTCGGCCAGCAGCACATCGCCACCTGCGGGCAGGTAATCCCCCGCAGCGCCGCCTGCCGCCTCCAGTCGTCGAGGGAAGAGGCGGTGGTGGTGGTCGAGTACTGCGGATAGAGCGGCAGCAAAATCACCCGGTCGGGTTCCCAGGCCGCGACCTCGGCGGCGACGTCGGCGGCCATCGGATGCCAATAGCGCATGCAGACGAAACAACGGAAGCGCACGTCTTTCCGGCGGCGGGACAGGCGTTCCTGCAACGCCGCCGCCTGCGCCCGGGTCTGCGCCAAAAGCGGCGAAGCCCCGCCGATGCGGCGATAGTTGGCCAGCGCGGTGGACAATCTGCGCCGCACGATCCAGTTGCCGAGCAACCAGCGGAACGGTTTCGGCATCGGCAGAATCGCCGGATCGGCGAACAGGTTCCGCAGGAACGGCTTCACCGCGTCCAGGGAATCCGGGCCGCCGAGATTGCAAAGAACGACGGCTATGCGGCTCATTTGGTGGCCTTGCCGCTTTCCCGGATCAGGCGGACCAGCGCCGCCACGTGCTGCGGCGGCGTGTCGGGCAGAATGCCGTGACCGAGGTTGAAGATGAACCGGCCCCCTTTCCACGCGGTCAGGATGTCGTTCACCGCGCGGTCCATCGCCGGGCCGCCGATGCGCAGGATCGCCGGATCGAGGTTGCCCTGGATGAGGGTTTGCGGCTGTACCACGTCGCGCGCCCAGGCCAGCGGCACCATGGAATCGAGGGCCAGACCGTCCGCGCCGATGCGCCCCGCCAGGCCGTCGAACTGCGCCCCCGCGCCGCGCGCGAAGACCAGGATCGGCACCTCGGGGAAATCCCGCTTCAGGCGCGCGGTGATGCGGGCGATCGGTTCCTCCACCCAGCGGCGGAATCCCCAATCGTCGAGCACCCCTGCCCAGCTGTCGAAGATTTGCAGCACCTGCGCCCCCGCCTTCACCTGCAACGACAGGTGCAGGACCACCGCCTCCACCAGGATGTCGACGAGATGGGCGAAGTCCTCCTGCCGGACATAGGCCCAATACTTGGCGAGCGCGAATTCGCGGCTGCTCTTTCCCTCCAGCATATAGGTGGCCAGGGTCCACGGCGCGCCGGAGAAGCCGATCAATGCCACCTCGCGCGGCAGGGTAGCCCGCAGGTCGGCGACCGTCTGATAGACCGGCACCAGGTGGGTTTCCATCCGCGTCAGGGAGAGCAGGGAAAAGTCGTCGGGCCCTTCCAGACGCAACAGCACCGGGCCGACGCCTTCGTCGAAACGGGTCATCTGTCCCAGGCCGTCGGGAATCACCAGGATGTCGGAAAACAGGATCGCCGCGTCCAGGTCGAAACGCCGGATCGGCTGCAAGGCGACCTCGGCGGCATATTTCGGCGAATAGCAAAGATCGAGGAACGAACCCGCCTTGGCCCGCACCTCGCGATATTCCGGCAGATAACGCCCGGCCTGACGCATCAGCCAAATCGGCGGATAATCCTGGCAGGAACCGGAAAATGCCGACAACAGGCGCGACTGGATGGGCTTTTCGGAATGGGTCACGGAAGGGTACTCCGGCAAGGCGGGGAATAATCCCCCTTAAAACCTGACATACTTGATTAAAGGTGATGGTAGGGGTTGGCCATGGGAATTATGGGGATACTTTTCCGTCCACGAAACCGTCCACAATTCGGATAAAGCTGGACGGCATGCCCATGGATGTCGGGATAGATCCGGAAAAAGTCAACCAATCATTTGATATCGTTGATAAAAAAATTCGTCCACAGGCGGTGGAAAACGGGGATAAGCGGGGATTTTCCAGACCGGTTTTCCCGGCAATCCCCGCAAACCCGGGAAGAAAAACCGCTTGGGGAAAAGCGCGGGAGGGAAAAAGCGGCAGCGGGGAGGAAATTTCGCGGAACCGGCAATTCCGCATTTCATCCACAAACCGTCCCCAGATTGCCGGGGGAAAACTTCCGGGTTAACGTGGAGGACGCAGCGGTCGAGGGAGTCGGCATGAATCAAGGTATCCAGTCCTTTCACGTCCATCTGGTTTCGGATTCCACGGGCGAGACCATCGCCACCGTGGCGCGGGCCTGCCTGGTGCAGTTTTCCGACGCCCGGGCGGTCCAGCACCTGTGGTATCTGGTGCGCACCCCGGGGCAGGTGGAACGGGTGCTGGCCGGGGTTACCAACGATCCGGGCCTGGTCTTGTTCACCGTCGTCGACACCAAGGTTCGCATCGCGCTGGAAACCGGCTGCCGCAAGCTCAACGTGCCGTGCATTCCGGTGCTGGATCCGGTGATGGACGGCCTGGCCAACCTGCTGGGGCGCGGCATCATCGGCCGCCCCGGCGGGCAGCATGTGCTCAACGCCGCCTACTACAAGCGGATGGACGCCATCGAGTTCGCGATCAGCCACGACGACGGGCAAAGCCTGTCCGATCTGAACGACGCGGACGTGGTTCTGGTCGGGGTGTCCCGCACCTCGAAGACGCCGACCTGCACCTATCTGGCCAACCGCGGCCTCAAGGTGGCCAACGTGCCGTTGGTACCGGGGATTCCCCTGCCCGAGGAACTGAACCAGCTGGACCGCCCGGTGATCATCGGCCTGACCCGCGAACCGCGCAGTCTGTCCGACATCCGGCAGAACCGGCTGCGTCTGCTGAACGAGGACGACACCACCAGCTATGCCCGCCTGGAAACCGTGACCGAGGAGGTGATGGAAGCCCGGCGCCTGTTCGCCCGGCGCGGCTGGCCGGTGATCGACGTCACCCGCCGTTCGATCGAGGAAGCGGCGGCAACCATCATCGAGCTGTTCCATGAAAAATATCCCGAATCCCGCAACGAAGACTGATCCCAAGGAACTGATCCTCGCTTCCGGCAGCACCGCGCGGCATCGCCTGCTGGCGGCGGCGGGGGTGGAACACCGGGTGATTCCCAGCAACGTCGACGAGGACGCGGTGAAACGCCGCCAACGCGCCGCCAAGGCCGACGCCGCGGCCTGCGCCCTCGCCCTGGCGGAGGCCAAGGCCGCCGCCGTTTCCCCCCGCCATCCCGGCGGCTGGGTCCTGGGCGGCGACCAGATGCTCGACCTCGACGGCGAATGGCTGGACAAGCCGGAAACCCCGTCCGAGCTGCGCGCCCAACTGCTCCGCCTGCGGGGACGCAAGCATACCCTGGTTTCCGCCCTTTGCCTGACGCGGAACGGCGTCGTCGAGTGGCGCCACGTGGCGCGCGCCACCCTGACCATGCGCGATTTCTCCGACGCCTTCCTGGAAGTCTATCTGCGCGCCGAGGGGCCACGGGTCTTGTCGTCGGTCGGCGGCTACAGTATCGAGGGCACGGGAATTCAGCTTTTCGCCCGTGTCGACGGCGCCCCCGACACCATCATGGGACTGCCCCTGTTGCCCCTGCTCGCGCGGCTGCGCCGGATCGGACTGATGCCATCATGAACCCCGACTTCCTTGCCCACAGCGGAAAAACCCTGCTGGCCGGGGTGATCGGCTGGCCGGTGGCGCATTCGCAATCGCCCCGCCTGCATGCCTATTGGCTGGCCGAACGCGGCATCGACGGTGCCTATCTGCCCCTGGCGGTGCCGCCGGGCGGGCTGGAGGCCGCGGTGCGCGGCCTGCCCGCCCTGGGATTTAGGGGCGCCAACGTCACCATTCCCTACAAGGAAGCGGTGATCCCCCTGCTCGACCGGGTTTCCCCGGTGGCGCGGCGCATCGGCGCGGTCAACACCTTGATCGTCGAGGCCGACGGCACGATTTCCGGCACCAATACCGACGCGGAAGGCTTCATCGAAAACCTGCGGGACCGCGCCCCCGCCTGGCGGCCGGACCGGCCGGTGGCGGTGCTGGGCGCGGGGGGCGCGGCGCGCGCCGTCTGCGCCGCCCTGTTGCAGGCCGGGGTGCCCGAACTCCGCCTGTTCAACCGCACCCTGGAAAAGGCCGAACGGCTGGCCCAGGCCCTCGGCCCGGATTTCGCCGCGCCGATCCGGGCGCTGCCCCTGGCGGCGGCGGACTGGGCCAAGGCCGCGCCGGACCTCGGCCTGGCGGTCAACACCACCTCGCTCGGCATGACCGGCCATCCGCCGCTGGACCTCGACCTCGGTTGCCTGCCCGCCGACGCGGTGGTCGCGGACATCGTCTACAACCCCCTGCGCACGCCGTTCCTTGCCGCCGCCGAAAACCGTGGCCTCGCCACCGTGGACGGCCTGGGCATGTTGTTGTTCCAGGCGCGCGCCGGGTTCGCCGCCTGGTTCGGCCAAACCCCCGAGGTCACCCCGGACCTGCGGGCCTTCGTCCTGCGGGGACTGGGGACGTGATGCGCGTCATCGGCCTGACCGGATCCATCGCCATGGGCAAAAGCACCACCGCCGCGATGCTGCGGCGGCTGGGGGTTCCGGTGCACGACGCCGACGCCGCGGTGCACCGCCTGACCGCGTCGGGCGGCCGCGCCGTCGCCGCCATCGCCGCCCGGTTTCCCGGCGTTCTCGACGCCTCGGGGGCGGTCGACCGCCGCGTTCTCGGCCCCCGGGTGTTCGAAAACCCCGCCGAATTGCGGGCGCTGGAAAAAATCCTGCATCCGCTGGTCCGGCAAGAGGAACGCCGTTTCCTTGCCCGCTGCCGGCGGGAACGGCGCCGCGTCGCGGTTCTCGACATCCCCTTGCTGTTCGAAACCGGCGGCGAATCCCGCTGCGGCGAGGTCTGGGTGGTCTCCGCCCCCCGCGTCGTGCAGACGCAGCGCGTGCTGCGCCGCCCCGGCATGAGCCGCGACCGCCTGGCCGCGATCCGCGGCCGCCAGATCGCCGACCCGGTCAAACGCCGCCGCGCCGACCGGGTGATTTGCAGCGGACTGGGCCGCCGCGTCGCCTGGGACGCGGTGATTCGCGGCCTTGCCCGCGCGAAAACAAGGAAAAGCCAAGATGCGTGAAGTCGCCCTGGATACCGAAACCACCGGCCTCGACCCCGATACCGGCGACCGCATCGTCGAAGTGGCCTGCGTCGAGCTGATCAACCATCAGCCCACCGAAAAATTCTATCACACCTACATCAATCCCCTGCGCGACATGCCCGAGGAAGCCCGCCGCGTCCACGGCCTGTCCTCGGAATTCCTGTCCGACAAGCCGCTGTTTCCGGAAATCGCCGAGGACTTCCTGGCCTTCATCGGCGACGCGCCCCTGGTCATCCATAACGCCACGTTCGACATGAAGTTCCTCAACATGGAACTTTCCCGCGCCGGGATGAAACCCCTGCCCTTCGAACGCGCCATCGATACCCTGCGCATCGCCCAGGAAAGATTCCCCGGCGCCAGGGTCAACCTGGACGCCCTGTGCGCCCGCTTCGGCATCGACAATGCCCACCGCACCCTGCACGGCGCGTTGCTCGATACCCGGCTGCTCGCCGAGGTCTATCTGGAACTCTGCGGCGGGCGCGAACCCGGCCTTTCCTTCCTCGACGGCGGCCCGGCGCACGCCGCCGCCGGCCCCGCCGGACGCGTCAAGCTGGAACGTGCCTTCCGCCCGCCCCGCCCCCACGCCGCCAGCGACGAGGAAATCCAGGCGTTCGAGGCCTTCGTCGATAAGCTGACCGATCCGATCTGGCGCAAGGGTAGGTAAAAACCTGAAAACCAGGCCGGGCGCCGCCCGGACCCGCGAGGGGGCTTGGCCCCCTCGACCCCGTTCGCCCGTTTTTACGCGTAGCGGGGCCAAACCATCACGCGGCAACGCGATGGCCGATCGCCGCTGCGCGGCAAAAAAAGAATGGGGGGTGCGGGGGGACCGAGTCCCCTCGCAACGTTTTGGCCTTACGCCTGGGTATCGACGGCGGCGCCGGGGCCGGACGGGGCCTGGCCCTCGCCCTTCGGGCCGCCCTTCGAAACCACCACCATGGCGGCGCGCAACAGGCGGTCGTGCAGCACGTAGCCCGGCTGGAAGACCTGCACCACGGTACCGGTGGGGACCGTGGTATCCTCGACTTCCTGCACCGCCTGATGGACGTGCGGGTCGAATGGCGCGCCGACGCCGGGCACGGCGTGGACGTGATAGCGTTCCAGCGCCTCGACCAGGCCCTTTTCGGTCATTTCCAGACCGACCGCCATGTTCTTCACCGCTTCGTCCTGGATGTCCTTGGGCAGGGCGGCCAGGGCGCGTTGCAGGTTGTCGGCCACCGGCAGGATGTCCTTGGCCAGGCCTTGCAGGGCATAGCGCAGGCGGCTTTCGATTTCCGCCGCGGTGCGCTTGCGGATGTTTTCCATCTCGGCATGGGCGCGGATGTAGCCGTCCTTCAGCTTGGCGACTTCCGCCTCCAACTGGGCGACCTTGTCCTCGGCGGCGGGTTGCGCGGCGGCCTCGGACGCGGTTTCGGCGGCGGCGGCCTCCGGCGGGAGTTCGGTTTCGGGAGTTTCCTGGTTCATTGCGGTAACTGTTCTCTCTACTGCTCGCGACCGCGCGCCTAGCCGATCAGGCGCGTCAAGACCTTCGAAGTGAAATCCACAAGCGGGATAATGCGACCATAGTTCAGACGCGTCGGTCCCACCACCCCGATCGCACCGACGATCTTTTCCGAAGACGACCGGAACGGCGCGACGATCAGCGACGAACCGGAGACTTCGAACAACGGATTGTCGGAGCCGATGAAGATTTGAACGCCTTCCGCCTGATTCGCAATATCGAGAAGCGAAAGAAGCCGTTCCTTCGCCTCCAACGCCTCGAACAGGGTGCGGATGCGTTCCAGTTCGTCCAGGGCGTGCACGTCCTGCAACAGGTTGGCCTGGCCGCGCACGATCAAGGATCCGCCCGCGTCGCCGCCGCTCCACACCGCCAGCCCGTCCTCCACCACCTTCTTGGTCAGGGTGTCGATTTCGCTGCGGTGGCGGTCCAGTTCGGCGCTGACGAAGGTTCGCGCCTCGCCCATGGTGCGGCCGACGATGTGCGCGTTGAGATAGTTGGTCGCCTCGGTCAGGACCGAGGGCGGCAGGTCGGGCGGCACCGAAATCACCCGGTTTTCCACCAGGCCGTCGCGGTTGACGGTAACCACCAGGGCGCGGCCGTCGGCCAGCGCCACGAATTCGACGTGCTTCAGCGGCGCCTCCGCCTTCGGCGCGAAGACCAGGCCCGCGCAACGCGACAGACCGGACAGCAACGAGGTGGTGTTCTCCAACGCGGTGGACAGGTCCTGGCCGCTTTGGCGGCAGCGCGCCTCGATCAGGCTTTGTTCGCCGGGGTCCAGATGGCCGATTTCCATCAGGCCGGAAACGAAGAACTTCAGCCCCGCCTCGGTGGGCAGCCGCCCCGCCGAGGTGTGCGGCGCATAGATCAGGCCTTGGGATTCCAGATCCGCCATTACCGCGCGGATGGTGGCGGGCGACAGCGGTTGCGTCAGCCGCGCCGAAAGGGTGCGCGATCCCACCGGTTCGCCGGTTTCCACGTAGGAATCGACGATCAGCCGGAACACCTCGCGCGAACGTTCGTTCAGAACGGCGAGGGGGGAATTGGCGGGATAGGCGGTTCTGGCGTCGGTCATCGGCAAAACCTAGTGCAATCGCGGCGAAAGGAAAAGCCCCCCGGCGGCTCTGCGGCCTTGAGTTTTGCCCCGTGGATGGGTACATCCCAAGGAACGACATTCCAGGATAAGGATTTTCCCATGCGCCCCTCCGGCCGCGCCTTCGACGCCCTGCGCACCATCGTTCTCGAACCCAACTTCAGCAAACACGCCGAGGGCTCCTGCCTCGCCAAGTTCGGCGACACCCACGTGCTGTGCACCGCCTCGGTGGAGGATCGCGTGCCCTCGTGGATGCGCAACACCGGGCGCGGTTGGGTTACCGCCGAATACGGCATGCTGCCCCGCTCCACCCACGAACGCACCGACCGCGAGGCGGCGCGCAAGGGTCAAAGCGGCCGTACCCACGAAATCCAGCGGCTGATCGGGCGCTCCCTGCGCGCCGTCACCGACCTGAAGGCGATGGGCGAGGTCTCGGTGAAAATCGACTGCGACGTCATCCAGGCCGACGGCGGCACCCGCACCGCCTCGATCACCGGCGCCTACGTCGCCCTTTACCTCGCCTTCCAGAAACTGCGCGGCATGGGCGCGATGCCGTCGATTCCGCTGAAGGACTACGTGGCGGCGGTCAGCTGCGGCCTCTACAAGGGACAGCCGGTGCTCGATCTCGACTATGCCGAGGACTCCAACGCCGACGCCGACGCCAACTTCGTTCTTACCGGCTCGGGCGGCATCGTCGAAATCCAGGGCACCGCGGAAAAGGACCCCTTCTCCCAGGATCAGTTCATGGAACTGCTGGGCCTGGCGCGCAAGGGCATCGCCGATCTGGTGCGGGTGCAGAAACAAGTTCTCGGCATCGGGGGCTGACGCCATGACCCGGCGCTTCGACGGCGAAAAGCTGGTGATCGCCAGCCATAACGCGGGCAAGGTGCGGGAAATCGCCGACCTTCTCGCCGGGCGGGGGGTCGAGGTGGTTTCGGCGGGCGGCCTGGGCCTGCCGGAGCCCGAGGAAACCGGCGAAACCTTCGCCGAAAACGCCGAGATCAAGGCGGTGGCCGCGGCAAAGGGCGCCGGGGTTCCCGCTCTGGCCGACGATTCCGGCCTTTGCGTGGTGGCGCTCGACGGCGCGCCGGGGGTCTATTCCGCCCGCTGGGCCGGTCCGGACAAGGACTTCGGCCACGCCATGGAACGTATCCGCGTCGCCCTTGGCGAGGATACGGAACGCGAGGCGTTCTTCGTCTGCGCCCTGGCGCTGGCCTGGCCGGACGGCCATTGCGAAATCCTGGAAGGCCGGGTGGACGGCTTCCTCACCTTTCCGCCGCGCGGCGAAAAAGGCTTCGGCTACGACCCGATCTTCGTGCCGGTGGGCGATTCCCGAACCTTCGCGGAAATGGAGCCGGACGAGAAACACGCGATCAGCCACCGCGCCCGCGCCTTCCGCAAGCTCTTGGATGCCTGCTTCGCGGAGTGAAACCAGGCCGGGCTCGGAAAAACCGTGGGCTCCGCCCACATCCGCAAAGGGTCTCGGACCCTTTGATCCCATTTGTTTTTCGCCGCGAAGCGGCAATCGACCGTCACGCCGCGTGATGATCCGATGGCGCTCCGCGCGAAAAAGGTAAAGGGGAGCGCGAGAGGGGTCCGCGACCCCTCGCAACGTTTTTCTTCCTTGGACCGAGCATGAGACCGGAAACCGCCTTTCACCTGTACGTTCACTGGCCCTATTGCCGCAGCAAGTGCGCGTACTGCGACTTCGCCAGCGTGGTGCCGCGCCGGGGGTGGGACGCGGCGGCCTTCGTCGCCGCCTATCGCGCCGACATCGCGGCGTTGCGGGGGCTGACCGGGGCGCGGCCGCTGGGTTCGATCTTTTTCGGCGGCGGCACGCCGTCGCTGGCCGAACCCGGCATCGTCGGCGCGGTGGTGGAGGCGGCGATGCAGGCCTGGGAGCCCGCCGCCGACCTGGAGGTGACGCTGGAGGCCAATCCCGGCACGGTGGACCGGAAGGCCTTGATCGCCCTGCGCGACGCCGGGGTGAACCGTCTGTCGGTGGGGGCGCAGAGCTTCGATCCGGCGGCCCTGGCGGCGCTTGGCCGAACCCATTCCGTTGACGAAACGAAACACGCGCTGACCTGGGCGCACGACGTCTTCGACCGCCTGTCCATGGACCTGATCGCCGCCCGTCCCGGCCAGGACGCCTCGGCCTGGGCGGCGGAGCTGGCGGAATCCCTGGACTTCGCGGGGGAACACGTCTCGGTCTATCAGTTGACGGTGGAGGACGGCACGCCGCTGGCCGCGGCGGTGGCGGCGGGCCGGGCGCGCATGCCCGACGAGGAAACCGCGGCGGAGATCTTCGAACTCACCCGCCGGGTCCTGGCGGAGTCCGGGCGTCCGGCGTACGAGATTTCCAATTTCGCCCGCCCCGGCGGGGAATGCCGCCATAACCTGGCGGTCTGGCGCGGCGCCGACTATGGCGGCGTCGGCCCGGCGGCGCACGGGCGCCTGACCCTGGAGGAAGGCTTCCTTGCCACCCGCCACCAACCCGACGCGACGGACTGGCTGGCCGGGCCGCCCGCGCCGGAACGCACGCCTCTTCCCGCCGTCGAGCGCGCCCGCGAACACCTGATGATGAGCCTGCGCCTGACCGAGGGGGTTTCCTTCGCCCGCTTCGCCGAACTGTTCGCCGCCCACGGCCTGCCCGACGCGGCGGAGCTGCTGGACGCCGAGGCCCTGGCCGAGGCGGCCGGGCTGGGCCTGATCGGCCAGGACGAACAGGGTATCCGGGTCGGCGAGGCGGGAACCCTGCTGCTCAACGCGTTGACCGCGCGGGTGTTGCGGTAAGGGGAAAATGTTGTGGGGGGACTCGGCCCCCCCACGCCCCCCATTCGTTTTTCGCCGCGTAGCGGCAATCAACCGTCACGCCGCGAGATGGCTTTATCGCGCTTCGCGCCAAAACCTTAAGGAAGGGGGTCTGGGGCCTGAGGCCCCAGCGGGGTCCGGGGCTTGGCCCCGGACTGGTTTTCCCCCTTAGAACGCCTGACCGAAGCGGGTCGGGGCGGGGGAGACCACGGTGGTTCCGGTACGGCTGACCTCGCGCACCGCCAGCATACGTTCGACCTGACCGTCGGGGTTGAGGCGGAAGGCGCCGTTGACGCCGATGAAGCCGCCGCTGGCGGTGAGGTAGCGCCACGGCGTGTCGTAGGAGCGCGACAGCGCGGCGGACAGCGCCACCATGTCGTAGGCGAGCGAGGCCAGCTGCGACGGCGCGCGGCCATAGGTTTCGGTGAAGCGGGTGACGAAGCGGTCGTAGCCGATGCGCGACGCGGCGGGGAACCAGGCGCCGACCAGGGCGGGCTCGGTATTGAGGGTTTCGTCCTGCCAGAGCAGGGTGCCCAGCAGCTTCACCTGGTTGGGATCGACGTCATAGTACTTGAGCAGCGAGATCACCTGCCGCAGGGAGGTTCCGGCCACCGGCAGCAGCAGGGCGTCGAAGTCCACCGCGCCCAGGGTTTCCTGTTTTTCCAGGCGTTTCAGAGCCTCGGCGGCGGCGGGGTCGGTGGAACGGGCAAGATTGGCCTTTTCCTGTTCCAGCGCCGCCTTGCGCCGTGCGTGAACGGTGAGCTCGCGGATCACCGGCGAGAAGTTGGCCTTGGCCGGGTCGAAGAAGGCGCTGCGCACCAGGGTTCCGCCGTTGCGTTCCACCGCGGCGCGGGCGGCGTCGGCGGCGGCGCGGCCATAGGCGGTTTCCGGCGCCAGCACGGCGAAGCGGCTGCGGCCCTGTTCCATGGCGTAGGCGACGATGCGGTTGACCTGCGGCGGGATCAGAAAGCCGGTGACGTAGACGTTGCCCGAGGTCGCCGCCCCGTCCGAGGAGAACGAGAGCACCGGAATTCCGGCGGATTGCGCCACCGCCGTCACCGCCTGTACCGAATGGGAGAACAGCGGTCCGACGAACAGGGTGGCGCCCTGGTCCTTCGCCTGTTCGGCGGCGGCGCGGGCGCCGTCCGGGGTGCCCTTGGTGTCGTAGAATTGCAGGATCAGGCCGGGGTTGGCGACCTCGAACTGGGCCAACAGGGCGGCGTCGCGCAGGCCCAGGCCGGCGGCGGCGGCCTCGCCGGACAGGGGCACCAGCACGGCGACGCGGGCGGTGCGCTGCACCGTGGGCGCGCTTTCCAACGCGGACGGCTGGGTTTCGGCGGGGGGCAGGGCGGCCAACTGCGGGTCGGCGGCGGGGGCCTGGGCGGCGGGCGCGGGGCGCGCTGGAGCGCGGCCGCCGCTGACCGTGGGGCCGCCGGTGGTCTGGCAGGCGGCCAGTCCGATCGCGGCGGCGGAAAGAAGCAGAAGGGGCCAGCGTTTCATCCGGGCAAGGCGCCGGTGCGCCGTGGTATAACCGTTGTCGACTTTCATCTGCCGTTTCGTCCCCTGATGCCGGAATCCGTCATGACGCGCTGTACCGAACCGTCCGCCGAGGCCCCGCGCGAGCCTCTGGCCCCCGCACTCTACATCACCGCGACCCCGATCGGAAACCGTGGCGACATCACCCTGCGGGCGTTGGAGGTTCTGGCGCGCGCCGACCATCTGCTGTGCGAGGACACCCGCGTCACCCGCAAGTTGCTGGGCCTGTACGGTTTGTCCCGTCCGCTCACCGCCTATCACGATCACAATGCGGAGTCCATGCGTCCGAAGGTTCTGGCCTGGATCGTCGCCGGGGAGTCGGTGGCCCTGGTTTCCGACGCGGGCACGCCCTTGATCTCCGACCCCGGGTTCAAGCTAGCGCGCGCCTGCCGCGCCGCCGGACTGGCGGTGACCGCCCTGCCCGGGGCCTCGGCCGCCCTGGCGGCGTTGGCGGTGGCGGGGCTGCCCACCGACCGCTTTCTGTTTCTCGGCTTCCTTGCGCCGAAGTCGGCGGCCCGCCGCGCCGAACTGGCCGAGGTGGCGGCGGTGCGGGCGAGCTTGGTGGTTTACGAATCGCCGCGCCGTCTGGCGGGATTGTTGGCCGACGCGGCGGCGGTGCTGCCCGGCCGCGACGCCGTGGTCTGCCGCGAGCTGACCAAGCTGTTCGAGGAAGCGGTGGCCGCGCCGGTCGAGGATCTGGCCGCCCGCTATGCCGAGGCCGGACCGCCGAAGGGCGAGGTCGTCGTGGTGATCGGTCCGCCTTCGGAACGAAACTTGGCGTGGTCCGACGAACAGGTGGACGAGGCGTTGACCCGCGCCCTTGCGGCGGGATCGGTGAAGGATGCGGCGGCGGAGGTGGCGGCGGCCTCGGGCCGGCCGCGCCAGGAACTTTACCGCCGCGCGATGCGCCTGCGCGGCGGGGACCGGCGGTGAAAAGCCGCGCCGAATCCGGGCGGCGGAGCGAACGGCGCGGCCGTTTCGCCGAAATCGCGGCGGCGTGGCTGTTGCGTCTGAAGGGCTATCGCATCGTCGGGCGGCGCCTGCGCCCGCCGCGCGGCAGCGGCGCGGGGGAAATCGACCTCGTGGCGCGGCGCGGCAAGCTGCTGGTCTTCGTCGAGATCAAGGCGCGGCCCGCGCCCGGCGAGGGCCTGGCGGCGATCGGCGCGCGCCAGCAGGTCCGCCTGTTGCGGGCCGCCGAATGGTTCATCAAATATCAACCGGAATATGCGACCTGTGATCTGCGCTTCGACGCCGTCGTGATTTCGCCCGGCCGCTGGCCGACGCATCTTCCCGACGCCTGGCGGGCGGAGCGGTTCTGAGACAGCCCTGTTCGGAGAAGAACGATGAAGAAAGCTTTCCGCTCTTCCGCCGCCTGCGCCCTGGGTTTGGCCGCTTTGGCCGGGCTGGGGGTGTCCGCCTGTTCGCCGTTCGGCGCGGTGGTCGGCGCGGGCGCCACGGTGGGCGCCGCCGTGGTCGACGAACGCGGCGTGCGCGGCACCGCCAGCGACGTGCGCATCCGCGCGGCGGTCAACGCCGCCTGGGTACAGCGCGACGCCACCGCCTTCAGCGGCGTCGGCCTTTTGATCCACGAGGGGCGGGTGGTGCTGACCGGCACCGTGAACGCCGAGGATCTGCACCGCGACGCGGTGGCCCTGGCCAAGGGCGTCGACGGGGTGAAGGAGGTCTACGACCACATCCGGGTCGACCCCCACGCCGGGCTGGGCGAATTCGCCGACGATTCCGGCATCGTCGCCTCGATGCGCAAGGCGATCTTCTTCGACAAGAGCATCCTTTCGCTCAACTACGACATCGACGCTTCGGCCCACACCCTGTACCTGATCGGCATCGCCCAGGACGAAGGGGAACACCAGCGCGTGCTGGCGCACGCGCGGACGATTTCCGGCGTGCGGGCGTTGGTCGATTATATCCGGGTCCCCTAGGCCTCGCGGGTGAGGCGGCGGACGCAATTGCGCCCCGCGTGCTTCGCCTGATAGAGGGCGCGGTCGGCACGGGCGATCACGTCGTCGGCCGCGTCGCCGTCCTCGTAGGTGGAGACCCCGAAGCTGAGGCTGACGCCGCCGATCCCGGGGAAAAGGTGCGCCGAGATGCGCTTGCGCAGGTTTTCCGCCAGAGTGCAGGCGCCGTCGAGCTTGGTGTGAACGCAGACGATCAGGAATTCCTCGCCCCCCCAGCGCCCGACCACGTCGGTGGAGCGGGTGGAGGTGCGCAGCTCGTTCGCTACTTCTTCCAGAACGCGGTCGCCGGTGGGGTGGCCGAAGGTGTCGTTGACCGATTTGAAGTGGTCGATGTCGGCCAGAACCACGGAAAACCAGGTGCCATAGCGGCGCGCCCGCCGTTCCTCGGCGGACAGCGATTCTTCCAGCTTGTAGCGGTTGAAGATGCGGGTCAGCGGGTCGGTCACCGACTGCACGCTGGCCTTGCTCAGCAGCGCGGCCTGGTGTTCCCAGGCGATCAGACAGCTGAGCGCGTTGGCCACGGCGCGGGCGAATTGCGGCGCGTTGGCCTTCCAGGTCTCGGCCAGGACGCGGTCGGCGGGCAGTTCGGCGATCAGGTGGCGCCGCGCCCCGGGCATCGAGGAATCCGGGAACCACATCGCCAGGATGTCCTTGCCGCCGAAACCATCGGCCAGTTCGGGGGAAACCCCGGCATGGCGCGGCGCTTCCAGGACCAGGGTGCCGGTGTCCTTCACCGCGCCGTGGACGCGGCGGATCTCGGCCCGCAGCGCGTCCATCCAGACGGGGGAGGGCGATTTCGGCGGCGCTTCGACGATCGCGCGCGGAATCCCGGACACCGCCTCCATCAGCAGGCCGAGGTCGCGCAGAAAGCCGGAAATCCCTTCGGATTTCGATAAAAGCTCGGTCACCGCGGTGAAGGTCCGCACCAGGGCATCCTCGGCCCGTTCCTTCTCCGCTTGTTGGCGGGCGGCGGACATCGCCTGTTCCATGCCGTCGGCGGTCCAGATCTCGCAGGTATAGCCGGTGGCGCCGGAAAGGGGCTGGGCGACGAGAAGCGCGTCGACCGGGCGGCAGGTCTTGTCGCGCATAACCACAGGTAAAAATCGCGAGGTTCCATCATCGCGTAAATTGCGAAGGAAACCGGACACCGCTTCGCAATGCCCCGGTTCAATGAAGTCGCAGAAATGATGGCCGAGAATCTCTTCCGGGGCGTAATCCAGGGCCACGGCCCACCCCTGGTTGATGTCGAGTATTTGTCCGTTGTTATCAAGTAATTGTAGTAATAAACCCTCGGGACCACGAGTGCTTTTCGATTTTATCGCTGTCATTCGGCCAGACGCCTTCTGCCCCGCGCAAATCATGAGCCGTCACTCAATCCGCGCCCCCTTGTCTGGGACAGGAGGATAGTTTTTTATTCTTGATGTTTCCATGAAGTATAAGAGGGAAGAAAGAACGAGACCCATCGGAACACAGGCGTCGAAAACCATACCAAAGGATGTCGTCCTTGCGCTTTTGGGATAGACTTTCCGCCAGTCTCTGGAGAAAACGGGGAAAATCCCCCATCTCCTGAACCGATTCCCGCCGGAGGTTCCGGCGCGGCCTTTTTCGGAGAACCCACGCATGAGCCTGGCGGTCGCCCTGCAAATGGACCCGATGGACGGCATTTCCATCGACGCCGATTCCACCTTCGCCCTGGCGCTGGCGGCGCAGCGGCGCGGCCATTCCCTGTTCCACTATTTGCCGCGCGCCCTGCGCCTGGAAAATTGCCGGGTGACGGCGGCGGGGCATCCGCTGACGGTGCGGCGGCAGGCGGGAAACCATTTTTCCTTCGGCGCGGCGGTGGTGGCGGACCTTTCCGGTTTCGACGTGGTGCTGTTGCGTCAGGATCCGCCGTTCGATCTGGCCTATATCGCCAGCACCCACATCCTGGAGCACATCCACCCCAAGACCCTGGTGGTCAACGATCCGGCGGGGGTGCGCAACGCCCCGGAAAAGCTGCTGGTCACCCATTTCCCCGACCTGATGCCGCCGACCCTGGTGACGGCGGACGCCGCCGCCATCCGCGATTTCCGCGCGCGGCACCGCGACATCGTGATCAAGCCTCTGTTCGGCAACGGCGGCGCCGGGGTCTTCCACCTGCGGGAGGAGGACGAGAACCTGGGCTCGCTGCTCGACATGTTCTTCGCCGACGGCGCGGAACCCCTGATGGTGCAGGCCTATATCCCGGCGGTGCGCGCGGGCGACAAGCGGATCATCCTGATCGACGGCGAGGCGGTGGGCGCGATCAACCGCGTGCCGGGGGCGGGCGACGCCCGCGCCAACATGCACGTCGGCGGCCGCGCCGAGCCGGTTCGCCTGACCCCCCGCGACCGCGAGATCTGCGCCCGCGTCGGGCCGGAGCTGAAGGCGCGCGGCCTGCTGTTCGTCGGCCTCGACGTGATCGGCGAATACGTCACCGAAATCAACGTCACCTCGCCCACCGGACTTCAGGAAATCGCCCGTTTCGACGGCGTCGACCTAGCGGAACGCATCTGGGACGCGATCGAGGCGAAGCTTTCGGAGCGCGGCAAGGCTTGACCGATCCGCGCGCCGGGTGGTTTCCTGGTGCGCGAACAACCGGGGGAAGAGTCCGTGGGGGCGTTGGCGCATACGGTGGCGTTTTCCGGCATCGAGGTCTGCCCGGTCGAGGCGCAGGTCCAGATCGCCCCGGGTCTGCCCGCCTTCGCCATCGTCGGTCTGCCCGACAAGGCGGTGGCGGAAAGCCGCGAACGGGTCCGCGCCGCCCTGGTCGCCATCGGACTCGCTCTGCCCCCGAAACGAATCACCGTTAATCTGGCCCCCGCCGACCTGTTGAAGGAAGGCAGCCATTTCGACCTGCCGATCGCGTTGGGCATCCTGTCCGCCATGGGGCTGATCCCGGCGGAGGAACTGCTGAACTATACGGTGATGGGCGAACTGGCGCTGGACGGACGCGTCTGCGCCGTCACCGGCGTGCTGCCCGCGGCGATTTCCGCCCATGCCCACGAACGCGGCCTGATCTGCCCGGCGGCGCAGGGGGCGGAGGCCGCCTGGGCGGGCGGCGGCGACGCCTTCGCCGTCGCCGATTTGATGCAGGCGATCGGCTTTTTGAAGGGCGAGGCGGTTCTGAGCCCGGCGGCGCCGGGCGAGACCGCCGACGCCGTGGCGATTCCCGACCTGGCCGAGGTCAAGGGACAGGAAACCGCGAAGCGGGCCTTGGAAATCGCCGCCGCGGGCGGGCACAACCTTCTGATGGTGGGACCGCCCGGCGCCGGAAAGTCGATGCTGGCGCGCCGCCTGCCCGGCCTGCTGCCGCCATTGTCCGCCGTCGAGGCGCTGGAGGTCAGCATGGTCCATTCGATCGCGGGCGAACTGCCCGGCGGCGGATTGATGCGGCGGCGCCCCTATCGCGCGCCGCACCATTCGTGTTCCACCGCCGCGATGGTCGGCGGCGGCCTGCGCGCCCGCCCGGGGGAGGTCTCGCTGGCACATCTTGGCGTCTTGTTCCTCGACGAACTGCCGGAATTTCCCCGCGCGGTTCTGGAAAGCCTGCGCCAGCCGCTGGAAAGCGGCTCGGTTTCGGTGGCACGGGCGAACCGGCACGTCACCTATCCGGCGCGGGTGCAACTGATCGGCGCGATGAACCCCTGCCGCTGCGGCCATCTCGACGATCCCGAACTCGCCTGCCGCCGCGCCCCCCTGTGCGCGGAGGAATACCAGAACAGCCTGTCCGGCCCCTTCCTCGACCGCATCGATTTGCATGTCGAGGTGGCGCGCGTCGATCCCTGGGATCTCGACGGCCTGGCCGCGGGCGAGTCTTCCGCCGTCGTCGCGGCGCGGGTGGCGCGCGCCCGTGCGCGGGCCGCCGCGCGCCTGAACGGATGCCCGGGGATTTCCTGCAACGCCGAAATGGAGGGAAGGGTTCTCGACGAACGGGCGCCGCTTTCCCCCGACGACCGTGCCTTCTTGGCCGAGGCGGCGGCACGGTTCAAGCTGTCCGCGCGCGGCTATCACCGGGTGATCAAGGTGGCGCGCACCATCGCCGACCTAGCGGGGGAGGAGGCCATCGGCCGTCCGCATCTGGCCGAGGCCCTGTCCTTCCGCCGCCGTCCGCCCCGTCCCGCCCGGGGCTGAGGCGGAACCTGAACGAAAAGGGATAATGAATTGATGTCCTGGACTTTTCTGGCGACCGCCCTGGTCGTGGTGCTGATGCCCGGCACCGGCGTGATCTATACGGTTTCGTGCGGCTTGACCCAGGGCCGCCGCGCCGCGCTGTTCGCCGCCTTCGGCTGCACCCTTGGCATCCTGCCGCATCTCGCCGCCTGCCTGCTCGGCCTGACCGCGATTCTGCATGCCGGGGCGGTGGCCTTTCAGGCGATCCGTATCGCCGGGGCGCTCTATCTCGGCTTCCTCGCCTGGGGCATGTGGCGCGACGCCGCCCGGCCCGTCGCCTTGCAGGCGACGCATCGCAAGGGTTCCGCCCTGATTTTGCGGGCGGTCGCGGTCAACCTGCTCAACCCCAAGCTCACCGTGTTCTTCCTGGCCTTCCTGCCGCAGTTCATCGATCCCGCGGCGGCGGAAGGGGTGACGCAGCAGATGCTGCGCCTCTCCCTGGCCTTCATGGCGATGACCTTCGCGGTGTTCGCCGTTTATGGCCTGTGCGCCGCGGCGGCGCGTCGCCGGGTGCTGGAATCGCCCGCCGCGATGCGCTGGCTGAAGCGGCTTTTCGCCGGTCTGTTCGCCGCCCTGGGACTGCGCCTGGCCTTCGCCGAGAGCTGAGGAAAAACCGTTTCGGCGGCGGCAGGTTTTCCCGCCGGGACCTTGTCCGTCCCCCCGCCGCGCCGCCGTTGGGAATGCCTCGTTCCATCGTGATCGGTTGCCTTGAATCCGATGAAAACCGTGCGGCGTCTCCTCCGGGCCGCTGGGTTTTCCGCGCCGGATTTGCCGCCCGGCGCGGTTCTCCCGTTTCGACAGGGATGAAACGATGGCGGAAACCCCAGGGTTTGCGGGTGGCGCGCGATTTTACGCGCGGATCATGTGAATCCGGGAAAGGCAAGACCGATTCGCCGCCGAATCTTCCGCCTTGCCGCGACTCGGCGATTCGCCTGGGTTTCGAAAACCCACTTCGCGGCCTTGGCGGGGGGAGGGCGGAGAGATTCTTTTCCTCGTCGCGCTTACCTCGCCCCGAGTCGCATCAACGGGAAGCGAGGCTTCCCGGCCCCGGGTTCGGGGTGGACGACTCGGGGAATTCATTGGCCGTCAGGAACGTCCGCCGCCCCGCGCCAACACCATACGTAGTTATTTTTCCGCCAAGGCGCGAAAAACCCCGGCAAAAGGGGGAAAATCCTCTCGTCGGGGTTGTGAAAGTTCGATGAAAGTCTTTTGCGCCAATACGTTAGCGGTTTTTGCTGAGCATCGGTCCGAGGTTGCGTCCGGCAAACAGATGCACGTGCAAATGGGGAACTTCCTGCCCCGCGTTCGCCCCGACGTTGCTGAGCAGGCGGAAGCCGTCGGCGACGATGCCGAGGGAACGGGCGGTTTCGCCCACCGCGCGGATGAATCCGGTGATTTCCTCGGGGGCTGCGCGGGCGCTGAAATCGTCGAAGGAGACGTAGGCGCCCTTGGGAATCACCAGAACATGCACCGGGGCCTGCGGATTGATGTCGTGAAAGGCCAGCGCGTATTCGGTTTCCAGGACCTTTTTGCAGGGAATTTCGCCGCGCAGAATTTTCGCAAAGACGTTGTTCGGGTCGTAGGACACATTACCCTCCATCTCAACAAACCGGGATAATCGACGGAAATCCCTTACTTCGGACGGTTGGCCTTTTCCTCAAGGCCGGAGATGCCGCTGCGCGCGGCCAGTTCCTTCCAGACCGCGTCGGGGGAAACCCCGGCATCCGCCCACAGCACCAGCAGGTGATAGAGCAGGTCGGCGCTTTCCGGCACGATCTTGTCCGGTTCGGCGGCGGCGGCGATCGCCAGCTCCACCGCTTCCTCGCCGATTTTCTGCGCGATCTTGTTGCGCCCCTTGGCGAACAGCCGCGCGGTGTACGAGGCGTCGGGGTCGCCGTTCTTGCGGGATTCGATGGTGGCGAACAGGGCGGAGAGGGGATGCTGGGTCATGATCGGCGTGCCTTCGGAAGGAACCTATGAGGGCCGCCGTTCCCGGCGGTCGCGCTTCGCACCATACATGGCCTGATCGGCGAAGCGCAAAAGCATTTCGGCGGAGGTTCCGTCCTCGGGGCAGAGGGCGACGCCGAGGCTGGCCCGGATCGGGCCGGCGGCGCCCGGGAAGGGGCCGGGCGGCAGGGTCAGGCGATGCAGGATTTTTTCCGCCACCGCCGCCGCCGCCGCGCGGTTCCGGCAGGGGGAGAGGATCACCGCGAATTCGTCGCCGCCCAGGCGGCCGATCAGGTCGGCGTCGCGGATGCAGGCACGGATGCGGGCGACGGTTTCGCGCAGGCAGGCGTCGCCCGCGTCGTGGCCGTGGGTGTCGTTGATCGCCTTGAAGTCGTCCAGGTCGACGAAGATCAGGGCGCAACCTTCCCCCAGTTCCTCATAACGGGCGAGGGCGGCTTCCAGCCGTTCGTCGAAGGCGGCGCGGTTGAACGCGTCGGTCAGGGGGTCGATGGTGGCACGGTGAAGCAGACGGTTTTGCCGGTGCTGGCGGGCCGCCCAGGATGCCGAGAAAGCCCAGGACGCCAGCCCCAGGGAAAGCAGGGCGGCCAGGAAAAACGGCACCAGAGTTTCCAGGATGCGGTTTTCGAGCCGGGCGATGGCGGTGGGCGAAATGAACGAGATCACCTTCCATTCGTTGATCTCGGGCGAGGGGGCCTGGCCGGGTTCCGCCCCCCAGAAGCCGGTGATCGCCGGATGCGCGGTGCGGTAGACGAAAATTCCGTTCGGCGTGCGGAGGGTTCCGCCCTCGGTCGCGCTGATTTCCGCCCAGGCCTTCGGGTAATCCCGGGTCAGGGGGGAAGATTCCCCCTCGTGGCGGTCGAATCCCCAGGTAAAGGAGGCGTCGGGCCGGGAAACCCAGTGGCCGTCCCGGTCGGCGAGGATGAAGGTGCTGGGGGAGCGTTCCGCCAGTTGCGCCAAGCGGTCGAATAGGACGTCGGCGCGGAAGAAAACCAGCAGATAGGTGTTGCCGTTGGCGTGACGGGCGGCCGTGGAGATGCCGAAACGAAGCAGCGGACGCGGGGAAGATTCATCCCTTCCCGGGCGGGACATCAACAGGCCGCCGGGGGCCATCGCTCCCAATACGCGCAGATCCTCGTGGTCGCCGCGCCGCGTGTGGACCGGTGTGACATGATAATGGATCTCGCCATCCTCGTTGTGAATGTCGATCAGGCGGGTGCCGTCGGCGGCGAGCAGGCGGATGTTTTCGTAAACCCCCACGGCGCGTTCGAAATCGGCGTATTCCCGGGCCAGTTCCGCCAGCCGCGTCGAGTCCTTGATGTGGGCGAGTTCGCTTTGCCGACTGAGAATGTAAAGGTCGGCGCGGATGCGGTGCAGGGATTCGTTGATCACCGCCACCTGCGCGGCGACGATCGAGATTTCGTCGTTTTCCAGGGCCGAAAGCTGGGCGCGGCGCCGTTCCTCGAAGATCACCAAGCAGACGACCGCAAGCAGGAGCGCGCCGCCCGCGAACAATTTGGCGAACAGGGGAAGCCAGGATTTGACGCGCGTCGCCTTCACAAGAACCTCCCGAGTTGCGACGGGGGGTAGGGACTTCTGACTACAGCCGGACCGGGATTCCCGCCGCCGCTAAATGCGCTTTCGCCTGCGGAACGGAATACTGGCCGAAGTGGAAGATCGAGGCGGCCAGAACCGCGGTCGCGCCGCCGTCGCGGATTCCCGCCACCAGATGATCCAGGGAGCCGACCCCACCCGAGGCGATTACCGGCACCGGCACCGCGTCGGAAACCGCGCGGGTCAAGGCAATATCGAAACCCTGCCGCGTGCCGTCGCGGTCCATCGAGGTGAGGAGAATCTCTCCTGCTCCATATGTGGTCATTCGTTGCGCCCATTCCACCGCGTCGATGCCGGTGGGCTTGCGGCCGCCATGGGTGAAGATCTCGAACTTGCCGGGGGCGACCTGTTTCGCGTCGATGGCGACGACGATGCACTGGTTGCCGAACTTTTCCGCCGCCTCGCGCACGAATTCCGGGCGATGCACTGCGGCGGTGTTGATCGACACCTTGTCCGCCCCGGCGAGAAGCAGCTTGCGGATGTCCTCCACCGTGCGCACGCCGCCGCCGACGGTCAGCGGCATGAAACATTGCTCGGCGGTGCGGCGCACCACGTCGTACAGGGTGTCGCGGTTGTCCGAACTGGCGGTGATGTCGAGGAAGCACAGCTCGTCCGCCCCCGCCGCGTCGTAGACGCGCGCCTGTTCCACCGGGTCGCCCGCATCGATCAGGTCGACGAAGTTGACGCCCTTGACCACGCGGCCGTCCTTGACGTCGAGACAGGGGATGATGCGCATGCTGAGCATGGTCAGGCCTTGGCAAGAAGGGCGACGGCGGCGACCAGATCGAGCTTGCCGTCGTAAAGGGAGCGTCCGGCGATCGCCCCGGCGAGGCCGCTTTTCTTATGTTCGGCGACGCGGCGGATATCGTCGATGCCGGCGACGCCACCCGAAACGATCACCGGAATGCCGCAGGCTTCGGCCAGTTTGGCGGAGGCCTCGACATTCGCGCCGCCCATCGCGCCGTCGCGCGAAATGTCGGTGTGGACGATCGCCGCCACCCCGGCGTCGGCGAAGCGCATCGCCATTTCCTCGGCGGTCAGTTGCGAGGTCTCGGCCCAGCCTTCCACCGCGACGAAGCCGTCGCGCGCGTCGATGCCCACCGCGATGCGGCCGGGATGACGGCGGCAGGCCGCCTTCACCAAATCGGGGTCGTGCAGCGCCGCGGTGCCCAGGATTACCCGCGCCACCCCGCAGCCGAGCCAGGAATCGATGGTTTCGGCGTCGCGGATGCCACCGCCCACCTGTACCTGCACGTCGTTGTTCCCCGCCACCCCGAGAATTTCCTTAACCGCGTCGGCGTTGACCGGCTTGCCGGCGAAGGCCCCGTTGAGGTCGACCACGTGCAGCCAGGAACACCCGGCGACGATGAACCGCGCCGCCTGATCGGCGGGAGAGGTGTTGAACACCGTCGCTTGGTTCATTTCGCCCTTGTAAAGGCGCACGCAGGCACCGTCCTTGAGGTCGATCGCCGGAAACAGAATCATGGCGTGGGAATCCAGGTGAGAAAGTTGCGGATCACGGAGAGGCCGATCGTTTGGCTTTTCTCCGGGTGAAACTGGGTGCCGACGATGTTGCCCCGGCCTACCGCCGCGGTGATCGTCTGGCCATAGTCGGCGGTGGCGAGAACGTCCTCGGCCCGCGCCGGGGCCAGCGCGTAGCTGTGCACGAAATAGACCTGCGCGCCGGGGGCGATGCCGCGAAACAGGGGATGCGCCACCCCGGTGGGGGACAGGGAAAGTTCGTTCCAGCCCATGTGCGGAATCTTCAGCCCCGGACCCTCGGCCAGGCGCGTCACCAGCCCCGGAATCCAACCCAGGCCAGGATGCGCGCCATGTTCGCGGCCTTCGTCGGCCAGAAGCTGCATGCCGACGCAGATGCCGAGAAAGGGTTTCTTGTCGTCGATCACCGCCGCGGTCAACGCGTCCAGAAGCCCCGGTCGCGCCAGAAGCCCGGCGCGGCAGTCGGCGAACGCCCCCACCCCGGGCAGCACGATGCGTTCCGCCGCACGGATGCGGGCGGGATCGTCGGTGACCGCGACGGCAAGGTCCAGTCCCGCCTCGGCGGCGGCGCGTTCGAACGCCTTGGCCGCCGAGCGCAGGTTGCCCGAGCCGTAATCGACGATGGCGACGGTTCCGCTCATGACTTCATGCCGCCCGCCCCGGCCAGGGCCCCCTTGGTCGACGGCACCGCGCCGGGCGCGCGGGGATCGATTTCCACCGCGGCGCGCAGCGCCCGCGCCAGGGCCTTGAAGCAGGCCTCGACGATATGGTGGGTGTTGCTGCCGTACAAGGCCTCGACGTGCAGGGTGATTCCCCCCGCCTGGGCGAAGGCCTGGAACCATTCGCGGAACAGCTCGGTCTCCATGCTGCCCAGACGTTCCTGCGGCAACGCCACCCGCCACACCAGATAAGGCCGGTTGGAAAGGTCGAGGGCACACCGCGCCAGGGTGTCGTCCATCGGAATCAGCGCGTCGCCGTAACGGCGGATGCCCACCCGGTCGCCCAAGGCCTTGGCCAGCGCCGAACCCAGTGCCAGGCCGACGTCCTCGGTGACGTGATGCGCGTCGATGTGGGTGTCGCCCTTGGCCTTGATCGAAAGGTCGATCAGCCCGTGGCGGGACAACTGTTCCAGCATGTGGTCGAGAAAGCCGACTCCGGTGGAAATCTCGTAAGCCCCGGTGCCGTCCAGGTCGATGGTCACCGAAATTTCGGTTTCCCGCGTCGTCCGTTCGATGGTTGCGCTTCTCATCGCCGTCTCCCGTCGGGCGCGCCGCCCATGTGCCCAATACCAAGGGGTGTATACCGCTTCGCGGAGGACGAGGCAAACCCTCAACAATATTTGGGACGGTCATCCATATCAGGACCCATCGGGAATTTTTATCGAATGGAGGTTTTTGCCTTGCCCATTGACATCTGTTAAAAAACGCACGTATGCATGTGGCTGGTTGTTGTTGAACCGAAGTGTCTTCTCATGATCGAACGTCGTCTTCCTAAGAATGTCGTGACGGAAAATGGTCCCGACCCCATCGATGTCCACGTCGGCCAGCGGATTCGCCTGCGCCGCAATCTGGTGGGTATGACCCAGGAGCAGTTGGCCTCCGCCGTTGGTGTGACTTTCCAGCAGGTGCAGAAGTATGAACGCGGCTTCAACCGCGTTTCCGCCAGCCGCCTGTACGATATCGGCCACGTCCTGTCGGTGCCGATCAGCTTTTTCTTCCAGGACGTCAGCGTCCAGGTCGCCGAGGAACGCTATGGCGTCCTGCCGGAGAGCTTCGACGCCGCGGGCGGCGCGCTCAACCTGGCCGACGGCGAAACCGTCGAGGACGATCCGCTGTCCCGCACCGAGACCCTGGAACTGGTGCGCAATTACTGGAAGATCCGCAATGACCGGGCGCGTACCCAGGTCTTCGCGCTGATCAAGGCGATGGCCCAGGCCGAGGCCTGATTCCCCGCTTTGTCCGCCAGCCGGAACGCCACCTGTGGCGTTTCGGCGGCGCGCGCCTTACATTGCTTCCCTGTCCTCGACAACAGGGAGCCTTCCCCTTGGAATCCCAATCCTGGCATGGGACCACCGTGGTCTCGATCCGCAAGGCCGGTCGCGTGGTGATCGCCGCCGACGGTCAGGTGACTCTCGGCAACACCGTCCTGAAGTCCACCGCGCGCAAGGTCCGCCGCCTCGGCGACGGCAAGGTTCTGGCGGGGTTCGCCGGAGCCACCGCCGACGCCTTCACCCTGTTCGAACGGCTGGAGGCGAAGCTGGAACGCTTTCCCGGCCAGTTGACCCGCGCCTGCGTCGAACTCGCCAAGGATTGGCGCACCGACCGCTATCTCCGCCGTTTGGAGGCGATGATGGCGGTGGCCGACGCCGAAACCTCGCTGATCCTGTCGGGTACCGGCGACGTGCTGGAACCCGACGACGCCTTGATCGGCATCGGTTCGGGCGGGCCGTTCGCCCTGGCCGCGGCGCGCGCGATGATCGACCGCGACGACCTTTCCGCCGAGGACGTCGCCCGCCGCGCCATCGGCATCGCCGCCGACATCTGCATCTATACCAACCGCAACATCGTGATCGAAAGCCTATGACCGCCTTTAGCCCCCGCGAGATCGTTTCGGAACTGGATCGTCACATCGTCGGCCAGACGGAAGCCAAGCGCGCCGTCGCCGTTGCCCTGCGCAACCGTTGGCGCCGTCAGCAATTGCCCGAGCACCTGCGCGAGGAGGTGCTGCCCAAGAACATCCTGATGATCGGCCCCACCGGCGTCGGCAAGACCGAAATCGCCCGCCGTTTGGCGAAACTGGCCCAGGCGCCGTTCATCAAGGTCGAGGCGACCAAGTTCACCGAGGTGGGCTATGTCGGCCGCGACGTCGAAAGCATCATCCGCGACCTTCTGGAATCCGCCATCCAGATGGCCCGCGTCCGCCTGCGCGCCGACGTCCGGGTCAAGGCCGAGGCGGCGGCGGAGGAGCGCGTCCTCGACGCCCTGGTCGGCGCCTCCGCCAACCCGGAAACCCGCGCCAAGTTCCGCGCCATGCTGCGCAAGGGCGAGCTGGACGGCAAAAGCATCGAGATCGAGGTCAAGGATTCCGGCGGTAACGCCCTGCCCACCTTCGACCTGCCCAACATGCCCGGCGCGCAGATGGGCGTCCTCAACCTCAACGACGTCTTCGGCAAGGCCTTCGGCAACGCCACGAAAAAGCGCAAGGTGACGGTGGCGGAAAGCTACGAAGTCCTCATCGCCGACGAAAGCGACCGCCTGCTCGACGAGGAACAGGTAACGCGCGAGGCGATCCGCGCCACCCAGAACGACGGCATCGTCTTCATCGACGAAATCGACAAAATCTGCGCCCGTGGCGAGACGAAGGGCGGCGCCGACGTCTCCCGCGAGGGGGTGCAGCGCGACCTGCTGCCGCTGATCGAGGGCACCGTCGTTACCACCAAGTACGGCCCGGTGAAGACCGACCACATTCTGTTCATCGCCTCGGGCGCGTTCCACCTGGCCAAGCCGTCGGACCTGCTGCCCGAGCTTCAGGGCCGCCTGCCCAACCGCGTCGAGCTTGCGGCGCTGACCCGCGACGACTTCGAACGCATCCTCACCGAGCCCGAGGCCAGCCTGATCACCCAGTACACCGCGCTGCTCGCCACCGAGAACGTGACGATTACTTTCGATCCCGAAACCATCCGGGCGATCGCCGACATCGCGGCGGAGATCAATTCCTCGGTCGAGAATATCGGCGCGCGGCGGCTGCATACCGTGCTCGAACGCCTGCTCGAGGAAATCAGCTTCACCGCCGCCGACCGCTCCGGCGAAACCATCGCCATCACCCCGGACATGGTGCGCGACCGCGTCGGCATCTTGGCCAAATCCGCCGATCTGTCGAAGTTCATCCTGTAGCGGGGAACCGTCGGAAAAGGTTGCGAGGGGTCGCGGACCCCTCGCGCACCCCATTCCTTAAGTTTTCGCGCGCAGCGCCATAGAGCCTTCATATGGCGCGATGGTTTTATCCCGCTTCGCGGAAAAACAGGGAATGGGGTCTGGGGCCCATGGCCCCAGCGGGGTCCGGGGCTTGGCCCCGGCCTGGTTTACTTTCCCCGCCAGGCGGCCAGCCGTTGGCGCAGGTCTTCCGCGGCTTCCTCGGGCAGGGTACGGATCGCCCCCGCCAGTTCGTTGGCGAGCGCGGTGGCGGCGGGGGAGAGGCCGGAGGTATCGAGGGAGACCTTCGGGCGGGAAGACTGGGCGAGGGATTTGAGGGTTTCGACGTCGTCCCAGATCAGGCCGAAATAGCCGCAGATCTGCTGCACCAGCCCGGGGGTGGGCCGCCCGCGCCGCCCGTGTTCGAGGGCGGAGAGGTAGGCGGCGGAGATGTGCAGGTCCGCCGCCATGGCGGAGAGGGTGATGCCGCGTTCGGCGCGCAGTTCGCGCAGGCGGGCGCCGAAGGGGGTCATTCGCCGCGGTCCCTTTTCAGGAAGACGTAGAGCGCGCCCTCGCCGCCGTCGCGCGGCTGGGCGTAGGTGAAGCTGAGAAGCAGGGGGCGCAGGCTGGCTTCGTTCAGCCAGCGCGGCACCTCGGACTTGAGGACGCCGTCGCCCTCGGCGCGCAGGCCCTTGCCGGTGATGACCAGGACCATGCGCCGTCCCCGCGCCGCGCTGTCGCGCAGAAAGCGGGTCAGCGTGCCGTGCGCCGCCTCGCGCGTCAGGCCGTGCAGGTCGATGCGGGCCTCGATTTCCATGCTGCCCTTGCGGAAGCGTTCGGCGGTGCGTTTGTCCACCCCGGCGGTGGAGCCGTGGGTGAGCGGTTGCAGGGGCTTCGCCGTCTTGGACGCGGTTTCGCGCTTGCGCGGCGGCAGGCGCGGGCCGGGCGGCTCGGGCGGGGTTTCCGGCTCGGGGTCGGCTTCGAGCGGCGGCGGCGGGGTTTCGGAAAGGGGCTTCACCCGACTGGTGACGCGCGCCCACAGCGCCGCGTCGTCGGCGGTTATCGGCGGTCTGCGCCGGCGCGGCGTCATCCGCGGCTTCCTCCCTTGCCCATGTTGCCCTGTTCGCGCAATTCGGCCATGTCGGTGTCGCCCTTCAGGGCGGCGGCGATGTCGGACAGACCGTTGACGACGAAGGCACGCCAGTTGCCGGAGGGGGAATGGCACATCTGGCCGGTGCGTTCGTTGGCCAGGACCACGCCGCCCATGTTCCACAGCAGATCCCAATTGGCCAGGTTCAGCAACAGCGCGGTACGGGTGCGTTCGTGCAGGCGGTGCATCACCCACAGGCGGATGAAGAAGGCGTAGAGGACAACCGAGAGGATCAGCGCCAGCACGCCGACGATGATCCCCTGCACCACCAGCAGCGCCAGGCTGATCAGCACCAGGAGCAGCAGCGGCGCGACGTTGTCCCACGGGCTGTAGGTGGGGGAGCGCCCCTGGTTGAACACCCGGAAATCGGTATAGATCTTGAGGCGGCCGGAGCTGACGCCGTGTTGCAGAACACGGTAGTCGAACTCCCTTTCCATGCGTGCGCGGCGCGTTTCACCCGGCATCGGTCCCCCCTTGGCGGCGCGCTGCGGGTCGCCCGCCGGGAAACAGACTCGGACGTTCCGGCGGAAAAGTCCAGACCCGCGAATTGCGGCGGTGGGTCACGGCGGCATCGATCAGGGCGCCGGGGCCGGAATCAGGACGTAATAGCGGCCGGGGCTTTTCATCCGTCCGGCCTTGGCCAGGGCGGTTTCCCCCGCCCCCCAGAAGAAGTCGCCGCGCACCGCCCCCTTGATCGCGCCGCCGATATCCTGCGCCGCCATCAGGCGGTTGATCGGCCGACCGTCGGGATCGGTGGTTTCCAGCCAGACCGGCGCGCCCAGCGGCACCACCGCCGGGTCCACCGCCAGGCTGCGCGCCGGGGTCAACGGCACCCCCATCGCCCCCACCGGCCCTTCGCCCTGGATCAGGCGGAAGAAGATGAAGCGCGGGTTCCGCTGCATCAGGCCCTCGGCCTGGCGCGGGTGGCCGTGCAGCCAGGCGCGGATTTCCGGCATCGAGGTCTTGCCCGGCTCGGCCAATCCGGCGTCGATCAGGATGCGTCCCAGTCCCTTGAACGGGCGGCCGTTGTTGCCGCCGTAGCCGATGCGGAAGCGGCGTCCGTCGGGCAGGCGCACTTGGGCCGAGCCCTGGATCTGCGCGACGTGCAGATCGACCAGGTCGTTCGCCCAGAACAGCACCGGCGCGGTCTTGGCGATGGCGCCCGCCTCGATCTCGGCGCGGGTGGGATAGGGCTCCAGGCGGCCGTCCTTCATCCGGCCGACCAGCTTGCGGCCGTCCTGCTGCCGTTCCACCAGATCGGTGGGACGGCCATAGACCGGATAGGGAAAGTACGGCGAACGGAACATCGAGCCATTCAGTTCGGCTTCGTAATAACCGGTGAAGAGCCCGTTCGGCGAGCCGTCGGCGGCGGCGACGCGATAGGGAACGAAGGCTTGGGCCAGGGCGGCGCGCGCCGCGTCGGCGGTGGCGGTTTTCGGCAGGGCGGCGCAGGCCCGTTGCCAATCGGCGGCGGGCCGGGACAGCGGGCCGGAGCCGATGGTCATGTCCGGCGGCTTGCGGTCGATCATCGCGCAAGAACGGGCGAGCGCGGGGAGGGTTTGCTCGACGGCGTCGGCGTTCCAGCCGGTCAACAGGGAGAAGTCCGCCGCCTCGGCGGTGTAGGCGGCGGGAACCTCGGCGGGCGGAAAAGCGGCGCGTTCGGCGCAGGCGGACAGCGCCAGCGCCGCGAAAAGGCCCGCTCCGCGGCGAAGGGCGTTACGCATCGACACTGCGCGTGACCATGAGCTTCCAGTTGGGATCGGCGGAACGAACGTCGCGGGCGAAGGTCCAGACGTCGGTCAGGGTGTCGATGAGGTTGGGGTCGCCGTCGACCACCTTACCCTCGGCGTCGCGGACGACGTTGACCTGCTCGGTGACGAATTCCACCGAGACCACCGCGTCGCGGCCCGTCATCGACGCCTCGGCGAGGGTCGCCTTCTTGATCGAGATCACCTGGGTTTCCGCCGTTTCGCCGGCGGCTTCGCGCGCCTTCACCGCGGCGTCGAAGTTGGCGTAGACCTCGGCCCCCAGGTAGGGACGGATATCCTCCATCCGGCCCTCGGCGAAGGCGCAGACGATCATCTCGAACGCGGCGCGCGCGCCGACCAGGAAACCGTCGGCGGTGAAGGCGGGATCGGCGGTTTGAATCTGCACCAGACCGGCGGCCAGTTCGGGCGGCGCTGCCGCCATCGCCGCGTCGACTGGGCGCGCGTCTTCCGTTTCGGCTTCGGCTTCGGGCTGGCGGGCCTTGGCCAAGTCGATGACGTTTTCGCGCTCCGGCTTGCGTCCGGCAAGCTCGTCGGGGGTCTGTTCGTAACCGCCGCGCCGTCCAAGAACGTTGCGCAGGCGATAGATCAGGAACCCGGCGACCAGGACCAGGAAAATCAGGTCGAAAAGCTGGAAGTTGCCGTTCATCGTCGATCCCTTGCTGCACCACGCGGAACAGGAATTCATGGACGCGGCCGATGAAAATCGTCCATCATCGGCGCGGGCCGAACGCGCCGTCCGTCCCCGAAAGTTAAGCATATCCCAGGGAAAGAACAAGCATGCCGTTCCCCTTCGTCCTGATCTTCCTGGCTTTTCCCTTGATCGAAATCTTCGGTCTGGCCTCCGTGGCACGCGTCTATGGCCCCGGCCCGGTATTGGCCTGGGTGCTGGCCTCCGCCGTTCTTGGCGGGTTTTTGCTGCGCGCTGCCGGGTGGGCCACCCTGAAGGGAATTCAGGAATCGATGCGGAATGGCGAGGCGCCGCTTGCCGACATGCTGTCCGGCGCGGCGATGAGCCTGGCCGCCGTACTGTTGATTCTGCCCGGATTCATTACCGACGCGCTGGGGCTCCTGCTGCTGATCGGACCCTTGCGCCGTTTCGCGGCCGCCGCCTTTTCCCGCCGCTCCGCCCCCGCCGCGCCGCGCGGCGGCTCCACGGTGATCGAGGGCGAGTTTTCCGTGGTCGCCGACCCGCCGCCCGCTCCCTCCGCCGAAATCCCGCCGCCGCCGGACCGCCCGGCCTGAGTCCACGGGTTTCTTTTGACCTCTCCCCGCGCTTTCGGGTACGAAAGCCCGGACGCTTCATTCCTTATCCGGAGATTCCGAAATGACCGAAGAAAAGGCCGCCCAGGGCGCCGAAGACCAGGCTCCGCTTCCGCCGCTGACCATCAACGGCCAGTTCATCAAGGATCTGTCCTTCGAGGCGCCGCACGTGCCGGAAATCTTCGCCGACATGGCGAACGAGGCGCCGGACATCAGCATCGCCGTGGACGTCAAGGCGTCGCAGCTGCACGCCAACATGTTCGACGTGGACCTGAGCCTCAGCGTCGAGGCCAAGACCGGCGACAAGGTCGCCTTCGTCGCCGAGATTCTTTACAGCGGCGTGGTCACCGTCAACGTGCCCGAGGAACACCTGAAGCCGATGCTGTTCATCGAGGTGCCGCGTTACCTGTTCCCCTTCGCCCGCGCCGTCATCGCCGGAGCGACCCGCGACGCGGGCTTCCCGCCCCTGATGATCGCGCCGATCGACTTCGTCGAAATGTACCAGCAGCGCATGGCCAACGCCGCCGCCGCCGAGGGTCACGCCTGACCCTTTTCGAGGCGGGTTTTCCCTTCCTTCCGCGCCCGACCGTTGCAGAACTGCCACGGCCGGGCGCGGGCGGGGGACGGCGCATGCGGAAATGCTTGCTTCCGGCGCGGCGAGGCATAGCTTTGAGCTATTCTTCGTTTTCAAGCCTGGAGCCTAAACCATGCGTTCCCTTCCGATGATCCTTGCCGCCGGTCTGACCCTCGCGGTTCCGGCCGCCGCTCATGCCGAGTGGTATGTCAGCGCCGACGGCGGCGTGTCCTGGCTGCAGGACACGGACGTTTCCTTCCCCGGCGCCTCCTACACCGCCGAGAACAATATCGGCCCGGTGTTCCTGGGCGCGGTCGGCTATTCGTTCGGCGCGATCAAGGTCGAGGGCGAACTCGGCTTCCGCGATAACAACGTCGACAAGCTGAAGAACCTGAGCGGCACCAACGGCGATTCCACCGACGCCTACAGCGTGATGGGCAACGCCATCTACGACTTCAACGCCACCGGGTCCTGGCATCCCTTCGTCGGCCTGGGTATCGGCGCCGCCTATCTCGACTTCGACAAGGTCACCCGCAACGGCACCGAACTCTATTCCGGCAACAGCTGGGAATTCGCCTATCAGGGCTTCGCCGGTCTGTCCTATGACCTCGACGAGAACTGGTCGCTGAAGGGCCAGTACCGCTATTTCGCCACCACCGACGGCGAGGTGAAGACCCCCGCCGGGGTGAAGGGCGACGCCGAATACGCCAACCACTCGGTGATGATCGGCCTGACCTATCGCTTCGGCGCGCCGACGGCGAGCAAGGTTGCCGCCGCCCCGGCCGCCGCCCCGGCCAAGCCGGTCGCCGCCCCGGTGGCGCAGAAGTACATGGTGTTCTTCGACTTCGACAAGGCGAGCCTGACGCCGGAAGCCCAGGCCGTGGTGGCCAAGGCCTCCGTCGCCTACAAGTCGGGCGCTCAGCCGCGCATCGACCTGACCGGCCATGCCGACCGCGCCGGGTCCGACGCCTACAACATGAAGCTGTCGCAGCGCCGCGCCGACGCGGTGAGGGCCGCCCTGATCCGTCAGGGTGTTCCGGCCTCGCAGATCTCCGTCGCCGCGAAGGGCGAAAGCGCGCCGCTGGTGGCCACCGCCGACGGCGTCCGCGAACCGCAGAACCGCCGCGTCGAGATCGTCCTGCCGTAACTCGCGGACGATCCGCCGAAATGCGAAAGGCCCCGCGAAAGCGGGGCCTTTTCGTTGCGGCAAAACCGGGGAAGTTAGTTCCGGCGTTCCGCCACCCGCGCGACGGAGCAGGATGCCGCCGGGGTGGTTTCGTGCTGCGCGGCAATCGCGGGCAGGGCCTCGCGCGGCGCGGCGAGAACCTCGTCCAGCATCGAACGGTGCTGGTGGCAATATTCCGCCGAACTTGGCGCCGACAACGACACATCGTTGGCAAGACGGGTGATGAAGCGGTCGAACTGGGTTTCGGAACGCGCCTGACCGGTGCGTTTCAACGCCGCGCGCAGGGCGCGGGCGTTGGACGACAGGGCGGGGCTGAACTTGGAAACGTAACCGTTGTAGCGGTCGCGAATGCCCCAGGCCGGGTCGTCGCATTTCAACGCGGCGACTTGCAGGCGCAGATGAAACTGCCGCACCTGAACCGCGGCGGTTTCGCTTGGGGTGAAACAGGGCGGCGCGGCCAACGCCGGACCGGCGGACAACCCCAGAACACCGCACAACAACAAGGTCTTCAGTCCCGACATCGACGACTCCATACCCTGACAGCGGGCAGTGTGGCCCGCCCCGGCCTCCGGATCAACTGTGATCACGCGCACAGGGGTAAAATTTTTCTCAGGTGAAAGAATTGCGGAGGGTCTTGGACCCTCCGCACCTCCCATTCGTTCGGTTTTTCGCCGCGTAGCGCAAAAACCAGAAATGGGGTCTGGGGTCCGCGACCCCAGTGGGTCCGGGCGGAGCCCGGCCTGGTTTTTCCCTATCGCGCGTAGCAATAGGCGCAGCCGAAGCCGCAGGAGGCGTATTCGCCGATGTCCCGCGACTGGGCGCAGCGGCAGGTCGGGCGGTGGGGCTTGGCCTTCGCCGCGATGGGATGTCCGGCGACGCGGGACAGGCGTTCCGCGTCGATGCAGGCGGCCTCGGCGACGCCGTCGACGATCAGGTGCGGCTGGGCGCAGAGGCTGAGTTTCAGGCCGCGTTCCGCCGCCGCGTCGCGCAGTTGGGCGAGGAGGATGCGCTTTTCCGCGTCGCCGGGGTCGCGGGCGTCGTGCCCGGCCAGACCGCGCCGGGTCTTGGCGTAGAATTGGGCGAAGGAGACCACCGCCTCGCCGGTGGCGGGGGCGACGCGGTCGGCGATTTCGCAAAAGCGGGCGAGGTGGCTTTCCCACGGCGTCGCGGCGGAGCAAAGGATGGGGTCGTAGCGCCAGACCACGCTGTCCCGGCCATGGCGGTCGGCGATTTCGCACAGGGAGTCGGCGGCGCGCCGCCAGTCGGGAACGCCGGGCTCCAGCGTCGGGGCGTAGCCGGTGACGGTGTACTGCACGACGAAGGGCACGCCGTCGCCCGCGACGGTTTCCAGGCAGCCGCGAAAGGGAACCGCCCAGCGCGTCCAGAAGACGATGCCGTCCACCTCCGCCGGGTTCAGGCCGACCCGATAGGGCTTCCCGGAATAGGGATTCTTCGCCAGGGCGAAGCCTTCCCGCCAGCGTTCGGCGAACCAGGCGGCGCGGAACGCCGGAATGTCGGTGCGATAGCTGGCGGAAACGATCATCGCGCCGCCCCTTCCGCCCTAGCCGTCGAGCGCCGGACAGCCGCAGGCGCAGGGGGGCCTGCCGCAGGGCGTGGCGGGCGCCGCGGCCTTGCCCAGGGCGGGGGCCATGATCGCCTTGGCCACGGCGGTGGAGCCGCATTCCGGGCAGGGAACCGCGGCGGAAGCCAGCTCGGCGTCGCAGGCGGCGGCGTTGTCGAACCAGTGGTCGAAGGCATGGCCTTCGGCACAGCGCAGGCGATAGCGGATCATCGGGACCTCCGGCCTTGGCAATCGGCAAGAAAGAGTGCTAATACCTCACATCCGCGCGCCGTTTCTACCGTTGCGGCGCGCGCAGCCTTTTCTTATATCGTCCGGTGACAACCGGACAAGGGTTCGCCTCGTTCCACTGCCGACCGGTCCCGCTCCGGCGGACGCGGCGGACCCCGATCGTTGGATGGACGTTGACTTGGGGGTTTCTTGAGGTGCCGAAGACGGGCGTAAGCCCCGGGCCGAAGGAACCTGCCGTAACACAAGAGGTTCAAGATGAGCAAAGTCATCGGTATCGACCTGGGTACCACGAATTCCTGCGTCGCCATCATGGATGGCAAGGACGCCCGCGTGATCGAAAACGCCGAAGGCGCGCGCACCACGCCGTCGATGGTGGCATTTTCCGACTCCGGCGAACGCCTGGTCGGCCAGCCGGCGAAGCGTCAGGCGGTCACCAACCCCGAAAAGACCCTGTTCGCGATCAAGCGCCTGATCGGGCGGCGGATCGACGACCCGATGGTGTCCAAGGACAAGGGTCTGGTTCCCTATAAGATCGTTGCCGGCGACAACGGCGACGCCTGGGTGGACGCGGACGGGCAGAAATACGCCCCCAGCCAGATTTCCGCCTTCATTCTGCAAAAGATGAAGGAAACCGCCGAATCCTTCCTGGGTGAAAAGGTCACCCAGGCGGTGATCACGGTTCCCGCCTATTTCAACGACAGCCAGCGCCAGGCCACCAAGGACGCGGGCAAGATCGCGGGGCTTGAGGTTCTGCGCATCATCAACGAGCCCACCGCCGCGGCGCTTGCCTATGGCATGGACAAAACCAACACGGGCACCATCGTGGTCTACGACCTGGGCGGCGGCACCTTCGACGTGTCGGTCCTGGAAATCGGCGACGGCGTGTTCGAGGTGAAGTCGACCAACGGCGACACCTTCCTGGGCGGCGAGGACTTCGACGCGCGGATCATCGACTATCTGGCCGACGAGTTCAAAAAAGAGAACGGCATCGACCTGCGCAAGGACCGTCTGGCTCTGCAGCGCCTGAAGGAGGCTGCCGAAAAGGCGAAGATCGAACTCTCCAGCTCGATGCAGACCGATGTCAACCTGCCGTTCATCACCGCCGACCAGAACGGGCCGAAGCACCTGAACGTCAAGCTGACCCGTTCGAAGCTCGAAGCCCTGGTCGAGGACTTGGTCGCGCGCACCATCGGCCCCTGCAAGGCGGCCCTGAAGGACGCGGGTCTGAAATCCTCGGAAATCGACGAGGTGATCCTGGTCGGCGGCATGACCCGCATGCCGAAAATCCAGGAGACGGTGAAGCAGTTCTTCGGCCGCGAACCGCACAAGGGCGTCAACCCGGACGAGGTGGTCGCCATCGGCGCCGCCATCCAGGGCGGCGTGCTGAAGGGCGAGGTCAAGGACGTCCTGCTGCTCGACGTCACGCCGCTGTCGCTGGGCATCGAGACCCTGGGCGGCGTGTTCACTCGTCTGATCGAGCGCAACACCACCATCCCGACCCGCAAGAGTCAGGTCTTCTCCACCGCCGAGGACAGCCAGACCGCGGTGACCATCCGCGTCTTCCAGGGCGAACGCGAGATGGCCGCCGACAACAAGCTGTTGGGGCAGTTCGATCTGGTCGGAATTCCGCCCTCGCCGCGCGGCTTCCCGCAGATCGAGGTGACCTTCGACATCGACGCCAACGGCATCGTCAACGTCACCGCCAAGGACAAGGCGACCAACAAGGAACAGGCGATTCGCATCCAGGCCTCGGGCGGGCTGTCCGACGCCGAGATCGACAAGATGGTGCAGGACGCCGAGGCCAACGCCGCCGCCGACAAGACCCGCCGCGAACTGGTCGAGGCGAAGAACCACGCCGACGGCCTGGCGCACTCGACGGAAAAGAGCCTGGCCGAACACGGCGACAAGGTGGCGCCGGACGTGAAGTCCGCCATCGAGGCCGATCTTGCCGCCCTCAAGGAAGTGATGGACGGCGACGACGTCGAGGCGATCAAGGCCAAGACCGGCGCCCTGGCCCAGTCGGCGATGAAGCTGGGCGAGGCGATGTACAAGGAGCAGGCCGAGGCGCAGCCGGGTCCGCAGGCGGAAGCCCATGACGCCGCCGCCAAGCCGGACGAGGGCGTGGTCGACGCCGACTTCGAGGAAGTCGACAACAACAAGAAGTAATCCTTGGCAAGGAATCCGGGCGGACGGCCTGTGGGCCGCCCGCCCATCCTTGACCGGGACCGGGGGCCGGCCGCATCCGCCGGGAGACGATCGCCGATGCGAGGTTAGGTGTGAGCAAGCGCGACTATTACGAGGTTCTGGGGGTTTCCCGCTCCGCCTCGGCCGACGAACTGAAGAAAGCCTACCGCAAGCTCGCCATGCAGTATCACCCCGACCGCAACCCGGGGGATCAGGAGGCGGAGCACGCCTTCCGCGAAATCGGCGAAGCCTATGAAATCCTGAAGGACGACCAGAAGCGCGCCGCCTATGACCGCTATGGCCACCGCGCCTTCGAACAGGGCGGCGCGGGCATGGGCGGCGGCGGTTTCGACTTCGAGTTCGCTTCCGGCTTTTCCGATATCTTCGAGGAAATGTTCGGTGCCTTCGCCGGCGGGCGCGGCGGCGGCCAGTCGACGCTGCGCGGCGCCGATTTGCGCTACAACATGGCGATCACCTTGGAAGAGGCGTTCGCCGGGGTGAAGACCGCCATCGAGGTGCCGAGCTCGGTCTCCTGCGAGGCGTGCAAGGGCACCGGCGGCAAGAACGGCGCCGAGCCGGTCACCTGCCCCACCTGCCGCGGCAGCGGCAAGGTGCGCGCGCAGCAGGGTTTCTTCACCATCGAACGTACCTGCCCCGCCTGTCACGGCCAGGGCCGGGTGATCAAGGACCCCTGCCCCTCGTGCAAGGGCACCGGCCGGGTGCAGAAGGCGAAGACCCTGCAGGTCGCCATCCCCGCCGGGGTGGAGGAAGACACCCGCATCCGCCTGTCCGGCGAGGGCGAGGCCGGACTGCGCGGCGCGCCGCCCGGCGACCTTTACATCTTCCTGTCGATCAAGCCCCACCGCATCTTCCAGCGCGAGGGCGCCGACATCTATTGCACCATGCCGATTCCGATGACCACCGCCACCCTGGGCGGCCGGGTCGAGGTGCCGACCATCGACGGCGGCCGCGTCGCCATCGACATTCCGCGCGGCACCCAGACCGGCGCGCAGTTCCGCCAGAAGGGCAAGGGGATGAGCGTGCTGCGCAGCCCGGCGCGCGGCGACATGTTCGTCCGCGTCGGGGTCGAGACGCCGGTCAACCTGTCGAAGCGGCAGGAAGAACTGCTGCGCGAGTTCGCCGCCGAGGCGGGCGAGGACCACAGCCCCGAATCCTCTGGATTCTTCCAGAAGGTCAAGGAATTCTGGGAAGATCTGACGGAATAGCGGCACCGCCGCGGGAGATGGGGGGAAAATCATGAAAATCGGACTCGTCGGCTGCGCCGGACGCATGGGCCGGATGCTGGTCCAGGAAATCCTGAAGACCGAGGGCTGCGAACTCGCGGGCGGCATCGACCGCGCCGAATCGCCCTGCCTGGGCCAGGATATCGCCGTGCTCGCCGGGTGCCCGGCCGCCGGACTGCCGCTGACGGCCGACGCCGCCGCGCTGTTCGCCGCCGCCGACGCGGTGATCGACTTCACCGCCCCCGCCGCCACCCGCGCCCACGCCAAGCTTGCCGCCGAAACCGGTACCGCCCTGGTGGTCGGCACCACCGGCCTTTCCGACGACGACCTGGCGGTCATTCGCGCCGCCGCGGCGAAGACGCCGATCGTCCAGTCCTTCAACATGAGCCTGGGGGTCAACCTGCTGGCCGCCCTGGTCAAACAGGCCGCAGCCGCCCTGGGGCCGGATAGTTTCGATATCGAAATTGTCGAGATGCACCATAAGCACAAGGTTGATGCTCCCTCCGGTACCGCGATCCTGTTGGGCGAGGCTGCGGCGGCGGGCCGTGGCGTCGATCTTGCCGCGGTGTCGCAGCGCGGCCGCGATGGCATCACCGGCGAACGCAAGACCGGCGATATCGGCTTCGCCTCCTTGCGCGGCGGCGACGTGGTCGGCGAACACACCGTGACCCTGGCGGGCGCGGGCGAGCGCATCGAACTGACCCACCGCGCCACCCAGCGCGCCATCTTCGCCGCCGGAGCGGTGCGCGCCGCCCGTTGGCTGGAAGGCCGCAAACCCGGCCTCTATACCATGGTCGACGTGCTGGGCCTGTAAGGCCAAGTTAAGGGAAGGCCAGGGGCGTTGCCCCTGGACCCCCATCGGGGTCTCGGACCCCGAACCCCGTTCCCGGTTTTTGCGCGCAGCGCGATAAGATCATTACGCCGCGTGATGATCGATAGCCGCTTCACGGCGAAAACAAGTTAAGGGGGTCAAGGGGTCCAAGACCCCTTGCGGGTGCGGGCGGAGCCCGCGGGTTTTACCGGGAGCCGCACAGCGATGACCGACCAGGAAATCCATGAACTGTTCGCCCGTCTGCGGGCGGGCAATCCCGAGCCGAAGGGCGAGCTTGAGCACGTCAACCCCTATACCCTGCTGGTGGCGGTGGTGTTGTCCGCCCAGGCCACCGACAAGGGGGTGAACAAGGCCACCGGTCCTCTGTTCGCCAGCGTGGACACCCCCGACAAGATGGTCGCCCTGGGCGAGGAAAGCTTGGCCGAGGCGATTCGGACCATCGGCCTTTACAAGACCAAGGCGAAGAACGTCATCGCGCTGAGCCGCCAGTTGATCGAGCGTTTCGGCGGCCAGGTGCCGAACGACCGCGCCGCCCTGGAAAGCCTGCCCGGGGTGGGGCGGAAGACCGCCAACGTGGTGCTCAACATCGCCTTCGGCGAACCCACCATCGCGGTGGACACCCACGTCTTCCGCGTCGGCAACCGCACCGGCCTGGCCCCCGGCAAGACGCCGCTTGACGTGGAAACCGCCCTGCTGGCCAGGGTGCCCGCCGAATTCCGCCGTCACGCCCACCACTGGCTGATCCTGCACGGGCGCTACGTCTGTACCGCCAAGGCGCCGAAATGCGCCACCTGCGCCATCGCCGGGCTGTGCCGTTTCGATAGTAAAACGAAATGATCAGGCCGGGCTCCGCCCGGACCCGCAAAGGGGCTTGGCCCCTTTGATCCCAATCGTTTGAAGACGGATTGTCGCTATGCGGCAAAAACAAGCCATGGGCTCAAGGACGTTGTCCGGCCCGGTTCATTGCTTGTCGCGGTGGAGTTTCCAAACCTCGCCGAGGCAGCGTCCGGCAGGGATTTTCTTCACTTCGCGGGTGCGTTCCTGGACGAAGATCACCTGCGGGCCTCGGCCTTCGTCGAAGAGGAAGAGGTCGACGAAGCAGCGCGGGCGTTCGTAGAGCCAGACCTGCGCCGGGGGGTCGAGGCGCTTGCGCTTCGGTTCGCCGAGGACCGCCTCCACCCCCGGGATGTCGAGGCCGTTCAATAGCGCGCCGTTGAGTTCGCGGCGGCTGCCGGGGGCGGAGGAGAGGCGCACCGGCGCGGCCGGATCGGCCAGGTCGGCCAGCGCCCGTTCCAGTTCGGTGTTGCCGCGCGGCCGTTGGTCGAAGCCGCCGCCACCCGCGCAGGCGGACAGCAGCAGCGCGCAACCGACCGCCACGATGGGAAGGCGTTGCCGGGCCGACCGGGGCTTCGGCGGGACGGGGAGGGGGCTATGCGTCGCCGGAGGCATCGTTGCCGGTCGTTTCGCCGGATTCGGGGGTGCCGATCAGCCCTTTCACCGGCGCGGCCTTGCGCGGCATCGGGGCCAGGGTGCCTTCGACCACGGCGCCGCGTTCCATCACCACGTTGGCGTAGTGGATGGTGCCGCGCACCACGCCGCCCGGTTTCACCGTTGCGGTGTCGGTAACGGTCAGGTCGCCGTCGAACAGGCCGGAGATTTCGGCGTTGGTGACGGTGGCGGTGCCCTTGAACACGCCGCCGCGGGAAACCACGACGGTGCGCGCCTCGGTCAGGTCGGCCTCGACCTGGCCTTCGACCACCAGGCAGTCGCACGACGAAATCGCCCCGGAGAGGCGGATGTCGCGGCCGACCACCAGTTTCTTGCCTTCGCCAGCCAAGCCGTCGGATGCCGATCCGCTTCGTTGCATGCCCGGAATGTCCAAAACGCGGCGCGGGATTTCGGTGCGGAAGTTCTGGGGGGTGGAGGGTTTGGTCGGCATATGGCTACCCCTTTTCGAGAACGGTTTCAGCGGCGGCGCGGTTTCCGGCGCGACGGCGGGGGTGGTGGTGGGTGTTTCGGCCGGGGCGTTCTGGGCCTCGTCCGGCGCGCGCGCCGGCCCCAATCCGGACAATCGGAACATATCGGTTCTCCCTCGAAAAAGCCGACGACACGATAGTCCCCGCCGTTCGGCCCGTCAGAGACGGGTTTCAGCGGTGTTTTTGGCGGGGGAAAAACGCAAGGTCTCCAGCATGTGGACCATGAAGATCATCGCCACAACCGGCATGATGAAGCCGACCAGGGGGATCATCATCCCGACCGCGAAAACCGTGCCCGCCCCCCACAGGCGGGCGAAATGCCGCTTGCGCAGGATCTTGGCCTCTTTCAGGTCCATCCGGCGCACCGCAACCATTTCGAAGTACTCGACGGAGACAAGATAGCCGTTGAGCGCGATGAAAACAAAGATATTTACGCCGGGAATGACGAAGGTCAGCAACAGCGTCAAAAACGTCAGCAGAAGCGTCTTTCCGGCGAAGTTTATCGTTCCGATCAACATTTCCAGGAACGGCTGTTCGCGGCCCGGGCCATGTTCGGGATAGTGCAGGATTTCAACGCGGCGGCAGATCGGCTCGGTAAACAGGCCCATCAGTACCGTGACCACCGAGGGATAGACCAGCATGCCCAGCATCGTCGCCACCACGCCGCCCGCTACCGCGATGATTTCGTTCAAGGTATCGGACCCGGCCAGGGCCAGGAACGACAATCCCCACCAGCATCCTCCGACCACGGCGGCATAAAGAATCAGGGCCAAACCCAGGCAGCGCCAGACCACGCCGCGGGTTCTTGGGTCGTAGAGTTGCGCGAAGGATTTGACAAACAAGTCGAACATGGTTAGGGCAGCCCTCGAAATTGTGTCCCGTGCGTCATCAAAGCGCAACCGAGGGACGGCTTGTGATCGGCGGGCGGGCGGCTATACTCTCGCGCGACCCAAAGACCGGAGGAAAGCGCATATGGCATCGGCAAAACCCGCGGCCCACGACGTGGTGGCGATCGGCAACGCCATCGTGGACGTTTTGGCGCACGCCGACGAGTCCTTCCTCGCCTCCCATGGCATGGACAAGGGAATCATGACCCTGGTCGACGCCGAGCGCGCCGAGGCAATCTATCAAGCCATGGGGCCGGGTGTCGAGTGTTCGGGCGGTTCGGCCGCCAACACCGCCGCGGTGATCGCTTCCCTGGGCGGCAAGCCCGCCTATATCGGCAAGGTCAAGGACGACCTGCTGGGCACGGTATTCAGTCACGATATCGAGAAGGCGGGTGTCTCCTTCGCCTGTGCCCTGAGCGGCAACGGCGCCTCCACCGCGCGCTGTCTGATCCTGGTCACCGGCGACGGCGAGCGCACCATGAACACCTATCTCGGCGCTTGCCGCGAGCTGACCGCCGCCGACATCGACGAGGCGCTGATCGCCGACGCCCGGGTGGTCTATCTGGAAGGTTACCTGTGGGACGAGCCCGCCGCCAAGGAAGCGATGCTGAAGGCCTGCCGCGCCGCGCGCGCCGCCGGGCGCGAGGTGGCGCTGTCGCTGTCCGACCCGTTCTGCGTCAACCGTCACCGCGCCGAGTTCCAGGCGCTGGTGAAGAACGAGGTGGACATCCTGTTCGCCAACGAGGACGAGGCCATCGCCCTGTTCGAGTCCGCCGATTTCGAGCGGGCGGTGGAAAGCATCCGCCCCCACGTCGCGGTCGCCGCGATCACCCGCGGTTCCAAGGGCTGCGCCGTGATCTCGGGCTGGGAGGCCCAGATGGTGGCGCCGGACCCGGTGGCCGAGGTGGTGGACACCACCGGCGCGGGCGACGCCTTCGCCGCCGGTTTTCTGCGCGCCTATACCCAGGGGCTGCCGCTGGCCGTGTGCGGCCGGTTGGGCAACCTGGCGGCGGGCAGCATCATTACCCATTTCGGAGCCAGGCCGGAACGGCCGCTGGCCGATTTGTACGCACGGGCGACGGCATAGGGCCGTCCCCGCTTCAACCTCGATAGGATACGCATTCGATTATGCAGCGTCGCAACATCGCGATCATTGCGCACGTCGACCACGGGAAGACCACCCTGGTCGACAATCTTTTGAAGCAGAGCGGCACCTTCCGCGCCAACCAGTCGGTGGCGGAACGCGCCATGGACTCCAACGACCTGGAGCGTGAGCGCGGCATCACCATCCTGGCCAAGTGCACCTCGGTGCTGTGGAACGATATCCGCATCAACATCGTCGACACCCCCGGCCACGCCGACTTCGGCGGCGAGGTGGAACGCATCCTCGACATGGTCGACGGCGTGGTGGTGCTGGTCGACGCGGCGGAAGGCCCGATGCCGCAGACCAAGTTCGTCGTCGGCAAGGCGCTGAAGCTGGGTCTCAAGCCGATCGTGGTGATCAACAAGGTGGACCGCGGCGACGCTCGTCCCGACGAGGTGCACGACGAGGTCTTCGACCTGTTCGCCGCCCTTGACGCCAACGACGAGCAGCTGGACTTCCCGATGCTCTACGCGGTGGGCCGCGACGGCTGGGCGGCGAAGTCGTTGGACGACCCGCGCACCGACCTGACGCCGCTGTTCGAACTGATCGTCGCCCACGTGCCGGAGCCGGTGGCCAACCTGGACAAGCCGTTCCGCATGCTGGCGACGACGCTGGAGGCCGACCCCTACCTCGGCCGCGTGCTGACCGGCCGCATCCTCGACGGGCGGGTGACCCGCAACATGGCGATCAAGGCCCTGCACCGCGACGGCAGCCTGATCGAACAGGCGCGCGCCAGCCAGATCCTGGCCTTCCGTGGCCTGGAACGGGTGCCGGTGGAGACCGCCGAGGCGGGCGACATCATCGCCCTGGCCGGGGTCAGCCAGGCGACCGTGGCCGACACCCTGTGCGCGCCCGAGGTCACCGAGGCCCTGGCGGCGCATCCGATCGACCCGCCGACCCTGGCGATGACCTTCTCGGTCAACGACTCGCCCCTCGCCGGGCGCGAGGGGACCAAGGTCACCGGCCGCATGATCGGCGACCGCCTGAAGCGCGAGGCGGAGGGCAACGTCGCCCTGGCCGTCAAGGAATCCGCCGACCGCGATGCCTTCGAGGTGGGCGGCCGCGGCGAACTTCAGCTGGGCGTGCTGATCGAGACCATGCGCCGCGAAGGCTTCGAGATGTCGGTGTCGCGTCCGCGCGTGCTGTTCCGCGAAAACCCGGAAACCGGTGAGCGCGAGGAGCCGATCGAGGAAGTGGTGATCGACGTCGACGAGGAATACTCGGGCGCGGTGGTCGACAAGATGTCGCAGCGCAAGGCGGAAATGACCGAGATGCGGCCCTCGGGCGGCGGCAAGATGCGGCTGTCCTTCCTGGCCCCGTCGCGCGGCCTGATCGGCTATCACTCCGAATTCATGACCGACACCCGCGGCACCGGCGTGATGAACCGCCTGTTCCATGGCTATGCTCCCTACAAGGGCGCGATCGAAGGCCGCCGCAACGGCGTTCTGGTCTCCACCTCGCAGGGAACCTCGGTCCCCTATGCCCTGTGGTACCTGGAGGAACGCGGTCCTTTGTTCATCGGCTCCGGCGTCGATGTCTACACCGGCATGATCATCGGCGAGAACGCCCGCGGCAACGACCTGGAGGTCAACCCGCTGAAGGCCAAGCAGCTGACCAACATCCGGACCACCAGCAAGGACGAGGCGGTGGTTCTGACCACGCCGCGCAAGATGTCGCTGGAACAGGCCCTCTCCTACATCGAGGACGACGAACGGGTCGAGGTGACGCCGCATAACATCCGTCTGCGCAAGGCCATCCTCGACCCCAACGACCGCAAGCGCGCCAGCCGCGCCGCCCGGGATTCCGGCTGAGGCGGCGAAAGATGGGACTGTCCCGGCTCGGCACCGCCCTGTCCGTCTACCGGGATGCCCGTCTGTTGCCGGTTCTCGTTCTCGGCCTGGCCAGCGGCCTGCCCTCGCCCCTGCTGTTCGCCAACCTGTCGATCTGGTTGGCGGACAGCGGCTTTAGCCGGACCTCGGTTGCCGCCTTCGGCGCGGTGGCGACCCCCTATGCCGTCAACTTCCTGTGGGCGCCGGTGTTCGACCGCGTCGGCGCGCCGCTGTTTTCCCGTCTGGGGCAACGGCGCGGCTGGCTGGCCGTGCTGCTCGTCGGCCTGATCGCCGCCGTCCTGCTGCTCGGCCGTCAGGACCCGCAAGGCGGCCTGGGCGTCATGGCGGTTTGCGCCATCGCCGTGGCCTTCCTGTCCGCCTCCCTCGACGTGGTGGTGGACGCCTATCGCATCGAGATTCTCGATGCGCCGCACATGGCGGCGGGGTCCGCCGTCTCGGTGGCCGGGTGGCACCTGGGGGGCACGGTGATCGGCGGCGCCGGGGGATTGTTGTTGGCCGCTGCCTACGGCTGGTCCACCGCCTACACGATTCTGGCGGCGGTGCTGGCGTTGCCGCTGGCGGCGGTGCTGTTTTTCGTCCGCGAACCGCGCCTGCCCAAGGCCGCCGCGCCGTCCCCGGCGCGGTCCTGGCTGGCGGGGTTGCGCCTGGCGGTGGTGACCCCCCTGAAGAAGCTGGCGGCGCGTCCGTTCTGGATGGAGATTCTGGCCTTCATCGTCCTCTTCAAATTCGGCGACGCGATGCTGGGCCGGATGAGCGGCGTGTTCTTCCGCGAGATGGGTTTCGATTACGTAACGATCGCCGAGGTCAGCAAGATTTATGGCATCGGCGCGACCTTCGTCGGCGGCTTGGTCGGCGGCGGCGCGGTGCGCGTTCTCGGCGTCGGGTCGGGACTGTTTCTGGCCGGCATCGTGATGAGCGCCACCAACCTGCTGTTTTCCGCCCTGGCCCTGACCCCCGACCGCGCGCACTTCATCCTCGCGGTGGCGGGTGACGGGTTGACCTCGGGCTTCGCCGTGGTTGCCTTCGTCGCCTTCCTGTCGCGTCTGTGCGACGCCGGATTCGCGGCGACGCAATACGCGTTGCTGACCTCGATCGCCAATTTCACCCGTATCCAGCTTGCCGGAACCAGCGGCTGGATCGTCGACCGCCTGAACGGCGATTGGGCGACCTTTTTTGCCCTGACCGCGGCAATGGCTCTTCCCGGATTGGCCATTCTCGCCCATGTTCTCAGAAAAACCCGGATGGGAGACGGCGTCTTCTCCCGCACGCACAGGACCCGCACATGAATATCGAGAAGATTTCCCTCGGCAAAAATCCGCCGCACGACATCAACGTCCTCATCGAGGTCTCGCTCCTCGCCGATCCGGTGAAGTACGAACTGGACAAGGAGTCCGGGGCGATGGTGGTGGACCGTTTCCTCCACACCGCGATGCACTATCCCTGCAACTACGGCTTCGTGCCCCACACCCTGTCCGAGGACGGCGACCCGGTGGACGTGCTGCTGCTTGGCCGCCTGCCGGTGATTCCCGGCGCGGTGGTCCGTGCCCGGCCGGTCGGCGTGCTGCGCATGGAGGACGAGAAGGGGATGGACGAAAAGCTTTTGTGCGTGCCGCACGAATCGCTGAAGTCGTTCTATTCCAACGTCCGCGACACCGCCGACGTGGCGCCCCTGGACCTGCAACGGCTGGAGCACTTCTTCGCCCACTACAAGGACCTGGAAGCAGGCAAGTGGGTGAAGATTCTCGGCTGGGGCAACGTCGAGGAGGCGAAGCAGGTTCTGACCGAGGCGATCGCCCGCGAGGCGGCGAAAAAGAAGTAAGCCGTCCGGACGGACGCTGAAAAAAGGCCCCCGGAGAAATCCGGGGGCCTTTTCGCGTCAGGCGTCGGCTTCCGGTGCCGCCGGGGCGTCGAGGGAGGAGGTGACGTCCGCCTTCGGCCGGTCGCGCAGTTGCTGGCCGGTGACCATGAAATAGGTCATCTCGGCGATGTTGGTGGAATGGTCGCCGACCCGTTCGACGTTCTTCGCGATGAACAACAGGTGGGTGCAGGCGGAAATCTGGCGCGGATCCTCCATCATGTAGGTCAGGATCTCGCGGAACAGGCTGGAATAGATGGCGTCGATTTCGTCGTCGTGTTCCCACACCGCGATCGCCTGTTGGATGTCGCCCTCGACGAAGGCGTTGGCGGCGGCGTGCAACTGGCGCTTCACCATGTGCATCAGGCGGACCACGGCGCGCGTCGCGGGGACCATCGGCATGGTGTTGAGAACCATCGACCGCTTCGCCGCGTTGGCGGCGTAGTCGGCGACCCGCTCGAAGGCGCTGGCCGCGGAAATCGTGCTGACCACCAGACGCAGGTCGTCGGCCACCGGCGCGCGCAGGGCAAGCAGGTGCAGGGTCTTCTGCTGGATGTCGGCTTCCATCTGGTCGATGTCGTGGTCGCGCTTGATCACTTCGGCGGCGAGGCGGTCGTCGCGTTCGAGAAGGGCGCGGGCGGCTTCCTCGATCTGGTTTTCCGCCATGCCGCCGATGCGGGCGATCGACTTCAGAAGGTCGGAGAGTTCGCGGTCCAGGGCCTTGGCGGTATGGGGCTGGTTGAGGTTGGGCATGGTGATCCTCGGGTGGGTGGACTAAACGGACGGGGGCGCCGGGGTTTCGGCGGCGGCATGGATCGGCAGGTAGACGGTGAAGACGCTGCCCTGGCCGACCGTGCTATCGATGGCGAGGACGCCGCGGTGACGGTTCACCACGTGCTTGACGATGGCAAGCCCGAGCCCGGTGCCTCCCATCTTGCGCGAGCGTGCCGAATCGACGCGGTAGAAGCGTTCGGTGAGGCGGGGAATATGCTCCTGGGCGATGCCTTCGCCGTGGTCGCGCACCGCCACCGCGAGCACCGGGCCCTGCGCGTCCCGGGGCATGCCCGTGGGGCCGCGTTCCAGCGCCGAGACGGCGACGGTCACCGAGGTGCCGGGCAGGGTGTACTTCACCGCGTTTTCGATCAGGTTCTGGAAGACCTGGGTCAGTTCGTCGGGTTCGCCGCGCGCCGCGGGCAGGTCGTCGGGCGCCTCCAGGCCGACCGCGACGTCGCGGGCGCGGGCCTTGGGCTCCAGCCCCTCGATCACCGAGACGATGGCGCGCCGCACGTCGACCGCGCGCGAGGGGCGGGTGTGCTCGTTGAGTTCGATGCGCGACAGGGACAACAGGTCCTCGATCAGGCGGGCCATGCGCGCCGCCTGTTCCGACATGATGGCGAGGAAACGTTCCCGCGCCTCGGCGTCGTCGTGGGCGGAACCGCGCAGGGTGTCGATGAAGCCGATCAGCGAGGACAGAGGCGTGCGCAGCTCGTGGCTGGCGTTGGCGACGAAGTCGGCGCGCATCTGTTCCATGCGGCGGATCGCGGTGATGTCGTGGAACGAGATCAGAATCGCCGCCTCGTCGGCGATCTTGCCGGGCAGGGGGCGGATGCTGACGATGAAGCGCCGCTCCACCGGGATCGGCAGGGCGTATTCCAGTTCCCGTCCGTTCTCGCCAAGGGCGTCCAGCGCGGCGAGGATCGGCGGATGCCGCACCAGGCTGGAAACGTCGCGGCCGGTCAGGCTGCGGCCGAACAGCTCCCGCGCCGCCATGTTGGCGCGGGTCACCCGGTGTTCGTCGTCGAGAATCACCACCGCGTCGGGCAGGGCGTCGAAGACCCCTTCGTGCGAATGCAGGGATTGTTCGGCGGCGGCGAGGGCGCGCCGCATTTCGCGCCGCATCTGGGTCAGGGCGAAGGCGGCGGCGGCGGCGACGCCCTCGGTGCGCATTTCGGGGGCCGGGGCGGAAATTCCCTGCGACAGGTCCTGCACGAAGCGCAGCAGATGCGACAGGTCGATCAACGAGGCCAGGGAAATCGCCGCGGTCGCCGCCGCGATCGCCAGGAAGGCGAGGCTCGCGTCCGCCGGGGCGATCCGCCGCAGCAGGGTAAGGCCGAGCAGGCCCATGGCGGCGGGCAGCAGGGCCAGGGCGTACCAGCGCAGCGCGCGGGCCAGCGGCGAACGGCCGCCGGGCGGCGGCGGAGACTCCGGCGACGGGGGCGCCGACCCCTGTCCGGGAAGATCCGGCCGGTTGATCATCATCGATCCTTCGTCGCTGCCCCTTGGCATGGGCATCGCATCCTTGTGCCGGAAAGTATGACGCGCCGTCGGGTTCCTGCAAACCCGCAAGATAGCGGGGGAGTTTCGCACATCGCGCCACCATCGCCGATGACGGTTTTTTGAAAACGAAAACGCGGCGGGGTTTCCCCCGCCGCGCCGCATTTCCAGTCTGTCGGGCCGATCAGGCCGACGGGCAGGACAACTTGATCGACCGCTCCAGGCGTTCGAGCAGGGTCTTGCGATAGGCGTCCATGTCGGCGATCGGCTTCTGCGCCACGCCGCTCTTCATCGCGGCCTCGGCGATCGCCACCGGCACGCGGGTGATCAGACGCTTGTCGAAGGGCACCGGCAGGATGTATTCGCGGCCGAAGGACAGCTTGCGGCCGGAGTAGGCGGCGGCGACCTCGGCCGGGACCTCTTCGCGCGCCAGGGCGGCGATCGCCTCGGCGGCGGCCAGCTTCATCTCCAGATTGATCGCGGACGCCCGCACGTCGAGCGCGCCGCGGAAGATGTAGGGGAAGCCCAGCAGGTTGTTCACCTGGTTCGGATAGTCCGAACGCCCGGTGGCGATGATCACGTCGTCGCGCACCGCATGCGCTTCCTCCGGGGTGATCTCCGGGTCCGGGTTGGCCATGGCGAAGATGATCGGGTTCTTCTCCATCGACTTGACCATGTCGGCGGTCAGGGCGCCCTTCTTCGACAGGCCGAGGAAGACGTTCGCCCCCTTCATCGCGTCGGCCAGGGTGCGCGCCTCGGTCTTCGCCGCGTGCTTCTTCTTATAGGGGTTGAGGTCGGTGCGGCCGTCGTGGATGACGCCCTTGGTGTCGCACAGGATGACGTTCTTGACGCCGCGGCCCTTGATCAGCTCGACGCAGGCGATCGCCGCCGCGCCGGCGCCGCTCACCACCATCTTCACGTCCTCGACCTTGCGGCCGGTGAGGGTCAGCGCGTTGGTCAGACCGGCCAGGGCGGTGATCGCCGTGCCGTGCTGGTCGTCGTGGAACACCGGAATCTTCATCAGCTTCTTCAGGCGTTCTTCGATCTCGAAGCAGGCGGGCGCGCCGATGTCCTCGAGGTTGATGCCGCCGAAGGTCGGCTCCAGCAGGCGGACGCAGTTGACGAACTCGTCGACGTCCTTGGTGTCGACCTCGATGTCGATGGAATCGACATCGGCGAAACGCTTGAAGAGGACGCCCTTGCCCTCCATCACCGGCTTCGAGGCAAGCGCCCCGAGGTCGCCCAGGCCCAGAATCGCGGTGCCGTTGGAAATCACCGCGACGAGGTTGCCCTTGCTGGTGTACTCATAGGCGGTGTCGGGATCCTTCTCGATCTCCAGACACGGCGCGGCGACGCCCGGCGAATAGGCCAGCGACAGGTCACGCTGGGTGACGAGCGCCTTGGTCGGCAGAATCTCGATCTTGCCAGGACGTCCCGAGGCGTGCAGGGCAAGCGAGGCGAGTTGCAGTTCGGTTTTCTTGTCGGTCATGGTGCTAGCGTGGTCTCCGGCGCTTTGGCAAGGGTTGTTCGGTTTCTTGGTGCCGAGGGTTGAAAAGGGGAGCCCCCACAGAATACGGGGATGGTTCACGTATATATATTTTCTCCGTAAAAGTCTTGGGGAATAGGCGAAATTTTATTACCAAATGGAGGGGTGGCCCCCCGGATATGGGTGCCTTTCGTCCATTCTGGTAGTGCAACAGCGGAGTTCACCACACGTCATGACCGCGAACGATGCGCCGGGGCCGACCCCTTCGGCCAAGGTTACGCCGTTGATGGAACAGTATTTAAGCATCAAGGCGGCGAACCCCGGATGCCTGCTGTTCTATCGCATGGGCGATTTTTTCGAGCTGTTCTTCGACGACGCGGTGGCGGCGGCGGGGGCGCTCGACATCGCGCTGACCAAGCGCGGCACCCACCAGGGCCAGGACATTCCGATGTGCGGCGTGCCGCATCATGCCTGCGAGTCGTATCTGGCCCGGCTGATCCAGAAGGGCTTCAAGGTCGCCATCTGCGAACAGGTCGAGGACCCGGCGGAGGCGAAGAAGCGCGGCGCCAAGTCGGTGGTGGAGCGCGCCGTGGTGCGCGTGGTGACGCCGGGTACCCTGACCGAGGATTCGCTTCTCGACGCGCGGCGCGCCAACTACCTGCTGGCCCTGGCGCAGGTCCATGGCGAAATCGGCGCGGCGTGGATGGACCTGTCCACCGGCCGCTTCTTCTGCCAGGCAACCGACGAGGCGGGGCTGCCCGCCCTGATCGCCCAGGTTTCCCCCGGCGAGATCCTGGTCGCCGAGCGCCTGATTCAGCATCCGCCGCTGTTCGACGCCTTCGCCCGCGTCAAGCCGCTGCTGACGCCGCTGCCGGACGTTCGTTTCGATAGCGAAACTGGGTCGAAGCGCCTGGCCGCGTCCTTCGGCGTGGCGACGCTGGACGGTTTCGGCGCCTTTTCCCGCGCCGAGGTGGCGGCGGCGGGGGCGGCGCTCGACTATGCCGCGGTCACCCAGGCCGGGCGCCTGCCCCTGGTGCAGCCGCCGCGGCGGGTTTCGCGCGGCAGCGTCATGGACATCGACGCGGCGACGCGGCGCAGCCTGGAACTGACCCAGACGCAGACCGGCGAACGGCGCGGCAGCCTGCTCGCCACCATCGACCGCACCGTCACCGGCGCGGGCGCCCGCCTTCTCGCCGACCGGCTGTCCCAGCCGCTGACCGATGCCGGGCGCATCGCCCGCCGGCAAGAGGACCTTGCCTTCTTCGTCGACCGGCCGGATATCCGCGACGACCTGCGCAAGATCCTGCGTCGCTGCCCCGACATGGCGCGGGCGCTGTCCCGTCTGTCGCTGGGGCGCGGCGGGCCGCGCGACCTGCTGGCGATCCGGGGAACCCTGGCGCAGGGACCGGAGATCAAGGCGCTGCTTTCCGGACAGGCGGCGGGGCAACTGCCCGACGGCCTGTTGCGCGCCTATGCCGCGCTGGCCGACCATCGCGACCTGGTGGAACGCCTGTCCCGCGCCCTGGTCGACGATCCGCCGCTTTTGGCCCGCGACGGCGGGCTGATCCGCGAGACCTATTCCCCGGAACTCGACGAACTGCGCAGCCTGCGCGACGACAGCCGCCGTCTGATCGCCGCGTTGCAAAGCCGCTATGCCGAGGAAACCGGCATTTCCGCGCTGAAGATCAAGTTCAACAACGTCCTCGGTTATTTCATTGAGGTATCGCAACGAAATAGCGAGATCCTTCTGGGCGACAAGGAACGTTTCATCCACCGTCAGACCATGGCCAACGTCCTGCGCTTCACCACGGTGGAACTGGCGGGTCTGGAGGACAAGGTCCGCGGCGCCGCGGACAAGGCGCTGGCCCTGGAAGTCGCCCTGTTCTCGGACCTCGTCGCCGAGGTGATGGCCCGCGCCGCCGAGATTTCCGCCGCCGGGCAGGCCCTGGCGGTGCTGGACGTCGCTTCCTCGCTGGCCGATCTTGCCGCCGCGCGCGCCTATGTCCGCCCCCTGGTCACCGACGACACCCGCTTCGCCATCCATGGCGGCCGTCACCCGGTGGTCGAGGCGGCGATGGTCGAGCGCGACGACGGCCGTTTCGTCGCCAACGACTGCGTGATGGATGACGCCGCCCGCATCTGGCTGATCACCGGCCCCAACATGGCGGGCAAAAGTACCTTCCTGCGGCAGAACGCGTTGATCGCGATCATGGCCCACATCGGTTCGTTCGTCCCCGCCGAACACGCCGAAATCGGCGTCGTCGACCGCCTGTTCAGCCGTGTCGGCGCCGCCGACGACCTGGCCTCGGGCCGGTCCACCTTCATGGTCGAAATGGTCGAGACCGCCGCCATCCTCAACCAGGCGACCGAGCGTTCCCTGGTGGTGCTGGACGAAATCGGCCGCGGCACCGCCACCTACGACGGCATGGCCATCGCCTGGTCGGTGGTCGAGCATCTGCACGACGTCAACCGCAGCCGCGCCCTGTTCGCCACCCACTATCACGAGCTCAAGGCCCTGCTCGCCAAGCTGCCGTCGCTGGCCGCCTTCACCATGCGGATCAAGGAATGGAAGGGCGACCTGGTCTTCCTGCACGAGGTGGCGGCGGGCACCGCCGACCGTTCCTACGGCATTCACGTCGCCCGTCTGGCCGGGCTGCCCGCCGCCGTGGTCGGCCGCGCGGGCGAGGTGCTGGCCGCCATCGAATCCGGCGAACGCGTCTCCGCCGCGGCGAAACTGGCCGACGACCTGCCGTTGTTCTCGGCGGCGGCGCGGGCCGCGCCCGCCCCCCGCCGCGACCCGCTGCGCGAGGCGGCGGAGGCCCTGGACCCCGACGCGATGACCCCGCGCGATGCTCTGGAAGCCCTTTACCGCCTGCGCGACCTGGCCCGCGAGGAATAGCCGCGCGATGCTCCTTCATTTTGCCGAAGGTTTGTTTTAGGGTCTTTCCAAGGATTTCCGGTGGCCGCTGACAGGGTACGGGCATGAACACGACGACGATGATGCCGCGGGCCACCGCCTGCGAATGGGACGCCGACCAGAAACGCCTTGGCTGTTCGGGTGTCGCCCCCGAGACCCTGGCCGAGATTACGAATCCGGAACGAATTATCTCCTGCGCCGATTTCCTGGCCAAGCTGGACGAAACCTGGCAGGCCGCCGGTGGCGAAAGTGGCAAGGCGCGGCCCGCCGTGCTGGCCTTGTTCAAGCAGGCGCTGAAGGACGGAGGCGAGGAAATCCGCGCCCGTTTCGAACACGGACGCGCCTCGGGCACGCAAATTGTGCGCGCCCAGGCCTATCTGGTCGACCAGTTGATCCACGCGATGATGGAACTGGTCACCAAGCGCGTCTTCCAAGGCGTGCGCACCACCGGCGAAAGCCTGACCGTGGCGGCGGTGGGCGGTTACGGCCGTGGCGAGCTGGCCCCCCAGTCCGACATCGACCTGTTGTTCCTGCTGCCCTACAAGGCCACCGCCTATCACGAGAACGTCGTCGAATACGTGCTCTATTTCCTGTGGGATCTGGGGCTGAAGGTCGGCCATTCCACCCGTTCCCCCGACGACTGCGTGCGCCAGGCCAAGGACGACAGCACGGTGAAGACCGCGCTTCTGGAATGCCGCTGGCTGTGGGGCGACCATGCCCTGTTCGAGGAGGCGCGCCGCCGCTATTGGCACGACGTGGTCGCCGGGACCTCCGCCGCCTTCATCGAGCAGAAGCTGGTCGAGCGCGACGAACGCCACGAACGCACCGGCAGCTCCCGCTATGTGCTGGAGCCCAACATCAAGGAAGGCAAGGGCGGCCTGCGCGACCTGCACACCCTGTTCTGGATCGCGAAATACACCTATGGCGCCACGGCGGTCGAGGACCTGATGCAGCAGGGGCTTCTCTCCGCCGACGCGGTGCGCGCCTTCACCCGCGCCCAGAACTTCCTGTGGACGGTGCGTTGCCACATGCACTACCTCACCGGCCGCCCCGAGGACCGCCTGACCTTCGACCTGCAGCCGGAAATCGCCCGCCGCATGGGCTATCGCAACCGCGTCGGCCAGAAGCTGGTCGAACGCTTCATGAAGCACTATTTCCTGGTGGCCAAGGAAGTCGGGGACCTCACCCGCATGGTCTGCGCGGTTCTGGAGGAACAGAACAAGCGCAAGCCCCATTTCGGCATCGGCCTGGTTCGCCGCCGGATTCCGGCGGAAGGTTTCGTTATCGAAAAGAACCGGCTGGATATCGCCTCGGACGATGTGTTCGCCAAGGATCCGCTTAACATCATGCGGCTCTTCCACATCGTGCAGGCGCAGGGGCTGAACATCCATCCCCACGCCATCCGCCGCGTCACCGAGGAACTGGACCGGGTCAAGGCTCTGCGCCGCAACCCCGAGGCCAACCGCCTGTTCCTGGAGATCCTGGCGCATTCCAAGAATTCCGAGAACACCCTGCGCTGGATGAACGAATGCGGTGTCTTCGCCCGCTTCGTCCCCGCCTTCGGCCGGGTGGTGGCGCAGATGCAGTACGACATGTACCACGTCTACACCACCGACGAGCACACCATCCGCACCGTCGGCATCCTGCACGACATCGAGCAGGGCCGTTACGCCAAGGACATGCCCTCGGCCACCCAGCTGTTTCCCCTGGTGCAGTCGCGCCGCGCGCTGTACGTCGCGATGCTGCTGCACGACATCGCCAAGGGTTCGGGCGAGGACCACTCGGTGGCGGGCGCGCGCATCGCCCAGGAACTGGGGCCGCGCTTCGGCCTGTCCGACGAGGAGACGGAAACCGTCGCCTGGCTGGTGCGCCACCACCTGGTGATGTCCAACGTCGCCTTCAAACGCGACCTCGACGATCCCAAGGCGATCGCCGACTTCGCCGACCTGGTGCAAAGCCCCGAGCGTCTGCGCCTGTTGCACATTCTGACCGGCGCCGACATTCGCGGCGTCGGCCCCGACATCTGGAACGCCTGGAAGGCGCAGTTGCTGCGCGCCCTTTACCTGCGCACGCTGGACCGCATCACCGGCGGCCTGGGCAGCGACGACGGCGCGCAACCCGGTTTTTCCGAGGCGCCGCGCGCCGCCGCGCAGCAGGAAGGCCTGGCCAAGGAGGCCCTGCGCGAGCGTCTGGCCGACTGGCCGGAAGAGGAACGCGAACGCGCGATTTCCCGCGGCTATCGGGCCTATTGGTATTCCTTCACCGCCGAGGAGCAGGAGCGCCAGGCCCGCATCATGCGCGCCGCCGACGCGGCGGGCGAGGCGCTGACCGTGGTCTGCCGCGTCGACGCCGAAACCGCGCACACCGAGGTCCTGGTCTATACCGCCGACCATCCCGGCCTGTTTTCGAAAATCGCCGGGGCGATGGTTCTGGCCTCCGCCTCGATCCTCGACGCGCGCATCACCACCTTCGCCGACGGCATGGCGATGGACGTCTTCACCGTGCAGGGCATGGACGGCGAGGCCTATACCGAAACCGAGCGCATCGAGCGCGCCATCGCCAAGGTGCTGAAGGGCGAGGTCTACCTCGACCGCGAACTCGCCGCCCGTCCGTCGCGCGGCGCCAAGCGGATGAACGTCTTCACCGTGCCGCCGCGCGTCCTGATCGACAACAACGCCTCGGCCACCCACACCCTGATCGAGATCAACGGCCGCGACCGCCCGGGCTTCCTCTACGACATCACCTCGGCCCTGCGCGACCTGGGGCTGCAGATCAATTCGGCCCACATCTCCACCTATGGCGAGCGGGTGGTCGACGTCTTCTACGTCAAGGACGTCTTCGGCATGAAGATCACCCACGAGGGCAAGACCAAGCGCATCCGCAAGGCCCTGCTGACCGCCATCGAACCGGTGGAAGAAACCGCGAAGGCCGCCGCGCGATGAACCTGTCCCGCGCGATCGCCACCGTCGGCGGGTTCACCCTGATCAGCCGCGTCACCGGCTTCGTCCGCGACGTGCTGCTGGCCCGCATGCTCGGCGCGGGGACCGAGGCCGACGCCTTTTTCGTCGCCTTCCGCTTTCCCAACCTGTTCCGCCACCTCTTCGCCGAGGGCGCCTTCTCCGCCGCCTTCGTGCCGCTGTTCTCGCGTACCCTGGAGGGCGAGGGCGAACGCGCCGCCCGCGCCTTCGCCGACCGGGTCTTCGCGGTGCTGGCCCTGACCCTGATCGGCATGGTGCTGGTGATGGAGGCGGCGATGCCCTGGGCGATCGCCGCCTTCGCCCCCGGCTTCGCCGAGGTGCCGGGCAAGCTGGAACTGGCCGCCGAGCTCGCCCGTTACGCCTTTCCCTATCTCTTCTTCATCGCCCTGGTGTCGCTGTTTTCCGGCATCCAGAACTCGATGGGCCGCTTCGCCGCCGCCGCCGCCGCGCCGATTCTGCTGAACCTGTGCCTGATTGCCGCCGCCCTCGGCTATGGCCGCCTGTGGACCGGCGGCGCGGGCGCGGTGCTGGCCTGGGCGGTCACCGTCGCGGGCGTCGTGCAGTTCGTCTGGCTGTTCGTCAACAACCGCCGTGTCGGCATGGGACCGGGTTTGGTGATGCCCCGCCTCTCCCCCGACGTCCGTCTGCTGGGGCGGCGCATCCTGCCCGGCGTCGTCGGCATGGGCGTCTATCAGATCAACCTTCTCGTCGATACGGTGATCGCCTCGCTGGTCAGCGAGGGCGCGGTCTCCTGGCTGTATTACGCCGACCGCGTCAACCAGTTGCCGCTGGGCGTCGTCGGCATCGCCATCGGCACCGCGTTGTTGCCCATGCTGTCCCGCCAGATCAAGTCGGAGCGGGACGATCAGGCCCGCCACACCCAGAACCGCGGCCTGGAATTCGCCCTGCTGCTCACCGTGCCCGCCGCCGCGGGCCTGGCCGCCCTGGCCCTGCCGATCGTCGCCACCCTGTTCGAACGCGGCGCCTTTTCCGCCCGCGACAGCGCCGCCACCGGCGCGGCCCTGACCGCCTTCGCCTGCGGCCTGCCCGCGCACGTCCTGGTCAAGGTGCTGGTTCCCGGCTTCTTCGCCCGCGAGGACACCTCCACCCCGGTGCGCATCGCCGCCGTCTGCCTGATTTCCAACCTCGTCCTCAATCTTGTCCTGATGGGCCCCCTGGGGCACATCGGCATCGCCGTGTCCACCGCGACTTCCGCCTGGATCAACGCCGGGCTGCTGGCCACGATCCTGCGGCGGCGCGGTCATCTGGCCTTCGACGACCGCTTGCGCCGCCGCGCGCCGCGCATCGCCGCCGCCGCCCTGGCGATGGCCGCCCTGCTGGCCGCCGCGCAGGTCTTCGACCCCGGCGTGCTGACCGGACTGCCCGCCTGGACCGCCCTGTGCGTCTGGATCGGCCTGGGCGGGGTCGCCTACCTCGGCCTCGCCCGCGCCTTGGGCGTGATCAGCCTGGGCGAATTCCGCGCCGCCTTGCGCCGGGGGTAGGGAAAACCAGGCCCGGGGCCAAGCCCCGGACCCCGCTGGGGCCTTGGGCCCCAGACCCCATTCGTTATGTTTTGCGCGATACGCGATAAAAGCGTTACGCGGCGAAAACGAGCGAAGGGGAGGTGCGGAGGGCCCTGGATCCTCCGCGACGTTTTTGCTTTTCCGACCTGCCCCGGTCTTGCCCTGAAGGGCGAAATGGGGGATACCTCGAACGGGCGCGATCAAGGGTCCGGTAAATCAGCAGAGAAGTTCGAATGGACAGGATTTTTTCGGGTATTCAGCCGTCGGGTAATCTTCATCTGGGCAACTATCTTGGCGCGATGAAGAACTGGGTGGACTTGCAGCACGATTACGAATGCATCTTCTGCATGGTCGACATGCACGCGATCACCGTCTGGCAGGATCCGGCGGAATTGCGCGCCACCACCCGCGAACTGGCGGCGGGAATGATCGCCGCGGGCATCGATCCCAAGAAGAACATCCTGTTCAACCAGAGCCAGGTTTCTGCCCATGCCGAACTGGCCTGGGTGTTCAACTGCGTGGCGCGCATGGGCTGGCTCAACCGCATGACCCAGTTCAAGGAAAAGGCGGGCAAGAACCGCGAGAACGTCTCGGTCGGCCTGTTCGCCTATCCCTGCCTGATGGCCGCCGACATCCTGATCTACAAGGCCACCCACGTGCCGGTGGGCGAGGATCAGAAGCAGCATCTGGAACTGACCCGCGACGTCGCCCAGAAGTTCAACAACGATTTCGGCAAGGAGGTCTTCCCCCTGCCGGAACCCTTGATCTTCGGCGCGGGCACGCGGGTGATGTCGCTGCGCGACGGCGAAAAGAAGATGAGCAAGTCCGATCCCTCGGATTACGCCCGCATCAACATGACCGACGACGCCGACGCCATCGCGCTGAAGATCCGCAAGGCGAAGACCGATCCCAACCCGCTGCCCGACGCGGTGGCGGGTCTGGAGGGGCGGCCCGAGGCGTCGAATCTTCTGGGCATCTATGGCGCGCTGACCGGCAAAAGCCTGGAAGCGGCGGTCGCCGAGTGCGCGGGCATGGCGTTTTCCGACTTCAAGGGACGTCTGGCCGACGCGGCGGTGGCGAAGCTGGCGCCGATCAACGCCGAGATGGCTCGCCTGCGCCAGGACCCGGCCTATATCGACGGCATCCTGAAGGACGGCGCGCAAAAAGCCGCCGCCCTGGCGAAGCCGGTGCTGGACGAGGTTTACGAGGCCGTGGGGTTCCTGCGGCCCTGACAAACGAAACGACGGAGGTTCCGTATGCCGGATTTCGAGGCTTTCACCGGACGCGCGCGCGCCGCGTTCTCCGCAGCGCGGGAACGGATCAGCCTGAAGGACGGCATCGGCCGCCTCAACCGAGGTGCCGGACCGTGGCGGGCGGTGAAGTGGGTGGCCGCGATCGTCGCGGCGCTTGTCCTGCTCTACTATCCCATCGGCATGGCGACGTTCCACAAGATCGACGACAACCCGGATTTCGGTCCGGGCGAGGTGGCCGCCGGGCAGTCCCGCGCCGTGGCCCAGGCCGCCGCCCTGATCCAGCGCGAGGTGGCGGACGGCCACTGGATTCCCAACGACCCCTTCTTCTTCCCCACCGCCGCGCTGGACAACATGCCGAACTTCCAGACCGGCCTCTTCGCCGCGTTGTCGCGCTTCGCGGTGGAGCTTTCCGATCAGTTGGGGCGCACCCGCGGTTCCTCCCAGGTCGATCCCGACCTGGAGAAGGCGGTGGGGCTGTTGAAGTATCCGGGCAACGTGTGGATCTTCAACCTGTCCACCTCGCTGATGCCCACCGCCTCGTCCGAGAGCCAGTACCTGGCGGCGCGCCGCGCCCTGGTCAGCTATAACGAGCGCCTGGGCACGGGCAAGGCGGTGTTCGAACGCCGCGCCGACAACCTGATCGCCACGCTGGACCGCATCGGCAACGACATGGGCTCCGCCTCGGCGCTTCTCGACCGGCGGATCGAGGACGGCGGCGGGGTGATCTTCGACCGTACCTCCGACGACGTCTTCTATCAGACCAAGGGGCGGCTTTACGGCTATTATCTGATTCTGCGCGAGCTTGGGCACGACTTCGCCCCGGTGATCAAGGACAAGGAACTGACCTCCGCCTGGGACCAGATGCTGTCTTCCTTCCGCCTGGCCGCCACCCTCGACCCCCTGATGGTCTCCAACTGCGCGCCGGACGCCCAGGTCTGCCCCAGCCATCTCGCCGCGCAGGGGTTTTATTTGCTGCGGTCGCGTACCCAACTACAGGAAGTCGCCAACATCCTCTTGAAATAGGATAAGCCGCACGGCGAAACGCACCGATGATTCAGGTCTACCTGCCGATCGCCGAAATGTCCGTGGATGCCGCCCTGATCGTCGCGCTGGGCGCGCTGGTCGGATTCACCTCGGGCCTGTTCGGGGTGGGCGGCGGCTTCCTGATGACGCCGCTGCTGATTTTCCTCGGCATTCCGCCGTCGGTGGCGGTGGGCTCGGGCACCAACCAGATCATCGCGTCGTCGATTTCCGGGGTGATCGCCCACTGGCGGCGCGGCAACGTCGACGTGCGCATGGGCGGCGTGTTGCTGGCGGGCGGCGTCGCCGGTTCCCTGCTCGGCGTCCTGATCTTCAACCTGCTGAAGTCCCTGGGGCAGATCGATCTGGCGATCCGCCTGGCCTATGTCGTCTTCCTGGCCGGGGTGGGCGGCCTGATGCTGGTGGAGAGCGTGATCTCGATGATCCGCTCGCGCGGGGCGCCCGCGTCCTCCGGCCCACGCGGGGTGGAGCGCTTCGCCTGGGCGGCGCGTCTGCCGATGCCGATGCGCTTTCCGAAGTCGGACTTGACGATCAGCGCCGTCCTGCCCCTCGCCATGGGGGTGGTGGTGGGCATCCTGGTCGCGATCATGGGCGTCGGCGGCGGCTTCATCATGGTGCCGGCGATGATCTATCTTCTGGGCATGCCGACCCAGGTGGTGATCGGCACCTCGCTGTTTCAGATCATCTTCGTCACCATCGCCACCACCTTTCTGCAAGCCACCCTCAACCACAACGTCGACGCGGTGCTGACCATCCTGCTGATCGCGGGCGGCATCCTGGGCGCGCAGTGGGGGGCACGGCTGGGGGCCAAGCTGGGCGGGCGGCACTTGCGCATCCTGCTGGCGCTGCTGGTTCTGGGGGTGTGCGTCGGGCTGGTCGACGACCTGGCGACGACCCCGGCGGAGCCGTTCTCGGTGCTGATCGCGAGGGAACGATGAGGCGGCTTCTTCCCCTGCTGGCCGCGCTTGCCCTTGCCCTTCTGCCGTCGGGCGACGGGGCGGACGCGGCGCGCCCGGTGGTCGCCGACCTGTCCAACCATCTGGTCGCCATCACCACCGGATTTTCCGGCACCCACGTGTTGGCCTTCGGCGCCACCGACGACCGCAAGGGCGACATCGTGATGGTGGTGCGCGGTCCGCGCGAAACCCACGTGGTGCGGGAAAAGACCCGTCTGGCCGGAATCTGGATGAATCGCGGCGGCGTGACCTTCGCGCAGGTGCCGTCGTATTACGCGGTGGCGGCGACGGCGCCGTTGTCCAGCGTCGCGCCGTCCGAGGTGCGCAAGCGCCACCAGATCGGCCTGGAGTCCCTGGCCCTCTCCGCCACCGATGGCGACGGCAAGGGGTTGTCCGAGGCCGAGGCGAAACGCTTCCGCGCCGCGCTGATCCGGATCAAGCAGAAGGCGGGCCTCTATCCCGAGAAGGCGGGCACCGTCACCACGCTGGAGAATCGCCTGTTCCGGGCGGAACTGTTCCTTCCCGCCACGGTGCCCACCGGTTCCTATTCGGTGGAAGTCTATTTTTTGCAGGACGGCGCGGTAGTCGGCGCCGAGATCACGCCGCTGTTCGTTTCGAAGACCGGGTTCAGCGCCGAAGTCTTTGATTTCGCGACGCGACATGCCGTGAAATACGCGCTGGCGACGATCGCCTTCGCGGTCCTGGCGGGCTGGGGAGTCGCCCTCGTCTTCCGCCGTTGAACGCAAAAGTGACTTGACGCCCGACCTCTCGCCCCATATTTCAGCTTCCGGCGTGGAGATCGGCCAGATGTTTATCGAGACCGAACCGACACCCAATCCGGCAACCATGAAGTTCCTGCCGGGGCGGGTCTTGAGCGAAGGGGGCAGCGTCGACTGCCCCAGCCCGGAAGCCGCCGCCGCCCTGTCGCCGTTGGCGGAGCGTCTGTTCCAGCTGGACGGCGTGGCGGGGGTGATGATCGGGCGCGAATCGGTCGCGGTGACCAAGACCGACGCCGCGTCGTGGGGTGTTTTGAAATTGCAGGTTCTGGGGCTCCTGGTGGAGCACCTGACCCTCGGCCACCGGATCCTTTGCGAGGACCGCGTGGCCGAATCCGCCGCCGTAGAAAGCGACGGCGGCATAGGGGGCCGGATCAAGGCCTTGATCGAAACCCGGGTGCGCCCGGTGGTCGCCCGCGATGGCGGCGACATCGTGTTCGATCGTTTCGACGACGGGATCGTCTATCTGCGGATGAAGGGCGCGTGCGCCGGATGTCCCAGCGCGACGCTGACCCTGAAAAACGGCGTCGAGGCGATGCTGAAGACCTACGTTCCCGAGGTCGTCGCGGTGCGGCAGGTGGTCTGAACCGGCCATCCCCGCGGGCGGCGCGGGGACAAAATGAGAGCAAATCGTTTTAACGGTACGGAGAAGGGATCATTGCCGGGACCGAATTTCATCGATCTTAGCGAGCGTCCGCGTTTCGCCTTTTCTGCCGCCGCCCTGGGTTGCGCCCTGGGGCTGGTGTCCCTGCTTGTCGTCGCGCCGCCCGCGCCGCTGGCGAAGTTGACGGTGATCGAGGAGGTGCGCGAGGTGCGCACCGCCCGCGCGGTGCTGCCGCACGTCGAACCCGAGGAATCGCTGGCCCTGGCCGCCCGCTTCGACGCCGAGGGCTATGACTGGGAAGAGGTGATCTCCGGTCGCCTCGAGGTTCCGTCCCTGGTCCTCAAGACCCTGCCCAAGGATCTGATCCATCTGCAGAACGTCGATCTGAAGAAGAGCCTGTTCTTCCGTACCCTGCTGCCCCTGGTGTTGCAGGTGAACGCCGACGTCGAGGCCGACCGCGACCGTCTGCTGGCGCTGAAGTCCCGCGTCGACGCCGGACAGGCGCCGTCGCGCCGCGACCAGGCGTGGCTGGATGGCTTGGCGCGCGACTACAAGCTGGATTCCCCCGACGTCGAGGAACTGCTGCGTCGCGTCGATGGCGTGCCGCCGTCGCTGGTGCTGGCCCAGGCCGCCGAGGAAAGCGGCTGGGGAACCTCGCGCTTCGTGCGCGAAGGCAACGCCCTGTTCGGCCAGTGGACCTGGGACGAGGGCCATCGCGGCATCGTTCCCTCCGAGCGCGAGGCGGGCGAATCCCACAAGATCCGCGCCTTCTCCAGCGTCAAGGGGGCGATTTCCGCCTATGTGCGCAATCTCAACACCCACCCCGCCTATGAACGCTTCCGCCTGCAGCGGGCGCTGGGCGCGTCGGGCTACGACTTGACCGCGACCCTGGACAAGTATTCCGAACGCGGCACGAAGTACGTCGAAACCCTGCGCACCATCATGCAGGGCAACCGCCTGTCCGCCCTGGACCAGGCCCGCCTGTCGCGCGAAGTCCTGGTGGTGCGGCGGTAAGAAAGGCCGCGAGGGGTCTCGGACCCCTCGCGCACCCCATCCCCTTGGTTTTTGAGCGAAAGCGCGATCGAACCCTCACGCCGCGCGAAGGTCGATAGTCGCTGACGCGGCGAAAACAAGTTATGGGGTCAAGGGGGCCGCGACCCCTTGCGGGTCCGGGCAACGCCCGGCCTTATTTTCCAGCTTTTCCGCGATCCACGCCATCGCCGCTTCCGGCGTCGCGGTGTCGCCGGGTTCGGCGGGCGGGCGGCGGATCATCAGCACCGGAATCCCCAGTTTGCGCGCCGCGGCGATCTTGCCGTAGGTGGCGTTGCCGCCCGCGTGCTTTGTGACCAGCACGTCGATGCGGTGGTCGCGCATCAGGGCGGTGTCGTCGGCCTCGGCGAAGGGGCCGCGCGCGGCCAGCGCGAGGTGCGGCCCGGCAAGCAACGGCGCGGCGGGCGGATCGACGACGCGGACCAGGCACCAGACATCCGGCAGGTCGGCGAAGGGGGCGAGTTCGCCGATGCCGACGGTAAGGAAGGCGCGGTTGCCGGTGGCGGGCAGGCGGCGCGCCGCCTCTTCCGTGGTGTCGGTTTCGATCCAGCGGTCGTCCGGGTGGCGCGGCCATTCCGGGCGGCGGATTTGCAGGCGGGGCACCCCCACGGCGTCGCAGGCGGCACGGGCGTTGGCGGAGATCCGGGCGGCGAAGGGGTGGGTGGCGTCGACCACCAGGGCGACGCGGTTCTGCCGCAGGAAGTCGGCCAGACCCTCGGCGCCGCCGAAGCCGCCGATCCGCACCCGGCCGGGCAGCGGCTTGGGGTCGCGCACCCGCCCGGCAAGCGAGGTGAGGACCTCGATCTCGGGCCGTTCGGCGGCCAGACGGCGGGCCAGCCCCGCCGCGTCGGCGGTGCCGCCCAGGATCAGCAGCAGCGGCGGGTCACGGTCCGGCATGGCCCACCACCACGCCGGAACGGTCGACGATCAGCACGTCCACCACGGTGACCGGCTTGAGGATGTCGCGCGCCGCGTTCAGGCAGCGCGACGCCACCGCGTCGGCCAGGGGCACGTCCTGCGCGGCGGCCAGCTCCATCGCCTCCATCGCGGTGTTGGCGGCGCGGATGCGTTCGGCCAGGGCGGGGGGCGCGCCGTGGGTGCGCGCCAGCGCGGCCAGCGCGGCCATGTCCACCCGCGAGGCGCTGGAATGGACGTTCATGTGGCCTTCCGCCAGCTTGGCGAACTTGGCGAAGCCGCCGGAAAGGGTCAGGCGCGGCACCGGGTGGGCGCGCAGGTACTTGAGCAGGCCGCCGACGAAATCGCCCATGTCGATAAGGGCGAGGTCGGGCAGGCCGTAATACTGCTGCACGGCGCGTTCCGAGGCATAGCCGGTGGACCCCGCCAGGTGGGTCATGCCGTTGGCGACGGCGACGTCGACGGCGCGCTGGATGGTCTGGATGAAGGCCTCGCAGGAATAGGGTACCACCACGCCGGTGGTACCGAGCACGGAAAGGCCGCCGAGAATGCCGAGGCGGGGGTTGAGGGTTTTCGCCGCCAGCGTCTCGCCCCCGGGGATGGCGACGGTCACCTCGACGTCGGCGGGACCGCCGGTTTCGTCGATGGCGCGCAGCAGGTTGGCGGCGATGATTCGCCGTGGCCCCGGGTTGATCGCCGCTTCGCCCACCGGCACCGGGATGCCCGCCCGGGTCACCGTGCCGACGCCCTCGCCGCCCCGGAAGGTGATGCCCGATCCCGCTGCGCCCCGGCGCAGCGTGACCAGAATCTCGGCGCCGTGGGTGACGTCGGGGTCGTCGCCCGCGTCCTTGATCACCCCGGCGGTGGCGGAGTCGGCCTCCAACCGCCGGGTGGACAGCGCGAAACCGGGGCGTTCGCCGCGCGGCAGGACGATTTCCACCGGATCGGGAAAACCGTCGCCGAACAGCGCGCGATAGGCCGCCGTGGCGGCGGCGGCGGCGCAGGCGCCGGTGGTCCATCCGCTGCGAAGAGGCTTGGCGGGATCCGCCATCGGGTGTCCTTTCCTGTCGGTCAATGCTCGAAAAGTGTCATATCCGGCGAATGGCGACTTGTCATCGTCCGCGCGCTTGGGCATAACTTGCGCCGCCATGATGAAACGCGCGAACGCTTATACGGTGGAACTGGAACCCGGTTGGGTCTGGCTGGTCGGCGGCGGTCCGGGGGACCCGGGCCTGTTGACGCTGCACGCCCTTTCGGCGCTGGAGCAGGCCGACACGGTGGTGCACGACGCCCTGGTCGATCCCCGCATCCTTGCCCTGGTCGCTCCGGGCACCGAACTGATCAACGTCGGCAAGCGCGGCTGGAAATGCAGCCCCAAGCAGAGCGACATCTGCGACCTTCTGGTCGACTTGGCCAAGCAAAACAAGCGGGTGGTGCGCCTGAAGGGCGGCGACCCCTTCGTCTTCGGCCGGGGGGGCGAGGAAGCCCAGGCCCTGGTGCGCGCCGAGATTCCCTTCCGCATCGTTCCCGGCATCACCGCGGGAATCGGCGGCCTGGCCTATGCCGGAATTCCGCTGACCACGCGCGAAACCAACGACGCGGTGGTCTTCGTCACCGGCCATGACGAATCGGGCGGCATGTCGCGCCGGGTGAAGTGGGAAGACCTGGCCCGCACCGTGCCGGTGATCGTCATCTACATGCCGATGAAGTCCCTGGGTCACATCGCCGAGCGCATGATCGCGGGCGGCCGCGACCCCGGCGAACATTGCGCCATCGTTTCGCAGGCCAGCACGCCGCGCCAGCGGGTGCTGATCTCCACCCTGGAACGCTGCGCCGCCGACGCGGCGGACAGCGATTTGCCGAATCCGGCGCTGTTCGTCGTCGGCCCGGTGGTGGACTGTCGCGCCTGGGTCAACTGGTTCCCCGGCAATCGGTCGCCGCGCCTGGCGCCGCTGTCCCCCGCCGTCGTTCCCGACTCCGAATAGGCGCATCAGTCGCATCCGGTATTCGCGGCCGGGGCCGTCCCCGCCGGATAGATGCGGGTGATCAGACCCGCCGCCAGTTCCGGCGGGCGGTCTCCGTAGGGCACCTTGCCCTCCGGGTCGTTCAGGTACTTTTCGGCGAACTCCAGGATGCTCGGCACCGAGAATCGCGGGTTGAGGCCGCCGAACACCCAGCCGATCTTGCCCGGCGCCTGGAAGGCGATGACGCAGGCGTTGGAACACGCCCCCATGCAGCCCGTGGTTTCCACCGCGAAGTGCTCCTTCAGCGGCCATTTCTCGAATTTCTTGAGAAGGTTCTGGTGAAGCTGCGTGCCGCCGCGCACGCCGTTTTTTTCTTCCTCGGTCTTGGTGAAGTTGCAGCGGATGCAAACCTGGATGGTGTGAGTCATGGCCTCGGTTCCTTGAAAACTGTTGCCCCCAAGATGGGACAACCCGCCGCGCCGTTCAACCGTCCCGGCATGGACAAGTCATCCCCCGTGTGAAACAACATCTTCGATAGCGACAGACCGGACCGCCCGCATGACCGACCGCGATTCCCCCGTTGAAGCCGAAGATTGCCGCTCCCGCGCGCTTCTCGATTCGCTGCCGATCGGCCTGGTCGAAATCGACGACCGCGGGCTGATCGTCCGCGCCAACCCGATGGCGGCGTCGATCGCCGGCTGCGCGATCGAGGACCTGCTCGGCCATCCCTTCGACCGCCTGGCCAGTTGGGAATCGCGCCCCCTGCTGGCCTCGGTGACGCGGGCCATCCTGGAACGCCGCCAGTCCGAGGCGCGCTTCGCCGCCAAATTCCTGCATCGCGCCGACGCCTCGTCCCGCGACGTGCAGGTGGACTGGGTCTATCAGTCCACCGAGGACGGACGGGTGCGGGTTACCGCCCTGATCACCGACATCACCGAGCGCCGCCATTCGAAACGGGCGATCAAGGACAGCGAAACCCGCCTGGCGGAACGCACCGACCTGTTGCGGGTCGCCATGGACTCCCTGGATCATGGGCTTGCCGCGTTCAGCGCCAACGACACCCTGACCGAATGGAACGCCCGCTTCCCCGAGATGCTGCGCCTGCCCTCGCCCCTGGCCCGGCGCGACACCCCGGCGATCGCCATCTTCCGCTTCCTCGCCACCCTGGGCGCCTTCGGCGTCGGCGTCACCGAGGGCCAGGTGCGCGAACGCATCAACCGCCTGCTGCACGCCCCCAACCAGGACGACGTGCCGTGGATCGGCGGGCGGCACCTGCGCTTTTCCGCCCACACCATGCCCGACGGCGGCTGGGTCTGGCGCATCGAGGACCGCACCGAGGACATCCGCCTGCGCGACATCGAACAGAATCGCCAGAAGATGGAGGCCCTGGGCCAGTTGGCCAGCGGCGTCGCCCACGAACTCAACAACACCTTGCAGCCGATCTTCACCCTGTCCGAACTGGGGGTCGCCCAGGTGCCGCCGGACAGTCTGGCGGCGCGCTGTTTTTCCCGCATCACCGACGCGGCGGAGCGCGCCGAAACCATCGTGCGCGGGGTTCTGACCTTTGCCCGCAACGCCCCTGCCTCGGACGACGCGGCGGCGATGGTGCCCGCCATTCAAGACGCCGTCGCCTTCATCCGCACCGGCCTGCCCGCGCAGATCCGGCTGGAACTGTCCCTCGACGACGCCATCCCGGTCAGCGCCATGGCCAAGCTCGACCGCCGCGAACTCGGTCAGGTTTTGACCAACTTGGTCACCAACGCCGCCGACGCGATGGACCATACCGGCACGATCGAGATCCGCTGCCGCGCCGACATCCTGCGCTTCCCCGCGGAAGAGGCCGCCGAACCCGGCGACGAAGGCCGCGCCGCGGTGGCGATTTCGGTGGTGGATACCGGCAAGGGCATGGACCATGCGGTGAAACAGCGTATCTTCGAACCCTTCTTCACCACCAAGGACGAAGGCCACGGCACCGGTCTTGGCCTCGCGGTGGCCTTCGGCATCGTGCGCAACTGGGGCGGCCGCATCGACGTCGACAGCGAACCCGGCCTGGGCAGCGCCTTCACCGTGTGGATCCCCCTGCTGGCCTCGGAAACCCGAACGGACGCGAACGATGGCGGAAATCCTGATCGTTGACGACAACGCCCTGGCCTGCGAGGCGATCTCCCTGGTTCTGGAATCGGCGGGGTACGCGGTGCGTCAGGCCCACCGCGTCGCCGAGGCGGAACAGGCGGTCGCCGTCCGTCTGCCCGACTTGGCGATCGTCGACCTCTCGATGCCCGACGGCAACGGCGTCGACTTGATCCGCCGCCTGCACCAGGACCACCCCGACCTGCCGATCATCCTCTATTCCGGCTATTTCGCACCCGAGGACAACTCGGAAAAACGCGCCAGCGCCATGGACGGTATCGTCGCGGTGTTCAAGAAACCCCTGCGCAACGCCGACCTTCTGGCCGCCATCGAACGGGCGTTGGGATAACACCAGAAAAATCCGTGGGCTTCGCCCACACCCGCAAAGGGCTTTGATCCCATTCTTTTCCGCCGCGACAGTGGCAATCGACCTTCACGCGGCGTGACGGTTCGATCGCGTTTGGCGCAAAAACCTTAAGGAATGGGATGCGCGAAGGGCCCAAGGCCCTTCGCAACGTTTTTCCTTTTTCGCGGCTTTTTACAGCATCAGCCGCAATTGCTCCCCCGGGCGGGGCGGCGGGCGGAAGAGGTCGGTTCGCAGGGCGAGGCCTTTCCGGTTGAGGCCGAGGCGGCGGCACGCGGCTTCGAAGCGCTGGGTCAGCATGTCGGCGACCGGGCCTTCGCCGTGCATGCGCTTGCCGAAGCGCGCTTCGTCCAGTTGGCCGCCGCGGCTTTGGCGAAGCAGCGACAGCACGTGCGCGGCGCGGCGGGGGTAGTGGGCGGTCAGCCAGTCGGCGAACAGGTCCTTCACGTCGAAGGGCAGGCGCAGCAGGGTGATGCCGGCGGCGGTGGCCCCCGCGTCGCGCGCCGCGGTGAGGACGAGGTCGAGTTCGTGGTCGTTGAGGGCGGGGATCATCGGCGCCACCATCACCGTCACCGGCACCCCGGCGCGGGCCAGGGCGGAGATCGCCTCCAGGCGGCCGAAGGGCGGGGTGGCGCGCGGCTCCATCCGGCGGGCGAGGTCGCGGTCGAGGGTGGAAAGGGAAATCGCGGCGGCGAACAGCCCCTTTCTCGCCATCGGTCCCAGAATGTCGAGGTCACGCACGATCATCGCCGACTTGGTGGTGATGGTCAGCGGGTGATTGCAGTCGCGCAGCACCCCGAGGATGCCGCGGGTCACCCGCAGGCGGCGTTCCACCGGCTGGTAGGGGTCGGTGTTGGTGCCCATGGCGATGGGGCGCAGCGGTTCCTTGCGATAGGCGGGGCGGCGCAGTTCCGCCTCCAACAGGGCCGGAGCCTCCGCCTTGACGAAGAGGCGGGTTTCGAAATCCAGACCGGAGGACAGGCCCAGCCAATTGTGGCTCGGCCGCGCGTAGCAATAGATGCAGCCGTGCTCGCAGCCGCGATAGGGATTGATCGAGCGGTCGAAGGGAATGTCCGGGCTGGCGTTGCGGGCGATGACGCTGCGGCTGGCGTCTTCCTGTACCGTGGTTTCCAGGGGCGGCACCTCGGGGTCGTTCCACGATTCCCAGCCGTCGTCCGCCGGAACCCGGTCGCGCGATTCGTAACGCCCGGCGCGGTTCAGCCCCGCGCCGCGATGGCGCGCGGCGGCGATTTGCGGCTGCGCCTTGAAAGGGATCTCGTCCATGCCGCCAGGATAGCGCGGAGAGAAGAACAAATAAAGAACATATGCGAGGGGACTCGGTCCCCTCGCGCACCCCGTTCTTTTTTCGCCGCATCGGCGGCAATCGACCATCACGTCGTGCGAAGGCTTTATCGCGCTTCGCGCAAAAACCAGGAATGGAATGCGCGAAGGGCCGGTCTTGCGACCGGCCCTTGGGTTGGCTGCGTCTTCGTCGGTGGGCGTTACTGGTTCCGGTTGCCCATGAAGCGCAGCATGATCAGGAACATGTTGATGAAGTCGAGGTAGAGGCTGAGGGCCCCCATGATCGCGGTCTTTTCGGCGGCGGCGCCGTCGTTGCCGACCATGAAGTACATCGACTTGATCTTCTGCGTGTCATAGGCGGTCAGCCCGGCGAAGATCAGCAGGAACATCGCCGACAGGGCCAGGTCCAGCACCGTGCTTTGCAGGAACAGGTTGACCACCATGGCGACGAGGCCGCCGATCAGGCCCATCAGCAGGAACGAGCCCATCGCCGACAGGTTGCGCTTGGTGGTGTAGCCATAGAGGCTGAGGCCCGCGAACGCGGCGGCGGTGATGAAGAACACCCGGGCGATCGAGGTCGAGGTATAGAGCAGGAAGATATAGGCCAGCGACGCGCCGACTAGGCCGGCATAGGCCCAGAACACCGTCTGCGCGGTCCTCACCTGCATCGTCTGGATCTTCATGCCGAGGAAGAAGACCAGCGCCAGGGGGGCGAACATCACCACGTAGCCCAGGCCGTTGGGCTGCACCGCGCCGCGCGGCGTCACGGTGTACATCAGGTTGAGCAGGGCCGGGGTATGCGCCACGATCCAGGCGACCAAGCCGGTGACCGCCAGGGCCGAAGCCATGTAGTTGTAGACCTTCAGCATATAGGTGCGCAGGCCCTGATCGACGGCTTCCGCCGTCGCCGTGCGGCCCATCGTCGCGAAACGCGGGTCGGTGTACATCGTCATCTTCGTCCTCTCGTGCAAACGGAGTGGATCGCTTCCACCACGGGAAAGAAGATGTGGTGGTCGGCGCCGACGCGCAAGTATGCCACGACGAAAAGCGAAAGCAACCGTCGGCGGGCCGCCGGGTTTGATCGCGGCGGCGGGATCGTTCAGGATGGGGGCAGGTTTTCCGGTTTTGGACCCTATCGATGATCCGGCTGTTCGTTGCCCTTCCCCTGCCCGACGCGGCGCGGCGCCGCCTGGCCGACCTGGCGCACGGCCTGCCCGGGGCGCGCTGGATTCCGGCGGAGAACTATCACCTGACCCTGGCCTTCGTCGGCGAGGTGGACCTTGCCCGCGCCGAAGCGCTGGCCGAGGAACTGGCGGCGGTGGTTCACCCGGCGGTGGAGGTTCGACTCTCCGGCCTCGGCATCGCCGGGGACGCGCACCGTGCCCGCACCCTGTGGATGGAGGCGGCGCGCACCCCGCCGCTGGCCGAATTGCAGGCGCGCGTCGTCCGCGCCTGCCGCGCCGCGGGTTGCCCGCCGGAGGCACGGCGCTTCGCCCCGCACGTCACCCTGGCCCGTCTGCGCGCCGCCGATCCGGCGCGGTTGCAGGACTATCTGTCGCAGCACGGCGCCGCGTCGTGCGACCCCTTCGCCGCCGACGCGATGATCCTTTATTCCAGCCGTCTTGCGCCCGAAGGCTCGGTCTATACCGAGGAAGCGCGCTTCCCCCTTGGACCCATGGCGGGCGAGGCGCTACCATCGGCCTGAACATCGGAGAGCCTGCGTCATGACCGAATCCACGCCCACCATCGTCATCCTTACCGGCGCCGGGATTTCCAAGGAATCCGGCCTCGACACCTTCCGCGACAGCGACGGCATCTGGGCCAAGGTGCGCATCGAGGACGTCGCCACCCCCGAGGGCTTCGCCCGCAACCCGACCCGGGTGCAGGAATTCTATAACGCCCGCCGCGCCGGTCTGAAGGATCCCAAGGTGGTGCCCAACGCGGCGCACGAGGCGCTGGCCCGTCTGGAACGGGAATGGCCGGGCGAGGTACTGCTGGTCACCCAGAACATCGACGACCTGCACGAGCGGGCCGGAACGAAGAACCTGATCCACATGCACGGCGAGCTGTTGAAGGTGCGCTGCGAATACTGCGACGCGCTGATGGACTGGGCGGACGATCTGCATACCTCCACCCCCTGTCCGCATTGCGGCCGCAAGGCGGGCCTGCGTCCGCACGTGGTGTGGTTCGGCGAAATGCCGCTTGGCATGGATCACACTTACGAGGCGCTGGATACCTGCCGCCTGTTCGTTTCCATCGGCACCTCGGGCAACGTCTATCCGGCGGCGGGCTTCGTGCAGCACGTGCGCTATCGCGGCCTGGCCTATTCGGTGGAGCTGAACCTGGAGCCCAGCCAGGGCACGCCCCTGTTCGACGAGGTGATCAACGGCCCGGCCACCGAGGTGGTGCCCGCCTTCGTCGATCGCATCCTCACCTCCGGCATCCCCGAATCATGACGATGCGGCGGGCGGGGCGGACACGTTTTTGCGGTGCACCGCCGCCTCGCGCCGCATGATGTAGATCGCCGAGGCGACGATCAGGCCGCCGCCCGCCAGGGTGGCGGTGCCCGGCGTCTCGGCGAAGGCGGCGACCCCCCAGGCCGCGGCGAAGGGCAGTTGCAGGAAGTTGAAGGGCGCCACCACCGACGCCTCGCCCGCGCGATAGGCGCGCACGTACATATATTGCCCCAGGCTGCCCAGGCCGCCTATCAGCGCCAGCCACAGCAGTTGCGTCGTGTCCGGCGCCCGCCACACCGCCAGCGCCGGCGGTAGGGTGGTCAGGATGGCGCTGGCCGAGAAGAAGGCGAGAATGGCGAGCGGCCGTTCGGTGAGCGACAGCTTTTTCACGCAGACCATGGCGAAGGTCATGAACAGCGCCCCGGCGATGGCGGCGAAGGCGGCGGCGGAGAATCCCGCCGCGCCCGGCCGCGCCGCGATCACCACCCCGGCGAAGCCCACGACGGCGGCCAGCGCGCGGTGCCAGCCCACCCGCTCGTCCAGCAGGAAGGGGGCCAGCGCCAGCATGAACAGCGGCTGGCTGAACGACAGGGCGGTGGCGTTGGCCAGCGGCAGCCGGGTCATCGCATAGAAGAAGCAGAGCATGGTGATGCCGCCGAACAGGGCGCGCAGACCGTGCATCTTCAGGCGGTCGGTGCGGAACACCGCGGTTCCGCCCGCCGCGGCGATGGCGGGCAACAGGGCCAGGAAACCGAACAGGGCGCGGAAGAAGGCGATTTCGAAGCCGTGCAGGCCGTGGCCGACGTATTTGATCAGGGCGTTCATCGCCGCGAAGACGAAGGCGGCGATGGCCATCCACAAGGCGCCGCGCACGTTGCCCGGGGCGCGGGCGATCCAACCCAACATCGTGGTTGCTTTCGGAACAAGGCGCCGCGAACCGTCCGCGCGCGCTTCCTTGCCATCATCGCCGGACGGCGCGGCGCGCGCACCCGGTTTTTTCAGTCGTCGCCGTTTTCCGTGATGTCGTCGAGGGAGAGCATGGGATGGCCGGAGATCTCTTTCTTCCAGATGGCGATTTCCTCCAGCAGCCAGTCGCGGAAGGCGCGGATCTTGGGATTGTCCTCGTCCCCCTTGGGGCAGACGAAGCGATAGGCGTGGCGGTGCACCACGCGCAGGGGGAAGGGCGCGGCCAGGCGTCCGACCATCAGGTCGCGGGCGACCAGGGGGGTGCGTCCCAGGGCGATGCCGATGCCGTCCACCGCCGCTTGCAGGCTCATCGCCGAATCGAAGAAGGCGGGGCCGGTGTGGGTGTCGAAGTCGCCCTTCACCCCGGCTTTCTCGAACCAGTCGTCCCAGTCGATGTATTCGTCCTGCAACAGGGTGTGGAAGCGCAGGTCCTCGGGCCGCCGCAAGGGCGGCGTGCCGTTCAGCAGGTGCGGCGAACAGACCGGAAAGATGTATTCCCGCATCAGCTTCTCGCCATAGAGATAGCGGCGCATCGCGGGGGTTCCCCAGTGCCCCAGCCGGATCGCCGCGTCGACGCCGTCGCGTTCGAAATCCACCGGGATGAAGCTGGTGTGCAGGCGCAGGTCGATGTCGGGGTGGCGCTGGCGGAAACGGCCGATGCGCGGCACCAGCCAGCGCGCCGCGATCGAGGGCAGGACGCTGATCGTCAGGATGCCGGTCTTCTGGTGACGGCCGCTCAGGCGGCGCGTCGCCTCGTTGATTTCCTGCAACGCCTGACGCACCGGCACCGCGTATTCCTGCCCGGCGTCGGTGAGCAGAAGGGCGCGGTTCATCCGCTTGAACAGGCGGACTTCGAGAATCGCTTCGAGCTGCCGAATCTGCTGGCTGACCGCGGCTTGCGTCACATGCAGTTCGCGCGCCGCCAGGGTGAAGCTGAGGTGGCGGGCGGCGGCCTCGAAAGTGCGCAACATGGCAAGCGGCGGGGTACCGGACATGGGGTTCCTTGCATAAGCTGTGCTTATCCGAACGTCACGAAGTATCGTTTGTCGTCAAGGTTGCGTCAAGCCTATGATCAAACATCGAACGAATACCGGAAAAGCCCTCGGGAAAGGAGGCTTGCGATGTCGAAATATCTGATGCCCGGCGCTTGGAGCGTGATGGCCTTGATCGATTATCTGGAACAGCTGGAAAGCCGTTATCAGGGGCGTCGCATGCTGGCCGAGCTGGACGAGACGCAGTTGCGCGACATCGGCCTTACCCGTGCCGACGCGGAGCAGGAAACCGATAAGCTGCCCTGGGTCGCCTGATTCCTCCCCTGGGGGGCGGATCCCTTCCCACATGGTCCAATTCCGCTCCCCTCGTTCCCTGCCACCGACCCCGTGGCGAGGGAACTTTCAAGGCCGCCGCTTCCCCTAGCGGCGGCCTTTCATTTTTTCGCAGCGCGTAAAACGAAACGGCCGCCCATCGGGCGGCCGTTCGCGTCGGACGGAATATCCGTTTAGACGTGGTCGGTGGAGGACTGCACGATCTGGACCAGCAGGGATTCCATTTCCTCCAGGTCGCCGGTCAGGCTGCCCGCCGTGCCGCGTACCAGGTCGGCGAGGTCGGTGGTGCGCGCCGCTTCCTCGGAGACATGGGACATGCGGGTGGAAACGTCGCGCGCGGTGTCGGCGGTCTGCTGCACGTTGCGGGCGATTTCCTGGGTCGCGGCGGTCTGCTGTTCGATCGCCGAGGCGATCGAGGCGGCGATCGCCCCCATGCTGTTGATGGTTTCCGCCACCTTCTCGATGGCGTCCCCGGCTTCCTTGGTGACGCCCTGGATGGCGTTGACCTGGGAGGCGATTTCCTCGGTCGAGCGGGCGGTCTGGGTGGCCAGGTTCTTCACCTCGTTCGCCACCACGGCGAAGCCCTTGCCCGCGTCGCCCGCGCGCGCCGCCTCGATCGTGGCGTTCAAGGCCAGCAGGTTGGTCTGCGCCGCGATGCCGTTGATCAGTTCCACCACCGTGCCGATCTGTTCGGCCGAGGTGGCGAGCCCCTGCACCACGTCGCGGGTCTTGCCCGCCATGGCGATCGCCTCGTGCGCGACCTCCGAGGACTTCTGCACCTGGCGGCCGATTTCGTCGATCGAGTTGGAGAGCTCCTCGGCGGCAGCGGCAACCGTCTGCGCGTTGGCCAGGGCTTCCTCGGCGGCGGCGGCGGCGTTGGCCGCCTCCTCGGTCATCCGCGCGGCGGAGGCGTTCATGTCCACCGCGGCCTGTTCCATTTCGCTGGCGCGGCCGGAAACCGTGCCCACCGCCTTGTGCGCCTCGTCCTCGATGCGGTTGGCCATCTCGATCAGGGCTTGACGCTTCTGTTCGCGCGCCACTTCCTCGGCCTTGGCCTGTTCCTCGTGCATGCGCTCGACCTCGACCGCGTTGTCGCGGAAGGTGACGAGAGCGTTGGTCAGCGCCCCGATTTCGTTCGCCGAGCGGGTCGCCTCGACCTCGATCTGGGTGTCGCCGCCCGCCAGACGCGCCATGCTGGAGGTGATTTTCTTCAGGGGGCCGGCGATGCTGACGTTGATGCGATAGGCGATACCGCCCGCGATCAGCAGCAGGGCGCCGATCCACAGGGCCATCTGGCGCAGGTTTTCGGCGAACACTTCCTCCACGTCGTTGACGTAGATGCCGGTGCCGATCGCCATCTTCCAGGGTTCGAAGGCGCCCATGTAGGCGACCTTGGGCGAATCCTCGCGGTCGCTGCCCGGGGCGCGCCCGGTGTAGTGGACGAAGCCGCCGCCTTTCTTCGCCGCGTCGGCGAAGGCCTGGTAAAGGGCGACGCCGTTGACGTCGGTGAGCAGGTTGCCGTCCTTCTTCTTCGCCGTCAGCATGCTGGTGCCGATTTGCTTGGCGCGGAAGGGGTGCATCAGCAGGATGCCGTCGAAGTCGTTGACCCAGAAATAGTTATTGTCCGCATAGCGGAGAATTTGCATGTCGGCCAGAGCCTTGGCCTTGGCGTCGGCGTCGCTCATCGTGCCCTTCTGGGCCAAACCGTGATAGTGCTTGGCGATGCTGACCGCCGCCTCGACCAGTTGCTGGGTCTTGAGATACCGGTCCTCAAGAAGGTTTTTCTTGAGGTTGTTGAGGCCGATCGCGCCGACCAGGACCATGCCGACCACGGCGATGATCACCATCAAGAACATCCGGGTCGTGATCTTCATACTTGCGAGCATTGTGCTTTCTCCCCGCAGGACCCAAGCGCGAAACATCACCTGCCGCCGCAAACGGCAGTTTGACATCCGACCTTATTCCATATCCTGCACAGTTCCTGCCCCATCCCTTCCGCCACGAGCCGTCGGCGTTGGGACCTTTTTCGAAATTCTTGGATACTTCGCGCGATTCGCGCAAAGACCACCATTGCGGATATTACAAAAAAGTAACATGCCGGGGCAATCTCTTTGGTTTCGGAGAGATAACAATCAGACTTGGACGAAACGACTTCGCAAAGAAAGCGGGATTTTTCCCACCGGAATTCCCGCATGCCGAGCTTTTGCCGAAGAAATATAGGGGCTACGCGCGGCCCTCGGTCAGTTTTCGCACGGTATTGGTGGTCGAGAACCCGGCTTCCAGGTCCGCCAGGACGACACGGCCGCCCGATTCCGTGACGATGTCCGCGCCGACCACCGTCTTGCCCGCGTAGTCCGCGCCCTTGACCAGCAGGTCGGGCTTGAGGACGGAGATCAGTTCGAGGGGGGTATCCTCGGCGAAGAGGGTCACCGCGTCCACGTCGGCCAGCGCCGCGAGGACCAGGGCGCGGGCGTTTTCATCCTGCACCGGCCGGGTCTCCCCCTTGAGGCGTTTCACCGAGGCGTCGCTGTTCAATCCCACCACCAGCCGGTCGCAGGCGGCGCGCGCCTGCCGCAGCAGCGATACGTGGCCGGGATGCAAAAGGTCGAAGCAGCCGTTGGTGAAGCCCACGGCCAGTCCCTGGCCCTGCCAGGCGCGGACCCGCGCCGCGGTGGCGTCGCGATCCATCACCTTGCCGTTGGCGTGGCCGCCGGTCAGCGCCAGGGCCGCCGCCTTGACCTCCGCCGCCGAGGCGGTGGCGGTGCCGATCTTGCCGACGACGATGCCGCCCGCCAGGTTGGCCAGGCGCGCCGCGTCGACCAGGCTGCCGCCCGCCGCCAGCGCCGCGCACAGGGTCGCCACCACGGTGTCGCCCGCACCCGAAACGTCGAACACCTCGCGCGCTTGCGCCGCGATGTGGGTGACCGTGCCGTCTTCCTCCACCAGGGTCATTCCGTCCTGGGAACGGGTGACCAGCAGGTTCCGGATGCCGCAGTCTTGCATCAGTTTCTTGGCGGCATCGACGATCGCGTCGTCACCCGCCACCGGGTGTCCCGCCGCCTCGGCCAGTTCGGCGCGGTTGGGCGTGGCGAGGAAGGCGCCGCGATAGCGGCGGTAGTCGCGTCCCTTGGGGTCGACGACCGCGGGGATTCCGGCTTGCGCCGCCCGCGTCAGGATCTCGGCCAGCACCCGCGGGGTCAGCAGCCCCTTGCCATAGTCGGAAAGGGCAAGGGCGCCGCAGCCGGGGAAGCCCTGCTCCGCCGCGTCCAGGACCGCCCGTTCGTCCGGCGGGGAAAGGTCGTCCACCTCTTCCCGGTCGGCCCGAAGAAGTTGTTGCACACCGGCAACGAAACGCGATTTCTCGGTGGTACGGCGTCCCTTCAGGGAATGCAGGCGGGGGGTCACGGCGGTTTCCGCGGCGAGCAGGCGGCCGACCTCGTCCCCCGCCGCGTCGTTGCCGACCGAGGCGACGAAGACCGAGGCGGTGCCCAGCGCGCTTAAGTTCCGCGCGACGTTGCCCGCGCCGCCCAGCATCAGGTCGTCGCGCGTCACCCGGAACACCGGAACCGGCGCCTCGGGCGAGATGCGCGAAACCTCGCCATAAATGAAGTGATCCAGCATGACGTCGCCCAGGCACATCACCCGCGCCCGGGAGAGACCTTCGAAAATCCGGGAGAAACTGTCCGACAGCGTCATCGCCGCATCCATCCGCCTGCGAAAAACCGTTCCAGCAAATCCTGGCGTTCCCAGGACCGCGAGGCTACCTTATTCGGCGCGCGCGGCAAACGCAACGGCGCGGCGAGGCTTCCAGAAACCCGCCCGCCCCTGTTATGCTGGGCGCGGCGGCCTTGGCGCGCCGTAATCCTTTTTCCGGCATAGGGTCAGCCACGGCGATGCAGTCCGAATTCGTCACCCCCGAGAGTCTGCTTCTCGACACCGCCGAGCGGTTGGGGCGGGTGCGCGCCGGACGCATCGCGCTGCGCATCCATCTGTCCCGCCTGTCCCAGGCCTATCGCGATCCGGCCTATGCCCGCATCGCGGCGCGGATGTTCGACGGACTGGTCGCCGGATACCGCTGCCAGGTCTTCGCCCTCACCGGCGGTGATATCGTCGCCACCGGCAAGGACATGCCCTTCGGCGAGGTCGACGCGGTGGTCTATAAGCTGCGCACCCTGTTCGACGCCGACCCCTTGGTGCATCACGATCCTTACGGACCCGAGGACGGCTTCTGTTCCTGGTACGACCTCGAAACCGATTACGAGGCCTTTCTGGCCGCCTGCCGCGCCGACGCGGTGGGGGTGGGAATCGCCCAGCAGAAAAAACCGCGCGGCCCCCAAGCGCAAACCCATCCGGTGACGCCCCAGGACATGGAACGGATCATCGGCGGTTTGACCGAAACCACGGTCCGCCCCTTCATCACCGCGCAGGCGGCGGTGCATGTCACCCCGATCGGCGAATCCGCGTTTGCCTTTCAGGAAATCTTTGTTTCGGTGTCGGATCTGACGGCGCGGTTGGCCCCGGGCAGCGACCTGTCCGCCGATCGCTGGCTGTTCCAGTACTTTTGCGCGGCGCTCGATTCCCGGCTGCTTGCCGGTATTCAAAGCCTGACTCTTTATGGCCGCGAACTGCCCGCCAATCTCAACCTCAACGTCGCCACCGTACTCGGCCATGGCTTCACCGATTTCGCCCGCCGCTTTCCGGAAACCAAGTTCTGCGTCGAGTTCCAGACCATCGATGCCTTTTCCAACCTGAACGCCTTCACCAAGGCCTGCGGCCTGTTACATCAGGCGGGACACCGCGCCCTGGTTGACGGCCTGACCCCTTTAAGCCTGTGGATGCTGTCGGAAACCGCCCTGCCGGTGGACGCCTTCAAACTGATGTGGAGCGCCGATCTGGCCGCCCAGCATCATGGCGCTTCCGACCGCGATCCCAGTACCGCGATCCGCATTCTCGGGCCGGAACGAATCATCCTGGCCCGTTGCGATTCCTTCGCCGCCATCGAATGGGGGTTGCGTCAGGGCATCCGCACCTTCCAGGGTCATTTCGTCGATGCAACGCTGATCGGACGGATACAGGGCAACGGCGGAGGTGGAGCATGATCAACCTGCCGGGATTCCTGGGCGGCGAGACGCCGAAGCCCGAGGAGAAGGCCGAGGCCCAGACCGAGGCGGAAAAGGAAACCCAGGCCGAGCGCAAGCTGATGATGCAGCTGCAAGAGGGCCTGCTGCTCGATTACGCCGAGCGGCTGGAAAAGTTCCGCAAGCAGCGGCATGCCTTGCACCTGCATCTGTCCCGCCTGTCGTCGCAGAACCAGCGCGAACCCGCCTTGCGCGCCGCAGCCGCCGCCTTCGACCCCTTGATTCTCGACAACCGGGCGCAGGTGTTCACCCTGTTCAAGGGCGATATCATCGTCGTCTTCGCCGCGAAGAACCGCGACGAGGTCGAGGCCGCGCTGGTGCGGGTACGCTTCCTCTTCGCCGACGACCCCCTGCTGGAGGAGGACGCCGCGGGTAACGATGCCTTCGCCACCTGGTACGTGCTGGCCAACGACTATCCGGCCTTCCTGCGTTTGGCGCAGCAGGTCTATGCCGAGCAGGAGGATCGCCGCCGCGCCGACATCGCGCGGGAACGCAGCCCCGGCCCGCGCGGCCAGAAGCGCGAGGCCTCGCCCGACCGGAGGCTGACGCCGCTTTCCCCCGGCGTGCTGGCGAAGTTGGAGGACGCCCTGTCCCGCACCGATTTGTCCAACCTGGTGCGGCACCAGTCGATCAGCGCCATCGTCGGGCGCTCCAACCCGCAGCACATGTTCAGCGAGGTCTTCGTTTCGATTTCCGACCTGCGCGACATCTTCGTGCCCGATGTGGACATCGTTTCCGACATCTGGCTGTTCCAGCACCTGACCGAGACCCTGGACCGCCGCGTCCTCTCCCTGGTGGTCACCGGGCACGACCGCAGCCTGTCCGGCGGGTTCAGCGTCAACCTCAACGTCCGCACCATTCTCAGCCAGGACTTCCTCGACTTCGACGACGGCATCGCGGGGGGACTGCGCGGCACCATCGTCCTGGAAATCCAGCTTTTCGACATCCTGGCCAACGTCGGCGCCTTCCTTTTCGCCCGCGATTTCGCGCGCGAGCGCGGCTATCGCATCTGCGTCGACGGGGTGACCACCGAGACCCTGCCTCTGGTCGACCGCGGCAAGATCGGCGCCGATTTGATCAAGTTGATGTGGGGCGACGGCCTGGCCGAGGCGCGCGACGACGAGGACCATCCGATTTCCGCCGCCTTGGCCCGTTGCGGGCGCAAGCGGGTGGTGCTGGCCCGCATCGACACCGGCGAACAGATCGGTATCGGTCAGGACCTGGGGCTGTCGATGTTCCAGGGGCGCGGCGTCGAACGCCTGATCCAGGCGCAGGGGGCGAAACGCACCGGCGTTAACCGGTTGCCGTAAAAAATCGACCGGAATGGGGGAATAGAAGGCGGGGCGAGGAGTTCGCGACCCCTCGCCCGGATTTTTCGTCGGCCTATCGCTCGTTGCGGGCGACGGCGGCTTCCTCGTAGGTCGCCATTTCGGTGTGGCAAACCACCGCGGCGCGCAACAGGTTGACCGCGAGAACGCCGCCGGTGCCTTCGCCCAGGCGCATGCCCATGCGCAGAAGCGGCCGCTGGTTCAGGCTTTCGCACAGCAGCGCGTGCCCCGCCTCGGCCGAAGCGTGGGAAACCCGGCAATGGTCGAGCGCGCCCTTCTGGAACGCCGCCAGGAAGGCGACGGCGGCGGTGCAGGGGAAGCCGTCCAGCAGCACCGGCACGCGCAACAGGCGCCCGGCCAGGGTCGCCCCCGCCATCGCGGCGAGTTCGCGGCCGCCCAGGCGGCAGGCGATGTCCACCGGGTCGGGGTTGTCCTGGGTGTGCAGGGCGACGCCTTCGCGCACCACCCGCTTCTTGTCCGCGAGGACGGTCCCCACCGCGCCCGCGCCATAGCCGACCCAGTCGTCTTCCGTGCCGCCGAACAGGGCCATCGCCATCGCCGAGGCCGGGGTGGTGTTGCCGATACCCATTTCGCCGGGGCAGAAAACGCTCATCCCCGGGTCCACCGCCGCCATGCCGACGTTGAAGGCGGCGACGAAGTCGTCCTCGTCCATCGCCGGACCGGTCAGGAAATCGCGGGTGAAGCTGTCGATGGCGATGTCGTAGACCTTGAACTCGGTGCCGGTGGAGCGGCACATCGCGTTGATCGCGCCGCCGCCCTCGCCGAAGTTCTTCGACTGCTGCCAGGTCACCTCGACCGGGCAGGGGGAAACCTTGTGCGCCATCACGCCGTGGTTCCCGGCGAAGGTGGCGGCGGCGGGGCGGTCCATCACCGGCGGATGGTGGCCCTGCCAGGCGGCCAGCCAGGCGGCCAGTTCCTCCAGTCGGCCGAGCGAACCCTTGGGCTTGGTCAGATGCGGTTCGCGTTCGATCGCCGCGGCGCGCGCCGCCTCGTCCGGGCCGGGCAGGGCGCGCAGGAGGGCGCGCAGGTCGTCGAGGGAGGAGATGCGGGGGGTGCTCATCGGGTGTCTCCTCACAGCGGCTGGTTGCGGCTGACGCGGGCTTCCTCGAAGGTGAGGAGCTCGGTATGGCAGGCCACCGCGGAACGCAGGATGCCCACCGCCAGGATGGCGCCGGTCGCCTCGCCCAGGCGCATGTCCATGTGCAGGATGGGGCTGCCCGAAAGCTTTTCCATCAAGAGGGCGTGTCCGGCCTCCAGCGACGCGTGAGAGAACTGGCAGTGCGCCAGGGCGTCGGGGCGCATGCAGCGCAAGACCGAGGCGGAGGCGGAGCAAAGGAACCCGTCCACCAGCACCGGCACCCGCAGCATCCGTCCGGCGAGAATGGCGCCGGTCATCGCGGCGAGTTCGCGTCCGCCCAGGCGGCGCATGATTTCCAGCGGGTCGGGGTCGTCGGCGGTGTGCAGGGCCAGACCCTTCCGCACCACGTCGACCTTCTTCTGGAAGTGTTGGCCGGTGACGCCCGAACCCGCGCCGGTCCATTCCTCCGCCGTGCCCTTGAACAGGGCGGCGAGGACGGCGGCGGCGGACGCGGTGTTGGCGATGCCCATTTCGCCCGGGCAGAAGACGCTCATCCCCGGCTTTACCGCGGCCAAACCGACGTTCAGCGCCGCCACCAGGTCGGCCTCGCTCATCGCCGGGGCCTGGGTGAAATCCTCGGTCGGGCGGTCGATCTCGATGTCGTAGATGTCGTAGGAAACGCCCATCGCCCGGCACATGGCGTTGAAGCCCGCGCCGCCGTGCAGATAGTTCTGGTGCATCTGCGCGGTGACTTCTATGCCGTAGGCGGAGACCCCCAGCCGCGCGATGCCGTGGTTGCCAACGAACACCGCCGCGTGCGGCGCCTTCATCTCCGGCGGGTGACGGCCCTGCCAGGTGGCCAGCCATTCCGCCAGGCTTTCCAGGCGGCCCAGCGAGCCCGCGGGTTTGGTCAGGTTGGCCTCGCGGTCGCGCGCCGCGGCGGCGGCGGCCTCGTCGGGCCCGGGCAGGTCGCGCACCATCGCGCGCACGTCGTCCAGCGAAGATATGATGAGGGGCTTCACCATCCGGCGGTTTCTCCCTAAAGTGCGAAGGCCCGCAACGCGCGGGAAGCCCGTCTATAGACGATCATCGGAAAGAAATCATCCCCGTTATGGCCAACCCAGCCCCGCCCTCCACGCCGTCCCCGTCCTCCGGTCTCGCCGCCTGGTTCGACGACCTGCTTTTCGCGGTGATCTTCCTCACCCGTCTGCCGCTGCCCGCGGGCAACGCCGCGCGGCACAATCCGTTGGCCACCGCGATGCGTACCTTCCCCCTGGCGGGGGCGATGATCGGCGCGACAGGGGGCCTGGTCTTCATCGCCGCCGCCGCGCTCGGCGCGCCGCATGCCCTGTGCGGCGTGCTCGGCGTCGCCGCCACCGTGCTGCTGACCGGCGCCCTGCACGAGGACGGTTTCGCCGACATCGCCGACGGCTTCGGCGGCGGCTACGAGCGCGAGCGCAAGATGGAGATCATGCGCGATTCCCGCATCGGCACCTATGGCGGCGCTGCCCTGGTGCTGAGCCTGCTGATCCGCGCCACCGCCGCCGGCAGCATGGCGCCGCTCGACGCCCTGGCCGCCTTCGTCGCCGCCGCCGCCCTGGGGCGCGGCCTGATTCCGGTGTCGATGACCCTCAACCTGTCCGCCCGTTCCGACGGGGTGGGCGCGTCCTCCGGCTATCCCACCGAGGGCTCCACCTGGACCTCGATCCTGCTCGGCCTGCTGCTTGCCCTGGTGGCGTTGGGGCCGGGCCAGGGGTTCCTGTGCTTCTTCGTCGGCCTGGCCGGGGTCTCCGCCCTGGCCGTCCTGGCCAAGCGGCAGATCGGCGGCTATACCGGCGACGTTCTGGGCGCGGGGGCGCAACTGGTCGACATCCTGGTGATGGTCGCCGTCGCCATGCTGCGCGCCCCGTCATGAACAAGAAGGATCCCTCCGTGCAGCTGAAGGGAGTGAAGACCCGCTGGTGGTGGGTGCGCCACGCGCCGGTGCCGGTGGCGGGAAAGATCGTCTATGGCCGCACCGACGTCGCCTGCGATACCTCGGATACCGGCCTTTTCGCCGCGCAGGCGACGCGCTTGCCCCAGGACGCGGTGCTGGTCACCAGCGGGCTGTCCCGCACGGTGAAGACCCTGGCCGCCCTTGCCGCCGCCGGATATCCCTGCGACCCCGCCGCCGCCATCGCCGAACCGGCGTTCGAGGAACGCTTCTTCGGCGATTGGGAAGGCCTGTCCTGGGAACGGATCGCGGCGTTGGACCCCACCGGCCCGGATCGCTTCTGGGACGATCCCTTCGGCTTCCGGCCGCCGGGCGGCGGCGAGAACGTCTTCGACCACATGGCGCGGGTGCGCGGCGCGGTGGAGCGTATTTCCGCGCGCTTCCCCGGCCGCGACGTCGTCGCCGTGGCGCACGCGGGCAGCATCCGCGCGCAGCTGTGCACGGTCTTGAACGTCAACCCCGCCGACGCGGCGGCGATCGACGTCGATTTCGTCTCGATCACCCGCATCGACCACTATCACGGCGAACTGGAAGGCATCGCGCGGGTCGGCGCGGTGAACGGCGTCTATGTTTGAGCAAGCCCCCCTGCCGCGTTTGTCCCTGGTCCTGGGCGGCGCCCGCTCGGGCAAGAGCGCGCTGGCCGAAACCTGGGTGCTGGCCGAGGCGAAGCGCCGAGGGGTGCGGCCCCTCTATCTGGCCACCGGCCGGGCCTGGGACGCCGAAATGGAACGCCGCGTCGCCCTGCACCGCGAACGCCGCGCCGACGCCTGGGATACCGTCGAGGAGCCGATGGCCGTCGCCGCGCTGCTGCCCACCCTGCCGCCGGACCGCCCGGTGCTGCTGGATTGCCTGACCCTGTGGCTGACCAACCATCTGCTGGAGGAACACGACCTCGCCGCCGAAACCGCCGTGCTGTGCGCCGCGCTGTACGCCGCGCCGGGACCGGTGGTCTGCGTGTCCAACGAGGTCGGCCTGGGCATCGTGCCGGACAACCCGCTGTCCCGCGCCTTCCGCGATGCGCAGGGAACCCTGAACCAGCGCATCGCCGCCGCCGCCCAGCGCGTCGTCTTCGTCGCCGCCGGGCTGCCGCTCGCCCTGAAATCGGAACCCACGTCATGAGCGAAACCGACCTCGAACGCCGCCACGCCGAGAAGATGCGGAAGCACAAGGACGCCCGCGCCCGCCTGATGGCGGACAAGACGGTGGAAAAGGGACTGCTGATCGTCCACACCGGCCCCGGAAAGGGCAAAACCACCGCCGCCCTGGGCATGGCGTTGCGCATCGTCGGCCACGGCGGCAAGGTCGGCATCGTCCAGTTCATCAAGGGCTCCGGCAATTGGGACACCGCCGAACGCCGGGCCCTGGAATGCTTCGGCGAGCAAGTGGACTTCCGTATCATGGGCGAGGGCTTCACCTGGGAAACCCAGGACCGCGGCCGCGACGTCGCCGCCTGCGCCGCCGCCTGGGACCTGGTCAAGGCCTGGATCGCCGACGGCGACTTCGCCATGGTCATCCTCGACGAACTCAACATCGCCCTGCGCAACCAATACCTCGACGTCGACGAGGTGGTCGCCGCGCTGGCCGCCCGGCCCGCCGACCTGCACGTCGTCGTCACCGGCCGCAACGCCCCGGAAAAACTGGTCGAGGCCGCCGACCTGGTCACCGAAATGACCCTGGTCAAGCACCCCTTCCGTGGCGCCGGGGTGAAGGCGCAGCCGGGGATCGAGTTCTAGAAAGGGATAAGGCCAGGGCTCCGCCCTGGACCCGCAAAGGGGCTTGGCCCCTTTGATCCCACGAGTTCCGTTTTTGCGCGAAGCGCGATAAAACCGTCACGCCGCGCCAAGGTCGATAGCCGCTGCGCGGCGAAAAAAGGGTACACAGGCTCCAAGACCCTGTGCGGGGTTCAGGGGCGGAGCCCCTGGGAATCAGCGAAAGGACGCGCACCGAAATGACCGCGATCATGTTTCAGGGCACCGGGTCGGATGTCGGCAAGTCGATGCTGGTGGCCGGGCTGTGCCGGGCTTTGGTGCGGCGCGGCATGTCGGTGCGGCCGTTCAAGCCGCAGAACATGTCGAACAACGCGGCGGTCACCGCCGACGGCGGCGAGATCGGCCGCGCCCAGGCGTTGCAGGCCCTGGCCTGCGGCGTGCCGCCCTCGGTCGAGATGAACCCGGTGCTGCTGAAGCCGCAGACCGACATCGGCGCGCAGGTGGTGGTGCGCGGCCAGATGCGCGGTTCGGCCAGCGCGCGCGATTTCTTCGCCCGCAAGGCGGCGCTGCTGCCCGAGGTGGTGCAAAGCTTCCGCGCCCTCGAATCGCAGTGCGACATCGTTCTGGTGGAGGGCGCGGGCAGCGCGGCGGAAATCAACCTGCGCGCCAACGACATCGCCAACATGGGCTTCGCCGAGGCCGCCGACGTGCCGGTGGTGCTGATCGGCGACATCGACCGGGGCGGGGTGATCGCCTCGATCGTCGGCACCCACGCGCTGATTTCCGACTCCGAGCGAAACCGCCTGGTGGGCTATCTGATCAACAAGTTCCGGGGCGACCCTTCCCTGTTCATGCCCGCGACCACCGGCATCGCGGAGAAAACCGGCCTGGCCTGCCTGGGCGTGGTGCCGTGGTTCGCCGATGCGGCGAAGTTGCCCGCCGAGGACGCGATGACCCTGGAAAACCGCGATTTTTCCCGCAAGGGCGGGCGCATCGTCGTCGCCGTGCCGCGTATTTCGCGGATCGCCAACTTCGACGACCTGGACCCCCTGGCCGCCGAGCCGGACGTGGACGTGATCTTCGTCCAGCCGGGAGAACCGATTCCGGCGGACGTCACCGTGGTCATCCTGCCGGGGTCGAAGGCGACGCGCGCCGACCTCGACGTCATCCGTGCCGAGGGCTGGGATATCGACATCGCCGCCCACGTGCGGCGCGGCGGCTTCCTGGTCGGCCTGTGCGCCGGGTTCCAGAGCCTGGGTAAGACCGTGTCCGACCCCGACGGCATCGAAGGCCCGCCCGGCGATACCCCCGGCCTGGGTTACCTCGACCTCGTCACCTCGATGCGCGGCAAGAAGGTTCTGGAACAGGTGGCGGGGCACGACCATTGGTCCGACAGCGACATCGCCGGATACGAAATGCACGTCGGCGAAACCACCGGCCCCGGCCTGGAAACCCCCTGGGTGACGCTGGGCAACAAACCCGCCGGGGCGATCGACGCCAACGGCCGGGTGATGGGCTGCTACGTCCACGGCATCTTCGCGTCCGACGGCTTCCGCAACGCTTTCCTGCGCCACGTCGCGGGGGGCGACCGCGTTGCCGCCACCGCCTATGACAAGATGGTCGAGGAAACCCTGAACGCCCTCGCCGACCACATGGAAGCCAACGTCAACGTCGACGCCATCCTGAAGGCCGCGCGGTAGGGATCGAAAACCAGGCCGGGCGCTGCCCGGACCCGCAAAGGGCCTTGGGCCCTTTGATCCCGTGATGGGTTTTTGCGCGAAGCGCCATCGAGCCATCGCTTCCGCGTGACGGTTCTATCGCGCACCGCGCAAAAACCTTAAGGAATGGGGAGCGCGAGGGGGCCGAGCCCCCTCGCAACTTTTTCACCCTAGAACCCGCTGAACGAGGCGAACGCCTTCACCGGTTCGCGGCTGGTCACCAGGGTATTCTCGATTTTCGCGGGATCGGCGTAGCCGAGAGACATGCCGCAGGCCAGGATCTCGGTTTCCGGGATCGGCAGGTGTTTGCGGATCACCTTGTGGAAGGGCACGAACACCGCCTGCGGGCAGGTATGCAGGCCCAGGCCGCGCGCCGCCAGCATGGCGGTTTGCATGAACATGCCGATATCCAGCCAACTGCCGCGTTCCAGGCGTCGGTCGAGGGTGAAGAACAGCCCCACCGGCGCGTCGAAGAAGCGGAAATTGCGGCCGTGCTGGTTATGTCGGGCGGTGGCGTCGTCGCGCGCGATGCCCAACAGGCCATAGAGGTTCCAGCCGATGTCCCGCCTGCGGGAGAGATAGGGTTCCGGCAGGGGATCGGGATAGAAGGTATAGTCCGGTTCCTGCGGGAAGTTCGGGTCGTCGAAGGCGGCGCACAGATCCGCCGCCAGGGCGTCGCGCACCGGACCCGCCGCGACGTAGACCCGCCAGGGCTGGGTGTTGGTGGCGCTGGGCGAACGGGCGGCGAGGGCGAGGATCCGTTCGACGGTTTCGCGCGGCACCGGCGTGGGCAGGAAGGCCCGCGCCGACTTGCGCGAGGCAATCGCTTCCTCCACCGGAAGCGGCGCGTCCAGGGTTGGGTTCGTCACGTTACGCACTCCTGTCGTCGCTGATGAAAGGGGGCCTACACCGCGAGGGCCAGGGCTCCGGTCGCCAGCAGGCCGCTGAGCGCGCAGGCGGCGGCATAGAGTTTGAGCGCCTGAAGGATGTGTTCCGGCGTGGCGTCGGGGGTGCCCTCGCCGACCCAGGGGGCCTCGACGATTTCGCCGGGATAGACGCGGGGGCCAAGCAGCTTCAGGCCCAGCGCCCCGGCGATGGCGGATTCCGGCCACCCGGCGTTGGGCGAGTGGTGCTTCTTCGCGTCGCGCAGCATGATCCAGGCGGCGGCGTGGCCGTCGGCCCAGCGGAAGGGCGCGGCGGCAAGGACGAGGAACCATCCGGCCAGACGGGCGGGAATCCAGTTGGCGAGGTCGTCGAAGCGGGCGGAGGCCCAGCCGAAGTCGCGGTACTTTTCGTTCAGGTGGCCGACCATCGAATCCAGGGTGTTGACCGCCTTGAAGGCGCAGATGCCGGGCAGGCCGAGCACCACGTACCAGAAGATCGGCGAGACGATGCCGTCGGAATAGCTTTCGGCGCAGGATTCCACGGCGGCGCGGCAGACCCCGGCCTCGTCCAGGGTTTCCGGGTCGCGGCCGACGATCATGCCGACGGCGCGGCGTCCGCCCGCCAGGCCCTCGTCCCGCAAGGCGCGGGCGACGGCGCGGACGTGCAGATACAGGCTTTTCTGCGCGATCAGCACATAGACGCACAAGGCCTCGACGATCCAGCCATAGGGCACGGCGCGCGCCGCGGCCATGATCGCCAGACCGACCAGCGCCGAACCCCCGGCGATTACCGCCAGCAGCAGCACCCCCAGCAAACGGCGGATGCGCGGACCCCTTTCCGGCCGGTTCCAGGTGCCGTCCAGTACCGCGATGGCGCGGCCGATCAGCGCCACCGGATGCGGCACCGCGCGGTAGAGCGCGTAGGGGTCGCCGACGATGGCGTCGAAGACCAGCGCGGCCAGCAGAATCCAGGCGGGGGAAAGGTTCTCGAACATGGCGCGCATGATCGTCGCCCGGCGGCGGGCGCGTCAACCGGGATTTGAAAAACCAGGCCGGGGCCAGCCCCGGACCCCGTTGGGGCCTTGGGCCCCAAGCCCCATTTCTTTTCTCGCCGCGTCAGCGGCAATCGGCCTTCGCGTGGCGTGACGGTTTTATTCCGCTTCGCGGAAAAGAAAAACCAACGGGATGCAAGGAACCGAGTCCCTTGCCGGGTGTGGGCAGCACCCACGAGGTCTTCGATACCCCTTCACGGGTTTTTCCGGTTGAACCGCCGCGTGGGTGGCTTACCTTGGAGTTTTCCCCCGCCGGTGGATCGACGATGGACCCTCAGACGCTGCTTTCGGCATTTCTCGGTACCGGTTCGGCGCACTGCGTGGCGGTGGTGGAGGAGCACGGCAGCCTGATCGTCGCCCTGTTCCTGACCGGCTTTCTGGGGTCGATCGGTCATTGCGTCGGCATGTGCGGGCCGTTCGTCCTGGCGCAGGCCGCCTGCCGTCTGGAGGGGGTTCCGGCGTCCGAAATGCGCGAGTGGCATCGCCTGACCGGCGGCGCGCTGCTGCCCTATCACCTGGGGCGGATCACCACCTACGCGGCGTTGGGCGGTGTCGCGGCGGGGCTGATCGGCCTGTTGCCGCAAGGGAATTTCGCCCGTCTGCTGGGGGCGGCGTTGCTGGTTCTGGCGGCGGTGGGGTTCCTGGGCTACGCGTTGCCCCGCCTGGGGGTGCGCCTGCCCTTCCGCGCCGGGGACGGCTGGGTGGCGGCGATCGACCGCTTGGCCAAGCCTTTGTTCGCCCGCCCGGTCGGCTGGCGCGGCTATCTGCTGGGGCTGGCGTTGGGGTTCATTCCCTGCGGCCTGGTCTATGCCGCGCTGGCGGCGGCGGCGGCCAGCGCCGACCCGCTGGGCGGGATTTTTGCCATGGCCGCCTTCGGCCTGGGCACGGTGCCCGCGCTGGTCGGCGTCGGCGTCGCCGGAAGCCTGGCCGCCGCGCGTTGGCGTTCCCTCTCCGCGCGGCTGCTGCCGGTGCTGTTCCTGGCCAACGCGGTTCTGCTGCTGGTGCTGGCCTGGGGGCTGGCGGCGCGGCAGGACGACGCCGTCGGCGGGCCGTTCACCCTGGTCGCGCCGGACCATCGCGCGGTCACCGAGCGGGACTTCCGCGGCAAGGCGTTGATCGTCTATTTCGGCTATACCTTCTGCCCCGACGTTTGCCCGACCAGTTTGGCCAACATCGCCGACGCCATCGATCTGCTGCCGCCGGAAATGCAGGAAAAGGTGGCGGCGGTCTATATCTCGGTCGATCCCGAGCGCGACACGCCGGAAATTCTGGGGGAATACACCTCGCACTTCCACCCGCGCATTCTGGGCCTGACCGGCACCCCCGAGCAGGTGGCCGCCGCCGCCCGCGCCTATCACGCGACCTATGCCAGGGTTGAGGGTCAGGGCGCGGCGGAGTATTTGATGGATCATTCGACGGCGATCTATCTGATGGATGGCGAGGGCCGCTTCATCCGTCATTTCGCCCATACCGTCGAGCCGCGCCTTTTGGCCCGGGACCTGGAAACCGCGATAGGAAGGCTCAAGTGAACGTTCCCGGCTTCATCCTGGCCGCGCCCGCCTCGGGGTCCGGCAAGACCCTCGCCACCCTGGGTATCCTGCGCGCGTTGGCGCGGCGGGGGATCAGGGTCGCCTCGGCCAAGGTGGGGCCGGACTACATCGACCCCGCCTTCCATTCCGCCGCTACCGGGCGCCCGTGCCTCAACCTCGATACCTGGGCGATGCGCCCCGCCACCATCGCCGGTCTGGCCGCCGATTTGTCCCGCGACGCCGAACTGGTCGTCGCCGAGGGGGTGATGGGCCTGTTCGACGGCGCCATGGTGCCGGGCGGCGTGGAGCGCGACGGCTCCACCGCCGCTCTCGCCCGCCTCACCGGCTGGCCGGTGATCCTGGTGGTCAACGTCAAGGGGCAGGCGGCCTCGGCCGCCGCCACGGTGCGCGGCTTCGCCACCCACGACCCACGGGTGAAGATCGACGGCGTCATCTTCAACAACGTCGGCATGGGGCGCCACCTGGAAATCCTGACCGAATCCACGCGCGCGGCGGTGCCCAGCCTGCGCATCCTGGGCGGTATTCCGAAGACGCCGAACCTGGGGGTGCCGGAACGCCATCTCGGCCTGGTGCAGGCGCACGAGCATCCCGACCTGCCGGGTTTCCTCGACGCCGCGGCGGAGCTGATTTCCACCCACATCGACCTGGACGCCCTGGCCGCCTTGGCCCATCCCGCGCGTTTCCCCGCCGCTTCGGCGCCCTGCCCGCTGCCGCCTTTGGGGCAACGGATCGCGGTGGCGCGCGACGTCGCCTTCGCCTTTTGCTATCCGGCGTTGCTGGAGGGATGGCGCCGCGCAGGGGCGGAGCTTTCCTTCTTTTCCCCCCTCGCCGACGAAGCACCGGGCGACGGTTGCGACGCGGTCTATCTGCCCGGCGGTTATCCCGAACTGCATGCCGCCAAGCTGGCCGCCAACGCCGCCTTCCTGGACGGCGTGCGCGGCGCGGCGGCGCGCGGCGCGGTGGTGTTCGGCGAATGCGGCGGCTACATGACCCTGGGCGAGGTGCTGACCGACGCCGATGGCGTCGACCATCGCATGCTCGGCCTGCTGCCGCTGTCCACCAGCTTTGCCAAGCGGCGGCTGCACATGGGCTATCGCCTGGCGCGGTTGCTGGCCGACGGGCCGCTGGGCAAGGCGGGCGCTCCCTTCCGCGCGCACGAGTTCCACTATGCCGCGATCACCGCCGAGGACGTCGCCGACCCCCTGTTCGCCATCCGCGATTCGGCGGGGACCGACCGGGGCACCGCCGGGATCCGGCGGGGAAGCGTCTGCGGCTCGTTCATGCACCTGATCGACCGCGACGAACCATGACGCGCTTCTGGGAAGAAAAGCCCCTCGACCGGATGAGCCCCGCCGAATGGGAGTCCCTCTGCGACGGCTGCGGCAAGTGCTGCCTGCACAAACTGTTGGACGAGGACACCGGCGAGATCGCCTTCACCAACGTCGCCTGCCAACTGCTGGATACCCAAACCGCACGCTGCACCGACTATGCCCGCCGCCGTATCCGCGTGCCCGACTGCAAGCGCCTGACCGCGCGCAAGGCGAAGGAATTCACCTGGCTGCCGCGTACCTGCGCCTATCGTCTGCTGGCCGAGGGTAAGCCCCTGCCCGAATGGCACCATCTGGTCTGCGGCGACCCCGAGGCGGTGCACCGCGCCGGAATCTCGGTGCGGGGCCGGTCCGTCGGCGAGGACACGGTGATCGACTTCGAGGACCACCTGGTGGCGTGGGAGGACCTGTGATCCTGTCCGCCCTGTCGTCCTGGGGGCGCGGCGAGCCCCTGCCCGCCGCCTGGCGTCTGGGCGGCGCCGATTGGCCGATTCGCCTGACCCGCCGCGCCGGGGGCAGCCGCATCACCATGCGCCTGTGCGCGCAGGGGGACTGCCTGCGCGTCACCGCCCCCACCGGCTGCCCGGACCGCGCCATCCGCGAGGCGATCGCCGCCCATGCCGACGCCCTGTCCCGTCAGGCCGACCGCCTGCCGCCGCGCCAAGAGTTCCGCGACGGCGCGGCGATCCCCTTTCGCGGCGGCAGCCTGCGCATCGTTCACGACCCCGCCGCGCGCGGCGGCATCGACGCCGAACGGGGGCTGCTGATCGTCGGCGGCCGCCCGGAACACCTGCCCCGCCGGACGCGCGATATCCTGGTCCGCGCCGCCCTGGCCGCGCTGAAGACGGAAACCGCCCAGGCGTTCGCCCGCGCCGGGGCGTTCGCCCCCCGGCCGCTCAAGACGGTACGGGTGGCCGATCCGCGCGGCCGCTGGGGAAGCTGCGCCGCCGACGGCACCCTGCGTTTTTCCTGGCGGCTGATTCTCGCCCCGCCGGAAATCCTGGCCTACGTCGCGGCGCACGAGGTCGCCCACCTGGCGGAAATGTCGCACGGCCCGAAATTCTGGAAGGTCGCCGCCGCCCTGGCGCCGAACCACGCATCCGCCCGCGCCTGGCTGAAACGCCATGGCGCCGGGCTGCACCGCGTCGGCCCGCCGCAGGGTTAAAGGGAAAAGAACCAGGCCGGGCTCCGCCCGGACCCGCTGGGGCCTGGAGGCCCCAGACCCCCATTCGTTTTTCTTTTGCGCGCAGCGCTATCGAACCGTCACGCCGCGCAATGGTTTTATCGCGCTACGCGCAAAAACTCTTAAGGAATGGGGTGTGCGAGGGGACCGAGTCCCCTCGCAACGTTTTCCCTGGTTCTACCCCGCCCCGTGCAGGCGGTTGACGATATCGCGCCAGGTTTGGGCGGGCAGGGTGCCGCCGGAGACGCCCTTCATCGGCGAATTATCGTCGTTGCCCATCCAGACGCCGACGACGTAGCGGTCGGTGAAGCCGACGAACCAGGCGTCGCGGCCGTTCTGGGTGGTGCCGGTCTTGCCCGCCGCGGGGACGGCGGGTTTGGCCTGCCGTCCGGTGCCCTCGGTCAGCACCCCGGCCAGGATCTCCGCCACCTGGGCGGCGGCGGTGGCGTCGACGACGCGTCCGGGGCCGCCGCCGGAGGGCTTGTCGAGGACGCGTCCGCTGGCGTCGCGCACCGATTCGATGCCGTGCGGCCAGACGCCGGTGCCCTGGTTGGCCAGGGCGGCGTAGGCGGCGGTGAGGTCGAGCAGGGTGGCCGAGCCGCTGCCCAGCACGATGCTGGCGCCGGCGTTTTCGGTTTGGGGCAGCCCGACGCGGGCCAAGGCGGCGCGCACCGCGTCGCCGCCCAGGCTTTGCCACAGGCGGACGGTGACGGTGTTGATGGAGTGGATCAGCGCGGTGCGCAGGGTGACCGGGCCACGGAAGCGGTCGTCGGAATTGCGTGGCGACCAGCCGCCGATGGAGACCGGGGCGTCCTCCATCACCGTGTCGGGGGAGAGGCCGCGGGCGAAGGCGGCGGCATAGACGAAGGGTTTGACCGTCGATCCCGGCTGGCGCGCCGCCTGGGTGGCGCGGTTGAATCCGCCGATGGCGTAGGCGCGGCCGCCGACCATGGCGCGCACCGCGCCGGAGCGGTCCATCACCACCACCGCGCCCTCGCCGACCCGGTGTTTTTCCCCCTCGCGGGAGAGGGTGGCGGAAAGAGCCTCCTCGGCGATGCGCTGCGCGCGCGGGTCGAGGGTGGAACGCACCCACAGGTCGCGGTCGGGCGGTCCCAGGCGGTCGCCGACCGCGTCGAGCACCCAGTCGGCGAAGAAGCGCGCCTGTTCCCCGGCGTTGGCGGCGACCGCCGGGCGGCGCGGCACCCGTTCCGCCTGTTCGGCGGAAAGGTAGCCCGCGTCCGCCATGTTGCGGATCACCTGCCGCGCGCGGCGGTCCGAGGACTCGGGCGCGGACAGCGGGTTGTAGCGCGACGGCGCCTTTAAGGCGCCGATCAGCACGGCGGATTGGTAGACGTCGAGGGTCTTCGCCGGGCGGGCATAGAATCGCCGCGCCGCCGCCTCCACCCCATAGGTGCCGCCGCCGAAATAGACGCGGTTGAGATAGAGTTCGAGAATCTGGTCCTTGCTGAACTTCGCTTCCAGCCAGAAGGCGAGCATCAGTTCCTGCACCTTGCGGGTCAGGGTGCGGTCGCGCGACAGGAACAGGTTCTTCGCCAACTGCTGGGTGACGGTGCTGGCGCCCTGACGTACCCCGCCCGCCCGCAGGTTGACCCAGACGGCGCGCGCCACCGACAGCGGCGCGATGCCGAAGTGGGAATAGAACGAGCGGTCCTCGGTGGCGAGCAGGGCGTGGATCAGGTGCGGCGATATCTCGGTCAGGCGGACGCCGCCGCCGTGCAGGTCGCCGTAACCGGCCAGCAGCCGCCCGTCGGCGGATTCGACCACTACCGCCGGACGCCGGGGTTCGCGCGCGGCCTGATCGAGGTCGGGCAGGCCATAGGCGCACCACACCAGATACCCGGCGAAGGCGATGCCGCACCAGACGAAGGCGGCCAGGCCCCAGCGGACCAACAGGCGGCGCAGGGATGGGGACTTCGCGGACGGGGATTTCGTCTTGGCTTTGGGCTTCGGCTTGGCGCGTCGGGCCATGGGGTGCGATTCCAATGGGTTGGCGGCGTTGCCCCGAGTCTACACGCTTCGGCGCGGCATCGGAATCGCGCAAACGGCAACGCCGTCCCGGGCGGCCCGGAACGGCGCGAAGATGAATGGGGAGGCGCCGCCCGTGGGCGCGCCGTCCGCTGCGATTACAGCAGCTTCAGCTCGACCGCGGAAGACTTGCCCTTCTTCGGGTCCATGCGGAGGTCGAAGCTGACCTTCTGGCCGTCGTTGAGGGAGGACAGTCCGGCGCGTTCGACCGCACTGATGTGGACGAACACGTCCGCGCCGCCTTCGTCGGGCTGGATGAACCCATATCCCTTCTGGGAGTTGAACCACTTCACGGTGCCGTTGGCCATTTTATTCCGTTCCTTAGTTGCAGAGAGGACCGCAGTATAGGCACGCTCCAGGCCTTCCCGGAACCCAGAAAAAGCTGGAAAAAGAGACCCTGCGGACGGCGTCCCCCACGGTTCAGGCGTCCAGGTTCACCACGTTCATCGCGTTGTCGACGATGAAGTCGCGGCGGGGTTCGACGACGTCGCCCATCAGGGTGGAGAAAATGTCCTCGGCCTCGTCCGCCTGGCGCACCGTCACCTGCAACAGGGTGCGGGCGTTGGGGTCGAGGGTGGTTTCCCACAACTGGTCGGGGTTCATTTCGCCCAGGCCCTTGTAGCGCTGGATGGTGATGCCCTTGCGTCCGGCCTCCATCACCGCGTCGGCCAGGGCGACCGGCCCGTCGATGCGGTTTTCCTTGTCCTTGCTGCGCAAGACGGCGGGGCGGGCGAAGAATTCCGCCAGTTCGGCGGCGACGCCGCGCAGGCGGCGTGCCTCGGGGCTTTCCAGCAGGGTGGACTCCAGGGCGACCACGTGCGGCACGCCGCGCAGGGTGCGCGAGAAGACGTAACCGCCCTCGGCGCTGCGTTCGCCCTTCCAGCCGCGCGCATAGGCGGGCTCCAGGGAATCGAGAACCGTGGCGACGTGGGTGGCGGCGGCGGCGGTGGCCGCCGCGTCGTTCAGCACCTGGGTGTCGAAGGCGCCGGCGATCGCCGCCTGCTCGACGATGTGCATCGGCACGCTGCGCGACAGCGGCAGCAGCAGGTGCTTGGCGGCGCGGCAGCGTTCGGTGAGGTGCTTGAGGTCGTTGCCCGCGATCTGCTGGCCGTCAGCCAGTTGCAGCACCGCGTCCTTGACGCCGCTGTCGGTAAGATAGTCTTCCAGCGCGCGGTCGTCCTTCAGGTAGCTGCCCTTGCTTTCGCCGCGCTTCACCCGATAGAGCGGCGGCTGCGCGATGTAGAGGAAGCCCCGCTCGATCAGTTCCGGCATCTGGCGGAAGAAGAAGGTGAGCAGCAGGGTGCGGATGTGGGAACCGTCCACGTCCGCGTCGGTCATGATGATGATCTTGTGATAACGCGCCTTGTCGATGTCGAAGTCGTCGCGGTCGATGCCCGCGCCGATGCCGGTGCCGATGGCGGTGATCAGGGTGCCGATCTCGGCCGAGGAGAGCATCTTGTCGCGGCGGGCGCGCTCGACGTTGAGGATCTTGCCCTTCAGCGGCAGGATCGCCTGGTTGGCGCGGTCGCGTCCCTGCTTCGCCGATCCGCCCGCGGAATCGCCCTCCACCAGGAAGAGTTCGGAAAGCGCCGGGTCGCGTTCCTGGCAGTCGGCCAGCTTGCCGGGCAGGGTCGCGATGTCGAGCGCGGTCTTGCGGCGGGTCAGGTCGCGCGCCTTGCGCGCCGCCTCGCGCGCCGCCGCCGCCTCGATCACCTTGCCGATGATCTTCTTCGCGTCGGCGGGGTGTTCCTCGAACCACTGGGTCAGCCGGTCGCCGACGATCGCCTCGACCACCGGGCGGACCTCGGAGGAAACCAGCTTGTCCTTGGTCTGGGACGAGAACTTCGGGTCCGGCACCTTGACCGAGAGGATGCAGGAAAGCCCCTCGCGCATGTCGTCGCCGGTCAGCGCCACCTTTTCCCGCTTGGCCAGGCCGGAATCGTTGGCATAGGCGTTCACCGTGCGGGTCAGCGCGGCGCGGAACCCGGCCAGGTGGGTGCCGCCGTCGCGCTGCGGGATGTTGTTGGTGAAGCAGAGGGTGGAATCGTGATAGGCGTCGGTCCATTCCATCGACGCCTCGACCACGGTGCCGTCCTTTTCGCCGCTCATGGTGATCGGCTGCGGATGCAGCGCCACCTTGGTGCGGTCGAGATAGCGGACGAACGCCTCGATGCCGCCCTCGTAGTGGAAGTCCACGGTCTTTTTGTCCGCGGCGCGGGCGTCGGTGAGGGAGAGGTAGACCCCGGAGTTGAGGAAGGCGAGTTCGCGCAGCCGGTGTTCCAGCGTCGCGAAGTCGTAGGTGGTCATGGTGAAGGTCTCGCTCGACGCGAGGAAGGTGATTTCGGTGCCGGTCAGCGGCTTGCCGTCGTCGCGGCGCGGCGCTTCGCCCACCGCCGCCAGCGGCGCCTCGGCGTCGCCGTGGCGGAAGCGCATGTAGTATTCCTTGCCGTCGCGCCAGATCCGCAGGTCCAGCCATTCCGACAGCGCGTTGACCACCGACACGCCGACGCCGTGCAGGCCGCCCGACACCTTGTAGGAGTTCTGGTCGAACTTTCCGCCCGCGTGCAGCTGGGTCATGATCACCTCGGCGGCGGAGACCCCTTCCTCCTTGTGGATGTCCACCGGGATGCCGCGGCCGTTGTCGCGCACGGTGACCGAGCCGTTGGCGTTGAGAACCACGTCGCAGCGGTCGCAATAGCCGGCCAGGGCCTCGTCGATGGCGTTGTCCACCACCTCGTAGACCATGTGGTGCAGGCCCGAGCCGTCGTCGGTGTCGCCGATGTACATGCCGGGGCGCTTGCGTACCGCCTCCAGGCCCTTCAACACCTTGATCGACTGGGAATCATAGACCGCGCCGGCGGCCGGAGTGGTGGTCTCGTTCACAACTCAATCCTCGCTTAAGGCGGCGTCGGACACCGCCAGGAAACGCGCCCGGCCCCGCAGCGGCGCGAACAGCGCGGCGTCGGTGCCGGTCAGCCATGACTGGCCGGGAAACCCGGCCAGAAGATCATACAACGCGGCGCGCCGTTCGGCATCCAGATGCGCCGAAATCTCGTCGAACAGCAACACCGGCGGCGGGGCCTCGCCACGGCAGAGCACCCGCGCCTGCGCCAGCATCAGCCCGATCAGCAGGGCCTTCTGCTCGCCGGTGGAGGCCAGATGCGCGGGCATCCCCTTGGCGGCGTGGGTCACCGCGAGGTCGCCTTTGTGCGGTCCCTCGGTGGTGGTGCCCGCCGCGGCGTCGAGGCCGCGGTTGGCCCGCAGCCGGTCGCGGAAGGCGTCCTCCGCCGCCAGGGCCGCCGCCCCGGCCGCCAATTCCTCTTCCAGGCCGCCGGTCAGCGCCAGCATCGCGCCGGGGAAGGGGCCGTGCCCTTCCGCCGCCGCCGGAGCCAGACGCAGCAGCCAGTCGTTGCGCGCCGCCGCCACCGCCACGCCCTGCGCCGCCATCACCGCCTCCAGCGCGGCCAGCCAGGCATCGTCGCGGCGGCCGTCCTTCAGCAGGGTCAGGCGTTGCCGCATCGCCCGCATGTAGGCGGCGGACCGTTCGGCGTGCCCGGCGTCCAGCGCGTTGACCATGCGGTCGAGAAACCGCCGCCGGTGGCTGGCGCCCTCGACGAACAGGCGGTCCATCGCGGGGGTCAGCCACAACACCGGCAGCACCCGTCCCAGATCCGACAGGGTGCGTAAGGGCTGGCCGTCCATCCGCACCATGCGCTTCGCCTCGCCCTCGCCGCCCGCCCAGCCGGTGCCGATCGCCACCGTCTGGCCGCAGCTCTGCACCGAGGCGGCGACCGCCCATCCGGCGGCGGTGCCGTGCGCCGCCACCTCGGTCAGGCGCGCCCGCCGAAGGCCGCGTCCGGGGGTGAGGAAGGAGATCGCTTCCAGAAGGTTGGTCTTGCCCGCGCCGTTCGGCCCGGTCAGCACCACCGGTTCCTCGCCGAGGTCGAGGCGCAGATGCGCGTAACAGCGGAACCCGGTCAGCGTCAGACGCCGCACCGCGGTCCGGGCCGAACCCTCCACCCGCGCCAGATGCTCCATGACCGCCGGAATCAGACGCGCATCGGCATCAGCACGTAGACCGCGCTGGCGTCGGCGACATCGCGCACCACGGTGGGCGAGGCGGCATCCAGCATGCCGAAGCGGGCGGCGTCGCCCTCCACCTGTTGCAGAATGTCCAGAAGGTAGCGGGCGTTGAAGCCGATCTCGATCGGCGCGCCCTCGTAGGCAGCTTCCAGTTCTTCCTCGGCGCTGCCGCTGTCGGGGTTGGAGGCGGACAGCCGCACCAGGCCGGACTGCACCTGCATCTTCACCGCCCGCGACTTTTCCGAGGACACCGCCGAAACCCGGTCCACCGCCTGGCCGAACGCGGTGCGGTCGATCTCCAGCACCTTGTCGTTGTCGGTGGGAATCACCCGCTCGTAGTCGGGGAAGGTGCCGTCGATCAGCTTCGAGGTCATCACCGCGTCGTCGAAGGCGAAGCGCACCCGCGAATCCGACAGCGAAATCGAAATGTCGGACGAGGTGTCCTCGATCAGCTTGCGCAGTTCGCCTACCGTCTTGCGCGGCAGGATGACGCCGGGCATCCCCTGCGCGCCCTCGGGCAGCGGCAGTTCGACGCGCGCCAGGCGGTGGCCGTCGGTGGCCACGGCGCGCAGCACCGGCACGCCCTCGCTCGCCGATTGGTGCAGGTAGATGCCGTTGAGGTAATAGCGGGTTTCCTCCACCGCGATGGCGAAGCGGGTGCGGTCGATCAGGCCGCGCAAATCCGCCGACGCGATGCGGAAGGAATGGCTGAGCGCGGCGCCCGTCATCTCGGGGAACTCGCCGACCGGCAGGGCGGACAGCGCGAACCGCGACCGGCCCGAGGCCAGCATCACCTGGCCGTCCTCGGCGGTGGTGGACAGTTCCACCATCGCGCCGTCGGGCAATTTCCGCACGATGTCGAACAGGATGTGCGCCGGGGCGGTGGTGGCGCCGGGTTCGGCGACCTCGGCGGCGACGGTCTCGGTGATGTCGAGGTCGAGATCGGTGGCGTTCAGCGAAAGCCCTGCGTCGCCCGCCACCAGCTTGACGTTGGACAAAATCGGAATGGTGTTGCGCCGCTCGACGACGCTTTGCACATGTTGCAGCGATTTGAAGAGTTGCGCGCGTTCGATCGAGAGCTTCATGTCGGTGCGATCCACCCGTGATGCGGACTTCCCCCGGGCGCGGTTTTGAAATCCCCCAACCGCCGCGCCCCCGGAACATCCCTTGAAAACCGAAGAACCTTCCCCCCTCTTCGGGGCCGGTCAGTATATCACAGGGGCTTGCCGTCCCAAGCAAAAACGGCGAGGCGGGCAGCGGGAAAACCGCGGGGAAGAAGCAAAACGTTGCGAGGGGTCGCGGACCCCTCGCGTACCCCATTTCCTAGGGTTTTCGCGCGCGGCGCGATGGATGATTGCCGCTGACGCGGCGAGAAAAGGAACGGGGTCCGGGGCTGGCTCCGGCCCGGTTTTCAGTTTTCCAGCATGCGGCGCAGCAGGTCGACTTCCTCGGCGAAGTCGGTGTCCTGGGTGATCAGTTCCTCGACCTTCTTCACCGCGTGCATCACCGTGGTGTGGTCGCGGCCGCCGAACTTGCGGCCGATCTCGGGCAGCGAGCGGGCGGTCATCTGCTTTGCCAGGAACATCGCGATCTGCCGCGGCCGGGCGACGGCGCGGGCGCGCCGGGGCGAGGACATGTCGGCGATCTTGATGTTGAAGTGCTGGGCGACTTCCTTCTGGATGGCGTCGATGGTGAGGTGCCGTTCGCGCGGGCGCAGCAGGTCGTGCAGGACCTCCTGCGTGCTTTCCAGGGTGATGTCGCGGCCGATCAGCTGGGCGTGGGCGACCACCCGGCGCAAGGCGCCCTCCAGCTCGCGGACGTTGGTGGTGATCTTGTGGGCGAGGAACTCCAGCACCTTGGGCGGCACCGTGATGCCCGCCTCGTCGGGGCGGGCCTGCTCGGCCTTGATCTGCTCGACCTTGGATTCCAGGATGCCCAGGCGTAGCTCGTAGCTGGTCGGGTGGATGTCGGCGACCAAGCCGCAGCCCAGGCGCGACTTCAGCCGTTCCTCGATGCCGGTCAGGTCGGTCGGCGACTTGTCGGCGGAGATTACGATCTGTTTGCCCTGGTCCATCAACGCGTTGAAGGTGTGGAAGAATTCTTCCTGCGTCGAGTCCTTGTCGCTGATGAACTGCACGTCGTCGATCATCAGTACGTCGAGCGAGCGCAATTGTTCCTTGAAGTTCATCATGTCGTGGTAGCGCAGCGCCCGGATGAACCGGTACATGAACTTTTCCGCCGACAGATAGCCCACCGTGCGCCGGGGATCGCGCTCCCGGATGTGCCAGGCGATGGCATGCATCAGGTGGGTCTTGCCCAGGCCGACGCCGGAATAGAGGAACAGCGGATTGAACGGCGGAATGTCGGATTCGGCGACGCGGCGGGCCGCCGCCCAGGCGAATTCGTTGGGCTTGCCGACGACGAAGGAATCGAAGGTGAAGCGCCGGTCGAGCGGCGCGGTCATCGATTCGCGGTCGTCGGCGGGCGCGGGTTCGGCGGCGGCGATTTCCACCACCTCGGCCTTTTCCGAGGGGTCGGGTTCGCTTTGCCCGCCCGCGCCGCGGCGCACCGGCTGCACCACGAAGCTGACGTCGACGGTCAGGCCGCTCATTTCGGACCAGAGCTCGCGGATGCGCGATGCGTAGTGGGTGACCACCCAGTCACGAATGAAGCGGGTGGGAACCCCCAGGCAAACCGCATTCTTCTGCGCTTCGACCACGCGGATCGGCTGCAGCCAGTTGCGATAGGCGGCGTCGCCGATCTCGCCGCGCAACAGGTCCTGAACGCGTTCCCAATGTTGTTCCATTTGTCCCACTGACACCCACTTCACGACAGCCCGTTCGGTTCCGAGCTTCCCCCCTTCGCAAGATGCCGCGCCTATCCCCGAACGCGGCTCCCGGATCGTTTTTTTATGACCGGCGGCAAAACCGGAAGCGGGCATCGTAGGCGTGCCGCGCCCCCGGTGCAACGGGCACGCGGAGGGTTTCGATAACCCCTTCGCGGAACGCGCTTTCGTCGCCGGTGCCGTGGGGCAAAGGCCGCCCGCGCCCGCCGGGCGCGCGGCGAATCCGGTTTTGCCGTGCCGCGCGCACGAAAAAAGGCGGCCGGAACCGCCTTCCCCGCAAAGCAAAGGGCGGCGCCTGCGCCGCCCCGTGGTCGTCGTGCGTGTGCCGGATAAAGCCGCTTACAGCGCCTTGATCTTCGCGGCGAGACGCGAGGTCTTGCGCGACACGGTGTTGCGGTGCATCACCCCGCGCGAAGCGCCGCGGTGCAGCTCCGGCATCGCCTGGGCGAACGCCGCCTGGGCCGCCGCCTTGTCGCCCGCTTCGATCGCGGCCTCGACCTTCTTCACGAAGGTGCGGATGCGGCTGACGCGGTTCTTGTTGATCACGGCACGCCGATCGTTGCGACGAATCCGTTTCTTAGCAGAAGAATGGTTGGCCATGACCTGATAAAGCCCGTTCGTTTTTTAACTGATTCGCACAAAGGCGAGACGGGGGCTTATACGCGGACCGATGCGATTGGTCAACCGCTTTTGCGTGCCGCGCCGCCGTGGCCGCCGAGGCTTCCTCAATCGGCGGTCATCAGGATGCGCATCACCAGGGGCGGCCCCTTCTGCACCACCTCGAAGACCAGGGTCTCGCCGTCGCGCACGAACTTTCCCGCCGATTTCTTCGTCCAGCCCATCTGCGGCAGCGCCTCGGCATAGGCGGCCAGCACGTCGGCCTTGGTTTTCTGCGTCTGGGCATAGGTCTCGACGACCCGGCCCTGCGGCGTGTCGAACACCATCACCGAGTCGCGGTCCTGCACCAGGCCGGCCAGAAGGGGCAGGTCCTCGTGTCCCTTCAGATAGTCGGCGGCGCGTGCGTCGCCCGCCGCCGCGATCAGCGCCGCCGCGAAGCATGCCGCGAGAATTGCCGGTATGCGCATCGGGGGAGTCCCTCTCCTTAATCCTGACAGCCCGGACAATAATACGTGGAACGGCCGGATTGCACGATGCGTTTGATCGCATGGCCGCATCCCGGCGTGGCACAGGGGGCGTCCGCGCGGTCGTAGACCGCGTGCCGCATCTGGAAATAGCCCAGCGAGCCGTCGGTCAGGCGGTGGTCGCGCAGGGAGGATCCGCCCGCCGCCACCGCCTCGGCCAGCACCTCGCGGATCGCCCGAACGAGGCGGGCAAGGCGCGCCCGTCCCAGGCGATTCGCGGCGCGGCGCGGGGAAATCCCGGCGCGGAACAGCGCCTCGCAGACATAGATATTGCCGAGACCGGCGACCACCGTCTGGTCGAGCAGCACGGTCTTCACCGGTCCGCCGTGCCCGGCCAGGCGTTCCGCCAGAACCGTCGGGGTGAAGTCCTCGGCCAGGGGTTCCGGTCCCAGGCGGGCGAGCAGGGGGTCGGCGGCGAGGTCCGCTTCCTCGCGGAAGTCGACGAAGCCGAAGCGGCGGGGGTCGTGCAGGGTGGCGGCGGTGCCGCCCGCGAAGACCAGACGCAGGTGGTCGTGGCGGACGGGCGGGGTTTCCGGTCCGATCGCGATGCTGCCCGACATCCCCAGGTGGATCAGAATCGCGCCGCCGTCGGCCAGGCGCAGCAGCAGCACCTTGCCCCGCCGATCCAGGGTTTCGACCGTCCGCCCGACGACGCGCTGGGAAAAGCCGTCGGGCAAGGGGCGGCGCAGCGGCTGGCCGGAGGTCCAGGCGCGTTCGATCCGCCGCCCGGTGGCGGCGGCGGCCAGGCCCAGTCGGACGGTTTCGACTTCCGGCAGTTCGGGCATCGCGCGGCTTCCTTCGGGAAACAAACGGGAACGCATTTCAACATGGTGCGGTTCGATCACATCCGCTATGTTTCGGGCATGTCCGAGCAGCAGAAAAAATCCGGTCCCGGCCCGACCACCCACTTCGGCTTCGCCACCGTGCCCGCCGCCGCCAAGGCGGGTCTGGTGCGCAACGTGTTCGACGCCGTCGCCGACCGCTACGACCTGATGAACGACCTGATGAGCATGGGCGTCCACCGCCTGTGGAAGGCGGCGATGATCGACGCCCTGGACCCGCGCCCGGGGATGACCTTCCTCGACGTCGCGGGCGGCACCGGCGACATCGCCTTCCGCATCCTGGAGCGGGTGCGGAAAAGGGGCGGTCCGGCGCGCATCGTGGTCGCCGACATCAACACCGAGATGCTGCGCGTCGGCCGCAACCGCGCCATCGACAAGGGCATCGCCGACGACCTGGAATGGATGTGCCTGGACGCGCAGGACCTGCCGCTGCCCGACCGTTCGGTGGACCGCTACACCATCGCCTTCGGCCTGCGCAACGTCACCGACATTCCCCGTGCCCTGGCCGAGGCGCGCCGCGTGCTCAAGCCCGGCGGCCGGTTCCTCTGCCTGGAGTTTTCCCGCGTCGTCCTGCCGCTTCTCGACAAGGCGTACGACACCTATTCCTTCAAGGTGTTGCCGCTGATGGGCAAGGTGGTGGCGGACAATCCCGACGCCTACCGCTATCTGGCGGAAAGCATCCGCCGCTTCCCGCCGCAGGAGGAACTGGTGGCGTGGATGGAGGCGGCGGGCTTCGCCAACGTCGGCTTCACCAACTATTCCGGCGGCATCGCCGCGCTGCATTCCGGTTGGCGGATCTGACCCGATGATCCGCTTCACCCGCAACACCCTCCGCCTTCTCACCATCGCGCGGGTTCTGGCGCGGCACGATGCGTTGTTCCTGTTGTCCTCGCTGCCGGTGACGCGGCGGATCGCGGGTCTTGCCCGCCTGGTCGGCAACGCCCGCGCGGTGGGCCGCCCCGGCGAGCGCCTGGCCGCCGCCCTGGTCGAGCTCGGCCCCAGTTTCATCAAGTTCGGACAGGCCCTGTCCACCCGCGCCGACCTGGTCGGCGACGAGGTGGCGGCCGACCTGTCGATGTTGCAGGACCGGCTGGAGCCCTTCCCCTTCGCCGAGGTGGAGAAGATCGTTGTCGAGGACTTCGGCCAGCCGGTGTCCGAGCTGTTCGCCGAGATCGATCCGCAGCCGGTGGCCGCCGCCTCGGTGGCGCAGGTCCACCGCGCGGTGGACCGCGACGGGCACACCGTGGCGGTGAAGGTGATCCGCCCCTGCGTCGAGGCGGCCTTCGAACGCGACCTCGACCTGCTCTATTGGCTGGCGGAAATCGCCGAGCGCACCCAGCCCGGGTTGCGCCGTTTGCGCCCGCTGGAAACCGTCGAGACCTTCGCCAATACCGTGGCGATGGAGATGGACCTGCGCTTCGAGGCCGCCGCCGCCTCGGAACTGGCGGAAAACTTCGCCGACGACGAAACCTTCCGCGTGCCCGAGGTGCTGTGGCCGCTGACCAGCAAGCGGGTGCTCACCACCACCTGGATCGAAGGCATCCCGGTGGACGAGCGCGCCGCCCTGATCGCCGCCGGGCACGACCCCAAGGCGGTGGCCGAGCGCGCCGCCCGCACCTTCTTCAAGATGGTGTTCAGCGACGGCTTCTTTCACGGCGACATGCACCCCGGCAACCTGTTCGTCGGCCGGGACGGCGAACTGATCGCGGTGGACTTCGGCATCATGGGCCGGGTCGACCCGGCGACCAGCCGTTATCTCGGCGAGATGCTGCTGGCCTTCCTTAACGGCGACTACCGCCGCGCCGCCGAGATTCATTTCGAGGCGGGCTACGTGCCGAGCGACCGCTCGATCGACATGTTCGCCCAGGCCTGCCGCTCCATCGCCGAACCGATTCTCGGCAAACCGTCGTCGGAAATCTCGCTCGCCCGTCTGCTCGCCCAGCTGTTCAAGGTCACCGAGACCTTCGGCATGGAAACCCAGCCCCAGCTTCTGGTGCTGCAAAAGACCATGCTCACCGCCGAGGGCGTCGGCCGCAGCCTTTGTCCCGACGTCAACTTCTGGGAACTCGCGCGGCCCCTGGTCGAGGAATGGATGGCGATGAACGTCTCCGCCCCGGCGCGGTTGCGCCGCTCGATCGAGGACACCCTGGTCGCCGCCGCCAGCCTGCCCCGCCTGGTGCAGCGGGCGGAACGGATCTCCGCCCAGTTCTCGGAAAAGGGCTTCAAGCTTCACCCCGACACGGTCAAGGAGCTGAGCGCGCGGCGGAAGTTCAACCTGATGCAGGTCTGGTTGCCCTGGGTTTTGATCGCCGTCCTTTGCTCCCTTCTGCTGATGCGGCGGTAAAACGCCACCCTGGCCCCTTTACTTGCCGTCCTTCGTTCGGTATCCACATTCAAGGACGGTTGTTTCCTCGGGATTGAACACATGCTGAACGGCAAAAAGGTTTTCCTGATCATCTCGGGCGGCATCTCCGCCTACAAGTCCCTGGACTTGATTCGCCGCCTGCGCGAACAGGGCGCGGACGTGCGCTGTTGCCTGACCGAGAACGCGCAACAGTTCGTCACGCCGCTGTCGGTGTCCGCGCTGTCGCAGAATCCGGTGTTCCGCGACCAGTTCGAGCTGTCGAACGAGGCCGGGATCAACCACATCGAACTCTCCCGCACCTCGGACATCCTGGTGGTCGCGCCCGCCACCGCCGACGTGATGGCGAAAATGGCGGCGGGCATCGCCGACCAGTTGGCCACCACCCTGCTGCTGGCCACCGACAAGCCGGTGCTGATCGCCCCGGCGATGAACGTGCGGATGTGGCAGCACGCGGCGACGCAGGCCAACCTGGCCACCCTGACCGCGCGCGGGATTTCGACCGTCGGCCCCAACGAAGGGCCGATGGCCTGCAACGAATTCGGCCCCGGCCGCATGGCCGAGGTGGCGGAGATCGTCGCCGCGATCGACGCGGCGTTGTCCCCGGCCCGTCCGCTCGCCGGGCGGCGCGCCCTGGTTACCAGCGGCCCCACCGTCGAGCCGATCGACCCGGTGCGCTTCATCGCCAACCGTTCCTCGGGCAAGCAGGGGCACGCCATCGCCGCCGCGCTGGCCGCCCTGGGGGCGGAGGTCACCCTGGTCAGCGGCCCCAGCGTGCAGCCCGACCCCGCCGGGGTGACGGTGCGCCACGTCGAAACCGCGCGCGAGATGCTGGCCGCCTGCAAGGCGGCGCTGCCCGCCGACGTCGCGGTGTGCGCCGCGGCGGTCGCCGATTGGGGGGTGAAGACCCCCGCCGCGCAGAAGATCAAGAAGGTGGCGGGTGGCGCCCCCCCGGCGATCGAGCTGTGCGCCAATCCCGACATCCTGGCGGAGTTGTCCGCCGCCTCGCCCGCGCGCCCGCGCCTGGTGGTCGGCTTCGCCGCCGAGACCGAGAACCTGACCGCCCATGCGCGGGAGAAACTGGCCCGCAAGGGCTGCGACTGGATCGTCGCCAACGACGTGTCGCCCGAAACCGGCACCTTCGGCGGCGACGCCAACCAGGTGCACCTGATCACCGCCGATGCCTGCGATTCCTGGCCTGCCCTCGACAAGCGGGAAGTCGCGGCGCGTCTGGCCATCCGCATTGCCGAGGTCCTGTCATGACGATCATCGCCGTTCCCGTCGCCGTTCCCGTCGAACGCCTGCCTCACGCCCAGGATCTGCCGCTGCCGAAGTACCAGACGCCGGGATCGGCGGGGGTGGACCTGCTGGCCGCGGTGGACGCGCCGGTGACGATTCCGCCGGGCGGCCGCGCCCTGGTCCCCACCGGCATCGCCGTCGCCCTGCCGCAGGGGTACGAAGCGCAGGTGCGGCCGCGTTCCGGCCTGGCGCTGAAGCAGGGGGTGACCGTGCTCAACGCCCCCGGCACCATCGATTCCGATTATCGTGGCGAGATCGGGGTGATCCTGGTCAACCTGGGCGGCGAGCCGGCGACGATTTCCCGTGGCGACCGCGTCGCGCAAATGGTGGTGGCGCCGGTGACCCGCATCGTCTGGCAGTCGATGGGCGTCTCCCTGCCGGAAACCGAGCGCGGCGCGGGCGGTTTCGGCTCCACCGGACGGCAATGATGCTGACCCCCTCGAAGAAAACCCTGTTCGCCATCGAGGCGGTCCTCGACATCGCCTACAACGCGGGCGGCGACCCGGTGCAGAGCAGCGAAATCACCGCCCGCCAGGGGATTCCCCGCCGCTATCTGGAACAGACCCTGCAAGCCCTGGTGCGCGCCGACATCCTGGTCGGGGTGCGCGGGCCGCGCGGCGGATACCGCCTGGCGCGGGAACGCCGCCGCATCTCGGTGGGCGATATCGTGCGCGTCGTGCAGTCCACCGAAACCGCGGTCGTCCCCACCGGCGACGACATGCCGCACTCCGACATCGGGCAGAAGGTCATCCAGCCGATGTGGGACGATCTGCAAACCGCCCTGATGGAACGGCTCGACGGCCTGACCATCGACGCGTTGTGCCGCCGCGCCACCGAAACCGGGGTTCCCTGCAAGGCGCGCGAACGGTTGATCTACGACATCTGACAGGGGGAGAAACCGCCATGTCCAAACCCGAACCCACCTCTTCGTTCCGCGGACGCGTCTACGACAGCGTCCTCGACACCGTCGGCGCGACGCCGATCGTGCGCTTTTCCCGCCTCGCCGCCGAGGCCGGGGTGGCGGCGGAGATCCTCGGCAAGCTGGAATTCTTCAACCCCCTCGCCTCGGTCAAGGACCGCATCGGCCTGGCGATGGTCGAGGACGCCGAGGCGCGCGGCCTGATCGACGCCGATACCACCTTGATCGAGCCGACCTCGGGGAACACCGGAATTGCGCTGGCTTTCGTTTGCGCGGCAAAGGGTTACAAGCTGATCCTGACGATGCCGGAAAGCATGTCCGTGGAACGCCGCAAGATGCTTGCCCTTTTGGGCGCGCGGCTGGAACTGACCCCGGCGGCGAAGGGAATGAAGGGCGCCATCGCCCGTGCCGAGGAGCTCGTCAAGGAGCTGCCCAAGGCGATGATCCTGCAACAGTTTTCCAACCCGTCCAACCCGGCGGCGCACCGCGCCGCCACCGCCGAGGAAATCTGGGCCGATACCCAGGGCGAGGTCGATATCCTGATCGGCGGCGTCGGCACCGGCGGCACCCTGACCGGTTGCGGCGAAGGCCTGAAGGCGAAGAACCCCGCCATCCGGGTGATCGGCGTCGAACCCGAGGACAGCCCCGTCCTTTCCGGCGGCGCGCCGGGACCGCACGGCATCCAGGGCATCGGCGCGGGCTTCGTTCCCGAGGTCTTGAACCGCGAGATCCTGGACGAGGTGGTGCAAATCGCCACCGCCACCGCCCTGGCCACCGCCCGCCTGACCGCGAAAACCGAGGGCGTGCCGGTGGGCATTTCCTCCGGCGCCGCGCTGGCCGCCGCCATCGAGGTCGGCAAGCGCCCGGAGAACGCGGGGAAGAAAATCGTGGTGATCGTTCCGTCGTTCGCCGAACGCTACCTCTCCACCGCCCTGTTCGACGGGGTTTAGAAAAACTTCGCGGAGGGTCGCGGACCCTCCGCACCTCCCATTCGTTGGTTTTTCGCCGCGTGATGATTTGATCGCGCTTCGCGCAAAAACCTAAGTTATGGGATCAAAGGGGCCAAGCCCCTTTGCGGGTGTGGGCGGAGCCCACGTGTTTTTGGGACGCCCAGTCATGACGCTTTCGTCCGAGCAGAACGTCCGCTACGCGCGGCAAGTCCTGTTGCCCGAGGTGGGCGGCGCGGGGCAGGCGCGTCTGTTGGCGGCGAAGGTTCTGGTGGTCGGCGCGGGAGGCCTGGGTTCGCCGGTCCTGCTGTATCTGGCCGCCGCCGGGGTGGGGAACCTGGCGATTGCCGACGACGACGCGGTGGCGCTGTCGAACTTGCAGCGGCAGGTGCTTTACGGCACGGCGGACGTGGGCCGGGGAAAGGCGGAGCGCGCGGGGGAACGTCTGTCGGCGCTCAACCCAGATGTGAAGATCGACGCACAACCGGTTCGCGTGACTGCGGAAAACGTTTCCGGTTTGGTCGCCGGACGGGATTTGGTGGTGGATTGCTGCGACAACTTCGGCAGCCGTTTCCTGATCAACGACGCCTGCGCTGCGGCGGGGGTGCCGTTGGTCTTCGGCGCGGTGCAGGGGTTTTCCGGCCAGGTGGCGGTGTTCGATCCGGCGCGTGGCGGGCCGTGCCTGCGGTGCTTCAACCCGGCGCCGCCGCCGCGCGGCGCGGGTTCCCGCGCCTGCGAGGAAACCGGCATTTTGGGCGCGGTGGCGGGAATGGTCGGCGCGGCGCAGGCCCTGGCCGCGATCAAGGCGATCCTTGGCCTGTCCGACGATCGGCAGGGGTACGTGCAGGTGTTCGACGGGCTGGCCGGAACCTGCCGCCGGGTGCGCCTGCCCCGCGATCCCGTCTGCCCTATTTGCGGAAACGCTCCCGCCACGAAGTGAACTTTCCGGTGCTTTCCGCCAGATAGACGGCGCGTCCGACGGCGCGGGCGACGCAGTCCGCGGCGATGGCGCCGACCCGCGCCAGGGCGACGCCGCGCGGCTCGGGCAGGGGATAGCTTCCCTCGGCCAGGGCGAACACGGTGTCGCCGTCGAACGGGGTGTGCGCCGGGCGGACGGCGCGGGCGATGCCGTCGTGCGCCATCGTCGCCATGCGGGTCGCCTCCCCCCGGTCGAGGTCGGCGTTGGTGGCGACCACCGCGAGCAGGGTGTTCCCCCCGGCGGCGAGACCGGACAGGAAGGGAAAATCCGGTTCCAGCCCGGCGGGCATGGCGGGTGGCGCCTGGTTGCCCATTTCACCCGCCTGTTCCAAGGGCCAGGCCCACAGGGCGGAGCTTCCGGGCTGCACCGTCGAGCCCACCGGGTTGGCGACGGCCAGGGCGGCGACGATCAGGCCGTCGTCGCCGACCGCCGAGGCGCTGCCCAGGCCGCCCTTCAGGTCCCCCGCCTTCGCCCCCAGTCCGGCGCCCGCGTTGCCCAGGGCGAAATCCTCGGCCGCCGCGCCGCAGGCCGCCGCCGCCAGTCGGCGATAGGGCGGTTCCGCCCCCCAGGCCTTGTCGCCGCCGTTGGCCAGGTCGAAGATCACCGCCGCGGGAACGATCGGCACCCGCGCGTCGCCCACCGCGAAGCCGCGTCCTTGCGCCGCCAGCCACAGCATCGCCGCGTCCGCCGCCGCCAGGCCGAAGGCCGAGCCGCCGGACAGCACCACCGCGTCCACCGTCTGCACCAGACGCCCCGGCGCCAGGGCGTCGGTTTCGCGCGTGCCGGGGCCGCCGCCGCGAACCTCGACCGCCGCCAGCATCGGGCGATCCGGCAGCACCACGGTGACGCCGGTCAGCGCCGCCGCGTCCTCGGCGTTGCCCACCCGGATACCCGGGACGTCGGTCAACAGATTGCGCGGCCCGGGACGGATCATGAGGCATCTCCTTCGTTTCGCGGTCCCCTTGACCCCGATACTTTTTTCGCCGCGTCAGCGGCAGTCAACCCTCGCGCGACGCGCAAAAAGCAGGGATGGGGTGCGCGAGGGGGCCGAGCCCCCTCGCAACGTTTTTGTTTTATTCGGGGCCGGGGCAGTGCCCCGGCCTGGCTTTCACATTTGCCCGGCCAGGGCGGCCAAGCTTATCAGAAGGCCGAAGTCGCGGTTGGACTTGAACCTTTTCAGGCAGTTCGGGGCGTCGTCGATGTTCACCGTCGCCACCTGCCAGGCCAAGTGCAGGGTGGCGGCGGCCAGGACCGGCCACGCCCACGGCCCCGCGCCGGACAGGGCGAAGGACGCGGCGAAAAGGCCGGTGGCGAGGGAATAGACGACGACCAGGAAGGGGCGGGTGCGTTCGCCTAGGGCCAAGGCCGAGGATTTGACGCCGATCTTCACGTCGTCGGCCTTGTCCTGGTGGGCATAGATGGTGTCGTAGCCCAGCGTCCAGAAGATGCCGCCCGCGTAAAGGGCGAGGGCAGGGGTGTCGAGCCCGCCGCGCATCGCGCTCCACCCGACCAGGGCGCCCCAGTTGAAGGCAAGCCCCAGCCAGGCCTGCGGCCAGTCGGTGATGCGCTTCATGAAGGGATAGACGGCCAGCACCGGCACCGACGCCGCGCCGAGCAGGATGGTGAAGCGGTCGAACTGGGTCAGGATCGCCAGGCCCGCCAGCATCAGTCCGCCGACGAAGACGAGGGCCGCCCGCACCGAGACCTGGCCGGAGGGAATGGGGCGGGTGGCGGTGCGTTCCACCCGACCGTCGAAGTCGCGGTCGGCGATGTCGTTGATCGCGCAGCCCGCGCCGCGCATGATCACCGCGCCGATGCCGAACAGGGCGCAGAACCCCGCCAGCCGCCACGACGGCGCGGGGGCGGCGAGAATCGCGCTCCACCAGCAGGGCAGCAGCAGCAGCCAGGTGCCGATCGGCCGGTCGAGGCGCATCAGCTTCAGATACGGACGCACCGGGGCGGGGCAGCGGTCTGTCCAGCCGCCCACCGGCATGTCGTTGACGGTTGGCTTCTCGGCGTTCATGCGCCTAAAGTACGTCAGGTTTTTCCCTTTCGGAACGGAATTCACGATGTCCGACGCGCGCGCCGTCACCGCACCCCGTCTGTACGTTTCCGACGCCCTGGCGGCGGGGGCGCGGGTGAGTTTCGGCGCGGCGCAGGCGCATTACCTGCGCGACGTGATGCGTCTGGCGCCGGGGGCGGCGGTGCGGCTGTTCAACGGCCGCGACGGCGCCTGGCTGGCGGAGATCGAAACCCTGGCCAAGGGACGCGGCACGGCGGTGGCGAGGGAGGCGGTGCAGCCGCAGCGGGCGGAGCCGGACGTTTGGCTGCTGTTCGCGCCGATCCGTGGGCCGCGCCAGGACATGCTGGTGGAAAAGGCGGTGGAGCTGGGGGTTGCCGCCCTGCAACCGGTGCTGACCGAGCGCACCCAGGTGCGCCGCGTCAATGCCGAGCGTATCGCCGCCCAGGCGGTGGAGGCGGCGGAGCAATGCGAGCGGCTTTCCCTGCCCACGGTGCGTCCCCTGGCCGACCTGTCGGCGGTTTTGGCGGCGTGGCCCGCCGAACGGCGTTTGTGGTACGGCGACGAGCGGGGCGACGGAGCCTCCGCCCTGGCCGCCTTTTCCGCCTGCGGGGGCGGCGGGCCGCACGCGATTCTGGTCGGGCCGGAAGGGGGTTTTTCGCCCCGGGAGCTTGACGTTCTGGCTTCGGCTTCCTTTTCTAGTGGGGTCGGTCTGGGGCCGCGCATCCTGCGCGCCGAGACCGCCGCCATCGCCGCATTGACCCTGTGGCAGGCGGTCCTGGGGGATGGAGGCCTGCCGCCGGGACGTTGATTTTTCAGGCCTTTCCAGCCGGAGCCCGTGATGTCCGCCACGCCTTCCCAATCCCCCGCCGTTGCCGGAACCGCCGATCTGGTCGCCTATCTGGAGGCGGGGTGCAAGCCGCGCGGCGCCTGGCGCATCGGCACCGAACACGAAAAATTCGTCTTCTGCCGCAATAGCCTGAAGCCCCTGCCCTACGAAGGGGAAAAAAGCATCCGCCACCTTCTGGAGGCGCTGGTGCCGCACGGCTGGTCGCCGGTGCTGGAAGACGGCAACCCGATCGCCCTGACCCACGCCGACGGCGCCTCGATCACCCTGGAACCGGGCGGCCAACTGGAACTGTCCGGCGCGCCGCTGAAAACCATCCACGACACCTGCGTCGAGACCTCCGCCCACCTCAACCTGATGAAGTCGATCCTGGAGCCCATGGGTATCGGCATGGTCGGCCTGGGCTTTCATCCGAAATGGCGGCGCGAGGACTTTCCCTGGATGCCCAAGGGGCGCTACGCGATCATGCGCCGCTATATGCCGACGAAGGGCGGGCGCGGCCTCGACATGATGCTGCGCACCTGCACGGTGCAGGTGAACCTGGACTTTTCCTCCGAGGCGGACATGGTGAAGAAGTTCCGCGTCGCCCTGGCCTTGCAGCCCGTCGCCACCGCGCTTTTCGCCAACTCGCCGTTTACCGAGGGCCAGCCCAACGGCTTCAAAAGCTATCGCGCCGACATCTGGACGGATACCGACCCCGACCGCACCGGCACCCCGGAATTCGTCTTCGAAAGCGGCATGGGTTTCGAACGCTGGGTGGACTATCTGCTCGACGTGCCGATGTACTTCGTTTCTCGCGAGGGCCGTTATATCGACGCCGCAGGCCAATCGTTCCGCGACTTCATGGCCCGCCGTCTGCCCGCGCTGCCGGGCGAGGCGCCGCTGCTGTCCGACTGGGCGGACCACATCACCACCGCCTTCCCCGAGGTGCGGCTGAAACGCTATCTGGAAATGCGCGGCGCCGACGGCAGCCGCTGGTGCCATCTGTGCGCCCTGCCCGCGTTGTGGGTCGGCCTGCTTTACGACGAAACCGCGCTGGACGCCGCTTGGGACCTGGCCAAGAGCTGGACGCGCGAGGACCGCTTCGCCTTGGCCGCCATCGCCCGCCGCGACGGCCTGTCCGGCAGCTTCAAGTGCCGCCCGGTCCGGGAGCTCGCCGCCGAGGTGGTGAATATCGCCGCCGAGGGCCTGCGCCGCCGGGCCCGCCTGAACGACGACGGCGATGACGAACGCCGTTTCCTTGCCGTGTTGCAGGCGATGACGAAAACCGGCCGCACTCAGGCCGACGAGCTTCTGGAACTTTTCCATGGGGAATGGAAGGGCTCGGTCGATCCGGCGTTCGAGACGTTTTCGTATTGAAACCCGTGGGCTTCGCCCACACCCGGCAAGGGCCGAAAAGCCCGTGCATCCTTTTTGCGCTTTGAGCAACGACTTTAAGGAATGGGGTGCGCGAGGGGGCAAGCCCCCTCGCAAGGTTTTTCCCTCGTTTTTCCTTCCTCTTGTTTTTCTTGCCGGAACCGGAGACAACGGGAGAGGTTTTTCGGCAGCCTGGGGGGCGGCACGGTGAGCAAGGCGCGGGTTTTCTCGATTCTGGCGGCGGTGGCGGCGGTCTTCGCGGCGGCGTTGTGGCTGCGTTTCCGGGTGGTGGAGCCGCGCGGCGCGGAACTGATGTGCACCCTGGCGGGCGCGCCCGGCTGGTGCTCGCTGCGCAAGGCCCTGGTGCCGGTGTTCACCTTTCAGGGGTTCGGCGTCCTCAGCCTGCTCTGCGGCCTGTTCGCGGCGTGGAAGCATCGGCCCGCCTGGGGCGTTCCGGCGGTGTTGCTGGGCTCGGCGGGGATGGTTCTCTATAACGTCGAGCTGGCCTCGGTCGGTCTGATCCTGGGGTTGATCGCGCTTACCCGCAAGGCGGCGCGTCCCGCCCACTGCCGCTGAACGACGCGGCGGCCAAGACGCAACCGGTGGCCGCCCACAGCCAGGCGTGGGTGTTGAGCCAGCCCTCGTTGACCAGCACCCCCACCGACGCGGCGGCAAGCAGCAGGGCCACCGCCTTTTCCTCGCGCCGCGCGGCGGGCAGGCGGGCCAGGACGAAGCCGACCGCCGCGATCAGGAACATGCTGACCGGGAAGTCGCGGTAGCGGGCGTTGAACAGAAGCCCGAGGCTGGAAATCGCCATGCCGATGGTGGCGGCGAAGCGCATCCGCGCGGGCGTGGCCAGCGGGCAGAACCGCGCGCGCGGGCAGCCGCAGGGGGTGTCCGCCGGGCGCAACCCGGCGAGGATGCGCAGCAGGACCCAGGCGACGGCGGCGGAGAACGCCAGCCAGACGCCGTTGACCGCCCATTCCTCGATCCCCCGGCTGGCGGACAGCATGTGGCGGGTTTGCAGCGCCAGGGCGGTGGCGGTGGCGAATCCGCCGCAGGCGAGGACGACGGCGGCGGAGGCGGACTTCGCCTCGCGCCGGAGCAGGGCGACGAGAAGCGGCAGCAGGCCGAGCGTCAGGGCCGCCCCGGCCCAGAGGGGGGCGTCCGGCCATTCGGTGACCGGGCCCTTGGTGAACACCTTCTGCACCCGGTCGGCGTCGAAGAAGCCCCAGGCGCCGCCCACCGTGCCCTCCAGCTCGCGCTTCCAGGGCTGGTCCAGCGCCTCGATCAGGTTGTAGGAGGCCCCCGCCTTTTCGGCGGCGGTCATGAATTCGCGGACGAAGCGGGTCTGGTTGTAGAGGCTGGGCTCGGCGCCTTCGCGGCGGCGGCCCTCGGACGGCCAGCCGACCTCGCCGATGAGGATCGGCTTGGGGGCGAATTCGTCCCGCATCTTCGCCCACACCGCCATGACGTGGCGGATCGCCACGTCGATCGGCGTGGGGTCGTCCTCCCAATAGGGCAGCAGGTGGATGGTGACGAAGTCCGCCGCCTGCGCCAGTTGGGGATTGCGTTCCCAGAATTCCCAGACGTCGGCATAGGTGATCGGCAGCGGCTGCCGCAGCCCGGCGCGCACCTGGTTCATATAGGCGATCAGCCCTTCCGGGGTCTGTTCGCCGCGCAGGATCACCTCGTTGCCGACGATCAGGCCCTTGATCGCCGCCGGATGGGCGTTGGCGGCGGCGATCAGGCGTTCGATCTCGATCTGGTTGTCGGCGTCCTTACGGCCGATCCACGCCCCGGCATAGACCTTCATCCCCATCCGCTCGGCGATTTCCGGCAGCTTGTCCAGCCCCTGGCCGGTGGCGTAGGTGCGCACGCACGAGGTCACCGCCGACAGCGCCGCGAGGTCGCGTTCGATCTGCGCGGGCGGGATCGTCAGTTTGGGATCGAAGGGGGTCTGTTCGCGGGTGTAGGGTGCATAGGAGACGCAGGCGACCTTTTCCGACGCGCCGTCGGGCAGCGGTTGCGGTCGGCCCTTGTCGACGAAGAAAAGGACGGCGGCAAGCGCGGCAAGAAGGGCGGCGAGGGCGGCACGGCTCATCAAGGGACCCCGGGGGCTGAACGGCGGAATTGAAACGAGGAACGCGGCAAGACGCACGCCGCGATACTTTACCCTGGCGGCGGCGTCGGGGGAATCCCAGATAGAAGCGATCCGGGGAAGCGAAAGGAAAATCCATCATGTCCGATTCGTTCAAGGCCTTCGTCGTCGACAAGACCGCCGAAGGCGTGCGCGGCGAGGTGAAAACCCTGTCCGTCGCCGACCTGCCGCCGGGCGACGTGCTGGTGAAGGTCGAGGCCTCCACCCTCAACTACAAGGACGGGCTGGTGGCGCAGGGCCTGGGCAACCTGGTCAAAACCTATCCTCACGTGCCGGGGGTGGACTTCGCGGGGACGGTGGTGTCCTCCGCCTCGCCGCAGTACTACCCCGGCGACGCGGTGATCCTGACCGGCTGGCGGGTCGGCGAGCTCCATTGGGGCGGCTATGCCCAGATGGCCCGCGTCTCCGCCGACTGGCTGGTGCCGATGCCGCCGCAGTTGTCCGCCCGCCGGGCGATGGCGGTGGGCACCGCCGGACTGACCGCCATGCTTTGCGTGATGGCCCTGGAGGACGGCGGCGTCACCCCGGCCAAGGGTCCGGTGCTGGTCACCGGCGCCACCGGCGGCGTCGGCTCGGTGGCGGTGGCGATTCTCGCCAACCTCGGCTACGAGGTCGCGGCGCTGACCGGAAAGGCCGAGGAACACCCCTATCTGGAGACCCTGGGGGCGCGCCGGATCGTCGACCGGGCGGAGATGTCCGAATCCCTGGGCAAGCCGTTGGAAAGCGAAACCTGGGCGGGCGTCGTCGACACCGTGGGCGGCGTGCCCCTGGCCCGCGCCCTGGCGCAGATGAAGTACGGCGGCGTGGTCGCCGCCTGCGGCCTGGCCGCCTCGGCCAAGCTGGAGACCACGGTGGTTCCCTTCCTGCTGCGCGGCGTGCGCCTGTCCGGCATCGATTCGGTGATGCAGCCGAAGGAAGCGCGGATCGCCGCCTGGGGCCGCGTCGCCCGCGATTTGCCGTTCGCCAAGCTGGAAGCGATCGCCCACGACCACGCCCTGGCCGAGGTGCCGGAACTGGCCAAGCAAATCCTTACCGGCAAGATCCGCGGCCGCGTGGTGATCGACGTCAACCGGTAAGCGGAAACCCTTGCAAGGGGGCTCGGCCCCCTCGCAGGGGATTTTATTTTCCCGTCTACTTGCTCGACAGCACCCATTCGCCGGACCAGCTGTCCGGCGGCGGTTCCTTGGCGAAGTGGTCGCAGCGGTCGACGTAGAGCTGCGAGGGCTTGTCGTCGGGCCGCGCGGCGAGCGCCTGGGCGAAGGATCCCTTGGCCCGGACGAAGTCGCGTCCGCGATAGAGGGAAAGCCCCTCGCGGAAGTGGCCGAGCACGTCGGCCATGTTGGGGAAGGTCTGCGGCGTGTGGAATTCCAGCAGCTCGAAAACGCCCACCGCCTCGGTCTTGCCCTTCACCACCACCTTGTCGATGTCGCGCATGCGATAGGTGGACTTCAGGGCGTCGACGGTGAATTCGCTGAGCAGGACCTGGGCGCCGTACTGCTTGGAGGCGCTTTCCAGGCGGGAGGCGAGGTTCACCCCGTCGCCGATCACCGTGTAGTCCATGCGCTTCGGCGAGCCGATGTTGCCCGAGACCACGGTGTCGGTGTTCAGCCCGACGCCGATGGCCAGCGGCCGCTGGTTGGCGGCTTGGCGCAGGGTGTTGAACTCGGCGAGCTCGCGCATCATCGCGATGGCGGCGCGCACCGCGCGGTCGGGATCGTCGTCGTGGCCGAAGGGGGTGCCGAACACCGCCATGATCGCGTCGCCGATGAACTTGTCCAGCATGCCGCCCTCGGCCTGGATGCAATCGACCATGCGGGTGAAATAGGCGTTGAGCAGTTGCACGATGCCCTGCGCGCCCAGTTCCTCGGACAGGGTGGTGAAGCTGCGGATGTCGGAGAACAGCACGGTGGCGGTTTTCGACTGGCCGCCCAGGATGTCCTCGCCCGCTTCCAGCAGGCGGTCGGCGAGCGCCGCGTCCATGTAGCGGGACATCGTGCTCTTCATGCGCTTTTCCGAACTGATGTCTTCGATCAGGACCATGGTGCCCATCGCGCCGCCCTTGCCGTCGTGCAGGGGGGAGACGGTCATGTTGACCGAGGCGGTTTCCCCGCCGAGCGCCAGGGTGGCGTCCATGGTGTGTTCTGGCTGGCCGTCGGCGGCGACCTTGGCAAGGCGTTCGCAGACCCAGTCGTTGGGCGCGGGGAACAGGTCGCAGGCCTTCGTTCCGGCCGCCGACGCCACCTTGAGGATGCGCAGGGCGGCGGCGTTGGCGGTGACCACCATGCCCTCGGGCGAGACGGTCAGCACGCCGTTGGACATGCTTTCCAGCATGCTCTCGTTGTAGTTCTTCACCGCCTGCACGTCGTCGAACAGCTTGGCGTTTTCGAGGCCGATCGAGATCTGCGCGGTGAAGGCCTTGAGCCGGGCCTCGTCGTCGGCGGTGAAGGCGCCGCCCCGCTTGTTCAGCACCTGGGTGACGCCGATCACCTTGCCCGCCTTGTTGGACACCGGCACGCACAGGATGGAACGGGTGAAGAAGCCGGTCTTCTTGTCGAAGCCGGGGTTGAAGCGCAGGTCGGCGTAGGCGTGCGGGATGTTCACCGACCGCCCGGTGGAGAACACCGCCCCGGCGATCCCCGCGGTGTTGGGCAGGCGGATCTTTTGCGCGCCCAGGCCCTCGCCGATTTCGGTATAGAGCTCGCCGTTCTTTTCGTCGTTGAGGAACAGGGTGGAGCGCTCGGCGTTCAGCATGCGGGTGACCGCCCCCATGATCTTCTGCAACAGGGGGCCCAGCATGATCTCGGTCGAGGCCTCGGTGACCACGCCGAGGAAGGCGTTCTCCTGCGCGCGGCTGGCCTCCATGCTCTGCACGAACAGGCTGCCCTGCAAGACGATCGCCGCCTGGGTGTTCATCGCCTCGATCAGGGAGAGGTCGCGTTCGTCGAATTCGCCGCCCGACTTGTTCAGCACCTGGGTGACGCCGATCACCTCGCCCCGCATGGTGCGGATCGGCGCGGCCAGAACGTTGCGGGTGGTGAAGCCGGTGCGCTGGTCGACGTCGGCGTTGAAGCGCGGGTCGGCGTAGGCGTCGGCGACGATCAGGCCGGTACCGTTGGAAAAGACGTTCCCGGCGATGCCGCTGGAATTGAGGATGCGGATTTCCCGCACCACGCCGCCGACCACGACGCGGGAATAGAGCTCGCGGGTTTCGGCGTCGTTGAGGAAAATGGTGCCGCGTTCGGCGCCGGTGGCGCGGGTGGCGGCGTCGATCAGGGTCTGCAACTGCGAATCGAGCCCGGCGGCGGCGGCCATCCGGCGGGTGAGGTCGAGCAGCAGGGGGGCGTCGTCCGCCGCGAGGGTGGCGTCAACGGACATGGGAAGCCTCCTGTTTTTCCAGCAGGTCGCGCAGACGCTGGATGGTGTCGCGCAGTTCGCCGATTTCCGCCGCGGCCTGGGTCTCGCTGGTCTGCATGCGCACCGCGAAGTCGTCGCGCAGGCGTTCCAGCGCCTCGCGCAGGGTGGCGGCGGTTTCCTTCAGCTCGGCGATTTCGGCGGCGGCGGCGGCGCGTTCCGACTGCAGCCTCTGTTCGGCCTCGAAGGCCTGCGCCTCCAGCGAGTCGCGCAGGGCCTGCGCCGTCGCCTGAAGCTGCGCGATGGTGCCGCGGCTTTCGCTCAGGGCCTGCTGAATCGCCGCGTCGCGTTTCGACGCCGTGTCGTCCAGGGCGTCGCGCAGGGCGCCGATCGTCTCCCGCAGGTGACGTTCGGTTCTGTCCTGTTCGATCGTCGAGAAATCGTCGGTTTCGGCGGTCATCCGGCGGGCCTTCGGAATCCCCTGACACCGCAGTACTGTGCCACAAACCGCGGTTGCGCGGACAGAAGAATTCGTTTCATGCGAACGTGAAAATCCATCGTTTGTGACGATACGCCCCCCGTCCCTATACTGAGACTACCGATTGTGTCGCTTGCCGTGGGCAGGCGCGTCGGTTGGGGCACCGGGGCATGACGGACGGGTTCGATCAGCGCGAAGCGGATCATTTGCGGACATGGATCGGCCGCAGTGAGACCGTGCGCGACGACATCGTCGCCGCGCAGGTGGCCGCGATGTCGGCGACGATCGATCGCGACGATCCGGCGCCCAAGGCGGGCGACCCCCTGCCCCCCCTCTGGCACTGGCTCTATTTCATGCCGCGGATGCGCCGCTCCCTGCTTGGGCGCGACGGGCATCCGGCGCTTGGCGGCTTTCTGCCGCCGGTGAAGCTGCCGCGGCGGATGTGGGCGGGCGGCCGCCTGTCCTGGTCGGCGCCGCTTTTGATCGGCGCGCCCGCGGAAAAGGTCTCGACGGTCAAGGACGTGCAGGTGAAGCAGGGGAAAACCGGTCCCCTGGTTTTCGTCACCGTCCTGCACGAGGTCTTCCAGAACGGGGTCTCCTGCCTGACCGAGGAACACGACATCGTCTATCGCGGCTACGATGCGCCCGGTTCGGCCAAGCCGAAGCCCCTGGCCGCGCCCGCCGCGCCCGAATTTTCGCGCACCGTGACCCCCGACCCGGTGCTTCTGTTCCGGTATTCGGCGCTGACCTTCAACGGTCATCGCATTCATTACGACCGCAGCTTCTGCACCGAGGAAGAGGGCTACCCCGGCCTGATCTTCCACGGTCCGTTGACCGCCACCTTGCTGGTGGACCTGATCCGGACCGAGTTTCCCGGCGCGGTGTTGCGTTCGTTCGCGTTTCGGGCGGTCAGCCCGTTGTACGATACGGCTCCGTTTAGCATTCACGGCTGCAAGACCCCACAGACCGTTGACGGAGCGTATACCCTTTGGGCGTTGAACCCGGAGGGTGAACTTGCCATGCAGGCGGAGGCCGGGATCGCGGTCTGACCCCCCGCGGTTTCCGGCCGAAGGCCCCGCCGTCGCATCGGCAAGACTGGTAAAAGGCTCCGGCTCTGCGCCGGTCCCCTCGTTCCTTTTGGCGCGGGTCGGGGCCTTTTCCTCTTCCGGCGCCGGAGTCCCCGGTCGGCCGGGTGGCCGGGCGTTTCGCCCAGGCCGGTTGCACTTCTGGAGGTGCCCCCTCCGGCCCGCGGGAATCGGACCGGAAGTCTTTGCTTGTCTCTGGAAAATCGGCTTTAATAAGGCCTTCCAACCTGCCCGGAAGCTGGCCTGGGGGGCACCGTGAGCCGGACTTTGCCGCCGTTGGTGGCGTTGCGGAGCTTTGAATCCGCGGCACGCCATTTGAGCTTCAAGGACGCGGCGGAGGAATTGAACGTCACTCCGTCGGCGGTCAGTCACCAGATCCACAATCTGGAGACCTTCCTTGGCGTGCGCCTGTTTCATCGCATGAACCGCTCGCTCAAGCTGACCGGCGCGGGCGAGACCTATGTCCTTAAGGTGCGCATGGCCTTCGACCAGATCGAACAGGCGACGCGCGACCTGTCGTCCTCGGCCAGCGTCGACGTCCTCACCCTGACCGCGCCGCCCAGCCTGACCGCCACTTGGCTGGTGCCGCGCCTGAGGAATTTCCGCCAGAAGTACCCGGACTTCGACGTGCGGGTGAAGGGCACCATGGAGGACATCGACTATGCGCGCGAGAACGTCGACGCCTCGGTGCGCTATGGCTATGGCGACTGGCCGGGGGTGAAGGTCGAGCACCTGATGGTCGAGCGCATGCTGGTGCTGTGCAGCCCTAAGCTGGCGGTCGGTTCGCCGCCGGTGCATGTGCCCTCGGACGTGTTGCGCCACACCTTGATCCACTCGGAAAGCCGGTTGACCGGCTGGGGCGACTGGTTGCGCGCCGCCGGGCTGGGGCATGTCGAGGTGCCGGGCGGCTTCCGCTTCACCCATTCGGCGCATTCGCTGCGCGCCGCCGCCGACGGCCTGGGCATCGCCCTCGAGAACGATCTGATGGCCGCCGACTATCTGGCCGAGGGGGCGCTGGTGGCGCCCTTCTCCCCCGGGTTCGAAATGCCGCGTCCCGCCGCGTATTATTTCGTCTGTCCGGCCGAGAAGCTGCACGAGCCCAAGGTCCTGGCGGTGCGGGATTGGCTGCGCGAGGAATTCAAGGCGGCGGAATTGCAGCGCAAGGGCTGAACGCCGGGTCCCGAAGGGCCCGGCGCCGCGATCAGAACTTGTAGCCCAGTCCGACGTAGACGCCGAAGGGGCTGTCGGTGTAACCGGACGAAGTGTACCACTCCTGGTCGAACAGGTTCTCGACCCGGCCGTAGGCGGTCAGACCTTCCAGAATCTCGTACTGAGCGGCCAAGTCGACTTTCCAGCCGTCGCCATCGTAGGCCGTGCTGTTGGCGCCCTTGTGATACGCCTCCCAACCGCGGCTCTTGATCGTGCCGTCGGCGCGGACGCTGCCGCGGCCATGGTCGAAGCCATAGATCAGGGAAGCGTTGGCGACGTGCGGCGGCGCCTTGTCGGACTGATGGTTCTGGTTGGTCTTATCGGTGAACTGCGACACCGTGTAGGTATAGCCGATGTGGGCGTCCAGGCTGTCGCTTTCCCCCTGGTAGAGCAGGGCGTCGACGGACGTCTCAAGACCTTGCGTGGTCATTTCGTCGGCGTTGACATAGCATTTGTTTTCGGCGTTGTTGCAGCCCAATCCGGCTCCGCTCAGATAGCGGATGGCGTTTTCCAGTTCATTGCGGAAGGCCATGACCGACAGCTTGACTTGCCCGTCGAACAGCTTTTGGTCGAATCCGGCCTCGTACATCACGCTTTCTTCCGGTTTCAGTTCCTTCGGATTGGCGTAGACATATTCCTGGAACACCGAAGGCGCGCGATAACCCGTCCCCGCGCCCGCGCGCAGGGTGGTGCCGGTGCCGCGGATGTCGTAGGCCGCGCCGGCGCGGTAGGTGAGGGTGTTCTCGTAAGGGCCATAGGATTCATAGGAAATCCCGTTGGTGACCTTGAGGTCGTCGAAGAATTTGCTCTGCAATTGCAGCGAAGTGGTGCCGTGGCTGATCGTGCGGTCGACGGTCTGCCTCATGTTGGCCTTGCGTTCGGCGCGGGAGCGGTCGTAGGCGAGCCCGCCGGTGATCTTGTGGTCTCGGCTCAGGGCATAGGTCGACAGATGCTCGAATTGCAGGAAGTCGCCGCGATAGGCATAGGCCTCGCGCGGCTTCTGATTGTTATAGATCAGACGCTGGGACATGTTCATGCCATAGACGGCGTCCTTGTTTTCCAGGCGGCCGTCGAGCATCCGGGTGTCCCAGACCGAGCCGTAGTTGTAGGTGCGGGAGTCCTTGTTGCGGTCGGCGTCGGCGCCGCTGGAGTCAAGATCGACGCTGGCGTCGTTGACGGAAAAGAAGACCCGTCCGTCGACGTCGGCGGTCGGCGACAGGCGGAAATCCAGGCTGTGGTCGTAGATGATCCGCCGGTCGTCCTCGCTGGGATGAACTTCGCCGGCCGCGAACTGCCGTTTTTCGTCGGAAACGTTCGGCCCGTCCGCCATGAACTCGCTGTGCGCGTAGGATAAGGTGAAGGGCATCTGGTCGATCTTGCCGCCATAACTGATGCTGGCGTCCAGGCGGCGGGTGTTGAACGAACCGTATTCTCCCTTGATGGCGCCATGATAGCCGTCCTGGGCGGCCTTCTTGGTGATGATGTTGACCACGCCGCCCGAGGCGTTGGAACCGTACAACGAAGCCATCGGGCCGCGCACGATTTCGATGCGTTCGATGTTGTGGGTGATGACGTTGTCGAAGTTGGCGGCGCCACGGCCGTTGGAGTCGGCGGGATTGTTCATGCGGACGCCGTCGATCAACAGCAGGGTGTGCTCTTCCTCCATGCCGCGCATCTGCACGCTGGCGGCGGTTCCGACCCCCCCCGACCCCCAGGAGTTCACGCCGATGCTGCGGCTGATGATCTGGGCGACGCTGGCGTTACCCTGCGATTCGATCTCTTCCGAGGTAATCACGGTGACCGAAGCGGGGACGTCGCTCAGTTTGGTGGCGGTCTTGGTCGCCGTGGTGACGATCGGGTCGATTCGTGCCGCATCCTCGGCGAGGGCTGGGGCGGCGTGGACGAGGGTGGCGGCGAGGGCGAACAGGGCCACCCCGGTTCGCAGTCGGGTACGCGACAAGTCTTTTTGCATCGGTCTTTCCCCCTTGGCGCGGCCCGGGGAGGGGCGCGCCTGTCGTTTCGATCCTGTGTCGCAGGGGGAAGGGTTCCCGCCCGCGGGTTCTGGACACCGCGGCGGCGAACAGCCGTTTCCGAGCGCCTCCTCGCCCGGAAAAGCGATGCGTGACGGCAGGTCTCCCGGCTTGCGGATCGTCGCCATGCCCCGCCTTCCCGGTTTCCCAGTGGCGTGATGGGGCTGGCTTCCCGCTTACGGTGGCGGAGGCCGCTCCGGTCTTGGCGCTTTTCCCCCTGGCGCCGCACCGGATTCCCTTTTCATCCGGCGGGTTTGCCGCCGGACACCGACACGCCGGAGTATGGGGGCGGCGTCCCCCCTGTCAATAA
>QJZR01000003.1 GCA_003246625.1 Alphaproteobacteria bacterium
CACCCTGTTCGAGGACCTGGACCTGGACAGCATCGACGCCGTCGACCTGGTCGTCAAATTGCAGGCCCTGACCGGCAAGAAGATCAAGCCCGAGCAGTTCAAGACGGTGCGCACGGTCGGCGACGTCGTCGAGCAGGTCCATGCCCTCATCTCGGAATAAAAGCGCGGCGACCGCCCTTCTGGCGCTTCTGGGAGCAGCCTATCCGTTCCTGGTCTACGCCGGAAGCGGGCGGATTCCGTCCGCCGCATGGGTGCTGCTGGCCTTGTCCCTGGCGACCGGGCGCCTGTTGCTGCTGCGGCGGCAGGCCCTGGCGCGGCATCTGCTGCCGCCGCTGGCTTTCGTCGTCGCCGCGATGGCCGCGCTTGGCGCGATGGACGCGCTGCTGGCCGCGCGGCTGTACCCCATCCTGATGGGGGCGGCCTTCGCCGCCGCGTTCGGCCTGTCGCTGCGGCGCGACCCCACCCTGATCGAGGTCTTCGCCGCGCTGGCGGAACCCGACCCCGACGCCGCCGCGCGCGCCTACATGCGCAAGGTCACCTGGGTCTGGTTCGTCTTCCTTTCCCTCAACGCCTTGGCGGCCACCGCCACCCTGTTCGCCCCGGCCTGGGTCTGGACTCTTTACAACGGCCTGATTTCCTACCTTCTGATCGGCACCCTGTTCCTTGGCGAATGGCTGGTCCGCCGCCGCGTCAGGAGGCACGCATGCTGACCCCGGCGCCGCTTCGCGACCTTCTGCTGGCGGGCGGACGCGCCCCCGCGACGCCGGTGACGCCGGAGATTTCCTGGAGCCGTTTCCAGGCCGACGTCGCCGGATTGAGCCGCAGGCTCGCCGCCCGGGGCGTCCGCCGCGGCGCGTTGTGGTGCGACGACAGCTATGCCTTCGCCGTCGGCCTTCTCGGGTTGGCGCAGGCGGGGTGCGCCGTGATCCTGCCGCCGAGCGCGCAACCGGGCCTGCTGGCCGACCTGCAAGGCGCCTGGGACGCGATGATCAGCGACGCTCTGGACGGCGCCATCCCCCCCGTCGCCGAACCCGCCGCGCCGCCCACGGACAGCCCCGCCGCCCCCTGCCCGGTCGAGTTCTTCACCTCCGGCTCCACCGGAGCGGCGAAGCGCGTCGTCCGCTCCCTCGACCTGCTGGAACGGGAAGCGGCGGCCCTGGAGGCCCTGTGGGGCGCACCGGATCTCGGCGTCACCCACGCCACGGTGCCGCACCAGCACGCCTATGGCCTGCCGTTCAAGATCCTCTGGCCGCTGGTCGCCGGACGGCCGTTCTCCCCGGTTCGTCACGACCTTTGGGAAAGCCTGCCCGACCAGCGCGGCATCGTGCTGATTTCCTCGCCCTCCCACCTCTCCCGTCTCGGCGGATTGGCGCGGCGGCAAGCTCCGGCCCTGATCTTCTCCGCCGGGGCGCCCTTGCCGGAAAGCGCGGTCGACGACAGCCAACGCGTTTTCGACCTCACCCCGACCGAGATCTTCGGCAGCACGGAAACCGGTGCCATCGCCCACCGGCGCGGCCAATCCGCCTGGCGCCCCCTGCCCGGCAACCGCGTCGACGCCGGAGAGGAAGGACGGCTTCGCCTGGTTTCCCCCTGGGTCGCGGCGCCGCACGAGGGCAGCGACGCCATCGACCTGCACGCCGACGGCGGCTTCACCCTGAAGGGCCGCCTGGACCGCATCGTCAAGATCGACGGCAAGCGAGTCAGCCTGACCGAGGTCGAGGACGCCTTGACCGCCCTGCCCCAGGTCGCGGCGGCGGCGGCGCTGCAAGTCGGCGGCGACCTGGCCGCCGTCGTCGTCCTCTCGCCCCGGGGACGGACCGAACTGGAGAACCTGCGCCCCTTCCGCTTCGGGCGGCACCTGCGTTCCCTGCTCGCCGACCGTTTCGAACCGGTGGCGCGGCCACGGCGTTGGCGGTACGTCGCGGAAATTCCCACCTCGGCCATGGGGAAGCGCAACCCCGGGGAACTCGCCCGGCTTTTCGACGAGGTGACCGATGTCTGATCGTCTTCCCCGCATCCTGGACGTCGCGCGACAGGACGACGAAGTCCGGCTGAGCCTGGAAATCCCGGCGGACCTCTACTGGTTCCGCGGCCACTTCCCGGGGTTCCCCATCCTGCCGGGGGTGGTGCAGTTGGATTGGGCGATCGCCTTCGCGCGGCAGTACCTGGATCTGCCGCTGCGGTCCGGGCGACGTTTCCAGGTGAAGTTCAACGCCGTCATCGGCCCCGGCGACCGCCTGAGCCTGAAACTCGCCCACCTTGCCGCCAAGGGGCAATTGCAGTTCGAATACGCGCAGGAGGACGGGCGCGCCTGTTCGTCCGGCCGGGTGACGGTGACGCCATGACCCTCACGCCGCGAACCGCCGCGCGGGCGAGGCCCCGATGAAAAAAGCCCTGGCGCTGCTTTGGTTGGGGGTCTTCGCCGTCGCCGCCGCGCATGTCGCGGTGACGCTGTCGCGGGGGCTGCCTCTGCAAAGCGACCTGATGGCGCTGCTTCCCTCGGAAGACCGCGACCCGCTTCTGGCGGACGCCAAGGCCCGGATGGCCGACCGCCTGTCCCGCCGCGTCGTCGCGCTGGTCGGCGACGCCGACCCCGTCCGGGCGCGGCGGGAAGCGGCGCGGCTGCGCCAAGGGTTGGTGGCGGACGGCGTGCTGTCGGCGGCAAGCGACGTGCCGGAAGCGGAAGCGATGCGCCGCCTCGGCCGTTTCTATTTCGACCACCGCGCCGGATTGCTGGCCCCGGCCGACCGCGAGGCCCTGGCCTCGGGCCGGGCGGAAGATCTGACGGCGCGAGCGCTTTCCCAGGTCTTCGGCGTCGGCGGCGCGGTCAACGCCGACCTGTTGCGGGCCGACCCCTTCCTGCTGCTGCCGTCGTACATGGCCGCCCTGCCGCTTCCCGCCAGCCGCCTGACCCTGGTCGATGGCTGGCCCTGCGTCGCCGAGGCGGGCACCACCTGGGTTCTGGTCGGCGGCAAGCTGATCGGCAACGCCTATTCCCTGGCCGACCAGGACCGCTTCGTCGCCGCCTGGGACCGCCTGACCGCCGCGCTTCCCGCCACCACGCAAACCCTGCGTCTGGGGGCGGTGTTCTATGCCCACGCCGGGGCGCGCCAGGCGATCGGCGAGACCTCGCTGATCGGCGTCTGTTCGCTGCTGGGCACCCTGGCGCTGATCCTACTGACCTTCCGCGCCGTCACCCCCCTGTTGCTGAGCGTCCTTGCCATCGGCGTCGGGCTGGCCTGCGCGACGTCGGCGTCGCTGCTGGTCTTCGGCCGCCTGCACGTCATCGCCCTGACCTTCGGCGCCAGTTTGATCGGCGTCTCCGTCGATTACAGCCTGCACTATTTCGCGCAATCCTTCGCGCCGCGCGGCACCCCCGGCGAGCGGTTGAACCATATCCGCCCGGGGCTGATTCTCGGGCTGGTCACCTCGCTTCTCGGCTACGCCGCGATCGGCGCCGCTCCCCTGCCGGGCCTGCATCAGGTCGCCCTGTTCTCCACCGTCGGCCTTTTGGCCTCGTTCGCCACGGTGTTTCTGTGGTTCCCCGCCCTCGACCGCTCGCCGCAACGGCGCCTGCCGCCGTTTCTGCTCCGCGCCGCAGGGCAATTCTGGGGCCTTTGGGACCGGCCGCGCGCGCCCTTCCTGGCGGTGCTGCTTCTGGCCGCCGTCTGGGGCGGCTTCCACCTCTCCACCCAGGACGACGTCCGCCGCCAGCAGTCCCTGGACCCGGTCCTGCGCCAGGAACAGAGCCGCATCCAGGATTTGATCGGCTTCGGCGTCGGTACCCAGTTCTACCTGGTGCGGGCGGCGGACGAGGAAACCGCCCTGCGCCGGGAGGAAGCCCTGGGCCAGCGTCTGGATGCCCTGGTCGCCCAGGGGGCCCTCGCGGGATGGACCGCCCCCGCCCGCTTTCTGCCCTCCGCCGCGCGGCGGACCGCCGACGCCCAACTGGTGCGGGAACGGCTGACCGCCCCCCATCTGGCGGATTACGCCCGGGCCATCGGCCTGCCGCCGGATGCGGCCGCCCCCCCGGCACCGGGCGACGCCCGCCTCGCGGAACTAGCCGGAACCGGCGCCCTTCCCCTGCTGTCGGACCTGATCCTGGAACCGGGGCTGCACGTGGCGACCCTGGATGCCCCCACCGACCTCGCCCGCCTCGCGGCGGCGGCGGACGGGCTGGAGGGCGTCGGTTTCGTCGATCCCACCGCCGACGTCGGCGCCCTGCTGGAACGCTATCGCCATCGCGCGGTCTGGGTGCTGCTGGCCTCGGCCGCCGCGATCGCGCCGTTGCTCTGCTGGCGTTACGGCCTGCGCGGCGGCCTTCTCGCCCTCTTCCCGCCGGTGCTGTCCATCCTCGCCGCCCCCCTGCTGCTGGCCGCGTGCGGCGCGGCGTTCAGCTTCTTCTCGGCGATGGCCCTGATTCTCGTCCTTTCGGTCGGCGTCGATTACGCGGTGTTCTGCGCGGAATCGGGGGAAAGCCGCGACCCGGTGACGGCCCTTGCCAACGGCCTCGCCACCCTGACCACCATGCTGTCGTTCGGCCTTCTGGCGTTCAGCCGGGTGGCGGCGGTGCATGCCTTCGGCCAGACCATGCTGGCCGGGTTGGCGCTGGCCATCCTGTTCGCGCCTCTGGCCGGGCGGGCGCGCCCCATGCGGGGGCCACGGACATGAGCACCCTTTTCCTCCGCCGCGCTTCCGGCGGCATCCTCCCCGCCACGGAGGCGACCCGATGACCGAACCCCTGTTCCTGCCCGCGATGGCGGTCGCCACCTGCCTCGGCTTCGGCAAAAGCGCCACCGTCGCCCCCCTGTTCCAGGGCTCCCGCCGGGGTCTGGTCCCCCGCGCCGACCTTCTGCCCGGACGGGAGCTGTACCTGGGCGCCCTTCCCGACGGCATCGCCGAACCCCTGACCGACCTGCCGGAACTGGATTGCCGCAACAACCGTCTGCTGGCGGCGTTGCTGGCCGAGATCGAGGCGCCGCTGCGTGAAGCGATCCGCGCCCACGGTCCGCACCGCGTCGCCGTGGTCCTCGGCACCAGCACCGCCGGCATCGCCGAGGGCGAACGCGCCGTCGACCATCGGCTGCGCACCGACGGTTGGCCGGAAGGCTACGACTATCGCCAGCAGGAAACCGGCAACGCCGCCGAATTCGTCGCCCGCCACCTCGGCCTCCGGGGTCCGGCCTACGTCATCGCCACCGCGTGTTCCTCCAGCGCCAAGGTCTTCGCCTCGGCGCGCCGCCTGATCCGCCAGGGCCTCGCCGACGCCGCCATCGTCGGCGGCGCCGACACCCTGTGCCGGATGACCGTCGCCGGGTTTTCGTCGCTGGAGGCGGCCTCCGCCGCTCCCTGCAACCCGTTCAGCCGCAACCGCCGCGGCATCACCATCGGCGAGGGCGGCGCGCTTTTCCTGCTGACGCGGGAGCCCGCGGAAATCGCCCTGCTGGGGGTCGGCGAGGGCTCCGACGCGCATCACGTCAGCGCCCCGGACCCCAGCGGCGCGGGGGCGCGCGCCGCCATGGAGGCGGCGCTGGCCGACGCGGGCCTGACCCCGGGGGAGATCGCCTACGTCAACCTGCACGGCACCGCGACGCCCCTGAACGACGCCATGGAAAGCCGCGCCATGCAGGCCGTCTTCGGCGCGGCGGCGGCGTGCAGCTCGACCAAGGCGATGACCGGCCACACCCTGGGCGCGGCGGGCGCGGTGGAGGCGGCGATCCTTTGGCTGACTCTGTCGCGGCAGTGGAACCCCGAGGGCCGCCTGCCCCCGCACCTGTGGGATGGGGAAGCCGATCCCGAGCTTCCCCGCCTGGCCTTCGCCGCCCCCGGCGACGCCCTGCCCGGCGGCGGACGCGTCGCCTGCCTCAGCAACTCGTTCGCCTTCGGCGGCAGCAACTGTTCCCTGATTCTCGGACGCGGATGGACGGAATGCCGATGAAACCTTGCCCCTGGCCGATCGCCGACCTGCTGCCGCACGAAGCGCCGATGCTTCTGCTGGACCGCGTCGAGGGCTATTCGGCGGACACCGCCGTGGCCGTCGTGGAAATCCGCCCCGACCATCCGCTGCTGGCGGAGGATGGGGTTCCCGCCCACGTCGGCATCGAACTGATGGCGCAGGCCTGCGGCACCCACGTCGGGGCGCTGGCGCGGGCGGAGGGACAGCCGGTCAAGCTGGGCTTCCTTCTCGGCAGCCGCGACTTTCGCTGCGACACCGACGGGTTCCAGGTCGGCGACGTCCTGCGCATCGCGGTTTCGGTGATCCTGATGGAGGACGGCATGGGCGTCTACGACTGCCGTATCGAACGCGACGGCGAAGCCATCGCCACGGCGCGGCTCAATCTCTACCAGCCGAAAGATACCGAGGCGGCCTTGGCGTTAATGGGGGAAAAACCATGAAGAAACGGATACTGGTGACCGGCGCGAGCAAGGGGATCGGCCGCGCCGTGGCGCAACGCCTGGGACGGGACGGCTTCGCCGTTACCGTGCACTACCATTCCGACCGCGCCGGGGCCGAGGAAACCGCCCGCGCCATCGCCGAAGCCGGGGGCGAGGCCGCGCTGCTGGGCTTCGACATCGCCGACCGCGAGGCCGCCCGCGCGGCACTGGAAGGCGAGATGACGGCGAACGGCCCCTTCTGGGGGATCGTGCTGAATGCCGGAATCGCCCGCGACGCCGCCTTCCCCGCGATGGAGGACGACGATTGGGACAGTGTGCTGTCGACCAATCTGGACGGCCTTTACAACGTCCTGCGCCCGACGGTGATGCCGATGGTCTCGGCGCGCAAGGGCGGACGCATCGTCACCCTGTCGTCGGTTTCCGGCCAGGTCGGCAACCGCGGACAGGTCAACTATTCCGCCGCCAAGGCGGGCATCATCGGCGCCACCAAGGCGCTGGCGCTGGAACTGGCGAAGCGGGCGATCACCGTCAACTGCGTCGCCCCCGGGATCATCGAAACCCGGATGATCGCCGACCTGCCGCTGGACGAAGTGACCAGAATGGTGCCGATGCGCCGCCTCGGCCGCCCGGAGGACGTGGCGGGCGCGGTGGCGTTTTTGTGTTCCGATGACGCCGCGTACGTGACGCGGCAGGTGATTGCCGTAAATGGAGGATTGGCTTGATGCGTCGGGTCGTTGTCACCGGCATGGGCGGTCTGACCGCCCTGGGAAATGATTGGCCGACCATTCGCGACCGGATGAGGCGCGGCGAAACCGCGATCCGCCGCATGGATTGGGACCGCTTCGAGGGGGTCAACACCCGCCTGGCGGCGCCCTTGCCCGAATTCTCGGTCGACGAACGCTGGCCGCGCAAGAAGACGCGCACCATGGGGCCGGTCGCCAAGATGGCGGTTTTCGCCACCGAGGCGGCGTTGACGGACGCGGGGCTTCTGGACGATCCGCTGATCCGTTCGGGACGCACCGGGGTGGCCTATGGCTCGTCCTTCGGCAGCCCGGCCCCGGTCCTCTCCTTCACCGAGTTGATGACGCACGGGAAATCGAAGACCCTGAACGCCACCAGCTACATCCAGATGATGAGCCATACCACGGTGGTGAACATCGGCCTGTTCTTCGGACTTACCGGGCGGATGATCACCACGTCGAGCGCCTGCACCTCGGGCAGCCAGGCGCTCGGCTACGCCGCCGAGGCGATCCGCTACGGCAAGGCCGACATCATGGTCGCGGGCGGCGCCGAGGAACTGGATATCACCGACGTCGCGGTGTTCGACACCCTGTACGCGACCTCCACCCTGAACGACACGCCGCAGCTCACCCCCCGCCCCTACGACCGCGACCGCGACGGCCTCGTGATCGGCGAAGGCGCGGCGACCCTGATCCTCGAGGAATTCGAACACGCCAAGGCCCGGGGCGCGCGCATGTACGCGGAGCTCGTCGGCTTCGGCACCAATTCCGACGGCAACCACGTGACCCAGCCGCAGGCCGAAACCATGGAACAGGCGATGCGCCTGGCCCTGGAAGACGCCGGACTGTCCGCCGAGGCGATCGGCTTCGTCAACGGCCACGGCACCGCGACGGAAGGCGGCGACATCGCCGAAAGCACGGCGACGTCCCGGCTTTTCGGCCCGCGCATGCCGATCCATTCCCTGAAAAGCTATTTCGGCCATTCCCTCGGCGCCTGCGCCTCCATCGAGGCTTGGCTCGGCATCGAGATGATGCGGGAAGGCTGCTTCTGCCCCACCGTCAACCTGGTCAACGTCGACGAACGCTGCGGAGAGCTCGACTACGTGATGGGCTCCGAACGCAAGCTGGAAATCGAAAGCCTGATGACCAACAACTTCGCGTTTGGTGGCATCAACACCTCGATTATCCTGAGGCGAATGCCGTAAATCTTTGTTATGGTGTGAAAATTCTTACCGAAATTGTCATGGAGAGTCGTGAAAATGGCGTTGTCTGGGTTTCGGAAGTTTGTTTTCTGCATCGGTCTGGTTCTGCTGGCCGCGGGATGCATGCGTGAACAGCCGGTCTACAACGTGGTGGACCATCCGATCACCGTCACCGGCAAGAAGGTGACGCTGGCGACCGTGCAAAAGGCGATCATGAAGGTCGGCCTGGAACGGGAATGGATCTTCACCCCGGTCTCCCCCGGCCACTTGAAGGGCGCCTTGAACCAGCGCGGTTCCAGCGCCAACATCGACGTGAAGTTCTCGACCAAGGCGTACAGCATCAGCTACGTCAGCAGCGCCAATCTTCTGGCCACCGGCGAGGGAACGATTCACCGGAACTACAACAAGTGGATCAAGATTCTTGAGCGGGACATCGATCTCGAATTGGCCAAGCTCAACATGTAGCTGAGGCCCGCCTCAAGCACGAAAAGCCCGGCGGCTACATTGGCTTCGGCAATGTAGCCGCCGTTTTTCTAGGAGAGGATGGCTTCCGCCGCCATCGCCCCGGAAATCACCACGGCTTCGATCCCCGCCCCCATCGAGGTTCCCGCCCCGGCCAGGAACAGCCCGGGAACCGGCGTCGTCACCGGCGGCCGCCACTGGTTCCCCCGCGCCGAGCCATAGATGTTGCCGCCGCGCGCCCCGGTATAGCGGGAAAACGTCGACGGGGTCGCCACGTCGATCCGCTGGACATGCCGCCGGATCTCCGGGCAGACGGTCGCCTCCATCACCGACAGCAGACGTTCCGCCGCGTCGGCCTTGCGGCGGGCGTAGTCGTCGCCGCCCCGGCGCCAGGTCGCCGCCTCTTCCTCGGACATCAGATGCAGCACGGTGACCGCCGAATGCCCGGGGGGGGCCAGGGTGTCGTCGATGACGCTGGGATTGCCGATGCCGATTTCCAGGTCTTCGTGGCGGATGAAGGTGCGGGCGGGACAATCCGGCACGATATCCAGGGCCAGGCTCAGGATGATCGCCGAAGGGCCGCGCCGCATCGCCCGCACCTTGCGCAGATAGCCCTTGGGCAGGTGGACGATGGGGTCGATCAGCCCGGTCAGCATTTCCTGCACGTCCCCCGCCGCCAGAACCACGGGCGCCCGATGGCCGGTGCCGTCCTCGCACGCCACGCCGACCGCGCGGCCGTCCTCCACCAGGATGCGCGAGACCTTGCGGTTGAGGAGAATCGTCCCTTGGTTTTCGGCGATCACATCTCCCAGAATGTCCGTAAAAACCTGAGCTCCGCCAGCGGGATAGAAGCCTCCGTCAAAGTAATATCCGAACAACGGCGCCATATCCTCGACGTTGAGGGAGGCGGGATCTTCCGACACGTACTCGGACAGGGTGGTCAGCAGCCCCTTCAAGCGCGGGTCGGAAACATAGGTATCCAGCATCTCCGCGAACGGCGCGCGCAACCACTTCCAGGCATGCGGATGACGGCTGGCCCAGGACGTCAGGTCCCCCCGCGAGGCCGAGGCGAAGGCGGCGCGGGGCATGTTCTCGCCCGAGGACATCTCGCGGTAAATCGCCTCGATTTCCTGGAAGAAGGCGGACACGCCGTCCCTCTCCCGCGGGAAAAGCGATTGCAGCTGGGCGACGTAGTCCGCCGCGTCGGCGGGAACCGAAAGGTCGAGCCCATACTTGATGTATCGGTGCCGAACCGGCAGCCAATCCACCCGGTCGCCCGCGCGCAGGGCGTCGAGGACGTTGCGCACCGGGCGGTTCGCCCCCGCGCCGCTGAAGTCCTGCACGCCCGCGTCGAAGCGGTACTGAAGGCACGCATTCTCGCGCCGGACGGCGCGCGTCCACGAGGTGCAGTATCCGCCCAGGCAGCTGTGCCGTTCCAGGACCAGAACCTTGGCCCCCGACACCGCCAGCAGCGCCGCCGCGACCAGCCCCCCCACGCCCGCGCCGACGACGATGGCGTCGATGTCGGCGTCGGCATTCCTGGGCATCGGCTTGTGCGGCATCGGAAGGATACGTCCGGGACAATCTCGGGGCGGGGATTCATGCGGCGGCGGACCCGCGCGAACGGCGTTATTCTAGACGGGTTGGCGCCGCAGGCAACGCCATATGCCATCGTCCAGGCGTCGAAGGTCCGATTTTCCGGCGCGGCGAGACGTCGCGCCACCGGGCCTCATGGGGCAATTTCGGCGGAACGGATGAGCAGTTCGTAGTGCCAGTCGCGATTTTCCAGACGGCTCTCTCCCGACCAGCCGTCCCCGCTTCGCGTGATGCGGATCACCTCCCGCCCGTCGCGGAAAACGCTCCGCGTGCCGTCGGTTTCCCGCAGTTCCGCCCCTTGCAGTCCGGCTTGCAGCGCTTCCCTGGGCCAATGAACCAGGAAGACGTCGGCCAGGATGTTGTCGCCGGTGATCCTTTCCGGCAGCCAGCCGGCGCGGTCGGTCTCGACCAAGTTCCGGCCATCCCAGCGAAGGGTGAGCAGACGCTGGCCGAAGGCGTCGTTGGCGACCAGCAGCAGGGCCTCGGCGGAAACCGACAGGCGAGCCTCGAAGGTCTGCGTCTCGCCGCCGCGACGCGCGGTGATCAGCTGCACCGCCTCGACCGAACGCCCCAGACTGGCGGGGGACGGCCGCGCGAGAACGACCCCGGCGGCGACGAAGGCCTTTGCGCCGTCCGTCGGCGGCGACGCCGCGCAGGCCTGCACAAGCAGGAGAAGAAGGCCGCACAGAATCCCCGTCGCCCTCATCGCGACGCGGCCTGGAATATTCCCGCCTCGTCGGCGGAAAGGGCCGAGGAACCGACGGTTTGCCGCGAAAAGCGCAAAAGATCGCGGTCGCCGTTCGGCTTGGTCATCTCGACCCGTTCGACCAATTGGCCGACCTCGACCGCGATCACCGGCAACGGCAGGGAAAGGTCGGTCCGGCGCGGCGTCAGAACGATCCGCCGGTCGTCGCGCACGGTTTCGAAATCGCCTTCCAGGGCGGTCCAATCGCCGACGACGACCCCGCTCATCATCTCGTACAGATGCGCGAGAAACGGCGCCTTGGCCACCGGAATGCGCAGGGTTTCCTTGCCGCCCACGCTCTGCACCATGCCGTTCGCGGTGATCGCCGTGACCACCGGGAACGGCGTCTCGCCATGCCAGATCAGCCCCGTCCCCGGCAACAAAAGGAACGACCCTTCCGAACGCACGGGCCGTTCGAAGCCGGAAAGAAAACGTTCCTGGACGAAGTGGCCGCGCAGGGCCTCCCCCGGACACAGGGTCAACGGCTGCGCGGCGGCGGGCCCCGCCAGCCCCGCCAGAAGCAACAGCGCGAACAGCACGGCACGCATCTAGAGAAGCCTCCCCACCCGTTCGATCAGCGTCGCAGGCGATTCCAGGCACAGCTCCCCGGTTTCGGCCTGAACCGCCACCTGGGTGGTCTGCGCCTTGGTCAGGACCTCGCCGCTTTCGACGTCGAGCAAACGATAGTCGATGCGCAGGCGGTTTTCGTACTCGACCAGCGTCGCGACGACGCGAATGGATTGCCCCAGGCGCGCGGCCCGGACGTATTTCAGCCGCATGTCGACGATCGGCCACATGTAGCCCGACGCCGCCATCTCCCGATAGTTGTACCCGATCCGGTCCAACAGGGCGCCGCGCCCGACCTCGAGAAACCGCGCGTAGTTCCCGTGCCAGACGACGTGCATGGGGTCCAGATCGTAGAACTGAACCTCGACTGTGGCCTCGGCCGAAATCGTCACCGCCCATCCCCCCAGAAATCGAAGAAATTGTACCATTGCCACGGGTCCCGGCGCACCTGGACCTCCAGGGCCTTCGCGTAATCGGCGGCAAGGCCGGTCATCGCGGCCAGCCGTTCGCCGCGCGGCAGCACGACGCGCTCGGAAAAGCTCTCCAGGCCGAATCTCCAGCCGTTTCCCTTCTCGCGCCGACAGAACATCAAATAGACCGGGCATTCCAGCAACGACGCCAACAGCCATGGCCCCTGGGAAAACGCCGCCGGACGCCCCAGAAAAGGCACCGAGACCACCCGCTGCCGCGACAGAACCGGAACGCGGTCCGCCGCGATGGCGACCCATTCGCCGCGCTCGATGCAGTCGCGCAAGGCGATCGCGGTCGCGGGGCCGATTTCGGTCACCTGGATCATCCGCGCCCCGGCTTCCGGCCGGAATTCCCGCAGCACGCGGTTATAGTTCTCGGCGTGCCGGGTGTGGACCAGGACGGTCAGACGGTCGCGCAGACGCCGATCCATCAAGGCGCGAAGGATTTCGACGTTGCCATGATGGCTGACCACCAGCAACGCGCCGCGCGGATCGTCCAGGGCGGCTTGCAGGGCTTGCGGATCGTCGACGTGAACGTCGGAGGCCGGGATCGCGCCGCTCCACGCCGCCAGGGTCTCGACCCCGCGCAGGGCGAAATCCATGAAGTGGCGGAAACCGTCCCGCCAGGTCGCCTCGCGTCCCAGAACCGTCCGCAAAAAGTCGAGGGAGGCCCGACGCTGGGCCTTTCCCGTCAGATAGAAATAACCGACGACCGGAACCAGCAGCGCCTTGCAGGCCCGCAATCCCAGCAGGCGATAGGCGGCGGCGACCAGCCGCACCCCCCAACCGGCGCCGCGTTCGGCCAACGACGCCCAATGGGACGCGGCGCCGTCCGGCCGCGCCGGACGATGGGCCAGGATTCGCGGCAGACGCGCCAGCAGGGTCAGCACCAGGCGGGTATGCATCGCGCTGATCCGCAGGTTGTCCCGCCAGACGTCGAAGTTCGAGGTGTTGTGCGGCGGATAGGTCACCCGCACCGGCACCATGATCGGCGCCACCCCCCGCCAGAACAGCCGCACCATGATCTCGGTGTCGAATTCCATGCGGTCGCCGGGGCGTTCCTCCGCCAGCATCGCGCGGCACGCGGCCAGCGGATAAACGCGGAAGCCGCACATGCTGTCGGTGATCCGCAGGGACAGGGTCTCGACGAACACCCAAAGATGGGTGACCCAACGGCCGATCTTGCGGGATTTCGGAATGCTGTCGTCGTACTGGGGATGGCCGCTGACCAGGGCCTCGGGATGGGCCTCCGCCTCGGCCAGCATGCGCGGCAAGGCGTCGAGGTCGTGCTGCCCGTCGGCGTCGACCTGCACGGCGTGGGTGAACCCCGCCTCCCAGGCTAGGCGGAAACCGTCGAGAACCGCCGCCCCCTTCCCCCCGTTGCTCTCCCGCCGATGCACGAAGACGCGGCGCTGCGGGTCCGCCAGGGCGGCGACCACGGCCGCAGTCTCCGCCGCGCTGCCGTCGTCGACGACGAACACCGGCAGGCCCGCCGCCACGACCCGGTCGACGATTTCGGGCAACGCGCGGAAATGGTTGTGCGTAGGGATCAGAACGCAGGGCGAAAAGCTCATGCCAGCGGCGCCTCCCGCAAGGCCGGAACGACGGAAGGTTCGTCGTTATTCCGAGATGAGCGCATGGACCTGCTCGACGACGTCGCCGACCGTGCGCACCGTCTTGAACTGCTCGGGCTTGATCTTCTTGCCGGTCAGGGCCTGCAATTTGACGACCAGGTCGACGGCGTCGATGCTGTCCAGGTCCAGGTCCTCGAACAGGGTG
>QJZR01000019.1 GCA_003246625.1 Alphaproteobacteria bacterium
CCAGACGAAGAGAAAGCGGGCCAGCTCCTCGGACCACTCGAAGGTGAAGCCGAAAATGTACCGGGTGATCACCTGCATGAAGATGATCGCCAGCATCGCCAGCATTGCCGCCACGGAGACGCTGTAAAGCACCTTCCGCAGCAGTCTGAAAAGCAAATCCATCCCTTGAACTCCCGCGGAGGCGCCGACCATCCGGCGCCTGAAATCCCGGCCAGAAAATCGCCGAAAAATGTGTCGGAAGCAGGGCAAGAAAATGGCCCGGGCGGTGTGCGCCCGGGCCATTCCATGACGTTCCCCGAAAGGGACGGCGTCTTACTTCTTACGCAGGGCGTTGACCTTGTCGATGTTGTCCTGGCCGACGGTCTTGGCGAACATGGCGTAGACCGGCTTGGTCGCTTCCATGAACGGCTTGCGGTCGACGGTGATGACTTCCATCTTGCCGGTGGCCTTGATCTTCTCCCAGTAAGAGTTGTCCTGCTCTTCGGAGATCTTGCGCTGCCAATCGACGGCTTCCTTGGCGGCGGCGGTGATGATCTTCTGCTGCTTCGGCGACAGCTTCTTCCAGGTGATCATGGAAATCAGCATCGGTTCCGGCGCATAGGCGTGGGCGGTGAGCGAGGCGTACTTCTGCACTTCGAAGAAGCGCTTGGTGTAGATGTGGGCGGAGGGGTTTTCCTGGCCGTCCACGGTGCCCTGCTGCATCGCGGAATAGAGTTCGCTGAACGCCATCGGGGTCGGCGACGCGCCCAGGGCCTTCATCATTTCCACGTAGATCTTGTTGGTCATCACGCGGATCTTCAGACCCTTCATGTCGTCCGGGGTCTTGATCGGGCGGACGTTGTCGGTCATGTGGCGGATGCCGTTTTCCATGTAGCCGAGCATCTTGAGGCCGCGGGCTTCCAGGGGCTTGGCGATTTCCATGCCGACGGTGTCAAGCGAGCGATAGGCGTGCGGACGGTCCTCGAACAGGAACGGCAGGTCGAACAGGGAGATCTGCGGCTGGAACTGCCCCAGAACCGCGGTGCCGACCAGGGCCATGTCGACGGAACCGAAGATCATGCCTTCGATCAGTTCCTTCTGGCCACCCTGCTGGGAGTTCGGGAAAACCTGAACTTCCATGTCGCCGCCGGACTTCTCGGCGACGAGCTTGGCGAAGTAGTCGGCACCCTGGCCATAGGGATGCACGGGTTCGGCGATGTGGCCGAGCTTGATGGTGACCTTGGCAGCGGCGAACGCCGGACCGGAGACGGTCGCGGCCAGCAGGCACATGCCGAGAATGCTTGTGAGGCGCTTCATCAGTTCCACCCTGTTCTATTGCGGTTGGTTCGTGGCGGGCCGTTTCCCCGCTGTGGCGAGAAAGCGACATAGCCCCGTATCTAGACAGGAAAACGCAGCGGTTTCAACCCAATTGCCGCCTCGCCCCGATGGGTGGGGCGGGAACTCCCGTGCCTCCCCGGATCGCAGGGGGGAGGGGGGCTGTCCGCGGCGCCGCGCATCGCCGCCACCGCGCCGCGGAGCAAGCGAATCCGGGACCGAGTCGTCTATCGGGTGGCGAGGCGGCGGACGCGGCGGGTCAGCCGGTCGAGCTGGATATAGAGCACCGGCGTGATGTAAAGGGTCAACGCCTGCGACACCAGCAGGCCGCCGACCACGGTCAGGCCCAGCGGCTGGCGGGCCTGCGCCCCCGCGCCGATGCCAAGCGCGATCGGCAGGGTGCCCATCAGGGCGGCCAGGGTGGTCATCATGATCGGGCGGAAGCGCACCAGGGCCGCCTGTTCGATCGCCTGCTCGGGGGGCATTTCCAGGCTGCGTTCCTGGTTCAGGGCGAAGTCGATCATCATGATCGCGTTCTTTTTGACGATGCCGACCAGCATGATGATGCCGACGAAGGCGTACAGCGACAGCGGCACGTTGAACAGCAGCAGGGTCAGCAACGCCCCCACCGCCGCCGAGGGCAGGCCGGAGAGGATGGTGAGGGGGTGGATGAAGCTTTCGTAGAGAATGCCGAGGACGATGTAGACGACGACGATGGCCAGCAGCAGCAGCAGGCCCAGGCCCTTGCTCGAACTTGCGAAGGCCTTGGCGGTGCCGTCGAAGCTGGTCTGGGTGGTGGAGGCCAGGCCGACCTCGCGTTGCAGTTCGCCGATGCGGCCGACCGCCTCGCCCAGGGAAAGCTCGCCGCCCAGGTTGAACGAAATGGTGACCGCCGGCAGTTGTCCCATGTGGTTGACCGTTTGCGGCAGCACCCCGCGATCGATGGCGGTAACCGCGGTCAGGGGCACCAGGGCGCCGGTCTTGCCGCGCACGTACAGGCGTTCCAGCGCCGAGACCTCGGTCTGGAATTTCGGCAGCAGTTCCAGGATCACCTGATACTGGTCGTTCGGGGTGTACATGGTGGAGACCTGCCGCTGGCCGAAGGCGGAGGCGAGAGCGTCCTCGATCTGCTGCACCGTTACCCCCAACTGGGAGGCGCGTTCGCGGTCGATCTTGACCGACACCGTGGGGGCGGACAGATCCATGTCGCTGGTAACGTCGGCGAAGCCCTTTTCCTTGGCCAGGGCGGCGGTCATCCGTTCGGCGCCGTCGTAGAGGGCGGCGGTGTCGATGTCCTGCAGCACGTACTGGTACTGGCCCTTGCTGATCGATCCGCCGATGCGGATGACCGGGGGGTTCTGCATGTAGACCTTGATGCCGGGAATGTTGGCGGTCGCCTTGCGCAGGCGGCGGACCACGTCGTCGGCGGAATCCGAGCGTTCGCCGAAGGGCTTGAGGTTGATGATGAGCAGGCCGGAGTTGACGGTGGTGCGCGAGCCCCCGGCGCCGACGGTCAGCATCACCTGGTCCACCGCCGGGTCGGCGCGGACGATGTCGGCGGCGATTTTCTGGTTGCGCGCCATTTCCGTGAACGAGGTCGCCGAGGTCGCCTCGGTATAGCCGAAGATGCGTCCGGTGTCGTCGGAGGGCAGGAAGTCCTTGGGCGTCACGACGAAGAGGAAGGCGGAGGCGGCTAGGCTGGCGACGAACAGGCCGAAGGTGAAGCCCTGATGGGCCAGACACCATTTCAGAGACCGTTCATAGACGGCCTGCATGGCGTCGAAGGCGTGCTCCAAGCGGTAATAGAGGGGGCCGTGGGTCTCGTGCCCGGCCTTGATCATGCGGCTGCACAGCATCGGCGTCAGGGTCAGCGAGATCAGGCCGGAGGCGAGGATGGCGATGACGATGGTCATCGCGAATTCGTTGAGCAGGCGGCCGACGATGCCGCTCATGAACATCACCGGGATGAACACGGCGGCCAGGGAAATCGTCATCGACACGATGGTGAAGGCGATTTCCCGCGCCCCCTTGATCGCCGCCTCGAAGGGACGTTCCCCCGCCTCGCGGTGGCGGACGATGTTTTCCAGCATGACGATGGCGTCGTCGACGACGAAGCCGACGGACAGGGTCAGCGCCATCAGCGACAGGTTGTCGAGGGAATAGCCGAAGGCGGCCATGCCGGCAAAGGTGGCGACGATGCTGATCGGCAGGGCGAGGGAGGGGATGATGGTGGCCGAGGCGCTGCGCAGGAACAGGAAGATCACCAGGATCACCAGCAGCGCGGCGAGCACCAGGGTGAACTGCACGTCCTCGATCGAGGCGCGGATGGTCAGGCTGCGGTCGTAGAAGACGGACAGGTTCAGGCTGGGCGGCAACTGCGCCTCGAAGGTGGGCAGCACCGCCTTGATCGCGTCCACCACCTCGATGGTGTTGGAACCGGGCTGGCGCTGGATCGCCAGGACCACGGTACGGGTATCGCCGACCCAACTGCCCAGACGGTCGTTCTCGACGCTGTCCACCACTTCGCCCAGGTCGCCGAAGCGTACCGGCGCGCCGTTGCGGTAGCCGACCACCTGATCGATGTAGGCGTCGGCGGAGAGAAGCTGGCCACGGGTATGAATCAGGGCGGTGCGGGTGGGGCCGGACAGGGTGCCGGTGCCCTGGTTGACGTTGGCGGCGGTGACCGCCGCCGCCACTTCGTCGATGCCCAGGCCGCGCGCCGCCATGGCGTCGGGGTCCATGCGCAGACGCACCGCGTATTTCTGCGAACCGTAGACGTTGACCTGCGCCACCCCGGCGATGGTCGACAGCCGCCGTGCCAGTTGCCCTTCGGCATAGCGGGTGACGGTGGACATCGGCAGGGTCGGCGAGTTCATGAAGACGTAGAAGACCGGCGAATCGCCGGGGTTGACCTTGCGCAGCGACGGCGGCGTGGTCATGTCGGTGGGCAGCTTGCGCAGGGCGGTGGAAATCGCCGCCTGCACGTCCTGCGCGGCGGCGTCGATGTCGCGGTCCAGGCTGAATTGCAGGGTGATGCGGGTGTTGCCCTGGCTGGAGGTCGAGGTCATCGAATCGATGCCGGCGATGGTGGAGAACTGGTTCTCCAATGGCGTCGCCACCGCCGAGGCCATGGTCTCGGGGTCGGTGCCGGCCAGACTGGCGGAAACCTGGATGGTGGGGAAGTCCACCGCGGGCAGTTCGCTGACCGGCATTTTGAGATAGCCGACCGCGCCGAAAATCAGCAGCGCCACCATCAGCAGGGTGGTGGCGACCGGGCGGCGGATGAAAAGTTCGACGTTCATCGCTGCGCCGCGCCCTTGACCACGGCGACCGCCACGCCGGGGGCGAGGCGCAACTGGCCGTCGACCACCACGGTTTCGCCCGGGGCCACCGAGCCCGGCGCCAGGGCGGCGACGCCCGCGTCGGAATAGAGCACGGTGACCGGTTTCGCCTGCGCCTTGTTTTCGGCGTCGACGACATAGACGTAGGCGCCGTCCTGGCCGTTGTTGATCGCCTCGAAGGGCACCGCCACCGAGCCCTTCAGGACCTCCAGGACCAGGGCGGCGGTGACGAACTGGCCGGGGACCAGACGGTGGTCGGCGTTGGCGACGGTGGCGCGTACCTCGATGGTACCGCTCAGCGGGTCGACGGTGGCGGCGACGAAGTCGACGTGGCCGGTGATCGGCGGGCGGTCGTCGCCGGGAACGGCGATCACCAGGTCGGTGCCGCTTTCCCGCAGGCGGGCCTGCAGCAGCGGCAGGGATTGCTGCGGCAGGGTGACCGCGACGCGCACCGGCTCGATCGCCGAAACGGTGACCAGCGCCCCGTCGGCGTTGGCTTTGACGATGTTGCCGGGGTGGACCAGGATCGGCCCGGTCTTGCCGGAAATCGGCGAACGGATGTCGGTGTAGCCCAGCTTCAGCTTGGCGTTGGCGACCGCCGCCGCGTCGGCGGCGACGGTGGCGGCCAGGGCCTTGGCGTCGGCCTGCGCCTGCTCGAACTTCTGCGCCGAGGCGACGCCGCGGCCGGAGAGGTCGCGTTGCCGCACCAGGTCCAGGCGGGCGCGCTGCAACTGCGCCTGATCGCGCGCCAGCATCGCCTCCGCCTGGTCCAGGTCCGCCTGGAACGGCGCGGGGTCGATGCGGAACAGGGGGGCGTCCGCCTGGACCATCTGACCTTCCGTGAAAAAGGCCGCGAGAACGCGGCCTTCGACCAGGGATTTGACCTGCACGGTGGCGGAAGCGAGAACCGTTCCCACGGTGCGCGCGGTGCGCGGCACGTCGCGGGTTTCGGCGGTGGCGACCACCACCGGCGCCGGTGGACGGGTCTTCCCGGCGGCGCGGGCCTCCGTTCCGGGCAGGGCTGCGGCAAGGGCAAGAAGGACGAGGAGGAACGGGCGGCGCATCGCAAGGGTCTTTCTGACAAAGAGCGGCGGCTGCGCAGTATACCCGGAAGGGTGGGCCACCCCAACCGCTCTTTGTGTATCAAATTGTGTCGTGGTTCACGGAAAGCCTGGGGTTGGGGGATAACCGGCCGCCGGTTCGTTCCGTCCCCTTCCCGCCGCCCCGGGATCGATCTATCCTGCGATCGGATGGGGGGGATGTTCGGAAACCGCCGGATTCATGGGGGATGGCGACGACATGTCGGAAACGCGCAACGAAATACCACCGGCCCAAACCATTATCGAGATCCTGAACCACATCATCTTCAGGCATCCCAGCCTGGCCCACATGGCGGCGACGGTCGCGTTCAATGCGGGGGACCCGGAATTGGCGACGGTGGCGCAGAATTATTTGCGGGCGCACCGGGCCTGGCGTCACGAGAAATCCGGATTCTTTCATCAGCACGTCGTGCCATACGCGACCTACGCGCCCTGGCTGCGGGACGCGCCCTTCATGGGCGTCTACGACAAGGTGAAGGCTCATACGCTGGTGGACATCTATAGATGCCACGAGTTGTGGACCCTGGCGAAGCAGGCCGCGCGGGTGGATGGCGACATCCTGGAGGTCGGCGTCTGGCGGGGCGGCACCGGCGCCCTGTTGGCCGCGGCGGCGAAAGCGTCGGGGAAAAGGGTCTATCTGGCCGACACCTTTCAGGGCGTCGTCAAGGCGGGGGAGAAGGACACCAACTATGTCGGCGGCGAACATGCCGACACCTCCATCGACGTCGTGCGCGGCCTGTTGGCCGAACTGGGGCTCGACAACGTCCAACTGCTGCAAGGGATATTCCCCGAGGAAACCCAGGGCTCCGTCGCGGGCGGCATCGCGTTGCTGCACTGCGACGTGGATGTCTATGCGTCGGCCCGGGACGTCGTGGAATGGGCCTTCCCGCGCCTGGCCGTCGGCTCCGTCCTGGTGTTCGACGACTACGGTTTCCACGGGTGCGAGGGGGTGACGACCTTCTGCGAGGAACTCCGTGGCGACGACAGGTTCCTGTTCGTCCATAACCTGAACGGCCACGCGGTGTTCGTCCGGATTGCCTGAGCCGGGAAGGGCCTCCGCCTTCCCCGGCCGAAATCTTGTCGCGAACCGGTTCCGCGAGGGGCCGTGGATGGGCTATAACCCCTGCCGGTCGGCAAACGGTGCAACGCGGAGGACGGGGCGGTGTGGGTGCAGGTGGCCGTGGCGGCGGCCTTCGTCGCCGTCTATGTCGGCATGGGTTTGGGGCGGTGGCCGGGGCTGGCGATCGACCGCACCGGCGTCGCTTTGGTCGGCGCGGTGTTCGTCTTCGCCATCGGCGGCACCGACGGCGCGGCGATGCTGCGCGCGGTGGATTTCTCCACCCTTGCCATCCTGTTCGCCCTGATGGTGGTCTCCGCTCAGGTGGAAGCCAGCGGCTTCTTCGCCTGGTGCGGCCGCCGCATCGCCCATGCCGACCTGTCGCCGGTGCCGCTGTTGGGCGCGGTGGTGGCGGCGACCGGCGGACTGGCCGCCCTGCTCACCAACGACGTGGTGGTCTGGGCGCTGGTGCCGGTGGTGGCGCGCGGCGTGGCGGCGCGGGGCCTGGACGCGCGGCCCTTCGTCGTCGGCATGGCCTGCGCCGCCAACGCCGGGTCGGCGGCGACGGTGATCGGCAACCCGCAGAATTTGCTGATCGGTCAGGTCGGCGGCCTGCCGTTCTGGCGTTTCGTCTGGGCCTGCGGCGTCCCCGCCGGGCTGTCCCTGTGCGTCGTCTTCGCGGTGATCGCTGTGCTGTGGCGCGGCCGCCTGGTTGCCGTGCGGGCGCCAGACCCGGGCGAGGACCGCAGCCTCGACCGCCGCGCCGGGGTCAAGGCGCTGGCCGCCGCCGCCGCCCTGGTCGTCGTGTTCTCGCTTCCCGTGCCGCACGCGCCGCTGGCCCTGGCGGTGGCGGCGTTGCTGCTGCTCAACCGCCATCTCGGCACGCGGCGGATGCTGGGCATGGTGGACTGGCACCTGCTGCTGCTGTTTACCTGCCTGTTCGTCGTCACCGGCGCCCTGGTCGATGGCGGCCTGCTGGCGCGGGCGGTTCCGGCGGTGGCGGCGGGCCTGCGCCAGCCCCTGGTGTCGATGGGGCTGTCGCTTCTCGGCAGCAATTCGATCGGCAACGTGCCGCTGGTCACCGCCGCGCTGGGGCTGGCTTCCGATCTGGATGCCGCGGCGCTTTATCGCCTGGCGGCGTTCAGCACGTTGTCCGGCAACTTCCTGGTGGTCGGCAGCATGGCGAACATCATCGCCGTGGAACGCGCCCGCGACGCCGGAACCGCGGTCGGTTTCGGCGATTATGCGCGGATCGGCGTGCCGGTGACGGCAATCAGCCTGGCGATTGCCTATCTATGGCTGGATTGGGCGCTGTGAAAGGAAACCCCGCCGTGGCGGAAAAAGGTCTGTTCTCGTACCGCAAATTCTGGGCGCACCGTTTCGGTCCCGCCCCCTTCCTGCCGATGAGCCGCGAGGAAATGGCCGAACGCGGCTGGGATTCCTGCGACGTGGTGCTGGTCACCGGCGACGCCTATGTCGACCATCCCTCGTTCGGCGCGGCGGTGATCGGCCGGGTGCTGGAGGCGCAGGGCTTCCGCGTCGGCGTCGTCGCCCAGCCCGACTGGTCCTCGGCCGAGCCCTTCGCCGCCCTGGGCAAGCCCAACCTGTTCTTCGGCATCACCGCCGGCAACATGGACAGCATGGTCAACCGCTATACCTCGGACCGGCGGATCCGCAGCAACGACGCCTACACCCCGGACGACGAGGGCGGCAAACGCCCCGACCGCGCGGTGCTGGTCTACGCGCAGCGTTGCCGCGAGGCGTTCAAGGACGTGCCGGTGGTGATCGGCGGCATCGAGGCCAGCCTGCGCCGCCTGGCGCACTACGACTATTGGTCGGACAAGGTGCGGCGGTCGGTGCTGCTCGACGCCAAGGCCGACGTGCTGGTCTATGGCAACGCCGAGCGGGCGATCGTCGAAATCGCCCACCGCCTCGCCTCCGGCAAGGGGATGGGCGACCCGCGCCTGTTGCGCGGCGTCGCGGTGGCGGCGGACGCCCCGCCCGAGGGTTACGCGGTGCTGGACGAAACCCGCCTGACCGACGACCCCGGGACGCGCACCCGTCCGCCGCGCGGCGTGCCGCTGGCGGTGGAACTGCCGGGCTTCGAGGCGGTGGTCGCCGACCGGGCGCTTTACGCCCACGCGGCGCGCATCGCCCACCTGGAGAGCAATCCCCTGAACGGGCGCCCCCTGATGCAGCGGCATGGCGACCGCCTGCTGTGGGTGAGTTCGCCGCCCGCGCCGCTGTCCACCGCCGAGCTGGACGGGGTGTTCGACCTGCCCTATGCCCGCGCGCCGCATCCCGCCTATGCCGGGCGGCGCATCCCGGCGTGGGAAATGATCCGCCATTCGGTGCAGATCCTGCGCGGCTGTTTCGGCGGCTGTTCGTTCTGTTCGATCACCGCGCACGAGGGGCGGATCATCCAAAGCCGCTCCGAGGATTCGATCCTGCGCGAGGTGGTGGCGATCCGCGACGGCGGCGAGGGCTTCACCGGCGTCGTCTCGGACCTGGGCGGGCCGTCCGCCAACATGTACCGTCTGGGCTGCAAGTCGCCGAAGGTGGAGGCCGCCTGCCGCCGCCTGTCGTGCCTTTATCCGCGGGTCTGCGACAACCTGAACACCGACCACGGCCCGCTGATCCGCCTGTACGAAAGGGCGCGCGCCCTGCCCGGGGTGAAGAAGGTGCTGATCGGCTCCGGCGTGCGTTTCGACCTGGCAGTGAAAAGCCCCGCCTATGTTCAGGCGCTGGTCGCCCACCATGTCGGCGGCTATCTGAAAATCGCGCCCGAACATTCCGAGCCCGGGCCGCTGGCCCTGATGCTGAAGCCCGGCATCGGCGAATTCGACCGCTTCCGCGCGATGTTCCAGGCAGCGGCGAAGAAGGCGGGCAAGGAGTTCTATCTGATCCCCTATCTGATCGCCGCGCATCCCGGCACCACCGACGACGACATGCTCAACCTGGCGCTGTGGCTGAAGAAGAACGGCTTCCGCGTCGACCAGGTGCAGACCTTCCTGCCCGCGCCGATGGCGCTGTCCTCGGCGATGTACTATTCCGGCTTCAATCCGCTGGCGCCTGTGCGCCGCGCCGACGCCCCCGGCATCGCCACCGCCAAGGGCCTGAAGCAGCGCCGCCTGCACAAGGCCTTCCTGCGTTACCACGACGCCGAAAACTGGCCGACCCTGCGCGAGGCGCTGCAACGCATGGGCCGCACCGACCTGATCGGTCCCGGCAAGGCGCATCTGGTTCCCGCCTGGCAGCCGCGCGGCACCGGCGGAGCGGGGGAGGGACGTCGCGGCGCGCCTCCTCGCTCTGGGCCACGGAAGCGGAATTGATACACTGTAACATGACCCTTGACAGGCGCGCGGCCTGCCGCTAAACCGGCATCCTCGGTTTCCGGCGCGGGCGTGGGTCGTTTTGCGCCGGATGAAAAGGGAATTCGGTGGGGCGCGTCGGCGCCGAATCCGAAGCTGCCTCCGCAACTGTCAGCGGCGAGCGCGGACCGTTTGGGCCACTGGGCAACCGGGAAGGCCGGTCCCCGCGAGGACCCGCGAGCCAGGAGACCTGCCGGGGATTGGTCGATGTCTTCGCGCGGCGGCGCGGAAGGACCGAGGACGCTGTGGCGGCGGGGGGTCGCCGTGGCGGACCGGCCTGTTTTCCGGCACCTTTCCGCGATGTGAATGTAACCGTATATCGTGTCTTGCGGCACGAGGGGCTGCGAAAGGGGAGAGGCATGGAAGGGACGGCGGAAGTCAGCGGCATGATCGCCGCCTTGCCGCATGAACTGTCGCCTTGGGCGATGTTTCTGAGCGCGCACATCGTGGTGCAGGTGGTGATGGTGGGGCTGGCGCTCGCCTCGGTCGCCACCTGGACGGTGGCGATCGCCAAGGCGGTCGAGCTCAGGCGGGCGCACCGCCGCTTGGCCGAGGTGACGAAGCTTCTGGGCGAGGTCCGTTCCCTCGCCGAGGCCTCCGCCAGGGTCGGCTCCGGCGACGGCGTCGAGGAGGCGCTGATCGCCGCCGCGATGCGCGAGGCGCATCTCTCCGCCGGGGTCTGCGGCCACGGCCTGAAGGAACGGGTGGCGACCCGCCTGGAACGCATCGAGGCCGCCGCCGGGCGCCGGATGTCGGCGGGAACCGGCGTCCTGGCCTCGATCGGTTCCACCGCCCCCTTCGTCGGCCTGTTCGGCACGGTGTGGGGGATCATGAACAGCTTCATCGGCATCGCGCGGTCGCATACCACCAATCTGGCGGTGGTGGCGCCGGGCATCGCCGAGGCGCTGCTGGCCACCGCGATCGGCCTGGTCGCGGCGATTCCGGCGGTGATCGTCTATAACTGCCTAGCCCGTGCCATCGTCGGCTATCGGGCGCAGTTGACCGACCTGTCGGCGATGGTGGCGCGGCATGTCAGCCGCGACCTCGACCGGCGCGTCCTGCCCTTCGCGGAGGCGGCGGAATAATGGCGGCCAACCTGTCCGGCGACGAGCTTACGGAATGCCACGAGATCAACGTCACCCCCTTCATCGACGTGATGCTGGTGCTGCTGATCATCTTCATGGTGGCGGCGCCGCTGGCCACCGTGGACGTGCCGGTCGACCTGCCTTCGTCGTCGGCGCCGCCGCAGAAACGGCCCGAGGCGCCCTTGTTCGTCACGGTGAAGGGGGACGGATCCCTGCTGGTCGGCGAGACCGCCGCGGCCCGCGCCGACTTGGCCGCCGCGCTTGACCGGCAAACCGGCGGCGACAAGGAAACCCGCGTCTTCCTGCGCGCCGACCGCAGCGTCGACTACGGCACCCTGATGGCGGTGATGGACGCCCTGCGCGACAGCGCGTACCTGAAGGTGGCCCTGGTCGGAGTGGAGGAGGCGCGGGCCCGATGAGCATGGCGCTTCCGGTCAGCCTCGCGGCGGAGAACTGGGATGGCGGCGCCGCCGCCCGTGCCCGGTTGTGGTCGTCGGCGCTGGCCCTGGCGATGGGGGTGCACGTCGCGGGCATCCTGGGCATGGCGCTGTTCAAGTCGGCGCCGGTCAACGACATGCCCGCGGGCGTCTTCACCCTGGAGCTGGCGGCCTTCGGCGGCAATCCCCAGGCGACGCCCGGCGGCGCGGTGAGGACGCCGCCGCCCGCGCCCGCCCCCAAGGTCGAGGAAGCCCCCAAGCCGAAGCCGGTGGTGCGCAAGGCCGAGGTCGCCCTGCCCCAGCCGAAACCCAAGAAGCCGAAGCCTGCCCCGGCGAAACCCGCGCCGCAGCCCGCCGCGGCCTCCGCCGCGCCTTCGGCCGGGGCGTCGTCCCAGGCCGCCGCCGCGCCGTCCCAGATGGCGGGCGGCGGCGGCGGCGTGGTCTCCGGCCGCCTGGGCGGCGGCGGCAGCGGCAAGGGGACGCCGCTCGGACGTTACAAGGTTCTGGTCTTCCAGGCGCTGTGGGCGCACCGGCGCTATCCGCCGGTGGCGCAGCGGATGGGCTATCAGGGCGACGTCGAAATCGAGTTCACGGTCGATTCCAACGGCGAGATCCTGGCCCGCAAGCTGCTGTCCGGCAGCGGCTTTCCGGTTCTCGACCGCGAGGGCGACGCGATCCTGCGGCGGGTGCGGCACTTCCCGCCGTTTCCCCAGGATCTGCGTTTCAATACCCTGACCTTCCGCGTTGCCATTCCCTTCCAATTGACCTGATCCCGGCGGCCCCCGGGGAAGAAGGCGCAAGCGCCCGTCGCTTGCGCCTTCTTCGCCTCAATGATATAACTGACCGGTCAGTCAGTTTATTAATGGAGGCGGCCATGCCCGCGCCGCGCCGCGCCCATCGCCCGGAAAGCCGCCCCGCCGAGATCATCGCCGCGGCGTTGGCCCTGTTTTCGGAAAAGGGTTTCGCCGCCACCCGCATGGAAGAAATCGCCGCCCGCGCCGGACTGTCGAAGGCGGGGGTGTACCTGTATTTCCCCTCGAAGACCGAGGTGTTCAAGGCGGCGGTGCGCGAAACCATCCTGGTCACCGTCGGCCACCTGGAGACCTTGGCGGGCGGGTTTCCCGGTTCCTCGCGGGATCTGTTGGGCCGCGTCGTCGCCGAGATCGCGCGGGTGGTCGGTTCCACCCCGGCGGGGGCGATTCCGAAGATCGTGCTGTCCGAGGCTGGAAATTTCCCCGACATCGCCGAGTTCTATAGCCGCGAGGTGATCTCGCGCGGGGTGGCGCTGGTGCAAGGCATCATCGCGCGCGGCCAGGCCCGGGGCGAGTTCGCCGACGACCTGGGGCCGATGACGCCGTTCATGGCGATCGCGCCGATCATCGCCCTGTCGATGTGGAATCATGGCGTGGGGCGCGCGGTGGGGCGTCCGATCGATCCCGAGCTTTACGCGCGGGACATGGTGCGGGTTCTGGGGCGTGGCTTACAGGCGCAGGAGGACGGACGATGATCGGCAAGGGCGTGCGCGCGGTGGTCCTGGGGGCGGCGTGTCTTCTTCCCGGCGGCTGTTTCGACGAACCGGCGGAGACGGTGCAGGGCTATGTCGAGGGGGACTTCGTCGGCCTGGGGCTGCCCGCGGGCGGCCGCGTCGTCGAGGTGGCGGTGGCGCGCGGCGACGCGGTGGCGGCGGGGCAGGCGGTGTTCCGCCTGGACGCGCGGGCGGAAGCGGCGGCCCAGGCCGAGGCGGCGGCGAAACGCCGCGAGGCCGAGGCAAGGCTGCGGCTGGCCGACGTCGAACTGAAGCGGCAGCGGGCGCTGGTCGGCACTTCGGCGGCGGCGGAGGCGAAGCTGGATGCGGCGATCGCCGCGCAGGCGGCGGCGGAGCAGGCGGTGGCGGTGGCGGATGCGGCTCTGGACCGGGCGGAGGTGGCGCTCGGCGAGCGGATCGCCCATGCCCCGGCGGCGGCGCGGGTGGAGGACGTGCTGTTCCGCGCGGGCGAGGTGGTCGCCGCCGGACAGCCGGTGGTGCGGCTGCTGCCGCCCGGCAACGTGCTGGTGCGCGCCTATCTGGGGGCGCGGGCGGTGGCGCTGCTGCCCAAGGGAACGCGGGCGGCGCTGACCTGCGCCGCCTGTCCGGCCGGGGCCTCGGCGGAGGTCGCCTTCGTTTCCGGCGAGGCCGCCTACGCGCCGCCGGTACTCTATTCGCGGGATGCCCGCGACAAGCTGACCTTCCTGGTGGAACTGCGTCCCGACGCGGCGACGGCGGCGGCGCTGCGTCCCGGTCAGCCGGTGGACATCCGGTTGCCGCGGGCGGCGAAATGACCGCCGCCATCGCCGTCCGGGGGCTGACCAAACGGTTCTCCGGCCGCGCCGTGGTCGACGGCGTCGACCTGACGGTGGGGGAAGGGCGGATCATGGGCTTCCTGGGGCCGAACGGCTCGGGCAAGACCACCACCATCCGCATGCTGTGCGGGCTTCTGACCGTCGACGCGGGCGAGGGCACCTGCCTCGGCCTCGACATCCGGCGCGAGGCGGCGGCGATCAAGCGTCAGGCAGGCTACATGACGCAGCGGTTCTCGCTTTACGAGGACATGACGGTGGCGGAGAACCTGGACTTCGTGGCGCGGGTGCACGGCATCCCCGGCCGCCGCGCCCGCGTCGACGAGGCGGTGGCGCGGCTCGGCCTGGGCGACCGGCGGGGGCAACTGGCGGGGTCGCTGTCCGGCGGCTGGAAACAGCGCCTGGCGCTGGCGGCGGCGATTCTGCACCGGCCGCGCCTGTTGTTGCTGGACGAACCCACCGCCGGGGTGGACCCCAAGGCGCGGCGCGAGTTCTGGGACCGCATCCACGGCTTCGCGGCGGAGGGGATGACGGTACTGGTTTCCACCCACTACATGGACGAGGCGGAACGCTGCCATGCCATCGCCTATATCGCCTATGGCCGCCTGCTGACCCACGGCACGGTGGCGGAGGTGGTCGCCGCCACCGGCCTGGCCGCCGCCGTGGTGACGGGGGGCGGCGAACCGCGCCTGATCGCGCGGCTGAAGGCGTTGCCCGGCGTCGAGACCGCCACCGCGATGGGGGCGGACGCGCACGTCGCCGGGGGCGACGCCGCCGCCCTGGCCGCCGCCCTCGACGGCTTGGCGCGGGAAACCGGCGCCGCGTGGCGGCCCGAGGCCCCCAACCTGGAGGACGCCTTCATCCACCTGATGGCGCAAAGCCGCGACAACTTCGCGGCGGGGGAGGCCTGACCATGCTTTCGTTGGCCCGCCTTGCCGCGATGATTTTCAAGGAATTCGTGCAGATCCGTCGCGACCGTCCGACCTTCGGCATGATCGTCGGCATTCCCCTGCTGCAACTGCTGCTCTTCGGCTTCGCCATCAACTCCGACCCCAAGCATCTGCCGACCGGCGTCCTCGACGCCGATCACGGGCCGGTGGGCCGCGCGGTGGTGGCGGCGATGCGCGCCTCGGGCTATTTCGAGGTGGTCGCCGACTTCGTCTCGGAGGCGGAGGTGGAGGACGCCCTGGCCACCGGCAAGACCCAGTTCGTGGTCACCGTTCCCGCCGACTTTTCCCGCCGGGTGCTGCGCGGCGAACGGCCGCAATTGCTGGTCGAGGCCGACGCCACCGACCCCGCCGCCGCCGCCAACGCCCTTTCCGCGCTGGAGAAACTGGCCGACGGGGCGGCGGCGCGCGCGCTTGCCGGGCCGTCCGCGTCGCTGCGCCGCGCGGCGGCGCCCTTCGATCTGGTGGTGCATCGCCGCTACAACCCGGAGGGGGAAACCGCCTTCAACATCGTCCCCGGCCTGATGGGGGTGGTGCTGACCATGACCATGGTGATCATGACCTGTCTGGCGGTCACCCGCGAGCGCGAGCGCGGCACCATGGAAAGCCTGCTCGCCCTGCCGTTACGTCCGGTCGAGGTGATGCTGGGCAAGATCGTGCCCTACATCCTGATCGGCTATGTCCAGGTGCTGTTCATCCTGGTCGCGGCGAAGTTCCTGTTCGCGGTGCCGATGCAGGGCAGCCTGATCCTTCTGTCCGCCGCCACCATCGTCTTCATCACCGCCAACCTGGCGGTGGGTTTCACCTTCTCGACCATCGCCGCCAATCAGTTGCAGGCGGTGCAGATGGGGTTCTTCTTCTTCCTGCCGTCGATCATGCTTTCCGGGTTCATGTTCCCCTTCCGCGGCATGCCGGTTTGGGCGCAGACGGTGGGCGAATGCCTGCCGCTGACCCACTTCCTGCGCATCGTTCGCGGCATCCTGCTGAAAGGCAGCGGCGGCGCCGAGATTCTGGCCGACCTGTTGGCGATCGCCGCCTTTCTGGCGGTGGCGGGGGCGGTGGCGTTGCGCCGCTATCGTGTGACTCTCGATTGAATTTTGTTCATTTCCAAGGGGAAGTGGGGTAAATTCCGGCTCTCGTAAAACAGACGGGTTGTCGTCATGGGGATGTCGGGAACGAGGGGTCGTCTGATCGCGGCGGTATGGACGGTGCTGGGCGCCGTGCCTGCCTTCGCCGACGAACCCGCCGCCCTGCCCGAGGCGGGCGGGGTGATGCCGCTGGCCGCGGTGCTCGACCGGGTGATGCCGGTGATCGAGGGCGAGGTCGGCGATTCCAAGCTGGTCAAGGACGGCGGCGTCTGGGTCTACGTCATCTCGTTCTTCGACGAGACGGGCGCCCGCCGCGAATTGCGGGTCGATGCCACCACCGCCGCGATCCTGGGGATCAAGGCCGCGCGGTAAGCGGCCAGAACAGCGGGATCACCGTTACCGCCACCGCCAGCATCAGCAGGTTCATCGGCACGCCGATCCGCAGGAAATCGCCGAAGCGGTAGTTGCCGATGTTGTAGACGTAGGTGTTGGTCTGATAGCCGATCGGGGTGGCGAAACTGGCCGACGCCCCCAGCATCACCGCGACCACCAGGGGACGCGGGTCGATGCCGGTCTGTTGCGCGACGCCGATGACGATCGGGGTCATCAGCACCGCGGTGGCGTTGTTGCTCATGATCTCGGTCAATAGCGAGGTCAGGAAGTACACGGCGGCCAGCACCGCGAGGGGGCCGAGGTCCCGCACCAAGTCCGCCGCGGTCTCGACGATCAGACGCGCCGCGCCGGACCGGTCCATCGCCAGCGACAATCCCAGCATGCCGAAAATCAGCATCAGGATGCGCCATTCGATCGCCTCGTAGGCCTTTTCCAGGGACACGCAGCCGGTCAGGACGACCAGCATCGCGCCGGGAATGGCCAGTCCCGCGATCGGCATCACCTCCAGCGCCGCCAGGCCGACCACCCCCAGGATCGCCAGGGTGGCGATCGCCGCGCGGACGGGCTGCAACGGGCGGCGCACCACCTGGGTGATCGGCAGCACGTCTTCCTGCGCGAACAGACGGTCGATTTCCTCTTGCGGGCCTTCCAGCAGCAGCACGTCGCCGTGGCGCAGGCGGAAGGAATCGAAGTTGGCGGTGATGTTGCGTTGGTCGCGGTGCACCGCCAGGACGTAGCTGCCGTGACGGCGGCGCAGGCGCAGTTCCGACGGGGTCTGCCCGGCGAAGCGGGAATTGGGGCCGATCACCCCCTCGGCGAGGACGGTTTCCCGCGCGGGCAGGGCGGCGTAGGACCCCGCCTCGAACGAGATGCCGGTGCTTTCGCGGATTTCCAGAAGCTCCGACTGGTCGGTCTTGAAGACCAGGCGGTCGCCCGCCTGCAAGGGGATGTCGCGTAGGGTGGAACGCGGTCCCGCCGGTTCCGCCGCCGCGCCGTTGCGCAGGCCGCGCACCGCCTGCATCAGGCTGGCGAAACCGTTGTTGCGCGCGCCGCTGTCGTTGCGGATAAGGTCGAGGATTTCGTAATCCGCCTCGGCGCTGAAGCGCACCTCGTTCAGGGTGCGGCCGATCAGCGGCGAACCGGGGGGGACCACCGCCTCGGCGAGGAAGCGTTTGTGGGTGCCTTGTTCCTCGGCCAGGATTTCGTGTTGCAGGGTGTCGCGGGCGGGCAGCAGGCGCCGCCCCACGGTGCCCAGGAAAACCGCCCCCACCGCCGCCATCGCCATCCCCGCGCCGGAGATTTCGAACATGCTGAAGGGCTCCAACCCCTGCGCCGTGGCGATGCCGTCGGTGAGGATGTTGGTGGAGGTGCCGATCAGGGTGCAGGTCCCCCCCAGGATCGCCATGTAGGACAGCGGAATCAGGTACTTGGACGGGCTGTCCTGAAGCTCGCGGGCGACCGCGATGACCACCGGCGCCATCACGATGACCACCGGGGTGTTGTTCATGAAGGCGGAAACCGTGGCCACCCCGGCCATCAGCGCCGCCACCGCGCCGAGGCGGCGGCGTTCCGCCAGGGCCAGGATGGCCCGGCCCAGCAGGTCGATCACCCCGGTGCGTTCCAGCGCCGCGCTCAGCACGAACATGCAGGCGATGGTGGTGGTCGCCGGATTGCCGAACAGGGCCAGGGTGGAGGGCGTGTCGATCACCCCGGCGGCCAGCAGGATGGCCATCGCCCCCATCGCCACCAGGTGCGGCGGATGGACGTCGCGCACGAACAGCGCCAGCATTCCGGCCAGCACCGCGAAGGTCAGCAGCATGTCGAAGGAGAACGGGGAAACGGGCAATCGTGGGGTCCTTGCAGGGAAAGAAACCCGCTCAGACTAGCACGGGAAAAGCAAACCGGCGAAGCCCATCGGGCTTCGCCGGTCCGTCGGCGCGATGCGGAGGGACGTCTCAGCGCGCCATGTTGGGGAAGGCGAACTGGGTCTTTTCCTCGATGCCGCTGGCCGGCCAGCGCTGGGTCACCGCCTTGCGCTTGGTGTAGAAGCGGACCGAATCCGGACCATAGATGTGCAGGTCGCCGAACAGCGACCGCTTCCAGCCGCCGAAGCTGTGGTAGGCCACCGGCACCGGCAGCGGCACGTTGATGCCGACCATGCCGACCTGGATGTTGTCGGTGAAATAGCGCGCCGCCTCGCCGTCGCGGGTGAACAGGCAGGTGCCGTTGCCGAACTCGTGGGCGTCGATCAGCGCCATGCCCTCGTGCAGGGTGTCGACCCGCACGACGCAGAGGACGGGGCCGAAGATTTCGTCGGTGTAGACGGCCATGCCCGGCTTCACCTTGTCGAACAGGGTGGGGCCGACGAAATAGCCGTTCTCGAAGCCCGGCACGGTGATGCCGCGGCCGTCCACCACCAGCTCGGCGCCCTCGGCGACGCCCTTGCCGATGTAGTCGACGATGCGGTCGCGGCTTTGCGCGGTGACTACCGGGCCCATGTCGATGCCGTCCTGGGTGTAGGCGCCGACCTTGATCTTGGCGATGGCGGTCTTCAGCCGCGCCACCAGGTCGTCGGCGACGCTGTCGCCGACGCACACCGCCACCGAAAGCGCCATGCAGCGTTCGCCCGCCGAGCCGTAGGCCGCGCCGATCATCGCGGAAACCGCGTTGTCGAGGTCGGCGTCGGGCATCACGATGGCGTGGTTCTTGGCGCCGCCCAGGGCCTGCACCCGCTTGCCGTTGGCGATGCCGGTGGTGTGGATGTATTCGGCGATCGGGGTCGAGCCGACGAAGCTGACCGCCTTGACCAGGGGATGGGCGAGCAGGGCGTCCACCGCCTCCTTGCCGCCGTTGACGACGTTGAAGACGCCCTTGGGCAGGCCCGCTTCCTCCAGCAGTTCGGCCAGGATCAGGGCCGCGCCGGGGTCGCGTTCCGACGGCTTCAGGACGAAGGCGTTGCCGCAGGCCAGGGCCATCGGGAACATCCACATCGGCACCATGGCGGGGAAGTTGAAGGGGGTGATCCCGGCGACCACGCCGATCGGCTGGAACTCGCTCCAGGCGTCGATGGCGGGGCCGACGTTCTTGGAATGCTCGCCCTTCAGGATCTCGCCCGCGCCGCAGGCGTATTCCACCACCTCGATGCCGCGGATCAGTTCGCCCATGGCGTCGTCGATGGTCTTGCCGTGATGTTCGGAAATCGCCTCGCAGATGCGCTTGGCATCGCGTTCCAGCAGAACCTTGAAGCGGAACATCACCTGGGCGCGTTTCGCCACCGGCGTCGCCGCCCAGGCCGGGAAGGCGGCGTGGGCGGTTTCCACGGCGGTGCCGACCTCGGCGGCGGAGGCGAGCGCCACCTTGGCGACCGCCTTGCCGAGCGCGGGGTTGAAGACGTCCTGGCTCTGCGCGGAGGATTCGATGGCGCGGCCGCCGATGTAATGGCCGTAGGTTTTCATGGACTGGGTTTCCGTTTCCTCTGGAGGATGGACTTACGCCTGCGCCTTCAGGGCGTCGGCGACGATGGAGAAGAGCCGGTCGATGTCCGACTTCTGGGCGATGAAGGCGGGGGCGAACTGCAGGGTGTTGCCGCCGCAGCGCACATAGGCCCCGTTGTCCCAGCACTTCTGGAAGATGTCGAAGGCACGCTTGGCGGGCGAGCCGGGGATGTCGGCCACCTGGATCGCGCCGGCCAGGCCGAAGTTGCGGATGTCCTCGACGTGGGGCAGACCCTTCAGGCTGTGGATGGCGTCCTCGAAATAGGGGATGAGGGCGCGGCACTTCGCCAGCAGGTCGTCGTTCTTGAAGATGTCCAGCGTCGCCAGGCCCGCGGCGCAAGCCACCGGGTGACCCGAATAGGTGTAGCCGTGCGGGAACTCGATGGCGTAGTCGGCGCCGCCGTTCTCCATGAAGGCATTGTAGATCTTCTCGGAGGCGATGGTCGCGCCGAGCGGGATCACGCCGTTGGAGATGGTCTTGGCGATGTTCAGGATGTCGGGGGTGACGCCCATGGTTTCGGCGGCGAACATCTGCCCGGTGCGGCCGACGCCCGAGATCACCTCGTCGAAAATCAGCAGGATGCCGTACTTGTCGCAGATCTGCCGGATGCGCTGCAGATAGCCCTTCGGCGGCACGATCACGCCGGCGGAACCGGAGAACGGCTCCAGGATCACCGCGGCGATGGTCGAGGCGTCGTGCAGGGCGACCAGTTCCTCCAACTGCTCGGCCAGCTCGGCGCCCTTTTCCGGCAGCCCGCGCGAGAAGGCGTTGCCGGGCAGCAGGGTGTGAGACAGGTGGTCGGCGTCGATGCCCGCGCCGAACATCTTGCGGTTGCCGACGATGCCGCCGACGCTCATGCCGCCGAAGTTGACGCCGTGATAGGCCTTGATGCGGCCGATCACCTTGGTGCGGGAGGGCTCGCCCTTCACCTTCCAATAGCCGCGCGCCATCTTGATCGCGGTGTCGGCGGTCTCGGAGCCGGAGTTGCTGAAGAACACGTGGTTGAGGTCGCCCGGCGCCAGCGCCGCGATGCGCGAGGCCAGCTCGAACGACAGCGGATGGCCGACCTGGAAGCCCGGCGCGTAGTCGATTTCCGCCACGGTGCGGGAGACCGCCTCGGTGATTTCCTTACGCCCGTGACCGGCGCCGCAGCACCACAGGCCGGACAGGCCGTCGACCAGGGTCTTGCCGTCGGCGGTGGTGAAGGTGCAGCCCTCCGCCTTGACGATCATGCGGGGGTGGGACTTGAAGAACCGGTTGCCGGAAAACGGCATCCAGAAAGCGGACAGGTCGTTGGGCATGCTGGTGGTCATCCGTCGCTCCATGGCGCAGGGGAACGCCGCCCCGGACGGACGGCTCCCGGAAAAATCTTGAGCCACCCTAGCCGCCGCGCTAGTTTTGATAAATGCAGAATGAATGACGCAAAGTTAAGGGAATGGTTACCTATGGCGCGTACCTCGACCTTCCGCATGGGATCGGTCAGCGACATCGACCTGCGCCTGTTGCGGGTCTTTCGCACCGTGGTGGAGCGCGGCGGCTTCGCCCAGGCGGAGGCGGAGCTGAACGTCTCCCGCGCCGCGATCAGCCAGTCGATGGCCGACCTGGAACGGCGCCTCGGCCTGCGCCTGTGCCGCCGCGGCCGCGCCGGATTCGCCCTCACCGACGAGGGACGGCGGGTCTACGACGCGCTGGCCCGCCTGCTCACCTCGGTGGAGAACTTCCGCGCCGAGATTCACGCCATCCACGCCCGCCTGAAGGGGGAGCTGGCGATCGGCCTCACCGACAACCTTGTCAGCATGCCCCACATGCGGGTCACCAACGCATTGAAGTCGCTGAAGGAACGCGGCCCGGACGTGGCCATCCGCATCCGCATGGCGCCGCCCTCGGACGTCGAGCAGGGGGTGCTGGACGGGCGCCTGCACGTCGGCGTCATCCCCGAACTGCGCCGCCTGCAAGGGCTGGATTACCTGGAGCTTTATCAAGAGGAAGCGCACCTCTATTGCGCGGCGCAGCATCCCCTGTTCGCCCGCCCCGACGCGGAAATCGCCGTCGAGCATCTGGTCGCCTGCGACGCGGTGATGCCCGCCCATGCCCAGGCGGAGGAAATCGCCCCGCTGCTGCACCGGCTGAATTCCTCGGCCACCGCCACCGACCGCGAGGGGGTGGCCTTCCTCATCCTCACCGGCCTCTACGTCGGTTTCCTGCCCGATCATTTGGCGGAAAAGTGGGTGCGGGAAGGGAAAATGCGGCCGATTCGACCCGACATCACCGGTTATCGCACGCGTTATACGGTTATCACCCGGAAGGGCGGACGACCAAACATGGTATTGGACACCTTCCTGGAGGAAGTCGCGCGCTACGCGGGGGCCTGAGGTGGGAAAACCCCCATCGTCGGGTGGGTTTCTCCGTGACAAGGTTTGGACAACCAGAGCGATTCCAGTCTATAACCATCCCTTGACGCGTACCGGTCGAGTGGGGGCCGTCCGAATGAGGGCGGGGCACCGGCGGGTTCGTCATCGATGACGGACGAGCGGACATATAGTGACGTGGGCATGAAGACCGAGCCGGAACGCCGTGGGGCTTCCGACGCTTTTGCATATTCCGCGACGGCAGAGACGTCGCCGCCCCCCCGCTGCAACCTGGTGTGGCGGGCGTCGCTGTTGCTTGCCCTGTTGCTGTCCGCCCCCGCCCTGGCCTTCGCCGTCTGGGTCGGCGTGCGCGGCGAGGGCGCCAACCGTCTGCTCGACGTTCACGACGAAACCTCGCGCACCCTGATGGTCGCCGCCGCCGGTCTGATGGCGGCGGGGTCGTTGGTCTTCGTCGCCATGGTCTGGCTGGCCGCCTCGCGCGAGCGCCGCCAGGCCGAAGCCCTGACCCTGCTGCGCGGCAACCGCGAGGCGTTGCGGGTTTCCCGCGACCAGTTGCGGCGGGTTTTCGGTTCGCTGCCGCTGCCCTATGTTCTGGCGCACCTGGACGGCCGCATCGCCCAGGCCAACCCGCAGGCGATCGCGCTGTTCGGCCTCGACCCCGAGGGATTGGCCAACACCGACTTCTTCGATTTCTACGCCTCGCCGGATTTCCGCGAGGAGCTGCGCGGCTTCCTCACCGACAGCGGTCGTCTGGAGAATTTCGAGATCACCATGCGCGACGCGGCGGGGCGTCCCTTCTGGGTGCTGTTCTCGGCGTCGCGGGTGGAGATGGACGGCGAACCCCTGCTGTTCGCCGCGTTCTCCGACATCACCGAACGGAAGCGGGTCGAACAGGCCTTGCAAAAGAACGAAACCGCCCTGCGCGCGATCATCGACGCCTCGCCGGTGCCGGTGCTGCTGGCCGGACACGAAAGCGGCGTGGTCGTCTATGTCAACCAGTCGGCGGCGGGCTTCTTCGGCAAGGAGATCGGCAAGCTGACCGGCATGCCGGTGACCGGATGCTGGGAATCGGCCGAGCAGTACGCCGCACTGCTGGCCGAGCTCAACACCCGCGGCCGGATCGAGGACCGCGAGGTGCGCCTGGTGCGCGGCGACGGGCGTTCGTGCTGGGTGCAGATGTCGACCACCCTGTTGCGCCTGCAAGAGGAAACCCTGATCTACGCCGCCTTCGCCGACATCACCGAAAGGAAGCGCAAGGAAAGCGAACTGCACCGCCTGGCCACCACCGACCCCCTGACCGGCGCGCTCAACCGCCGCGCCTTCAACGAGCGGGCGAACGACGAGACCGAGCGCGCCCGCCGCGGCGGTTACGCGGTGTCGGTGATCGTTTGCGACCTCGACCGCTTCAAGTCGATCAACGACAGCCATGGCCACGCCACCGGCGACCGCGTGCTCAAGGCGTTCACCGCCGTGGTGCACGAATTGATCCGTCCCTCGGACGCCTTGGGGCGGATCGGCGGCGAGGAATTCGCCATCCTGTTGCCGGGGTCGGACGCGGAAAGCGCCACCCGCGTCGCCGAACGCGTGCGCGCCCGTTTCGAGGAATCCGTCATCGCCGCCGCCGACGGCGGCACGATCTCCGCCACCGCCAGCTTCGGCGTCGCCTCGTGGCGGCCGGACGATCCCTTCGACAACGCCGTGCAGGCGGCGGACGAGGCGCTTTACGCCGCCAAGACGGCGGGCCGCAACCGGGTGCGGGTGGCGGCGGCTTCGCCGTCTAGAAACGTACCGACAGGGTAAGCGAGCCGAAGCGGTCGGAGCCTTGTTGCTCCTTGAACTCCGGGGTGCGGAAGATCTGCGAGAAGGTCAGCCGCGTGTCGTGCCAGACCAGCGCCACCCCCAGTTGGAAATCGGCGACGAAGGGGTTCTTCGCGACGCTGGGGCTGTCGACGAAGGTGTTGCCGTCGAGGAAGATGTTGCGCGCCACGGCGCGGCCGCTGGCCCCGGCGAAGGCGTACCAGGAAAAATCCCGCACCGGGTCGACCGCGGCGATGCCGGACGACGACGGGCGGATGTGCGGCGGGCCGTAATCGACGTCGAGTCCCCGCCCGAATCGCACCACCGCGCCCGCGTCGGCGTGGGTGTAGACGTTGCCCAGACTGGCGCCCGCCTGGGGCAGGACGTCGGCCTCGAAGCCTTGCACGGTCCAGGCCTCGGGGCGCCAGGTGCGGGAAAAGAACATCACCACCGCCGGTTCGTTCTTCAACTGGTTGTCCCAGCCTTCGGCGCGGTCGACCCCGATCAGGTCGTGGAAGCCGTTCTGCACCTGGCGTCCCATCGCCAGCGGCCCGATCACCCCGAGGTCCAGTTCCACCGAGTCCAGCACGTCGAGGCGCCGCCCGTCGAACCGGCGCGAGGTTTCCGCGTGCGCCGACGCCCCCGCGTACAGCCACGCGGCATAGGGGCGGTCGTCCTTGATCGGGGCGGTGGCGGCGGTGTCCTTCGGGGTGAAGATGCTTTGCCCGATGGCGAAGCCGACGCGTCCGGCCCGCACCTCGGCCAGCGGATAGAGGGTTTGCAGGCCGTCGCGCACCCAGTCCGGGCCCTCGGTGGTCTTGTCGGAAACCCAGTCGAGGCGGGTGCCGTGGGTGTAATGGCGGTCGCTGTTGGCCACCCGGTCGTTCTCGACCTGCAGGGAATAGGTCCCCGCCAGCGCGGAAGAGGCGGAGAGCAAGACGGCGGCGGACAGCAACGGGCGCAACATGGCGAAAATCCGTGTTCGAAAAGGACGCGTCAGCATCGGCCGGGCGCGCCGGGGGTTCTGTGATCATTCTCACCGAACGCGGGAAAAACAAGGGGGGCGTCGGCGCCCGGTGGAAAGCGGATTTTCCCCACTCCTTGGGGTGGAAACGAGGAGTCTTTTCCGCGTGTCGCCGCAGCCAAAATGATGCGGTTACAAAGAGCCCGCGAAGGGCCTGCGAACGAGGGCCGAATGTGGAAAGTTAATGGCAGCTATGCGAATTCCTGTTATCCTGACCGCCGGAAAAATTTAATCGGTTCACGCGATAACCGTCAGGGAGGTAAGGATGAAAGCGTTCAAAGCTTTAGTTGTATCCGCCTTGGCTTTGCTGATCTCCGGGCAAGCCTTCGCCGCAGACAAGACCGGTTGGCCGAGTGGCCTGCGCTTTTTGGCGGGGCCTCCGGGTGGTAACTGGTTCGCCCTGGGCGGCGCCTTGTCCGAGATGTGGTCGCATGACGTGATGCAGGTGACCAGCGGCACCGGCGGCGGCGTTTCCAACATCATCAACGTCGACCGTTCCAAGGGCGACATGGGCTTCTCGGTCGCGTCGCTGCAAAGCGCCGCCGAGGCCGGTATCCCCCCCTTCAAGGAAAAGACCAAGAACGTCGCGGTGCTGGCCAACGCCTATCCGCAGGTGACCTATTTCATCGCCCGTCAGGACTTCCTGACCAAGCATGACGTCAAGGACCTGGGCGACCTGGTCGAGAAGAAGGTGCCGGTGCGCTTCGCCACCCTGAAGCCGGGCACCTCCAGCGAATTCATCATTGCCCACCTGTTCGACACCGGTTACGGCGTCGACTATCGCGACGCCATCAAGTCGTGGGGCGGCTCGGTGCAGTACGCGTCGTATTCCGACGGCGCCGACTTGATCGCCGACAACCACATCGACGTCTTCGCCTTCTCGGTCGGCGAAGTCGCGGCGATCGTCATGAACATCGAAAGCCAAGCCAAGGTGAAGCTGCTTTCGGTGGACAAGGCGGCCCTGGCGGCGATGGAAAAGAAGTTCAAGACCTATACCTACACGATCAAGGCGGGTGGTCCCTACAAGTGCGTCGACAAGCCGGTCGAGGCCATCGGCGACTATACCTCGGTGGTGATCCGCAAGGACCTGCCCGACAGCCTGGCCTACGAGCTGGCCAAGGCGATGCTGAAGAACCAGAAGAGCCTGAGCGAGGCGGTCAAGGACTTCTCGTCGATGACGGCCAAGGCCAACAGCGAATCCAAGCTTCCCATTCATCCTGGTGCCAGAAAGTTCTGGATTGAAGCGGCGAAGGCTGGCAAATGAGAACGCTGACCGGTATTCAGCGAAACATTACCTACTACTACCTTGTAGTAGTAGGTATGTTTCACCTTTACGTATCGTTTTTCGGCAGCTTCGAGGCCTATCTTCAGCGGACTATCCATCTGACCTTGCTGCTGCCGATGGCCTTTTTGCTTTACCCGATCAATAAGAAGAACCCGGCCATCCAGGATCGCGCCCCGTTCTATGATTTCATCCTGGCCGGGATATCGCTTCTGCCCGGGATCTACGGCATCTATTATTACGAGGAAATCGCCACCCGCATCCGGCAGGTCGACCCGCTGACCCAGACGCAGATCGTCTTCGGCGTGATCCTGCTGCTTTCCCTGTTGGAGGCGACGCGCCGGACGGTCGGCTGGCCGCTGACCCTGTTGGCGCTGTTCTTCACCTCGTACATGTATCTCGGCCAGCATTTCCCCGGCCCGATGCGCAGCACGCCCTTCGGCTTCGAGGAAGTCGTCGAGCAGATCTACCTCTCCGACGAGGGGATCTTCTCGATGCCGCTTGGGGTTTCCGCGACCTTCATCGCGATTTTCCTGATCTTCAGCGGCTTCGTCGAAAAAAGCGGCCTGGGCAACTATTTCAAAGCCCTGGCCGAGGCCTTCGCCGGGCGCGCGGTGGGCGGTCCGGCGAAGATCGCGGTGATCGCCTCGTGCCTGTTCGGTTCGATCTCCGGCTCCGCCGTCGCCAACGTCTACAGCACCGGCGCGTTCACCATTCCGCTGATGAAGCGGATCGGTTATCCGCCCTTCTTCGCGGGCGCGGTCGAGGCAGTGGCCAGTTCCGGCGGGCAGATCATGCCGCCGTTGATGGGGGCGGGCGCCTTCATCATGGCCGCCTTCCTGGCGGTGCCCTATTCCGACATCATCACCGCCGCCCTGCTGCCGGCCCTGCTTTACTATTTCGCCGTGTTCATGATGGTGCATTTCATGGCGATCAAGGCCGGCATGAAGATCATGGATGACGAGGACATTCCCGATAAGGGCGTGGTCCTGAAGAAAAGCTACATGGCGATTCCGATCGTCGTGCTGGCGGTCTTCCTGTTCGCGGGCAACAGCGCGATGATGGCGGGCTTCCTCAGCATCGTCACCGCCTGGGCGGTCAGCATGTTCAATCCCGGCGGACGGATGTTCGTGCGGGAGGTGATGGACGCCATCTACATCGGCATGAAGAACCTGGTGATGATCTGCATCGCCTGCGCCACCGCCGGTCTGGTGATCGGCTCGGTGGCGATGACCGGGATCGGCTTCAAGTTCGTCGGCGCGATTACCCTGCTGTCGGGCTCCCAGCCGCTGGTCGCGGTGTTCCTGATCATCGTCGTTTCGGTGATCCTGGGCATGGGCCTGCCGACGACCAGCGCCTACATCCTGGCCGCCGCGCTGTGCGTGCCGATCCTGACCAAGTTCGGCTTCACCGGCATTTCGGCGCACCTGTTCGTCTTCTACTACGCGATCCTGTCGAACATCACGCCACCGGTGGCCCTGGCCGCCTATGCCGCGAGTTCGATCTCGGGGGCGCCTCCCAACAAGACCGGGTTCACCGCGATGGGGCTGGGCATCATCGCCTTCATCATCCCGGTGTTCTTCCTCTACAACACCGCCTACCTGCTGGACGGCACGCCCCTGCAGATCGGTCTGGCGGTGGTTTCCGGCATCGCCGCGGTGCTGTTCGTCGCCCCGGCGATGATCGGACACGTGAAGCAGCATCTGGTATGGTGGAAGCGGGTGGCCTTCTTCGGACTGATGATCCTGTCCCTGATGCCGTCGCTCGAAGTCACGATCACCGCCGTCGTCGCCGGCATGGTCCTCTTCGTCATCGAATTCCGGAAGCCGCCGAAATCCAACCGCGCCTTCCGCGAGGAAGAGGGGCTTCTGCCTCAGGGCTAGGCCGCGCCGCATGCGGAAAAAGAAAACGGGGGGAATTTTCCCCCCGTTTTTTCATGCCCCGTCGCCGTTTCGCGGTCTGGCCGCGATGGTGTCCAGCTCGGCCGCCCAGTCGGGATGCGGCAGGGAAAGGAAAAGGGTACGCAGGCCGTTGCCCCAGACCTGGCCCAGGCGGTCGCAATAGGAATCGCCGGGGGCGAAGGTGCGGCGCATCGACACGGCGCAGGCGTCGCGCAGGCAGATGGTCAGATCCAGGGGCGGGCCCACCGACAGGTTGGCGCGGATGGTGGAATCGAACGAGATCAGGCCGCAGATCGCGGCGTCGAGCGGCGGCGTCTGCGGCCGCAGCACGCGTTCGAGGATCGGCTTGCCGTATTTGGTCTCGCCGATCTGGAAATAGGGGGTTTCCGGCGTCGCCTCGATGAAGTTGCCCGCCGCGTAGATGTGGAACAGGCGCTGCGGCGTGCCCGCGATCTGCCCGCCCAGGATGAACGACGCGGCGAAGTCGACGCCCTGCGCCGCCAGGGCCGGGCCGTCCTGGTCGTGGACCTCGCGCAGGGTGGCGCCGACGAGGCGCGCCACCTCGAACATGCTGGGGGCGGCATAGAGGCTGCGCTCGGGGTCTTCCTCGTCCAGGCGTTCGCTCAGCAGCGAGATCACCGACTGGGTGATCGCCAGGTTTCCCGCCGACAGCAGCACGACGACGCGGTCGCTTCGGTCGTCGAAGATGAAGGTCTTGCGGAAGATGGAGACCGAATCGACCCCCGCGTTGGTGCGGGAATCGGACAGGAACACCAGTCCGTCGTCCAGCCGCATGCCCAGGCAATAACTCATCCGGGATATCCCTAACTCTGCACCTGTTCGACCTGCACCGCGACCGAGACTTCCTCGCCGCCGCCGCCGGTGCGCACGCCGATCACCGGCGCCGCCGCCGCGTAGTCGGGGCCCACCGCCAGGCGGACGTAGGCGTCGGTCGCCGATTGCCGGTTGGCGGGATCGAAGCTGACCCAGCCCAGGTCGGCGACGAAGGCTTCGGCCCAGGCGTGGGTGGCGACGTCGCCGCTCCCGAACGCCAGATAACCGGAAACGTAGCGGCAGGGCAAGCCGATGACGCGGCAGGCGGCGATGAAGATGTGGGCGTGGTCCTGGCAGACGCCCTTGCCGGTGGAAAAGGCGCTGGCGGCGGGGGTGAAGACCGAGGTATGCCCGGCCTCGAAGGCGATGGCGTCGGCCTGCGCCGTCATCAGCGCGTGCAGGGCGGCGATGTCGCCTTCGGCGGCGCGGGTGTCGGCGAAGGGGCGGGCGAACCCGGCGATTTCGGCGGAAACGGCGGTCAGCGGCGTTTCGCGCAGGAACATGTCGGGCGGCAGGCCGTCGTCGAGGGGCAGCACCCCGGCGGTGTCGCGGGTCGTCACCACGCCGGAGACGCGGATGACCAGGCTGTCGTGGGTGGTGGATTCGCTGGCCACGTGCACGGTGTTGCCGTAGCCGTCGGTCCAGGGGCGCAGGCGCTCCGGCCCCTCGATGACCCAGCTTTCGGTGCGCTGGCAGCGGTCGACGCGCGGCGTCAGGCGCAGGTACTGGATGCTGCGCGAGGCTGCCTGGGTCAGGGAATAGACGGTTTCGTGACTGATCTGAAGCCGCATCGCGTTCTCACTGCACCATCATGAAGTCGCGCTGGATCTGCGTCGAGATTTCGTCCAGTTCCTGGCAGAAATCCAGCAGGAAGGCGCGCAGCCCGACGCGGCGGACCAGGCCGATCTGCACCGTCTGCAAGCGGTATTGCAGTTCGTGCGCGGTCTTGAGCGAGTCCGCGGTGGGGTTGAGGGCGCGCAACGAGTTGACCACCTCGTCGATGCAGCCGCGCAAGGAGCGCGGCACCGTGGCGTTGAGGATCAGAAGCTCGGCGATGCGGCCGAAGTCGAGGTTGCTGGCGAAGGTCTCGCGGTAGGCGCGGTACGAGCCGAGCGCCTTCAGCAGCGCCATGCCCTCGTAGTATTCGCGCATCTTGGCCGCCGCGTCGTCGCCCGCGCCGCCGCGTTCGGGCTGTCCGGCCAGCAGGCGGGCGGTGTGGTCGCCGCGCTCCAGGTACATGCCGATGTTGGCGAAGGACAGGCTTTCGTCCCGCCGCATCGAGCCGAACAGCGCGCCGCGGAACATGAAGCAGCGTTCGGTCAGCCACTCCAGCCGGTCGTCGATGGCGGTGCGCTGCACCGTGGTGAAGTGCAGGTCCTTGATCGCCAGCCAGGTCTGGTTCAGGCATTCCCAGATTTCGTTGGTCAAGAGATGGCGGGTGGCGCGGGCGTTCTCCCGCGCGCAGGCCAGCACCGACTTGACGCTGGCCGGGTTTTCGCGGTCGAGCAGCATGTAGGCGAGGACGCGGCCGCTGGAAATCTGTTCGTAGCGGGCCATGAAGTCGTCCATCCGCCCGGTCAGCAGCAGGGGGCGCGACCAGATCGCCTCGTCGCCCTCGCCGCCCTCGGCGGAGGAGGTGAGCAAGGCGTTCAAGCCGGTGGCGCGCAACAGGCGCACCGTGCTTTCGACGCGCTCGACATGGCGCGCCATCCAGAAGACGTTGTCAGCGGCGCGGCCGAGCATGCGGTTTCTCCAGTACCCAGGTGTCCTTGGTGCCGCCGCCCTGCGACGAGTTGACCACCAGCGAGCCTTGCCGCATCGCGACGCGGGTCAGGCCGCCCGGCACCACCGTGGTCTTCTGTCCCGACAGGACGAAGGGCCGCAGGTCGACATGGCGCGGCGCGATGCCGTCCTCGACGAAGGTGGGGCAGGTGGACAACGCCAGGGTCGGCTGCGCGATGAAGCCGTCGGGGGCGGCGACGATCTTGGCGCGGAAGGCCTCGATCTCCGCCTTGGAGGCGGCGGGGCCGACCAGCATGCCGTAGCCGCCGGAACCGTGCACTTCCTTCACCACCAGTTCCGGCAGGTGGGCCAGGGTGTAGTCCAGGTCCTTCTTGCGGCGCAGGGTATAGGTGGGCACGTTCTTCAGGATCGGTTCCTGCCCCAGATAGAAACGGATGATCTCGGGCATGTAGGCGTAAATCGCCTTGTCGTCGGCGATGCCGCCGCCCACCGCGTTGCACACCGTTACCCGCCCCAGGCGGCAGGCCGCCATCAGCCCGGCGACGCCCAGCGTGGAATCCCGCCGGAAGGTCAGGGGGTCGAGGAAGTCGTCGTCGATGCGGCGATAGATCACGTGCACCCGCTTCGGGCCGCGGGTGGTGCGCATGAAGACGTCGCCGTCGTCGACGAACAGGTCCTGCCCCTCCACCAGCTCGATGCCCATTTCCTGGGCAAGGAAGGCGTGCTCGAAATAGGCGCTGTTGTACTGGCCGGGGGTCAGCAGCACCACGGTGGGGTCTTCCACCTCCTTCGGCGCCACCGCGCGCAGGGTGTCGAGCAGCAGTTCCGGGTAATGGCTGACCGGCGCCACCGGATAGGCGGCGAAAAGGTCGGGGAACAGGCGCATCATCGCCTGCCGGTTTTCCAGCATGTAGGAGACGCCGGACGGGGTGCGGGCGTTGTCCTCCAACACGTAGAAGGTCTTGGCGTCGATGCGCACGATGTCGATGCCGGCGACGTGGGCATAGACCGAACGCGGCAGCCTGAGGCCCAGCATCTCGGGGCGGAAGGCGTCGTTGGTCAGCACCAGTTCCGGCGGAATCCGGCCGGAACGCAGGATTTCCTGGTCGTTGTAGACGTCGTGGAGGAAGGCGTTCAGGGCGTCGACGCGCTGGATCACGCCGCGTTCGACGATGTCCCATTCCTCGGCGGAGATGATGCGCGGCACGATGTCGAAGGGGATCAGACGCTCCACCCCTCCGTCCTCGCCATAGACGTTGAAGGTGATGCCCACCGTGCGGAACAGGGAATTCGCCTGGTCGTGACGTTGCTTCAGGGTTTCGACCGGCGTCGAATGCAGCCACGCCGCGTAGCGGTCATAGGGCGCGCGCACCCCGCCGCCGCTGTGCATCTCGTCGAAAAAGGCGGTTTCGGACAACGGAACCTCCATACTCACGGGACTTGCGCTGCAAGTTCGGGGCCATTCGGCAAGCCCCGGAAAGCCGCGCGGCGGCGGCGCGGGAAGAGGACGGGGTGGCGCTTTTTTGGTCGCTGGAACGGTTATTGCTTAGCCCCTGGTCTGTTTCCGTTGCTTGTCGCGTCCAGTCCGAGGTTCCGATGAACGATACCGCCGATACCCCCGCGCCCGACCGTTACGTCAGCTTCTGCAACATCGATTGCGACGGCATGGCCGCGCGCCTGCTGCCGGTGGCGCGGCGCTGCCTGGCCGCCGGGGATTACCTGGAAAACCCGTTCTGGCAGCGCTTCGACGACCGCGCGGCGGCGTTGATGCGGGGCGAGGCCGGGGTGCCGGACGCCCTCTACCTGGTGTGTTCGCACGTCATGTACCTGGCCGAACTGTTGGAGGACGACGCCGAAGGCCACGCCATGATCGAGGCGATCGAATTGCAGTGTTGCTGACGACGCCCCTTGTCGGTTTCGCGACAGGGGCGTAGAGATGCCGTCCGAAAAGAAACGGACGGCGGCGATGAGCGAACGGATGATCGGATATACCGGTGGCACCTTCGACCGGGCGGGCGAACGGCGGGTCGACGACGCCTGGCTGGCGGCGGAAATCGCGGCGGGCCGGGTGCGCGTGGCGCCGGTCTGGCGCGACAAGAACCTGATCCTGGCGGTGGCGGGGGCTCCGGCCCGCGCCGTGTTCCTGGAGGGGGAGGCGGCGCGCGCCGTGCTGTCCGGCGGCGAGGGGATTTTCCTCGGCATCGAGGCGGATCGTCCGGTGTTCGCGGCGGACGTTTCCACCTATGACGAGGCGGTGGCCGCCTTCGGCCTGGGCCGCTATGCCGAACTGCGCACCGTCGCCGTGGAACTGGCGGCGGGCGAGGCGTCGCTGCTGGCCACCGCGCGGGGGCTGGTCCACTGGCACCGCATGCACCGTTTCTGCGGTTCCTGCGGCAGCCCCACCGCCGCGCGCGAGGCTGGGCACAGCCGGGTCTGCACCAACCCCGATTGCGGCCGCAGCCATTATCCGCGTCTCGACCCGGCGGTGATCATGCTGGTCGAGAGCGTTTCCCCCGACGACGGCCTGCCGCGCTGCCTGTTGGCCCACAACGCGCGTTTCGCGGTGGGGCTTTATTCGACGCTGGCGGGCTTCGTCGAAATCGGCGAGACCCTGGAACAGGCGGTCCGCCGCGAGGTGCGCGAGGAAGTCGGCCTGACGGTGGGCGAGGTCAGCTATCGCGCCTCGCAGCCCTGGCCGTTCCCCTCGTCGGTGATGCTGGGCTTCCGCGCCCGCGCACTGACCCACGACGTGGTTCCCGACGGCGACGAGGTGATGGACGCGCGCTGGCTTTCCGCCGCCGACCTGGCCGCCGCCGCCGAGTGGGAGGACGAAACCGCCCCCCTGCGCCTGCCGCGCCGGGATTCCATCGCCCGCTTCCTGATCGACGGCTGGCTGCGCGAGATCCTGGCCGGTTGACGGCAAGAAAAAAGGCCCGGGCGGATGCCCGGGCCTTTTGCGTCGCGCGGTGCGTCGGCCTTACTTGGTGAAGGTGACGACGACCTGACGGTTCTGCTGTTCCTTGACGTTGTCGGCGGTCGGCTTCGGCAGGTTGGCTTCGCCGAACGAGGACGCCTTCACCGTCTTCACGCCCTTCGCCTTCAGGGCCTTGGCGACGTTGTCGGCGCGCTTCATGCCGAGCTTCATGTTATAGGCGGTGCCGCCCGAGGTGTCGGTGTGACCGGCGATGTTCACCGCCTTCGGCTTCTCGGCCTTGAACAGCGACGCGATGTCGTTGATCACCGCCTTGGCGTCCCGGGTCAGCGCCGAGCTGTTGAACGGGAAGAAGATGTGGAAGACCGCGGGCTTGGTGGCGACGCAATCGGGGATCGCCTTCATGAATTCGCCGCGGGTCCAGGCGATGTCCTTCGCCTGGTGGCCTTCCTCGGCCTGTTCCATCCAGTGTTCCAGCCAGGCCTGCGACTTGGCGCAAGCCATCGGCGAAATCTGGGCGGCGCCGGCGGCCAGCTCGGCGGTCAGCTGCTTGTAGCCCGCGCCGATTTCGGCGACGTCCTTTTGCAGGTCGCGTTCGGCGGGCTTCTGCGGCGCGGGCGGGGTGCCCGCGGCGGCCAGCTTGGCGCGGCCGGTGAAGAAGTCGACCGAGATCCAGTCCGCTTCCTTCACCTCGAACTTGGCGCGTTCGATGTATTCCTTGTGCAGGGCCTTGGCGAAGGCGTCGCCCTTGTCCGGCATGGCGGCGGTGCCGTCCACGTCCCAATTGGCGCAACCCGACAGCAACAAGGCACCGGCAGTGGCGATCAAGGATCCGCTGCGAATGTTCATGGTTCTCTCCCTAGGATTTTTTGACGACATCTATGAACGGCGGAACGCATGCGGTTCCAGCCACAACCGCGACTCGACGGAAGAAAGCATGCCATGTTTGAAAACAGGTGGGTATGCGCGGGATCACCGCAACCCCCTGGTTCGCAAAATTTTTCCCGTTTCGGGGGTATCAGTCGGAAACTCGGCTGCCCCAAAGGTCGTAGTCCTCGGCGTGCTCGACCTCGACCTCGACGATGTCGCCCGCCGCCACCCCGGTGTCGCCGTTGAGGAACACCGCGCCGTCGATTTCCGGGGCGTCGGCGGCGGAACGGCCGATCGCCCCTTCCTCGTCCACCTCGTCGATCAGCACGTCGATGCGGCGGCCGATTTTCGCCGCCATGCGCTTCGCGCTGACCGCCTGCTGCGCCTGCATGAAGCGGTGCCAGCGTTCTTCCTTCACCTCTTCGGGAATCTGGCCGGGCAGGGCGTTGGCGGGGGCGCCCGCGACGTTTTCGTATTTGAAGCAGCCGACGCGGTCCAGCTCCGCCTGGGCGATCCAGTCGAGCAGGGCCTCGAAGTCGGCGTCGGTCTCGCCGGGGAAGCCGACGATGAAGGTGGAGCGCAGGGCGAGGTCCGGCACCTGCGCCCGCCAGGAGCGGATGCGTTCGAGCAGGCGTTCGTGGCCGCCGGGGCGGCGCATCGTCTTCAACACCGCCGGGCTGGCGTGCTGGAAGGGGATGTCGAGGTAGGGCAGGATGGCGCCCGCCGCCATCAGCGGCATCAGGTCGTCGGCTTCCTTGGTCGGATAGACGTAGTGCAGGCGCACCCAGACGCCCAGCTTGCCCAGTTCCTCGGCGAGGTCGAGGATGTGGGCGCGCACCGGCTTGCCCCGCCAGTCCGAGGCGGCGTGGCCGAGGTCCCGCCCATAGGCCGAGGTATCCTGCGAAATCACCAGCAGTTCCTGCACCCCGGCGTCGGCCAGGGCCTGCGCCTCGGCCAGCACCTTCGCCGCCGGGCGGCTGACCAGGGGGCCGCGCAACTGCGGAATGATGCAGAAGGCGCAGGCGTGGTCGCAGCCTTCGGAAATCTTCAGATAGGCATAGTGGCGGGGGGTCAGGCGCAGGCCTTGCGGCGGCACCAGGGCGGTATGCGGGTTGTCGTCGGGCGGCAGGGCGGCGTGCACCGCCTGCACCACCGCCTCGTAGCGGTGCGGCCCGGTCACCGCCAGGACGTTGGGGAAGGCGTCGCGGATCGCCGCTTCGTCCACCCCCATGCAGCCGGTGACGATGACCCGGCCGTTTTCCTCCATCGCCTCGCCGATCGCGGCCAGGGATTCGGCGCGCGCGCTGTCCAGGAAGCCGCAGGTGTTGACGATCACCACCCCCGCGCCGTCGTAGGTGGGAGAGATCTCGTATCCCTCGGCGCGCAGACGGGTGAGGATGCGTTCGGAATCGACCAGGGCCTTGGGGCAGCCCAGGCTGACGATGCCCACCTTGGGGGCGGCATGAAGGGTGTTTTTGCTCATCGCGCACACATACGGTCGGCGGCGGCCTTCGTCAATCGCGGAAAAAAAGCGGCCCGCCGGGAATCCGACGGGCCGTTCAGTTTTCCTGTGGAATGAAACGTAACCAGACACCGCCGACCCGACCGCTCATGGGCGCGGACTGATCGGGTCCGGGCATACTGACCCCCGGATTGGCCTGCAGAGGCGGGCGCGATGGGCCATCGCGCCCCTGCGAATGGGTTCAGGCGAGACAGGCTTCCGCCGGGCGATAGTCCGCCTCGCGTTTCAGGGCTTCCGCCACCGCCTTGAAGGTCAGCTTGCCGTCATGGACGTTGAGGCCGTTCCTCAACCCCGCGTCGTCGGCGAGAGCCTTCCTCCAGCCCTTGTCGGCCAAGGCCAGGGCATAGGGCAGGGTGGCGTTGTTGAGGGCGTAGGTGCTGGTTCGCGCCAGCGCCCCCGGCATGTTGGCGACGCAATAGTGGATGACCCCTTCCTCGACGAAGACCGGGTCGGCGTGGGTGGTGGCGCGGCTGGTTTCCAGGCACCCGCCCTGGTCGATGGCGATGTCGACGATCACCGAACCGGGCTGCATCTTCTTCAACAGGGCGCGGGTGACCAGCTTCGGCGCGGAAGCGCCGGGGATCAGCACCGAGCCGATCACCAGGTCGGCCTCGGCGACCAGGGTTTCCACCGCGTCCACCGTCGAATAGACGGTCTTCACCCGACCGCCGAACACCGCGTCGAGGAAACGCAGGCGGGGCAGGGACTTGTCGAGGACGGTGACGTCGGCGCCGAAACCCGCCGCGACGTGCGCCGCGTTGGTACCGGCGACGCCGCCGCCCAGCACCACCACCTTGCCCGGCGCCACGCCGGGCACGCCGCCGAGAAGGACGCCGCGTCCGCCCTGCGCCTTTTCCAGATAGTGGGCGCCCGCCTGGATCGACATGCGGCCCGCCACCTCGCTCATCGGCGCCAGCAGGGGCAGGCTGCCGTCGGCGGCGGTCACGGTTTCATAGGCGATGGCGGTGCAGCCGGAGGCGATCAACGCCGCCGCCTGTTCCGGATCTGGGGCCAGGTGCAGATAGGTGAAGAGGATTTGGCCCTTGCGCAGCATCCGGCATTCGGGAAGCTGCGGTTCCTTCACCTTGACGATCATTTCGGCGGTGGCGAAGACCTCGGCCGGGTCGGCGACGACGGTCGCGCCCGCCTGGACATAGGCGGCGTCGGCGGCGCCTATGCCCGCGCCCGCGCCCGCCTGCACCGTCACCGCGTGGCCGTGATGAACAAGCTCACGCGCCGCAGCGGGCGACAGGCCGACGCGGTACTCGTGGTTCTTGATCTCGGTCGGGACGCCGATGCGCATGGGCCGATCCTTTCGGTGAAAGGGCGAATGGATCGATTATAGGCGGGACGGCGCCGAAAAATCCTTGCAAAGAGTGCTCCGCCATGGCGATATTTTCGCATGAAATTGCGTCACGAATGACTTTTTGCAACGGAATGCACACATGCTGGACGATATCGACGTAAAAATATTGCGCACCCTGCAAGAGGACGGCCGCATCACCAATGTCGAGCTGGCCTCGCGCGTGCATCTGTCTCCCTCGGCCTGCCTGCGCCGGGTGCAAAGTCTGGAGGCGGAAGGGGTGATCCGCAGCTATACCGTGCTGATCAACGAGGCCGCCCTGGGGCACAAGCTCAGCATCTTCGTGCACATCACCCTGGAGCGGCAGACCGAGGATTTCCTCTCCGCCTTCGAGAACGCGGTGCGCGGCTGCCCGGAGATCATGGACTGCTATCTGATGTCGGGGCAGGCGGACTATCTGCTGCGGGTGGTCGCCCGCGACGCCGAGGATTACGAGCGCCTGCACAAGGAAACCCTGTCCCGCCTGCCCGGGGTGGCGCGCATTCAGACCAGCATCGCGCTTCGGCGGGTGGTGCGCCGTCAGGTGGCGCCGCCCGGCCTGTTCGACACGCCGCACTGAACCGGCGGGGTCAGGCGGGGGTGACGGCGACCTCGCGCAGGGCCAGGCGTTCCTCTTTCCACGAGGCGAGGAAGGGGGCGACCCCCGCCGCGGGCAGGGGGCGGCCGATGAAATAGCCCTGGCCGACGTCGCAGGCCTGGGCGTTGAGGAAGTCGATGTGGCTTTGCCACTCGATCCCCTCGGCCACCACTTCCAGGCCGAGGTCGTGGGCGAGGCCGATGATCGCGGTGCAGATGCGCGCGTCGTCGTTGCCCGGTTCGATGGCGCGGACGAAGGACTGGTCGATCTTCAGGGTGTCGACCGGCAGCTTCTTCAGATAGCTGAGGCTGGAATAGCCGGTGCCGAAGTCGTCGATCGCCAGGCGCACCCCCATTTCGCGCAGCGCGGCCAGACGGCGGGTGACGCTGTCCTCGTGGCGCAGCAGCACGCCCTCGGTGATCTCCAGTTCCAGCAGGCCGGGGGGCAGGCCGGTTTCGTCCAGGGCCTCGCGCACCGCCAGCGGCATGTCGTCGCGCAGGAACTGCACCGGCGAGATGTTGACCGCGACGCAGAGCGGCGTGCCCTGTTCCGCCCAGACCTGCGCCTGGCGGCAGGCCTCGCGCAGGATCCAGCGGCCGAGGGGCAGGATCAGGCCGCTGTTTTCCGCCATCGGGATGAAGTCGGCGGGGCTGATCGCGCCCTTGTCCGGGTGCAGCCAGCGGACCAGGGCCTCCGCCCCCTCGATGCGGCCGGTGCGGATACGCATCTTCGGCTGGTAGTGAAGGACGAAGTCGCCGCGTTCGATGGCGACCTTAAGGTCGGTGCGGATGTCCTTCAGCCGTTCGGCGCGTTCGCCCGCCTCGGCGGTGTAGATCGCGGCGTCGCCGCCGCCGCGGTCCTCCAGCCCGGCGCGCATCGCCAGGTCGGCGCGGTGCAGCAGCACGTCCGAGGCGGTGCCGTCCATCGGATAGCGGGAAACCCCGGCGAAGGGGTCGACTTCCAGGTCCAGCGCTTCCAGGCGCACCGGGCGGCGCAACTCGGCGGCCAGACGCGCGGCGAAGCCGATCACGTCGGCCTCGGCGCGCAGATCCGGCGCCGCCACCACGAAGCGGTCGCCCGCCACCCGCGCCGCCACGTCGCCGGGCCGGGCCGAGGCCCGCAGACGTTCGGCCAGACGGCACAGCACCGCGTCGGCGGTGGCGTGGCCGAAGGTTTCGGTGATCTCGCGGAAGCCGCCCAGGGTGAAGCAGAACAGCGCGCCGCAGCGGCTTTCCGCCAGGTGACGGGTGATGCGGGTGTCCAGCATGGCGCGGTTGCCGAGGCCGGTGAGCATGTCGTGCGAGGCGATATGGTTGATTTTCGCCATCGCGTCGCGGAACACCGACAGGTCGCGCGCCATGTCGCCCAGTTCGTCGCGGCTGCTGGTGTCGATCGGCAGGGCGATTTCGCCCTCGGCGATGCGGCGCATCGTCGAGCCCAGGCGCGCCAGACGGTCGAGGACGCCGTGGCTGAGATAGAAGAACGCCACCGCCAGCGAGCCCAGGCCGCTCAGCACCCCCAGCAGCAGCATCTGCGACTGGCTGCGGTCCAGCTTTTCCGCGGTTTCGGCGCGCTCGGCCAGGGTTTGCGCCTCCATCCGGCGTTGCAGGCGGCCGATGGCGTCCTCCAGGCCGTGCGCCGCCTCGGCGATGCCGGCCAGCCGCCGGGCGGAAACGTCGCGGGTCATGATCTCGCGCCCGCGCAGGGCGATCAGCGAGGAGTCGGCGAAGGCCAGGCCGTCCATCCGCATCACGATGCGCGCCGCGCCCTGGCGCATCGGCTCCATGTCGGGATGGTCCAGCAGGCCGCGCATGGTGGCGAGGGACGGCCGCAGGCGGTCTTCCAGGGTGTCCAGTTCCTCCTGGGTGTCGATGCGGCCGATTTCCGCCAGGCCGACCAGGAAGCGGTTGGCCAGCAGCAGGAACTGCCGCGCCTTCGGCCGCGCCGCGTCGCCCGAATCGGCCAGCATGCGGTATTCCTGGTGCAGCACGTCGACCTGGTCGCTGGCCGCGGCGAACGACGCCGCCAGGCGGATGCGCTGGCGCTGCGCCGAGACCAGCAGGGTCAGGTCGGCCTCGACGCGGGCCGCGTCGGCGCGCAGGGAGGCCAGGTCGGGGCGGAATTCCGCCTCGCCCTCCAGCCGCGACAGGGCCTCGCTGAACTGCACCTGGGCGAAGGCGAAGGTGGCGGCGGCGCGCTCGACCCCGGCGATGTCCGTCGCGGTCAGCACCGCCGGGGTCAGCGCCGGCATCTTCTGCGACATCTGCGCCAGGGCGGACAGGCGGCTCATCAGGGGCAGGGTGCGGTTGACGATGCGCCCCATCGAACCGTTGGTCTCGTGATAGTTGCTCCACGACACCAGGGTGGCGCCGACCACCATCAGGGCGATCGCGCCGAAGGCCGCCCACATCTTGGCGCGGATGCCGAACCGCCAGAGGCGAACGGCCGGGTGGTGTCGGTCGAAGTCGCGCATCCGGCAGCCTCGGTCCTGGACGTTGAGGAACGGCGGACTGTAGGCGCAGGCGGCGGCTTCCGTGCGAGAAGCTTTTGTGATTGTTGCGGCGGGACTTAGTCGCCGTCGAAGATGGTGTTGATCTGCTGGCCGACCATGACGAAGGTGGCGCGCTTCGACAGTTCCTTCAGGCTCAGCGCCCCGACGTAGGTGCAGGTGGAACGCAGGCCGCCCAGGATCTCCTGCACGGTGTCCTCGACCGCGCCGCGATAGGGGATCTCGACGCGCTTGCCCTCGCTCGCGCGGTATTCGGCGACGCCGCCGTAATGCCGCTCCATCGCGGTTTCCGAACTCATGCCATAGAACTCGACGGTCTTTTCGGTGCGCACGATGTTGCGGTCGTTCGCGTCCAGCTCGTGGGTGAGGAAACGGCGGGTGACGACGTTGCCGCCGCCCTCGTCGTGGCCCGCCAGCATGCCGCCCAGCATCACGAAGTCGGCGCCGCCGGCGAAGGCCTTGGCCACGTCGCCCGGCACCGTGCAGCCGCCGTCGGCGCAGACCAGGCCCTTCAGGCCGTGCGCCGCGTCGGCGCATTCGATCACCGCGGACAGTTGCGGATAGCCGACGCCGGTGATCTTGCGCGTGGTGCACACCGAGCCCGGGCCGATGCCGACCTTGACGATGTCGGCGCCGGACAGGACCAGTTGCTCGGCCATTTCGCCGGTGACCACGTTGCCCGCCATCAGCACCGCCTCGGGATAGGCGGCGCGGACGCGTTCGACGGTCTCGGCGAAGCGTTCGGAATAGCCGTTGGCGACGTCGAGGCAGATAAACCGCGGCGGGGCGCCGGTGCGGTCGCGCATGTCGGCGCAGACCGCGTCCAGCCGTTCCAGGTCGGCGTCGGTGATGCCGAAGGACAGGAAGATGCTGTCGGCGGCGGCCAGGGCGGGCGGCGGGGCGGCGGGTTCGGCGGCGCGGGCCAGCAGGTGGTCGGCGTAGTCGCCGACCTCGTAGAACTTGTGCAGCGCGGTCATCAGGCCGAAGCGGGACAGGGCCTTGGCCATGGCGAAGCTGCCCACGGTGTCCATGTTGGCGGCGATAATCGGCACCCCGCGCCAGGTTCCGGCGGCGTGGGGAAAACGGTAGATGCGGGTGAGGTCGACGTTGGAGCGCGAGGTCAGACGCGACCGTTTGGGGCGGATCAGCACGTCCTTGAAATCGAGCTTCACCTCGGTCTCGATGCGCATCGCGGAACTCCTTAAGCCTGGGGTCGTCCTCTTTCGGTGGTAACGCGCCGGTCCAGCGTATTCAAGGAGTTCCGTATTTGCCTTCATTAATCCGTAAGGGTAGTCTTGCCGGGCGTGGCGGCGGGCGCGCAAGGCTTCAGGCGGCGCCCCCTTCTGGATCACAAACATCGGGTGCAAGATGAAACGCATGACTTCCCTTCTGTTGGCCGGCGTCGCGGTGACGGCGATGGCGGTTTCTCCGGCGCGTGCCGAAACCCTGATCAACGGCATCGACGCGGCCTTCCCGCCGTTCGCCTTCATCGACACCGACGGCAAGGCCAAGGGCTTCGACGTCGAGGCGGTGGACTGGATCGCCGCGAAGATGGGCTTCACCGTGAAGCATCAGGCGGTGGCCTGGGACGGCATCATTCCCAGCCTGATGGCGAAGAAGATCGACTTCATCTGCTCGGGCATGGGCATCACCGAAAAGCGCGCGCAGCAGGTCAACTTCACCGATCCCTACTGGTCGACGCAGAACGTCTATCTGGTGAAGACGAACTCCAAGCTGACCCCGGAACAGATTCTCGGCGGCAAGAAGTCCCTTGGCGTGCAGCAGGGCACCGCCGAGGAATCCTGGCTGGACGAAAACCGCAAGAAGAACCCCTCGTGGAACTATAAGGTGCGCCAGTACACCTCGGCGCAGATGATCATCGGCGACCTGTTGAACGGCCGCGTCGACGCGGCGGCGATGAACGACGCCCCGGCCAACGACGCGATCAAAAGCGGCGTCAAGGTGAAGATCGCGGGCCCCATGGGCTATCCCGAGAACTACGGCTGCGCGGTGCGCAAGGCCGACACCGAGATCCTGAAGAAGCTCAACGAGGGCTACAAGCTGCTCAAGGCCGACCCGAAGTGGGCCGAGCTGAAGGCCAAGTACAAGCCCTGATCGGCCGGATCCGGCACGGGATCGAAGGCGCGGAGCGTATCCGCGCCTTTGATTTTTCCGCAGTCTGGTATAAAAGCCCCACGGGCAATGTGACGAAACGGCGGCGGGCGGCATGATTCAGGCGGTCGAGGTCCTGATCCAGGCGATTCCCTACCTGCTCGGCGGGGCGGTTCTGACCGTCGCCGCGGTGGCGGGGGGCATGCTGCTCGGTTTGCTGATCGGCCTGCCGATGGCGGTGGCGCAGGTCTATGGGCCGCGGCCGCTGGTCTGGCTGGTGCGGACCTATGTCTGGTTCTTCCGTGGCGTGCCGATCCTGGTGCTGCTGTTCCTGTTCTATTTCGGCCTGTTCCAGCTGTTCGACTGGAACATCGGCGCATTGTCCGCCTCCACCCTGGTGCTGGGGATGACCAGCGGCGCCTATCAGTCGCAGATTTTTCGCGGCGCCATCCAGTCGCTGGCGAAGGGGCAGTTCCGCGCCGCCAGCGCGCTCGGCCTCAGCGACGCGCAGGCGGTGGTGCACATCGTCCTGCCGCAGGCGCTGCGCCTGTCGCTGCCCGGCTGGTCGAACGAATACTCGATCCTGCTGAAGGATTCGGCGCTCGCCTTCGTTCTGGGGGCGACCGAGATCATGGCGCGCACCCAGTTCGTGGCGACGCGGACCTATCAGCATCTGGCGCTGTCGCTGGCCGCGTGCGGCATCTATTTCATTCTCACCTGGGTCGGCGTGCGCGCCCTGCGCCTGCTGGAGCGCCGCGTCGCGGTCCCGGGTTTCGGTAACCAGGAGGCCCGCTGAGCCGATGACCGAGTCCCCGATCCTCGAAATCGAGAACCTGAGCAAGGCCCTGGGGGGCAAGCCGATTTTGTCCGGCGTGTCGTTCTCGGTGCGGCGGGGCGAGATGAAGGTGCTGATCGGCCCCTCGGGCGGCGGCAAGAGCACCCTTCTGCAATGCCTCAACTTCCTGCACCTGCCGGACGCCGGGCGCATCCTGCTGGACGGCCAGGCGGTCGATCCGCGGCAGCGGAAGTCGCTCTACGCCTATCGCCAGAAGGTCGGCATGATCTTCCAGGACTATAACCTGTTCGACCACCTGAACGCCCTCGACAACGTTTCCCTCGCCCTGCGCAAGGTGAAGCGGATGCCCCGCGCCGACGCCGAGGCGCGCGCCCGCGCCGAGCTGGCCCGCGTCGGCCTGGCGGACAAGGAACGCCTCTACCCGGCGGAGCTTTCCGGCGGGCAGAAACAGCGCGTCTCCATCGCCCGCGCGCTGGCCATGGATCCGCAGGTGATGCTCCTCGACGAACCGACCGCTGCCCTCGACCCCGAACTCATCGGCGAGGTGTTGACGGTGATCCGCGAACTCGCGCGCTCGGGGATGACGATGATCATGGCCACCCATCAGATGGGCTTCGTCCGTTCGATGGCCGACGAGATTCTCTTCATGCAGGAAGGCCGGGTGATCGAGCAGGGCACGCCGGAAATGCTGCTCGACGTCGAATGCGGCAGCCGTACCCTCGACTTCTGCACCCATCTGGCCGAATTCGAAAGCGGCGGCGGCGAATGACCGGGTCCTTCGACTTCATCTGGGACGAGGTGGTGCCGGTGCTCAACCAGGGCGTCTGGATGAGCGTCCGCCTGATCGTTCCCTCGGTGGTCTTCGGCCTGTTGTTCGGCATCGTCCTCGGCGGCGTGCGGACCTATGGCGTGCCATGGGCGCGGCGGCTGGCCGACGGCTTCGTCGCGGTGTTCCGGGGCACGCCGCTGGTCTGCCAGCTGTTCATCCTCTATTACGGCCTGCCCAACATCGGCATCTATTTCGAGCCCTACGAGGCGGCGGTGATCGGCTTCACCCTGTGTACCGCCTCCTACCAGTCGGAATACGTGCGCGGCGGGTTAAGGTCGATCCGCCGCGGCCAGTTCCTGGCGGCGCAGGCGTTGGGTTTCTCCACCCTGGGGGCGCTGGTTTCGGTGGTGATCCCGCAGGCGGTGCGCCGGGCGATGCCCGGCATCGGCAACGAGATCATCTATCTGATCAAGTACTCGTCGCTGGCCTATGTCGTCACCTGCATCGAGCTGACCGGCCAGGGCAAGATCGTCGCCAGCCAGACCTTCCGCTTCACCGAGGTGTTCTTCGTCGTCGGCCTCTACTATCTGGCGCTGGTGACGGTGGCGACGCTGATCCTGCGGCGGCTCGAAAAGCGGTTCGCCATTCCCGGATTCGGCACATCCTGAGTCATCCTCGGGCGGCGGCGGCGTGGAGCCGGCGGCGACCCCCCATCGGTGGGGGCGGGAAGGGGGGCTTCCCACCATCGAAGGTGCCTGCGAAGGCGTGGCGGGAATTTGTTCGCGGTGGCGATGGACGTGCTATAATTCACCATACAAACCCATGGAATTTCGCGATTTTTCCGCCGAATCGAAAATATCGCAAAATGTGTTTGACAGGTGGGTATAGGTTGGCCTAGAAACTGGCCTCCCGACGCGAGGCGGTCAGCGACTGCGGCACGGCGGGGCGGTGGAGCCGGAAGGTTCAGCCGAGGGATTTCCGGGGTTTCCCGGTGTTTCTAAATTTG
>QJZR01000013.1 GCA_003246625.1 Alphaproteobacteria bacterium
GGCGATCCCGGTGGCTCTGGGTGCGTCGCTGGCCTTCTCGCTGCCGGTGGCGACCCCGCCGAACGCGATCGTGTTCGGTTCCGGTCTGATCCGCGTGCCCGACATGTTCAAGTCCGGCATGACCTACAACCTCATCGGTATCGTGATTTCCATCGCCGTCATGGCGGTGATGATGCCGATCGCCTTCGGCGTGAAGGTCTGATCCTTCCCGCGAGCAACCCGACGGCCCCGCCGCCCGCAAGGGCGGCGGGGTTTTCTTTTTGGGGAAACGAAAAACGCCGCGAAGGACGCGGCGTGGTGGGGTGGGGAAGGCGGGGAGTGTGGGATCAGTCGATGGTCGTGCCGTCCTTGGCCAGGGCGCGTCGCAGGCGCTTGATCTCGGCCTCGGACATATGCTTTTTCACGATCACGCCACCCAGGGGGTCGATCTGTTTGCCGTTGGCGTAGACCTCGTAATAGAGGTGGTTGCCGGTGGCCAGGCCGGAGCGGCCGACATAGCCGATGATCTGGCCCTGATGAACCCGTGCCCCGGCCTTGAGGCCGTTGGCGAAGCCCTGTAGGTGGGCGTAGGCGGTGGCGATCTCGCCCGGGTGTTGCAGGCGGATCAGTTTGCCATAGTTGCCGCGCCGTCCGACGAAGGAGACCACGCCGTCGGCGGTGGCCAGCACCGGGGTTCCGGCGGGGGCGGAAAAGTCGACGCCCTTGTGGAACTGCTGGCGCTTCAGTACCGGGTGGATGCGCCAGCCCCAGGGCGAGGTCAGCCGTCCGCCGGGCACCGGGTCGCCCTTCGGCAGACGAGGGTCGGTTTCCCCGGGGGTGGCGAAGGCCAGCGGCGGCGCGTAGGCGGCGGGGGCCGGGAAGGCCTCGGCCCGCCCGGCGGCGCTGGCCGGAGGTTCCAGGAAGCCGCCTTCCGTGGGCAGGGCGGAGCGCGGCGAGGCATAGGGAACGACGCGATGTTCGCGTCCGCCGGGGGCGGTCAGGGTGACCCGTTCCAGGCGCGGTTCCTCGCCCGCCGTGGGGGTGCGGTAGACGATGTGAAAGCGGCTTTTCGCCTCGGGCGAGGTGGTGGTTTCCGGCTCGTAGGCCAGGGATTCGATGGCGTCGTCGATCACCGAGCCGGGCACGCCGATGTCGGCCAGGGTGGCGGCGAAATCGGCGCCGACGGTGCCGCGCACGGTGCGCCGCCCGCGTTCGGCGCCGTGTCCGGTGGCGAGGGGCAGGTCGTCGGTGGCGACCAGGGTCAGGTCGGAGCGGGGGTCGGGTTCCAGAAACAGGGCGTTGAGGTCGGCGCTGCCGTCGGCGGTGCGCGCGATGTTGAGGCCGATGCGGTCCCCGGCGCGGGGCGTGCCGGGGGCGGCGGCGCGCAGGGCGGTCAGCGCGGCGTGGCGCTGTTCCTTCGGGATGCCGACGCGGGCGAGCAGGCGGTCCAGGCTTTCGCCGGGGGCGAGGGTCAGGGCGACGGTTTCGCCGTCGCCGGAATCGGTCAGGCGGGGGGCGCCGACCGACGCGCGTTCCGGGTTGGCGGCGGCGGGCGTCGCGGCGGCGACCAAGGTGAGCGCGGTGAAGGCAAGCAGGATCCGGCGCATTATCGCACCCCCGGCGCGGTGGAGGTGGACGGCACGGCGGCGTGCCGCGAGGCGATGGCGGGGACGATACTCACCGGAATTCATGCTCCCTTGCGTGCGCCGGGCGGACCCGGCGGCGTGTCAGGCCAGAGGGCCACCGCAGAACGGACAGACGGAACGGGCCAGAACCCGGGCACGTTCGTCGTCGGTCAGGCCCTTCTGCCGCAGATAGGCGTCGATGCGTTCGCGCAGTTCGGCGTGCGCCGCGACGGTTTTGCAGGCCGGGGTTTGGGTTTCCGCGCAGGGGGTGTCGGCGAAGCCGAGGGCACGTCCCGACGCGCCCAGAAGGCCAAGCCCGCCGATCATCGTCGATGACAGGAACCCGCGGCGATTCATCGGGAAATCCCCCCATGGAAACCGCGGAACGGCGTCTTGCCGCCCCGCCGCACTGTTGTAATTCCAGTCAGTGATACGCTTCGCGGTTTCTCGGTGCAAGCGTCGAGATATGGCCAAAATGCGGCGGGGGGGGTGTGGTTCAGCCGTGGGCGGGGACGACCAGGGCGACGCGGATGGCGGAGGTTTCGACGCGGACCGGCAGGGTGCCCGAGGAATCGCCGTCGGCCTGCAGGGGCAGTTCGGCGGGCCCGGCGAGGACGACGCTGTGGGCGGGGAGAAGACGCACCCCCGGCAGGCGCGGCAGATACCCCAGGGTGAGGGCGATCCCCTGGACAAGGGTGGCGAGACCGCCCGCGCGGCGGACCAGCGCCACCTGGAACGCGGCGTCGGCAAGGTCGGCGTCGGGGGCGAGAAGATAGGGGCCGCCATAGCGACGACCGTTGCAAACGACGACGCTTTGCGCCGCGTGCGGCACGCCGTCCACCTCGACGTCGAGGGCGGGGAAGCTTCTCGCCGCCTGGCGCAGGGTTTCCAGGACATAGGCCCCCTTGCCCAGGCGGCGTTTCACCGCCGGGGAGACGCCGTCCACCACCGCCGCGTCGAATCCCGCCCCCGCCATCATCAGGAAGTGGCGGGCAGAGCCGTCGGCGCGGCGGATCAGGCCGGGGTGCAGGGGCAGGTTCCGTCCGTGCAGCAGGGTCTCGGCGATCGGCGCGGCGCGGCGCGGCAGGCCGATTTCGTGCGCCAGTACGTTGGCGGTGCCCAGCGGAATCACCCCGAGGCGCAGGCGGTCGCGCGCCGGATTGCGGATCAGGCCGTTCAGAACCTCGGAGAGGGTGCCGTCGCCGCCCGCCGCCGCGATCAGCCCGTCCGGCGGCGGCGGCAGGGTGGCGGCGATTTCCTCGGCGTCGCCCGCCCGCGCCGTCGGGCGCAGGTCCACCGACGTCCCGGCGGCTGCCAGGCGGGCGAGAACCCGGTCCAGCAGACCCTGGCGGCGGCTCCCGGCGGTGGGATTGAAAATCACGATCATCGGGCGTTCGCCTGAAACAGAAGATCAACAAAAGAAAGATCGAATTGTTCTCGTGAGACTTGAATAAACGTTCTTTGTGAATGTGGGGTTTCTTTTTGATGAAAGAAATATGAAAACGAGTTTTTCGGCGATCAAAACAGTAGAAGGTGTTTTCGTCTTGGCATAGAAACGCGGTCGAGGCACAACATTATCCATTCGGGAACCGGCTATCGCGATGGACACCTTTCCGATCATTCGTTATCGCAGCATCTGGATTTCCGACATTCATCTGGGTACCCGCGGCTCCAAGGCCGAATACGTTCTCGACTTCCTGCGCCGCACCGAGTGCGAAACCCTTTATCTGGTCGGCGACATCCTCGATGGTTGGCGGCTGCGCAAGACCTGGTACTGGCCGCAGGCCCACAACGACGTGGTGCAGAAGCTGCTGCGCAAGGCGCGGAAAGGCACCCGCGTGGTGCTGGTTCCCGGCAACCACGACGAATTCCTGCGCGGCTATACCGGCGTCGAGTTCGGGCGCATCCCGATTCACAAGCACGTCATCCACGAGGCCCCCGACGGCCGCAAGTATCTGGTCGTTCACGGCGACCAGTTCGACGGTATCGTCACCTACGCCAAGTGGCTGGCACTGCTGGGCGACACCGCCTATACCGCCGCGCTGGTGCTCAACCGTTGGTATAACGCGGCGCGGCGCGGCATGGGGCTGTCGTACTGGTCGTTGTCCGCCTATCTGAAGCACCGGGTGAAGAACGCCGTCGCCTTCATCGCCAACTTCGAGGCGGCGATGGCCGACGTGGCGAAGAAGCGCGGCCTGTCCGGGGTCATCTGCGGCCACATCCACCATGCCGAAATGCGGATGATCGGCGATGTCCTTTACTGCAACGACGGCGACTGGGTGGAAAGCTGCACCGCCCTGGTCGAACACTTCGACGGCCGTCTGGAGATCGTCCGCTGGCTGGAGGAGGGCGGTCGCGAGATGGCGGTCAAGGACGGCCTGATCGCCCCTCCGCCGAACCCAGCCCTTTCTTCCCAACGCATTACGGAAAAGGTATGAACCGCATGCATATCGTGGTGGTGACCGACGCCTGGCATCCGCAGGTCAACGGCGTGGTGCGGACCTATGAGAAGGTGGGCGCGTTGTTGCGCGACATGGGGCACCCGGTATCCTTCATCACCCCCTTGCAGTTCCGTTCCGTCCCCTGTCCCACCTATCCCGAGATCCGCCTGTCGGTGGCGGCGCGGCATAAGGTCGCCCGCCTGATCGAGGCGGCGCAGCCCGCCTGCATCCACATCGCCACCGAGGGGCCGCTGGGTCTGGCGGCGCGGGCCTATTGCCGCCGCCGCAACCTGCCCTTCACCACCTCGTTCCACACCAAGTTCCCGGAGTACGTGCATGCGCGGTGCCGCCTGCCGCTCTCTTGGGGGTATGCCCTGGTGCGCTGGTTCCACGGGCCGTCGCGGGCGGTGATGGTGGCGACCGAGGGGATCGAGACGGAGTTGCGGGCCTGGGGGGTGAAAAGCATCCGCCGCTGGACGCGCGGCGTCGACACCGAACTGTTCCGGCCGCGCGACAAGGCGCTGTTCGACCACCTGCCGCGCCCGGTCAGCCTGTACGTCGGCCGCGTCGCGGTGGAAAAGAACATCGAGGCCTTCCTGGCCCTCGACCTGCCGGGCAGCAAGGTGGTGGTGGGCGACGGCCCGCAGCGCGGCGACCTGGAAAAGCGCTTCCCCGACGCGGTGTTCGTCGGCGCCAGGACGGGCGAGGACCTGGCCCGCCACTATGCCGCCGCCGACCTGTTCGTCTTTCCCAGCCGTACCGACACCTTCGGCCTGGTGCTGCTGGAGGCCCTGGCCTCCGGCCTGCCGGTGGCCGCCTATCCGGTGCCGGGGCCGAAGGACGTGCTGGGCGACGCGCCGGTCGGCGCGATGGACGAGGACCTTTGCCGCGCCGCCCGCGCCGCGCTGGCGATTTCCCCCGACGCCTGCCGCGCCTTCGCCCTGACGCGCAGCTGGTCGGCCTCGGCCGAGCAGTTCCTTGCCAACCTTTCCCCTTTCGACGCCGAGACGGCGTTTCCCAGAGCCCCGGAAAACGTGTAACAATGGCCCCGGCCGCCCCTCGTGGGCGCGGCCTCCGGGGGGCTTCGTCTTGCATCCGCGACGCGGCTCGCGCATCTTGCCCACCGGTTCGGTTTTTCCGTGGTGGCGTGAAGGATGAAGCTGCTCAAGGATCTCACCCGTGGTCCCGCCGCGCAGGAAGCGGTCAATTGGCTGGCCGCGCAGTACGCGCGTCTGGCCCATCTGACCGGGCGCCCGCGCGCGCTCCATCCCGAGCATCGGGACGCGGCCCACGCGATGGCGGGCGGCGCCGCGATCTATGCCTTCTGGCACGCCCGTCTGCCCCTGATGTGGGCGTTCCCCGGCGTCGACCGGGAGCGCACCCACGTGCTGATTTCCGCCCATCGCGACGGCCGCCTGATCGCCCGGGTGATGGAGCGCCTGGGCCTGCACGTGGTCACCGGTTCGAAGTCGAAGGGCGGCGCCCAGGCCCTGTTGGGCATGATCCGCCTGCTTCGGCGCGGCGCCTGCATCGGCATCACTCCCGACGGTCCGCGCGGCCCGCGCATGCGGGTGCAGGAAGGCACCATCGCCCTGGCCCGCGCCGCGGGCGTGCCGATTCTGCCGATCACCTTTTCGGCGCGGAAGGCGAAGTATTTCAAGTCGTGGGACCGCCTGCAGATGCCGCTGCCGTTTTCCGAGGGCGTCTATGTCTTCGGCGCGCCGATCGTGGTGCCGCGCGACGCCCCGGACATGGAACCCTATCGCCTGGCCCTTGAGGAGTCGCTCAACGCGATCACCGCCGAGGCCGACCGCGCCATGGGACACGATCCCGTGCCGCCCGGCGAACCCGGCGAGGTGAAGGGGGCGAAGGCATGATTCTCGGCGTTTATCGCGGCGCGACGCGGCTGTTGTCGCCGCTGGTGCACCTGTATCTCGGACGGCGCCGCGCGCACGGCAAGGAATCCGCCGACCGCTTCCCCGAACGCATCGGCCTCGCCTCGGCGGAGCGGCCGGACGGCCCCCTCGTCTGGCTGCACGCCGCCTCGGTGGGCGAGGCCCTGTCGCTGCTGCCGCTGATCGAGGCGATCGGCGAGGGCTGGCCGCAGGTCGGCCTGCTGCTGACCACCGGTACCGTCACCTCCGCCGACCTGATGGGCCGCCGCCTGCCGCGCACCGTCATCCACCAGTTCGTGCCGGTCGATCTGCCGAAGGCGGTGGACCGCTTCCTCGCCCATTGGCGGCCCGGCCTGGCGATCTGGGCGGAAAGCGAGATCTGGCCGAACCTGTTGGCCGCCACCCGGGATTCCGGCTGCGTCATGGTTCTGGTCAACGGCCGGGTCAGCCCGCGTTCCTTTTCCCGCTGGCGGTTGTTTCCCGCCGCCGCGCGGCGGCTGTTTTCCGCCTTTACCCGGGTCTTCGGCCAGACCGAGGCGGACGCCGAGCGCCTGCGCATCCTGGGCGCCGCCGGGGCGGTTTGCGTCGGCAACCTGAAATACGCGGCGCCGCCCTTGCCCGCCGACATGCTTTCCCTCGACGCCCTGACCCGGGCGGTGGGCGGCCGTCCGGTGTGGATGGCGGCCAGTACCCACTCCGGCGAGGATGCCTCCGCCGGGCGGGTGCACCGGCGCCTCGCCGCCGATGTCCCCGGTCTGCTCACCGTGGTCGCGCCGCGCCACCCGGTGCGCGGCGACGAGGCCGAGGCCGACCTGCTCGCCCTCGGCCTGCGGGTGCGCCGCCGTTCGCGCGGCGAATTGCCGGACGCGGCGACCGACGTCTATCTGTGCGACACCATGGGCGAAATGGGGGTGCTCTATCGCGCCGTGCCGGTGGTGGCGATGGGCAAGTCCTGGATCGGCGAGGGTGGCCAGAACCCCCTGGAACCGGCGCGTCTGTGCTGCGCCGTGCTGTTCGGCCCCCAGATGCAGAACTTCCGGGTGATGGCGGAGCGCATGGTCGCGGCGGGCGCGGCGCAGGCCTTCGCCGACGAAGACGGCCTGGCCGACGCGGTCGCCGGCCTGCTTTCCGACGCGGCGCGGCGCGGCAAGATGGCCGACGCCGGGGCCGCCTTCGCGGTGGCCGAGGCGGCCTCCGCCGCGCGCGTCGTCGAGGGGCTGGCGCCCCTGCTCGACCGTCTGACCGGCGGGGAGGCGCGATGAAGGCGCCGGGCTTCTGGCTGAAGGACGGACCGCTGGCCCGCCTGCTTTCCCCCCTCGGCGGACTGGTCGCCGCGGCGGGGGCGTTGCGGCGCGGCCTGGCCCACCCCTGGCAGGCCCCGGTGCCGGTGATCTGCGTCGGCAACCTGACCGTCGGCGGCGCGGGCAAGACCCCCACCGCCCTGTGGCTGGGGCGCTTCGTCCGGGAACGCGGCGGGCACCCCGCCTATCTGTCGCGCGGCTATGGCGGCAGCGAGAGAGGCCCGCTTCTCGTCGATCCCGACCGCCACGACGCGGCGGCGGTGGGCGACGAACCCCTGCTGCTTTCCGCCGTGGCGCCCACCTGGATCGGCGCCGACCGCGTCGCCTCGGCGAAGGCGGCGGTCGCCGCCGGGGCCGATTGCCTGATCCTCGACGACGGTTTCCAGAACCCGCATCTGGCCAAGACCTTTTCCCTGATCGTGGTCGACGCGGCGGCGGGTTTCGGCAACGGCCGGGTGATTCCCGCCGGCCCCTGCCGCGAACCCTTGGCCGCGGGCCTGCGCCGCGCCGACGCGGTGGTTCTGATCGGCGCCGACCGTCACGGCCTGAAGAAACGTCTGTCGCCGCATCTGCCGGTGGCCTCCGCCCGCCTGGTCCCCCATGCCGACGCCGCCCGCCTGGCCGGGCGCGACGTCGTCGCCTTCGCCGGGATCGGCCGTCCGGAAAAGTTCTTCGACACCCTGGCCGAGGTCGGGGCGCGGGTGGTGCGGCGCTTCGCCTTCGACGACCACCACCCCTATGCCGTCGCCGACATCCAGCCGATCCTCGACGCCGCCTTCGCCCAGCGCGCCGCCGTGGTCACCACCGCCAAGGACGCGGTGCGCCTGCCCCCCGACCAGCGTCAGCAGGTCGACGTGGTGACGGTGGACCTGGCCTGGGACGACCCCGCCGCCATCGAAGCCATGATCCGCACCGTCCTGGGGGTTCCCGCCGAGGAATAACGCCGATGTTCCCTTGGTTCGTCCGCAACGTTCTCGACCCGGTTTCCGCCTTTCTGGCCCTGGCGGTGTTCCGCGTCGTCGCCGGTTTGCCGGTGGACATGGCTTCCGCCCTCGGCGGGCGGCTGGGGCGGCTGATCGGCCCGCTGCTGCCACCGCACCGGGTCGCCCGCGCCAACCTGGCCGCCGCCTTTCCGGAAAAATCCAGGGCGGAGATCGCCCGCCTTCTGTCCGGCATGTGGGACAACCTCGGCCGCACCTTCTTCGAATACCCGCACCTCGACAGCCTGATCGCCATGGGCCGGGTGGAGGTGGTCGGCGTGGAACACATCCACGCCCTGCGCGACGACGGCGAACCCGGCCTGTTGTGGGGCGCCCACATCGCCAATTGGGAAATCGTCTCGGCGGGGCCGGGGTTGGGCGGCCTGACCATGCACCGCATCTATCGCCGCCCCAACAACCCCTATTTCGACCGCATCTTCCAGGCGCGCGGCGTCGTCGTCGACGGCGAACTGCTGCCCAAGGGCGCGGCGGGGGCGCGGCGCGCCATGGCCCTGCTGAAAAAAGGCGGTCACCTCGGCATGCTGGTCGACCAGAAGATGAACGACGGCATCGCCGTGCCCTTTTTCGGGCGCGAAGCGATGACCGCCCCGGCCCTGGCCGCCTTCGCCCTGCGTTACGGTTGCCCGATCGTCGCCTCGCGCGCCGTCCGCCTGCGCGGCGCGCACTTCCGTCTGGAGTTTTCCCCCCCATATCGTCTGAAGGATACCGGCGACCGGAAGGCGGACGAGCGGGCGGCGATGGCCGAGGTCAACCGCACCATCGAATCCTGGATCCGCGAACGCCCCGAGCAGTGGCTGTGGGTGCATCGCCGCTGGCCGAACAACTAGGGAGGAACCTCATGGTCGCCTTGTCCCCGCCGCTGGGTCCGTTCGGGACCTCGGCCCCCGACTTCCTGCTGCCGGACATGGTTTCCGGCGAGACGATCAGCCTGGCCGACGTGCGCGGCGACAACGGCACCCTGGTGATGTTCGTCTGCAACCACTGCCCCTACGTGCGGGCGGTGATCGACCGCGTCGTCCGCGACTGCCGCGAACTGGCCGCGCACGGGGTGCGGGCGGTGGCGATTTCCGCCAACGACGCCGACGCCTATCCCGACGACGGGCCGGACAGGATGGCCGCCTTCGCCAAGGCGCACGGCTTTCCCTTCCCCTATCTCTACGACGAATCGCAGGCGGTGGCGCGCGCCTATGGCGCGGTGTGCACGCCGGACTTTTTCGGCTACGACCGGGCGTTGCGCCTGTGCTATCGCGGGCGGCTGGACGCCTCGCGCATGGAGCCCGCGCCCGCCGACGCGCGCCGCGAACTGTTCGCGGCGATGGCCGCCGTCGCCGCGGGCAAGGGGGTGCCCGACGGGCAGATTCCCAGCCTCGGCTGCTCGATCAAATGGAAGGGCGAAAATCCCGTCTAGACGAAGGTCTTCGCCCGCGCGAGGCGATGGACTTCACCGCCGACTGCCCCTATTGTAGGCGCGGTTCGGTGTGCGTTGCGCGCGCCGGACGCAGCCTTATTGCAATGGTCAGGTTTCCGAGATGCCGTCCACCCCTGTCGATGCCTACAAGATTGCCGAGGAAAAACGCCGCCTCGAGCGCGAATCCGCCGAACAGAACAGCCTGTTCCGCGAGGTCGACGACGACCTGCGCCACGACCTGATGGTCACCCTGTGGAAGCGGTACGGCAAATGGGTGGTCGGGGTGGCGGTGGCGATCGTCGTCGCGGTCGCCGGATACCAGGCCTATCGCGGCTGGATGGATTCCCAACGCGCCTCCCAGGCGGCGGTCTTCGACCAGGCGGAAAAGGCCGCGGTCGCGGGCGACGCGAAGACGGCGGTGGACCTGCTGGCCGGGCTGGAGGCGAAGGGCAACGCCGGATACCGCACGCTGGCGCGTTTGCGCCAGGCCACCTTGCTGCTGGGCGAGGGCAAGCGGGCCGAGGCGCGCACCCTGTTCGGCAAGGTTGCCGCCGACGGCGACGCGCTGACCGCCTATCGCGACCTCGCGGTGGTGCTGGACGCCCTGGCCGGGATGGACGAGGACGACCCCAAGGCGACCGTCGAGCGCCTGTCGCGCCTGACCGGCGCCGGGCAGCCCTGGCGCCACATGGCGCTGGAACTGACCGCCCTGGCGCAGGCGAAGGGCGGCGAACCGGGCCGCGCGGCGGCCACCTTGAAGGATATTCTGGACGATCCCGACACCTCCGCCGATCAGCGGGCGCTGGCCGAAAGCCTGCGCACGGTGTTCGCGAAGGACGCGGCGGCGGCGACGACGAAATGAGGGCGATGACGATGCGCAAGGGATGGTTGACGGCGGTGCTGGCGATCGGCGTTCTGCCCGCGCTGGCGGGATGCGGCGACGACTGGTTCGGCGAACCGGAAGGTCCGCCGCTGCCCGGCAACCGGGTTTCGGTTCTGGTGCATGAAACCAAGGTCCGCCCCGACACCGGCGCGGAAAAGATCGAGATCAAGCTGCCCAAGCCCGAGGCCAACGCCGATTGGCCGCAGACCGGCGGCCTGTCGCACCACGCCATGGAACACCTGCAGATCGGCGGCAACATCGACTATGCGTGGAGTTCCTCGATCGGCGGCGGCAGCGACAGCGACGACCGCCTGATCGCCGCGCCGGTGGTCGCCGGGGGCAAGGTCTTCACCATGGACGCGCGGGCGCGGGTTTCCGCCTTCGACGCGGCCAAGGGCGGCCGCCTGTGGCGCTTCAACCTGACCCCCGACGGGGAAGAGGACAGCGCCGTGCGCGGCGGCGGCATGGCCATCGACAAGGGCATCCTGTTCGCCGCCACCGGCCTGGGCGAGGTCTGGGCGATCCAGGCGGAGAGCGGCAACTTCTATTGGAAGACGCAGCTGGACGCGCCGGTGCGCGCCGCGCCCACCGTCTATGGCGGCCGCGTCTTCGCGGTGACCGCCAGCAACAAGGTGGTGGCGCTGAACGCCCGCAACGGCAAGAAGCTGTGGGAATACGTCGGCGCCGAGGAGGCCTCCGGCCTGCTGGGCGCGGCCAGCCCCGCCGCCGACCATGGCGTGTTGGTGGTGGCGATGCGTTCCGGCGCCCTGGCGGCGCTGCGCGTCGAAAGCGGTTCCCTGCTGTGGGAAGACACCCTGGCCTCGGGCCGCCGGGCCTCCGGCCTTGCCACCCTCAGCGACATCAAGGCGCCGCCGGTGGTTTCGGGCAACCGGGTCTATGCCATCGGCAACGGCGGCCTGGTCGCCGCCATCGACCTGCGCACCGGCGGACGCATCTGGGAAAAGGACTTCGGCGGCGTCGACCTGCCCTGGCTGGCCGGGGACTATCTGTTCGTGCTGACCAACGGCAACGAAGTCGTCGCGCTGGACGCCAACCATGGCCGCGTGCTATGGGCGACGCCCCTGTCGGTGTGGAAGAACCGCAAGGCCCACACCGGCCGCATCATCTGGAGCGGGCCGATTCTCGCTTCCGACCGGCTGCTGCTTGCCGGGTCGCACGGCTACGCCCTGTCGATCTCGCCCTATACCGGCAAGGTCCTGGGTTATGCCAAGATGCCCGACGGCGTGACCGTGCCGCCGGTGGCGGCGGGGGGAACGGTGTACTTCCTCACCGACGACGCGGACCTTGTGGCGTACCGCTAAGTCGGCTTGACCGGGCGTGAAAGAATGACCCTGACCGTGGCGATCGTGGGCCGGCCGAATGTCGGCAAGTCCACTCTGTTCAACCGTTTGACCGGCTCCCGCTCGGCGATCGTGCATGACCTGCCGGGGGTGACGCGCGACCGCCGCGACGGTGACGCCCGCCTGGGCGACCTTTCCTTCCGGCTGGTCGACACCGCCGGGCTGGAGGACAGCAACGACCTGTCCACCATCGAGGGCCGCATGCGCGCCCAGACCGATTCCGCCATCCGCCTGGCCGACGTGGTGATGATGCTGGTCGACGCCCGCGCCGGGGTGACCCCCCTCGACGCCCATTTCGCCGACCTTCTGCGCCGCCAGGCGAAACCGGTGATTCTGGTCGCCAACAAGTGCGAGGGCCGTGCCGGGCAACCCGGCCTGTTCGAGGCCTTCGGTCTCGGTCTTGGCGACCCGGTGCCGATCTCCGCCGAACACAGCGAGGGGATGGGCGACCTCTACGACGCGTTGCGCCCCTTCGCCGACGCCGCCGACCCGCCCGCCGCGAAGGCGGAGGAGGCGGACTTCGCCGCCGACGGCGCCGAGGAAACCGACGAGGAGGTGGAGGCCAAGCTGGCCGCCCGCCCGGTTTCCATCGCCATCGTCGGCCGCCCCAACGTCGGCAAATCGACCCTGGTCAACCGCCTGCTGGGCGAGGACCGCATGCTCACCGGCCCCGAGGCCGGGCTGACCCGCGACGCCATCGCCACCCCCTGGGAGTGGCAGGGCCGCCGCCTGGTCCTGGTCGACACCGCCGGGCTGCGCCGCAAGGCGAAGATCGAGGAAAGCCTGGAAAAGCTTTCCGCCCAGGACACCCTGAACGCGGTGCGCATGGCCAACCTCGTCGCCCTGGTGCTGGACGCCAACGCGGTGCTGGAGAAGCAGGACCTGACCATCGCCCGCCACGTCGTCGACGAGGGCCGCGCCCTGATCGTCGTGGTCAACAAATGGGACGCCGCCGAGGACAAGGGCGAGATCCTGGAACGCCTGAAGCTGCGTCTGGCCACCGCCCTGCCGCAGGTGCGCGGCATTCCCTTCGTCACCGTCTCGGCGCTCAAGGGGCACGGCCTGGACCGGATGATGGACGCCGTGTTCAAGACCTACGACCTGTGGAACCGCCGCGTCCCCACCCGGCCCCTCAACGAGTGGCTGCGCGAAATGACCGAACGCCATCCGCCGCCGCTGGGCAGCCTGGGGCGCCGTCTGCGGGTGCGCTATATCACCCAGATCAAGACCCGGCCGCCGACTTTCGTCGCCTTCGTTTCCCGCGCCGCCGACATGCCGGATTCCTATGCCCGCTATCTGGTCAACGGCCTGCGCGACGCCTTCGATCTCGACGGCATTCCCATCCGCCTGCTGCTGCGCCAGGGCAAGAACCCCTACGCCGGGAAGGAATAGGGGAAGGAAAAAGCGAGGGGACGGTCTCCCCCCGCTTTCCGTTTCCGCCCCGTCCGTCCGACACCTCCCCTTCGCCGCTAATCCTGAAGGGCGTCCGTGTCCTCGTCGCCGATGGGGATGCGGACGACGAAGGTGGTGCCTTCGCCCAGGGTGCTTTCCACCGTCAGGGTGCCGTCGTGCTTGACCGCGACGATGTCGCGGCAGATCGCCAATCCCTGTCCGGTTCCCTTGCCCACCGGCTTGGTGGTGAAGAAGGGGTCGAAGATCTTTTCCATGATTTCCGGCGCGATGCCGCAACCGTCGTCGGCGATGCGGATTTCCACCTCGTCGCCGTCGGCGCGGGAACGAATGCGGATGTGGCCGGGCAGGGGCTTGCCCGAGCTTTCGATTGCCTGCGCGGCGTTGACGATCAGGTTGAGGAAGACCTGGTTCAATTCCGCCTCGTGGCAGACGACGGGGGGCAGGTCGGCTTGCAGGTCGCGTTCGACGTCGGCGGAAAGCTTCCAGGCGTTGCGGGACACCGTCAGGGTGTTCTCGATCGCCTTGTTCAGGTCGGCGGCGGCGCGGCGGCTGTTTCCGGGATGGGAGAATTCCTTCATCGAACGGACGATGTGGGAAATCTGTTCCATGCCGTCCCGGCTTTCCTGGATCGCCTGGGGAATTTCCTCGCAGAGGAAGTCGATGTCGTCCTCGGAAAGGGGCGTCGCGGCGTCGGCGCCGCGCAGGTGCCGCAGAATCCGGCCCGCCTCGTCCCCCAGGAAAAGCAGGTTGCTGCTGACGTACTGCGCGGGGGTGTTGATCTCGTGGGCGATGCCGGCCGCCAGCTGGCCGATGGCGGCCAGCCGGGAGTTCTGCATCAATTGCCGTTGCGCCTCCTTCAGCGCCTTGATGTCGCGGAAGGCGATCACCAGGCAGCGTCCGGCCTCGGCGTCGGTCAGCGGGCTGAGGGTCATGGTGACGTCGAGGATTTCCCTGCCGCCGGTGACGCGGATGTCGTCGAGGATGCGGCGTTCGCCGTCGCGCAGGACGTCGCGCCAGGGCAGGGGATGGCCGTCCTCCATGCGCATCAGGTCCTCGATGCCGCGGCCTTCGATGCTGGGGGAGCCGCCGTCCCGTTCCAGCATGTCCGCCGCGGCGCGGTTGGCCGACAGGATGGTTCCCGTGCCGTCGGTCATCACGATGCCCTCGACCAGGGTGTCGGAAATGGTCAACAGCCGTTGGCGCGACGATTCCAGGGCCGCCTGCATGCGGGCATGGCGCGCCTGGAACCGTTCGTAGCCGAAGGCCCCCGCCACCGTCAGAAGCGGCAGGATGGCGGCGATGATCAGGAACGGGTAACCCTGGCCGCCGCCTTCCAGGGAGGCTTCCTCGCGCAGGGTGGCCAGTTTGAGAGGGGTCTTGGGGACGGTGTGGACGGTCAGGATTACCGGGATGTGCGCGTTCGGGTCCTTCCCCCGGTGGGCTTCCCCCGGCGGCGCCAGCAGGGCCTCGCGCAGCAGGCCCGGCGCCACGAAATCCGGGCGGTCGCCGGGGTAGAGCAGGACGGTGCGGTCCAGGGTGTCGAAGGTGCGCGGCAACAGGAACGCGGTCAGGCTGGTCAGGTCGATCCAGGCGACGAGATAGCCTTCGCCGGGGGTGTCGTCGGACAGCGGCGTGACCAGCCGGGCCTGTCGCGAGTGGTTGAGGATGGTCATCCCCGGTTTTGGCGGGAAGTCGTCGTGGGCCCCGGTCGCGGTGTCGAGCAGCCGACGGCCGCTTTCGTCGGTGAGGGTGAAGCGCGCGTAAAGCGGTTGGTCGCCGATCCGCCGGTCCGACAGAACCTTGCGCAGCGCGGCGCCGGCGGCGTCCAGGCTGGCCTGAAGGCCGTAGCGGGGGGACATCCCCAGGGCCTTGTTGGCCCGGTAGTTGGAAATCTCGGCGCCGTGCGCCAGCTCGGCGACGAAGCGGGTCTGCTCGGCCAGATAGTCCCCCAGGGTCGCCGCCAGCTGCGCGTTGAGGTCGATGACGCGCGAGATCTCGGTGTTCTTCAGGGTGCGCTGCGCCTCCAGGTTACGGTGGATCAAGCCGATGGCGTAAAGGCAGAACACCAGCGCCAGAAGAATCGGAAACTTTCGCCAGACCCAAACGCTGTTCATTTCTTGCCGCTGGGGTATTTGACGAAGAAGTCCGGCATGGTGGAGCGGATTTCGGGATAGTATTTCTCCACCAGCGCGTCATAGGTGCCGTCGGCCCGGATGCGCCGCAGATAATCGTCGAAGGCGTCGCGCAGGGAGACATCCTCCGGCCGGAACGCCGCCGCCAGTTCCTGGGCCTCCGACACCGGGCCGATGACCTTGATGCGTCCGGCCCACTTCTTCAGGTCGAGCAGGGCGTCGGGCACGTCGAGCAGGGTCAGGTCGGCCTCGTCGTTCAGCAGCGCGGGGACCATTTCGTTCGGATTGGTTGAACGGGTATAGGCGCGCAGGTCGATCCCCTTGCCCTTCAGGTCGTAATTGGCGGGGTCGAGGCAGGTCCTTTCCATCACCAGCAGGCTGCGGCTGCCGATCTTGGCCTTGGTCTTCGCGATGTCGGCGGGCAGCGAGGCGCTTTCCCGGATCGGGGTCAGGGGGGCGTTCGCCGGGGCGATCAGCCAGACCTGCGACGGGAAGGTCGGTTGCGAGAACAGCATCACCTGGGCGCGCCAGGGCAGCACGGTAAAGCCGGTGGCGATGATGTCGCCGCGAACCGGATAGGAGCCGGTCAGCGCTATCTGGCCGTTCTTGCGGGTCACGTCGTGTCCCAGCAGGTCGCGGGTGACCGAATAGAAATCCGAGGTGACCAGGGTATAGCGGACCCCGAGGTGGCGGGCGAAGCCCTGCACGATCTCCACGTCGAGGCCGTCGCCGTTGCCGGTGACGAAGTTGGCGTAGGGGATGCCCAGGTGGCGCAGTTCCTTGCTGGCCAGGACGTCGGCCAGGCCGTCGGCCCGCGCCGGAAGCGGCGTCCAGGCCAGCAGCGCCGTGAAAATCAGGGAAAGCAGACGCGGAAAAGACATCCCAACCTCCTCCCGTTATCGTGCATTTTCAATAGATGGGGTGCCGACCTGGGGTTGAAACCAAGGGCCGGAGGGGTTTTTCGATTCGCTTGCCGCAAGGGGGCGGATTCGCGAAATCTCTTGCGTCGGTCCTCGACCTGTGCGCATATCGCCCCTATCGGAACGCCGTGCGTAGACGGATCGCCTTTGGCGAGTCCCCGGCGGTGCTTCCCCTGGATGTGACGCGCCCTCCTCGTATGGATTGCCGCCATCGAGTGGTCCCGGATAACGGGACGCCATAAGGCAGCGGATCTACGCCAGCTTCCTCGCACTTCACTTCGCCATTCCCGGATCGCATGACTGCGGCGGGCGGCGACGAAATAGGTTCTTCACGAATTTGACGAATTTTTCCGAGCTCGGTCTGTCCGAGCCTCTTCTCCGCGCAATCGGCGCGGTGGGCTACACGCAACCGACGCCGATTCAGGCGGATGCGATTCCTCCACTCCTTGCCGGGCGTGACGTGATGGGCATTGCCCAGACCGGCACCGGCAAGACCGCGGCCTTCGTCCTGCCGATGCTGCAGACCCTGTCCGCCCTGCCGGGGCGTGCCGCCCCCGGCCGTCCCCGTGCCCTGATTCTTGCCCCCACCCGCGAACTGGCGGCGCAGATCGCCGAGAACCTGCGCGATTACGGCCGGTTCCTGAAACTGCGCTCCGCCGTGATCTTCGGCGGGGTTTCCGCCCGGCCGCAGGAAGCGGCGTTGCGTGGCGGCGTCGACATCGTGGTCGCCACGCCGGGACGTCTGCTCGACCTGATGGGAACCGGTGCGCTGCACCTGTCCGAGGTGGTCTGGGCGGTCCTCGACGAGGCCGACCAGATGCTGGACCTGGGTTTCTTCCCGTCGATCCGCCGGATCATGGCCAAGGTTCCGCGGCAGCGCCGCACGGCCCTGTTCTCCGCGACCATGCCCGCGCCGATCCGCGCCCTGGCCGAGGAATTCCTGTGCGATCCGCAGGAGGTCCGGGTGACCCCGGTGGCCCGCCCCGCCGACCTGGTGACGCAGACGGTGATCCGCGTGTCCACCGCCGAGAAGCAGGCCGCGTTGACCAAGGTGCTGCAGGACCCCGCGGTGTCCTCCGCCATCGTCTTCACCCGCACCAAGCACGGCGCCGACCGGGTCGCCCGCCGCTTGACCCAGGCGGGTCTCGCCGCCGGGGTGATCCACGGCAACCGCAGCCAGTCCCAGCGCGAGCGGACTCTGCGGGACTTCAAAAGCGGTACGGTCGCGATTCTGGTGGCCACCGACATCGCGGCGCGGGGCATCGACGTCGAGGGGGTTTCCCACGTCGTCAACTACGAGCTGCCCAACGTGCCCGAAACCTACGTGCATCGCATCGGCCGCACCGCGCGCGCCGGGGCGAGCGGCGCCGCCATCTCGTTGTGCGACGACGAGGAAAGGCCGCTGCTGCGCGATATCGAACGGCTGATCAAGCGTTCGCTCTTCGATTGGCCGGAGGCCGCCGCGACGACGGCGTCCCCACAGAAGAAACGGCAAGGCCCCCCGGCGAAAACCGGGAACGGCAAAAACGGAAACCGGCGTCGGCGCGGGCCGCAACCCGCCCGGCATGCCGCATAAGGACGCTCCATCCGAAGGGCGGATGGACGTAAAGACGAAACCTCTCAACATGAATGGATTAAGAAAATGCCGAATGGTACCGTGAAGTGGTTTAACGCCCAGAAGGGTTATGGCTTCATTCAGCCGGAAGACGGCTCCGCCGACGTCTTCGTGCACATCAGCGCCGTCGAGCGTGCCGGCCTCTCCACCCTCAACGAGGGCCAGAAGCTGAGCTTCGAACTGCAGAACGACCCCCGCAAGGGCAAGGTGTCCGCCGCGAACCTCGTGCTGGCCTAAGCACGAATCGCGCGCTGATCCCAGCGTCGAGAACGCCGCGCGCCGGTTCTTCCGGGCGCGGCGTTTCCATTTGCGGCGGGGCCGTCGCCGCGGGGCGGATTATGCCTTGTCAAACCCCCGTATCTGTGGACGAATGGCCCCTTCGGATTGGTTGGGGTTATCCCACGGCTCTCCCTGGAGACAGGCTTTTTCTGGACGGGCCCATTGCTGATTTGAAGCATGACGCATCCGGCGCGATGCGATGGCGGCTTGTGGGGAGGCTCCTCTGATGTTCACCGGCACCGGTACCCGGCACCACGCGATTCCGGCCTTCGGCCCCCTTTCGGGCCAGGGTGGCGCCGCCTGATGTCCAAGGAAATTCATGGCCTTAAGCGGTTGAGCTATCTGGCGGAAGCGGCGGCGGCATACGCCGCCTGGGGGCTGTTCGCCGTGCTGCCGGTGGAGGCCGCCTCCGGCCTTGGCGGCTGGATCGCCCGCACCGTCGGACCCCGCCTCAAGCCCAGCGCCATCGCCAGGGACAACCTGCGGCGCGTCTTCCCCGACCTGTCCGCGGCGGAGATCGAACGCATCGTCGTCGCGGTCTGGGACAACCTTGGCCGCAACGTCGCGGAATACCCCCACCTCAAGACCATCATCGCCGAACGCACCGAAATCGTCGGCGGCGAGCATATCGTCGCCCTCGGCACCGACGGCCAGCCGGGAATCATGATCGGCGCCCACTTCGGCGGCTGGGAATTGTCGGGCCTGCTGGGCGAGCATCTGGGGATTCCCGTGCACGCGGTCTATCGCGCGCCGAACAATCCGTGGATCGACCGGCTGATCCGCAAGGCCCGCGGCAACGCGGCGGAACGCTGCATCCCGAAGGGGGCGCAGGGGGCCCGCACCCTGATTTCCGTGATGCGCCGGGGCGGCCACCTCGGCATGCTGGTCGACCAGAAGATGAACGACGGCATCCCGGTGGAGTTCATGGGGCGGACCGCGATGACCGCGCCCGCCGTGGCTACCCTGGCCCTCAAGTTCCGCTGCCCGGTGGTGCCGGGGCGGATCGAGCGGCTGCCCGGCGCGCGTTTCCGCGCCGTGGTCCTGCCACCGCTGCCCCTGCCCGACAGCGGCGACACCCAGCGCGACGTTCTGGACCTGATGGAACGGATCAACCGGCTGATCGAAGGCTGGGTGCGCGAAAACCCCAGCCAGTGGCTGTGGCTGCACCGCCGGTGGCCGAAATAGGGCCCTTGGCTTAGCGGACGCGGGGATCGACCGGGTTGAGGCGGCAGAAATCGTACGGCCCCATGTCGAAGTGGAAGTGGTCGTAGTGGTTGCGGTCGGAATCCGGCCCCAGCACGCCGCCGAACAGGGTGCACGCCCCCTGGCCGATGGTCTTCAGGAACTCCGCCTTTTTGTCCCGTCCCTTCCAATGCAGGGTGACCGAAACCTTTTCGTGGCGGTCGGTCTCGAAAACGCCGATGTCGATGGCGTTGGCCTTGGCGTGTTCGCTCATCCGGCTGCCGCCGGTGGCGCGGCGGCAGGCATAGGTGCCGTAGTGGTGGATCACCGCGACGGGGCTGCCGAGGATGCGCTTCGCCGCGGGCTGCACCATCGTCGCCTCCCACTCCGAGAGTTTGAGGGCGAGTTCGCAGGTCATCATCGCGGGGGTGGAGAGCTTGGCCTGGCCGAAGCGGGAGACCTTGACCGCGTCCCGCACCGAGCAGCCGCCGGAGGAGAAATCCGGCACGGGCTCGAACGCCACGTCATAGCGCGCCAGCTCGGCGCGGCAGGGGCCGGGCGGCGGCGGCGCGGCGGCGCAGGCGGCAAGCAGCAGGACGAGAACCACGGAAAACCAGACCGGGCTCCACCCGGACCCGGCAAGGGCCTTGGGCCCTTGCATCCCGTTCGTTTCGGTTTTCGCGCGTAGCGCCATGAAGCCTTCGTATCCTTTATCCCGCGTCGCGGAAAAACCAGACGGCATGGGGGCAAGGGGTCCGCGACCCCTTGCGGGTGTGGGCGGCGCCCACGGGTTTTACGCCTGCACCAGCTCGCCGTTCTTCGCGCAGGCCGGCATCGCCAGGGCGGCGAGGGCGGGGGCGATGGCCTCTGGCGTCGGCAGGCGCGTCGGGTCCTCGCCGGGGAAGGCCTCGGCGCGCATGCGGGTGGCGGCGGCGCCGGGGTCGAACAGGTTGGCGCGCAGGGTGGTCTTGGCGATTTCGGCGGCGTAGACGCGGACCATCGCCTCCAGCCCCGCCTTGGCGACGGCATAGGCTCCCCAATAGGCGGGGGCGAGGCGCGCGGCGGCGGAGGTGACGAACACCGCGCGTCCGGCGTCGGACAGGCGCAGCAGCGGGTCGCAGGCGCGCAGAAGGCGCCATTGCGCGGTCAGGTCGGTGGCGACGACGCGCTCGAAGTCCTCGGGCTCGTAGTGGGCCATCGGGCGCAGACCGCCGAGGACGGCGGCGGCGGCGACCAGGGCGTCGAGGCGGCCGAAGCGCCCGGCGATCAGCGCCGCCATCTGGTCGACGCGGGCAAAATCGGTAAGGTCGAGGGGGGCGAGGACCAGCGGCGGCAAGCCGAGGGCGCGGGCCTCGTCGTCGAGTTCGGAAAGGCCGCCCTGGGTGCGCGCCACGGCGACCACCGTCGCCCCGGCCTTGGCCAGTTCCAGCGCCGCCGCCCGCCCGATGCCGCGCGACGCCCCGGTAACCAGGGCGACGCGGTCGGCCATCGGGCGGGGCGGGGCGGTCATTTCTTGGTCTGGCCGCGTTCGACCAGGACGCTGGGGCGGGACAGCAGGTGGTGGTCGTGGTCGGTCAGCTCCAGCGGGTAGTCGCCGGAGAAGCAGGCGTCGCAGTACTGCGGGCAGGCGGCGGTGCGCGGCGCGCCGTGCACCGCGCGGTAAAGGCCGTCCATCGAGATGAAGGCCAGGGTGTCGCAGCCGATCGCCGCCGCCATTTCCTGTTCGGTCATCTGCGCCGCCATCAGGTGCTCGCGCTCCGGCGTGTCGATGCCGTAGAAGCAGGGGAAGACGGTGGGCGGCGAGGAAATGCGCATGTGCACCTCGGACGCTCCGGCGTGGCGCATCATGTCGACGATCTTCTTCGACGTGGTGCCGCGCACGATCGAATCGTCGACCAGGATGATCCGCTTGCCCTTGATGATCTCGGTGTTCGGGCTGTGCTTCAGCTTCACCCCGAGGTGGCGGATCGAATCGGTGGGCTGGATGAAGGTGCGGCCGACGTAGTGGTTGCGGATGATGCCGAGCTCGAAGGGAATTCCCGACGCCTGGGCATAGCCGAGGGCGGCGGGCACCCCGGAATCCGGCACCGGGATCACCAGGTCGGCCTCCACCGGCTTTTCCAGGACGAGTTCGGCGCCGATGCGCTTGCGCGATTCGTAGACGCCCTTGCCGTCCATCAGGCTGTCGGGGCGGGCGAAGTAGATGTACTCGAAAATGCACAGGCGCTGCGGATGGGGGGCGAAGGGCTTCTGCGAGTGCAGGCCGTCCTTGTCGACGATCACCACCTCGCCGGGGTCGACGTCGCGCACGAAGTCGGCACCGATGATGTCGAGGGCGCAGGTCTCCGACGCCAGGATGTAGGCGTCGCCCAGCTTGCCGATGACCAGGGGGCGCACCCCGGCGGGGTCGCGCACGCCGATCAGGGCCTCGGTGGACAGCATCACCAGCGAGTAGGCGCCCTTCACCTGGCGCAGGGCGTCGATTACCCGCTTCGGGATCGAGGATTCCAGGCCGGTGGCGATCAAGTGCACGATCACCTCGGTATCCGAGGTGGACTGGAACAGGCAGCCGCGCTTGATCAACTGGCGGCGCAGGGTCATCGCGTTGGTCAGGTTGCCGTTGTGGGCGATGGCGAAGCCGCCGCTTTCGAATTCGGCGAACAGGGGCTGCACGTTGCGCAGGATGGTCTCGCCGGTGGTGGAGTAGCGCACGTGGCCGATCGCCGAATCCCCGGCCAGGGCGTTCATCACCGCCGCGTCGCTGAAGTTGGGGGCGACGTGGCCCATGCCCTTGTGCGCGTTGAAGCGTTCGCCGTCGCGGGTGACGATGCCCGCCGCCTCTTGCCCGCGGTGCTGCAGGGCGTGCAGGCCAAGGGTGGTCAGGCTGGCCGCGTCGGGGGTGCCGAAGACGCCGAAGACACCGCATTCCTCCTTCAGGTGGTCGCCGTCGAAGGGGTCGGTGGTGGAAAAACGGGGGGTGCTGGTCATCGGGGTGCTCTCAACGGTTGGCGTCGATCAGGCGGTTCATGTCGCGGCGGGCGTCGTCGCCGTAGCCGGGGGCGGCGTCGTTGGACGGCGCCTTGGGGGTCGGCGCGCTCCACGCCTTCAGGGTGCGGTCGATGGCGATGGCGTCCTGCGCCGACTTGCGGGCCTGTTCGGCCTGGCGACCGATTTCCGCCTCGAACAGGGAATCCGGGGCGATGCGCTTGACGAAGTCGGCGCCGGAAACGATCCAGGGGGTGGTCTTCGCCCCCCGCATCCAGTTGGGCGGCGCCGACAGGTCCAGCACCCAGGCCATCGCCAGATAGGCGAGAACCACCAGGAGGGCGCCGCGCGCCCCGCCGAAGGCGAAGCCGAGCGCCCGGTCCACCGGGCTCAGCGCGCTGCCCTTGACGCCGTGGCTGACCGCGCGGGTGACGATCGAGCACAGGATCAGGGTGCACAGGAACAACAGGGCGGCGGCGGCGGCGTCGCCGATCATCTTGTTGGCGATCATCGCCCGCGCATAGGGGCGCAGCACCGGCAGGCCGAAAATCACCGCCAGGGCGGCCAGCGCCCAGCCCGCGATGGACAGAGCCTCGTGGGTGAAGCCGCGCAGGGTGGCCAGCAGGGCGGAGGCGAGAATCACCCCGAACACCACCAGGTCGACCATCGGAATGGGCAGGCTGTTCACGGTTTCACGGCTCCTTGCCGCGGTTGGCGGGGAACAGGTTCAGGATGTCCTGCACGTGTCCGATCTCCCGCACGCTCAAACCTTCGGGCGGCGCGCTCTTGCGGTTGGCGGAACGCAGGCGCCGCGGCATCAACGCCGAGGCGAAGCCCAGTTTCGCCGCTTCCTTCAGGCGCAGGTCCGGCTGCGACACCGCCCGCACCTCGCCGGAGAGGCCGATTTCGCCGAAGGCCGCGCCGTCCGCCGGGGCGGGAACGCCGCTGATCGACGACAGAACCGCGCAGGCCACCGCCAGGTCCGCCGCGGGCTCGCCGATCTTCAATCCGCCCGCGACGTTCAAATAAACGTCATGACCGCCGAATGCAATGCCGCATCGCGCTTCCATCACCGCCAGCAGCATCGAAAGCCGCCCCGAATCCCAGCCGATCACCGCGCGGCGCGGCGTGCCGTAGGCGGCGGGCGCGACCAGGGCTTGGATCTCCACCAGCAAGGGGCGCGAGCCTTCCAGCCCGGCGAAGACGCAACTGCCCGCGATGTTGCCCCGCCTCTCCGCCAGGAACAGGGCGGAGGGATTGGCGACCTCGGCCAGACCGGCGTCGGTCATCTCGAAGACGCCGATTTCGTCGGTGGCGCCGAAACGGTTCTTGTTGGCGCGCAGGATGCGGAACTGGTGGCCGCGTTCGCCCTCGAAATACAGGACGGTGTCCACCATGTGCTCCACCACCCGCGGTCCGGCCAGGGTGCCTTCCTTGGTGACGTGGCCGACCAGGAACAGGACGAAGCCCCGCCGCTTCGCCAGGCGGATCAGTTCGTGCGCGCAGGCGCGCACCTGGGTCACCGTGCCCGGCGCGGAATCCAGGGTGTCCAGGTACATCGTCTGAATCGAATCGATCACCACCACGTCGGGGGCCTCGGCGGCGTCCAGGGTGGCGGCGATGTCGCGCAGCGAGGTCGCCGCCGCCAGCTTCACCGGCGCCTCGGCCAGACCCAGCCGCCGCGCCCGCAGGCGGACCTGGTCCACCGCCTCTTCGCCCGAGACGTAGACGCACGCCGCCCCCGCCGTGGCCAGCCGCGCCGCCGCCTGCAACAGCAGGGTCGACTTGCCGATGCCGGGGTCGCCGCCGACCAGCAGCACCGACCCGGCGACCAGCCCGCCGCCGGTGACGCGATCCAGTTCGCCGATGCCGGTGGCGCGGCGGGGGGTGGGCTCGCCTTGCCCGGATAGCGGCTGAAAGTCGAGAACCCGGCCCTTGGCCAGGGCCTTGCCCTGCGGCGAGGCCTCCGGCGCCGCTTCCTCGGCGATGGAGTTCCACGCGCCGCAGGCGTCGCAGCGGCCCGCCCACTTGCCGTGAACCGCGCCGCAGGACTGGCAGACATAGCGTACCGTGGACTTCGCCATGGCTCAGACCCCGCCCCGGGAAAACCAGGCCGGGCTCCGCCCGGACCCGCACAGGGCCATGGGCCCTGTGTACCCATATGTTTTTTCTTCCGCGCGAAGCGCAATCGAACCGGGATGGAAGGATTGCCGCTTCGCGGCGAAAAATCGGTCGAGGGAGGTCCGGAGGGGCCTTGGCCCTCCGGGCGGGGTGCGGGGCGGCAGCCCCGTCACGCGACCACGAGTCACTTCCGCAAGTCCATGGTGATCGGGCCGTCGGCGCGGCCGTGGATGAACTGGTCGACGAAGTCGTTGCCGGATTTGTCGATGTCGGCGATCGGGCCGACCCAGATCAGCCTGCCCTTATAGAGCATGGCGACGCGGTCGGCGATCTTGCGCGCCGAGGCCATGTCGTGGGTGATGGTGATCGCGGTCGCCCCCAGTTCCTTGACGCAAGAGACGATCAGGTCGTTGATCACGTCGGCCATGATCGGGTCGAGGCCGGTTGTGGGCTCGTCGAAGAAGATGATCTCGGGCGCGGTGGCCACGGCGCGGGCCAGGCCGACGCGTTTCTGCATGCCGCCGGAAAGTTCGGCCGGCCACAGCTTCGCCACGTCCTCGGTGAGGCCGACCTTGGCCAGGGTGGCGACCGCCAGGTCGTAGGCCGCCGCGCGGTTCATCCCCTGGGACTGGATCGCGCCGAAGGCGACGTTTTCCCACACCGGCAGGCTGTCGAACAGCGCCGCGCCCTGGAACAGCATGCCGATCTTGGCGTTGACCGCTTCCAGGGTGCGGGCGGAGGCCCCCACCACTTCGTCGCCGTCCACCGAGATCGAGCCGGATTCGGGGCGCAGGATGCCCTGGATGCATTTGATCAGGACCGACTTGCCGGAGCCGGAGCCGCCGATCACCACCAGCGATTCGCCGGGGGCGATGTCGAGGTCGACGCCGTCGAGGACGACCTTCTCGCCGAAGCGTTTGTGTACGTCGCGCAGGCGGATTTTCGGTTGGCTCATGCTGTCGGGTCCTCAGTGCGCGAAGAAGATCTCGGTGACGAAATAGTTGGCGACGAGGATGAGGATCGAGGCGGAAACCACGGCGTTGGTGGTGGCGGTGCCGACGCCCTGCGCGCCGCCCTTGGAATGATAGCCGTTGTAGCAGCCCATCAGGGCGATGAGGAAGCCGAACACCGCCGCCTTGACTAGGCCGGTGACGACGTCCAGCGGCTCCATCACGTCCCAGGTGTTGGCGAGGTAGCTGTTGGAATTGAAGCCCAGCTTGCCGATGGCGATGATATAGCCGCCGAACACCCCCAGGATGTCGGCGACCACCACCAGCAGCGGCATCATCAACAGCCCCGCCAGCAGGCGCGGCGCCACCAGGTACTTGAAGGGGTTGGTGGACAGGGTGGTGAGGGCGTCCACCTGCTCGGTAACGCGCATGGTGCCGATTTCGGCGGCCATCGAGGCGCCGATGCGCCCCGCCACCATCAGCCCGGCCAGCACCGGCCCGAGTTCGCGGGTGATGGAGAGCACCACCACCATCGCCACCGCGCCCTCCGCCTGGAAGCGGGAAAAGCCGGAGTGGCTTTGCAGCGCCAGCACCATGCCGGAGAAGATGGCGGTCAACGCCACCACCGGCAGCGAGAAGTAACCGATGTCGAGGAACTGGCGCAGTATCTGCCGGGGATAGTAGGGCGGCCGCAGCATGTGCGAGACGGAGACGGCGGCGAACCGCGTCAGCCGCCCGACGGCGCCGAGGAAGCCAAGGAATACCCGTCCGATCAGGGCCAGAAAGTTCATGGTGCGGAACCGTTCGTGTAAACCCGGAAGAGACGCGGCCCAAGGCGGGTCAGAAGCTCGTAGCTGATGGTTCCCGCCGCCTCGGTCAGCGCATCGATACCGGCATATTTACCGATTACGTCGATGCTGTCACCCGGCGCGATGAGGTTCTCCGGCACTTCGCCGATATCGAAGGCGGCCAGGTCCATGGAAATCCGCCCGATCATCCGTGCCTTGTAGGTGCCGAGCACCGTGCCGAACACCGGTTTTTCCGGGTTGGAGATGCCGCGCAACAGGCCGTCGGCATAGCCCAGCGAGACGGTGGCGACGCGGGTCGGCGCGGGCAGCGCGTGGGTGGCGCCATAGCCCACCGTCTGCGGCGCGGCGGCGTGATGGATTTGCAGGATCTTCGCCGACAGGGTGACCACCGGCGCCATCGGGTTTTCGGCGGCGTTGGTCGGGTTGCCGCCGTAAAGCGCGATGCCCGGCCGGGTCAGGTCGAACTGCGCGTCCAGCCCCAGCAGGATGCCCGACGAGGCGGAGAGGCTGCGCGCCACCCCCGGCAGGCCCTGGGCGTATTCGGCGAATCGCGCGATCTGCTGTCGGCTCATCGGGTGGGCCGGGGTGTCGGCGCAGGCGAAGTGGCTGACCAGCAGGCAGGGGGCGATCGCCTTCAGGGTGTCGGCGTCGGCGCGCAGGGCCTCGAACTGGGTGGGGTTGAGGCCCAGGCGGGTCATCCCGGTGTCCACCTGGACGGCGGCGGGATGGGGTTTGCCGCTGGCCTTGGCGAAGGCGGCCCAGCCCGCCACCTGATGCGGCGCGTTCAACACCGGAATCAGGCCGTGCCCGACGAAGTCGGCCTCGGTGCCCGGGTTGGGGCCGTGCAGGACGAAGATCCGGCCCTGCGGCAGCGCGCCGCGCAGGGCGATGCCTTCGTCCAGATGGGCGACGAAGAAGGTCTTGCATCCGGCTTCGGCCAGCGCCGGGGCGACGCGCGCCGCCCCCAGGCCATAGGCGTCGGCCTTGACCACCGCGCCGGTTTCGGCGGCGGGGGCCAGGGATTTCATTTTCAACCAGTTGCCGACGAGCGCGGCAAGATCGATGGTCAGAACCGCCCCGGCACGGGCCGAGGCAGCCGAAAGCGTCGGCAGCGACACGATTAAGTCATCCTCCGTAGGGCAGATGGTCTTCGTCCGTCCAGTTTCCGAAGGTGGTGTACTCCCCATTGAAGTGGAGGACAACCGTGTCGGTGGGGCCGTGGCGCTGTTTGGCGACGATGCATTCCGCCTTGAATTCGATTTCCTTGAGGGAGTTTTCCCATTCCTCGACGATGTGGGCGTATTTGGAGTCGTCGTCGCCGTCGCGCTTCTGCGGGCGCTTCGCCTTTTTGTAATAGTGCTCGCGGAAGACGAACATCACCATGTCGGCGTCCTGCTCGATCGAGCCGGATTCGCGCAAATCGGAAAGCTGCGGCCGCTTGTCGTCGCGGCTTTCCACGGCGCGGGACAGCTGGGACAGGGCCAGCACCGGCACGTTGAGTTCCTTCGCCAGGATCTTCAGGCCGCGGGTCATTTCCGAAAGTTCCTGCACGCGGTTGCTCTCGCGGCGGCTGGACGCGCCGGGGGAAAGCAGTTGCAGGTAGTCGATGACGATCATCCCCAGGTTTTCCTGGCGCTTCAGACGGCGCGCGCGGGTGCGGATGGCGCCCACCGACAGGCCGGGGGTGTCGTCGATGAACAGCGGCACCTTCTCCATCAGGCCGACCGCGGCGGAAAGCTTGTTGAAGTCGTCCTGCACCATGTGGCCGGTGCGCATCTTGTGGCCGGGGATCTGCGCCTCGTTGGAGAGGATACGGGTGGCCAGCTGCTCCGCCGACATTTCCAGCGAGAAGAAGGCGGTCACCGCGCCCGGGCCGTTGGGGTCCTTGAGGCGGGCGTAGGCGGCGTTGTAGGCGATGGCGGTGGCGAGAGCCGTCTTGCCCATGCCGGGGCGTCCGGCCAGGATGATCAAGTCCGAGTTGTGCAGGCCGCCGAGAAGGGTGTCGAGGTCGGAGAGACCGGTGGTGACGCCGGACAGGCCGCTGGCCTTGTTGGCGGCGTCGGCCATTTCCAGGGACTGACGCAGCGCCGACTTGAACGAGACGAAGCCCTTGCTCGCCTCGCCCGAGGTGGCCAGGCCGTAGAGGCCTTCCTCCGCCTTGCGGATCTGGTCGTCGGCCGAGGAGTCCAGGTTCTCGTCGAAGGCGTCGTTGACCACGTCCTCGCCCAGGGCGATCAACTGGCGGCGCAGGTAAAGATCGTGGATTAGCCGCCCGTACTGCTCGGCGTTGATGATGCCGACCACCGAATTGGCCAGTTTGACCAGATAGCCCGGCCCGCCGACGCGCTCCAGCTCCGGCCCGCCGTCCATTACTCGCTTCAGGGTGATCGGGTCGGCGGTGTCGCCGCGCTCGTACATCGCCAGGCACAGCTCGAACACCCGGCGGTGGGTGGAATCGGCGAAGTGGTCGGGCTTCAGAAAGTCGATGACCTTGTCGATCGCCGCGTTGTTGTTGAGGATGGCGCCCAGAAGCGCCTGCTCCGCCTCGGTGTCGTAGGGCGGGGTGCGGCCGCCGTGGACGGCGGGCTGGGCGTCGGCGAAAATCGTATCGAGGGTCTGATTCATCCGCGCACCATAACACGCCCCCCCCGGGGGATGCTGCGGCGAGTTATCCACAGGCCTGTGGATGTCGGGGATTACGGCGGAGGAAAACCAGGCCGGGCTCCGCCCGGACCCGCAAAGGGCCAGGGGCCCTTTGATCCCGATACGTTTTTTGCGCGTAGCGCGATAAAGCCTTCACGCCGCGTGAAGGTCGATTGCCGCTGACGCGGCGAAGAACGAATGGGTACACAGGGGCCGGGCCCCTGTGCGGGGTCCGGGGCGGCGCCCCGGTCTGGGTTTGAACGAAAAAACCGCCGCCCGGAGGCCGGGCGGCGGTTCGAACGCGAAGGATCGCGAAAGGCTTATTCGGCCTGCGGAGCTTCCTCGGCGGCGGCTTCCTCGACCGGGGCTTCCTCGGCCTCGGCCTCAGCCTCGTCGGCTTCCGTCTCCACGGCGTGTTGCATCGCCTCTTCCTCGGAGCGGGCGACGACCACGGAGACGTCCACCTTGACCTCGGGGTGCAGCGACAGCGGCACGACATAGGCGCCCAGCGCCTTGATCGGCTGGTTCAGCTGCGCCTGCGACTTTTCCACCGCGAAACCGGCGTCCTTCACCCCGTCGCGGATGTCGCGGGCGGTCACCGATCCGTACAGCTGGCCGCTTTCGGCGGCCTGACGCACGATCACCAGGCGCAGGCCGACCATCTTCGCGGCCACCGCCTCGGCTTCCTCGCGGCGCTTCAGGTTGGTCGCCTCGATCTGGACGCGCTGCTTCTCGAACAGCTCCAGGTTGGCCTTGGTGGCGCGCATCGCCTTGTTCTGCGGCAGCAGGTAGTTGCGGGCGAAGCCCGGCTTCACGTTGACGACGTCGCCGATCTGGCCGAGCCGTTCGACGCGTTCCAACAGAATGACTTCCATTTTTCTATCCTTTCTGTTCGTCCGGCGGCGCCATGGCGCCCCGTTAGGAATGCGAAACGCGGAACGGGCGCAGGCGCCCGCTCCGCAGAGAGGTTTGGATGTTCGTCCCGCTTACTTCGAGACGTAGGGCAGAAGCGACAGGTAGCGGGCGCGCTTGATCGCGCGGGCCAGCTCACGCTGCTTCTTCGCCGAAACCGCGGTGATGCGGCTGGGGACGATCTTGCCGCGCTCGGAAATGAAGCGCGAGAGCAGCTTGACGTCCTTGTAGTCGATCTTCGGCGCGTTGGCGCCGGAGAACGGGCAGGTCTTGCGACGGCGGAAGAACGGACGACGCGGAGCGTTCATCAGAGGTCTCCTTCAACGGCGGCGGGAGCGGCGGGGGCGGGGGAGCGGTCGAAACGGCGGCCGCCACGGTCGCCACGGTCGCCACGATCGCCACGATCACCACGCGGGCCGCGATCGCCGCGGTCGCCACGGTCGCCGCGTTCGTTGCGCGGCTGCATCATCGCGGAGAGACCTTCCTCCAGCGCCTCGACGCGCACCGTCATGTAACGCAGGATGTCTTCGTTGATCCGCATCTGACGCTCGTATTCGGCCACCGCGGCCGCCGGGGCGTCGATGTTGAGAAGGACGTAATGTCCCTTGCGGTTCTTGTTGATGCGGTAGCAGAGGTTACGCAGACCCCACATTTCCCGCTTCTTCACCTCGCCGCCGTTGGCGGAGAGGACTTCGCCCATCTTGTCGACCAGAGCTTCCACCTGAGTGGCGCTGATGTCCTGACGGGCGATCACCACGCTTTCGTACAATGCCATGTCTTTTCGACTCCCTATGGCTTCTCTCTTCCCAATTTTCCGCCTGAAACATTGTTTCACGGCGGGTTCCTCGGGCATAGCCGATCCCATGATCGGCAAGGAGTTGTGAGGAGGGGGACTATACACATCTTTCATAGCGGTGCAAGGGGCGCTTGACATTGGGGGGGGTTGTGCTTCTTTTGACGACGAAGTCAGTGCATTTCCTGGTTACAGATCTGGAGGATGAGCGCATGCGCGCAGTGGTTTTCCCGGGGCAAGGGTCTCAGGCCGTCGGTATGGGCAAGGATCTCGCGGAGCGGTTTTCCGTCGCGCGGGAGGTGTTCGCCGAGGTCGAGGACGCTCTCGAGCAAAAGCTGACGCAGATGATGTTCGAGGGTCCCGAACAGGATCTGATGATGACCGAAAACACGCAGCCCGCCCTGATGGCGGTCAGCGTCGCGATCGTGCGGGTTCTGGACAAGGAATACGGCGTCCGCCTGCCGGACGTCGCGTCGTACGTCGCGGGGCATTCGCTCGGCGAGTATTCGGCGCTGTGCTCCGCCGGGGCGCTCAAGCTGTCCGATACCGCCCGTCTGCTGCGGACCCGTGGCCGCGCGATGCAGAAGGCGGTGCCCTTCGGCATGGGCGCGATGGCCGCGATCCTGGGTCTTGACGCCGAACAGGCGCGCACCCTGTCCGCCGAGGCCTCGGAAGGCGAGGTCTGCGAGGCGGCCAACGACAACGCGCCGGGCCAGGTGGTGGTTTCCGGTCATGTCGGCGCGGTGAAGCGCGCCATCGAAATCGCCAAGAAGCTGGGCGTGAAGCGCAGCGTGCTGCTGCCGGTTTCCGCGCCCTTCCATTGCGCCCTGATGCGTCCCGCCGCCGAGACCATGCGCGAGGCCCTGTCGGGCGTCGAGCTGATCGCGCCGTCGGTGCCGGTGGTGGCCAACGTCACCGCGCGGGCGACCGACGATCCCGAGGAAATCCGCAAGCTCCTGGTCGAACAGGTGTGCGGCTCGGTGCGTTGGCGCGAGAGCGTGCAGTTCATGAAGAGCGTCGGCGTTTCCTCGCTGGTCGAGGTCGGCTCCGGCCGCGTCCTCTCCGGCCTGGCGAAGCGCATCGACCGCGAGATGGACGGCATGCCGGTCGGTTCCTTCGAGGAAATCGAGGCCTTCGCCAAGTCGGTGGCGGCCTGAGCATCGAACAGCCGCCCGGTGGCGCGTTGCGACCGGGCGGTTTTCTGTGTCCGCGGCGGGCGCGTGGGGAGGCGTCCGCGTCAGGTTCAATTCGCATAAGATAATAAAGAGCAAGCCATCCATGTTTGACTTAACCGACAAGTGCGCCCTGGTCACCGGCGCTTCCGGGGGGATCGGTTCCGCCATCGCCAAGGCCTTCGCCGCGCGCGGCGCCAAGGTGGTTCTGACCGGGACCCGGCGCGAGGCGCTGGACAAGGTCGCCGCCGAGATCGAGGCGGTGGCTCCGGGCAAGGCGGTGGTGATCGCCGCCAACCTTTCCGACGCCGCCGAAACCGACCGTCTGGCCGCCGAGGCCGAGGCGGCGATGGGCAAGATCGACATTCTGGTCAACAACGCCGGCCTGACCCGCGACGGCCTGGCGATGCGGATGAAGGACGACGACTGGCAGACGGTGATCGACGTCAACCTGACCGCCGCCTTCCGTCTGACCCGCGCGGTGATGCGCGGCATGATGAAGCGCCGCACCGGCCGCGTCATCGGCATTTCCTCGGTGGTCGGCGTCGCCGGCAACCCGGGGCAGGCCAACTATGCCGCCTCCAAGGCCGGGTTGATCGGCATGACCAAGTCGCTGGCGCACGAGCTGGCCTCGCGCGGCATTACCGTCAACTGCATCGCGCCCGGCATGATTGCGACGCCGATGACCGACGTCTTGACCGATGAGCAGCGTCAGCGGATGTTCGCTTCGATTCCGGCGGGTCGTTTCGGCCTGCCCGAGGATATCGCCGCCGCCGCGGTGTTCCTGGCCGGGGACGAGGCTGCCTACGTCACCGGACAGACCATCCATGTCAACGGTGGCATGGCGATGATCTAGAAATCCCGTGGGAGAACCCGGCCGGGGCAACCCGATCGCTGGTTTTCCGGCGGAAAGTGTGGTACTGAACGGGCCACTTGAGCCGACGGGTCTGCGGCGCCTCGCGCCGGGGAACGTCACCGAAAGAGGCCTCGCCGGGCAACCGGCTCCTTGTAATAACCAAACGAGCAAAGACCGAGGACAAGCCAAATGAGTGATGTCGCCGAACGCGTGAAGAAGATCGTCGTCGAGCACCTGGGAGTCGAAGAAGACAAGGTGACCGAGAATGCCAGCTTCATCGATGATCTGGGCGCGGACAGCCTGGACACCGTGGAACTGGTGATGGCCTTCGAGGAAGAATTCGGTATCGAAATTCCCGATGACGCCGCCGAGAAGATTCTGACGGTCAAGGACGCGATCTCCTTCATTTCCAAAGCCAACGGCTGATCCGGCCGCGGGGTGGCCATCCCGGATTTCCGGGATGGCCCCGTTCGATTTGTCCCTGGCGCGCGATGCAACGGCCGCGCCATGCCGTGGGACCGCGTCCGCAAGAAATTTGGGGACGGGCGTGATTTTCCCGAAAACGACAACGGGTGGACGAACATGAGGCGAGTAGTCATTACCGGCCTGGGCATGCTGACGCCGCTGGGGCGTGGCGTGCAGCGCAACTGGCAACGCCTGATCGCAGGCGAAAACGGTTTCCGTCGCATCGACCGCTTCGAGGCTTCCGATCTGGCGGCCCAGGTGGCGGCGATGATCCCGATGGGGACCGGCGAAGGGGAATTCGATCCCGATTCCGTGGCTCCGGCGAAGGAACGCCGCCGTATGGACGACTTCATCGTCTATGCGCTGGCCGCCGCCGAGGAAGCGGTTCTGGACTCGGGGTGGACGCCCGAGGACGAGGAATTGCGCGCCCGTACCGGCGTGATGATCGGTTCGGGGATCGGCGGGCTGGCCAGCATCGCCGAATGCGCCGACGTCCTGGAAAAGAGCGGACCGCGCCGCGTATCGCCGTTCTTCATTCCGTCCAGCCTGATCAACCTGGCCTCCGGCCACGTTTCGATCAAATACGGCTTCACCGGCCCGAACCATTCGGCGGTGACCGCCTGCGCCACCGGCGCGCATGCCATCGGCGACGCTTCGCGCCTGATCATGTTCGGCGACGCCGACGTGATGGTGGCGGGTGGCGCGGAAGCCGCGGTCTGCCGCCTGGGGATTTCGGGCTTCGCCTCGGCGAAGGCGCTGTCCACCTCGTACAACGACCGGCCGAGCGAATCCTCCCGTCCGTGGGACAAGGGCCGCGACGGCTTCGTCATGGGCGAGGGCGCGGGCGTTGTGGTGCTTGAGGAATACGAGCACGCGAAGAAGCGCGGCGCCAAGATCTATGCCGAGGTCAAGGGTTACGGCCTGTCCGGCGACGCCTATCACATCACCGCGCCGCACCCCGAGGGCCGGGGCGCGATTCTGGCGATGAAGATGGCGCTGAAGAACGCCGGCATGAACCCCGACGACATCGACTACATCAACGCGCACGGGACCTCGACGCCGCTGGGCGACGAGATCGAGTGCAACGCGGTGAAGAAGGTGTTCGGCGCCGCCGCCGAGAAGCTCTCGATGTCCTCCACCAAATCGGCGGTCGGGCATCTGCTGGGCGCGGCGGGCGCGATCGAGGCGATCTATTCCGTCCTCGCCCTGCGCGATCAGGTGGCGCCGCCGACCCTGAACCTGCACGACCCGTCGGACGGCTGCGACATCGATCTGGTGCCCTTGAAGGCGAAGGAACGCACCATCGACGCGGTGCAGTCCAACTCCTTCGGCTTCGGCGGGACCAACGCCTCGCTGATCCTCACCCGCGTCTGAGGCGGGGGTCATGCTGCGCCGCCTGGGGGTCGCCGCCGTCGCGCTTCTCGCGCTGGCGGCCATCGCCGGGGTTATCCTCTACGTCAAGGGCCGGGAGGCGTTTTTCGCCCCCGGCCCTTCCGCGTCTTCCACCACCCTGGCCGTGCCCAAGGGGGCGGGAACGGAACGCATCGCCGCGATCCTGCACGCGGGCGGGGTGATCGGCGATCCCCGTCTGTTCCGCGTCGGCGTCCGCCTGATGGGCATGCAGGGCGCCCTGCGCGCCGGAGAATACGTCTTCCCCGCCGGGGTGTCGGCGAAGGGGGCGATGGACATCCTCGCCACCGGGGCGGTGGTGCAGCATCTGCTGACCGTTCCCGAGGGCTGGACGGTGAAGCAGGCGCTGGCCGCCCTGGCGCAGGCCCCGGACCTGACCGGCGAGGCGCCGCAAGGCCTGCCCGAGGGGGCCTTCCTGCCGGAAACCCACGCCTATGTCCTGGGGGAAAGCCGCGCGGCGCTGGCCCGCCGGATGACCGCGGCGCGCGACCGCGTGCTGGCCGACGCCTGGGCGAACCGCGCCGCCGACCTGCCGCTGAAGTCGCCGGAGGAGGCCCTGATCCTCGCCTCGGTGGTGGAGCGGGAAACCGCGCTGGCGGCGGAACGCCCGCACGTCGCGGCGGTGTTCATCAACCGCCTGCGGTTGGGGATGCGGCTGCAATCCGATCCCACCGTGGTCTACGGCCTGTCCGACGGCGCGGGGGTGCTGCCGCGCCCCCTGACCCGCCGCGACCTGGAAAGCGACACTCCCTTCAACACCTACGTCATCGCCGGGCTGCCGCCGTCGCCGATCTGCCTGCCGGGGCGGGAGGCGATTCGCGCGGTGCTCGACCCGGCGGCGTCGTCCGACCTCTATTTCGTCGCCGACGGCAGCGGCGGGCACGTCTTTTCCCGCAGCCTGGCCGAACACAACCGCAACGTCGCCAAGTGGCGCGCGGTGGAGAAGGCGGCGAAGACCCGCTGAAACGCCGCCCGGAAAACCAGGCCGGGGCCAGCCCCGGCCCCCGCTGGGGCCTGGAGGCCCCAGACCCTCGTTTGTTTGTTTTGCGCGTGGCGCGATCAAGCCGCTGCCGCGGCGAAAAAAGCCATGGATACACAGGGTCCAAGACCCTGTGCGGGGTCCGGGGCAGCGCCCCGGACTGGTTTTCCGCCTAACCCTTGGACAACAGCAGTTCGCAGAAGCGGCGCATGTCGACGTTGCCGCCGCTGACGATCACCCCCACCCGTTTTCCCGCCAGTTCGGCGCGCATCGCCCGCGCCGCGGCGAAGCTGAGGCAGCCGGTGGGTTCCACCACGATCTTCATGCGCGCGGCATAGAAGTTCATGGCGTCGATCAGTTCGGGGTCGGAAACCGTCAGGATGTCGGCGACCTCGCGGCGGATGATCGGGAAGGTGAACTGTCCCAGGTGTTGCGTCTGCGCGCCGTCGGCGATGGTCTTCGGGGTGTCGATGTGGACGATCTGGCCGCTGCGGAAGGATTGCTGGCCGTCGTTGCCCGCCTCGGGCTCGACGCCGTAGACCTGGCATCCCGGCGACAGCGCCCGCGCCGACAGGGCGGAGCCGGACAGCAGGCCGCCGCCGCCCAGGCAGACGAACAGGGCGTCCATCGGTCCCGCGTCCTCGAACAGTTCCTTCGCCGCGGTGCCCTGTCCGGCGATGACGTCGGGATGGTCGTAGGGCGGCACCAGGGTCAGGCCGTATTTTTGCGACAGGTCGCGGCCGATCGCCTCGCGGTCCTCGGTATAGCGGTCGTAGAGCACCACCTCGCCGCCGTAGCCCCGGGTCGCGTCGATTTTCACCTGTGGCGCGTCCTGCGGCATGATGATCGTCGCGGGAATGCCCAGCAGCCTGGCCGACAGCGCCACCGCCTGCGCGTGGTTGCCCGAGGAAAAGGCGACCACCCCGGCCTCGCGCTGGCGGGCGTCGAACTTCGACAGGGCGTTGAAGGCGCCGCGGAACTTGAAGGCGCCCATGCGTTGCAGGTTTTCGCACTTGAAGAAGACCTCGGCGCCGAATTCGGCGTCCACGGTGCGCGAGCGCATCACCGGCGTGCGGTGGGCGTGGCCCCGGATGCGGTCGGCGGCGGCGGCGACGTCGGCGTATTCGGGCGCGTGCAGGGGCATGGGAAAACTCCTTAGTGGCGGGCGGGTTTGCGCGGCAGAAGGCGGGCCAGAGCGTTCAGCCAGGAATCGGGCAGGGCGCGCAGCAGCCAGCCGAGGACCGCCATCTGCCAGGGAAAGGTGATGCGTCCGCGGTTCCGCGCCAACCCCCGACGGACGATCCTTGCGGCGCGGTCCGCTTCCATCAGGAAGGGCATGGGAAAACCGTTGGCGCCGGTCATCGCGGTGCGCACGAAGCCGGGGCAGACGACGCACACCGAAACCCCGTCGGCGGCGGCCTCGGCGCGCAGGCCCTCGCCCCAGGCGCGGACCGCCGCCTTCGACGCGCAATAGGCGGGCGCCCCCGCCATGCCCCGGAATCCGGCGACCGACGAGACGATGGCGACCTGGCCGCGCCGCCGCGCCCGCATCGCGGGCAGCAGCGGCAGCACGGTGTTGAGAACCCCCGACAGGTTGACGCCGAAGATGGCGCGGGTCTGCGCCGCGTTCTCGCCGATGCCGCCGGTTCCCGCCGAAATCCCCGCGTTGGCGATCAGCAGGTCGACCGGCGTCGCCGCGTCGATCGCGGTCAGCGCCGCCTCCATCGCCGCCGCGTCGGTGACGTCGACGGCATGGGTCATCGTCACCGCGCCCGCCCGTTCGGCGTCTTCCGCCGCCGCCCGCAGGCGCGTTTCGTCGCGGCCGAACAGGTGCAGGGTGCGCCCCGGCGCGGCATAGGCGGCGGCAAGGGCGCGGCCGATGCCGCCGGAGGCGCCGGTGACGACGATGACGGAGGGGGTGGAAACTCCCATTTCTCTCTCACGGATGACAGAACGCGGTTTCATGGTTATAACCCTGAAACGGTTTTTCGACAGCCGGGATCGCGTGGGGGCTTCATGACCGGACAACCGAACAGCATGACGGGCTTCGCCCGGACCGAGGGCCGCGACGCGGCGCGCGGCGTCGCCTGGGTGTGGGACCTGCGCAGCGTCAACGGCAAGGGACTGGACGTGCGCTGCCGCCTGCCGGGCGGCCTGGAGACCCTGGAAAAGCCGGTGCGCGACCGTCTGGCCGCGGCGTTTTCGCGTGGCTCGGTCAACGTTTCCCTCAGCCTGTCCCGCGATGCCGGGGAAACCGGCCTGCGCGTCAACCGGGCCTGGCTGGAATCCCTGATCGCCGCCTCGGCCGAGATTTGCGCCGCCCATCCCGGCGCGGTGCGCGCGCCGTCCTTCGACGGCCTGTTGCAGGTCAAGGGGGTGGTGGAAAGCGCCGACCTGTCCGCCGAGACCGCCGCCGGGGATGCGGAACTGAACGCGCTGCTGCTGGCCGATTTCGACCGCGCCGTCGCCGCCCTGGCGCAGTCCCGCGCCGAGGAAGGGGGCCGCATCGCCGCGGTGATCGCGGGGCAGGTGGACGAGATCGAAATTCTGGTCGGCCGCGCCCAGACCGCCGCCGCCGCGCGGCCCGAGGCGCAGAAGGCGAAGCTGCGCCGTCTGATCGCCGAGCTTCTGGAAACCGCCGAAATGCCGGAGGACCGCCTGGCCCAGGAAATGGCCTTGATCGTCACCCGCTACGACGTGCGCGAGGAACTGGACCGCCTGGTCAGCCATATCGTCGCGGCGCGCGCGTTGCTGGCGCAGGGCACCGGCATCGGCCGCAAGTTCGACTTCCTGTGTCAGGAGTTCAACCGCGAGGCCAACACCTTGTGCTCGAAGTCCTCGGACGCCGAGTTGACGGCGGTCGGCCTGGAACTGAAGACGGTGATCGACCGTTTGCGCGAGCAGATCCAGAACATCGAATAGAAGAGGTGCAGAAGAAGATGCCCATGTCCTCGTCCGACCCGCATTTTCCGGCGGTTTCCCTGGTCAGCCGCCGTGGCCTGCTGCTGGTGCTGTCCTCGCCGTCGGGGGCGGGCAAGACGACGATCGCGCGCAACCTTTTGACCGTCGATCCCCTGATTTCGTCTTCGATCTCGGTGACCACGCGCGGCCGCCGCCCGGGGGAGGAAGAGGGCCGCGACTACCACTTCATCGACAAGCCGCGCTTCGACGAAATGGTGGAGCAGGGCGAACTGCTGGAACACGCGCAGGTGTTCGGCAACTTCTACGGCACGCCGAAGAAGCCGGTGGAGGACTGGCTGGCGATGGGCCACGACGTGTTGTTCGACATCGATTGGCAGGGCACCCAGCAGTTGGAGGAGAAAATGTCCGCCGATCTGGTGCGCATTTTCGTGCTGCCGCCCTCGATGTCGGAACTGGAACGCCGCCTGCGCGGCCGCGCCCAGGACAGCGAGGACGTGGTGCAGGGCCGCATGGCCAAGGCCGCCGACGAGATGAGTCACTGGATCGAGTACGACTACATCATCATCAACCGCGATGCCGAGGCCAGCACCCGTCAGGCGCTGACCATCCTTAATGCCGAACGGCAGAAACGGGCGCGCCTGACCGGCATGTCGGATTTCATCACCGCCCTACGCGCGCAGCGCTAGCCGGGGAAACCAACCGGACCGGGGGCGACGCCCCCGGTTTTTTATTTGCGGAAGAGAATGCCGATGACCATCGCTTACGACGACTTCGCCAAGGTGGACGTGCGGGTGGGACGGGTGCTGCGCGCCGAGGTCAACCAGGGGGCGCGCAAGCCGGCCCTGAAGCTGTGGATCGATTTCGGCCCGGAGGTGGGGGAGAAAAGCACCTCGGCGCAGCTGTGCCGCCATTACGCGCCGGAGGATCTGCCGGGACGTTTGGTGATGGGGGTGGTCAACTTTCCGCCGAAGCGCATCGCCGGATTTTCCAGCGAGTGTCTGGTCCTGGGGGTGCCGGACGCGGATGGCGAGGTGGTGCTGCTGACCCCCGACCGGCAGGTCCCGGTCGGGGGACGGATGTTCTGATCAGCGGGCGGCAAGCCCGTCCATCGCCGCCGCCAGTTTCGCCAGGTCGGCGCTGGTTTCGCGGGGCAGCACCGGCAGGCCGCGTTCCCGCGCCGCGGCAAGAATGCGGCGGTTGATTTCCGCCGCCGCGCCGGTCTGCGGGCCGCCGTCGACGACGAAGGCGCAACCGTCCAGGGCGGCGGTGGCCTGCGGCAGCAGGTCCTCGGCGGCATCGCCGTTGTGGCGGACGAAGGCGGTCGCCCCCAGCGCCTCGGCGACGAAGGAATCGAGGTCGCCCTCGGCCAGGATGCCGGTGCTGATCGTCATGCCGCGCTTCGCCAGCAGGCGGAAGATCTCGGCGCCGTGCCCCAGCCCGGCGGTGACGAAGGCCCGTCCGGCGCGGCCGTCGCCGCGCAGTTCGATGCTGCCCAGGTGGCGGCTGAAGTCGGCCTCGGCGAAGTCGTAGAGGTCGGCCACCGCCCGGGAGGTCAGCACCCGTTCCGGCAGGCCGTAATCGACGACGCGGCCGCTTTTCACCAGCAGCGCCCGGTCCGACACCTTGGCGGCGACGTCAACGTCGTGCAACGAGGCGATCACGGTGAGGCCGCGGGTGCGGCAGAGGTCGCGCAGGATGCTCATCACCTCGACCCGGTGCTTGAGGTCGAGGTGGGCGGTGGGCTCGTCCAGCAGCAGCAGCTTGGGGTCCTGCGCCAGGGCGCGGGCCAGCACCGCCTTTTGCCGTTCGCCGTCGCTCAGGGTTTCGACCAGGCGCGGCGCCAGGTCGGAGGCCGCCACCGCGGCCAGCGCCTCGTCCACCGCCGCTTCGTCGCGCGGCGTCAGCCTGCCCATGAAGCCGGTGTGCGGATAGCGCCCCAGGGCGACGTATTCGAACACCGAAAGCAGCGGCGGCCGCGACTTGTCGGTCAGCACCACCGCCATCCGCCGCGCCAGTTCCAGGGCAGGCAGTTCCTGCAAATCGCGGCCGAGAATCTCGACGCGACCGGACAACGGCTTCAGATGGCGCGACAGGGTGCGCAACAAGGTGGTCTTGCCGACGCCGTTGGGGCCGAGGAGGGCGATGAAGCAGCCTGCCTCGAAGGCGACGTTGACGTCGGAAAGGACCTTGCGCTTGTAGCCGACGCAGAGGTCCGTGCAGGAGAGCACGATTTCGCCGTTCATGGCTTCATTCCCCGCTTGAGCAGAAGGATCAGGACGATCGGCGCGCCGAAGAAGGCGGTGATCGACGACAGGGGCAGTTCCACCGGCGAAAGCCAGGTGCGCGCGATCAGATCGCACAGGCTGGCCACCAGGGCGCCCATCAGGCAGGCGCCGGGGATGAGAACGCGGTTGTCCGAGGTTCCCAGGCTCAGGCGCGCCATGTGCGGCACCGCCAGGCCGACGAACGCCACCGGACCCGCCATCGCGGTAACCAAGCCAGCCAGCGAGGAGGAGAGGAACAGGATCAGCATGCGGAAGGCGCGGATGTTCACCCCCATCGAGGCGGCGTATTCCTCGCCCAGCAGGAAGGCGTTCAAGGGTTTGCTGAGCAGGTAGATGCAGGCCATCAACAGGCCGCCCAGGCCCAGCATCACCTGGATTTCGGGCCAACTGAACCCGGCGAAGCTGCCCTGCGTCCACAGGACGAAGCCCTTGATCCGTTCCTTTTCCGCCAGGGCGGTGAGGATGGCGGTGACCGCGCTGCACAGGTAGCCCATCATCAGGCCGACGATCAGCAGGGTGACGCCGCTTTTCACCCGGCTGGCGATGGTCACCACCAGCAGGGTGACGCCGTAGGCGCCGATGCAGGCGGCCAGGGTGTTGAGGTAGGGGCTGACCGCGGCGAAGCCGAGGCCGAGGCCGGTGAGCATGACGAGAGAGGTCATCACCGTCGCGCCCGAGGAAATCCCCAGGATGAAGGGGCCGACGATGGGGTTGCGGAAGTACACCTGCAACAGCAGACCCGAGGTGGCGAGGAAGGCGCCGCCCAGCACCGCGGCGATGGCGCGCGGCAGGCGGATCTTCCAGACGATGAAGGACAGGTTGTCGCTGCCCGCGGGGTTGCACAGGGCGTCCCAGACCTGCGCGGTGGAATACGAAATCGAGCCGATGCGGATGTTCAGGCACATCAGGAACAGCACCAGCGCCGCCATCGCGCCGAAGGCCAGCAGGCGCGGCGCGACGGCGGGGCGGCAGGAAGGGATGGCGGCAAGGGTCGTCTCGGAACTCATGGTTGGGCTTCCTTGGCGGGGACCGGGGCGGTTTGCGGCAGCTCAAGGAAGTACTTGAGCCGGTAATCGGGATAGGCGCCGGGGTGAAGAATCGCCGAAATCTCGGTGAGGATCTCGTCCAGGCGGTCGGAGGACTGGGTGTAGTGCGGCAGGGGGGCGTAGGTCTTGCCCTCCGGGCCGAGGGGGCGGATGCCCGCGATCAGGGGGTTGGTGCGCGCCAGCGAGGCCTTGGAGGTCGCCCCCAGACGCGGTGTGCGGTAGGTGAAATAGATGTCGGCGTCCTTGCCGCTGTAGATGAAGCGTTCGGTGGAAATCTCGACGCAGGAACGGCCATAGACGTCCTTGAACTGATAGTCGCTCTGCGCCAGGCCGATCAGTTCGGAGACCCAGGCGTTGCCCGGTTCGACCAGGACGCGCTTTTCGAAGACGTCGCCCCACATCGCCTTGGGCTTGGGCTGGTCCTTGGTCTTTTCCCGGATCTTTCGCAGGGCGAGGTCGACCTTGCGGTAATAGGCCTGCGCCTCCGCCTCCTTGCCGAAAAAGGTGGCGAGGAACTCGACCAGGCGGATGCGGGTGTTCAGGCAGTTGGCGATCGGAGTCGTCGTTACCACCACCGGAATGCCCAGGCTTTCCATCATCGGCGCGATCGAGGGGTCCCAGGTCAGCACCAGGTCGGGGTGCTGCACCTTGATCCGTTCGTAATCGAGGCGGCTGGCGTCGCCGACATAGGCGATGCGTCCCTCGGCGAAACCCTGGCGGACCTCGGGGATCACCCACTTGTCCTCGGGGTCGGTGACCGCGACCAGGGAGTCGATCACCCCCATCGACCGCATCAGGCCGATCTCGAAGGCGCCGAAGGCGAGAACCCGCTTCACCGGGATATTCACCACCATGGCGGGGGGGAAGCCATCGGGCGCCTTGCCGCCCGGCGGCACCAGGGCCAGGGTGCGCCCGGCGCCGTCGCGGACCTCGATGTAGGTGGCCTTGCGGGCGACGGCGAAGCCGTCGATGTTGAGGAAGGCGGGGGTGGCGGCATCCGCGGCCGGCGTCTTGCCGCCCTCGTCCTTGCAGGCGGACACCGCCAACAGGGGCAGCAACGCGGCGGCGGCGAGAAGGCGGCGGGCGGAACGGGGGTGGCGCATGATCGGGTTACCTTTTGATGGCGCGGTCGAAGACGTAGAGGCCCAGCCCGGCGACGAACAGCAGCACGCCGGTCAGGTACACCGCCGACGAGGGGTCGCGGCGGATGGTCAGGCGGATATTGGGGGCGGACATGCCGCGCTTCTGCCGACGGGGGGAATAATCGTTCATGTACAGGCCGTAGGAACCGACCCGGATCGGCTGGTTGAAGTTCAGGGTTTCTTCCCGCCGTTCGTCGCCGTGGGAAACGATCAGACGCGCGTTGGGTTTCATCACGAAGGTGTCGAACTCGGCCAGGCGGTCGCCCCGGTAGTACTCGGGGGCGAAGCCGACGAAGGCGACCTCCGCGCCGTCCGGCAGGGTCATGCTTTCGCCGACGCGGATGCCCCGTCCCGGCAGGCTTTCGGAAAAGACGTAGCTGCACAGGTATCCGGCCAGGATCACCAGCACCGCGTAATGCATGACGTGTGGCGCCAGCTTGAGCAACCAGCCGGGGCGGCGGTGGTTGGCGGCGAAGGTCTGGATCAGGCGCTCGGTGGTGCAGGCGAAGGTGTTGACGAACAATACCCCGAGCAGGGCGATCAGGATGAAGAACCAGGCGGTGACACCGAGGTTGTACAGGCCATAGGTGAACAGCCAGGGGAAGATGCCGGTGTCGCTCATCGGCACGAAGATGTTGAGGCCGCGTTGCAGCGACAGATAGCCGAGGCCGAGGTCGGCGGCGAGAGCCAGGCACAACGCCACCGTCAGGTGGATGCTGCCGAGGGCGAGCCAGGCGCGGCGGAGGATGGCGGTCATCGCGGTCACCAGGCGAAGGGGGGGTGGAAGGGGCCGAGGTCGGGGCCGCAGCCGAGGACCAGAACCGCCGCCGCGCCGGTCAGCATGGCGGCGGCGCGCGCCCGCACCGTCCAGGCGCGGGTCAGGTGCAGGTGCATCAGGCCGACGAAGAAGAACCACACCCCCATCGAGGCGATGATCGCCGGGTCCTCCCACACCACCGGGATGCCCCAGCCGCGATAGGACCACATCTCGCCCGAGAGCAGGGAAAGGGTCCAGAAGGCGAAGCCCAGGACCAGGGCGTGCAGCAGGCCGCGGTGCGGCGCGGCGGTTTCGGGATTGCGCAGAATGGCGGCGGCCCAGGCGGCGGCGATCAGCAGGCAGGCCTTGCCCAGCACCGCGAAGGCCAGCATCAGCTGCGCGAAGATCGAGGTGGTCTTGAGGAAGGGCAGATAGAAATCCCTGGGGAAGAGGATCGACAGCGCGCCGACGACGACGGCGAAGGCCAGCACGCATCGCCGCATGGCGCGGCCTTCCGGCGCGTCGTCGGCGACGCCCTCGCGCCGCAGGGCGGCGAGGCCCAGGCCGACCAGGACCGGCGGCACCGCGACGCTGCCCATGAACATCGGCGTCATCGGCAGGGCAAGCCAATAGCGGCGGCCGATATAGGCCAGCCCGGCGGCGACCCCGGCCAGGGCCAGGGCGCGCGCGGCGCGGGACAGGCCGCCCAGGTCGGCGGCCAGTGCCGTGGCCAACAGGATCACGGCGCAGGCGATGAGGATGCGGGCTTCCACCATGGTGTCGTCGCTTTTCGACCGGAATGAAAACGGAGATCGGTACTCAACGCGCGTTCCTTCCTTGGGCTTTCCGGTCCGGCCATCCGGTGCGGCCCAGCCTTCCGTTCGTCGTTTTTGCGCATGCGCGCGACAACCCCGATGCCGCGTTCGTTGCGCGGCGTTTCTTTTCGGCGCGGCGTGTTTTCCCCTTGCGCCGCAGCCTCGCGGAGAGGTTCCCCTCTTGGCGAGGACGGTACACTATAACGTACGCATGTGCTTTTCAAGGGGAGAAAGGGCCGCGCGAACGGGGCCGGAAGGCAGGATTACAAGGGCAGGATCAGGCGCACCCGCAGGCCGCCGAGGGGGGAGTCCGCCAGTTGGATGTCGCCGCCGTGGCCGCGCGCCACGTCGCGGGCGATGGTGAGGCCCAGGCCGACGCCGCCGGTTTCCGGGTTGCGCGAATTCTCGACGCGGAAGAAGGCGCGGAAGACGTCGGCGCGGCGATCCTCGGGAATGCCGGGGCCGTCGTCGTCGACCAGGATCTCCACCGCGTCGGCGCGCTCGCCGACCCGCACCGCGACGTGCTTGGCATAGCGCACCGCGTTGGAGACGAGGTTGGTGACGCAGCGTTCCACCGCCTGCGGCCGCAGCGGCAGGGTGACGCCGCGTTCGACGTGCAGGTCCACCGGCGCGCCGTTGCGGGCGAAGCGGCCGACCACGGCTTCCACCAGGGCGGCGACGTTGGTCGGGCGCATCGCCTCGCGCCCCTCGCCACGGGCGAAGGCTAGGTAACCCTCGACCATGCGCTCCATTTCATCGACGTCCTCCTTGAGGTCGTCGACCCCCGTGTCCTTGCCCATCATCGCCAGTTGCAGCTTCATTCGGGTCAGCGGCGTGCGCAGGTCGTGCGACACCCCGGCCAGCATCTCGGTGCGCTGGTCGATCTGGCGCTTGATGCGGTCGCGCATCACCAGGAAGGCCTGCGCCGCCTGACGGACCTCGGTGGCGCCCTCGGGCTTGAACCAGGGGGCGTCGCGCCCCTTGCCGAAGCTGTCGGCGGCGATCGCCAGGCGGCGCACCGCGCGCACCTGGTTGCTCATGAAGATGGTGGCGATGCCGAACAGCAGCAGCGAGGCGCCGATCATCCACAGCAGGAACAGATAGATGGTGAAGCTGGACAGGCGCTTCATCGAGGCTTCGACGGTCAGCACGGTGTCCGCCATCTGCAGGCGGATGCGCACCGAATGGCCTTCGTCGTTGGGGATCAGCTGGAAGGGCAGGGTGATGGCGTCCTTGAGGGCCTCGTCCAGGGGGGCAAGCGTGTCCGCCACGTCCTCGCCGGGGTCCTGGGCGCGCAGGATCTCGCCGTCGGAGAAGCTGACATCCAGCTGCATCTGCCGCCGGGCCTCGGCGGCGATCCAGGCGCGCGACGCCGGGCCGGGGTGGTCGCGCAGATAGGTGGTCACCATGCTCACGTCGCCCGCCACCGATTGCGCCAGGCGCCGGGTGATGGTGCCCCAATGCCGGTCGTAGAACACCGTCGCGGTGATCATCTGCAACAGGATCAGCGGCGTCAGGATGATCAGCAGCGACCGGCCGAGCAGGCTTTTCGGCAACAGCGACTTGACGCGGAAGTGGCGCTCCGCGGGATCGATTTCGGGGGTCGGCAGGGGCGAGGCGGGGTCCGCCATGGTCGGGGATGCTCCTTCAGTCGGGCATCAGCATATAGCCCTTGCCGCGCACCGTCTGCAAATAGCGGGGCAGGCGCAGGTCGGATTCGATCTTTTTGCGCAGGCGGGTCACCTGCACGTCGACGGTGCGCAGGTTGCGCGCCGCGCCGGTGGCGGTGGCCAGGTCCTCGCGCGAGAGGATCTCGCCCGGGCGGCGGGCGAGTTCGCGCAGCAAGGCCGCCTCCGCCGGGGTCAGGCGCACCGGTTCGCCGCCGCAGACCAGTTCGTCGCGCCGCATGTCGTAGACGCAGGCCCCCAGGTTGAGGACCTCCAGCCCCGCCGCCGCGCCGCCGTCCGGCCGCCGTGCCCGGCGCAGGATGGCGTTGATCCGGAGCAGCAGTTCGCGCGGTTCGAAGGGCTTGGTCAGATAGTCGTCGGCGCCGGTCTCCAGGCCGGTGATGCGGTCGTCCGCCTCGCCCATCGCGGTGAGGATGAGGATCGGCACGTCCTTGGTCTCGCGCAGGGAACGGGTCAGGCTCATGCCGTCCTCGCCCGGCATCATCACGTCGACGATCAGCAGGTCGAATTCCAGCGAGAGCAGGGCCTGACGCGCCTCGGCGGCGTCCGCCGCCTGCGACACCATGAAGCCGTTCTCGGTGAGGAACCGCTGCAACAGGCCGCGCAGGCGGGTGTCGTCGTCGACCACCAGGATATGGGAAGGGGTTTGACCGGTCATCTCACGAGGCCCCGCCGCCGGTGCCCCGCCAGCCGGGAAGCGGCGGGGTGGTCTGGGCGGGGAAATGCGCGCGGTCTTCCTCGCTCATGATGTTCAGCATCACCTTGCGGAAGCCCTCCACCGCCTCGGCCCCCGCCTCGCGGTAGGCGCGGGCAAGAAGCTTGCGCTGGTTTTCGGTCAGCTTGCGTTCCAGTTCCACCCCCTTGGGCGACAGTTCCAGAAGCCGCTGGCGGCGGTCGCGCAGGCCGGGCCGCTGGCGGATGTAGTCCTCCTTCAGCAGCTGGCTCAAGACCCGCGATAAACTCTGCTTAGTTATGCGCAAAGTCGATAGCAGGTCGGAGACGCTGATCCCCGGTTGCCGCCCGACGAAATAGATGGTGCGGTGATGGGCGCGGCCAAGGCCTTGTTCGGAAAGGATTGTGTCCGGTTCCTTGGTGAACTCGCGATAGGCGAAGTAGAGGAATTCGATCCCCTGACGGAGTTCCTCGTCCCGCAGGAAGAGCGGGTTGATGCGCGCGGTTACGTCAGCCATGTTGACATATCCCGTGTTGGATGTTACTCAAACCATCACCGATTCGGAAACAATTGCAAACCCAAAGAGACTCTGCCATGTCACTTCTTCCTTTCGACGCCCGTGACGGCTTCATCTGGTACGACGGCGAACTGGTTCCCTGGAAAGACGCCAAGGTCCACGTCCTCACCCACGGCTTCCATTATGCATCCCTGGTGTTCGAGGGCGAACGCCTTTACGACGGCGTGATTTTCAAAGGCCAGGAACATACGGAGCGCCTGTTCAATTCGGCGAAGCTGATGGACTTCACCATCCCTTATTCCGTCGACGAAATCAACGCGGCGAAAGCGGCGGCGATCGCGGCCAACAAACTGACCAACGGCTACGTGCGGCCCTTCGCCTGGCGCGGCAGCGAGCAGATGGGGGTTTCGGCCAAGCAGAACAAAATTCACGTCTCCGTCGCCGTCTGGGAATGGCCGACCTATTTCACCGCCGAGGCGCGCATGGCGGGCCTGAAGGTGGTCACCGGCAAGTGGCGGCGCCCCGACCCGCAGACCATCCCCTGCCACGCCAAGGCGGCGGGCCTGTACATGATCTGCACCCTCAACAAGCATGCCGCCGAGAACGCGGGCTATAACGAGTGCCTGATGCTCGACTGGCGCGGCCGCATCGCCGAGACCACCGGCGCCAACATCCTGTTCGTGCGTGGCGACGAAATCCACGCGCCGACGCCGGATTGCTTCCTCAACGGCATCACCCGCCAGTCGGTGCTGGCCCTGGCCAAGCGCCGTGGCTTCAAGGTGATCGAACGCGCCATCCTTCCCGAGGAACTGCCGCGCTTCAACGAATCCTTCGTCACCGGTACCGCCGCCGAGGTCACCCCGGTGGGCTCGATCGACGACGTGATCTTCCCCGACCGCGAGGTCACCAAGGTCCTGATGCAGGACTACGACGACCTGGTGCACGGCCGCCTGACCCTGTAAGGGGCGGCTTGGAAAGACAAGGAAAAGGCGCGGGCTTCGGCTCGCGCCTTTTTTCGTGGGAAAAACCTTGCGAGGGGTCGCGGACCCCTCGCGCACCCCATTCCTTTTTTCGCCGCGTCAGCGGCTTTCATCCATCACGCGGCGTGACGGTTTGATCGCGCTGCGCGCAAAAATAAAAAGTCATGGGGTCAAGGGGGCCGCGCCCCCTTGCGGGTCCGGGCGGCGCCCGGCCTGGTTTTGTCCTAGAACCGGCCCTTGTCGGCTTCGCGCATGAAGCGGATGCCGGCGGTGAGGTAGCCATAGCCGGTCATCAGGGTGAGGGCGGCGGCGACCCAAAGCAGGATTTCGCCGATCAGGGTGATGGCGTGGCCGGGCAGGCCGGGGTCGCCGACGATAAGGACGGGCAGGGCGACCAGCTGGGTGGCGGTTTTCCATTTGGCCAGCGGCGTCACCGGCATGCCGACCCGCAGTTCGGCCAGGTATTCGCGCAGGCCGGAGACCAGGATCTCGCGGCAGAGGATGACCGCCGCGGGGATCAGGCTGAGTTCGCCGACGCGGTTGAATGCGGCGAGGAAGAGCAGCAGCGACGAGACCAGAAGCTTGTCGGCGATGGGGTCGAGGAAACGGCCGACCGCCGAGACCTGGTTGAAGCGGCGCGCCAGGTAGCCGTCGAAGAAATCGGTGATCGCGGCAGCCGCGAACAGGGCACAGGCCGTCCAGCGGGTGGCCGTGGTGTCCCAATAGAAGGTGGCGAGCATCAGCGGGATGGCCGCGATGCGCCCGAGGGTGAGAAGGTTCGGCAGCGTGGTCATGGCGATCGGCGCGGTTGTCGGTCGATACGCGGAATTGCGGCGCGGAGTTTAGGACGTGTGGCGGCGGAAGCCTAGAAGAATCTGTTCGCCTCAGCCCTTGGCGTGGAAGTGGTCGTAGATGCGTTGCGCCAGGGCGCGGCTGATGCCCTCGGCCGCGGCCAGGTCCTCCACCCCCGCGCCGGCCACCCCCTTGGCCGAGCCGAAATGGTGCAAAAGGGCCTTTTTGCGCGCCGCGCCGATGCCCGGCACCTCGTCGAGGGGAGAGCGCACCAGGGCGCGCGAGCGCTTGTCGCGGTGGGTGCCGATGGCGAAGCGGTGGGCCTCGTCGCGCAGGCGTTGCAGGTAATAGAGCACCTGGTGTTCGGGCGGCAGGCGGAAGGGCTCGCGCCCGGCAAGGTGAAAGACCTCGCGCCCCGCGTCGCGGTCCGGGCCCTTGGCGATGCCGACCAGGGGCACGCCGGTGGCGCCGATTTCGTCGAGGATATGGGTCGCGGCGGCCAGTTGGCCGGGGCCGCCGTCGATCAGCACCAGATCGGGCCAGGCGCGGCGTTCCGGGTCGTCGGCCAGCGCCCGGGTGAAGCGGCGGCGGAAGACCTCGCGCATCATGCCGAAGTCGTCGCCCGGCGCCGCCTCGCGGATCGTCCAGGTGCGATAGGCGGTCTTGTCGAAGCCTTCCGCCCCGGCGACGATCATCGCCCCCACCGCGTGGCTGCCCCGGATGTGGGAATTGTCGTAGACCTCGATGCGGGCGGGCGGCGCGGCCAGGCCGAAGGTCTCGGCCACCCCCGCCAGCAGGCGGTCCTGGGTGGCGGTTTCCGCCTGCTTGCGGCTGAGCGCGTCGCGGGCGTTGTCCTCCGCCTGACGCAGCAGGGCGCGTTTCGCCCCCCGCCGCGGCTGGACGACGCGCACCGCGCGCTTGGCGGACAGCGACAGCGCCTCGGCGATCACCCCGGCCTCGGCGGGAAGCGGCGAGACCAGGATCAGCCCGGGGGCGGGGTGGGTGGCGTAGAACTGCCCGAGGAAGGCGGCCAGCACTTCCTCGGCGGTGGCGTCGCCCGCCTGCGCGGGAAAGAAGGCGCGGTTGCCGGTGTGCCGTCCGGCGCGGAAGAACACCACCTGGATCGCGGTCATTCCCCCCGCGCGGTGGGCGGCGACGATGTCGAGGTCGCGGTCCTGCCCCAGGTCGATGTCCTGATGCGCCTGCACCTGGGTCAGGGCGCGGATGCGGTCGCGCCAAGCCGCCGCGTCCTCGTAGTCCTGGCGGTCGGCGGCCTCGGTCATCGCGCGGGCGAACTCCCTTTGCAGGTCGGCGCTTTCCCCCTTGAGAAAGGCGCGCGCCTGTTCCACCCGGCGGGCGTATTCGCCGTGCGAGATGCGGCCGACGCAAGGCGCGCAGCAGCGCTTGATCTGGTGCAGCAGGCAGGGGCGGGAGCGGTTGGCGAACACGGTGTCCGAGCAGGTGCGCAGCAGGAAGACCTTTTGCAGGATGACCAGGGCCTGGTTGACCGCGAGAACCGAGGCATAGGGGCCGAAATAGTCGGCGCCGTCGCTGCGCGCGCCCCGGTGCTTGGTGATGCGCGGCCAGTCGCCGCCGCGCGCGACGCGGATGTAGGGGAACGACTTGTCGTCGCGCAGAAGGATGTTGTAGCGGGGGGAAAGCTTCTTGATCAGGTTGCTTTCCAGCAGCAGCGCCTCGGCCTCGGTGTGGGTGGTGACGATCTCCATCGTCGCGGTGAAGGCGACCATCCGTTGCAGGCGCAGGGGAAGCTGTTCGGCGCGGGTATAGGCGACCACCCGTTTCTTCAGGTTTTTCGCCTTGCCGACGTAAAGCACGTCGCCCTTCGCATCCAGCATGCGGTAGACCCCGGGGCTGCCCGGCAGGGTCTTGAGCACGGCGAGAATGGTTTCGGTTCCTCGCGCCAGCGAGGGCATCGCGGTTTCGGAGGTCATCGCCGCAGATTCCGATGAAGCTGCCTTTCGTGCAAGCGGATTGCGAGTCTCGAATCCGTGACGGAGCGGTGACGGAAGCGTGACTCGTGATTTTTCCATGGCTTTTCGCAGAATGTGACGGATTGAAACCTTGTCCACGAAATCTGTGGATAACTCTGTTGATAGCTTGTGGGGGATGGTTTCTCTCCCCAGGCTTTCCGGGGGTCCGGACGTCATTGCCCAAAACATGGGCATAAAGGCTAAGTTATTGATTTATATGTATATAAGACTTGTCAACCGGAAAAAACCGGAAAACCGGGGCGATTCCGTGGCGGGACTCGGCAAGGCTGTGTCGGCCGTCACAGGTTGTGTAAAACTCAGCGCCGCGTCTTCACGTTTTCGCACGGAAAACGTAACGGGCTGCACGAAAGGTTGAAAAACGTCATCCGTTCGTCATTGAGGCGACATGCGCGCGTCATCCGAACGGGCGGGTCAGTTTTCCTCGAAGGGGCTGTCGCGCTCGATTTCGACGCCGACTGACAGGGCGTCGGCGAAGACATCGAGCTTTTCCACCCGCACCCGGCAGGAGCGCACGCGGGGGTCCTGCAGGCAGATGTCGGCCAGGCGTTCGGCCAGGGTCTCGACCAGGTTGACGTGGCCGTCCTCGGCGATGCCGCGCGCCTTGGTGACGATCTGTTCGTAGCAGACCACCTTGTCGTAGTCGTCGCCGATCGGGCGGACATCCTCGCGCACCGCGAGGTCGAGGTTGATGCGCACCCGCTGCGGCGTCTGCTTTTCGCGTTCGTAGATGCCGATGCGGCAGGCGAGCACCAGGTCGCGCACGAAGACGTGACGCAGGGCCTTCTTGGCATCGGCGATGCGTAGCGGCTGGACGACGTTGGCGGAACGGGTCACGGGTTCGGAACTCCTGGCGCCGGAGCGCGGACGAAGGCGCGGCGCGCCTATTCCTGGGGGGCGGGCGTGGCGGCGGGCTCTTGCGCCCAGCCGAGGTGCTGGCCCCCGTCGAGGGCTATCATTTGCCCGGTCATCGACGGCGCCGCAAGAATAAAGCGCAAGGCGAGGACGATTTCCTCGGGCGTGGTGCCGTGGCGCAACGGCACCGCGGCGCATTGGCGGGCGAATTCCTCTGCCGTCTGGCGGACCGAGGGCAGGGCGGGGCCGGGGCCGATGCCGTTGACCCGGATGCGCGGCGCCAGGGCCAGGGCCAGGGTGCGGGTCAGTGTCCACAGCGCCGATTTCGACACCGTGTAGCTGACGAAATGCGGCGTCAGGTTCCACACCCGTTGGTCCAGCATGTTGACGACGACGCCCTTGGCCTCGGCGGGGAGGGCGCGGGCGAACGCCTGGGCGAGGACGAAGGGGGCGCGCAGGTTGGGTTCGAGGTGGGCGTCCCAGCTTTGCCGCGTCGCGTCGTCCGCCTCGTCGCGCTCGAACACCGAGGCGTTGTTGATCAGGCAGCCGATCGGGCCGAGGGCGGCGGTGGCGCGGGGGATCAGGGTTGCCACCTCGGCCTCGGCGGCCAGGTCGGCGGGCAGCACCACCGCCCGTCCGCCCCGCTCCAGGATGGCGGTGGCGGTTTCCGCCGCCTCGGCCTCGGAGGCGCGGCAATGGATGGCCACCGCCCAGCCGTCGGCGGCCAGGGCCTCGGCCATGGCGCGGCCCAGGCGGCGGGCGCCGCCGGTAATCAGCGCGGCACGTGGAATCGCGGGATCGGCGGCGGACATGCGCGGGCTCCTTTCGACGAGTCTCGCCGAATCTCGGATGCCCGGGCGGCGGTGTCAACCGTGACGCGGAAATGCCGCCATTCCACCCCTTTGCCACGGCCGCCCCACCCGGGGGCGCGCGGTTTCCCGGATTTGCGATGAAAGCGATGAAGGATCAATGGCTAACGCCGAAGCGTCGGGGCGGCGCCAGGGGGTGTGACGCGCCCGGGTCTCGACCTTGTATCGAGACAATTCGGGTAGGAATGTGACCTTGATGTGACACTCCCCCCCGAAAAATTGAGGAATCGTCCTCTCGCGCGCGGGCGCGGGATTGCATATCTGTCATACGTGGTGCAAACAAGGGCCGTTCCATTTGCCGAGGAAGGTGCCATGAGTCGCGTGATCCAAGTTACCGATGTCATTTTGCGAGACGCCCACCAGAGCCTGCTGGCCACCCGCATGGCGATGGAGGACATGATCCCCGCCTGCGAGGACCTGGACAATGCCGGGTACTGGTCGCTGGAGTGCTGGGGCGGCGCGACTTTCGATTCCTGCATCCGCTTCCTGAACGAAGACCCCTGGGAGCGCCTGCGCACCTTCAAGAAGCTGATGCCGAAGACTCCGTTGCAGATGCTGCTGCGCGGCCAGAACCTGCTCGGCTATCGCCATTACGAGGACGGCGTGGTGCAGCGCTTCGTCGACAAGGCGGCGGAAAACGGCATGGACGTGTTCCGCGTTTTCGACGCCCTCAACGACCTGCGCAACCTGGAAACCGCCATCGCCGCGGTGAAGAAGACCGGCAAGCACGCGCAGGGCACGATCAGCTACACGGTCAGCCCGGTGCACACCGTCGCGGCCTTCGCCGACATGGCGAAAAGCCTGAAGGACATGGGCGCCGATTCCATCTGCATCAAGGACATGGCGGCGCTGTTGAAGCCGCAGGCGGCCTATGACCTGGTCAAGGGGATCAAGCGCACCTGCGGCGAGGACACCCTGGTTCACGTCCACGTGCACGCCACCACCGGCGTCACCATGGTGTCGCTGATGAAGGCGATCGAGGCGGGCTGCGACATCGTCGACACCGCGATCAGTTCGCTGTCGCTCGGCTCCGGCCACAACCCGACCGAGGCCCTGGTCGAGATGCTGGAAGGCACCGGCTTCTCCACCCGCCTGGACAAGGAGCGGCTGCTCAAGGCGAAGCGGCACTTCGCCACGGTGCGGCCGAACTATAAGGAATACCTGAGCGAATTTTCCGGCGTCGACACCGAGATCTTCGAAAGCCAGATTCCGGGCGGCATGATTTCGAACCTGGAATCGCAGATGAAGTCGCAGAATTCGCTGCACCGTCTGCCGGACGTCCTGGCCGAGGTGCCGCGCGTGCGCGCCGACGCGGGGTATCCGCCCCTGGTCACCCCCTCCAGCCAGATCGTCGGCACCCAGGCGGTGTTCAACGTGCTGATGGGCCGCTACAAGACGATGACCGCCGAGTTCGTCGACCTGATGCTCGGCTATTACGGCAGCACCTTGGGCGAAAAGAACGCCGACGTCCTGGCCCAGGCCCTGGCCCAGGGCAAGAAGCCCGCGATCACCGGCCGTCCGGCCGACCTGCTGGCGCCGGAGTGGGACGCCCTGCGCGCCCAGGCCGCCGCGCTGGAAGGCTTCAACGGCAGCGACGAGGACGTCCTGACCTTCGCCATGTTCCCGCAGGTGGCGCCGAAGTTCTTCAAGACCCGCGCCGAGGGGCCGAAGCATGTCGGCAAGGCCGCCGCGCCCGTCGCCGCCCCGGCGCCCGCTCCGGCTCCGGCTCCCGCTCCGGCCGCCGACGCTCCGGCGGATCCGGCCCGTTCGTGCCTGAGCCCGCTGCCCGGCATGGTGGTTCGCGTCAACGTTTCCGCCGGTCAGACGGTGGAGGCCGATGCCCCGCTGCTGGTGCTGGAATCGATGAAGATGGAGACCAACATCTCCGCGCCCTTCGCCGGCACCGTGAAGAGCGTCCGGGTGATGCCGGGCGACGCCGTCGCCGAGAACCAGGTGCTGGTGGAATTCGCCTGAGCCGGGTTGCCGGACGGATGACGAAAAGGCCGGGGATTTCCCCGGCCTTTTCCGTTTCCGCCTATTTCCGCGCGATCAGGGAAATCAGCGCGCCGCCGCCCCGGTGGCTGGGGCCCTCGTCGAGGATCTCGACGGTGCTTTCCAGCCGTACGATCTCGGCGCAGGCGGCGAAGTCCCGGCGCAGGGTGGCCTCGTCATAGAGCATCGCCGGGTCCTTCGGCCCGCCGCTGTCCCGCGGCAACTGTTCGGGGCTGTAGGCCTGCAACAGGATCAGGCCGCCGGGCTTGAGCGCCTGGAGCGCGCGGGTGTGCAGGTGCGCCCGCAGCGGCGGCGGCAGGTGGGCGAAGATCAGCGCCACCGCGTCGAACCCATCGGAGCCATAGTCGAAATCCATGACGTCGGCGACCCGTGCGTCGACCGATACGCCGCGCGCGGCGGCCAGGGCGCGGGCCTTGGCCACCGCGACCTCGGACTGGTCGAAGCTGACGGCGGCGAACCCCCGTTCCGCCAGATGCACCGCGTTGCGCCCCTCGCCGTCGGCGGGCAGCAGCACCCGTCCGCCGGGGGGCAGGCGGGCGGCGTTTTCGGCGAGGAAGCGGTTGGCGTCGGTGCCGTAGACGAAGCCCTCGGCGCGGTAGCGGTCGTTCCAGAATTCTCGGTTCATCGGGGTGCGGCGCTGGAAAAGGGGAGGATGCGGTTTTCCATTATGGGGACGCCCTGTCCCGGATGCCAGTGGGTTGCTCCCCAAGGTTGCCTCGGCGGGCGTTCCCCTCTATCGTCGGACGGCATCGGGACGGCGGGGGGCGGTTCCGGAACGGCGGGGCGAAACATGAAGATCCGGCACGGCATTCTTTCCCTTCTCGCGGCTTTTTCGCTGGCGGGCTGCGCCAGCATGAACAAGGAGGAATGCCTGACCGCCGATTGGCGGACGGTCGGCTTTCACGATGCCGCCGCCGGGCGCACCGCCGACACCATCGACGACCACCGGCAGGCCTGTGCCGAGTACGGCGTGGTGCCGAACCTGGACCGTTACCTCGAGGGCCGGAAGAAGGGGCTGGTCGAATACTGCCGCTCGTCGCGCGGCTATCAGGAGGGACTGGCCGGACGTGCCTATGGCGGCGTCTGCCCGGCCAACCTGGAGGCGGCGTTCAAGACCGGCTACGAGGCGGGGCACCGCATCTATGAGCTGGAAGACGCGGCCCGCGACGAGGAACGCAAGCTGCGGGAAAAGGAACGGCGCCTCAAGGAAGCCCGCAAGAAGCTGGAGGAGGCGCGGAACGCCATCGTCGTGTCCAACGACGTGACGGTGCGGGCCCGCGCGATGACCGAGCTGCAATCCCGCACCCGGGAAAGCAACGCCTTGGAGCGGGAAATCGACGTCCTGAAACGGCGGATCGACCGCCTGAGGCAGGACGCGCGGCAGGCCCGTTCCGGCACCGACGCGCAGTACCGCTGACCGCGCCCCGTACGCCGGAGCGCCGTTCAGCTCTTTCGCGGCCCAGCGCCGTCGAGGAAGATTTCCACCACCGTGTCGAGATGCGCCTGCACCTGGGCGCGCTGTTCGGCAAGGGCGTCGCCGACCGCCGCGCGGATTTCCGCGTCCCCCAGAATCATGCCGCGAAAGGCATAGGACATCGCCGCCGGGTCGAGCGGCCGCATCGATCCCGCCGCGATGCAGCGCCGGAAATAGGCGGTCATCTTGGCGTGGCCGGAATCCGGCCCCAGGCGGAAGAAGGCCTGCACGATGTCGGGGAAGCGGGGGCCTTCGGCGATCAGGACGCGCAGGATGGCCATGGTCTCGGTTTCGAAGATCGCGGCGACGAAGTCGCGGGCCATCGCCTTCAGCGCGATTTCCGGGGAATCGCCGCTGGCCTCCAGGGTGTCGAAGACGGTTTCCACGTGGCGCGTCGATTCCAGCAGGACCTCGGTGAACAGGCCCTCCTTGCCGCCGAAGATTTCGACCAGGGTGCTGCGCGATCCCCCCGACACGGCCAGGATGTCCCCCACCGTGGTCCGTTCGTAGCCGTTTTCCAGGAACAGGGTTTTCGCGGCGTCGATCATTGCGCGCCGCCGTCGTTCCCGTCGGTTGCCGCTGGCCGCGGCGGTGGTTTCCGGCATGGTTCGGCTGCCTTTGTTCCTTTCGGCCGTGCCTTGCGGCGGCGGGCGAGTGTGATGCCGTTCACGATAGTGCGGCGGAAAACCGGTTGCAACCGGATATGTACTGTACTATACAGTACACCGAATTGAGCGCCCCGGCAAAGGCCGCGACAGGGCGATCGGACGAAGGATCGTATGATGGAATTGAGGAAGTGGGGAACGGCGGCCGCCTTGGCTGCCGCGTTTCTGGTTGCCGGGTGCGGCGACGACAAGCCGAAGACGGCGCAGCGCCCGGTCGAGGTCGGCGTGGTCGAGATGACGCCGCACGACGTCGGCCTGACCTCGGAATTGCCGGGGCGGATTTCGGCGTTCCGGGTCTCCGAGGTGCGGCCGCAGGTTTCCGGTCTTTTGAAAAAGCGCCTGTTCGACGAGGGCGGCGACGTCCGCGCCGGGGAACAGCTCTATCAGATCGATCCGGAACGCTATGCCGCCGCCAAGGCCAGCGCCGAGGCCGACCTGGCCAGGGCGAACGCCACCCTGAAATCGGTGCGGGCCAAGGCGGAGCGTTATGCCGAACTGGTGCGGATCAACGCGGTCAGCCGTCAGGACTATGACGACGTGACGGCCAGCCTGGATCAGGCGAAGGCCGACGTGAAGGCGGCGAAGGCCGCCCTCGACCTCGCCCGTATCGATCTGGTCTATACCCGGGTCAACGCGCCGATTTCGGGGCGGATCGGCAAGTCCTCGGTGACCGAGGGCGCGCTGGTCACCGCCAATCAGACCGCCCCCCTGGCGACGGTGACCCAGCTCGATCCGATTTACGTCGACCTGACCCAGTCCAGCCTGGCCCTGGTGCAGCTTCGTCGCGAGGCGGAAGCCGGACGGGTGGACAGCGGTGCGGGCGAACTCAAGGTCGACCTGACGGTGGAAGGCGACACCCGCCCCTACCCCCAGAGCGGCAAGCTGCAGTTCTCCGACGTGACCGTCGACCAGACCACCGGCACGGTGACCTTGCGGGCGATTTTCCCCAATCCCAATCACGAACTGCTGCCCGGCATGTTCGTCCGCGCCACGGTCAGCCGCGGCGTCAGCCGCAACGTGCTGACCGTGCCGCAGAAGGCGGTGGTGCGCGACGCCGCGGGCGGCGCCAGCGTCTGGACGCCGGGCGACGACAATCAGGCGCGGTTGCGTCCGGTCACCCTGTCCCGCCTGGTCGGCAAGGATTGGGTGGTCGAGGGCGGCCTGGCGGCGGGCGACCGGGTGATCGTCGATGGCTTGCAGACCCTGCGGCCCGGCATCCCGGTGGCGCCGGTTCCCGCCGCGGCGGACGCTTCCAAGGTCGCTTCGCGTTAGGATGTTCAGCAGATGATTTCGAAGTTTTTCATCGACCGCCCGGTCTTCGCCTGGGTGATTGCGATCACCATCATGCTTCTCGGCGCCCTGGAAATCGCCCGGTTGCCGATCGAACAGTATCCGCCGATCGCGCCGCCCTCGGTGCGGATCACCGCGACCTATCCCGGCGCGTCCGCGAAGACCCTGGAGGACACCGTCACCCAGGTGATCGAGCAGAAGATGAACGGCATCGATCACTTCCGCTACATGTCGGCGACCAGCGATTCGACGGGCAACGTCAGCATTACCCTGACCTTCGATCCCGAGGCCGATCCCGACATCGCCCAGGTGCAGGTGCAGAACAAGCTGCAACTGGCGACGCCGCTGCTGCCGCAGGAAGTGCAGCAGCAGGGCATCACCGTGGCGAAGGCGGCGAAGAGCTTCCTGATGGTGGTGGGTTTCGTCTCCACCGACGGCTCGATGGCGCAGAAGGAGATCGAGGACTACGTCGGGTCCAACATCCTCGACCCCTTGAGCCGCATTCCCGGCATCGGCGAAACCACCCTGTTCGGGCGGCAGCATGCCATGCGGGTCTGGCTGAACCCGGGCAAGATGCACGGTTTCGGCGTTACCACCTCGGACGTCGTCGCCGCGATCACGGCGGAAAACGCGACGATTTCCGCCGGGCAACTGGGCGGTTCGCCGGCGGTCGAGGGACAGCCCCTCAACGTCACGGTGATCGCCCAGCAGCGTCTGGAAACCGTCGACGAGTTCGGCGACATCCTGCTGCGGGTCAATACCGACGGTTCGCGGCTGCTGCTCAAGGACGTGGCGCGCATCGAGCTGGGGTCGGAAAACTACGAGATCTTCGGCCGCCTCGACCGCATGCCGTCGGCGGGCATCGCGCTTAAGCTGTCGTCGTCGGCCAACGCCCTCGACACCGCGACGGCGGTGCGGGCGAAGGTCGTGGAATTGCAGAAGTTCTTCCCGCATGGGCTGGAGGTCCGCTACCCCTACGACACCACCCCCTTCGTCAAGATTTCGATCGAGGAAGTGGTCAAGACCCTGGTCGAGGCGATTTTCCTGGTCGTCGCGGTGATGTATCTGTTCTTGCAGAATTTCCGCGCCACGATCATCCCCACCATCGCGGTGCCGGTGGTGCTGCTCGGCACCTTCGGGGTGATGGCGGCGATGGGCTTCACCATCAACACCCTGACCATGTTCGGTCTGGTGCTGGCGATCGGACTGCTGGTCGATGACGCCATCGTCGTCGTCGAGAACGTCGAACGGGTGATGAGCGAGGAAAAACTTCCCCCCCGCGCCGCCACCCGCAAGTCGATGGAACAGGTGTCGGGCGCCCTGATCGGCATCGCCCTGGTGCTGTCGGCGGTGTTCCTGCCGATGGCGTTCATGAGCGGGTCCACCGGCGCGATCTATCGCCAGTTCTCGCTGACCATGGTGTCGGCGATGACCCTGTCGGTGGTGGTCGCCCTGGTGCTGACCCCGGCGCTTTGCGCCACCATCCTCAAGCCCTCGGAAAAGGCGCACGGGGAAGCCACCGGCGGCTTCTTCGGCCGCTTCAACCGCGCCTTCGACCTCAGCCGCCGCCGCTATCGGGTGGGGGTGCATGCCTCGCTGCGCCGGACCAAGCCGTTCCTGGCCGCCTATCTTCTGATCCTCGCTCTTCTGGCGGTGCTGTTCGTGCGCATGCCCACCGCCTTTCTGCCCGACGAGGACCAGGGCATCCTGTTCGCCCAGGTGACGCTGCCGCCGGGAACCCCGAGCGAGCAGACCCTGGCGGTGGTCAAGGAGGTCGAGAACTATTTTCTCGACGACGAAAAGGACAACGTGCGCGGCATCATGGCGGTGGTCGGCTTCAATTTCGCCGGGCGCGGCCAGAATTCGGCGATGGCCTTCGTCGACCTTAAGGACTGGAGCGAACGGACGGGCGCCGAGCAGCGGGTGGACCGCATCGCGGCGCGGGCGATGCAGCGCTTCGCCTCGATCCGCGAGGCGCGCATCTTCGCCTTCCAGCCGCCCTCGGTCACCGAGCTCGGCAACGCCAGCGGCTTCGACTTCGAACTGATCGATCGCGCCGGGGTGGGACACGAAAACCTGCTCGCCGCGCGCAACATGCTGCTTGGCATGGCGTCGCAGCACCCGGACCTGATCGCGGTGCGCCCCAACGGCTTGGAGGACACGCCGCAGTACAAGGTGACCATCGACCGGCAGAAGGCGAAGGCCCTGGGGCTGTCCATCGCCGACATCAACAGCACCCTCTCCGCCGCCTGGGGGTCCAGCTACGTCAACGACTTCAACGACAAGGGCCGGGTGAAGAAGGTCTTCGTCCAGGCCGACGCGCCGTTCCGCATGGTGCCCGACGACCTGAACCTGTGGTACGTCAAGGGAACCAGCGGCACGATGGCGCCGTTCTCGTCCTTCGCCTCGTCGCAGTGGACCACCGGTTCGGCTCAGCTGGAACGTTACAACGGCCTGTCCTCGATGGAGATACTGGGTTCCGCCGCGCCGGGAAAAAGCTCGGGCGACGCGATGAAGGCGATGGAGGAGTTGGCGGCGAAACTGCCGCCCGGCATCGGCTACGACTGGACCGGCCTGTCCTACGAGGAACGCCAGGCGGGGGCGCAGGCGCCGATGCTGTACGCGGTTTCCCTGGTGGTGGTTTTCCTCTGCCTTGCCGCCCTTTACGAAAGCTGGACGATCCCCCTGTCGGTGATGCTGGTGGTGCCCCTTGGCATCGTCGGCGCGGTGCTGGCGGCCAGCCTGCGCGGCCTGTCCAACGACGTCTACTTCCAGGTCGGGCTGCTGACCACCGTCGGCCTTGCCGCGAAGAACGCCATCCTGATCGTCGAGTTCGCCAAGGAACTGCGCGAGGCCGGAAGGCCCCTCTACGGCGCGGTGATCGAGGCGGCGCAACAGCGCCTGCGGCCGATCATCATGACCTCGCTGGCCTTCGTGCTGGGCGTGGTGCCCCTGGCCATCGCTCGCGGCGCGGGCTCGGGCGGGCAGAACGCCATCGGCACCGGGGTGATGGGCGGCATGATCACCGCCACCGTTCTCGCCGTCTTCTTCGTGCCGGTGTTCTACGTTGTCGTTTCCACCTGGTTCGGCCATTCGCCCCGCCGGGCGACGATCATCGCCGACGAAAAAAACAGGAAGTCCGAATATGCGTAAGTTCCTTCCCATCGCCGTCGTGGGCTTGCTGGCCGGGTGTTCCCTGGTCCCCGACCTGGAGACCCCGGCGCCGCCGGTTTCCCCGGCCTGGCCGGGCGGTCCGGCCTATGCCGCCGCCGCGGCGGGCGACGCCGCCGATTTCGCCGGGCTCGGCTGGGCCGAGGTCTTCCGCGACGCCGGTCTGCGTCATCTGATCGACGCCGCCGTCGAAAACAACCGGGACCTCCGGGTGGCGGTGCTGAATGTCGAGGCGGCGCGCGCCGCGTACCGGATTTCCGGGGCGAACCTCTATCCCGAAATCGACGCCGGGGCGTCGCGCAGCCGCGTCCGCACCCCGGCGGAGATGTCGTCCTCCGGGCGGGCGATGACCACTTCGGCCTACAGCGCCAACCTGGGGACGACCGCCTTCGAGGTCGACCTGTTCGGGCGTTTGCGCAGCCTGGAGGAGGCCGCGCTGCAATCCTTCCTCGCCACCCAGGAGGCACGGACCGGCGCGCACATCGCCCTGGTCGCCGAGGTGGCGGACGCCTGGCTGTCCTGGCAGGTGGACCGCCGTCAGCTGCACCTGACCGAGGAAACCTTCGCCACCCGGCAGCAGTCCCTCGACCTGGTCGAGGCGCGCTTCCGCAACGGCGTCGCCACCCAGTTGGACGTGGCGCAGGCGAAAAGCTCGCTGGAAACCGCCCGCGTCAATTTGAGCCTCTATACCCGCGCGGTGGCGCAGGACCGCAACGCCCTGGAACTGCTGGTTGGACGTCCGCTCGCCGTCGACGAGGTGCCGGAAGCGGCGATCGCCGACGCGGTGACGGTGCCGCCGGTGGGGGTGGCCTCGGACGTGCTGTTGCGCCGTCCCGACATCCGCGAGGCGGAGCACGCCTTGCGCGCGGCCAACGCCGACATCGGCGCGGCGCGGGCGGCGTTTTTCCCGTCGATCACGCTGACCGGCAGCATGGGGTATTCCAGCCCTCGCCTCGGCGGCCTGTTCGAGGGGGCGTCGCGTGCCTGGACCTTCGCGCCCGACCTGACCCTGCCGATTTTTACCGCCGGACGTAACCAGGCCAACCTGGACGCGGCGAAGGCGCAGCGCGACATCGCCGTCGCCACTTATGAGAAAGCGATCCAGTCCGCCTTCCGCGAGGTCGCCGACGCCCTGGCCGCGCGCAAGACCCTGGTCGATCAACTGGCCGCGCAGCAGTCCCTGGTCGCCGCCACCCGCGAGGCGCTGGAGCTGTCGCAAGCGCGGTACGACCGCGGCATTTCGGATTACCTGGCGGTGCTGGACGCGCAGCGCGAACTCTATGCGGCGGAACAGGCGGAAATCGGCCTGGAATTGTCCGAGGCGGTCAACCTGGTCGCCCTTTACAAGTCGTTGGGCGGCGGAGCGGTGAAGACGGCCGCCGCCGCGCTGCCGCCGTCCTGACGGAATTTTCCGGCCCGCCCACGTGGCGGCCGGACGCCGTCGGCCCCGCTGCCCGAAACTCCGTCCCTCCGGGCGGCGGAACCGGCAAAGGCCGGGGCGCAAGCCCCGGCCTTTCCATTTCCGGCGCGGTTCGCCCCGCCTAGCCGGCGCGGACCTTGGCGACGAAATCGCCGACCAGATGGTTGAGGGTGCGGGATTCGGATGACAGCTTGCGCGCCGCCCCCAGCACCGATTCCGAGGCGGAGCCGGTCTCCCGCGCCGCCGACTTGACGTCGGAGATGTTCCTCGACACCGCCTGCGTGCCGTGCGAGGCGGCCTCGACATTGCGGGCGATTTCCTGCGTCGCCGCGTTCTGCTGCTCCACCGCCGCGGCGATGGCCGAGGAAATCTCGTTGATCCGCCCGATCGTCTGGTTGACGCTTTTGATCGCCGTCGCGGCACGTTCGGTTTCCGCCTGCACCGCGCCGATCTGCTGGGTGATTTCGTCGGTCGCCTTGGCGGTTTGGTTGGCCAGGTTCTTCACCTCGCCCGCGACCACGGCGAAGCCCTTGCCCGCCTCGCCCGCGCGGGCCGCCTCGATCGTCGCGTTCAGCGCCAGCAGGTTGGTCTGGTTGGCGATGTCGTTGATCAGCTTGACCACCTCGCCGATCTGTTCGGCGGCGGCGGAAAGACCGCGGACGATGGTGTCGGTGTGCGCCGCTTCCTCGACCGCGGTGTTGGCGATCCGCACGGATTCCGAGACCTGACGGCTGATTTCGGAGACCGAACGCGACAGTTCCTCGGCGGCGGCGGCCACCGTTTCGACGTTGGTGGCGGCCAGTTCCGAGGCGTCGGCCACCGCCATCGCCTGCGCCGCGACCTTTTCCGCCAGCGACGACATCGCCGTGGCGGTGGTTTCCATGCCGGACGAGGCCTCCGCGACGCTGTCGACGACGTGGGCGACGCTGCCCTCGAAGCCATCGGCCAGTTGCCGCATCTCGGCGCGGTGCAGTTCCGCCGCCTGCCGCTTCAGGTCCTCGGCCTCGCCTTCCATGCGCGCCTTGTCGATGGCGTTCCGTTTGAAGACCTCGACGGCGCGGGCGATGGCGCCGACCTCGTCGCCACGGTCGCGGCCCTCGATCTCCACCGAGGTGTCGTCATTCGCCAGACGTTCCATCACCGCCACGATGCGCGCCACCGGGCGGGAAACCGACCGCCCGATCATCAGCGCCGAGGTCAGGCCGAGGATCACGCCCAGAACCACCAGACCGATGCTGAGGCCGCGGTCGGCGGCAAAGCGCCCCTCGCCGGAGGAAAATAGGCTGCCGGCTTCCTGGCTTTGATAGGCCAGCAACTTGCGCAGCGGGGTCCCCGCCTGACGGAATTTCTGCGTGCCTTCCTTGCCCAGCAGGTCGTGGCGCACGGCTTCCGCCTCGCCCTTGGCCAGGCGGTTCCACAGGCCATCGGCGAAGCCGCGATAGGATTTCAGCCCCGCCGTCACTTCCTCGGCCAGTTTCGCCTCGTCCGGCGTCATCCGGCTGCCCAGGTAGATCGACCACGCCTTGTCCAGGTCGCTCATCTGCTTGTCGAATTCCGTCTTCAGCGCCGCCACCCGGGCCGGATCGTTGGCTGCCGAGGCGCTGACCACGCGGATGCGGATGCGGTGCAGCGCGTCGACCGTCGCCGCCAGATCGATCAGTGCCTTGGTGGTGTCCTGCGAAACCGAACGGAAGCCTTCGTGCATGCGGCTCATGCCGAGAATGCCGAAGCCGCTGTTGGCGATCAGGAACGCCAACAGAACCGCCGTCATCAGCCCCAGTTTGCGGGCGATCGTCCAATGGGATCCCATGATGGAAACCTCGCGGTTGAAACGCGTGGGGGGAAAGAATTCATATTTGGCGATGGCCTGCGACGCGTCAACGTTGCGATGCCGTTCTGCTCTGGAAGAAAAGCCTTTTATTTCTTGGAATTAGATTGATTCCAAGAAAAGCGGAACGGGAGGCGACGGCTTATGGAAGACGGCGGCGGCGCGGTAGGCTTCTGATCGAAAAGGTGGCTACACGACCAAATCTGAGACGGTGGATACAGTTGCCTCTAGTCATCTCGTAATCGGTACTGGCTGATGAAGTTCTTCAGATTTGCTTTTTGTGCCCAAGGTTACCCAGCCCTCAGAAAATACGCATTTTATTTCATGGTGTTGTATGGGGGAGCACTCTCTATCCGGAAATTTCATTCGTTGTTTGGGGTGAGCTTTTGGGAAGATTATCGAAGGCAATAGAGCGCATTGAGGTCGCGGTATGTGTCCAGAGATGTAAACCGTTTGTATTTAGATATATGAAAATAATATAGAATTTCTATGAGCAGCGGATCTGACGAAATTTCATTCGTTGGCGGGGCAGGCGTTCGGTGAATAATTTTGTCCTGCCGATTGGTAGATCATGGTGGGTAGAGAGTGCCGTTACAGGCGTTTTCCGTATGTGAAAGGAGCGGAACAATGAAACATCTGTCGCGAGTGGAAATTGCGGTCATCAAGGCGCGGGTTTTGCGTGGGGACAAATACGCTGAAATTGCCGCTGACTATAGGTTGAATCAGGGGCGCTTGTCCGATCTGAAATACGGACGGATTTATGCTGATATCCTTCCTGCGAACCTGAACGATTGACGAAAGGGTGTGGCGCTAGGGTGCCCGGGAACCCTGGCGTGCATTGGACCTCATGGTCGAACGTGTGCATCTGACAGTGGATATCGTGAAAGCATTAATGCCCCCCGTAGAGGGAGAGAAATGGATTCCCGACGATGTCGTGTGTGGGTTTGGTATTCGCCTTTGGTCGGCAAAGCGCGGAGGGCATGGTGCATACGCAATTCGGGTGAGAGATCAATCGGGAAATATCCGGCGCGAGACTTTTGATTTTGATAAATCCTTGGACGTCAGATCGAAGCGTTTGGCGGGGGAAGTTGAGATAAATTTCGCTGATTGTCTGGACGAGGCTCGAGAATGGGCGCGTGAGCGCATTAAGGAAATTAAAGGTATTCCAACGAGGCAGGATTTGGAAAAGCGTCGCCATTTGGCGCGTGAGGCGCGGATGCTTTCCATGACGTTTGGAGAATTCGTGGCTGTTCGAATCGAAAAAATGCGTCACAGAAGAAGATCGCAGGCATATACAGATAGGATAGATAAATTATTTAATAAGATAATTCCTGTTGAGTTGCAGAACACTCTGATGTCGAGTTTGACGTCTCACCCAATTATAGATGCGATTATATCGTCTTCGGACAAACCCGGAACGGTGCGTGTCTTCCGCTCGTTTATGAGCGGAGTATTAGACGATGCTGCCTCTTGCAGCTTTGCGCTTAGAAGTGTCTACAACGAATATAGGGAGGGGTTTTGGGGGAAATGGGAGGAGCGTGTCTCTCTGCATGTCACTGAATTGGATAGCTATGCTGAGAGAAAGTACCACGATCTATTCGATAGATTGATGGGCGAGAAACGGTTATGGCAACAGGCTCTTTGTATAAGATTATATTTTGAATTATCTGTACCTTTGTCTCGTCTTATGTCCGCCTCATGGCGTCAGGTATACGAGGGGGACTTTTATCCGTATTTTCCGGGAGAGAATCGGAATTGGTATTGGTGCCGTGTGCGCATACATCCGGATTCATCAATAATTATTGATGAGATTCGTCGGAGGGCACGGGATGAATTCCCGGATTCCCCGTATTTATTTCCGACGCGATTTGGGCGGAGATTTCAACATATTCGAACCGTTGATGGGATGTGGAGAAACGCATTGTTCGACTTGGGAATAGGATATTATTCGCTCAAGAAATTTGCGGAAAGTTATCGGGGGGCAACAGCTAGATACGGAGATCCTCTTAATCTTTCGCGAGGGCGCGACCTGCGGCGATCAACGAGAGAATGGTTTATATCCGCTGTGGCAAATTGGGGTGAGAGCACCCATGAAAAAACGTAATGTGCGCCCTAGACCGAGAAGTTCTTTTTCCATGGGATGCAAGGGGCCGAGCCCCTTGCCGGGGCCGGGCGGCGCCCGGCCTGGTTTTTCCCCTTACGGCCCCTTGCGGCGGCGTTTGGGGCCTTTGGCGGGTTTGCGGCCGGTTTTCTCGGTGGCCAGGCCCAGTTCGGCGTCTTGCAGGCGCTTGATTTCGTCGCGCAGGCGGGCGGCTTCCTCGAACTCCAGGTCGGCGGCGGCGGCGAGCATGCGTTTGTGCAGGCCGTCCAGGTGGGTTTCCAGGGCGCGGCCGACCAGGTGGGGGGTGTCCTCGTCGCCGGTGCCGACGGTGACGTAGTCGGCCTCGAAGGCGCTGTCGATCACCTCGGCGATGCGTTTCTTGACGCTTTCCGGGGTGATGCCGTGGGCGGCGTTGAACGCCTCCTGCTTTTCCCGGCGGCGGGAGGTTTCGGCGAGCGCCTGTTTGAGCGAATCGGTCATCGTGTCGGCATAGAGGATGACGCGTCCGTCGACGTTGCGGGCGGCGCGGCCGATGGTCTGGATCAGCGAGCGGGTGGAGCGGAGGAAGCCTTCCTTGTCGGCGTCGAGGATGGCGACCAGGGCGCATTCCGGGATGTCCAGGCCCTCGCGCAGCAGGTTGATGCCGACCAGCACGCTGAACACGCCGACGCGCAGGTCGCGGACGATTTCGATGCGTTCCAGGGTGTCGATGTCGGAATGCAGGTAGCGCACCTTGATTCCCTGCTCGGCCAGGTATTCGGTCAGGTCCTCGGCCATGCGTTTGGTCAGGGTGGTGACCAGCACGCGCTGGCCCTTGGCTTCGGCGGCCTTGCATTCCGCCATCAGGTCGTCGACCTGGGTTTCCACCGGGCGGACCACGCACACCGGGTCGAGAAGGCCGGTGGGGCGGATCACCTGTTCGGCGAAGGTGCCGTCCGTCTGCTGCATTTCCCAGGGGCCGGGGGTGGCCGAGACATAGACAGTCTGCGGCCGCATGCGGTCCCATTCCTCGAATTTCAGGGGGCGGTTGTCGATGCACGACGGCAGGCGGAAGCCGTATTCCGCCAGGGTCGACTTGCGGCTGAAGTCGCCTTTGTACATGCCGCCGATCTGCGGCACGGTGACGTGGCTTTCGTCGACGAAGAGCAGGGAATCCTCGGGCAGGTATTCGAACAGGGTGGGCGGCGGCTCGCCGGGGTTGCGGCCGGTGAGATAGCGGGAATAGTTCTCGATGCCCTTGCAGTGGCCGGTGGCGGCCAGCATTTCCAGGTCGAAGGCGGTGCGCTGGCCGATGCGTTCGGCCTCGATGTGGCGGCCCTGCGCCAGATAGGCGTCGATGCGCTCCTTCAGCTCGGTCTTGATCTTGTCGATCGCCTGGGAAAGGGCGGGCCGGGGCGTCACGTAGTGGCTGTTGGGATAGACGCGGACGGCGGGCAGGTCCGCCGTGGTGTGGCCGGTCAGGGGGTCGAACTCGCCGAGGCTCTCGACCTCGTCGCCGAAGAAGGACAGACGCCAGGCGCGGTCCTCGTAGTGGACGGGGAAGATTTCCAGCACGTCGCCGCGCGAACGGAAGCACCCGCGCGAGAATCCGGCGTCGTTGCGCTTGTATTGCAGGGCGACCAGTTCCTGCATCGCCCGGGCGGGTTCGATGCGCTGGCCGACGGCAAGGTCCAGCACCATGCTGGCATAGGATTCCGCGCTGCCCAGGCCATAGAGGCAGGAGACCGAGGCGACGATGATCACGTCGCGGCGCTCCAGGATGGCGCGGGTGGCGGCGTGACGCATGCGGTCGATCTGCTCGTTGATGTCGGAATCCTTCTCGATGTAGGTGTCGGTGCGCGGCACATAGGCTTCCGGCTGGTAGTAGTCGTAGTACGAGACGAAGTACTCCACCGCGTTGTCGGGGAAGAAGTCCTTCATCTCCTGATACAGCTGCGCCGCCAGGATCTTGTTCGGCGCGATCAACAGGGCGGGGCGCTGCATCGCCGCGATGACGTGCGCCATGGTGAAGGTCTTGCCCGAACCGGTGACCCCCAGCAGCACCTGGTCGGACAGCCCCTGTTTCACGCCCTCGACCAACTGGGCGATGGCGGTGGGCTGGTCGCCGCCCGGGGTGTAGTCGGAAACCAGGCGGAACTCGGCGGGCGGCCCGGCGGGCGGGCGGGTGTAAAGCGGCAGGGGTTCGGTCATCGTCGGCTCAGTCCGGCAGAGGGGGAAGGGCGTCGCGGTCGGCTATGCCTACCCGGCGCGGGAGTTGCGCGAAAACCGCATTCCCGGCGCCGGGAATGCCGCTTGCACGGCCCGGAAGGCGCCGGTATCGTCCATTAGTTTGCACGTTTTTTCGTACCACGATGCCGAAAAGGTTCAGTCATCATGTCGATCATCGCCGAGCGTCTTGCCGCGATCAAGCCCTCGCCCACGGTAGCCATCACCGCCAAGGCCAACGAGATGAAGGCCGCCGGTGAAAACGTCATCGGCCTGTCGGCCGGCGAGCCGGACTTCGACACCCCCGACCACATCAAGGCGGCGGCCAAGGTCGCCATCGACAAGGGACTGACCAAGTACACCGCGCCCGAGGGGATTCTGCAGCTGCGTCAGGCGATTTGCGCCAAGTTCAAGCGCGACAACGGCCTCACCTATACCCCGGATCAGGTTCAGGTCGCCTGCGGCGGCAAGCAGAGCATCTATAACGCGGTGATGGCGACGGTCGATCCCGGCGACGAGGTGATCATTCCCGCGCCCTATTGGGTCAGCTATCCCGACATCGTGCTGCTGGCGGGCGGCGTGCCGGTGCCGGTGCTGGGCCGCGAGGACCTGGGCTTCAAGGTGACGCCCGACGACATCGAAAAGGCGATCACGCCGAAGACCAAGTGGCTGATCCTGAATTCTCCCTCCAATCCCACCGGCGGCGCCTATACCGAGGCGGAAATCGCGGCGATCGGCAAGATGCTGCTGCGTCACCCCCACGTCTGGGTGATGACCGACGACATGTACGAATTCATCGTCTTCGACGACTTCAAGTTCACCACCATCGCCCAGGTGGTTCCCGAGCTTTACGACCGCACCCTCACCCTGAACGGCGTCTCCAAGGCCTATGCGATGACCGGCTGGCGCGTCGGCTATGCCGCCGGGCCGAAGGACGTGATCAAGGCGATGAACAAGGTGCAGTCGCAAAGCTCCACCCATACCTCGTCGATCTCGCAGTGGGCGGCGGTGGAAGCCCTGAACGGCCCGCACGACTTCCTGGCGCCGCGCAACGCCGCGTTCAAGGAACGCCGCGACACCGTGGTCGGCATGCTCAACCAGGCGAAGGGCATCACCTGCCGCACGCCGGAGGGCGCCTTCTATGTCTATCCGTCGTGCGCGGGCTGCATCGGCAAGTCCACGCCGGACGGCGTGACGATCGCCGACGACAACGTCTTCGTCGCGCAGTTGCTGGAAAAGGTCGGCGTCGCCGTGGTGCAGGGCACGGCGTTCGGCCTGGCGCCGTATTTCCGGATTTCCTATGCCACCTCGATGGAAAACCTGGTCGAGGCGTGTACCCGCATCCAGAAATTCTGCGCCTCGCTGAAATAGACGAAGGCAAGCGATTTATTCCAAGCCGCCGGACCGGTCGCCACCGATCCGGCGGCTTTTTTGTTGCGTTCGCGGGGGACTCCCGGGCACCATGAGGGTGGCTAAAACAATCCCTGAACGGGGATGGCGCCACCCCTTCGGGGACCACTTGGCCGCACGGCTGGGGCAGGGTCTGGGGTGATCTTGTGCCGAAGGGAACGCGCCGCCGCGGGCTTTTCCGTCCGCCGGCTTTCCTCCTGGCCGCAGCGGCCTGAAACCGCGGGAGGAACCAGAATGCCTGACAACGTCGGAACCAACGGCGGCGCGACACGCGTCGCCGCCATCGTCGGCCCGTACACCAGCGGCAAGACCAGCCTTCTCGAAAGCCTGATGTTCGTTTCCGGCGGCATCACCCGCAAGGGATCGGCCGCCGACCGCAGCCGTCTGGGCGACGCGCAGGCGGAGGCGAAAAGCCGCGAGATGAGCGTCGAGACGGTGGTGGCGAACACCACTTTCCTGGACGAGCCCTGGACGCTTCTGGATTGCCCCGGTTCGATCGAGTTTTTGCAGGATACCCGCCACGCCCTGATGGTGGCGGACATCGCGGTGGTGGTTTGCGATCCCGATCCGGCGCGCGCGGTGATGGCCGGGCCCTTCCTGAAGTTTCTGGAGGACAACGGCATTCCGCACCTGATCTTCGTCAACCGCATGGAACACGCCAAGGCGGGCATCGGCGAGATTCTGGAGGCGTTGCAGGCGGCGTCGGAACGTCCCCTGGTGATGCGCCAGTTGCCGATCGTCGACGGCGAGAATGTCACCGGCTACATCGACCTGATCCACGAACGCGCCTACCACTACGAGGAGGGCAAGCCCTCTTCCTTGGTCCGCATTCCCGCGGCGGCGGCGGCGGACGAACAGGGGGCGCGCCAGGAGTTGCTGGAAAGCCTGGCCGATTTCGACGATTCCCTGATGGAGGAACTGCTCAACGACGCGGAGCCGGCGAAGGGCGAGGTGTTCGCCTCGTTGAAGCGCGACATCGCCGAGAACCTGGTGGTGCCGGTGCTGTTCGGCGAGGCGGAGCGCGACCACGGCGTCAACCGCCTGTGGAAGGCGCTGCGCCACGACGCGCCCCGGCCGGAAGCCACCTGGGAACGCCGCAAGGAGGTCACCCCCGACGGCCTAGCGCAGGTGTTCAAGACCCAGCACGCCGCGCACACCGGCCGTTTGTCCTGGGTGCGGGTGTGGCAGGGGGACTTGACCGACGGCATGACCCTGGCCGGGCAGAAGGTGGGCGGCCTGTACGCCCTGAACGGCGCCGAGGCGACGAAGATCGCCAAGGCCGGGGTGGGATCGGTGGCGGCGGCGGCGCGGCTGGAGAACACCGCCCCCGGCGACGTGCTGACCGAAGCCGAGGCGTTGAAGCCGGAATTCTGGCCGCAACCGCCGCAGGCGCCGTTCGCGCTTAAACTGTCGACGGTGAAGATGGGCGACGACGTCAAGTTGTCCACCGCCCTGGCCAAGCTGGTCGCCGACGACGTGTCGCTCAGCTATGGCATGGACCCGGACACCGGCGAACTGCTGCTGTGGGGGATGGGCGAGGTCCACCTGATGGTCGCCGCCGACCGTCTGCGCAGCCAGCACAACGTCGAGGTCAAGGCGGAACAGCCGAAGGTGCCGTTCAAGGAAACCATCCGCAAGGGCGTCACCGAGCGCGGTCGCCACAAGCGGCAGACCGGCGGCCACGGCCAGTTCGGCGACGCGGTGCTGGAGGTCAAGCCGCTGTCCCGCGGCGAGGGCTTCGTCTTCACCGACCGCATCGTCGGCGGCGTGGTGCCGAAGAACTACATCCCGGCGGTGGAGGCCGGGGTGCGCGAAAGCCTGCGCAAGGGGCCCTTGGGCTTCCCGGTGGTGGACGTCGGGGTGACCCTGACCGACGGCTCGTACCACACCGTCGATTCCTCGGAAATGGCGTTCAAGACGGCGGCGGGAATCGGCATGCGCGCCGCCCTGCCGAAGTGCGAACCGATCCTTCTGGAGCCGATCTGGAACGTCGCGGTGGCGGTGCCCTCGGAATGGACGTCGAAGGCGCAGCGCGCGCTTTCCCAGCGCCGCGCCCAGATTCTCGGTTATGACAAGCGGCCGGGCTGGAAGGGCTGGGACGTGGTCAAGGCGCAGGTGCCGCAGATGGAGGTGCACGACCTGATCGTCGAACTGCGTTCGCTGACCATGGGGGTCGGCACCTTCGAATGGGATTTCGACCACTTGCAGGAGCTGACCGGCCGCGTCGCCGACAAGGCGGTCGCCGACGCCAGGGCCGAATAATTTCCCTGGCGGGGGGCGGGCGGCCTCCCCATATCCAGGGGACCATCGTGGAAAACCTTTCAGGCGGAACCGGCCTTCCGGTTCCGCCTTGTCTTTCGGGGGCGGCTGAGGGTAATATCGCCGCCGCTTAACCCGATCCGGGCCCCTCTGGCGGCGAAGACGTTCGCCGTGATGTCGGATCGTGTCGCAACCGCGCGGACGTCGCGCAGCCAAAACCCGATTTTACATGCTTGATCAGCTCTGGCCGTTGGTCGGCGCCACCTTCCTGGGGCAGCCGATCCTGGTTTGGTGCGGTTTTCTGGTACTGATCGGCGCGCTGCTGACGTTCGACCTGCGCGTCCTCAACCGGTACGACCACACCATCGGCTTCATGGAAAGCCTGCGCACCACCGCGCTTTACGTTGCCATCGCCCTGGCCTTCGGCGGCCTTCTGTGGGCGACCATGGGGGCGGAGGCGGGGATGCTGTTCGTCACCGCCTATCTGGTCGAGGAAAGCCTCTCCCTCGACAACGTCTTCGTCATCTCGACCATCTTCGCCGCCTTCGCCATCCCGCCCAAGTACCAGCACCGCGTGCTGTTCTGGGGGATCATCGGCGTGGTGGTGATGCGCGGCATGATGATTCTGCTGGGCAGCGTGATGGTCGCCCGCTTCCACTGGATTCTCTTCCTCTTCGGCGGCTTTTTGATTCTCACCGGGATGAAGATGCTGACCGCCTCTCCGGCGGCGGCCGAGGATCCCAGCAAGTCCAAGGTGGTCGCCCTGGCCAAGCGGTTCATTCCGCTGACCCACGAATTCCACGGTCACGCCTTCTTCGCCCGCGTGCCGTCGAAGAAGGGCAACCTGCGCCTGGTGGCGACCCCCCTGCTGCCCGCCCTGCTGGTGGTGGAGACCGCCGACCTGTTGTTCGCGGTGGACAGCATCCCGGCGGTGCTGGCGATTTCCACCGACGCCTTCATCGTCTTCTCCAGCAACATCTTCGCGGTGCTGGGGCTGCGCGCGCTCTATTCGGTGCTGTCGGTGATGGTCGGGCGCTTCGGCTATCTGCGTTATGCCCTGGCCGGGGTGTTGATGTTCATCGGCGCGAAGATCTTCTGGGTGGAACTGGTCGGTCCGATCCACGCCGTGGTCTCGCTGGGGGTGACGGTGCTGGTGCTGGGCGGGGCGATCGTGCTGTCGCTGTTGCGGCCTCCGGCGCAGCCGCCGGTCAAGGCGGAAGCGGAGAAATAAGAAAGGAGCCCTTGGGGGGAAGGGCTCCTTTCTGGCTTTGCCGGAACCTCTCCGCGGTTGATGAGGGGGGGAGGGCACCGCGTCGAGGGGGAGGACAGGACCTCCGGTTTTCCGGCTGCGCGACATCGGCCGTGTCTGGGGGGAAGCGCCGATGCCGTTTCCTTCGCCGTTCTCAGATCCTTTCTCCTGCCGTTGAAGAAACCCACTTGCGTGGGGGGTGACCGAGGGACGATCTGTTGCCGCTTTCTTCGTGTCTTCACTGTCTCATGCGGCGCGGCGACGGGGAAACGGGAATATCCGATGAATTTGATCGGAAATTCCGCAGGCGATTTTTTATCGGAACCTCACGGTTTTTCGCTGGCCGCAGAGGGGGGGCGGGCGCAAAATCGAACCCTTGCCGGTTGTAAGATTTTCGCCGACGGATCAAGGGGGTGTTCCGATGTTTCGCCGTCGTCTGACCCTGCGCGTCAGCCTGTTGATCCTGGTCACCACGGCGGTGGTCGCCGCCTGTCTGGCGATTACCGGCATCACCTATCGGATGAGCCTGGAAACCGCGCGGCGGATGGCGGGGGCGGTGTTCGCCGACGTCGCCCAGCGCACCCAGGAACGGGTAGACGGCCTGATGACCGCCACCCTGTCGTTCGCCGAACTGGGCGCCGCCCTGCCCGGCATCGGCGACGCGCCGCGGGAAGATCCCCTGCTGCACCCCGGTTTCGCGCCGATGACGCGGATGCTGGCCATCGATTCCTCCCTCTATTCGGTGTTCGTCGGCCGCGACGACGGCGGCTTCGTGCAGTGGATCGCGGTGCGCGGCGACGCCCGCGTCGCCGAACGCCTGCACGCGCCGCGGGGGACCGCGCTGATCGGGCGGACGGTGTTGCCCGCGCCGGCGGGGCGGACGCAGCATTGGGTGTTCCTGGATGCGGCGGGGAAGGCCATCGGGCGGCGCGCCGACGCCGACACCGATTTCGATCCGCGCGAACGTTTCTGGTTCCGCGACGCGCGGCCGACCGATTCGGTGATTCTGTCGCGGCCCTATATCTTCCATTCGTCGATGACGCCGGGTCTGACCGCGGCGCGCACGGTGGCGGGCGGCGGCGCGGTGTTCGGCGCCGACGTTACCCTGGACGGCCTGACCGCCTTCGTTTCCGCGTTGCGGGTGTCGGCGCACGGGCGGCTGTACGTCTTCGACGAGGGACTGGCGCAACTGGCGCCGCCCCCCGGCGACGCCGCCGCCGATCCGCGGCGGGACGCCGTGCTCGACCTGGCGCGGCAGGAGACGCAAGCCGCCGCCCCGCCGCAGGACGCGGTGTCCGGTCTGGCGCGGCAGGAGACGCAGGCCGGCGCGCCGGTCGTCCTCGACGTGAAGGGAACCGACTGCATCGCCGACGTCGCGGTGTGGCGGGGGCCGGGCGGACGGCGCATCCACGTCGGGGTGATCGCGCCGGTGGCCGACTTCGCCGAGCAACTGGACCGTCTGGCCCGCCACGTGCTGTTGGTCGGGCTGATCGTCCTGGTGGGGATGTCGCCCCTGATCTATCTGCTGTCGCGCAGCGTGGCGCGTTCGGTGGACGGTCTGGCCGCCGACGCCGACCGCATCCGCCGTTTCGATTTTTCCGAGGCCGGCGACCGTTCGTCCTTCATCACCGAATTCGATCTGCTGGCCGAGGCCTTCCACATGATGCGCGGGTCGCTGCGCACCCGCAGCCGCGAACTGGCGGTCGCCCAGGCGAAGCTGGAACGGATGATCGGCCTGGGCATCGCGATGTCGGGGGAACGCGACGTCGACCGCCTGCTCGAAACCATCATGATCGGCGCCAAGGAAATCGCCGGGGCGGAGGGCAGCACCCTGTTCCTGCGTACCGAACGCGACACCCTGCGGTTCACCATCGTCCACAACGATCCCCTGAAGCTGCGGCAGGGCAGCGACGACGCGGTCGCCGGTCTGGCCGACGTGCCGCTGTTCGATGCCGACGGCGCGCCCAACCGGGGCAACGTGGTCAGCCTGGCGGTCAACGAGAAGCGGTCCATCGCCATCGACGACCCCTATGGGTCCGAGGGCTTCGACTTTTCCGGCCCGCGCGCCTTCGACGCGCGGTTCGGCTATCGCACCCGTTCGATCCTGACCGTGCCGCTGATGCCGCGCGGCGGCGAGGTGGTGGGGGCGCTGCAACTGATCAACGCCCGCGATCCCGACACCGGCGAGCCGGTGGCCTTTTCTCCCGGGGTGCGCGCCTTCGTCGAGGCGCTGGCGGCGCAGGCGGCGGTGGCGCTCGACAACAGCAACCTTCTCGACGCGCTCGATCGCATGGTCGACGGCATGACCCGCATGGTGGCGCACGCGGTCGATGCGAAGAGCCCCTACACCGGGGCGCACTGCGTGCGGGTGCCGGAACTCGCCCTGATGCTGGCCGAGGCGGCCAGCCGTTCGCAGCACGGCCCCTTCGCCGACTTCGCCTTCACCTCGCCGGAGCAATGGCGCGAGTTCCGCGTCGGCGCCTGGCTGCATGACTGCGGCAAGGTGACGACGCCGGAATACGTGATCGACAAGGCGACCAAGCTGGAAACCGTGGTCAACCGCATCCACGAGGTGCGCACCCGGTTCGAGGTGCTGCTGCGCGACGCCGAAATCGCCCGCCTGCGGGCCGAACTGGCGGGCGACGACGCGGCGGCGGCGGACGCCGAACTGGCGGAGCGGCAGCGGCAACTGCGCGAGGATTTCGCCTTCGTCGCCGCCTGCAACGTCGGCACCGAGTGGATGGCGGACGCCGATATCGAGCGGCTGAAGCGCATCGCCGCGGCGACCTGGATGCGCAATTTCAGCGACCGCCTGGGCCTTTCGGAAGGGGAGCGCAGCCGCCTGTCCGGCATTCCGGAACGGCCGTTGCCGGCCGAGGAACGCCTGCTCGCCGACCGGCCGGAACACGTGGTGCCGCGTTCCCCGGACGATCCGATGTTCGATCCCGACTATGCCTTCAATCTCAAGGCGCCGAAGAACCGCCTCGACTTCGGCGAGGTCTACAACCTGTCGATCCGCCGCGGCACCCTGACCGAGGAGGAACGGTCGATCGTCAACGACCATATCGTGCAGACCATCGTGATGCTCGACAACCTCAGGCTGCCGAAGTACCTGCGCCGGGTTCCCGAGTACGCGGGAACCCACCACGAAACCCTGACCGGCTCCGGCTATCCCTTCGGCCTGACCGCCGCCGATTTGTCGATCCCGGCGCGGATCATGGCGGTGGCCGACATCTTCGAGGCGCTGACCGCCTCGGACCGGCCCTACAAGAAGGCGAAGACCCTGTCCGAGGCGGTGGGCATCCTGGCCGATTTCGCCCATCGCCGCGCCATCGATCCCGAGGTCTTCCGTCTGTTCCTGGAAAGCGGCGTCTATCGCCGCTATGCCGACCGCTTCCTCTCGCCCGAGCAGATCGACGAGGTGGACGAGGCCGCCTGTCTCGCCACCGCGTCGGTGGAATAGCGGTTGCCGCGCGGCGGTACGCCGAACCAGCGGCGGTGGGCGCGGGAAAAGGCGCTCAGTTCGGAATAGCCGAGGCTGAGGGCGATGTCGGACAGCGGCCGGTGCGGCTGGCGCAGATAGTCCCCGGCAAGGTCGCGGCGGGTGGCGTCGACGATTTCCGAGAACGCGGCCCCCGCCTCGGCCAGGCGGCGTTGCAGGGTGGCGGGGGAAAGGCCCAGCGCGGCCGCCACCTCGGCCAGGCGCGGCGCCCCGTCTTCCAGCCGCGCGCGGATTTCCCGTTCGATCCGTTGCCGCAGGACGTCCCGCATCGGCGGCCTCATGACGCGAGAACGATCTCGCCCACCTTGTCGCGGACCTCGGCAAGGGCGGGAACCGCGGCGGCGGCCTCGTCGGTGATCAGAATGTCGACGCGGTCCGCCGCGCAATAGGCGATGCGGCTGGCGGCGCCGATCTTCGTGTGGTCGGCCATGATCACCACGCGGCGGGCGTTTTCCGCCATGGCGCGGGCGATGTCCGCCTCGCTTTGGTCGAAGCTGGTGGCGCCGTAGCGGGCGTCGAAGCCGACCGGCGACAGCAGCGCCAGGTCGGCGTGGAAACGGTGGATTTCCGCAATCGTCGCGGCGCCGCAGGTGGCGGACATTCCGGCCAGGATGTGGCCGCCCAGCAGCAGCGCGTCGTTGCCGCGGGCGCGGCTTTCGTCGCTGCCCAGCTTCAGGGCGATGTCGAAGGAATTGGTGATCACGGAAAGGCCGGAGTGTCCGGCCAAGGCCTCGGCCAGCAGCGAGGTGGTGCTGCCCGCGTCGAGGAAGATCGTCTGTCCCGGCGCGACGCGCAGCGCCGCGGCGCGGACGATGGCGCGCTTTTCCCGCACCCGCGCCTTGGCGCGGATGGCGATCGGCGGTTCCGGCGCGGCCTCGGCGGAAACCGCGCCGCCGCGTACCCGCTTGAGGACGCCGCTCAGTTCCAGGTCCAAGAGGTCGCGGCGCACCGTCTCGCGCGAGACGGCCAGTTCGGCGGCGATGTGTTCGGCGCTGACCCGCCCGAAGGTGGCGAGCAGGGCGCGGATGCGTTGGTGCCGGTCTTCCTGCCACATCGGAACCTCCGCTTTCAGGCGCGGCCGCGCGCGGCGCGGCGCAGGGCCAGGCGCATCACCACCAGGGCGCCGAGCACGGTGCCCATGATGCAGGTGGAGAACGCCGCCGCCTGCGAGACGAAGCCCGCCTCGTCCAGGCGCATCACCGAGACCGCGGCGACGCTCAGGTTGGGAGTGATCAGGAAAATCACCGCCGACAGGGTGACCATAGACCGCATGAACAGGAAAAAGAACACGGAAACCGCGGTCGCGCCGATGAAGGGCAGCACCGCGTCCTTGAGCACGGCGGCCAGTCCGCCGCCCAGGCAGGAGACCGCTTCCTCCAGCGCCGGGGGCACGGTGCGCATGCCGGTCATCATCGTCAGGAAGCCCTGCGAATGATAGTGGTAGAAGTTGCACAGGGCGATCAGCAGGCTGCCGCCGTAGAGCATGCCCAGCAGGTTGTCGCCGAGGTTGAAGGCGAAGACGTAGGAGAGGCCCAGCACCATCCCCGGCACCCCGACCGGCAGCACCGCCGCCAGATAGGCGGCCTTCGCCAGCTTGGGCGGCAGGCGCTTCATGGCGAAGGCCAGCAGGAACAGCAGAACCACGCCCGCCACCGCGGCGAACAGGCTGACCTCCAGCGTGGTGGCGAGGGGCGCGTAGCCGCCGGCCACGGTGATGTTGTAGTTCTTGAAGGTCATCGACAGGTTGTAGGGCCACAGCTTGACCAGGCTGGCGAAGACCACGGTGGCGACCACCGCGATGACGGTCAGGGCGCTGCCGTGCACCAGGAAGCCCAGCGGCACGTCGCGGGCGGGCAGGGAATCCGGCGTCACCGGGATGGCGCTTTCCGAGCCGCCGCCGAACTGGCGCTGGGTGGCGACGCGTTCGATGACCACGGCGACCACGGTGGGCAGCAGCAGCAGGATGCCGACCACCGCGCCCATCGCGAAGTTCATCTGGCCGGAGACCTGGGCGTAGATTTCCGTCGCCAGGACGCGGAAGTTGCCGCCGATCACCGCCGCGTTGCCGAAGTCGGTGATGGTCACGGTGAAGACGACGAACCCGGCGCTGAGGATGCCGAAACGGGCGTTGGGCAGGGTGATGTCGAAGAACTGCCGCAGGCGCGAGGCGCCCATCACCTCGGCGGCGTCGAAATAGCGGGCGTCGGAATGGCGCAGCGCCGCTTCCAGGATCAGCACCGCCTGGGGCAGGGCGTACAGCACGTCGGAAAACAAAAGGCCGGAAAAACCATAGGCGTCCACCGGCAGGCCGGTCCATTTGTGGACCAGGCCGTTGCGGCCGAGGATGAACAGGATGCCCAGCCCCTGCACCAGCGACGGGGCCAGCATCGGCAGGGCCAGGGCGACGGCGACCAGGCCGCGCCCGCGCAGGCGGGTGCGTTGCAGGGCGAAGGCGATGGCGAAGCCCAGCACCAGGCAGATCGCGGTGGTGGCGAGGCTGAGAATCAGGCTGTTCCAGGTGGCGATGGCGATGCCCGGGCTGCTCAGCACCGCCAGGTAGTTGCCGAACCCCAGGCGGTTGCCGCCGACGGAGAGGGAACGCGCCGCGATGGTGGCCAGCGGATAGAGGAAGAACAGGGCCAACCCGGCCAGCGGCACGCCGATGCTGACCGCCAGCAGCAGGCGGTCGGCGGCGGTCAGGCGCGGTCGGCGCGGCTTGAGTTCGACCAGGGCGCTCATGTCCGCACCCAGGCGCCGGAGGACAGGGCGGCGGCGACCGCGTCGCCGGGACGCAGGCCGCAGGGGCCGGAGATCTCGGCGGCGAGGGCGCGGCCCCGCCACGCCACCTGGAGGCGGGTGACGTTGCCGAGGAAGCTGATGTCGGTCACCCGGCCCTCGGCGGTTTCGTCGCGGCTCAGGGCGACCATTTCGGGGCGGATGCAGAGTTCGAAGGCCTCGTCCTTGCCGTCGGGGCGGCCGTCCAGGCATTCGGGGCAGGCCTCGCGCACCCAGGCGGTGGGCAGCAGGTTGCTTTGGCCGACGAAGTCGGCGACGAAACGGGTGCGTGGCCGCAGGTACAGGTCCTCGGGGGTGCCGGTCTGTTCGATGCGGCCCTGATTCATGCAGACGATGGTGTCGGCGAGGGAGAGGGCTTCCTCCTGGTCGTGGGTGACCATGATGGTGGGGATGCCCAGGCGGCGCTGCACCTCGCGGATTTCCGCGCGCATTTCCACCCGCACCCGCGCGTCGAGGGCGGAGAGGGGCTCGTCGAGCAGCAGCAGCGCCGGATCAACGGCCAGGGCGCGGGCGATGGCGACGCGCTGCTGCTGGCCGCCCGACAACTGGTGCGGATAGCGTTCCGCCAGATGCGGCAGCTTGATCATCTCCAGCAGGGCTTCGACGCGGGTCTGGATGGCGTCGGAGGACTCCTTGCGGATCTTCAGGCCATAGGCGACGTTTTCCGCCACCGTCATGTTGGGGAACAGGGAATAGGACTGGAAGACGATGCCGAAGCCGCGTTCCCGCGCCGGAATCGCGGCAAGGTCGGTGTCGCCCATGGTCAGAGCGCCGCCGTCGAAGGGCATCAGCCCGGCGATGATGCGCAGCAGGGTCGTCTTGCCGCAGCCCGACGGTCCGAGCAGGCAGATGAAGTCGTGGTCGCCGACGTCCAGGCTGATGCGGTCGAGGGCCACGAAATCGTCGAAGGTCTTGTACAGGTTGCGGATCGAGAGATGCATGCGGCGGTTCCGGGCGAAAACGTGACTCGGGAAACGGGGGCCGCCGGGCGGGTCGCGCCGCCCGGCGGAAAGCGGACGCCTAGCGGCCGATGGAGGCCTGCCAGGTCTTGAGGATGCCGTCCCGCTCCTTCGCCGACTTGGCGAAGTCCATCGGGTAGAGGACCTTGGTCAGGTCGGCGGGCAGCCCGGCCTTCTTCGCCATCGCGGACTGCGGCGCGCCGGGCAGGGTGGTCATTTCCTTGAACGAGGCATAGAGCTTCGCCGCGTCGCCGGACAGCGTCCAGTCGAGGAAGCGTTCCGCGTCCTTCTTGTTCTTCGCCGTCTTCAGCAGGCCCGAGGCTTCCAACTCGTACCCGGCGAGATCGGCGGGAATCACCATCTGCACCGGATAGCCCGCCTCGATCGACTGCATGGCGACGAAGGCCAGCGAGGCGCCGATGGCGAATTCCCCGGCGCGCGCCATCTTGCAGGGCTTCGAGCCCGAGGTGGTGTACTGCGCCATGTTGGGGTCGATCGCCTTCAACAGGCCCCAGCCCTTTTCCGCGCCCATGCCTTGCAGGATCGCCGCCACCTGAAGGTAGCCGGTGCCCGAGGACGCCGGATTCGGCATCACCAGTTCGCCCTTGTAGACCGGGTTGGTCAGGTCCTTCCACGAGGTCGGCATCGGCAGCTTCTTCGCCTTCAGGACCTCGGTGTTGACGCAGAACGCGCCGACGTAGCCGGTGGCGGCGAACCAGGTCTTGTCGGCCGCCTTGAACTGGGCGGGAAGCGTGTCGCTGCCCTTCGCGGCATAGGGTGCCAACTGCTTCTTGATGTCGGGGTGCATCATGTTGGTGACGGCGAAGCCCCAGACCACGTCGGCCTGCGGGTTGTTCGCCTCGGCCAGCAGGCGCGCGCCCAGGTCGCCGGTGGACAGACGCAGGACGTTCACCTGAACGTCCGGCATCGCCTTCTTCGCGGCGGTCAGATAGGCGGCGATTTCGTCCTCTTCCAGCGCGGAGTAGACGGTGATGCTGCCGGCCTGGGCCGACCCGGCGCAAGCGACCAGGGCGGTGGCGGCAAGGAGAAAACGTTTCAACAACTGCGGCATGGTCGCCTCCATCGGGATTGGCGGGTGATCGGAATTCGCGGCGGGACGGCCTTGCGCGGTGCGTCCTGTGCGAATATGTGGAGATTTGCAAAAAGTTGTTGTTCTGTCCAGCGGTTTTGCATAAAAATGTCACACAGCAGATTAATGCACATAAATTAGTCAGAGAAAAGGGGCGATCATGCCACAAGGTCTCCACGCCAGCGCGGTTCCCGGCCGCGACGTCCTGCTATCCTTCGCCGGGGAGCTGGCCGATATCGCCGCGCCGGTCGCGACTCGCTGGTTCCGTCATCCCCTCGACATCGACCTGAAGTCGGACAAGAGTCCGGTCACCGTCGCCGACCGCGCGGTGGAGCAGGCGGTGCGCGAGGCGATCGCCGCGCGCTTTCCGGCGCACGGCATCCTCGGCGAGGAGCAGGGGCGCGAACGCCTGGACGCCGAGGTGGTTTGGGTGGTCGATCCGATCGACGGCACCCGCAGCTTCATCACCGGCTATCCCCTGTGGGGCACCCTGATCGCCGCGGCGGTGGAGGGGGTGCCCGAGGTCGGGGTGATCGCCATGCACGCGCTGAACGAACGCTGGGTCGGCGCGAAGGGCGAGGAAACCCGCCTCAACGGCGCGGTTTGCCGCACCCGCGCCTGCCGCGACCTGGCCTCGGCGCGGCTGTTCACCACCTCGCCCTATTATTTCAAGCCGGACGAACGCGACGCCTTCGAGCGGTTGCTGCCGCTGGTGCACACCACCCGCTTCAACGGCGATTGCTACAACTATGGCCTGCTGGCTTCCGGCCATATCGATCTGGTGGTGGAGTGCCGCCTGGAGCCGTTCGACTATTGCTCGCTGGTGCCGGTGGTGGAGGGCGCGGGCGGGGTGATCACCGACTGGGCGGGTCAGCCGCTGGGCTTCGAATCGGACGGACGGGTGGTCGCCGCGGCGACGCCGGAACTGCACGCCGCCGCGATGCGGGCGATGGGCCTGTAGCGGCGAAATCAGAAATGGGAAGGGCGAGAGGCCTGCGGTCCCTCGCCGGTTTTTTCTTTCGTCTCAGCCGAGCTTCGGCGGCTCCGCCCGTGCCGCCAGCAGGGGCGGCGCCTCGTCCTTGAGGTCGATGCCGGTGACGCCGCGCCGCCGTCCCTCCGCCGCCAGCCAGGCCAGCTTGAACCCGGCCTCGTCGTAGGACAGGCCGTTCGCGTGGATGTTGGAAATGCAGTTGCGTTCCGATTCCAGGCGCGCGGCGTGGGGGTCGAGGGTGAGATAGATCCCCAGGGAATCCGCCACCGACAGGCCGGGGCGTTCGCCGATCAGCATCGCCACCATGCGCGCGCCCAGGGCGTGCGCCGCGTCGTCGCCCAGGGCGACGCGGGCCTGCCGCGCCAGCACCAGCGGACCCACCGTCCAATCCTCGGGCAGATGCGCGCGGCAGGCGGCGAAGGCCGCCGCGGCGTGGGCGGAGACCGCGGTGGCCGACAGGCCGTCGCCGACGACGAAGACGATGTCCCAGGGGGTTTCCGGACGCGGCAGCGCCGCCAGGCGGGCGCGGCTGTCGTCGTCCAGGCGGCGGCCGAGGTCGGGACGCCGCAGATAGATGGAGCGGTCGGCGGCGGCGCTGGATACCTCGACCGCCGGATGAGGGGCGACGGCGGCGGCGACGGCGGCGAAGTCGGCCTGCGAATGCACCGCGTCGCGTGCCCGCGCGTGCGCCAGTTGGAAGTCGAGAAGCGCGGCGGTGGGCAGGGCGTCGCCGCAACGGCCCAGGCCGATGCGGGCGCGGGTGGCCATGCGGAAGCGGGCGAAGGGATCGGCGGCGGTCATGCGTCAGTCTCCGATGGCGAACAGGCGGCGCATCGCGCCGTTTCCGGCGGCGGGCGGCGGCAGGTGGCCTTCCGCGTCCAGCATGCCCATGCGCTCCAGCCAGGCGTGGAATTCCGGGCAGGGCTTCAGGTTCAGGCGGTGGCGCAGGCCCAGGATGTCGTGGAAGGAGAGGCTTTGGTAGCTGAGCATCACGTCGTCGGCGCCGGGCACGCCGATCAGGAAGTTGACGCCGCACGAGGCGAGCAGCGTCGCCAGGGTGTCCATGTCGTCCTGGTCGGCCTCGGCGTGGTTGGTGTAGCAGACATCCACCCCCATCGGCACGCCGAGCAGCTTGCCGCAGAAGTGGTCCTCCAGCCCGGCGCGGATGATCTGCTTCGCGTCGTACAGGTATTCCGGGCCGATAAAGCCGACCACCGTGTTGACCAGCATCGGCGAGAAGGCGCGGGCCACCGCGTGGGCGCGCGCCTCGCAGGTCTGCTGGTCGACGCCGCAATGCGCGTCGGCGGACAGGGCGCTGCCCTGGCCGGTTTCGAAATACATCACGTTGTCGCCCACCGTGCCGCGCTTCAGCGACAGCGCCGCCTCGCGCGCTTCTTGCAGGACGGCCAGATTGATGCCGAATCCGGCGTTCGCTCCCTCGGTGCCGGCGATCGACTGGAAGACCAGGTCCACCGGAGCGCCCCGCTCGATGCAGGCGATGCTGTTGGTGACGTGGGTGAGGACGCAGGACTGGCAGGGGATGTCGAACTTCCGCCGTACCGCGTCCAGCATTTCCAGCAGGGCGATGCAGGCGGCCGGGCTGTCGGTGGCGGGGTTGATGCCGATTACCGCGTCGCCCATGCCGAACAGCAGGCCGTCGATCACCGCCGCGGCGATGCCGGTGGGGTCGTCGGTGGGATGGTTGGGTTGCAGCCGCGATCCCAGGCGGCCGGGCAGCCCCAGGGTGGTGCGGAAGGCGGAGACCACCCGGCACTTCGCCGCCACCGCCATCAGGTCGGCGTTGCGCATCAGCTTGCTGGCCGCCGCCGCCATTTCCGGGGTCAGGCCGGGGGCCAGCGCGGCGAGGGCCCGGGGCGTCGCCGCGTCGGACAGCAGCCATTCGCGGAAGCCGCCCACCGTCATCGACGCCACCGGGGCGAAGGCGGCGCGGTCGTGGGTGTCGGCGATCAGGCGCGTCACCTCGTCGGTTTCATAGGGGATCAGCGGCTCGTCGAGGAAGGCGGTCAGCGGCAGGTCGGCCAGGGCCAGCCGCGCGGCGACGCGGCGTTCGTCGGTGTCGGCGGCGATTCCCGCCAGCTCGTCGCCGGAGCGGCGCGGGCTGGCGCAGGCCATCAGGGCGGCAAGGCCGTCGAAAACGTGGCGCGTCGCGCCGAGGGTGCAGGCATACAGACTCATCGCGGGGGTCCCGGAGCAAGGGGATTTTCCCCCATCATGCCCGAGCCCATGCCGCCTGGCTTGACATTTCGTCGCAAATTTTGCGCAGAAACCGGGAATGCCTATTTTTTGCGCCGATATTCCATCTTCCGCCGGGGCGCGGGATGGGACACTCTCTTCCCGGTTTTTCGGCAAGGGAGCGGCGGCGAATGACGGCCTGGCGGGCGATGCGGCAATCCGATCTGGCGGCGGTGCTGGCGGTGGCCGACGTGGTGCATCCCGGCTATCCCGAGGACGCGGCGGTGTTCGCCGAACGGCTGGCCCTGCATGGCGCGGGATGCCTGGTCCTGACCGACGCGGCCGGGCGGGTGGCGGGCTATACCCTGACCCATCCCTGGCGCTATGGCGTTCCCCCCAAGCTCAATACCCTGCTGCGGGCGATTCCCGCCGACGCCGACACCTATTACCTGCACGACATCGCCCTTCTGCCGGCGGCGCGGGGCGCGGGCGCGGCCACCGCGCTTCTGGACATTCTGTCCGCGCACGCGCGGGAGCTGGGGCTGACGCGGACCTCGCTGGTGGCGGTCAACGCCTCGCGCCCGATCTGGGAGAGGCGGGGCTTCGCGGTGGCCGACGACGCCCATCCCGATCTGTCGAGCTATGGCGGCGAGGCCTGGTTCATGGTTCGCCGCCAGTTTGGCATCGATACAGTTTGATACATTTTCCCACCTCCCCCGACATAACCCTGTGACAGGTGCGCCCTACCTTCAGTCCCGCATCCGCAAGAGCGAGCGGGACCAAGGACGGAAGGCGGGCGGTCGCTGCCGCGAAGCCCATTCCTTCCGGGCCTGGTCCGGCGGCGACGGAGGAAACGACACATCATGCGCAATCTGCTCAAACTTTCCCTGCTGGCGGGGATCGTCGGGATTCTGACGGTTCCTCCGGCCTTCGCTCAGCCCCCCTTCGAAGGTCCCGGTCACGGCCCCGGGCGCGGTCACGGCCCTGACCACGGCCCGGTACGGGCGATTCCCGACGCCTGGCCGCATGGCCGTTGGCACCATGACTGGCACGACGGCCGTTATGGCTGGTGGTGGGTGGTCGGCGGCGCCTGGTACTTCTATCCGGCGCCGGTCTATCCCCATCCCGACCCCTACACGCCGCCCGGCGTCGCCGTGGTGCCGTCGGCGCAGTACGCCTATTACTGCGGCAACCCGGCCGGGTACTATCCGGCGGTGGCGCAGTGCGCCATGCCCTGGCAACTGGTGTCGCTGACCACCCCCGCGCCGGTCGCGGCGCCGATGGTGGTGACCCCCGCCCCGGCGGTGTCGGCGCCGTCCTCGGGCGGCATCGACAAGACCACCGGCGGCACCGTGCTCGGCGCGGTGGGCGGCGCGGTGGCCGGGGCGCAGTTCGGCCAGGGCTCCGGCAAGATCGCCGCGGCGGTGGCGGGGACCCTGCTCGGCGCCTTCATCGGTCACGAGGTCGGCGCGTCGTTGGACCGCGCCGACGCGCTGGCGGCGCAACAGGCGGCGCAAAAGGCCTATGTCGCGCCGGTCGGGCAGACGATCACCTGGAACAGCCCGGACACCGGACATTCCGGCACCGTCACCCCGACCCGCGAAGGCCACGACGCGCAGAACAACACCTGCCGCGAGTTCAAGCAGACCGTCACCATCGACGGCAAACAGACCGAAGTCACCAGCAGCGCCTGCCGCAAGGCGGACGGCACCTGGGCGGTGGTCGGCAGCTAAGGAATCCCCGCGGCGAAGCCTATCCCCCCTTTTTGTCGGGCTTCGCCTGGCCGCCCCCGCCTCCCACGGGGGCGGCCTTTTTCGTGGGGAATCAGCCGAGAACCGGGTGACGACGCGAACGGGCCAGCAACGCGCGTTTCATCCGCCACAGCCGCCCCGGGTTGGGGCGCAGCAATGCGATGACGTCGTTGTCGTCGTAGGCGACGATGGCGACCGCCATCTTGTAGCCGAACAGGGTGCCGAGACGGGCGAAGCTTTCCGGAGAGAAGAAACAGATGTGATCCGGGGCCTTGTAGTGGTGCCAGTTTTCGTCCCGGTCATCCCGGTAGTTCGGCGTGTGGACGTACAACACGCCGTCCGGCTTCAGGCAGCGCAGCATGTTGGCCAGGGCGGCCATCGGATTGAACAGGTGCTCGACGCAGTGGATGGAGACGACGACGTCGTAACGCCCCGCCAATCCATCGACGGCGGATCGATCCTCGAAATTGATCGCATGGACCTCGGCGGCTCCCGCGGCGCGGCAGCTTTCGGCACCGAAATCGGTCAGCTCGACTACGTCGTAGACGGTTTCCGGGTTGCAGGCGAGAAACGATTCCATGAACCACCCCGGCCCCGGCCCGATCTCCAGCACCCGTTTGGGGGCGATGCCGGAATTGTCCAGACACATGCTGAGGTCGACGGCTTCGGTGGTGCGGTAGAGAAAGTCGATCCCCGAACGGTCGAAGCGGTCGGCGGCATAGTTCCGCTGGTAAAAGCTGTCCGGCGTCGGCGCCGCCAGCACGTCGTAGGCGAAACCGCATTCCGCGCATTGATAGAAGGCCCGCCCGGCGAAAAAGCCGTCCTTATGGATCGCGTGTCTTTGGCGCAGGCTGCCGCGGGTTTGGCACATGATGCATCGGTCGATCCGGGAAGACGACGAGGGCAACAGGGGTCGAAGGTAGGTGGAAAGCATGGATGAGTCCTCGATGCGTCAGGTTCGGTCCGTGGCGGGATCGTCTGTCGGGGGTTTTCGGGCGATCAGCAGGATTTCGGACAGGTCCTCGTCGTCGTGACGGCGTTCGCCCGCCGCGTGGAGCAGCCGGAACCGTCGGCGAATGTTCCGGCGGGCGATTGCCGGGTCCCGCGTTTCCGCCCATTCCCGGTCGAGAATCAGGCTTTCGTCGCGGCGGTCGATGTCGGCCAGGGAATTGGCGTTCCAGCGGTCGTGGAAGGTCAGGCTCTCCAGCTCGAAACCGCAACGGTCCGCCAGGCGGCAGACCGCCGCCGGGGTGAAATGGGAAAGGTGAATCAGCGGGCCCTGGAACCAGTGCCAGTCGGTGCCGAACCGCCGGTACCCCAGGCCCAAGGCGTTGGGAACCGCCAGGATCATCCGCCCCCCCGGATTGAGCAGGCGAAGGATCTCGTGCAACAGGGTTTCCGGCGACGGGGCGTGTTCCAGCACATGCAGGCAGAAGACGGTATCCCATCGCCGCTGCGGAATCGCCGGGTCGGCCGCGCCGCAATACGGGTCGTAGACCGCCGCATCCAGGCCCCGGCGCCGCGCCGCCCGGGCCAGATAGCCGTGCCCTCCGCCATAGTCCAGCAGCGACGCGCCCAGAAACGCCCCCGCCTCGATCAGGCGGCGCTTGGCGTCGGCATGGATGCCGCATGCATGGGCGCGATACCAAGCGTAGTCGAAGGTCTCGGCATACAGCTTTTCAAGCGTCCGGTGCGTCGGCGTGGGGTAGGTTCCGTGCCAGCCGCAATCCGGGCAGAGCAACAGCCTGTAGAGCACGCCGTCGCAGGTCCAGAAATGCGCCGGGATCGGCAGAAGAGGGGCGTCGGATCCGCAAGCCGGGCAGGGCGGGGGCGGCGGTTCAACCATGGGTCTGGTCCCGCGCGTCCGTCCGCACGATGGTCTTCGACAGGGTGCTCTGGATTCCGGCCTGGTCGAGCTTCTCGGCAAGCGCGGCGCATGCCCCCGAGACCCTGCGCCGCAGGCCGCCGTCGGCGACCCGTTCGCGGGGTTTCAAGTGATGGGTTTGCGTCCGGGCAAGATAATGCCCCCAGACGATGGCCTCTTGGGTCTGGGTCAGAAGGCCGGTGCCGTTCTGTTCCGTGGGTTCGATTTGGCTGTGGTGGCGCCAGTCGTTCCACGAATCGACGAACACGGCCCGTTTCCCCTCGTCGAATTGGGCCTCGACCAGGGACATCGCCTTCCTGACGAACATGCCGTAGAACTCTTTGACGATTCTCGTCTCGGTCATCTCCTTCAAGATGACGGCGCCGCCGTCTTGCCGGTCGGCGATGTCGCAGAAGCCGGGAAGGATGCGCGGCAACGTCCCCGCGCGTTCCATGCGGCCGTTCATGCGGCTGAGGACGAACGTGGTGTAGTTCAGCAGGTTGTCGCTCAGGCCGGAGAGTTCGCCGTTCCCGGAGATCGCTTGCAGCAAGGCGAAACCGTCATGCGCGAGGTGGCGGTCGCACGACATCCATTCCGCCGGATCGGGGTCCAGCAGGGCGTCGAAGCCCGCGTCGGCCAGCTTGGCGGTTTTCTCGGCGGCGTTGGCGATGACGAACAGACCGGGAAGACCGGCGGTTTCGGCCTCTTGCCGCAGCGCTTTCAGAACCGACGAGGGATCGGACAGGGCGCTGGGCCTGCGTACGATCAACGTGGGGCGCCCGCCAAGCCGCACATGCCGGTCGGAACCCAGCGCGGCCACCACGGCCCGGCATTCGCGGCGGAGCCGGGCGTCGTCGTCCGCCGTGTCCGGGTTGTTCCACTGGAAGGCCAGGCCGAAGCTCTCGTCGCAATGCGGGGCCAGGAGTTCGGCCCCGGTCGCGTAGCCGCCGTTCCAGGGCAGCAGCGAAAGGACGAAGCCGGTAAATCCGACGTTCCGTGCCGCTGCCACGACCATTGCCGCCTGCTCGGCGCGGCACAGGTCGTATCGCCCGGAACCGGCGGGCGTCTGGGGGTGGGGCTGATAGGAATGCGACCACCGCTGGTTCAGGGAATATGCCCAGTGATCGGCGCGATGCGTCGCCTCCCATGTTGGGCCGGACGAGCAGAATCCGGCGTCGAAGAAGGCCAACACCTGGGTCGTGCTCATTTTCCGTCTCCCGTCGGCTGGAATTCGTAGACCTCGTCCGCCAGCTCGAAGATCGCCGTCAGGATCGCTTCCGGGCCCGGATAGTTGTCGCAAGAGGTCTTGCCGTTGATCGGGCAGGCGGGCCCGGCGCATCCGTAACAAGGCAACGACGGCAACGGCAGGCGATAGCCGACGCCACGCGGAGCATCGGAGTTCGAGGGCGAACTGGGTCCGAACAGCGCCACCGTGGGGTGGCCGACGACGTGGCAGGCATAGTGCAGCGGGAAGGAATCGACGCTGACGAAAATGTGGTGGTCGTGCAGCAGGCCCGACAGCTTGCGGGTGTTTCCGGCCTGTTCGATGGCGGCCCCGTCGCGGGCGGCGTCTTCCAGGTCCAGCACGGTGACCTGACAGCCGAAGGCGCGCAGGGCCTGGATGAGGACGCGGCGCTTGGGCTCGGGATATGTTTTCAGCGGCCAGCCGCCGCTCAGTTGCAAAAGAACGCGCAGCGGCGCCGTCGGCAGGGGGCAGCGCCGGAGCGGCGGGGATTTCTGCCTGTACAGGGTTTCGCCGAACGAAGAAATCGGGTCGCCGAGGGCGAACCGGGCGTGGTCGATAAGATGGAACGGCGTGGCCGAGTAGTTCTTCGAAAACCGGGAAAAGACGATGAAGTGGTTTTCCAGATCCTCCCTCGGGAGGTGCGGGATGCTCTGGATGAAGTATTTGGCGTCCGAGACCCGGCCGTCGCGCGAGAGCGGCGCCATGTCGAGGACGATGGGCTCCAGCCGGTTGCCGCAATCGTGGAAGATGTCCACGTAGCTCGAACAGACGACGTGCGCGCCGTAATCCAGGGTCTTGGTCAGTTGCGACGCCAAGCTGAAGAACAGCACGTCCCCCGCATGGTTCGGGTGGTGCGCCGCCAGGGGAAGGCTGGGCCAGTCTTGCCGGCGTTCCATCAGGGAGATCGCGTTGACGCACTGAACCTTCCAGGCGCTCGGGTTCTCGTCGAAGACGAACCCCTGGGGGGAGACTTTCGGCAGCGCCGTGACGGCGTTCAGCTTGGTGTTGAGGCGCGCCACCTGTTTGCCGGTCAGGAATTCCAGGAACCGGGCATCGAACAGGCTGACCGTGGACAGCAGGTTGAGAAAGCGGTCCCGACCGTTTTCGAACAGCTCCCGGGGGAGGGCGTAGGCGATGGGGAAATGCGCCTCGTCGCAGATCAACGCCGGGACCGGCAGCGAGCCTTCGCTCAAGGCAAGTTTCGCCAGCGTCGCGCCGGACATCGGCAGAATCGGGTTGCCGATGACCAGGGCGTCGCAGGCGGCGGCCGCCTTGACGGTGCGCCGTCCGACTTCCAGCAGGTAACGGCCGGGCGGCGACGTCGCGGAATCGAAGATCGCGTTCGGGGACAGCTCTCCCTTCGAGAAGACGAAGTCGAAGGATTCCGCCCTGCCGCCGGTAATCGCGATGCTGCACAACATGTCGGTGGCCCCTGTCAGGTGTTGGACGGATACGCGGTCGCGGCGGCCAGCAGGCGCAGGCCGCCGCCCGGCGTGACGGTCAGGGTGAGGATGCCGATCTCGGCGGCGAGCGGCGGCAGGGAAACCGCGAGGAAACCGTCGGCGGCGGATGCGTAGGTGCCGTCCGGGGCAAGGTCGATTTCCGCCGGGATCATGGCCTCCGCCGACAGACGCGCCGGATCGGTGTCGGCGGCGGCCTGCCACGCGGTTTCGCCGCTGGCGAGAAATACGCCCTCGATCCGGCCCCGCGGCGGCAGGACGGCGGCGGGGAAGGTAACCATGGCGACGTTCAGGCGGCGGGTCAGCGGTACCCGGATGCGCAGTTCGCCGAAGGCGCCGCGCATCGCCTGCACCCGGATCGGGAAGCTGCGGTTCTGCCGCCGTTCGGTGGCGACCAGGGTGACCTCGGCCACCGGGGCGTCGGCGAGGGCGGCGTCGGGCAAATGGCCGAAGGCGGAAACGGCGAACAGCGCGCCGTGCGCCGGGGACAGGTGGGCCAATCCTCCCGCCATCCACATCGGCGGCTTGCGCGGCTCCAACGCGGCGGGCAGCGTCAGGGCGGCGAGGTCGCGGCGCGCGGTTCCGGCGTCGGCCATCGCCGCCAGGCCGGGGCGGCCCAGGTTGGCGTCGTGGCGCAGCGGGGCCAACAGTTCAAGCTCGCCGTCGGTGGGCAGCAGCAGCGCCCGCGCCAGGATCGCCGCCGCCCAGGCCGCGCCGGTTGCGTCGGGCGGCGCGGACGGGGCGGCGGCGCGCGCCGCGGCGGCATAGGCCAGTGCCCCATCGCGGATGCGGGCGCACAGGGTTTCCTGCTCGGGCGGACGCGGGTTCGGTTCGCGCAGGACGCGGCCGCCCTCGTCGTAGGAATCGACCGAGCCGCCGGGGGCGGAACAGATCTGTTCCAGCGGCGTGACGTTGGAAAGCAGGGCGTGGCGCGTCGCGGGCAGCAGCACCGCGCCGGAGATCAGCCCCGCCGCGCTGTCGGGCGGCGCGACTTCGCACAGGTCTTCGTCGACCATGGCGAGGTAGACGCCGTGCAGGTTGGTTTTCCGCCCCGCGCGGGTAAAGGCGGCGCGCAGGGCCTTCTGTACCGTTCCCGCGTATCCCAGGTCGACCAGGACAAGGTCGGTGCAGGCGTCGAAATCCGCGATTTCCCGCCGCAGGTGGGCGATCAGCCGCTGCCGTCCGTCTTGGGCCAGGGCGGCCAGGTCGTCCTGGCCCAAGAGGTCCGGCAGGTCCGTGGCGAAGCGCGCGCCGTCGACGACGCCGTTCGCCGCGCGCGAGAAATACCGGCGCAGGCGCGGCGTTTCCCGCTTCAGGAAGCCGGTGACGCTGGCGAGGTCGAGACGCGGGATCGAGCGGAAGAAGGCGGCGAGGGAATCGGGGGCGTCCGCCGCCGCGAGCAGGGCGGTGCGCCGGTTGACCTCGATATAGGCGGCCTTGCCGTGGCCGCAGGTCTGCCAAACCCGATACGGCAGAAAGCCGTCGCGCGCGACGAAGGCGACGGCGGCGCGGCGATCGGGGACGGCGGCGATTTCCGCCACCCGGTGCGCGGCGAAGGCGTCGAAGGCGTCGAACACCGGCCCGATCACCTGCGCGCCATAGGCGAAGGCGGCGTCGGAAATCTCCAGCCCCGCCGCGATGCGGCGGCGCAGGGTGCGGGCGCCGCCGTCGAGGCGGAAGAAGGGCGCCGTCGCGGCGCAGGCGGAATGGAAGACGGCGTCCTCGCGCGGCAGCAGGGCGGCAAGGGGTTCGTCGCACTGCGGCAGGTGCAGCGCGCGGATGCCCAGGCGGGCGGGGATGCGCACGTCGGCTTCCGGGTTGTCGCCGAGGTGCAGGACGCGGGCGGGGTCGAGCTTCCGCTGCCGCAGGCAGAGGGAGAACAGGGATTGGGTCTTGCCGTTGCGGCGGTCGGACGAGGCGTAGAGGAAATCCCAGGACAGGCCGGGCAGCGCGGCGCGCAGCAACGCGGCGAGGGCGTCTTCGCTCCAATAGGTGTCGGAGAGGAAGCCGACGCGCAGGCCCAGGTCCTTCGCCTCGGCAAGCAACTGGGCGACCCCCGGGTTGGCGAAGCAGAGCTCGGCCTCGGCTTGAAACTCCGCGTCGATCAGGGTTTGCGCGTCGTCGACGCCGAACAGGCGGTGGGGAAAGCGGGCGTAGATTTCGGCGATGCCGACCTCGGGCGAGCCGTACTTCTGCCGCGCCGCCATCCGCGCGGCGGCTTCCGCTATCTGCCGGTGCTGTACGAAGAGTTCGGCGTGGGCGGCGGCGGGCCGGATTTCCGGCAACAGGTGGAAGGCGCGTTCGAACGCCCCCGACGGCACGGTGCAGCGGCGCAAGAGGACGGTGTCGAAGACGTCGCAGGAAATCGCCGCGTAATCGCCGCTCCGCAACAGGCGGCGGGCCTCCGACAGGATCGGGGCGAGGGAGCCTGCGGCGAGAGCGGTCATCGGCGGCAACCTCACAGGTAGTCGAGGACGCTGATGCTTTTCAGCGACGATAGGGTGGCGAAGGAGGCCTGCAACAGCACTTCCTGCTGCGAGACCAGGGCGCTGGCCTCGGCGACGTCGATGTCGGTCAGGCTCTCCAGCGCCTCGTTGGCGTAAAGCTGGAATTCGGTCTGGTTGTCGATGATGGATTCGAAGGCGGTCGTCTGGTCGGACAGGTTCTCCTGGATTTCGCCCAGGCCGGTGGTCGCGGTCGACAGAAGGTCGAAGGCCGACTGCATGGTCGCGGTGTCGGCCGGGCTGGTGGTCATCGTTTTCAGGGTGGACAGGGCGCGCAGCACCTGTTCGAAGGCGTCCTCGTCGGCGGTGACGCCATAGGATTTGGCGTTGCCGCTGTCCACCATCACCGCGGCCAGGGTGGAACTGCCCTGGTAATAGTCGGTGTCCGCGCCGCTGCTGGGGTCGTAGGCGGCGTCCGAGATGTCCACCGGTTCGGTCTGCCCGGTGGTGCCGGAGAAGATGTAGGTGTCCGCGTACTTGGTGTTGAGCAGCGAAACCACGTCGTCGAGGTAACCCGACGCCGTGGTTTGCACGGTGGCGGCGTCGCTGACGTTGCCGTCGAGCGCGGCGGAGATGGCGACGCGGATCTTTTCCACCAGGTCGGTGATGGTGTCGACGGTGGAGTAGGCGATTTCCAGCTTGCTGGTGGCGGCTTCCGCCTGGGTGGCTAGGTGCTCCGAGGCGGCGATGTCGGCTTTCAGCCCGATCGTCGCGCCCGCCTGACCGTCGAGGCCGGACAGGGATTCCGACTTGCTGCCGGATGCCTGCTGGGTCAGTGCCTCGGCATAGGCGCTTTGCACCCGCATCGCCTGGGAAATCATCTGATTGTTCATGCCCGCCGTGGAAATGCGCATGGCGTGTCCTCCGTCAGTTCATCATCGCGAGCAGGCTGTCCCACATTTCCTGCGCGGTGGAGAGGATCTGCGCCGCCGCCTCGTAGTCCTGCTGATAGGTGGTCAAGAGCGCGGTTTCCTCGTCCACGTTGACGCCGTAGGTGTTGGAAAAGCTGGTGGACAGACTTTCCGAGGTGGTGGCGCTGGCGTCCGCGGCGTCGGACGCGGCTTCGGCGCGGTCGGCCAGGTCGTCGATCAGGGCGGTGACGTATCCGGTCAGCGAGCTGGTGGTCGCCGACAGGTTGCCCGCCGCAGCGAAGCTGGTGGTGTCGTCGAGCGACGACCAGATGGTTTGCAGGGCCGAGGTATCGCCGCTCGCGGCGGAGGTCAGCGCGGTGGACAGGCCGCTCAGCGCGGAGGTGACGGTCGCCGACAGGTTGTCGATTTCGGCCTGCACGGCGGGTAGGACTTCGTCGCGCATCTCGATCAGGGCGCCGATCGAGCCGCCGGAAAGGTCGGCGGTGACGTCCTCGCCGTCGAGCATGATCCCCGCGATGGTGCCGCCGGAATAGCTTTGCGACGCGCTGAGGGTGCCGGTCGCGGTGTAGCTGAGTTCGTGCACCGTCGAGGTCAGCAGCGCCTGGCCGGAATTGGTGTAGATCTGCATCGCCCCGGACGAGGTGGTGAAGCTGGTGACGCTGACGTACTGGCCCAGGTTCTCGAGCGCGGCGCGGCGGCTGTCTTCCAGGTCCGAGGTGGACTTCCCGTCTGCCTGTGCCTTGGTGATCCGGTCGTTGAGGTCGTCGATCTGATGCAGCAGGTCGTTGACGCTTTCCACCGCCTCGGCGATTCCCTGGTCGGCGGAGGTACGGGCCGACTGCACGGCGTCGGAGGCGTCGTCGACGGCTTCGGTCCAGTCGTCCTCGGCGTCGGTCACCGCGTCGATGGTGGAAGAGGTCGAGGGATCGTCGATGGCGTCGGAAATCGACGTCTTCAACGCAGTCAACGTGGTCGACAGGTCGCTGCCGTCGCTGGTCGAACCCAGCGCGGTGAGCAGGGTTTCGTAGTACGACGACAAGGTGGCGTCATAGGACGATTGGGAAATCGCCTTGACCACGCTTTGGTGCAGTTTCTCGTCGACGTCGCTGCCGCTGCCGACGATGGTGACGCCGGTCACTTGGCCGCCCACCGTGGCGGAGGCGACATAGGCGCTCTTCTTGGTGTAGCCGTCGGTTTCGGCGTTGGCGATGTTGGCCGAGGTGAGCGCGATGCGCGACTGCGCCACCGAAAGGGCGGAGTTCGCCGTGTTGATGATGCTGGAAATCGACATCGCCGGGGCCTCCCCTTTCGATGATCAGGCGCGCAGGTGCAAGCCGCCGTTTATCGCCTTGGGGCGGGGGCAGGTGCCGCCCTGCGCGTCATAGGACGCGGCGTCGCGGCGTTCGCGTTCGGCCAGGGTCTTCATCACCGCCTCGACGCGCAGAGCGGTGGCCGCCTTGCGGGCGTTGAGCAGGGTCTGGTTTTCCTTGAGCTTGCGCACCAGGCCGCGAATGTCGGTTTCCAGGGAGTCGGGATCCAGTTCGCCCGCCTCGTGCATCGCCGCGGCGCGGCGGCGCAGGTTCTGCGTCAGGTGGGCATAGCGGTTTCCCAGCTCTTCCTTCCGCGCGATCATGCTTTGCGGCAGGGTTTCGGTGGGGACCGCCAGGATGGCGTTCTCTTCGTCCACCAGGGTGGTCAGTTCGCGCAGGACCGAGCAGAAATCGGCCAGGGTCTTGCGGTCGAGGGAGGACAAAGTGGCTTCGGACATGGCGGATTCTCCGGTCATCGGGTGGACAGGCGCAGCGCCGCCGCCCGCCCATAGGCGGAGGCGACGACACGGCCGCTGGCGGCCTGGGTACGGCGCTTTTCCAGCGCCGCGTGACTTTCTTCCAAGGCGTGCAGGCTTTGGCGCAGATCGACGATGACGCACAGCCGTTCCGCCAGCGGGGCGGTGGGCGGCAACGCGTCTGCCCGGCGACGCGCCGTTTCGGCGCGTTTGAGCAGTCGGTCCAGGCTCTGGCGTTCGGCGGTCATCGGTCTCACCGTTTCGCCGCCATCAGGTCGTCGTACATGTCGCCGACCGTGCTGATGATCTCGGACGCGGCGGAGTATGCCTGCTGCGCGACGATCAGTTTGCTGAACTCGGTGGCGGTGTCGGTGGTCGACGATTCCAGTTCCCCGGATTCGATCGATCCGGCGGATCCGCTGTCGGCTTCGACCAGATTGGCCTCGCCGGAGTAGATGGAGGCGGCGAAGACGGTGCCGCTTTCCGCCTCGAGGCCGTTGTCGTTGGCGAAGGTGGCGAGCGGAATTTTGTAAATCGTATAGCTGATGCCGTTGTCGAAGTTGGCGTAGACGTAGCCCGCCTCGTCCACCGTGACGCTGCTGAATTCGCCGAAGCGCAGGCCGTCCTGGACCACTTCGGTCAGGGTGATCGTCGGGTCCGAGGTGCCGTCGCCGGTGGCGTACTGGCTCAAGCCGTCGGTGGCGCCGGCCGTGCCCACGGTATAGGCGATCGAGCTGGTCGCGGCGCCGCTGCTCCAGCCGGTAATGCCGATGGTGATGTCGGTGGTCGGCGTCGCCAGGGTGCCGTCGGAATTGAAGGTGATGGAGGTGTTGGACAGCGTCACCGTGGTGGCGGTGTCGGTGGTTCCGTCGGCGCTGTAGGCCGGCTGGGCGGCGGACACCGTCCAGGTGTTGGCGGCGGTCTTTTCGTAGGTCAGGGTCAGGGTGTAGGCGGTGCCCAGGCTGTCGTAGATTTCCGCGTCCACGGTGAAGGTGTCGAGAGCGTCGGCATCGGCGGGCAGGATCGCCTGGATCGACAGCTCGGTGGTCGCCTCGGCGGCGCCGGCATAGTCGTTGACGTTGATCGCCTCCAAGCTGGCGGCGGAGGTGCCGGAAACGACGTTGCCGTCGCGGTCGGTGGCGTAACCCTGCAGATACCAGCCGCTGCTGTTGACCAGATAGCCTTCGTCGTCGGTCGAGAAATCGCCCGAGCGCGTGTAGTAGAACACGTCGCTGTCCGAGGAGTTGGCGACGACGAACCAGCCGTCGCCGTCCACCGCGAGGTCGGTATCGTTTTCGGTGCCGACCAGGGTTCCCTGGACCGTCAGTTCCTGCGTCGGATCGACGGTGACGCCCGCGCCGGTGAAGCTGCTGTAGGAACCCGACCCCGACACCATCGACGCGAACGACGCGGTGGTGGTCTTGTAGCCGTAGGTGCTGGAGTTGGCGAGGTTGTTGGAAATCGTCGAAACCGCCGCCGACTGGGAATTGAGCGCGGAAACCGCGATATTCATCGAACCGCTGAGAGTGCTCATGGTGGAGCCTCCTTATCTGAAATCCGTTAGGAATCGCTGGGGGTGGCCGCGGAGACGATGCTCGACAGCGAGACCGTCGCGCCGTTCTTCATGATCAGCTGCGCGCTGCCGCTGGACCAATCGACGCGGGAAACCACGCTGGTCGTCTCGGGGTCGATGTCGACGGACTCGCCGTCGGAATCGGTGGCCACCAGGTTCAGGGAATAGGTGCCGTCCTCGGCGCTGCTGCCGTTGGATAGGGTACCGTCCCAGGTGAAGGTGCGGCTGCCCGAGGTGGTGGAGAGTTCCTCGGTGTAGACGACGTCGCCGTCCTCGTTGAGCACCTGCGCCACCAGGCTTTCGGTGTCGTCGGGCACGTCGAACGCCCAGGACAGGGTGTCGCCTTCGGAATAGGTCAGGTCGTCGGCGATGTAGGTGACCTCCATCCCCACCATCGACAGCGCCACCGCGGCGCTTTCGTTGTTGGTGGAGAGCACCAGGTTCTCGAGATACGAGTTCGACAGGATCTGCTGCTCCACTTGGGCGTAGCTGATCAACTGGCTGGTCATCTCGTCGGTGTCGGTGGGATCCAGCGGGTTCTGGTTCTCGAGCTGCGTGGTCAGGATCGACAAGAACAGTTCGTAGTTCTCGGACAGCGCTTCCACCGACGATGCGGTGGTGGAAGACAGACCGCTCGTGGTGTCCGAGCTGATCGTGCTGACGGTGGTCATGGCCGGTCTCCGGTTTCCGGTCCGGCCTCTCGGAAATTCGTTCGCGAGCCCGCCGGTGCTGGGGTGGCGCGGCCATTCAGTCCGCTCCGTTACCCGACAAACGCGGCGGCGGGCGGAAAACTGGCGAAATTTTTTTCCGGAAAATTTTTCCACGATGGCGCGCCAGTGTCGGCGGGGCCGCCCCGTTAGAGGGGTAAGGCGCCAGTGGTTCGGATGCGCGTTGGGCGTATCGGCGGGTGCCAAAGCACCGAGGCTCGAACGGCCTCGTGAGAGATCAACGAAGGAGATTTCACATGCCTGTCATCACCACCAACGCTTCCGCGAATTCCGCGCTGCGCTACCTCAACATCAATTCCGACGACCAGACCAACGCCTTGAACAAGGTCGCGTCCGGGTCGCGCATCACCCGCGCTTCCGACGACGCCGCCGGTCTGGCCGTGGCGACCAAGCTGCAGTCCGACGTGGCGGTCCTCGGGCAGGCGTCGACCAACGCCTCGCACGCCACCTCGATCCTGGAAACCGCCGACGGCGGCCTGTCCTCGATCTCCGACGTGCTGGAGCGCATGAAGGTGCTGTGCGCCGAGGCGATTTCCGGCGCCGTCAGCTCGACCGAGCTGGCCTACATCCAGTCGGAATTTCAGACCCTCGGGAACGAAATCAGCTCCATCGTCACCACCACCACCTTCAACAGCACGTCGCTGCTGAACGGGTCGTATTCCGCCACCTTCCTGGTCGGCACCACCAGCAGCGACGTGATCGCCACCAACCTGAACACCGCCGCGTTCACTGCCGTCAACTCGATGGGCTCGACCTTCGCCAGCACCGCGATCACCGACACCACCACGGCGACCGCCGCCCTGACCGCGGTCAACACCGCGATCGGCAACGTCGCGTCGGCGCGGGCCGACGTGGGTGCCCTGGAATCGCGGTTCGATTACCACTCCACCCAGATCACCTCGTCCGAAGAGAATTTGGACGCCGCCCAGTCGGCGATCGCGGATTGCGACATCGCCGAGGCGCAGTCGGAATTCTCGTCGGCGCAGGTGCGCACCAACGCCGCCATCTCGGCGCTGGCGCAGGCCAACGACATGCCGCAGCAGCTGTTGCAGTTGCTGCAGTAAGGCAAAGGTGAGCGCCCGCCCCCGAACGGGCGGGCGCGTACCCTTGAGGGGACCGGATACACCCCTCCTGCGCGTCCCCTGAAAAGGCGCGGTCCGGTCCCCTCATCCCCGGTCTCGTCACGGCGAGGGAAGGTTGCATCATGTCGACGATCGTCACCGGCGCCAGCGGCACCACCTACATCTCGGGGACCGGGACGTCGGGTTTCGATTCCTCGTCGCTGATCCAGGTGGCGGTCGAGGCGAAGATGCAGACCGCCTATCTGATCGACGATCAGATCGACGTGCTGAACGATCAGGTTTCGGCGTGGGGAACCGTTCTTTCCGACCTGACCGCGCTGTCCGACGCGGCGGAAACCCTGTCGGCGTCGGCGGAGTCCTCGGTTTTCGATTCCCGTTCCGCCTATCTGTCGTCCTCGGCGATCTCCAGCCCCGACAACGTGTTGGGCGTCACCGTCACCGACGATGCGGAATTGGGGTCCTATACCGTCGAGGTGGTCAGCCTGGCCACGGCGCACAAGGTCGCTTCCGGCGAGGTCGCCGACAAGACCGCGGCGCTGGGCTACGACGGCACCTTCTCGCTGGCCGCGGGCGACGTGACCGCCACCGACATCATCGTCACCTCCGACATGACGCTGGCCGACCTGGCCGAGGCGATCAACGACGTCTCCAGCGATACCGGCGTCACCGCCACCCTGATCAAGAGCAGCGATTCCGGCTATACCCTGGTGCTGGCCTCCGCCAATACCGGAGAGAGCATTGCCGCCGCCGCCGTATCCGGCGCCGACGTGTTGCAAAGCCTGGGCGTGACCGGCAGCGACGGCAGCTTCGCCGACGAGTTGCAGGCCGCCGCGCAGGCCGAGGTCGTTATCGATGGCGTCACCGTCACCAGTTCCTCGAACGATATCGAGGACGTGCTGACCGGGGTTTCGATCAGCCTCTACAACACCACCGCCGGAGACACCGTTACCCTGGAAATCGGTCAGGACCTGGATGACGTCTATTCGGCGGTCGAGGATCTGGTGGATGCCTACAACACCTATCGCAGCTATGCCCTGACCCAGCAGGAAACCGACGACGAGGGCGCCGCCGACAGCGCCGTCCTGTTCGGCGACAGCCTTTTGCGCAACATCAACTCGGCGCTTTATTCGTTGCTGAGCCGGACCGTCGAGGTGGACGGCACCACCTATTCCATCGCCGATCTCGGCATTTCCTATGGCGACGACAACACCCTGGAACTCGACGCCGACACCCTGGAGGAGTTCCTGACCCAGCACGCCGACGTGGCGGAAGCCTTCTTCCAGCAAAGCACCTCGGTCTCGTCGTCCGACCTCTACGTCGGCGACATCGCGGGCGACATGGCGGCGGGCGACTATACCGTCGAGGTGACGCTGGACGGCGACGGCAACATCACCGCCGCCACCATCGACGGCACCGAGCTGACGGTCAGCAACCAGACCCTGACCGGCGCCGCCGGTTCCGCCTACGAGGGACTGCGCCTGGTCTACACCGGCACGGCCAGCGCCAGCATTACCCTGTCCGTCGAGGATGGATTCGCCGACCAGATGGTGGCGACGTTGGAAAACTATGCCGACGAAGACGACGGCCTGGTCTCCAGCCGCGTCGAATCCCTGTCCGACACCATCGACACCAAGCAGGAACGCCGCGACCGCATCGCCGAAAAGGCCGAGGACTACGAGGATTACCTGGTCGACTACTACGCCCGCATCGAGGCGGCGATCGAGGCCTCGGAACTGGCCCTGGCGCAGATCGAGGCCCTGTTCGGCAACAGCGACGACGACTGAGTTTTCAATCATCCCAGGAGGGAACCATGGACAAGAACATTTTGCGGATGGGCGTCAAGGCCTATGGCGCGGCGCGGCGGGCGCAGACCCCCTTGCGCGTCATCGTCGAGCTGTACGATTCCGTCCTCTGCTCGGTGGCGCACGCCAAGGCCGCCTGCCTGGAAGACAACTTCGAAAACGAACTCACCGCGGTGGTGCGGGCGGCCAACATCCTGCAGGGGCTGGACGGCGCGCTCAACCAGCAGGACGCCAAGGCCAAGCCGGTCGCCGACGTCCTGCACGCGTACTACAAGACGACCATCGTGCAACTGCATCGCGCCAAGCAGGCGAAGTCGCCGGATTCCGAACTGCGCTACAGCAGCGTGCAACGCCAAGTGCTGGCGATGCGCGAGGCCTTCGCGGCGATTGCCGGGGTGCCCTCGCTGATGCCGCAGAAAGAGGAAAAAACTGCCTAGGTCTAGGCATATAGTGCCGAGTGACGGTGCATGCCCGTACCTGTTACAACGCTTCTGATCGGTGGATGAATTGAGCGGACTGAGCAGAACCGCAGCCGTCGATGACAGACACGCCACGGGGACGTGGATGGACGAGGTTGCCGTCAATCTAGGACCGGGATCGTCTTCGGAGGATATGACCGACGAGGCGCTGATGCTGCGCGTCCAGGATGGCGACAAGGAATCCTTCCGCCTTCTGGTCTCGCGCCACATCGACCGCATCGTCGGCACCGCGCGGCGCATCGTCGGCGGCGCCGAGGCCGAGGACGTGGCGCAGGACGTTTTCCTGAAGGTCTGGACCGCCCGCGCGCAGTGGACGCCGGGGCAGGCGCGTTTCCGCACCTGGCTTTACCGCGTCGCGGTCAACCGGTGCATCGATTCGATCCGGCGCGCCCGCACCTCTTCCATCGACGACGTTCCGGAAATCGAGGACGAGGGTCCAAGCCCGCTTGCCCAATGCGTGCAAAGGGAAGACGCCACCCGTCTGCGTGCCGCCATGGACCACCTGTCCGAGCAGCAACGAACGGCGATTACGCTTTATTATCACGAGAGTTTGACGGCGGGCGAGGTTGCGGAGATTATGGGCCTGCGGTTGAATGCCGTCGAGTCCCTCCTGAAGAGAGGGCGGCAAAAGCTGAGAACAGTGCTTAAATAAAAGTCTACAGGATGTAGACGATGCGGAGGGATCATGACGCCAGAAGAATTCCGGGCGTTGCTCGATACCTACGGAGCGGACTTGACGCGCTGGCCACATGCGCGGCGTCAGGCTGCCCAACGGTTGTTGCAGGATAACGAGGACGCGCGCCATGCCTTTGCCGAGGCGCAAGAGATGGACGCCCTTCTCTCGGCGGCCGAGCCGCCGCTTTCCGAGGCGCGCCGTCTTCGTCTGATGGATGCGATCCTCGACAATTTGCCGGATGAATCCGTCCCGGCGCAGACCAGGCGCATTCCCGAAATCCCGGCGATGCCGCGTCCGGCGATGCCGCGTCCGGTGGCGGCGGGGATCGGCGTTCTGGTGCGGCCGGTGTCGGGATGGCTTGCCGCCTGTCTTGCCTTCGGTATCGTCGTCGGCGTCGGTATCAGTCTGGCGCAGCGATCCTCGGCGACCCATGCCGCAAGCGACCTGACGGTGACCCTGGACCTTTACGGGGTGAAATGATGCCGCCGCGCGAGTCAATGGGTGTGCTGCGATGAAGCGATGGTTGTTCGGTTCCCTGGCCTTGAACGTGTTGTTGTTGGGTGTCGGTGTGGGATTCCTGGCGACGTCGTCCTTGTCGCTGCCGCCGAAGTTCCCGCCGTTCGGGCCGCGTCCCGGCATCCAGCGCGACCTTGTCCGCGCCGTCGAGGATACTCTGGCCGAGCCGCAGCGCGGCCGTGCCCTCGCGATTCTGGACCGCCGTTTCAAGGATGCCGGGGGGATGGAAATGCCGCCGCCGCGTCCGGGTAACCTGTTGCGCGATTTCGTCGAGGGGCACGTCTCCGCCGCCGCGATGCCGGCGCCGGACCCCGGCTTCGAGGAACGCCGTCGCCGCGAGGGCGAGGCGGTGGGCCTGGCCCTCGCCGATCTGGCGGACATCCTCGATCGGCCGTCGCGCCAGGCCTTGGCCGATGCGATGACCCGCCGCATGGCGGGGGTGCGCGCCTGTCTCGACGCTTCCGCCGCGAAATAGTCCCCTTCGCGATACAGATTGATACAGTTTTCCGAATCGCCCGGCACAGTCCTGCGACAGTCCGGGGCCATTCTGTGCGTGACAGTGTTGCATGCGGCGTGCACTCTCGCGCCGGGAGCTGAATGACGGAGGGCGGTTCCGGTGGGCGAAGCGAAGAAAAGCAATCGTCTGCCCCGTTTGACGGGGCGGCGGCTGGCGGTGGGAACGGCGCTTCTGGCGGTTCTGGCCCTGGCGGGCTGGCGGGTTTTCTCCCCTTCCGCGCCGCCGCCGCCGACGGTGGCGGTGGCCCGCGCCGACATCGAGGACACCGTCCTCGCCGATGGCGAGATCGAGGCGAAGAAGCAGGTCACGGTGGGCGCCCAGGCCAGCGGCCAGATCAAGTCGTTGCTGGTGGAACTGGGCGACGACGTGGCGGAAGGCCAGCTGGTCGTCGAAATCGATTCCCAGACGCAACAGAAATCCCTGCGCAAGGCCGAGGCCGAACTGGCCAGCGCGGTGGCGCAGCGCGCCGCCAAGGCCGCCTCGCTGCGTCAGGCGCAGTTGTCCTTCGCACGGCAGAAGAAATTGTTGAAGCAGGACGCCGGTTCGCGCGAGACCTTCGAGGCGGCGGAAGCCAGCCTTGTGTCGTTGCAGGCCGAGGTCGCCGCCCTCGACGCGTCGATCGAGCAGGCCAAGGTGGCGGTGGAAACCGCCCAGGTCAACCTGGGCTACACCCGCATCGCGGCGCCGATTTCCGGCACCGTGGTGGCGCTGCCGGTGGACGAGGGACAGACGGTCAACGCCGCGCAGACCACCCCGACCCTGATGAAAGTCGCGCAACTGGGTCTGATGACGGTGCGCGCCGAGGTTTCGGAAGCCGACGTGACGCGGGTGAAACCGGGGCAGACCGTGTATTTCACCATCCTGGGCGAACCCGACCATCGCTATTACGGCGTGCTGCGCGCCATCGAGCCCGCGCCGGAAAGCATCAACACCACGACCTCGTCGTCGTCGTCGTCGTCCTCGTCGTCGTCGTCTTCCTCCACCTCCAGCCAGGCGATCTATTACAACGCCCTCTTCGACGTGGAGAACCCGGACCGCAAGCTGCGGATTTCGATGACCGCGCAGGTTTCCATCGTCCTCACCGAGGCGAAGAACGCGCTGGTCATCCCCGCCGCCGTGCTGGCCCGGCCCGACGCCAAGGGGCTCTACGCGGTGCAGGTGATGGACGATGCGGGCGCCCTGACCCGGCGCAAGATCAAGGTCGGCATCAACAACAACATCCAGGCGCAGGTGCTGGAGGGGCTTGAGGAAGGCGAACGGGTGGTCAGCACCCGCGCCGCCGCCGCCGCCGCCGCCGCCGCCAGCGCCGCGCCGTCGCGGCCGCCGCGTTCGCCGCTGGGGAGGCTGTTCTGATGGGCGAGCCCTTGTTGCGCCTCGACGGGGTGTGGCGGGAATACCCATCCGGGGACCAGAGTATCGCCGCCTTGAAGGGCCTCGACCTGACCATCGAGGCGGGCGAGATGGTGGCGATCGTCGGCGTGTCCGGTTCCGGCAAGTCGACCCTGATGAACATCCTCGGCTGCCTGGACCGGCCGACGCGCGGCTCCTATCGCGTCGCCGGGCACGACACCCGCGAGATGTCGCCCGACCAGTTGGCGGAACTCCGGCGCGAGCATTTCGGTTTCATCTTCCAGCGCTATCACCTTCTGTCCATCCTCGACGCGGTGGGCAACGTCGAGGTTCCGGCGGTCTATGCCGGGCGCGCCCGTCCGGCGCGGCGCGAACGCGCCGTGGCGCTGCTGCGGCGTCTGGGCCTGGGCGACCGCCTGGACCATACTCCGGCACAGCTGTCCGGCGGCCAGCAGCAGCGCGTCTCGGTGGCGCGCGCCCTGGTCAACGGCGGCCGGGTGATCCTGGCCGACGAACCCACCGGCGCGCTGGACCGCAAAAGCGGCGAGGACATGCTGGCCCTGCTCAAGGAGCTGCACGCCGAGGGCCACACCATCATCATCGTCACCCACGACGCGGCGGTGGCGGCGCATGCCGAGCGGATCATCGAGATCAGCGACGGCGAGATCCTGGCCGACCGCCGCGAGGGCGCGCCGCGTTCCGCGCCGGAGCAGGACTTCGCGCCGCTGGCCGACGGCCACGACTGGCATGCCTTCGCCGACCGCGCGCGGGAGGCCCTGCGCATGGCCCTGCTGGCGATGTCGGCGCACCGGCTGCGCACCTTCCTGACCATGCTCGGCATCATCATCGGCATCGCCGCGGTGGTTTCGGTGGTGGCGCTGGGCGAGGGGGCGCGGCAGAAGATCCTTTCCGACATCAGCTCGATCGGCACCAACACCATCGACATCCTGCCGGGCAAGGACTTCGGCGACATGCGTTCCGGCCGGGTGCGCACCCTGGTGCCGCGCGACGCCGAGGCCTTGCGCCAGTTCGACTTCGTCGACAGCGTCACCCCCAGCCTGGCCAGCAGCCGGACCCTGCGTTACCGCAACGTTTCGGTTACCGCCACGATCAACGGCGTCGGCGCGGAATACTTCCGGGTGCGCGGTTACGAACTGGCCGATGGCGCCTTCTTCGCCGACCGCGACGTGCAGCGCCGCGCGCAAGAGGCGGTGATCGACGACAACACCCTGAAACAGGTGTTCGGCGACGAGGCCGATCCGATCGGGCAGGTGATCCTGCTGGGCGACGTGCCGGTGCGGGTGATCGGCGTAACCAAGAAGCGCGTCGCCGCCTTCGGCAACCCGGACGCCCTGCAAGTCTGGATTCCCTATACCACGGCGATGAACCGGGTGCTCGGCCAGACCTATCTGCAACGCATCACCGTGCGCGTCGCCGACGGCTATGCCACCAAGGACGCGGAAAGCCAGATCGTGCAGATGATGCTGAAACGGCACCGCGCCAAGGATTTCTTCGTCATCAACACCGACACCATCCGGCAGACGGTGGACAAGACCACGGCGACGATGACCCTGCTGGTTTCCGCCATCGCGGTGATCTCGCTGGTGGTGGGCGGCATCGGGGTGATGAACATCATGCTGGTCAGCGTCACCGAACGCACCCGCGAGATCGGCGTGCGCATGGCGGTGGGGGCGCGCCAGTCCGACATCATGCAGCAGTTCCTGATCGAGGCGATTCTGGTCTGCCTGCTGGGCGGCGTGCTGGGGGTCGGCCTGGCCTTCGCCATCGACGCCGTGGTCGGCCGCTTCGGCAGCGTCAAGATGGTGATCTCGGCAGGGTCGATCGCCGCCGCCTTCGGCTGTTCGTCGGCGATCGGCGTGGCTTTCGGTTTTCTTCCGGCGCGTCACGCGGCGCGCCTCGACCCGGTGGAGGCTTTGGCGCGGGAATGATGATCCATTCGACCGTATCGACGCGGGGACTGATGGCGGCGTTGCTGGCGGCGGGATTGCTTCTGCCCGGCTGCTCCCTGCTGGAAACCGAATACAGCCGCCCCCAGCTCACCGTGCCGCCGAAGTTCGCGCAGGCGGCGCAGGCCGCCCCCGCCGCCGCCCTCGACGATTGGTGGCGGGAATTCGGCGACGCCGACCTCGACCGTCTGGTGGCCGAGGCCCTGGCCCGCAACAACGACCTGACGGTGGCGGTGGAAAAGGCGCGTCAGGCGCGGCTGAAGGCGGGACTGGCGCAGGGCGACCTCTATCCCAGCCTGTCGGCCAGCGGCGATCTGACCCGCAGCCGCACCCTGTCGCACGCGCGCAAGACGACGCGCGGCGCCTCGGTGTCGCTGGGGGTGGACCTCGATCCCGATCCCTGGGGGGCGCTGGCGCGGACCCGCGACGCCGCCGACCTGGAGGCGGAGGCCGCGGCAGAGGATTTGGCCGACGCCGCGCAGGGCCTGGCCGCCACCGCCGCCGAGCTTTACTGGAAGCTGGTCTATCTGCGCCAGCGCGTCGCCCTAAGCGGCGAGAGCATCGCCTACGCGCGGCGGGTCTACGACCTGACCCAGGCGAAGTACGCGGCGGGCGCGGTGTCCAACCTGGACGTGCTGGAGGCGGAACAGAACCTGCGCAGCCAGGAGGCCGCCGACACCACCTATCGCCAGAACCTGACCGAAACCGCCAACGCGCTGGCCATCCTGCTCGACGCGCCGCCCACGGACTCCGCCCAGCCGCGGCAGACCCTGCCCGAACGGATGCCGCAGCCGGTCGCCGCCGGGCTGCCCGCCGAGGTTCTGGAACGCCGCGCCGACCTGCGCGCCGCCGAGGCGCGGCTGAAGGCCGCCCTGGCCGGAACCGACGCGACGCGGGCCAGCTATCTGCCCAGCTTTTCGCTGACCGGTTCGGCGGGGTCCTCCAGCGTCGCCCTCTCCGACGTTCTGCGCAATCCGGTGGCCGCCCTGGGGGCGGGGCTCAGCCTGCCCTTCCTCAATTGGAACGAGATGCGGCGCAACGTGAAGATCTCGGAATCCGAATACCGGGCGACGGTGGCGGACTTCCGCCAGACCCTGTACGCCGCCCTGGCCGAGGTGGAAAACGCGCTGTCCTCCGGCCGTCAACTGGCGGCGCAGCACGACAGCCTGGAACGCGCCCTGGCCACCGCGCGCGAGGCGGAGCGCCTTTACGCGGTGCGTTACGAGGTCGGCGCGGTGGACCTGCAATCCTATCTCACCGCGCAGGAAAAACGCCGCACCGCCGAGGAATCCCTGCTCGCCAACCGCTACGACCGGCTGGTCAACCGCGTGGTCGTCCATCGCGTTCTCGGCGGCGGCGTCACCCTGCCCGCGGCGCGCACCGCCGCCGAGGACTGACGCGCCGTTATATTGCCCGACTATATAATTGAATTTATTGGGTTTTTTGCCGTTTCCCCTTGCAATCCCGGCGACCTCCGCTAGATTGGATGAAGCCGGGCCGTGGCCGGTTCGGTTTTCGCATCGAGGAGACGGCAGATGAAACTCAGCGCGCGCAATATTCTTTCCGGTAAGGTGGAAGCGGTGACCAAGGGCGCGGTCAACGGCACCGTGAAGATCGCCATCGGCGGCGGCCAGCACATCACCTCGTCGATCACCAACGAAGCGATCGACGACCTGGACCTCAAGGTCGGCGATACCGTCAGCGCGGTGATCAAGTCCACCGACGTTCTGGTCGGCAAGTAATCCTTCGCGTCGTGTTTTGCCGCGCCCCGGGGTTTTCCCCGGGGCGTTGCCGTTCGCCCGGCGGTGGGGGTATGATTCCGGCCTTCGCGAGAACGAAAGGACCGTGTCATGGACGCCATTGCCAATCTGATGACCCGCCGCAGCATCCGCCGCTTCACCAACCAGCCGGTAAGCGACGCCGAGGTGGAGACCCTTCTGCGCGCCGCGATGGCGGCGCCCAGCGCCGGCAACGCCCAGCCCTGGCACTTCGTCTGCATTCGCGACAGGGCCGTCCTGGCGCAGCTTCCCGATATTCAGCCGCATACCCGGATGATGCTGGCGGCGCAGGCGGCGATTCTGGTCTGCGGCGACCTGACCCTGGAAAAGCATGAAGGGTTCTGGGTGCAGGATTGCAGCGCCGCCACCATGAGCATCCTGCTGGCGGCGCATGCGCAGGGGCTGGGGGCGGTGTGGTGCGGCCTCTATCCGCGCACCGCCTGGAGCGAGGGGGTGGCCCGTCTGCTCGGCTTGCCGCATCACGTGCAGCCGCTGTCGCTGGTCGCGGTCGGCCGTCCGGCGGAGGAGAAGGAGCCTTCGGAACGGTTCAAGTCGGAACGGGTGCACCTCGACCGCTGGTAGGCGGCGCCCTTACAGCGGCAGGTCCTTCCACCCGGCGACGATCATCGTCAGGCCGATCACCAGAATCAGGCCGCCCGACAGGTAGGGGGTTTTAGACAGCCAGTCGTCGAGGCGCGGCAGGCTTTTGCGCGCCGCCCTCAGGCCTAGGGCGCTGAGAACCCCGGCCATCACCAGGGTCAGGGCCAGGCCCAGGCTGAACGCCGAGACCACGGCGAAGCCCAGCCCCAGCTTGCCGAGATGCAGGCAGAGGACCAGCACGGTAATCGCCGCCGGGCAGGGGACCAGACCGCCGGAAAGGCCGAAAACCACGGTCTGTCCCAGGCTGGCCCGGCCGTTGGAAAAGCGGGATTCGATCTCCCCGGCATGGGCGCGCGCATGCGCGTCCATCGGGGCGTGCGCGTGGCCATGGTCGTGCGGATGCTCGTGGCCGTGGTCATGGCCATGATCATGATCGTGCGGATGGTCGTGCGCGCGCTGGTGGCGGGCGCAGGGGTCGGCGGGGGCGATCATCCGGATCAGGATCCAGCAGCCGACGCCGACCACGGTCAGGCCGGAGAGGACCAGGAACCAGGGTTCCAGGGTCTCCGGCACCAGGCTGTCGCCCATCGCGGCGGCGGAGAGGCCGAGAATCCAAACGATGGCGCTGTGCGAGGCGGCGGCGGACAGGCCCAGCACCACCGCCTGGGCCAGGGTTCCGTGCACGGCGATGATGAAGGCGGCCATCATCGTCTTGGAGTGGCCGGGTTCCAGCCCGTGCAGCGCCCCCATGGCGAAGGCCGACGCCAGCAGGACCGGCAGCGAGGTGGTGGAAAGCTCGGCAAGGCTGGCGATGTCCATTGGTACGATATCCGGTTGCAAAAAACCTTGGGCAGGGGTACCCCGCGCGGCGGGGCGTGTCAATGCGCGGCGGGTTTTGTGAAATCTCGATCCTCCGGCGGCGGGCGGGTTTCTTCCGTGGTTCTCATGGATTAGACTGGACCGTCGCGAACGGAAGGGGGCCTTCGGCATGATGATCGTGGCGGTGATCAACACCAAGGGCGGCAGCGGCAAGACCACGCTGGCCACCCATCTGGCGGCGCATTTCGCGCGCCGTGGCCTGCGCTGCGGTCTGGCCGACCTCGATCCGCAGGAGTCGGCCTCGGGCTGGCTGTCCCGCCGTCCCTATACTCTGCCCGCGATCGACGCGGTCGATCTGGAAAACGGCCGTTCGCCGAAGGGGCTGGACCGCCTGGTGGTGGACGCCCCCGCCGCTCTCAAGCGCAAGGCGGTGGCCGAGGTGGTGGAGACCGCCGACGTCCTGGTGATTCCGGTGTTGCCCTCGGTTTTCGACGAGGACGGCACGGCGCGCTTTCTCAAGCATCTGGAAACCATGAAGACGGTGCGGAAGGGCAAGCGCGACATCTGCTTCGTCGCCAACCGCGTCCGCACCCGGACCCGCGCCGCCGAGCGGCTGGAGGCGTTCCTGACTGGCCTTTCCTATCCGGTGATGGCGCGGCTGCGCGATACCCAGGCCTATGCCAACCTGGCGGTGGACGGCGGCAGCCTGTTCGATTCCCCGCTTTCCCGGCTGGAGGACTATCGCGTCGAGTGGCGGCCGCTTCTCGACTATCTCGACAACTGCGCGCCCTGACGCGGCGCCCGGAAAAGCGAAAGGCCGCCCATCCTGCGATGGGCGGCCTTTTCGTTGGGACGTGCCGTGGTCTTAGTGGAACTTCTGCGGCAGGTCGCCGATGGCGCGGTCGATCAGGACGTTCGCCTGGGCGGCGGAGAGTTTCTCCGCCATCACCTGGGTGGCGGCGGCCACCGCCACGTCGACGGCGATGTGACGGACCTCGCGCTTGGCCTGTTCCTCGGCGGCGGCGATGCGTTCCATCGCCTGGCGTTCGGCGGTGGCGACGCGGTCCTGCAGTTCCTTGGCCGCCTCGGCCTTAAGCTTTTCCGCCTGGGTCTTCGCCTTGGCCAGGATGTCCTTGGATTCCTGCATCGCGTCGCGCTGGCGGCGCTGGTATTCGGCAAGCAGGGCCTGCGCTTCCTCGCGGATGCGGCGGGCGCTGTCCAGGCGGTCGCGAATGGCCTGGCCGCGGGCGTCCAGCAGGGCGCAAACCTTGCCGAGAGCGCTCTTGACCAGGATGGCGACGATCGCCAGGAAGCCCATGGCTACCCAGAAGTGCGCGTCCATGTAGAACGGCACCGGAGCATGACCGCCCTGTTCGGAGGCATGCGCGACGGAAATCAGCCAGCCGCTCATAGTCCGCGCTCCTTGGCAATGGCGTCGACCACCGGGGCCAGGGAGTCCGCGTCGGTCTTGACGTCGGCGATGCGTTCGACGATCGCCGCGGCGACCTCGGCGGCGATGCCGGAAACCTGGGCCATCGCCTCGCGCCGGGCGGCGTGGATACGTTCCTCGCTTTCCGCGATTTTCGCGGCCAGCGTCTCTTCGAGCAACCGGTGGCGTTCCGCCGCGTCGGCGGCGTTGGCTTCCAGCACCTGGGCGATCTCGGCCTGGGCGGCGCTACGCGCCTCGGCCAGGGCCTTCTCGTAGGTGGCGATGGCGGCCTCGGTCTCGGTCTTCAGGCGTTCGGCCATGTCGAGATCGTCGGAAATCCGCTTCTGCCGTTCTTCCAGGATGTCGCCGATGCGCGGCAGGGCGACCTTCGACATCAGCACGTAAAGCGTGATGAAGCTGACCGCCAGCCAGAAGAGCTGAGAAGGAAATGATGTCGGATCAAACTGTGGCATGGGCTGGTGTGCTCCCGGGCCTGTGTCCAGAGCCGTCGAAGTTCACGAAATCCGATTCTCCGCCCCGGAACCGCCCCGGCGCGCGAACGCCGGGGGCGGTGGAACGGAAGGCACCGTCCCCGCCGATACGGAAATCCGACGGCGGGGCGAAAGGATGCGTGCGGTTTAGGCGAACAGCGTGATCAGCGCGATAACCAGCGCGTACAGACCGATAGCTTCGGTCACCGCGAAGCCGACCCAACCGTAGAGGTCAACCTTTTCCTTGCAGGCCGGGTTGCGGCCGACGGTCTGGATCAGCGTCACCCAAATGTAGCCGACCATAACGGCCGCCGCCGCCAGACCGATGTTGGCCATGCCGGCGCCGATGAATTTTGCAGCTTGCGCGTCCATATTCCTGTTCCTTTTCCATTCGACTAGAGAACCCAACCCCGTTCGCCCGCGAATCCGGACGAGCGAGGCAACTCAGTGCAGATGCAAGGCATCGTGCAGATAGATGCAGCTCAAGATCGTGAAGATGTACGCCTGCAGGCAGGAGATCCCGAGTTCCAGGATGCCCAGGCCGACGACGCCGGCAAACGGGATGATGCCGAAGATGCCCAGCGCGCCGATGAAGCCCGCCACCACCGCCAGCATGATGTGACCGACCAGCATGTTGGCGGTCAAACGGACGGAGAGGCTGAAGGCGCGTGCGAAATAAGAAAAGACCTCGATCGGCACGATGACGATGGCGGTTATGGGCGGCGCTCCTCCCGGCAGGAAGGTATGCAGGAAACCGAGGCCGTGCTTGGCGAAGCCGACGATGGTGACCAATGCCAGAATGCCCAGGGCCATCGCCGCGTTGACGATGATGTGGCTGGTGAAGGTGAAGCTGTAGGGGGTCTGCCCCAGGACGTTGCCGCACAGCACGAACATGAACAGCGAGAAAATGAACGGGAAGAACTTGCGTCCCGCGTCCCCGACGTTGTCCTTGAGCATGCCCGCGACGAATTCATAGAAGATTTCGGCCAGCGACTGCATCCGCCCCGGGATCAGGGCGCGCTTGCTCATCGCGGCGGAGAGGAAAACCGTGGAGACCGCCACCGCGGCAACCATGTAAAGGGCGGAGTTGGAGAAGGAAATGTCGACCCCTCCGACATGGATCGGCACGATCGGACGGATTTCGAACTGTTCAAGTACGTTGCTGGACATCGAAACGTCTTTCCTTCGTTAAAACCTGCCGCGCAGACCGTACCTGTCCTCGCCGCCGCACACAACCCCTCTGCGGGGTTCGCCCCTCAGTCCTTCTCGCGGGGAGGCTCCGAATCCGGCTTCCCGGCGGTCTTCCGCGGATCGGGAGAAGGGCCCATGACGGTGTCGATGCCGCGGACCACGCGGTAAACGGTCAAAACCCCCGACGCGAATCCAAGTCCCACACCGGTCATCAATCCCCAGGGCGAGGACCCCCAGCGGTCGTCCGCAGCCCACCCCAACGCACCTCCGAGGCCGACGCTGACCACCAGGTCGGTCGCAATCCGCAGCCCCACGCCCAGCCGATTGTGCACGCCTTTCGGCCTTCCCGCCGGTTCGTCTTGCGACAAGCCGGCTTCGGCACGTGCCTTGCGGACGCGGGAGCCCAGATTCGCCAGTTTGTGGGAGATGTCGTTTTCGTCCGGCGTCATGCCGACCCCTTGTTCAACCGCCGGTTCCGTGCGCGCAGGCGCCGTCGCCGACATCAAACCGGGCGGCCGCGAACGCGAAACCGCGCAATCCCCCAAAACCGGCGGTATTCCGCCACGAAAGCGCACGAACCATAGTGTTTGCACCCCGGACTGTCAAGGTGGAAAACCGCCCGCGCGATCCCCGGTTTTAGGGGATAAAGTTCAATGAAATCATACCAGTGATGGCTGGTCGCGAAGGCTTTCGGCGCCGTGCAGGTCAACCGAGACGAGTTGCGACACGCCGCGCTCGGCCATCGTCACGCCAAAAAGCCGGTCCATCCGCGCCATCGTCATGCGGTGATGGGTGATCACCAGGAAGCGGGTGGCGCCTTCCCCCGAGATGCCGGACAACAGGGCGCAGAAGCGGTCGACGTTGGCGTCGTCGAGGGGGGCGTCGACCTCGTCGAGGATGCAGATCGGCGCCGGATTGCTGCGGAAAACCGCGAACAGCAGGGCCAGGGCGGTCAGCGCCTGTTCGCCGCCGGAAAGCAGCGACAGCAGTTGCAGGCGCTTCCCCGGCGGGCTGGCCATGATCTCGATTCCCGCGGCCAGCGGGTCGTCGCCCTCGATCAGGTTCAGATAGGCGCGGCCGCCGCCGAACAGTTCGGTGAAGATCTCCTGGAAGGCGCGATTCACCGTATCGAAGCTTTTTTGCAGGCGGTCGCGTCCCTCGCGGTTGAGCTCGGCGATGCCCTGGCGCAGGCGGGCGATCGCCGCCAGCAGGTCGGCGCGCTCGCTTTCCAGGCCCTCGATCTGCTTGCCGACGTCGTCGGCCTCGATCTCGGCGCGCAGGTTGACCGGCCCCATGCGTTCGCGTTCGGCGGCGCGGCGTTCGACGCGTTCGGCGATGTCGTCGGACGACATCTCGCGGAAGCGTTCGCCGCCCGAAACGTCGATTTCGGCGACGGCGCAGCCGAGGAATTCGCGGCAGCGGGCGGCGATGTCGGCGCAGGCCTGGGCGCGGCGTTCCACCTGGGCCTCGGCGCGTACCCGGTCCTCGCGGGCGGTGGCGGCGGTTTGGTCGGCCTCCTTCATCCGGGCGTCGGCGGCGCGCAGGGCGGATTCGCGCATCGCCAGGGCGTCGGCGGCGTCGCGGCGGGCCTGTTCGGCGGTGTCCAGCTCGGCGGCGATGGCCTCGCGGCGGGCGGCGAGGTCTTGCGGCAGGGCGCGCAGGGTTTCCCGTTCGGTCAGGGCGTCGGTGCGGCGCGCCGACAGCATCGCGCGGTGTTCCCCGGCGGCGGCCAGACGGGCCGCCCAGTCGGCGTCCTCGGCGGTCAGCGCCTTGATGCGGGCGGCGCGCAATTCGCCTTCGCGGCGGTCGGCGTCGGCGGCGGCGCGGGCATCCAGGGCGCGGGCGCGGGCGGCCTCGGCGGCGGCACGGGCGGTTCCCACCGCCGCGGCCAGGGCGGGCAGGCGTTCGGCGTCGCCACCGTCTCCGGCGGCGGCCAGCGCGGCGGTCGCCTCGGCGTGTTCGGTTTCCAGGGATTGCCGCGAATCGGCGAAGCGTTGCAGGCGGTCGCGGGCGTCGGCGTCCTCGCGTTGCAGGCGGTCGCGGACGCCGCGCGCCTCGATCGCCGCCGCCTCGGCGGCGCGGGCGTCGTCGCGGGCGGCGCGTTCGGCGGCTTCCGCCGTCTGTGCCGCCCGAACCGCCGCGTCGCGGGCGGACGCCGCGTCGTCGCGGGCCGCCGCCAAGCCGGGCAGCCGGGCGCGGCGTTCGCGCAGCCGGTTGCCCTGTTGCAGGCGGGTCGCCGCCGCCGAGGGCGCGCCGGGGCGCACCACGAAGCCGTCCCAGCGCCACAGCCCGCCCTCGCGGGAGAGCAGGCATTGGCCGGGGGCGAGCAGGGGGGCGAGGCGGTCGCCCTCGGCCGCGTCGGCGACCAGGAAGGCCAGGGCCAGACGGCGGGCCAGCGCCGCCGGAGCCTCGACATGGCGGGCCAGGGCGGTCAGGGCGGCGGGCGGCGGCGGCGGCGCGGCCAGCGGCGGCAGGGTGCGCCAGGCGCGCGGCGGCGGTTGCGCGGCGTCGTCCTCGGGCGCGTCGGCGCCGTGTTCGAGCAGGGCGGCGGCGGCGGATTCGAAGCCCGCCTCGGCGCGGACCCGGTTGAGCACCGGGCTGGCGGCGGGGGAATCCTCGCCGCTTTCGATCACCGCCGCCAGGGCCTCGATCTCGGCGAGCAGGCGGCGGTGTTCGGCGTCGGCCTCGGCGAAGGCCGAGGCGGCGGCGGCGCGCGCGGTTTCCGCCTCGGCGCGGGCGGCCTCGGCCCGGTCGCGGGCTTCCCGCGCGGCGGCGGTGGCGGCTTCCGCCCCGGCCAGACGGGTTTCCGCCTCGGCCAGCCGTTCCACCGGCACGCAGCGCGCCCGCGCGGCGGCGATCTGTTCGTCGATCTGGCGGATGCGCGCGGCGACCCGCGCCAGGGCGGCCTCCGCCTCGGCCCGGATGCGCGCCGCCGCCTTCACCGCCGCCTCGGTCTCCGCCAGGGCGGTGGTGGCGGCGGACAGGTCGCGTTCCGCCGTCTGCCGTTCGGTTTCGGTTTCCGCCTGACGGCGGGCGATGTCCTCGGTCGCCGCGGGGGCGCGCGCCGCCGCCTCGTCCAGGTGGGCGCGTTCCGCCGCCAGTTCGGCGCGGCGGCGTTCGGCGTCGGCGAACTGGTTTTCCGCGCGGGCGAGGTCGCCGTCGATCTGAGTCAGGCGCAGGGCGTTGCCGTCGATCGCCTGGGCGAGACGGCGTTCCTCTTGCGCCAGGGAGTCGCGGGCGACGATCAGGCGATGCAGCTCGGTCTCCGCCTGGTTCGACGCCTGCCGCGCCGGGTCGACCTGGGCGAAGGCCTCCGCCTGGCGGGTGGCGGCCTCCGCCGCCGCGCGCACGGCTTCCGACACCTTGTCCTCGGCCTCGGACAGGGCTTGCCCCGCCGCGTCGCGCGCCGCCACCGCCTCGTCCCAGTTGCGGCGGGTGAGCGCGGTTTCCAGGGCGCGGATTTCCTCGGACAGGGCGCGGTAGCGCGCCGCCTGCTTCACCTGACGGTCCAGCCCCTGCTTCTGCTGCGCCAGGGCGGCCAGCACGTCGTCCAGGCGGGCCAGGTTGTTTTCCGCGCCGCGCAGGCGAAGCTCGGCCTCGTGCCGCCGCGAATAGAGCCCGGCGATGCCCGCCGCCTCCTCCAGCAGGGCGCGGCGCTCCGCCGGGGCGGCGGCGATCAGGGCGCCGATCTTGCCTTGCGAGACGATCGCCGTGGAGCGCGCGCCGCTTGCCGCGTCGGCGAACAGCAACTGCACGTCGCGGGCGCGCACTTCCTTGCCGTTGACGCGATAGGTGGAACCGCCGCCCCGGTCGATGCGGCGGCTGACCTCCAGTTCGTCGGCGGAATTGAGGGGGGCGGGCGCGGTGCGGGCGCGGTTGTCCAGGGTCAGCGCCACCTCGGCGACGTTGCGGGCGGGCCGGTTGCGGGTGCCCGAAAAGATCACGTCGTCCATTTCGCCGCCGCGCATCTGCCTGGCGGAGGTTTCCCCCATCACCCAGCGCATCGCTTCGACCAGATTCGACTTGCCGCAGCCGTTCGGGCCGACCACGCCCGTCAGTCCCGGTTCGACCAGGAGCTCGGTCGGCTCGACGAAGGACTTGAAACCGGACAGGCGCAGTTTGGTGAACTGGATCATCCGGCGATTATGCCTGGATGGCGCGGCCTGCCAAGAGGTGACGCATCAACGTCTTAGGGTTTTTTCTTGGATTTGGCGGCGGACGGGGCCTTCGCCTTGACCCCCGCCAAGGCCTCGGCGGCGGCGATCGCCTCGGCCAGGTCCTCGCGCGGGCTGTTGGCGGCGAACACCTTGCCGTTGATCGTCAGACTCGGCGTCGCCTCGATGCCATGGGTCTTCGACGCGTCGTTCCGCTTGTCCAGGATGCCCTGGAACAGCGCCTCGTCGGCCAGCGCCGCCTCCACCGCCTGCGGCGACATCCCCGCCAGGGCGGCGATGCCGGTCAGCGCCTGGCGCGGGTTGGCGGCGTACATCCACGACTTCTGCTCGCTGAAGAAGGTCTCGGACAGAGCCTCGGCGGTTTCGCGCGGCGCGGCGTGCACCAGCAGCGAGGCCGCCATCGCCAGACCGTCCAGCGGGAAGTCCGAGAACACCAAGCGCGCCCGCCCGGTCTTGACGTAGGTCTCGATCAGCCAGGGGCGGTTGTCCCGGTGGAACGCCGCGCAGTGCGGGCAGGTGTACGAGGAATATTCGACGATGGTCACCGGCGCGTCGGCGCGGCCCAGGCTGGGGTTTTCCAGGCGGGGGTCGGCGGCCCGCGCCGCCGGGGCGGAAACCAGGGCGGCCAGGGCGAAAACGGCGGCGGCGAAACGGCGGAAGGACACTTCTCGGATACTCCTGCGAAGAACGTTCGGCAGCATGAGATAAAGCCGGGCAGGCCGCTTGTCACCCCCTGGCCCGCGCATGAATCGATTGCCCCAGGGCGGCCAGCGCGGCGCGCAGGTCGGGATCGTCGACGCGGGCGACCGCCGCTTCCTCCTCCGCCGTCAGGGGGGGCGGCGGCGCGGGCGGCGGCGGCGGTTCGGGCGGCAAGGGCAGGGTGCCCACCGCCAGCTTTACCCGCGCCACCGCCGGGAACCCGAGGTAACGGTTGACCTTTTCCCGCAGTTCCGGCTCGCGGTGCGACAGCAATAACGCGCAGGCGGACGAGGCCACCCGGACATGCAAGGTGCCGCCCTCGGCCACGCCGTTGCGCGCCTTGGCGATGCGCAGGGGCAGGGAATAGGCGGCAACCTCGGGCCCGACGATCTCCGCCCAGCGGGAAATCACGTCGACGTCGGCGAACCCCTTCTTGCCCACCATCGGCCGCACCACCGAGGCCACCGCCATCCCCAACGGATGCGGTCGGCGGCGGCGCGGCGCGGGCTTGGTCTCGGCGGGCTTCTTCTTTTCCATGACGCGATGATAGGGGATCGGACGGGAAAACACAAAACCGGGCCGGGGGGGGCAGGTTCGTGGGCGCCGCCCACACCCGCAAGGGGGCGCGGCCCCCTTGACCCCGTTCCCTTCCCGCCGCCCACCGCACGGCCCCACCGCCCTTATCGCGCTCCGCGCCAAAACAAAACCGGCAGCTATGCGTCCTTGGCAGATGTTCTGATGGGTGGCGCCAGTCTCCGGCAGCGGACATTCCGACACCTATCCGTGATCGCCGTTTGCGCCAGAAGCGCGCATTGACTTTTGCTCGCCAGGATAGCTGATTTGGGCCGAAACCGAGCGCAGTCCAGATATTCAAGCGCCCGGACACTCAGTGCGGCCTGCCGGGGAGCAGTCGGTCCAGGATCTGATCCGTTGTAAGGCCGGTCAGGCTGATCGTGGTGTCTTCAATCCGGATAGTGCCTTCTGCCTCCGTGGCCTCCAGCACCCGCTTCACCACCTCGACCTTCGGCGCCAGCGCGCGGCGCCAGCGGAGCCGCGCGGAGAGGTCGAGCGTCGCAAGAACTGCGCTCGGAGCTGCAAGCACGATCGCTGCGACGGCAAGGCCGGTTGCAAGGTCGCGGCGGGCGTCATCCGGGACACGCGCGGACAGCATCTGCGGGTGTTCTCCGGTCAAGGTTGCCAGCAGGTCGGCCGCGCTGTCCGTGGCATGGCTTGCCCCCGGACCGGTCAGGGTAAGCGTGAGGCTCATGAGGTATGCTCCTCCAGCATGGCGATCATCTGACGACATTGGGCGGCTTGGTCATTCTTGCCGAGCTTGTCGAAGGCGGCAGTTGCCGTTTCCAGAACCTGGACCGCCTCGTCGTGCAGGCCGCCCATGGCAAGGACCTGACCGAAGAGCGCGCCGATGGCGCCGATGGCATCCGGTCGCCTCAGACGGTTGGCCCCGTTCCAGGCCTCGGCCAGTTCTGTGGCGATGGTCTGAAGTCCGTCCGCCTGGTGATCGCCGCGCTCCAGTCGCAGGCAGGCACAGCTGAAGCGGATATGGACCAGGCTGTCGAGGTCGCCCATGGCTTCGACATCGGGCAGTCGGGACAGATGCATTTCAAGTGCCTCGTCCAGATCGCCCCGCGCCTGCAGCACATCGGCGATCTGGCCCTTGGTCACCGCCAGCGAGCGCTTGTCGCCGAGCGCCTTGAAGGCGGGCAGCATCTCCTCGGTGCGGATGCGCAGAGCCTCGTCCAGATCGCCCCGCGCCTGCAGCACATCGGCCCGCAGGCTGAGCAGCTGCGCCCTCGGCCCGTCCTCAAGGGTATTCGAGCGCAGGGCCAGCTCGAGCAGCCTCTCCTGGAGCCCTACATCGCCGGCCTGCCCCGCGGCGTTGATCATGTGACCGGCGAGCAGGTGGCCTGGAATGCGGTCCATCGCCTGTAGCCGGTCCACTGCCGGGACGGCCAGGGCCAACGCTTCCCGGGCAAGCCCGTGGGTGTTGAAGATGTAGTGCACTGCGGCGAGTGCGGCAGCTTCCAGCACCCCGGGCTCAGGCGCGGCGGCGCGGAGCGCCAGGCGGCAGGCCGCAGGGGCGCGCAGGTCCATCGGGAAATCGCCCTCCGCATCGCACCAGGCAATGGCCAGCGCCGCCAGGCCGGCATCGGCCGCTTTCCCAGCCGCTTCTTCCTCCAAAGGTGGCGCCATCGGACGGGCCAGCGGGTTGGCGCCCAGATGTGGCCGCTCCGGCATCCCCGGCCAGCCCGCCAGCGCCCCGAAATCATCGAAAAGCCCCAGCACCAGTAGCCGGTCGATCGCGGGCTCCGCCGCAGCTACGCCGAGCGCCCCGGCAACGGCCGCCACCGCTGCCCGTGGCACAGGAACTTCCGCCGCGAAGAGGCAGGCCGCGGCCAGCACTAGGAGCTCCGTCTCGGTCAGCGCCGCCGCATATGTTCCGAAACTCATCCGGGTGAAGAACTCGAGCGCCACATTGCCATCCGCAGGCTCCTTGCCGGTCGCGCGCCACTCAGCCACGCCCTCAACCGCGGCCCGGGCAGCCTCGGCCTCACCCTTCAGTATCGGTCGCGTCAGCACATCCTGCAGCCCCGGATTGCCCGCCGAGGCCGCCAGCGCCGCCGTCACCAACGCAGGCTCTCCCGGTATCGCCGCCCCGCCCCGTGCCTTTGCCTGCCACTGTTTCTGCTGCTCGCGCGGCCGCATGCCCACCAGCGGCACCCGCAGAAGCCCCGCCGCCAGATCATCGCCCGCCCGGTCCGGCAGAGCGAAATCGTAGCGGCTGGTGATCAAAAGCCGCGACTGCCCCCGATGCGCCGCGAAGGCCCTCAGAAGCGCGCCGAGCGCAGGGCGCAGGTCCAGGCGCGGCAGCACGACCGGCTGATCCACAGCCGGTTTCTCGAGCGCGCGTTCGAAATCATCGATGACCAGGAGGATTGGAGAGGCGGCAAAAACCTGGTCGAAGAGGAAGCCCATCGCGTCTTCCAGCATTGCCTCGTCGGCCCGTACCGCCTCGCTCATCGCTTTGAGTTCGGTCCTGAAACTGGCCTGAGCCGCAAACCCTTGGAACACCTTGCCCAGAAGCGGCTTTGCCACCCGCTCCAGCTCCGCCAGGATCGACAACCCGTCATAGTGGCCAAAAACCACCGCCAGCTGATGACCGCCCATCCGGTCGGCCAGCCGTGCGGCAAGGCTCGACTTGCCAAGATTGCCCATTCCGTAGATCAGCGCTCCGGTCGCTTCACCGGCAAAGCCGCGGCGCAGGCGTTGAAGCTGGCGGCGGCGCCCGACGAATTCGTTCCGCCCCGCAACCCTGACCTGCTTCGCGTCGTCGAGAAACCGCGGCGCGGCCGGAGGCGGTGCAGGACGCGCGGGCTTTGTCGGATCGCAGAGCACCCCGCCGCCGCCTGGTCCCAGATAAACCCGCGCCAGATGCCAGTGCTGCCCGGGCACGCCACGGTCCACGGCCTCCATCACCGCGTGGCGGGCCTTTGCCGTCGCATAGGCCACGCTCTCACCGCGGCCGAGCCCGGCATAGAGCGCCTCGGCGAAGGCAGCTGCATCCGCATCATAGACAGAGCCGTCCCAGCCCAGAACATGCGGTACTCCCGCGGCCATCTGCCGGGCCAGAGGCTCGGCCAGCTCGGGCGCTGCTGCGCCCCCGGCATCGCGACGGGGGGCGCCGTCGAAGGGGCGCGCGCCTTCAGCAAGGCCCTCGCGCCGGCCGTCCCGCGCAGAGAGGGATTGCGTGGCCAGCCCGCGCTGACCGGTGCGGCAGGCCGAGAGGAACAAAAGCGGCGGCACCCTTTCGCCAAGTGCCCCGAGCAGCCGGTCCGGCGTGACCGTTTCGGCAGCGCCTGTTTCCGTTTCCAGAAGCAGCACCGGCAGCGCCTTGTCCGAGATTTTCAGGATGTCGCCATGACAGGACAGATGCAGGATATCGAACGGTCCGTCATCGCGGAGGCGATCCGCCAGCACTCCGAGCTCACCACTCTCCTCCACTGTCACATGTAACAGTGGCAGCCCAGTGTTCCGGTCGCGGGTCGCATCGAGGATCGCCGCCTCCTCGGCCTCGTAATCAAGCTCGTACTGGCCCTCGGGGGCGACGGCCATGAAGAGCATGGCAAGGTCGGAATGGATCGGCGCGAAAGGGGGGGCTTCGGACCTGACTCGGCGCAGTGGCAGGAACAGCTTCATCCGGTCTGTCGCGAGAAATCCGCTGGCGTCGGCGAGGATTTCCCAGGGCGCAGCGAGGAGCGCTTCGGTCACGGCCCCGGTCGAGGTCGCGGCGATTTCCAGCTCGCGGCGGTTCTCCCCGAGCCAGTGTGACAATGCGCCGCCCTGATTGAGCCAGTCCAGCATCTCTCGGCCGATTTCGAGGATCCTGTCTTCCTGGCGTATCTCGACGGCCCTGGCGTAGCGCCGGGCCCAGCTCTCGAGCAGCTCTTGCGGCGCGACCTGCCCCCGGGAATCGTGACAGTCCGGCAGGGGAGTGCTCTGGGTGCCGATATGCCGCCACACCTGGTCGTCACGCGCATCAAGGGAAAGCTTCATGGAAATGGGCTCGGTCGGAAAACATTGAAAAAAATTAATGTCTCAGGCTACGTCCGATTTGTCGCGCCATCAACTACAGATTGTCCGCCCCGGATCAATACCACACAGAACTCTACTTGGGTTCAACCGCCCGAGAAAGCAGCCCCCCCACTATGCCTCACATGACCGGCCGCAAAGGGCTGTGAGTGGTCATGTGCGGCGCCAAGTATGAATGTCGACTTAGGGACGAAAGCGACTATGCGCCTATTGAGCGTGAATGTCTGCTTTGCCAAGTTCTGAGGCCAAAACCTGCCCTTCTCCTTCCGGCCCCATCCCCGCCATCCCTGGTTTTTGCGCGGAGCGCCATCGAGGTATCGTTTCCGCGCGATGGTGGATTGCCGCGCCGTGGCGAGAAGTCGAAGGAATGGGGTGCGCGAGGGGTTCGAGACCCCTTGCAAGGTTTTTCCTTTCGCGGGTCCGGGCGGAGCCCGGCTTGGTTATCGCCGTTTTCGGCATCAGCCGCCGATCATCACCATTGGGTAGCCGATGGCGATGGTGCCGCCGTGGGCGGTGGGGTCGCCCTGCCGGGCGGCCGGTTTGCCGCCGATCATCACGGTTGCCGAGCCTTTGACGATGGCGTCGGGCGGGCCGACGCACACGCAGGTATCGCCGACCACGGCGGCGGGTATGCGGCCGATCAGCACCGTGGGGATCCCGGGCCCGATGATCGGGCCGCCGACGTGGGGGACGGAGGGGGTGCCCGGCGCGGTCATCGGGCAGGTATGCAGGTCGGTCAGCCGTGCGGCGGGGGGCATGGCGTTTTTCCTTCAGTTGATGAGGACGATGCCGCCCTTGATAACGGTTTCGCCGCATGCGGAGAGTTTCGCGCCGACATTGCCGGAGAGTTCCGCGGTGGTTCCCGCCCGTGCGGAGAGGGCGGTCTTCGCGTCGAGGGCGAGGTTGCCGTCGGCGGCGAGGGAAATGTTGCCACGGGCGTGAAGATTCAGGTTCCCCGCGCTTTCCAGGCTGATTCCCGTGGCGTCGAGGGTGACGCGGTTGTCGTTGCCGTCGACGATGGAGAGCGAATTCGCCGTGTCGCTGACGATGATCCGGTTGCCGCCCGGGGTGATGATCGTCAACGCCTTGGCTTCGGCGTCGTATTGGAAGGTCAGGTCGGTGGCGCCCATCTTCGGGGGCTCGGGTGTTTTGGGTGTATCGGGCATGGTCGGACTTTCAGGTTTGGGAAGGAACGGCCGCCGGGAAGCGTATACTCCCCGGGCCCACCCGGCAATCCGCCCGCCCCCGGGTTTTGCGCGGAGCGATCGCAGGCATGGGGGGCGCGAGGGGGCCGCGACCCCTCGCAAGGTTTTTCCCTTGCGGGTCGGGCTTGACGCGGCGGCGGCGGCGGGGCATGGCAGAGGGCATGAGCGATCTTCCCCTCGATCCCGCGATTCTCGCCGCGCGGCTGTTGGCCTGGTACGACGCCGGGCACCGCGCGTTGCCCTGGCGGCCCGAGGGCGGGGCGCTGGGCGACCCTTACCGCGTCTGGCTGTCCGAGGTGATGCTGCAACAGACCACGGTGGCGGCGGTGGTTCCCTATTTCCAGGCGTTTCTGGCCCGCTGGCCGACCTTGCCCGACTTGGCGGCGGCGGACGACGCGGCGGTGATGGCGGCGTGGGCGGGGCTGGGATACTACAGCCGGGCGCGCAATCTGCTGGCCTGCGCCCGCGCCGTGGCCACGACGCACGGCGGGCGTTTCCCGGCGGAGGAGGCGGCCCTGCGCGCCCTGCCCGGGGTCGGCCCCTACACCGCGGCGGCGGTTGCCGCCATCGCTTTCGGAAAACCGGCGGCGGCGGTGGACGGCAACGTGGAGCGGGTTCTGGCGCGCCTGACCGACGACGCCACGCCGTTGCCCGGCTTCAAGGCGCGCGCCCGGGCGCTGGCCCAGGCGATGGTGCCGGGGGACCGCCCCGGCGATTTCGCCCAGGCGGCGATCGACCTGGGGGCGCTGGTTTGCCGCCCGCGCGCGCCGGATTGCCCGGCCTGCCCGTGGGCGGAGGCCTGCCGCGCCCGTGCCGACGGAACCATTGCCCTGCGCCCGGCGCGGCCGGAGAAGGCGGCGCGGCCGACGCGTCGCGGATATGCCTATTGGGCCGTGGGGCCGCGCGGCGTTTGGCTGGTGCGCCGCCCGCCGAAGGGCTTGTTGGGCGGGATGTTGGCGCTGCCCTGCGGCGACTGGCTGTCCGGCGCGCCGCTGGCGATCCCGGCGGGGTGGCGGGCGCAAACCCTCAACGCGCCGGTGCGTCATGTCTTTACCCATTTCGCGCTGACGCTTACGGTGGTGGTCCTGCATCCGCCCGGCGACGACCCCGCCGCCGTGCTGGGCGCGGGCTTCTGGGGCGGCGCCGCCGACCTGGACGCCCTGCCCACGGTGATGAAGAAGGTCCGCCGCCGCGTCGAGGAAAGCCGAGCATGATCATCGATCCCGCCACCCTGCTGGCCTTCGCCGCCGCCTCCACCCTGTTGGCCTTGGCGCCGGGACCGGACAACATTTTCGTTCTCGCCCAGTCGGCGATGAAGGGCAGCGCCGCCGGGCTGATGGTGACCCTCGGCCTGTGCACCGGCCTGGTCGTCCATACCTCGGCGGTGGCCCTGGGTGTCGCCGCGCTGGTGATGACCTCGGCGGTGGCCTTCGCCGTCTTGAAGTACGCGGGCGCCGCCTATCTGGCCTTCCTCGCCTGGAAGGCGTTCCGCGCCGGGGCCGAGCCCCTGGGCGCCGCCGCCGACGCCCCCGCCGACTGGCGCCGCATGTACCTGCGCGGCATCGTGATGAACGTCACCAACCCCAAGGTGGCGATCTTTTTCCTGGCCTTCCTGCCGCAGTTCGTTTCCCCCGGGCGCGGCAACCCGGCGGCGCAGATTTTTCTGTTGGGCGCGGTGTTCATGCTATGCGCGCTGGTCTGCTTTTCCGCCATCGCCCTGGCCGCCGACCGCTTGAGCGTCTGGTTGCGCCGGTCCGAGCGCGGGCAGGTGATTCTTAACCGCGCCGCCGGGGCGATCTTTCTGGGCCTGGCCGCCAAGCTGGCTCTGGCGCAGCGCTAGGGCGCTTTCCCCCTTGAAGCCGCGCGGGCGCGGTGCTAAGACGCAAGACATGACCGACGTCACCTTCACCGTGCTGAAAGGCTATTGGCGCTTCCGTTAGGAAGCGGCATGACGTCATGTATTTTGACCATCGCCGCCGTGTTCGGGGCAGGCATGGTCAAACAGCGATGCAGCTTCGGCACGGCGGCCTTCCAGAGAGAAGGCCATGAATATCCTCCCCGATCATTTGCGCACCCGCCGCTGCCGCATTGCCCTGTTGCGGGCCGAGGACGCCGCCGCCTTGCAGGCGATCACCGACGAGTCCGTCACCTCGCGGGTGCACTTCCTGCCCGCCCCGTTCACCGTCGCCGACGCCGCGACGCTGATCCGCGCGGCGGACGGACACCGCTTTTACGGCGTCTGGGAACGGGACGAGGCGCGCCTGCTAGGCGTCGTCGGGGCGAACCCCAGGAATTCCTACGAGATCGAGGTGGGGTATTGGTTCGCCGCCGTGGCGCGCGGGCGCGGCCTGGCGGGCGAGGCGGTGCGGGCGGTGATCGCCGGGCTGGCCGACCGCAACCCGGTCAGCCGCATCGTCGCCGAATGCCGCCCGGACAACGCGCCGTCGTGGCGCCTGCTGGAACGCGTCGGCTTCGCCGCGACGGGGGACAAGGGCAAACGCCCGGGACGCGAGCTTTTGTCCTGGCGGGTTTGCCCCGGCGTGCGGTTCGACGTCTGTTAAGGAAAACGCAGGGCGGGAGCGGGCGATTTTCTTGCCCGTCTAAGGGGTATCCGGAGGAGATTTTTCTCCCTCGGGTCGTTCCTTTTTTTGAGGGATAATTTATATTATATAAATATTGTTTACCCCATTTCGGGGGGGGGAGGTAGGTGGGCGTGACGTTGGCATCCGAGCCGAAAACCAGGCCCTTGGGCGTATCCGGCAAGAAGTATCCGTTCGCGTTGCGCGTGGCCTTGCCGGTGGTGCTGGCGGTGCTGGCCGCCGCCGCGATCTTCCATTCCTTCCTGTTCTGGTCGATGCGGTCGATCGACGCGGTCTCGGTCGAACGGCAGCGCGATTTGGCGCTGGTGGTGATCGGCCAGTTGCGGACGTCGGTCGCCCACGACCAGGAAAGCGCCACCGTTTGGGACGACGCGGTTCTGGCCTTGCAGCGGGGGGCGGACCCGGATTGGGTCAACGACAACCTGGGTGGGTGGATGTACACGTTCTTCCGCCACAACGGGGTGGTCATCCTGTCCCCCTCGGACCAGCCGCTTTATGCCTATGAAAACGACGCGGCGGTTCCGGTGGAGACCTATGGCGACCTCCGGCCCCTGGTCGCCCCGATGCTGGCCGAACTGCGCCGCAAGATGCGTTGGGGGGACCCCCAGACCATCGATGAGCATTTCCGTACGCCCGGGGTTTCCGACCTCGTCATGGTGAGGGGACGTCCCGCCGTCGTCAGTTTGAAGCCGGTGGTCTCGGAAAGCGGCAAGGTGAAGCAGACGCGGGGACGGGAATTCGTCCACCTGGCCGTGCGCTATCTGGACGGCGACTTCCTGGACGACCTGTCGAAGCGCTATCTGTTTTCCGATCTTCGCTTCTCCCGCCAGGGCGAAACCGCGAAGAACCAGGACAAACTGCCCCTGGTCAACGCCCAGGGAAACGTTCTCGGGTATTTCGTCTGGTCGCCGTACCTGCCCGGCCGCGATTTCCTGGTTTCGATCAAGCCGGTCCTCGTGGTTTCCTTCCTGGTGCTGCTGGGGTGCGTCGGGGCCTTCCTGGCGTTCTGGCGGCGCAACGAGAAAACCCGGCAGGAACACGAACGGCACATCCACTATCTGGCGCATGTGGATTCCTTGACCGGTCTTCTCAACCGCCCGTCGTTCGAGCGCGAACTGGACGACACCCTGTCCGTCTTCCACGAGGAAGTCGCGCGCGGCGCGGTGATCTATCTCGACCTCGACCGTTTCAAGGACGTCAACGACACCCTGGGCCACGCCGCGGGCGACCAGGTGGTGCGCGAGGTGGCGCAGCGGCTTTCCTCCTTGCAGAAAAAGGGAACCGGCGTGTTCCGCGTCGGCGGCGACGAGTTCGTTCTTCTGGTTCCCCATTGCGACGCCGTGGGGGCCGCCGCCATCTGTTCGCGGATTCTCCGCCTGCTGCACGCGCCGTTCCTGGTTCGCGGCGCGCGGGTGCACCTGGGCGGGTCGATCGGCGTCGCCCTGTTCCCCGAACACGGATCGACCGCCTCCGAACTGATGCGCCGGGCGGACGTGGCGTTGTACGAGGCGAAGACCGCCGGGCGGAACCGCTTCGCGGTGTTCGACGTCGACATGGACGCGGTCCTGCGCGAACGCGCGCACCTGGAGCAGGATTTGCGCGCCGCGTTGGTCGACGGCCGGGAAATCGCCCTGCACTATCAGCCGAAGTACCATGCGGCGGATTTTTCCCTGGCCGCCGTCGAGGTTTTGGTCCGCTGGCAGCGTCCGGGATACGGCTGGGTTTCCCCGGCGCAGTTCATTCCCGCCGCCGAGGCCTCCGGCGCGATCCTGCCGCTCGGCCATCGGGTGCTTGAGGAAGCCTGCCGGGTGGCGCGGGACTGGCCGCTGGAAAGCGTCGCCGTCAACGTTTCCGCCGTGCAACTGCGCAATCCCGGTTTTGCCGAGGAAGTCCGCCAGATCCTGCGCGACACCGGCATGCCCGCCCATCGCCTGGAACTGGAGGTGACGGAAACCTCGTGGCTGGACGAAACCGGCAACAGCCTGGACAACATCCGTGCCCTGCGCGAGGAGGGAATCCGCATCGCGCTGGACGATTTCGGCACCGGCTTCTCGTCGTTCGGGCGTCTGCTGGAGGCGGACGTCGACCGCATCAAGATCGACCAAAGCTTCATTCGCGGCATCGGCGACTTTCCCGGCGACATGGCGATCGTCAAGGCCATCGTCGACTTGGCGCGGGTGAAGAACCTTCAGGTCACGGCGGAAGGGGTGGAAACCGGGCGGGTGGCGGAGTTGCTGGCCGAGATCGGTTGCGACGAGTTGCAGGGGTATTTCTTCTCGCAGCCGTTGCCGGAGGCGGACTTCGTCGCGCTGCTGCAAAAGCCCGCCATGCCGCGCGCCGCCGTCGAGTAACGCCCGGGCCTATGCCAGGCCGGCCAGTTCCGAACGGATGCGTTGGCGCAGCAGGTCGATCGGCACCAGCTGGTTCTTGGTCTTGAAATACCAGAAGGTCCAGCCGTTGCACGAGGGCAGGCCCTGCACCGCGGCGCCGACCTGATGGATGGACCCCTTCGCCTGCGCGGCGACCAGGGTGCCGTCGGCGCGAACCTTGGCGGCGAAGCGTTGCCGCGCGTCGGTCAGGGTGGCGCCGGGCGACAGCAGGCCGCGTTCCAGCACCGCGCCGAAGGGGACGCGGGGCTCCTGCTTCTTGTTGAACAGCTTGATCGCGTCCAGGTCGGCGACCGGCTCGATCTCGGCGATGCGGGCCAGCGCCCCTTCGATATAGGTGTTGTCGCGTTCCAGGCCGATGAAGCGGCGGCCCAGGCGCTTCGCCGCGGCGCCGGTGGTGCCGGTGCCGAAGAAGGGATCGACGATCAGGTCGCCGGGCTTGGTGGCGGCGAGGATGACGCGATAGAGCAGGGATTCGGGCTTCTGCGTCGGGTGTAGCTTGTTGCCGTCGGATCCCTTCAGCCGTTCGGCGCCGGTGCACAGGGGCAGCAGCCAGTCGGAGCGCATCTGCAAACCTTCGTTGAGGTCCTTCAGGGCCTCGTAGTTGAAGGTATAGCGCGCGTCCTTGTCCTTGGCGCACCAGATCAGGGTTTCGTGAGCGTTGGTGAAGCGGGTGCCCTTGAAGTTCGGCATCGGGTTGGACTTGCGCCAGACGATGTCGTTGAGGATCCAGTACCCCAGGTTCTGCAAGGACGCGCCGACGCGGAAAATGTTGTGGTAGCTGCCGATCACCCACAGGGTGCCGTCGTCCTTCAGGATGCGGCGCGCCGCCTTCAGCCAGTCGGCGGTGAAGCGGTCGTAGGCGGCGAAGCTTTCGAAACGGTCCCATTCGTCGTCGACGCCGTCGACGCGCGAATTGTCCGGGCGCAGAAGCTCGCCCCCCAACTGCATGTTGTAGGGAGGATCGGCGAAGACCATGTCCACCGACTTCTCCGGCATCGCGTTCATCAGCGCGATGCAGTCGCCCTGGTAGACCGTATCGGAAGCGAAAGTCATCATCGTGGCAAGATGCCGCGTCCCCGAGTCGCCGTCAAGAATTGTTTGGAGTCAGCAGCTTGCGGATGGGTGCGAAGGACTTGCGATGATGCTCGGTGACACCGTTTGTCAAGAGACCGGCGATGTGGTCGGGGGTGCCGTATCCGGCGTTTCGGCACCACCCGTAGTTGGGAAAGCGCGCGTCGAGCCCCAACATGATGCGGTCGCGGTGAACCTTGGCGATGATCGACGCGGCGGCGATCGAGGCGGATTTGCCGTCGCCCTTGACCACCGCGGTGGCCGGGCAGGGCAGGCCGGGCGGCACCTTGTTGCCGTCGATCAGGGCGTGTTCGGGGACGAACGGCAGCGACGCGGCGGCGCGCCGCATCGCCAGGAAGGTCGCCTGCAGGATGTTGAGTTCGTCGATTTCCGCCACCGAGGCCTCGCCCAGCGCCCAGGCGACGCCGGGGCAGGCGATCAGGCGGGCGCACAGGTCCTCGCGCCGTTTCGGCGACAGTTTCTTGGAATCGTTCAGCGCGGCGATCAGGTCGGCGGGGGCGGCGGCGCGGTCGATGACCACGGCGGCGGCCATCACCGGTCCGGCCCAGGGGCCGCGGCCGACTTCGTCGATGCCCGCCACCGGGGCGGGGCAGGCGTCCTCGAAAGAGAAATCCGGCATGGTCGGTTTCAGAATCCCCGCGGGCGGAGGGCGAGGCGCGCCTCCGGCCGATCCTGCGGAGCATAGACCGGCCAGTCGCCGGACACCACCGCGTCGAGCGACGGCGCGTTCTGGTCCAGGCGCAGGCGATAGATCCACAGGTTGGCCATGATCCGTTCGATGAAGCGGCGGCTTTCGCGGCAGGCCAGGGATTCGATGAACAACAGCGGGTCGTCGCCCGCCTTCGCCTTGCGGCTCCAGGTGGCCAGGTTGCCCGGCCCGCCGTTGTAGGCGACCGCCAGGAAGAACAGGTTGCCGCCCACCGCCGGTTCGTCGAGCAGGTGGTCGAGATAGCGCTGGCCGAGGGAGAGGTTGACCTCGGGGTCGAACAGGGCGTCCTTGTCGCGCACCCGTCCCGCCGAGATGAAGCGCGCGGTGGCGGGCATCAGCTGCATCAGGCCGCGCGCCCCGGCGCGGCTTTTGGCGTTGGGGTCGAAGCCGGATTCCTGGCGGGCGAAGGCGTAGACGAGGGCGCGGTCCACCTTCCAGCCGTCGCTGGGGGTCCACCCCGGCACCGGATAGCGGGCGTTGTCGTAGATCACCCCTTCGCGGCGCTGCATCTCGGACGAAAGGCGGATCGACAGGGAGGCGAGCCCCCCGGCGTCGGCCACCGCGACGATTGCCTGTTGCGTCGGCGGATCGACGGCGGGGAAGAGCAGGCGAAGCTCCGCCTCGGCGCGTTCCGGCTCGCCCACCTGGATCAGGGCCATGGCGCGCCGCCCGCCGGCCAGTTGCGACAGGGTGTCGCGGTCGTCGGCGGAAATGGTCTCCGTGTCCCAGCCGAAGCCGAGCGGCAGGCCCAGCGCGCGGCGGGAAATCAGACCGTAGAAGGTGCGCGAATGGTCCGCCGACAGCGACAGCCATTGCGTCACGGTTTGCGGATGGCGCGCCTGCAAGGCGGCGCGCGCCGCCCAGAAACCGCCCGCCGCCTGCGTCCAGGGGTCGGCGCGGTGCGAACGGGCGACGATGCCGAAATAGGTCTCGGCGTCGTCGAAGCGTTTCAGGCGCCAACTGGCCAGGCCTGCGGCCCAGGCCGCCTGCGGCGCGCGGGCGCCGGATCGCCGCACGGCGGGCGCCGCCCAGGCCAGCGCCAGGTTGTCGTCCCGGTCGAGGACATACGAAAAGGCCAGGGCGCCGCGCAGCCGGTCGGTGTCGGTGGCGGTGAGCAGGCGGGACAGCGGCGTGTCGGTGAGCAGACGCTTCGCGATCAGGGTCGAGCCGTGGCGCAGGGCACGCCGGAACTTGCGGGTCAGCGCGTTGGCGGTGTCGGCGTCGGCGTGGCGCAGATGGGACAGCGACAGACCGCGCAGCCACAGTTCGCCGCCGTCGATGCCCCCGGCGCCGCGCAGGGGTTCCGCCGCCTCGGGGGACGGCACCGTGACCTTGAGGCGGGTTTTCGCCAGCTGGTGGATGGCGGCGGCGTCGGGATGGTCGGCGTAGTCCTCGAGCCACTGCAGGATGTCGGCGCGGTCGGGGGTGCGGTTTTCCGGGCGCAGATGGCGCTGCGCCAACGCCGTGCCGACCAGGAGGTCGTCCTCCAGCCGGTCGATGAGGACGTCGGCGGCGGCGAAGTCGCCGCGTTTCTGCAAGGCGAAGATGCGGCGGTAGAGGTCGGCGTCGGCGCCGGAGAGGACGTCGTCGAAGGCGGCGCGGGCATCGGCCAGGGGCGTGTCGAAGCCCGAGGGAGAATCGGAGGCCCCCGCCGTCCCCGGGAGGACGCAGGCGATTCCGATCATCCCCGCCAGCAACGATCCGAGCCAGCCTGGGCGCATCACTCCGCCCTTCCCATCGAAAATCCTTTCGGTTTCGGTGTGTGGATGCGCCGCGCGTGCGACGGATCGAGACTAGCCACGGCGGTGGGCGGAGGCAAGGGCGGGTGTGACGGCGATCACACCGCGGGGCCGCCGAGGCGCGCCTTGATCTCCAGCAAGTCCCGCCAGGCCAAGGCCTTCTTGTCGGGAAACCGCAGCAGGAAGGCGGGGTGAAAAGTCGCCAGAACGGGGATCGACAAACCCGCCGCCGGACGCTCCAGGCTGTGCCAGCGGCCGCGAATCCGGGTGATCCCCTCGCGGGTGTCGAGAATCGCCGTCGCCGCCGCCGCGCCCAGCAGCAGCAGCGCCTGCGGCGCCACCAGTTCGATGGCGCGCAGGACGAAAGGCAGGCACAGAGTGACTTCCTCGGGCGTCGGGGTGCGGTTGCCCGGCGGCCGCCAGGGCACCACGTTGGTGACGAACACCGCCTCGCGCGGCCAGCCGATCGAGGCGAGCATCCGGTCGAGAAGCTGCCCGGCGCGGCCGACGAAGGGTTCGCCGGAACGGTCCTCGTCGGCGCCGGGGGCCTCGCCGATCACCATCAGGCGGGCGCGGTCCGGTCCGTTGCCGAACACCGTGCGGGTGGCGGTGCGGCGCAGCAGGCAGCCGTCGAAGGCTTCCAGGCGCGCGCGCAGGTCGGCCAGGTCGGCGGCCTGGGCGAAGCCTGGGTCCACGGCGGGCGGATTCGCCAGCGGCGGCGCGGCGGCCGGAAGCGGCGCCTCCGCCGGGGCGGGTTTCGGCATGGCGGGCGGGGCGGCGACGGTGCGGTCCACCGGCGTTTCGCCGACCGCGATGTCCACCCCGGCGGCAACCTGCCAGCGCAACGCCGCCGCCGCGTCGAGCGGCGGGTCGCCGAAGGCCGGGGAAGGGGCGTGGAAATCGGTCATGGGCGGCATGCTAGCATGCGAACTCTGCGTGGGGTAGGGGCGCGACGTCGGCGTGGCAGGGGGCCGGGACTGTGCTATAAAGGCGGCTTCCGCCGCGCCGCCTGCGGGCGCGGCGTCTTGCATGGGAGTAACCGGGCGATGAGCGACGCGGAGATCGAACGCGAGGTCATGGACTTCGACGTGCTGGTCGTCGGCGGCGGCCCCGCCGGATTGAGCGCGGCGATCCGCCTGAAGCAGAAGGCGCCGGAGCTGTCCGTCTGCGTCGTCGAGAAGGGCTCGGAAATCGGCGCCCACATCCTGTCCGGCGCGGTGATCGAGACCCGGGGGCTGGACGAACTGATCCCCGACTGGAAGGCGAAGGGCGCGCCGATCGGCACCCCGGTCAGCGAGGATCGCTTCGTCTTCCTCACCCGCGCGCGGGCGTTGCCCCTGCCCACGCCGCCGACCATGCACAACGCCGGGAACTACGTGGTCAGCCTGGGCGCCCTGTGCCGCTGGCTGGCGCAGGAGGCCGAGGCCCTGGGGGTGGACGTCTTCCCCGGCTTCGCCGCCGCCGGGCCCCTGGTCGAGGATGGCCGCGTCGTCGGCGTGCTGACCGGCGACATGGGGCGGCAGGCGGACGGCGCCCCCGGTCCGAATTTCCAGCCCGGCGTCGAGCTGCGCGCCCGCACCACCCTGGTGGCGGAAGGCTGTCGCGGTTCGCTGGCCGAGGACCTGATCGAACGCTTCGCCCTGGCCAAGGATTGCCAGCCCCAGACCTATGGCCTGGGGATCAAGGAACTGTGGGACATCGATCCGGCGCGCCACAAGCCGGGCCTGGTGATGCACAGCGTCGGCTGGCCGCTTTCCCCCGACGCCTACGGCGGTTCGTTCGTCTATCACGCCGAGAACAACCAGGTGGCGATCGGCTTCGTCGTCGGTCTCGACTATCGCAATCCGCACCTGTCGCCGTTCGACGAGTTCCAGCGTTTCAAGACCCATCCGGCGATTCGCGGCATGCTGGCCGGGGGCAAGCGCGTCGGCTTCGGCGCGCGGGCGCTGGCCGAGGGCGGATATCAGTCGATTCCCAAGCTCACCTTCCCCGGCGGCGCCCTGATCGGCGACTGCGCGGGCTTCGTCAACGTGCCGAAGATCAAGGGTACCCACACCGCGATGATGAGCGGCATCCTGGCCGCCGACGCCACCGCCGCGGCGCTGGCCGCCGCCCCCGCCGAGGCGGTGGGCGTCACCCCCGACCTCTATCCGGTGAAGATGCAGGATTCCTGGGTGATCGAGGAACTGCGCGCGGTGCGCAACATCCGCCCGTCGTTCCGTCTCGGCCTGTGGGCGGGGATGGCGTATTCCGCCCTCGACGCCTATATCCTGCGGGGCGCGGCGCCGTGGACCTTCGCCCATCACGTCGACCGCACCCGCCTGCTTCCCGCGGCGGAGACCCGGCCGATCGACTATCCCCGGCCGGACGGCGAGCTGACCTTCGACCGCGCGTCGTCGGTCTATCTGGCGAGTACCGCGCACGACGAAGCGCAGCCCTGCCACCTGGTGCTGGCCGATCCGCGCCTGGCGGTGACGCAGAACCTGGCGGTCTATGGCGGGCCGGAAGAGAAATACTGTCCGGCGGGGGTTTACGAGTTCGAGCGGGAAGGCGAGAATGCTCCGCGGTTGAGGATCAACCCCTCCAACTGCGTGCATTGCAAGACCTGCGATATCAAGGATCCCCGCCGCAACATCCGGTGGACGGTCCCCGAGGGCGGCAGCGGTCCCAACTATCCCAACATGTGAGGCGGTCAAACCGATGTCGGAAGGTGGTTCGCGGATGTGGCGGGGGCTGGCGTTCGGCTGCGCCGTGATGCTGGCCGGGTGCGCCGCCTCCGGCGGGGCGGACGAGGATCGTCCGGCGGCGGAGCGTCAAGCCGCCATGCCGGGCGGGTTCGGCGCCTATCTGGCGGCGCACGCGGCGCGTCTGCGCGACGACGTGGGCGGCGCCTCGGATTATTTCCAACGCACCCTGGCGGCCGACCCCGGCAACCCGGACGTGCTGCGCCTGGGGCTGGTCTACGCGGTGGCCGACGGCCGCTTCGACGCGGCGGCGGGGAACGCGCGGGCGATCGCCGCGCTCCGTCCCGGCGACATGCTGGCGGGGTACGTGCTGACCGTCGAGGCGGCGCGCACGGGCGATTGGGACGCCGCCGCCAAGGCTCTGGCGCCGATTCCCGGCAACAACCTGAACGGCCTTTTGGGGCCGCTGCTCAAGGCCTGGATCGCGGCGGGCGCGGGCGACGTGGATGCCGCCATCGCCGCCCTCAAGCCTCTGTCCGAGAAGAAGGCCTTCCTGCCGGTTTACGATTTCCATGCCGCCCTGCTGCTCGATTTCGCGCGGCGCGACGCGGCGGCGGAAGCCGCCTACGAGAAGACCCTCTCGGGCGAGGGCGGGCGTTCGATCCACGCGTTGCAGGCGGCGGGCCGCTTCTTCAACCGCATCGGCAAGCCGGAGCGGACCCAGGCCTTGATCGACGCCTACGTCGCGCAGCACGGCGACGCCCCCCTGGCCGAGGCCCTGGCCGACAACCTGCTGAAGAGCAAGGCGGCGGCCTCCCTGGTCGGCTCCGCGCAGCAGGGGATGGGCGAGGCGCTCTTCAGCGTGTCCTCGTCGTTGGCCAATTCCGACGCCTGGGAAGTTACCCTGGCCCTGGCGCAACTGGCGGTGCGGGTTTCCCCCGGTCTCGACCTGACGCAGGTGCTGATCGGCGAACTGTTCGACGCGCACGAGGACTACGCGCGCGCCAACCAGGCCTATGGCGCGGTGCCGCCGGATTCGGTGGTCGCCTATTCGGTCCGCCTGCGGGTGGCGAAGAACCTGGAGCGCATGGACAAAAGGGACGAGGCGGCGGCCTGCCTGACCGACCTGGCGGCGCGCTTCCCGAAACGGCCCGAGCCCCTGATCGAGCTGGGCGACTTCTATCGCGGCGGCAACCGTTACGCCGAGGCGGCGGCGGCCTATGACGGCGCCTTCGCCCGCCTGGGGCAGACCGCGCGGCGGCACTGGGTGCTCTATTACACCCGGGGCATTTCGTTGGAACGCTCCAAGCAGTGGGCGCGCGCCGAGGCGGACTTCCTCAAGGCGCTGGAACTGGAACCGGAACAGCCGCTGGTCCTCAACTATCTGGGCTACTCGTGGCTCGAACAGGGCAAGCACCTCGACCGCGCGCAGGCGATGATCGAAAAGGCGGTGCAGCAGCGGCCGCGCGACGGCTATATCGTCGACAGTCTGGGCTGGGCCCACTATCTGCGCGGCAACTACGCCGAGGCGGTGAAGCACCTGGAGCAGGCGGTGGTGCTGGTCGCCGACGACCCCACCATCAACGACCACCTGGGCGACGCCTATTGGCGGACCGGCCGCAGGCTGGAAGCCCGCTATCAGTGGGAGCGCGCCCTCGGCCTCAATCCCGAGGAACCGCAGGCGGAAACCCTGCGCGCCAAGATCAAAGACGGTCTGAAGCCCTAGGAAGCATCGGATGGCCTATCCTCCCCCTCCCGCGCGTCCCGCCTCTCCCCGCCAGGCCTTCGAGACCGAGGCCCCGGCCAAGGTCAACCTGTTCCTGCACGTGCGCGGCCGCCGGCCCGACGGCTACCACGACCTGGAAAGCCTGATCGGCTTCGTCGACGTGGCGGATACCGTGCATGTCGCCCCCGCGCCGGAGTTCCGCTTCATCGTGCAGGGGCCGATGGCGGCGGCTCTCTCCCTCGGCGACGACGAGGACAACCTGTGCGTCCGCGCGGCGCGGGCCCTGGCCGCCCGCCTGGGCCGCGCCCCCGACCTGGCGCTGACCCTGGTGAAGCGCCTGCCGGTGGCCTCGGGCATCGGCGGCGGTTCCGCCGACGCGGCGGCGACGATCAAGGTGCTTTGCCGTTTCTGGGGGGCGGAACTGCCGCAGGCGGAGACCGCCGCCCTCGCCCTGTCCCTGGGCGCCGACGTGCCGGTCTGTCTGGTCGGCGCGGCGGCCGAGATATTCGGCGTCGGCGACGACGTGCGCCCGGTGCCGCCCCTGCCCGGCGGCGCCCTGGTCCTGGTCAACCCAGGGGTGGAACTGCCCACCGGCCGCGTCTTTCGCGGCTGGAACGGCGTGCGGCAGGAAACCTTGCCCTGGGTGCCGCCGCCGTCCGCCGCCGCACTGGCCGCCAGCCTGATGAAACGCCGCAACGACCTGACCGAACCGGCGGTCGCCCTGGTGCCGGAAATCGCCGAGGTGCTGGCCGCCCTGTCGGCGCGGCCGGATTGCCTGTTGGCGCGGATGTCGGGATCGGGGGCGACCTGCTTCGGCCTGTTCGAGGACTTCGCGGTGGCCGACGCCGCCGCCGAGATCATGCAGGCGACGCATCCGACCTGGTGGGTGCGGGCCGCACGCCTGCTGGCCGATCCGCCGCCGGTGCGCCTGGCCGGGGCGGAGGCGCCGACGGCCTGAATTCCGCCCCCTTGTCTCGCCCGGCGAAGTGGCGTAAAAGGGGCCTCCCTCCCGCCGGACGGCCACGTCGCGTCCGGCCCTGCTGGGGCGTCGCCAAGCGGTAAGGCAGCGGTTTTTGGTACCGCCATACGCAGGTTCGAATCCTGCCGCCCCAGCCAAATTTCTCCGTCTATTTCCGTTTTGCGCCGCAGCGTTTGCAGCGGCCGTGCTTGTCGGTCTTGCCGCAGGGCGCGCCCTTGCAGGGACCGTCCTTCCCCTTTTTCTTCTGCGTGCCCATTGTGCGGCCCTCCTTGTCGAGAATCATTCTTGATTCTCTAGATGGGGGCGATCCGCCGCCGCGTCAGCCCGCGATCAGGCCGCTTGCCGCGCGGCGGGCGCGGGCCAGGACCTCGGGCGCGATGTCCGGGGTCAGGTGCGGCGGCGCGATTTCCAGGGTGACGCGGGTGCCCGGGCGGACCTTCAGGCCGTGCAGCAAGGCGTCGAAGTCGAGGACGCCCCAACCCGGCGGCAGGTGGGTGTCGCCGATGCCGAAGGTCGCCGCTTCCTCGTGGGTCCACAGGAACAGACCGGGGGCGCGGGCGAAGGAATCGTGCATGTGGATGTGGCCGATGCCGGGCGACATGGCGCGGATGTCGGTGGCCAGGTCGGCCCCCCGCGCCGTGGCGGCGATCGCCGCGTGGCTGATGTCCAGGCAGGTGGCGAGCGCCGGATGGGCGACGGCGCGGGCCTGCGCCGCCACCATCGCCGGATCGACGGCATAGGTGACCCGGCCGCCGGTGGCGCGGGCGGAGACCGCGGGCATGTTCTCGATGACGACGAGGACGCCGCGGCCTTCCGCGTCCGCCGCCAGTTCGGCCAGGCGTTCCGCCTCGCGCCGCATCGCGCCTTCCCCCACCGCGAAGACGGGGCCGGGCGGCAGCCAGCCGGGGTGGACCACCAGCACCGTGGCGCCGGTTTCCTCCGCCACCCGCAGCGCCGCCCGCGCCACCGCCATGTGGATGTCGGCGTGGTCCTCGTCCATCAGGTTGAGGCTCAGGGGCGCGTGCAGGGTGGTGTGGAGGCCCGCGTCGGCGACGGTCCGGCGCAGGCGGGTCAGCGCGTCCTCGCGCACCCGGCCGCCGATCACCACTCCCAGCGACGGCAGCGACAGCTCCGTCCCGTCGAAGCCCGCCGCCTTCGCCAGGGCCAGGGCGGAATCGAGGGGAATGCCGGCATCGGGCCGCAGCGCCAGGTGGATGCGCGGAAGAAGATCGGACATGACGGGGGACCTCTGAAACGGAAAAGACGCGTGATGCTAACGCGAAACCGGCGGCGGCGGGATGGAGTTTTCTTGACGCGGCGTATGGAAATTCGGGGGATGATGCTATGATCGTGGGTATGCAGCCGGGGCCACGGCCCCGGTCCCGCCGCTTTTTCTAGCCGCCGAGCGAGGTGCCGCCGTGCCCTATACAGTGATCCTGACGTCGGTAGGGGTCGAGATGGCCGCCGACACGATCATGCGTCTGCGCAACAGCACCGCCCATCGGGTTCGGGTGATCGCGGTGGACCGGCGCGGCGACGTCATCGCCCGCCATTTCGCCGACGCCTTCGCCTGCGTCGATTCCTGGGATCCGCAGACCTTCGCCCACGCCGTCGCCGACCTGGCGCGGGTGCACGACGCCGACATGGTGATCCCCCTGGTCGACGGCGACGTGCTGGCCTTGGCGCCGCACGCCGCGCTGTTTTCCGGCATGGGCTGCACGCTGGCCTGCAACCGCGCCGAGACCGTGGAGATCCTGGCCAACAAGCTGCACGCCTATGAGCTGTTCACCCGCGTCGGCCTGCCGGTTCCCGACTGGCGCGCCGCCGACAGCCGCGACCATCTGGTCACCGCGGTGGAGCAGATGTTCGGCCTTTACGGCGAGGTGGTGGTGAAGCCCGCCTCCGCCCAGTCCAGCCGTGGCGTCAGCGTCATCCGCAACGCCATCCACGGCGCCCAGGAATACTTGGGCAGCCGCGAGGTGCACATGGACTACGACACCTTCATGACGCGGTTCGTCGACGTCTACGATTCGCTGTTCCCGGTGGTGGTGATGAAACGCCTGCGTGAACCGGTGCACGACATCGACGTGCTGGCCTGGGAAGGCGAGGCGAAGCGCGTGGTGCCGCGCCGCCGCCGCAACACCGCCCTGCCCAACGAAGGGCACGAGATCGTCGATTCGCCGATTCTGCGCGACCTTGGCCGCGACGTGGCGAAGAAGCTGGGACTTTCCTGGCTGGTCGACTGCGACGTGATGTTCGACGAAACCGGCGCCCCCTGCCTGTTGGAGGTCAACCCCCGCCCCAGCCTGTCGGCGGTGGTGTCGATGGCCGCCGGGGTGCCGCTGTTGGACGACATGCTGTCGCTGGCGCAGGGGGTGGCCGTCGCCCCCGGTCCGGCCGCCGCCGCCGCCCTGGTGGTGCCCTATCGCACCATGGCGACGTCGAACACCTGACCGTGCCGTCGCGCCGGTCGCCATCTGCTCTAGGGAAGGAGATCCTGCCGATGTCTCTTCGCCGGTTGTTCCTGTGCGCCGCCGCGCTGTCGTTCGTTTGTGTCACCGCCCAGGCCGAGGTGACGAACCTGAAACCCCATCAGGCCTGGTCGAAGGTGGAACGCGGCGAGGCGGTTCTGGTCGACGTGCGGACCCCCGCCGAATGGCAACAGACCGGCGTGCCGCGCGAGGCCAAGCGCGTCACCCTGAACGATCCGCGCGGCGCTGCGGGCTTCGTCGCCGGGGTGATGAAGGCGGTGCGCGGCGACAACCGCGTTCCGGTGGCGGTGATCTGCCGATCCGGCAACCGCTCGGCGCGGGCGGCGGCGATCCTGGACAAGGCCGGGTTCAAAACCGTCTACAACGTCACCGAGGGGGTCGTCGGCAAAAGCGCCGAAAGCGGCTGGGCGGCGCGCGGCCTGCCCATGGTTTCCTGCGGCGCCTGCGCGGCGCAGAACTGACGCGCATTGACAGGCGGGCACGGCTGGTCTAGCCCTCACCGTTCGTTTTTTCAGGGAACCGCCCGCCCATGCGCGTCGACGATTTCGATTTCGACCTGCCCCGCCGCTGCATCGCCGACCGTCCGGCGGTGCCGCGCGACGCCGCGCGCCTGTTGCACGTGACGGCGGACGGCCCGGTCGACCGCGGCATGCGCGACCTGCCCGGGCTGCTGCACCCCGGCGACGTGCTGGTGGTCAACGACAGCCGGGTGATTCCCGCCCGCCTGCATGGGCTGCGGACGCGCCCCGGCGTCGATCCCCTGCGCGTCGAAATCATGCTGCACAAGGCCGAGGGCGGGCCGCGTTGGCGTGCCTTCGCCCGGCCCGGCAAGCGCCTGAAGCCCGGCGACGCGGTCGACTTCGGCGGCGGCTTCCGTGGCGAAATCGCCGACAAGTCGCCGGACGGCGACATCGGCGTGATCTTCGACCGGGAAGGCGCCGCCCTGGCCGCCGCCCTGGAACGCTGCGGCGAGATGCCGCTGCCGCCCTATATCCACCGTCCCGACGGCGCCGACGAACGCGACCGCACCGACTATCAGACCGTTTACGCGCGCGAGGACGGTTCGGTCGCCGCGCCCACCGCCGGTTTGCACTTCACGCCGGAACTGCTGGCCGCCGTCGACGCGCGCGGGGTGGAGCGCATCGCCGTCACCCTGCACGTCGGCGCCGGGACCTTCCTGCCGGTGAAGGCGGAGGATACCGCCGACCACGTCATGCACAGCGAGTGGGGCACCGTCTCCGCCGCGGCCGCCGACCGCATCAACGCCGCCCGCGCCGCTGGGCGCCGTTTGGTCGCGGTGGGCACCACCGCCTGCCGCATCCTGGAAAGCGCCGCTGGCGAGGACGGCCGGGTGCGCGCCTTCTCGGGCGAGACCGCGATCTTCATGACCCCGGGATACCGCTTCCGCGCGGTGGACCGCCTGGTCACCAACTTCCATCTGCCGAAATCGACCCTGTTCATGCTGGTTTCGGCGTTCTCCGGGCTGGCGCGGATGAAGACCGCCTATGCCCACGCCATCGCCACGGGGTATCGTTTCTATTCCTATGGCGACGCCTGCTTCCTCGAACCGGAACGGACCCAGGGATGAGCGACTTTGGATTCACGGTGCTGGCCACCGACGGCGCGGCGCGGCGCGGCCGCCTGGCCACCGCCCACGGCACGGTGGAAACCCCCGCCTTCATGCCGGTCGGCACCGCCGCCTCGGTGAAGGCGATGATGCCGGATTCGGTGGCCGCCACCGGCGCGCAGATCATCCTTGGCAACACCTATCACCTGATGCTGCGTCCGGGGGCGGAACGCGTCGGCGCGCTGGGCGGCCTGCATCGCTTCATGGGGTGGGACGGGCCGATCCTCACCGATTCCGGCGGCTTCCAGGTGATGTCCCTGGCCCAGTTGCGGAAGATCACCGAGGAGGGCGTCGCCTTCCGTTCCCATGTCGACGGATCGGAACACCACCTGTCGCCGGAACGCTCGATGGAGATCCAGCGGCTGCTCGACGCCGACGTCACCATGGCCTTCGACGAATGCACCCCGTTTCCGGCGGAAAAGGACGTCGCCGCCGCCTCGATGCGGATGTCGATGCGTTGGGCGGCGCGGTCCAAGGCCGCCTTCGTCCCGCGTCCGGGCTATGGCCTGTTCGGCATCGTGCAGGGCAGCGTCTTCCCCGACCTGCGGCTGGAATCCGTCGCTCGCCTGCGCGACATCGGCTTCGACGGCTATGCCGTCGGCGGCCTGGCGGTGGGCGAGGGGCAGCAGGCGATGTTCGACACCCTGGAGGTCACCGTCCCGGCGCTTCCCACCGGCAAGCCCCGCTATCTGATGGGGGTGGGCAAGCCCCTGGACATCGTCGGCGCGGTCCTGCGCGGCGTCGACATGTTCGACTGCGTGATTCCCACCCGTTCCGGCCGTACCGCCCAGGCCTTCACCTGGCGCGGCACGGTGAACCTGCGCAACGCCCGCCACGCCGAAGACCCCCGTCCGTTGGACGAAGGCTGCGATTGCCCGGCGTGTTCCCGTTTCTCCCGCGCCTATCTGCACCACCTGATCCGCTGCGAGGAAATCCAGGGCGCGATGCTGCTGACCTGGCATAACCTGCGTTTCTATCAGCGCCTGATGGCCCGCCTGCGCGCCGCCATCGAGGCGGGGAACTTGGCGGAAACCGCCGCCGCCATCGCCGCCGACCTGGCGCGCGGCGACATCCCGGCGCGGTAAGGGGAACAGGCCGGGCTCCGCAAGGGCCTTGGGCCCTTTGATCCCCTTCGCTGGTTTTGCGCGGAGCGCGATAAAACCATCACGCGGCGCGACGGTTGACAGCCGCAGCACGGCGAAAAACAAGTATGGGTACACAGGGTCCAAGACCCTGTGCGGGGTCCGGGGCAGCGCCCCGGCCTGGTTTTTACGGGAACGGCGATGACCGGCAAGACCGAGGCGAAGATTCGGAAGTGGGTGGCGGAGGCGGGGTTCGACGCCTGCGGCATCGCGCCCGCGTCGGCGCTGCCCGGCGTGGGCGCGGCGCTGTCGGATTTCGTCGCGGAGGGCCGCCACGGCGGCATGGCCTGGATGGCGGAGCGCGTCGGCGAGCGGTCGTCCCTCGACGCCTTGTGGCCGGGGGCGAAAAGCGCGGTGGTTTGCGCCCTCAACTACGGTCCGGCGGACGATCCCCTGGCCCTGGCGGCACGGCGGGAATGCGGCGCGGTCAGCGTCTATGCCCGCAACCGCGACTATCACGACGTGGTGAAGGGCCGCCTGAAGCAGGTGGCGGGCAAGATCGCCGCCGCCTTCGGCGCCGAGGTCAAGGTCTTCGTCGACACCGCGCCGGTGATGGAAAAGCCCCTGGCGGAACGGGCGGGTCTGGGCTGGATCGGCAAGCACGGCAACCTGGTGTCGCGGGATTTCGGGTCGTGGCTGTTCCTCGGGGTGATCGCGGTGGCGATGGATCTGGCGTGCGGCGCGCCGCATGCCGAAAGGTGCGGCACCTGCCGCCGTTGTCTCGACGCCTGCCCCACCGGGGCATTCGACGGGCCGCGCCGCATCGACGCGCGGCGGTGCGTTTCGTACCTGACCATCGAACACGCGGGACCGATTCCGCGCGGGCTGCGCGCCGGGATCGGCAACCGGATCTATGGCTGCGACGATTGCCTGGCGGTTTGTCCGTGGAACCGGTTCGCCAAGGTTTCCGCCGAGATCAAGTTCGCCGCGCGGCCGGATCTGGCGGCGCCGTCGCTTATCGAACTCGCGGCGTTGGACGACGCGGCGTTCCGGGCAAGGTTCGCGGGTTCGCCGGTGAAGCGTATCGGCCGCGCGCGCTTCGTGCGCAACGTGCTGGTGGCGTTGGGCAACGGCGGGCCGGATGGCGCGGACGCGGTGCGGGCGCGGTTGGCCGATGCCGACCCCCTGGTGCGCGGCGCGGCGGTGTGGGCGGCGTTTCGGCTTCTCGCGGCGGATGACTTCGCGGCGCTTGCCGCCCATATGGAAAAGCGCGAGAAGGAAGCATCGGTTCGCGCCGAGTGGACGGCGGCGCGGCAAGACGGCAAGGACAAGACCCGATGACCGACGACCGGACCGGAAAGCCCCCGATCGACGAAGCCGCCTTGCGGCCCGCGCTGCTGGCACACGAACTGCGGTCGCCCCTGGGGGCGATTCAGGGCTTCGTTTCCCTGATCGCCGAACAGGCCTACGGGCCGGTCAGCGAACCCCGCTATGTCGAGGCGGCGGCGCAGGCCCTGCGTGCCTGCGTTCATATGGAGAACCTGGTTTCCGGCGTTCTCGACGCGACGCGGGTTCAGGTCGGCGGCGACCATTTGAACGAGGAGGCGGTCGACCTGTCCGAGGTGATCGCCGATGCCGTCGACTGGCTGAACAAGGATATCGTCTACGCCGGCGTGGTGGTGCGGGTGCGCGTCGGCCTGCAGCCGGTGCGGGTTCTGGGCGAGCGTCGGCGGCTGATGCAGGCGGTGCTTAACGTTCTCGACAACGCCATCCGCCATACCCCGCGCGGCGGCCATGTCGACGTGAGTGTGGAATCCTCCGCCGACGGCGTCGAGGTGCTGGTGCGCAACGAGGCGGCGGAGGAAGGCAACTCCGTCGATTCCCGCGGCAACGGCCTGGGGCTGTACATCACCCGATGCCAGATGCGGGCGCACGGCGGCGACGTGCTGCTGCGCCGCGTCGACGAGCGCACCTTCGCCGTCGGCCTGCGCCTGCCCGCCGAACGCCGGGTGACGAAACGATGAGGCTGCGGCTGGCTTCGGCGGTTCTGCTCCTCGGCTTGCCGTCGTTGCCCGCCGTGGCCGGGGCCGAGGTCTTCCGCGACCATCCCCAGGCCCCCGAGATGGTCGTCCTGCCCGGCGGCGCCGCCGCCCTTTCCCGTACCGAGGTCACCTTCGCCCAGTGGGACGCCTGCGTCGCCGCGGGTGGCTGCGCGGCAATCGCCGACGACCATGGATGGGGACGGGGCGACCGGCCGGTGATCAACGTTTCGTGGAACGACGCGCAGGCCTATGCGGCGTGGCTGTCGCGTCTGACCGGGCGGCGGTATCGCCTGCCCGGCGACGCCGAATGGGAACGCGCCGCGCGTGCCGGAACCTCCACCGCCTATTGGTGGGGGGACGACATGCGCCCCGGCATGGCGCGCTGCCGGGGCTGCAACCCCGGCGTCGCCGATTACGGCACCATGCCGGCGGCCAGCTATCCGCCCAATCCGTTCGGCCTGTACGACATGAACGGCAACCTGTGGGAGTGGGTCGCGGATTGCGCGGTGGCAAACGCCACCCCGTGCCCGGCGCGGCTGACCCGCGGCGGGGCGTGGTATTACTTTTCGCGCCAGTCGCGGGCGGACGCGTCCGCGCCGCGCCCGGCGGCCGAGCGCAGTTTCACCGTCGGCTTCCGCGTGGCGTGCGACCGCTGAACGCGCGAAACCGTGGACGGATCGGCGGGAAGGGGGTTCCCCTTACTCGGCGGCCAGCGCGGTGGCGAGCGCCCGGGCCATCTGGCTCAGCGCTTCCTGGTGCTTTTCGTTGGGGATCGACGCAAAGTTGCGGGCCAATTCCAAGCACATCCGTTGCCGGTCGTTAAGTTCCGGGGTGCGCTTTTCTTCCAGTCCGTCGAAGAAGAAGCTGACCGGAACCCCCAGAACCTGGGAGATTTCATAAAGCCGACCCGCCGAGATGCGGTTGATGCCGCGTTCGTACTTGTGGGCCTGCTGATAGGTCACGCCGATCATGTTCGCCATCTGCTGTTGGCTCAACCCCAGCATGATGCGGCGTTCGCGAATGCGGGCGCCGACGTGCTTGTCGGTGGCGTTCGCGCGGTTGACGGGATTCTCGCTCATCGGATCCATATTCCTCAAGACTTGGGTGCGTGCGTCCCCCCGAACGCGTCCGCAACGGCAACGGATGGCCGTGGTTTTTATCTTTCGGTCCATCCGGATGGTATGCTTTAGAGAAAACCCGCCCCTCATGCAAGTGTAATCAAGACGCGTTTCAGCGCAGTCCCCATGAACGCTGGGTTGGGGCGGGTTTGGCGGCTGGGCGGGGGGGTGGCGCACCGGACGCGAGGGGGGATTCCATGACGGTTCGATGACGGACGGGACGGGGAATCCAGACTCGGACGTGGGTTTCCCCGGGGGCAGTTCGCGCGTCGGGGAAAAAGCGGCGGGCGGGCGGATCGGCGCTGGCCGTGGCGGATACGATCGCCTAGGCTGACCCGCGCGATTTCGGCAAGGAAGGAAACCGATGATGAGCAAGGGACGGGTGGCGCTGGTCACCGGAGGAACGCGGGGGATCGGCCGCGCGGTCAGCGAGGGTCTGATGAACGGCGGCTACCGGGTGGCGGCCTCGTACCGCGACAACCAGGCCGCGGCGGACGCCTTCGCCGAGGAAACCGGCATCCCGGTCTATCGTTTCGATGTCGCCGATTTCGCGGCGTGCGCGGCGGCGCTCGCCACCATCGAGAAGGAGGTCGGCCCGGTCGAGGTGCTGATCAACAACGCGGGGATCACCCGCGACGCGCCGCTGCACCGTATGGATGACGCGGACTGGAACGCGGTGGTCGCGACCAACCTGACCGGCTGCTTCAACGTTACCCGCGCGGTGATCGAGGGGATGCGCCAGCGGGGATTCGGCCGCATTGTCACCATCAGCTCGATCAACGGCCTGGCCGGTCAGTACGGACAGGCCAACTATGCCGCGGCGAAGGCCGGGGTTCTGGGCTTTACCCGGGCGCTGGCGCTGGAGAACGCGGGCAAGGGGATTACCGCCAACGCCATCGCGCCGGGCTACGTGGACACCGAGATGGTGCGTCAGGTGCCGCCCGCCATCCTGGAGAAGATCGTCGCGCGGATTCCGGCGGGCCGCCTGGGCCGGGCGGAGGACGTCGCCCGCGGCGTTCTGTTCCTCGCCGCCGACGGCGCCGACTTCATCACCGGCGAGACGCTTTCCATCAACGGCGGCCAGTTGATGGACTGACGCCGGGAAAACCAGAATTCCGCGGAGGGACCGGTCCCTCCGCACCTCCCATTTCTTGCGGTTTTGCGCGCAGCGCGAGAGAGCCGTCACGCCGCGTGACGGTTGATTGCCGCTGACGTGGCGAAAAAAGGAACGAGGGGCGCGGGGAGGTCGAGCCTCCCCGCAAGGTTTTGCTTGTTCGCGGCTTAGAACACGTCCTTGCGGCGGCGGATCTCGGCGAACACGGTTTCGGGGTCGGCACCCGCCAGCCCCAGGCGCGCGGCGAGTTCCGGGTCGTCGGCGCGGAGGAAGGGGTTGGTCGCCTTTTCCAGCGCCAGGGGCGAGGGCACGGTGGGCCGCTTCGCCACGGTGGCGGCGGCGACTTCGTCGGCGCGGGCCTTCAACGCGTCGTCGTCGGGGGTCAGCGACAGCGCGAAACGGGCGTTCTGCGCGGTGTATTCGTGGCCGCAATAGACCATCGTCTCGTCGGGCAGGGCGCGCAGGCGGGACAGGCTTCGCCACATCTGTTCGGCGGTTCCCTCGAACAGGCGGCCGCAGCCCAGGGCGAACAGGGTGTCGCCCGAGAACAGGGCGTCGTCGGCCATGAACCAATAGGCGACATGCCCGGCGGTGTGCCCCGGCACCTCGAAGACCACGGCATGGGTTTCGCCCAGGTCGACGGTGTCGCCGTCGGCCACCGCGACGTCGACGTCGGGAATGCGGTGGAGGTCGGCGGCGGGGGCGACGACGCGGCAGCCGTCGCAGGCGGCCTTGATCGCGGCGGCGCCGCCGATGTGGTCGGCGTGGTGGTGGGTGATCAGGACGGTGCCGATCCGCCAGCCCATGGCCTCGGCGGCGGCGAGAACCGGTTCCGCATCGCCGGGATCGACCGCGGCGGTGGCGCCGGTTTGCGGTTCGTGCAGCAGGTAGGCGTAGTTGTCGCCCAGAACCCGCACCTGTTTGATCTCCAACACGTCGTCCTCCATCGGGATGGTGGCGAAGGTTGCCCCGAATCACGATAACCTCATGACCGGGGTGGTGCAAATCGCTATCATCGTTTCCCCCGGGAACGCCGGGACGGATATCGGGCGGTTGCGATGAGGCCACACGTCAGGGATCTGCGGGACTTCTATGCCGGGACCGAGGGGCGCCTGCTGCGCCGCGTCGTCGCCGCGCGTCTGCGCGAGGCGTTGGGCGAGGTGAGCGGGAAACGGATCCTCGCCATCGGCTTCGGCACGCCGTATCTGCGGCCCTTCCTCGACCGGGCGGCGGCGGTGGCGGCGGTGATGAGCGGCCGCACCGGCGCCATCGTCTGGCCCCGGCAGGAACCTTGCCGGGTGGCGATCGGCGACGAAACCGAACTGCCCTTCGCCGACCGCGCCTTCGACCGCGTCGTCCTGATCCACGCGCTGGAGCTTTCGCCCGCGCCGCACGCCCTGCTGCGCGAGGTCTGGCGGGTGCTGGCCGACGACGGGCGGCTGGTGGTGGTCGCCCCCAACCGGCGCAGCATCTGGGCGCGTCTCGACCGCACCCCCTTCGGCCAGGGGCACCCCTATAGCCGGGGGCAACTGAACGCGTTGCTGCGCGAGGCGATGTTCACCCCGGTGGCGAACCGCCCGGCGCTTTTGGTGCCGCCCGGGCGCAGCCGCGTCAGCCTGGCCTTCGCCCGCCTGGTCGAGGCGGTGGCGGGCAACCGCTTGGCCGGGTTCGCCGCGATCCTGATGGCCTCGGCGGTGAAGGAAATCTATGGCGTCACCCCGGTCGGCAAGACCGCGCCCGCGGTGTCCTTCGCCGAGGTGGTCAGCGGCGGGCCGTCGCGGCAGTCCGGCGCGCATCCGCGCCGTCCGTCGTCTACTTTTCCAGAAGAAACACCGCGTCGACGCCGAACAGGTTGGCCCAGCGGCTATCGGCGGTGAAGCGCTGCACCTCGCCCGCCGCGTCCAGCGACAGGCTGGTCTTCACCCGCACCCCGAGTTCGCGGCAAAGCTCGATGAAGTCGCGGACGGTGCAGAAGTGGATGTTCGGGGTTTCGTACCACGAATAGGGCAGAAGCTCGTTCACCGGCATGCGGCCGTGCAGGGCCAGGTCCAGCCGGGTGCGCCAGTGCGCGAAGTTGGGGAACGAAACGATGGCGTGGCGGCCGATGCGCAGCATCTGTTCGACCACCGCGCGGGGATTGCGGGTGGCCTGCAGCGTCTTGCTCAGGATCACGTAGTCGAAGGCGTCGTCGGGATAATCGACGAGGTCGGCGTCGGCGTCGCCCTGGATCACCGCCAGTCCCTTCGCCACCGCCCGCTGCACCCCCTGCATCGACAGTTCCATGCCGCGGCCATCGATACCGCGATGTTCTTGCAGATAGGCCAGCAGTTCGCCCTCGCCGCAGCCGACGTCGAGGACGCGGCTGCCGTCGTCGATCATCTCGGCGATGATCTTCAGGTCGATGCGGATGCCGGTGGCGGAATGGTTGGGCGCGGCGGCCATCAGCGGCCCTCCGTCTTGGCGGCGATGCCGCGGCGTTCCGCCATGCCGGCCAGGAAACCCCTGACCGTGTCGTGGAACTCCGGCTCGTCGAGGAGGAAGGCGTCGTGCCCCTTGTCGGACTGCACCTCGACGAAGGAGACCGAGGCGGCGGCGGCGTTGAGCGCGCGCACGATCGCCTGGCTGTCGCGGGTGGGGAACAGCCAGTCGCTGGAGAAGGAGATCACGCAGAAATGCACCGGCGTGCCGCGAAAGGCCTTGGCCAGGTGGCCGTCGTGTTCGCCCGGCATGTCGAAATAGTCCATGGCGCGGGTGATGTAGAGGTAGGAATTCGCGTCGAAGCGTTCGACGAAGGTCGAACCCTGGTGGCGCAGATAGCTTTCCACCTCGAAATCCGCCTCGAAGCCATAGCCGATGCGGTCCTTGCCTTGCAGCTTGCGGCCGAACTTGCGGGTCAGCGCCGCCTCGGACAGATAGGTGATGTGCGCCGCCATGCGGGCCACCGCCAGGCCCTTGTGCGGGTTCTTCCCCTCCAGCAGGTAGCGGCCGCCGCACCAGTCGAGGTCGGCCATGATCGCCTGCCGCCCGACCTCGTCGAAGGCGATGTTCTGCGCCGAATAGCGGGCGCAGGTGGCGATCGGCAGGGCGCAGAACACCCGCTCGGGATAGGCGGCGGCCCATTGCAGCACCTGCATGCCGCCCATCGAACCGCCGACCACCGCGAAGGCCTGGTCGATCCCCAAATGGTCGAGCAGCAGCACCTGGGCGCGCACCATGTCGGCCACCGTCACTACCGGGAAGTCGAGCATGTAGGGCTGTCCGGTTTCCGGGTTGGTGCTGCGCGGCCCGCTGCTACCCATGCAGCCGCCGATGACGTTGGAGCAGATGACGTAATAGACGTCGGTGTCGATCACCTTGCCGGGGCCGATCAGGCTGCTCCACCAGCCGGGCTTGCCGGTCACCGGGTGGGGCAGCACCGCGTACTGGTCACCGGTCAGGGCGTGGCAGACGACGATGGCGTTGGACTTGTCGGCGTTGAGGTGGCCGTAGGTGTGATAGGCGATGTCCACCGGCCCGAACGAGGCGCCGCTGTCGAGCGCCAGGGGCATGCCGCCGCACAGGGTGACGGTGTCCTCCACCGCGTTGAGGCGGCGGGAAAGATCGTTCCCGGGCGTGGCATCCATGGCGCTCATCGTTGGAATATGGCCCCGCTGTCCCGAAAAATCTTGCGTAAACGAAGGACACAGCTAAGTTGGTATGCCCTGCCTGTCAACGCTTTGTTTCGCGCCGCCCGCGCCAGCGGAAGCGGTACGGGCGGGCCGCCCGATCCGGGCGGATGAGGTTGGCCGCATGGAAACCACGCTGAAAATGCGAGAAGAGGAACAGGAACTGGCCGCGTTGCGCCGCGAGGTGGACCGCCTCGACGAGGCGATTCACGACCTGTTGATGCAGCGGACCGAGGTCGTCCTGCGTATCGGCGCGGCGAAGCGCGACGATGCGCCGGGACCGTTCGTCGCCACCCGTCCGGGGCGCGAGGCGGAGATCGTGCGTCACCTGCTGGCCCGGCACAAGGGCGCCTTTCCCGCCGAGGTGCTGGTGCGCCTGTGGCGCGAGATGATCGGCAGCCTGATGCGGGTGCAAGGCTCGTTCGCGGTGGCGGTGTACGTGCCCGAGGGCGGTACCGGCTATCTGGAGGCGGCGCGCGACCACTATGGCGCCTATACCGACATGGTGTCCTATCAGGTGACCGGCCGGGTGCTGAAGGCGGTGGCCGAGGGACTGGCCGGCGTCGCGGTCTTGCCTCTGCCCGGCGAAACCGCGGGCGAGCTGTGGTGGCCCGCCCTGATCGGCGACGCCAAGCCCCGCATGCAGGTGATCGCGCGGCTGCCCTTCGCCGGGCCGGGCGCGGGCCGCGGGGACGGTCTCGAAGCCTTCGCGGTGGCGCCGGTGGCGCCCGAGCCGACCGGCGACGACCGTTCGCTTCTCGCGGTGGAGACGGTTTCCTCGGTCAGCCGCACCCAGATTTCCACCAAGCTGGTCAACGCCGGACTGACCCAGACCGCCTATTGGGACATGCGCTCCTTCGCGCCCGAGGCGCGGGTCCATCTGGTCGAGGTCGAGGGCTTCGTCACCGACGCCGACCCGCGGGTGATGCAACTGGCCCATGGCAACGACGAAACGGTGCGCGACGTGCGCTGCATCGGCGCCTACGCGACGCCCCTGCATCTGACGCGCTAGCGCGGATCGCGCCGACGGCCGCCGGGGGCCGTCCGTGGTTTTTCTTCCCGGCATTTCCGATGTGAAACCCAACTTCCGACAATCAGACTGAAAGCGAGTAGAAAGATGACGGCTCTTCTTCCGCGTCCCGGCGTTCTGGACATCAGCCCCTATCAGGGTGGTCGCAGCAAGCTGGATGGCGTGGCGCACGCCGCGAAGTTGTCCTCGAACGAGGGCGCTCTCGGCGCCAGCCCGCGCGCCCGTGCGGCGTATCTGGCGGTGGCGGCGGAGCTGCATCGATACCCCGACGGCGCCAGCGAGGACCTGCGCATCGCGATCGGCAAGCGCTATGGCCTGGACCCGGCGCGGATCGTCTGCGGCTGCGGCTCGGACGAACTGATCGGCCTGCTGGTGCATGCCTATGTCGGCCCGGGGGACGAGGTCCTCTACAGCCAGTACGGCTTCGCCATGTACCCGATCTATGCCAAGGGCTACGGCGCGACGCCGGTGAAGGCGCCGGAGAAGAACCTCACCACCGACGTCGACGCGGTGCTGGCCTCGGTGACCGAGAAGACCCGCATCGTCTTCATCGCCAACCCCAACAATCCGACCGGCACCCTGTTGCCGGTTTCGGAAATGAAGCGCCTGCGCGACGGCCTGCGCCCCGACATCCTGCTGGTGATCGACGCCGCCTATGCGGAATACGTCACCCGCAACGACTATTCCCCGGGCGCCGAGCTGGTGGACGCGGGCGAGAACACGGTGATGACCCGCACCTTCTCGAAGATCTATGGCCTGGGCGGCCTGCGCGTCGGCTGGTGCTATGCCCCGGCGTCGATCGCCGACGTCCTCAACCGGGTGCGTTCTCCGTTCAACGTGACCGCGGCGGCGCAGGCGGCGGCGGCGGCGGCGTTGGAGGACACCCAGTTCTTCGACCTTTGCCTCGCCCATAACCAGATGTGGCGTCCCTGGCTGACCGAGGAAATCCGCAAGCTGGGTTTCGAGGTCACCGAATCCGTCTGCAACTTCCTTCTGGTGCACTTCGCGCCGGGCGACCGGGCGAAGGCCGAGGCGGCGCTGACCGCGAAAGAGGTGATCGTGCGTCCGGTGGCGGGCTATGGGCTGCCCGACGCCCTGCGCATCTCGGTCGGTACCGAGGAGGAAAACCGCCGTGTCGTCGCGGCCCTCGCCGAGGTGAAAGAGGGGGCGGCATGAACCAAGCCGAAGGACCGAAGGCGCCGGTGTTCGACACCGTCGCCTTCATCGGCATCGGCCTGATCGGCGCCTCGCTGTCGCTGGCGCTGAAGCGTCATGGCTTGGCGCGGCGCACCCTGGCGATGTCGCGGCGGCAAGAGACGTTGGACACCGCGATGCGCCTGGGCATCGTCGACGCGGTTTCCACCGACATCGGCGAGGTGGTGAAGGACGCCGATCTGGTGATGATCTGCGTGCCGGTCGGCGTTTGCGGCGACGTGGTCGCGGCGGCGGCGCCGTTTCTGAAGGCCGGGGCGATCGTTTCCGACGTCGGTTCGGTGAAATGCGCGGTGATCCGCGACGTCAAGCCGCACCTTCCGGCGGGCGTCGCCTTCGTTCCCGGGCATCCGTTGGCCGGTACCGAGTTCTCGGGGCCGGAGGCGGGCTTCGCCGAGCTGTTCGACGGCCGCTGGACGGTGCTCACCCCGCTGCCGGAAACCCCGGCGGAGGCGGTGGACAAGGTCGCCGCGATGTGGCGGGCGGTGGGCAGCAACGTCGACGGCATGGATCCGGAACATCACGACCAGGTGCTGGCGATTACCTCGCACCTGCCGCACCTGATCGCCTATACCATCGTCGGCACCGCGGCGGACCTGGCCACCGACATCAAGCAGGAGGTGATCAAGTATTCCGCCTCCGGCTTCCGCGACTTCACCCGCATCGCCGCCTCGGATCCGGTGATGTGGCGCGACATCTTCCTCAACAACCGCGAGGCGGTGCTGGGCATCCTGCAACGCTTCACCGAGGACCTGACCGCGATGCAGCGGGCGATCCGGCGCGGCGAGGGCGACACCCTGGAGGAACACTTCGCCCGTACCCGGGCGATCCGGCGGGGCATCATCGACGCCAGGCAGGCATAGCCGAAAAACAGACAAGGGCCGGGGAAACCCGGCCCTTTTCCGTCAGCGGACGGGGTTGCCCTGACGGTCGAAGGCGCCGTCGCGGCCGATGTCGATGCCCGGTTGCAACAGGGGCTCGCCGCTTTTCGTGCGGCGTTCGCGGGCGGGCTTCTTTTCCATTTGCGGCCAGGCGAGCAGGGGGACCTGCGCCAGGGTCAAGGGCCCCGCCATCACCGCGCCGTCGTGCAGGGACAGTGACAGGTTGCCCGCGCCGTTGCGCGGCAACTGGCGGCCGATCACCAGGCGGGCCATGGTGGCGTCGCTGGCGCGGAGCAGGGACATTTCCTCCAGCACGTCGACCAGGGGGACGAAGCCCTCGATGCGGGCGACCAGGGAGCCCTGGGGTTGCAGTTCCTCGTCCATCGAGAACGAGCCGTATCCGGCGAAGGCGGTGGCGCCCCATTTCATCGCCAGACGGTCGATCGTCACCTTGCCGCCCGCGTCGCGCCAGCGGGTCAGGGCGTCGAAGGACTCGCCCTCCCGCTCGATCCGGCCGGACAGCTTGGCGGAGAGGTCGAGCATCGCCAGGTCCTGGCCCAGGGCATAGGTCAGGTTGGACGGCCAGCGCAGGTCGTGCAGGAGAAGGTCGAGGCGGGTGGCTTCCTCGGTGGGGGGGACGGCCTGGACGAAGGTGAGGGTCGCCCGTCCGTCGCCGACGCCGAGCGGCGAGGCCAGGGCCGCGCCCTTCCAGGTGCCGGAGAATTGCGCGCCGCCGAGGGTCAGGCGGGCGGAGGGGCCCTCCTTGCCGACCAAGGCGATGTCCAGGCGGACGGTTCCCGCGGTCTTGCTCAGGCGGCCTTCCAGGCCGGGGCGGGAAACCCCCAGCAGCGTCCCGTCGGGCAGGGCTATGGAAATGTCGCGCGGCGAAAAGACGCTGCTTTTCACGGTCAGTTCGGGGGCGTGCAGCGACCAGATCTCGCCGCCGCGGCGGGCGTCGATGCGGGTGTCCTTGAGGTCGATCTCCACCGCCAGGGGAAAGCCCGAGGTGCCGTCCACCGTGTAGGCGACGGAATGTCCCTCGGCGCGGCGGGCGTCCGCCCACTCGGCGACGCGGTTCTTAAGGTGGCTGCCGTGATAGAACCAGAACGCGGTGTACGAGGCGGCGATGGTGGCCAGTAAGGCGGGCGCCGCCATCATCGCCATAAGCGGGCCGAACCGTCCGACTGTCGCCATGCGTGCCTCCCCCTTGTTTTCTCCCCCCCCGGCGGGTCTTCGCCCTATGCGCTGCCGATCAGGATGCCCGCGGCGAAGACCAGGGCGCCGCCCAGCACCACCTGCAAGGCGGCGCGCAGGAACGGCGTGTCCATGTACTTCTTCTGAATCCAGGCGATCGCCCACAGCTCGCAGAAGACCAGGACGCAGGCGATGAGCGTCGCCGTCCAGAAGTGCGGGATGACATAGGGCAAGGCGTGGCCCAGGCCGCCGATGGTGGTCATCACCCCGGCCGAGATGCCGCGTTTGACCGGCGAACCGCGTCCCGAGATGGTGCCGTCGTCCGACGCCGTCTCGGTGAATCCCATCGAGATGCCCGCGCCGACCGAGGCGGCCAAGCCGACCAGGAAGGTGGTCCAGGTGTCCTGGGTGGCGAAGGCGGTGGCGAAGATCGGCGCCAGGGTGGACACCGATCCGTCCATCAGCCCGGCCAAGCCCGGCTGCACCCAGGTCAGCACGAATTGACGGTGGGCCAGGGCGTCCTCTTCCGAGCGGACTTCCTCGGGCAGGTGGCGTTCCGCCAGGGTTTCGCTCAGTTTCATGTGACCGGCCTCGGCGGAGGCCAGTTCCGTCAGAAGCTTGCGGGTGTCGGCGTCGGTGACCCGCTGCGACGCCTTGACGTAATAGGCGTGGGCGGATTCCTCCATCCCCAGGACTTCCGAACGGATGCGCGCGATGCCCAGGTTCTGCACCAGCCAGGTCGGGGTGCGGGCGTAGTACCCGGCGACGTGTTCGCGCCGGATCAGGGGAATGGTTTCGCCGAAACGGCGCTTGTGCAGTTCGATCAGGCGGTTGTGGTGGCGCATTTCCTCGGCCGCCATCGCCGTCAGCAGGTCGGCGGTGGCGGGGAATTCGGCGCGCACGTGGGCGGCATAGGTCTGATAGATGCGGGCGTCGTCCTCCTCGGAGGAAATCGCGAGAGCGAGGATTTCCTGTTCGTCGAGGTCGGTGAATTTCCGCCGCGCGCCGAAATTGCCGAGCATGCCGTTCCCCCTTCATCCTGTCCGTTGCGGGCGTTTCTCACCCGCAAAAGAAGGTACAGCGAAAGTCCTCGCCACGCAAAGGGTTGGCCGGAATTATCGCGGACGCCGGTCTGGCGGCGGCGCGGGAAACCGGCTACCTTGCCTCGGTACGCCCCGCCACCGGACAAGGATCCCGCAGGATGTCACGCAAGACCTATAACGCCAATGGCGCCGCCGCCGTCGGTCCCTATTCCCATGCCGCCGAGGCCAACGGCTTCGTTCACCTTTCCGGGCAGACGCCGCTCGATCCGGCGACCGGCAAACTGTTGGACGGCGACGTCGGCGCGCAGACGGAGCAATGCTTCCGCAACCTGTTCGCGGTGCTGTCCGAGGCCGGTCTGGGGGCGGACGACGTGGTTTCGTGCGCGGTCTATCTGACCGACATGAACGATTTCGCGGCGATGAACGCGGTTTACGAACGCCAGTTCGCCGCGCCGTTCCCCGCCCGCACCACCATCGGCGTCGCCGCCCTGCCGTTGGGCGCCCGCATCGAGATCGGTCTGATCGCCGCCCGTTAGCCGCAGGTGGAATAGCCGCAGTTCAGGCACTTCTTGCACCCCTCCTGGCGGAACAGGGTGGGGGCGTGGCACTGCGGGCAGACGTCGCCCAGGGGCGTTTCCTGCGCCGGAGTGGGGCTTCCGGCAGCGGGCGGGTCGTCTTCCTCGATCAGGCCGAGGTCGGCCATGTGGCGGCGCATCACGTCGGCGATCAGGGCGACGATGCCGTTGACGTAGCGGCCGTTGACCCAGGCGCCGGAGGCGCCGCGCACGGTTTGCAGGTCCTCGATCAGGAACGAGGCGTCCTCGGTGCGGCGCATGATCGCCGACAAGGTGATGGTCAGCGCCGACAACAGCTCCGCGTGCTCGGCGGACCGCGAGGCGATGAAGATTTCGAACGGGCGGCGGCCCGACGCGGCCTCGATGTCGTTGATGGTGACGTAGAAGTTTTCGTCGGTCAGCGGCCACTTCAGCTTGTAGGTGGTGCCCGCCAGGGCCTCGGGACGGGGCGGCAGCGCCGCCTGCGCCGGGGCGGCGGCGGGTGCCGCCTCGGTGGTGAGGATCGGCTTGCGCAGGGGCGAGGGGCGATAGGTGGTGCAGCCCTTGCAGCCCAGTTCGTAGGCCCGCGCGTAGACCGCCTTGAAGGCGTCGAAGTCCATCTCCGCCGGGCAGTTGATGGTCTTGCTGATGCTGGCGTCGACGTAACGCTGGCAGACCGCCTGGGTGCGCAGGTGTTCCTCGACCGAAAGCTCCAGCGCGCTGACCATGTAGGGCGGCAGGTCGGCCAGGGGATGGGTCTCGGGGTCGAAGCCGTTGACCCGGCACCAGGCGAGGAACCCGGCGTCGAGGACCGCGAATTCGCGCTGGCTGCCGTCGGCCTGCAACACCTTGCGGAAATAGCGCCAGCCGAAGGTGGGTTCGAGGCCGGACGAGACGTTGGCGTTGTAGATCGCGGTGGTGCCGGTGGGCGCGATGGTCAGAAGCACGCCGTTGCGGATGCCGTGCTTGGCGATGCCGTCGCGGATCGGCCGCGGCAGGGCGTGGACGAACGGCCGGTCGCAGAAGGCGTCCTTGTCGAACAGGGGGAAGGCGCCGCGTTCCTTGGCCAGGTCCACCGAGGCGGCGTAGCAGCCGTCGCGCAGGGTTTCCATGATCCGCGCGGTCATCGCCTCGGCGTCCTCGGAGCCATAGCGCAGGCCGAGCATCTGCAAGGCGGTGCCCAGGCCCATGATGCCGATGCCGGTGCGGCGTTTCGCCTGTGCCTCGGCGGCCTGTTCGGGCACCGGGAAATGGGTGGCGTCGAGAACGTTGTCGAGGAAGCGCACGCCGATCCCCGCCACCGCCGCCAGGCGGGCGAAGTCGAAGCGCGAGGTCTCGGTGAAGGGATCCCGGACCAGCGCCGCCAGGTTGACGCAGCCCAGGTTGCAGGCGCCGTTGGGCGGCAACGGCTGTTCGCCGCAGGGGTTGGTGCAGCGGATCGTCTCGGCATAGGACAGGTTGTTCGCCGCGTTCACCCGGTCGATGAAGATCACCCCCGGTTCCGCCGCGTCGTAGGTGGCGCGCACGATGCGGTCCCACAGCGCCCGGGCGGGCAGCCGCTCGTAGACGTACCACGGCTTGCCGTTCTTTTCCTTCACCGCCACGGTCTGCGAGGAATCGGCGGGCGGCACGGCGAAGCCCAGGTCCCACGCCGCGTCGTCGTCCACCGCGCGCATCAGGGCGTCGCTGACCAGGATGCTGACGTTGAAGTTGCTCAGGCGGCCCGGCTGCTGCTTCGCGGCGATGAAGTCGAGAAGGTCGGGGTGGTCGTCGGCAAGGGTGCCCATCATCGCGCCGCGGCGGGTGCCGCCCGACATGATGGTGCCGCACATCGCTTGCCAGATTTCCATGAACGAGATCGGGCCGGAGGCGATGGAGCCGGTCTTTTCCACCAGGGCGCCCTTCGGCCGGATGGTCGAGAAATCGGTGCCGATGCCGCCGCCCTGCTGCATGGTCAACGCGGCGCGGGTGTTGGCGGCCATGATCCCCGCCATCGAATCCGGAATGGTGTCGTTGACGAAGCAGTTGATCATCGTCACTTGCCGTCCGGTGCCCGCCCCCGCCAGGATGCGGCCGCCCGGGCACCATTCCATGGCGTCCATCGCGGCGCGCGCCAGGGGGGCGTGCTTCGCCGCCTTGGGGTCGTTGGCGTAGACCCCGGCGCAGACGCGGGCGTGGGTGTCGGAGGGGGAGGCTTCGGCGGATTCGCCCGAGGCGGAGACGGCACGGTACTTTTCGCGCCAGATCATTTCGGAAATCGCCTGGCGAAGGTCGCCGAAGGAGAAGGGGGCGGTCATGGCGGGAGGCTCCGGCAAAGAGGCGCGGGAAGGCGGGCGGTCCGGCGACGCCGAAACCGGAACCGAAAATTACTAAAGATGAGTTGTCCACAGGTCCAGCGGGAAATGAAAAGCCTTGGCGCGCAAGGCGGTTTGTCCGCCGGGGTGGAGGCGGGGCGGTCGTCCGCCGCGTCGCCGATTCGCACCCCACTCTTTCGGGTGTTTTGTAGACTCCCACACAGTGCGTTGATGTATAACGATTTATTCGTTTCTTGTCGCCGGAGGCGGGGATCTACGCGCATCGCGCGCAAAGCCGTCTCCGCTTCTCGCGCTCGGCGCTTGACGCACCCGGTGCGCCGGGGATCGACTCGGCGCTGGCGGCGGTAGTTGAGAAAACCCTGATAGACGGATTTTTGCCCACAGAGTTATCCACAGGGGGCGGGGTCAGTCGGCATCCAGGGTTTCGCGCGCCTCGGCCTCCAGCGCGCGGGAGGCCATCTCGATGCGGCTTTGTAGCTCGTTGAGGAAGACCCGGCGGTCGAGTCCCTTGGGCATCGGCGGCAGGAATTCGACGGTGATCTTTCCCGGCCGCTTGAGGAAGGCGTTCCGCCCCCAGAACAGGCCGGAGTTGAGCGCCACCGGCACCACCGTCGCGTCCACCGAGGCGGCAAGCAGGGCCAGGCCGGGCATGTAGCGGCCGGAGGTGCCGGGGGCGGTGCGGGTGCCCTCGGGAAAGATCACGATCTGCCGCCCGGCGGCCAGGGTTTCCCGCGCCCGGGTCAGCAGCATGTGCATCGACTTCACCCCGGCGGAACGGTCGAGGGCGATCATCTCGGTCTTGCGCATGTGCCAGCCGACGAAGGGAATGGACAAGAGTTCCTTCTTCAGCACGTAGACGGCGTCGGGCAGGACGCTGTCGAAGAAGAAGGTGTCCCACGCCGACTGGTGCTTCACCGCCAGGATCACCGGCCCCTTGGGCAGGTGCTCCAGTCCGCGGATTTCGTGGCGGATGCCCATGATCCAGCGGGCGAGGAAGACGATGCCGCCGGTCCACAGGCGCTTGCCCTCGACCATGCAGGGGCGGGGCAGCAGCAGGATCGGCACCAGCAGGGAGCTGAGCAGCAGGGTCCAGACGGCATAGGAAATGTCGAACAGGATGGATCGGATCGTCGTCACGAAAAGCCCTCTGTGGTCATGCCCAGCATGTGCGCCAGGCTGGCGATCAGGAATTTGCTGTATTCGCGGGTCATCAGCAACAGGGTACCGGGATATTTCCACCACTGGCCCTGCTTCACCGCCTCGGGGAACACCGGATGGGGGAGGATGCGCACCCCCGGCATCGTCCTTTGGAACTCCAGCAGGCTGCGTTTCATGTGGTAGGCGGCGGTGACCAGGCGGATGGAGTGGAAACCTTCCTCGCGGCACCAGTCCGCCGCCTCGCGGGCGTTCTGCACGGTGCTGGTGGCGCGGTGGCCCAGGGTGACGCGGGGGCGCAGCGCGGCGGGATAGCCGGTCATCCCCAGTTGTTCCAGCAGGCGGTCGATGGTGATGCCCTCGGCGACGCCCGAGATCAGCAGGCGCGGGGCATAGTCCCCCTGCAACAGGGTCAACCCGGTGGCCAGACGGTCGCGTCCTCCGGTCAAGACGACGATGGCGTCGGTGCGGGTGTGGTCGTCGGCGATTTCGGCGGGCAGGGTGGCGACGAAGCGCACCAAGCCGATCGCCCAGACCAGGGCGGCGATGCCGATGGCGGCGGACAGGGTGTGGAGCAGGCGTCTCATAGCATGCGCGACAGGGTTCTAAGCACGGTCAGGAAGGCGGCGGCCATCGCCAGCAGCGCGGCCACCGCCGGCACCGCCGCCAGCACCGCCCAGTGGGCGGAGGAAAAGCCGATTTCGGCCAGCAGGCCGCCTTGCAGGGTTTTCGCCATGTTGCCGAGGCCGATCAACACCGGCGCGGCCAAGCCGAAGCCGACCGCCGCGCCCTTCGCCCCCAGGCCGAGGGCGCGCAGGGCGTACTGGCGGGCGATATAGGAATCCCGCGCGCCGACCAGGTGCAGGATCTCGATGCTGCGGCGGTGGATCGCCATGCCCGCGCGGGTGGCGAAGACCACGGCGAAGGCGGCGGCGAGGGAAACCATCGCCATCACCGCCTTGGCCAGCATTTCCAGGCCGTCGGCCAGGCGGATCACCCGCGACAGCCAGACGCGGTGGTCGTCGACCGAGGCGCCCCGCACCTCGGCCTTCAGGCGTTCGGCCAGCTTGCCGAGGTCGGGGGGATTGGTGTCGCTGATCACCACGTCGATCAGAAGCGGCAGCGGCAGGTCGGCGATCAGGTCGGTGTTGCCGAGCCAGGGTTCGATCAGCGCCGCCAGTTCCTCGGCGGACAGCGGGCGCACCCGGATCACCCCGGGGGTTTCCTCAAGGATGCGTACCGTCTTGTCGATGCGCCGCGCGGTGGCCTTGGAATGGGGGTCGGGGTCGGCGGGGATTACCTGTACCGTCAGGGTGCCCTTGATGTCGCGGTTCCAGCGGGCGAGCAGATTGTCGAGAACCAGGGCGCCGGACAGCGCCAGGGTGGCCAGGAACACCATCATCGCGATCATCGCGGGCAGGAACGCGGCGGCGGCGTCGTGATGGAAGGGCAGGTCGGCGCGGCGGCGGAACAGGCTCATGGCTCGGCCTCCGTCCGCTCGGGAATCTCGCCCGCTTCGTACCGGCTCAGGCCGCCGCCGTGCAGGTGCAGGCGGGGGAAGGGGAAGCGGCGGATCAGGGGCTCGTTGTGGGTGGCCACCACCACCGTGGTGCCCAGGCGGTTGAGCTCGATGAACAGGTGCATCAGGCGCTGCGCGATGCGGTCGTCGACGTTGCCGGTGGGTTCGTCGGCGAGCAGCAGGTCGGGGCGGTTGATCACCGCGCGGGCGATGGCGACGCGCTGCTGTTCGCCGCCGGAAAGGGCGGACGGCCGGACCTTGATGGCGTCGCCCAGGCCGACCCAGTGCAGCAACTCGGGCACGTGGCGGGCGATTTCGGATTCGCGCACCCCCGCGACGCGCAGGGGCAGGGCGACGTTGTCCAGGGTGGACAGGTGGTCGAGCAGGCGGAAGTCCTGGAACACCACGCCGATGCGCCGCCGGATCCGGGGCAGCATGGCGTGGGACATGCGGGTGGCGTCGATGCCGAACATTTCGATGCGGCCGCGGGTCGGCCGCAGCGCCAGGTACATCAGGCTGAGCAGGGAGGACTTGCCCGCGCCGGAGTCGCCGGTGAGGAAGTGAAAAGATCCCGGCGCCAGGGACAGGCTGATGTCGTGCAGGATCTCTCCGCCCTGGCCATAGCGCAGACCGACGTTGTCGAACCGCACGATCGCGGCATCGGCGTGGGGCTGTCGTCCGAAGGAAAGGCGGTCGCTTTTCATGGGGCTCACAATGGCACGCGGCAGGTCGCAGGTCCAGAGTCGCCGCGTGCTTTCGCGCGGGAAGGCTTGAGTTCCGGCCCGCAGTCTCATATAAGAGAAAAACCATAGTCCGGCCAATTAATTGCTGTGGAAGGTCAGGCGGAATGATCATCTCCTGCCCGGAGTGCGCGACCAAGTTCACGATCGCCGACGGGCTCCTCGGCGAGCGCGGTCGCAAGGTCCGCTGCTTCAAGTGCGGCCACACCTGGCATCAGATGCCGGAACGCTCCGCGCCGGAGGCGGCTGCCCCGCTGTCCGCCGAACCGGCGGAGGTTCCGCCGCCGCCGCCCGCGCCGCCGCGCCGTCCGGCGCAGCCGCCCCTGATGCCGCCCACCGCGACGATGACGCCGTCGTCGGTTCCCCTGGAATCCGAACCCACCGCCGGTGCCGACCGCGCCCCCCTGGTGCAGCCGGATCCGGGCGACCTGCCGATGGACAGCGACCTGCCGGCGGGCGCCGCCAAGTCGATCGACGATTTCGAGATTCCCAACGTCGCGCCGCCCGACGATCCCGCCGCCCTGGCCGGGACGCAGAGCGCCGACGACGCCGACACCACCAACACCGTCGACGTCGACGCCCTGCTCAACAGCAAGCCCGAGGACATTCCCAAGGTCTTCGCCAAGCGCATCCGCGCCGACGAAAAGAAAAGCCCGGTCGGACGCATCGTCTTTTTCCTGCTGTTCCTGGCGGGCGTCGCCGCGACCCTGTGGTTCGGACGGATGCAGATCGTCGGCCGTTTCCCCGACGCGGCGCGTTTCTACAAGATGGCGGGCCTGCCCATCGAACTGCTCGGCGACGGGCTGGAATTCCGCGGCGTGACCTCGGAAATGGTGCGCGAGGGCAAGCTTTCGGTGCTGCTGGTGCGCGGCGTCGTCGCCAACGTGGTGACCGAGGACCGGCCGGTGCCGCTGTTGCGCCTGGTGCTTCTCGACACCGGCGGCGGCGTCATCCAGGAATCCTATGCCAAACCGCGCAAGGACACCTTGTCGGGCGGCGCGCAGATCGGTTTCCAGATCCGCATGGAGGATCCTTCGGCGGCGGCGGTGCGCTACGAGGTCGCCTTCGCCGAGGCTCCGGCCAAGGCCGCCCCGGTGCAGGACCCCGGCGTCGACAAGCCGCAGGCGCCGCCCGCGCCTGCCGCTCCGGCGGCGAAACCCTGAACGGAAAAAGGGGCGCCCGGCGGCGCCCCTTCGCTTTTCAAAACCGGTCGAGCGTATCTAGAGCCAGTTGGGCAGGATCTCGCCCGCCGCCATTTCGTCATAGCTCAAACGGCGGCGGGTGACGCACGACTTGTCGCCCTTGACCAGAACCTCGGGGGCGAGCGGCCGTCCGTTGTAGGTGGACGACATCACCGCGCCGTAGGCCCCGGCGGTGCCGAAGGCGATCAGATCCCCCGTCGCGAGGGGGGGCAGCTGCATGTCGCGGCCGAAGGTGTCGCCGGTCTCGCAGATCGGGCCGACCACGTCCACCGCCACCGGCAGGGCGCCGGGGGCGGGTTCGGCGACCGGAATTACCTCGTGATGGGCGCTGTACATCGACGGGCGGATCAGGTCGTTCATCGCCGCGTCGACGATGACGAAGGTCTTGGTGCCCGTTTCCTTGACATAGATGACGCGGGCGACCAGCAGCCCGGCGTTGCCGACCAGCATGCGCCCGGGTTCGAAGACCAGCTCGCAACCCAGGTCGCCCACCGCGTCGCGGGCGATTTCCGCGTAGGCGGCGGGAGAGGGCGGTTCCTCGCCCGGCGCGTAGGGGATGCCCAGGCCGCCGCCCAGGTCGATGTGGCCGACCGGCACGCCGTCGTCGCGCAGCGACAGGACCAGGCCGCGCACCTTGCCGAAGGCGGCGGCGAAGGGGGCGAGTTCGGTCAGCTGCGAGCCGATGTGCACCGCGACGCCGCGGAAGTCGATGCCCGGCAGGTCGTGGGCATGGCGGCAAAGGGCGGGCGCCGCCGCCCAGGAGATGCCGAACTTGTGTTCGGCGCCGCCGGTGGAAATCTTGGCGTGGGTGTGGGCGTCGACGTCCGGGTTGACCCGCAGCGCCACCGGCGCGGTCTTGCCCAGGCGCAGGGCCAGGGCGTTCAGGGTCTCCAGTTCCGGCAGGGATTCGACGTTGATCTGCCGGATGCCGGAGACCAGGGCGAAGGACAGCTCGCGTTCGGTCTTGCCGACGCCGGAGAAGACGATCTTGCCGGGCGGCACCCCGGCGCGCAGGGCGAGGCGCAGTTCGCCCTCGCTGACCACGTCGGCGCCGCAGCCGCGCTCCGCCAGGGTTTTGACCACCGCCAGGCTGGCGTTGGACTTCACCGCGAAGCAGACGGTGGCGGCTAGCCCGGCGTCGGCCAGCGCCTGGGCGAAGACGTCGTAGTGACGAGCCAGGGTGGCGGTGGAATAGCAATAGAACGGCGTGCCGACCTCGGCGGCGATTTCGGCGAGCGGCCGCTCCTCGACGCACAGCTGGCCGTTGCGGTACTGGAAGTGGTTCATGGTCGCGAAATCCCGGTCAGCGTTTCGGATAGGTGGTGGGGTAGTTGCCGCCCGACACGTCCTCCGGCGGCCCCTTCTTGCCGCAGGCGGCAAGCGACAGGGAGGCGGCGATCAGCGCGGCGAGCAGCAGCAGCGGGAAGGGGCGGCGCATCGCGGTTCTCCTCGCGGTTAAAGGCCGAAGCGGCGGCGCGCCTCGGCGCATTGCAGGCGCACCTGGGCGGGCGCGGTGCCGCCGAAGCTGGTCCGGCTGGCCGCCGAGCTGTCGACGGTCAGCACCGAATAGACGTCCTCGGTGACGCGGGGTTCCACCGCCCGCATCTCGGCGAGCGGCAGGTCGATCAGGTCGCAGCCCTTCGCCTCCGCCGCCTTGACCAGGGTGCCGGTGACGTGGTGCGCCTCGCGGAAGGGCATGCCGAGCACCCGCACCAGCCAGTCGGCCAGGTCGGTGGCGGTGGCGAACGCCTTGCCCGCCGCCGCCTTGCAGGCGGCGCGATCGACGGTGAGTTCGGAAATCATGCCGGTCATCGCCGCCAGGCACAGGGCCAGGGTGTCGAAGGCCTCGAAGGTGGGTTCCTTGTCGTCCTGCATGTCCTTGGAATAGGCCAACGGCAGGCCCTTCATCACGATCAGAAGCGCGTTCAGGTCGGCGATCAGGCGCCCCGCCTTGGCGCGGCACAGTTCCGCCGCGTCGGGATTGCGCTTCTGCGGCATGATCGAGCTGCCGGTGGAGAAGGAATCCGGCAGCCGCACGAAGGCGAACTGCGCCGAGGTCCAGATCACCAGTTCCTCGGCCAGACGCGACAGGTGCACCCCGGCGATCGCGGCGGCGGACAGGGCCTCCAGCGCGAAGTCGCGGTCGGACACCGAATCCAGGGAATTGCGGGTGGGACCGGCGAAGCCCAGGGCCTTGGCGGTCATCGCCCGGTCGATGGGGAACGAGGTTCCGGCCAGCGCCGCCGCGCCCAGCGGGCATTCCTCGGCGCGGGCGCGGGCATCCGCCATGCGGCCGCGGTCGCGGCCGAACATCTCGACATAGGCCAGCATGTGGTGGCCGAAGGTCACCGGCTGCGCCGTTTGCAGATGGGTGAATCCGGGCATCACCGCGTCGGCGTGCGCTTCCGCCTGGGTCAGCAGGGCGGCCTGCAACGCGGCCAGCCCGGCGTCGACGGTGGCCAGGGTGTCGCGCACCCACAGCTTGAAGTCGGTGGCCACCTGGTCGTTGCGCGAGCGCGCGGTGTGCAGCCGCCCGGCGGCCTCGCCGATCAGCTCCGCCAGGCGGGCCTCGACGTTCATGTGGATATCCTCGAAGGCGACGCGGAAGGGGAAAGTGCCCGCCTCGATCTCCGCCAGGATCGTCTGCAAACCGGAAGTGATGGCGTTTGCGTCGGCTTCGGATATGATGCCGCACGTCGCCAGCATCGCGCAGTGGGCCCTCGAGCCCGCGATATCCTGGCGGTAGAGACGCTTGTCGAAGCCGATCGAGGCGTTGATCTCCTGCATCACGGCAGCGGGGCCGGACGCGAAACGTCCTCCCCAAATGCGGCTGGGGGATTGGGGATCGGAAGTCTGGCTCATGTGCGTCTCAATTCATCGGTAATGCTTGTTCGAAGGATGGGAAACGATGGACTTGGAGCCTTCCACGCCGCAGGAAAATCCGCAAGACGAAATCCCGGACATCGACAAGAGGACCCTGCGCAAGGCGATCCTGACGGCGCTGGGCGCGGTGGCGCTGATCAGCGGCGTCTTCCTCGGCATGCGCGAGGGGTTCGACCCCAGCGAGGACCGGACCTATCACACGATGTCCGACGCCCTGGCGAAGGTTACCCTCTACAAGACGCCGCAGGAGCCGCCGGTCAAGAGCTTCACCCAATACGTTCCCGACGGCGACAGGTCTTACCGCCAGATCGAGACCCAGATCAAGGACTTCAAGGGCAAGCCGGTCCTGATTAACTTCTGGGCCTCGTGGTGCCGCCCCTGCCGCGCCGAGATGCAGGTGCTGGACAAGGTCTACGCCGACTTGACCGCCGCCGGGCTGGTGGTACTGCCGGTGATGACCGCCGACCGCGCGGGGATCGGCGGCGCGAAGTACTTCTTCCGCGGCGCCGACATCGCCCACCTGCCGTACTTCCTCGACCACGGCACCGAGCTGATGGAGGCGATGATGGTGCGGGCGCTGCCCACCACCGTCTTCGTCGATGCCGAGGGCAACGCCGTCGCCTTTTCCAACGCTCTCGATTATTCCCAGCCCCTGGCGCTGGACCTGCTGTTCGCCTTCGCGGAGACCGGCAAGCTGCCGCGCTAGGCGTTCATCCTACCCGCAGGGAGTGCCCGCCGCGTTCGAAGACGCGGCGCAGGCCCATGGTCACGGCGAAGCCGATGTAGGCCCCCATCACCACGTCCGAGGGATAGTGGATGGTGGTCAGCGCGCGGCTGGACCCCACCAGCACCGCGACCAGGACGTAGAGCAGGTTGTAGCGCGGATAGATCAGGGTCAGCGCGGTCATCGCCGCCACCACCGTCTGGGTGTGGCCGGACGGGAAGCTGTACATCCCCATGTGCACGCCGAAGGGGTCGAGGCCGTAGAGGCCTTCCTCGAACAGATAGCGCGGGCGGTAGCGGCCGACGCAGAACTTGACGATCTGCCCCAGGGTGCCAGACGCCGCCATCGAGACGATGACGAACCAGGCGGACCGCGCCAGGTTCATGTACTGGTCGTGGCCGGTGGTGGTGCCCGACAGTCCGGCCAGGATGCGCGCCCCCAGCAGCAGGGCGGCGGCCATCACGTACCACAGCCCGGTCAGGCCGACGTCGGTCAGCACCTTGAAGAAGCCGAAGGTCTCGGGCGGCAGGTGGTTGCGCAGCAGGTGGGCGAGGGGCAGGTCGATCCAGGCGATCATCGCCGCGCACAAGAGGGTCACGCCGCCGGTCGCCGAGGCCCAGGGATGACGCCGCGCCGTCCGCGCGCAGGCAAGAACGGCGCGTTCCACCGGCCCGGGGTCGTGGCTTTGCCCGGTCATTTTCCGCCGTCCCGGCGGAAGAGGAACAGCCGCGCCGGCTTGCCCTTGGAATAGTTGAAGCCGTCGACCTCGGCGCGCACCGGCAGCGGCGGCACGCCCAGCTGTTCCAGCCGCGCGGCGAAGGCGGCGCGGTCGCGTTCGTCGACGATGCCGACGGCGGCGGGGTCGGCGGCCAGAATGTCGGCGACGTCGGCGGCGTTGACCAGGCGCACCTTGGTGCCCAGCATGAACACCGCGCTCGGCTCGTGATAGCCGGACAGCGCCACCGCCGCCCCCTCGGGGGCGACCGCCGCGACCGCGTCGGCCAGGCGCGGCGCCACCCACAGCCGTTCCAGACGGGGCAGCACGCCGGCGAAGACCCCGGCGTAGACCGGCACCGACAGGGCCACCGCCAGGGCGGCGGCGGGCAGGTGCAGGCCGCGCCAGGACCGGTACGGCGGCAGCAACGCGGCGGCCAGGGCCAGCAGCGCCATCGGCACGGAGAACCAGGCGAAGCCGGTGCCGTAGACGACCGGCAGGGCCACGGCGGCGGCGGCCAGGGCGGTGCCGACCAGCGCCCAGACGGCGCCCAGCCCCTTCGCCCAGAGCCGTCCGAACAGGGCCTGCGCGTCTTCCCGCACCGCGAACAGGGCGGCGGCGGTCAGCAGGCAGAGCGCCGGATAGAGCGGCAGCGGATAGTGCGGCAGCTTGGTCGGCACGACCTCGAACACCAGCCAGGAGGGCACCGCCCAGGCCAGGCAGAAGCGCACCCCCGGCTGGGCGCGTTCGCGGACGGCGCGGGCCAGCGCCGGAAACAGGAACAGCGAGCCCGGCCACAGGGTGGCCAGCGCCAGCACCGCGTACAGGCCGGGGAAGCCGCCGTGGGCTTCCTGGCCGCCGATCAGCTTGGGCAGAAGGTCCTTGCCCACCGCCTCGGAGACGAAACCGGTCTGCGGCCCCATCGCCATCGCCGCCGCCCAGGGCAGGACCACGGCCAGGGCGATCGGCAGGCCGGAAACCGGGCGCAGGGTGGACAGCCAGCGCCAGCGGCGGTCGGCGACGGCGAGGGCGAGGATGGCGAGAATCATCACCATCGGCGCGATCGGCCCCTTGATCAGCATCCCCGCGCCGAGGGCGAACCACATCGCCGCCACCTGTCCGGCGGGGACGGCGGGCCCCTTCCGCGCCTGCATGTAGAGCCGCCCCAACACCCCCATCGCGGCGGTGGAGCAGGCGAGCAGCAGGGCGTCGGTCTTCGCCTGGTGCGCTTCCGCCACCAGGATCAGCGACGAGGCCAACAGCGCCGCCCCGGCGAAGGCGACGCGCCGGTCGAACAGGTGCTTGCCGAAGGCGAAGGTGAACAGCACCGCCAGGGTCGCGCCGAGGGCGGAGGGCAGGCGATAGGGCCAGCGGGCGTCGGACGCGGCATCGGAGAAGAGGGCGGTGGCCGCCGCCTGCGCCCAGTAGATGCCGACCGGCTTTTTGTTGCGCGGCACGTCCTGGAAGCGGATGGCGACGAAATCGCCGCTTTCCAGCATCTGGCGGGAGGCCTGCATGTAGCGGGATTCGTCGCGGTCCAGCGGCGGCACGGCGGCCAGGCCCGGCGCGTACAGTCCGGCGCAGAGCAGCAGCAGGGCGAAATAGGGGCGGAGCCCGGTCAGCAGTCGATGCACCTTGACCCTCCGCCCCGTCCGGTCACGCGCTCAGGGAATCGATCAACGCGGGAACCGCCTCGAACACGTCGGCGACCAAGCCGTAGTCGGCGACCTGGAAGATCGGCGCCTCGCCGTCCTTGTTGATCGCCACGATCACCTTGGAATCCTTCATCCCGGCGATGTGCTGGATGGCCCCCGAGATGCCCACCGCGATGTAGAGGTCGGGGGCGACGATCTTGCCGGTCTGGCCGACCTGGGCGTCGTTGGGGATGAACCCCGCGTCGACCGCGGCGCGGCTGGCGCCGACCGCGCCGCCGAGAAGGTCGGCCAACTGCGAAACCAGGGCGAAGGCGCCGTCCGAGCCGATGCCGCGCCCGCCCGCGACGACGACGCGCGCCGCGGTCAGTTCGGGGCGGACGCTTTCCACCACCCGGCGTTCGAGGAAGCGGGCGGCGTCGCAGGGGGCGGCGGCGGCGATCGCCTCCACCGGGGCGGCGCCGGTTTCCGCCGCCTTTTCGAAGGCGGTGGTGCGCACGGTGATCACCTTCTTCGCGTCGGACGAGCGCACCGTGGCCAGCGCGTTGCCCGCGTAGATCGGCCGGACGAAGGTGTCCGCGTCGACCACCGCGACGATTTCGGAAATCTGCTGCACGTCCAACAGCGCGGCGACGCGCGGCATCGCGTTTTTGCCGCAGGCGGTGGCCGGGGCCAGCAGGGCGTCGTATTCGGCGGCCAGTCCGACCAGCAGGTCGGCCAGCGGCTCGGCCAGGGCCTCGGCGTGCGCCGGATCGTCGGCCAGCAGCACCCGTCCGACGCCCGCGATCTTCGCGGCGGCCTCGGCGGCGGCGGCGGCACCCGCGCCCGCCACCAGGACGTCGGCGGAGCCCCCCAGCGCCAGGGCCGCGGTCACCGCGGCGTGGGTGGCGGGCTTGAGGGAACGGTTGTCGTGTTCGGCAAGGACCAGGGCACGCATCACAGCACCTTCGCTTCGTTCTTCAGACGGTCGACCAGTTCGCCGACCGAGCCGACGATGACCCCGGCCTTGCGGCGCGGCGGTTCCTCGACCTTGACCAGGGTCAGGCGCGGCGCGATGTCCACGCCCAATTCCTCGGGGGCGACGGTGTCCAGGGGTTTCTTCTTCGCCTTCATGATGTTGGGCAGCGAGGCGTAGCGCGGTTCGTTGAGGCGCAGGTCGGTGGTCAGGACGCAGGGCGGGGCGAGGGAGAGGGTCTCCAGGCCGCCGTCGATCTCGCGCACCACGGAGAGGCGGCCCTCGCCGGTCTTTTCGGTGGCGGAGATGAAGGTCCCCTGCGGCCAGCCGAGAAGCGCCGCCAGCATCTGGCCGGTCTGGTTGGAATCGTCGTCGATCGCCTGCTTGCCCAGGATCACCACGTCGGGTTTCTCGCGCTCCGCCGCCGCCTTCAGCAGCTTGGCCACGGCCAGGGGCTGCACCTCGGCGTCGGTCTTGATCAACAGCGCGCGGTCGGCGCCCATAGCCAAGCCGGTGCGCAGGGTGTCCTGCGCCGCCTGCGGGCCGATGGAAACCACCACCACCTCGGTGGCGAGGCCCTTTTCCTTCCAGCGCACCGCTTCCTCGACGGCGATCTCGTCGAAGGGGTTCATCGACATCTTGAGGTTCGCGGTATCGACGCCGCTGCCGTCGGGCTTGATGCGGATCTTGACGTTGTAATCGACGACGCGTTTCACCGCGACCAGGACTTTCATCGGCTGCACCCTCGGCACTGTAGGTTATTCGGCGCAAACCAGCGCCTTCCGTGGCGGAAGGCTACGCGCTCCCGCCACGGAAAAAAAGTCTTTCGTTGCCTTCGCCGCTTCAGCGGTTGGCCCCCGGCACCCAGAGGATGTCGCACGCTCCCTTTTCGTTGAGGTAGCGGCCGAGGACGAACAGGTGGTCGGACAGGCGGTTGGCGTATTTCAGGGCCTCGGGATTGACCGGTTCCTTCTCGATCAGTTCCGAGATCTCCCGTTCGGCGCGGCGGATCACCGAACGCGCCAGATGCAGATAGGCCGCCGCGGGCTTGCCGCCCGGCAGGATGAAGGATTTCAGCGGCATCAGCTCGGTGTTCATCGCGTCGATTTCGGTTTCCAGCCGCTTCACCTGCTCGGCCTGCATGCGCAGCGCCATGGTGGCGTCCTCGCCCTCCTTGATCGGGGTGCAGAGGTCGGCGCCCAGGTCGAACAGGTCGTTCTGGATGCGCTTCAGCATGTCGTCCGCCGCCGTCTGGGCCGGATCGGCGGCGGTGTGGACGCGGGCCAGGCCGAGGATGCCGTTGGCCTCGTCCACCGTGCCGTAGGCGCTGACGCGAAGCGAACCCTTGCTGACCCGGGTGCCGTCGCCCAGCGAGGTCTTGCCCTTGTCGCCGCCGCGGGTGTAAATGCGCGTGAGTTGTACCATGGCCGCAAAGTTCCTTTCGTGGTTGTGGGCCGGACGCGTCGGAAAAAACCTGGGAGCGCGCCCCCGTTCGGATTCCGGTTGCGGGGAGGCGGTCGAACGTGGAAGGTATGACGCGTCGGCGCCGGTATCTTAACCCGGATTTCCCGCAAGGATAACCAACGGAACGCAAGAATGCGACTGTCCTGGATCATCAGCTATTACATCGCGCGCCGCTTCTTTCTGGCGTTCATGTACACGCTGTTCGCGATCGTCGGCATCACCGTTCTGTTCGACAGCATCGAGATTCTCCGCCGCCTGACCGGCAAGGCCGACGTCGGCCTGTTCGTGGTGTTGGAGATGGCGCTTCTGAAGATGCCGCAGATGCTGACCACGGTGTTGCCCTTCGCGGTGATGCTGGGGGCGATGATCGTCTTCTGGCGTCTGACCCGGACCCAGGAACTGGTGGTGATCCGCGCGGTCGGCGTGTCCGCCTGGCAATTCCTGGCACCGGTGGTGATCGTCGTGCTGCTGTTCGGGGTGTTCAACCTGACCGCGATCAACCCGCTGGCGGCGGCGATGTTCCGCGAGTACGAGCGCCTGGAGGATTCCCTCAAGCTGCGCTACGACAACCCGCTGACCTTCTCGTCGGGCGGGCTGTGGATGCGCGAGGCGGCGCCGGGCGGCGGCCAGTCGGTGATTCATTCCAACGACGTCCGCCAGAAGGACGGCGTCTTGACGATGCGGCGGGTGACCGTGCTGTCGCTGTCGCCGGAAGGCGGCTTCCTGTCCCGCTACGAGGCGGCGGCGGGCACCATCCGCGACCGCGCCCTGACCCTGTCCGACATCTGGATACTCAGCCCCGGCGAGCCCAGCCGTCACGTCGCGACGATCAGCCAGCCGACCTCGCTGTCGCTGTCGAAAATCCAGGAGAAGTTCTCCTCCCCCGCCAGTTTGTCGTTCTGGGAGTTGCCGGGCTTCATCCGTTTCTTCGAATCCGCCGGGTTCTCGGCCCATCGCCACGTGCTGCACTGGCACGCGCTGCTGGCCTCGCCGCTGCTGCTGTGCGCCATGGTCTTCGTCGCCGCGGTGTTCTCGCTCAACCCCAACATGCGCAAGGGCGGTCTGCTGTTCCGCGTCGTCGCGGGGGTGGGCGCCGGGTTCCTGTTCTATTTCTTCACCCGCCTGACCTATGCCTTCGGCCTGTCCAACACCCTGCCCCTGTTCCTGGCGGCGTGGAGCCCGGTGGCGGTGGCCTTGCTGTTGTCGCTGGCGGTGCTGCTGCACCAGGAAGACGGCTGAGATGACGGCGCGCGAGGAACCGGGCTGGCGGCTGGCCCTGGTCGCGGTGGCGGCGCTGACCCTGTGGCGCGTCGCCGAGCTGGCGGCGTGGCCGGTCAACCTGTCCTTCGACGAGGCGCAGTACTGGTCGTGGGCGCTGGACCCGGCGTTCGGCTATTACTCCAAGCCGCCGGTGGTGGCCTGGGCGATCGCCCTGACCACCGCCCTCTTCGGCTCGGCGGAATGGGCGGTGCGCATGGGTTCGCCCCTGGCGCACGCGGGCACCGCGCTGGCCCTGTTCGCGCTTGGGCGGCGGATCGGCGGCGGCCGCGTCGGGCTGCTTGCCGCGCTGATCTTCCTCACCCTGCCCGGGGTGTCGGTCTCCGCGCTGCTGATTTCCACCGATCCCTTCCTGATGTGCGCCTGGGGCTGGGGGCTTTACGGCCTGCACCGCGCCCTCGCGGCGGAGGCGGCGGGCCGCCCGGCGACCCGCGTCTGGATCGGAGTGGGGCTGGCGCTCGGCCTCGGCCTGTTGGCGAAGTACGCGATGCTCGCCTTCGTCGCGGGCGCGGCCTTGGCCATCGCCTGGGTGCCGGAATGGCGCGGCGTCGCGCGGCGGCGCGGCCCGTGGCTGGCCCTGGCGCTGGGGCTGGCGGTGTTTTCGCCCAACCTGGTCTGGAACGCGGCGCACCATTTCGTCAGCTTCGCCCATACCCAGGCCAACGCCAACCTTTCGGCGGGGGGGGCGCATCCGTTGAAGGCGCTGGCCTTCCTGGGGGGGCAGCTCGCGGTGTTCGGGCCGATTCCCTTCGCCGCCCTGCTGATTCTTGCCTTCGCCTTGCTGTTCCGGCGGCGGACGGCCGCCGCCGTGGCGGCGGTGCCGGAGGCGGACGCCCGTTTCCTCGCCGCCTTCGCCCTGCCGCTGCTGGCGATCATGACGGTGGAGGGGTTCCTCTCCCGCGCCAACGCCAACTGGGCGGCCCCCGCCTATGTTTCGGCGACGGTCTGGGTGGCCGCCGCCTGCGCGAAACGGGAAGGATGGCTGAAGGCCGCCCTGGCGATGCATCTGCTGGCGGCGCTTCTGATCGTCAACTACGACGCGGCGGCGCGTCTGGTCGGGGTGGAGCTGTCCGCGAAGACCGATCCGATGAAGCGCCTGCGCGGCTGGGACCGCCTGGGCCCGGCGCTCGCCGACGCGATCCGTCCCGAGATGGCGGGGGCGGAGCCGCCGGTGCTGGTCTTCGACGAGCGCAAGATCCTGACGCCGATGCTGTATTACCTGCCGAAGCCGCTGCCCGAAATCGCCAAGTGGAACGCCGACGGCCACATCGACGACCACTTCGACCTCACCGCCGATCTGGCCCGTCATCGCGGCCGCGTCGTCCTGCTGGCGACGCGGCGGGCCGACGTGTCCGCCTATGCCGGGGCCTTCGCGGGTCCGGTGGTCGGTCCGGTGACGATTTCGGTGCCGATCCACCGGGATTACACGCTGACCCTCAACCTGTTCCGCATGGGGCGGTTCACCGGTTATCCGGTCAATCCCTGACCACCGGGTCGTCCGGCGTCAGCGCCGCGATCAATGCCGCCCGGTCCGGCCAGGCGGCGGTCAGCGCCGCCCGTTCGCCGTGTTCGTAGTCGGCGAAATCGAAGCCCGGCGCCACGGTGCAGCCGAGCAAGGCGAAGCGCCCGCCGCGCGCCAGACGCGCCCCCTGCCACACCCCCCGCGAGACCAGCACCTGCGGTCGTTCCCCCCGGGCGACGCCGGGGCCGATGACCGCCAGTTCCGAGGTGCCGTCGGGAAAGAGATGCAACTGTTCCACCGGGTCTCCCGCATAGAAGTGGAAGACTTCGTCGCTGGACAGGCGATGCATCGCCGAAACGGTCTCGGGAGTCAGTAAATAATAGATCGCCGTCGAGGCGGCGCGCGGTCCAGGGTGGCCGCCGACCGATGGCGGGAGACTCGTTGTGGACCGGTAGGTTTCACGAAAATAGCCGCCCTCGCTGGGGTGGGGGGCGAGGCCGAGCATGTCGATCAGTTGTCTTACGTCTGGTTCCATGGCGCACCGCTATTCTTGGGGATAGTTGAAAAGATGTGAAACTTATATTAAGGTTGTAATCTTCGGCGCGGAATGCGCGCCAGCCGTTCCCCCGTCGGCGTGAGAATCGCGTGTCGGGCAAGGGTGAAGGGGTTCGCTATGGTGTTCGGTTTTCTTAAGCGGGGCAATACGGCTCTGGCGGTCGAGGCTCCCATGGATATCCCGTGGGAGAAGAACGAGAAGGGCCGTTTCTGGAAGCTGTTGATGGTGCGGCCGGAGACCCTGGCGGGGCGGGGCGGCGTCGCCGCGTTTTTCCACCGCGGGGTGAAGCCGGGCTGGGTGTTCGTCTGCGCCGCCGCCGATCTCTCCGACCTGCTGTCCCGCGCCCAGGACGACTCCACGATCACCGAGTACGAGGCGCGCGGCGGTGTCTATGTCACCTGGTCGTTCGTCAAGCCGGAGTTCCGCGACGGCGTGGTGGCGCACCTGCGCCGCACCCTGCGTCCGGAACTGGCCACCGCCGCGTTGGACGGCAACCGTACCTCTTCGGCGGCGCCGATTCCGGTCAATCCGCCGTCCTGATTTCTTCTTGCAGATCCTCGGCATCGGCCGCGTCGATCACCCGGCGCGCGGTTTCCAGCGAGAAACCGGCGCGCGCCAGCGCGGCCAGGTCCTTGTCGCGGCGTTCCGCCCGCGCCGCAGCCGGGCGGAAGGGGCCGAGCCGCCGCCGCCGGGCCAGGGTCGCGGCGGCGGTCAGTTCGGCGTCGGCGCAGCCGTCCTCGATACCTTCGATCGCCTGGTCGATTTCCGCCTCGCCCGCGCCGAGCAGCATCAGGCGGCGGCGGATCATCGCGGGCGGCGTGCCGCGCGCGAACAGCCCGCGCGCCTTGAGGTCGGCGGTGCGGGCGTCGTCGACGTAGCCCAGGCGGATCATCTTCGCCACCACGGTTTCGATCCAGCGGGCGGCCTCGGCGGCGTCGACCGCCGTCTCGGGATGCATCGCGGCGCGCCGGACCCGGCGCATCAGCACCCGGCGCAGGTTCTCGGCCGTGCTGTCGAAGCGGCGCAGATAGAACAGCGCCGCGTTCTCCATCGAGGCGGCGGTGATGCGGCGCGGACGCCCGCGCGAACGGGCCGGGGTTTCGGTTTCGGTCATGCCGCATGATACCGCAAGCCGGGCCGCGATTGAACCGCCCCGGGGTTGCGGCGGCGGGCCGCGCATGTCATATGCAGGACCGGTAATCTTCTTGTCCTTTTCGGGTTCATCCGCATGACTCCCAGCTTTCCCGACCGCATGACGCCGCTTGGCCCGATCAACTGGATCGGTTTTTGGACGCTGTTCTCGAAAGAGGTGCGGCGTTTCCTCAAGGTGTGGATGCAGACGGTCGCGGCGCCGGTGGTCAGCACCCTGATCTTCATGACCATCTTCGTCCTGTCGATGGGGCGCGCCGATCGCGAGATCGGCGGCGTGCCGTTCGAGCAGTTCCTCATCCCCGGACTGGCGATGATGTCGATGGTGCAGAATTCCTTCGCCAACACCTCGTCCTCGCTGCTGATCTCGAAGATGCAGGGCAGCATCGTCGACGTGTTGATGCCGCCCCTGTCGTCGTGGGAACTGACCGTCGCCTACATCGGCGGCGGCATGGCCCGTGGCCTGCTGGTCGGCCTGGCGGTGTTGCTGGCGCTGTCGTTCTATGCGCCGGTGCCGGTATCCTCGCCCCTGTTGATCCTCGCCTTCGCGGTCGAGGCCAACCTGATGCTGGCGGCGGTGGGGGCCCTGACCGGCATCTGGGCGGACAAGTTCGACCATTCGACGGTGGTCAGCAACTTCGTGATCACGCCGTTGTCGTTCCTCTCCGGCACCTTCTATTCGGTGGAGCAACTGCCCGGCGCGCTGCGCTGGATCGCCCACGCCAATCCGTTCTTCTATATGATCGACGGTTTCCGCGCCGGGTTCTTCGGTGCGGGCGAAGGTTCGGCGGTGGGTTTCTACCTGGCGGCGTTGACCGCGGGCAACCTGGTGCTGGTTTGCGTCACCGAACGGCTTTTCCGCATCGGCTACAAGCTCAAGGCATAAGGCGGCGGACCCCGCCGGATTCCTTGGAAAAAGGCTTGACGCCGCGAAGGCCGCCCCCTTCTAATAGGCGCTTTCTTCGCCGGGCCGGGGTTTTCTTCGGCTCGCCCGCAGTCCAGGCGGTGGACGGACCCACCGCCTGAACCGTTTTCGCGTTCTTGGGACGCGCCCGCGACCCATGGGGTTCGCCGATAAGGAGAAGTGAAAGTGATCCCGTCCGTGATGCCGACCTATGCGCGGTTCGATGTCGTGTTCGAGCGGGGCGAAGGCCCCTGGCTGTACGCGGCGGACGGGCGACGATTCCTCGACTTCGCGGCGGGGATCGCGGTCTGCGCGCTGGGGCATTGCCATCCGCATCTGGTGGCGGCCCTGAAGGCGCAGGCGGAAAAGCTGTGGCATTGCTCCAACCTTTACCGCATCGCCGGGCAGGAACGGGTTTCCGCGCGGCTGGCCGCCAAGACCTTCGCCGACACCATGTTCTTCGGCAACTCGGGGGCGGAAGCCAACGAATGCGCGATCAAGATCGCGCGGCGTTACCAGTTCGACAACGGTCGCCCCGAACGCTATCGCATCGTGGTGATGTCCACCGCGTTCCACGGCCGCACCCTCGCCACCGTGGCGGCGGGCGACCAGGCCAAGGGCAAGCACGGCTTCGGGCCGGAGACCGAGGGCTTCGACCGCGTCGCCTTCGGCGACCTCGACGCCGCGAAAGAGGCGGTGGGGCCGGAGACGGCGGCCATCCTGCTGGAGCCGGTGCAGGGCGAGGGCGGCATGCGCGCCGCCGATTTCGCCTATCTGCGGGCGCTGCGCGCGCTGGCCGACGAAAACGACATCCTGTTGATGTTCGACGAGGTGCAGTGCGGCATGGGCCGGACCGGCAAGCTGTTCGCCCACGAATGGTCGGGGGTGACGCCGGACGTGATGTCGATCGCCAAGGGTCTGGGCGGCGGCTTCCCGGTCGGCGCCTGCCTGGCCACCGAACGCGCGGCGAAGGCGATGACGCCGGGGTCGCACGGTTCCACCTTCGGCGGCAACCCGCTGGCGATGGCGGCGGCCGACGCGGTGCTCGACGTCATCGAGGACCCCGCCTTCCTGCCCCGCGTCAACCAGGTGGCCGAGATTCTGCGCGCCGCCCTGGCCGAGCGCGTCGTCCGTTTCCCCCACCTGTTCGAGGAAGTGCGCGGCCTGGGCCTGATGGCGGGCCTGAAGTGCCGCGTCACCAACACCGATCTGGTCAACCGCCTGTTCGAGGAGGGGCTTCTCTCCGTTTCCGCAGGCGACAACACGTTGCGTTTCGTACCCCCCCTGATCATCGAGAAGGAACACGTCGAGGCCGCGATGGCGATTCTCGACCGGGTCTGCGAAACCTGGAAGGATACCCAATGACCACCATGTCCCCGCGGGCGCTGTCGCAGACCTTGCCGCCGCGCCATTTCCTGGACCTTTCCGAGATCGACGCGGCGACCCTGCGCCGCATCGTCGATCTGGCCGCCCGCTATCGCAACGGCACCGCGCCCGAGGCGCTGCGCCGCCCGCTGAGCGGCCAGACCCTGGCGATGATCTTCGAGAAGCCCTCCACCCGCACCCGCGTCTCCTTCCAGGTGGGGATGAACCAGTTGGGCGGCGAAGTGGTGGTGCTCAGCCATCAGGACACCCAGCTCGGCCGTGGCGAGACGATTCCCGACGCGGCGCGGGTGCTGTCGCGCTATGTCGACATCATGATGATCCGCACCTTCGAGCCGACCACCCTGCGCGAGTTGGCGAGCCATGCCTCGGTGCCGGTGATCAACGGCCTGACCGACGAAACCCACCCCTGCCAGGTGATGGCCGACATCGCCACCTTCGAGCAGCATCGCGGCAACATCGAGGGCAAGGTGGTGACCTGGGCCGGCGACGGCAACAACGTCGCCCAGTCGTGGATCGAGGCGGCGCCGAAGTTCGGCTTCGAGATGCGGCTGGCCTGCCCCGAGGGACTGGACCCCAATCCCGCGATCGTCGCCGCGGCGCGCCGCGACGGCGGGCGCATCGTTCTTGGCCGCGACCCGCGGGAGCTGGTGGACGGCGCGGATTGCGTCGTCACCGACACCTGGCTGTCGATGCACGACACCGACACCGACCGGTCCGGCCTGTTGGCGCCCTATCAGGTCAACCGCGACCTGATGGCGCTGGCCAAGCCCTCGGCCCTGTTCATGCATTGCCTGCCCGCCCACCGCAACGAGGAAGTCACCGACGAGGTGATGGACGGACCGCAGTCGGTGGTCTGGGACGAGGCGGAAAACCGCCTGCACGCGCAAAAGGCGATCATGGTCTGGTGCCTGGGCAAGATGTCGTGATCGACGCGGCGCGCAGCATGGACTTGGTGCTGCCGTTCACCGTGGGCGGCGGCGCCTTTCGCGGCCGCCTGGTCCGCCTGGCCGCCGTCGCCGACGCCGCCATCGCCTGTCACCGCCAGCCCGCGCCGGTCGGCCGTCTGATCGGCGAGACCCTGGCCCTGGCGGCGGTGCTGGGAGCGAGCCTGAAATTCGACGGCGTGATCACGGTGCAGACCGCCAGCGACGGGCCGGTGAAGCGGATCGTCGCCGACATGACCTCGGGCGGCGACTTGCGCGCCAGCGTCGCGGTGGACGACGACCGCCTGTCCCGCCTGTTGGCGGAGAATCCGGCGCCCGCCTTCGCCGATTTGGTCGGCGCGGGGCAACTGGCGCTGACCGTCGACCAGGGCGAGCATACCGACCGCTATCAGGGCATCGTCTCGTTGGACGGCGGTTCGTTCGCCGCCGCGGCGGTGGCCTATTTCCATCGCTCCGAGCAGATCGACACCGCCCTGACCCTGGCCGCGGCGCCGCCCGCCGACGGCTTCGGCTGGCGGGCGGGGGGGATTCTGCTGCAACGCCTGCCGGTGGCGGGCGGGGAACTGGCCGACGCGGCGGCCGAGGCCGACGCCTGGCAGACCGCGCGCGTCTTGCACGGCAGCCTGACCGAACGCGAGCTTCTCGACCCCGCGCTGCCCGCCGTTCAGGTGCCGCGCCGCCTGTTCCACGCCGAGGGGCTGGCCATCTATGAACCGTCCGAGGTGCGTTTTTCCTGCCGCTGCTCGCGCGAGCGGCTGGTCGCGGTGCTGTCCTCGATGTCCGGCGACGACCTAGCGGCGGCGGCGGACGACAAGGGTGTGGTCGAGGTCACATGCGATTTCTGCAAGACGCGCTATGCCTTCGACGTGAATGATCTAAAATCGACTTCGTCGAAGTGACCATTTCCCAGTCGAGGAGTTCGCCGATGCCGTTCCTGTCCTCCCGCCGTGCCGCGATGCAGGGATTGGCGGCCGCCCTGGCGCTGGCCGGGCTTGCCGCCTGCACCGCCACGCCGCCCGCGCCCACCTATCCCGACATCCGTTTCGGCGGCGCCGATTCCCTGCCGATCCGCGCCCTGCGCGTCGACGTCGCCAGCAGCTACGTGCCCAGCTTCGCGCCGCCCAACGTCGAGCATCTGATGCCGGTGTCGCCGGAACGGATGGCGCGGCAGTGGGCGGTCGACCGCCTGCAGCCGGTGCGCGACGGCCGTGCCGTGGCCCACTTCACCATCCTCGACGCGCGGGTGACCGAAACCAAGCTTAAGGTCAAGGCCGGCCTGCGCGGCGCCTTCACCGACGAACCGTCGGAACGTTACGACGCGACCCTGCGCGCCCGTTTCTCCCTCGACGATCCGGCGCGCGGCTATTCCGGCAACGTCGAGACGGTGGTCAACCACAGTCTGACGGTGCAGGAAGGCGCCTCGATCAACGACCGCGAAAAGGCGTGGTACGAACTGGTGAAGAAGCTGAGCGAGAATTTCGACCGCGCGATGACCGCCAACATCCGCCAATACATGTCCGAGGCGCTGGCGCGCTGAGGGCGAGGGCGAAAGGCCGGGGAAACCCGGCCTTTTTTATGTCGTCATTCCCGCCAGAAGGACGGCTGGAACAGCACGATTACCGAGAGGATCTCGATCCGTCCCAGCAGCATGCCGAGCGCCAGCATCCATTTCGCGGCGTCCGGCAGGGACGAGAAGTTGCCCGCCGGTCCGATGATGTCGCCGAAGCCGGGGCCGACGTTGGAAATCGCGGTGGAGGCGCCGGAAATCGCGGTGGTGAAGTCGAGCCCCAGGTACGACAGGCCGATGGTCAGCCAGGCCACCGCCAGGGCGTAGAGGAAGAAGAACCCCATCACCGCGTCGGTGACGCTGGCCTGCAGGGGGCGGCCGTTGTATTGCGGCATCACCACCAGATGCGGCCGCAGCATGCGCGCCACCTGCACCCGGGCGGCGGCGTAAAGAACCTGGAAGCGGAAGATCTTGAAGCCGCAGGTGGTGGACCCGGCGCAGCCGCCGACGTATTGCAGCACGAACAAAAGCGCCACCGGCAGGCCGCCCCACAACTGGATGTCGGTGGCGCAATAGCCGGTGCCGGAGACGATCGACACGGTGTGGAAGACCGCGCCGAGAAGGGCGAAGCCGATGTCGTAGTTGCTGCTGGCGACCAGCCAGGCGGCGATCACCAGGCTGGCGAGGACGAGGACGCCCAGGAACGTCCGCACCTGGCTGTCGCGCAGCAGCAGCTTCCAGTTGCCGTGCGCCGCTTGCAGGTAGAGGGCGAAGGGCAGGGCGGCGACGATCATGCCCAGGGTGGCAACGGCGAGGATGGCCGGGGAACGCCAGTGGCCGAGGGAGTCCGGCGCGGTGGAAAAGCCGCCGGTGGACAGCGTCGTCATCGCGTGGTTGGCGGCGTCGAAGAAGGGCATGCCCGCCGCCCAATAGAGACCGCACCACAGCACGGTGAGCGCGGTGTAAACGGCGATCAGCTGCCAGGTCATGGGATGCGCCCGGGCGAAGATCTTTTCCGGGGTGTCGAAGGCCTCGGACTTGAACACCTGCATGCCGCCGACGCGTAGGGTGGGCAACAGGGTCACCGCCATCAGGACCACGGCGATGCCGCCCAGCCATTGCAGGGCGGACCGCCAGACGAGAACCGCGGGGGAGAGGGCGCCGACGTCGGCGAACACCGTGGAGCCGGTGGTGGTGAGGCCGGACATCGCCTCGAATAGGGCGTCGGAATAGGTCAGTCCGGCGCTGCCGAAACGGAAGGGCAGGGCGGCGAACGGCGGCAGCAAGGCCCAGGCGCCGACCGCGATGAGGAAGGCGTGGCGTAGGTTGATGCGGCGTTTGCTGCCGCCGCAGGAGAGAATCATCGCCAGGCCGAAGAACAGGGTGATCGCGGCGGCGGCGGCGAACACCACCCATTCCTCGTCATGCGTGGCCAGCGCCACGCCGAACGGCAGGACGTTGAAACCGGCCAGGACGATCAACAGCAGGCCGATGACGTGGACCACCGGACGGATATCGAGCAAACCATCCCCCAAAGCACTCGAAACGGTCGGTACTATGCGCCAAAGCCGGTGGGCTGTCACCCCTGCGCCAGGGCGGCGCGCGCCGGGACCAGGACGTCGTTCTCGAAGGCGGCGGCGGTGACGGGTTTGCCGCTCAGATAGCCCTGCATCACGTCGCAGCCGACGCGCTTGAGAAAGGCCTTCTGCTCTTCGGTTTCGACGCCCTCGGCGACGACCAGCAGGCCGAGACCGTGGGCCATGGCGACGATCGCCTCGATGATCGCGCAGTCGCCGCGGTGGGCGGGGACGTTGCGGACGAACTCGCGGTCGATCTTGATGATGCTGACCGGCAGTTCCCGCAGATAGGCGAGCGAAGCATAGCCGGTGCCGAAGTCGTCCACCGCCAGTTCGACCCCCAGGGCGCGCAGCGCCTGTAGGCGGTCGAGAGATTCCGTGGTGCCGCGCATGGCGAAGCTTTCGGTGATTTCGAGCTTGAGCAGGCGGGACGGCAAACCGGACAGCGACAGGGCCTCGGCGACGGTTTCGGCGATCGGGCTGCCGAGAATCTGCACACCCGACACGTTGACCGCCACCGGTACCACCGCCAGGCCCTTGTCCAGCCACGACTTGGCGCGATGGCAGGCGTCCAGCAGCAGGCGTCGGCCGAGGGGGACGATCAGGCCGGTTTCCTCGGCGCGGGGGATGAAGACGTCGGGCGGGATGATGCCGCGCTTGGGGTGCCGCCAGCGGACCAGGGCCTCGGCGCCGCACAGCGAGCCGTCCTCCAGGCGGAATTGCGGCTGGTAGTAAAGCTCCATGTCGCCGTTCTCGATGGACCGGCGCAGGCTGGTTTCGATTTGCAGGTTTTTGAAGGCGGTCTTGGTCAGGTCGCGGGTGTAGACGCGGAAGCGGTTGCCGCCCTCCTCCTTTGCCTGGTGCACCGCGGAATCGCAGTTGCGCATCAGGGCCGCGGCGCTTTGCCCATGCAATGGCGCCAGGGAGACGCCGACCGACAGCGAGACGAAGGCCTCGAACCCGTCGAGGTCGAAGGGATCGGCGAAGGCCAGCAGGATGCGCCGCGCCGCCTTCGCCGCTTCGTCGGCGGTGTCCAGGTTTTCCAGCATCACCGCGAATTCGTCGCCCGACATGTGCGCCACCAGGCCGGTGTCCCTTACCGCCAGCGAGATGCGCGCCGCCACCGCTTGCAGCAACTGGTCGCCCGCCTGATGGCCCAGGGTGTCGTTGATCGTCTTGAAACGGTCGATGTCGATGAACAGCAGCGCCACCAGCCGGTCCGCGTGGCGCGAACGCAGCAAGGCCTGCTCCAGGGCGGAAACCAGCATCAGGCGGTTGGGGAACTGGGTCAGGGGGTCGTGGTGGGTCAGGTATTCCAGGCGGCTTTCCGATTCCTTGATCCGGGTGATGTCGGAAAAGGCGCAGACGTATTCGGTCGTCGCGCCGGTTTCGTCGCGCACCGTGCTGACCGCCAGCCACAGGGGCAGGGGTTCGCCGGTCTTTTTCGCGGTCCACAGTTCGCCGCGCCAGAAGCCCTTCTTCCGCACCGAGTTCCACATCGCGCGGATGAATTCTTCGTTTTGCCGCGGCGACCGCAGCGCCGATACCGAAAGGCCGACCGCCTCGGCGGCGGCGAAGCCGGTGATGCGGCTGAAGGCGGGGTTGACCGCGACGATGTCGCCGCCGGGGGAGACCACCATCACGCCGTCGAGGGAATTGTCGAACACCGTCGCCGCTAGACGCAGGCGGCGTTCGGTTTCCAGGCGTTCGCTGATGTCGCGGCCGACGACGATCGCCCGGCGCTGGCCGATATCGGTTTCGATGCTGATGGCGATTTCCACCGGAAAACGGTGGCCGTCGGCGTGGCGCAGGGAGGTCAGCAGGTTCTTGCGTCCGGCGGTGCCCAGGGCGGCGCGGATGTCGTTGCCGTCGATCGCCTCCAGGGTCGGCGGCACCGCGTGGCCGAGCGCGGAGCGCGCCGCGACGTTCCAGTCGACGATGCGGCCGCTTTCGACGTCGATCACCAGCAGGATGTCCGAGGCGAGGTCGAGCAGGGAATGGAAGCGTTCCAGTTCCTTCAGGCGTTCGCGCAGTTCCGGATAGTGGCTTTTCTTGAGCGAATCCTCGCCCAGACCGATGATGCGGTTTTGCAGGTCCTGCCAGTCGGGCGGCGTTCTAGAGCGCTTCGGCATAAATCGTCTCGATGTCCGCCCGTACCGGGCGGCGGGGGTTGGTGACGATGCAGGCGTCGGCGAGGGCGTTTTCCGCCAGATCGGCCAGATCCGACGCCTTCACCCCGCGTGCAGCCAGGCTTCCGGCGATGCCGGCCTCGCGCTTGAAATCCTGCACGAAACCGAAAATGCGGGAGAGCGCCTGTTTGTCGCCGACGCCTCGCAGGTCGAGGCCCAGGGCCTCGCCGATCGCGCGGTAGCGTTCCGCCGCTTGCGGATAATTATAGGCGATGACGTGCTCCAGAAGCAAAGCGTTGCATTCGCCGTGCGGCAGGTCCAGCCAGCCGCCCAGGCTGTGCGCCATGGCGTGCACCGCGCCCAGGCTGGCGTTGGAAAAGGCCAGCCCGGCCTGGAGGCTGCCCATCATCATCGCCGTGCGTGCCTCGATGTCGGCGGGGGCACGGACGGCGCGGATCAGGTTGTCGCGGATCAGGCGGATCGCCGCCAGGGCGTGCGTGTCGGTGATCGGTCCGGCCGCCACCGAGACGAAGGCCTCCACCGCGTGAACCAGGGCGTCGACGCCGGTACAGGCGGTGAGGAAGGGATCCATCGTCGCCGTGGTTTCCGGGTCGATCAGGGCAAGGTCGGGGACCACCGCCTTCGAGATGATGGCGAACTTCACCGGCTCCACCGGGTGACGGACGATGGCGAACTGGCTGACGTCGGCCGAGGTGCCGGCGGTGGTGGGAACGCAGATCAGGGGCGGGCAGGGGTTGCCGACCGCGTCGACGCCCTCGAAGTCCTCGATCGGGCGGCGGTTGGCGGCGACGATGCCGATCCCCTTGGCGCAGTCGAGGACGCTGCCGCCGCCGATGGCGACGATGCCGTCGCAACGCTCCGCGGCATAAAGGATGGAGCCGCGCATCACCTCGGCGGCGCGGGGGTTGGGGCTGACGCCGGTGGTGAGGACGGTTTCCACCCCGCTTTCCGCCAGCGCTTCCAGCAGGGGGGCGACCCATCCCGCCGCTTCCACGCCGGGGTCGCCGACGACCAGGGCGCGGCTGATCCCCAGGTTGCGGGCGTAGCGTCCGGCCAGGCGGCGGGCGCCCCGGCCGAAGACGAACTCCGGCGCGACGAACTTGCGCAGGCTGGAAACGTCGAAGGCCGATGTGTCCATGATCCGGTCGCCCCCTCTGCGGCACCAAAAGGGAGGGTCGTGCTCCCTCTTATCAAGGTTGCATCGGCGGCGGGGGTTTTCAATGCGAGAAGCAGGGGGGAATCAGCGGACGCGGGTGATGCCGGGCAGGAAGGTTCCCATGCGGTGGTCGGTGCCATAGGGATTGGGCACCGCGAAGCAGGAAACGTCGGCGAGCGACCGATAGCAGAAGGGCTCGGGCGGCGGCGTGTAGGCCAGGCGGATCGGGCGGCAATAGCGGTCGCCCTGGCTGGCGCGAACCGAGGAACAGTCCTCCTCGCGGAAGTAGGAGACGATATGGTCGACCATCGTCTTGTCGGTGACGATCAGGGTGGCCAGGTCGGCGGCGAGCAGGGCGTGGTAGCCGTGGCTGAACGGCGTCATCCGCTCCAGGCCGCGTGCACCCACCGCTTGTTCCAGCGACTTGTGGTTGTCGCAGGCGGCGAGGGCGACCGCGCCGAGAATCAGAAGGCAGACCTTGCGCACCGGCTGACACTCCGATCGGGAAAGACGTTGCTGTTGACAGCATAGTCTCGCCGATGCGGGTTAAGAAATCCTGAAATCGCGGCGTGTGCAGACGCGCATGGGAATATGCTTTAGACTGCCTGCGCCGCGCCGTTTACGGCACGGCGTCATGATCTGAGGGAATAGCGGTGTCTTTGGGATCGGTGTTCATCAGCGACCGCGCGTTCTGGCGTCCGGGCCATGACGGCGCGGCGCGTCAGCGCGAAATGCTGGGCTTCCTGGTCGAACAGGGGCCGGTGGACCTGATCTATCTCGGCACCGCGCTCGACGAGTTCGAGCGCCTGAGCGCCGGCTTGGCCTCGTCCCCCGCCGCGCGGGAAATCCGCTGCGAGGCGCTGGCGCCGACCCTCGATTTGCGGCGCGCCGCCGCCCGGTTGGGGCGTTTGGTCGCCGACCGCTGGCCGTCGCGGGTGCTGGTGATGTCGGACGACCTGGCCTGGGTGCCGGATTTCGTGCCTTCGGCGATTCCCACCCTGCTCGACGCCGAGGCCGCCGACCTTGCGGCGCGGCTGGACGATTCGCACCTGGTCGGACTGGTCCGCCGCTTCGACCGCGTCCTGTTTTCGCGCGAGGGGGATTACGCCCGCGCCGCCGCGCTGCTGGGGGAGGACATCTGTGGCTTTTCGCCGCATCCGGTCAGTCCGGTCGATCCCTTGCCGCCGCTGCGCAGCCGGGTGGAACGGATCGGCGTCTTTTTCGGCCGGGGCTGGGTGGACGGTCCGGCGCTGACCTGGCTGCACGACTTGGTCTGGGCGCGGCCGGAACTGGCCGCCGCGCGCGCTTCGGTCGAGGTGGTGGTGGGCGGCGAGGTCGGCGACCCCGCCCTGGCGCGGAGCTGCCCGCATTTCCGTTTCGTCGGCCCGGTGGACAACGCCGCGCCCTTCTTCGCCGCGGTGGACGTGGTGGCGGTGCCGCAGGCCGACGGGGTGATGGCGGCGCTGGGCGCCCTGGGGTCGGTGCGCCCGCTGCTGGCGATGCCGCAGGCGGTGGAGGGGGTGCTCCGCACGATCCGTTCCGCGTGTCTGTTGGCGGAGGCCCCGCAAGAGTTCGCCGCCGCCCTGTCGCGTCTGATCGACGACACCGCGGAACGCCGCCGCCTGGCCGACGCGGCGATGGCGCTGGCCGAGGGCGCCTTGTCCCCCGCCGTCTGTTTCCGTCCGTTGCTCGACGCCCCGGTGGGGATGCGGCCGCCGCCCGCCCACGCCGACGCGCAGGAACCGGGGGACGGCGTGCCCCTGTCGCAGGCCCTTAACCAGGGGCTGGCGCATCAGCGTGCGGGGCGCCTGGCGCAGGCGGAGCAGGTGTTTCGCCGTATTCTTGTCTCGGCGGCGGATCATCCGGGGGCGCTGCTGGCGCTGGGAACCCTGCTGACCCAGAAGGACCGCGCCGAGGAGGCGCTGCCGCTTCTGCGGCGCGCCGTCGAGCTGCGTCCCGGCGCGGCGGCGGGATGGAACAACCTGGCGTCCGCCCTCAACGCGCTGGCCCGTCACGCCGAGGCCGAGGAGGCCGCCGTCGCCGCCCTGTCCCTGCGCGAGGGGTATGTCGAGGCACTGCTCAACCGTGCCCGCGCGCGGCGCGGCCGGGGTCGGGCGCGGGCGGCGGAACAAGATTGCGACACCGCCCTGATGCTGCGCCCGGGGGCGCCGGAACTGCTGCGCGAACGGGGGCTTTCCCGCTGCGTCGCGGGGGATCTGACGGCGGCGGTGGAGGACCTGGCCGCCGCGGTGACGAAACGTCCGGGGGAAACCGTCTGGGCGGAGGAACTGACCCGCCTGCGCGACCTGTGCCGCGCCGACGTCGCGCCGCGTCCACGCGTCGCCCTGTGCTGCGGCGCGGGCGGCCTGCCGCCGGAGTGGGAACCGGTGTGGGCGCTGCCCGGGGTCGAGGTCTTTCCGCTTTCGTCCCACGAGGCGGCGGCAGCCGATTGCGACCTGTTGTTGACCGACGACGCGGACCTGGCCACGCGCTGCGTGGCGGCGGGGCGGGAGGTCTGGCTGCGCGGCGGCGCGCTGCCCATCTCCGAGGAGATGCGGGCGTTCGCCGCCTCCGACCCGTGGTCGGTCGCCGATATCGCCGCCAATCTGGCGGTCTGGGCCCGCGCCTGGGCGGAAAACCGTCACCGGAAAGCGATTGCCGAGGCCGCACCGGAAGGGTATACCCCGCCGTGACGCCACGAATCCGAGGTGAAGCGTGAGCACGTTCCCCTGGTCGGAAGAGTACGAAACCGGAAACTGGGTGATCGACGCCCAGCATCGTCGTCTTCTTGAACTCGCCGACCTTCTGTCCCGGGCGATGGAAGCCGGACGCACCGAGGACGTGGCGGTCGAGGCGGCGGCGGCGCTGGAGAACTACACCCGCTACCACTTCGCCGAGGAGGAAGCCTTCTTCGCCGCGATCGAGGCGCCCAGCCTGGCCCGGCACCGGCGGATGCACGCCTCGCTCGCCCTCGACGTCGAATCGATGCGCTTCAATCTGGTGTCGCGCATCCCCGGCGTCGGCGATCAACTGGCGCATTGGGTGCGGGCCTGCCTGGTGCCGCACATGCAGCGGGACGACGTCGCCGCCCTTGCCGACGTGCGCGGCAAGACGGGGGGCGCGCCGCCCGCCGACGAAACCTGAAACGCCGCGAACGGCGAAGGAGACGCAGATGGCAGACGGCCGCAGAGGGGGAGGAAGCCAGGGCGGCGACCGCATGCTGCATACCCGCGTGAAGACCGCGCGGGGGCGCAAGTCCTCGTCCACCCGCTGGCTGCAACGCCAGCTCAACGATCCCTACGTGGTCGCCGCGCGGCGTCTGGGATACCGGTCGCGCGCCGCCTTCAAGCTGAAGGAACTGGACGAACGCTTCGCCATCCTGAAGGCGGGGCAGCGGGTGGTCGACCTTGGCTGCGCGCCGGGCGGCTGGACCCAGATAGCGGTGGAGAAGGTGAAACCCGAAACCACCGAGGGCCAGGTGGTCGGGCTCGACCTGCTGGAAATGGACGCGGTGCCCGGCGCCACCACCTTCGTCTGCGACTTCACCGACGACGACGCGCCGGATCGCCTGAAGGCGTTGCTCGGCGGGCCGGTGGACGTGGTGCTTTCCGACATGGCGGCGAACACCACCGGTCATCCGCAGACCGACCACCTGCGCATCATCGCGTTGCTGGAAATGGCCTATGCCTTCGCCGTCGAGGTGCTGGCGCCGGGCGGCTGGTTCGTCGCCAAGGTCTTTCAGGGCGGCGCCGAGTCGGATCTTCTGACCGCGATGAAGCGGGATTTCGAAAGCGTCCGTCACGCCAAGCCGCCGGCCAGCCGCAAGGACTCTGCGGAAATCTACGTGGTGGCGAAGGGCTTCCGCAAAGGGGCGCATCTCTAGCGCGGTTTTTGCATGGCCGCGACCTTCCCTCCGCGCCGCGAATGTGTATAGTGCGGCATCGAAATAATCCGAAGGAGGCGATGGTGCGCATCGAGGAAGCCCTGACTTTTGACGACGTGCTCCTGGTGCCCGCCGAATCCAAGGTTCTTCCCGCCCAGGCGGTGACGAAGACCAAGCTGACGCGTACGATCGAGCTTGGCATTCCCTTGATCTCGGCGGCGATGGACACGGTGACCGAGGCGCCGATGGCGATCGCCATGGCGCAGGCGGGCGGCATGGGGGTGATCCACAAGAACATGGAGATCGCCGAGCAGGCCGAGGAAGTCCGCCGCGTCAAGAAGTTCGAATCCGGCATGGTGGTCAACCCGGTGACCATCTATCCCGACCAGACCCTGGCCGACGCGCTTTCCCTGATGGACAGCCACCGTATTTCCGGCATTCCGGTGGTGGAGCGGGGCTCGGGCAAGCTGGCGGGCATCCTCACCAACCGCGACGTGCGCTTCGCCACCGATCCTTCGCTCAGCGTTTCCGAACTGATGACCAAGGACGGCCTGATCACCGTCACCGAGGGCGTCGACCGCGCCGAGGCGAAGCGTCTGCTGCACCAGCATCGCATCGAGAAGCTGCTGGTGGTCGACGCCGCCTATCGTTGCATCGGCCTGATCACCGTCAAGGACATGGAAAAGGCGCAGACCTATCCCAATTCCTGCAAGGACGACCATGGCCGCCTGCGCTGCGCCGCCGCCACCGGCGTCGGTGCCGACGGCATGGCCCGCGCCGTCGCCTTGATCGAGGCGGGTTGCGACGTGGTGATCGTCGACACCGCGCACGGCCATTCCCGCGGCGTCCTGGACGCGGTGCGGGAAATCAAGCGCCTGTCCGGCATCACCCAGATCATCGCCGGCAACGTGGCGACGCCCGAAGGCGCCCAGGCGCTGATCGACGCGGGCGCGGACGGCATCAAGGTCGGCATCGGCCCGGGCTCGATCTGCACCACCCGCATCGTCGCGGGCGTCGGCGTGCCGCAGTTCTCGGCGGTGATGGAAACCTCGAAGGTGTGCAAGGCGGCGGGCGTGCCGTTGATCGCCGACGGCGGCCTGAAGAACTCGGGCGACATGGCCAAGGCGATCGCCGCCGGGGCCGACACCGTGATGATGGGCTCCCTGCTCGCCGGAACCGACGAGGCCCCGGGCGAGGTGTTCATGTTCCAGGGCCGTTCGTACAAGTCCTATCGCGGCATGGGCTCGCTGGGCGCGATGGCGCGCGGCTCCGCCGACCGCTACTTCCAGGCCGAGGTCAAGGACAACCTGAAACTGGTGCCGGAAGGCGTGGAAGGCCGCGTCCCCTACAAGGGTCCGGTCGGCCCGATCATCCACCAGCTGGTCGGCGGCCTGAAGGCGGCGATGGGCTATACCGGCAACGGCACCATCCCCGACATGCACGAACATGCCCGCTTCCGCCGCATCACCAGCGCGGGCTTCCGCGAAAGCCACGTCCACGACGTCGCGATCACCCGCGAGGCCCCCAACTATCAGCCGCCGTCGGTGTGATGGCGCGCTCCCCACGTCCAGGCCAGGGGTTTTACCCCTGGACCCTACCAAGGGCCTTGGGCCCTTGGAACCCGGTACTTGACTTTCCGAGGGGCGGGATGGTTACTCCCGCCCCTCGGAAAGTCATAATGGGGTCGAGGGGTCCGCGACCCCTCGCGGGGATCGGGGCGGAGCCCCGGTCTGGTTGTAGAGGAGACGTGGCATGACCCCGGGCGGGCGGTTGCAGGCGGCGATCGAGGCATTGGATCAGGCACGGCTGGACGGGCGTCCGGCCGACCGGGTTTTGCACGATTATTTCCGCGAGCGGCGATATGTCGGCGGCAAGGACCGCCGGGCGATTTCCGATTTGTTCTGGGCGATGGAGCGCAACCGCGCCCGTTTGGCCGCCGACTGCGCGTTGGCCGAGGGGCGCAACCCCACCGACGCGGCGGTGCGGGCGGAGGCGGGTCGCCGTCTGGCGATGGCCTTTTGCGTGCGCGAGCGGGCGGAAGGCGTGGCCGACCTGTCCCTGTTCACCGGCGAATCCTATGCTCCGGTGGCGGTGGCCCCGCGCGAGCAGGACTGGCTGAAGGCCCTGCGCCAGGTGAAGATTTCGCAGCGGCCGGAATGGGCCTGGGCGGAGACGCCGGAATGGCTGTGGCCGCGTTTCGTCGAGATTTACGGCGACGCGCGCGAGGCCGAGGTCGAGGCGGCGCGGGCCGAGGGCAGCGTCGATCTGCGGGTCAACGCGTTGAAGACGACGCGGGACGAGGCGGCGGCGCGTCTGGCGGCGGAAGGGGTGGAGACCGCCCCCATGCCCTATGCGCCGCTGGGCCTGCGCTGCCTGACGCGGGCCAACGTCGCGGCGACCGGTGCGTTCAAGGACGGCTGGGTCGAGGTTCAGGACGAAAGCGCGCAGCTGGCGGCGCTGCTGGTGGGGGCGAAGCCGGGCGAATCGGTGGTGGATTTCTGCGCCGGGGCGGGCGGCAAGACCCTGGCCCTGGCGGCGGCGATGAAGAACTCCGGCCGCCTGATCGCCTGCGACGTGCGGCAGGCGCGTCTGGACCGTTCGGCGGTGCGTCTGCGCCGCGCCGGGGCGTTCAACGTCACCCGCCGCGCCCTGGAAAGCGAAACCGACAAGTGGGTGAAGCGCCACAAGGGCACCTTCGACCGGGTGCTGGTGGACGCGCCGTGCTCCGGCTCCGGCACCTGGCGGCGCAATCCGGACGCCCGCTGGCGGGCGACGCCGGAGGGGCTGGCGGAACTCACCGCGCTGCAAGGGCGGATTCTCGACAGCGCGGCGCGGCTGACGCGGCCCGGCGGGCGGCTGCTGTACGCCACCTGCTCGATCCTGCCCGAGGAAAACCGGGCCCGCGTCGAAGACTTTCTGACGCGCCACGCCGAGTATCGTATTCTGCCGGTGGCGGACGCCTGGCCGGAAGAGGCGGGGCCTCTTCCCGCCGGCCTGGCGGGGATGGAGTGCCTGAGCCTCACCCCCGGCCGCCACGGCACCGACGGATTCTTCGTCGCCGCGTTCGAACGCGCCGCGGCGGCCGACGACAACACGCAGGAAAGGGACGACGCCCCATGACCGACCGCATTCTCATCGTCGATTTCGGGTCGCAGGTGACGCAGCTGATCGCACGGCGGGTGCGCGAGGCGGGCGTCTATTGCGAAATCCACCCCTTCCAGAAAGTGACGGTGGACAGCGTCCGCGAGTTCGGCGCGAAGGGGGTGATCCTGTCCGGCGGGCCGTCCTCGGTGACCGAAAAGGACAGCCCGCGCGCGCCGCAGGACCTGTTCGCCATGGGGCTGCCGATTTTGGGCATCTGCTATGGCCAGCAGACCATGGTGACGCAGCTGGGCGGCCGGGTGGAAGGGTCCGACCACCGCGAATTCGGCCGCGCCTATGTCGAGGCGACGGGCACCTGCGCCCTGTTCGCCGGGGTGTGGGCGAAGGGCGCCAAGGAACAGGTGTGGATGAGCCACGGCGACCGCGTCACCGCCCTGCCCGAGGGCTTCGTCGTGGTCGGGGTCAGCGAGGGCGCGCCCTATGCCGCCATCGCCGACGAGGCGCGGAAGTTCTATGCCGTGCAGTTCCACCCCGAGGTGGTGCACACGCCGCACGGCGCGCAGTTGCTGGCCAACTTCGTGCACGGCGTCTGCGGTTGCAAGGGCGACTGGACGATGGCCGCCTTCCGCTCCCAGGCGGTGGACGCGATCCGGCGGCAGGTGGGCAAGGGCCGGGTGATCTGCGGCCTGTCCGGCGGCGTCGACAGCTCGGTGGCGGCGGCGCTGCTGCACGAGGCGGTGGGCGACCAGCTGACCTGCGTCTTCGTCGACCACGGCCTGCTGCGCATGGGCGAACGCGAACAGGTGGAGGAGGTCTTCGGCCGCCGCTTCAACGTCAAGCTGGTGACCCGCGACGCCTCGGAACTGTTCCTCGGCAAGCTGGAAGGCGAAACCGACCCGGAAAAGAAGCGCAAGACCATCGGCGCCACCTTCATCGACGTCTTCGAGGAAGAGGCGAGGAAGGTCGGCGGCGCCGACTTCCTGGCGCAGGGGACGCTGTACCCCGACGTCATCGAATCGGTGTCGTTCACCGGCGGCCCCTCGGTCACCATCAAGTCGCACCACAACGTCGGCGGCCTGCCCGAGCGGATGAACATGAAGCTGGTGGAGCCGCTGCGCGAGCTGTTCAAGGACGAGGTCCGCGCGCTCGGCCGCGAACTTGGCCTGCCCGAGGAAATGGTCGGACGCCACCCCTTCCCCGGGCCCGGCCTCGCCATCCGCATTCCGGGTCAGCCGATCACCCGCGACAAGCTGGAAATCCTGAAGAAAGCCGACGCCATCTATCTGGAGGAAATCCGCAACGCCGGTCTTTACGACGCCATCTGGCAGGCGTTCTGCGTGCTGTTGCCGGTGCGTACCGTCGGCGTGATGGGCGACGGGCGGTCCTATGACTATGCCTGCGCGCTGCGCGCCGTGACCTCCACCGACGGCATGACCGCCGACTTCTACCCCTACGACATGGCCTTCCTCGCCAGGGTCAGCAACCGCATCATCAACGAGGTCAAGGGCATCAACCGGGTGACCTATGACGTCACCTCGAAGCCGCCGGGGACCATCGAGTGGGAATAAGCGGGCGATGACCGGGGTCGTCAACCTGCGTCAGGCCCGCAAGCGGAAAGAGCGGGCGGACAAGGAACGCCGGGCGGCGGAAAACCGCGCCAAGTTCGGCCGCCCCAAGGCGGAAAAGGCGCACGCCGCCGCCGAGGAAACCCTCGCCGAACGCCGCCTCGACCAGTTGAAACTCACCCCGGACGATTGATGCAAAAGGGCGCCGTAAAGCGCCCTTTTCGTTTGAACCATGTCATCCTCGGGCTTGACCCGAGGGTCCGCGTTTTCGTTGGGCTTCGCCCAAAACGGGCTGCCGCCCGCACCCGCCTTGGAGGCTCGGCCTCCAGACCTCTTAATGTCCAGAGGGGTCAGGAAGTTCAGGAGCGGCGTTGGCCGCGCCTGGCTGGCGCGGCCGCTGGATAGGGCTTGGCGCGAACCTTCTGTGTGAAAACGCGAGTTGGTTTGGTAAAACCATCAGGGGTATTTCCATCGTAATCCTATGAGAGCCTGGGGAAAGAGAGATGGGCGTTTTGCGCATGAGCGGAGCTGGCACGGTCGTGCTTGCTGGGGCACTTGGAATTGTCGGGTATGCCGAAATCGCGTTGGCTGGAATTGATTTCTTGCCTGAGAAGCAGGCCTGCAGGCGTGCCGAGCGCTATATGGACCCAGAGGGGAAAATTCGCCTTGCGCAAGAATGCATCGGAATGATGGAGCGGATCGTTCGCGAACATCCGAATTCCGCGGACGCAAAGTGCATTCCAAAGGGTGGGGATGACTGCATACTTTCGATGCCACGTATGCGCGCGGTCATCGATGACGCGAGACGGCGCCTTGCCGCAAGGGAGGCGAACAAAAAAAGGTATGAGGAATTCGCGGCGCGGGAACAGGCTTCTTCTCCTGTGAAGGAGAAGGTTGCTTCCACGCGAGCCGCGACAACGCCGAATCCTTCCCGCCCAGTCGCCGCCCCATCCCGACAGGCGGCGACATCCCCAAGAGAGGACGTTCCCGCCGCCGCGTCATCCAGACAAACGACAACGCCCCCCAGAGAAGAGGCTCCTGCGGTACCGTCGTCGGCCGTCTCGTTTTCAGGCTTCTACTTGGGAATGAATAGCGCGCAGTATCAATTGAATAGCAGGAGGATGTTTAAGTCCGTATCCGCGAGCAAATTAGCGCACGCAAACATGAATGATGGAAAGTATACCATTTCTGATGGTGTCGCTCAGGTTCAGGCGGAAACATGTTGGTGTATGGATTTTGAATATATTGAAGAAAGGCTCCCAAAGCCTGCGAATCAGCAAGATAAGAAGGACAACAGTAAGATTGCAGAGAAATACAGGTCCATGTGCAGTAAGGAGGCTATGGAGAGTCTGAAAAATCGCGGCGTTGTTGATAAATTTCCGTACGGTTCAATTAAAAATATAATGATAGAGTATATATCTTCTGCGGCTGTGGAACGGGATCGCTTGTTTGATGCTGTTTCTAATAAGGTTGGAACAAAAATATCGGTTGCCGGAGATTTCTATGGATACAAAGATGATCCATCGAAAATTATCAGGGTGATTCCCGGACATAATAATACGTACAATATTTATCTTTATGATAACGGGGCATGTTCGTTGGCTTGGAACAAATTTTTTGAAATTCATCGGACTGATATTGATAGAGACATAAAGGCGGCCCGTTCATCCGCTCCGAAATTCACGACTAATTTCTAGCTGTCTGGAGGGCTTCCCCTCGCGCGTCGCAAGTGCGTCGGCCATGGGGTTCTGGAGGTGGATCGCCGTCGGACCGTTCCCTGTGTCCGCCAAATGAATCGGAGGTCTGGAGGCCGGGCCTCCAGGCGGGTCCGGGCGGCGGCCCGGTAAGCTTAAGGGCGCCTTGCGGCGCCCTTAAGCTTGTGCGGCGGGTCAGCGGAACTTCGGGTTGGTTTTGTCCTTGATCACCGCGCGGACCATTTTGCCGAAGGCGCGGTCGCGGGCGTGGCGTTCGGCCAGGCTGGCGGAGTTGAAGGCGTCCTCGGCGGTCAGTTTCCGCCAGCGGGTCAGGCGTTGCGGCTCCAGGTTTCCCGCCGCGATCGCCGCCTGGATGGCGCAGCCCGGTTCGCCTTCGTGGGTGCAGTCGGAAAACCGGCAGTGCCGCGCCAGGGCGACGATGTCGTCGAAGACCTCGTCCAGGCCGTCCCGCGCGTCGGCGAGTTGCAGTTCGCGCATGCCGGGGGTATCGAGCAGCCAGCCGCCTTGTTGCAGGCGGTGCAGGGCGCGGGCGGTGGTGGTGTGCCGTCCCTTGTCGTCGTCGGCGCGGATCGCCCTGGTGGCGGCGGCGCTTCCCGCCAGGGTGTTGACCAGGGTCGACTTGCCGACGCCGGAGGACCCCAGCAGCGCCACCGTCTGCCCCGGTCCGCACCATGCGCCCAGCCCCGCCGCCGCGTCGGTATCGCGGGCATCCAGGGTTTCGACGATCAGACCGGGAAGCAGGCGGCGCGCGGTTCTGGCATAGTCCGCCGCGTCGTCGGTCAGGTCCGCCTTGGTCAGCACCACCACCGGCAGAACCCCGGCCTCCCGCGCCAGGACCAGATAGCGTTCCAGGCGGGCGACGTTGAAGTCGCGGTTGCACGACGTCACCACGAACAGGGTGTCGACGTTGGCGGCGATCAGTTGGACCTCGCGCCCGGTTCCGGCGGCGCGCCGTTTGAACAGGCTGGCCCGCCGCAGCAGGCGTTGGGGGCGCAGGGTATCCCGCCCGACGATCAGCCAGTCGCCGACGGTGGGGCGGTCTTCCTCCGCCGCCGCGTGGGGCAGGCGGGAGGGGATATCGGCCTCGAAGCCGTCCCCCGCCACGGTCAGCAGGCCGCGATGCGCCGCGACGACGCGGACGGCGCGGGAATCGGGAAAGTCGTCGGAGGAGAACTGAGAAGAGAAAAAGGTGGTCCAGCCGAGTTCGGCCAGATCGGAGAGGTGTGAAGACATCGAAGGTCACCGGCGGTTTGATCCCGCGAAGGGGATCGGAAGACACGACAAAAACCCGGAAACCCCAAGGGGGTCCGAGCCTGGGTCGGCTCCGTAAGGCCGATGATGTGCGCCGCCCGGTTCAGGGGGCGGGGCGGATCACGCGGCCCGGCCGACCATGTCGAGAACAGCCGTCTTCACAAAAACCTCCTGTCGTGCGGTTGATCCGAAGTCCGATCTTTTAGGCGTTTTGCCCGCCATCCGCAAGTTCCACGGCCTTTTTCCCGGGGCGGGCGACCCCATATGTCATCCGGTCCCGGCGATTTCGCCGCGGGGGCCGTGTCCGCGAAATTCGCCCAGGCAAGGCCCGGGGGCGATGCGCGTTCCGTTACTCCGTCAGGTTTTTGTGCGTCGGTCGGTCCGCTTCCCGGTGGGGGGCCGAACCGGAAGGGGTTCTGACAACGAAGAAGGAGCAGGAGATGGGTAGCAGCGACACGATGAAACCGGCGGCGGGGAAATGCCCGATCATGCATGGGGGGAACACCCACGCCGGAAGTTCGGTCATGGATTGGTGGCCGAATGCGCTCAACTTCGACATTCTGCATCAGCACGACGCCAAGACCGACCCGATGGGGAAGGGCTTCAGCTATCGCGAGGCGGTGAAGGGGCTCGACCACAAGGGGCTCAAGGCCGACCTTCTGGCCCTGATGACCGACAGCCAGCCGTGGTGGCCGGCGGATTGGGGGCATTATGGCGGCCTGTTCATTCGCATGGCCTGGCATTCCGCCGGGTCCTACCGCATCGCCGACGGGCGTGGCGGCGGCGGCACCGGCAACCAGCGTTTCGCGCCGCTCAATTCCTGGCCGGACAACGTCAGCCTGGACAAGGCGCGGCGTCTGCTTTGGCCGATCAAGAAGAAATACGGCAACAAGATTTCCTGGGCCGACCTGATGATTCTCGCCGGGACGGTGGCCTATGAGAGCATGGGGCTCAAGACCTTCGGCTTCGGTTTCGGCCGCGAGGACATCTGGCATCCGGAAAAGGACACCTATTGGGGGGCCGAGAAGGAATGGCTTGCCCCCTCCGACGAACGCTACGGCGACGTCGAGGACCCCGCGACCATGGAAAATCCGTTGGCGGCGGTGCAGATGGGCCTCATCTACGTCAATCCCGAGGGGGTCAACGGCAAACCCGACCCGATGAAGACCGCCGCCCAAGTGCGCGAGACCTTCGCGCGGATGGCGATGGACGACGAGGAAACCGTGGCCCTGACCGCCGGGGGGCACACCGTCGGCAAGACCCACGGCAACGGCGACGCCGGTAAGCTGGGGCCCGACCCCGAGTCCGCGGGCGTCGAGATGCAGGGCCTGGGCTGGCATAACCCCGAGCAGAACGGCCTAGCCAGCCGCGCCGTGACCTCCGGCCTGGAAGGCGCGTGGACGACGCATCCGACGAAATTCGACATGGGCTTCTTCGACATGCTGTTCGGCCACGAGTGGGAACTGAGGAAAAGCCCGGCGGGCGCCTGGCAATGGGAGCCGGTGAGCATCAAGGAGGAAGACAAGCCCCTCGACGCCAGCGACCCGGCGAAGCGCCACAACCCGATGATGACCGACGCCGACATGGCGATGAAGGTGGACCCGGCCTACAACGCGATCTGCCGGAAGTTCATGGCCGATCCGGCGTATTTCCAGGACACCTTCGCCCGCGCGTGGTTCAAGCTGACCCACCGCGACATGGGGCCGAAGGCACGCTATATCGGCCCCGACGTGCCCGCCGAGGATCTGATCTGGCAGGACCCGGTGCCACGGGGCGCCACCGCGTGGGACGTCGCCGCCGCCAAGGCGAAAATCGCCGCCTCCGGCCTCAGCCTCGCGGACATGGTCTCGACCGCCTGGGACAGCGCGCGGACCTTCCGCGGCTCGGACATGCGCGGCGGCGCCAACGGCGCGCGCATCCGTCTGGCGCCGCAAAAGGATTGGGAAGGCAACGAACCGACCCGGCTAGCCCGGGTGCTTTCGGTGCTTGAGCCGATTGCCGCCGGGGTTGGTGCCAGCGTTGCCGACATCATCGTGTTGGCGGGCAACGTTGGCATCGAACGGGCGGCCCAGGCCGCCGGTTTCGACGTCGCGGTGCCCTTCGCGCCGGGGCGTGGCGACGCCACCGACGCCACCACCGACGCCGCCTCCTTCGCGCCGCTGGAGCCCCTGGCCGACGGTTACCGCAACTGGCTGAAGAAGGACTACGCGGTCAGCCCCGAGGAACTGCTGCTCGACCGCAGCCAGCTGATGGGCCTTACCGCCTATGAAATGACGGTTCTGGTCGGCGGCCTGCGCGTTCTGGGCGCCAACCACGGCGGCACCAAGCACGGCGTCTTCACCGCCCGCGAGGGGGCGTTGACCACCGACTTCTTCGTCAACCTGACCGACATGGGCAACACCTGGCACCCCGTCGCGGGTGGGCTTTACGAAATCCGCGACCGCAAGACCGGCGCGGTGAAGTGGACGGCGACGCGGGTGGACTTGGTGTTCGGCTCGAATTCGATCCTGCGGGCCTATGCCGAGGTCTGCGCCCAGGACGACAACGCGGGCAAGTTCGTCGCCGATTTCGTCGACGCCTGGACCAAGGTGATGAACGCGGATCGCTTCGACCTCGCCTGAAGGCGGGGGCCTGAAACAAGGAAAGGGCGCCGCGAGGCGCCCTTTCGGTTGGGTCAGGCGGTTTCTATTCCGCCGCTTCGGAGGGGGCTTCCTCGGCCATCGCCGCGCCCTTGCGGTTCAACAGGGCGTAAAGCGCGATGGCGCCGAAGGTCGCGGTGCCGATGCCGCCCAGGGTGAAGCCGCCCAGGTGCAGGGTCAAGTCGCCCGCCCCGGCGATCACCGCCGCGGCGGTGGTGATCAGGTTCTTGGTCTCCGAGAAGTTGACCTTGTGCTCCACCCAGATGCGGCCCGCCGTCGCGGTGATCAGGCCGAAGATGACGATGGAAAGCCCGCCGATCACCGGCCCGGGAATGGTCAGGATCAGCGCCCCGAACTTCGGCGAGAAGCCGAGCAGGATGGCGAACAGGGCGGCGACCACGAAGACCAGGGTGGAATAGATGCGGGTCACCGCCATCACGCCCATGTTCTCGGCATAGGTGGTGACGCCGGTGCCGCCGCAGAAACCGGAGAGGATGGTGGCGATGCCGTCGCCGACGAAGGCGCGGCCGATATAGGGGTCCATGCTGCGGCCGGTCATCGCGCCGATCGCCTTCAGGTGGCCCAGGTTCTCGGCGACCAGGATGATCGCCACCGGGGCGATCAGGGCCATCGCGTCGGCGTTGAACACCGGGGCGGTGAAGCTGGGCGCGCCGAACCACGCGGCGGAGACGACGCCGGAAAAGTCGATCGGCTTGCCCATGCCGAACATCCCCGCGCCCAGCGCATAGAACAGGTATCCGGCGAAGCCGCCGATCAGCACCGGAATGCGGCGCAGCATGCCCGGCGCGTACACCGCCGCCACGCCCACCGCGACGATGGTGACGATGCCGACGGTACTGGCGAAGCCGGTGCCGCTGATCCCCTTCACCGCGATCGGCGCGAGGTTGAGGCCGATCGCCGCGACGATGCCGCCGGTGACCACCGGGGGCATCAGGGTTTCGATCCAGCGGTAGCCCATCTTTATCACCGCCAGGCCGATCAGCAGATAAAGCGCGCCGGCGGCGATGATGCCGCCCAGGGCGGTGGGGATGCCCAGGTTGGGACCGGAACCGGAATAGGCCGAGGCGGCGATCACCACCGCGATGAACGAGAAGCTGGAACCGAGGTACGAAGGCACCCGCCCGCCGACCACCAGGAAGAACAGCAGGGTGCCGATACCCGAGAACAGCACCGCGACGTTGGGGTCGAAGCCCATGATGATCGGCGCCAGAACCGTGGAGCCGAACATCGCCACCACGTGCTGGAACCCGGCGACGACGGTCTGCGGCCAGGGCAGGCGTTCGTCGGGCGCGACGCGGTCGGCGGTGGTCGGCTTCCATTCCGGAAACCAGCGTTCGGGTTGGTTGTTGCTCATGATTGCCCCGTTTCCTCGTGAATCCCCTCGGCCGCGCGGCGGCGCGGCGCCGGGTGCGAGAGTGTCACTCCCGCTTCCGCTTGACAACCGGCAGCCGCAACGCCGCGGGCCGCCGCCCTTTTCGTTTGCCGCGCGCGGGGCAAGGGCGGATAGTGCCCGCATCGGAGTCCGGGAGATCCTGCCGTGAAGCGTGGTGCGTTGGGTCCGCAGGCCGTCGGCCTGCTGCTGCTGGTGCCGCCGCCCCTGTTCTGGGCGGGGAATTTCATCGTCGGGCGGGCGATGCGCGGCGACGTGCCGCCGCTGACCCTGTCGTTCTGGCGTTGGGTGATCGCCTTTTTCTGCCTGCTGCCCTTCGCCATCGGGCCGATGCGCCGCGATTGGCCGCTTTACTGGCGTTATCGCTGGCAACTGGCGCGCATCGCCCTGGCCGGGGTGGTCGCCTTCAACTCCCTGGTCTACGTCGGCCTGCAATGGACGGCGGCGGCCAACGGGCTGCTGCTCAATTCCTTCATTCCCATCCTCATCGTCCTTTTCGGCGCGCTGTTCTATGGCCAGCGCCTGCGCGCGGTGCAGGGATTCGGCCTAGCCCTGTCGTTCGCCGGGGTGCTGACCATCATCCTGCATGGCGAGTGGCAGCGGCTGCTGACCCTGCAATTCTCGGCGGGCGACCTGGTGGTGTTCTGCGCCATGGTCAGTTGGGCGCTCTATACCCTGTGGCTGCGCGCCATCCCGCCCGAGATCGACCGCATCGGCCTGATGGAGGCGCAAATCGCCGTTGCCTTCGTCGTGCTGGTGCCGCTCTACGCCGGAGAGGCCGCCTTCGGCTATGCGCCGGTCTGGCGGATGGAAAGCTTCGCCGCGCTGGCTTACCTCGGCGTCTTTCCCTCGGTCCTCGCCTACCTGCTCTACAACATCGGCGTCGCCCGCGTCGGCGCGGCGCGCGCGGGGATGTTCATCCACCTGATTCCGGTGTTCGGCGCCGTCCTTGCCGTCGTCTTCCTGCACGAAAGCCTGCACGCCTATCACGCCATCGGCATCGCCGCGATCCTCTCGGGCCTGGCCTGCGCGATGCGGGGGCAGGGGTAAGTAAGGCCGGGCCGCCGCCCCGGACCCCGGCAAGGGGCTCGGCCCCTTGCATCCCATAAGTTTTTTGCGCGGAGCGCGATCGAACCGTCGCGCGGCGTGATGGCCGATTGCCGCTTCGCGGCGAAAAAAGGAATGGGGTGCGCGAGGGGGCCGAGTCCCCTCGCAAGGTTTTGCTTTCCCTGCCCCGACCTTGTTTTCCGCCGCGTCAATCGCGGCTATGATGCCGGGCGATTATCGATGGGGGGAACCATGACTGCGATTGCCAAGATTCTGCTGCTGGGTTCGGGCGAGCTGGGGCGCGAATTCGTGATTTCGGCGAAGCGCCTGGGGGCGCACGTGGTGGCGTGCGATTCCTATGCCGGGGCGCCGGCGATGCAGGTGGCGGACGAGGCCGAGGTGTTCTCGATGCTGGACGGCGCGGCGTTGGCGGCGGCGGTGGCGAAGCACAAGCCGGACTACATCGTGCCGGAGATCGAGGCGATCCGCACCGAGGTGCTGAAGGATCTGGAGGACGCGGGGTACAACGTGGTGCCCTCCGCCCGCGCGACGATGATGACGATGAACCGCGACCGCATCCGCGAGGTGGCGGCGACCGAACTGGGGTTGCCGACCTCGACCTACGTCTACGCGGAAAGCCGCGCGGAGTTGCACGCCGCGGCGGCGAAGGTGGGCATCCCCTGCGTGATCAAGCCGGTGATGTCGTCCTCGGGCAAGGGGCAGAGCATCGTGCGCGCCGCCGACGCGGTGGACGCGGCGTGGGACTACGCGGTGGCGGGGATGCGCGGCGACCGCCAGCGGGTGATCGTCGAGGCGTTCATCCCCTTCGATTACGAGATCACCCTGCTGACCGTGCGCACCCGGCAGGGGGTGGTGTTCTGCGACCCCATCGGCCACCGGCAGGAGAGAGGGGACTATCGCGAAAGCTGGCAGCCCACCGCGATGACGCCGCAGGCGGTGGCCGAGGCGCAGCGTCAGGCCAAGGCGGTGGTGGACAACCTGGGCGGCTATGGCATTTTCGGCGTGGAGTTCTTCGTCCTTGGCGACCAGGTGATTTTTTCCGAGCTGTCGCCCCGCCCGCACGACACCGGCATGGTGACCCTGGTGTCGCAGAACCTGACCGAGTTCGACTTGCATGCCCGGGCGATCCTGGGCCTGCCGATCCCCGGAATCGCGCAGTTGGGGGCCAGCGCCTCGGCGGTGATTTTGGCCGAGCGGGAGAGCCGGGACTTCACCGTCACCGGCCTGGCCGAGGCGTTGACGCCGGAGGCGCCGGGGGTGGACCTGGACCTGCGCGTCTTCAACAAGCCGACCACCCGGCCCTATCGCCGCATGGGCGTGACCCTGGCGCGGGTGCCGGGCGGCGACGCGGATGCCGCCCGCAAGGCGGCGGTGGCCGCCGCCGCCAAGGTGAAAATCGTCTATCGGGATTGATTCCGGACGTCAGACCGTCACCCCGCCCAGCGGCGGCGGGGCGTTGAGCATGTCGCGGACGACCGAGAGTCCGCGGCGCAATTGCTCGTCGTCGCGCGGCGCCGAGATGCTGACCCGCAGGGCCTCGGGCATCTGGCGCGCGGTGCTGAAGGCGGAGGACGGCGACACCAGCACCCCGCGCCGCAACGCCTCGGCGGCGAAGACGTCGGCGCGCCAGGGTTCGGGCAGGTGGATCCACAGGTGCGGCGTCACCGCGCCGGTAAAGCAGCGGTTGGGCAGGTATTCCCGCGCGACGCCCAGGCGGCGCCGGGTTTCCGCCACTTGCGCGGCGCGCACCGCGAAGGCGGAGCCATCGGCGATCATCCCGGCGGCGATGTGGGCGGTCATCACCGGCGGCATGGTGGCGGCGGCGCGCGCGGCGGCGGCAACGGCGGCGACGATGGCGGGGGGCGACACCGCGTAGCCGACGCGGAAGCCGGGGGCCAATGCCTTCGACAGCGAGGTGACGTAGACCACCCGCTCCGGCGCCAGGGTCTGCAAGGGCGGCAGCAGCGGATCGGCGAGGAAGGCGTAGATGCCGTCCTCGACGAAGTAGCCGCCGTGGCGGCGCAGGCTGTCGGCGATGGCCTGGCGGCGTTCCATCGGCATCGTCGCGGTGGTCGGGTTGTGGTGGGTGGTCATGCCGTAGACGGTCGCCCCGGGGTGCGCGGCCAGGGCGCGGTCCACCGCCTCGGGGATCAATCCCTGTTCGTCGATCGGCAGGGGTTCCACCCGGCGGTCGATCATCGCTGCGGCCAGGCGCAGGCCGGGATAGGTGAGGGCCTCGGCGAACACCGCCGACCCCGGTTGGGTCAGGGCGGCGATGGCGGACAGCAGGGCGTGTTGACCGCCCACCGCGACGGTCAGCCCGGCGGGGGTGGCGGTCACCCCTTCCCGCGCCAGCCAGGCGCAGGCGGCTTCCTGGTCCTCGGGGCTGCCGCCGCCGAAGTCGTAATCCAGCAATTTCGTCAGATCCGCCCGGCCCAGACGGGCGAACGCCGGGGCCAGCAGCGGCGCCACCGGTCCCACCGAGGGGCGGGTATGCGCCATGTCGATCATCGCCGCCATGCCGGGTTGCGCGGCGAAGAAGCCGCCCGGCGTCATGTCGACGGCGATGTGGCGGACGAAGGTACCGCGCCCCACCTCGCCGGAGACCAGGCCCAGGCGTTCGGCCTCGGCATAGGCGCGGGCCACCGTGCCCACCGTCACCTTCAGGCTCCAGGCCAGGTCGCGTTGCGGCGGCAGCTTGGTGCCCTCGGGCAGGATGCCGCGCGCGATGTCCGCCGCCAGCGCCTCGACCAGGGAGCGGTACTTCGGTCCGGTTCGGCCGGAGAGATCGGGAATCCAAAATGACATGGTGGCAATGTTGGCATTGACTCCATATGCCTGTCAAATGAATCCTTCAGATATGGAGATTATGGGTTCAATTCCTGGCATTGAAGGGGTTCAATTATGACGAGGTTTCTGGCCATCATCCCGCCGGGCATCCTGTCCGCGCGCCGCCGGTTTTCCTGGCGCGGCTGGGCGATGCGCGTGCTCGTCACCCTGGAGGAATGGGAGCGGCGCGGCGAGGAAAGGCGCGCGCTGGCGCGTCTGGACGACCACCTGCTGCGCGACATCGGGCGCACCCGCGCCGAGGTCCTGGCCGAGTGCGAGAAACCGTTCTGGAAGGGCTAGGGCCGGGCCCGTTCGAGCCGTTCGCCCCAGGCCGCCTTGATCTGAGCGTCGATGATCGCCCGGGCTTCGGCCAGGGCTTGGGGGTTGGGGCGGGAGAGGAACGACTGTCCGGCCGCGTTCCAGCGGCTTTCCTTGTCGTCGTCGAAGCCGTGGTGCGCCCCCTTCATCGGGTGGAAGACGACGCCGGTCTCGCGGGCGCAGGCATCGCGGTTGCCGTTGAAGGAACCCCATTCGTCGAGGTCGCCGTAAAACACGTGGACGGCGGTCTCCTTGCCGTGGGAATTGGCGCAGGCGCCTTCGTTGCCGGGATAGAAGGCGAAGACCAGGTCGGCGGGGGGAATGTCCTTGTCGCGTCCCCAGTTCGCCGCCATCGCCTGGGTGCCGCCGCGCGAGAAACCCATTAGCGCGTAGTGCCGGGTGTCGAGGCGGGGATCGGCCTTCAACAGGCGCAGGGCGGCGAAGGCGTCGCCGGAGTAGTCGGTCGCGGTGCCGGAGAAGCTGCTCAGGCCGCGCAGTCCGGCGTTGTCGACGACGATGGAGGCGACGCCGCGTTGCTTGAACCATTCGGCCCAGACCAGCGCCCGTCTGTCGCCGCCGCCGGTGCCTTGATAGAACACCACCACCGGCGCGGCGTGGGCGTTCTCGGGGGCGACGACACGGGTTTTCTCGGCCAGCCGTTCCGGCGAAACCGTTTGGCAGGCGGTCAGGAACAGGACGGCCAGGACCGTCGGCAACAGACGTTTCATGATGTCTTCCTTGTCATGCCGCCGGGAACGTGGGGCGGTCCCAGAATAGAGAAAACCCGGTTTGCCGTCATTTGGGGAGTTTCCCCTATGCCGGATCGGTCCCTTCGCGGCGCAGGCCGAGGACGGTCAGGCCGCGCACGGTTTCGGCGAAGTCGCGGACGAATCCGGCGGCGCGCAATTCGGCCTCGATCTCGGCGACGGGCAGGACCAGTTTTGGATAGGCGCTTTTGCGCAGGGTCCAGGCGCCGCCGTCGCGCACGTGCACCAGGTCGTGAACCATGACGACGCCGGGGGCGGTGCGCTCCAAAAAGCAGGTCATGATGCGGTCGGCGTCGGCGCGCAGGGGGATGAAGCGGTCCAGCCCGGCGGGCGCGGCGGAAAGATCGCGGAAGGACAGCGCCAGGCGTCCGCCGCGCGGCAGGGCGGCGGCGATGTCGGTGAACAGGGTGGCGACCGCCGCGCGGTCGGGCAGGTGGGTCAGGGTGTCGCCCATGCAGACGACGGTGTCGGCGCGGGGCGCCGCCAGGGTTCGGAAGTCCCGCAGGTCGCCCAGGTGCGTCGTCACCGGCGCGTCGGCCTTTTCCCGCTCCAGTTCGTCCAGCAGTCTGCGGCTGGTGTCCACCGCATGCACTCGGCTGGCCCCCAGCCGGGCCAGGGCCAGCGACTGAAATCCCGGCCCGCAGCCGAGGTCGATGGCGACCCCCGGAGCCCCCACCCCGGCGCGGCGCAGCAGTTCGGCCTGTTCCGCCACCTTGTCGGCGAAGGGGACGCCGAACATCCAGGTGTAATGTTCGGCGAGCAACTGTTCGTAGTGGTCCTGAACCTGCGGCATGGGATGATCCTCGGGGGTTAGGGCATCGCCTCGACCAGGGCGGCGGCGGTGCGCGCCGCGTTGATCGCGGCAAGGGCGAAGAAGGTGCGGATTTGGTTTTCGCCGGTGTCGCCCCCGGCCAGGTCCGACAGGCCGCGCACGGCGACGAAGGGCACGTCGTTGACATAGGCGACCTGCGCCACGGCGGCGCTTTCCATGTCGAGGGCATGGGCCTGGAAGGTGCGGAAGGCGTAGTCGCGGAACTCGGCGTTGTCGACGAAGGCGGGGCCGGAGACGCCGTTGCCGCCGATTTCCACCCGTGGCGGGCGGGGCAGACAGCGGTTCTTCGCGGTGCAGGATTCCAGCGTCAGGGTGGGGGCGAGACGGCGGACGAGGTCGAGCAGGCCGGGGTCCGCCGGGAACCAGAAGCGCCGCTCCGCCGTGGGAGAGGCGGGCGGCAGGACCTTGCTGCCCCTGGGGAAGATCATGCCGAAGTTGGGGAAGGGCGTCGTCTTGCCGGCGGGCAAGGCGAAGCCGTTGCCGTCTTGGCGCGCGAAGACCGAGGCCAGGTACGACCCCCATTGCCCGGCGACCACCACGTCGCCGATGGCCAGCGCCGGATCGACGCCGCCCGCGATGCCGGAAAATACGATCGCCCGCACCCGGTAAAGGTCGATCGTCCGTTGCGCCGCCATCGCCGCGTTGACCGGGCCGACGCCGCCGAGGACCAGGACGACCGCCTTGTCGCGCAGCTTGCCGGTGGCGAAGCGGGTGCCGCCGGAACGGTGCTCCCGCCGTTCGGACAGGGAGGCGAGCAGGGGGCGCCATTCCGCCTCGGTGGCGGAGATCACCGCGATGCGCGGGGTTTCGTCGCCGCGTGCGACGGCGGGCAGCAGCAGGGCGGCGCACAGGGACAGGCAGGCGAGCAGGCGGCGGATCATCGGGCGGTTTCCGTTCAGGCGTCGGCGCAGACGTCCACCCAGGCCGCGCCGGTGATCTCGGCCAGGCGGTCGGGGGAAATCCGCAGCGCGCTGTTGGTCGACCCGGCGGCGGGCAGGACCTCGTCAAAGGCCTTGAGCGAGACGTCGCAATAGACCGGCAGCGGCGAGGCCAGGCCGAAGGGGCAGACCCCGCCCACCGGATGGCCGGTGATCTCGACCACTTCCTCGGCGGAGAGCATCCGCGCCTTGCCGCCGAAGGCCGCCTTCGCCTTCTTGTTGTCCAGGCGCGCGGTACCGCGGGCGACCACCAGCAGCGCCTTGCCGTCGACCTTCAGCGACAGGGTCTTGGCGATGCGTTCGGGCGGCACGCCGAACCCGGCGGCGGCCAGGTCCACGGTGGCGGTGCTGCGTTCGAGTTCGAGAATCGACAGGTCGGGGGCCTTCTCGGCAAGGAAGGCGCGGACGGAGGCAATGGTCATCGGGGAAATCCGTGGTGGAGGGGAACCGCTTCCGTGATACCCCCGCGCGGGCGGCGACGGCAAGTCCGGGTTTCCTTGCCGGGGGCTCTGGACGCGGGCCGGGCGAACGCGCTTTCCCTCGGCGCCGCAAGCCCTTACAATGCCCCGGGGAGAATGGGGAACAGAGGGCTGGCGGCGATGGATTTTCGCGCCCTGGAAACGTTTTTGTGGATCGCGCGGCTGGGCGGCTTCCGTCTGGCGGCGGACCGGCTGAACACCACCCAGCCGGCCGTCTCGGCGCGCATCCGCGCGCTGGAGGACGAGCTGGGCGTGCGCCTGTTCGAACGCAGCGCCCGCGCCGTCGCCCTGACCGCCAAGGGGCGCGACCTGGTCCCCTATGCCGAGCGCATCCTTTGCCTCAAGGGCGAGATGATGGCGCGCATCGGCGACCCCGCCGCGGTGCAGGGCACCATCGTTCTCGGCGTGGTCGAAACCATCGCCCACACCTGGCTGCCGCGCCTGATCGAGCGCCTGGCGCAGATCTATCCGGCGCTGTCCCTGGAACTGGACATCGACATCACCGCCAACCTGTTGCGCCGCCTGACCGCGCGCGACATCGACGTCGCCTTCCTGATGGGGCCGGTGCCCAATTCCGAGATCGAAAACCTGCCTCTCGGCACCTATCCCCTGATCTGGCTGGGCAGCCCGCGCCTGGGCCTGCGCGGACGCACCCTGGGGCGCGAGGATCTGCGCGGCATCCCGATCATCACCTTTCCCCGCAATTCCCGGCCGCACATGGATCTGGAGGCGCTGTTCCTCGACGGCGGCGACCGTCCGCGCATCCACAACAGTTCGTCGCTGGCCACCATCGTCCGCATGGCGGTGGACGGCATCGGTATCTGCGCCCTGCCGCGCGAGATCGTCAGCCGCGAACTCGACGCGGGCACCCTGGAGCCGATCGCGGTGGCGGTGGACCTGCCCGCGCTGAACTTCACCGCGTCGTTTCCCCACGCGTCGGATACCTCGCTGCCGCGCGCGGTTTCCGAACTGGCTATCCGCATAGCAAATGAGCACACGCCAGACGCGCCCAATCCATAGGCATTGTTGATCGAAAGCCATCAGGATTCGCGTTTGGACGTGATCAACCGGTTTTGTCACCATGACTTCTCGTGACAACGCGGGAGGCGACGATGGCAACCGGCACGACAGCCGATCTCAGGCGAATGACCGCGGCGGAAGTGCGCGCGCGGATCCGATCCGGCGCATTGGACGCCCCCACCGCGGGCATGGCGGACGGCTTCGTCCAGGCCAACCTGGCCATCCTGCCGCGCGAGTTCGCCCGCGACTTTTTGGATTTCTGCCTGGCCAATCCCAAGCCCTGCCCGTTGCTGGGGGTTTCCCGTCCCGGCGAAACGGCGATCGACGGCGTCGCCCGGGGGCTCGACATCCGTACCGACGTCTGCGGCTACAAGGTCTTCAAGGACGGCGTCTGCGTCGAGCGGCGAAGCGAGGTTTCCGCCATCTGGCGCGACGATCTGGTAACCTTCGTCCTCGGCTGCTCGTTCTCATTCGATCATGCGCTGCTGCATGCCGGTCTGGCGGTGCGGCATATTGATTGCGGCTGCAACGTGCCGATGTACAAGACCGGCATCGCCTGCGCGCCGCGCGGGCGCTTCGCCGGTCCGCTGGTCACCTCGATGCGGCCGTTTCCGCCCGCCGAGGCGATCCGCGCCATCTGTCTGTCGGACCATTACCCGTTGGCGCATGGCGCGCCGGTGCATTTCGGCGATCCGTCCGCGATCGGCATCGCCGACGTTTCCCGCCCCGATTACGGCGACGCGGTGCCGATGCGGGCGGGCGAGGTTCCCGTGTTCTGGGCTTGCGGCGTGACGCCGCAGGCGGTGCTGGAGGAAGCTCGGCTTCCCTTCGCCATCACCCACGATCCGGGACACATGTTGATTACCGACATCCGCAACGAGGCGGTCTTCGATGTCGGTTCCCTGGTCGCGGACGCGTCGGTTCTGCTGTGAACGAACACATCATAAGGAGGCATTCATGCGGGGTTTGAAGGTGGCAATGGCGGCGGCTCTGGCCGCGGCGTTCGGGGCCAACGTGGCGCATGCCGAAATGAAGGGCGGTACCCTGAATTACGTCGGCAGCTGGAGCGGCCTGGTGCTGTTCAAGCAGTTCGAGAAGCCCTTCTGGGGCGAGACCCTGCCCGCCGACTCCAAGGGCAAGCTGAAGGTCGAGGTCACCACCTTCGACCAGATGGGTCTCAAGGGGGCCGAGGTCTATCGCATCCTGGCGAAGAACGTCTTCGACATCGGCGCCACGGTGGCCGACTACACGGTGGCCGACGCGCCCGAGGTGGAGGGCCTGGACATTCCGATGCTGGCCCGCGACCCCGACACCGCGCGGAAAGTGGCGATGGCCTACAAGCCGGTCCTCGACGAGGCCTTCGGCAAGCGCTTCAACGCCAAGGTCCTGGCGGTGGTGCCCTATCCGGCGCAGATGCTGTTCTGTAACAAGGAAATCGCCGGTCTTTCCGACATCAAGGGGCTGAAGGTGCGCTCCAGCGGCGGTTCGGCGGCGGAGTTCCTGAAGGCGGCGGGCGCCGAGGCGGTGACCATGGCCTTCTCGGAAGTGCCGGGCGCCTTGCAGCGCGGTGTCATCGACTGCGCGGTGACCGGTTCCCTGTCCGGCTATTCGTCGGGCTGGCACGAGGTGTCGAAGGTCCTTTACCCGATGCCGATGGGTGGCTGGGACGACGTGATTACCGCGATTTCGCTGAAGAAGTGGAACAGCCTGGATAAGGAAACCCAGGCCTTCCTCAAAAAGGAAGTCGAGGAGAAGTTCGAAGCCAAGGTCTGGGAAGCCGCCACCGCCGACACCCAGCAGGGCATCGCCTGCCTGACCGGCGTCGGCGCCCCCGCCTGCACCTATGGCAAGGCCGGGTCGATGAAGCTGGTGCCGGTGTCCGACGCCGACGTCAAAACCGCGCGTAAGCTGTTGACCGACGTGGTGCTGCCCGGCTGGGCGGCCCGCACCGAGGCGGCCTATGTCGCGAAGTGGAACGAAACCGTCGGCAAGCTGGTCGGCCTGACCGCGAAGAAGTAATCCTCCGCGCCGGGACCGGTTTTGCCGGTCCCGGCCTTCCATCGAAGCAAGGATACCGCCGATGCTGGCTGCCCTGGATGCCCTGTTGCGCGGGGTCGACCGCGTTTCGCGCCTGCTTGCCTGGCTGGGCGGCGTGATCCTGCTCGGCATGGTGCTGCTGATCGCCGTCGAGATCGTGATGCGCCGTACCGTCGGCACCTCGCCCGGCCTGTCCTTCGAGTATTCGGGCTATGTGCTCGGCATCTCGGCGAGCTGGAGCTTCGCCTACGCCCTGTTCCATAAGGCGCACATCCGCATCGACGCCGCCTACGTGCGGGTGCCGCCGAAGGGACGGATCGCCCTCGACATGCTGGCGCTGACCGCCTTCGCCGCGTTCGCCGTGCTGGCGGCGCAGGCGACCCTGGGGGTGCTGGTCGAGACCCTGGAGCGCGGCACCCTGTCCAATACGCCGCTGCATACCCCGATGTGGATTCCGCAAAGCCTGTGGGCGGCGGGGTGGCTGTGGTTCGCCTTCGCCGTCCTGCTGCTGCTGGCCCGCTGCGTCGTGGCGTTGCTGCTGGGCGATGCCGCGACGGTACGTCGTCTGGCCGGAAGTTCCACCCTCGACGAGCAGATCGAGGACGAAGCCCCCAACCTGGCGGAGGTCTGAGCCATGATCGGCGTCGCCCTTGTCGTTCTCGTCGTCCTCATGGTGCTGTCCATTCCGATCGCGGTGACCCTGCTCGGCCTGGGCATGTTCATGGACGCTGCCTATTCCCGTTTCCCGCTGCACCGCGCCCTGGGCGAAATCCTGTGGACCGCCTCGGACAGCTTCCTGCTGATCTCGATCCCGCTGTTCATCCTGCTGGGCGAGATTTTGGTGCGCAGCGGCGTGGCGCGCCGCACCTATGGCGCGCTCGACGCTTGGCTGTCCTGGTTGCCGGGCGGGTTGCTGCACGCCAACATCGGCACCGCCGCCTTCTTTTCCGCGACCTCGGGGTCGTCGGTCGCCACCGCCGCCACGGTGGGCACCGTGGCAATGCCGCAGGCCCGCGCGCTTGGCTACGACGAGCGGCTGTTCGCCGGTTCGATCGCCGCGGGCGGCACCCTGGGGATCATGATCCCGCCGTCGATCAACCTGATCGTCTATGGCTTCATGACCGAAACCTCGATCCCACGCCTGTTCGTCGCGGGCATCCTGCCCGGGGTGATGCTGGCCCTGATGTTCATTCTGGGCACCGCCGGGCTGTGTTCCCTCAAGCCCGCCTGGGGCGGCCCGGTGTTCGTCCATTCCTGGCGCGACCGGCTGCGCGGCCTGGTCGATCTGGTGCCGATGCTGGGGCTGTTCGCGGTGATCATCGGTTCGATCTATACCGGCTGGGCGACGCCGACCGAGGCGGCGGCGGTGGGGGTGCTGGCCACCCTGGGTATCGCCGCGGTCAACCGCACCTTGTCCTTCGCCATGCTGAACGCCGCCATCCTGGGGACGATGCGCACCACCGCGATGATCATGCTGATCATCATTTCCGCCTATTTCCTCAACTTCGTCCTCTCCGCGGTCGGCGCCACCCAGGCGTTGAGCCACCTGGTCGGCGCCAGCGGCCTGAGCCCGCTGGCCACCATGCTGCTGATCGTCGGCATGTACGTGATCCTGGGCTTCTTCATCGAAACCCTGTCCCTGATGGTGATCACCGTGCCGGTGGTGGCGCCGGTGGTGGTGGCGATCGGCTACGACCCGATCTGGTTCGGCATCATGCTGATCCTGTTGATCGAAATGGCGCTGATCACCCCGCCGGTGGGGCTCAACCTCTATGTGGTACAGGGGGTGCGCGGCCACGGTTCGATCAGCGACGTGATCATGGGGGCGATTCCCTATGCCCTGACCATGCTGGTGATGGCGGCGCTGTTGATCGCCTTCCCGCAAATCGCCCTTTACCTGCCCAACGCGATGAATTGAAACGGAGCTCGTAGATGCCGAATCTGAAAACCGCCGACGGCACGGCCCTGGCCGCCGAAGTGCGCGAACTGATCGTCGCCGGATGGGCGGGGCGCGACCGCGCCGCGGTCGACCACCACATCGCCGAACTGGCGGAACTGGGGGTGGCGCCGCCTTCGTCGGTGCCGTTGTATTACCGGGTCTCGGCGGGACGGCTGACCACCGCGCCCCGCGTCCAGGTGCTGGGCGCCGACGGTTCGGGCGAGGCCGAGGCGGTGATCCTGGGCGCCGCCGGACGGCTTTGGGTGGGGATCGGCTCCGACCACACCGACCGCAAGGTGGAGTCCTATTCCGTCGCCGTCTCCAAGGAAATGTGCCCGAAGCCGATGGGCGAGACGGTGTGGCCCTTCGCCGAGGTCGCCGACCACTGGGACGAGCTGATCCTGCGGTCCTTCGCCACCATCGGCGGCGAGCGGGTTCTCTATCAGGAAGGGGCGGTCTCCGCCCTGCTGCCGCCCGGCGAGTTGATCGCGGGGTGGGAGGCGGCGCACGGCCGCTTCGGCGACGGGCAGGCGATGCTCTGCGGCACCCTGCCCGCGATCGGCGGCATCCGCCCGGCGGAACGCTTCGAGATCGAGTTGGAGGATCCGGTGCGCAAGCGTCGTCTCAGCCACGCCTATGTCATGGACGTTCTGCCCGTGGTCGCCTGAGGAGTCTTCCGATGTTCGCCGATCCGCGTCCGTTCGCCCATCTGCTCTGCGCCCTGGCCGAGGGCGAAACCAGCAGCGAGGAGCTGACCCGCGCCGCGTTGCAGCGTGCCGCCGCGCCGGAAGGGGCGGCGGCCTTCGTCGAAACCTTTGCGGAAACCGCGCTGGCCGAGGCGCGCGCCGCCGACCTGCGCCGTGCCGCCGGGGTGCCTCTCGGCCCCCTGGCCGGGCTGCCGGTATCGGTGAAGGATCTGTTCGACGTGCGGGGCTTCGTCACCCGCGCCGGATCGAAGGCGTTGGACGACGCGCCGCCTGCCGCCGCCGACGCCCCGGCGGTGGCTCGTCTGCGCGCCGCCGGCGCGGTGATCGTCGGTCACACCAACATGACCGAATTCGCCTTCTCCGGCCTTGGCGTCAACCCGCACTACGGCACCCCGGCCAACCCGTGGGACGCGGCGCGCGTGCCCGGCGGTTCGTCGTCGGGGGCGGCGGTTTCGGTGGCGGCGGGCATGGCGGCGGCGGGCCTGGGCACCGACACCGGCGGCTCGATCCGCATTCCCGCCGCGTTCTGCGGCCTGGCCGGGTTCAAGCCGACGCAGGCGCGTTCCGACCTGCGGGGGGCGGTGCCCCTGTCGCGCAGCCTCGATTCGGTGGGGGCGATCGCCCACGCCATCGCCGACTGCGCGCTGATCGACGCGGTGCTGGCCGGGGACGAGGCGGAGCCCCCGCCGCCGGTGCCGGTGGCGGGACTGCGCTTCGCGGTGCCGCAGACCTATGTCCTGGACGGATTGGACACGGCGGTGGCCAAGGCCTTCGCCCATGCCCTGTCCGCGCTGTCGGCGGCGGGCGCGCGGATCGAGGAGGTCGCCTTCGCCAACCTGGGCGGCATACCCGACCTGTTGGCCGGGGGCGGTCTGGTGGCGGCGGAAAGTTTCGCCTGGCACCGTGCGTTGCTGGATTCCCACCGCGATCTTTATGACCCGCGCGTCCTCGTGCGCGTCGAGCGGGGGCGGGCGCTGTCGGCGGCGGATTACCTGGATCTGGCCGACCTGCGCGCCGTCCGCGTCGCCGAGATGGACGACGCGATGCAGCCCTACGCCGCGTTGCTGATGCCTTCCGTCGCCTGCGTCGCGCCCCGGCTGGCCGATCTGGCCGACGACGACGCCTATACCCGGATCAACGCCCTGGTGCTGCGCAACACCACCGTCGGCAACCTGTTGAACCTGTGTGCCGCCGGATTGCCCTGTCAGGTTCCGGGCGAGACGCCGGTCGGACTTTCGGTGGTCGGGCGCGGCGGCGGCGACCGGCGCATTCTCGGCATCGCGGCGGGGGTGGAGGCCACCCTGGCGGCGGCTGGCCTGGGACACCCCGCGCCGTTCTGAGCCATCGCCGGAACAGAAAAAAACCGCCGCGGTCGCCCGCGGCGGTTTTTCGTTTGGAGAACGCCCCGGCCTTATTCGGCGGGCGTTTCGGTGGTCTTCTTCTTGCCGAAGGCGACGAAGAAGGCGACCAGGGCGGCCACGGCGGCGGCGATGCCGATGCCGTTGGCGATGTCATAGGGCAGGCCGAAGCCGATCTTCTCCGCCGAGATGTAGGAGAAGGTCACCGCCGTCATGAACGCGGCGGGGATGGTGCACACCCAGTGCGGCTTGTCCCGTTTGATCAGGTAGGCGGCGGCGGCCCACAGGACCACCATGGCCAGGGTCTGGTTGGCCCAGCCGAAGTACCGCCAGATGACGTTGAAGTTGCCGAGCGAGATCACGTAGCCGATGGCGAACAGCGGTACCGCGACCATCAGACGCTTCATCACGTCCTTTTGCGGCATCTTGATGTATTCGGCGATGATCAGGCGGGCGGAGCGGAAGGCGGTGTCGCCCGAGGTGATCGGCAGGATCACCACGCCGAGGACCGCGAGGGTGGTGCCGATGCCGCCGCCGAGAAGGCTGGTGGCGATTTCATGCACCACGCCCGAGGGAGAACCCTTGGCGATGGCGGCGCCGAGAGAGGCGGCGTCGGGATAGAACGACAAGCCCAGGGTCGCCCAGATCAGGCCGATGATGCCTTCGCCGATCATCGCGCCGTAGAAGACGAAGCGGCCGTTCTTTTCGTTTTGCACGCACCGCGCCATCAGGGGCGATTGCGTGGCGTGGAAGCCGGAAATCGCGCCGCAGGCGATGGTGATGAACATCAACGGCCAGATCGGCAGATCCTTCGGATGGGTGTTGGCCATCTGCAGGCCGCGCGGCAGCAGCGCATGATCGGGCGAGACGATGATCATGATGGTCAGGCTGACCGACATGAACAGCAGCAGCGCGCCGAAGATCGGGTACAGCCGCCCGATGATCTTGTCGATCGGCAGGATGGTGGCGAGGAAGTAGTAGGCGAAAATGATCGCCACCCACGCGCCCACCGGCAGACCGGTCATCTTGGACAGCAGCTTGCCCGGCCCGAGGACGAAGACGATGCCCACCAGCAGCAGCAGAATCACCGAGAAGTAGTTCATGAACTGCTTGAAGATAGGCCCGAGCTCGCGGCCGACGACGTTCGGCACGCTTTCGCCGTTGGACCGCAGCGACAGCATGCCCGCGAAGTAGTCGTGCACCGCGCCGGCGAAGATGCAGCCGATGACGATCCACAACAGCGCGGACGGTCCGTAAAGGGCACCCAGAATCGGTCCGAAGATCGGCCCCAGGCCGGCGATGTTCAGCAATTGCACCAGCCAGACCTTGTAGGTCGGCATCGGCACGTAGTCGACCCCGTCCGCCATGGCGACGGCGGGGACGGCACGGCTGGGATCGGGACCGAAAATACGGTCGATCAAAGTACCGTAAATGAAGTAACCCGCGATCAGCAGGCCTACGCACGCAAAGAAGAGAACCATCGGACGTCTCCTGAGGTCACTCCCCCCCGATGGGGGCGACGTCGTGTTTGAGTCTGTTTCTCTGGGGCTTCCCCCTGGCGTGGGTGCGTTGATGACACCGAATTTGGTTTTTGCCAGTTTCCCCCAACCGGAAAACTTTCCGCCCATGCCGGGAAATATTCAATATTTTTTTCGCCTAAAAATATCCCTGTTATTTCAACGTTTTGAGAAGTAAAAACCTAGGGTTTTTCGTAACAACGACACAGCCGCCCCACCCGTAAGGGTGTGAGCGGCTGCGATTCTTAGAATTTTTCCGGTTAAGAACTTCAGGCGGCGCGGATTTCCGCGAGAAAACGTCCAACCACGGCGTTCAAGGCCTCGGTGTCGGCGGACAGCCCCGTCGCGGCGCCCCGGATCTGTTCGCTGGCGGCGGCGACGTGGGCGGCGGCCTGGGAGACCTGGCCGACGTTGGCGCGCATTTCCTCGGTGACGCGGGCCGCTTCGTGGACGTTGACGGAGATGTCCTGGGTCGCCGCCTGCTGCTGTTCGACCGCCGCGCCGATTTCCGAGGTGGCGGCGTTCAGGTGCTGGATCACCGAAGCGATGTCGGCGATCAGGGTGGCGGCGCCGTTGGTGTGTTCCTGGATCGACGAGATCTGCTGGGCGATTTCCTCGGTCGCCCGGGAGGTCTGGTTGGCCAGGGACTTCACCTCGCCCGCGACCACGGCGAAGCCCTTGCCCGCCTCGCCCGCGCGCGCCGCCTCGATGGTGGCGTTCAAGGCGAGAAGGTTGGTCTGGTTGGCGATGTCGTTGATCAGGTCGAGCACGGTGCCGATGCCGCGGGTTTCCTCGTCCAGGGCCGACATCGAGGTTTTCGCCTCGTCGATGCGGGTCTTGACGGTGTTGGTGATCTCCCCCGATTCCCCGGCCTGGCGGCGGATTTCCCCGACCGAGGCGAAGAGTTCCTCGGCGGCGGCAGCCACCGTCTGGACGTTGCTGGCGGCGTGTTCGGCGGCGCGCGCCGCCGCGTTGGTGCGGGCGTCGCTCGCCTGCGCTGCCTCGGAAAGGGTGTCGGCGGCCTGCTTCATGTCGCCGACCGATTTGCCGAGCGCTCCGGCGACCTGCGCGATGGCCTGCTCGAAGCCGCCGCACAGGCGCGCGATGCGTTCGCCGCGGGCGGCGCGGGCGGCTTCCTCCTCCCGTTCGTGGCGCAGCGCCTGGGCGCGGGCGCGGGCGGTGTCGCGGAAGGATTGCAGCGCGCGGGCGATGTCCCCCATTTCGTCGTCGCGCTGGGTGCCGGAAATCTCGGTGTCGAGGTCGCCGCCCTCCAGGGATTTCATCTCGCCGATGGCGGCCTTCAGCGGGCCGATGATCGACCGCGACATCGCCACGGCGAGAAGGCCGCAAAGTCCCAGAATCGCCGCCAGGACCACGGCTTCCAGCTCGACCCGCGACAGGAACTCGGCCTGGATGTCGTCGATGTAGACGCCGGTGCCGATCATCCAGCCCCACGGCGCGAACGACGCCGACCAGGCGACCTTGTCCTTGGCGGCGGCGTCCTTGGTCTGCTTCCAGCCGTAGCGCACCACGCCGCCGCCGTTCTTGGCGACGCGGACCAGTTCTTGGATCATGTAAAGGCCGTTGGCGTCCTGCAACGACCACAGGTTCTTGCCTTCGAGTTCGGGGCGCATGCCGTGGGCGACGTTGATGCCGTTTTCGTCGTAGGCGAAGATGTATTCGTTGCCGGAAAAGCGCAAAGCCCGCAGGGCCTCCAGGGCCTGGCGCTTGGCCTCGGCCTCGGACAGGTCCCCCGACGCGGCGCGAGCCTGGATGCGGGCGACGATGCTGACCGAGCTGTCCACCACGGCGCGGACCTGCTGCACGCGGCCGTCGTAGACGTCTTCCCAGGTCGCGGCCAGGTGGAAGGCGGAAAGACCGATCGCGGACAGGAACAGGGCGACGGTCGGAAGCAGAATGCGCGTGGCGATGCGCAGCCGAGGAAGCATGGTTCGGTCTCCGGGAATTGGGTCGTTCGGCGAGGGGTTCGCCGCGAGGAGGCGGTGTTATACCCCCAGGGGGCGGGGCTTGGAATGATTATTTAGAGAAATTTCCCATGATTTTCCGGTTGTTCTTCAAGGTTTTCGAGCCATTGTGAACGGGCGGCGCGGCCGGGTTTGCAATTGACGAGGGACGGCGGGCTTTCGTATAAAGCGTGTGGGCCGCGGTCCCCCAACGGGCCGCCAAGCCCTTCTGCAATGGAAGGGAGATATCCATGACCGTCGTCGCCAAGCCGACCGCCCGGCCGGCCAACCCCAATTTTTCCTCCGGTCCCTGCTCCAAGCGCCCCGGCTTCTCGCTGGACGCGCTGAACAACGCCTGTCTCGGCCGTTCGCACCGCGCCAAGATCGGCAAGGAGCGGCTGAAGGACGTGATCGAACGCTCGAAGAAGCTTCTGGGCGTTCCCGCCGATTATCTGCTGGGAATCGTTCCCGCCTCCGACACCGGCGCCGTCGAGATGGCGCTGTGGAGCCTTCTGGGTCCGCGCGGCGTCGACATGCTGGCCTGGGAAAGCTTCGGCTCCGGCTGGGCCACCGACGTCGTCAAGCAGCTGAAGCTGAAGGACGTGCGGGTGATGGAAGCCCCCTACGGCGAGATTCCCGACCTGACCAAGGTGGATTTCTCCCGTGACGTGGTGTTCACCTGGAACGGCACCACCTCGGGCGTCTGCGTGCCGAACGGCGACTGGATCCCGGCCGACCGCGAAGGCCTGACCATTTGCGACGCGACCTCCGCCGCGTTCGCCATGGACCTGGACTGGCCGAAGCTCGACGTCGTCACCTACTCCTGGCAGAAGGTGATGGGCGGCGAGGGCGCGCACGGCGTGCTGATCCTCAGCCCGCGCGCCGTCGCCCGGCTGGAGAGCTATACCCCGGCGTGGCCGATGCCGAAGATCTTCCGCATGACCAAGGGCGGCAAGCTGATCGGCGGCATCTTCGAGGGCGAGACCATCAACACCCCCTCGATGCTGGTGGTCGAGGACACCCTCGACGGTCTGAAGTGGGGCGAGGAAATCGGCGGCCTGCCCGCCCTGATGAAGCGCAGCCAGGCCAACCTGGCGGCGATCTCCGCCTGGGTGGACGCTTGCGCCGACGTCGCCTTCCTGGCCGCCGACGCGAAGATTCGCTCCAACACCTCGGTCTGCCTGAAGATCGTCGCGCCGTGGTTCGCCAAGCTCGACGCCGAGGGCCAGCAGAAGGCGCAGAAGGCGATCGTCTCCCTGCTCGACAAGGAAGGCGTCGCCTATGACATCGGCGCCTATCGCGACGCCCCCGCCGGCCTGCGCATCTGGGCGGGCGCCACGGTGGAGACCGCCGACCTGGTGGCGCTCTTCCCCTGGATCGAATGGGCGGTTGCCGAGACCGCGAAGTCCTTCGCCTGAGGTCTGTTCGCGCGGGACCCGGAGTTCCTCCGGGTCCCGGCGTTATCCTTTTGCCGTTTTTCCTCTCCGCCAGGGAGCCTTCCCCATGCTGAAAGTTCTGATTTCCGACAAGATGAGCCCGCTCGCCGAGCAGATTTTCAAGGAGCGCGGCCTCGAAGTCGACTACAAGCCCGGCATGACCCCGGACGAACTCAAGGCCTGCATCGGCGAATACGACGGTCTGGCCATCCGTTCCGACACCAAGGTCAAGGCCGACGTCATCGCCGCCGCCGCCAATCTTAAGGTGGTCGGCCGCGCCGGTATCGGCGTCGACAACGTCGATATCCCCGCCGCCACCGCCAAGGGCGTGGTGGTGATGAACACCCCGTTCGGCAACTCGATCACCACCGCCGAGCACGCCGTCGCGATGATGATGGCGCTGGCCCGCGACATTCCGCAGGCTTCCGCCTCCACCCACGCCGGCAAGTGGGAAAAGTCGAAGTTCATGGGCGTCGAGCTGTTCGGCAAGACCCTGGGCGTGATCGGCAGCGGCAACATCGGTTCCCGCGTCGCCGAGCGTGCCCTCGGCCTGAAGATGCGGGTGGTCGCCTTCGACCCCTACCTGTCGCCGGAACGCGCCAAGGACCTGGGCGTCGAGAAGGTGGAGCTGGACGAACTGTTCGCCCGTTCCGACTTCATCACCCTGCATACCCCGCTGACCGATTCGACCCGCGGCATCATCTCGGAGAAGTCCTTCGCCAAGATGAAGGCGGGCGTGCGCATCATCAACTGCGCGCGCGGCGGCCTGGTCGACGAGGCGGCGCTCAAGGCGGCCCTGGACGACGGCCGGGTGGCGGGCGCGGCGCTCGACGTGTTCGAGGAGGAACCGGCCAAGCAGAACATCCTGTTCGGCCACCCCAAGGTGATCTGCACGCCGCACCTCGGCGCCTCGACCAAGGAAGCGCAGGTCAACGTCGCGGTGCAGGTGGCGGAACAGATTTCCGACTTCCTGCTGACCGGCGCGGTGACCAACGCCATCAACATGCCCTCGGTTTCCGCCGAGGACGCGCCGAAGCTGCGCCCCTACATGAAGCTGGTCGAATACCTGGGCAGCTTCGCCGGGCAGATCACCCGCACCGGCATCAAGGCGGTGACCATCGAGTACGAGGGCATGGTTTCCGACCTCAACACCAAGCCCCTGACCGCGATCGTGTTGTCCGGCCTGCTGCGGCCGATGCTGGATTCGGTGAACATGGTCTCCGCCCCCGCGGTGGCGAAGGAGCGCAACATCTCCCTCTCCGAGACCAAGCGGGAGACCTGCGCCGAATACCAGACCCTGGTCAAGCTGACGGTGACCACCGAGACGCAGACCCGCTCGGTCTCCGGCACCTTGTTCGCGGGCAAGCCGCGTCTGGTCGAGGTCAACGGCATCCCGGTGGAGGCGGAGTTCGCCCCCCACATGCTGTTCTTCACCAACAAGGACAAGCCCGGCCTGATCGGCAAGATCGGTTCCGCCCTCGGCCTCGCCGGGGTGAATATCGCGACCTTCCACCTGGGCCGCAACGCGGTGGGCGAGGACGCGGTGGCGCTGGTGCAGATCGACGGCGCGCTGAAGTCCGATACCCTGGATTCGCTGCGCGCCGTGCCCAACGTGGTGCGGGTCGAGGCGCTGCACTTCTAAGCCCCGGCTTCGGGACAACACGATTTCGCCGCCGCCCCTCGGGGCGGCGGTTTTTCTATGCGCGGCGTTTCGCCCACATGGCTTCGAAGGCGTCCTCCAGGGCGCGGGCCTGGGCCTTCGGGTCGAACGCCGACAAGACGGGCGGCATGATGCCTTCGGTTGCGGGGCCGTCCCGATAATCTTTTCGCGGGGCGCGGAGACGGCGGAGAGGTCCTTTTGATGCGGAATCCGTGTCGTTCGGCGCGTGTCGCGGCGGTCCGGATTGGCTATAGTGGTCGGGCAGTTTTCGCGTGCCCGCAGGGGCACGGTGTCGTTTCACCAGGAGGTTTCGATGAAAGACCGCAGCTATACCATTGCCGTCATCCCGGGCGACGGCATCGGCAAGGAAGTGATGCCGGAAGGGGTGCGCGTGCTCGAGGCGGCGGCGCGCAAGTTCGGTTTTGCCCTGAACCTTCAGGATCATGACTTCGCCAGCTGCGATTATTACGTGAAGCACGGCAAGATGATGCCCGACGACTGGCAGGAACGGGTCGGCAAGGCGGACGCGATCTTCTTCGGCGCGGTCGGCTGGCCGGACACGGTGCCCGATCACATCTCGCTGTGGGGCTCGCTGTTGCAGTTCCGCCGCGTCTTCGACCAGTACGTCAACCTGCGCCCGGTGCGTCTGATGCCCGGCGTGCCCTGCCCGCTGGCGGGGCGCGAGCCGGGCAGCATCGACTTCCTGGTGGTGCGCGAGAACACCGAGGGCGAGTACTCCTCGGTCGGCGGCAAGATGTTCGCCGGAACCGAGCGCGAGGTGGTGATCCAGGAAACCGTGATGAGCCGCGTCGGCGTCGACCGTATCCTCAAGTTCGCCTTCGAGCTGGCCGCGTCGCGGCCGAAGAAGCACCTGACCTCGGCCACCAAGTCGAACGGCATCGCCATCACCATGCCCTATTGGGATGAGCGGGTGGAAGAAATGGCGAAGTCCTTCCCCGGCGTGAAGCACGACAAGTACCACATCGACATCCTCACCGCGAATTTCGTGCTTCATCCCGACCGCTTCGACGTGGTGGTCGGTTCCAACCTGTTCGGCGACATCCTGTCCGACCTTGGCCCCGCCTGCGCCGGGACCATCGGCATCGCGCCGTCGGCCAACATCAACCCGACGCGGCGGATGCCCTCGCTGTTCGAGCCGGTGCACGGCTCCGCCCCCGACATCGCGGGTAAGGGCATCGCCAACCCGATCGGTCAGATCTGGTCGGCGGCGATGATGCTGGACTTCCTGGGCGAGGCGGAGGCCGCCGCCGCCATCGTCGCGGCGATCGAAGCCGTGGTGGTGCAGCCCGCCTTGCGCACCGGCGACCTCAAGGGCACCGCGAACACCGCGCAGTGCGGCGCGGCGATTCTCAAGGCGCTGGGGTGAACGCCAGGCCGGGCGCTGCCCGGACCCCATGCGTATTCGAAGAAAAGGGCCCCCGCGAGGGAGGCCCTTTTTCTTCGAACAGGTTCGGGAGGTCCGGAGGGGGAGTCCCTGTCCTGACGCTCATGCCTGGGTGATCGTCACCTGGACGTCGGCGGGCCTGGCGGTATAGGGCGACGAGGTGACCAGCACCTGCGCCCCGGCGTGGGCATAATCGGCGGCGTTGGCGGCGGTGACGCCGCCCGCCGCCGCGATCACCGGCTGCGGCCCTTCGCTGTTCGTCAGCAGGTTGGTCAGGCGGGCGACCTCCAGCGGCGGGAACTTTTCCAGTTGCAGGACGTTGGCGCCGCAATCGCGGGCGATCAGCGCGTCCTCGATCGACTTCACCTCGACGACGATGCTGCGTTCCGGGTTGCGCCGCCGCAGTTCGGTGACCTGGCGCTTCAGGGCGTCCTCGCCGCCGAAGACGCGGTGTTCGGGGAACAGCAGGATGGTGTCGGACAGGCCGCAGCGGTGCATCGTCGCGCCGGCGACGCAAATCGCCTTGGCCGACAGGGCGCGGGTGCCGGGCACCGCCTTGCGGGTGCAGGCGACGATGGCGGCGGGGTCGACGGTGCGCGCCGCGTCGATGATGGCGCGCACCGCGGTGGCGACGCCCGAGGTCCACTCCACCAGGGTTTGCGCCACTTTCCACCCGGCGAGGATCGCCTCGGCGCGGCCTTCGCCCTCCAGCAGCGGGGTGCCCGCCGCGACGGTGCGGCCGCTGGGGACCAGCAGCCAGGCCCGCGCTCCCAGCATTTCCAGCAGGCGGACGGCTTCCTCGGTGCAGCAGGCGACCATGCGGTCGCGGGCGGAGAAGGCGATGTGGCCGGTTTTTTCGCCGATTTCCAGGGAACGGGTGGTGAGGTCGCCGTAGGGGATGTCCTCGGCGAGCAGGGCTTGCAGAACGGAATCCGGGATATGATGCATGGGCGCGGTCCTTGTCGGGAAGCCGTTATGTGTGTCGTGTATATGACGCAGAAAAACGCTTTATCCGGGACAAGCAAACCTTGGACCATCCGGCGGGATGGATCAGGATTCTTCGCCTTCGGTCAACCCCATGCGTGCCGCCGCGATCACCGCGCTGGTGCGGTTGGGCACGCCGAGCGACTTCAGGATGGCGGTGACGTGCAGCTTCACCGTGCCCTCGGACAGGTCGAGGGTCTGGGCGATGTCGCGGTTGGACAGCCCCTTCGCCACCAGTCGCAGCACGTCCATTTGCCGGGGGGTGAGGGAGGCGGCGGGGTTTCCCGTCTCGCCCTGGCCGTCGTCGGCGGAGGGGGAGGCGTCGTCGAGGACGAGCGGCGGAATGTAGTGGCCGCCCGACAGCACCAGGTTGATCGCGTGGATCATCACCGAACTCGACGAGGTCTTGGGGATGAAGCCGCGGGCCCCGGCGCGCATCGCGGTGGTGATCAGGGCGCGGTCGATCAGGGCGGAGAGGATGACCACCGGCACTTCCGGGCGCTCGGTGCGCAGGGCGCGCAGGGCTTCCTCCCACGGCAGGCCGGGCATGCGGATGTCGAGCAGGACGAGGTCGAGGCCTTGGGTGGCGCGCGCCAGGTCGAGGGCTTCGCGGTGGTCTCCCGCGGTGAGACAGCGGGTTCCGGGGGCAAGGTGGTGCAGCACCATCGACAAGCCGTCGCGGAACAATTCGTGGTCGTCGGCAATCAGAACCGTGTAGGACACAGCGCGGTCAATCCCATCAAAAACTCGGCCCGGAAGCCGTGGGGCGCGGGCGCCGAAACTATCGGCGCGACCTCGAAGATTAGCGAATAAGCACCGGAGGTCAAAGGATTAAATCATGAAGTTGGAGCGCTTTCACCAGGCAGTTCGAAGAAGACGGTGGCGCCGCCGCCCTCCGGCGAAAGCGCGCCGACCCGCCCGCCGTGCAGTTCGATCAGGGCGCGGACGATGCTCAGCCCCAGGCCCGAGCCCTCGGTGCTGGCCCCGGCGGTGCCGCGCACCCGACTTTCCAACTGGCGGAAGCGGTCGAACATCACCGGCAGGAAGGACGCGGGAATGCCCGGCCCCTGGTCGGTGAACTCGACGCGGATCAGGCCGTTTTCGGCGACGGCGCGGATGCGGATGGTGCCGCCCTCGGGCGAGAAACGCACCGCGTTGCCGAAGACGTTGATCGCCACCTGCGCCAGGCGGTCGGCGTCGCCTTCCACCCGCAAGGGGTGGCTGGGCAGGTCCCAGTCGATGGACAGGGCCTTCGCCTCCGCCAGCAGGTGGTGGTTGTCGACGCTTTGCCGTAGCACCAGACCCAGGTCGATGGGCCGGGGGTCGAAGGCGATCATCCCGGCGTTGATGCGTTCCAGGTCGAGCAGGTTGGTGATCAGACGCAGTAGGCGGCGGCCGTTGCGTTCCGCCATTTCCAGCAGGTCCTTGATGCGTTCCGGCGGCAGGTTGCCGCTGCCCGCCAGGCTGAGCGCGCCGAGGATGCTGGTCAGGGGGGTGCGCAGGTCGTGGCCGACGGTGGTGACCAGTTCGGATTTCAGGCGGTCGAGACGCTTGCGCTCCGAGATGTCCTGGAAGATGGCGATGAACAGCGGTTCGTGGTCGAGGTCGACGCGGCTGATCGAAACCTCGGCGGGAAAGGCCTGGCCGTCGGCGCGGCGTCCCATGACCTCGCGCCGCCGCGTCGAAAGCGGGGCGGAGCCGTCGATCAGGCCGTGGATGTCGAAGGGTGCTGCCATTCCCTCGGGGGAGAGAATGCGGACGTGCCGCCCCAGGACGTCGCGCACGGCGGTGCCGAACAGGCGCTCGGCGGAGGCGTTGAAACCGACGATCAGCCCCGCCGCGTTGACCGTCACCACGCCTTCCATGATGGCGTCGAAGATGGCGCGCACCCGCTCTTGCCCGGCGCGCAGGTCGTGTGTCGTCTGGCCGCGCCGCCGTTCCGCCGCGTGTACCGAGATCAGCGCGGCAAGGGTGGGCAGGGCCTGGGTCAGTTCGGCGAGCAGGGGCTCGTCGAAGGGGGCGGCGCGGTCCGACAGCATCAGCAGGCCGACGGTGCGGCCGCGCACGGCGACCGGCAGGGCCAGGGTGTGGCCGGGGCCCTCGGCGCCGGTTTCGGCGCGGGCCGGGGCGCCGCTGGCCAGGGCATGCGCCGCCGCGGGCGGCAGGGCGTGGGCGTCGCCCCAGGCGCCGGTCGCGGCCAGGGGCTGGATGCCGTCGCCGACCGGCACGGCGATCATGCCCGCGTGGCAGTGGGCGACGCGCAGCATGCCGTCGAGAAAGCGGGCGAAGACCCGTTCGCGGTTGCTGCCGCCCAGGAAGGCGGTCTGGCTTTCGCTGAGCAGGCGCAGCAGCGCCGCCTGACGCTCGATGTGGGCCTGCGCCAGGCGGGCGCGGCTGACGTCGCAGACGCGCAGCAGGGTTTCGCCGGTTTCCGGACGGTGCAGGCTGATTTGCAGGCGGCGGTGGCTTTCGGTGTGCAGGTCGAGGGGGCGCCCGCCGCGGCGCAGCAGATGCCGTTGCAGCGTCTTCGCCCGGGGGTGTTCGCCGTCCGCCGTCACGTCGCCGCCGATCAGCGCGGCGAGCAGGTCGAGCAAGGGGGTGCCGGGGGCGGGGGGCTCGCCGGGGGCGGGGATCAGGGCGCGCAGGGACGCGTTGCAGGACAGCAGGCGCAATCCGGCGTCGACCAGGGCATAGCCGCAGGTGCCGTCGTCCGGCCCCGGCAAGGGGGCGGGGCGGGGGTCCGCGACGGGTTCGGCGGCGGTGTCGAAGCCGGGCAGGTCGTGGGCGACCAGCAGCACCGCCTCCACTCCGCCGGTCGAGTCGCGCACCGCCGCGTAGTTGCCGGTCAGGGTGCGTTCGCCGGAAGAGGCGGCGACGCGATGCGTCGCGGTGACGGCGTGGCCGCCGCCCGCCACCTCGCGGACCGGAGTGTCGAACAAGTCGGAGGCTTCCCCCAGGGTTTCGCGCAGGGGGCGCCCGTCGCGCACCGGCAGCAGGCTGCGGAAGGCGGGGTTGGCGTAGGCGACGGACAGGTCGGGCAGGAAGACCGCGACGGCATCGCGCGCACCGTCGAACAGCCGGGCATAGGCGGCGGAATCGAAACGGGGCGGTGCCGGTCTCTTGCTCATCGGGGGCGTCCGTTGTCCATGCGCCGGGGCGGGCACGTCCGTTGGGGATTCGCACACCTACGCCGCGGCGGCAAGTACTTTACGCGAGCCGGGCGTGGGGGTCACGGCAGAATGCCGACGGCGAGATGGCGGGGATCGGCCTTGGCGATTTTCTTCAATCCGGCGATCAGGGGGCTGATGCCGTCCTCGTCGCGCTGGCGGCTTTCCGGGCGGATGCGCACCACCCCGGCGCTGACCGAAAGCAGGGGGAAGGCGCGTTCGGTGCCATAACGGTCGGCGATGGTGATGAAGCCTTTTTCCCGCGCCGCCTCGTCGTAGTAGGCGGCGACCTCGTCGCGGAAGTCGGCGATCGTCCGTTCGACCTCGGCCTCGATCGCGTCGAAGTCCGCCACCGCCTTGCGTCCCGAGACGAAATCGTCGCCGCCGACATGGGCGATGAAGTCGTCGGCGCCGCCGAACCGCCGCCGCAGGATGTCGGCGAAGGCCTGGATCGCCCGGTCGCCCAGGCGGAAGCCGTAGTGGTCGTTGAAGGGTTTGAAGTTGTCGAAGTCGTAGTAGACCATCACGTGTTCGGCGGCGGGATCGGCCAGGCACTCCGACAGGAACTCGTGAATCACCGTGTTGCCGGGCAGGCGGGTCAGCGGGTTCTGGTCGCGGGCGACCGCCAGGTTCTTGTCGTTGATCACCCGCAGCAAGGCGTTGGCGGAGAGGAACCCCGCGTACTTGACGGCGCCGTCGACGAGGATCAGCCCCTCGGCGTCGCCGGCCCCGGAAAAGATTTCGAGGATGCGTTCGGCGGGCAGGTTGACCGCCGCCGCCGGGCAGGAGGTGATGAAATGCCGCAGCGACCGGCTGTAGGCGCGGTTGGCCATCAGGTCGCGGCCGAACTGGGAATAGGTGTATTCCTTGAGGTCGCCCTCGCGGACGATGCCGAGCGGCTCGCCCGTGGTGTCGACCACCGGAAAGAAGGTGCGGGTCTTTTCGGCGCGGAAGCGTTCCAGCACCTCGATCATGCGGGTGTCGACGCGCAACGGGGCGATGCTCTCCATGCGTTCGAGGAGGATGCGTTCGTCGCTGCGCGTCTGGCGGCGGTCGCGGCGGCTCATCTCGCGCACCTCGGGGTATTCGCGGGCGATGGCGTCGATCTCGGGCAGCGGCGGACAGACCAGGAACCCCTGCACCAGGTCACAGCCGACCTCGCGGCAGGCGAAGTATTCGGCCTCGGTTTCCACCCCCTCGGCGACCGCCATGATTCCCAGCAGGTGGGCGATGCCGACCACGTGGGAGGAGAAGATCTTGCGCCGGGAGTCCTCGGCGATGCCGGCGAGAAGGGTGCGGTCGATCTTGATGAAGTCGGGGGTGGCGCCGTAAAGCCCTTGCAGGCTGCCCAGTCCGGCGCCGAAATTGTCGATGGCGTAGCGCAGTCCCGATGTCGATCCGCGCCGTTCGCGCGACAGTTCGTGCAGGGCCTCGGGCAGGGGGTGGCGCTCGGAGATGTCGAGGACGACCGAGTTTTCCTCCAACTCGTGGTCGCGGATCAGGCGGCGCAGGCGCGGCAGGACCGCCGTCGTGGCGGCGGCGTCGAAGATGCGCGCGTCGAGATTGATGAACAGCTTGCGGTCGCGGCAGAACGGCCAGGTGGCATAGGCGGCGATCGCCCGTTGCTTGAGCGCGAAGTCCACCGCGCCGAGGACGCCCTCGGCATGCGCCGCGTCGAGCAGGGCGGGGATACCGACGAAACCGTGCCGTTCCACGCCGCGCGGCAGGACCTCGATGCCGTAGGTGTTGCCGGAATGGATGTTGACCACCGGCTGGAAGACCAGGTTCAGGCTGTCGACCAGCGCGCGCCATGCGGCGGGCAGCGGCGGCGGCCATGCGGCGGAGTCCGTCGTTTCCGGGGCGTCCGCCGGGTCGGCGGGCGCCTCGGCGGGCGGGCGGGACAGGCTGTCGCGGCCGAACAGGGCCACCATGACGATCCCCCAGAAAAGGCGAAGGTGTGCGCGGGCGCGATTCCGCGCGTTTGCCGGAAGATTGATGGCGGCGGCGGCGGGCGCCGTCAACCGTGGATGCCGCATGACACAAAATATTCATGGCGGGACGTCCGGGGGTATGCGTTCGCCGGGGATGGGTTCCGATAGACTTGGCGAAGTAAACGACTTTTCGGCGAAAGACCGATATCGGATTTTTTCTTGTTCGTGGCAATGGGACGGCGTTTCCGTGGCGTCGGCGTCTTGATCCGTCCGGAATTATTCGTGGCGGGCGCGGACTCGGCGCGTCCATGCGCTTTCTCTTGATTCGGCTCGGGCCCGGCGGCTAGAACAATCGGTCCGGCCCGCCCGGCCGCAACAGGACACCCGGAGCATTCGCATGAGCCAGCCCAGCATCCGCAAGATTACCGGTCCCGCGGACATTCCCGGCGCCGAGGGCTATCGCCTCGACGGCGCCTTGCGCCCGTTCATGTACGGCAAGATTCACCGCGTCACGGTGACCGAGGCGCGGGTGGACTACATCGGTTCGATCACCGTCGATCCCTTGCTGCTGCGCGCCGCCGGGATTCTGCCGTATTCCTGCGTCGACGTGGTCAACGTCGCCAACGGCAACCGCCTGCGTACCTATGTCATCGAGGGGCGCGAGGGGCGGGGCGACTGCTGCCTGAACGGCGCCGCCGCGCACCTGTTCGCGCGCGGCGACCTGGCGATCATCATGGCCTACGAGGAAGTCCCGGCGGACCGCCTGCCGGGACGGGAAAGCGTCGCGGTGATGGTCGACCCGAACAACCGTCCGACCGAGATCTGGACCTATCGCGTGCCCGCCCCCGGCGAGGTCGGGCAGTCCTGCCGTCATGGACAGGCCTATCCCGATGCGACCTGACCGCCGCCGTTCCCGCAAACCGCAGGCCGGAGCGCCGCTGACCCTGACCGTCGAGACGGTGGGCGCGGGCGGCGACGGGGTGGCGACGCGGGACGGGGTGCGCCACTTCGTTCCCCATGCCCTGCCGGGGGAGACGGTGGTCGCCGTTCCCCGCTCCCGTTCCGCCGAGGGGGTGCGCTGCACCCTGGAGCGGGTGGAAAATGCCTCGCCGCAGCGGGTGACGCCGTTCTGTCCGGTCTTCGGGCGCTGCGGCGGCTGCGCCTTCCAGCACTGGCGCCGCGACGCCCTGACCGCCTGGAAGCGCGAACGCGTCGTCGCCGCGTTGCGGCAGCGGGGCTTCGCCGATCCGCCGGTGGCGGAGGTGCGTTCCTGCCCCGAAACCACCCGCCGCCGCGCCACCCTGGCCTTGAAGGACGGCCGTCTCGGCTTTTCCGAGGCCGCCTCCCATGCCGTGGTGCCGGTCGACGCCTGCCCGGTGCTGCGGGCCGAACTGTCGGCCCTGATCGCGCCGTTGCGGCGGCTGCTGGCGCCGCTTGCCCGCGAGGCGGCGGTCGCCCTGACCTGGACCGATTCCGGCGCCGACGTCCTGGTCCGCGCCGCCGCCGAACCCGGCGGTTGGGAGGAACGGCAGGCCCTGGCGGATTTCGCCGCCGCTCACGACTTGGCCCGCCTTTCCTGGGACTCCGGTAGCGGCGCGGTGCCGCTGGCCACGGCGCGGCCGCCGACGATGCGCATCGGCGAGGTGGCGGTGGCCTTCCCCGACGCCGCCTTCCTGCAACCCAGCGCCGAGGGCGAGGCCGCCCTGCGCGGCGCGGTGCTGGAAGAACTGGGCGGCGCGGCGCGCGTCGCCGACCTGTTCTGCGGCCTGGGGACCTTCGCCCTGCCCATCGCGCGCGCCGCCGAACGGGTGGTGGCGGCGGATGCCGACGGCGCGGCGATTGCCGCGCTGACCGCGGCGGTGGCGGCGAACGGCCTGGGCAAACGCGTCGCGGTGGCGGCGCGCGACCTGTTCCGCGACCCCTTGCCCGCGGCGGAACTGGACGGCCTGGACGCCGTGGTCTTCGACCCGCCCCGCGCCGGGGCGGCGGCGCAGGCGCGGGAAATCGCCGCCTCCGCCGTGCCGCTGGCGGTGGCGGTTTCCTGCAACCCGGCGACCTTCGCCCGCGATGCCCGCATCCTGGCCGACGGCGGCTTTACCCTGGCCGCCGCGATTCCAGTGGACCAGTTTCCCCTGAGCCCCCATCTTGAGGTGGTCGCGGCGTTTCGGCGCTGATCCCGCCGTCGGAACCGCTGGACAGCGTTTCATCCGTCCCAGGGTTTCGTCATGGCTGATCGTCGTTCCTCGTCCATCGGGTTGTTGCTGGCGCGGTTGCGCCGCCGCGCCGTGCTGCGCGGTTTGGGGGCCGCCGCCGCCGGTCTGGCGCTGCGCCCTCTTGCCGCCTCGGCGCGGGCGCTCGATCCCGAACTGGTGGAGATTCCGGTCAACCCCGCGGGACGGCTGGAGGCGGCCTACGCCCTGTCCGGCGCCGCCCCCGGAACGCCGGTGCGCGCCATCCAGGGCCCCCTGGCGAAACGTCTGGCCGGGATGCCCCGGGTCGAGGCGATGACCCTGCGTCTGTTCCACTTCAACGACATGCACAACGCCCTGTCGCCGCACGAGGCGGGGAAGGGCGAAACCCATGCCCTGGCGCAGATGGTGAAGCGGGTGCGCCGCGCCCGCGCCAAGGCCGCCGCCGACGAGGTGGTGCTGCTGCTGTCGGCGGGCGACGACCGCACCGGCGGCGATTTCGACAAGCTTCTCGGCGACGTCACCGGCGACGGCTTCGCGGTCGACCCGGCCTATACCGCCTATTCGGCGGCGGGGTTGGACGCCGGGGCCCTCGGCAACCACGAATTCGACCACGGTTCGCGCACCCTGCGCACCGGCATCCGGGAAGCGGCGCGCTTTCCGCTGTTTTCCGCCAACCTGTCGGGTTGTCGCGAGGTGGTGGCGGGCCGCGACTATCATCCCGCCGCGATCGCCGTGGCGGGCGGCCTGCGCATCGGTCTGATCGGCCTGATCACCTCGGTGACCAAGCATTACCGCAAGTCGGGGGAAGCGGACCTGAAGGTGGCGATGCCCACCGCCACCCTGGCCGAGCTGTTGCCCGCCGTCGCCGCCCTGTCCGACGTGGTGCTGATCCTCTCCCACTGCGGCTATGGCGAGGATCACGGCCCGCCCCGCGCCTCGGACGGCTGGCGCTTCTATATCCGCGAGGGCGACCTGCCGCTGGCGCGCGCCGCCGCGAAGCTGACCGGCAAGCCGGTGGTGATCGTCGGCGGCCATACCCACACCGTGCTCAACAAGACCGGGCTGGAGGCGGGGAACCTGGTCGACGGCGTGCCGATTCTCCAGGCCGGGGCGCGCGGCAAATACCTGGGCGAGGCGGTGCTGACCCTGCGTGCCGGGGAACGCTCGAAGCTGACCGCCCGGCTGCACGCGACCAAACTGCGCGACGACTTGCTGGACGAGAACGACCCCGACTATCCGAGGCGGGAACACGACGACGACTTCGACCACGGCTTCCAGAGGAAGACCATCGATCCATTACGGGCAAGGATGAAGGGATGAAACCACACGCGGCGTTCCTTTTTCTGGTTTTCGGTTTCGCGGCCCCGGCGGTGGCGGACGATCTCCTCAAATTGGGGGTTCCCGCGGGCTGCACGGTGGGCGAGACCTGCTGGATCATCAATTATCCCGACACCACGACCGCGCCGCCGGCGCGCGACTTCCGGTGCGGGCCGCGAACCTATTCCAATCATAACGGCACCGATTTCGCGGTCGCCGACCGCCACGCCATGGAGGCGGGGGTGCCGGTGCTGGCCGCCGCTTCCGGCGTGGTGGACTCGGTGCGCGACGGGGAATTCGACGGCGCCTATCTGGAATTGGGGCTGGACGCGGTGGCGCGGAAGGAATGCGGCAACGGCGTGGTCCTGAAACACGAGGGCCGCTGGCGCACGCAGTACTGCCACCTGCGCCGGGACAGCGTCGCGGTCAAGCCCGGGCAGAAGGTGAAAAGCGGCCAGACCCTGGGACTGGTCGGCCTGTCCGGGCGGAGCGAATTCCCGCATCTCCATCTGGCGGTGCGCCGCTATGGCCTGCCGGTCGATCCCTTCACCGCCCAAACCCTGGGCGGCGGCTGCGGCAAGGACGGCGGCAAGCCCCTGTGGCTGTCCGCCACGGGCGTCGATTACCGCGAGACCGCGGTCTATGCCGTGGGGGTCGCCTCCCGCGTGCCGCGGGCCGACGAGATCAAGGCCGACGTCTCCCTGCCGGGGGCGCGGGCCAGCGGCAAGACCGATCTGGTCGGCTGGGGCGCCGCCTTCGGCTTCGCGCCGGGGATGCGTTTCCTCGTCGAGCTGGCCGCCCCCGACGGCACCGTCCTGGCGCGGCACGAGGATGCGGCCGACCACCCGCAGGCCTGGCGCTTTTCCGCCGCCGGACGTCGCCTGCCCAAGAACGGCTGGGCGCCCGGAACCTATCGCGTCACCGCGACGATGAGCCGCGACGGCGAGGTCCTGTCGCGGAAAACCGCGAGCTTCGAGATGAAGTGAAAGTCAGGACAGGGGCTCCGCCCCTGGACCCCGCCGGAGGGCCGCGGTCCCTCCGGACCTCCCGGACATGTTCGAAGAAAAAGGGCCCCCGCAAGGGAGGCCCATTTTCTTCGATACGCATGGGGTCGAGGGGGCCGAGCCCCCTCGCGGGTCCGGGCAGCGCCCGGCCTGGTTTTCACCTCAGCTTCAACAGCGCGGCGACCGCGGCGGCGGCGCCGTCGGCGATCTGGCCGATGGTGGCGTTGAGCATGTAGCAGGGGGTGGTCACCACCTTGTTCGCGGCATCGACGCAGACCTCGCCGTGGCCGCGATTCTGGTGCGTGCCGCCCATCGCGGCGATGGCGCCCGCGGTGCCCGCGTCGTCGCCGATGGTGACCTCGACCTTGCCCAGGACCTTGGCGACCAGGGCGGGGGCGATGCACAGGGCGCCGATCGGTTTCTTCGCCGCGTGGGTGGCGGCGACCGCCTTCGCCGTGTCGGGGTCGACCGTGCAGTTCGGCCCGTCCACCGCGAAGGTGCACAGATTCTTCGCCGCGCCGAAGCCGCCGGGAAGGATCAGCACGTCGAAATCGGCGGGGTCGTACTGCGACAGCGGCAGGATGGCGCCGCGCGCGATGCGGGCGCTTTCGACCAGGACGTTGCGGGTTTCGTCGGTGGGGGCGCCGAGCACGTGGTTGATCACGTGCATCTGCGGCACGTCGGGGGCGAAGCACTGATAGGCGCAGCCCGCGCGGTCGATGGCCAGCAGGGTGAGCACCGCCTCGTGGATTTCCGATCCGTCGTAGACTCCGCAACCGGAGAGGACGACGGCGAACTTCGCTTTTGCGGACATGGGTTCTCCTCGCTAGGATGCCTCAACGCCGCCATGATGAAATGGCCGGGCGGCAAAAGGCAAGAGACAGGACCGCGAATGCGTGCATACGACCGACTGAAGGAACGTTTTCACCGCCGTTCGGCGATCGCCGGGGCCCTGGCCCTGCTGCAATGGGACCGCGCGGCGATGATGCCGACCGGCGGCGCGGCGGCGCGGGCCGAGCAGACGGCGGAGCTGGAGACCCTGGCGCACGGGCTGCTTGCCGACGGCGCGGTCGAATCCTGGCTGGGCGAGGCGGAGGGCGAGGACCTGTCCGCCGCCGACCGCGCCAACCTGCGCGAGATGCGGCGGGTTTGGGTGCACACGGCGGCGTTGCCCGCCGACCTGGTGGCGGCGCTGGCCCGCGCCGGGGCGGCGTGCGAGATGGCTTGGCGCGGGGCGCGCGCCGCCTCGGACTTCGCGGCGGTGCGGCCGCATCTGGAAAAGCTGTTGCACCTGGTGCGGCAGGAGGCGGCGGCGAAGGCGGCGGCGTTGTCGGTTTCGCCCTATGACGGGCTGCTGGATTCCTTCGAACCCGGCGGGCGCTCGGCGGAGATCGACGCGGTGTTCGCCGATCTGGCGGCGTTCCTGCCCGGCTTCCTGGCCGAGGTGCTGGAGCGGCAGGCGGCGCGTCCCGCGCCGTTGCCGCTGCCCGGGCCCTTCCCGGTGGCGGCGCAACGGACGCTGGTGCGGCGGGTGATGACGGCGATGGGCTTCGATTTCGCGCACGGACGTCTGGACGAAAGCGCCCATCCCTTCTGTGGCGGCATTCCCGACGACCTGCGCCTGACCACCCGCTATGCCGAGGACGACGCCTTTTTCGGTTTGCTCAGCGTCGTGCACGAGACCGGCCATGCCCTTTACGAGTTGGGCTTGCCGTCCGTCTGGCGCGGCCAGCCTGCGGGCGAGGCGCGGGGGATGAGCCTGCACGAAAGCCAATCCCTGTCCATGGAGATGCAGGCGGCGCGCGGCGACGCCTGCCTGTCCTGGCTGGCGGCGGAGATGCGGGCGGCCTTCGGCGGCGTCGGTCCGGCGTGGGGCGACGCCAATCTGGCCGCCCTGGCGCGGCGGGTGGAGCGGGGCTTCATCCGGGTCGAGGCGGACGAGGTGACCTATCCCGCCCACGTCATCCTGCGCTATCGCCTGGAGCGGGCGATGATCGCGGGCGACCTGGACGTCGCCGACCTGCCGGAGGCGTGGAACCGGGGGTTCCACGAATTGCTGGGGGTGACCCCGCCCGACGACGCGCGCGGCTGTTTGCAGGACATTCACTGGTACGACGGGGCGTGGGGCTATTTCCCCACCTATACCCTGGGGGCGATGACCGCGGCGCAGGTGTTCGCCGCGGCGCGGGCGGCGGTGCCCGGCCTGGACGCGGCCCTGGCGCGCGGCGATTTCGCGCCGCTGCTGTCCTGGTTGCGGGCCAACGTGCATGCGCACGGCTCGCTGCTGGAGACCGAGGATATCCTGACCCGCGCCACCGGCGGGCCGCTTTCCGCCACGGCGTTCAAGGCGCACCTGCGGGCCCGCTATCTGGAGGAAGCATGAGCGGACCGACGCCGGAGGACCGGGCCAACATCACGGTTCGGGTGCTGGAACAGGCGATCCGCGAAGGCCGCAACGAGGGCGGGCCGCGCGGCAAGACCGGCCGGGGCGGGATGTCGTTCCGCGCCTGGCAGGACATCGCCCGCGTCGAGATCGCCAACGCCATCCGCGACGCCGAGGCCGAGGCGACGCGGCGGCGCGGCATCGGCAACCGCATCGCGATGACCATCGGCGCCTGCCTGGTGACGATGGGATTCTGGGGGGCGGCGGTGTCGTGGGGGCGGGCGGACCGCAGCATGGCGGCGCTGGCCTGCATGGCGGCGGGGGGCTGGCTGCTGCTGACCGCGATGGAAATTCCGATCCGCCTGGCCTGGCGGCGGAATCGCGGTCGCCGCCGGGCGCGGCGGTTCGAGAACATCCGCAGCCTCGACCGTCAGATCCGCCGCATGGAGAAGTTCCTGGAGGAACGCCGCGACACCCTGGAGGATCAGGTCGAGGACGAGATCAAGTCGGGACGTTAGCGAGTTTCTTGTCGTCCGCCGCGCGGGCGGGTATAGGTAACGGCTGCGTCGCGTTTGGCGGCGCTGCGTTCTCCGTTCAATGGGGGCTGGGTTTGCGGTATATCAGCACGCGGGGCGGATCCCCGGCGCTTTCCTTCGACGAAGTCTTGCTGGCGGGGTTGGCCCCCGATGGCGGGCTCTACGTGCCCGAGACGGTGCCGCGCATCGACGCCGCCACCTGGAGCGCCTGGCAGACCCTGTCCTATCCCAAGCTGGCGGCGGCGGTGATGAAGCTTTTCGTCGCGGGAACGATTCCCGACGACGACCTGACGGCGATCGCCGAAGAGGCCTATCGCGGCTTCGACCACGCGGCCATCGCACCCTTGAAGCAGTTCGACACCGACCTTTGGGTGATGGAGCTGTTCCACGGCCCGACCCTGGCCTTCAAGGACATGGCGATGCAGGTGCTGGGCCGCCTGTTCGACCACGTGCTGACCCGGAAAGCCCGCCGCGTCACCATCGTCGGCGCGACCTCGGGCGACACCGGCAGCGCGGCGATCGAAGCCTGCCGCGACCGCGAGGCGATCGACATCTTCATCCTGCACCCGCACGAGCGCGTTTCCGAGGTGCAGCGCCGCCAGATGACCACGGTGACGTCGTCCAACGTCTTCAACGTCGCGGTGAAAGGCACCTTCGACGACTGCCAGGATCTGGTGAAGGCGATGTTCGCCGACGTCGGCTTCCGCGACCGGGTCGGCCTCAGCGCGGTGAACTCGATCAACTGGGCGCGGGTGATGGCGCAGGTGGTCTATTACGTCTGGGCGGCGTTGCGCCTGGGCGTGCCCGACCGTTCGATGGCGTTCGCCGTGCCCACCGGCAACTTCGGCAATATTTTCGCGGGCTACGTGGCGAAGACGATGGGGCTGCCGATCGAGCAGTTGATCGTCGGTTCGAACCGCAACGACATCCTTACCCGTTTCTTCGCCTCGGGGGCGATGGAGATGTCCGAGGTGGTGCCGACGATCAGCCCGTCGATGGACATTCAGATTTCCTCGAACTTCGAACGCCTGCTCTTCGACATGCTGGGGCGCGACGGCGCGGCGGTGGACCTGACGATGAACCGTTTCCGCCAGAGCCGCCGGTTCGAGGTGCCGATCGAGGTTCTGGCCCGTTCGCGCGCCACCTTCTCCGCCTACAGCCTGGACGACGACGCCACGCGCGCGGCGATCCGCGCCGAATACCGCGCCACCGGCGAGATTCTCGACCCGCATTCGGCGATCGGCGTCGCCGCCGCCCGGGCGCGGGCGAAGACGCCGGGCCTGCCGGTGGTGGCGCTGGCCACCGCGCATCCGGCGAAGTTCGGCAAGGCGGTGGAGGAAGCCACCGGGGTTGCGCCGAAGCTGCCGCAGCGTCTGGCCGACCTGATGGAACGGCCGGAACGCCTGACCGTCCTGCCCAACGACCTCAAGGCGGTGCAGGATTACGTGTTGGCGCGGGCCCGCGCCGTCGGAGCGCGGTGATGACGACACGGGTTTCCACCCTTTCCAACGGTCTTCGCGTCGTCACCGACGAGATGCCCGAAACCGCCACGGTTTCGTTGGGGGCGTGGGTGGGCATCGGCGCGCGTTTCGAGCCGCCGCAGCTGAACGGGGTTTCCCACCTGCTGGAACACATGGCGTTCAAGGGCACGACGCGCCGTTCGGCCCGCGCCATCGCCGAGGAGATCGAGGCGGTGGGCGGCCACATCAACGCCTATACCTCGCGCGAGACCACCGCCTATTACGTCAAGGTGCTGAAGGACGACGCGGCGCTGGCGGTGGACATCGTCGGCGACATCCTGCAGCACTCCACCCTGGAGCCCGAGGAACTGGACCGCGAGCGTCAGGTGGTGGTGCAGGAGATCAACCAGGCCTTCGACACCCCGGACGACATCATCTTCGACTGGTTCCAGGAAACCGCCTATCCCGGCCAGGCGATCGGCCGTCCGGTGCTGGGCACCGCCGAGATCGTGCGCGGCCTGTCGCGGCAGACGATTTTCGACTTCATGGCGTCGGGCTACACCGCGCCGCAGATGGTGGTTTCCGCCGCCGGGGGTATTTCCCACGACGCCTTCGTCGAGATGGTCGGCGCGGCGTTTTCCGCCCTGCCGCCGGACGCTTGCGCGGCGGCCGAAACCCCGGCCCGCTATGCCGGGGGGCATTTCCGCCAGGAACGCGACCTGGAACAGACCCATCTGGTGCTCGGCTTCGAGGGCGTGCCCTACCGCGACCCCGACTATTACCCGCTGGCGGTGATGGCCGCCCTGTTCGGCGGCGGCATGTCGTCGCGCCTGTTCCAGGAAGTGCGGGAACAGCGCGGTCTCGCCTATTCGATCTATGCCTATTCGTCGTCCTACGTCGATACCGGGATGTTCTCGATCTACGCCGGTACCGGGCCGGAGGAAGTGCCCGAGATGGTGGCGGTGATCGCCGACGAGGTGGGCAAACTGGCCGACACCCTGACCGAGGCCGAGGTGGCGCGCGCCCGCGCCCAGCTTAAGGCCAGCACCATCATGGGGCTGGAAAGCACCTCGGCCCGCTGCGAGCATCGCGCCCGCCAGATGATGATCTTCGGCCGCCCCCTCTCCGCCGAGGAAACCATCGCCCGCATCGAGGCGGTGGATATCGAGGCGGTGCGCCAGGTCGCCCGCCGGGTGTTCGCCAGCCCGTTGACCACCGCCGCGGTGGGGCCGTTGGCCCGCCTGGAAGCCGACGAGGCGTTGGCCGCGCGCTTCAGGTTCTAGGGACATGTCCGCCACCGGGCCGCGCGGGGAATTCCATGCCGGGGTCCTCGCCTCCCTCGCCCCCACCGCCGGGGTGGTGCCGTTCGCCCTGCTGCTGGGGGCGCTGGCGGCGGGCAAGGGTCTGACGCCGGTCGAGGTAGCGGCGATGTCCGCCCTGGTCTTCGCGGGCAGCGCGCAGTTCGCCGCGGTCGACGCCTGGACCGATCCCGCGCCCTGGCTGTCGCTGGCCCTGCTGGTGCTGGTGGTCAACCTGCGTCACGTCTTCATGAGCGCCTCGATCCTGCGGCGGATGGAACGGTTTCCCGCCGCCGCCCGGCTGCTCGCCCTGCCGCTTCTCGCCGACGAGATCTGGGCGTTTTCCGAGGCGCGGGCGGCGCGGCGGCCATTGACTCCCGCCTATTTCGCCGGGTTGGCCGTGCCCTTCTATCTGACCTGGATCGGCAGCTCCACGGCGGGCTGTCTGGCCGGGGCCTGGATCGGCGATCCCCGCGCCTTCGGCTTCGACTTCGCCTTCGTCGCCATTTTCGTCTGCCTGATTCGCGGTTTCCGACGGCAGCCGGGGTTCGCGGCGGTGCTGGCCGCCAGCGGCGGCGCCGCCGTCGCCACCCATCTGCTGTTTCCCGGTCCGGCGGCGATCATCGCCGGGACCCTGGCCGGAATCCTCGCCGCCGCCCTGACGCACCGCGAGGATCCGGCATGATCCCGTTCGCCGACACCTGGGCCGCCATCCTGGCGATGGCCGGGGCTACCGTGCTGACCCGCCTGGCCGGATTGGCGGTGCCCCGCGATTTCGCGCGCGGCGGGCGCCTGGCGGCGGCCTTCGCCGCGATGCCGGTGGCGGTGCTGACCGCCCTGATCGCTCCGGCGATGCTGACCCAGGGGTGGGCCGACGCCCTGGCCGGGGCGTTGGTGGTGCTGGCTTCGTGGAAACTGCCGCTGCCCGCGGTGGTGGCGCTGGGCGCGGCGGCGGCGGCGGGCTTGCGCCTGCTGGCCGGATAGATCAGGCGTTGCCGGCGGTGGAGGACAGCTTGGCGATGTCGATGCCCAGCTTTTCGATCGCCCGTTGCCACTTTTTCGGGTTGTCGGGGCCGAACAGCAGGCCGTCGTCGGCGGGGGCGATCAGCCAGGCGTTGGCGCGGATCTCGGCGTCGAGCTGCCCCGCCCCCCAGCCGGAATAGCCAAGCGCCATCAGGGTGTGGCGGGGGCCGCGGCCTTCCGCCACCGCGCGCAGGATGTCCAGGGTCGCGGTCAGCGCCCGGCGCTTGTCCACCAGCATGCTGGCTTCGGCCAGGAAATCGGCGGAATGCAGGACGAAGCCGCGTCCCGGCTCCACCGGGCCGCCGAAATGCACCGCGCGTTCGGCGCAGGCGGGGGTGAGCGGAATGTTCAGCTGTTCCATCAGGCGGGAGAGGGTCATGTCGGGCAGTTCGCGGTTGACGATCAGCCCCATCGCGCCCTCGGCGGAGTGGGCGCAGAGATAGACCACGGCATGCTCGAAACGCGCATCCTGCATTCCCGGCATGGCGATCAGGCATCGTCCGGTCAGATAGTCGGCTTGGGTGCTCGCGGCGGCCATCGGGTTTCCTCGGACGGTTGAGGACTCAACATAGCGGCGGCGGCAGCCTTCGGCAAGGCGGGGTCAGTTCTTCGGGATGGCGGCGCGGGCCAGGGCGTCGACCCGTTCGTTTTCGGCGTGGCCGTCGTGCCCCTTCACCCAGGTCCAGGCGACGCGGTGCGGCGCCAGCGCCGCTTCCAGCCGCTGCCAGAGGTCGACGTTCTTCACCGGTTCCTTGGCGGCGGTCTTCCAGCCGCGCGCCTTCCAGCCGCGCATCCACTCGGTGACGCCCTTCATCAGGTACTGGCTGTCGGTGTGAAGCGCCACGGCGCAGGGGCGGGAAAGGGCTTCCAGACCGGCGATCGCCGCCATCAGTTCCATGCGGTTGTTGGTGGTTTGCGCCTCGCCGCCGGAAAGTTCGCGTTCCACGCCGCGGCAGCGCAGCAGGGCGCCCCAGCCGCCGGGGCCGGGATTGCCCGAACACGCCCCGTCGGTAAACATCTCGACCGGGGTCAGGTCAGCCAAGGCCATAGGCTCCGGCGCCTTCGATGCCGCGGTGGAAACGCAGGATGCGCAGGTATTCCAGCGGGTCCTTCGGCCGCACCAGTGCTCCCGCCGGGGTGTTCAGCCAGTCGTAGAGGCGGGTCAGCAGGAAGCGCATCGCGGCGCCGCGCGCCAGCAGCGGCAGGGCGGCGATTTCCTCCGCCGACAGGGGGCGCACCGCGCCATAGGCGGACAACAGGTGCCGCGCCTTGGTGACGTTGAAGTCGAAGCCCGGCTCGAAGCACCAGGCGTTCATCAGGATGGCGAGGTCGTAGGCGTAGAGGTCGTTGCAGGCGAAGTAGAAGTCGATCACCCCGGAGACCGCCTCGCCACGGAAGAAGACGTTGTCGGGGAACAGGTCGGCGTGGATCACCCCGCCCGGCAGGCCGGTCGGCCAGCGCGCCTCCAGGTCGGCGAGGTCGGCGTCGATCTCGGCGGCAAGGCCGGGGGAAACTGCGTCGGCCAGGTGCGCCGACTGCGCGAACAGGGGGCGCCAGCCGCCGACGCTCAGGGCGTTGGCGCGCGACCGGGGATAATCCGCCCCCGCCAGGTGCAGGCGGGCCATCGCCGCGCCGACCCCGGAGCAATGGGCGGCGGTGATCCGCCGCGGCGACAATCCCTTGAGGAAACTGAACAGCGCGGCGGGGCGGCCGCTCAGGGTTTGCAGCACCTGGCCGTCGCGGGTTTCGATGGGCAGGGGGCAGGTCACGCCGCGCGCCGCCAGATGGCGCATCAGGCCGAGGAAATAGGGCAACTCGGCGGGGTTCACCCGCTTTTCGTAGAGGGTGAGGATATAGGCCGCGCCGTCCTCGGTGTGGATCAGGAAGTTGGAATTCTCCACGCCTTCGGCGATGCCCTTGAACGCCGCCACGTCGGGAAGGGCGTAGGCGGACATGAACGCCGCCAGTTCGTCGTCGGTGACATCGGTGTAAACGGCCATGGAACCTCTCCCGTCGCGCCGCATGGGTATACGGCAAAGCGCGGAGGATGGGTAGGGGGGAACTCAGGCGTCGCGCAGTTCCGGCGGCAGCTTGAAGACCACGTCCTCGATCGCGTGGGCGGCGGTGGAAACGGTCAGGGTGCGCCGCGTCGCCAGGGCGGTCAGGACCTCGTCCACCAGCACCTCGGGGGCGGAGGCCCCGGCGGTGATGCCAAGGGTGCGTACCCGCGCCAGCGACGGCCAGTCGATGTCCTCGGTGCCTTGCAGCAGGCGGGCGTCGCCGCATCCGGCGCGTTGCGCCACCTCGACCAGGCGGCGGGAGTTCGAGGAATTCGGCGCACCGATCACCCACACCGCGTCGCAGGCGGGGGCCATCGCCTTCACCGCCGCCTGGCGGTTGGTGGTGGCGAAGCAGATGTCCTCGCGCTTCGGGCCTTCGATGGCGGGGAAGCGGCGCTTGAGAATGGCGACGATTTCGGCGGTTTCGTCCACCGACAGGGTGGTCTGGGTGATGTAGGCCAGCGCCTCGGGCGTCGCCGGGGCGACGGTTTCGGCGTCGTCGGCGGTCTCCACCAGCAGGATGCTGTCCCCCGGCACCTGGCCCATGGTGCCGATCACCTCGGGGTGGCCGGCGTGGCCGATCAGGATCGCCTGGCGTCCCAGGGCGGCGTGGCGCGCCGCCTCCAGGTGTACCTTGGCGACCAGCGGGCAGGTGGCGTCCAGGCTGGCAAGGCCGCGCCGCTTCGCCTCGGCGGGGACGGATTTCGGCACGCCATGCGCCGAGAACACCACCGCCGCGCCGTCCGGCACCTCGTCGAGTTCGTCGACGAAGACCGCGCCCTTCGCCTTCAGGCCGTTCACCACGAAGCGGTTGTGGACGATTTCGTGCCGCACGTAGACGGGGGCGCCGTGCTTTTCCAGCAGCCGTTCGACGATCTGCACGGCGCGGTCCACCCCGGCGCAGAAGCCGCGCGGCGCGGCCAGGATCACGGACAGGGCGGGCAGGGGCAAACCGGTCATGGGCGCTTCCTTTCAGCGGATCGGCTGGGTGTAGCAAATCCGGCGCGCCACCGGAAGTCCCCCGATTTGTGCGAAGCCGGTTGCCGCCGCCGCTGGCTTGGGCTATCACCGGGACAGGGTTCCGTTGCACAGGGTTCTGCCGATGACCGTCTTGCCGCAGGTTCTTCACGTTTCGCGCGCCGCCCTGGTTCTGGCCGCCGCCGCCGGACTTTCCGGTTGTTCGATGTTCGCCGACAAGTCGCCGCCGCCGCCCTGTCCGACGGTGAAGATCGAGCGGGACACCTCGCACGCCACCCGTTTCCGTGGCGCCGGCGAGGACATCGTCGACACCGTCCTCGAAACCGAGGTGATCGGCTATACCGGCGAGTGCTCGGTGGACAAGAAGACCAACGTCGTCGACATGTCGCTGTCGGTGTCCTTCCTGCTCAAGCTCGGTCCCGCCTCGCAGCCGGTCAACAAGGACGGCGAGCATCGCGAAACCTTCGCCTATTTCGTCGCGCTGCCCGACTACTTCCCGCATCCGGCGGGCAAGCAGTCCTTCACTGCCGAGGTCACCTTCCCCCCCAACGTCAACCAGTTGCGCTATCGCGACGGCGAGGTGCACCTGCGCCTGCCGCTCGGCAAGTCGATGTCCTCGGGGGACGCGCGGGTCTATGTCGGCATGCAGCTTGACGAACGCCAGCTGCAATTCAACCGAAAGAACCGCCCGACCTACTGAGAATAATTCAAGGTTGCAAGTCGCGGGTTATTGATCGCGGCGGGGTTCGCACCACCTATGATTCTCCCTTTGCGGAGGATGCAGGCATGGGTGGTGTTTCGGAGGTGGGCGACCGGCCGCTCGGCTTGCGCCAGACGACGGTCAGCTATCTGTTGGCGTTGGGAATGATCGCCTCGTTGTCGGTCGGCACCCACGTCCTGGTCGATTCGATCGTCCGGGAGCAAGAGTCCTCCGCCCGCATCGTCAACATCGCCGGGCGGCAGCGCATGCTGTCGCAGCGCATCGCCGACCTCAGCGTCGAATTGTCCTCCGAGTTCTCCTCGGCGGAGCGCGACCGTCTGCTGGCCGACCTGGCCGACGCGATCGCGTTGATGGAGCGGTCGCACCACGCCCTGCGCCACGGCGATCCCGCCTGGCAGGTTCCCTCCGCCGACAGTCCGGCGGCGCGGGCGATCTACGAGGACCCCCCGTACCGCCTGGAAAGCCGGGTGCAGGCCTTCCTCGACCGGGCCCGCGTCTATCGCGGCGCGATGGTCTACGACACCCTCGACGTCGCCGCGTTGGCCGATATCCGCGCCGCCGCCCGTCGGCCGTTGCTGGAGGGTCTGGACGCGGCGGTACGGACCTATCAGGAAGACAGCGAACGCGCCATCCGCGACCTGCGCACCGTCTTGTTCGTCATTCTTTCCCTGATGCTCGGCACCCTGGCGGCGGAGGCCTGGCTGATCTTCCGCCCGCTGTTCAAGCGGCTTGCCGACCGCGAACGGAAGCTGGTCGACCTGGCCGCCGACCTCGACCAGGCGCTGACCCTCAGCACCTCCGAACTGCGGTTGTCCGCCAACATCATCGAGCACACCGGCGAGGCGGTGGTGGTCGCGGCGCGCGACGGCTCCATCCTTTCGGTCAATCCGGCCTTCTGCGAGATCACCGGCTATGCCCGTGCCGAGGTTCTGGGGCAGCCGCTGGCGCAACTGCGCTCCGACCGGGCGGAGGAGGCGGACTTCGACGAGGTCTGGCAGGGCACCCGCAAATACGGCGTCTGGCGGGGCGAACGCTGGATGCGCAGCAAGCGCGGCGAGGATTTCTACGCCCATCTCACGGTCAACGCCCTGCCCCCCGACCTGAGCGACAGCGGCGCCGCCCTGGTCGCCGTCTTCAACGACATCACCGAGATCCGCCGCAAGGACGAAACCATCGCCCACATGGCCTTCCACGACGTCCTTACCGGGTTGCCCAACCGCGACCTGCTGCGCGACCGTCTGGACCGTCTGATCCAGCAGGGGCGGGCCAGCGGCGGCGTGCACGCGGTGATGTCGGCCGACCTCAACCGCTTCAAGACGGTCAACGAGAACCTGGGGCAGACCTTCGGCGACGCGGTGCTGTGCCAGGCGGCGGAGCGGCTGCGCCGTCTGGTGGCGGAAACCGATACCGTCGCCCGCGTCGGCGGCGACGAATTCGTCGCCCTGCTGTCGGGACGGGAGGGGGCCGGAGACTACGCGATTCTGGCCGATTCCATGGTTGCGGCGCTGTCCCGTCCCTATCTCGTCGGGGGCAAGGAACTCCGCCTGACAGCCTCGGCCGGGGTGGCGCTGTTCCCCGCCGACGGCGAGTCCGGGGCCGACCTGCAACGCCGTGCCGACGGCGCCCGCCGGGTGGCGAAACGCCGTGGCGGCGGCTATCAGTTCTATCAGCCGGACATCGACCAGGCGGTGCGCCGCCGCCTGCGGCTGGAGGTCGCCCTGGGCGAGGCGGCGGACAAGAACGCCTTTACCCTGGAATTCCAGCCGAAGGTGCGCCTGCGGGACGGCGAGGTCGACGGCGTCGAGGCGCTGCTGCGCTGGCGCAGCGACGAATTCGGCGCGATTTCGCCCGCGATGTTCATCCCGATGGCCGAGGAAACCGGCGCCATCACCCGCATCGGCGAATGGGTGTTGCAGGAATCCTGCCGTCAGGCGGGCCGCTTCCGCGAAACCGGCCTGCCGCTGTCGGTGGCGGCCAACATCTCGGCCAAGCAGATGCTGGCGGGCGACCTGCCGCGCCGGATCGCGGCGCTGCTGGACGAGACCGGCCTGGACCCCGAACTGCTGCAACTGGAACTGACCGAAAGTTCGGTGATCCTGAACCAGGAAAGCACGATTGCCCAACTGGCCGCCCTGCGCGAGATGGGGGTGCGTACCGCCCTCGACGATTTCGGCACCGGCTATTCCAGCCTGTCCTACCTGCGTCATCTGCCGATCGACTATCTGAAGATCGACCGCAGCTTCGTCATGCAACTGGAAACCGACGACACCGACGTTACCGTGGTGCGCGGCATCGTCGCCATGGGGCACGCCCTCGGCCTCAAGGTCATCGCCGAGGGCATCGAATCCGAAGGCCAGGTCCGCATCCTGCGGGAAAGCGGCTGCGACCTGGGACAGGGGTTCCTGTTCTCGCAGCCGCTGCCGCCGCAGCGTCTGACGCTGTGGATGGGGGCGCGCCGGGCCGATCGCCAGATCCGCGCCGCGCAAGGCTGATCCCCGCCGTCGAGTCGCCCTCGCTTCCCCGCTTCGCCGCCTCGTCGAGCCGGGGGGTGGGGGTGCGGGTGAATCGGATTCATCGCGTGCCGCGGGGCGCGGCGGGCCCGGGCCTCCCTACAACAAAGGGTGGGGGGTGGTATCCTACCCGCTTGCCTATTCGGGTGGTTGGGGTATTGTTCGATGAGCGCGCGGCCAACCCCGCTGCGCCAGGTTTCAAGGGGGGCGAGTAGTCGAAAATGTCGGGAAAGAAACGCAAGCCGGTGCAACGGACATCCCCCATCGAGGTGATGATCGCGGAAAAGAACCCGCTGTTGCAGAGCAGCCTGATCCGGCTGTTCGCGGCGGACGACCGGTTCGTCCTGGTGTCCATGGCGCCGGACGGCGAACGCTTCCTGACCGCCGCCGACAACGTGCGTTTCGACGTCGGGGTGATCGGCTGGGAAATGCCCTATCTGGGCGGTCGCGGCGTGCTTGAGGCGTTTTTGCGCAAGGAGCGCAACGCCAAGTTGATCGTCTATACGGGGTCTTCCAACCCGTCGATTCCGGTCGAGGCGGAAATGCTGGGGGCGTGGGGCTTCTGCTCGAAGGCCGACCCCGGCGCCAACCTTCTGGAAACCATCGCCGCGGTGGCCGACGGGCGCAAGGTCTTCCCCTTCGCCAACGCCGCCCGCGCGGTCAACGATCCCCTGGCCGCCCTGACCCCGCGCGAACGCGAGCTTCTGACCGCGCTGGCCGGCGGCATCACCAACGCGCAGATCGCCAAGCGTTTCGACATCTCGCTCAACACCGTGAAGTTCCATCTGAAGAATCTTTACGAGAAGCTGAACGTCGAGAACCGCTCGCAGGCGGTCGCCTTCTATCTGAGCAGCCGCCGCGTGGTGTAGGAAGAGCGCCCTGGGTGGGGCGTGGGGGCGGGATACCGCCACGCGGGTCGGCATCGGGGCTTGCGCCGGGACTGGCGCTGAGGTATCCCCGCCCGTAACATACGATGGTTTTTCCGGCGGGGCGCTTCAAAGCGGCCAGCGTTCCGCCCGTTTCCGTGGTTCCCCGCGACGCGGGGGCGGCGGCCGCGAGTGTCGGCCGAGAATCAAGGCCGACGTTACCGACGGGGGGTTACGACATGGTGCATCGTCCGGTTCAACAGCGGACGCCGTTGTTCGCCTACAGTCTGCGCAACGTGACCGAGGCGGCGGCTCTGGCCGCCTACGACTGGGTGGGGCGCGGCGACAAGAACGCCGCCGACGGCGCGGCGGTCGAGGCGATGCGCAAGGAATTGAACGCCCTGCCGATCGAAGGCACGGTGATCATCGGCGAGGGGGCGAAGGACGAGGCCCCCGAACTCTATTGCGGCGAGGCGATCGGCCTGCCCCGCAACCGCGCCAAGTTCGACATCGCGGTCGATCCGGTGGAAGGCACCAGCTATACCGCCAAGGGCATCGCCAACGCCCTGGCGGTGATCGCGATGGCGCCCAGGGGCACGATGTTCGATCCCGGCCCGTCGTTCTACATGGAAAAGATCGCGGTGCCGAAGGAAGCCAAGGGCCTGATCGATCCCCTGGCGCCGACCGGCGACAAGCTGCGCATCCTGGCCCGCGCGCTGGGCAAGCGGGTCAGCGAACTGACCGTCTTCCTGCTGGAAAAGCCGCGCCATGAAAAGGTGATCGCCGAGATCTACGCCGCCGGGGCGCGCTGTTCGCTCTATCCGGCGGGCGACGTGATGGGCGGCCTTCTGGCGGCGTTCCCGGATTCCGGCGTCGACATGCTGCTCGGCACCGGCGGCACGCCGGAAGGCATCCTCACCGCCTGCGCCCTGCGCGCCCTGGGCGCCGACTTCATGGGCCGCTTCGACCCGCAGTCCGACGCCGAGCGCAAGGTCATCGCCGATTTCGGCCTGACCACCGACAAGTGGATGATGATGGACGACCTGATCTCCTCGGATCAGGTGTTCTTCTGCGCCACCGGCGTCACCGACGGCATCCTGGTCGACGGCGTCACCGTCGAGGACAACTTCGCCCGCACCCAGACCCTGATGATCAGCGGTCCCTATGGCGAGCGTCAGGTGCTGACCAGCTATCACATGGTGGAAGCCGGGTGACCCCCGGCTTTCGTTTTTTTCCGGACGAGAATAAAGGAAGACTTCCGCGATGACCCACGCGACCCCGGCGACCGTGTCCCATGCCCGGATGGCCAACGCCGTCCGTTTCCTCGCCGCCGACGCGGTGGACAAGGCCAACTCCGGCCATCCCGGCATGCCGATGGGCATGGCCGACGTCGCCACCGTTCTGTTCAGCCGTTTCCTGAAGTTCGACCCCTCGGAACCGAAGTGGCCGGATCGCGACCGCTTCGTGCTGTCCGCCGGGCACGGTTCGATGCTGCTTTACGCGTTGCTCTACCTCACCGGGTACGAGGACATCGATATCGAGCAGATCAAGAACTTCCGCCAGATGGGGGCGCGCACCGCCGGGCATCCCGAATACGGCCATGCCGCGGGGGTGGAGACCACCACCGGGCCGCTGGGGCAGGGCATCGCCACCGCGGTGGGCATGGCGCTGGCCGAGCGGATGATGAACGCCCGCTTCTCCGACGCGGCGGTCGACCATCACACCTACGTGATGTGCGGCGACGGCTGCCTGATGGAGGGAATCAGCCAGGAGGCGATTTCCCTGGCCGGCCATCTGAAGCTCAACAAGCTGATCGTTCTTTGGGACGACAACGGCATCTCGATCGACGGCAAGCTTTCCGTCTCCTCGTCCGAGGATCAGCTGGCGCGCTTCGCCGCCGCGGGCTGGGCCACCGCGCGGGTCGACGGCCACGATGCCGAAGCGGTCGCCGCGGCGATCGAAAAGGCGCGGGAAAGCGACCTGCCCAGCCTGATCGCCTGCCGCACCGTGATCGGCCGGGGCGCCCCCAACATGCAGGGCACCCACAAGGTCCACGGTTCGCCCCTGGGCGCGGCGGAAACCGCCGCCGCTCGCGCCGCGCTCGACTGGCCGTATGCGCCGTTCGAAGTGCCCGAGGACGTGCTCGACGCCTGGCGCCTGGCCGGCATCAAGGGCAGTGCCCTGCGGATGTCCTGGGAAGCGCGGGTCAGCTTCCTCGACCAGGATAAATACGACGAATTCCAGCGTCTGACCGAAGGCCAGATGCCGGGCGGCTGGATGTCCGACCTTCTTGCCCACAAGAAGGCCCTGGTCGAGACCAAGCCCAAGGTGGCGACCCGCAAGGCCAGCCAGGACGTGATCAACGTTCTCGCGGGGGCGATCCCCGAACTGATCGGCGGTTCCGCCGACCTCACCGGTTCCAACCTGACCAAGGCCGACTGCCAGGCGCCGGTGAAGCCCGGCGACTATGCCGGGTCGTACATCCACTATGGCATCCGCGAACACGGCATGGCGGCGGCGATGAACGGCCTGGCCCTGCACGGCGGCTTCATCCCCTATGGCGGCACCTTCCTGGTCTTCGTCGATTACCTGCGTCCGGCGCTGCGCCTGTCCGCCCTGATGGGGCAGCGGGTGATCTATGTGCTGACCCACGATTCGATCGGCCTGGGCGAGGACGGGCCGACCCACCAGCCGGTGGAGCACCTGGCCAGCCTGCGCGCCATGCCGAACGTCCTGGTGATGCGCCCCGCCGACGCGGTGGAAACCGCCGAATGCTGGGGGGCAGCCCTTCTTCAGACCAAGCGGCCGACGGTTCTGGCCCTGTCGCGCCAGAACCTGCCGACCCTGCGCGCCGAATACGGGCCCGAGAACCTGTCCGCCAAGGGCGGTTACGTGGTCGTCGAACCCGCCGCGCCGCGCGCCGCCACCCTGATCGCCACCGGCTCGGAAGTGTCGCTGGCGGTGGAGGCGGCGAAGGCCCTGGAGGCCGAGGGCGTCGCCACCGCCGTGGTCTCGTTGCCCTGCTGGGAACTGTTCGACGAACAGCCCGCCGACTATCGCCGCAAGGTGCTGGGCGAAACCGGCGTGCGCGTCGCCATCGAGGCGGCGGTGCCGATGGGCTGGGAACGTTACGTTGGCGACACCGGCGCGGTGATCGGCATGCCCGGTTTCGGCGCCTCCGCCCCGGCGGAGAAACTCTTCCAACATTTCGGCTTCACCGTGGACAACGCGGTGCGGACGGTGAAAAATCTTCTGGGTTAGACTTTGGGCTTAAAAAATCGCGCGGAGGGTGGGTTTCTCCCCCCTTCCGACGCGGCATAACCTGAACCGGACAGCGGAGGAAGCGACACCATGGCAATGATTTCCATGCGGCAATTGTTGGATCACGCGGCCGAATTCGGCTACGGCGTACCGGCGTTCAACGTCAACAACATGGAACAGGTTTTGGCGATCATGGCGGCGGCGAAGAAGGCCGACGCCCCGGTGATCCTGCAAGCCAGCCGTGGCGCGCGCAGCTATGCCGGCGACGTGATGATCAAGTACATGATCATGGGCGTGGTCGAGATGTACCCCGACATCCCGGTCTGCATGCACCAGGACCACGGCAACAGCCTGGCCACCTGCCTGTCGGCGGTGACCGCCGGGTTCTCGTCGGTGATGATGGACGGCTCCCTGATGGAGGACGCGAAGACCCCCTCCAGCTATTTCTACAACATCGAGACCAGCAAGTCGGTCTCCGACGTCGCCCATCTGATCGGCGTTTCGGTGGAAGGCGAACTCGGCTGCCTGGGCTCGCTGGAAACCGGCAAGGGCGACAAGGAAGACGGCCACGGCTTCGAGGGCACGATGGACCGCAGCGCGCTGCTCACCGATCCCGACCAGGCCGCCGACTTCGTCGCCAAGACCAAGGTCGACGCCCTGGCGGTGGCGATCGGCACCTCGCACGGCGCCTACAAGTTCACCCGCAAGCCGACCGGCGACATCCTGGCGATGGACGTGGTCAAGGCGATCCACGAACGCCTGCCCAACACCCACTTGGTGATGCACGGTTCGTCGTCGGTGCCGCAGGACCTGCAGGACATCATCAACCAGTACGGCGGCGAGATGCCGCAGACCTTCGGCGTGCCGGTCGAGGAAATCGTCGAGGGCATCAAGCACGGCGTGCGCAAGGTCAACATCGACACCGACTGCCGCATGGCGATTACCGGCCAGATCCGTAAGGTGTTCGCCACCGACAAGAAGGAATTCGACCCGCGCAAGTACCTGAAGCCGGCGATGACGGCGATGGAAAAGGTCTGCCTGGACCGTTACGAGGCCTTCGGCACCTGCAACCGCGCCAGCAAGATCAAGCCGATTCCGCTGGCCGACATGGCGAAGCGTTACGCCTCGGGCGAGCTCGACCCGCAGATCAGCAAGGTCACCCCCGCCGAGTCCAAGCCGATCCTCGGCATCTGATCCACCCCTTCCCGGCCGGAGGCCCCAAGCCCCCGGCCGGAAATCCGATGGAGCCGTCCCCGATGAAAATCGCGCCCTCGATCCTCTCCGCCGACTTCGCCCGCCTGGGCGAGGAAGTCCGCGCGCTGACCGCCGCCGGGGCGGATTACGTCCACGTCGACGTGATGGACGGCCACTTCGTCCCCAACCTCACCTTCGGCGCGCCGGTGATGAAGGCGCTGCGCAAGCATTCGCCGCTGCCTTTCGACGTTCATCTGATGATCGAGCCGGTGGATCATCTGATTCCCGCCTTCGCCGAGGCGGGGGCCGACATCGTCACCGTGCATGCCGAGGCGACCCGCCACCTCGACCGCTCGCTGCAACTGATCCGCTCGCTGGGCAAGAAGGCGGGGGTGTCGCTGAACCCCGCGACGCCGGAAAGCGCCATCGCCTATGTGCTGGACGCGGTGGACCTGATCCTGGTGATGAGCGTCAATCCCGGCTTCGGCGGCCAGTCGTTCATTCCCTCGCAGGCGGAAAAGATCGCCAACATCAAGCGGATGATCGGCTCCCGCGCGATCGAGATCGAGGTCGACGGCGGCGTCACCCCGGCCACCGCGAAAATCTGCGCCGCCGCCGGGGCCGACGTGCTGGTCGCGGGCAGCGCGGTCTTCGCCACCCCCGACTACGCCGCCAACATCGCCGCCCTGCGCGGGTGACACTAGGCCGGGGCTCCGCCCCGGGCCCCGTCGGAGGGTCTTGACCCTCCGAACCTCCCTGTTCGAAGAAAATGGGCCCCCGCAAGGGAGGCCCATTTTTCTTCGAACACGCATGGGGTCTGGGGCCCAAGGCCCCAGCGGGTCCAGGGCGGAGCCCGGGTCTGGCCTTCACGCCGTCCGGCGGCGATCGCGCAGCAGGCGGGCGGCGGTGATCAGGTTGGCGGCGGCGATGCAGAATTCCAGGGCGGCGCCGCCGATCGACCCGGCGATCAGGTTGGCGGCGAAGACCAGCCCCGAGGAGACGATCAGGGCGAAGCGCATGGTGATGCCGGACAGGCGCATCACCGTGATCGTGCCCAGGCTCCACCCCGCCACCGACAGCCAGTCCTGCGGCGCCTTGGCGCCGACCGCTCCGATGGCGACGGTCAGGCCGACGAACAGCCAGACCAGCCAGATGGCGGGCGGCGTAGCGCGGGCAGCGATGGCGGACCGCACCGAGGCGACCGCGGCGCCCCCCGCCGCCACCGGCTGGCCGAGCAGCAGGTAGTGCAGGGCGTAGACCAGGGTCTGCGCCGCGTTGAGGAGCTTCAGGCGCCGGTCGTTCTTTTGCGAGAAGGCGACGATGCCCAGCACGAAGGCGGCGTAGCCGACGATTTGCGCGGGCGCGAAGGGATCGGGCAGGGCAAGGGTCACGGTGGGGGTTCCAGACGGAGAGGGACGGCGGACCCTAGCGCGTTCCGGGGACGCCGCCAAGGGGGATCGGTGGCGCTGCCGCAGCGGGGGCGTTGTCACAAAACCATAACCGTCCATTCACAAATGAGTCGCCGTCCCCGGGTACCTTGGCCCTGCGGTCGGGCCGGAGGTAGGGCCTGCCGCAAAAGGTTTTTCGATATTCGCAACCCCCTCTGACCGGAGGCATTAGCCGTGATGAAACGTACCCTTGCCATCGCCGCCGTCGCGACGGTCGCTTTCGCCGGAGCGGCGGAAGCCCGCGACCAGATCCGTATCGTCGGATCGTCGACGGTGTTCCCGTTCGCGTCCAAGGTCGTCGAGCAGTTCGGCAAGACCACCAAGTTCAAGACCCCGGTGATCGAATCCACCGGGTCCGGTGGCGGTTTCAAGCTGTTCTGCGCCGGCGTCGGCGTCGACCATCCCGACATCACCAACGCCTCGCGCGCGATCAAGTCCTCCGAGGTCGAGACCTGCGCCAAGAACGGCGTGACCAAGATCACCGAAATCGTCATCGGCTTTGACGGCATCGTCGTCGCCAACGCCAAGAACGGTGCGGCCTTCGACGTGTCGCGCAAGGACCTGTACCTGGCCCTGGCCAAGACCGTTCCGGATCCGAAGGGCGGCGACAAGCTGATCCCCAACCCCTACAAGACCTGGAAGGACGTGAACGCGTCGCTTCCGGCCAACCCGATCGAAGTGCTGGGCCCGCCGCCCACCTCGGGCACCCGTGACGCCTTCACCGAGTTGGTGATGGACCACGGCTGCGAGGCCTATCCCTTCATCAAGGCGATGGCCAAGACCGACAAGAAGGCGTTCAAGGCCGCCTGCCAGTCGATCCGCGAGGACGGCGCCTACATCGAAGCTGGCGAGAACGACACCCTGATCGTCAACAAGCTGGTGGAAAACCCGAAGGCCCTGGGCATCTTCGGCTTCTCGTTCCTCGACCAGAACGCGGACAAGATCAAGGGCGCCCACATCGACGGCGTCGCCCCGACCTTCGAGAACATCTCCGGGAAGAAGTATCCGGTTTCCCGTCCGCTGTTCTTCTACGTCAAGGGCGCGCACGTCGGCGTGATCCCGGGGATCAAGGAATACGTCAAGGAGTTCACCTCCGAGGCCGCCATCGGTGCCGACGGCTACCTGACGCAGATCGGCCTGATCCCGCTGCCCGCCGACGCCATGAAGAAGACCTCCGAGGCCGGCAAGAGCCTGCCCGCCAACGTGAAGTAAGCCGGGTTTCCGGTTCACGCTTCGGCGCCGCCGCCCGGTCGCGGGCGGCGGCGGTTTCCTGAGAAAAACCGGGGGACCGGTCCCGGTGCGGCGTGCGCCGCGCCAAGGGAACCGATATAATCGCCCGCCGCCGGGGCCGGTCCCGGCAAATTGATGACGAGGCCCGTCGATGCCGTTCAGTTTTCTGCTGCTGGTTCTGGCCGGACTTTCGGTAATCGCCTATCGTTTCGGCGTTTCCCGCGCCCGCGCCGTGGCCCCCGGGCGGCAGGCGGTCCTGCACTCCCGTCCCATGTATCACGGCCTTTACGTCGCCATCTGGTGCGGCATTCCGGCGCTGCTGGTGGCGGTGGCCTGGGTGGCGATGCAGCCGATCCTGGTCAAGGGGCTGGTGATGGGCGGCCTGCCCGACGCCTATGACGCCCTGCCCAAGGCGCGGCTGGACCTGATCTGGAACGACATCCGCAACCTTGCCCTGGGCGACGTGGTGCGCGCCGATCCCGCCCCCGAGATTCAGGCCGCGGCGGAAACCTTCCGCCGCCTGTACACGATCGGCAACGCCGCGCTGACGGTGCTGTGCCTGATCGCCGCGCCGCTGGCCGCCCGCTATGCCGTGCGCCACGTGTCGATCGACCTGCGCGCCCGCAACCGGGTCGAGGCGGCGATCACCGTCTTCCTGGTGGCCAGCTCCCTGGTCGCCATTTTCACCACCGTCGGCATCGTTCTGTCGCTGCTGTTCGAATCCCTGCGCTTCTTCGCCAAGGTGCCGGTGCTCGACTTCCTGTTCGGTCTGCACTGGAGCCCGCAAACCGCGCTGCGCGCCGACCAGGTGGGCAGTTCCGGTTCGTTCGGCGCGGTGCCGCTGTTCTCCGGCACGCTGCTGATCAGCCTGATTTCGATGCTGGTCGCGGTGCCGGTCGGCCTGATGTCGGCGATCTACATGTCGGAATACGCGCACCGGAAGTTCCGCGCCGTGGCCAAGCCGCTGCTGGAGGTTCTGGCGGGCATTCCCACCGTGGTCTACGGCTTCTTCGCCGCGTTGACCGTTGCTCCCTTCATCCGCCGCGCGGGCGAGGCGATGGGCCTGTCGGTCGCTTCGGAAAGCGCGCTCGCCGCCGGTCTGGTGATGGGGGTGATGATCATCCCCTTCGTTTCCTCGATCTCCGACGACGTGATCAATGCGGTACCCCAGGCGATGCGCGACGGCGCCTATGCGCTGGGCGCCACCAAGTCCGAGACCATCCGCAACGTGGTGGTGCCAGCCGCCCTGCCCGGCATCGTCGGCGGCGTCCTTTTGGCGGTGTCGCGCGCCATCGGCGAAACCATGATCGTGGTGATGGCCGCCGGGCTGTCCGCCAACCTGTCGTTCAACCCGCTGGACGCGGTGACCACGGTGACGGTGCAGATCGTCACCCTGTTGACCGGCGACCAGGAATTCGACAGCGCCAAGACCCTGGCCGCCTTCGCCCTGGGTCTGGTGCTGTTCTGCGTGACCCTGGGGCTCAACGTCTTCGCCCTGCATGTGGTGCGGAAGTATAGGGAACAATATGAGTGAGATGACGATGGATACGCCGAAAGGCGGCGCGCGCACCCGCGAACGGGTGGCGGCGGGGATCGCCCGGCGCTATCGCTCCGAACGCCGCTTCCGCCTGTTCGGCCTGGTGGCGATCGTCTCCGCGCTCGCCTTCATGGCGCTGCTGTTCGTCAGCATCGTCGGCAAGGGCTATTCCGCCTTCGTGCAGACGGAAATCCGCCTGCCGATTTCCTTCGACGTCGCGGTGATCGACCCGCAAGGCCTGCGCGACCCCGACGAGATGCGCGCCGCCAACTATGGCAAGCTCTACCGCGACGCCATCCATGGCCTGTTCCCCGGAGTGGAGAGCCGTTCCGAGCGCCGTCTGCTCAACGGCCTGGTGTCCTCCGGCGCGACCTTCGAAATCCGCGACGCTGTGTTCGCCGCGCCCGATTTGATCGGCAAGACCCGCGAGATCTGGGTTCCCGCCTCGGACGACGTGGACATGCTGATCAAGGGGCATATCGACCGCCGCCTGCCCGAACACGAACGCCGGATGTCGGACAAGGAAATCGCCTGGATCGACGCGCTGGCCGCCGATCACCGCATCGAGACCCGCCTCAACTGGCGTTTCTTCAGCCAGGGCGACTCCCGCGAGCCGGAACTGTCGGGCATCTGGGGCGCGGTGGTGGGCTCGTTCCTCACCATGCTGGTGACCCTGGCGCTATCCTTCCCGCTGGGCGTGGCGACCGCGGTCTATCTGGAGGAATTCGCGCCGAAGAACCGCTTCACCGACATCATCGAGGTCAACATTAACAACCTGGCGGCGATCCCCTCGATCGTCTTCGGTCTGCTCGGCCTCGCGGTGTTCCTGCAATTCTTCGGCCTGCCGCGCTCGGCGCCGGTGGTCGGCGGTCTGGTGCTGACCCTGATGACCCTGCCCACCATCATCATCGCCGCCCGCGTCTCGCTGAAGTCGGTGCCCCCCTCGATCCGCGAGGCGGCCTTGGGGCTCGGCGCCTCGAAGATGCAGATGGTGACCAACGACGTGCTGCCGCTGGCCATGCCCGGCATCCTCACCGGCACCATCATCGGCATGGGCCGCGCCCTGGGCGAGACCGCGCCGCTTCTGATGATCGGCATGGTCGCCTTCATCGTCGACGTCCCCGGCGGCTTTTCCGACCCCGCCACGGTGCTGCCGGTGCAGATCTACATCTGGGCGGATTCCGCCGAGCGCGCCTTCGTCGAGCGTACCTCGGCGGCGATCATCGTCCTGCTCAGCTTCCTTATCATCATGAACGCCGCCGCGGTTTACCTACGCAGCAAATTCGAAAGGCGGTGGTAGAATGGAGACCGCGATCTTGCGCGACACGATGCATACCCTGTCCGATACCCACGCCCCGGAAGGAGAGGCCGCCCCGATGACGGCGAAGATCGAAGCGCGTCAGACCAACGTCCACTACGGCGACAAGCATGCGCTGAAGGACGTCAGCCTGGACATCCGGGAAGGCGAGGTGACCTCGTTCATCGGCCCCTCGGGCTGCGGCAAGTCCACCTTCCTGCGCTGCCTCAACCGGATGAACGACACCATCGACGGCTGCCGCGTTTCCGGCACGGTGATGATGGACGGCGAGGACATCTACGATCCGAAGATCGACGTGGTGCAGCTGCGCGCCCGCGTCGGCATGGTCTTTCAGAAGCCCAATCCCTTCCCCAAGTCGATCTACGACAACATCGCCTATGGCCCGCGCATCCACGGATTGGCGGCGAACAAGGACGAGCTGGACGAAATCGTCCTCACCAGCCTGGAGAAGGCGGGCCTGCTGGCCGAGGTCAAGGACCGCATGGAGGCGCCGGGCACCGGGCTTTCCGGCGGTCAGCAGCAGCGCCTGTGCATCGCCCGCGCCATCGCGGTCAGTCCCGAGGTGATCCTGATGGACGAACCCTGCTCGGCCCTGGACCCCATCGCCACCGCGAAGATCGAGGAACTGATCGACGAACTGCGCGAGAACTTCACCATCGTCATCGTCACCCATTCGATGCAGCAGGCGGCGCGGGTTTCGCAGCGCACCGCCTTTTTCCATCTGGGCGAACTGATCGAGGTGGGCGACACCGAACAGATTTTCACCAACCCCAAGCACAAGCTGACGCAGGGGTACATCACCGGCCGCTTCGGTTGACGGAGGACCCAACGCAATGAAGCCGATGATCATGGTCGTGGAAGACGAGGCCGCCCTCGTCACCGTGTTGCGCTACAACCTGGAAAAGGAAGGCTATCGCGTCTGCGAGGCCACCGACGGCGAGGAGGCCCTGACCGTGGCCGCCGAGAACGCGCCGGACCTGGTGCTTCTGGACTGGATGCTGCCGATGATGTCGGGGATCGAGGTCTGCCGCCAACTGCGCCGCAAGCCCCGCCACCGCGAGGTGCCGATCATCATGCTGACGGCGCGCGGCGAGGAAGGGGACAAGGTGCGCGGCCTCAACACCGGCGCCGACGACTACATGACCAAGCCCTTCTCGATGCCCGAGCTTCTGGCCCGGGTGCGGGCCCTGCTGCGGCGCTCCGCCGCGGTGCCGAGCAAGGGGATGCTGGAGTTCGACGACATCCAGATGGACCTGAACGCCCACCGCGTCACCCGCTCCGGGCGTTACATCCACCTGGGCCCCACCGAGTTCCGCCTGTTGCAGTTCCTGATGCAGAATCCGGGGTCGGTGTTCTCGCGCGAGGAATTGCTCAACGCGGTCTGGGGGCCGGACATCTATGTCGAGCCGCGCACCGTCGACGTGCACATCCGCCGCCTGCGCAAGGCCCTGAACGAGGACGACGGCACCGACGTCATCCGCACCGTGCGCGCCGCCGGTTATGCCCTGGACCACAAGTTCCCGGCCGACGCCGACGCCTCGGCCAGCCTGTCCGCCGCGCTATAGGGTTTCCGAAACTGTTGCATCCCGGGGTTGCGCTTGCGCCGCCCCGGGTTTTTTCGTGCCGCCGCTTCCCTGCCGGAACGATTTGATTTAGCTTGAAGATCGTTACGCAAGAGTGGTGGACCGCCATGCCCTTGAAAAGTGCCCCGAAGGTTCTGATCGTCGAAGACACGCCCTCGATGGCCGAAATGTACGCGGCCTTCCTCGACGGGTGCGGCTATGCAGTGTCGATCGCCGAAACCGGCCAGGCGGCCCTGGCGGCGATTCGCAGCGGCCTGCCCGACGTGGTTCTCCTCGACATCAACCTGCCCGACATCAGCGGCCTGGAAATCCTGAAGACGGTGAAGGGCGAGGAACTGCCCTGCGTCTGCGTGGTGATCACCGCGCACGGCTCGATCAACGTCGCGGTCGAGGCGATGCAGAATGGCGCGCGGGATTTCCTGGTCAAGCCGTTCACCAAGGACCGGCTGGTGGTCACCGTCCGCAACGTCGTCCACCACGCCTCGCTCGAACGTATCGTCGAGAACCTGAAGGAAGACTACGGCCACGGCGGCTATCACGGCATCATCGGTTCGTCGCTGCCGATGCAGGCGATCTATCGCACCATCGAATCGGTGGCGCCCAGCCGTGCCACGGTATTCATCACCGGCGAGTCCGGCACCGGCAAGGAACTCTGCGCCGAGGCGATTCACCGCGCCAGCCCGCGCCGGGGCGGCCCCTTCATCGCGATCAATTGCGGCGCGATTCCGCGCGACCTGATGGAAAGCGAAATCTTCGGCCATACCAAGGGGGCGTTCACCGGCGCCGCCACCGACCGCGAGGGCGCCGCCCGCCTGGCCGACGGCGGCACCCTGTTCCTCGACGAAATCTGCGAAATGGACCTCGATCTGCAGACCAAGCTGTTGCGTTTCGTGCAAAGCGGCATGGCGCAGAAGGTCGGCGGCGACCGTCCGGTGAAGGTGGACGTGCGCTTCATCTGCGCTACCAACCGCGACCCCTGGGAAGAGGTGGAGGCCGGACGCTTCCGCGAGGATCTCTATTACCGCCTGCACGTGATTCCGTTGCAGTTGCCTCCCTTGCGCTCCCGCGACGCCGACGTGGTGGAAATCGCCCGCGCCCTGCTGTCCCGCCTGTCGCAGGAGGAGGGCAAGGCGTTTTCCGGTTTCTCGCCGGAGGCGGAGGCCCGCCTGCTCGCCTTTTCCTGGCCGGGCAACGTGCGGCAATTGCAGAACGTGCTGCGCAACGTCGTGGTGCTGCACGACGGCACCCAGGTCGAGGCGGCGATGCTGCCGGAAACCATGATGAAGGGGGGCGTGCCGCTGTCGCCGGCATCGCCGCACCCGGTTTTGTCCTCCCTGGTCGAGGCGCCGCAGGATGAAAACGACATCCGGCCGCTCGCCGAAGTGGAGCGCGAGGTGATCGAGGCGGCGATCGCCGCTTGCGGCGGCAACGTGCCCCGCGCCGCGGCGCGGCTGGAGATCAGCGCCTCGACGATCTATCGCAAGAAGATGGTCTGGGACGACGCCAAGGCCTCGTGAATTCTTTCGCGGCGGCCGTCTGGAACGGCTTTCCGCGTTGCCGCCGCCAATGGACGGGAAGCCCGAGGCAAAACCGTCATGACCGGGCTGTCCCGGTCATCCACGAGTTGTCGTTTCCAATGGGCGATAAAGCAAAACGCGGGCCCCCGGCACAAGGCCGGGGGTGACGAAACGAGGGAGGCCCCGCCTGGTCGGCGTCTTCGGAACCGGCGTGTCCGCCGTTTATTCGTCGTAGCTGGCCAGGGAAATGCAGGGGAAATCCAGCTTCTTCCGGCCTTCCAGGAACGACAGCTCCAGGATGGTGGCGGCGCCCACCACCTCGCCCCCCACCTTGCGGATCAGGTCCGCCGCGGCGCGCATGGTGCCGCCGGTGGCGAGAAGGTCGTCGAGGATGACGACGCGGGCGCCGGGCTTCACCGCGTCGGCCTGGATCTCGATGGTGTCCGAACCGTATTCCAGGTCGTACTGATAGGGGATGGTCTTCCCCGGCAGCTTGCCCTTCTTGCGGACCATGAAGAACCCGGACCCCAGCTTCAGGGCCAAGGGCGCGGAAACCAGGAAGCCGCGGGATTCGATCCCCGCCAGGGTGTCGGGGTTCCAGGCGCGCACCAGATGGGCCAAGCGGCCCATGGTGATCTGCCAGGCCTCGGCGTTGGCGAGAAGGGTGGAGATGTCATAAAACAGGATGCCGGGTTTCGGGAAATCCGGGACCGAGCGGATGTACTGCTTGATGTCGACGTCCATTTCGCCCCCCCAGGCGTTCTTTGACGGTTTTCCACACGGCGTGGACAACTCCTCAGGAACAATAAAGAAAACCGGCGGCGGCGCAAGATGGCGTCGTCGTTTCGAAGGGATTTCAGGGCCCGGTTGGGCGGTTCGCGAAGGGGCCTTCGCGCGGCGCGGGGCGGCGCCCCCTCCCTTGGGGCGGGAAAACCGCGCGGCTTTGCACCCAGGAAACCCGGGCGATGCGGATTTTTTTGGATTGCCCCGGATAAATGGCTATAGTGTTCAATGCACAGGGTGTTCGCCTTTGGGTGGCGGACCGGGTAGGGGAGTGTCCGCGGGGATGACTGAGACCCGCCTGACCGAGAACGACGTTCACAAGCTGTTGGCCGATCCTTCCGGGGAAACCCGCGCGGAAACCGCCGCCAAGCTTGCGATTCAGTTCGATCAGGGAAACCTCTCGCCGTCCGAGCGCGCGATGGCGGAGCAAATCTTCCGCATCATGGTCAAGGACGCCGAGGTTCGCGTGCGCGAGGCCCTGGCGATCAACCTGAAGGAAAACCCCAACGTTCCCCACGACGTCGCGATGACCCTCGCCAAGGACGTCGATCAGGTGGCGTTGCCGGTGCTTCTGTTCAGCGAGATCCTCTCCGACGAGGACCTGGTTCAGATCGTGCGGTCGCAGGACCCGGTGAAGCAGAAGGCCATCGCCGGACGCGCCCGGGTTTCCGCCGCCGTCGCCGATGCGATCGTCGAGGACGCCGACAAGGAGGCGGTGGTCGCCCTGGTCGCCAACGAAGGCGCCGAGCTGAGCGAAAAATCCCTCGACAAGGTGATCGACAAGTTCGGCGAGGACGAGGCCGTGCAGAAGCCGATGGTGCAGCGTTCGGCGCTGCCGGTGACCATCGTCGAGCGCCTGGTCCACAAGGTTTCGGAAAACCTGCGCGACCATCTGCTGACCCATCACGAAATGCCGCCGTCGATGGCCGCCGACCTGATTCTGCAAGCGCGGGAACGGGCGACCATCGGCCTGTCTACCTCTTCCTCCGAGGACGACGTGGAACGCTTGGTCAACCAGCTTTACGACAACGGTCGCCTGACCCCGTCGATCATTCTGCGCGCGTTGTGCATGGGCGACATCAAGTTCTTCGAATACGCGATGGCGCGCCGCGTCGGCATTCCGGTGATGAATGCCCGCATGCTGATTCACGATTCCGGCGACCTCGGCCTCGACGGCGTTTATCTCAAGTCGGGGATGCCGCGGAACTTCTATCCGGCGGTGAAAGCGGCGATCTCCGTCGCCAAGGAAATGAGCTACGACGGCGAACCGGGCGACCGCGAACGCTATGCCCGGCGGATGCTGGAACGCGTGCTGACCCAGTACGGCGACCTGGGCGTCGATTTCGACAACGACGACCTGGAATACCTGCTGACCAAGATGAACGGTCTGCCCGCCACCTCGCACTGAACCGCGTTTTCAGCGGCCATGAAAAAAGCGCCGGACAAATCGTCCGGCGCTTTTTTTCGTGCCATGGTCGGAGTGAGTGGATTCGAACCACCGGCCCCTGCCTCCCGAAGACAGTGCTCTACCAGGCTGAGCTACACTCCGTCCCTTGGCCGAGGCCGGGTTTATACGATGCCGCCCGGGTCGTGTCCAGCGCTTTTTTGGGTTTCAGAACGCCCGTTCGATGCAGAAGTCGACGATCCGCAACATCGCGGATTTCATGGGGCTTTCCGGGAAGATGGCGAGCGCGTCGCGGGCGCGGTCGCCATAGTGGCGGGCGCGCTTCACGGTGTCGTCGAGGGCGCCGTGGCGGGTCATCAGCCCCTGCGCGCGGGCCAGGTCGGCGCCGCCCGCGTCCTGCTCCAGTTCCTCCATCGTCCGCCGCCAGAAGGCGCGTTCCTCGGCGTCGCCGCGACGGAAGGCCAGGATCACCGGCAGGGTGATCTTGCCCTCGCGGAAGTCGTCGCCCACCGTCTTGCCCAGCTTTTCCTGCGCCGCGGAATAGTCGAGGACGTCGTCGATCAGCTGGAAGGCGATACCCAGGTTCTGGCCGTACTGTTCCAGCGCCTTTTCCTCGGGCGCCGGACGTTCGGCGATCACCGCGCCGATCTGGCAGGCGGCGGCGAACAGGCGGGCGGTCTTGGACTCGATGACCTCCAGATAGGCGGCCTCGTCGGTTTCGGTGTCGTTGGCGGTGGTCAGCTGCAACACCTCGCCCTCGGCGATGATCGACGAGGCGCGGGAAAGAATCTCCATCACCCGCAGCGAGCCGTCCTCGACCATCAGTTCGAAGGAGCGGCTGAACAGGAAGTCGCCGACCAGCACGCTGGCCTGGTTGCCCCACACCGCGTTGGCCGAGGCCTGGCCGCGCCGCAGGTCGCTTTCGTCGACCACGTCGTCGTGCAGCAGGGTGGCGGTATGGATGAATTCGACGCAGGCGGCCAAAAGCACTTGCCGCGCCCCGGTGGCGCCGCACAGCCGGGCCGAGGCCAGGGTCAGCATCGGCCGCAGCCGCTTGCCGCCCGAGGCGACAAGGTGGCCGGCCAGTTGCGGAATCAGGGCCACCGGGCTTTGCATGCGCGCGACGATGGTGCGGTTGACCGCTTCCAGGTCGTCGGCGACCAGACGGTGCAATTCCTCGAACGCGGAGGACGAAGGGTTGCGGCCGGAGGACAGATTGACGACGTTGGACACCGCATCACCCGCATCTGCAAGGGGTTAACAAGAGATGATGCAGAATACGGGCCGCTTTCCGCTTCGGTCAAGCCGGGTTCGCAGGGAAAGAGAAGCGCGCTATCATCCGCGCCATGGATGACGGCGAAATCAGCGAGGATGGCCTTCTCGGCGGGCGGGTGCGTTTGTTGCAGCCGGCGGCGGGGTATCGCGCGGCGGTGGACCCGGTGTTGCTGGCCGCCGCGGTGCGCGCGCCGCGCGGCGGACGGGCGCTCGACCTGGGGTGCGGCACCGGCGCGGCGGCGCTGTGTCTGGCGGCGCGGCGGCCCGACCTGACGGTTCGCGGGGTGGAGCGGCAGGCGGAGTACGCCGATCTGGCGCGCCGCTCGGCGGCGTTGTCCGGCCTGGCCGAGCGGGTGACGGTGGCCGACGGCGATATCCGCGACTTCGGCGGGGACGGCGGATTCGACGCCGTCATCGCCAATCCGCCCTATTTCAACGGCGGCAGCCGCGCCCCCGACGCGGGTCGCGCCGCCGCCCACCACCTGGACGCGGCGGAGGACGTGGCGGACTGGATCGCCGCCGCCGCCCGTTGTTTGCGGCCGGGGGGCGAATTCGTCCTGATCTATCCGGCGGAGCGTTTGGGCGAGGTGCTGACCGGTCTGTCCGCGCGGTTCGGCGCGGCGCAGGCGATTCCCCTGTGGCCGAAGGCGGAGCGCCCGGCGAAGCGGGTGCTGGTGCGGGCGTTGCTGGGGCGGAAGACGCCGTTCGTCCTGCTGCCCGGCGTGGTGCTGCACGCGGCGGACGGCGGTTATACCGGCGCGGCGCAACGCCTGCTGCGCGACGCGGCGGGATTGGACGAGGTGATGGAGTCTCCACGATGACGAAGCTGTTGGTGCTGGCGGTGCTGTTGGCCGCCGCCTGGATGGTGTTCCGCCGCAAGGCGGGCGGGCAGGGGGGCGCGTCCGGCGCCGCCGCCCCCACACCCGGGCCGCAAACCCTGGAACGCTGCCCGATCTGCGGGGTTTATCTGCTGCCCGGCGCGGGGAAGGCCTGCGAGCGGCCGGAATGTCCGCACCGGCGGAAGTCATAAAAATGCCGCGAAACGCCGCCGCCCCACCCGCTTCATCTTGACCGTCCGGGGCCACCCCGTTAGGTTTTCAGCACGTTTCTTACCTGATTTTTTGATGGGCATCGTGAACGCACACACCGCATCGGCCGCCGCGCGGCGCGCGCCGTCCTTTCAGGATTTGATCCTGACTCTGCACCGCTTCTGGGGTGAGAAGGGTTGTTTGATCCTTCAGCCCTATGACATGGAGGTCGGGGCGGGCACCTTCCATCCCGCCACCACCCTGCGGGCCCTGGGGCCGGATCCCTGGCGCGCGGCCTATGTGCAGCCTTCGCGCCGCCCCACCGACGGCCGCTATGGCGAGAATCCCAACCGCCTGCAGCACTACTACCAGTACCAGGTGCTGATGAAGCCGTCGCCCGACGGGGTGCAGGAGCTTTACCTCGACAGCCTGCGCGCGCTGGGCATCGATCCCGACGAACACGACATCCGCTTCGTCGAGGACGACTGGGAATCGCCGACGCTGGGCGCCTGGGGCCTGGGGTGGGAGGTCTGGTGCGACGGCATGGAGGTCACCCAGTTCACCTATTTCCAGCAGGTCGGCGGCTTCGAATGCAGCCCGGTGCCGGTGGAACTGACCTATGGCCTGGAACGCCTGGCGATGTACGTGCAGGGGGTGGAGAACGTCTACGACCTCGACTTCAACGGCCGTGGCGTTTCCTATGGCGACGTCTTCCATCAGGCGGAGGTCGAATACTCCCGCCACAACTTCGAACTCGCCAACACCGAGATGCTGCTGACCCACTTCCGCGATGCGGAAAAGGAATGCGGCGACCTGATCGCGGGCGGCGTGGCGTTGCCCGCCTACGACTACTGTCTGAAGGCGTCGCATCTGTTCAATCTGCTGGATGCGCGCGGCGTGATCTCGGTGACCGAGCGCGCCTCCTACATCGGGCGCGTGCGCGCCCTGGCCAAGGCCTGCTGCGAGGCGTTCCTGCGCACCCGCGGCCATCTGCCGACGCCGACCGCCGGGGAGGTCCGCTGATGACCGGGGAACTGCTGCTGGAACTGTTGTCCGAGGAAATTCCCGCGCGCATGCAGGCGCGCGCCGCCGAGGACCTGACCCGTCTGGTGACCGAGGCCCTGGCCGCGCAGGGGCTGAAGCCCGCCGCCGCCCGCGCCTTCGCCACGCCGCGCCGTCTGGTGCTGGCGCTCGACGGCCTGCCCGTCGCCCAGCCCGACGTCGCCGAGGAACGGCGCGGACCGAAGGTCGGCGCCCCGGCGCAGGCGCTGGAAGGCTTCCTCAAGGCGAACGGCGTGACCGCCGCCGATCTGGCCGAGCGCGACACGCCGAAGGGCCGTTTCTATTTCCTCGACATCGCCCGGAAGGGTCGCGCCACCGCTCAGGTCCTGGCCGAACTGCTGCCCGAGGTCCTGGCCCGCTTCCCCTGGCCGAAGTCGATGCGCTGGGGCGAACGCTCCGAACGCTGGGTCCGGCCGCTGGAAAGCATCCTCTGCCTGTTCGCCGGGTCGGTGGTTCCCTTCGCCTTCGCCGGGCGCGAGGCGGGGAACCTCAGCAAGGGGCACCGTTTCCTCGCCCCCGCCGCCTTCGCGGTGACCGATTTCGCCGACCTCGCCGCCAAGCTGAAGGCCGCCAAGGTGGTTCTCGACCCCGCCGAACGGCGCGAGACGATCGCGCGTCAGGCGGCGGACTTGGCCACGGCGAAGGGCTTTTCGGTTCTCGACGACGCCGGTCTTCTTGCCGAAGTGACCGGCCTGGTGGAGTGGCCGACGGTGCTGATGGGCACCATCGACGACGCCTTCATGAGCGTGCCGCGCGAGGTTCTTTCCACCTCGATGCGCGCGCACCAGAAGTATTTCTCTCTGGTCGACGGCAAGGGCGGTCTGGCACCGCATTTCCTGGTGGTCTCCAACATGCAGCCCGCCGACGGGGGGCAGCGCATCGTCGCCGGTAACGAACGGGTGCTGCGGGCGCGTCTGTCCGACGCCCGCTTCTTCTGGGACACCGACCGCGAGCATCGCCTGGAATCCCGCGTCGCCGCGCTGAAGGACCGCATCTTCCACGCCGCGCTCGGCTCGGTGCTGGACAAGACCGGCCGCATCGAGGCCCTGGCCCAGCGCATCGCCGCCGCGATCGGCGCCGACGCGGACAAGGCGGCGCGCGCCGCCCGTCTGGCCAAGGCCGATCTGTCCACCGCGATGGTCGGCGAATTCCCCGAGTTGCAGGGGGTGATGGGCCGCTACTACGCCCTCAACGACGGCGAGGACGAAACCGTCGCCCAGGCGGTGGCCGAACACTACGCGCCGCAGGGACCCTCCGACGCCTGTCCCACCGCGCCCCTGGCGGTGGCGGTGGCTCTGGCCGACAAGATCGACAGCCTGGCCGGGTTCTTCTCGATCGACGAAAAGCCGACCGGCTCGCGCGATCCCTATGCCCTGCGCCGCGCCGCGCTGGGGATCATCCGCCTGGTGCTGGAAAACCGTCTGCGCCTGCCGTTGCGTCCGCTGTTCGCCGCCGCCTGCGACCTTTACGCGGCGGGGGGCGTTTCCGGCCTGCGTCCGCGCGACACGGTGGTCGAGGAACTGATCGGCTTCCTCGCCGACCGCCTCAAGGTCCACCTGCGCGAGGAAGGGGTCGGCCACGACGTGATCTCCGCCGTCTTCGCCCGTCAGGCCGACGACGACATCGTGCGCTTCCGCGCCCGCGTCGCCGCGCTGCAAGCCTTCCTCGCCGCCGAGGATGGGCGTAATCTGGTGATCGCCTATCGCCGTGCCGCCAACATCGTGCGGATCGAGGAAAAGAAGGACGCAACCTCGTTCGCGGGCGATCCCGCCGCCGCCGATCTGGCGGGGGCCGAGGAAACCGCGCTGTTCGCGGCCCTGGAAAGGGCCATTCCGGACAGCCGGGCGGCCCTCGCGGCCGAGGATTTCGCCGCGGCGATGACGGCATTGGCCGCCTTGCGCGGCCCGGTCGACGCCTTCTTCGAAAAGGTCACGGTCAACGCCGACGACCCGAAGCTGCGCGTCAACCGTCTGCGGCTTCTGTCGCGCATCGGCGCGGCCATGGAATGCGTGGCGGATTTCTCGCGTCTGGAAGGCTAGGGCGGGAAAACGCCATTCGGGAGGAGCGGCCGTTCCCGCGTATCCGCGGGGGCGGGCCGCGGCACAACATCCGTCCGGGGCAACCGGACCGGACACGATGAGGAACGGACCATGAGCAAGTGGGTGTACACCTTCGGAGATGGGAAGGCCGAGGGCAGCGCCGATATGCGCAACCTTCTCGGCGGCAAGGGTGCCAACCTGGCGGAAATGAGCCGTATCGGCGTGCCGGTTCCGCCCGGTTTCACGATTTCGACCGAGGTCTGTACCTTCTATTACTCCAACGGCGACTCCTATCCCGAGGGGCTGACCGACCAGGTGGAACAGGCCCTGGCCGGGGTCGAGGCGACGATCGGCGCTTCCTTCGGCGACGCCGTCAATCCGCTGCTGGTCTCGGTGCGGTCCGGCGCGCGCGCCTCGATGCCCGGGATGATGGACACCGTGCTCAACCTCGGCCTCAACGACGTCACCGTCGCGGGCCTGGCCAAGCGGTCCAACGACGAACGCTTCGCCTATGACAGCTATCGCCGCTTCATCCAGATGTATTCCGACGTGGTGCTGGGGGTCGAACACCACCTGTTCGAGGACATCCTGGACGAGGTCAAGCGCAACGCCGGGGTCAGCCAGGATACCCAACTGTCCGCCACCGACTGGCGCGGCGTGATCGAACGCTACAAGGACCTGGTGGCGCACGAGCTCGGCAAGCCCTTCCCGCAGGACGTCAAGGAACAGATCTGGGGCGCGATCGGCGCGGTGTTCGGTTCCTGGATGAACCAGCGCGCCATCACCTATCGCCGCCTGCACGGCATCCCGGAAAGCTGGGGCACCGCGGTCACCGTGCAGTCGATGGTGTTCGGCAACATGGGCGAGGACTGCGCCACCGGCGTCGCCTTCTCGCGCGATCCCTCGACCGGCGAGAACGCCTTCTACGGCGAGTATCTGGTCAACGCCCAGGGCGAGGACGTGGTGGCGGGCATCCGCACGCCGCAGCACCTGACGATCAAGGGCAAGGAAAAGCACGGCTCGCCGCTGCCCGCCATGGAAGAGGTGATGCCCGGCCTGTTCACCGACCTGCTGAATGTCCGCAACCGTCTGGAAAAGCACTACAAGGACATGCAGGACATGGAGTTCACCATCCAGCAGGGCAAGCTCTGGATGCTGCAAACCCGCAACGGCAAGCGCACCGTGAGCGCCTCGGTGAAGATCGCGGTGGACATGGTGTCCGAGGGCCTGCTGTCGAAGGAGGAAGCGGTGCTGCGCGTCGAACCGCAGCAGCTGGACCAGCTTCTCCATCCGACCCTCGACCCCAAGGCGAAGCGCGACGTCATCGCCAAGGGTCTGCCCGCCTCGCCGGGCGCGGCGGCGGGCCGCGTGGTGTTCACCGCCGACGATGCCGAGGTCTGGGCGAAGCGCGGCGAGAAGGTGATCCTGGCGCGCCAGGAAACCAGCCCCGAGGACATCGGCGGCATGCACGTCTCGGAAGGCGTGCTCACCACCCGTGGCGGCATGACCTCGCACGCCGCCGTGGTGGCGCGCGGCATGGGCACCCCCTGCGTCGCGGGCGCCGGCGAAATCCGCGTCGACGTGCGGGCGCGCGAGATGCGGGTGCGCAACGTGGTGATCAAGGAAGGCGACCTGATCACCCTCGACGGTTCCACCGGCGAGGTGATCTTGGGCGAGGTGGCGACGGTGCAGCCGGAAATGACCGGCGACTTCGCCATTCTGATGGGCTGGGTGGACGAGGTCCGCACCATGAAGGTGCGCGCCAACGCCGAAACCCCGCTCGACGCCTCGACCGCGCGCAAGTTCGGGGCGGAAGGCATCGGCCTGTGCCGCACCGAGCACATGTTCTTTGATCCGCAGCGCATCATTTCGATGCGCGAGATGATCCTGGCGCGCAACGAACCCGGCCGCCGCGCCGCGCTGGCCAAGCTGCTGCCCTATCAGCGCCAGGACTTCGTCGACCTGTTCACCATCATGAAGGGCCTGCCGGTGACGGTGCGTCTGCTGGACCCGCCGCTGCACGAATTCCTGCCCAACACCGACGAGGAACAGCAGGAGGTGGCGGAGGCCGCGGGCATCGACGTCGGCATGGTGAAGACCGCGGTGATCGCCCTGCACGAAAGCAACCCGATGCTCGGCCATCGCGGCTGCCGCCTGGGCGTCACCTATCCCGAAATCTACGAGATGCAGGCGCGCGCCATTCTCGAGGCGGCGGTGCAGGTGTCCAAGGAAACCGGCGAAAGCGTGGTCCCCGAGATCATGATTCCGCTGGTCATGGGCAAGGCCGAGCTCGACATGATGAAGGCGGTGATCGACGCGGTGGCGAAAGAGGTCTTCGCCGCTTCCGGCATGACCCTGACCTATAACGTCGGCACCATGATCGAACTGCCGCGCGCCGCCCTGCGCGCGGGCGAGATCGCCAAGACCGCCGAGTTCTTCAGCTTCGGCACCAACGACCTGACCCAGACGACCCTGGGGATGTCGCGCGACGACGCGGGCAACTTCCTGGAAATCTATCGCCAGAAGGGCGTGGTGGAGACCGATCCCTTCGCCACCCTGGATCAGGACGGCGTCGGCGAGCTGATCAAGATCGCCGCCGAACGCGGCCGCGCCACCCGCCCGGGCATCAAGCTCGGCATCTGCGGCGAGCACGGCGGCGATCCGGCCTCGGTGGAGTTCTGCCAGTCGATCGGCCTGACCTATGTTTCCTGCTCGCCCTATCGCGTGCCGATCGCCCGTCTGGCGGCGGCGCAGGCGGCGTTGAAGCAGCGGCGCGGCAAGTAACCGGCGCTTTCGCGGAACCATCCGGCGCGCGGGGGCTTCCTCCGCGCGCCGTTTTGCGCGGAGGGGTGGGCCGGGCGCGGAAAATGCTCTAATCTCCGCGCTGGAAATCCAGTCTCTGTCAGAAGATCGAAGGACCAACGTGTCGAACCGGATCCTCTTCGTCACCTCGACCCGCATCGGCGACGCCGTCCTCTCCTCGGGGGTGCTGTCGCATCTGGTGGAGACCCGGCCCGACGCCCGTTTCACCGTCGCCTGCGGCGCGGTCGCCGCCTCGCTGTTCGCGGGCGTGCCGCGCCTGGAACGGGTGATCCCGATGGTCAAGGGCCGCTATGCCGCGCACTGGCGGCGCCTGTGGGCAGAGGTGGTCACCACCCGTTGGGACACGGTGGTCGATCTGCGCCGTTCCGCCCTGGCCTGGACCCTGTGCGCGCGGCACCGCCTGCGTCCGCCGCAACCCGGCGAGCCCTGCCACCGCGTGGTGGAAAACGCCCGTGTTCTGAATCTCGACCCGCCGCCCGCGCCGAAGTTGTGGACCCTGCCGCGCCACGAGGCGGCGGCGGCGGCGCTGATCCCGGCGGGGGCGCCGGTGCTGGCGGTGGGGCCCACCGCCAACTGGCGGGGCAAGACCTGGCGGATCGAACGCTTCGTCGAACTCGTTCGTCTGCTCACCGCGCCCGGCGCGCCGTTCGCCGGGGCGCGCGTCGCGGTGTTCACCGCCCCCGGCGAGGCGGAGGCGGCGCGTCCGCTGCTCGACTCCCTGCCGCCCGAGGCGCGCCTGCCGCTGACCGGGGAAGGCGACCTTCTGACGGTGTTCGCCGCGCTTTCGCGCTGCGCCTTCTACGTCGGCAACGATTCCGGCCTGATGCACCTGGCGGCGACGGCGAGGGTGCCGACCCTCGGTTTGTTCGGCCCCAGTTACGACGCCCTGTACGCCCCCTGGGGCGAACGGTGCGCGGTGGTGCGTACCGCGCTGTCCTATGAACGGCTGACCGGCGGGCCGGAGTACGACCACCGCACCACCGGCACCCTGATGGACAGCCTGACGGTGGAGGCGGCGCACGCCGCCGCCCTTGCCCTGATCGGAGGCCCGCGATGACGACCCTGAGCGCCCTGGTGGTGGTCCATAACGAAGAGGCCATCCTCGCCGCCTGCCTGGAAAAACTGTCCTTCGCCGACGAGCTGGTGGTGGTGCTGGACAAATGCACCGACGGCAGCCGCGGCATCGCCCTGCGCTTCACCGACGAGGCCCATCTGGTGGAGGGCTCCTGGGAGGTGGAAGGGCCGCGCCGCAACGCCGGGCTGGCCGCCTGCGCGGGCGACTGGGTGGTCGAGGTCGACGCCGACGAACATATTCCCCCGGCGCTGGCCGCCGAAATCCGCGCGGTGATCGAAACCTCCGACGCCGACTATCACGACCTGCCGCTGGACAACTATGTCGGCGGACATCGGGTGCGTTACGGCTGGGGGGCCTCGTTCGGCACCTCGGCGGTGCCGCGCCTGTCGCGCAAGGGGGCGAAGGTCTGGGGGGAGCAGCGGGTGCATCCGGCGCTGTCCTGGCGCGGGCGCGACGGCGGCAAGGCGGTGAAGGGGCCGACCCTTGCCAACCGCATCGACCATTACGTCGACGCCAGCATCAGCGACATGCTGCGCCGTCTCGACCGTTATTCCACGTCGCGCGCCCGCGACTTGCGGGAAAGCGGAAATCCCGGCAGTCTGGCCAACAACGTGCGGCGTTTCTTTTCCCGCTTCTATAAGTGCTATGTCGGCCGCAAGGGGTATCGGGAAGGGAAGTGGGGGTTCCTGATCGCGCTGTGCGCCGGGCTCTATCCGCTGCTTTCCTATCTGAAGGCGACGTTGGAGGACGAATAAACCGGCACGATGCGCGGAGCCCTCGAATCGGGCTCTTGACCGCAAGCGACGCTGGTGCTGGGATGGCGCGGCGGCGGGGAGAATCCTCGCTCCGGTCAGGGGAGTACGAAGGTGACGAAGCGGATTTTGCAGGCGATGGCAGGGGCCGAGCAGGGAGGCGCCGAGGCGTTCTTCGAACGCTTGGTGATCGCCTTGCATCGCGACGGCGTGCAGCAGCACGTTCTGATCCGCCGCAACCCGGCGCGGGCGGAACGCCTGCGTGCCGTGGGTCTCAATCCGGTGGAGCTGCCCTTCGGCGGCATGCTCGACTTCGCCACCGGGCGCGCCTTCTCCCGCGAGATCGCCAAGTTCAAGCCGCACGTGGTGATGACCTGGATGAACCGCGCCACCGCGATGTGCCCGAAGGGGAACTTTACCCACGTGGCGCGCCTGGGCGGTTATTACGACCTGAAATACTATCGTTCCTGCGACCATCTGATCGGCAATACCCCGGACATCGTCAATTATCTGGTGCGCGAGGGCTGGCCCGCCGATCGCGCCCACTATGTGCCGAACTTCGTCGACGTCGATGCCGACGCGCCGCCGATGCCGCGTTCCGCCCACTGGACGCCGCCTACCGCGCCCCTGGTGGTGGCGATGGGCCGCCTGCACGAGAACAAGGCCTTCGACACCCTGATCAAGGCGCTGGCGCGGGTGCCCAATGCCTATTTCTGGCTGGCGGGCGACGGGCCGGAGCGAGAAAAGCTGGAAAAGCTGGCTCTTTCCGAGGGGATCAAGCCGCGCACCCGTTTCCTCGGCTGGCAGACCGACGTTTCGCCGCTGCTGGCCGCCGCCGACCTGTTCGTCTGCCCGTCGCGGCACGAGCCCCTGGGCAACGTGGTGCTGGAGGCCTGGGCGCGCGGCACGCCGGTGGTCGCCGCCGACGCGCAGGGGCCGGGGATGCTGATCGATCATGGCCGCACCGGGCTTCTGGTGCCGGTGGACGACGTTTCGGCGATGGCGCAGGCGATCGCCTGGATGCTCGACAACCCCGAGGCGGCGCGGACGATGGCGGCGGCGGGGTACGCCGCCTTCGAGAAGGACTACAGCGCGCCGACGGTGATCGCCCGCTATCGGGCGTTTTTCGATCAGGTTGCGCCGCCCGACGTGGCGGAGGCGTGACGGCGGTCATAACCGGGCGGGCGGACGCCTGCTAACGTCGCGTGGCGGTATCGAGGACAAGGGAGACGGCGTTCACATGTGCGGCATTGCCGGGATCATCACCACCCCCGAGGCACGGGACCTGCTGAGCGGACGGGACGCCGCGTTGCAGGCGATGGCCGGGGCGTTGGCGCATCGCGGCCCCGACGGCAAGGGCGAGCTGCGCCGCGATTGCGTCGCCTTCGCCCACATGCGTCTGGCGATCATCGACCTGACCGGCGGCGACCAGCCCCTGCACGGTCCGGCGGGAAGCGCCCTGGTCGGCAACGGCGAGGTCTATAACTACCGGGAACTGCGCGCCGGTCTGCCCGATACCACCTTCGCCACCAATTCCGATTGCGAACCGCCGCTGTACCTGTATCAGCGCGACGGGTTGGATTTCGTCTCGCACCTGCGCGGCATGTACGCGTTGGCCCTGCACGACCCGCGCAACGGGCGGGTGGTGCTGTCCCGCGATCCCTTCGGCATCAAGCCGCTTTACTACATGCCGACACGGGTCGGCGTCGCCTTCGCCTCCGAGCCGCGCGCCCTGATCGCCGCCGACTGGGCCGAGGCCAAGGTCAACCCGGCGAAGGCGGCGGAACTGCTGCAATTGCAGTTCACCACCGGCAAGGACACCATCTTCCCCGACATCAAGCGTTTGGCCCCCGGCGAGACCCTGGTGATCGAGAACGGCCTGATCGTCGACCGCAAGTACCGCTCCTGCTGGCCCGCCTCCGACCCCGAGGCCGGGGCCTGGCAGACCAGCGGCGAAAAGGCGGTGGCCCGCTTCGACAAGGTGTTCGAGAACACGGTGGACTTCCACCAGCGGTCCGACGTGCCCTACGGCATGTTCCTGTCGGGCGGCGTCGATTCCTCGGCGGTGCTGGCGATGATGGCGCGCCTGAACGGACAGCCGGTGAAGGCGTTCACCGCGGGCTTCCCCGAGACCGGCGTGCACGACGAACGCGAGCATGCCCGCGCGGTGGCCCAGGCGATGGGGGCGGAACACGTCGAGGTGCCGATCGTCGAGCGGGACTTCTGGACCCATCTGCCGCGCATCGTCGCGGCGATGGACGACCCGGTGGCCGACTATGCGATCGTGCCCACCTGGTTCCTCGCCCGCGAGGCGGCGAAATCGGTGAAGGTGATCCTCTCCGGCGAGGGCGGCGACGAACTCTTCGCCGGGTACGGACGCTATCGCGCCGCGGTACGTCCCTGGCCGTTCCGGAAGTCGATGCGGGCGAAGGGCGTGTTCGACGGCCTGGGGGTGCTGCGCGACGGCGGCGACGCCTGGCGGCAGGGCATCGCCGCGGCGGAAAAGGCGGTCAGGCAGGCGGGGCTGCGCGGCTTGCAGGCGCAGCAGGCGCTGGATTGCCTGGACTGGCTGCCCAACGACCTTCTGACCAAGCTCGACCGTTGCCTGATGGCGCACGGGGTGGAGGGGCGGGTGCCCTTCCTCGACCAGGAAATGGCGCGTTTCGCCCAGACCCTGCCGGATTCGCTGCGGGTACACGGCGGCCTTGGCAAGTACGTGATCCGCCGCTGGCTGGAAAAGCATCTGCCGCAGAGCAAGCCCTTCAGCAAGAAGCGCGGCTTCACCGTGCCGGTGGCGGAGTGGATTTCCGGCCGTGCCGCCGACCTGGGGCCGCTGGTGGCGCGGCAGGCCGGGGTGGCGGAAATCTGCGATCCCGACGCGGTGCGCCGGGTGTTCGCCTCTCTTGGTACCGCGAAGCCGGACAAGCGGGCGGGCTTCGCCGCGTGGAACCTGCTGTTCTATGCCCTTTGGCATCGCCGCCAGATCGAGGGCGCGGATTGCATGGGCGGCGTTCTCGACGTCTTGGCCGCGCGCTGACGCGGCTCTATATCTGAAGTTCCCCCTTCGTATTTTCTCGTCCGGGAAGGAACCGCGATGACCGATCGTTTCGACTGGGTGCTGCGCAACGCCGCCGTCTTCACCCCGCGCGGCCTCGCCGCCGCCGACATCGGGGTGCGGCATGGCCGCATCGCGGCGGTCGGCGCCATTCCCGCCGGGCGCGGCGCGGTCGAGGACGACTTTTCCGGTCTGACCGTGCTGCCCGGGGTGATCGACACCCAGGTCCACTTCCGCGAGCCCGGCGCCGAACACAAGGAAGACCTGGCCACCGGCACCGCCGCCGCCGCCCTGGGCGGGGTGACGGCGGTCTTCGAGATGCCGAACACCAAGCCCGCCACCACCGATCCCGCCGCCTTGGCCGACAAGGTGGCGCGCGCCAGCGGGCGCGCCTGGGTGGACTTCGCCTTCTATCTGGGGGCGACGGCGGAGAACGCCGACGACCTCGCCACCTGGGAGAACCTGCCCGGCTGCTGCGGCATCAAGGTGTTCATGGGCTCTTCCACCGGCACCTTGCTGGTCGACGAGCAAGAGGCCCTGGAGCGCATCTTCGCCTGCGGGCGTCGCCGCGTCGCCGTCCACTCCGAGGACGAAACCCGCCTCAAGGAGCGTTTCAAGCTGGTCGAGGGCGGCGCGCCGGTTTCCATGCATCCGGTCTGGCGCGACGAGGAAACCGCGATGAAATCCACCGCGCGGCTGATCGATCTGGCCCGCCGCACCGGCCGTGCCACCCACGTGCTGCACGTCACCAGCGCGGGCGAGATGGAGCTTCTGCGCCACCGCCCCTCGAAAATGACGGTGGAGGTGACGCCGCAGCACCTGACCCTGGCGGCGCCCGAGGCCTATGAACGCCTGGGAACCCTGGCGCAGATGAACCCGCCGATCCGCGACGAGGCTCACCGCGCCGCGCTGTGGGCGGCGTTGAAGGCGGGGGTGGTGGACTGCCTCGGTTCCGACCACGCGCCGCATTCCCGCGAGGAAAAGGCGCAGCCCTATCCGAAAAGCCCCTCCGGCATGCCCGGGGTGCAGACCCTGGTGCCGGTGATGCTGGACCACGTCGCCGCCGGACGCCTTACCCTGGCGGAGTTCGTCCGCCTGACCAGCTCCCGCCCGGCGGAGATCTTCGGCATGGCCGGGCGTGGCTGCATCGCCGAGGGATTCCGCGCCGACTTCACCGTCGTCGACCTGAAGGCGCGGCGGACCATCTCCGACGACTGGATCGCCAGCAAATGCGGCTGGACCCCCTATCATGGGATGACGGTGACCGGCTGGCCGGTGGCGACCGCGGTGGGCGGCCGCACGGTGATGCGCGAGGACGAACTGATCGGCCCGCCCGGCGGCAAACCGGTCGATTTCTCGTAAAAACAGGCCGGGGCCAAGCCCCGGACCCCGCTGGGGCCGTGGGCCCCAGACCTCATTTCTTTTTTTGCCCGCCAACGCGGTGGGCTCCGGCTTGGGATTTGGATAGGTCGGCGCGAGACGGTGCGCCGACCTATCCTTTGCTGTCATCCGTCGGGTTGGACAGTCTGATGACAGCGGCAAAAGATCGGCTGATATACGTAGCCGTGCAGTTCCGTGCCGCCGGGTTTTAGAACTCGGAGCGCAGGGTCAGCAGCCCGGTGTGGCTTTGGTAATCGGAACGGACCTCGCCCTGGTATTCCAGGCTGATCGACAGGCCGTCGTCCCGTTCCAGCGTCGTGCCCATGTCCAGGCGCGCGCCGTTCGCCGCCGGACGTTCGGTCTTGCTGACGAAGGCGGCGCCGCCCATGGAGGCGGAAACCGCGATCGGCGCATGGGCGTAGTCATGCACCCACGCCGCCCGCGCGCTGCCCTTCAGGACGCCCCATTCCGTCGTTCCCAGGCCGCCCGAGACCTGCGCCCCCAGCTCGCTTTGGATCGAGTTGATGCCGGTGGAGTCCACCGTCAGGTTGGCGACGCCCGCGCCGTTTTCGGAATAGCCCTCGGTCTTCACGCGGACCGCCTGCAAGGAGGCCAACGGCGTCACCGTCGCCGCGCCCAGCGGCAGGTCGTAGCCGACGCCCAGCTTGCCCTGGACCTGCCAGCCGTCGTAGTTCGCCGTCGCCGCGGCATTCAGATAGTCGATGTTCCGCCGCTGGTCGTAGAGGTTCCGCCCGATCCCGGCCAAGGCCTGGACATAGGCGGGGCCGCCGTCCGGGCGCCACGTGCCGTAGCCGTCCAACTGGAAGCTGTCCAGGGTGGTCCGGTTGCCGCCGGCGTCGCCCTTTCCCCGCGCCAAGGCGCGCAGCCAACTGGCGGCGCCGCCGACCAGAACGTCGTCCCCGACGTATCCATCCGCCCCGAACAGCATCCCCGCCGTCCGCGCCGAATAGCCGCCGGTGCCGCTTTGGTTCGCGTAACCGCCGAGGAAGCGTCCCCACACCGCCCGGTCCGCGGAGGCCGAGCCCGTGGCCACGCCGCTGCCGCCGTTGCCGTCCATGCGCGCGAGTTGGCGGTTCTGGATCGCCATCGTCGCCGGTTCCACCGTCGCCCCGCCGAGGTTCAGCTGCGGCGCCACCTGGTCCGGCGCCATCTGCCGCAAGGCCTGGGCCTGCCCGGCGTCGGAAAGCTCAGGCTGTCCAGCGCCGAGCCCAGACCGGCGGTGGTGCCCCCCGCCGCCGCGCCCTTGTCCGACCACTGCGCGGCACCGGCCACGGAACCCAGGGTGACGATCAGGGTGTTGCCCTCGATCCGCCAGGTGTTGCCGCTATATCCGTCGGAAACCAGGGTCAGGCCGGTCGTGGTGAGAGAACCCGCCGCGACGACGGTGTAGCTGGTGTTGGCCGTCCGCCCGTCGCCGTCCAGCCGAACCGTGCTGCCCGCCAGGTTTGCCGTGCCGGTCACCGTCAGCACGGTGTCGGTCGCGGAAAAGGCGGACGGCAGGTAGAAGGTCACATACTGAAAATTCTGAACGCTCCCCACCGTCAGACCGGTGGTTCTGACATTCAGGGTGTTGCCGCTGAATGCGTCGCCAGTGGTGTGCGTGTCGAGAAACCCACCGTAGAAATTTGCGGCGATCAGATTCGGCGAGCCGCTGATGGTCACCGTATTGTTCGTGGCCGTGCCGGTTCCATAGCGCGCGTCGACATACCCGCCCAAAATGGTGCTGCCTACGGTGCCGCCGCTGATGTTGATGGTGTTGCCGGAGGCCGCATGCGTTCCCGATCTATAGACGGAAGTGGCGGAACCGCCATAAACCTCGTCTATGGTGCCGCCGGTGATATTGATGGTGTTGCCGGAGGCCGTGGTGGTGATCGAGCCGGTCATGCTGTTGTTAAAAGCAAGGCCGCCGTATAATATAGAGGCCTGTCCACCATAAATATTCACGGTATTATTGGAGGATGCCATCGAAAATTCGCTATCGGACCGCGCGAACCCTCCGTATATTCGCAAACTGCTGTTGCCGGGAAATGTAGATTCGATTGTCACTGTATTGTTGTTCGATGAGATATCGGCTCCTGGTGCGCTTCCTATATAATAACCGCCGTAGATTCCGTCATCGACGGTGCCCCCGGTAACATCGACGGTGTTTCCTTGCGAGTAGATGTTATTTCCATGTGTCGCGATGTTATTTGTTCCGCCAACACTGTAGTAACTGTCTGCAGCAGATCCGTTTCCGATTATATCGCGATTAAAATTACCGGGGCCGTAAGTCACGGTGGCGGCAAAGCCGTTTTGCGTCGGAATGACGCAAAGCCCGAGCGATATCGCGAAAAGACAAGGCCTGACAAAGCTGGTATGTGAATATAGGTTCTTTCTGAGAAGGGATTTGTACGAGAATTTTTGACGATTCATTTTAATTCCTCTTGCGCTATACATGAATTTCTTATGCATATTTGACGTGCCGCCGGGTTTTAGAACTCGGAGCGCAGGGTCAGCAGCCCGGTGTGGCTTTGGTAATCGGAACGGACCTCGCCCTGGTATTCCAGGCTGATCGACAGTCCGTCGTCCCGTTCCAGCGTCGTGCCCATGTCCAGGCGCGCGCCGTTCGCCGCCGGACGTTCGGTCTTGCTGACGAAGGCGGCGCCGCCCATGGAGGCGGAAACCGCGATCGGCGCATGGGCGTAGTCATGCACCCACG
>QJZR01000020.1 GCA_003246625.1 Alphaproteobacteria bacterium
AGCCAGGTCGCCGCCCTGACCACCAATCAGATCGTCGCGCTGACCAGCACCGGCATCGCGGCGCTCTCCGCCACCCAGGCGCAGGCCCTGACCGCCGCCCAAATCGGCGCCCTGAACGACACCCAGGTCTCCGCCCTCTCCGCCACCGCCGTGGCCGAGCTGAACAAGACGCAGATTCGCGGCCTCTCCACCACCCAGGTGGCGGCGCTGAACGCCACCGACATCGGCGAGTTCACCGGCACCCAGCTGGGCCTGATGTCGATCGAACAGGTGGCGGCGATCAGCACCACCAGCGTCTCGGCCCTCTCCGCCACCCAGATGGAAAGCCTGGGCACCGCCCGGGTGTCGGCCTTCACCACCACCCAGATCGCGGCGCTGTCCGCCACCGACATCGGCGAGTTCTCCGCCGCGCAGGTCGGCGTCCTCTCCACCAGTCAGTTGGGCGCCCTGACCAGCACCAGCCTGGCCGCCCTCTCCGCCACCCAGGTGGAAGGGATGACCACCACCCAGGTGCGCGGCCTCACCACCACGCAGATCGCCTCGCTGTCGGCCACCGACATCGGCGAGTTCACCGCCAGCCAGATCGGTGCCCTGACCACCGATCAGATCGGCGCGATCACCTCGACCGCGGTGGCGGCGCTGTCCAACACCCAGGCGGAGGCCCTGACCGCCGCGCAGATCGGTTCGCTGAACGACACTCAGGTCTCCGCCCTGACCGCCACCGCCATCGGCGTCTTCGACAAGACGCAGATCCGTGGCTTCTCGACCACCCAGGTCGCCGCCCTCAACGCCACCGATATCGGCGAGCTGACCGCGACCCAACTGGGCCTGATGTCCAACGAACAGGTGGCGGCGATCAACACCACCAGCCTGTCGGCGCTCTCCGCCACCCAGATGCAGGGATTGACCGCCCTGCAGATCGCCTTCATGACGACCAGCCAGGTGCAATCGCTGTCGGCCACCGACATCGGCGAACTGAGTGCCACCCAGGTCCGGGCGTTGACCACCACGCAGTTGGCCTCGCTCTCCACCACCAGCGTCTCGGCCCTCTCCGCCACCCAGGTGGAAGGGATGTCGACCGCGCAGGTGCGGGGCCTCAGCACCACCCAGTTGGCGGCCCTGTCGGCCACCGACGTCGGCGAGTTCTCCGCCAGCCAGGTCGCCGCGCTGACCACCGATCAGATCGGCGCGCTGACCAGCACCGGCATCGCGGCGCTCTCCGCCACCCAGGCGCAGGCCCTGACCGCCGCCCAAATCGGCGCCCTGAACGACACCCAGGTCTCCGCCCTCTCCGCCACCGCCGTGGCCGAGCTGAACAAGACGCAGATCCGCGGCCTTTCCACCACCCAGGTGGCGGCGCTGAATGCCACCGACATCGGCGAGTTCACCGGCACCCAGCTGGGCCTGATGTCGATCGAACAGGTGGCGGCGATCAGCACCACCAGTATCTCGGCGCTGACCGCGACGCAGATGGAAAGCCTGGGCACCGAGCGGGTGCCGGCGTTCACCACCACCCAGATGGCGGCGCTGTCGGCCACCGACATCGGCGAACTCTCCACCGCCCAGGTCGGCGTGCTGTCCACCGGCCAGTTGGCGGCACTCTCCACCACCGCCGTGTCGGCGCTGTCCGCCACCCAGATGGAGGCTCTTTCCACCCTGCAGGTGAAGGGCCTGTCCACCACCCAGATCGCGTCGCTGTCGGCCACCGACATCGGCGAGTTCGCCACCAACCAGATCGGCGCCCTGACCACCACCCAGATCGGCTCGATCACCTCGACCGCGATGGCGGCGTTGACCAGCACCCAGGTCCAGGGGTTGAGCGGCGCCCAACTGGCGGCGTTGACCGCGACCAGCCTGTCGGCGCTGTCCGCCACCGCCATGGAGGCCCTGTCCAGCAGCCAGATCCAGGGGCTGACCACCACCCAGGTGTCGGGCTTGACCACCACCGACATCGGCGAACTTTCCGCCACCCAGGTCGGCGTGCTGACGACGCCGCAACTGACGGCGCTGTCCACCACCAACCTGTCGGCGCTCTCCGCCACCCAGATGGAAGGTCTGACCACCGCCCAGGTGCGGGTCCTCTCCACCACCCAGATGGAGGCGCTCTCCGCCACCGACATCGGCGAGCTCTCCGCCACCCAGGTCGGCGTGCTGACCACCACGCAGCTGGCGTCCCTGACCACCACCAGCCTGTCGGCGCTGAACGCCACCCAGGTCGAGGCTCTGTCCACCTTGCAGGTGAAGGGCATCTCCACCACCCAGGTGGCGGCTCTCTCCACCACCGACGTCGGCGAGTTCTCCTCCACCCAGGTCGCCGCGCTGACCACCGACCAGGTTACCGTGTTGACCACGACCAACATTTCGGCCATGACAACCACGCAAGCCAACGCCCTGACGCAAGAGCAGGTTGCCGTCCTCAGCAGCGCCCAGGTCGAGGCTTGGCTGGCGGCTCTTGCCTAAACGAGAACCGGCGGGCAGGGTATTCCCCTGCCTGCCGTGTTAAGGGTGCGGTCGTATGGACAACGAATCTCTGCTGCAACTGGTGAACCGCCTGTCGGAAGAGCCGTTTCCGGTGACCGAAGCGGTGGACGCCGCGATCCGGCTGCAACGGGAAGGCAACGCCGCCGCCGCCGCGATGGTGTATCGGCTGTGGAGCAAGATCCACGCCGACGACCCCCTGCGTTACGTCGCGCTGTTCAACCTGGGCACGATGCTGTCCTCCCAGGGGGACCTGGCCGGGGCGAAGGACGCCCTTGAGGCCGCCATCGCGAGCAAGCCGGATTTTCACCCCGCCTACATCAATTACGGCGGCGTCCTGGAAAAGCTGGGCAACGCGGACGAGGCCGTGCGCCAGTGGACGGAGATCGTCAAGCAACTGTCCCCGGTGGTGCCGTCGGCGGTCACCTACAAGGTCACCGCCCTGAAGCAGATCGGCCGCCTGCTCGAGGAAAACCGCCGCCACGCCTCGGCCGAGGCGCATCTGCACGACGCCCTGTCGCTCGACCCAGACCAGGCCGAAATCGTCCAGCACTTCGTCATGGCGCGGATGGTGCAGTGCAAGTGGCCGGTGGTCGATCCCTGGGAAGAGGTCAGCCGTCTTCAGCTGATGAAGGGCTTCGAGCCGCTGACCGTGGCCGCGTACGCCGACGACCCGGTTTTCCACATGGGCGTGGCGTGGAACTACAACCGCACCTACGACCCGCCGCCCGGCACCGCGCCGCTGTGGCGCTCCGCCGCCCGCCCGCCGTCGAAGCGCCTGCGCGTCGGCTATCTGTCGTCGGACCTGCGGGCGCACGCCATCGGCTTCCTGATGGCCGAATTGTTCGAACTGCACGACCGCAAGCGTTTCGAGGTCACCGCGTACTACTGCGGCATTCCCGAGGACGACGCGATCAAGACGCGCATCCGGGGGGCGGTCGAGCATTGGGTGGACGTTTCCGCCCTCGACGACGACGCCGCGGCCCGGAAAATCGCCGACGACAACATCGACATCCTGATCGACGTCAACGGCTATACCCGCAGCGCCCGGGGGCATCTGCTCTCGCTCAGGCCCGCGCCGGTGATCGTCAACTGGCTGGGTTTCCCCGGCACCATGGGCAGCCCCCACCACAACTATCTGCTGGCCGATCCCTGGATCGTCCCCGAGGGCGACGAAATCTATTACACGGAAAAGGTTCTGCGCCTGCCGTGCTATCAGCCCAACGACCGCAAGCGGGCCATCGCGCCGCATCGCCCCACCCGCGCCGAGGTCGGCCTGCCCGAAAACGCCGTCGTCTATTGCAGCTTCAACGGCAGTCACAAGTTCACCCGCTTCACCTTCGACCGCTGGATGCAGATCCTTCAAGAGGTGCCGGGAAGCGTTCTTTGGCTGCTCGGCGTGTCCGAACCGGTGGACCAGGGGATCGCCCAACAGGCCCAGGCCCGCGGCATCGATCCCGCGCGGATCGTCTTCGCGCCGAAAATCGCCAACCCCTTTCATCTGGCCCGTTATCCGCTGGCCGACCTGTTCCTCGACTCCGCCCCCTACGGCGCCCACACCACCGCCTCGGACGCGATGTGGATGGGGGTTCCGGTGCTCACCTTCGCGGGGCGCAGTTTCGCCGCCCGGGTCTGCGCCAGTTTGGTGCGCGCGGCGGGGATGCCCGACCTGGTCTGCGACGGGCCGGACGAATTCGTCGCCCGCGCCATCGCCCTGGGGCGCGACCCCGCCGCCCTGCGCGGCTATCGCGACCGGCTGGAGGCCAACCGCAAGACCTGCACGCTGTTCGACATGGATGCCCATGTCCGCGGCCTGGAGGGGCTGTTGCGCGAAATGTGGGGCGACTTCGAGGCCGGACGGCTGCCGCAGCCGGACCTGCGCAATCTCGACGTCTATCGCGATCTGGCCCTGGCCGACGATTACGAAGGCATCGAACGAATCCGCATCGAGGACCTTGCCGGACACTATCGCGCCCTGCTCGCGGCGCGCGACCGCGTTCGGCCGGTGCCCGAAGATGCACGACTGTGGACTCCGAAGGCCAGAACGGCCGCGCGGGAGTCCGCCTAAAATGGGAGCAAAACCATGGCAGAAGGACATGGGTGTGCCGGTCTGGACGTCGACAGAACCGCCGGGTTGCTGATCGGCTTCCATGGGCGGGGTGCCGTCCGTTTGGCGGCGCAACGGGCCAACCGCCTGGCCGAGGAAGGCGACCGCGCCGGCGCCTTCGAATGGCTGCGCATTTCCGAAGCGGTGCTGGCGCTGCTGAAGAACGGCGGCACGGCGAAGCCGTGCTAGGGCTGCCCGACTAGCCCTCTTGCCCGAAGAGATGCCGGGCGAACGCCGGAAGCCGACGGAAGGCCAGGTGCAGCCCCTCGTTGAAGCTGGCCACCTGGAAGCCGTGCCGCGCCCAAAGGATTTGCAGGGACTTCCGGGAATGGATCGAAACGTGCCCCGACCTGGGGGACACGTAGCTCCAATACAGGCCCCGCTCGTCGAAATCCACCGGCTGCACCAGGGTCGAGAACAGCACCACCCCGGCATCCTGCAAAAGCGACTTGATCACGCCGATGGTTTCCATGGGGTCCGGCACGTGTTCCAGGACCTCGTAGCAGGTGATCAGGTCGAACTTTCCCTCCGGCATGGTGCTGGCCTGGTCGTTGAAGGGGTCGTAGGGGACGACCTCGGAAAAGCCGGTTTCCCGCAGGAATTGGCCGAGCAGGCCGTTGCCGCTGCCGTAATCCAGGATGGACAGACTGTCCCGGGAGCCGCCGAACAGCGCCTCGATGGTCTTGGCGTTGCCCTGCGGCCGTTCGAGGACCGAACCGGGGTCGATGCGCGGATAGAATTCGTTGTAGATGAACTCGGCGTAATCCTCGCGGCCCCACGCGTCGAACGACGCGGTGAACAGGAAACCGCATTCGGGGCAGCGGTTATAGAAGACCATCTGCCCCGAGGGCGGCACGGCATAGTTCTCCCACGCCGGGCCCGGCTTGTTGAAGTCGATGGCGCCGAACAGCGGCGCCGGGTTGCCGCAGACCTTGCACGCGCGCACCCGCGCACGCGCCATCGGGGGGAATTCGCCGGACATTCTCAGACCCCTTCGTCGCTGGACTTGCGATGGCCGCCGCTTTCGGCCATCAGGCGATCGAACCCCGCCAGAATCTCGGCGGGGTCGATGGAACGGATGGCCTGGCCGGTTTCGACCGCGCGCTCGTCGAAGCCCGGCAGGGTGGGAACCACCACGCGATGCGGGCATCCGTTGACCGGGGCGAAGGCGGGCAGGCCGCAGAAACGGCTTTCCGGAAGCAGCGAGCCATAGTTCCGGGCCAGATAGTCGGGGATATGCCCGACCTCGCAGATCGGCGTTTCCACCGCGGCGGCCAGATGCTTCGGCCCGGAATCGACGGTGACGATCGCCGCGCACGCCTCGATCAGGCAGGTCTGCTGGCCGATGGTGATTGCCTTGGTCAGGTCGATGCAGCTTCCCCGCAGCGCCGGATAGGGCCTCTGCCCGATCAGGATCGGGGTGAAGCCGCGCGCGGCGACCCCCCGGATGACGCCCGACACCTGGGCGTCGTCCAGCACCTTCATCACGTGGGTGCCCGCCCCGTGCACCGCGACGAAGCCCCGGCCGCGCGGCATGCCGCTCAGCGCCCGCTCGATCTGGCGGCGTTCTTCCGGGTCGGCGAACAGGTCGTAGCCGTCGGTCTTGAAGTCGACGCCGTAGACCTGCTTGAAGAAGATTTCCTGATAGTCGGCGATGTTGGCCAGGTTGGGCCGGTCGAGCAGGTCGGTGAAATAGTCGTTGGAATTATAATTCCGGATCACCCAGCGGTCCTGCCGGAAGCCGATTTTCCGTTTCGCCTTTATCCGGGCGACGATGACGCCGTAAAGGTTGGTTTCGTGCGGGTCCGGCACATAGACGTAGTCGAAGGCCTGGCCGTCCAGGCCCTCCAGCGCCCGGTCCAGGGCGGGAATGTCCAGGCCGTTCTCGTCGATCAGGCGGGCGACGACGGGGGCGTCCAGCCGCTGGTTGACGTAGGGATTGTTCTTGTAGAAGTCCTGCATGTGGAAGGAATGCATGAAGGTGATGTGCGCATCCGGTTCCAGGCTGCGCAGCTTCTTCAAGGCGCGCGAAAAGATCACATGGTCGCCCAGGCCGCCATGCCGAATGATCAGGATCTTCTTCACCGGAGGGATCACGCCACCCACCATTCGAGAGAATGAACGCCCGCGGAACGCGGCGACGACGGAAACCCCGGCTAGGGGGTCTTGTAGGCGACGTGGATATGATGCCGCCCGATGTCCTTGCCCAGGAACTCCAGGCCGTTCGGCACGACGCGGACGTACTTGTCCAGTTCGCCGGTCTTGAAGACCACGGTGTCGCCGTTCAGGGTATCGGTCAGCTTGATCTCCGGCGGCAGTTCCGTCATCGGCAGGAAGGAAGCGAAACCCGCCGAGGTCAGGACGCCCAGTTGCGACCACTTGCCGCTTTTCTTGACCACGCCGTTCCAGTTCTCGCCCAGGCTGCGGCTCGACAAATGGGTGACGTGCAGGTCGGGGACGAACACCAGCTTGTGGCGCGGCCACTGCTGGAAGAACCAGGAATCGATGCCGCCCGCCGAACAGAACGCCTCGGACAGGGCCTTCGGCCACCGTTCGCGGATGGACAGGGCGCGGGGATGGAACAGCTGGAAATAGCCGTTCGGTTCCCGGTTGACCGAGGCCTGCTGGTTCTCCACCTCGCTCTCGTCGCTGCGCTGGGTATAGTAGAGGCAACCCGGATTCAGGGCATGGTTGAGGACATAGGCCCGCAGCCCCCGGTTCATGAAGATGTCGGCGTCGGTGAACACCACCCAGTCGGGGTCCTTCAGGGCCTCGATGGCGTCGTTCATCATCTTGCCCTTGTTGAAGGCGTGGTCGTCGTCGTAGCAGCGGTCGGAAACCACCAGGGTCGCGCCGTTCTCCCGCGCCACCTTCTGGGTCTCCTTGTCCTCGGAACTGGTGACGACGACGATCTGGTCGAACAAAGGGGCGTTGTGCGGCAGGGTCCGCTTCAGCATCTCGGCATAGCCGACCGAGACCAGCACGCACGACACCCGGCGCGGAAACGCCGAGACGTTGCCGATGCCGACGCGCGGCCCCTCGCCGACATAGCTGTCGCGGCGCTGAATGGTGCGCTGTTCGTTATGGTATCCGGCGTCGTACAGCTCGTACTTGCCCTTCTTCACCGCCGGGCTTCCGGCCTTGGCCAGCCGTTGCAGGTTCTGCGCCGAGACGATATCCCGCTCCAGCGCGTCGATCTGCGACGGGCCGGGTTGGGCCAGCGCGCAGCAATCGCAGAGTTCCAGCTGGTTGCCGAAGTCTTCCGGCTTGCGCTGCCACCAGCCGTGTTCGATCGGCCAGGCGTGCGCGCCGTTGAAGAACAGACGGTCGATCGCGGCGGCGACCTCGCAGAAATAGGCGCCCTTGTCGTTCATCGCCGCCGACCACAGGTTCTGCACCCAGCAATTGTCGCGGTTCTGCACCCACTGCTCCTGCGACATCCCGGTCGCCGCGACGTAGTCTTCCCGCGAGATCAGAAGCGCCTGGTGCAGACCGGCGGATTCATGGGTGTTGGTGTTCCAATGCCCATAGACCTCCATGATCGTCTCGTAATGGCGATAGAAGCCCTCGCCCAGGCTGGTCCACAGGCCGCGCCCGGTGGAGCGGTCGAACAGCCGTTCGTTGGCGAAGCGGTTGAAGTCCTCGACCGGGGCGAGGCCGTTGTTGGTCGTCGGGCCGCCCCAGATTTCCGCGAAACGGCGGGAGAGTTTCTCGAAATCGGCGTGCAGCGTCGGCTCCCCGGCGATGATGCCGATCACCCGGTTCGGCCCCTGCCATCCCTCCATGCTGGCGACGGCGCGCTCGAAGGCGGCGAGGGACAGATCCTCCCGCTTGGGCTGGTGCGAAATCAACCGCGTGCAGTTCGAACATTTCTTGTGGCATTTCGTGCTGATGTCGATTTGGACGATGTCCATGTCCGCCGGAGAACGCATCGGATACCTGCCGCCAGTGAAGGATTCAAGGTGCCGCCATCGTTGCGCATATGGCCCTGTTTGGCAACCGAACTCGCCCCGATTCGACGTCGTCCGCCCCCCTGGCCCGCGACCCGCTCCGAAACCGGCGGCGGGGCGGAATCGCGGCGCGAGGGAAGGTGACGCCGCCAGGCGGATATGGCATAAACGGAGGAACCGACGGCACGTCTCGAGATGCCTTCATCGTCCCGGCATCCCCGGCCGTTCCCACGGCTTGTCTTTCTCGATGCCTCCGACACGCGAACCGCACCGAACCGCGAGGTGGCCCCATATGCGCCGGGAAGAAACGCGCCGCGCCGGCGTCCCCCTTCCGTAGCGCCCGGCAGGAGACTCCATGCTCGCCGACCTCCTCCATTCCCTGAAATTCGGTGGCTACGCGCCGCGCACGCTGCTCGACGTCGGGGCGAACCTGGGGGCCTTCTCCCGCGCCTTCGTCGAGGTCTTTCCCCACTGCCTGCCGACCCTGGTCGAGCCCAATCCCCACTGCCTGACGCGGTTGCGGGACCTGCCCTTCGAGGTGTTGCCGGTCGCCGCCTCGAACCGCAACGGCAACGCCGAGCTTTTCCTCACCGCGGAGTGGCCGGAAACCCCCGGCGCCTCGCTCTACCGCGAGAACACCGCCTTCTTCCGCGACGAGGTGCTGGTCCGGGAAAAGGTCCGCGCCGCCTGCCTGGACCTGCGGCTGGCGGGACGGCGCTTCGACTTCGTCAAGATCGACGTGCGGGGGTCGGAAATCGACGTCCTCGACGGCGGCGCCGAGGTCATCCGCGAGGCGGACTACGTTCTGGTCGCGGCGCCGATGACCGAATACAACATCGGCGCGCCGCCGGTCGAACGCCTGTTCGACAAACTCGCCGAACTCGGCTTCCGCTGCGCCCAGGTGGTGGGCTTCCACCGCATCGGCGGCACCCCGGACGGACCCTTGCAGCAGATGGACGTCCTGTTCGAGCGCCTGACGCCGCGCGCCGCGCAGGATTACCGCTATCGGGCGGTCGGCGACCGCGCCGACCTGCTGGCCCACCTGACGGAAACCAAGCGCCGGTCGACCGGCTTTTCCGTGATCGGCCTGGGCGCCGGCCCCTGGGCGGACGAGATCGCCGACGCCGCCTTCGGCGCCGCCCCCGCCGACGCGCCGTTGCGCTTCGCCGGAGACCCCAACGACGCCGACGGCTGGATGCCGGTGCTGAAGCACGTCGAACGGCACGGCAAGTTCTCGTACGCCGTCTGCTCCCACCTGATCGAGGGCATGGCCGACCCGGCGCTGCTGTTGCGCATGCTGCCGCGCGTCGCCGAGGCGGGGACGATCGCCGCCCCCTCGAAATTCGTCGCCCTGCCCCGCGCCGAAGGCCCCTATCGCGGCATCCTCGGCCACCGCTGGATCGTCTGCGGCCGCAACGGACAGCTCGTCCTCGTCCCCAAGATCCCGCTGATCGACTATCTGAACCTGCCGGACGAAGAGGCCTGGCGCGCCGATGCCGCGCGCCATGAAATCCAGATCTTCTGGCGCCGGACCATCCAGGCGAAAATCCTCGACCCCGGCGTCGCCGCGGCGGTCGACCTGTTCGCCCAAACCCTGAGCGGCCAAGACCCATGAAAATCCTGTTCATCGACACCTGCGGCTGGGCCTACGACACCACCACGCCGGTCCGCCAGCCCCTGGGCGGGGCGCAATCCGCCATGGTCTACCTGACCATGGCGCTGGCGCGCATGGGACACGACGTCTACGTCATCAACGAAACCCGCGACCCGCGCGAACTCGTCACCGACGGGGTGCACTTCATCAGCCTGCCCCTCTCCCTGCAGGAGACCGACAGCTTCGACGTCATCGTCTCGTCGAACAACGCCAACGGGGTGGCGATCGCCTCGGGCGGCTGCCGCACCCCCCTGGTCCTGTGGTCCCATCACGCCTGCGACCAGGGGTCCATCCAGGCGCTCGCCGAGCAACGGGAACGGGACGCCTTCGCCGGGTACGTGCTGCTGACGAAATGGCAGACCGACACCTACGTCGACACCTTCCACCTGGACCCGGCCAAGATCCGGATCATCCGCAACGCCGCTTCCCCCGCCTTCCACGGGGTGGAACGGACGGAATTCGGCTGGCTGGAACAGGGCAAACCGCCGGTCCTCGCCTATACCAGCACCCCCTATCGCGGCCTCGACATCCTGCTGCTCGCCTTCCCGATGATCCGGGAACGGCTGCCCGGCGCGACCCTGCGCATCTTTTCCAGCATGGGCATCTACGACGCCGGGGTGTGGGACCCCTTCACCTCCCTCTACGCCCTGGCGCGGACGATGCCGGGGGTGGAATACGTCGGCCCCCTGGCGCAGCCCGAACTCGCCCGGGAAATGGCCAAGGTGGACATCTGGGCCTATCCCAGCACCTTCGCCGAAACCTCGTGCGTTTCCGCCCTGGAGGCGATGGCGGCGGGCGCCTTCTGCGTCAGCACCGCCCTGGGGGCGCTGCCGGAAACCACGGCGGGCTTCGCCCACCTGATGCCGCCGCTGGTCACCAACTATCCCGGCGTCGCGGCGACGCGCTTCGCCACCCACCTGCTGGAATCCGTCGAGGCCGCCGCGCGCGACAAGGCGGCGGCCCTGGCGCGCATCCGCGAACAGGTGGAATTCGTCCGCTCGTATTACGACTGGGACCTGCGCGCCAAGGAATGGACCCTGTGGCTGGAACAGGTACTCAAGCGCTGAAACGAAAAACGGGGGGATCGGCGATCCCCCCGTGCGGTTTTCCGCGCCGCGCGAAGATCAGGCCTCGCGGCGGCGGCCCTCGGCATCGGCGGCCTTCAGCGCCCAGAACACCGTCCGCGGGCTGATTTCGTGCGGTTCGTTGTGGATGGTCTCGCCGGGGGCGCAGGCGGCCTCGGCCACCCGCATCAAATCGGCGTCCGAGACCTCGGTCAGGCCGATCGCCGCAAGCGTCGTCGGCAACCCCACCGCCTCGCAGAAATCATAGATCACGTCGACCATCTCGGGCGGCTGCCCGGTCAGGAACAGCGCGGCGAGAACGCCGATCGCCACCTTCTCGCCGTGCCAGAAGGCATGGGTCGGCGCCAGCACGGTCAGACCGTTGTGAATGGCGTGGCACGCCCCCAGGCCGCCGCTTTCGAAGCCCAGGCCGGACAGCAGGGTGTTGGCCTCCACCACCTTTTCCAGGGCCGGGGTCACCGCCCCCGCCCGCGCCGCGCTCAACGCCAGGTCGCCGTATTCGAGCAGGGTGTCGAAACACAGCCGCGCCAGGGCATAGGCGGTCATCGTGCCCGGACGCCCGGTCATGTTGCCCGCCCGCGCGATGCGGCAGCTTTCCGCCTCGAACCAGGTGGACAGCGCGTCGCCCATGCCGGAAACCAGGAAGCGCGGCGGCGCGGCGGCGATGATCTCGGTGTCCACCAGCACCACGTTGGGATTCTGCGGCAGCAGCAGATAGCGCGAGAACACCCCCTGCGGCGTGTAGATCACCGACAGCGCGCTGCACGGCGCGTCGGTGGAGGCCAGGGTCGGCACGATCACCACCGGCAGGCCGCCCGCGTGGGCCACCGCCTTGGCGGTGTCCAGGGCCTTGCCGCCGCCGATGCCGACGATCACCCGGGCCTTCGGCGCCGCCTTGGCGAGACGGTTGATCTCGTCGTCGCAGCATTCGCCGCCGAAGGGTTCGATCGCCGCCTCGGCGTGCCCCGCCAGCGCCGCCGCGATGCGTTCACCCAGGGTCTTCGCCACCACCTTGTCGACGATCACCAGGGCGCTTTCGCCCAGACGCGCGGTCTCCTCGCCGAGGACCGACAAGGCCCCCGCCCCTTGCACGTAGCGGCCGGGAAATATCGCGGTGGTCAACATGGCGTTTCTCCTTCGTAGGGTTGAAAACCGGAAGGAATCATACTCCCGATTTTTCCCCGCCGACAAAGAAAGCTCGGTTTCAACCCCGGCGGCGCAGGAAGGCCACCGCCGCCTTGCCATAGACGCGCCGGTCGTCGAGGACGAAGCCCTCCGGCCAGACCGGAGAGTCGGCGGCGGCGGTCTCCACCACCGCCACCGCGCCGTCGCGCAGCCACCCCGCGGCGACGGCGGAAGCCAGGGCGGCGGGCGCGATGCCGTCGGCATAGGGCGGATCGAGGAACAGCAAGGAACAGGGAAGCGGCGCGCGCGGCAGGTGGGTGGCGTCGCCCCGCAGCGCCGTGGTCGCGGTTTCCGCCTTCATCGCGCGGATGTTGGCGGCCAGCGCGGCCAGCGCGGCGGGCGCGCGCTCGACGAAGGTGACGTGCGCCGCGCCGCGCGACAGAGCCTCCAGCCCCAGGGCGCCGGTCCCCGCGCAGAGGTCGGCCACCCGCGCCCCCAGCAGCGCGAACTCGTGCGGCGGATAGCGGTGGATCAGAATATTGAACAGGGATTCCCGCGCCCGGTCCGAGGTGGGCCGCACCCCCGCCCCTTCCGGCGCGGCCAGCAGCTTGCCGCGATACCTGCCCGCGACGATCCTCATTTGCCCTTGCGTCCCCTGCCGCGGTCGTCGCCGAAACGGTGCGGCCGGGGCGGGCGGGCCGGTTTGGCGGCGGATTTGCCGTCCGTCGGCTTGGCGGCGGGACGGGAGGACTTGGCCGGAGCGGCATCCTCGCCGCGTTCGCGGCGGCGGCGCGACCGGCCTTCCTCGGCCCCCGACGGCAATTGGCCGCGCACCGCGTTACCCAGGGTATCGCGCAGAATCTTGGGCGGAATCTCCGCCGCCGCGCCGGACGGCAGGTCGCCCAGGGTGAAGGGGCCGTAATGCACCCGGATCAGGCGGTTGACGGTCAGGCCGATCGCCTCCATCAGCTTGCGGACCTCGCGGTTCTTGCCTTCGGTCAGGGTGACCTCCAGCCAGGCGTTGGCCCCCTGCTGGCGTTCCAGCGTCGCCACCACCGGGCCGTAGCGCACGCCGTCCACGGTCATCCCGGTGGCCAGGCGGTCGAGGGCATCCTGACGCGGCGTGCCGTGCACCCGCACGCGATAGCGGCGCGACCAGGCGTTGGCGGGCAATTCCAGGCGGCGGGCCAACTCGCCGTCGTTGGTCAGCAGCAAAAGCCCCTCGGAATTGAGGTCGAGCCGCCCCACCGAAATCACCCGCGGCAACTCGGCGGGCAGGTTGTCGAACACCGTCGGGCGGCCCTCCGGGTCCTTGTGGGTGGTCACCAGCCCCACCGGCTTGTGATACCGCCACATGCGCGGCGGCATGCGCTCGGGCAATGGCTGGCCGTCCACCGTCACCACGTCGCCGGGGCCGACGAGGGTCGCCGGGGTTTCCACCTTGCGGCCGTTCAGGGCCACCCGTCCGGCGACGATGCGCGCCTCGGCCTCGCGGCGGGAACAGACCCCGGCGCGGGCGATCGCCTTGGCGATACGCTCGCCCTTGTCCTGGTTCTCGGTCATCTCGCCTCTCGGAAAATCCGGGTCAGACGCCAGGCAGACCCGCGCGCGGCGCGGCGTCGGCGATTTCGGGCGTCGTCTTCTCATAGCGCGGCAACGCGCCCCCCGCAACCTTGGCCCCGCCGCCCGCCGGACGCGGCGGCATCGGCGCGCTGAAACGGGCGGTCACCGGCAAACGCGGCATCGCGCCCGCGACGCGGTCGGCGGGCACCCGCTCGAAGGCGGCCTGGGTGCCCATCAGCGCGGCGCGCGCCGCGCTGGGCGGCAGCACCCGCATCAGCACCGGGGCCGCGTCGTCGTCGGCCGGGGCGATCTGCAACGCCGCGCGGGTTACCGCCGCCTCGGCCAGCGGGCCAAGCGGCAGGCGCACCGGCTCCGCCCCGTCGAGGGCGCCGCTCAGCCAGGGCAGCGACAGACCGCCCCCGGGCAGCAGGTTGCGGGCCAGGGCCGTGCGCAGGTCCTCGGCGCGCGAACGGCGATGCGCCGCCTTGCGCTCCGGCTTGCGCGGCGAGGCGGCGACCGGCGTCGGCGCCACCAGATCGGACGACAACGCGGCGAAGCGGACCATCTCGCGCTTGAAGGCGCGCACCAAGCGGCCGTGCAGCGCCGCCGCCGAAACCGCGTGACGGCCCGGCAGATAGAACAGGTTGGGGTTGCTGGCCGCCGCATCGGGGAACAGCGCGGCCGCCGCGGTTCCCGGCGTGGCGACGGCGGCGCGCAACAATTGCAACGCCCCCTGCGCCCCCAGGAAGTGGGCGATGTAGAGTTCCTCGGGCGTCACCTTGCGTCCCAGCGCGCGGGACAGGGTGGCGCGGTTCTCGCGGGTGTATTCGGCGGCCAGGTGGGCGGCGAGTTCGGGGTCGTGGCGCAGGTCGAGGATCCGCCGTCCGTCCTCGCCCTCGGGCAGGAAGAAACCGCCCTTCGCCTGGCGCACGACCCGGGCGGCGAGGTCGCCCTGGCCATAGGTGCCCCCATGGCGGGAAAACAGGTCCAGCCAGGTCTGGCGGGTGAACTGGAACATCCCCGCCGCGCTGGAGGCGGCGGCGTCGGCCGAGGAATCGAAGCCGCTTTCGCGATAAGCCTTGGCCAGAAGATAGGGAAAGGCGACGCCGGTGCTCTGGCTGGCGGAGCGGATCGCCGCCAGCACCCGCGCCTCGACCATGGTGCCCGCCACCGCGACGCTGCCGTCGGGCGCGACGAAGGCGACATCCACCCCGGCATCGGCAAACCCCAGCGCCGCCGCCGGAATCCCCGCGACGGCAATCGCGACCGCAGTCGCCAGAAGCGACGTTTTTCGTCTTGCCGTGTCCATGAGAATCAGGATGAACCTTCTCCGGTTATCATTTCCCTAATGTGCGGCGTTTTCCGCCGTCTTGACCTTGGCGTGCGAAGTGCGCACTCTTCAGGATATGAACACCGCGCCGACGACGTCAACCGCCGCCTCCGGCGGCTACATGGACCGCGCCATCGCCCTGGCGCGCGATGCGGCGCATCGCGGCGAAGTGCCGGTGGGCGCGGTGGTGGTGGAGGCGGAAACCGGCCGCATCGTCGCCGAGGCAGCCAACCGCACCGAAACCGACCGCGACCCCACCGCCCACGCCGAAATCCTGGCCCTGCGCGAGGCGGCGCGCGTGCTGGGCGCGCCCCGCCTGCCCGGCTGCGACCTCTACGTCACCCTGGAACCCTGCGCGATGTGCGCCGCGGCGATCGCCTTCGCCCGCATCCGCCGCGTCTATTTCGGCGCCTTCGACCCCAAGGGCGGCGCCGTCGACCACGGCCCCCGCCTCTTCCAGCAGCCGACCATCCACCACCAGCCCGAGGTGGTCGGCGGCGTGCGCGAAACCGCCTGCGCCCGCCTGCTCAAGACCTTCTTCGCCGAACGGCGCGACGGCAACGGTTGATCCGCCGCGCGAAAGCCACGATCATGGGCGGCCCCGCCGCCTTTTTCGGACATGCGATGATGACCCCCCGCCTGCGTTTCCTTGCCGCCGCCCTTTCCGCCGCCGCGCTGGCCGTCTGCCTCGGCGCGACCCCGGCCTCGGCGTCGGGGGGCGGCGGCGAGGGCGGTGGAAAGGGCGGGGGACAGACCACCGCCTTCGGCCCGGAGGAACGCAAGCTGCAACTGTCGCCGCTGTGGGTGCCGGTGATCGGCGCGCGCAGCCAGACCAAGGGGGTGCCCGGCTATCGCCCGGTGACGATCATGATCACCTCGCGCGAGCACGGCATGATGACGATGTGCTATCGCCTGCCCTATATCGTCGAGGCGCTGCTGTTCGAAATGAACCGGCAACCGATTTCGCAGAACAGGGGACGCATGGACTTCACCGGCCTCAACGCCCGCCTGTTCGCCGTGGCCGACCGCGCCGCCGGTCCGTCGGTGGTGAAGTCGGTGGAGGCGGTGGAGAACGTCCCCCGCCCCGACAAGGCCAACCAAGACATGCTGGCCCTCTGCCAATGAGCGCCGCGCCGCGCACCCCGCTGGACGAAAGCGCGCGCCGCCGCCTGGCGGAAAACGCACCGCGCACCTGGCAGCGCATGCTGTCCGGCCGCAGGCTCAACCTGATCGAGCCCTCGCCCCTCGACATCGAAATTCACGACATCGCCCTGGGGCTGTCGCGCAACACCCGCTGGAACGGCCAGACCTCGGGCGCGCACGGCTGGTCGGTGGCGCAGCACGCCCTGCTGGTGGTCGACATCCTGCAACGCCAGAACCCGGAAAGCCCGTCGTGGGTGCTGTTGGCGGCGCTGCTGCACGACGCGCCGGAGTACGTCACCCACGACCTGATCACGCCGCTCAAGGCGGCGGTGGGCGACGTCTTCCGCGAGATCGAGGCCCGCCTGCAAACCGCCGTCCACGTCGCCTTCGGCCTGCCGCCCCGCCTGCCGGACGAAATCGCCGCCAGGATCAAGAAGGCCGACCTGGTCGCCGCGGCGACCGAGGCGGTGCAACTGGCGGGCTTCGCCGCGCCCGAGGTGAAGGGCATCCTGCATATCGCCGCCAAGCCCCTGGCCGACGTCGCGCTGACCCCCCTGCCCTCGGCGGCGGTGGAGGCCGAATTCCTGAAGCGCTTCGACATCCTCTACCGCGCCCACCGCCACACCCTGGCGCAGGGCAACGGCCTGGGCGAAAAGACCGCTGCGGCGAACGACGCCCCGGACGAATTCCGGTTCTAATGTCCGCCGTCAGCCTCTATACTCCGCCGCCATGATGCGGGGACTGACGCGCTATATCCTGAAACAACTGCTGATCGGCATGCTTCTGGTGACCCTGGGGCTGTCGACGCTGCTGTGGCTCAGCCAATCGCTGCGCTTCGTCGACCTGATCGTCAACAAGGGCCTGTCGGTGTGGCTGTTCCTCAAGCTCACCTCGCTGTTGCTGCCCGGCTTCCTGATGGTGGTGCTGCCGATCGCCATCTTCACCGTCACCCTGTTCGTCTACAACAAGCTCTCCGACGACCGCGAACTGGTGGTGATGCGCGCCGCCGGGCTGGGACAGTGGGGACTGTCGGTCCCCGCGCTGATCCTGGCCGCCGGCATCACCGTGCTCTCCTACACGCTGACCCTGTGGATCGCCCCGGATTCGGTGCGGACCTTCCGCGAACTGCAATGGGCGATCCGTCAGGACGTCACCCATCTGGTGCTGAAGGAAGGCGAGTTCACCGACGTCGGCGACGGCATCATCGTCTTCGTCGGCGAACGCGACGCCGACAACGTGCTGTCCCGGGTGATGATCTCGGACACCAGCAACCCGGCCAAGGAGGTCATCGTGATGGCGGAAAAGGGCGCGCTGGTTTCCGGCGCGGCAATCCCGCGCATCCACCTGATCAACGGCAACCGCCAGGAATACACCCCGGCGGATCACGGCTTCTCGGTCCTGCACTTCGATTCCTACACCGCCGAATTCGGCGATTCCCACCCCAGCGACGAGATCCGCTTCCGCGACGCGCGCGAACGCACCCTCAGCGAACTGTTCACCGCCGAACCCGACGAGATGCTCTCCGCCACCGACATCCGCCGCTTCCGCGTCGAGGGGGTGCAACGCCTGTTGCTGCCCTTGCAGGTCCTCAGCTTTACCCTGATGGCACTGGCCGGTCTGCTCGGCGGCCACTTCGACCGCCGCGGCCAGGGCCTGCGCGTCGCCGCCACGGTCGGCCTGATGATCGCCTTCCAGGCCGCCAACCTCGGCTTCAACAACATTGCCGGACGCAACGGACTCTTCCTGTTCCTGCAACCCGTTCTGGCGCTTCTGCCGATTGTGATTTCCTGCCACCTTTTGTACCCTGTGCACCGACGCGTCCGCGAGCAGGCGGGCGCCACAGCCGGGGTCATCGGATCTTGAGTTCTCCGCGCCGCCAACCGGCCCTCGCGGCCGCGCCTTCCTCCATGCCGAGGAAGATCGCCTCCGCCCTGGGGGTGACCGCGTGCATCCTCGGCACGGCCACCGCCCGTGCCGACGACGATCCCTATGCCGCCTTCAGCCTGAGCGCCTTTCCCACGATAACCGTCCGCCCCGGCAGCGCCGCCGCGCCCGCCGCCGTCGCCGCGCCTACCGCCAAACCGGCGTCGGAGCCCCTGGGCGAGGCGCCGGTCGCCCTGGCCGCCGAGGAAGTCACCCACGACCGCGAGCTCAACGTCGTCACCGCGCGCGGCGGCGTCGAAATCAACCAGGCGGGCTATACCCTGTTCGCCGACACCGTCAGCTACGCGATCAACCAGGACACCGTCACCGCCTCCGGCAACGTTTCCCTGATCTCGCCGGGGGGCGACGTCACCTTCGCCGACCACCTGCGCCTGACCGGCAAGATGCGGGAAGGCGCGGTGCAAAATCTGCTGACCGTCACCGCCAACCTATCGCGCACCGCCGCCGCCAACGGTACCCGCCGCGTCGGCGAGAAGGGACAGCAGATCAACGAACTCGAACACGCCGTCTACAGCCCCTGCGACGCCTGCGCGGGCAGCGACACCCGCGTCTGGCAGATCAAGGCGGCGCGCATCGTCCACGACGAGGCGGACAAGGACGTCGTCTATACCGACGCGACCGTGGAAATTCTGGGTCAGCCGGTCCTCTATTCCCCCTATCTGTCGCACGCCGACCCGACGGTGAAGCGCCGCAGCGGCTTCCTCTTCCCTGGCGTCGGCAATTCCAATTCCGTCGGGACCTACGTCAAGGTGCCGTACTACTACGTCACCTCGCCGCAGTCCGACGTCACCCTGACGCCGATGCTGACCAGCGACGATCCCTCGATCCTGATCGGCCAGTACCGGCAGAAGCTGGCGAACTCCAGCTTCATCCTCGACGCCTCGGGCCGCGCCGGCGACTCCGACGAAAACCGCGGCCACGTCGGCTTCCGCGGCGAATGGGACGCCAACGACGTCTGGCGCGGACGGGCGAACCTGCGCGCGGTTTCTTCCGACACCTACATGCGCCGCTACAAAATCGACGTACCCAACGACTACATGGGACGGCGCGACCCGCTGTGGGAATCCTCGTTCACCAACAGCATCGCCATGGAGGGCTTCTCCGGCGACGACTACGCCCGCATCGAGGCCCTGAGCTTCCGCGAGATGCGCGACCTCACCACCACCACCAAGAACCCCTATGCCCTGCCGCGCGCCGATTGGACGCACATCGGCGAGCGCGGCACCGCCGGCGGCTATTGGACCACCGCGCTGTCCACCGCGTCGCTGACCCGCTCCGGCGGCGAAGCCGACAGCTACCGCGTCTCCGCCTCCACCGTCTGGACCCTGCCCTACGTCGCGCCCTCGGGCGAGCACTACACCCTGACCACCTCTCTGCGCGGCGACGCCTATCAGGTCGACAAGTACGAGATGGAAAACGGCCGGACCTTCACCGGCGCCACCGGACGCCTGATCCCCGAGGCCTCCCTGCGCTGGAGCTGGCCATTCGCCAGCGTCGGCGAACGTACCACCCAGGTGATCGAGCCGGTGCTGATCGGCACCGTTTCGCCGGTCGGCGGCAACCCGATGGAAATCCCCAACGAGGACAGCCGCGACCTGGAATTCGACGACACCACGGTGCTGTTCCGCAACCGCTTCATCGGCTACGACCGCGTCGAGACCGGGCCGCGCGGCACCTATGGCCTCAACTGGAACGCCTATGTCAACGGCACCGCGAACCAGATGAACGCCTTCGTCGGCCAAACCTATCGCACCCATGCCGACGCGGTGTTCGCCGAGACCTCGGGCATCCGCGAAGGCCTGTCCGACTATGTCGGGCGGGTGCGCTATACCTACGGCAAGTATTTCAGCTCTTCCTGGCGGGTCCGCGTCGACAACAGCAACTACGACGTGGTCGGCAACGACATCACGGTGTCCGGCGGCAACGATCCGCTGACCCTGTCCGTCGCCTACCTCAACCAACGCAACCGCTTCCGCACCAGCGCCGATACCAACGACGACATCGAGCAAAGCTCCATCGGCCTGCGCTCGCGCCTGTCCCGCGACTGGACCCTCAGCACCTCGCTGAACAACGACCTGACCGATGACGGCGGCCCCTTGTCCTTCTCCACCTACGCAACCTACGAGGACGAATGCTTTCTGCTGCGCCTGACCGCGACGCGGGACTATACTTCCGACCGTGATACGGAAGCCGGCTGGGGGGTGGCGGCCTACCTGATCTTCAAGACCCTCGGCGATACCTCCTTCGGCATGTGACGAGACAGAGCGGGATGACCAGATGATCCGATTCGAAAGCCTGAAACGCACGGCGGCGGCAATCTGCGGAGCCGTGGCGATTCTTCTGTCCCCCGCCGCGCCCGGCCCGGCGCACGCCAACGACGCCCTGCGCATCGCCGCCGTGGTCAACGACGACATCGTCTCGATCTTCGACCTGTCGATCCGGCTCAAGGTGGCGCTGTTCTCGTCCCGTCTGCCCGACACCCCGGAAAACCGCCGCCGCCTCGCCCCGCAGGTGCTGCGCAGCCTGGTCGACGAGCGCTTGCAGATACAGGAGGCGAAACGCCTCAACGTCGCCATCGACGACGCCGAGGTCACCCAAGCGATCGGCCGCGTCGAAGCGGGCAACCGCATGCGGCCCGGCGGGCTTCAGGAGCTGGCGACGGCGATGGGGGTTCCCTTTTCGGCGATTTCCGAACAGATCCGCGCCCAAGCCTTGTGGATCAAGGTGGTCAACCGCCTCTACAACCAGAAGGTCATTCCCTCGGCCGAGGACATCCAGGACCGCCAGGACCAGATCCGCGCCACCCTGGGGCGGCCGCAGTTCGAGGTTTCGGAAATCTTCCTGCCCTTCGACGCCGCGCAGAACGAAACCGAGCTCGCCACGCTCGCCGAGAAGCTGTCCGAACAGTTGCGCCTGGGCGCGCCGTTCGCCCAGGCAGCCATGCAGTTTTCCCGCAGTCCGACCTCGGGCCACGGCGGCAACCTGGGCTGGGTGCCGCAGGGGCAGTTGGAACGCGAACTCGACGCCGCCCTGCTGACGATGCACGACGGCGACGTCTCCGCGCCGATCCGCACCTCTAGCGGCTATTACATCCTCAAGCTCAATCGGCGCCGCCTCCAGCAGGCCCCCGACCCGGCCGACGCCCGTCTGCGCCTGAGCCAGATCAAGCTGCCGGTCTCGGGCGAGAAGTCCCTCTCCCCCGCCGACCGCGACAAGGTGGCCGCCTATGTCGCGGGCAGCCTGCGCGGTTGCCCGGCCTTCGAAACCTACGGCAAGACCCTGGGCACCGAGGGCACCGGCCCGCTCGGCAGCATGCGGATCCGCGAAATGCCGCCGTTGGTGGCGCAGACGGTGGGCAACCTGGCGGTCGGCGACCCCAGCCCGATGGTCGAGGTCGGCGGCGTTTCCACCATCCTGATGGTCTGCGAACGCACCGTCGCCGACGGTTTGCCCTCCCATGACGATATCCGCAACAGCCTGCGCGTGGAACGTCTGGAGCGTGCCTCCGAACGTCACCTGCGCGACCTCCGGCGCATGGCGGTGATCGACGTTCGGATATGACCGAGGCGCCCCTTGTCCTGTCGATGGGGGAACCGGCGGGGATCGGCCCCGACGTCGTCCTGACCGCATGGTCGGCGATGCGCGCGGGGCTGCCTCCCTTCGCCGTTCTGGCCGACCCCGACATGCTGGCGGCCCGCGCCCGGCACCTGGGTCTGAGCGTGCCGATCCGCCAACTGGCCGCCGCCGACCTGCCTGAAACCGCCGCCGTCTTCGCCGCCGCCCTGCCGGTGCTGCCGGTGCCGCTGGCCGCCCCCGGCGTTCTCGGCGCCCCCGACCCGGCCAATTCGCCGCGGGTGGCGGAAGCGATCCGCCAAGGCGTCGCCCTCTGCCGCGAGGGCCACGCCCGCGGTCTGGTCACCGCGCCGATCCACAAGGCGGCGATGGCGGCGGGCGGCTTCGCCTTCCCCGGACATACCGAATTCCTGGAATCCCTGGCCGGTCCCGGCCACCGCGCGGTGATGATGCTGGCCTGCGCGGGCCTGCGGGTGGTGCCGCTGACCGTTCACTGCGCCCTGGCCGAGGTGCCGGAACGCCTGGCCGCATCGCCCCTCGCGGAGGTCGCCCGCATCGTCCTTGCCGCCCTCAGCCGCGATTTCGGCATCCCCCGGCCGCGTCTGGCGGTCGCCGGGCTGAACCCCCACGCCGGGGAAGACGGTCTGATGGGCCGCGAGGAAGCCGACATCATCGCCCCCGCCCTTGCCGGACTGCGCACCGAGGGGCACGACGTCGCCGGACCGCTGCCCGCCGACACCATGTTCCACGCCGAGGCGCGCGCCCTCTACGACGCGGCTCTCTGCATGTATCACGACCAGGCGCTGATCCCGCTGAAGACGCTGGACTTCCACGGCGGCGTCAACATCACCCTGGGGCTGCCCTTCGTCCGCACCTCGCCCGACCACGGCACCGCGCTGGCCATCGCCGGCAGCGGCCGCGCCAACCCCGCCAGTCTGGCCGCCGCGCTCGGCGCCGCCGACGCCATCGCCCGCGCCCGGGAGACCGCCCGATGACCGACACCCTGCCGCCGCTACGCGAGGTCATCGCGGCCTACGGGCTCGCCGCCAAGAAGAACCTGGGGCAGAACTTCCTGCTCGACCTCAACCTCACCGCCCGCATCGCCCGCGCCGCCGGGCCGCTCGACGCGGGCACCATTGTCGAGGTCGGCCCCGGCCCCGGCGGCTTGACCCGTGGGCTGCTCTCCGAGGGGGCGGTCAACCTGGTCGCCATCGAACGCGACGACCGCTGCCTGCCCGCCCTCGCCGACATCGCCGAGGCCTATCCCGGGCGCCTGACCGTGCTGGCCGACGACGCCCTCGCCATCGATTACGAGACCCTTGGCCCGGCGCCGCGCCGCGTCGCCGCCAACCTGCCCTACAACATCGGCACCGTACTGCTGACCCGCTGGCTGGAACGCCCCGAGCTGTTCGCCTCGATCACCGTGATGCTGCAAAAGGAAGTGGTCGACCGCATCGTCGCGCCGCCGGGGGGCAAGGACTACGGCCGTCTCTCCGTGCTCTGCCAATGGCTGTGCGAAACCTCGGCCCTGTTCGAGGTCCACCCCGCCGCCTTCTCGCCGCCGCCCAAGGTGACCTCCGCCATCGTCCGCCTGGAACCCCGCGCCGAACCCGCCTTCCCCTGCGCGCGCGCCGATCTGGAAACCGTCACCGCCGCCGCCTTCGGTCAACGCCGCAAGATGCTGCGCGCCGCCCTGAAATCCCTGGGAGGAGAACCCCTTTGCGCGGAGGCGGGCATCGACCCCCAGGCGCGGGCGGAGACCATCCCGGTGGCGGGCTTCTGCGCCCTGGCCCGCGCCTTCGCCGCACGGAAATAAAACCAGGCCGGGGCTCCGCCCCCGGACCCCGCACAGGGTCTTGGACCCTGTGGACCCATTCCTGCGGCAATCATCCACCACGCCGCGTGACGGTTTTATCGCGCTGCGCGCAAAAGCCTAGGAAATGGGGAGCGCGAGGGGACCGAGTCCCCTCGCAACGTTTTCCCGTACCGGGTTCTACCCCGCCAACTCGCGCGAGCGGTCGGCGGCGGCGGCCAGCGCCCGGGCGAACAGGGGCGGCATTTCCGGCATCAAGTGGGCAAGGGCGGCGGCGGTGGTGCCGCCCGGGCTGGTGACGGCGACGCGCAGGGTGGCGGCGTCCTCGGCGCTTTGCCGCAGAAGCTCGCCGGAGCCCGCGACGGTGGCGCGGGCGAGTTTCATCGCGAGGTCGGGGGCGAGGCCGAGCTCCACGCCCGCCGCCGCCATCGCCTCGACCATGTGGAAGACATAGGCGGGGCCGCTGCCGGACAGCGCGGTGACCGCGTGCATCTGGTCCTCGTCGGCCAGCCAGACGGTTTCGCCGACGGCGGCCAGCAGGGTCGCGCCGAGTTCGCGCTGCGCCGGGGACGCGGCGGCGTTGGCGAACAGGCCGGAAATGCCGCGCCCCACCGCCGCCGGGGTATTCGGCATCACCCGCAGCACCGGCGTTCCGGCGCCGAAGGCGGCCTCGAAGGCGGCGATCGGCTTGCCCGCGACGATGGAGACGATCAACGGCCGGGGGATCGCCGCCGCCAGCCGCGCCGCCACCGGCGGCAGGGCGTCGGCCAGTCCCTGCGGCTTGACCGCGACCAGCACCGCGCCGGGGACGAAGGCCGCCGGAACCTCCGCCGCCGTGGCGAAGGCGGCGACGCCTTTCGCCGACCAGGCGGCGCGGAGGTCGGCGTTGGCCTCGACGACGGCGACGCGGTCCTTCGGCCAGCCGCCCGCGAGCCAGCCCGAGACGAGCGCGCCGCCCATTTTGCCGCAGCCGATCACCAGGATGTTGGCGTGGGTCATGGTTATCCCCCTGAAATTTTTGTCCGCGCCAGGAATAGACCAGTTCCCGGCATGACGAAAGCCCCCTTGCGGGGGCTTTTCCGGGTTCGCGGCGAAAGGGCGGGGATCAGGCTTCGCCGACGGTGTCCAACATCGCCGCCTCGACCGCCTGGGCCGGGGCCTTGCCGCCCCAGGTGACGTACTGGAAGGCGGGATAGAAGCGTTCGCATTCGCTGATCGCCACGTCGATCAGGGATTCCAGCCGGTCGGTGCCGAGGTTGAGTTCCGGCCCCAGCAGCAGGGAATAGCGGAACATCGGCAGGCCTTCGTCCGCCCACAGGGCGAAGTGGCCGATCCACAGCTTTTCGTTGGCCAGGGCCAGAAGTTCGGCGACCGCGGCGCGGCGTGCCTCGGGCACCCGCATGTCGAGCGCGCACGAGACGTGCAGGGTTTCCAGTTCCGGCGCGAGGGCGAAGAACACCCCGTAGTCGCACCAACGCCCGGGGACCTCGACCGCCAGTTCGTCGTCACCGCGGCGTTCGAAGGTCCAGTCGCGGGCGGTGAGCACCTGTTCGATGAGTTCGAGGGGGTGGAGGGTTTCGACGTCGAATACGGTGTCGGCAGTCTGCATGGGGGGAACCTCCTACTCCCGGCCGGGAAAACCGCCCGGCCTTTCAACCGGCCCCTGTGCACCGGAAGCCTCTGCCGCGTCAACGTAAATCTTTACGCGCCCCGATGCCAGACCCGCCCGGATAGCCAGAAAATCGTACCTATCGGTGATCCTTGCGGGAAAGCCACAACATCTAGAGTGCCAAAGACCCTTCCCCAATGCAAGGAGAGTTTGATGACGAAGCCATGAAGACAGGCCGACGCCCGCGCGGAGACCCGCGCGGGCGTCGGATTCGCCAGAATTCGGCGATCAGTCCTGCGGCTTTTCCACCGGAGCGGACTTGGCCGCCGGTTTCTTCGCGGCGGGTTTCTTCGCGGCGGCGGGTTTGGCGGGCTTCGCCGCCGCTTCCAGCTTGGCCAGGCGGGCCGCCAGCTTTTCCTGTTCCTCGCGCGCGGCGGCGGCCATGGCGCGCACCGCCTCGAACTCCTCGCGGCGCACCAGGTCGAGATCGGAAAGGACGCGTTCCAGGCGCTGCTTGACCGCGGTTTCCATTTCGTCCTTCAGGCCGCCGATGGCGGTGGCGGCGTCGCCGGCCAGACGCGACACGTCGTCGAACAATCGCGGACGGGATGACATCCAGGTTTCCTCCGAAGGATTGATGACGGCGCGCAAACCCCATGGCGCCGTCCGACGCTTGTCATTATGATGGCGGTGCGCGCCCCTGTCCACACCCCGGGGGGAGGCCATATCTCTTTTAACCGGAATGACAATTCCGCATTCGCGGAACAGCTAGAGGGAACGCCCAATGTACGTGGTCACCGGCGGCGCCGGCTTCATCGGATCGAACATCGTGGCGGCGCTGGAAGCTCGCGGCGAAAAGGACATCGTGGTGGTCGACCGTCTGCGCAGCGGCGGCAAGTGGCGCAACATCAGCAAGCGCGCCCTGGCCGACATCGTGCATCCCGACTACGTCCTGCAATACCTGGAAACCAACGTCAAATCGGTCGAAGCGGTGATCCACATGGGGGCGATTTCCTCCACCACCGAGACCGACGCCGACAAGATCCTGGCCAACAACTTCAGCCTGACCCTCGGCCTGTGGAAGTGGTGCGCGGCGCACGAAAAGCGGTTCATCTATGCCTCGTCGGCGGCCACCTACGGCGACGGCACCTGCGGCTTCTCGGACGAGTTCTCCGAGGGTGCGCTGTCCCGCCTGCGGCCGATGAACCCCTATGGCTGGAGCAAGCACCTGTTCGACCGGCGCGTCGCCAGCAAGGTCTTCAACAACCGCCGTACCCCGTCGCAGTGGGTGGGGCTGAAGTTCTTCAACGTCTACGGCCCCAACGAATACCACAAGGGCGGCCAGCAAAGCGTGGTGGCGCAGGTCTATCCGCGCGCCGCCGCCGACGCCCACTGCCTGTTGTTCAAGTCGCACAACCCGCAATACCCCGACGGCGGCCAGATGCGCGATTTCGTCTGGGTCGGCGACTGCGTCGACGTGGTGATGTGGATGCTGGACAACCCGCAGATCAACGGCCTCTACAACCTGGGGACCGGGCAGGCGCGATCCTTCCTCGACCTGGCCTCGGCGGTGTACCGCGCCCTCGGCAAGGACCCGAAGATCCGCTTCATCGACACCCCGACCGAGATCCGCGACCGCTATCAGTATTTCACCCAGGCCGACATGCGCGCCCTGCGCAAGGCCGGGTACGCGCGGCCCTTCACCACCCTGGAAAGCGGCATCCACCAGTACGTGGTGAACTTCCTGCACACCGAAGACCCCTACGTCTGAGACCGGTCCGATGTCCGCTCCCCTGGTCTTTCCGCAGATCGATCCGGTGGCCTTCGCCATCGGCCCCTTCGCCGTGCGCTGGTACGCCCTGGCCTATATCGCCGGGCTGGTCGGCGGCTGGCAGCTTTCGGCGCGCCTGACCCGCAGCGGTTCGGGCCGGGTGACACCGCGCGACCTCGACGATTTTCTGACCTGGGCGACGCTGGGGGTGATTCTCGGCGGGCGCGTCGGCTACGTGCTGTTCTACAACCTGCCGGTCTACCTCGACCATCCGCTGGAGGCCCTGGCCATCTGGAAGGGCGGCATGTCGTTCCACGGCGGCTTCCTGGGGGTGGTGGTGGCGGTGCTGCTGTATTGCCGCCACCGGAAGATTCCGCCGCTGTGCATGGGCGACCTTTTGGTCACCGTGGCGCCGATCGGCCTTGGCCTCGGGCGGGTCGCCAACTTCGTCAACGGCGAACTCTTCGGCCGCGTCGCCCCCGACGCGCCCTTCGCGATGATCTTTCCCCACGGCGGGCCGCTGCCCCGCCATCCCAGCCAGCTCTATCAGGCGGGGATGGAAGGCGTGCTGCTGTTCGCGGTGATGCTGACCGCCTGGTTCCTGGGCGGCGGGCGGCGCCCCGGCTTCCAGTTCGGCCTGTTCCTCGCCGGATACGGCATCGCGCGCATCGTCGGCGAGACCTTCCGCCAGCCGGACCCGCAACTGGGCTTCCTGTTCGGCGGCACCACCATGGGGCAATGGCTCTCCCTGCCGATGGTCGCCCTGGGCGCCTGGCTGATCCGCCGCGCCCTGGCCAATCCGCCGGCCCTGCCCGGCACCCCGGAATGACGACGGCGGAGCGCCTGCTGTCCCGTATCCGGGCCGATGGGCCGATCCCCCTGCCCGACTTCATGGCCGAAGCGGTCGCCGCCTATTACCGCCGCCCGCGCGTCTTCGGCGCGGCGGGCGACTTCGTCACCGCGCCCGAGGTCAGCCAGATCTTCGGCGAACTGGTCGGCGTCTGGCTGGCCCTGCGCTGGCACGCCGAGGGACGGCCGGAACGGTTTCTCGTCGCCGAATGCGGGCCGGGGCGCGGCACCCTGATCGCCGACGCCCTGCGCGCCGCCGCCATGGTGCCGGGGTTCGCCGCGACGATCGACCTGCACCTGGTGGAAACCAGCCCCACCCTGCGCGAGGCGCAGGCCACGGCGCTGGCCGGTTTCCCCGCGACCTGGCACGACGACGCCACGGACCTGCCCGGCGGACCGTTGCACGTGGTCGGCAACGAGTTCCTCGACGCCCTGCCCGCCGCGCAGTTCGTCTTTCGCGGCGGCGCCTGGCGCGAACGGCGGGTCGGCCACGACGGCCGGGACTTCGTCTTCGCCGACGGGCCGGAAGCCCGCCCCCCCGCCGACCTTCTCGACCGCCTGCCCGCGCCGCGCGAGGGCGAGATTCTCGAACACGCCCCCGCCGCCGAGGCCTTCGTCGCCGGGTTGGCGCGGCGCATCGCGACACAGGGCGGCGCCGCCCTGTTCTTCGACTACGGCCCGGCGGAAAGCGGCTTCGGCGACACCCTGCAGGCGGTGTCCCGCCACCGGGCGGCGCCGCCCCTGGCCGCGCCGGGCGAGGTGGACCTGACCGTCCACGTCGATTTTTCCCGTCTCGCCCGCCTGGCCCAAGGCGAGGCCGCCGCCGCCTTCGGCCCCGTCGACCAGGGCATTTGGCTGGTCGCGCTGGGCCTGCCCGCGCGCCTGACCACCCTGTTGCGGCAGGCGACGCCACGACAGACGGAAGAATTGGTTTCCGGCGCGCAACGCCTGATCGAACCGCAGGCAATGGGTAGACTGTTCAAGGCCTTCGCCCTGATGCCCGGGGGTTCGGAGGCGCCGGAAGGGTTCTGAAATCCTTTGAACCATCCGTAAAATCCTATACTCTGAGAACAGATTTCATGCCTTCCCGGTTGAACTCCCGCCGATGAATCACGCGAAACGATAGAGAGTCTCTCATGATCACGGTTTCCGCGCTGAACGACATCGGTCGCGTCCGTCACGCCTTTTTCACCCGCAACCGCGGCGTCTCCACCGGGCTCTACGCTTCGCTGAACTGCGGCTACGGTTCGCACGACGACCCGGCGAACGTGACGCAGAACCGCGCCCTCGCCATGGAACTGATGGAACAACCCGCGTCCGCCCTGGTCACCGTCCACCAGGAGCACACCACCCGGGTGATCACCGTCTCTCAGCCTTGGGACGCCAAGGACGCGCCGGTCGCCGACGCCATGGTCACCGACCGGCCGGGCATCGCGCTCGGCATCCTCACCGCCGACTGCGTACCGGTGCTGCTGGCCGACACCAAGAAAGGCATCATCGGCGCCGCCCACGCCGGGTGGAAAGGCGCGATCAAGGGCGTGCTGGAGGAAACCGTCACCCGCATGGTCGACCTGGGGGCGCGCCCCGGCACCATCGCCGCCGCGGTCGGGCCCTCGATCTCGCAGCGTTCCTACGAGGTGGGGCCGGAGTTTCCCGCCCCCTTCATCGCCGAAAACCCCGAGAACGACCAATTCTTCGCCCCGTCGAAAAACGCCGGACACTTCATGTTCGACCTGCCCGCCTTCGTGGCGCGCAAACTGGCCCGCGTCGGCATCACCGAGGTGATCCGCACCCCCTGCGACACCTGCCGCGAATCCGACCGTTTCTTCAGCTATCGCCGGGCCTGCCAGAACGGCGAGACGGATTACGGTCGATGCCTGTCGGCGATCGTCCTGGAACGATGAAGCGGGCGGCCCGCGCCCTGGCGTTCTGCGGCCTGGCGGCGCTGGCCGCCTGCGACGTCGGACACCCCTTCGAACGGCTGGCGGGCAGCGAGGGCGAACTGGGCGCGCCGCCGATCCCGGTGCTGTGCGTCGACCCGATCCCCGGCCTTCCCGCCGACCTGGCGCGGAACCTGCGCGACGCCCTGGCCGACGAACTGGTCCGCCGCGAACACCTGGCGACGGCCGACGATTCCTGCCCGCCGGGATCGCCCCGCATCATGTCCTGGCAGGTTTCGGCGAACGGCACTTCCCGCCTGATGTTCAGCCGCCCGGCGAACGGACGCGCCAACGCGCCGGTGACGGTCGCCATCGACCCGCCCGCCGATCCCGCCCGCTGGCCCGAAACGGCGCAACGCTGGGCGCTTCTTCTGGCCGACCGCCTGGATTTCCAGCCCCCCACCGTGCGTTCCGTCCGCGCGCCGTTCGATTCCCTGCTCGACGCCCGCGCCCGCCCCGCCCCGCCCGCCGCCGCCCCGGCGCCGGTCGCGGCCGACGACCCCGGCCGCATCTTCGTCGAGACGGTGGACGGCGCCACCGGCGACGGCAACACCCTGCTGCGCTTCGCCATGGTCGGATACCTGCGCCGCGCCGGTCTGAAGCCCGAGGCCGAGGCGGCGGCCCGCGCCACCGCGCCCTATCTGGTCAAGGGCCGCGTCGACATCGGCGCGCCGCGCGGCGAGACCGGCGGACCGAAGCTGCGCCGGGTGCGAATCGTCTGGACGGTTTCCGACGCCAAGGGGCGTTCCCTCGGCACTCTGGAGCAGGCCAACGACGTCCCCGCCGAAAGTCTGAACCGCATCTGGGGGCAAGCCGCCGACGCGGTGGCCGCCGCCGCGGCGGGCGCGATCGCCGACGTGGTGCGCCAGGCGCGCGAACAAGCGCGGGAGACCGCCCCGGCAACGCCGCGCTGACGGGTTTACAAGGCGGCGCGACACTGCTAATACCACCCGAAACTCGCCCTCAGCCGTGCAGGACGCACCGGGCGCCCTGGGCGCGATCCGCTTGGAGAATGCCGTCATGAAAGTCGTCGCCTGCAACAGCAACCGCCCGCTGGCCGAGGCGATCTCCGCCTACATGAACATCGGCCTGACCAACGCCAGCATCCGCCGCTTCTCGGACATGGAAATCTTCGTCGAAATCCAAGAGAACGTGCGCGGCGAAGATGTCTTCGTCGTCCAGCCGACCTCGTACCCGGCGAACGACAACCTGATGGAGCTTCTGATCACCCTGGACGCGCTGCGCCGCGGCTCGGCCCGCCGCATCACCGCGGTGATGCCCTATTTCGGCTATGCCCGCCAGGACCGCAAGACCGGCCCGCGCACGCCGATCTCGGCGAAGCTGGTGGCCAACCTGATCACCCAGGCCGGGGCCAACCGCGTCGTCACCCTCGACCTGCATTCCGGGCAGATTCAGGGCTTCTTCGACATTCCGCTCGACAACCTTTACGCCGCCCCGGTGTTCGTCAAGGACATCAAGGCCCGCCTGGGCAAGGAACGGCCGATGATCGTTTCGCCGGACGTCGGCGGCGTGGTGCGCGCCCGCACCCTGGCCAGCCGCCTGGACGCCGACCTGGCGATCATCGACAAGCGCCGCGAACGCGCCGGGGTCTCCGAGGTGATGAACATCATCGGCGACGTCTCGGGCCGCGACTGCATCATGGTCGACGACATCGTCGATTCGGCGGGCACCCTGTGCAACGCCGCGCAGGCGCTGATCAACGCCGGCGCCAACTCGGTGCAGGCCTATGTCACCCATGGCGTGCTGTCGGGCGGCGCGGTGGCCCGCGTTTCCGCCTCGCCCCTCGAATCCATGGTGATCACCGACAGCATCCTGCCCACCGAGGCGGTGCGTCTGTCCGAGAAGTTCCGCGCGCTGTCCATCGCCCCCCTGATGGCCGAGGCGATCACCCGCATCAGCGAGGAACGCTCGGTTTCCAGCCTGTTCGACTGACCCGGGACTTTTCCGGTAAGAACGGTTGCCCCGCGCCACGGAAAAGAGTAAACAACCCGCTTCGCCGTCCGAATGACCGGGCGGCGTTCGGCGTCGGCACCCCTGGAGGCCGACGTCACCCATGACAAGCAAGGAGTTTTCGTCATGAAAGCGACTACGTTGACCGCTCAGAAGCGGGAACGGGCCGGTAAGGGGGCAGCTCGTGCGGTGCGGGATCAGGGTCTGATCCCCGGCGTCATCTATGGTGACAAGCAGCCGCCGGTGATGTTCTCGATCGATCCGCGCCAGATTATCGCCCAGATGGCCCGCCCCGGCTTCTGGACCCATCAGTTCGAAATCGAGGTCGACGGCGAAAAGACCCTGACCATGTGCCAGGATCTGCAGGTCCATCCGGTGACCGACCGTCCGATCCACGTCGATCTTCTGCGCATCCGCGCCGACTCCGTCGTCACCGTCGACGTGCCGGTGAAGTTCGTCAACGAACTGCGTTCGCCGGGCCTGAAGCGCGGCGGCGTGCTGAACGTGGTGCGTCACGACATCGAAGTGCACTGCATGGCGGCCTCGGTTCCCGAGCATCTGGTGGCCGACCTGGCCGGTCTGGATGTCGGCGATTCGATCCACATCAGCGCCATCGCCCTGCCGGAAGGCGTGAAGCCGACCATCGCCGACCGCGACTTCACCATCGCCACCATCGTCGCCCCGAGCGGCATGAAGAGCGAAGAGAGCGAAGCCGCCGCCGATGCCGCCCCGGCCGCGACCGAGGACAAGGCGTAATTCCGCTGCGGAGGTTGCCCGGGGGACGATGATTCCATGCGACTGATCGTCGGACTGGGCAACCCGGGCGCGGAATACGCGCACAATCGCCACAACATCGGATTCATGGCGGTGGACGCGATCGCCCGCCGCCATGACTTTTCCGCCTGGCGCAGCCGCAACCAGGGGCTGGCCGCCGAAGGCGAGATCGGGGGCGTCCGTGTCATGCTCCTCAAGCCTCAGACCTATATGAACAATTCCGGCGCCTGCGTCGGCCCGACCGCGCGCTTCTTCAAGATCGCGCCCGCCGACGTGGTGGTGCTGCACGACGAACTGGATCTTGCCCCCGGCAAGGTGCGGGTAAAAGTCGGCGGCGGCGCCGCCGGACACAACGGCCTGCGCAGCATCGCCGAACAGTTTTCGACCGACACCGTGCGGGTACGCCTGGGCATCGGCCACCCCGGCGACAAGGACCGGGTGTACGGCCACGTCCTGTCCGATTTCGCCAAGGCCGAGCAGGCCTGGCTCGCCCCCCTGCTCGACGCGCTCGCCGAGGCCGCGCCGCTGCTGGCCGCGGGCAAGGACAACGAATTCATGACCCGCGTCGCGCTGCTGACCCAGCCGCCGCGTCCGAAAAAGGAAAAACCGGGCGCCGCCGCCCCCGGCAAGGGAGACAACTGATGGGTTTCAACTGCGGCATCGTCGGCCTGCCCAACGTCGGCAAGTCCACCCTGTTCAACGCGCTGACCGCCACCGCCGCGGCGCAGGCGGCGAACTTCCCCTTCTGCACCATCGAGCCCAACGTCGGCCGCGTCGCGGTGCCGGACCCCCGCCTGGACACCCTGGCGGAGAAGGCCAAGTCGGCGAAGGAGATTCCCACCCAGCTGGAGTTCGTCGACATCGCCGGACTGGTGCGCGGCGCCTCGAAGGGCGAGGGCCTGGGCAACCAGTTCCTTGCCAACATCCGCGAGGTGGACGCCATCGTCCACGTGCTGCGCTGCTTCGAGAACGACGACGTCACCCACGTCGAAGGGTCGATCGACCCCCTGCGCGACGCCGAGACGGTGGAAACCGAACTCATGCTCGCCGACCTGGACAGCCTGGAAAAGCGCGTCGTCCCCTTGCAGAAAAAGGCGAAGAGCGGCGAAAAGGACGCCAAGGCGGCCCTGGAACTGATGGAACCGGCGCTGGAGGCCCTGCGCAACGGCAAGCCCGCCCGCACCGCGCGCCCCACCGACGCCGAGGGTGCGCGCGCCTTCGACCGCTTGCAGCTTCTCACCGGCAAGCCGGTTCTTTACGTCTGCAACGTCGCCGAGGACGACGCCGCCACCGGCAACGCGCTGTCCGCCAAGGTCGCCGAGAAGGCCAAGGCCGAGGGCGCGGCGACGGTGGTGGTCTCCGCCGCGATCGAGGCCGAGTTGTCGCAGCTTGCCGACGACGAACGCACCGAATTCCTGGCCGACCTGGGCCTCGCCGAGGCCGGGCTGTCGCGGGTGATCCGCGCCGGTTACGCGCTTCTCGGCCTGATCACCTTCTTCACCGTGGGGCCGAAGGAAGCCCGCGCCTGGACGGTGCGCGACGGCGCCAAGGCGCCCGAGGCGGCGGGGGTGATCCACACCGATTTCGAAAAGGGCTTCATCCGCGCCGAAACCATCGCCTATGACGACTATATCGCCTGCAACGGCGAACAGGGCGCGAAGGAAGCGGGTAAGATGCGCTCGGAAGGCAAGGAATACCCGGTCAAGGACGGCGACATCTTCCACTTCCTGTTCAACGTGTAGGACCTGGGCGGAGCCCACGGGTTTTTCTCGGAGGCGGCACATGGGCGCGATTACCCAACTGACGGCAAGCGACGGGCACCGCCTGTCGGTCTATCGCGCCGACCCGATCGGCCACGCCCGCGGCGGCGTGGTGCTGCTGCACGAAATCTACGGCCTGACCGCGCAGACCCGCGGCATCGCCGACTGGCTGGCCGACGAGGGCTTCGCGGTGATCGCTCCCTCCCTGTTCGACCGCGCCGAAAAGGGGGCGAACATCGCCTATAGCGAGGCGGGGGCGGAACACGGCCGCGCCCTGCGCGATGCCATCGGCTGGGACGCGCCGCTTCTCGATATCGCGGCGGCGCGCGCCGCCCTGCCGCCGGGCAAGGCGGCGGCGGTGGGGGAAAGCTATGGCGCCAGCCTCGCCTGGCGGGCGGCGGCGGCGCTTCCCCTAGACGCGGCGGTCTGCGGCAGTCCGGGCAACCTGGCGGATTTCCTGCCCGAAACCCCGCTCTGCCCGGTGTTGATCCATTTCGGTACGCACGACCCGAAAACCCCGGCGGACCTGCGGGCGCGGGCCCGCGCCATCCCCGGCGTCGCCGCCGTCGACCATGACGCCGGGCACGCCTTCACCTGCCCGGTGCGCGACGGCTTCGACGCCGCCGCCACCCGCGCCGCCGAAACCGCCACCCTGGCCTTCCTGTCGAAATTCCTGGGATAAAAACCAGGGTAGGGGCTCCGCCCCTGGACCCCGCCGGAGGGTCGCGGACCCTCCGGACCTCCCGAACACGTTCGAAGAAAAAGGGCCTCCCTTGCGGGGGCCCTTTTTCTTCGAATACGCATGGGGTCTGGGGCCCAAGGCCCCAGAGGGTCCGGGCAGCGCCCGGCCTGGTTCTTATCCCTCGGAGAATTCGATCAGGGTGCCCAGGGTTTCCGACGGCGGCACCCGGATCATTCCTTCCTTGAGCATGCGGAAGGCGACGCGGTTGGCCGCCAGGACGCAGGCGGTGCGTTCGATATCCCGCACCTTGATGCCGATCGCCACCGGCGCGGGCGGCTTCGGCGCCTTGTCCAGTTCGACGTCGGGGTGAAGCTGGGTCAACTGCTCCGGCGAGCAAAGGAAGACGGTATGGCCGCCCAGGTGCACCGCCACCGTGTGGTCGGTGATCGCCGCCACCCCGGCGCCGAAGAAGTCCTCGTAGGCATTTTTCGCCGCCAGCGGGTCGTCGACGACGATGGTCAGCGAATCGATGCCGATCGCGCCGTTGGGGTGGTCGGTCCATCCCGGACGGCGCACCGCGTCGGGGGAGAGGTGCTGCGCGACGAAGGCGGACAGGCCGAGCAACGCGTCCTCGGGCAGGCGCACCATGGACAGGGCGGCGCGGATTTCGCCCTCCTTGGTCTGGATCACCCGGTTCACCGACTGCGGCGGCTGCGCCTGCACCCCCTTGTTCAGCAGGGCCTGATGCACCGCCGCGCCGTTTTTGGTGGCGAAGGCCACCGCCATGATGCCGTTGCCCAGGGAGGACAGGGACTTTTCCAGACGGCGGCGCAGTTCGCTGTCCGCCGCCTCGGGCGAGCGGGCGACCAGTTCCAGATAGTCGTGCGGCATCATCACGCAGTGATTGCCGGTGCCCATGCCTTCGTGCCGCCCATAGGGGGTCAGGGCGAAGCCCAGGCGGGCATAGGTGTCCACCGCCTCCGCCAGGGATTTGACCCCCACCACGATATGGTCGATGCCGGTGATGTGACTTGCCGTCATGATGTCCTCTCGCCGCCTAGGCCTTGCGCGGCTGACCGTAGGTTTCGAATTTCGCGAGCACGCGGTCCATCTCGTCGTCGGGAAGGACGATCGGCTCGCCGATCTGCAACACCCGCCAATACTGCTCGGCCAGTTCCTCGACCTCAAGCGCGAGTTTCAGCGCGGCGTCGAGATCGGCGGCGAAGGCGATCATTCCATGGTGCGCCAACAGGCAGGCGGTGCGCCCCTCCAGCGCCGCCAGCGCCGCGTCGGAAAGCGCCTGGCTGCCGAAGGTGGCGTAGGCGGCGCAGCGGATATCCTTTCCCCCCGCCACCGCCACCATGTAGTGGAAGGCGGGAATGCCGATGCGGCGGCAGGCCAGGGCGACGCAGAACGGCGCGTGGGCGTGCACCACCGCCCCCGCCTCGGGCCGCGCCGCATAGATGTCGCGATGCATCCGCCATTCGCTGGACGGCGCGAAGGCGCCGCGATGGGTGCCTTCCAGGTCCATTTCGGTCATGTCGGCGGGGGCCAGGCGCGGCGTCGGCACGCCGGACGGGGTGATCAGGAAGCCGTCGTCGGTGCGCACCGAGACGTTGCCCGCGGTGCCCCGGTTGATCCCCAGACGGCCGAGTTCGGAAGCCGTCCTCAACAGGTCGAAACGCTGGCGAGAGCTCATTGGGCGTGCTCCGGATAGAGGGAGGCCAGCCCCTCGCGGCTGGCCGGGCAGACGCCGCGCTCGGTGACCAGGGCGGTGACCAGACGGGCGGGGGTGACGTCGAAGGCATAGTTGGCGCAGGCGCTGCCTTCCGGCACCAGGCGCACCGTTTCCACCCGGCCGTCGCCGGTCAGGCCCGCGATGTGCGATTGTTCCCGCGCCGAACGCTGCTCGATGGGAATCTGCGCGACGCCGTCGGTCAGCGTCCAGTCGACGGTCGGCCCGGGCAGGGCGACGAAGAACGGCACGCCGTTGTCGAACGCCGCCAGCGCCTTCAGATAGGTGCCGATCTTGTTGCAGACGTCGCCGGTCGCCGTGGTGCGGTCGGTGCCGACGATGCAGGCGTCGACCAGGCCGTGCTGCATCAGGTGGCCGCCCGCGTTGTCGGCTATCACCGTGTGCGGCACGCCGTGCTGCCCCAGTTCCCACGCGGTCAGGCTGGCCCCCTGGTTGCGGGGGCGGGTTTCGTCCACCCAGACGTGGATCGGCAGGCCTTCCTCGAAGGCGCGATAGATCGGCGCCAGCGCGGTGCCCCAGTCCACCGTCGCCAGCCAGCCGGCGTTGCAGTGGGTAAGGACGTTCAAACGCTGCGGCCGCCCCTTCTTCTCGAAGATGTCGCGGAACAGGGCGAAGCCGTGTTCGCCGATGGCGCGGTTGATCTCCACGTCCTCGTCGGCGATGTCGTTGGCGCGCATCCAGGCGGCCAGGGCCCGCCGGTTCGGCGCCACCGGCAACAGCGCCGCGCGCATCTCCGCCAGCGCCCAACGCAGGTTGACCGCGGTCGGCCGGGTGGCGAGCAGAAGATCGTGGGCGGCGGCGACGTTCGCGTCGGAGGAATCGTCCTCCATCGCCAGCGCCATGCCATAGGCGGCGGCGGCGCCGATCAGGGGCGCGCCGCGTACCTGCATGGTGGAAATCGCCGTGGCGGCTTCCTCCACGGTTCTCAGACGCGCCACCTCGAAGACGTGCGGCAGCAGGGTCTGGTCGATGATTTCCACCGTCTTGCCGTCGTCGGCGGGCCAGATGGTGCGGGTGGCGATGCCGTCTACCTTCATCGGTCCCTCGTCACGCCAGACGGCCGATGATCGGCTTCAGTTTCTCGGCCACCGCCGGGTCGCGCGCCTCGGGCGGGGTGATCAGGGCGTGCTGCAAGGCGGTGCCGCAGCCCTTCGGGCAGTCGCCGCGTTCCGCCGCCAGCTTCGGCGCCACGGCGCGGATCAGGGCGCGGGCGTTGTCGGCGTTGGCCAACAGCACCTTCACCACCTGCTCGACGGTGACGCTGTCGTGGTCGGGGTGCCAGCAGTCGAAGTCGGTGACCATCGCCACCGTGGCGTAGCAAAGCTCCGCCTCGCGCGCCAGCTTCGCCTCGGGCATGTTGGTCATGCCGACCACGTCGCAGCCCCAGGAACGATAGAGTTCGGACTCCGCCTTGGTCGAAAACTGCGGCCCCTCCATCACCAGATAGGTGCCGCCCCGCTTGCAGGGCAGCGACAGTTCCGCCGCCGCCCGCTCGATGGCGTCGCCCAGGCGGGCGCACACCGGTTCGGCGCAACTGACGTGGGCGACCAGGCCGGTGCCGAAGAAACTTTTCACCCGGGCGAAGGTGCGGTCGATGAACTGGTCGACGACGACGAAGCTGCCGGGCGGCAGATCCGCCCGCAGGGAGCCCACCGCCGACATCGAGATCACCTCGGTCACCCCCAGCATCTTGAGGGCGCAGATGTTGGCGCGGAAGTTGAGCTCGGACGGCGGGATGCGGTGGCCACGCCCATGACGCGGCAGGAAGGCCAGTTTCTGGCCGTTCAGGGTGCCGGTGAGAATCTCGTCCGAGGGGGCGCCGAAGGGAGTGTCGACCTTTACCCAGCGGCGATCTTCCAACCCGTCGATGTCATAGATCCCCGACCCGCCGATCACCCCGAGAAACGGCTGCACCATCGTCCGACCCCCTTGTCCGAAAAAAGAAAAAAGCACGCCCCGCACCTTACCCCCACCGGGCGGCGGCGGACAAGGGGCGGGGCGGATTTCCGTTCAGTGCACCGAGGCCCAGACGCGGCGCTTCAACGCATAGAACAGCACGGTCAGGGCGAAGATGAACAGCACCGCCTTCACCCCCAGGGCATGGCGGTGCTCCAGCTCCGGCTCCGCCGCCCATTGCAGGAAGGCGGTGACGTCGCGGGCGATCCGCTCGGCATCGTTGGGGGCGCCGTCGGCGAACTCGACGACGCCGTCGCTGATCTGCGGCGGCATGCCGATGGCGTTACCCGCGAACACGGTGTTGTAGTACTTGCCGGGCGGCAGGGTCGTTTCGCCGGGAGGATCGGCGAAGCCTGTGATCAGCGAGAAGACGTAATCCGGGCCGCCCATCCGCGCCTTGACGATCAGCGACAGGTCGGGCGGCAGGGCGCCGCCGTTGGCCGCCATCGCCGCCTGGTCGTTGGCGAACGGCGCGGGGAAGCGGTCCGAGGGCAGGCCCTTGCGTTCGAACATGTCGCCGTTTTCGTCGGGGCCGTCGGCGACCTGATAGGACGCGGCGATTTCCTTCACCGCGTCCTCGGTATAACCGAGCGCGCCGAGGTTGCGGAACGACAGCAGCTTCATCGAATGGCAGGCGGCGCAGACCTCGCGATAGACCTGATAGCCACGGCGCAACTGCGCCTCGTCGTAGGTGCCGAACACCCCCTGCCAGCTCCACGCCTGGCGGGTCAGGTGCCCGCCTTCCGAGGCCAGCGCCGAACCGCCGAGGGCGGCGAACACCGCGAAGGCCATCACCGCCTTGGCCAGAACCGGGGTGCCGATGCTTTCCGGCAGGGGCTTGGTCTTCTCGAACCGCGACAACAGGGGCAGGAACACCAGAAGGTGCAGGAAATAGTACCCGGCGGCGAGGCGGCCGACGGTGATCCACACCCCCTCGGCGGGTTGCGACCCGGCGTACCCCAAAACGAAGCAGTCGGCCACGAACAGCCAGAACGCCTTCTTGAACCAGGGGCGGAAGGTGGCGGAGCGCACCTTGCAGCTATCCAGCCACGGCAGGGCGAACAGCACCAGGATCGCCGCGAACATCGCGATCACCCCCATCAGCTTGTCCGGCACCGCGCGCAGAATGGCGTAGAAGGGCAGGAAATACCATTCCGGCACGATGTGCGGCGGCGTCACCATCGGGTTGGCGGGGATGTAGTTGTCGGGATGCCCCAGGACGTTGGGATACCAGAAGACGAAGACGCAATAGACGATCAGGAACACGCCGATGCCGAAGAAATCCTTCACCGTGTAGTAGGGGTGGAAGGGGATGGTGTCCTGCGGCCCCCGAACGTCGATGCCCAAGGGGTTGTTCGACTTCACCGTGTGCAGCGCCCAGACGTGGATCACCACCACGCCGAGAATCGCGAACGGCAGCAGGAAGTGCAGCACGAAGAAGCGATTGAGGGTCGGGTTGTCGACCGAGAAGCCGCCCCACAGCAGGGTGACGATGGCGTCGCCGACCACCGGCACCGCCGAGAACAGGTTGGTGATCACGGTGGCGCCCCACAGGCTCATCTGCCCCCAGGGCAGCACGTAGCCCATGAAGGCGGTGGCCATCATCAAAAGCAGGATGACCAGGCCGATCCACCACAGAAGCTCGCGCGGCGGCTTGTAGGACCCGTAGTAAAGCCCCCGGAAGACGTGGACGTAGACGACGACGAAGAACATCGACGCGCCGTTCATGTGCAGATAGCGGATCAGCCAGCCATGGTTGACGTCGCGCATGATCCGCTCGACCGAATTGAAGGCCATGTCGACGTGCGGCGTGTACTGCATCGCCAGGAACAGGCCGGTGACGATCATCACCACCAGCATGAATCCGGCGAGGGAACCGAAATTCCACCAATAGTTCAGGTTCTTCGGCGTCGGATAGTCGACCGCGCTGTGCTTCATCAGCGAAATGATCGGCAGACGGCTGTCGAACCAGTCCAGGGCCTTTTGCAGTTTTCCGGGGGCGCTCATCTCTCAGTCATCTCCCACCGATCATCCGATGCGGACCAGGGTATCGCTCAGGAAGGCATAGGCCGGCACCGCCAGGTTGGCGGGCGCCGGGCCCTTGCGGATGCGCCCCGAGGTGTCGTAGTGCGAGCCGTGGCAGGGGCAGAACCAGCCGCCGAAATCGCCGCGCGGGTCGGCGGGCTTCTGCCCCAGGGGCACGCAGCCGAGGTGGGTGCAGACGCCGACCAGGATCAGCCATTCGGGACGGGTGACGCGCGCCGAATCCGGCTGCGGATCGCGCAGGTCGGCCAGGGGCACGGCGTCGGCGGCGGCGATCTCGGCGGCGGTGCGGCGGCGGATGAACACCGGCTTGCCGCGCCATTTCACGGTGATCGCCTGCCCCGCCGCGATCGGCGAGAGGTCGACCTCGACGGAGGACAAGGCGCGGGTGTCGGCGGCGGGGTTGAGGCTGTCGACGAACGGCCAGACCACCGCGGCGGTGCCCACCGCGCCCACCGCGGTCGCGGCATAGAACAGGAAGTCGCGGCGCGTCGCGTCCTTGATCGTGTGTTCGGCCATACCTATCCCCCGTCCGTAGCCCAGGCGTCTCGGCACTTGTGCAACACCTGGGAATTGGCTACGCCCATTCCTAGGGTCCATCCCTTGAAAAAATACCAGATTTCTTCGCCTTCCTCGAAAGGTTCCGCCGATGCGCGTCGCCCTGTTCCAACCCGACATCCCGCAGAACGTCGCCGCGGTGGCGCGTCTGTCCGCCTGCTTCGGCGTGCCGCTGGACGTGATCGGGCCGGAGGGCTTCGTCTGGGACGATAAGCGCCTGAAACGGGTGGGCATGGACTATCTGGAACATGCCGAGATCGTCCGCCATGCCTCGTGGCGGGCTTTCCTCGACGCGCGCGGCGGCGCGCGGCTGGTGCTGCTGACCACCCGGGGGGCGACGCCGCTGCCCGGGTTCGCCTTCGCGGCGGACGACATCCTGCTGTTCGGACGGGAAAGCGCGGGGGTGCCGGACGCGGTTCACGACGCCGCCGACGCCCGCGTCGTGGTGCCGATGCGGGCCGTCGCCCGCTCGCTGAACCTGGCGCAGACCGCCGCCATCGCCCTGGCCGAGGGCCTGCGCCAGACGCACGGTTTCCCGGCACCCTGACCGGATCAGCGCGCCGCGACGGGCACGAAACACAGGTTGGGGGAAGATCCCTTGTCCAGCCAGTCGCGCCAGGCGGGCCATTCGGCCAGGGCGGCGGCGATCGCCGCCTGGCCGTCGGCGGCGGGGACCACGCCGTTGCCGGCGCGCAGCGCCTTGGCGTAACGGTTCGAATTTTCCAACGCGCCGCACAGGTCGAAGAAAGCGACGCCGCAACGCGCCGCGATGCCCGCGAAGCCCTGGGTCAGGCCGCGCAGCCGCACCGGATCGTAGAACAGCGCACTTCCCTGACGGCCGAGCAGCGACGCCCCGCCGCCCCGCACCGGCGGCGGCCCGATCCAGAACACCGCGCGCCAGGAGGCGGCCTCGGCGATCACGCATTCCGCCATGTAAAGGGTCTCGGGCAGGGAGACCCGCACCCCCTCGCCCCCCACCGCCTGGTCGTTCAGGCCGAAGCAGAAGACCAGGGCCGACATCGGCAGGCCGGACAGGCGTGCCTCGGCCTCGGCGCGCCAGCGCCGGGCGACGTCGGCGGTGGTGTTGCCCTCCACCGCCAGGACATAGGGAACCAGGGCGTGCCCGGCGTCGCGTTCCCGCCGTACCAGACGATGCGGCCAGCCGAACCCCTCGGGGTCGCGCAGCCCCAGCATCATCTCGTCGCCGAAGAAGCAGACCGAATGCTTGGCCATGCCCTGTTCTCCTGCTTGATCCCCCATTCAGGGATATCCCTGAATCCTTCCACGCGAAAGTGACCTGCGTCACCCGTTTTCCGCTTTCCCCGAGGCCTCTCCCAGACGGGACAGCAAGGCGGCGCGGTCCGGCGCGAAATCCGCCGCCGCCCAGGCGGTTTCCAGACGCCGCAGCTCCTCGCCGAGGCCGGGGCCGGGCGGCCAGCCGCGTTCCAGAAGATCGGCGCCGCGCAGCGGAAACTCCGGCACCGGGCGGGTTTCCGGCAGGTGCAGCAGTTCCTCCCAGGCGGCGGTACCGCACGCCCCGGGGCACGGCCCCGCCGCGCCATAACGGGCGCGTTCGTCCGCCCAGGCCAGCAGCACCCGGTCGCGATAGGCCTCCGCCCCCGTCCGCCACAGGATGCGGCGCGCGGTTTCCGGCGGCGTTTCCACCGTCAGCGGTCCCTCCGCCACCGGCTCCAGCATGTCGAGCAGGCGGGCGCGCCCGGCGTTCGACAACCGCCAGGCATCCGCCAGGGCCGCCGCCCGCGCCGCGTCCGCCGCCGGCTCGCCGGTGGCGATCAGGGCCGCCAGCCGCCGCAGGGGGTCGGCGCCGACGCCTGCCGCCTTGATCCCCCGCGTCTCCAGCCAGGCGAGCAGGCGCAACCGCCCGGCGTCGATGGGTTCCGGCAGCAGGTGGGGGATCAGCCCCTCGCCGCGCATCAGCAGAAGCACCCCGCCGGGATCGGAACCTTCCAGAATGCCCAGCATCTCCGCCCGCACCCGTTCCCCCGACAGGCCGTCGAGCAACGGCGCCTGCCTGCGGATGGCGGACAGCGCCGCCGGGTCGGCGGGCGGCGCGCCGAAGCGTCCGAAGAAACGGAAGAAACGCAGGATGCGCAAGGCGTCTTCCGCGATGCGGCTGTCCGCATCGCCGACGAAGCGCACCCGCCGCGCCCCCAGGTCGGCGATGCCGTCGAAGGGGTCGTAGACCGCGCCGTCGGGGTCGGCGTAAAGCGCGTTGATGGTCAGGTCGCGGCGCGACGCGTCGGCCAGCCAGTCGTCGGTGAAGGCGACCACCGCGTGGCGGCCGTCGGTTTCGACGTCGCGGCGCAGGCTGGTGATCTCGAAGGGGCGCGACGGCGTCACCGCGGTCACCGTGCCGTGGGAAAAGCCGGTGGGCACGGCGCGGATGCCCGCCGCCGTCAGCAGGCGGGTCACCTCCGCCGGGGGGCGGTCGACGGCGATGTCGACGTCGTGCACCGGTCGGCCGAGCAGCGCGTCGCGCACGCAGCCCCCGGCGAAACGCGGGCAGGCCCCGTCCGCCGCCAGCGCGGCGATCACCGCGCGGGTGTCGGGATGGACCAGCCAATCCTGCGGCGACAACTGCCCCACCGGCTCCACGCGACCCTCCCCCGGGTTTGGAAAAACAACGACTTCATGGAGGGTCGCAGACCCTCCATACCTCCCTCAACTCTTTTTTTGCGGCAATCGACCATCCCGTCGCCCCGTGACGATTTCATGGCTCTGCGCGCAAAAACCAGGAAATGGGGACGTGGGCGCCGAACTCCCCCGGGAGCTTCAGTCCTTCGGCGGCAGATGGTGGCCCGGCACGATGCGGCCGTCCTTGTATTCCGGCGGCACGTAGGTCGACCCGGCGGGAGCGCCGTCGAACGCCGCGAAATACCCCAGAACCGCCAGCAGACACACCGTGCCCGCGACGAACAGCCAATGCCAGGGATGCTTCCAGTCCCGCTCCGCGCCGAACTTCTTCATCAGCCAGACCCACGCGAAATAGGCCGCGAAGGGCATCAGGAAGGGCAGCAGATAGCGCAGCAGGGAACTAGTCATCGGCGATCATCAGGCGGGAGAAGTTAACCAGGATGCCCGCCGTCGCCCCCCAGATGAAACGGTCGCCGAAGGGGATGCCGTAATAGCCCCGGCGCAGGCCGTCCTCGTCGCGGAAGTGGCGCTGGTGCTGCGCCGGGTCGAGCAGATGGACAAGCGGCGCCTCGAAGATGTCGGCGACCTCGAAGGGATCGGGGGTCAGGGAAAACGGCGGCGACACCACGCCGACCACCGGGGTGATCGCATAGGCGGTCAGGGTGACGTACTGCGGCAGGGTGCCGAGGATGCGCACCCGCGCCGGGTCGAGGCCGGTTTCCTCGGCGGTTTCGCGCAAGGCGGTGGCGGCGATGTCGGCGTCGTCGTCTTCCTTGCGGCCGCCGGGAAACGAGATTTGGCCGGGATGGTGGTGCAGGTGGTCGGTGCGTTTGGTCAACAGCACGGACAGTCCCTCCGGCCGCTCGATCAGGGGAACCAGCACCCCGGCGGGACGGGTCTTTTCCAGGGTGGGGCGCCAGTCCTCGCGCCCCGGCGTGGCGGACAGGATGTCGGTCCCCTCGTTAAGGGACGCGGAAATCCCAAGGTCGGACAGGGTCGGACAGGGACCCAGTTCCGCCAGACGCGCCGCGATGCGGGAAACCGTGAGACCGGCTAGTCGGTCCCACCGAGAACAAAGAACCGCCGACTGCTCCATAGACCGAACTCTTCCTTTCCGTCGTGTGTCCGGGCCTCGCCCAGGGCCGCGAGCTCGTAATATACCGGACGGGACACCCGTGCCGAAACGCCGTCTTCCAACCGGACATAGGGAATTGGGTCGCCGGTTTCGGGATCGGGAACCGTGAACAGGGGGTGCGCCGCGTCGAGGGTGACGATGCGGTCGATGTTGGTGCGGAAGCTCAGCACTTGGTCCTGCCCCGAGCCGGAGCGGAACACCTCGACCGCCAGGAAGGGCACGTCCTCCACCTCCACCGGCAGGGGGGCGGGGTCGCAGGGCAGATGCACCTCGTAGCCGCCGCTTTCCGACCGGCGCAACCGCGAGGCCAGCAGGCAGACCATTTCCTTGCGGGCGAAGGGGCGGCCGTCGAAATACCAGACGCCGCGGCGGTCGATGCGCAAGCCCTGGCCCCCGGAAAGCGATGCGGCCGCGGGCATCGCCGCGCCTGACTTGCCACCCTCCGGGACCGATACCACCGACCACGCCATCGCACGCGTACCCCTGTTTTTGCGATTCGCGGCCGCATCGGCCGCTTAAGCGATATATGGGCATCCCCGAGACGCCGCAAAGGGACGGATCCGCATCCGCCGCGCCACCCTTGCGATTTTCCGCGATCCCCCACCGCGTTACGGGCGAATACCATGCCTTCGCGGCGCCCCGGAGGCAAGACTTGCCGCCATCCGGACGCGAGCTTTCTGGACAGGCGCACGATTGGCAGTTATGGTCGCCCGCATTTTCAGAATGTGGACGGAAGGGGAACCTCCATGAATTACCAAGCCATCGCCGACCAGGCGATCGCGAAGCAGCCGCTCAGCCGCGAACAGGCCCTGGCCATTCTCGGCGCGCCGGATACCGACGTGATGGACATGCTGGCCGCCGCCTATCGGGTGCGCCGCCACTTCCGCGGCAACCGCGTGCACGTGCAGCTGCTGAGCAACGTGAAGAGCGGGCTGTGCGGCGAGGACTGCCACTATTGCTCGCAGTCGCGGGTTTCCAAGGCGCCGATCGACAAGTACGGTCTGTGGCAGAAGGAAAAGGCCCAGGACGAGGCGAAGCGCGCCACCGCCATGGACGCCAAGCGCTATTGCATGGCGCTGTCCGGCGGCCAGCCGACCGACCGCGAGATCGACAACCTGGCCGACATGGTCCGTTCGATCAAGGCCGAGAGCAAGATCGAGCTCTGCCTGTCGATCGGCTTCCTGACCCCGGCGCAGGCGAAGAAGCTGGCGGACGCGGGCCTCGACCGCATCAACCACAACCTCAACACCAGCGAACGCTATTACTCCACCATCTGCACCTCGCACACCTACGCCGACCGGGTGAAGAACCTGATGACGGCGAAGGAAGCGGGCCTCGACATCTGCTCGGGCGGCATCATCGGCCAGGGCGAGACCGACGAGGACATCTTCGACATGTTCGACGCCCTGCGCGCCATCGAACCGAAGTCGATTCCGCTGAACTTCCTGATCCCGGTCGAGGGCACGCCGTTCGGCGAGATGACCCCCAACCTGACCCCGCGCAAGTGCCTGAAGGCGCTCAGCCTGCTGCGCTTCATGCACCCGGACGTGGACCTGCGGGTGGCGGGCGGCCGCGAACATCACCTGCGCTCCATGCAGCCGCTGGCGATGTACGCCGCGAACTCGATCTTCGTCGAGGGCTACCTGACCTGCGACGGCCAGGAAACCCCGGCGGCGATCCAGATGATCGCGGACATGGGCTTCGAGCTGGAGGTCGAATCCGCCTCGGAGGATTCGCTCGGCACCGCGGCCGCCTGACGGCATCCCGGACGCACGACGATGACCCCGGAACAGGCACTGGAGGATCTGAGGCAACGCGGCCTTCTGCGCAGTTTGAAGGCGCTGCCGGAAAACCGTGGCCGGTTTCTCCTTAACGGAGAAGCCTGGCTCAACTTTTCCTCCAACGACTACCTCGACCTCGCCCATCACCCGGCGCTGAAGGCGGCGGCGGTGCGCGCGGTCGAGGAACTCGGCTGTTCCGCCGCCGGGTCGCGTCTGACCAGCGGCCACCTGGTCCTGCACGAGACCCTGGAAACCGCGCTGGCCGCCTTCGTCGGCATGGACGCGGCGCTGGTCTTCGGCAGCGGCTTCCTCACCAACCTCGGCGTGATCCCGGCCCTGGCCGGGGATCACGCGACGATTTTCTGCGACCGCCTCAACCACGCCAGCCTGATCGACGGCACCCTGATGGCGGGGGTGAAGTGGCATCGCTATCGCCACAACGACACCGCCCACCTGGACGACCTTCTGGAAAAGCATCCGGCGGCGGAGGGCGAAACCCGCCTGGTGATCACCGATTCGGTGTTCTCGATGGACGGCGACATCGCGCCCCTGGCCGAAATCGCCGAAATCGCGCGGCGACACGGCGCCCTGCTGATCGTCGACGAAAGCCACGCGGTCGGCGTGATGGGACCGAACGGCGCGGGCCTGTGCGCCGAGCTGGGCCTGAAGCCGCAGGCGATCACCTGCGGCATGGGCAAGGCCTTCGGCAGTTACGGCGGCTTCGTCGCCTGCTCGGTCGACCTGCACGCGCTGATCGTCAACCGCGCCCGCAGCTTCATCTATTCCACCGGCCTGCCGCCCGCGGTGATCGCTGCCTCGCGCGCCGCGCTCGACCTCTTCGTCGAGGCACGGGGGGCCCTCGGCGCCGACCTGATGGACCGCGCCCGCCACATGCACGCCCTGCTGGCCGACGCCGGGTTCGACATGCCGCCCTTCTCCTCGCCGATTCTGCCGGTGATGGTGGGCGACAACCACGTCGCCCTCGACTTCGCGGCGCGTCTGGCCGACCGCCGCATCCTCTGCGGCGCGATCCGCCCGCCGACGGTGCCGCCGGGCACCGCCCGCCTGCGCCTGACCGTCACCCGCGCGCACGACGCGGCGGACCTGACCGCCGCCGCCCGCATCTTCGCCGAGGTCGGCCGCGACCTGGGGGTGCTGCGGTGATCGGCGCGCCGGGCATCGTTCTGGTTTCCGGCTGGACCACCGGTCCCGGCGCCTGGAACGGCGTCCTCGCCGCCTGCCCGCCGCTGCCGGTGGCGCACCTCGACTGGTGGACCGCCCTGGCCGATCCCGCCGCCGCCTTCGCCGAGGCCGCGGCGCGCGCCAACGCCCTGGCCGGAATGCCCGCCGCCGCGCCGGTGATCGCCGTCGGCTGGTCGCTGGGCGGACAGATCGCGGCGCGCGCCGCGATCGACGCGCCGGAGGCGGTTTCCGACCTGCTGCTGGTCTCCACCCCCGCCCGCCTGCTCGCCGACGAAACCGGCCTGGGCGCCGACCCGATTTCCCTGCGCGCGATGCGCCAGGGCCTGCGCCGCGACGCCAAGGCGATCGTCGAGGGCTTCTGGGCCGAGGCCCTGGCGGGCGACCGCACCGGCTTCGACTTTCCGGCGGAGAGCGACGCCATTCTGGCGAAACTCGACGCCAAGACCCTGGACACGGGCCTTGCCGCCCTGGCCGAAACCGACCTGCGCCGCCAGTTGCCGCGCATCCGCGCCGCCACCCTGGTGATCCAGGGCGACGACGACCGCATCGTCGGCGCCCACGCCGCGCAGACCTTCGCCGCCGCGGTGCCGGGCGCCACCGTGCTGGCGGTCGCCGACGGCAGCCACGCCCTGCCGCTGACCCATCCGCGGATGATCGCCGAGATTCTGACCGCGCTGGTCGGCGCCCACACCGGGGCGCCCTGCCGATGAGCGCCCCGATGAAGAAATCCGACGTCGCCGCCAACTTCTCCGCCGCCGCCGACAGTTACGACGGTTGGGCGATGGTGCAGCAGCCCGCCGCCCACTACCTGGTGGACAGCCTGCCCGCCGGGTTCGCGCCGCGCACCGTGCTCGACGTCGGCTGCGGCACCGGCGCCCTCACCCGCCGCCTCACCGCCCGCTTCCCCGACGCCCGCATCGCCGGTATCGACCTCGCCCCGGCGATGGTCGGCGTCTGCCGCCAGGCCTGGCCGCACCCGCACGTCTTTCTGTGCGGCGACGCCGAGGACTTCGACGCCGAGGGCAACGCCTTCGACCTGATCGCCTCCAGCTTCGCCTTCCAGTGGTTCGCCGACCAGCCGGGCACCCTCAAGCGCTTCGCCCCGGCGCTGACCCCGGGCGGCATCCTGGCGCTGGCGGTGCCGGTGACCGGCACCCTGGCCGAGCTTTCCGCCGCGCACGAGGCGGCGCTCGACCGGCCGCTCGCCGCGCTGACCTATCCGCCCGAGGACGCCTTCGCCCAATGGGTCGCCGAACTCGGCCTCGCCACCCTGACCTCGCGCGTCCTCGACATGGTGGTGTACTATCCTTCCGCCCTCGCCGCCCTGAAGTCCTTCAAGGGCATCGGCGCCACCTTCCGCGGCGCGGCGAAACCGCTGTCCCCGCGCGAGGTCAACCGCCTCACCCGCGTCTACGAGGACCGCTTCCGTACCGAAGACGGCGTCCCCGTCACCTACCGCGTCCTCAATCTGGTCGCGCGCAACTAACCTCCGAAAGGACGAACCATGCTCAAGGGTTTCGTCGTCACCGGCACCGACACCGACGTCGGCAAGACGGTCACCACCGCTTCCCTCTGCCTGTGGCTGAAATCGCGCGGCGTTTCCATCGCGCCGATGAAGCCGGTGCAGACCGGCGCCACCTTCCGCGACGGGCGCTGGAACGCCCCCGACCTCGACTTCACCCTGGGCATGCTGGGGCTTTCCCCCGCGCCCGCCGACCGTGGCCTGATGCAGCCCTTCTGCTATCGCCCGGCGTGTTCGCCGCATCTGGCGGTCGGCCCGGGCGAGACCCCGCCGTCCGTCGCCGGGGTCGCCGCCGCAGCAGCCGCCCTGGCCGAACGCTTCCCGGTGGTCGCGGTGGAAGGCGCGGGCGGCCTGATGGTGCCGCTCAACGCCGACGAGATGATGATCGACCTGTTCGCCGCCCTGATGCTGCCGGTGGTGCTGGTCGGGCGGGTCGGCCTGGGCGCGATCAACCACGTGCTGCTGTCGCTGGAGGCGCTGAAACGGCGCGGCATCCCGGTCGCCGGGGTGGTGTTGAACGAGACCCGCCCGCAAAGCGAGGACGACGCCTTCATCCGCGCCGACAACCCCCGCTCCATCGTCCATTTCGGCGGCGTGCCGTGCCTCGGCACCCTGCCCTTCACCCCGGACCCGGACGCGGCGCGCCTGACCGCCGCCGCCGAACGTCTTCCCGGCCTCGCCGCGGCCTTCGCGCCGCTGTTGCGCGGCTGAACCGACAGGACATTCCTCCGATGACTTCCGACCTTCTCGCCCGCGACCGCCGTTTCATCTGGCATCCCTTCACCCAGGCGCAGACCGCGCCCGAGCCGATTCCCGTGGTTTCCGCCAGCGGCGTGGAAATCACCGACGCCGACGGCAACCGCATCCTCGACATGATCTCGTCGTGGTGGGTCAACCTGCACGGCCATGCCCATCCGGCGATCGCCGCCGCGGTGGCGGAACAGGCGCGCACCCTGGAACAGGTGATCTTCGCCACCTGCACCCACGCCCCGGCGGTGGACCTGGCCGAGGGGCTGGCCCGGCAACTGCCCGGCGCCCTCAACCGCGTCTTCTATTCCGACAACGGCTCGACGGCGGTGGAAGCGTCCCTGAAAATCGCCCTGCAATTCTTCCGCAACCGTGGCGAAACCCAACGCACCCGCTTCGTCGCCATGGACGGCGCCTATCACGGCGACACCGTGGGCGCGATGTCGGCGGGGGTCAGCTGCGGCATCTTCGACGTTTGGGGGCAGATGCTGTTCCCCGTCGACACCCTGCCCAACGCCGTCACCTGGGACGGCGACGCCGAGGTCGAGGCCAAGGAGGCCCAGGCCCTCGCCGCGCTCGACGCCTATCTCGACGCGCAGGGCGACGCGGTGGTCGCCGCCATCGTCGAGCCCCTGGTGCAGGGCGCGGGCGGCATGCGGATGTGCCGCCCGGCCTTCCTCAAGGCGTGGACCGAACGCCTGAAGGCGGCGGGCGCCCTGGTCATCTTCGACGAGGTGATGACCGGCTTCGGCCGCCTGGGCGACCTGTTCGCCTGCATCAAGACCGGGGTCGAACCGGACTTCGTCTGCCTGTCCAAGGGGATCACCGGCGGCTTCCTGCCGATGGCGGCGACGGTGACCAACGACCGCGTCTACCAGGCCTTCCTCTCCGACGACACCGCCAAGGCCTTCCTGCACGGCCATTCCTATACCGCCAACCCCCTGGGTTGCGCCGCCGGCAACGCCTCGCTGAAGCTTCTGCTCGACCCCGCCTGCGCCAAGCGCCGCGCCGAGATCGAGGCCTTCCACCGCGCCGCCCTGCCGGAAATCGCCAAGCTGCGCGGCGTGGTGCGGCCGCGCGTCATGGGCACCATCGCCGCCTTCAACGTCCACGCCGACGGCGACGAACGCGGCCTCGGCGCGACGGCGGGCCTGCGCCTCAAGGAGTTCTTCAAGGCCGAGAACATGCTGATCCGTCCGCTCGGCAACGTCGTCTACCTGCTGCCGCCCTATTGCGTCACCGACGAGCATCTGACCCGTGCCTACGACAGCATGATTCGCGGCGTGAAAAGCCTGTTTGCCTAAAAAAAGACAGATTCGCTCCAAAAGCGAACGCGCCGCGCCTTGCTCCGAATCGGGGAGCCGCCCCACATCTGTGAGATGGACGAAATTTTCGTCCGGATCACAGGAGAACGAGCATGAGCAGCACAACCTTGAGCATCAAGGGGATGCACTGCGAGGGCTGCGCCGAGAACGTCGAACGCGCGTTGCGTAACGTTCCGGGAGTCGCGACCGTCTCCATCGACATCGACCACAACCTCGCCGTCATCGAAGGCGGCGGCGTCGCGACGAATCTGCTGAACGCGGTGCGCGATGCCGGATACGTCGCCGAGATCATTCCCGACGAACCGGAGAACTCCAGCATCGTCTGACCATTCTCACCGGGCCGGAACGGCATGCCGCCGCCCCGGCCCGCGCCCCCTGGGCGGCGCGGGCCGCGATGTCCGCAAATATTCTTGCCGCGGCGCTTGCGGCATGCGCCGCACCGGCCCAACATAAGAACGGTTCGCATGTCCCCGGAAGGAGCTTCCCGATGGCCGATCCGTTCGTCCTGTCCCTAATCGTCGAAGGCATCCACTGCGAGAACTGCCTCGCCAACGTCACCGAGGCCCTGAACAAGGTGCCGGGGGTGGTGGGGGTGCGGGTCGACGCCAAGACCGGCCGCGCCGACGTCACCCCGGGCGACATCAAGGCGGAGGCGGTTCTCGCCGCGGTCCGCGACGCCGGGTTCGAAGCCCGCCTGGCATGAGCCAGCGCCTGACCATCCTGGGGATGCGCTGCGCCGGATGCTCGGCGGCGGTGGAGAAGGCGCTGAAGGCGGTGCCCGGGGTCGACGACGCGCGGGTCAACCTGGCGCTGGCCACCGCCGAGGTGGACACCGAAACCGCCGACGCGGCGGCCCTGGCCGAGGCGGTGGCCGCCGCCGGGTTCGAGGCCCGCCCCGAAATCCCCCCCGCCGAGGCGGAAGCCGCCGCGGTGGAACGGGACGCCGCCGCCGGACGCCTGTTGCTGTTCGCCGCCGTCTTCTCCCTCCCCTTCCTTGCCGAAATGGCGGCGATGGCCACCGGACACGGCGGCCTGCTGCCGCCGCTGCTGCAACTGGCCCTGGCCGCACCGGTGCAGCTGATCGCCGGATGGCGCTTCCATGCCGGCGCGGTGCGCGCCCTGCGCCACGGTTCGGCCAACATGGACGTTCTGGTCTCTCTCGGCACCTCGGTCGCCTTCCTGTTCAGCCTGGCGCTGCTGCTGACCGCGCCCGCCGGGCACGTGCCGCACCTCTATTTCGAGGCCGCCGCCCTGATCGTCACCCTGGTCCTCTTCGGTAAGTGGCTGGAGGAACGGGCGAAGCGCGGCGCCACCGCGGCGATCCGCTCGCTGATGGCCCTCGCCCCGGAACAGGCGACGATCGAACGCCAGGGGGTGCGCACCACCCTGCCGATCGCCCTGGTGCGGGTGGACGACGTGGCGGTGGTCAAACCCGGCGAACGCATCCCGGTGGACGGGCTGATCCTGGACGGCGACAGCGAAACCGACGACTCCCTGATCACCGGCGAAAGCCTGCCGGTGGCCAAGGGCAAGGGCGACGCGGTGACCGCCGGGGCGGTCAACGGCTCCGGCCTGATCCGGGTGCGGGCGACCCGCGTCGGCGCCGACACCACCCTGGCCCGCATCGCCGCCCTGGTCGCTGCGGCGCAGGGCGGCAAGGCGCCGATCCAGCGGCTGGTCGACCGGGTGGCGGCGGTCTTCGTGCCGGTGGTGGTGTCGGTGGCGGCGGTCACCTTCGCCGTCTGGATGCTTTCGGACGCGCCGCTGGAACGCGCGGTGACCGCCGCGGTTTCGGTGCTGGTCATCGCCTGCCCCTGCGCCCTCGGCCTGGCCACCCCGGCCGCCCTGGTGGCGGGTACCGGCGCGGCGGCGAAGGCGGGCATCCTGATCCGCGACATCGAAACCCTGGAACGCGCCGCGACGACGGACATCGCGGTCTTCGACAAGACCGGCACCCTGACCGAGGGCAAGCCCCGCGTCGTCGCGGTGCACGCGCCCTCCGGCGAGGCGGAGATGATCCGCCTGACGGCGGCGGCGCAGGCGGGCAGCGCGCATCCGCTGGCCAAGGCGGTGCTGGCGCACGCGGCGGGGATCGACCTGCCGCCGGTTTCCGGCCTGCGCACCCTGCCGGGCGGCCTGGCCGCGACGGTAGAGGGAAGGGAGATGCTGATCGGCTCCGAGGCGCTGTTCGCCGCGCGCGGCATCGACGCAGCCCCCCTGGCGGCGGTCCTGGCGGAGTGGCGCGCCCTGGGGCGCAGCATCGCCCTGGTGGCGGCGGACGGCGCGCTTCTGGGGGCGATCGGCATGATCGACGCCCCGCGTCCCGAGGCGGCGGAGGCCCTGGCCCTGCTGCGGGCCCGCCGGGTAACGCCGGTGATGCTGTCCGGCGACCATGCCGAGGCCACCGCGCGTATCGCCGGGGAACTGGGGATCGATCGCTTCTTCGGCGCGGCGACGCCCGAGGACAAGGCGGCGCGCATCGCCGCCCTGCATGCCGAAGGACATGTGGTGGCGATGATCGGCGACGGCGTCAACGACGCCCCGGCCCTGGCCGCCGCGGATGTCGGCATCGCCGTCGGCGGCGGCGCCGACGCCGCCATGGCGACCGCCGGAATCACCCTGATGCGGCCGGATCCGCGCCTGGTCGCCGCCACCTTCGACGCGGCTCGGGCGACGCGGCGCGCCATCCGCCAGAACCTGTTCTGGGCCTTCGCCTACAACGTCGTCGGCATCCCGGTGGCGGCGATGGGGCTGCTGCATCCGTCGCTGGCCGGGGCGGCGATGGCGATGAGTTCGGTCAGCGTCGTCGGCAACGCCCTGCGCCTGACCCGTTGGAAACCTTGAACCCGGCCTATTCCGCGCAGACGACGCGGTCGCGGCCCGCCGTCTTGGCGGCATAGAGGGCGGCGTCGGCGCGGGCGATCAGGTCCTCCGCCTCTTCCCCCGGGCGCAGTTCCGCCACCCCGGCGCTGACCGTCAGCGGCACCTCCCCCGCCCCCTCCAGGTGCAGCGGCTCCGCCAGCACCGCGTGGCGGGCCTTTTCCGCCACCTCGCGCGCCTGGTCGAGGCGGCAATTCTCCAGCAGCAGCAGGAATTCCTCGCCCCCCCAGCGGCACAGGCCGTCGCCCGCGCGCACGCCGTCGCGCAGACGCCCCGCCACCGTGCGCAACGCCGCGTCGCCCACCACGTGGCCGAAGCGGTCGTTGATCGCCTTGAAGTGGTCGACGTCGAAGAACACCAGGGAAACCGGCCCCGGCGACCGCCGCGCCCGCTGTTGCGCCTGAGCGAACACCACGTCGAAGGCCTGACGCCCGAGAACGCCGGTCAGGGCGTCGATGGCGGCCAGGGACTCCAGCTTGCGGTGCGACCGCCGCACCAGAATGGCGCACAGCCAGGTCACCACCAGCGTCGCCAGGAAACCGACCGCCAGGTCGTTGACCAGGGTCCGCTGCGCCTCGGCCAGGCGTTCGCCGCCGTTCTGTTCGACCAGAAGATACCAGCCGAGGTCGGGGATGAACCGGCTGTTGAGGAAAATCGTCTCGCCGTTCCGCTTGTATTCGAAACGGCCCTGATCCCGCGACAGCAGGCCGTCGGCGATGGCGGAAATGCCCGCGCGCTTGTGGATGTCGGGCTCCGCCGCGTCGAAGGTCCGTCCGTACAGCTTCAACCGTCCGTCACGATCGACGAAATAGACGGTACGCCGGTATTCCCTCTGATACCGCTCGACCAGTTGCTTCACCGTCACCGCCTGCAAGCCGATGCCGGTGGCGCCGAGGAAGCGTCCCTCGTAATCGAGGACGCGGAAGTTGATGAAGATCGTCATCGTGTCGTCGTTCGCCATGTCGGGATCGACGTTGGTTTCGTAGGGATGGTCCATCCCCCGCACGCGGAAGAACCAGACGTCGCGCGGTTCGCCCTCGCGCACCTGCTTTAAGACGCCCTTGTTCTGGTAATAGGTGCGGGAACGGTCGGAAACGAAGAACGCGGTGAAGGCGCCGTACTTCTGCTGGATCTCGTTCAGATAGCGGACGACCGGCTGGGCCGCGCGTTCGCCGTCGAGAACCCAGTCGCGCAGGAAAGTGTCGTGCGCCATCAGCGAGGACACGAAGATCGGCTTCAACAGATCCTGCTGGATTTCCGAATACAGGGTGTCGCTGGTCAGCGGCAGGTCGCTTTCGACGATCGCCCGGCGGATCGACGCCCGCGACACCCAATAGTTCGCCAGCGTCACCACCAAGAACCCCGCCGCCACCACCGCCACGATCAGGGCGACGATGCGGGCGGACCTCACGGCTTCGGGAAAATTCGCCTCGGTTCTGCGGGGGTTTCCCCGACCTTTTCCCTGTTCCATGCGGCACTCCCTGTTTCCCAGCCAAGGTAAGACCGCGCCTCGCCGCTGTCCAGATTGGGGCCGCACCTTATTCCACGGCCAACCGCATGAATTTTGTGCATGTTTATCCGTCCTTGACGCGCCGCCGCAGAAACGGTCAGAATCGTTCCATGAAATAGTGCTCATCCGTTTTTCACTCTTCCGCACCGGGGCAACCTTTCGTTTTTCATGGAAAGGCGAGCGCGGAGAGAGACCGGGTCAGGGGACGCCACTCATGCTCGACAAACTTAAGATCAATGCCAAGCTCTCAATCTTGAGCGCCACTTTCCTGCTGCCGATCGCCCTGCTGGTTTTCCAGTTCATCGGCCAGGCCAACGTCAACATCGTCTTTTCCGAACGCGAACTGGTCGGCAGCCAATACTTCCGGGTTCTGCGCGACTCCTTGGACGGGACGATCGACCTGGCGATCGGCAAGGGCGACGCCGCCGCGGCGAAACGCGCGCTCGACGCCGCCAAGGCCAAGGACGCCGCCACCGCCGCCGACATGAAGGCGGCGGAAAGCGCTGCCGCCATGCAGAAGGCGGTCGCCGCCGCCATCGCCGCGCCGCAGGGGAACGCCCTGGACACGGCGGTGGACGCCACGCTGGCGCACATCACGCGGGTCCAGGACGGTTCCAACCTGACCCTCGACCCCGACCTCGACTCCTATTACATGCAGGACCTGGTGACGGTGAAGCTGCCGGTTGCCGAGGCCGCCGCGCTGCGGGTTCTGGCGGTCGCCGAAAAGATGGCCGCCGCCCAGCCCGCGCCGACCGCCCTGCTGGTCGAATTCGTCACCCGCAAGGGCGAACTGGCGGCGGTTCTGGACGGCATCGACGGCGACGTCGCGGCGGGCCTGCGCGGCAACGCCGATGGCAAGATGAAGGCGGCTCTCGACGCCTCGACCGCCGCCTTCGCCAAGGCCAAGGCAGACTTCGTCGGCAAGCTGGACGCGCTGACCGCGGGCGGTGCGGTGCCCGCCGCCGCCGACCTGAAACTGGCGCAAATCGCCCTGCATCAGGCCAACCGCGCCCTGTCGCTGGCCGCCACCGGCGAACTGGACCGGCTGCTTTCGGTCCGCATCGACACCCTGGGGTCGCAGCGCAACAGCGACCTCGGCAGCTCGCTGTTCGTGCTGCTCGGTTCCTTCTTCGCCTCGTGGTGGATCGGCCGCAACGTGTCGCGCCCGATCCACGACATCGCCGCCACCTTGAACACCCTGGCCCAGGCCAAGTGGGACATCACGGTGCCGCACACCACGCGCGGCGACGAGATCGGCGACATCGCCTCGGCGGTGGACACCTGGCGCAGCAACGCCCTGACCCGCCGCGCGGCGGCGCAGGAAGCGGAAAAGGAAAGAAAGGCGCGCGAGGAACGGGCCCTGCGGGTCGAGGCCCTGACCCTGGAGTTCAACGAGCAGATGCGCTCCAGCATCGGCAATTTCCTGCAAGCGGCGCAGGGGCTGGAACGGACCTCCAGCTCGATGTCCGAGGTGGCGGAACGGACCTCGTCGCAGACCTCGGCGGTGGCCGGCGCGGCGCAGGAATCCTCGCAAAGCGTCGACTCCGTCGCCGCCGCCACCGAGGAAATGAACATGTCGATCGCCGAAATCGCCCGGCGCATCGACGAGGCCGACGCCGTCGTCAAGCGGGCGGCGGACCAAACCGCCCATGCCGAGACCCTGGTCTCCAGCCTGGAGGACACCGCGCAGAAAATCGGCGAGGTGGTGCAGATGATCAACGACGTCGCCAACCAGACCAACCTCTTGGCCCTCAACGCCACCATCGAGGCGGCGCGCGCGGGCGAGGCGGGCAAGGGCTTCGCCGTGGTCGCCTCGGAAGTCAAGAACCTGGCCAACCAAACGGCCCGGGCGACCGAGGAAATCGCCAGCCAGATCAGCGCCGTGCAGGAAGCCAGCCAGACCACGGCGAAGGAAATCGCGGCGATCTCGCAGGTGATGTCGTCGGTGACCTCGATCACCGCCTCGGTGGCGGCGGCGGTGGAGGAACAGCAGGCGACCACCGCCGACATCGCGCGCAGCATCGCCCTGGCCGCCAGCAGCGCGCAAGAGGTCAGCCAGAACATCGCGGGGCTGGAGGAAGGCGCGCAGGAAACCGGCGAGGCCTCGCGCTCGGTGCAGGAGGCGGCGAAGGCGCTGTCGCAGCAATCCGACGCCATGCGCGACAACGTCGAACGCTTCATCGAGGCGGTGCGCACCGTCTGAGCGCGGCGTTCCGGCCCAACAAAAACGGCGGCCCATCGGGCCGCCGTTTTCCGTTCGTCCGCCGTCAGGAGCGGGAGAGCTGGCGCTCGGTTTCCTCGACCGAGTTCTCCACCGCGGCGTTGACCGACTTGTGCAGATTGTCGATGTCGCCGCTCAGTTCCCCCACCGTGCCGCGCAGGCTGACCGCGACGTCGCCGACCTCGGTCGCCTGCTGCGACACCGCCGAGATCATCGTCGCCACTTCCTGCGCGCCGCCCGCCACTTCCTGCACGTTGCGGGAAATGTCGCGGGTGGTGGCGTTCTGTTCCTCCACCGCCGAGGCGATGGCCGCCGCCGTTTCGTCCACCTTGGCCAGGGTATGGCCGATTTCCGCCATCGCCGTGACCATGCGGTGGGACTGCTCCTGCATTCCCTGGATCTTTTCGGTGATCTGCGACAACGCACGCTGGGTTTCCAGCGCCAGGGACTTCACTTCGCCAGCCACCACGGCGAAGCCCTTGCCCGCGTCGCCCGCGCGCGCCGCCTCGATGGTGGCGTTCAGGGCCAACAGGTTGGTCTGCGCCGCGATGCCGTTGATCAGCTCCACCACCGTGCCGATGTCGTTGGCCGCCGCGTCGACCTGGGCGACGACGCCCTGCGCCTCGGCCGCCAGTTCGCCCGCCTGCCGCGCGATCGCGGTGGAGGCCGCCGCCTGGTTGGCGATTTCGGAGATCGAGGCAGAGAGTTCCTCGGCCGCGCTGGCCACGGTTTCGGCGTTGGCCAGGGCCTGTTCGGCACCGGCGGCGACGATGGTGGAATTGTTCTGCATCTGCTGCACCAGCCCTTCCAGGTGGGCGACGCCGCCGTTCATGGTTTCGGCGCAGACGGTGACCTTTTCGACCGCGGTGTCGGTTTCGGTGCCGACCGTCGTCGCCATACCTCGCACCGCATCCAGCACCGCCTTCTTCGACAGTTCGGCCAGATTCTTTTGCGCTTCCTCCAGCTCGCGGCTCTGACGCAGTTTCTCGCGGAAGACTTCCAGCGCCTCGGCCATGTGGCCGATCTCGTCGGCACGACCACGGCCCGCGATCTCGACGTCGAGGTCGCCCTCGGCCAGGCGGCGGGTCGCGGCGGTCATTCCGGTAATCGCCCGCAGGCTCATCCGCAGGAACAGGAAGGTGACGATCCCCATGAAAGCCAGAAGCCCGCCGCCCGCCAGCACCGTCGACCGCGACAGGGCGGCGACCATCTTCTCGATTTCCTGTTGGCTGAGACCGGTATAGAGGACGCCGACCACCTTGCCCGAAGCGTCCTTGATCGGGTCGTAGGCGGTGAAATACCGCTGGCCGAGAATTTCCGCCTCGCCGCGATAGGGCTTGCCGTCGCGCAGCACCGCGTCATAAACCGGGCCGGGCGCCAGCTTGGTGCCGACGGCGCGGCTGCCGTCCGCCTTCATCACGTTGGTGGCGACGCGGGTATCGGCCGCGAACACCGTCGCGGTGCCGCCGATCAGGGTCTTGATGCCATCCACCACCCGGATGTCGCCGTTCAACGGCGTGTCCCCGGCGAACAGCGTATCGCCCTCCAAACGGTATGCGGCACCCACCCCGGCAAGAACGTGCCAGGCGACGCGCATCGCGCTCTCCTGCCGTTCCTGCGCCTGCACGTTCAACTCTTCGTGGGCGATGTGCACGCTGACGCCAAGAAGAGCAGCCATCGTCACCAACAACGACAGCAGGGTTGCGAACGTCACTTTTTGCACGAGAGAAAGACGGAAAAGAGCTTTCATTTGTCACCACAACTCCAGGGGGCATTCGTATGTTTTTCTCGGACCTTCTGGCCATTTCTCTTTATTTTGGGCCGCCTAGCGGGTTTTCCAGTGACCCCCGTCACAATTACGCAATAAGATTTCCCGAAAATGCTTTTTTCGGACACAAACCGCGATGGAAACCGCCGTTCGGCGTTCCCTTCCCCACCGAACACTTGAAGATTGCATTCCCCGTTCCGAAGCGTAACTTCGGCGGGTCGTGACCGCATGGGGGAAACCGGCGATGAACCGCAATCTTTGGGCGATGATCGTATTCGCGTGCGCGCTGCTGACCGCCGCGCCCGCCGCCTGGGCCGCGCCACGAAGCGCCGCCCCCTCGCCGGACGTCCTCAACGAACGCCTGGAAACCCTGCGCGACACGGTGAAGGAGCTTTCGGCGGAGACCAAGGCCAACACCCAGGCAACCGCCGAACACAAAAACGGCCTTCAGGCCCAGGACAAACGGATCGAGGACACCAACGATCGCTTTAGCGATCTGCACGAAAGCATCACCCGCGTCCTCACCCTCATCAGCACCGGCGCAGCCACCCTGGGCGCGGTCGTCGGCGGTTTTGGCTATTTCTTCTACAAAAAGGTTCGGGCGGATGCCCTGCAAAAAACTGAATTGGTCATCATGAAATGGCTTTCCGATAATCAGAACGCCCTCTACGAGGAAAAAGAAAAGATACTAAAAGAGCTCAAGATCGCCGAAGAGAAGGCAATTCAAGACATCAATTCCGCCTGCAAGCAGGTGCAAACGAATGCAGATAATGCGAACGATATCATAAATAAGAGAATCAGCGACTCAACCTTCATTGAGCCTGATACCGGCAATGGAGATAAATACAATGATAAAAATCTAATGGAATTAATGAACAAGCCAGAAAGTAAACGCACGGCTGATGACCTGATAAAATTAGGCCTAGCCGCACTGTTCGATAATAAAAATGACAATGCTATATATTATTTTGGGCGCATACTAGAACTGCCCACAGCCACCAAAAAACAGATCGCCAATGCCTTGTTCAACAGGGGGATTGCACTTGGACGGCAGAACAGACCGGACGAATCCATCGCCGCCTATAACGCAATAATTCACCGGTTTCGCGATGACGCCAACCTGAACAAACAGATTGCCAACGCCTTGATCAACAAGGGCGTCATGCTTGGACGACAAGGCAAAACAAAAGAAGGCATCGGCGCCTATGACGAAGTAATCTGCCGCTTCGGCAAAAATCCCCCCCCCGACTTGCGCGAACCGGTCGCCCTAGCCTTGATCAATAAGGGCGTCGCGCTTGGACGACAGAACGAACTGGATGAGGCCATCCACGCCTATAACGAAGTAATTCACAACTTCGACGAAAACCCCACCCCAGACCTGCGCGAACAGGCCGCCAAAGCCCTGGTCAACAAAGGCCTCGTACTTAGACAAGAGAACAAGCTAGACGAGGCCATCGAGGCCTATAACGGGGTAATCCTCCGTTTCAAATATGGTTCCACTCCAGCCCTGCGCGAACAGAGCGCCAGAGCCATGGTCAACAAAGGCATCGCACTTGGACGACGGGGAAATGTGGATGAAGAAATGACCGCCTATAACGAGGTAATCCAAAATTTCGATGACGCTCCCACCCCCATCCTGTGCGAACAGCTCGCTATTGCCCTAGTCAACAAAAGCGATGTTCTGGGAAAGGGGGGAAATGCGGATGAAGCGATCGACCTTTGTAATAAGGTGATCGAGCGCTTTGGCGACGACCCCACCCCCGCCCTGCGCGAACAGGCCGCTATTGCTTGGGTTAACAAGGCCGAGAACCTGGATCGGAAGGGAGAAACGGAAAAGGCCCTGCGTATTTTCGATGACGTCATCAAGCTCTACGGCACGGAGGAAACCGCCCAGGACGCGGTCAAGGAGGCCAAGCGGTTGCGGGATGAGATCCTGGCCCGGAAGAAGACCTGCGACGACGCGCCCAAGGACAAGGAATAACCCACATCCGTCATGCCCGGACTTGATCCGGGCATCCACGGGTTTTTGGTGCCCCGACCCCCAAGACGTGGATGGCCGGGACAAGCCCGGCCATGACGAGGCGGGAAATCGCGGTATCGAGACAAGGGAATACGGCGATGCCTGCCGCATGGGTCTATATCCTGACCAACCGTCCGAACGGCACGCTCTATGTCGGGGTTACCTCGAACCTCGCCCGACGCATCTGGGAACATCGCGAAGGCGTGGCCGACGGCTTCACCAAGCGTTACGGCATCAAGCGGCTGGTGCATGCGGAACCCTTCGACGATATCCGCCGGGCCATCCAACGGGAAAAGAACCTCAAGCACTGGTGCCGGGCGTGGAAGGTGCGCCTGATCGTTTCGGACAATCCGGACTGGGCGGATTTGTTTCCGCTGCTGGCGTGATGCCTCCCTTCCCGTCATGACTAGGCGTCTTCCGGAATAGGGTGCCCCCCGGGCTTAAGCCTATGGTCTGCCACCGAAGGGAAAACTCCGTGGATGCCTGTGTCGAGCACGGGCATGACGGGTGGGTAAGCGCGCCATTTTGCGTCTTCGTCACCCCCGGACTTGTTCCGGGGGGCCACGCCTTGTTGCTCTTCCCCGTCCATGCCGAAAAACGCGTGGATGCGCGGGACAAGCCCGCACATGACGGTTGGGGCTGGGGCGACCCGGGGATCAATCCGGGCATCCGCGACTTTACTCAAAAAAACGTCGACCCCCGGGTCAAGCCCGGGGGTGACAGTGGGATAGAACCGAGGCGACGCGGCCTACCCCTCCAGCGGGTACCAGCGCGGGCGGGCGAAGATCAGGCCGCAGGTTTCGCCCACTTCCGGCCCGGGCTCGCGGCGGGTTTTCTGCACCCGCACCTCGGCCTCGCCGACCCGCACGCGATAGTCGATCACCTCGCCCAGATAGGCCTTGCGCTCCACCGTGCCGGAGACGCCGCCCTCGGTGGAGAAGGCGATCTCGTTCGGCCGGGCCGCCAGCCAAGCGCCCCCCGCGGCGGCCAGTTCCGGTGGCGGCGGCGCGGGCGGCGCATAGGATGCGCCCGCCACCTCCATCCGTCCGTCGCGCAGCGCCACCTGGAGGAACGACGACAGGCCGATGAACTCGAAGACGAAGCGGTTGGCCGGGGCGCCATAGATTTCCAGGGGCGAGCCCACCTGCTGCACCACGCCGCCCTTCATCACCAGGATGCGGTCGGACAGCGCCATCGCCTCGGACTGGTCGTGCGTGACGTAGAGGATGGAATGGTGGAAGCGCCGTTGCAGATCCTTGATCTCGAAGCGCATTTCCTCGCGGAAATGGGGGTCGAGGGAGGACAGCGGCTCGTCCAGCAGCATCACGTCGGGACGGATCGCCAACGCCCGGGCCAGCGCCACCCGCTGCTTGCCGCCGCCCGACAGGTCGTCGGGCGAGCCCTCGGCCACCGACCACAGGTTGGTGTGCTTCAGGGCTTCCTCGGCCCGTGCCTGGATTTCCTCCCTGGGCAGCTTGCGGATGCGCAGGGGGAAGGCGACGTTCTCGAACACCGACATGTGCGGCCACACCGCGAAGGCCTGGAACACCATGCCGAAGTTGCGATTTTCCGGCGGCAGGTAGAAGTGCTTCTTCTTCGACGAGATCACCCGGTCGCCGACGCGGATTTCGCCGTCGTCCAGGTCCTCGAACCCCGCCACCATGCGCAGGGTGGTGGTCTTGCCGCAGCCCGAGGGCCCCAGCATGGCGACGCATTCCCCCTGCTCGATCGACAGGTCGAGGCGGTTCACCGCGGCGACCTTGCCGAAACGCTTGGTCACGCCGGAGAGTTCGATATAGGCCATTATCCCTTCCTCCCCACCTTGAACAGGCGTTTGATCACGCTTTCGCCGAAGACGATGATGATCAGGGCGATGCCCGCCAACGCGGCGGAATAGACCGTCTCGCCATCCTCGTTCAGGGTGTAGATGGCGACGCCGATGGTGCGGGTGGTCGGCCCGTAAAGCAGCACGGAAACCGTCAGTTCGCGCAGCGCCGGCAGGAAGATCAGGAAGAACGCCGCCAGCATGCCGGGACGCACCAGCGGCACCACGATGTCCTTCAACGCCTGCCACATGGTGGCGCCCGAGGCGCGCGCCGCCTCCACCAGGGAGTCGTGCACCTGCTCCAACGCCGCCGAGTTGGCCTTGAGAGAGAAGGCCATGTAGCGCGCGATATAGGCGACCAGGATGATCCACACCGTGTTGTAGATGTTGACGCCGAACTTGCCGCTCCATGCCAGGATCACGCCCAGCGCGATCACCGAGCCGGGAACCGAGAACGGCAGCATCCCCAGGAATTCCAGGATGCCCTTGCCGCGCACCTTCATCTTGACGATGACGTAGCTGATGATCACGCCCGCCGTCATGGTGATCAGCGCGGCGGAAAAGCCCAAGGACACGCTGTTCCAGATGGCGTCGCGGGTGAGCTGCCAGTCGAACAGGATGAACTTGTAGTTGTCCAGGGTCATGTTCTCGGCGGTGAAGGGCAGGCCATAGGTCCGCAGCCCGCCGACCATGAAGATGGTCACCGTCGGCAAAACGATGGTGAAGCCGATGTAGGCGATGCAGAAAAGCAGCATCGGCACGCGCAGGCCGCGCAGCTTCAGCTCGCTCGGGCGGAAGCTCTTGCCCGCGATGATCTGGTACTTGCCGCGCGCCAGAACCTTGTTCTGCAACCACATGATGAAGGCGGCGGTGACCACCAGAACCGAGGCCAGCACGGTGCCGGTGCGGATCGAGGCGAAGCTGCCCGCGCTTTGGTGGATCTTTTCGTAGATCAGGGTCGGGATGTTGTAGATGCCGACCTCGATGCCCAGCACCGCCACGGTGCCGAAATGGGCCATCGAGTAGAGCATGATCAAAAGAGAACCGGAAAGGATCGACGGCATCACCAGCGGGATGGTGATCTTGCGGGTGATGGTGAACAGGTCGGCGCCCGAGATGCGGGCGGATTCCTCCAGCGTCGGGTCCATCCGTTCCAGCGCCCCGGCCACCTGGATGAAGACGAAGGGGAACAGGTACATCGTCTCGACCAGGATGATGCCGCCATAGGTGTAGATGTCGAACACCGGCCCATCCAGCCCCAGAAGGTCCATGAACAGGCGGTTGATGTAGCCGGAACGCGGCGACAGCAGCATCTTCCAGGCCAGCGCGCCGATGAACGACGGCAGCATGAACGGCACCAGGAACAGCACCTTCATCGTCCCCTTGAAGGGCAGGTCGGTGCGCGTCACCAGCCAGGCGAAGAAGGTGCCGACGATGGTGCCGGTGACGGTGACGCCGGAGGCGAGGATCAGGGAATTCAGCAGCGCCTGATAGGTTTCGTGCTGCGACAGAACCTTGATCACGTCGACGACGTTGAACTGCCCCTGCACCCAGAAGGCGTTGAAGAAGATCAGCAGCACCGGCACCGCGACGACGATCACCAGGATCGCCACCGACAGCGCCAGCAGGATCTGGGCGGTGCCGAAACGCGGCTGCGCGGCGGGAACGGCGGTGGTCATCGGGCATCCTCCGCATCCGAACCGGGGAACCAGTGCACGGCGGCCAGGGAGACGCGGCAGGCTTCGCCCTCGGCGAACATCAGGCCCTTCTCCAGGCATTCGTGACTGTGCATCGCGGCGCGCACCGGGGTGCCCGCGACGTCGATCAGGTAATCCATGGTCGAGCCGAGGAAGCTGGCGCGCTGCACCACCCCGTCCAGCCCTTCGCCGCCGCGCGACAGGATGACGTCGCTGGGGCGGAACCCGGCGCGGCAGACGTCGCCGCCGCAATCCGGCGGGATCCCGCTCCAGGGGGCCAGGGCCGCCCCGGCCAGCCAGCCGTCGGCGCCCTTCCGCATCGGCAGGAAGTTCGACACCCCCAGGAAGCCGAAGACGAAGGCGTCCGCCGGGTGCTCGTAGATCTCTTCCGGCGTGCCGATCTGGCGCAGGCGGCCGGACGCGTCCATCACCGCCAGCCGGTCGGAAATGCCGAGGGCGATTTCCTGGTCGTGGGTGACGTAAAACACGGTCACCCCCAGCTTGCGTTGCAGCGCCTTGATCTCGAAGCGCATTTCCTCGCGCAGATTGGCGTCGAGGTTATTCAGCGGTTCGTCCAGCAGCAGCAGGCGCGGTTCGGAAACCAGGGCGCGGGCCAGCGCGACGCGCTGCTGCTGCCCGCCGGAAAGTTCCGAGGGCAGGCGCTTTTCCAGCCCGCCCAGGCCGACCATCGCCACCGCCGCCGAGGCGCGGCGGCGCATCTCCTCCGCCGGGACCCCGGCGAGCTTCAAGGGATAGGCGACGTTGTCGGTGACGTTCATGTGCGGCCACACCGCATAGTCCTGGAACACCATGCCGAGGCCGCGCTGGTTGGGCGGCACCATGGTTCCGGCGGCGGCGTCGGCCATCGCCACGCCGCCGATGGCGACGGTGCCCGCCGAGGGCGCCTCGAACCCGGCGACCAGGCGCAGCAGGACCGTCTTGCCGCAGCCCGAGGGGCCAAGCAGGGTAAAACACTCGCCGTCGGCGACCGTAATATCCAGTCCCGGCAGCACCAGATGATCGCCATACCGCTTTTCGAGGCCGGCGATGCGGACATCGGCCATGGAATCAAACTCCTGACGGGGCGGCGGCAAGCGCCGCCCCGGATCGGACGGAAGGGAAGATCACTTCTTCTGCATGATCTCGGTGAACTTCTTGACGGTCGCTTCCTTCTCGGCGATCAGCGCCGGATAATCGACCTTGATCGACCGCTTCACCGCGTCGGCCACCGGCGGCAGGCCGTATTCCGGCGGCACCTTCACGTCGGTGCGCACCGGCAGGGTGCCGTTCTTGGCGACGATCTCCTGCCCTTCCTTGGACAGCAGGAAGTCGACGAACTTCTTCGCCGCGTCGAGGTTCGGGGTATTCTTGAAAATCGCCACCGGGCTGGGGATGACCAGCATCTCCTGCGGATAGGCGAGGCCCAGGGTGGCCCCCTTCTTCACCTTGTCGAGGGTGATGTAGTCGACGCCCAGGCTGGCGAGAAGCTCGCCGGAGGCGGTATCGTCCACCACCTGGCCGGAGCCCTTGCCCATCTTCGCGCCGTTCTTGCGCAGGGCCTCGAAATACTCCCAGCCGAAGGTCTTCGACAGCAGCGCCACCGACATGTAGGCGGTGCCCGACAGCGCCGGGTTGGCGACGCCGAAGGCGTTCTTGAACGCCGGTTTCTTCAGGTCGGCCCAAGCCTTCGGGGGGGTCTTGACGAAACGGGTGTTGTAGGCGATGCCCAGCGTCCCCAGGCGGGCCGCGGTGAACGAACCGTCATAGTCCGGCAGCGGATTGATCGCGCCCTTGGTCTCGGGCGAGATATAGGGCAGCAGCAGGCCGTCCTTCTTCAACTGATAGAAGTCCGGCACCTCCGAGGTCCACAGCACGTCGGCCAGGATCTTGCCCGATTCCCGCTCGGCGGCGATTTTCGCCATCAGCTTGCCCGCGCCCGCGGACTGATGGTCCATCTTGATATCGGGATATTTCGCCACGAAGGCCGCCTTCAGGCTGCCGATCAGGGATTCCTTCATCGACGTGTAGACGAACAGTTGCTGTTCGGCAAACGCGGCGGTTGACATCGCACCGGCCACCAACAGCCCGGTGCACACGGACGCAAGCTTCGCGAGACGCATGGTTCCACCCCTTTTATCGTCTTTTTTGAACGGACAGGAATGTCATAAAACTGCAACAAAGGATGGGCACAAAACCCATTTCCTGTCAATTCGGGCAGACGGCTGAGAGAGGGGGAAGTTGTTCAGTTCGCAGGAAAAACCCGCCGCGAGGGAACCCGCCGCGCCCTACCCCCGGAAGGGGAAATCCGGGATGTCGGCGTTGGCGAGACGGGGCAAAAGCACGTCCTTGGCGGAAAGGGTCGCGTCCTGCCGCGCCACCGGCCAGGAAATCCCCAGGTCGGGGTCGTCCCAGGCGATGCCGCCCTCGGCCTCCGGCGCATAATAGTCGCTGACCTTGTAGATCACCTCGACCGCGTCGGTCAGGGTGCAGAACCCGTGGGCGAACCCTTCCGGGACATAGAGCTGGCGCCAGTTCTCGGCACTCAGTTCCACCGCCAGATGCCGCCCGAAGGTCGGCGAGGCGCGGCGCACGTCCACCACCACATCAAGGATCGCCCCCCGGGTCACCCGCAGCAGCTTGGCCTGGGCATGCGGCGGCGCCTGCCAGTGCAGGCCGCGCACCGTGCCGCGCGCGGCGGACAAGGACTGATTGTCCTGGACGAACTCGACGTCGATTCCCGCCGCCGCCCATTGCCGCCGGTTGTAGGTCTCGGAAAAGAATCCCCGTCCGTCGCCGAAGCGGTCGGCCTCGACCAGCAACACGCCGGGCAATTGCGTGGGAACCACCTTCATTCCTCTTTCTCCTTCACCGGCAACGAAACACGGGCCGCGCGCACCGCCGCGGAACAGGCGGACTTGCCGCGCAACGCGGCCCAGGTGCCGCAGAACCGCGCGGCATGACGGCGGGTTTTGACGCGGGAAAGGATCAGTCCATACCCCAACGCCTTCGCCCCGTGGCGCAACAACAGCGGCAGCGCCATGGGCGCGGCACGGCCATGGTATTTCCGCTCCACATGCAGGCGCGACCAGGCCATGTGCCATTGCTTCAGCCAGTCGATGCGGGGATTGGGGCGGGACGAGGCGCCGCCCGTGTGGGTCACCCGCGCCCCCGGCACGTGCACCAGCGACCACCCGGCGCGGGTGGCGCGCAGGCAAAGCTCGGTGTCCTCGTAGAACAGGAAGATGTCGGGGTCGAATCCGCCGAAGCGGGCGATGGCCGACATCCGCAACAGCATCACCGCGCCCGAGACGAACCCGGCGCACAGGTCGCCCTCGGGCACCAGATGGGCGTCGGCGCGCTTGCGGTTGCCCACCTGCTCGAACAGGCCGAGGTTGTGGGAAAGCTCCACCTTGCCTTCGTGGGTCAACAGCGCCGGGCCGAGAATCGCCGCGTCGGGATAGCGGTCGGCGGCCTCGACCAGCAGGCGCACCGCGTCGGGCTCCAGCACCGCGTCGGGATTGACGAGGAGGCCGAACTCGGTATCCAGCCGCGCCAGCCCGCAATTGCAGCCATTGCCGAAACCCAGGTTGACGCGATTTTCCACCACCTCGACCCCGGGCAGGGCGGCGCGCGCCACGGCGACGGTGTCGTCGGCGCTGGCGTTGTCGACCACCACCACCCGCGCCAGTCCGACCAGGGGCGGCAGGCTGGTCTGCAAGACCGCGCCGCTGTTATAGGCGACCAGCACCGCGCCGACGCGCGACAGGGCATCCCGGCTCATCGCCCGCCTCCGAACCATTTACGAACCCCGCGCACCAGCTTCGCCCCCCGGCGGCCCGACGCCCACCCGGCGAAGAAACCGCCCGCCGCGAAGGCGGTGCAGGTGGTGGTCACCCACCGCGCCGCCAGGGCGCGGCGGTACTTGGCGACGATGCGGCCGCGCGCCGCGACGAAGGAGGCGTCGGCGTTGCCGGGGCTGAGGTGGCGCAGGTGGAAATCCACGACATAGGCGCCGTATCCCAGCAAATCGGCGATCAGGCAAAGATCCGCGCCGTACAGGTGGAAGCCGCCGACATCCGCCGACAGCGCCAGGTTGGCGGAACGCCGCACGGCGAGGAAATTCTCGTCGAGGGAGCGGACCCGCGACGGCAACCGCCCACGGCGGACGTCCTCGCCGTGCGGGTCGCTGATGCGGATGCACAGGTTGCCGGCCGCGTCGCCCCCGGCGTTGCCGAGGACGCCCCAATCCGCGTGCTGCCGATCCATTTCCGCGACGATGGCGTCCAGGCGGTCGATGCCGTCGTCGAGCAGACGGATGTCCTGATGGCACAGGATGATCACCCGTCCCCGCGCCGTGGACAGGAACAGGTTCAAACCGGCGAACGCGTCGAAGCGGTTGTCCCGCGCGTTGTCGAGGGTAAGGAACTCGCACTCCGGCTCGACGAAGCCCGCGGCAAGGAAGGAAGCCCGCATCTCCCGATAGTCGTCCCAGCGGGTGACCAGGGTGCAGATGGAATAGCGCACCTCTTCGTCCCGATAACGAGCTGCGGCGTCGATTTCGCTCATTTCCGGCCGCACACGACGAATTGGGTGGCATAGAACTCCAGCATCCGCCCGCCGCTCAGACGGGTGAGAAGCCATTTCAGAGTCCAGGGTTTGATCCGCGCCAGGGGGTTCACCCGCTCGACCGTCAGGCCCGCCCCGGCGACCAGGGCGACGGCGGACCGCCGGGTGAAGAACCGCAGATGGGTGCGGTCGAGAATGCCGTTGTCGCGGTATTCCCAGACGCCGCGAAAGATCAGGTCGGCGAGGATGCGGTGATTGCGGATGTTGGGCAGGCTGGCGACCAGAACGCCGCCGGGCGCCAGCAACGTCGCCAGCCGCGCCGCCGTCTGCCAGGGATCGACCAGATGTTCCAGCACGTCCAGGCACAGCACCGCGTCGAGCGAGCCCGCCGCGATGTCGAGGTCCAGGCTTTCGACGTCGCCCTGCCAGACCCGGTCGGCCACCTGCCGCGCCTGTTCCGCCGCGGCGGGAACGAATTCGACGCCGCCCGCCCAACTGCACAGCCCCTGCTGCCGAAGGTAGCGCAGCGTGGCGCCGGTGCCGCAGCCGACCTCGAGAACCCGGCTCTGCGGTTTCAGGAACGGCGCGACGTCCCGCCGCTCCGCGCTGTGGTAGGCAAGTTCGGTGGGAACGTCCGGCATCATGCTGGACATCAGGCGTCCCCCTCGGCCAGCACCCGCCGCAGATAGGCGGCCAGGGAAATCGGCGCGGACGCGGCCAGGCGCTGCAACTGCTCGGCGTCGATATAGCCCTTGCGGAAGGCGATTTCCTCCAGGCAGGCGATCTGCAAGCCCTGGCGCATCTCCACCGAGTGAACGAACTGCGAGGCCTGCAACAGGCTTTCGTGGGTGCCGGTGTCCAGCCAGGCGAAGCCGCGCCCCAGCTTCACCACGTCGAGGCTTCCCTCCGCCAGATAGGCGGCGTTGATGTCGGTGATTTCCAGCTCGCCGCGCGGCGAGGGCTTAAGACCGGCGGCGATCTCCACCACCCGCGAATCATAGAAGTAAAGACCGGTGACCGCCCAGTTGCTGACCGGCGAACGCGGCTTTTCCACCACGCGGCAGGCCCGCCCTTCGGTGTCGAAATCGACCACGCCGTAACGCTCCGGGTCCGACACCCAATAGGCGAACACCCGCGCGCCCTCGGTCATCGCCGCGGCGTTGGACAGAATCTCGACCAGGCCATGGCCGTGATAGATGTTGTCGCCGAGAACCAGGGCGGACGGACCGTCGCCGATGAAGTCGCGGCCGATCAGGAAGGCCTGCGCCAGCCCGTCGGGCGAGGGCTGCACCGCGTATTCGATGGACATTCCCCACTGCGAACCGTCGCCCAGCAGGCGGCGGAACAACGGCTGGTCGGCGGGGGTGGTGATCAGCAGCACCTCGCGGATGCCCGCCAGCATCAGGGTGGACAGCGGGAAGAAGATCATCGGCTTGTTGTAGACCGGCAGCAGTTGCTTGCTGACCACCTGAGTCACCGGATGCAGCCGGGTTCCGGCTCCTCCGGCAAGCACGATCCCCTTCATCCCTTCCCCCTTCGCATGACACGGTTTCTTCCGTCTGGGCGGCACGCTAGCACAAAGCCCCGGCGCCGACAAACCACGCCCTATGATTGTTCGCGCGCCCGCCGCGCCGCATAGGCCCGCAGGTGAATCGCCGCCAGGGCGAGAACCGGCGCCTCCTCCGGGGCTTCGGCGCGCTCCAGCAACGCCGCCAGGATGTGTTCGCCCTCGGTCGCCTGGCCGCGTTCCACGTCGCGCAGCATCGAGGCCATCATCGTCGACTTCGGCGACAGCAGGAAGGTCTCGCGCTGCTTCGCCAACGCCGCGCCGGGCGGGAAGCCGTTGGCCGTGGCGATCGCCGCGCACTCGTCGAACAGGGCGGAAACGATCCCCGCGCCGCCCGCCGCCAGAACGTCGCATACCGCCGCGCGCATCAGGCAGGTGATCCCCGCGCAAACCGCGATGAACACCCACTTGTCCCACATCTCGTGCATGATGTCGGGGCTTTTGCGCAGGGTGAACCCCGCGCCGGACAACGCCGCCGCCACCGCCTGGGCGCGCGCCGAATCCGCGTCGTCGCGGTCGCCGAACGCCACGTTCTGCAATTCGTTGTAGTGCTGAATCCGCCCCTCGGCGTCGAGCCCGGCGGAAATCTGGCACAGGCCGCCCAGAACCTTCTCCCGCCCGAAACGGGCGTCCAGGGCGTCGATGTGGTCCATGCCGTTCAACAGCGGCAGGATCAGGGTCTTCGGCCCCACCGCCGGGGCGAAGGAATCCATCGCCGAGGCCAGGTCGTAGGCCTTGCAGCTGAGGAAAATCAGGTCGAAGGGCCGGTCCAGCCGGTCGGCGGTGACCAGCGCGGGCGCGGGATTATGATAGTCGCCGAGCGGGCTTTCAATGCACAGGCCGGTCTTCGCCAGACGCTCCGCCCGCGCCGGACGCACCAGGAAGGTGACGTCGCGCCCCGCCTGCGCCAAACGTCCGCCGAAATAGCCGCCGATGCCGCCGACCCCAACCACCAGAATGCGCATTTCCGCCTCCCTTGCCGCGTGAGGGTCCAGCCTATGCCGAGCCCGGAAAAATGCCAAGTTCGGACTGGACCGAAGGGACTTTTCCCCTAAGATGGAAACCGCCTAAGTCTGCGGGGAAGTTATGGATTTCGATGTCGGAACACGGTTGCGGATGGTGCGCGAGGCGGCCGGTCTGTCGCAGCGCGAACTGGCGCGCCGCGCGGGCGTCACCAACGGCACCATCTCGCTGATCGAACAGAACCGCAACAGCCCCTCGGTGGCCAGCCTGCGCAAGGTGCTGGAAGGCATCCCGATGACCCTGTCGCAGTTCTTCAGCCAGGAAATCCCCGGCGAGGAACGCATCGTCTTCTCCCAGGACGAACTGATCGAAATCGCCTGCGAGATCGAACGCAAAAGCGCGGGCGCCATCTCCTATCGCCAGGTCGGCGACGCCGGGAAACACCAACTGCAAATCCTGTTCGAAAGCTATCAGCCCGGCGCGGATACCGGGCGCTCCATGCTGCAACACGACAGCCACGAGGGCGGCATCGTCATCTCGGGCCGCTTCGAACTGACCGTCGACGACCAAAAATTCATCCTCGGCCCCGGCGATTCCTACCTGTTCGACAGCCGCCAGGCGCACCGCTTCCGCAACCCCTTCGACGAACCCTGCACCATCGTCTCCGCCTGTACCCCGCCGTACCTGTAGGCGCGGAAACAAAAAGCCCGGGCGCCGCCCGGACCCGCAAGGGAAAAACCTTGCGAGGGGTCGCGGCCCCCTCGCGCACCCCATTCCCTTTCCTTCCCGAGAGCCCCCAGCCCCCGCCGCGCGGCCCCACCGCCTTATCGCGCTCCGCGCCAAAACAAAACCGGCGGCTATGCGCCCTTTTCGGTCCTTCGCCTGCGCTCGGAATTCGCCCGAAACCAGACGTTGGTCTTGGCCCGTGTTCCCACGCAGAGTTGTTCTGGCTTAGCCAGCACCCCCGCAGTAGCCTCAACTGAGAATCAGTACATCGTCAGGCGCTTGGTTTTTCGGAAACAGCGCGTCTTTGTTTTTCTATGACGGGCTCCACCAAATTTTGGGGGAGCTTTCGGGGACCACAGCAATGGCACAAAAAATTTGGCGGGACACGGTCGTCGAAGCCTTGGAATTTTTGGGCGGAGAAGCGCACCTAAGCGAGATCTACCAATCCGTCCAACGTATTAGGAGCGAACTTCCCAGGACATGGCAAGCCATCGTGCGACGCGAGCTGGAATACAATTCGAAGGACTCACAAAGTTATCAGGAACGGCACGACCTCTTCTACAGCACCAAGGGCGTCGGCGAGGGGCGATGGGGGTTGTGGAACTATTTGACTCCTCCTGCGGCGGATTTGCCGCCCGAAGCCGATAGCCCCTACGCTACTCCTGGGAAAATCCTGGTGAAGGCGTATCGCATCCTGCGAGACACGGCGCTGGCCAGGAAGCTCAAGATCGCCCACGACAACCGTTGCCAGATCTGCGGGACTCGGCTCTTAGCGAAGAACGGCCAGGGCTATTCCGAAGCGCATCATATCAAGCCGCTCGGAGCACCTCACCACGGGCCGGATTCTCCGGACAACATCATCGTTCTTTGCCCAAACCATCATGCGCAGATGGACCTCGGCGCCATTTCGATCTCTCTCGGCCAGATCAAACTGACTTCGGAGCATGCTATCAGCCAAGAATTTATCGACTACCACAACCAGACAATTGCCGCCGCCCCCTCCTCCGACGAAGACCACCCGCAGAGCCAAGGTTCATGACATCGGATTCATCCGAACACTCCGGAGACGGCAGGCGGACTGGTTTTGATTATCGACCGACGACTTCAGCGACTGATCTGCTACGAGAACCTTCACCCAAGTGAACGTTGCGGGCGCGTCATCTCTGGCTTGCCTTATACCACATAGTCGCCGGTCTCTCCTTCCGGCCCGATTTCGCCAAACGCCCATCATGGTCGTTACGCGGACCTGGGCCAATCCAGATGAGCGACATTCGGTCACAGTTAGCGCCGAAATCCTGTATGCTTGTCGTGATCTACAGGCTGAGGATCGTTAATAGCAGTTGGGGGACACGAAGATGGCTCATGACGTAGTATCGTTCTGGAAAACAATCAACAATATATCTGGCTGGAGCCGTTTGTAATGGATTATATACTTTCATTAATTAATAAATATGGCCATGCCTTCAGCGAAATAGGCGCTGTAATCGCCTTCGCGTGGTCGGTATGGCAATTTTTTTCTGTGCGCTCCCGCGATGCTCGCAGCAGAGACTTTGAGAATTTTCACCGTCTCGTCAAAGATCTTGTTGAGCCACCATCTAATGGTGCTTCTCCATATATAGATCGACAATGCGCTGTTATTTTTGAGCTCCGTTTTTTCCCTCGCTATTATCCTTTTACACTTCGCATGTTACATGGACTAAAGAGAAATTGGCAATTATCGGAAGATAAATACCCCAGATTACTCGAAGAAATAGAGATCACGATAAATTTCATTGAAAAAAGTTCCAATACGCTATCTTGGCGAGGTTCCCGTAAGTTTATATTTTTGTCTTCTGTTTAATCTTGATGTTGAATATCCAGCTTTAGGCCGGAGTGACCGGCGGCGAAGGGTCAAGTTTTGCCGAGGTCATTGTCGGCGTCTGCTTACCCCATTTCGCAGTCAAACAGGGGATATTCCCCTCACGGCCCCATCCACGTCATTCCAGGTTTTGCGCGAAGCGCTGTCGAATCCTAGCGCAACGCAAGGGGTTTCCGGGTTTGCGATGAAACAGGGAACGGGATCAAAGGGGCCGCGCCCCTTTGCGGGTCCGGGCGGCGCCCGGTCTGGTGTTACGCCAGTCCGCGCATGCGGGCGTTGCGGCGGCGCAGCAGTTCCAGGGCAAGCAGCAGCACCACGGAAAAGAGGATGAGGATGGTCGCCACCGCGGTGATGGTGGGGGAGATATTCTCGCGGATGCCGGAGAACATTTCGCGCGGCAGGGTTCGCTGGCCGGGTCCGGCGACGAAGAGGACCACCACCACCTCGTCGAACGAGGTGGCGAAGGCGAACAGGGCGCCGGAGGCGACGCCCGGCGCGATCAGGGGCAGGATCACCTTGAAGAAGGTGGTGGCGGGTCCGGCGCCCAGGCTGGCCGAGGCGCGGGCAAGGTTCATGTCGAAGCCTTGCAGGGTGGCGGTGACGGTGACCACGACGAAGGGGGCGGCCAAGGCGGTGTGGGCGACGATCAGGCCGGTGAAGCTGGCGGTCATCCCCAGGGGGGCGAAGAAGAAATAGAAGCCGACGGCGGTGATCACCAGGGGAACGATCATCGGCGACATCAGGATGCCCATGATCAGCCCCTTGCCGCGAAAGCGGGCGCGCACCAGGCCGAGCGAGGCGAGGGTGCCGAGGGCGGTGGCGAACACGGTGGCGGAGACCCCGACGATCAGGCTGTTGACCAGGCCGCCGATCCATTTTTCCGAGGTGAAGAAGTCGGCGTACCAGCGCAGCGAGAAGCCGGGGATGGGATAGGTGAGGAACTGCCCGGACGAAAACGACAGCGGCACGATCGCCAAGATCGGCGCCAGCAGGAAGAAGAAGACCAGGCAACTGACCCCCCACAGGGCGGCGGTCCAGGCGCGTTCGCTGGGGGTGCGGAGGTTGCGGGTGTTGGCGGCCATGGTTCCCTCCTTATCCCAGCTTGACGGCGTCGGCGCCGACCAGGCGGTTATAGAGCCAATAGAGGATCAGGGTGGCGGAGAGCAGCACCGCCCCCAGCGCCGAGGCCAGCCCCCAGTTGACCGAACTGGAGGTGTAATAGGCGATGAAATAGCTGATCATCTGGTCGCCCGCGCCGCCGACCAGGGCGGGGGTGATGTAGTAGCCGATCGCCATGATGAAGACGAGGATCCCCCCGGCGCCGATGCCGGGCAGGGTCTGCGGCACGTAGACGCGCAGGAAGGCGGTGGCGGGCGTCGCGCCGAGGGAGCGGGCGGCGCGCACATAGGACGGCGGGATCGCCTTCATCACCGAATAGAGCGGCAGGATCATGAACGGCAGCAGGATGTGGGTCATCGCCACGTAGACGCCGATCTGGTTATAGATCAGGCGCACGGGTTTTTCGATGATTCCCAGCCAGATCAAGGTGTTGTTGACGATGCCGTTTTCCTGCAACACGACCACCCAGGCGGCGGTGCGCACCAGAAGCGAGGTCCAGAACGGCAGCAGCACCAGGATCATCAACAGGTTGCCGCGATTGGGCGGCAGCGCCGCCAGCAGATAGGCGACCGGATAGCCCATGGCGAGGCAGAGCAGCGTCACCGCCAGGCTGATGACGAAGGTGCGTTGCAGCACGTCGATGAAGATCGCCTCTTCCGCCGGGGTGGGGACGATCCGCCCCGCCGCGGTGCGGTGCCGGTCGAGCGCCGCCAGCAGGAAGAAGCCGGTGAACGGGCCGGAGGCGCGGGACACCGCGCCCCAGGTTTCGACGTCGCCCCAGCGCGGGTTGGCGGTCAGCACCGCGTCGGTCCAGCGGTCGGCGGTTTCGGGCAGGGCGCGGGCGGTGGAAAAGACCAGGGAGCGGCCGTTGCGCAGGTCGTAGTTGAGGCGCCGCGCGGCGGTGGAAAGGGTCCGTTCCTTGTAGCTGGTCTTGATGTCGTGCGCCAAGGCGGCGAAGGTCGCCTCGTCGGGCAGCGCCTTGCGGTCGTGCCAGGTGGAGATGGCGGCGGAGACCTGCGGCCAGACGGCGGAAAGTTCGGTGTCGTGGACGGAACGCATCATCATCGAGGCGATCGGCACGACGAAGGTGACCAGCAGGAACCCCAGCAGCGGCGCGATCAGGCCGAACGCCTTCACCTGCCGCATCCGTTCGGCGCGGCGCAGGCGGGCTTTCAGAGGATCGGTATCGCTGTTCATCCCGGGGTTCCCTGCGAAATGGAGGAGAGGCGGGGCGCGTCGCCGCGCCCCGGCACGGTCAGTTGCTGGCCGCCCACTTGTTGAAGCGGTCGTTCAGGCGGTCGATGTTTTCCAGCCAATAGGGGGTGTCGATCATCACCGCGTTCTTGATGTTCTCGTCGGCGGTGGGCAGGTCGGCCAGACGCTTGGGCTCGATCAGCTTGCCGGTGCCCTTGGCGGTGTAGCCATAGGCGATGTGGGGGGCCAGGTTCGCCTGGTTTTCGGGCTTGCCGGCGAAGGCCAGGAACTTATAGGCGGAGGCGACGTTCGGGCTGCCCTTCAGGATCACCCAGGAATCGAGGGTATAGAGCGCGCCGTTCCAGACGATGCCGAAGTTGCGCTTGTCGTTCTTGTTGGCGGCGTCGATGCGGCCGTTGTAGACCGAGGTCATCACCACCTCGCCCGAGGCAAGAAGCTGCGGCGGCTGGGCGCCCGCCTTCCAGAAGATCAGGTCCTTCTTGATGGTGTCGAGCTTCTTGAAGGCGCGCTCGACGCCTTCGGGGGTGGACAGCACCTTGTAGACGTCCTTCGGCGCCACGCCGTCGCCCATCAGGGCGATTTCCAGGGTGGACTTGGCGCCGCCGCGCAGCGCCCGCTTGCCCGGGAACTTCTTGGTGTCGAAGAAGTCCTTCCAGCCGGTGGGGACGGTCTTCAGCTTGTCCTTGTCGTAGCCGAGAACGAAGTCCCAGACGATCGTCCCCACGCCGCAATCGTGCACCGCGTCGGCGAGATAGGCGTCCTTGCCGCCGATCTTCGCCCAATCCAGGCGTTCGAACAGGCCTTCCTCGCAGCCGACGGCGAGTTCCTCGGATTCCACCTCGACCACGTCCCAGGTGGAGTTGCCGCCCTCGACCTTGGCGCGCAGCACGCCGACGCCGCCATCCCAGGACTCGTCGGTGACCTTGATCCCCGAAGCCTTGGCGAAGGGGTCGAAATAGACCTTCTTCTGCGCCTGCTGGAAGGCGCCGCCCCAGGACACCACGCTCAAGTCGCGCGCCTCGGCGGCGGTCGCCGAAAGGGCGGTTATCGCCGCGATCAGGGCGGCGGTCGTCAACGTCTTACCCATTCTTCCCTTCTCCCCTGCGCGCGGGGCCCACATTCCCCGCGATGTGTTGATTGAAACCCACGCTCGTTCTCAGCCCGCCGCCGTCCCCTCATCCGGGGCGTCCAGGGCGAAGCAGTCCTCGGCGGCGAAGGCGACGGCGATCTTTTCCCCGGGCTCGGGGATCGGCCGGTTGGGCCGGAACCGCATCTTCACCGTGAATTCCAGATTGCCGGCGACCGCCAGACGCACCCGCGTGTGGTCGCCGTGGTAGACGACTTCCCGCACCGTCCCCATCAGCCGGTTGACGTGCTGCGGGCCGTAATCCTCGACATGCACCTTCTCGGGGCGCATCGACAGCACGGTCGGCGCGCCGACGCCTTCCACCCGCACCGCCCGCGCCGTGGCGAAATGCCCGTCGGAAAGGCGGACGCGGCAGAAGCCGTTCTCCAGCATTTCCTCGACCACGCCGCAAAGGGTGTTGTTCTCGCCGATGAAGTTGGCGACGAAGCGGTTGTTCGGCTGCTCGTAGAGGCCGTGCGGCGTATCCAGCTGCTGGATCACCCCGTCGTTGAACACCGCGATGCGGTCCGACATGGTCAGGGCCTCGGTCTGGTCGTGGGTGACGTAGACCACGGTCACCCCCAGGGTCTTGTGGATCTGCTTGATCTCCAGCTGCATGTGCTCGCGCAGCTGCTTGTCGAGGGCGCCCAGGGGCTCGTCCATCAGCACCAGCTGCGGCTGGAAGACCAGGGCGCGGGCCAGCGCCACCCGCTGCTGCTGGCCGCCGGACAACTGCGCCGGACGGCGCCGCCACAGCGATTCCAGCTTGACCATGGCCAGCGCCTCGCGGGCGCGGACGCTGCGTTCGGAACGGGAAATCCCGCGCACCATCAGGGGGAAGGCGACGTTCTCCTCGATCGTCATGTGCGGGAACAGGGCATAGTTCTGAAAGACCATGCCGATGCCGCGCTGATGCGGCGGCACCGCGCGGATCGACTTTCCGTCGAGGAAGATTTCCCCCTCGGTCGGGGTTTCGAAACCGGCCAGCATCATCAGGGTGGTGGTCTTGCCCGAACCCGACGGCCCCAGCAGGGTCAGGAACTCGCCTCGATGGATGTCGAGGTCGAGATTCTTCACGATCAGGGTCTCGCCGTCATAGGTCTTGCGCACGCCGGCGAAGCGGACCAGGCAGTCGGACGATTGCGGGGCGGTTTCGGACATCGGACTATCCACTGGTGAAAACGGGTCGTCCGGGAACGACGCAATCAGCATGCCACGTTTAATTAATTAAACAAGAGGGGTCCGCTGTTTTTTTGTGCGAATTCGGATAATGGCAATTTCTGCCTAAATTTTGTTCCATTTTTCCCGGCGAAATCGAACGAATCCGTCCCCCGGCACGGCCGGACGACCGCCATGGAAAGAGCCCGGAGGGGAGACTCCGGGCTCTGCGCCGCGATCAGGGCGCGGCGCTCGGTTCGGCGGCAACGGGGTCGAGGGTCCCCGCGCCGCCGAAAACCGAATCGGGGGACGAATCAGGCGACCAGTTCGGCCAGGGCGGACTCGAGAATGTCCATCCCTTCCTTCACCTGTTCCTCCGGCATGGTCAGCGCGGGCAGGAAGCGCACCGCGTTGGAGAAGACGCCGCAGGTCAGGACGATCAGCCCCTTCTCCGCCGCCTTGGCGACCAGCGCCTTGGTCAGGTCGGTGGCGGGTTCGCGGCTGACGCGGTCCTTGACCAGTTCCACCGCCAGCATCGCGCCGTGGCCGCGGATGTCGCCGATGCAGGCGAATGCGTTCTTCGCCGCCATCGCCTTCAGGCGGTCGGTGATGATGCCGCCGATCAGCTTGGCGCGCTCCACCAGCTTTTCCTCCTCGATCACGTCGAGGACCGCCAGCGCCGCGGCGCAGGACATCGGATGCCCGCCATAGGTGCCGCCGACCGCGCCGACGTTGGGCTTGTCCATGATCTCGGCCTTGCCGACCACGCCGGAAATCGGGAAGCCGCCGCCCAGCGACTTCGCCACCGTCATCAGGTCGGGGGCGACGCCGGAATGCTCCACCGCGAACAGCTTGCCGGTACGGCCGAATCCGGTCTGGATTTCGTCGACGATCAAGAGGATGCCGTACTGGTCGCAGATCTTGCGCAGGGCCTGCAGAAACTCGGCCGGGGCGGGGTTGAAGCCGCCCTCGCCCTGCACCGGCTCGACGATGAAGGCGCAGACGCGGTTGGGGTCGACGTCGGAACGGAACAACGCGTCGATCGCCGCCAGCGACTGCTCGACGGACACCCCGTGATAGGCGTCCGGGAACGGCACATGATAGATGTCGCCCGGCAGCGGCGCGATGCCCAGCTTGTAGGGCGCCACCTTGCCGGTCAGCGCGACGGTAAGAAGGGTGCGTCCGTGGAAGGCGCCGTTGAACGCCACCACCGCCGAACGACCGGTGGCGATGCGGGCGATCTTCACCGCGTTCTCCACCGCCTCGGCGCCGGAGTTGAGGAACAGCGACTTCTTCGGACCCGGTCCGGGCATCAGGGCGTTCAGGCGCTCCGCCAGCTTGACGTAGGGTTCGTACGGCGTCACCTGGACGCAGACGTGGGCGAAGCTGTCGAGCTGCTCTTTCGCCGCGGCGACCACCTTGGGGTGGCGGTGCCCGGTGGCGAGCACCGCGATGCCGCTGGCGAAGTCGATGTAGCGCTTGCCCTCGGTGTCCCAGATCTCGCCGTTTTCCGCCTTCGCGGCGAACAGCGGCTGGTTGGTGGACAGCCCGCGCGGCACCGCGGCTTCGCGCCGCGCCTGCAACAGGGCGTTGCTGGACTTGGACATGGTCTTTCTTCTCCTATGCGATTCGCTCAGTCGGCGATGCCGCCGAGGCAGAGGTATTTGATTTCGAGAAAGTCCTCGATGCCGTACTTCGAGCCTTCGCGCCCGAGGCCGGATTCCTTGACCCCGCCGAAGGGTGCCTCGGCGGTGGAAATGATCCCTTCGTTGATGCCGACGATGCCGTATTCCAGCGCCTCGGCGACGCGGAAGATCCGCCCCACGTCGCGGGCGTAGAAATAGGCGGCCAGGCCGAAACGGGTCTTGTTGGCCAGCGCGATGGCCTCGTCCGCCGACGAGAAGCGGTACAGCACCGCCACCGGGCCGAAGATCTCCTCGGCGAAGATGTCCATCTCCGGGGTCGCGCCGGTCAGGATGGTCGGCTGATAGAAGGTGCCGTCGCCCTCGACGCGGCGGCCGCCGCACACCGTTTTCGCCCCCTTCGCCACCGCGTCGGCGACCAGGTCCTCGACCTTGGCGACCGCCGCCGCGTTGATCAGCGGCCCCTGCGTCACCCCCGGCTCCAGGCCGTCGCCGATCCTGAGGGCGCCCACCGCCGCCGCCAGCCGCTCGGCGAAGGCGTCGTAGATGCCGTCCTGCACCAGGAAGCGGTTGGCGCAGACGCAGGTCTGCCCGGCGTTGCGGTATTTCGAGGCCATCGCCCCCGCCACCGCCGCATCCAGGTCGGCGTCGTCGAAGACGATGAAGGGCGCGTTGCCGCCCAGCTCCATGCTCACCTTCTTCACCGTCGCCGCGCAGTCGCGGATGAGAAGCTTGCCGACCTCGGTCGAGCCGGTGAAGGACAGCTTGCGCACCAGCGGACTGTCGCACATCACCTTGCCGATCGGCGCGCCGCGATGCGCGGTGACGACGTTGAACACCCCCTTCGGCAGGCCCGCGCGTTCCGCCAGACGGGCCAGGGCCAGGGCGCACAGCGGCGTGTCGCCCGCCGGCTTGACCACCGCGGTGCAGCCCGCGGCCAGCGCCGGGGCGACCTTGCGGGTGATCATCGCCACCGGGAAGTTCCAGGGGGTAATCGCCGCGACCACGCCGATCGGCTGCTTGAGGACGAGGATGCGCACGTCGGTCTTGTGCGCGGGCACGATGTCGCCATAGACGCGCTTGCCTTCCTCGGCGAACCATTCGACGAACGAGGCGCCATAGACCACCTCGCCCTTCGCCTCGGCCAGGGGCTTGCCCTGCTCGACGGTCATCAGCACCGCCAGGTCGTCGGCGGCCGCCAGAATCAGCTCGTACCACTTGCGCAGGATCGCGGCGCGTTCCTTGGCGGTCTTCGCCGCCCAGGCGGGAAAGGCGGCGTCGGCGGCGGCGATCGCCGCCTCGGCGTCGGCGGGCCCCATGTCGGGGACGCGGCCGATTTCCGCGCCGCTGGCCGGGTTGGTCACCGCGAAGGAGGCGCCGGAGGCGGCGGCGACCCAGGCGCCGTCGACGAAGGCACGGTCGCAAAGCAGGGCGGCGTCTTTCAGAAGAGTCATGGGAGCGTCCTCGCGCAGTCAGAAAATCGATGCGCTCAGGCTATCCCTGTTTAAAAAAATAGACAAGGGCGGCCAGCCGGTGCCTGGCGAGAAAATGCATATTTTCTCACCCGACGTGGCTTTCTTGTCGAAACCGCCTAAAAACGCGGCACTCTTAGAGGAGGACGCCGATCACCGCGCCGGTCATGCAGGTAGCCAAGGTGCCGCCGACGATGGAGCGCAGGCCAAGCTGCACCACCTCGGCCTTGCGTTCCGGCGCGATCGCCGCCAGACCGGCGATCATGATCCCCAGGCTGGCGAAATTGGCGAAGCCGCACATCGCGTAGGTAAGGATCAGCACCGAACGGGGGCTCAGGGCCCCGGCGGGCAACGCCGCCAGTTGCAGGTAGCCGAGGAATTCGTTCAGCACCGTCTTGGTGCCCATCAGCGAGGCGGCGGTGGCGGCCTCCCCCGCCGGAATCCCCATCAGCCAAACCACCGGCCACATCAGCACCGCGAAGACGCGTTGCAGGGTCAACGGCGCCCCGGCCACGTCGGGAAACAGGCCGAGCAGCTGGTTGACCAGGGACACCAGGGCGACCAGAACCACCAGCATGGCGATGACGTTGATCAGCAGCCGCACCCCTTCCTCGGTTCCCTTGGTCACCGCGTCCATGGAACTGGTGGCGGAACTGGCGATCGGCGCGTCGCCCCGGCTGGCGTCCATGCCGTCCGGCACCATGACGCGGGCGACCAGGATGGCGGCGGGGGCGCTGATGATCGAGGCGGTGAGGATGTGGCCGATGGCGCCGGGCAGCACCGGATTGAGAATCGAGGCATAAAGCACCATCACCGTGCCCGCGATGGTCGCCATGCCGCAGGTCATCAGGGTGAACAGCTCGCTGCGGGTCATGCCGCGCACATAGGGGGCGACGATCAGGGGCGCCTCGACCATGCCGACGAAGATGTTGGCGGACACCCCGACCCCCAGCGCGCCGCCCACTCCCATGGTCTTGCGCAAAACGAAGGAGAACCCCTGCACCACCGCCGGAATCACCCGCCAATAGAACAGCAGCGAGGACACCGCGCTGACCACCAGCAACAGGGGCAGCGCCTGGAAGCCCATCGTCCACGCCGCGCCGGGCGCGCTTTCGGCGAAGGGCAGCGGCCCGCCGCCCAGGTAGCCGAAGACGAACGTGGTGCCGTCGCGGGTTGCCTTCTGCACCGCGTCGACCACGCCGTTCAGGGACATCATCGCGTCGGCGAACACCGGCACCTTGACCATCAGCAGCGCCACCGCGAATTGCAGGGCCAAACCGGCGCCCACCGCCTTGACGTCGAAGCGCCGCTTGTTCTCGCTGCACGCCCAGGCGATGGCGACCAGGCCGAAAAGACCCACAGCGCTTTGCAGCATCAACATTTTCTTGCCCCCGTACCGGTTCCCCAGCACAGGATGCACCGCGAATCTTCCGCGTCAAGCCCGCGATGCGGTCAACCGACCGGAAACCATCCGTTCCTCGCCCGCGTCCGGCCCGACGCGGAACGACCGCACCAGGGGCGGATCGGCGGCCAGCGACACCACCACGTAGCTGAGCGCTTCGTCGAAAGCGAGGCGTTCGTCCTCCGCCGAAAGGACCGCCGGTCCGGCGGGGTGGCTGTGATAGACGCCGCGCAGGGAAAACCCCTCCGCCCGCAGGGCGCGCAGCGCGGCGAACTGTTCCTCCGGCAGCAGGGCGAACCGCGTCGGCGAGGCCAGGGCGTTGGTCAGCCGCACGACGCGGCCGACCACGCCGTCCCTCTCGCCCAGATAGCCGCAGGCCTCGTCCGGCAGGGCGGCGCGGGCATGCGCGACGATCTCCGCCAAGGCCTCCGGGGTGATCCGCATCGTCGCCACCATCGCCACTTTTTCCACAAAATGCTCCTCGGGGTTGTTTTGTCCGCCGACGCGGCCAATACTGCCCAAAACTTTCGACCAAGGAGCCGCCATGACCCGCCGTATCCTCGCCGTCGCCTTCGCCGCAGCGCTGTTTCTCGGGACAGGTGTCGCCCATGCCGAAACCACCCTGCTCAACGTCTCGTACGATCCGACGCGCGAGCTCTATCGCGAGGTCAACGCCGCCTTCGCCGCGAAGTGGAAGGCGGAAACCGGCGAGACGCTGACCATCAACCAATCGCACGGCGGCTCCGGCAAGCAGGCGCGCGCGGTGATCGACGGGCTGGCCGCCGACGTGGTCACCCTGGCGCTCGCCTACGACATCGACGCCATCGCCGCGAAGTCCGGGCAGATCGCCCCCGGCTGGCAGAAACGCCTGCCGCAAAACGCCGCGCCCTATACCTCGACCATCGTCTTCCTGGTGCGCAAGGGCAACCCGAAGAACATCCGGGACTGGGACGATCTGGTCAAGCCGGGGGTGCAGGTGATCACCCCCAATCCCAAGACCTCGGGCGGGGCGCGCTGGAACTATCTGGCGGCCTGGGGCTACGCGCGCGAAACCCTGGGCGGCGACGCGGCGGCCGAAGCCTTCGTGAAGAAGCTGTTCGCCAACGTGCCGGTGCTGGACACCGGCGCGCGCGGCGCCACCAACACCTTCGTGCAGCGCCGGCTGGGCGACGTGCTGCTGGCCTGGGAGAACGAGGCCTTCCTGGCGGTCGAATCCCTGGGCAAGGACGCGGTGGAAATCGTCGTCCCCAGCATGAGCATCCTGGCCGAACCGCCGGTGGCGGCGGTCGACGCGGTGGTCGACCGCCGCGGTACCCGCCGGGCGGCCGAAGCCTATCTGAAGTTCCTCTATACCCCCGAGGCGCAGGAAATGGTGGCCAAGCACTATTACCGGCCACGCGACCCGGCGGTGGCGGCGAAGTACGCCGCCCGTTTTCCCCAGTTGCGCCTGATCACCGTTGACGGCGCCTTCGGCGGCTGGCAGAAGGCGCAGAAGGAACATTTCGCCGACGGCGGGATCTTCGACCGCATCGGCGTCAACCGCTGACCGGAGACCGCGAACCGTGGGCGAAGCCGTTCTCCGCCGCAAGGCCTGGACCCGCCCGGGCATCCTGCCCGGCTTCGGCCTGAGCCTCGGCTACACCCTCAGCTACATGGGGCTGATGGTGGCGCTGCCGCTGCTGGCCCTGTTCGTGCGCGCGTTTGGCGGCGGATTCGCCGCCTTCTGGCGGGCGGCGACCGCGCCCCGGGTGATCGATTCCTACCTTCTGAGCTTCGGCGGCGCGCTGATCGCCGCGGCGACCAACGTCGTCCTCGGCTCGCTGCTCGCCTGGGTTCTGGTGCGCTATCGCTTCCCCGGACGCCGCGTCGTCGACGCCCTGATCGACCTGCCCTTCGCCCTGCCCACCGCGGTCACCGGCATCGCCCTCACCGCCCTGCTGGGGCCGGGCGGCCTGCTGGGGCGGCCGCTGGAATCGCTGGGAATCAAGGTCGCCTTCACCCCCCTCGGCATCGGCATCGCCATGGTCTTCATCGGCCTGCCCTTCGTCGTGCGCACCGTGCAGCCGGTGCTCGACGACCTCAACGCCGAGGTCGAGGAAGTCGCCGCCAGCCTGGGCGCCAGCCGCCGCCAGACCTTCCTGCTGGTGATCCTGCCCACCCTGCTGCCCGCGATGCTGACCGGCTTCGCCCTGGCCTTCGCCCGCGCCGTCGGCGAATACGGCTCGATCATCTTCATCGCCGGCAACCTGCCGCACCGCACCGAAATCGCGCCGCTGCTCATCGTCATCAAGCTGGAGCAGTACGACTATGCCGCCGCCGCCGCCATCGCCGCCGCGATGCTGATCGCCTCGTTCGCCGTGCTGCTGGCGATCAACGGCGCGCAGCGGTGGGTGTGCCGCCGCTCGGGAAGGATCTGAGGATGCGCCGCGCCGTCGTCGCCCCCACCACCGAACCCGCCCTGGTGCAATGGGGCCTGACCCTGGCCGCCCTCGGCTTCGTCGGCATCTTCCTGGTGCTGCCGCTCGGCACGGTGTTCGCCGAGGCCCTGGCGCACGGCCCCGCCGCCTACCTGCGGGCGGTGTCCGACCCCGACGCCCTGGCGGCAATGCGCCTCACCCTGATCACCGCCGCCATCGCGGTGCCGCTGAACCTGGTCTTCGGCGTCGCCGCCTCGTGGGCCATCGCCAAGTTCGACTTTCGCGGCAAAAGCGTGCTGATCAGCCTGATCGACCTGCCGTTCTCGGTGTCGCCGGTGGTCTCCGGCCTGATTTTCGTGCTGCTGTTCGGCCTGCAGGGCTGGTTCGGCCCCTGGCTCGCCGCGCACGACATCAAGCTGATCTTCGCGGTGCCCGGCATCGTGCTGGCCACGGTGTTCGTCACCTTTCCCTTCGTCGCCCGCGAACTGATCCCCCTGATGCAGGAACAGGGCAGCGAGGAGGAAGAGGCCGCCCTGGTCCTCGGCGCCTCCGGCCGGCAGATCTTCCTGCTGGTCACCCTGCCCAACATCCGCTGGGGGCTTTTGTACGGCGTGCTTCTGTGCAACGCCCGCGCGATGGGGGAATTCGGCGCGGTGTCGGTGGTCTCCGGCCATATCCGGGGCCTGACCAACACCATGCCGCTGCAAGTGGAAATTCTGTACAACGAGTACCAGTTCGTCGCCGCCTTCGCGGTGGCCTCGCTGCTGGCCGGGCTGGCCCTGGTCACCCTGGCCGCCAAGACCCTGCTGGAACACCGCTTCGCCGCCACCCGCGCCGCGGCGGGAAAGGACTGACCGATGTATCTGGAACTCAGGAACGTCGACAAGGCGTTCGGCGACTTTCAGGCGGTGAGCGACGTCTCCCTCGCGGTGCGGGAAGGCGAACTGGTGGCGCTGCTCGGCCCCTCGGGCTCGGGCAAGACCACCCTGCTGCGGATCATCGCCGGGCTGGAACGCCCCGACCGCGGCCAGGTCCTGATCGGCGGCACCGACGTCGCGGGGATCGGCGTGCAGTACCGCCAGATCGGCTTCGTCTTCCAGCACTACGCCCTGTTCCGCCACATGACGGTGGCGCAGAACGTCGGCTTCGGCCTGCGGGTGCGCAAGCCCCGGCCCTCCGCCGCCGCGATCGCGGCCAAGGTGCACGAACTGCTGCATCTGGTGCAGATGGAGGGGATGGAGCACCGCTATCCCACGCAGCTTTCCGGCGGCCAGCGGCAGCGCGTGGCGCTGGCCCGCGCGCTGGCCATCGAGCCCCGGGTACTGCTGCTGGACGAGCCCTTCGGCGCGCTGGACGCCCAGGTGCGCAAGGAGCTGCGCCGTTGGCTGCGCCGCCTGCACGACGAAACCGGCATTACCGGCGTCTTCGTCACCCACGACCAGGAGGAAGCGCTGGAAGTCGCCGACCGCGTCGTGGTGATGAATACCGGCCGCATCGAACAGGTCGGCACGCCCGAGGAAATCTATGACGAACCGGCGACGCCGTTCGTCTATCAGTTCCTCGGCAACGTCAACCGCCTGCCCTGCCGCATCGACCGTGGTCAGGCGACCCTGGCCGGGCTGACCCTGCCAGTGCCGGAGTTTTCCGGCCTGTCCGACGCGCCGGGCATCGCCTTCGTCCGGCCGCACGACCTGGACCTGGCGGTGGGCGACGGCGACGGCATCCCGGTAACGGTGCGCCACGTGGTGCTGATGGGGCCGTCGGTGCGCATCGAAACCGTCGACGCCGCCGGACAGACGCTGGAGGTGGAAATGTCGCGCGCCCACTGGAACGCGCTGGCCCTCGGCCCCGGCACGCGGGCCCGCGCCACGCCGCGGCAGATGCGCGTCTTCCCCGGCGAGGCCTAACGTCAGTCCGCGGCAGGCGCCTTGGGTGGCTGCCCCAGACGCCACAGGGCCTCGGCCCGGCGGCCGAGGAACCACAGGCTGACGCCGAGCACGGCGAAGAACACGCCCTTGTGCAGGTTGTCCCAGAACATCTCGAAGAAACGGGTGTAGATGTTGATCGCCAGGAAGACCAGGCCGTATCCCCGCAGCATCGCATCGTCGCGTCGCAGCCCCAGCCAGATGGCGCCTCCGGCGGCCAGGGCGAACAGCAGCGACCAGTGCAACAGCTCGATCTGCCGCACCTTCGTCCAGGACTCAATGCTGTCGTGGTCGCCGAAGATCGACAGAATCCAAAGGCTGACGAACAGATAGAGAAGCCCCAGGGACTGCGTCGCGCGTTCGAGGAAGGCCAGACGCGGCACCGCCGGGAAAGACCGGGCGGCGGCGATCAGGACGCCCCCCAGCAGGACGAAGCGGAGCGGCCAGTTCATGCCGAGGTAATAGCTTCCCCATCCCGAAACGTATCCGGTATAGGTCCCCAGCCAGCCGCCGAAGGACAACACCGCGAAAACCCACACCAGAACCGACCGCGCCGCCAGGGCGATCGCGGCATAAAGCACGCAGGCGAGCAGGAACAGGAAATCGTAACGCCCGCTTCCGGTATCCAGCCAAAGGCCCAGATTGGAAATTCCACCGGCAACGGCAAGCACGCCGAGGAACAGAATCGCCTCGTTGCGGAAGCCGGTTTCGGGATGCCGCCGCAGGCGAAGAACGGCATAGGAGAACAACGCCGCCGCCAGACCGGCGAAGCCGACGCAACGCTGCGCCGGTCCGAACGAAAACAACTGTCCGATCAGTTCGAGAACCCGGGGGTCGGCGAACAGGGAAACGAACGACACGACCAAACACGCCACCGCCACCCAGAAGGCATGGCGGGCCAGCCGCCGCCAGTCGAACGGCAGAACCTGGATATCGGCCTCCAGGCGGGCGGCGTCCTCGGCGGACAGTTGCCCGCTTTCACGCCAACGGTCGAGGGATTCGCGCAGAACCTTGGCTTTGCCGCGGGGCAGGACGAGCATCGGAAGACCTCCTGTCTATCCAGGCTTTCCAAGCCGGAATCGCGGCATTCTGCCGTATCCGGAAAGACCTGACAAACCCCTCCTTGCCTCGCCCCCGGCGAAGAAGAAATCAGCCCTTCGCCTCGTCCAGGGCCGCCTCCATCTCGGTCAGCAGGCGTTCGGCGTCGGCCTGGCCGAAGACCAGCGGCGGCCGGATCTTGAGGACGTTGCCGAAATAGCCGGTGGCGGAAATCAGCACCCGGCGGCGGCGCAGGGCGTTGACCAGCGCGGCGGCGGCCGCACCGTCCGGTTCCTTGCTGGCCGGGTCCTTGACCATCTCGACGCCGATGTAGAGACCGGTGCCGCGCACCTGGCCGATCCCCGGATGGCGTTTCATCAGCCCGGTCAGGCCGTCGCGGATGAACGCCCCCACCTTCGCGCCGTTCTCCATCAGCTTTTCCTCGCGGATCACCGCCAACGTCTCGCGCGCCGCCGCCATCGCCACCGAGTTGCCGCCGAAGGTATTGAAATAGCGGATCTCGCGGCCGAACCGCTCCACCACCTCGGGGACCACCGCCAGCCCCGCCACCGGATAGCCGTTGCCCATCGGCTTGCCCATGGTGACGATGTCGGGGTCGACGCCGTGACGCTGGAACCCCCAGAACCGTTCGCCGCTGCGGGTGAAACCCGCCTGCACCTCGTCGGCGATGTAAAGCCCCCCGGCACGGCGCACCACCTCGGCCACCGGCGCCAGGACGTCGGTGGGATGGGCGAAAATGCCGTCCGAGGAGAACAGGGAATCCGCGATGAAGGCGGCGACGCCGTCGCCATGGCGGGTCAGGTCGTCGATCGCCGCCTGCACCGCCGCCGCCATGCGGCGCCCGGCCTCGGCGGGCGGCAGGCGATAGGAATCCGGCGCGGGAACCTGCCGCACCCAGGGACCGAGCGGCGAGGACACGCCGAGCGACGGCGAGAACGAGGCGGTCAGCGCGGTGGTGCCGTGATAGGCCTCGGCGGTGACGATGATCCCCCGCTTGCCGGTGCAGTGCCGCGCCATGCGCACCGCCAGGTCGTTGGCCTCGGATCCGGTGCAGGTGAACATCGCGTGCCCGGTTTCGCCGATCCGCCCGCCGAAGGTGGAGAGCAGGTCCTCGGCATAGTCGAGGATGCCGTCCTGCAAATACCGGGTGTGGGTGCACAGGGTGCCCATCTGCGCGGCCACCGCCGCGGCGACGCGGGGGTTGGCGTGGCCGACCGAAACCACGTTGTTGTAGGCGTCCAGGTATTCGTTGCCGTCGGCGTCGTAAAGATGCACCCCCCGCCCCCGGCTGACCTGCACCGGCGTCTCGTAGAACAGCCGGTAGGCGGGGCCGAGCAGCCGCGCCCGCCGTTCGATCATCGCCCGGTCGCGCGGCGGCAGGTCCCCCGACGCCTCGGGATCGAAGCCGTTCACCATCTTGCCGCGCGGACGGGGGGACGGGGAGGTCATGGGAAAGGGTCCTTTCAAAGGCCGGTCAGAGAATCCGACAGATCGCCCGGCGAACGGGCGAGAAGCCAGTCGAGCTGCGCCCAGCCGGGTTCGGTGTTGCGCAGGATGTAGGCGGCGTTCTCGGGGAAACGCCGCGCCCGCCACAGGGACAGCAACGCCCGCGCCACCCCGCGCCCGATCACCAGATGGGGCAGCAGGCGCAGTTCCTCGGCGGTCAGGTCGGCGACGCGCAGATAGCCGCGCAGCAGGTCGCGGGCCTCGGCGAACAGGTCGTCCACCCGCCGTCCCGCCGCGTCGCGCGGCAACTGGTTGAGCAGCGCGGTGGAGACGTCGATGGCGACGGCGGTGCGCACCGCGTCGCCGAAATCGATGATGCCGGTGACGAATTCCGGCCGGGCGGGATCGACCACCAGGTTGGAGCGGCTGAAGTCGTTGTGCAGCATCTGCACCCGCAACGCCGCGATGCGCGGCGCAAGGGCGAGGAAACGTTCCATCCCGGCGGTAAGAAGCGCGCGATGGCGGCGGTCCTCCACCGCGTCGAGCAGCGGCCGCAGCCCGGCCAGATGCCGCACGTCCCAGGCCAGCACCCGGTTCTCGGCGGGATGGCGGAAGTCGGCGGTGGCCAGACGCAGCCGCGCCAGCAGTTCGCCGATGCGTTGCCGCCCGGCGGCGTCCGCCTCGGCGGTGTCGAGGACCATGCCGGGCAGGAAGGTGATCATCCGCGCCAGGCGCCGCTGCCCGGCCCGGTCGACCATGGAAAAGCAGGCGCGCCCGCGCAAATCGGGCACCAGCCGCGGCACCGGAATTCCCGCGTCGCGCCGCGCCACGTGCCGCAGCAGCCGCACCTGCAGGTCGATCTCGCCGTCGCTTTCGTGGGGATTGGCGACCTTAAGGATATAGCGGCGGCCCGCGTCGGCGTCGACGCGGAAGGTGTCGTCCTTTTCGGTGGCCAGACGGACGACGCGCCCGGACACCCCATAGCGCGAGGCGACGAACTCCGCCGCCTCGTCCTCGGACATCGCGGCGTAACCGGCGGCGAGCCCCCCCTCGTCGACGAGCGAGACCTCTGGCTTCCTGGCTTCGGACACGATGCGGTTCCCCCATGGATGCCCCGCCGCCCCGGACCTCCGGCGGCGGCAACCGGCGATCCGGTCGCAAGCCCCGTGCCAGGAGGAAAACCCCGGCTTTCCGGGAACCCGCCGGGCGGAAAAAGGGAAACTGCACGGATATTGGGCTGCCCGTGCCCCCGGATGCGAAAAATTCGCGCCGCGCGGCATGGCGTGGGTCGATTGAAACCGCCCCGCCTTATGGTCACATATCATCTTGTGATATTCGCGCCGCATGGGGACGGTTCGTCACACGGCCGGCGAATCGCCGCGCGGTTTTGTCGGGTTCGCAACAGGCGGTTCCGACACGGCATTGCAGAGACGATGGATAGAGGATATTTTTCCGGGGCATAATCAATAAGTTATAAGAAACCCCGAAAAAACGGCACGGGGATTGCCCACGGGCGATAAAGGACAGGTATCGTACACCACAGACGGACAACAAGTTCGCACGTTTGGGGAGGCTCGGCCGGTGGTTATCGACGCATTTTCGGGTAGTCCGTATCTCGCTTGGATCGGTGCAGTCGCGTTCGTTTGCGGAGCCGCATCCGCCCTCCTCTCCACCAAGAACCTCCCCCGGCTGATCGCCGCCTCGACCCTGGCCGAGGCCGGGTACGTGCTGTTCGGCTTCGGCCTGGGCGGCGCGGGCGAAGCGGGCGCCATCCTCCACCTCGGCCTGCAGGCGGTGCTGCGCGGACTGGTCGCCGTTTCCGCCTGGTGGCTGATCCGCGCCACCGGCTCCGCCGACGGCGACGACCTGACCGGCAGCGGCCGCCGCCTGCCGGTGGCGGGCGGGCTGTTCGGCTTCGGCCTGTTCGCCGCCGCCGGGTATTCGCCGTTCGGCGGCACCCTGGGACGCAGCCTGGTGCTGACCGTCGCGGCGGAACGCGGCGAATGGCTGCTGGCCGCCCTGGCGGTGCTGGGGCTGCTGCTGTCCGCCGCCTATACCGTGATCGCCGTGCAACGCGTCTGCCTGGCCGCGCCGCGCCGCGACATCGCCGCCGCCCCGGCCCCCGCCCTGGCCGCGCCGCTGGCCGCCGCCCTGGCGGTGTTGGCGGTCGGCATCAGCCTGACCCCCGGCCTGGGCACCGCCGCCGCGTGGAACCCCCTGGTCCTGCTGCCCACCGCGGGCGGTTTCGCCCTGCTCGGCCTGGGCCGGATGTCGGCGCGAAGCCGCGACGCCGCCGCCCTGCTGCTGGCGGCGGCGGTGCTGGGGATGACCTGGTTCGCGCCGGGGTTCGACCCCGCCTCGCGCCTGTTCGCCCTGCTGGCCGCGGCGCTGACCTTCGCCGTCACCCTCTATTCGGTGGGCTACACCGCCCGCGACGAACACGCCGGACGCTATTGGCTGTTCCTGTTCCTTACCGAGGCTTCGCTGCTCGGCCTCGCCACCGCGCACAGCCTCGACGATTTCCACCTGTTCTGGGAACTGATGACCTGGACCTCGTACCTGCTGGTGGTGCACGAGCGGACGGAACGGGCGCTGAAGGCGGGCCTGCTCTATTTCCTGATGTGCGTGGCGGGCGCCCAGGTGATGCATTACGGCATCCTGCTGCTGCATGCCGAGGCGCATGCCTCCGGCTTCGCCGCCATCGCCGCGCACGCCGGGCTGATCGCCCCCGCCGCCGCGACCCTGATCCTCGCCTGCTTCCTCGCCGGGTTCGCGGTGAAGTCGGGCTTCGTGCCGGTGCACCAGTGGCTGCCCGGCGCCTATGCCGAGGCACCCTCGCCGGTTTCCGCGCTGATGTCCGCCGTGGTCACCAAGGCCGGACTGTTCGGCCTGCTGAAGATTTTCTATCTGGTCTTCGGCGCGGCGGCGGTGGCCCGGCTGGCCGCTTCCGGCGTCGACCTCGGCCTGGTCGTCACCGTCCTCGGCTGCGCCACCCTGCTGTTCGGCGAGGTGATGGCCTTCCGCGAGCCCGACGCGAAACGCATGCTGGCCTATTCCTCGCTGGCTCAGATCGGCGAAATCGGCGCGATGCTGGGTCTCGGCACCTCGCTGGCCGCCACCGCCGGGCTGCTGCACGCCACCAACCACGCGGCGATGAAGGGCCTGTTGTTCCTGGCCGTCGGCGCCCTGATCCTGAAAAGCGGCAAGACCCGCATCGCCGACTTCGCCGGGCTGGGCCGGGCGATGCCGGTGACCGCCGGCTGCGCCGTCCTGGCGGTGCTGGCGCTGATGGGGCTGCCGCCGTTCTCCGGCTTCGTCAGCAAGTTCCTGATGGTCTACGCCGCCGCCCAGGCGGGACAGATGGCGGTGGCCACGGCGATCCTGGCGGGCGGTCTGATCGGCTGCTTCTATTACCTGCGCCTCGCCCGCCTGTTGTTCTTCCACCCCTACGAAGGCCCCGCCCTGACCGAGGCCCCCGCCTCGATGCTGGCGGCGATGCTGGCGCTGGCGGCGGCGATCGTCGCGGGCGGCGTCGCGCCGCAGTTCCAGTTGGACCTGATCGCCCCGGCGGTCGCGGAAATCGCCGCGCGCGGCGGCTTCGCCGTCACCGAAATCCCGCCCGTCGCGCTGAGCTGGACGCCCGAGGCGGCGCTGGCCACCCTGGGCGCCGTCGCGGTGTTCCTGGTCGGCCGTAAAAGCGACGTCTGGTCCGGCCGTCTGGCGGTCGGCGTGCTGCTGGCCACCGCCTGCGTCATCGTCCTGCACGCCGACGCCTACGACCGCCTGTCCTTCTGGTTCGCCCTGCTGGTCACGGTGGTGGGCGCGGGCAACATGGCCTATTCCACCGGCTATCTGGCCCACGGCCACGCCAAGCCCCGCTTCTATGCCTCGTTCGGCCTGATGGTCGCCGGTCTGGTCGGCCTGGCGAGCAGCGGCGACGCCTTCGGCTTCTTCGGTTTCTGGGAACTGATGAGCAGCTGGCCGCTCTATTTCGCGATCATCCACGAGGAAACCGACGACGCCCGGCGCGAGGGCTTCAAGTACTTCATCTTCAACACCGTCGGCGCCTCCCTGATCTTCCCCGCCCTGGCCATGCTGGGCGCGCGGGCGGGGAGCCTGGACCTGGCGGCGTTCGGCCGCGCCATCCTCGACGCGCCGACGATGGCGACCGCCCCCGCCCTGACCCTGATCCTGATCGGCCTGATCATGAAGGCGGCGCAGTTGCCGGTGCGCATCGACTATCAGATGCACCCGGCCACCGCCCCCACTCCGGTCAGCGGCTACATCTCGGCGGCGCTGTTGAAGGCGCCCCTGTTCGCCGTCCTCAAGCTCGGCGCGGCGTTGGGCGGCGCGGCCCTGTTCGCCCGCATGCCCGCGGTGGGCGGCACGCCCTTGCCGATGTACGTCGCGGCGGTGATCGGCGGCGTCACCATCCTTTATTCCGGCGCCATGGCGGCGGTGCAAAGCGGTTTGAAGCGCCTGCTGATCTACAGCACCGTGTCGCAGTTGGGCTACATCCTGCTGGGTCTTTCCCTCGGCACCGAGGTCGGCGTCGCGGGCGGCCTGATGCATCTGGCCAACCACATGATGCTGAAGAACACCCTCTTCCTCGGCGCGGGCTGCATCCTGGCGCAGTTCCATGCCGCCAGCCTGGACAGCCTGGGCGGCCTGGGGCGGAAGATGCCGGTCACCTTCGGCCTGTTCCTGTTCGCCGGACTGTCCCTGGCCGGGCTGCCGCCGCTCAACGGCTTCTCCTCGAAGTGGCTGATCTTCCAGGCCTGCTTCGACTCCGGCCACTACCTGCTCGGCATCTCGGCGATGATCGGCAGCCTGCTGACCCTGGCCGCCATCCTGAAGTTCGTGCACGCCGCCTTCCTCGGCACCACCTCGGCCGCCGCGCTGGAAGCGCACGAGGCGCCGCCGGTGATGCTGCTGCCGATGGCGGCGATGGTCGGCGCCTCGGTGATCGTCGGTCTCTTCCCCGGCCTGCTGCTGGTGCCGATCGCCGCGATCGAGGCGGAACTCGGCCTGGCGCCGGTGGCGGCCAGCCTGTTCGGCGGTCTGCCCGGCGCCGACGGCGGCTGGCACCCGGGGGCGGTCACCCTGCTGTTCCTCGGCCTGGCCGGGGCGGTGGGGCTTTACCTGCGCCCGGGCAAGGACGGCGCCCGCGCCGTGGTCGCCACCCATCTGCACGCCTGCGGCATCGCCGACCTGCCGGCGACGCAGGTCGGCGCCTCCAACCTGTTCGAAACCGCGGACCGGGCGATTCGCCTGACCCTGCAAGCCAAGCGCGGCAGCTGAGGAGACCCCACGATGCCCGAATCCCTCGCCCTGCTGCTCTCCGTCGCGATCTTCCCGGGTGGCGCCTTCGCCCTGGCCCTCGGCCTCGGCCTCAAGGGCATCGACCGCCGCGTCGCCGCCCGCCTGCAACGCCGGGTGGGGCCGCCCCTGCTGCAACCCTTCTTCGACCTGATCAAGCTGTCGCGCAAGAAGACCATGGTGCCCGACGCCGCCTGCCGTCCGCTGTTCCTGGCCCTGCCCGCGGTCGGCGCGGCGTCGATGCTGCTGGCCGCCGCCCTGGTGCCGATCGCCAACGTCTATTTGCCGTCCCCGGCGCTCGGTAACATGCTGGTGCTGTTCTATCTGCTGGTGGTTCCCGGCATGGTCCTGATGCTGGCCGGTTCGGCCTCCGGCTCGCCGTTCGGCGCGATCGGCTTCTCGCGCGAGATGATGCTGATGCTGGCCTACGAATCGCCGATCGTCCTGGTCCTCGTCGCGGCGGGGCTGCGCGCGGGCGGCGGCGACGGCATCGTCCTGTCACTCTCCGACATCGCCGCCTATCAGCAGGCGCACGGCGCCTTCCTGCTGGACCCGGCGATGTGGCCGACGTTGCTGGCCTTCGCCGCCTTCCTGCCCGCCAACCTGGGGACCGTGCCCTTCGACACCCCCGAGGCGGAAACCGAAGTGCTGGAAGGGCCGCTGCTGGAATACTCGGGCGCGCCGCTCGGCCTGTTCAAGGTGATGTCGGCGCTGAAGGCGGTGGTGGTGCTGAACCTCGGCATCTGCCTGTTCTTCCCGGCGACGCCCGACGGCCTGCTGCCCGGGCTGGGCGCCCACCTTCTCAAGCTGTTGCCGATGGCGGCGGGGGTGACCCTGCTGCGCGTCTCGATGGGGCGGATGCGCGTCGACCAGGCGTTCCGCTTTTTCTTCAAGTGGCCCCTGGCGCTGGCCGCCGCCGGCATCGCCGCCGTGGCCCTGTCGTAACGAGGGAGGAACCGTGAGTCTGATCCGTACCCTTTCCAGCCGCTCGCCCTGGCTCTATCGCATCAACGCGGGGTCCTGCAACGGCTGCGACGTGGAGCTGGCGACCACCGCCTGCATCCCCCGTTACGACGTGGAGCGTCTGGGCTGCCAGTACTGCGGCAGCCCCCGCCATGCCGACATCGTCCTGATCACCGGGCCGCTGACCGCCCGGGTGAAGGACAAGGTGCTGCGCCTGTTTTCGGAAATCCCCGACCCCAAGGTCACCGTCGCGGTCGGCATCTGCCCGATTTCCGGCGGCATCTTCCGCGACAGCTACGCGGTGTGCGGGCCGATCGACCAGTACCTGCCGGTGGACGTCAACGTGCCCGGCTGCCCGCCGCGGCCGCAGGCGATCCTGGAAGGGGTGGCCAAGGCGATCGAAATCTGGAAATCGCGGCTGTGAGGAGCGTCAGATGAGTTTTCTCAAGGTCCTGTTCCGCAACCTCATATCCGGTCCGTCCACCGATCCCTTCCCCTTCGGCGAGACCTTCACGCCGAAGGCGCTGCGCGGCCGCGTCGTCTACGACGCGTCGAAATGCACCTCGTGCCGCACCTGCGAGCAGGTCTGCATCGGCGGCGCCATCCGCTTCGACAACACCCCCGACGGGCGGCGCTTCCTGCTGTGGCACGACACCTGCACCTTCTGCGGCCTGTGCGTTTTCTATTGCCCGCAGGACGCGCTGGAGATGACCACCGACTGGCACCTCTCCCACACCCAGGACGAGAAGTTCAAGATGGTGGAACACGGGCTGATGCCGAAGGCCGCGTGCGCCGCCTGCGGCGCCGAGTACGTCGCCGTCGCCCCCACCGCCAAGGCCTTCGCGGGTTACGAACCGACCCCGGAGGAGGTGGAGGAACTGCGCCAGTACTGCCCGCGCTGCCGCCGCAAGGAAGCGGCCAAGATCGCCGCCGCGCACCCCCCGGCCATCGCCGCCGACCCCGACACCCCCGAGCAAGGACAGTCGTGATGAGCGCCCTTCCCGCCGATTTGGAACCCCGCCTGCGGACCGCCGCCCCCGGCGGCTGCGCCTTCAGCCAGACCACCAACGCCAGGGGCGTGACCGTCGCCTGGTGCGAACTGGCCGACAACGCCGACCTTTTTGCCGCCGCCACCCTGCTGAAGGAGATGGGCGCCCGCCTGTCGACGATCAGCGCGCTGCAACCGCGCCCGCCGGAAGACGACGACGAGGACGACGACGACGCCAAGGCGAAGGACGCGCCGCCGCCGGTCGCCCTTTCCGGCCTGCCGATCGACGGCAAGACCTATCAGATCCTCTATCACTTCGATCTCGACGGCAGCACCCTGAGCCTTTCCGTCTTCCTGCCCGTCGACGCGGGCACGGTTCCCTCGCTCACGCCGCTTTTCCGCAACGCCGACTGGCCGGAACGGGAGCTGATGGAGATCTATAACCTGCGCATCGTGAACCACCCCGACCCGCGCCGCCTGTTCCTCGACGAATCCATCGAACCCGCGGTTCTGGAACGCCTGATCCCCTTCTCGACCCTGGTCAACGCCGCCAGCACCAAGTCGCTGTGGGAAAAGATCATCGAACACAAGGAGGCCGAATCGTGAGCACCTACACCATCCCGGTCGGGCCGCTGCACGTCGCCCTCGAGGAACCGATGTACTTCAAGGTCGAGGTCGACGGCGAAACCGTCCGCTCCGTCGACATCACCGCCGGACACGCCCACCGCGGCGTCGAATACCTGACGACGAAACGGTCGATCTATCAGAACGTCACCCTGACCGAACGCATCTGCTCGCTCTGCTCCAACAGCCACCCGGAAGCCTATTGCATGGCGATCGAGACGATCGCCGGGATCGAGCTGCCGCAACGCGCCCAGTACCTGCGGGTCATCGCGGGCGAGATCAAGCGCATCGCCTCGCACCTGTTCAACGTCGCGATCCAGGCGCATCTGGTGGGCTTCGACTCCCTGTTCATGCATGTCATGGAAACCCGCGAGATCATGCAGGACGTCAAGGAGACCCTGTTCGGCAACCGCATGGAGATCGGCGCCAACACCATCGGCGGGGTGCGTTTCGACCTCGACGCCGACGGCCTGGCCTATCTCGACGCGCAGTTGGCGCGGTTGCAGCCGATTCTCGACGACATCATTACCCACTACCGCACCAACCGTTCGTTCATCGACCGCACCCGCGGCATCGGCGTGCTGACCCACGCCCAGGCGCTCGACTGCGGCGTGGTGGGACCGGTCGCCCGGGCCTCGGGCATCGCCTACGACGTGCGGGTCAAGGCGCCCTACAACGCCTACGACCGGCTGGACGTGCCGGTGCAGACCGGCACCGACGGCGACGTCTGGTCCCGCGCCATCGTCCGCCTGTCCGAGGCGCGCGTCTCCATCGACATCCTGCGCCAGTGCGCGGCGGACCTGCCCGCGGGCGAGACCGGTCCCCGCGAACGCCAGATCATTCCCGCCGGGCAGACCGTCGCCAAGTGCGAGGCGCCGCGCGGCGAGCTGATCTATTACGTCAAGACCGACGGCTCGCCCAACCCGGAACGGGTGAAGTGGCGGGTGCCCAGCTTCATGAACTGGGGGGCCCTGACCCTGATGCTGGCGGAAGCCAAGGTCGCCGACATCGCGCTGATCGTGAACAGCGTCGATCCCTGCATCTCCTGCACCGAGCGGTAGGGAGGGACATGCACGAGGCGTCGATCGTCTTCGGCCTGATGCGGATTCTGGAAAGCCAGGCGGCGGCGCACGGCGTCGCCCGCATCCGCCGGGTGAACCTGAAGGTCGGCAAGCTGCGGGCGGTGGAACCGCAGGCCCTGGCCGCCTGTTTCGAGGCCTTCGCCGAGGGCACCGCCGCCGAGGGCGCCGAACTCCACGTCGAGCACGTCCCGGCGCGCGGCGATTGCGAGGATTGCGGCGCGGGCTTCGAGGTGCGAGGATTCCGCCTGATCTGCCCGTCGTGCGGCGGGCGGCGCGTTACCCTGACCGGCGGACAGGAGCTGTCGATCGAAAGCTTCGAGGCCGATACCGGCACGGAAGAAGAGGACGACCCCCCATGTGCATGACCTGCGGCTGCGGCGAAACCGGGCACGACGACCGCGTCACCATCGCGGTACGGCAGAACCTGCTGGAGGAAAACGACCGCGTCGCCGCCCACAACCGGCAGCATTTCGACGAAAACCGCGTTCTCGTCCTCAACCTGATGTCGTCGCCGGGCAGCGGCAAGACCAGCCTGCTGGAAGCGACGATCCGCGAGTTGACGGCGCGCGGCCTGGCTGTCGCGGTGATCGAAGGCGACCTGGAAACCGAAAACGACGCGGAGCGCATCCGCCGCCAGGGAGTGCCCGCAGTGCAGATCACCACCGGCAGCGCCTGCCACCTGGATGCGCGCATGGTGCACCATGCCCTCGACGCCCTGGCGCTCGCCGACCTCGACGTCCTGTTCATCGAGAACGTCGGCAACCTGGTCTGCCCGGCGGAATTCGCCCTCGGCCAGCATGCCGACGTGGTGCTGCTGTCGGTCACCGAAGGCGACGACAAGCCGGAAAAATACCCGGTGATGTTCCGCATCGCCGACCACGTACTGCTGACCAAGGCCGACCTGCTGCCGGTTCTCGGCGACTTCGACCCGGACCGCGCCCGCCGCGCCGTGGCCGACCTCTCCCCCGGCACGCCGGTCAGCGTGCTTTCCGCCAAGACCGGCGAGGGGATGGACGCCTGGCTGGCCTGGATCGACGGCCGCCGCGCCGCACTGCCCGACGCGCCGCCAAACGCCGCGCGTCACCACCACCATCACGGCCAGCCGCACGATCACGACCACGACCACGATCATGACCATGATCACGCCCACGGCCATCACCACCACCGCTGAGGAGACCGCCCCGTGTGCCTTGCCGTTCCCATGCGCATCGCCGAACTGCTTCCCGCAGGCATGGCCCTGGCCGAGCACGACGGCGTGCGCAAGGAGGTCTCGGTGGCGCTGATCAAGGACCCGGCGGTGGACGACTACGTCATCGTTCACGTCGGCTTCGCCCTGTCGAAGGTCGACCCAAAGGAAGCCCGCGCCACCCTGGACCTGCTGGCGGAACTCGCCGCGCCGGGGGAATGATGCGCCACGTCGACGAATTCCGCGACCGCGACCTGGCGCGCCGTCTGGCCGTGACCATCGCCGCCGAGGCGCGGCCCGAACGCGACTATCTGTTCATGGAATTCTGCGGCGGCCACACCCACGCCGTCGCCCGCTATGCCATCGAGGACATGCTGCCCCCCGCCGTCCGTCTGGCGCACGGCCCCGGCTGCCCGGTTTGCGTGCTGCCCGCGGCGCGGGTGGACGCCGCCATCGCCGTCGCCGCGCGGGAAGGCGTCACCCTGTGCACCTATGGCGACGTGCTGCGCATCCCCGGCAGCCGCCGGAAAAGCCTGCTGACCGCCAAGGCGGCGGGTGCCGACGTGCGCGTCGTCTATTCCCCCACCGACGCCCTGGCCCTGGCGCAAGCCCTGCCCGAGCGGCAGGTGGTGTTCTTCGCCGTCGGCTTCGAGACCACCACGCCGCCCACCGCCTTCGTCCTGCTGGAGGCGCGCCGCCGGGACCTCGCCAACTTCTCGGTGTTCTGCAACCACGTGCTAACCCCGCCCGCCATCGCCGCCATTCTGGACGCGGCCGGGGCCTCGCCCCTGTCCGGCATTCTCGGCCCGGCGCACGTTTCCACGGTGATCGGCAGCGACGCCTTCGCCCGCTTCCCCCGCGATTACGGCATGCCGGTGGTGGTCGCGGGGTTCGAGCCCCTGGATATCCTGCAAGCGATCCTGATGCTGGTGCGTCAGGTCAACCGGGGAACCGCTGAGATCGAGAACCAGTTCACCCGCGGCGTCGTCGCGGCGGGCAACCGCATCGCCCTCGACCTGATGGCGCAGGTCTTCGAAACGCGGGACAGCTTCGCATGGCGGGGCCTGGGCTTCCTGCCGCGCAGCGCCCTGCGCCCGCGCCCCGAGTTCGCCGCCTGGGACGCCGAAAAGCGATTCCCCCTGCCCGACGCGGCGGCGGAGGAAACCCACTCCGCCTGCGCCTGCGCCGAAATTCTGCGCGGCCGCGCCCGCCCCGCCGATTGCCGCCTGTTCGGCACCGCCTGCACCCCCGACACCCCGATGGGGGCGTGCATGGTCTCGTCGGAGGGCGCCTGCGCCGCCGAATGGGCCTATGGCCGCGCCCGCCGCGCCGCAACCGGAAGGACACCGGCATGACCAGACGCCTTTCCGGCCCGCCGATCGATTGGGAAAACGGCCGCGTCGACCTCTCCCACGGCAGCGGCGGCCGCGCCATGGCGCAACTGGTCGACGGCCTGTTCGTCGCCGCCTTCGACAACGACCTCTTGCGCCAAGGCAACGACCAAGCGGAATTCCCGGTGGATGCCGGGCGCATGGTGATGACCACCGACAGCTACGTCATCTCTCCCCTGTTCTTCCCCGGCGGCGACATCGGCTCGCTGGCGGTGCACGGCACGGTCAACGATGTCGCCATGGCGGGGGCGGTGCCGGTGGCCCTTTCCGCCGGTTTCATCCTGGAGGAAGGCTTGCCGCTGGCCGACCTGCGCCGCATCGTGCTGTCCATGGCGCGGGCCGCCCGCGAGGCCGGGGTGCCCATCGTCACCGGCGACACCAAGGTGGTGGAACGCGGCAAGGGCGACGGCGTGTTCATCAACACCGCGGGAATCGGCCGGGTGCCGCCCGGCGTCTCGGTGGGCGGCGACCGCGCCCGCCCCGGCCACGCCATCCTGGTCAACGGCAGCATCGGCGACCACGGCATCGCCGTGCTCAGCCAGCGGGAGAGCCTGGGCTTCGAAACCTCGCTGGTCTCGGACTCGGCGGCGCTGCACGGTCTGGTCGCCGACATGGTGGCGGCGGTGCCGAACCTCGCCTGCCTGCGCGACCCGACGCGCGGCGGCCTGGCCACCACCCTCAACGAACTCGCCACCCAGTCCGGCGTCGGCATGACCATCCGCGAGGACGCCATCCCCCTGAAACCCGAGGTGCGCGCCGCCTGCGAACTCTTGGGCCTCGACCCCCTCTACGCGGCGAACGAGGGCAAGCTGATCGCCATCTGCCCCGGCGAACGGGCAAACCACCTGCTGGCAACGATGCGCGCCCACCCATTGGGCCGCGAGGCGGCGATCGTCGGCCAGGTGGTCGAGGACCCGGACTGCCTGGTGGTGATGGAAACCCAGTTCGGCGGACGACGCATCCTCGACTGGCTGGCCGGCATCCAACTGCCGCGCATCTGTTAGAAAATAAAACGTTGCGAAGGGCCTTGGGCCCTTCGCGCATCCCATTCCTTTTTTCGCCGCGTCAGCGGCAATCGACCATCACGCGGCGTGAAGGGTTTATCGCGCTACGCGCAAAAACCTTACGAATGGGGTGCGCGAGGGGGCCGAGCCCCCTCGCAAGGTTTTCAACTTTCCTTTCCCGCGACCGCCCGCGCGGCAATCCACGCCTGACCGAAGCTGACGCAGGGGTCGCCCGGCGGCAGCGCGCGGTGCAACAGCGGCGAGAGCCCCTTTTCCCGCAGCGCCGCGACCAGTCCTTCGCGCAGCACCCGGTTGAGGAAGCACCCACCGCTGAGGCCGACGGTGGAGAGGCCGGTTTGCGCCGCGCCCCAGGCGGCCAGATCGGCCAGACCGGCGACCAGGGTGCCGTGGAAGGCATCCGCCCCGTCCGCCTCCTCCATGGCGGAGAGGCGGTCGAGCAGCGGCAGGAAGTCCAGCACGCCGTCGGTCAGGGTCCAACCGCCGGAGAGAGCGCGCGGCGAACGCACCATCGCTTCCAGCGCCATCGGCGCCTCGCCTTCGAAACGCGCCACCGGCACCACGCCCAACAGGCCGCAGGCGGCATCGAACAGCCGTCCGGCGCTGCTGGTCGGCGGACTGTTGAGGCCACGTTCGAGAATCCGTTCCAGCATCGCTGCGTGCGGTTGCGCGGCGAAGCGCCCGGCGATTTCCGCCCCCCGGCCCAGGCGATGCAACGCCGCCGCCGCCATCCGCCAGGGTTCGCGCGCCGCGATGTCGCCGCCCGGCTGGGGCAGATGCGCCAGGTGCCCGATGCGGCGATAGGACGCGCCCGCCACCGCCAGCAGCTCGCCGCCCCAGCTTTCCCCGCCCGGCCCCAGGCCGAAGCCGTCGAGCGCCAGGCCGAGCAGCGGTTCCATGTGGCCGTTCTCCGCCGCTACCGCCGCGACGTGGGCATGATGGTGCTGCACCGCCAGGGTGGGCACCCCCAGGGACCGCGCCAGACGGGTGGAGGGGAAATCCGGATGCAGGTCGTGCGCCGCCAGCAACGGGACCGCCCCCAAACGGCCTTGCATCGCCGCCAGGGCCGCCCGATAGACGGCCAGATTGTCCGGCTCGCCCAGGTCGCCCGCCACCGCGGAAACCCAGGCGGCGCGCCCGTTCATCGCGGTGACCGTGGCCTTAAGGAAGGCCCCCAAGCCCAGCACCGGCGGCACCGCCTCCGGCAGGGAATATTCGCCGATACCGTCCCGCCCGCTCATCGCGCACCCATCGCCCTATTGTCCTTGCCGGACTTTACCGGCCGGGGAAAAGGCGAGGAAGCGGAAACCAGCTCGCGGGCTGGCCCACCGCCATACAAAAAGCCGAGCCCATTCGGACTCGGCTTTTTGTATGGCGGAGAGGGTGTCCTCCATAGTTCTGACCGCCAACGATCCTGAAAGACCGCCAACGTCCACCATACCTCCCTGATAATACAAAGCTTTATATTTTTACGTCTTCCGTCGTTTTCCAACGTCCGTTAAAATCCTCATCATGATTGTGGGTTGGTTTGGGGGTAAAATTTGTGGGTTGGAGGCGTTTATGGCGCGCGTGTCTAACAGGCTGACGGCGATGATGGTGCAGAAGCTGAAGGAAAAGGGCCGTTACGGCGATGGCGACGGGCTTTACCTCCAAGTCGGACCGACGGGGCGAAAGAGCTGGTTGTTTCGCTATACCCGCCACGGAAAAGCCCGCGAAATGGGTTTGGGGGCGTTGAATGCGATGTCCCTCGCGGATGCCCGGGGCGCTGCCGCTTCCGCCCGCCACATGCTGGCCATCGGCGTCGATCCCCTCGAAGCGCGGACGACCGAGCGGGAACGCCAAAGGGCCGAGGCTTGCAGCGGCATAACCTTCTCCGAATGCGCGGCAGCTTATATTGAGGCGAACAAATCCGGATGGCGTAGCGAAAAGCACGCAGCGCAATGGTCTTCGACCATCAAGACCTATGTCGAACCCGTTCTCGGGAATTTACCGGTCCAGGCGATTGATTTGAATAGAATCATGGAAGTGCTGCAACCGATCTGGACGACCAAAACGGAAACCGCCAGCCGCCTACGGGGACGCATCGAAACCATCCTGGACTGGGCCGCCGTGCAAAAATATCGCCCCGCCGAGAACCCGGCTCGCTGGAAGGGGTACCTCGACAAGCTCTTACCACCACCATCGAAAGTCCAGAAAGCCCAGCACCACCCGGCCCTACCCTACATGGAGATTGGCACCTTCATGATGGCGCTCCGCCAGCAGGACGGGAACGCCGCTCGCGCCCTAGAGCTCACCATCTTGACCGCCGCCCGTACGAGCGAAGCATTGAATGCTCAATGGGATGAGTTCGACTTGGATGCAAAGGTATGGAACATTCCCGGCGTGCGGATGAAAGCCGGAAACGATCATCGGATCCCCTTATCCAATGCCGGAATGACCGTCCTGACCAAGATGGCCGAGGTCCGGCAGGGGACTTTTGTGTTCCCCGGACGAAAGAAGGGACAGCCGCTAAGCAATATGACACTCCTTCAGTTGCTGAAACGGATGGGGCGAGCGGACATAACGACCCATGGCTTCCGTTCGACCTTCAGGGATTGGATATCCGAGCGGACGAACTTCTCCAACGAAGTCGCCGAGATGGCCCTAGCTCACACCATCGACAACAGGGTGGAAGCCGCCTACCGCCGGGGCGACCTGCTCGATAAGCGACGGGAGCTGATGGAGAAGTGGGGAGCTTTCTGTTCCGCTCCGGCTTGACTCCCTGACTCTCCAGGAGGGGCGCGACCATCCAACGAGCCCCCTCCCTTGCACCCGGTATGAAAATATCATACCTATTTGGAGGTACATGGTGATGGAGGAGCTATCAATGGCTGCCGCCGAAAAACGAACCTTCAGCCTGCCCAGCGAGCAAGCCGTTTACATCGACCGGCTTGTCGCCTCCGGCACTTATGCAACGAGCAGCGAAGTCATCCGCGCCGGTTTGCGCGCACTACAGGAACGCGACGCCGCCGTCGAGCGCTGGCTGCGCGAGGAAGTAGTCCCTGTTGCCGCCGCCATGCAAGCCGATCCGGATCGGGCCATCCCGGCGGAAACGGCTTTCAACAAAGTCCGGGCGCTTCATGCACGGCGCATGAAAGGCTCCGACGTTGACCTATAAAGTCGTCTTCTCGCCGGAGGCGGAAAACGACCTTCTGGAGCTTTATCTGTACATCGCGGAGCAAGCCGGGGACGCCCGCGCCCTGGCCTACGTCGAACGGCTGGAACGGTACTGCAAAGGCTTCGAGGAATTCCCCGAACGCGGCACATCCCGCGACGACCTGTTCCCCGGCCTACGCATCGTCGGCTTCGAGCACCGCGTCTCGATCGCTTTTCACGTCAACGCCGACACGGTGACCTTTGATCGCATCCTTTACGGCGGACGAGATCTGGAGAGTTTAGCTGACGATACCTGATCCGTCGCTCGCCGATAGCTCCCCCGCACCACTGCGCCAATCTCCGTGGCGCCCCCCCAGCCTCTACTGGGTGAACCCCGGAGCAACTGCTCAAATCGTTAATGCGACCCATGCAGCAGTCCGCACCTTGAGGTTGCGCGACGAATGCTGCACACTGCATTAAATTTGGCTGAACGATTGGTCACATCCCATGTGGGCGGACGTCGACGCAACACTAGATTTTCTGAACTACTCTGAGGTTGCCGAACTCACGACTGATTTGCTCCGCAACAAGCGAATGCTGCCAGTCTCCATCGGGATTTTCGGCACTTGGGGAACAGGAAAATCCACGCTACTCAACCTCATTGAAGGGCAATTAAATACCGGGACATCGGGGGACGATTTTATAGTCGTCCGCTTTGACGCTTGGTTATATCAGGGATACGACGATGCCCGTGCGGCACTAATGGAAGTTATCTCTGCCACCCTATTAACAGCTGCGGGTAACGACGAATCTCTGGTGGAAAAGGCCACAAAGCTCCTAGGGCGCGTTAATAAAATCCGGCTTCTGGGCTTGGCTGCTGAGGGGGGCGCCGCAATGATAGGGGTCCCCACCTTCGGATTTCTAAATAAGGGGATCGGGGCAATTGCCGATCTAATTAGCGGGGACGGTGACATTGACGATGTCGATGAACTTAAAGGCGCAGCCAGGGACATCCAAGACAAGACAAAAGGCCTTATAGAAACTGAGAAGAAACGAACACCACCAAGAGAAATCGCCGCATTCAGAGAGGAATTTGGCGACATACTTGAAAATTTAGGCAAAACCCTAGTTGTTTTCGTGGACAACATCGATAGGTGCTCACCAAAACAAGCAATACACACGCTCGAAGCACTCCGTCTATTTTTATTTCTACAAAATACCGCGTTCGTCGTTGCCGCCGATGAGGAGATGGTGCGTGGCTCTGTAGCCGCTCACTTCAAGGATATCAATGAACGCCACATCACGGACTATCTGGATAAACTCATTCAGGTACCTGTTCGGGTCCCACGTGTGGGGGTTCAGGAAATCCGCGCGTACATGTTCTTACTCTTCGCGGACGCGGCCGGTCTTGACTCTTCTGTGATCGAGGGCCTGCGACGAGGCCTAGAAGGTAGCATCCAAAAATCCTGGAAAGACGAGCCCCTCAGTAGGAAGGATGCACTGGCCCTACTAAGCGGCAAGGCAACCGAGGAGTTGGAAACGGCTTTCGAGATCGCCGACAGACTGGCTCCTATCCTCGCCAACTCCTCTGCCGTTCAAGGCAATCCTCGAATTGTGAAGAGAATGTTGAATGTGGTTCGCATGCGAACCCGTTTGGCGCGACGCCGAGAAATGTCATTGGATGAAGCACTCATTGCTAAGCTAGCTCTTTTCGAACGATGCACGGACGCAGGTGCGGTCGCCGCGCTGTACAGGACCATTCAGGAAGGCAACGACGGAAAGTCAATTCTTCTACAAACGCTCGAGACCGCCTCGACAGAAGCCACCTCATTCAAAAATGCTTATCCAGACGAGTGGCCCCAGAAACACTTCGATTTCGTTCGGGAGTGGATGCTTCTTGAACCCAAATTGGCTGACGTCGACCTACGTCCCGCTGTGTATTTGAGCCGAGAAACTGTTCCCATCCGCGCCATGAGGGGGGGAATGTCCAAGAGAGCGGCAGAGGCCCTAAAGCTGCTAATAAACGCCCCGAGCATTAACTCCCAAGCACCCCGCATTGCACTTCAAGCCATGGATCGCACGGAAGCAGTTTCAGTGATGGAAGCCCTTCTTGCCGAAATGAGGAAGGTTGCTGATTGGGTCAACCAACCACCCGGCTGGCATGGCGCGCTTATTCTCGCTGAAACGGCTCCCGAAACTGCCGAGCTTTTGGCTCGCCTGATTCGCAATGTGAATGGAACAAAGCTTAAGCCATGGCTGAGAGCCTCATTGAAGAGAGCACCTTGGTGGGACGAGCAACGAGAGAGGACTAAATAAATGGGGACTTCTGCGTCAAGTAAGGGGACGCCCGGTAAGGCCCCCATGGTTCCATCGTGGGCGGACACAGATGGCCAGGGGAGCGGCCCCCCACCTGCACCCGCGCGGTTCCGACCATTCAGGACCGCGATGGGCAAAGCGGTCCGTGGGGGAGGGGACCAAGATGGTTTTCGAAAGGCTCTAGGCCATTACGCTCGGAGAAGCACAGGTGGTGTAGGCCAAGGACCACGCAGATTTGGGGCCATGCTGGCGAGTGGCGCTGCCCTCTTCAGCTCCATCAATGATCTGCGGAATGGTGGCACGGGGACGGCTTACGCCGGCATCGATTTATCAGCCCTAAACGGAAGTGATACTGATAGAGCCATTCAAACCATCATTGATGCTTTGGTCCCAGACAATGGGGATGCGGATAAAATCCGCGCGGCGATGCAAATGGCACTTGCGGATGCGCTAGTCGGAATCAGTGATTTTGATTTCTCTCGAATTACTGATGACGTGCTCATCGCAATGATGCTGGCTTACGTGCGTGAGTGCGTATTCCTCCAAGTGATCGCTGACTCGGCCAGCGCCTTCGAGAAAGCAAGCTCTGGAGCTCAAGCAGAAGAAGCTGAACGAGCGTTACATGCACTGGTAAGGGCTGTGGTCGACCAGGAGATGCGCCCATTGTTCGACGGGGATCTGAGGACGACATCACGCGCCGCAATCGAAGCTGTTCAACAGCGAGCGGTCGAGGGCGTTTGGTCAGAGTGGGAGGGATACGAATGACGTGCCTTGTTTGCCATCATGACGAAATACTGCTGCCTCGTGCGAGCACTGACAACATCCCAGTCTTGATGTACGGGCCAAAGCCTCCTCGATATGATGCCACCTCGATCGGTGGCCAAGTTTATGACGAAGTGAAGAAGCTTGGAGTCAACGTACCTCAGAACGCCATCGACTTCTTGACCATATCAATGGCTGTCACAGCCGCAGATACGTTCGTCGTGCGCGAACGCACGGCCCAGGACGGTTGGGCTCGTGACATCAAACTCGTGATTCCTATTGGAGACCCTGCACGTTGGCGTACCGCTGTTCCAATTTTGGAGCAAGCACTCCGTTTCCTTAGTGGCGACAATTGGGAAATCGAACTTCTCGGTGGAGGCCCCACCTCCCCAACCCCACGCACCCGTGGAAACCTGATAAATATGCACGAGCATAACTGTGTTTGCCTCTTCTCAGGAGGGCTCGACAGCGCCATTGGTGCTATCGACTTGTTGGCAAACCATGAACGGCCCTTGTTGGTGAGCCATTCCTATCGCGGAGACAAATCACGCCAGAATGAGGTATGGGAGCACCTTCCAATCTCCTTGTCGAGATTTCTGGCCAATGCAAACCCAAGCTGCCGAGCGCACCGATATGCTACAGATGTGTCTATGCGGACCCGGAGCATCAATTTTCTCGCATATGGCATCGTCGTCGCCTCGGCATTCGATGACTTGCTCGTTCCCCAGCCGGTGACACTGATCGTACCCGAAAACGGCCTCATTGCACTGAATGCGCCCCTGACTCCACGCCGCATCGGTTCGTTGAGCACCAGGACAACCCACCCGCATTATCTCGGCCTCATACAAGAGGTCTTGGACTTGGTTGGCCTGAATGTGAGGATTACGAATCCCTACCGGCACAAAACCAAGGGAGAGATGCTACGAGAGTGTCGCGATCAAACCACCCTACACGCGATCATGGATAGAACCGTCTCGTGCGGCAAGTGGAAGCGGACTGGCGTTCAATGCGGTCGCTGCGTTCCATGTTTAGTCCGTCGAGCCTCGTATTATGCCGCAGGACTTCTAGACGGAACACGCTATGGAAGTGATGATTTAGTAGCCGTCATGGCGTCTGAAAAACATCGGGATGATTTGCTCGCAATGGTTACAGCGTGTCGCAAGGCATTTCGAGCCACCCCCGAAGAAATGCGTAATTGGGTTTCCATGTCTGGACCACTACCAATTGATCCAATTGAGCGAGAGAGCCATTTTTCCGCCTTCTTACGCGGCATGGCTGAGGTTCATACCTACCTAGATAGTTGGGGATTGGTGTAGTTGCCGGTAGATTTTCATTGTCACTTAGATCTTTATCCCGACGCAGTTGCCGCCGCCCGAACGTGCCAGGAGTCTGGGGCTTATGTTCTGTCCGTCACCACTACGCCTAGAGCGTGGCGAGGCACCATGGCTCTCGCCAAGGGCTGCCCTCGGGTTCAAACCGCCCTTGGCCTTCATCCACAGATCGCGCATGAACGCATCAGAGAATTGGCTCTTTTCGAGAGATTGCTTCCCGAAACCCGGTACGTGGGAGAAGTCGGCCTTGACGGATCCCCTGAGAGCAAGCCGCACTGGCGTGAACAGCTGAAAGCGTTTGAATTTATCCTAAGCACCACAGAGAAGGCAGGCGGCAGGGTGATGTCGATCCATAGCCGCCGAGCGGTTGACGACGTTTTGAAGGTCTTGGGGGCTTTTCCTGACGCAGGAATCCCCGTATTGCACTGGTTTTCTGGAACAAAGAGACAGTTGTCCCAAGCCATTGAAATGGGATGCTGGTTCTCTGTAGGTCCAGCCATGTTACTAGGGAAGCGAGGTACGGAACTCACCTCGGAAATGCCTCGAAACAGAATTCTAACGGAAACTGATGGCCCCTTCACCACGATTAAAAATACGCCACTACAGCCAGCGGAGGTTTCTGTGGCAAAGCAGAAACTTGCTTCCATCTGGGATGTCGAGCGCGAGGAGGTGGAAAGACAGGTTCTTGATAACCTCAGAGGCTTAATGTCATCTATTAAGAACATAGGTTGAACCTACTGTAATATCGAATCGCAATTTGCTCTAGCTCTAACATATCCACCTGCTAGCAGGGCTAGCCTGACCTAACGCAGCCTCAACCAAGGCTCTACTTGCAGCTGAATGAGAATTCGACAGCAAGTCACTCAATATGGAATTAATTCTATGGACCTACTTTCCGAATTGCTGACGAGAGGCATCCTTATTCCGATGCTCGGCGCCGCTGTCGGCGCTGCATGTTCGGCCTACACGAACAAGAAACCTCCCTGTGATGGTGAGGGATCTCGCCTCACAAACACCATTAGTGGCGATGGGAACACCATCAATAACAACCTAATAAACTCAAACAACACAATAAACCACGTCCACAACCACACTTATACTCACGCTCCAAACAACGTGAGAAATTACGACGATTCCGGCGAAGCAATCGCCAAATTGATATGCGCCATCATCGTCACAGCAGTCCTCGTATATTACTACGCGATCTACGCGCCTACCTTGTTTTTTTGGATCGAACGAGGAACCCAATTCATCGGAGCAGCGGTGATCGCATATAGCCTGATCGGCGCCTATTTACGCACGAGGCCGCTTACACACTGGATCAGCGTCGGCGGACTGTTTGCTGTGGGCGGAACAATCGCTTTTGCCACCCTCGGATTTGCGAAGGGACAGTATAATCCGCAGCTTGCTTCAAGCGCCCGGTACTTAGGGATAAAGGAATTCTTCCTGCATGGCCTCAACGACAACTGGAGAATATTCATATTACTGCAGATCCTGGCCATTGCCTCCCTGTGCCTTGCGGAGCTCTGCGCATTCACAACCATAATGCGTTTTCGTCCAGACAGCTCGAAAAGATTCATCGTCGTCAACCTAGCAACAACCGCCATCCTCCTGGGCGTTGCTTATTATTGCGCCAGCGGTGAAACCTATACGTTACTGCTGTCACTTCGGTGAAATGAGATGGAGCGCCTCCGGGGATCTGCTGCTGCGCCCCGAGGTTTCGCCTAAAGTATACGAGGGGCCGTTCTTCCAAAGGAGACGGATGATTAAGCAATAGAGATTCACGGAAGCGAAGGGTGATGATCTTTGCCAACGTTACGGGATATCGGAAGCGACGCTCCATGCTTGGAAGACGGAGCTCGAAGCAACCGCATAGAGTCTGCGGCTAACCCTTTTTCTTCATGCTAGCTCTATTAGCCTCAGCAGCGTTACTCTCGCCCCTCAAGTCAGCGATCAGCTGCTCGATATAAGCAAGATCGGCCTCCACTTCGGCTGGGCTTGGCGCGACGATAGTTTCTGAAGCGGGATTGTCATGGCTGAACGTGTTGGCCCTTGTCATCCCTTCATCGAAACGGATGGCCAGAACATCCGAAAGGTGCACGAAGCGAAGCCGTTGCGTCTCGACGCGATCGATGCCACGACGCACTACCTCGCAAAAGATACACTCCTCCACTAGGCGTTCATACGTATCCCGCAGGCGGCCGTATAAGTTTTTGACCTCGTATTCGTAATCAGCTGGGCTTACCTGATAAAGTTTCTTGAGGGGGGCAAACTGGCTCTTGATGCGACCAAGCCGCTTCTTAACGTTCAGTCCCTTCCAGATCACGCCTGATGGGTCGATCTTTCCGGCATTCGCTGCATCCGCAAAAAGGGCAATTGCCTCGGTTGGCACACCCCTGGCATCAGCCTCCCGACAAAGATCATTGAAGAACACAAGGTCGTGTGTAAAAACAATAACTTGGCGTTTCGTAGCTTCGGAAGCAAGGCGCTCTGCGACTTTTACCCCACGCTCTCTGTCCAGAGAAGACACCGGATCGTCGATAACGATCGGTCCAGATCCTTCCGTTACCGTCACCTCTGTGAGGAAGGCAGCTAGCGCAAGAGCCCGCTGCTCACCCTCGCTCAAAATGTCCGACGTCAGTTTGGTCAAAGTCGTGCCGGACATAGTCTGAAATGCCGCTTTCGTTTGGTCACTCTTGCGGGCAAGCCCAATTTTGAGATGAGAAATTTCTAGGAACTTCCGTTCCGCTTCATAATGCTCTTTGACGGCCGTGGTGAGATGGGCATCGACCAACTCATTCGCCTTCTTGGTTATCCCGGTTGTCTGCACTTCAGCCAGGGCAGCGACGTAGCAGGCATCCTCTTTGAGCAGGTCGCGCCGCTTGATTACGCAGGCACGCCCAGCCGCAAGAATCTTCTGATCGGCCAGTTCCGCTTGCTCATGTGACAGCTGTTGGCGTTGGCCGACGTTGTCGGCGCTTGCAAGGACTGCGGCTTCCTTGGAAATCGCCTCGGCCAGTTCCATCAGTTCGAGCACAGGGCTGGCGATGGCCGATCCAATCAGGAAAGGTCCGCTTCCTTGAAGTACAGACAATGCTGCAGCATGTCTGCTCTCGACCTCCTCTCTGAATACTAAAAGTTTGTCCGCAAGGCCTGGCTTACGCTTGCGAATCTGTTCTAGCCGGATCAACCAGTCCTCCGAGTCGTAGAGGCGCAATCCCGGCAGTGCCTCAGCTGCGTGGATGACCTTTTCTTCGGCCTCATCGGCGGCTGTCGCCAAGGCCCCACTGACGAATGCCTGAAACCGAGCCAACCGATCCGAAGCCACTGGGCTGAGTGGCTGGTGGCACAGCACGCAATTTTCAATGGCGTTAGATGTGTTGATGACCGGAAAATCGCGGTCCGGATAGGCATTCGAAATCGAATAGTCACGGGCCGCAACCCATAGCCTTCGCCACGCATCTCCCCCAACACCAAGAAGAGGCTCATTCGAGAAGAGCTCCGATGCATCAAGGCTTGCGGCGTCTCTAGCGTCAGTCGCTTGACGTTTTAACCTCGCCAAACCCTCAATCTTTCCATCGGACAGGGCCCGCTCGAGGCCCTCTGACTCCAGACTAAGTTTCCTCACCCACTCGGCCAATACAGCTAAATCGGCTGCAGACGTTTCTGGGGCAACCAGAAGACGATTCAATTCTTCGAGTCGAGTCTGATCGTCTGGCGAAAAAAATGCTGCCGCCGCGATTTCCGCGTCCGTAGCCTCACCGGTTAGCTTTTTATAAAATGCTTGGGACTTGGTTCCTCGCGGGACCTCGAAAGCAACTACCGCTAACCGAAGTTGCTCCGTAACCGACTTTCGTTCGGCCTCCAGGACGCTTCTCAGCCTCAGGCAGAGTTCGTTAAGCTTGTACGGCAGTGCAAGCCCGAACGGTAAAAATTGAATCTGGCTGCCGGAATCTACGTATAGTTGCGCAGCAGTGCTATCAAAAACTGCCACCTGCATGAGCGCATCCGACGCGGGTTTACCGTCGATCCACGGAACCACCACCTCGCCGCTTGCGGTGTCAATCACGATCTCTGCCGCCTGGGTACCGCCCCCCGCCCCGTAAACGTCAGTCAAGACCTTCAATTTTTCTGGGTTGTCACAGCGCGTCCGGCAGGCCGTCCGGAGGATCCTCACAAACCCACTTTTCCCACTGCCGTTTCGGCCGTAGATGATGCTCAGACCGGTAGGGTTCAATGGTAGTGTGGCTGACGGAACTAGCCGATTGACGTTGGTGACATTGCGTATCGCCTTGACCTTGATTGGGACGCCGACCGCCGCGCTTGAGAGGTGAGATTTTGCCAGGGGAACCGGCGCGACCGACTTTGCCGACAGGGAAAACCCGGCCTTTCCCCTGATAAGATTAAGAAGATCTTCGAGATCTTGTTTTGTAAGTGAAGCCGAACTTGCCAAGCGGCGAAGGGCGTCCTGACGCCACGGCGACAACTTCGTTTCAGACCATTCCAAGATGTCTTCGGAAGCGCCCATGATACCCATCCAAGCTGGTTTTTAGTCATGCTACTACCGTCAGAGGGTTCGGAAAATCTGCTTTCGGGGCCAATCACTAGGGAGCTACAAGAGGCTTCGCGTACAAAATCCGCAGCTCTCTTTCGGACATCAGGAGACAGAATGGCCCTGCACTTCAGTTCGATTAGACCTCATAGCCTCTTGACGGCAGCACGAAGCATGTCGTCGTCCACCTCGATGTAGCGCTGGGTGGTGGCGAGGTTCTTGTGGCCCGCCAGGGTCATGATGACCTTGGCGGAAACGCCGCTATGGGCCAGTCGGGTGATGAACCACCGCCTTCCGGAATGGCTGGAAGCGCCATCGACCCCGGCCAGTCGGTAGATATGGGCGAACAGTTGGCATAGGGAATTCGCGGTGAAGGCGGTGCCCTTCTGCGTCACGAGGAAAGGCCGGTCGCCATCCCGTTGCGGACGGCCCAGACCGGCCAGATAGGACTCCAGCTCCAGCCGCAGCTTGCTCCCAACAAAGACCGCGCGGGCTTCCCCGGATTTCGTGGTTGCAGCGCGGAGCAGGATGCGCTCCTTCACCTGTCCCTGCGCGTCCACGACATCGCCGATGGTCAAGGCGGCGATTTCCCCGACCCTCAGCCCCGCATAGAAGGACAACATCACCGCCGCCCGTGTTTCATGGTGGCGATAACGGACAAGACCCTCCGGAATTCACCTTGGGTCAACACCTTGGCTTGTTTCATGGCCGATCTGACAGCTTGTCACTCTTTCCCGCCCCACCTCTCCGGATGGAGCACCGACAAGCATATTGACCGAAAACATCATGAAATGCACAGAACGTTATAGACAAGGATGCGGCACAAGGCAACACATCGAACGTAAATCCATCGATCGGAGGATTATCCACACCAAATCACAAGAAAATTAGAATTTTGAATTTTTATGCACAAAACGCAAACTCCTCAACGAACTAGATTCGTCCAGAAATATCATAAAATGTGCAGAACATGTTCTTTGTGATTTGGGCATATATCTGCGCCGTTTTCCGCCTTGAAGTGGGTTCGTTCCGTCCGAGAGACAGCGGCGGCCCAGCCGGGGCTTTTGTTCAGCAAACGTCGGGAATTGATGGAAACGTGGAAGGCAAGAACATGAAATTGAGCGCCATTACCGTTATGACGGCACTGTCCGCAATGACGTTAAGCGGATGCGGCGATAGCGCCGTCAAGAACTTCAAAGACCTGCACCCCGGAATCAGCTTCGAGAGCGCATCAAAATTTCTCGATAAATATGCAAAAGAAAATAAGTGCGACAGAAATCCGTCAGAAAATGCCTACTGGTTAACATGTAGAAATACAGCAAACCTAGACATAAAAAGCGTATCTTCCCAGAATGTCTTCGATTTTATCACGTACATTCTTGCAGATAGAAAAAGTCACGTGGTACTCAGTGTGGAGAGGAGTGCCCAACTAACAAACAAAACTGAGATGGATAGGGCCTTTGAGGAGGTCCTTTCCAACGCGCGAAAACAGCACGGCGATGATGGATGGAGGGAGGAAACCACCGAACCGCAGTCCATAAATCTTGGCGGAAAGATGGTAACAATCGGCGCAAAGACGATCAGCATGAAAAAGAAGATATCCGGCAAAACAAAAAAATCAATATCCAAAGCGATCATCTACAGTCCGAAAGGTAATTTCACATTTATGGTTTTGAGCCTCGAGGAAAATTCCTAAAATGCACGACTTAACAACGTGTTGGATGCCTAGGGGGCACCGTTCGTCACCCTAACGGCATGAAATACATCGACACACCGCCGCATACCCTCCCCACCGAACGGCATCCCAGCGCCCCCCCCCCCAGCAAAAATAGCGGGCGTTGGGGCCACTACCAGCCGCCATGGAAAGCCCACAAATCCTTCCTTAGCTTACTGCGTCTCGCCACAGCTTGGCCCTATAGCCAAGCATCCTTTAGCCTACCGAGCGCTATCTGGTGGCTCTTTCCAGTACGCCGCCGGGGCCCTTTTGGAGCAGCACAGCATTCAGGCGTCATTTCGATCCACACCGTGACATGAAAAGTGGATAATGGTCCATATCCCTATGGATCGGCAAAAGCGATGTGAGCCATGATTCCGTAGCACTGATTGCCGCCAACGCTACTCAAGGGGAAATAATGCCCATTTTGCCTAAAGCACGCCCCATGGTGAAAAAATGGATCACGCTGCCGCAAGCGCTTCGCTGGATCGCGGATGGGATCGAACCTGATTTAGCTGGAGAGCCAGGGAGCTTGCCTTCGTCTCCGGAGATAGACGCAGCCCGCGTCGGTCTGTATCGCCATTGGATTAGCGGCAGACTCGAGCTCCATGGCCGATCCGGGGAAGGTGCAACAATTTCGTATGATGTAGCATCCGCCCGCGCGGAAGTGAAACACAATGAACTCACTAAATTAAAGAAGATAAACAAAAGTTTGATTCGTCGGGAAGGCATAGAAAGAATCGACTGGGAACATGGAACATTTTATCGTGAGGTATCAGAAAAAGAAGAAATAGATGATTGGTTTCAATTTTATTTTGATGACCTCAGAATCAATTGGAAAGAACTATACGACCTGACCACAGAGAATAATTCTTCAAGCAACACCCCAGCAGAAAAGAACTCCCCTTCCACTGACGGAAAACGAGGTAGAGGCGGTCCCAAGCGGTCAGATTGGCCCTTGATGGCTGCGCTGGCGGCAATCATTTGGGAACGAGAAGCAGAGAACAGATACTCTGACAAGGGTCTTTGCGACCGTACGGGGCGAATTCTCGAAGTCAGGAAGAACGAAACCAACGGAGAGGAATACAAGGAAGGTCCTTCGCGGGAAGGCTTTTTTCGCGAGGCTATTTCCGCCGTTGAACAGGCTATAAAACTATACCCAGGAAATAACAATATCACCCTCAAGGAAAGGAAACGGAGCAAGCGTTATCTGCCAGATATATTGTCATGCGCCTCCGCATTGGCTTCCATTACTACGGAACGCAATCACAGCGAAGGCGCAGATGTTACAGACTCTATAAACATCGAGCTTATTAAGGAAAATATCGCATTAATTGATAATATTTGCCTGGATAACCACTATGGAGTAACTAGAGATAAACTAGAAATTTTAGCCATAGAAAATGTAAAACAGGCGCTAAAATATTACAAAGAATGGCACCAAGATGCTGCCAAACTTAACCATAAATCCTTTTAGACACCGCAAATCGTCGGCCCTTCTAGATCACCCCATACAGCCCCCTGCCTGGAATTTTTCCACCCAAGAGGAATCAAAGCAGGCAGCTTTTATTAGAAAGCAGGCAGCAAAATCGATTGCGGCTTGGCGAATAAACCTGCCTCTATAGGTGGTTAACAACCACTAGAGGAGTTTTCCATGTACCCTGCAGAAAACAGCAAACACGCCGCCGAAACCGTGAACGAGTTTTGTGCTGCCGTAAGAATTGGACGATCTCTGTTCTACAAGGAGGTCAAGCGAGGCCGGATCAAGATTTTGAAGGCCGGGAGCCGGAAAACCTTGGTTCCCATCTCCGAACGGGAAGCCTATCTGCAACGTCTTGCCGAGGGGGCCTCTCGATGAGCACGCACCATCACGCCAATACGGAGATCGAGACTGAACTGTTCCCCATCGTGGAACCTTGGCCTTCTCACGTAAACCTCGCAGAGCTTCTTGGCGAAACACGACGAACCATACGCCGATTCGTCGTTTGCGACGAAGTGGTTCTTGATGCAGTGACGTTGTGGGTGCCCTTCACCTGGCTCATCGACTGGGCTCGAACGGCACCCATCCTCGTCATTTCCGCTGCGGAAAAGGGCTGCGGCAAGACAAACCTCCTCACCGTAATCGAGCAATTGTGCCGCCGCCCGCTGAGCACTTCGAACATGAGTTCGCCCGCCATCTATCGCGTGATTGAAGCGTATGGCCCCACATTGCTCATAGACGAGGCCGACGCCTCCGCCAGCGGAGACAAGGAGCTTCAGAGCATCATCAACTCGGGACACACCCGTGGCAAGGGCAGGGTTTTGCGCGTGGCAAGCAACGGCCAAGACGTCCAATTCTTCAAAACCTGGGGAGCCAAGGCCATGGCCGGGATCGGCACATTCTTGCACGAGACCACTCTCGACCGTTCCATTCGGGTCGAACTATATCGGAAGCGGCCGGACGAAACGGTGGAGGAGTTGCCCGACTCCACAGACACTTTGATCTTCGCCCCATTGCGCAGAAAATTTGCCCGCTTTGCCGAGGATAACGGTGAAGCGATTGGCAATCTGCGCCCGAAGTTGCCCGCTGGACTGAACGACCGCGCCCAGGATAACTGGAAAATGTTGTTGGCTATTGCCGATCATGCCGGAGGACGTTGGCCGGAAGCAGCGCGGGTGTCGGCGCGGCAACTGTCCGGAAAGTCGCACGAAGCCCTATCCTTAGGTGCCGAACTCTTGAGCGACAGCCGAGACATTTTCGACCGAACCGGGCTCGACAAGATCGGAACGCACGACTACCTCGCCCGCCTAAACGCGGATGAGGAAAAGCGTTGGGCGACCTACTATAGAGGAAAACCCTTGGGGCCTCGCCAGCTTGCCGAGTTGCTTCGTGGATACGGCATCCAGCCCCGCCAACTCGGGGGAAATGGGCGCAACCTAAGGGGCTATAGCCGGGACCAGTTTGAAAATGCCTTCATGCGATATTTGCCTGCGAAGGCTCCTGAAAGTGCTGTTCCCTCGCTACCCCGAACCAACACTCCTCCGAGAGATACCGCACGCTGGACAAAATACGGTTTGGCAAAATGGGCTCCTTCAGCCTCCTCCACCCTCTTCCCCACTGCAACAAAGGACACAAGCGCCATCGACAAGTTCCCCCGTGCGTGTCGCGGGCTTTCGTCACCTCCTGCCGCTAGGCCGCCCCTTTCCGCTAGCCAGAAGATAATGAAAAATCAGACTTCTAGCGGAATAGCGGATAAATGGGGGGATGACCTGGACGACATCGAACTATGAACCAAATCAGCCATGGCTCCGTCGCCATCGTCCGAACGGCGACGGCGACGGAACCGAGGCAACAGAGAACCACATGTAAAAATGACAAAAATTATGGGCCATACACCATTCATCTTTAATGAAAATTAAATT
>QJZR01000011.1 GCA_003246625.1 Alphaproteobacteria bacterium
CGTCCGCCGTCGTCGCACCCGCCTCCTGCTCCTTCAGAATGCCGATGATCTGCTCTTCCGAAAACCTGCTCCGCTTCATAAGTCCGTCTCCCTGCTGGGCCGGACTCTACTTCAAATTGGAGGAAGATTCCCATGGCAGGTCAGTGTTGCAATACCCATGCTCCGAAGTTCCTTTTCGGGTTGTGGGGAGAGCCGGGGCGGTGGTTCCAGCACCGCTTCGGCCCGCTCTGTCCGGCTACCCGCCGGACCGAAGGGGAATGACCTTCGCGCCCAGGCGCAGGGTGTCCAGATAGTCCGCCCAGGCCTGCATCATCTTCCGCCGTTCGGGCAGAAATTCCGCGTAGTTGTAGGCGGCGCGAACGCTGTTGCGCTCGGCATGGGCAAGCTGTCGCTCGATCGCATCCCAGTTCCAACCCTGCTCGTTGAGAAGCGTGCTGGCCATGCTGCGGAAGCCGTGGGCGCACATCTCGTCCTTGGCGTACCCCATGCGGCGTAGGGCGGCGGTAACCGTGTTTTCGCTCATCGGATAGGCGGTGGAGCGCATGGAGGGGAACAGGAAGCGTCCCTTGCCGGTTAGGGCTTGCAGGCCCCGGAGCAGTTCAACCGCTTGACGGGCAAGGGGAACGATGTGCTTTGCTCGCATCTTCATCTTGGCAGCGGGGATGCGCCATTCGGCCGCGTCGAGGTCGACTTCCGACCACTCGGCGTGGCGCAGTTCCCCAGGGCGAACGAAGAAGAGAGCGGATAGGCGCAACGCGATAGCGGTAGCCGGGGCGCCGCGATAATCCCAAATTGCGCGCATCAGGCCCGCCACTTCTTGCGGGTCGGTAATGCTCGCCTGATGCGTCACCGTCTCTGCCGTCAGCGCGCCCCGCAGGTCGCGCGTGGGGTCGGAGTCCACATACCCCGAGGCGACCGCATAGCGGAACACCTGCCCGCAGGTTTGCAAGGCACGGCGGGCGGAATGGGCGTGCCCGTCCCCCTCTACCTTGCGAAGGGCATCGAGAATGCGGCGAGGGCCGATTTCCCGAATCGGGGCTTTCCCCAGGTCGGGGAACAGGAAGCTGTCCAGCCGATAGCGGGTGTGGGTGACGGTGACCTCGGCAAGGGGCTGCTTCCACTTGCCGAACCACTCTTCCGCAACGGCAGCGAAGGTGAGGGCATCGGTTGCCGCCTTGATCTTCTCTTCTCGCTTCGCTGCGCCGGGGTCGTTCCCCTCGGCGAGAAGCCGCCGCGCGTCGGTCTTGCGCCGTCGGGCGTCCGCCAGGGACACGGCGGGGTACGCGCCGAAGCTCAACAGCTTTTCCTTGCCGCCGAATCGGTACTTCATCCGCCAGAGTTTTCCCCCGGCGGGTGTCACGAACAGGAAAAGTCCTTCGCCATCGGCCATTTTGTAAGGCTTGGCGCGGGGTTTGGCGTTGAGAACCGCCGTGTTCGTCAAAGGCGAGGCCATGCGGAACCTCGGAACGGCTTGGGGGTATCTTTTCCCGCCCGGAGGCGTCAAACCATCAACGTACCCCTGAAAGTACCCCCGGATACCCCGCATGTCAACGAACGCACAGAAACGCCCGAGGGCGTCTCCGCCCTGGGTTTTCCGCAGAATTCCTAGATTTTTTGAACCTTGAAGAACGTTCTGGAACGTTCAGGAAGGAAGGGATGGTGCCCCCGGGGAGACTCGAACTCCCACGTCCGCAAGGACAACAGATTTTGAGTCTGCCGCGTCTACCGGTTCCGCCACAGGGGCTTTCCCATCCGAAGACCGCCGACTATACGGGGCGCATCGCCGCCGTCAAGCCCGAAGCGGTGGGTTACGCGAAACGGGCGGCCCGGCGGACCGCCCGTTTCCTCGTGTCGGCCAGGGGCCTTACGACTTGTTGAGCGGCCAGACGACCTTGCCGTGCAGTTCGTTCATCACCTGCGCCAGGCCGGTGTACATCGCGGCGATGGCGGTGGCCATGCCTTCCCAGCCGGCCAGGGTGTGGATGGTGTGCGACACTTCGCTGCCGTGGGTGACGTTGCCCAGAACCAGCAGGGCGAACAGCACGATCAGAAGACCGAAGGTCACCTGCAGCGCGGTGTTCAGGCGGAAGGTGGCGAGGAACAGCACGGTCGACATCGCGCCCCAGATGCCCAGGAAGAAGGCCATCGAGGTCGGCGACGCCGGGGTCAGGCCGGTCACCATCTTCGGCAGCATGATCAGGGTGCACAGGGAGATCCAGAAGCAGCCGTAGGAGGTGAAGGCGACGGTGCCGAAGGTCGCGCCCTTCTTCCATTCCATCCAGCCGACGAACAGCTGGGCGAGGCCGCCGTAGAACAGGCCCATGCCCAGGATCATCGTGTCCAGGGGGAAGAAGCCCGCGTTGTGGGCGTTCAGCAGGAAGGTGGTGAGGCCGAAGGCGCACAGGCCCAGCGGCGCGGGATTGGCGGTGGTGTCGGCAATAACGGTCTTGGGCGCGGAAGGATCGATCGCGGGTCCACTCATCGGTTTTCTCCAGCTTGCGCGTCCGGTTCATCCCCGGACGATCGTATCGTTGGTACCATCGAGCCCGGTGCGTCCCCCCAGAGCGGACGATTCGACGCGGTTGTCTTCCCCCCTGGAAAACTTCGATCAATTCAAAGTTTGCCGGTATCGGATTATCCGCGTTCAGAACCGTCCGGTGCGTATCCTTGACAAGAATGGTTCCAAAAAGGAACCAGCCTATCCCCCCAAGGATCCCCCTATTCGGGTACGGCTCCAGCTCATCGAAGCCCGGATGATAGACGGACGCGCCGCGAAATCAATCACGTTTTTCGCGGCCCCGCGCGCAAGATAATTCGCCCCTTCGGAGAAATTCCGAAGGGGCGTGCACAGGATTCAGGCATTGGCCATCGCGGCCGCCGCGGCGGGGACGGCGCGCGGCGGCTTCACCACCAGACCCAGTCCGGCGGCGAAGAAGCACAACACCGCCGAGATCAGATAGGCGGTGCCGTAACCGCCGGTGGCGTCCAGGATGTATCCGGCGGCCAGCGGGCCGCACACCCCGGCGATGCCCCAGGCGGTGAACAGGACGGCGTAATTGAAGCCCATGTTCTTGGTGCCGTAGAAATCGCCCACCGCCGACGGATAGACGGCCAGCATCGCGCCGTAGGAGAAGGTGATCACCATCGACCCGGCCAGGATGCTGGCGAAGTCGTGGAAGCCCGAGAACATCAACAGCGTCGCCCCCTGCAGCACGTAGAGGATGGTCATGGTGCGGCCACGGCCGATGCGGTCGGAGACGAAGCCGGAAACCGGCCGTCCGAGGGCGTTGGAGATCGAGATCATCGCGACCAGGGCGACGCCCATGTTGGCGCCGGTCTGCAGCACGGCGATCTTCGCCAGGTGGCCGATCAGGATCAGGCCCGCCATCGACCCCGCCAGGAACATCAGCCACAGCAGATAGAACTGCGGCGTTTTCAGCATCTCGCGCCAGGTCATGTCGCGGGCCGAGGCGGCCTGAGACGCGGCGGCCGCCACCGGGGCCTTGGGCACCGCCAGGAACTGCGCGAACAGCACGATCAGCGCGCCGAAGGCGACGCCCAGGATCTTGAAGGTGGCGAACACCCCGTAGGAGGCGATCAGGTACTTGGTCAGGGGCGCGATGTAGAGCGAGGCCAGGCCGAAACCGGTGACCACGATGCCCGCGATCAGGCCCTTCTGTTCGGGCTTGAACCATTTCACCGCCGCCGGGGTGGTCGCCGAATAGCCCATGCCGATGCCCGCGCCGGTCAGCACGCCGAAGCACAGGATGACGCCGGTCAGATTCGGAAACACGCTGCACAGCACCAGCCCCAGGCCGGTGAACGCGCCGCCCGCGGTGGCGACGATGCGCGGACCGAAGGCGTCCTGCAGGCGCCCGCCGACCAGCATGACCGCGGCGAACATCACGATCGCCACGGTATAGGGCAGCGAGGCCTGGAAGCCCGTCCATTTGTAGGTTGCGCTCAGATTGGCGGAAAAGATGCTCCAGGTGTAGAGGCAGCCGAACATCAGGTTGATGCCCAGGCCCGCCAGAACCACGATCCAGCCGCGGTTGAAGCCGTTGGTCATGTGTCGTTTCCCCTCGGGTTGGTTGTCATGCGCGCAACAGTGCCCGGGACGTCCTGGCCGTTTTCGCCGTTGGCATATCCCCATATCCGGCGGCGAACCCATTTTTCTCTTGGCGAGGCCAAGACGTTCTTACATCGAATACATGTTTATCCCGGTCCGCCAAATGCGCGTCTGGCGTGACCAAAGATCAAGCATATGGAAGTCAATTAATACAATAACGTTTTGTTTCAATTATTATCATCGATGGATTTTTTCTTTTATATTATACGGTTAGCCTTATGGCCGCGCCCGGGGCAGAGGGGGGCGGACTCGCGCGTGCGCGCGAAAGGGGCTATACTCGAAGACGTGCGAGACGAGGAACGAAAACCAAAGGACGACGCGACGATGGAGGCTCCGATGATCACCCACCACGCGGCGCTGATTTACACCATGGTGCTGGTTTCCGCGGCCGATCGGGAAATGACCGACGCCGAGCTCAAGGTGATGGGCACCAACGTGAAATCCCTTCCCGCCTTCCGCGATTTCGACCCCGCCGGGTTGACCCGCATCGCCGAGGACTGCGCCGCCCTGCTCGACCAGGACGACGGTCTGGAGCGGGCGATGGACCTGATCCGCGTCGCCCTGCCGGTGAAGCTGCGCGAGACCGCCTATGCCCTGGCCTGCGACGTCGCGGTGGCCGACGGTCACGTCGGGCAGGAGGAACTGCGCATGCTGGAAATGATCCGCCACCGCCTGGACGTCGACCGGCTGACCGCCGCGGCGATCGAACGCGGCGCGCGGGCGCGGTGCGTCGCCGCATAGGTCTTTCCGTCCTTCGGGCAACGAAAAAGCCCGGCCCCCGCGAAGGGGCCGGGCCTTTGTTTTTCAGGCCGAAGCAGCCGGGCTTAGAAGCCCATGCCGCCCATGCCGCCCATGCCGCCCATGCCGCTCATGTCGGGCATCGCCGGAGCCGGGTTCTTTTCCGGCGCGTCGCCGATCATCGCCTCGGTGGTGATGAGCAGGCCGGCGATCGAGGAAGCGTCCTGCAGGGCATGACGCACCACCTTGGTCGGGTCGATGATGCCCGCCTTCACCATGTCCTCGTAGGAGCCTTCCTGGGCGTTGAAGCCGAAGGTGGCGCCGTTGTTTTCGAGGATCTTGCCCGCGACCACCGCGCCGTCGAAGCCGGCGTTCTCGGCGATCTGACGCACCGGCGCCTGCAGGGCGCGGCGGATGATGTCGATGCCGACCTTCTGGTCGTTGTTGGCCGGAGCCAGGCCTTCCAGAGCCTTGGTTCCCTTCAGCAGGGCGACGCCGCCGCCCGGCACCACGCCTTCCTCGACCGCCGCACGGGTGGCGTGCAGGGCGTCGTCGACGCGGTCCTTCTTTTCCTTCACCTCGACCTCGGTCGCACCGCCGACCTTGATCACCGCGACGCCGCCCGCCAGCTTCGCCAGGCGTTCCTGCAGCTTCTCGCGGTCGTAGTCGGAGGTGGCGGCTTCGATCTGGGCGCGGATCTGGGTGCAACGGGCCTCGATCTCGGCCTTGGCGCCAGCGCCGTCGACGATGGTGGTGTCGTCCTTGGTGATCACCACCTTCTTCGCGGTGCCCAGCATGTCCAGGGTGACGGTGTCAAGCTTGATCCCCAGCTCTTCCGAGATCACCTGACCGCCGGTCACGGTGGCCATGTCGCCCAGGATCGCCTTGCGGCGGTCGCCGAAGCCCGGGGCCTTGATCGCCGCGACCTTGAGGCCGCCACGCAGCTTGTTCACCACCAGGGTGGCCAGGGCCTCGCCCTCGACGTCCTCGGCGATGATCAAAAGCGGCTTGCCCGACTGCACCACGGCTTCCAGGACCGGCAGCATCGGCTGCAGGCTGGTCAGCTTGTTTTCGTTGATCAGGATGAACGGGCTTTCCAGCTCGGCCACCATCTTGTCGGCGTTGGTGACGAAGTACGGCGACAGATAGCCGCGGTCGACCTGCATGCCCTCGACGACGTCGAGTTCGGTCTCCAGGCCCTTCGCCTCTTCGACGGTGATCACGCCTTCGTTGCCGACGCGCTCCATCGCCTGGGCGATGATCTTGCCGATGGCGGCTTCGCCGTTAGCGGAAATCGTGCCGACCTGGGCGATCTCGGCGTTGGTGGAGACTTCCTTGGAGGTTTTCTTGATCGCTTCGATGACGGATTCGACCGCCATGTCGATGCCGCGCTTCAGGTCCATCGGGTTCATCCCCGCGGCCACGGCCTTGCAGCCTTCGCGGACGATCGCCTGGGCGAGAACGGTCGCGGTGGTGGTGCCGTCGCCGGCCAAGTCATTGGTCTTGGAAGCGACTTCCTTGACCATCTGCGCGCCCATGTTCTCGAACTTGTCGGAGAGTTCGATCTCCTTGGCGACGGTCACGCCGTCCTTGGTGATGCGCGGCGCGCCGAACGACTTGTCGATGACGACGTTGCGGCCCTTCGGACCCAGCGTCACCTTGACCGCGTTGGCCAGGATGTCGACGCCCTTCAGCATGCGCGTGCGCGCATCGGTCGAGAATTTGACTTCTTTGGCAGCCATAATGGAATTCCTTTAGGCAGAGTTGAACGGAGTTCGGATCGGTGCGTTCCGGCCGGAATTAGCCCAGAATGCCCAGAATGTCCGATTCCTTCATGATCAGGACGTCTTCGTCGTCCAGCTTCACTTCCGTGCCCGACCACTTGCCGAACAGGACGCTGTCGCCGACCTTGACGTCGAGCGGCGTGATGGAGCCGTCTTCGTTGCGGGTACCGGAACCGACCGCCAGGATCTTGCCCTGCATCGGCTTTTCCTTGGCGCTGTCGGGGATGATGATGCCACCCGCGGTCTTGGTTTCCACGTCCACGCGCTTGACCAGGACACGGTCATGCAACGGCCTGAATTTCATAGTCTCCTCCAGAGTATCTTGAACTATAGAGACTCCCCGCCCGACACGGCACGGGGATGATTTCAGACGGTTCGTTGGCACTCTCCCGTCTTGAGTGCTAACGAGGTAGTCCGTAGGTCGCGGGGTGTCAAGGGGGAATTGCCCGCTTCAGGCGGCGGGATCGGTGTCCTCTTCCGCCAGTTCGACGTCGCGGGCGCGGCGTAGATGGCGGATCAGATAGACCCCCATCGCCGCCGAGGCGACGAACAGCGCCGCCCCCAGACCGATGCGGAAGGTGGGGTCGATGTGGACGCCGGAACCGATCAGGACGAAGACGATGGTCTGCGGCAGATAGCCCACCGCCGAGCCGAGGATGAAGGGGGTGCCCGGCACCCGCGATACTCCGGCGATCAGGTTGGTGGCGACGTTGCTGCCCACCGGCAGGAAGCGGATCAGGAGGGTGGTGAGGAACGGGCTGTCGGCGAGGATGGCGTCGAACTTGGCGATGCGGCGGCCGAAGTGGCGCTGCACGAAGCCGCGGCCGAGCAGCCGGGCATAGGCGAAGGCGGCGACGCAGCCCAGGGTCACCGCGGCGGAGGCCAGCAGGCTGCCGGTGGCGAAGCCGAAGGCGTATCCCGCCAGGAAGGCGACCGCCTGGCGGGGGAAGCCCGCGGCGGTGACCGCCGCCCCCATCGCCAGGAAGACCAACTCGCCGGACAGGCCCTTGCCCTTGACCTCGGCGTCGACCCAGTCGGTGTTGAACAGGTCGGACAGGCCCATCGCCTTCAGGCCATAGCCGATGCCGACCAGCGAGGCGATGAGGATCAGGCCCTTGAGGTAGGGTTTGGCGGCCTTCAAGGGCTCACTCATCGGCGGCTTCGATCTCGGGCACCGAGGCGCGGCGGATCAGCCACATCACCCCCAACAGGTCGGAGACGCCGACCAGGGCGCGGTCGATGGTGCCGTACTTCGACACGCCGCGCTCGCGCGGGCGGTGGTTGACCGGCACCGAGACCACCCGCCCGCCGCGCCGCAGGAACAGGGCGGGCAGATAGCGGTGCATGTGGTCGAAACGCGGCAGGTCGAGGAAGGCGGCGCGGGTGAACAGCTTCAGGCCGCAGCCGGTGTCCGGCGTTTCGTCGTTGAGCAGGGCGCGGCGCAGGGCGTTGGCGAATTTCGAGGTATACCGCTTCACCGCGCTGTCGCGGCGCTTGTGGCGGTGTCCGGCGATCAGCAGCAGGTCGGGATCGGCGGCCTCGCGCAGCTTGGCCAGCAGCGCCGGGATGTCCGCCGGGTCGTTCTGGCCGTCGCCGTCCAGGGTGGCGACGAAGCGGGCGGTGGCGGCTTTCACCCCGGTGGCGACCGCCTGGCTTTGGCCGCAGCTTTCGCGGTGGCGGACGGTGCGCAGGCGGGGGTATTGCGCCTTCGCCTCGTCCAGTTTCTGGGGGGTGCGGTCGTCGGAACCGTCGTCGACGTAGATCACCTCGAACTCGGCGACGCCGTCCAGCGCTTTGTGGATTTCGTCGATCAGGGACAGAACGTTGTCCTGTTCGTTCTTCACCGGAACCACTACCGCCAGTTCCGGCTCCGTCTGCTTCTTCCGCATCGCGACCGCCGTGGAATGTCTTTCGGTGGGGCCTTGTTAACATGCCCCCGCGCGCATCACAACGGCTTCGTCGCCGCGCCGCCGCCGCCCAGATAGACGCGGCGCACCGCCTCGTCGGCGCGCACCGCGGCGGGGTCTCCGTCGGCGATCAGCCGCCCACGGTCGAGCACCAGAACCCGCGCGGCGAAGCCGAATACCGTGGCCATGTCGTGCTCGGTGAACAGCACGGTGAGGCCGCGCTCGCGCGAACGCGTCCGCACCAGATCCATGAAGGCGGTGCGTTCCGCCGGGGCCATGCCGGCGGTGGGTTCGTCCATCAGCAGCAGGGTCGGGTCGCGGATCAGCGCCAGGGCGAGTTCCAGGCGCTTCGCGTCGCCATAGGACAGGGCGGCGCACGGCGCCTCGGCCAGGGCCTCGAGGCCGACTTCGGCCAGCACCGCGCGGGCCGCCGCTTCCGGCCAGGCGGAAAGCGGCCGCGTCAGCCGCCGCCAGCCGCCGCCGCGCGCCGCGACCAGGCGCAGGGAATCGAGAACGTCGAGCGAGCGATAGGGCGTCGAGGTCTGGAAGGTGCGCGACACGCCGCGCCGCGCCACCGCCTCGGGCCGCAGGCCGAGCAGCGGCGCGCCGTTCAGCAGTACGCTGCCGCCGTCGGCGTCGGCGGCGCCGCCGAGGATGGAGAACAGGGTCGACTTGCCCGCGCCGTTGGCGCCGATCAGGGCGGCGATCTCGCCCGCCGGGATGTCGAAGCCGACGTCTTCCAGCACCGGGGTGCCGCCATAGCTTTTGCGCACGCCGCGCACCGACAGAAGGGCGGTCATCGGCGCCCCCTCGCGGCGCGGCCCAGCAGGCCGCCGGGGGCCGCCTGCGCCAGGACCAGGATGACGCCGCCGACGATCATCTGCCAGTGCGGGGTGACCGTGGTGATCAGGTCCACCCCCAGGGTATAGGCCGCCGCGCCGATCAGCGGGCCGAGGGGATGGGCGATGCCGCCCAGCAGCACCATCACCAGGCCGTCGATCGATTGCGGAATGTCGAACAGGGTGGGAAAGGCGCTGCCCTTCAGCGCCACCAGCAAGCCGCCCGCCAGCCCGGCGACGCCGCCCGACACCGCGAAGGCCGCCACCCGCGTGCCGTCCACCGGCAGAGCGTCGGCGCGGGCGCGGGCCTCGGCGTCCTGGGCGGCGCGCAGGACGAAGCCGAAGGGGGCGCGGTAAAGCCGGGCAAGCAGGGCGAACGTCGCGGCGCAGCAGCCGAGGACCAGCAGGAAGAATCCCTCCGGCGTGTCGAAGGGCGGCTCCGGCCACAGGCCGAGGATGCCGTTGTCGCCGCCGGTCGCCGTCACCCACTGGAAGGCGGCGGCGTGCAGCAGTTGCGAGAAGGCCAGGGTCAGCATCGCCAGATAGACGCCGCGCATCCGCCGCGCCAGCCCGCCGAAGGCCGCCGCGCCCAGGGCGGCGGCCAGAGCCCCCGCCGCCAGGGCAAAGGGCAGCGGCGCGCCGCCCTTCAGCGCCAGCGCCGCGCCATAGCCGCCAAGGCCGAGGAACGCCGCGTGGCCGAAGGAAATCAGCCCCGCCCAGCCGACCAGCAGGTGCAGGGCGGCGGCGAACAGCATGGCGATCAGCGCCTGACTGGCAAGGTCGAGGGCGAAGGGCGAAAGGACGAGGGCGGAGGCCGCCGCCGCCGCGAACCCGGCCACGGTCAGTCGCCGCGCGGCGCGGGGATACCCCGTGGCGGGGGGCGAGGGCAGGGCGAGGGGTTGGTGCGGCTCCGGCGCGCCGGCGCGGCCGAACAGTCCGCGCGGGCGCAGCGTCAGCACCGCCGCCATGATCAGGAACAGCATGGCCAGGGTGCCCTGCGGCCAGACCACGATGCCGAAGGCGGAGACCAGCCCGACCACCGCCGAGGCGACGAAGGCGCCGCCCAGGCTGCCCATGCCGCCGATTACCACGACGACGAAGGCGGACACCACCACCTGGGTGTCCAGGCTGTGGTGCAGGGTCTCGCGCGGCAATTGCAGGGCGCCGCCCAACCCGGCCAGGGCGCAGCCCAGCATGAACACGCCGGTGAACAGGCGGTCCTGGCGGATGCCCAGGGCGGCGGCCATTTCCCGGTCGTCGGTGGCGGCGCGTACGAAGCGGCCGAAACGGGTGCGGTGCAGCACCAGCCACAGCCCGGCCAGAACCGTGGGGGCGAAGCCGATGAGGAAAAGGTCGTAGACCGGCAGCCGCCGCCCCATCAGGGACACCGCGCCTTCCAACCCCGGCGCGCGCGGGCCGATCACGTCCTGCGCCCCCCAGATCAGGGGCACCAGATCGTGCGCGACGAGGACCAGGCCGAAGGTGGCGAGCAGGGGCAGCAGTTCGTGCCCGGTGTACAGACGGCGCAGCACCAGAATCTCGATCGCCGCGCCCAGCGCCGCCGCCGCCAGCGCCGCCAGGGGCGCGGCCAGCCAGAAGTTCACCCCCAGCCGGTCGATCAGGGTCCAGGCGACGTAGGCGCCGATCATGAACACCGTGCCGTGGGCGAAATTCACCACCCGGGTCACGCCGAAGATCAGGGACAGGCCCGCCGCCACCAGGAACAGCGAACTCGCCCCGGCCAAGCCGTTCAGCGTTTGAATGAGAATGAAATCCATGCGTCCGCCGTTTTCGCCGCCGGGCGCCACCTTATCCCGCCTCGCCGGGAAAGACCAAAAACTTTGCGGGGGAGCATGGCTCCCCCGCAAGGGCCGAAACGGCCGGTACGTTCCCTTAGAACGGGGCGTCGATATCGACTACGCCGATCAGCTTGTGGTTCACGAATTCCTTGAGGCCGAGACCGATGAGTTCGCGGCCGTAGCCGGAGCGCCGGATGCCGCCGAACGGCAGGTCGGCCTTGACCATGGTCGGGTGATTGACGAAGACCATGCCGGTGGAGATGCGGGCCGCCACCTTGGCGCCGTGGCGCGGGTCGGCGGAAAAGACAGAACCACCCAGGCCGAACGGCGTGTCGTTGGCGATGCGCACCGCGTCGTCCTCGTCCTTCGCCCGGAAGATCATCGAGACCGGGCCGAAGAATTCCCAATACCGCGCCGGGTTGTCCTCGCCGACCTCGGTCAGGATGGTCGGCTGCACGAACGCGCCTTGGGACGGCACCCGCGGGCCGACCTCCTCCGCCCGCGCGCCCATGTTCACGGCCTTGCGGATTTTTTCCTTCACTTCCTTGGCCGCTTCGGCGGAAGACAACGGCGCCAGGGTGGTCTGCGGGTCGAAGGGGTCGCCGCCGCGCAAGGCGGCGACGCCGTCGCGATAGCGTTCCAGGAAGGCGTCGTAGATCTCGTCGGCGACGATGATCCGCTTCGACGACACGCAGACCTGGCCGCCGTTCCAATGGCGCCCGAACACCGCCCACTTCACCGCCTTGTCCAGGTCCGCGTCGGC
>QJZR01000009.1 GCA_003246625.1 Alphaproteobacteria bacterium
GAATTCCGGCGCGAAGAAGATCGAGGCCAGCAGCATGGTGGCGACCACGGTGACCGCATAGGTCTCGAACAGGTCGGCGGCCATGCCCGCGCAGTCGCCGACGTTGTCGCCGACGTTGTCGGCGATCACCGCCGGGTTGCGCGGGTCGTCCTCGGGGATACCCGCCTCGACCTTGCCCACCAGGTCGGCGCCGACGTCGGCGCCCTTGGTGAAGATGCCGCCGCCCAGACGCGCGAAGATCGAAATCAGCGACGCGCCGAAGGACAGAGCGATCAGGGCTTCCATGATGCGGCGCAGGTCCTCGGGCGAGGACGCGTCGAAGAAGCCGCGCAGGATCAGGTAATAGACGGTGACGCCCAGAAGGCCCAGGCCGACCACCAGCATGCCGGTGACCGCGCCCGACTTGAAGGCGACGTCGAGGGCCGGAGCCAGACCGCCGGTGCGCGCCGCATCGGCGGTGCGCACGTTGGCGCGCACCGAAACGTTCATGCCGATGTAGCCGGCGGCGCCGGACAGAATCGCGCCGATGAAGAAGCCGACCGCCACATGGAAGCCGAGGATGATCCCCAGCAGAATGCCGACCACGACGCCGACCCCGGCGATGGTGGTGTACTGGCGGTTCAGATAGGCGGAAGCGCCCTCCTGAATCGCCGCGGCGATGTCCTGCATCCGTTCGTTTCCGGCCTCGGCGTCGAGGATGGAGCGAATCGCCCAGGCGCCATAGGCCAGCCCGCCGATCCCGCACAGGATGACAAAGATGTAAAGAGCAACCATTAAGAAGTTCTCCCGAAACGGACAATAGGCCGGAGCCATGGACCGGGAATCCCGTCCACCGCGCACCGAACCTGAAGCGAGCGGCTGCCCACGTGGCCCCCGCCCTTGGAAAAGCGGGCAAGATATTGCCTGAAAATCGCCCGGACCGAAACCGGAAAGAACAGCCGAAAACCGGAAAACCGGCGGTTTTTCGTACGAAAAACCCTCACATTTCGAAGTAGGACTGCAACAGCACGTCCTTCACCGCGTCCGCGCCGAGGAAACGGTGGACGATCTGTTCCAGGGATGCCTTCAGGCGGGGCAAGTCCATCTTGCCGTGTTCGGCATATTGACGGGGAAAAGCGTCGTAGGCGAACTGAATGATCGAGTTGCGCAACCGCGGCTGCGCCTCCTGCGCCGCGGCCAGGGACTCCGGCGCGACGACCAGGGTGACGTTGAAGTGAATCTGCCGGTTGAGCGCGCCGTCCATCACCAGCGGCACGTCGATGGTCACCATCTTGAGGAGGGTCGGCTTGACCGGCGCCGCCTCGACCACCGGCGGCGGCGCTGCTTCCACCGGTTTGGGAGCGCCCAGCCCGAGAACGCCGGGCATAAAGACGTAAAGGCCGCCCAGGATCGCGCCGGACAGGAACAGCACGGCGACCAGAATGATCAAAAGCCGTTTCATCCCTCCCTCCCGTTTTCTCCGCCATGGCGGTGGCCGCCCGCGCCCTCCACCGGCTTGCGTTCGCCGGAATCGACGCGATAGAGCCGCCCCTGCCCCGTCTCGGCGCGGCCGATTGCGGTCGCCCGCACGCCCTCGGCGTCCAGACGGGCGGCGATGTCGGCGAAGTCCTCCGGCGCGCAGGAAAAGACCAGTTCGTAGTCGTCGCCGCCGGTAAAGATGCGTTCCCGGTCGGCCGGGCGTAGCGCCAGCCAGGCGCGTGCCGCGTCGGACAGCGGTACCCGCGCGGGATCGACGACGATGTCGACGCACGATGTCTCGGCGAGATGGCGGATGTCGGCGAACAGGCCGTCGGAAACGTCGAGCGCGGCATGCGCCAGGCCGTTGAGGATACGTCCCGCCGCGATGCGCGGGCACGGCAGGCGATAGCGTCCGATCAGAAAATCGCGCGACGGGGCGTCGAGTTCGGGCGGCGCCTCCGGCCCTTGCGCGTCGAGGCCGAACGCGGCATCGCCGATGGTGCCGGTAACCGCCAGGATATCCCCGGCCCGCACCCCGTTGCGTCGCAGGACGCGGCCGCCCTCGGCCTCGCCGATCGCGGTGATCGACAAACACAGAGGCCCGGGTGTCGCCACCACGTCGCCGCCCGCCAGGACGACGCCGAAGGCTTGCAGGTCCTCGCCCAAGCCCTTGGCGAAGGCGGCCAGCCAGGCGCGGTCCAAGGTTTCCGGCAGGGCGCAGGTCATCAACACGGCGCGTGGGGCGGCGCCCATCGCCGCCAGATCGGACAGATTGACCCGCAGCGCCTTGGCGGCGATCAGGCCGGGAGGATCGTCGGCCAGGAAATGCACCCCGGCGACCAGGGCGTCGGCGGTCACCACCCAGTCGCGTCCGGGCGCGGCGGACAGCACCGCCGCGTCGTCGGTCAGGGCAAAGGCCCCCGGTTCCCCCAACGACAGGGGCCGGAAATGATCGGCGATCAGCCCGAATTCATCCCACGACATGATACGTTCCCGGCGTCAAACGCCGCCGTCGGCCAGTTCGTCTCCGCGCACGCCCTTCGCCACGCGGTCGAGCACCGCGTTCACCAGTTTCGGCTCCGGCCCGCCGAAGAAGGCATGGGCGATGTCGACGTATTCCGAAATCACCACCTTCGGCGGCACGTCCAGGCGGCGGGTCATTTCGAATACCCCGACCCGCAGGATCGAGGTGAGGATCGCCTCCAGCCGCGCGGTGGTGCGGTCGCCGTCGAGCGAGGCGTTGATCACCCCGTCGAGGTCGGCCTTGTTCTCCACGGTGCCGCGCACCAGGGCGGTAAAGGTTTCCGGATCCGGCGGCACCAGGGGGGTCGGGTTTTCCTTTTCCCCCTCCTCCTGCAGGGCGCTGCCGCCCAGGCGTTCGTTGAGGAAGTCCGACAGCACGTCGGTCAGCGGGCGGTCGGTGAATTCGGTCAGGTACAGCGCCTGAACCGCGCACAACCGCGCCGCGCTCAACCGGGAGCGGCGGCTATAGACCTCTTTCTTGGGGTCGGTCATCTGGGATGAAGTCCTTAACGTTCCAAAGGCCTAGAGGCCGAGTTCCTTTTTCACCGCGATCATCCGCAGGGCCGCCTCGGCGGCACGGCCGCCATGGTTGCCCTCGGACACGCGGGCGCGCGACATCGCCAGTTCCTCGGTCGGGCAAGTCAGGATGCCGTTGCCGATCGCCAGCGAATATTGCAGCGCCATCTTCTGCACGCCGTTCATCGACTGGGTGCAGACGTGCTCGTAGTGGTCGGTTTCTCCCTTGATCGCGCAGCCAAGGGCGATGTATCCGGCAAAGCGCATGTCGGTCGCCCGCAGTTCCATCGCCCGCACCGCGAAACGGATGACCGCGGGAATTTCCAGGATGCCGGGGACGATCACCCGCTTGTACCCGGCGCCATGCCGGGTCAGGGCATCGACCGCGCCGCGCACCAGTTCGTCTGTGATGGCGTCGTAGAAACGGGCTTCAACGATCAGAAGGCGCGGTCCGCCGCTCATGATTGGGTTCCTCCGAGGGATGGCTGTGCATCGTGCGGGTCCGTCACGCCACGCTCTTCCACGATGTGGAGATCGTATCCATCCAAACCAATAATGGTCTTGTGCGTATTGGACAACAGAATCATGTCGTGGATGCCGAGATCGAGCAGAATCTGCGCACCGATGCCGTAATCGCGCAGTTCGGTTTCATCGACGCCGCCGGAACGGGCGGCGGCGGCGCTGCTCCACGAGGTCGGCGACGGGTTGCGGATCAGCACCACGACGCCCCGGCCGTATTCGGCGATTTGCCGCATCGAATGCGCCAGAATCCCCTGATGGCCGCGCAGGGTGTCGCCCAGAATGTCCTCGAAGACATTGAGCGCATGCATCCGCACCAGGGGCGGTTCGTTGCCCGGCATCTCGCCCTTGATCAGGGCGACGTGTTCGCCCGCGCTTTGGGAATCGAGGTAGACGCGCACCTTCCACTCGCCGCCGAATTCCGAGTTGAGGGAGGTTTCGGCACGCAACGCGATCAGGTGCTCGTTGCGGCGGCGATAGGCGATAAGGTCGCGGATCTGGCCGATCTTCAGGCCATGCGCCTCGGCGAAAGGCAGCAGGTCGGGCAGACGCGCCATGCTGCCGTCGTCGTTCATGATCTCGCAGATCACCGCCGAGGGATGCTTTCCCGCCAGGCGCGCGATGTCGACACTGGCCTCGGTATGGCCGGCGCGCACCAGGACGCCGCCGTCCCGCGCCATCAGGGGGAAGACATGACCGGGGGTGACGATGTCCGAGGCGCCGCACGCCGGGTCGATGGCCGCCGCGATGGTCCGCGCGCGGTCCGCCGCCGAAATGCCGGTGGTGATGCCCTCCGCCGCCTCGATGCTGACGGTGAAGGCGGTGGAATGGCGCGATAGATTGCGTGCCGCCATCAGCGGCAGGCCCAGGGCCTCCACCCGCGTCCGGTCGAGCGCCAGGCAGATCAGGCCACGGCCGTGCTTGGCCATGAAGTTTACCGCCTGCGCCGAGCAATCCGCGGCGGGGACGATCAGGTCGCCTTCGTTCTCGCGGTTTTCGTCGTCGACCAGAATGAACATCCGCCCGGCGCGAGCCTCGGCGATGATTTCCTCGATGGAGGCGAGCGGCAAGGCCATACCCCTACTCCCGCTCCAGCAGGCGCGCGACATAACGCGCCAGCATGTCGATTTCCAGGTTGACCTTGCTGCCCGGAGCGTAGCCGCCGAACAGCGTCACCTGCTGGGTATGCGGAATGATGTTGACGCCGAAGGTGTCGCCCTCGACCTCGTTGACGGTCAGCGACACGCCGTCCACCGCCACCGAGCCCTTGGGCGCCATGAAGTTCTTCAGCTCCTTCGGAACCCGGAAGACGAACCGCTTGGATTCGCCGTCGTCGCGGATCGACACCACCTCGCCGACGCCGTCGACGTGGCCGGAAACGATGTGGCCGCCCAGTTCATCGCCGACCTTGAGCGCCCGTTCCAGGTTCATCCGCGAACCGACCTTCCAGCCGGACAGCGTGGTTTTGGAAAGGGTTTCCGCCGACGCCTGCACCGCGAACCAATCGGAACCGATATCGATCACCGTCAGGCAAACACCGGAATGGGCGATGGAGGCGCCGATCTCGACGGTGGACATGTCGTAATCGGTGCGAATTTCGAAGCGGGTATCCCCTTCCGTGGAGATCCCCCGCACCTCGCCGACATCGGTGACGATTCCGGTGAACATCTGTTTCTCCCAATCCGGCGCCTCAGCATGGCGCCCCCATAGATTCAGTCACGCCGTTGGTAGACTTCAAGTCCGTCGCTGTCCAGGGGGATGCGGCGGAGCAGCGAAAAACCCGGCGCGTCGGCCAAAAGATCGATCCCCAAGGGGGCGATGCCGGGCAGGCCGTCACCGCCGATCAGCGTCGGCGCACGGAACCAGGCCAGGGCGTCCACGGCATCGGCGGCGATGAAGGCGGCGGTCAGAATCGACCCGGCCTCCAGCAACAGACGGGTCAGCCCCTCCTCCGCCAGGCGTTTCAGGACCGCCGGAACCGCCGGGCGGCCGTCGGACGCCGCCACGGTTTCCAGGCAACGCACGCCCCGCGCCTCCAGCCGCGCGCCGCGCGCCGGATCGAGGTGGGGGGAAACCAGCCATACCGGCGTGTCGGCGGACGCGGTATCCCAAATTCCGGCGGTTTCCGGCGCGGCGGTACGGCCCTCCAGGACGATGCGCACCGGCTGGCGGTTCTCGAACCCCGGCAGCCGCACGGTGAGCAAAGGATCGTCGGCGACCAGGGTGCCGGAACCGGTCAATACCGCGTCGCACTCGGCGCGCAGGCGGTGGCCCTCGGCCCGTGCCCGTTCGCCGGTGATCCACCGGCTTTCGCCGCTGCGGGTGGCGATGCGTCCGTCCAGGGTAGAGGCGATCTTCGCCATCACCCAGGGGCGTCCCTGGGTGACGCGGCGGAAGAACCCGGCGTTCACTTCCCGCGCCTCGGCTTCCAGCAAGCCGTGGGAGACCGCCACGCCCGCCGCGCGCAGACGCTCCAGGCCGCGCCCGTTGACCCGGGGATCGGGGTCGGTGCAGGCGGCTACCACCCGCGACACCCCCGCCTCGACCAGGGCGTCGGCGCAGGGCGGCGTCTTGCCGTGATGGCTGCACGGTTCCAGGGTGACATAGGCGGTGGCGCCGCGCGCCGCCGCCGCCGCACGGTCGAGGGCGACGCGTTCGGCGTGCGGACGACCGCCGGGCTGGGTCCACCCCTCGCCCACCACCACGCCGTCCCGGACCAGGACGCAACCGACCGCCGGGTTGGGCCACACCTGGCCCAGCCCGCGCCGCGCCAGGGTCAGCGCATGACGCATGAAACGGCGGTCGAGATCAGGTTCCGAAGGGGTGGTCTTGCTCACCGATTTTCCCAACAAGTTCCTCGAAGTCTCTGACTTCACGGAAATTCTTGTAGACGGAAGCGAAGCGGATATAGGCCACTGGGTCCAGCGCCAGCAGGGATTCCATGACCATCTCGCCAATCGCGTCGGAGGCGATTTCCGTCTCGCCGGAGGATTCCAGGCGGCGCTGGATGCCGGTCACCAGACGCTCGATACGGTCGGGATCGACGGCACGCTTGCGTACCGCCACCTGGATCGAACGAGCCAACTTGTCCCGATCGAAGGGAGTGCGCCGCCCGTCCTTTTTCAACACGATCAATTCGCGGATCTGCACCCGCTCGAAGGTGGTGAAGCGGGAATTGCAGGCCGGACAGGACCGGCGGCGGCGGATCGCCGAGTTATCCTCGGTCGGCCGCGAATCCTTGACCTGCGTGTCGTCGTGTCCGCAAAACGGGCAGCGCATGTTCGTCCCCCCTTCCGGGTCCCCGGTCAGCCGACGTAGGCGAGATCGGGATAGATCGGGAATTGTTGCAACAGGGCCTCGACTTCGCCGCGCACCCGCGCCTCGACCATCGAATCCCCATCCGGGTTCTGGTGCAGCACTTCCAGCACGTCGCAGATCAGGTGACCGACCTTCTGGAACTCGGCGACGCCGAACCCGCGCGAGGTGGCGGCCGGGGTGCCCAACCGAACGCCCGAAGTGACGGTGGGCTTTTCCGGGTCGAACGGGATGCCGTTCTTGTTGCAGGTGATGCCGGCGCGTTCCAGGGCCTTTTCCGCGACGTTGCCCGTCAGCTTCATCGGCCGCAGGTCGACCAGCATCAGATGGGTGTCGGTACCGCCGGAGACCAAGGCCAACCCGCGCGAGGTCAGGACCTCGCCCAGGGCCTTGGCGTTGTCGACCACCTGACGGCCATAGGCCTTGAAGGCGGGGGTCAAGGCCTCGCCGAAGGCGACCGCCTTGGCGGCGATAACGTGCATCAGCGGACCGCCCTGCGAGCCGGGGAAGATCGCCGAATTGATCTTCTTCGCCAAGTCGGGATCGTTGGTCAGGATCATGCCGCCGCGCGGGCCGCGCAGGGTCTTGTGGGTGGTGGTGGTGACCACGTGGGCATGTTCCAGCGGATTCGGGTGCACCCCGGCGGCGACCAGACCGGCGAAATGCGCCATGTCGACCATGAACAACGCCCCCACCTCGTCCGCGATGGCGCGGAAGGCGGCAAAGTCGATGACCCGCGGATAGGCGGAACCGCCGGTGATGATCAGCTTCGGCTTGTGCTGCCGCGCCAGGGCCGCCACCGCCTCGATGTCGATGCGATGGTCGTCGCGCCGCACCCCGTACTGCACGGCGTTGAACCACTTGCCGGAAACCGCGGGGGCGGCGCCGTGGGTCAGGTGCCCGCCCGCGTCCAGCGACAAGCCCATGATGGTGTCGCCCGGCTTCACCGTAGCCAGCAGCACGGCGAAGTTCGCCTGCGCGCCGGAATGCGGCTGCACGTTGGCGAATTCGGCGCCGAACAGTTGCTTGGCGCGGTCGATCGCCACCTGCTCGGCGACGTCGACGCACTCGCAACCGCCGTAATAGCGTTTCCCCACATAGCCTTCGGCGTATTTGTTGGTGAGGACAGAGCCCTGGGCCTCCAACACCGCGCGGGAGACGATGTTTTCCGAGGCGATCAGTTCGATCTGACCCTGCTGGCGCTTGAGCTCGTGCTCCAGCGCGGCGGCAAGGGCGGGATCGGCCGAGGCCAGGGAAGTGGTGAAGAAACCGCCGGTTTGAACCATCCGTGTGACCTTTCCTTCGTCAAACGCCGACGCCCGACGGGCGCGGCCAAATCTTCGTCAAACAGCCAACTTGTCGATGCGGCGCTGATGGCGCCCCCCCTCGAAGGGGGTTTCCAGGAAGATCCGCGCGCAATCCTTGGCGACCTCGTCGCCGGTGGTGCGGCCGCCCAGGGCCAGCACGTTGGCGTCGTTGTGCTGCCGCGCCAGGCGCGCGCCGAAGGCGTCGTGCACCAGGGCGGCCCGGACGTGCGGATGGCGGTTGGCGGCGATGGAAATGCCGATGCCGGTGCCGCAGACCAGGATACCGCACGAAGCCTTGCCGGTTTTCAGGGCGTCGGCCATCAGGTGCGCGTAATCGGGATAGTCGACCGAGGCCTCGCCGTCGGTGCCGAGGTCGAGAACCTGCCGCCCGCTGGCGATCAGGAAGTCCTTGAGCACGGTTTTCAGCGCGAACCCGCCATGGTCGCTGGCCAGCGCCACCACGCCCGAAACGTCGGTGGACGGAAACCGTTCGCTCATCTTCGATCCTCCCGCCGGGACTCCCCCGGAAACACGAAAACGCCCGATTCTTCTCCTGGAGTGATCGGCACGCGCCCTTCAGTACCATATGTTGTGCCCGAATACCAGAGAACGCGGAAGAAACACACCACGAAGAGTCGCGCGGCGCCCAACCGACGAAAAAGCCGCGCCCCGCCGTCTATTTTTGCGTGCTTTATTTCGATGCTGTAAACTTATGGTTCATTCTTGCCGACCTGGGATTTATATTCCCCTACAATCCACGCTCGGTGATGTGCGATTCGGTTACCCGTTTAAGTTTCTTGGCTGAACAAGGCGGTACCCCCAAGCGATGGAACGGCATAGCCGGACATCTTATATTTCCATTCTAAACTCATTACACGGATCGAATATTCGAATTCACCCTAAATACAATTGACACCTATTCGGAACGATGACATTTTTTCGCTCGTCCATTCAAACGTTGTGGAGTTCAAGCACCATGTCCGGCACGTCCAATGAAAAACCGCAGAAAGACGACGTGATGAAGATGGCGGTGGACATTGTCTCGGCATACGTCAGCAACAATCCATTGCCATCGGCGCAGATCACCGAGGTCATCCGCTCCGTTTACGGCACTCTCGACATCCTGAGCGGCAGTGGCGTGGAAACGCACGAGGAAGCGCTGAAGCCGGCGGTTCCGATCAAAAAATCCGTGACCCCGGATTATCTGATCTGCCTGGAAGACGGGAAGAAGCTGAAGATGCTGAAGCGCCATCTGCGCACCAACTACGGAATGACTCCCGACGAATACAAGGCGAAGTGGGGTCTCCCCGCCGATTATCCGATCGTCGCCCCGAACTATGCTTCCCAGCGCTCGGAGTTTGCCAAGAAAATCGGCCTTGGCCGTAAGAGCAAGGGCTGAACGCGGGTTTCGCTGCAAGAACGAAATTCATTCCGGGGGGCGGCGGGCGAAAGCCTCGCCGCCTCAGTCGTTTTCGCCGGACCGAAGGGCTTTCTTAGCGAGCACGTGGCGCAGTTTGCGCAGAGCCGCCTGTTCCAGCGAAAAGCGAGTCAGGCGGACGCTGCCGACGATCGTCGCCTCGACCCCCGAGATCGGATCGATCGCGGTGACCTTGACGCTGTTGCCGACGCGGACGAACTCAAACAGGACTTCCGCCATCGTCCACACCCTCCGCCATCGTCACGCCCAACGGCGCCGCGGCGAAAAAACCGTCGAGCATATCCCGCCCGACGCAGCCGATGTCGCCGGGAAGCCAGGCCGGGGGATCGACGGGATCGATCAACCGGGCCCGGATTCCTTCATAGAAATCGGTGCGGACGAGAAACCGTTCCGCCAGACGATCTTCCAGGTCCAGGCACTCCTCGACGCCGAGGTCGCGCCCCCGGCGAAGGCCCTCGAAGGCGGCGCACAGGCTAGCCGGACAATTCCGCGCCAACGCATCCCGCGCGGTTTCGGCGTCCGCCCCCTCCTCCTTCGCCAGAACAGCGAAGACGCGCTCGACTCCCGGTTGCGCGAAGGCTCCGGCCAGCGCCGCAATCGCGGGAAGCGACGTCGCGGGCGGCGCTTCGGCGCGGAAGGATTGGAGAATCCGTTTCAAGGCGGCGGGAGAGGCGTCCTCCGCCGCCGCCAGGGTCTCCATCAGGGCGGGCAGGCATGCCGACGGCACGAAATCGGTAATCAGGTCGAAGGCGGCGGCATCCCCCGCCCCGATGCTTCGGCCGGTCAGGGCCAGATACTCGCCGATTCCGGCCTCGGCCCGAGACAAGGCCCACAGCGCCCCGCCCTCCGGCACGAAACCGATACCGCACCCCGGCACCGAGAAACGATAGGCCTCGGTCGCCACGCGGAAACGCGGCAACAACGCGAAACCGGGACCGGCACCGACGGTCAGACCGTCCAGCAACGCAATCACCGGCTTGCGGCATAACGCGAGACGCCGGTTCAACCGGCCGCAGGTTTCGATGAAGCGGCGGGAATAATCGGATTTTCCCTGGACCCGAGCCTCGTAGACCGATTGCAGGTCGCCGCCCGCGCAAAACCCCCGTCCAGCGGCGCGGAACAGGATGGCGTCCACGTCCGCCTGTCGCTCCCAGGCGGCCATCGCGGCGTCAATCGCCTCGACATCCCCCTGGGTCAAGGCATGCCATGTCTGCGGCCGGTTGAAGGTCACCACCCCCACGCGCCCGCGCCGCGCAAAAGCCGGACTCGACGACATCGACTGCTGCGCCATTGCCTTTACCTTTCCTGAACTTGCGGACCTCGCGGCCACTATCGCAGGGAGGACCGGGTTTTGGAACGCGATAATTCCACTTTACACGAATGTGGAAAATATTTTTCTACACATCAGCTCCCTCTTTTCGTTGACGCGCGGCGCCGGGCATGCCCATATCGGCAGACGATCGTCAGGAGGACCTTGCCATGACCCGCGCCCCGCTTCACCCCGAAACCATCGCCCTGCACGGGGGGTTCCGCAAGGACCCAGCCACCAACGCGGTCGCCGTGCCGATCTATCAGACGACCTCGTACCAGTTCGACAGCGCCGAACACGCCGCCAACCTGTTCGCCCTGAAGGAACTGGGCAACATCTATACCCGCCTGATGAACCCCACCCACGACGCGCTGGAAAAGCGCATCGCCGCCCTGGAGGGCGGCGCGGCGGCGCTGGCGGTGGCGTCCGGACAGGCGGCGGCGACCTATGCCATCCTCAACCTGGTTCAGGCGGGAGACAACTTCGTCACCTCCACCGACCTTTACGGCGGGACCTGGAATCTGTTCGCCAACACCTTCAAACAGATGGGGATCGAGGCCCGTTTCGTCGACCCGTCCGACCCCCAAGCCTTCGCCCGCGCCACCGACGAAAAGACCCGCGCCTGGTACGCCGAAACCCTGCCCAATCCAAAATTGCAGGTCTTCCCCATCGCCGAGGTGGCGGCCCTCGGCCGGTCGCTCGGCGTGCCGCTGATCGTCGACAACACCGCGGCGCCGCTGATCTGCCGTCCGCTCGACCACGGGGCGGCGGCGGTGATCTATTCCAGCACCAAATACATCGGCGGCCATGGCACCGCGATCGGCGGCCTGGTGATCGACGGCGGCACCTTCGACTGGGCGGCGCATGCCGAACGCTTCCCTTTGCTCACCCAGCCCGATCCCAGCTATCACGGCGCGGTGTGGACCGAGGCGGCGAAGCCGATGGGACCGATCGCCTATATCCTGAAAATGCGCCTGACCCTGCTGCGCGATCTTGGCGCCGCGACCACCCCGTTCAACGCCTTCCTGCACATTCAGGGGCTGGAGACCCTGCCCCTGCGCATGCGCGCCCATTGCGACAACGCGGTCAAGGTGGCGGCCTTTCTGGCCCGGCACCCCAAGGTGGCGAAGGTGATCCACCCCAGCCTGCAAACCGGCGAGGCGCGCGCTCGCGCCGATGCCCACCTGAAGGGCGGCTACGGCGCGCTTATGGGCTTCGAACTGAAGGGCGGCCGGGAAGCCGGGCGTGCCTTCATCGACGCGTTGGAACTGTTCTACCACGTCGCCAACATCGGCGACGCGCGCAGCCTGGCGATCCATCCGGCCAGCACCACGCACTCGCAGCTGTCCGCGGAAGAGCAGCTTGCCACCGGCGTATCCGAGGGTTATGTACGCTTGTCGATCGGCATCGAGCATATCGACGACATCCTGGCCGATCTCGAACACGCGTTGGAGAAAGCATGACCCCAGCATCGATTCCGGGGGCTTTTCCGCTCACCCGGATGCGCCGCAACCGGAGGCACGGCTGGCTGCGCCGCCTGGTTTCCGAGAACACCCTGTCCGCCGCCGACCTGATCTGGCCGATGTTCGTCTGCGACCGGCCCGCCGATTGCGCGGAAATCCCGACCATGCCGGGCGTGACGCGATACGACGTCGCGGGCGCGGTCGCCGCGGCGGGACGCGCCCAGGCTCTGGGGATTCCGGCGATCTGCCTGTTCCCCTCGATCGATCCGGCGCTCAAGACTCCCGACGCGCGCGAAGCCGCCAACCCCGACAATCTGGTCTGCCGCACGGTGCGCGCGATCAAGGCGGCGCACCCCGACCTCGGCGTGATCTGCGACGTGGCCCTGGACCCCTTCAACAGCGACGGCCACGACGGCATCGTCCGCGACGATTACGTGGTCAACGACGAAAGCGTCGAGATGCTGGTGCGCCAGGCCCTGGTCCAGGCCGAGGCCGGATGCGACATCGTCGCCCCCTCGGACATGATGGACGGCCGCGTCCGCGCCATCCGCCAGGCCCTGGACGCCGCCGGTCTGATCGACGTCGGCATCCTTTCCTACGCCGCGAAGTACGCCTCGGCCTTCTATGGTCCGTTCCGCGACGCGGTGGGCTCGGGCGGCATGCTCAAGGGCGACAAGAAAACCTATCAGATGGACCCCGCCAATACCGACGAGGCGATGCGCGAAGTGGCGATCGACATCGCCGAGGGCGCCGACATGGTGATGGTGAAGCCGGGCATGCCCTATCTGGACGTTCTCTCCCGCGTCAAGCAGACCTTCGGCCTGCCCACCGTGACCTATCAGGTCAGCGGCGAATACGCGATGCTGCGCGTCGCCTCCGACGCCGGATGCTTCGACTACCGCAAGATCGTCCTGGAAAGCCTGATGGCGTTCAAGCGTGCCGGAGCGGACGCGATCATCACCTATTTCGCCTGCGAGGCCGCCGCCTGGCTTAAGGAATGACGCCGTGCGGCGTCCCCGACGCCGCACGAATTTTGCCTCCCAGCCCCCTCTTGTATCGGTGCAACTTGCAACGATCTCAAGGGAATTGACGGTTTTTTCGTCCATTTCCTTGACTTCGCTAAGGGCAGTTGGCGATAAACATACGTGTTGCCCGAGTCGGCGTCGCATCGTCCCGGGCGGGGCTCGAGGGAAAATATGTTCGTCATTATCGGCTTCGTGACGGTGATCGGGTGCGTTCTCGGCGGCTATTTGATGGTCGGCGGCCACCTGAGCGTTCTGGCACAACCTTCCGAATTCATCATCATCTTCGGCGCTGCCCTGGGTTCGTTCTTCGTCGGCAACCCGAAAAGCGTCATCGGTGGCGCGGCGAAATGTTTCGGCACCCTGCTCAAGGGATCCCGCCACAACAAGAAGACCTACCTCGAAACCCTGTGCATGCTCTATCAGGTGTTCCGGCTGGCCAAAACCAAGGGCGACTTGGCCCTGGAAAGCCACGTCGAAAAGCCCGAGGAAAGCCCGATCTTTTCCGCCTACCCCTCCTTCGTCAAGGACCACCACTCCGTCGCCTTCCTGTGCGACTACCTGCGTCTGCTGACCCTGGGCACCAACAACGCCAACGAGGTGGAAACCATCATCGAGGCGGAGATCGAGGCGCATCACCACGAATTGACCGAGGTTTCCGGCGCCATCACCAACATCGCCGACGGCACCCCGGCGCTCGGCATCGTCGCCGCCGTGCTGGGCGTGATTCACACCATGGGATCGATCAACGAGCCGCCGGAAGTGCTGGGCCACCTGATCGGCGGCGCCCTGGTCGGCACCTTCGCGGGCGTTCTGATCTCCTATGGCTTCGTCGGCCCGATCGGCCGCGCCCTGGAAATCACCTATGGCAGCGAAACCGATTACCTGAAGTGCATGCGCACGGGGATTCTGGCGCACATGCAAGGCTATGCGCCGCAAGTTTCGGTGGAATTCGCCCGCAAGATTCTTCCGCCGCACGTCCGGCCCAGCTTCCAAGAGGTCGAGGAAGCGGTCAGCAACGCCGGTTCCGAGGCGTCCTAACCCTCCCCTGCCGCGCCGTCCCGTTCCGGCGGCGTGGAACCCATCGAGGACCGCATGGCGGAAGACGGCAAAAAAGCACCCATCATCAAGAAGGTCATCAAGAAGGGGGGCCACGGCCACCACGGCGGCGCCTGGAAAATCGCCTACGCCGACTTCATGACCGCGATGATGGCCTTCTTCCTGTTGATGTGGCTGCTCAACTCGATGAGCGAGAAGCAGTTGATGGGCATCGCCGACTATTTCGCCCCGACCTCCGCCTCGATCAGCAAAAGCGGCGCGGGCGGCATGCTCGGCGGCAAGGTGATCGGCGAAGGCGTACTGTCCAGCAACAACAGCTCGGCCGCGTTCAATCCCAACCTGCCGCCGCCGACCTTCAACAACGGCGAAACCGACAGTCCCGAGGACATGGACGCGGACGCCTTAAAGAAGGCGCAGGAAGAGCAGGAACAAAAGCAGTTCGAGCAGACGGCCGAGGAAATCCGCAACGCCGTGGGCGGCGTGTCCGAGTTGCAGCAACTGGCGAAGAACCTTTTGATCGACAACACGCCGGAAGGCCTGCGCATCCAGATCGTCGATCAGGACGGCACCGCGATGTTCCCCTCCGGTTCCAGCCGGATGAATCCCAACATGCGCAAGTTGTTGGGAATGGTCGCGCAGGCGATCAAGGGGCTGCCGAAGAAGGTCGCCATCGCCGGCCACACGGATTCGACCAAGTACGCCGACCCCAACGGCTACGGCAACTGGGAACTTTCCTCCGACCGCGCCCTGGCCTCGCGCCGGGTTCTGGTGGAGATGGGCTTCCCCGCCGCGCAGGTACAGCGGGTGGTCGGCCGCGCCGACACCGACCCCCTGATCACGTCCGACATCAACAGTCCGCAGAACCGGCGCATCAGCATCGTGCTCTTGCGCGACAACATCGCCAACGCCGAAAAAGAGCGGGCGACGCCGCAAACCCTGGGCATCTCGAAATAGCCCGGGGGTTTGCCGAACCGAGGCCGCGGGAGGCCGAGGAATGAAAAGCTATCGCACCGACGGCTTCGTGTTCCATACGACGGCGCCCGCGCCCTGCCCGTACCTGCCCGACCGCCTGGAGCGCAAGGTGGTTACCGAACTCAGCCAGGGCGACGCCTCGCGCTTTCACGAGGTCTTGTCGCGTTCGGGCTTCCGGCGCAGCCACGCCATCGCCTATGCTCCCGCCTGTCCCGATTGTCAGGCCTGCGTCCCGGTGCGCATCGACGTCGAGAACTTCGTCGAAACCCGGGCCTTCCGGCGGGTGCGCCGAGCCAACCGGGAGCTTTCCGCCGCGCCCTGCCCGCCCCTGGCGACCGGCGAGCAGCACCGCCTGTTCGTCGCCTATCAGGAAGCCCGGCACGCGGGCGGCGACATGGCGGCGATGAGCTTCCACGAATTCCGTTCGATGATCGAGGACACGCCGATCCACTCCCTGGTCTACGAGTTCCGGGACGCGCGGGAAGAATTGGCCGCCGCGGTGCTGACCGACGTGATGACCGACGGATTGTCCGCGGTGTATTCGTTCTTCCGGCCGGACATGCGGAAGCGCAGCCTGGGCAGCTTCATCATCCTCAGGTTGATCGACGTCTGCCGCGAACTGGACCTGCCGTACCTCTATCTCGGCTATTGGATCGCCGGCAGCCGCAAGATGGCCTACAAAAGCCGTTTCCATCCACTGGAAGGCCTGGACATCGCTGGCTGGCACCGCATCGCCATGGAAACGGCACCGGACGAAACCGGTTCCTCGCGCTGATTTTTCGCCCTGTCGCGAATTTTCCCGCATGACGAATGCCGGAAAGCCGCTTTCTTCAGAAAAAACGAATGGACGGACGTTTTCCCCTCCACAACCCCCTGCGAATCCAGTATACGCGGCGCTGGGGTTGGGGGAGCCCCACACATCGAAAAGTGGCAAGAACGCGCGTCTTGGCGTAGAATCATCTGGAAGCATCCGCCGACGGAAAAACGAGAGACATGACCAACATCGGCAGTCTTTTCATCGTATCCCAGGACGAAGCGCGCGCCCGCCATCTCGGCGAATTTTTCGAACAGGCGCGTCACCGGGTCGGGATTTTCACCGACGGAGAAGACGCTCTCTCCGCGATGCGCGACACGCCGCCCGACGTCGTCCTGATCGGCGAGCGAGTCAACGGCATCGGCTGCGCCGAACTGCTGGCGGCGATGCGCGCGGGTTCGGCCACGGCGGACATTCCGGTCGCCCTGGACGTCGCCGACGTCGAGGCATGGCGCGGCGGCCTGGGCAACGGCCTGCAGGTCGACGACGTGTTGCCAGCCGACCTGGACGCCAACGCCATGGTCTTCCGGCTGCAACCGCTGTTCCGCTTGTCCACCATGCAGGCCGAACTGCGCCTGCGCGCCGCCGACTCCACTCTCTCGGTGCGGGCCAGCGCCGCCTCCGCCAATACCCAGGCGCTGTACCTTTCCCTCAATCAGAAGGCGAACCTGCCGCCCGCGATCATGGGCGGCGATGCCATCTGGGAAACCGCCACCTCGACGGCGGAGGCCGAAACCATCATCACCGGTCCCGGCTTCTTCGACGTCGCGGTGATCGACGCCACCGCGCAGGACGTGGACGGCATCATTTCCTTCTGCCACGACATGCGCGACAACCCGCGCCTGTTCAACCTGCCCTTCCTGGTCCGCGTCGCCGACCTTCTGCCCGACGACGCCCGGGAACTTTACCGCTGCGGCGCCAGCCGCGTGCTTTCCGGCAACGACGGCGATTCCACCCTGCGCCATGAGATCGATGCCCTGATCCATCTGCAATTGCGCCGCAACGCGGTGCGCGACGCCCTGCGCCGTACCTTGACCGAAAACACCGGATATCCCCGTCAGGCGGTCTATACCGACGCCTTCCTGCTGCCCTACCTGGAAAAGCGCCTGGACATCGCGCGGGCGCGCGACCGCGCCTTTTCGGTGGTGCACTTGAACCTGCCCGAAGCCGCTTCCCTGCTTGAAGAAGCCGGCGATGAATCCTGCCGCGTGCTGACCGAGCAACTGGCCCGCTGGCTATCGCGTCTGATCCGGGTCGAGGATCTGGCTGCCCGGGTCAGCGATTCCGACTTCGTCGTGGCGCTGCCCGACACCCTGCCCGGCGAGGCGCACTACGTGATGAACCGCATCGCCGGCGTCCTCACCTTCACCGACTTCGCGGTGCCCGACGTCTACCGCCCGGTCAAGGTCTGGCCGCTGATCGGCGTCGCGGGCATGGAACCCGGCGACACCGCCGAAAGCATCCTCCAGCGCGCCCGCGCCAACCTCAGTTGAGCGCGATGCGGATCGCCGTCCACTTCGACGTGATCTGCCCCTGGTGCTACATCGGCCTGAAGCGTCTGAACCTGGCCTTGGCGATGCGCCCGGCGGTCAAACCGGCGGTTACTTGGCGCCCGTATTTCCTCAATCCCGACCTGCCGGACGGCGGGATTCCGTTTTCCACCTACGTCGAGCGTAAGTTCGGCGGCGCGCAACGGGCGCGACGCCTGCTGCGCGCCCTGGAGGACATCGGCGGCAGCGTCGGCATCGCCTTCGACTTCGGGACGATCCGCCAGGTTCCGCCGACCCTCGACGCCCATCGCCTGATCCGCCTGGCGCATCAGGCGGGCAAGGCCTGCGACGTCGCGGCGGCATTGTTCGCCGCCCACTTCTGTCAGGGGCGGAACATCGGCGACATCGAGGAACTGGCCGCGATCGGCGTCGCGGCGGGGCTGTCGCCCCTGCGCATCGCCGAAGCCCTGGCCGACGAGGCCATGGCCGAAAGCTTACGCGCCGAGGCCGACGCCGCGCAACGCGCGGGCACCCTGGGGGTGCCGCTGTTCGTCATCGACGACGCCTTTTCCATCACCGGCGCGCACGACCCCGAGGTTCTGGTGCGGCTGCTCGACGTCGCGACGACGGCAGCGGAGGACGAACGGACGAACCCCGGCAACTTCACGCCGCCGTCTCGGCGATCTCCACCAGCGCCTGCATGACGCGACGGGCGCCGGTCAGACGGATCGCCGCGTCCTCCCACTGACGCATGATCACCAGCTTCTGATCCGGGCGGATCTTGATGGTGGCGACGTTCTTCGCGATATAGGCGACCAACCCCGCCGGATTGGGGAAGGTCGCGGCGCGGAAGGTGATCACCCCGCCCTTCGGCCCGGCGTCGAAGCGTTCGACGTTGGCGCGCAGGCACAGGGCCTTGAGCGCCACCACGTCGAGAAGGTTGGAAACCTCGGGCGGCAACGGCCCGAAACGATCGATCATCTCGGCCGCCAGGGCCTCGATTTCCTCGCGCTCGGCGACCCCGGCGATGCGGCGATAAAGGGAAAGCCGCACGCTCAGATCGGCGACGTAGGTGTCGGGAATCAGAACCGGCATGCCCAGCGAGATCTGCGGCGACCAGGTCTCCGCCGTCTCCGCCGCCGCGCCGCCGTCGCGGGCGGCGGCCACCGCTTCTTCCAGCAGGTGCTGATAAAGCTCGATGCCGACCTCGCGGATATGGCCCGATTGCTCGTCGCCAAGAAGGTTTCCCGCGCCGCGGATGTCGAGGTCGTGGCTGGCCAGGGTGAAGCCCGCGCCCAGGGAATCCAGCGAATGCATGACGTCGAGACGGCGCATCGCCGCCTTGCCCACCGGGCGGTCGTGCGGCAGCGTCAGATAGGCATAGCTGCGCGCCTTGCCGCGCCCCACCCGGCCGCGCAACTGGTAAAGTTGCGACAGACCGAACAGATCGGCGCGGTGGATGACGATGGTGTTGACGTTGGGCAGGTCGAGGCCGCTTTCGATGATGTTGGTGGAAACCAGAACGTCGTAGGCGCCGTCCGAGAAGGCGGTCATCACCTCCTCCAGGTCCTTCGCCGCCATCTGGCCGTGCGCCACGGTGACGCGGATGTCGGGAACCATGCGGTGCAGACGGTCCAGAACCGTCTCGATGTCCTTGATTCGCGGGCAGACATAGAAGGTCTGACCGCCACGGAAGCGTTCGCGCAGAATCGCCTCACGCACGATCACCGGATCGAAGGGCAGAACGAAGGTCCGCACCGCCAGCCGGTCCACCGGCGGCGTCGCGATGATCGACAGCTCCTTCACCCCGGACAGCGCCATTTGCAGGGTGCGCGGAATCGGGGTCGCGGTCAGGGTCAGCACGTGGACGTCGGCCTTCAAGTGCTTCAGCCGCTCCTTGTGGGCGACGCCGAAGTGCTGTTCCTCGTCGACGATCAACAAACCCAGGCGGGCGAAGGTCACCGACTTGGCCAGCACCGCGTGGGTGCCGACGACGATATCGACGGTGCCGTCGGCCAGACCGGCGCGCACGGCGGTCGATTCCTTCGCCGAAACCAGACGCGACAGCCCCACCACCTTCAGCGGCAGCCCGGCGAAACGTTCGCGGAAGATACGGAAATGCTGGCGCGCCAACAGCGTGGTCGGCACCACCACCGCCACCTGCACCCCCGCCATCGCGGCAACGAAGGCGGCGCGCAACGCCACCTCGGTCTTACCGAAGCCGACGTCGCCGCAGACCAGGCGGTCCATCGCCCGTCCGGCGGCAAGGTCCTCCAGCACGTCGGCGATGGCCTTGTCCTGGTCCTCGGTTTCGGCATAGGGAAAACGGGCGCAGAATTCGTCGAACAGTCCCTCCGGCGCGGCGAAGCGTTCCGCGGTGCGGATCTGGCGGGCGGCGGCGGTCTTGATCAGTTGCTCGGCGATTTCGCGGATACGCTGCTTCAGGCGGGACTTGCGCGCCTGCCAGGCGGGGCTGCCCAGGCGGTCGAGGGCCACGCCCGCGTCTTCCGAGCCATAGCGCGACAGAACCTCGATGTTCTCCACCGGCACGTAGAGCTTGTCGCCGTCGGCATAAAGCAGGCGCAGGCAATCGTGGGGCGCGCCACCGGCGTTGACCGTCTCCAGCCCGTCGTAGCGGCCGATGCCGTGTTCGGCATGGACCACCAGGTCGCCGTCGGTCAGGGCGGAGGCGTCGGCGATGAAGGTTTCCGCCTTGCGCGCCTTCTTGCGGCGCGGTTGCGCCAGACGGTCGCCCAGGATGTCCTGCTCGGCGACGACGCACAGTCCCGGCGCGCGGAAGCCGCGTTCCAGGGGTACCGCGACCAGACACAGGGCTTCCGCCGGGGCGGCCAGAACCTCGGCCCAGGTTTCCACGATGCTTACCCCGGAGGCGCCATGGTCGCGCAGCATCGCCGCCAGACGTTCGCGCGAACCGACGGAGAGCGCCGAAACCATCACCCGCCGCCCCTCGCCCCGCTGTTCGGCGGCATAGGCGGCGATTTCCGGGAAAACCGCGTCGAAGCCGCGCGCCCGCGCGTCGGCGAACGGACGCCCAGGCAGAGACCCCATCGGCACCGCCGTGCCGCCGTCCTCGGGCGGCGCGTCCAGGGGGGTCATCGTCACCACCGGATGCGCGCTCAGGGCGCGGTTCCATTCCGCCTTGTCGAGGAACAGGCGTTCGGGCGGCACCGGGCGATAGACGGCGCCGCCGTCCTTCAGCCCCGCGCTCTCCACCGAACGCCGCGCCGCGTAGTATTCGTCGATCTGCCCCCAGGCGGCGTCCAGGCTTTCGCCGATGTCGGCGGCAAAGCCGACCAACGCCCCCGGCACATAGGCGAACAGGGTGTCCAGACCGTCGGAGAACAGCGGCAGCCAGTGTTCCAGGCCAGGGAAGCGGCGCCCTTCGGAAACCGCCTCGTACAGCGGGTCGTCGCCCACCGCGCCGAACAGTTCCCGGTATCCGGTACGGAAGGCGGCGATGCTTTCCGGGGTCAGCAGGACCTCGCTGATCGGCCGCAGGCCGAAGCCGGGCAGATCGCCGGTGGTGCGCTGCGTCACCGGATCGAAACGGCGCAGGCTTTCCAGGGAATCGCCGAAGAAGTCCAGGCGAAGCGGGTCCTCGGCGCCGGAGGGAAAAATGTCGACGATGCCGCCGCGCACCGCGAACTCGCCCGGCTCCATCACCTGTTCGGCGCGGCCGTATCCGTTGCGGTCGAGAAAGCGCACCAGCTCCGCCGGGTCCAGGGACGCCCCCACCGCCAGATCCAGCGAGACCCCGCGCATCGCCTCCCGCGTCGGCAGGCGCTGCACCACGGCGCGCGCCGTGGCCAGGATCAGACGGCCGGAAAGATCCGGCGCGTCGGCCAGCCGCGACAGGGTTTCGACGCGGCGGCCGACGATTTCGGCATGCGGCGAGGCACGGTCGTAAGGCACCGTATCCCAGGCCGGAAATTCCAGGATCTCCAGGCCGGGATCGAAGAAACGCACGGCATCGGCCAGACGCGCCAGATGCACGTCGTCGGCAACGATGTACAGAACCCCGGCCGGGGCGGCCCGGGCCATTTCCGCCAGCAGGCGGGCATCGTATCCCGCCGCCACGCCGGTCAGGGCACGGCGCTCACCGGGCGCTACTTCTTTGATTTTTTGGTTCAACGCAACGTCTTAACATATTCGAAATTCATGAGTTTCCCCATGACATCCGTATCCATCCCGGCGGGCACCGGAGACTTCTGCACCAGCCAGTCGAGGAGGTCGCTGTCCGGCACGTCGAGAATCGCCTCGTACTGGCGCAAGGCATCGCCATCGAAGGAATCCAGGTACTCGCGAGCGAACGCGCCGATCACCAGATCCAGCTCCTTCATGCCGCGATAGCTGGAACGGAACATCAGCCGCTTGCGGCGAACTTCCAACGCATCGGATGGGGTCATGGTTCCTCCCTATTCTCGCTGTACCGGCTTTTCGCCGTATCCCCGCCTGTCACCGGCGCCGGGGATAGGATATATAGGGATTGGCTTTTCTTGTCATCCCGGGAAGTCCGCCGTATGCGTCCGACGATCCTTTATCCGCTGTTCGCACCGCTGACCAGCCTGCCCGGCGTCGGTCCGCGCCTTGCGCCGCTGCTGGCGCGGGCGCTGGACGGCGACAAGGTGGTGGACCTGTTGTGGCACCTGCCCTTCGGCTGCGTCGACCGTTCTCCACGCACCGGCATCGCCGACACCGTCGACGGCATGGTGGCGACCCTGAAGCTGTCGGTCCTGCGCCACGAACCCGCGCCGCCCAAGGGCCGCGCACCCTATCGGGTGCGTTGCGCCGACGCCGGGGGCGAGATCGAGCTGGTCTTCTTCCACGCGCGGGAGGACTACCTGCGCTCCGTCCTGCCGGAAGGATCGGCGCGCGTCGTCAGCGGCAAGGTGGACTGGTTCCGCGGCCAGCCGCAGATCAGCCACCCCGACTACATCCTGCCGCCCGAGCGCGCGGCGGAAATCCCCGCCGTGGAACCGATCTACGGCCTGACCGCCGGGCTGACCCAGAAAGTCGTCGGCAAGGCGGCGCGCCATGCCCTGAAACGCCTGCCGGAACTGCCCGACTGGCACGACCCGCGCTTGGCCGAGCGCGAGGGCTGGCCGTCGTGGGGGGAAGCCCTCGCCCAGGTCCATATCCCCGCCGATCCGGCGTCGCTGGCGGCCACCCACCCGGCGCGGCGGCGCCTGGCCTATGACGAACTGCTCGCCGCGCAACTGGCGCTGTCGGTGGTGCGGGCCAAGGCTCGCGCCCGCCCCGGGCGCGCCCTACCCGGCACCGGCGCGCTGGAAGCCAAACTGCGCGCCGCCCTGCCCTTCGCCCTGACCGGGGCGCAGGAACGCGCGCTGGCGGAAATTCAGGCCGACATGGCCTCGCCCAACCGCATGCTGCGCCTGTTGCAGGGCGACGTCGGCAGCGGCAAGACCGCGGTGGCGCTGCTGGCGATGGCGCGCGCGGTCGAATCCGGGGCGCAGGCGGCCTTCATGGCCCCCACCGACCTTCTGGCGCGGCAGCACCACGCGGTGATCGCCCCCCTGGCGGAACAGGCCGGTCTGTCGGTGGCGCTGCTTACCGGGCGGGAGAAAAGCGCCCCGCGCGAGGCCGCCCTGGCCGCCATTGCCGGCGGCCACGCCGACATCGCCATCGGCACCCACGCGCTGTTTCAGGAGGATGTGGATTTCGCCCGCCTGGGCTTGGCGATCATCGACGAACAGCACCGTTTCGGCGTGCGCCAGCGGCTGATGCTGTCGGACAAGGGGCGCGACGCCGACCTGCTGGTGATGACCGCGACACCGATTCCGCGCACCCTGATGCTGGCCGCCTATGGCGACATGGACTCCTCGCGCATCGACCAAAGACCGCCGGGCAGGAAACCGGTGGACACCCGCCTGGTGCCGCTTTCCCGCCTGGCCGAGGTTGCGGACGGGGTGCGCCGCGCCGTCGCCGCCGGACGTCAGGTCTATTGGGTCTGCCCCCTGGTCGAGGGCGACGAAGAAACCCCGCTGACCTCGGTCGAGGACCGGGGCGCCGCCCTGGCCGCGACGCTGGGAGACGGCGCGGTGGGGATCATCCACGGCCGGATGAAGGGGCCGGAACGCGACGCGGTGATGCAGGATTTTCAGGACGGCAAGACCCGCGTCCTGGTCGCCACCACGGTGATCGAGGTCGGCGTCGACGTGCCCAACGCCAGCATCATCATCGTCGAGCACGCCGAACGCTTCGGCTTGGCGCAATTGCACCAGTTGCGCGGCCGGGTCGGACGCGGCGCGGCGGCGTCCACTTGCCTGCTGGTCTATGGCACCCTGGGGGAAACCGCGCGGGCCCGCCTGACCACCCTGCGCGAGACCGACGACGGCTTCGCCATCGCCGAGGCCGACCTGCGCCTGCGCGGCGCGGGGGAACTGATGGGCACGCGGCAAAGCGGTCTGCCGGAGTTCCGTCTGGCGGACCTTTCCGCCCATGCCGATCTTCTGGAAATCGCCCGCGTCGACGCCGAACGGGTACTGGCCCTGGATCCGGAACTGACCGGCGAACGCGGCGCCGCGCTCAGGTGTCTTTTATATCTGTTTGCGCGGGACGCGGTGGTGGCGACCCTGCGTTCGGGTTGACCGCCCCGGCGGCGGAAACCTTCGCCCGCTTCTGGTCCTTGCCGCGACGGTCGGGCGGCACCACGATGCCGCCGGAAATCACCATCTTGATTCCCTCCTCCACGGTCATCGACAGCAGCGTCACGTCGCGGCGCGGCACGAACAGCAGGAAGCCCGAGGTCGGGTTCGGCGTGGTGGGAATGAAGACGTTCAGCACCTCGTCCTCGGTCAGGCTTTGCACCTCGCCCTCGGTGACGCCGCTGATGAAGCCCAGCACCCAGATTCCCCGGCGCGGATACTCCACCAGCACGCACTGGCGGAAGGCCGAGGACTTCTGCGACAGGACGGTTTCGAACAACTGCTTGAGCGAACTGTAGATGCCGCGGATCACCGGGGTGCGGTTGAGAAGGCTTTCCCCCCAGCGCAACAGCAGGCGCCCGATCAGACCCGCCGCCGAGGCGCCGATCACCGTCATCACCACCAGCAGGACCAGAACGCCGAAGCCCGGAATGTCAAAACCGAGATAGGTGCCGGGGTGATAGCGCGGCGGCAGCACCGCCGCCACCTGGGCGTCGACGAACGAGATGAACAGCCAGGCCAGGTAAAGGGTCAACGCCGCGGGCGAAGTGACCAGCAACCCCGCCAGGAAATAGCCGCGCAGGCGGGAGAACAGGCCCGACTTCTTCTTCGTCTGGCCGCGCGTCGGACGTTTCGGCGCCATGCTCATCCCCCCTTGCCCCTCAGGTCGCGACCCGATTGGACATTTCGCGCAGATTGCGCACCAGCATGTTCAAGAGCCCGCGCGTGAAGGGGTCGAGCTTGTGCAGCCGCTCCTCGAACATCATGCGGTTGATCAGCACCAGGGTACAACTGTCCAGAGTGCGGGCGTTGGCCATGCGCGGCTGATTGTCGATCAGCGCCATTTCGCCGAAGATGCCGCCCTCGGTGATCACGCCGATGCGGCGCTCGGTTCCGTCGGGCAGATCCTTATAGATTTCCACCTCGCCCGCCTGCAACAGATAGGCGACGTCGCCTTCCTGTCCTTCCCGGAAAAGGACGGTTTCCGAGGGCACGACCTTGCGGTCCATGATCCGCTGTTCCTTCATCGCAGGTTTCCCGTTCCGGTGTTGGTCATGGTCCGCGCCGTCATCCGGCATTATTTAGGAATGATACGCACGAAGAGGAACCCTGAACAGATGCGACACGTTCCGTACGGCCGATTTCATGGAACCGTCCTGCCCACCGTTCCTTGCGTCAGCGGCCTTCTGATCCGGGGCGGCCGCGTCCTCCTGGCGAAACGCGGCCACCCGCCGCGCCGTGGCGAATGGTCGCTGCCCGGCGGCCGGGTCGACCTGGGGGAAACCCCGCGTGCCGCCGTCGCCCGCGAATTCCGCGAGGAAACCGGCCTCGTCGTCCGCCGCGCCGTGCCCTTCGCCGAAACCGTGATGCACTCCCCCGGCGGGCCCTATCGCATCCTGTGCTTCCGCGTCCGCGTTCGCGCCGGACGTCCCCGCCCCGGCGACGATGCGGCGCGGCTGGCCTGGATGCCGCTGTCGCGTGCCGGGGCCCTGGTCAAACGGCGGCAGACGTTGAAGATCATCGCGCGGGGAAGCCGCCCGCGCATCCTGCGGGAAGGAAACTAGAAACGGCGGATCGGATCGTCGCTAAGGATCACCACGGTATTTTCGTCCTCGCCCGGGCGTTCGCTCAGAACCGCCGCCCAATCGGCGGCGGAAACCGCGGCAAGGTCGAGAAAATCGCGGCTGGCGGCGGGACGCTCGACGCGATTGCCGTCCGCCGGACTGCCGCGCAGGACGAACATGTCGCAACCGCTTAACGGCCGCAACGCGGCGTTTTCTTCCGCCACGGCGAAATCCAAGGCATCGTCCTGTTCGAAGGAAATGGTCTGCGCCGGAAAACGATCGGGATTCAAGGCCGCCTCCCGCCTTGCGCCCCACGAAAGGCGCAAAGGCCTGTGGATCATTTATTCACACTTTCGATTATACATTCTCCTGCGTAGGGATCAATTCAAACCTGCGGTTAGGCGATTTCCGGGCCCATTTCCCGCAAGACGGGGTCTTCCCCCACCAGCATGAGCCCGCGACGGCACGAAGCGGGTTGCATCGCCGCCGGGGACGGTTAGTATGTCGCCCCTATCGATTCGAGGAGGCTCCGCGATATGTTGCTTTTGGGACGCGCGATGTTCGTCATCGGCTTCATCGGCCTCGCCATCCAGATTTTCGACGTCTGGCTGGGCCTGCTGGGGCTGCCGATCGACAAGGAACACCTGGTCTTCGCCCTGCTGTGGTGGGGCGGCTTCGGCGCCCTTGCCGCGGGCGGCGTTCTGATCATGAAACGGAACGAGGAAGAGGAAGGCTGAGGCCTTCCCTCCGCCTCACCCGCCACGGGTGAAGGCGTTGAAGGTGATCAGGGTGAAGGTGCCGAAAACGCCGGGGATGGTCTGCACCGTCTCGGTGACGAAACGGCCGATGTCCACCCCTTCCTCCAGATAGAACTTGGCCAGCAGGTCGTATTCGCCCGAGGTGGAATAGACCTCGGAGGTTTCGGCGATATCGTCGACCATCGCCGCCGCGACCTCGTAGGCACGGCCCAGGGTGCATTTCACCTGCACGAACACCGCCTGCATCATTTTCCTCCACCGGTCTTTTCGTTTGCCGCGCCGAACGCCGCGATACGGTATCCGGCCCGAGCGCAATCGTCGTCGAATTCCGCCGACGTGAAATAAGCGTATTCCGCGGCCCGCGCCTCGGCAAGGGTGGAGCGCGCCGAAAGCAGCGCGTCCACATGCCCGGGATGACAGAAGATCAGCGGTGTGCGGGGCTGTCCCCCGGCATCGTCGAGGAAGCCAGCGAAGAGCTTGCCGTAAGGTTCCCTGAGGCTAAGGTCGTAGGCGCCGCGAAAACTGTCGTTGCGGCGGAAACCGGCGGCGTCGGCCATCCGCGCGAAGCCCATCCCCAACACGGAAAGCACCGCCGCCTTGAAGGCGGCGACGCCGCGCCGCAGAATCGGCGCGAAGGGTTCCACGGTGCTGCGCACCCAGCAGGAGCGGCCATACCGCCGCGCGATTTCCTCCACCAGCAGGCGGCGCACCACCGGGAACACATGCACGTGCTGATGCCCATCGACGAAGGCGGGCGGCGCGCCGAAGGCATCCTCGAAGGCGTCGAATTGGGCCTTGATCTCGGCCGCGACCTCGGCGGCGGGCAGACGGCGCAATTGCGCGTCGCGCAACAGGGCGGACAAGGGCGGCAACACGCCCCCCGCGCCCAGACGGCGCGGCGCGGACAAGGATTCGTGATCGGTCAGCGTCAAATGCACCCCGACGTCGACGCCATGCGCCGCCGCGATGGCGGCCAGCCCCTGGGCGCGCTGCCGCCATTCGGGGAACAGAGTCATCGCGCTGGTCGCGGAAATCCGCCCTTTCCCGGCGAGAACGTCGATGGCGTCGCAGACGCCGGGCGACATGCCGTAATCGTCCGCGCAAAGAACCAGGCGGGATATTCTCTCCGCTTTCCCAGCTAGGGGGTTTTCGATTACCATGCGCCACCCTTATCGGAGACTTCGTCATGCGCAAAGCGCAGTCCAAGACCTCCCCTTCTCTCTCGGCGAATGCGGCCGGGCGACGGCTGGACCTGCTGTCCGTCGTCGTCCCCTGCTACAACGAATCCGAAGGGTTGAGGACCCTCCACACGGCGTTGACCCCGATCCTGGAAGGATTGGCAACGCCTTATGAAATCATCCTGGTCGACGATGGAAGCCGGGACAACACCTTCGATATAGCACGGGAACTCAGTCGCGACGACCCGAGAGTGAAGGCCCTGCGCTTCGCCCGCAACTTCGGCAAGGAGGCGGGCATGGCCGCCGGCCTGCGCCATGCCTCGGGCGACGCCGTGGTGCTGATGGACGCGGACCTGCAACATCCCCCGGCGCTGATCGCCGAGATGCTGGAACGCTGGAAGTCCGGAATCGACATGGTGATCGCGGTACGCCGCACCCGGGAAACCGATTCCTGGCTGCGCCGTCAGGTCAGCCGCCTCTTCTATCGCATCTTCGACGCGGTGTCCGAAGTCCGCATCCCGCAGGGCGCGGGCGACTTCCGGCTGTTCGACCGCAAGGTGGTCGATGCCATCGCCGCCTTGCCGGAACGCAACCGCTTCATGAAGGGTATCACCAGCTGGGTCGGCTTCCGGCAGGAATGCCTGCCCTTCGACGTCGGTGAACGCGCTGCTGGAAAGTCGTCTTGGAACCCATTGAATTTGCTGAGATATGCCTGGGACGGCGTAACCTCGTTCTCGACCGTTCCGCTGCGCGTCTGGTCGGTTCTGGGGGTGCTGATCGCCGGGGCCGCCTGTCTTTACGGCCTGTGGCTGCTGATCAGTACCACGGTATTCGGCATCGACGTACCGGGCTATGCCTCGCTGATGGTCTCCACCCTGTTCCTGGGCGGCGTGCAGTTGATTTCCCTCGGCGTGCTGGGGGAATACGTCGGCCGTATCTTTCTTGAAGTCAAAATGCGCCCGATGTACCTGATTGCCGACAGCGTCGGCATCGACCGCAAGGATGCCGAACGCGACAAGCCAGCCGCTGCCGGGGGACGTTGAGGGTGGGGAATCTGATTGCTCGGCTTCGGGCCAAGCCCGGGCGCGCCGTAAGCCTGCTGGCGTTCGGCGTGATGATCGTCATCGTGCTAGCGACGTTTCACCAGTACGGCATTTCCAACGACGAGGAAGTGCAGCAGACCTATGGGGAACTGCTGATCCGCTATTATTCCAGCGGCTTCACCGACGACAATGCCTTCCACTATCGCAATCTTTACCTCTACGGCGGCCTGTTCGACCTGATCGCCGCGAGCATCGGCCCGCACCTGCCGATGCCGACCTATGAATGGCGGCACCTGCTGACCGCGATTTTCGGGCTGCTCGGCATGTGGGGGGTCTGGCGGCAGACCCGCCTGCTCTCTTCCGACGGATGGGCCTGTTTCGCGGTGCTGCTGCTAGCGGTGACCGGCGCCTGGTGGGGAACCCTGTTCAACCACACCAAGGACATTTCGTTCGCCAGCGCCATGGCCTGGGTCACCTATTACGCCGTGCGCATCGCGCCGGAACTGCCCAGGCCCCGCTTCCGCCACGCCGTCGGCCTGGGGGTGGCCCTGGGCTGCGCGCTGGGTCTGCGCATCGTCGCCGTTTATGCCATCCTGGAACTGGCGATTCTGGTCGTCGTCGCCGCCATGGATACCCGGCGCGGGCTCTATGGCTTCTTCCGCCATGTCGGATTGACCGTCTTCTACGCGTTGCCGGCGGTGGCGGTCGCCTTCGCCATCATGGCCTTCGCCTGGCCGTGGGCGGTGTTCGCGCCGGGCAACGTGCTGTTCGCCATCGATACCTTCTCGCGGTTTCCGATCATCATCTGGACCCGCCTGAACGGCGTGGTGATGCAGGGCGCCGACGTGCCGCGCTGGTATCTGCCGACCTATGTCGTGGTCCGCCTGCCCGAACTGGCCCTGGGCGGTCTGGCCCTGGGCGGCATCGGCGCCTTTTTCTGCACCGTGCGGCGTCGGTTCGAACGTCTGCACGCCCTGCGCCTGCTGCCGGTGCTGCTGGCGGTGATCGTGCCGGTGATCCACGCGGTCCTGGCCAAGCCCCTGCTCTACAACGGCCTGCGCCACTACATGTTCCTGCTGCCGCCGTTGGTGGTGTTGGCCACCCTGGGGCTGCGTTCGACCTATCACCTGCTGAGCAACCGCCTGGGACCGCGCGCGGGACAGGCCTTCCTGGCCGCCTGCGGCGCTCTGTGGCTGGCGCACCTGACCCTGATGGTCCGCCTGCACCCCTATGAGTCCGTCGCCTACAACAGCCTGGCGGGCGGAGTTTCCGGCGCGGTGGGGCGCTATGAGTTCGACTATCACGGCAACTCGATCCGCGAGGCGGCGGAGCGTCTGTCCCGGATGATCGAGGAAGAACAGGAAAACGGCATTCTCGACCCGCGCAACGGTCCGCCCTATCGGGTTTCGGTTTGCGCCGAACTGATCCAGGCCGACGAATACCTGTCCTCGACCTTCAAGGTGACCAAGAACTGGCTGACCTCCGACTTCTTCATCTCGCCGGTGCAGGACGGCTGCGAGGACGCCATGGACGGTACGGTTCTGTTCACCATCGAGCGCATGGGCGTGCCGATCGGCATCGTCAAGGACCGCCGCGCCATCACCCGCCCGCCGGAGACAGGACCGTGATCGACTGGCGTCAACAGGCGCGACGGTTCGCTTCGTTCGCCGCGGTCGGCATGATCGGCACCGGCGCGCACTACGCCACCCTGACCGCGCTGGTGGAACTGGCGGGCGCCGATCCGGTGCTGGGGTCGGTTGTGGGGTCGCTGGTCGGCGCGCTGATCAACTATGTGCTGAACTACCACCTGACCTTCCACAGCGACAAACGCCACCGCGAGGCGCTGAGCAAGTTCCTTGCCGTGGCGGGCAGCAGCTTCGTCCTCAACTTCCTTTTGATGTCGCTGCTGGTGAAGGGGCTGGACGCGCCTTACCTGCTGGCGCAGATCGGCGTCACCGGCCTGCTGCTGCTCTGGAATTACGTCTTCAACGCGATCTGGACCTTCCGCTGAGCCTTCCTCAGCGGGAGGTATCGCGGATGATCCGGGTCTGGGCGCCGCGCAGCACCATCACCCGTTCGCCGACCGCCAGATTGTCCTCGTTCTGCTGCACCACGGCCAGGGTCTGGCCGCCGTCCATCCGCACGATGAACTCCACCGCGTCGCCCGAGGTGATCGCCTCCTCCGCCGCGCTGCCCGCGACCCCGCCCAGCACCGCGCCGCCGACCGCGCCCAGAACGTTCGAACGCGCCCCGCCGCCGAGGAACGAACCGGTCACGCCGCCCGCCACCGCGCCCGCCCCCGCGCCGACGCCGCTTTGCGTGCCGGAATACCGCACGACGCGGAACGAGATGATCTGCCCCGTCTCCACGTTGGCTGCCTGCATCGTCTGATTGCGCTGATAGGTGTTGGCCGAGGGACCGGGCTGGCATCCGGCGACGGCGATCGCGGCCAGCATCAGGGGGATGTAACGCACGCGCATGATGACACCCTTGCGGAGAAAATCCTGCTCATGGTTTGGGAGCGGCCCGCCCCATCCGCAAGCCCCGGCGCAAAAAACAACCCCCGGAAGGCGACCTCCGGGGGATGGAAATGGTGAGCGCGGCGGGATTCGAACCCACGACCCGCTGATTAAAAGTCAGCTGCTCTACCAACTGAGCTACGCGCTCACACGCGTTCCGCCGAATCCGGCGGAACGCGGACCATAATCAAGGCGGCGGAAGCGGTCAAGCCGCAATTCCGCGCTGGCTTATTGCAGGCTTTTCGCGCGTTCGACGTCGGCGGCGACCTTCATCGAAACGATCTTGGTCGGGTCGCGGACCTCGCCGTTGTTGGCCTCGCTGCCCTTCTTGATCTGGTCGACGAAGTCCATGCCTTCAATCACCTGGCCCCAAATCGTGTACTTGCCGTCCAGATAGGGCACCGCAGCGAAGCAGATGAAGAACTGGCTGTCCGCCGAGTTGGGATCCTGGGTCCGCGCCATCGACAGGGTGCCGCGCACGTGCTTCTCCTTCGAGAACTCGGCCTTGATCTTCTTGCCCGAGCCGCCCATGCCGGTGCCGGTGGGGTCGCCGCCCTGCGCCATGAAGCCCGGAATCACCCGATGGAAGGGCACGCCGTCGTAAAAGCCCTCGCGCGCCAGTTCCTTGATCCGCGCCACGTGCTTGGGGGCGAGATCGGGACGCATCGCGATCACCACGCGGCCGGCCGGCAGTTCCATGTACAGGGTATTTTCCAGGTCCGGCTGCGCGGCCTCGGCTGTCTTCGTGCTGTCGGTCACCAAAAATCCTCCCAGAATCAAACTCGCGGCCGCGGCCACGCCCAGCGCGCGGCGCCACAACGCCCGCACGCCGTCCATCCTCGACATCGGCATCACTTGCCCATCCCTTCACGGAAGCGTTGCAGAAGTTCCGTCTCGACCTGCGACGGAACGAATTCCCGGACGTCGCCGCCCAGACGGCCCACTTCCTTGACGAAGCGCGAGGAAATGAACTGATTTCGCTCGGACGCCATCAGGAAGACGGTCTCGATGTCGGAGTTCAGGCGCACGTTCATGCCGCACATCTGGAACTCGTACTCGAAATCGGAAACCGCCCGCAGGCCGCGAATGATGAACTTCGCGCCGCACTCCAGGGCGAAGTTCATCAACAGATTGTCGAAGGGCCTGACCTCGGCGATCTTGCCGGGCGGCAGGTCCAGCGCCGCGACCTCGCGCTGCGCCATGCGCACGCGGTCCTCGATCGGAAACATCGGGCTTTTGCCGTCGCTGACCGCCACCCCGACGATCAGGTGGTCGACCAGCCGCAAGGAACGCCTGACGATATCCAGATGCCCGTTGGTGATCGGGTCGAACGTCCCCGGATAGATGCCGATGCCGACGGACATGGCTTTCTCCCCTAAAGTGCGGTCATCCGCCGGATTGGCGGGCCAATCGGGCCTATTCCCCGTCCGCGGGAGAGAAGTCGCCGGTTTCCGGATCGGCCTCGCCCCCCGGCGCGCCGCCGTCCCGATCCTCGTCGTCATCGAGGTCGGTCCCGTCGTCCTCCATCTCGGCGTCGTCCAGGCGCGTCGCGGAAACCACGCGCTCGTCCTCCGCCGTGCGGAACAGGGTCACACCCTGCGTCTTCCTGGCAGCAATGCGGATATCACGCACCGGCATCCGGATCAACTGTCCGCCGTCGCTGACCAGCATCACCTGGTCGGAATCCTTGACCGGGAAGCAGGACACCACGTCGCCGACGCGGTCGGTGGCGTCGATGTTCATGATCCCCTGCCCGCCACGGCCGGTGATGCGGTAGTCGTAGGCCGAGGTCCGCTTGCCATAACCGTTCTCGCTGACCACCAGCATGAACTGTTCGGCGGCGCGCATTTCCTCGTAGAGGCCGTCGGCCAGAATCGCGGACGGTTCCACCGGTTCCTCGCCCTCGGCGGGAACGTGGTCTTCCATGCGGCGGCGTTTCAGATAGGCGTCGCGGGTTTCCGCATCGTAGTCGGTGTGCTTCAGCACGGTCAGGGCGATCACCTCGTCGTCGTCGGCCAGGCGGATGCCCCGCACGCCGGTGGAGGATCGTCCGACGAACACCCGCACCTCGTCGATGGCGAAGCGGATGCACTTGCCCTTACGGGTGGCCAGGAAGATGTCGTCCTCGGCGGCGCAGACGCGCACCGAGATCAGGCGGTCGCCCTGATCCAGCTTCATCGCGATCTTGCCGTTGGACATCACGTTGCCGAAGTCCGACAGGCGGTTGCGGCGCACGTCGCCCTTCGCCGTGGCGAAGGCGATGTACATGTTCTCCCACTCCGTCTCGTCCTCGGGCAGGCGCAGGATCGCGGCGACGGTCTCGTTCTCCTGCAACGGCAGCAGGTTGATCAAGGGCTTGCCGCGCGACTGCGGATTGCCGAGCGGCAGCTTATAGGCCTTCAGCTTGTAGGCCATGCCCAGCGAAGAGAAGAACAACAAGGGCGTGTGGGTGCTGGCGGAATAGACGCGGCGCACGTAGTCCTCGTCGCGGGTCGCCATGCCGGTACGGCCCCGGCCGCCGCGCCGCTGCGCGCGATAGGTGGAAAGCGGCACCCGCTTGACATAGCCCTTCGAGCTGTAGGTGACGACCATGTCCTCGCGCGGGATCAGATCCTCGACGTCGTGTTCGAACTCGTTTTCCTCGAACGCGGTGCGGCGCGGATCGGCGTAGAGGGTCTTCACCTCGACCAGTTCGTCGCGGATGATGCCGTAAAGCTTCTCGCGCGAGCGCAGGGTCTCCAGATAGTCCTCGATCATCCGGCCGATTTCGCGGATCTCGTCGTGCACCTTGTCGCGTTCCAGGCCGGTCAGGCGGTGCAGGCGCAAATCCAGGATGGCGCGCGCCTGCGCGTCGGACAGGCGGTAGGTGCCGTCCACCACCTGACGTCCGGGTTCGTCGATCAGGTCGATCAGCGGCGCGACGTCGGAGGCGGGCCAGTCGCGGCCCATCAGGCCCTCGCGCGCCGAATTGGGGTCCGAGGCGGCGCGGATCATCGCGATCACCTCGTCCAGGTTGGCCACGGCGATGGCCAGGCCGACCAAGACATGGGCGCGGTCGCGCGCCTTGGAAAGCTCGAACTCGGTACGGCGGCGCACCACTTCCTCGCGGAAGCGGACGAAGGCGGCCACCACATCCTTCAGGGTCAGAAGCTGCGGCCGCCCGTCGTTGAGGGCCAGCATGTTGACGCCGAAGCTGCTTTGCAGCGGGGTGAAGCGATACAACTGGTTCAGCACCACCTCGGGCTGGGCGTCGCGCTTCAGCTCGATCACCACCCGCACGCCGCGGCGGTCGGATTCGTCGCGCAGACCGGCGATGCCGTCGATCTTCTTGTCGCGCACCAGTTCGGCGATTTTCTCGATCATCGCCGCCTTGTTCACCTGATAGGGAACCTCGTGCACCACCACCGCCATGCGATCCTTGCGGATTTCCTCGATCTCGCACTTGGCGCGCAGGATCACCGAGCCGCGTCCGGTGGCATAGGCGGAGCGCGAACCGGCCCGCCCGACGATCACGCCGCCGGTCGGAAAGTCGGGGCCGGGCACGATCTCCATCAGGTCTTCCAGCGTCATCGCCGGATTGTCGATATAGGCGCAGCAGGCGTCCACCACCTCGCCCAGATTGTGCGGCGGGATGTTGGTCGCCATGCCCACCGCGATGCCGCCCGCGCCGTTGACCAGCAGATTGGGGAAGCGCGCCGGCAGCACCGTCGGTTCCTGGGAACTGTCGTCGTAGTTGGGCTGGAAGTTGACGGTGTCCTTGTCGATGTCGTCGAGCAGGCACTGCGAGCTTTTCGCCAGGCGCGCCTCGGTATAACGCATCGCCGCGGGCGGATCGCCGTCCATCGAGCCGAAGTTGCCCTGCCCGCTGACCAGCGGCAGCCGCATCGAAAAATCCTGCGCCATGCGCACCATGGCGTCATAGATCGCGGAATCGCCGTGCGGATGATAACGGCCCATCACGTCGCCGACGATGCGCGCCGACTTGCGGAACGGCTTGGAATGGTCGTAGCCGCTTTCCTTCATCGAAAACATGATGCGCCGGTGCACCGGCTTCAGCCCGTCGCGGACGTCGGGAATGGCGCGGGCCACGATCACGCTCATCGCGTAGTCGAGGTAGGACCGCTTCATTTCTTCTTCGATGTGGACGGGCTGGATGTCGGACCCGGTCGCTTTGATCGGCGTATTGGTCAAGGCACACACACTTTCAGTGGAACGCTACCGCCATCCTCCGGCGGCGGAGCAGTCTACCATCCCGTCCCGTTCGACTCAACGTTCGCAACCCTCGGAAGCGATTAAGAAAAAAGCCGAAAAAAGCGCCGAAAGGCCTTGTAATCGAAGCAGAAAATTCGCGCCCCGTTTATTCGGCGTAAGATACCGGCAACGCCGTGGTGAACTTGATGGTCTCCATGGCGAACATCGAGGTCACGTCGGCCAGGGCGATCCGTTCGATCAGGCGCTTGTAGACCGAATCGTAGGCGGCGATATCCGGCACCACGGCACGCAGCAGATAGTCGATTTCGCCGCTCATCCGGTGAAATTCGACGATCTCCGGGATGTCGTCCACCGCCTGATGAAAGGCCTTCAGCCAATCGCCGCTGTGATGGCTGGTGCGAATGGCGATGAACACGGTGACGCCGACGTTCATCTTCCTCGGGTCCAGCAACGCTACCCGCCCCCGGATCACGCCGCTTTCCTCCAGCTTCTGGATGCGCCGCCAGCACGGCGTCGACGACAAGCCGACACGCGCGGCGATTTCGCCGACCGACAACGTGGCGTCGTGCTGCAACAGGGAAAGGATCTTACGGTCGATAGAATCCACGGGACGCCTCATGCATGGGGATTTTTTCTCATATCGTCAAAATACATGGAATAATTATATCGCATATATCGCTTTTTACGAAAACAACGAAACCCTTTTCCCCTCCCCGGCGGGTAGTCTTTCCCCCATTCACTCACCGGGAGGAAAATCATGCCCGACAGCGCCGCGCCGACGATCGACGCCGACACCCTGCTCTCCCTGTTGCGGGCCGAGGTCGCCCCGGCCACCGGCTGCACCGAAATCGCCGCCGTCGCGTTGGCCGCCGCCCGCGCCGTGGAGCTGCTGGGGGAAGCGCCGGACCTCCTGCTCGTCACCGCCAGCGCGCCGCTGCTGCGCAACGCCGCCCTCGCCGGGGTTCCCGGCATCGACCGACGGGGAACCCCGGCAGCGGCGGCGCTGGGAGCGGCCATCGCGGACTCCTCGGCAGGGTTGACCCTTCTCGACGGCGCGACCGAGGCGCATCGCGCGGCGGCGCGGGCCCTTCTCGACCAGGATGCGGTCGGCGTGCAACGTCAGGATGGCGTGCCGCCGCTCCACCTGCTGGTCCGCGCCGAACGCGGCGGACGCAATGCCGCGGCGCTGATCGCCGGACGGCACGACGCCTTCGCCGCGCTTTTCCGCGACGGCGTCGCCCTGCCCCTGGCCGCCGAAGAGGACGGCGCCGACCCCCTGGACGCCCTGCGCAGCGTCAGCCTGCGGCAGATGTTGCGCGTCGTCCGCGCCATGCCCTCGGAAGCCTTCGATTTCCTGCTGGCGGCGGCGGAGGTCAACGCCCACGCCGCCGAGGCCGCGCGGGAACGCTCCGGCCCCCTTGCCGCCGCCCTCTCCCGCGAGGCCGCGCGCGGCCCCTCGCCCCGCCGCGCCGCCCGTTTCCTGGCGGGCGCGGCCAGCGAGGGACGGATGACCGGCATGCCGGTCGCGGTCGCCGCGATCTGCGGCAGCGGCAACCACGGCATCGCCAACTTTCTGGGGGTTCTGGGCGTGGCGCGGCATCTGGCGGCGGACCGGGCCACCCTGGCCCGCGCGCTGGCCATCGCCTCCACCGTCACCCTGGCGGTGAAGGCGCACACCGGCCGCTTGGGCGCCTCGTGCGGCTGCGCCATCGCCCCCGCCACCGGCGTCGCCGCCGCCACCGCCTTCCTTTACGGCGGCGGCGCGGCGGCGCAGGAACACGCCATGCAGGGGGTCGTCGCCACCTTCTCCGGCCTGATCTGCGACGGCGCCAAGGCGTCCTGCGCCTTCAAGGTGGCGGCGGTGGTCGGCGCGGCGGTGGAATTGGGCATGCTGGCGGCGACGGATGCCCATGTCGCCGACGGCGAGGGCATCCTGGGCAACGACATCGACCGCAGCCTGGACAACCTGGCCCGCCTCGACCGGCAGGGGATGCGCGGCGCCGAGAACCTGATCCTGGATCTGATCGGCGCCTGAACGAAAAACGGCGGGGATCCTTCCCCGCCGTTTTCCCCATCCGTCCGCTTAGAACGGGATGTCGTCGTCCAGCGCCGAGGCCGGCGGGGCATCCCAGCCGCCGCCGGCGCCACTCTGGCGCGGCGCGGGGGAACCATAGGAATCGCCCGGACCGGCATCGCCGCCCTGGCGCGGGCCGTCCAGCATGGTCAGTTCGCCACGGAAGCGTTGCAGCACCACCTCGGTGGTGTACTTTTCGTTGCCGTTCTGATCGGTCCATTTGCGGGTTTGCAGGGATCCCTCGACATAGACCTTGGAGCCCTTGCGCAGATATTTCTCCGCCACCTGGCCCAGGTTGTCGTTGAAGATCACCACGCGGTGCCATTCGGTGCGTTCCTGGCGCTGGCCGCTCTGACGGTCGTTCCAGCTTTCCGAGGTGGCGAGATTCAGCGTCACCACCTTGCCGCCGTTCTGCATGCTGCGCACTTCCGGGTCACGCCCCAGATTGCCGATGAGAATGACTTTGTTGACCGATCCGGCCATGGAATCCCCCTTGCATGCATGGAAAAAAGACAGCGCTAGACTAGAGCATTCATGCCGCGCCGCCAACAGGAAAGCCCCCGGGGAACGGACCCCCGGGGGCTTTCGCGAAACCCGCGGAAACCCGGCTTATTTCGCCAGATCGAAGGTGTTGTTGCGCCATTCGTAGAAGACGTAACCCGGTTCCTTGGGGTCGCCATTCTTGTCGAATTCGACCTTGCCCAGCAGAGTTTCGAACTTGCCCGCGTGCAGGGCCTTGTTGATATCCTTGGGCTTGGTGCTCTTCGCCGCGGCCGCCGCCTGGGCGAACACCTGAATGGTGGCATAGCTGTAAAGGGTATAGCCCTCGGGTTCGAAGCCGCTGGCGCGCATCGCCTCGACCACCTTCTTGTTGGCGGGGTTCTTGCGCGGATCGGGATTGAACGCGAACAGGGTGCCGTCGGCCGCCTTGCCCGCGATCGCCGGGAACTCCGACGTCGCCAGCCCGTCGCCGCTGACCATCGTCGCCATCAGCCCCTGCTCGCGCGCCTGACGCAGGATCAGGCCGCCCTCGGTGTGATAGCCGCCCAGATAGATGACGCCGACCGCCGCCTGCTTCAGCTTGGTGACCAGGGCGGAATAGTCCTTTTCGCCCGGGGTATAGGCCTCGTACAGGGTTTCCTTGATCCCCAGTTCGTTCAGGCGCTTCTTCGTAGTGTCCGCCAGACCCTTGCCATAGCCGGTCTTGTCGTGAAGGATCGCCACCTTCTGCCCCTTGAAGCGCTTGGCGATCAGCTCGGCGGCCACCGGCCCCTGCTGGTCGTCGCGGCCGCAGACGCGATAGATGTTCCCGAATCCCTGTTCGGTCAGCTTCGGATTGGTGGAGCTGAAGGACATCATCACGATGCCTTCGTCCTGATACACCGCCGAAGCCGGAATCGACGAACCGGAACAGAAATGCCCGGCGACGAAGGCCACGCCGTGATTGGCGAACTGGTTGGCGACGGAGACCGCCTGCTTCGGATCGCAGGCGTCGTCGCCGATTTCCAACCGCAGCTTCTGGCCCAGCACGCCGCCCTTGGCGTTGATATCCTTGACCGCCTGGGAAGCCCCCTGGAAGACCTGTTCGCCGAAATTCGCGTACGCACCGGTGCGCGGCCCGGCGACACCGATCAGGATGTCCGCCTGGGCGGCCGTCGTTCCCAACGCCGTCAACGCGACGCCGACGCATAACGCAGTTTTCAACAACATGCCCTCGCCTCCATGATTGATGGTTATGCCCAACCGATGGCGGGCATGAATACATTTCAAGATAGGCGATGCGCAAGGCCTCTTAAAGAAAAACCCCCGGCGGAATTTTCCGCCGGGGGTTTCGATCGGACGAGCCGATTACTTCATGTAATCGAACGCACCGCCCTTCCATTCGTAGAAGACGAAGCCCGGAGCCTTGAGGTCGCCCTTGGCGTCGAAGCCGACGTTGCCCAGCACGGTCTTGAAGGTCATGCTGTGCAGCTTCTTGTTGACGTCGGCGGTCTTGGTGCTCTTCGCGGCTTCCACGGCCTGCACGTAGGCCTGGATCGCGCCGTAGGTGTAGAGGGTATAGCCCTCCGGCTCGTAACCGCCGGCGCGGATCGCCTCGACCACCTTCTTGTTGGTCGGGTCCTTGCGCGGATCGGGGTTGAACGAGAACAGGGTGCCGTCGCCGGCCTTGCCCGCGATCGCCGCGAATTCCGAGGTACCCAGGGAATCGCCGCCGACCAGGGTCACCTTCAGGCCCTGCTCCACCGCCTGACGCACGATCAGGCCGCCTTCCGCATGGTAGCCGCCGAGGTAGATCACCCCGATGCCCGCCTGCTTCAGCTTGGTCACCAGGGCGGAATAATCCTTCTCGCCCGCGGTGTAGGCTTCGTAGGTGGTTTCCTTGACGCCCAGTTCGTTCAGCTTCTTCTTCGTCTCGTCGGCCAGGCCCTTGCCGTAGGCGGACTTGTCGTGAAGGATGGCGATCTTCTTGCCCTTGAACTTCTTCACCAGAAGCTCGGCCGCCGCCGGGCCCTGCTGGTCGTCACGACCGCAGACGCGATAGACGTTGCCGAAACCCTGTTCGGTCAGCTTCGGGTTGGTCGAACCCCAGGAAATCTGGATCAGACCTTCTTCCTGATAGACGGCGGACGCCGGAATCGAGGAGCCCGAGCAGAAGTGGCCGATCGCCGCCTTCACGCCCTTGTTGACCAGCTGGTTGGCCACCGCCACCGCCTGCTTCGGGTCGCAGGCGTCGTCGCCGACCTCGAGCTTCAGCTTCTGCCCCAGCACGCCGCCCTTGGCGTTGATGTCCTTGACCGCCTGCTCGGCGCCCTTCAGGGCCTGTTCGCCGAAGGAGGCGTTGGAACCGGTCATCGGACCGGCCACCGCGATGACGATATCGGCCTTGGCCATACCCACGCCCAAAGCCAGCACCGCAACGCCCGCGCACAAAGTCGTCTTCAACATTCTCTAAACTCCTTAACCGGTTAAGCCATGGTGTTCATACCGTCCGGTTCCACCCGAACCGATCATTGCTTGCCGCCGCCGTTGCCGGTCGCGGTTGCGGGGCTTATGCCGCCCCTTTCCTTGACGAAGAAACCGACGCCCCTAGGGGGCGTCGTGTTTGCGCTCCCTCCAATCGAAGGGACCGCAGCGTTCGTAGAGCCAGGGATACTGCGCGACCATCTTGAAGGCCTGCTTCTCCCGGTACGAAGCCAACCCCACCACCAACAACAACGCCGTGCCGATCAGCCAGCCGCTCAACGAGAACAGCGGCGCGCCGAACAGCGCGAAGGAAAAGAAGCGATTGGCCAAGCCAAGCAGGATGCTATACGGCACCACCTGCCAACGCGGGCGCCAGGTCGTGGCGATGGCGCGGCCGGTCATGAAGGAGACCCACCCCATGATCAGGCAGGTGAAGCCGACGAAAACCAGCGGGCTCGCCCCCAGAATCTCGTCCATCAGTGACCTCCCTCCAGGTATGCAGCGCGGATTTCGGGGTTGTCCAGCAGCTCCCGCCCGGTTCCCGACAGGGTGATGTTGCCGTTAACCATGACATAACCGCGATGCGCCAGCTTCAACGCGTGGAAGGCGTTCTGTTCGACCAGGAAGACGGTCACCCCCGCCTCGTTGATCTTCTTGATGATTTCGAAGATCTGCCGAACCACCAGCGGCGCCAGGCCGAGCGACGGCTCGTCCAGCAGCAACAGGCGCGGACGGCTCATCAAGGCGCGGCCGATCGCCAGCATCTGCTGTTCGCCGCCGGAAAGCGTGCCGCCGCGCTGGTTGCGCCGTTCCTCCAGCCGGGGGAACAGGTCGAAGACCATGCGGACGTCGTCCTCGAAGTGGCTGCCGTCGGTGGGCAGGCAGCCCATTTGCAGGTTCTCGTACACCGTCATCCGGGCGAAGATGCGGCGGCCTTCCGGCGATTGCGCGATGCCCAGGCGCACGATCTCGTGCGCCGGAACCCGCGTGATGTCCTGCCCTTCGAAGAGGACGCGGCCGGACCGCGCCTGCGGCTTGCCGAACACCGTCATCAGCAGGGTGGATTTGCCCGCGCCGTTCGCCCCGATCAGGGTGACGATCTCGCCGGCGTTGATGTTCACGTCCACGCCCTTCAGCGCTTCGATCTTGCCATAGAAGGTATGGACGCCCTCGATCTTAAGCATGGTCGTCGTCCCCCTCTTCCTCGCCCAGATAGGCGCGGATCACCGTCGGATCGTTGCGCACGAATTCGGGATCGCCGTCGGAAATCTTCCGCCCGTGATCCAGCACCACGATGTGGTCGGAAATGCCCATCACCACGCTCATGTCGTGTTCGATGAGGAGGATGCCGATGCCCTGCTCGTCGCGGATGGAGAGCAGAAGCTCGTTGAGGTCGAGGGACTCACGCGGGTTCAGGCCGGCCGCGGGTTCGTCCAGGCACAAGAGGCAAGGATCGATGCACATGGCCCGCGCGATTTCCAGACGCCGCTGGTCGCCATAGGGCAGGTTGCCCGCCTCCCAGTCGGCGCGGGGGATCAGACCCACCCGGTCCAGCCAGAAGCGCGCCTTGTCCACCGCCGCCTTCTCCGCCTCGCGATAGCGCGGCAGCCCGAAAAGACCGGCCAGGGCGAAGCACGACGCCTTCATCAGGCGGTTATGCTGGGCGATGATCAGATTTTCCAGCACCGTCATCTTGGGGAACAGGCGGATATTCTGGAAGGTTCGCCCGACATCGCCGACCTGGGCGATGCGGAAGCCCTCCATCCGTTCCAAGAAATAGTCCCCTTTTTGCGGATGCTTCAGCAGCAGGCACCCCACCGTCGGCTTGTAGAAGCCGGTCAGGCAGTTGAAGACCGTGGTCTTACCCGCGCCGTTGGGACCGATGATCGAGGTGATCTCGCGGCGGCGGGCGGTGAACGACAGGTCGTCGATCGCGGTCAGGCCGCCGAACCGCATGGTCAGGTGCTGCACGTCGAGCAGCGCGTCGTCTTCGGTGTTCAGCATGGCTTCCATGGCGTTCATTGGACGACCTCCGGCTGTTCGCCGGGCTTGCCCGGGGGATGCAGTCGGATGGTGGGCTCGCGGTGGCCCATCACGCCGGTCGGCTTCAACACCATGATCAGCACCATCGCCGCGCCGAACAGGAACATGCGGTACTGTTCGAACTCGCGGAACCACTCGGGCAGGATGACCAGGGCGAAGACCGCCAGAACCACGCCGGTCTGCGACCCCATGCCGCCCAAAACCACGATCGCCAGGATGATCGCGGACTCGATGAAGGTGAAGCTTTCCGGGCTGACGAACCCCTGCCGGGTCGAGAAGAACGCCCCGGCGAAGCCCGCGAACATCGCCCCCAGGGCGAACGCCGAAAGCTTGACGTTGGTCGGGTTGATGCCGAGCGAACGGCAGGCGATTTCATCCTCGCGCAGGGCTTCCCAGGCGCGGCCGGTGGGCAGGCGGCGCATCCGCAGGGTGAACAGGTTGGTCACCCCCGCCAGCGCCAGGATCAGGAAATACAGGAAGATCACCCGGTGCTGCGACGAATACGCGATGCCGAACAGGTCGGCGAAGGTGGTCACTCCCTCCGGCGCGGAACGCGAGAAGACGGCACCGAAGAAGCTGGGGCGCGGAATGCCGGAAATCCCGTCCGGCCCCTTGGTGAAGTCCACCCAGTTGGTCAGGACGATCCGGATGATTTCGCCGAAGCCCAATGTGACGATCGCCAGATAGTCGCCGCGCAGGCGCAGCACCGGAAAGCCCAGCATGATGCCGAACATCGCGGCGAACAGCCCGGCCAGCGGCAGACACAGCCAGAACGACCAGCCAAGCTGGGTGGCGATCAGGGCATAGGTATAGGCCCCCACCGCATAGAAGGCGACGTAACCGAGATCGAGAAGCCCGGCCAGACCGACCACGATGTTCAAGCCCCAGCCCAGCATCACGTAGATGAGGAAGGTGGTGGCGATGTCGACGACGTAGCGGTTGGAGAAGGGCATGAAGGGCAACGCCACCGCGGCGACGAAGGCGACGACGCCGATCATCTTGATGTGGCTGCCGCCCCAGGCGGACAGCGTGGCGCCGACTCCCTTGCCGCCTTTCGCGGAGGGCGCGGCCGAGGGCCGCATGCGCCACAGGTTCAAGAGCACGCGCCCGGCGACCATCGCGCCGATCACGGCGAACATCAGGGGCCAGCGGGTGACCAGTTGCAACGAGGTCCCGACGCTGTCGCTTTTCAGACCGATGAAGGGAATCGCCAGGATCAGCACGACGAAGGCGGTCAGACAGGCGTCGATGACGATGGTTTTCAGCGGCGAACGCGCCGCACGGATCGGGTTGGTGGATTCGCTCATCGTCTCACACCTTCTCGATTTCCGGTTTGCCCAACAGGCCGGTGGGGCGGAAGATCAACACCAGGACAAGGATCGAGAACGCGGCCACGTCCTTGTATTCGATGGTGAAGTAGGCCGACCAGAAGGCCTCGATCAGGCCGATCAGCACGCCGCCCAGCATCGCCCCGGGCAACGAGCCGATACCGCCCAGCACCGCGGCGGTGAACGCCTTCATCCCGGCGACGAAGCCGATGTAGAAGTCCACCACGCCGTAATAGAGGGTGACCATCATCCCCGCCACCGCGGCCAGCGCCGCGCCCATGACGAAGGTCATGCTGATGGTGCGGTCGACGTTGACCCCGACCAGGGAAGCCATGGTGCGGTCCTGTTCGCAGGCGCGCTGCTGCCGCCCGAGCGACGTCTTGTCGATCAGGAAGCTGAATCCGACCATCAAGACCACGGTCAGGACGCAGATGAACATCTGCAGATACGACAGATGCACGGTGAAGCCGTCGCTTTCCATCAGCGTGATGCCGCCCGAGATCACCGGCGCCAACGCCTTGACGCGCGCGCCCTGGGTCAGCTGCACATAGTTCTGCAGGGCGATCGACATGCCGATTGCGGAGATCAGCGCCGCCAGCTTGGGCGCGCCGCGCAACGGGCGATAGGCGACGCGTTCGATGCTCCACCCGTAGACCGAGGTGAACAGCATCGAGGTCATCAGCATCACCAGAAGGACCAAGGGCACGTAGCCCAAGCCCAATGCCGAAAGGATCAGATAGGTGACGACGGAAACGAAGGCACCGATCATGTAAATTTCGCCGTGGGCGAAGTTGATCATGCCGATGATGCCGTACACCATGGTGTACCCGATCGCGATCAAACCATAAATCGCGCCCAGGGTCAGCCCGTTGATAAGCTGCTGAATAAAGTAAGCCAAATTTGAAACGGCCCCTGAAGGTATGGGTTGTCCCCGTGTTGATTACGAATTGGGCCCTCGCCTCACTGCGGACACTCCCCCTCGTCCGCAGCCTTCCCAGCCCACAAACATGCCGACTGGGACCGCCAAGTCAAGCGCTTTGCTCAAGGCTTGATCTGGCTCTTTCCTTTCATCGGTTCCAATCCTATTTTTTGTGCAGCACGTTGGACGAAAGCTATGCATCCGCATGGAAAATACCCTCGTCCCGCGGTCGACTTTCCCTGCCTTGCATGTTATGAGCCAACGATTTTCCCGGCCCGCTGACGAGGATCGCCCAATCCCGATGACCCACTCCCCCGACCTTCCCGCCGAAGCCTCTGTTCTTTCCGTTCGTGGCGCGCGGGAACACAATCTGCGCAACGTTTCCGTCGATATCCCGAAGAATCGGCTGGTGGTGATCACCGGCCTGTCCGGGTCGGGGAAATCCTCGCTGGCCTTCGACACCATCTATGCCGAGGGACAGCGCCGCTACGTCGAAAGCCTGTCGGCCTATGCGCGCCAGTTCCTGGAAATGATGCAGAAGCCCGACGTCGATTCCATCGACGGCCTGTCGCCCGCGATTTCCATCGAGCAGAAGACCACCTCACGCAATCCGCGCTCGACGGTAGGCACGGTGACCGAAATCTACGACTACATGCGCCTGCTGTGGGCGCGGGTCGGGGTGCCGCACTCCCCCGCCACCGGCCTGCCGATCGAAAGCCAGACGGTGTCGCAGATGGTCGACCGCATCATGGCCCTGCCCGAGGGCACCCGCCTTTATCTGCTGGCGCCGATCGTCCGCGGCCGCAAGGGGGAATACAAGAAGGAACTGAGGGACCTTCTCTCCCGCGGGTTCCAGCGGGTAAAGATCGACGGCACCCTGCACGCCATCGAGGAAGCCCCGCCCCTCGACAAGAAGTTCAAGCACGACATCGAAGTGGTGGTGGACCGCGTGGTGGTGAAGGCCGGACTGGAAAGCCGCCTCGCCGCGTCGCTGGAAACCATCCTCGACCTCGCCGACGGCCTCGCCTATGCCGAGGACGCCGAGACCGGGCAGCGCCACACCTATTCCGCCAAGTTCGCCTGTCCGGTTTCCGGCTTCACCATCGACGAGATCGAACCCCGCCTGTTCTCGTTCAACAACCCCTTCGGCGCCTGCCCCGACTGCGACGGCCTGGGGGTGCGCATGTCGATCGACCCGCAGTTGGTGGTCCCCGACCCGGCCCGCCCCGCCACCGAAGCCATCGCGCCGTGGATGGGCACCACCTCGCAGATCGCCACGCAATCCCTGGAAGCGGTATGCACCCACTTCCACACCGATTCGAGGCTGCCCTTCCGTCACCTGCCGCCGGAGGCGCAGCAGGCCATCCTCTACGGCACCGGCCGCACGCCGATCCATCTGGTCCTGGAGGACGGCAAGCGCCGCTATGAAAGCCACAAGCCCTTCGAGGGGGTGATCCCCAACCTGGAACGCCGCTTCCGCGAGACCGATTCCGCCTGGATGCGCGAGGAAATCTCGAAGTACCAGACCAGTTCTCCCTGCGACACCTGCCACGGCGACCGCCTGAAGGCCGAGGCCCTGGCGGTGAAGATCGCGGGCAAGAACATCGCCGAGATCACCCGCCTGTCGATCGGCGAGGCCCTGGTCTGGTTCCGCAAGCTGGAGGAATGCCTCTCCGACAAGGATCGGGAAATCGCGCGGCGCATCCTCAAGGAAATCGACGAACGCCTGCGCTTCCTCGCCAACGTCGGCCTGGAATACCTGTCGCTGTCGCGGACCTCGGGCACCCTGTCGGGCGGCGAAAGCCAACGCATCCGCCTGGCCAGCCAAATCGGCTCCGGCCTCAGCGGTGTGCTCTACGTGCTCGACGAGCCGTCGATCGGCCTGCACCAGCGCGACAACGACCGCCTGCTCGCCACCCTGGCGCGGCTGCGCGACCTCGGCAACACGGTGATCGTCGTCGAACACGACGAAGACGCCATCCGCACCGCCGACCACGTCATCGACATGGGACCGGGCGCGGGCGCCCTGGGCGGCGCGGTGGTGGCGCAGGGCACGCCCGAAACCGTGATGGCCTGCCCGGACAGCCTGACCGGCCAATACCTGACCGGCGCGCGAGTGGTGCCGGTGCCGCCGATGCGCCGCCCCGGCAACGGCCTGTCCATCGGCATTCGCGGCGCGCGCGGCAACAACCTGCGCAACGTCGACGTCGACATTCCGCTGGGCACCTTCACCTGCGTCACCGGCGTGTCCGGCGGCGGCAAGTCCACCCTGATCCTGGAAACCCTGTACAAGGCGGTGGCGCGGCAGCTCAACGGCGCGCGCGACATCCCCCTGCCCCACGACGAGATCACCGGCCTGGCCGCCATCGACAAGATCGTCGACATCGACCAGTCGCCGATCGGCCGCACGCCGCGTTCCAACCCCGCCACCTACACCGGCGCCTTCACCCCGATCCGCGATTGGTTCGCCGGATTGCCCGAGGCCCAGGCGCGCGGCTACAAGCCCGGCCGTTTCTCGTTCAACGTCAAGGGCGGCCGCTGCGAGGCCTGCCAGGGCGACGGCGTGATCAAGATCGAGATGCACTTCCTGCCCGACGTCTACGTGCAGTGCGACGTCTGCAAGGGCAAGCGCTACAACCGCGAGACCCTGGACGTGCGCTATCGCGGCAAGTCGATCGCCGACGTGCTGGACATGACGGTGGACGAAGGGGTGGAGTTCTTCAAGGCGGTGCCCTCGATCCGCGACAAACTGGTGCTGCTGCAACGGGTCGGCCTGGGCTATGTCCACCTGGGGCAACAGGCGACGACTCTGTCGGGGGGCGAGGCGCAACGCGTCAAGCTGTCGAAGGAACTGGCGCGGCGCGCCACCGGACGCACCCTCTATATCCTCGACGAGCCGACCACCGGCCTGCATTTCGAGGACGTGCGGAAGCTGCTGGAGGTGCTGCACGCCCTGGTCGACGCGGGCAACACCGTGGTGGTGATCGAACACAACCTGGAGGTCATCAAGACCGCCGACTGGATCGTCGACATCGGGCCGGAGGGCGGCGACGGCGGCGGCGGCATCGTCGCCACCGGCACGCCCGAGGACATCGTCGCCGGCAAGACCGGCTACACCGCCCCCTATCTGAAGGCGGTGCTTACTTCGCGTCGTCCGGGCTGACCGCTTCCACCGGCAGCCCGGCGGCGCGCCAGGCCTTCAGGCCGCCCTGCATCAGCGCCACGTTGCGCATGCCGTATTCCTGTAGGAACTTGGCGGCCAGGGTGGCACGGTTGGTCGCCGTGTCGAAGACCACGATCTGCGCGTCGCGCAGTTCCTGATAACGGCGGTGCGAGGACTTGTCGCGCAGGGTCGCCGGGATTTGCTCCAACGGCAGGATCAGGGCTCCCGCCGCGGTTTCCGGATCGCGCTTGACCTGCGCCGGCATGCGGGTATCCCACAGCAGGGGATCCTCGCCCGCCTCGACCAGGGCATGCGCCTGCGCGGGCGTCAGAACCCGGCCCTTCCAGCGGTCGCGCCGCCAGGCATACACCGCCGCCCAGATGGCAACGCCCAGGCAACCGGCCGCCACCCAGAACTGCTGGGTGTGCAGAATCTTGTCCCACAACGCCTCGTCCATCTCGTCCCCTCGGGTTCACGCATCGGTCAGTCGGAAGTACCTGAGTACGGCGCCGGACGCAAGCCTGGACAGGACCGCCGTTCGGCCTTAAGTGTGCCAGACCGCGCAGCGCAGGAAGGAACACGCCGCATGTCCACGCCCACCGTCCACGTCATCGGCGCCGGTCTCGCCGGAAGCGAGGCCGCCTGGCAGCTCGCCGAAGGCGGCGCGGTGGTGGTCCTGCACGAAATGCGGCCGCAAAAATCCACCCCGGCCCATGCCTCCGGCGGCTTCGCCGAACTGGTCTGCTCCAACTCGCTGCGCTCCGACGACGCGGAAGCCAGCGCCGTCGGTCTGCTGCACGAGGAAATGCGCCGCGCCGGGTCGCTGATCCTGCGCGCCGCCGACGCCAACCGCGTGCCCGCGGGCGGCGCCCTGGCGGTGGACCGCGAGGCCTTTTCCCGCGACGTGCAGGCGGCCCTGGAATCCCACCCCAACGTCACCGTCCGTCACGAGGAAATCACCGTCCTGCCGCCGCCGGACGACGGCCTTTGGATCGTCGCCGCCGGACCGCTGTGCTCCCCCGCCCTGTCGGCGGAAATCGGCGCTGCCAGCGGCGCGGACTCGCTCTCCTTCTTCGACGCCATCGCGCCGGTGGTGACGAAGGACAGCATCGACTTTTCCAAGGCCTGGTTCCAGTCGCGCTGGGACAAGGGAACCGGACGCGACTACATCAACTGCCCGATGGACAAGGCGCAGTACGACGCCTTCGTCGCCGCGCTGACCTCCGCCGACTACGTCGAATTCAAGGACTGGGAGAAGGATACCCCCTATTTCGAGGGCTGCCTGCCGGTCGAGGTGATGGCCGAACGCGGCGCGATGACCCTGGCCTTCGGCCCGATGAAGCCGGTCGGCCTGACCAATCCCCACACCCCGGGCGTCAAACCCTTCGCCGTGGTGCAACTGCGCCAGGACAACGCGCTCGGCACCCTCTACAACATGGTCGGCTTCCAAACCAAGCTGAAGCACGGCGAACAGCTGCGCATCTTCCGCTCCATTCCGGGGCTGGAAAACGCTGAATTCGCCCGCCTGGGTGGCATTCATCGCAACACGTTCCTGAACGGCCCCAAGGTGTTGGATGAACAGCTTCGCCTGAAGTCTCAGCCGCATTTGCGCTTCGCCGGGCAAATCACCGGCTGCGAGGGCTATGTCGAAAGCGCCTCGGTCGGCTTGATGGCCGGGCTGTTCGCCCTGTGGCAGACACAGGAAAAACCCTTTCTGCCGCCGCCGCCCACCACCGCCATGGGGGCCATGCTCGCCCATATCACCGGCGGCGCCGACGCCGACACCTATCAGCCGATGAACGTCACCTTCGGCCTGTTCCCGCCCCTGCCCGAGGCCGCCCCCGCCAAACCCGGCGGCAAACCCCGCAAGCTGAAGGGCGCCGACCGCAAGAAGGCCCACTCCGCCCGCGCCCTCGCCGACCTCGCGGCCTGGCTGGAAAAGATCGGGAAATAAGGCCACCCGGCCCCCTTCCCGTTCTTGCGCAAAGCGCGATAAGACAATCGCGCGGCGAAAAGCGCATGGGTTCAAAGGGCCCACGGCCCGGTTTTACCTGCGGCAACGCAGCCAGTCCAAAAGCAGCCCCAGGGTCACCCGGCTGGGCGCGGCGAAGCGCCCGTCCAGGGGCTCGTCCCCGGCGCGGCGCAGGCGGCGCAGGTGCTGGCGGGCCAGCAGCGCGGGAACGATCAGGGGAAAGGCCCGGCGCGGCGGGTGCCACGCGATGGCGGCGGCGATGGCGGCTTCCGCGACATCGGCGACCGACCGGGCCAGGTCGGCGCGCGCCCGTGGATCGCCCAGGTCGGCGGCCCAGGGGGAACGCCCGCGCCGCAGGGCGGATGCCGTGCCGCGCAGCAGCACGGTCAGGCCATGGCCCAGCGCCGCGTTGCGCGCCATTTCGGCATGCTCCGTCCAGTCGGGAAGTCCCATGGCCACGGCGTTGGCCTCGGACAACGGCGTGGCGATTCCGGCGATGCGGCGGCGCGCCGCCTCGGCGTCGGCCAGCGGCGGTTCGTCGAGGATGCCCGCATGGGCGTCGACCAGGGCGATCAGGTGGGGCCGCAGTTCCGGCCAGTCGCGCAGCCCGGCCAACAGGCGCAGCAGCGGCGCGGCCTCGGCATCTTCCTCGGCGTGGGCGCGTTCCAGGGCGTCGCGCCACCAGAGCAGGCGGATATGCCCGACCTGCGGGTCGCCCACCCGTTCCCGCACCGTGGCGATTTCGGCATGGAAGGCGGCGACGGCGAAAACACCGGCGCGCCGCGTCTCCGGGCAGAACATCGCCGCGATGAAACGGTCCCGGTCCTGGCCGCGCACCGCGTCGGCCAGCCAGGATTCGGCGAATTCCGTGAACACCTGGGTACTCCCCTAAAAAATCCGGGGTTTTGGCTGCGGCGCGCGGCGCGGATGCGTATAGTGGGGAACCCACGAACCGGAACCGCGAACCGCCTTGACCCGTGACGCCATCATAGACCGCCCGATCGACGAATGCACCGTGGGCGGCGCCAAACGGCCGGAAAACTTTCCGGTGGCGTCGTTGCTGCTTGGCCGCGCCGAGCGGGCGGTGGTGCGGGCCTTCTATCGCTTCGCCCGTTTCGCCGACGACATCGCCGATTCGCCCGAATTGACGGCGGAGGCGAAGCTGGCCGCCCTCGACGCGCTGGACGGCGCCTTGCAGGGACGGGAAGTCCCCGACGGCCGCACCGACGTTGCCGCCGCCGCCGACCTGCGCCGCCGCCTTGCCGCGCGCGGGTTGGAAACCGGCCACGCCCGCGCCCTGCTGGGGGCTTTCCGCCGCGACGCGGAGAACCAACGCACCGCCACCTGGGACGAATTGATGGCGTATTGCCGCGCCTCCGCCGCGCCGGTGGGGCGTTTCCTGTTGGACCTGCACGGAGAACCGCGCCGCGCGGTCGCCGCCGCCGACGCGCTGTGCGCCGCGTTGCAGGTACTCAACCACGCCCAGGACCTGGGCGAGGACATGCGTCTGCGCGCCCGGATCTACCTGCCTCTGGACTGGCCGGACGGCACCCACGCGGATCCCGCCGACCTGACCGCGCCGCGCTGCTCCCCCGGTCTGCGCGCCTGCCTGGACCGTGCCCTCGACCGCACCGCCCGCCTGATCGACGAGGCGGAGTCCCTGCCCGCGCAAGTGCAATCCCCCGGTTTGCGGGCCGAGGCGGCGGCGATCGTCTTCCTGGCGCGCGCCCTGCTGACGCGGCTGCGCGCGGGCGACCCCCTGGCCGAACGCATCCGCCCCACCTTCGCCGACTTCATTCGCGCCGCCGCCGTCGGCCTGCGGGCCCTGATTGCGCCGCCCGCGCCCGGTCTGCTGCGCGGCGAGGCGGCGCGCACCGTGGCGGAAACCGTGGCGCGTTCCGGTTCCTCCTTCCGCCTCGGCCTGTCGTTCCTGCCGCGCGACCGGCGACAGGCGATGCACACGCTCTATGCCTTCTGCCGCGTCCTCGACGACATCGCCGACGCCCCCGAACTCACCACGGAAGAGCGCCGCGCCGCGCTGGACGCCTGGGAGCTGTGCCTGGACCGTCTGGAAACCGGCGCTCCGCCGGACGAGGAGACGCCTCTTCTCGCCGCGCTGGCCGCCGTGCATGCCCGCTTCGGCCTCGACTTCGCCGAATGCCGCGCCCTCGTCGCCGGGATGCGCATGGACGTGGAAGGGCCGATCGTCGCCCCGGACGCCGAAACCTTCGCCCTGTACTGCCGCCGCGCGGCGGGTAGCGTCGGCCTGGTCGCCCTGCCCCTGCTGGGCGCGCAGGACGCCGATTCCCGCCGTTTCGCCCTGGCGCTGGGCGACGCCCTGCAACGCGTCAACATCCTGCGCGACGTCGCGGAAGACGCCGCCGCCGGGCGTTGCTATCTGCCGCGCGACGTCCTGAATGCCTGCGGCATTTCCGGCGACGACGCGGCGGACATCGCCGCCCATCCAGCGATCGGCGCCGCCCGCGCCGAGCTGGCGCGCCTGGCCCGCGCCGATTTCGACGCGGCGCGCCGGGCGCTGACCCCCGGCAACGCCCGCGCCCTGTTTCCGGCGCGGGCGATGATGGCCGCCTACGAAGACCTGCTGCGCCGCATCGAACGCCGGGGATGGTCGGCAACCACGCCGCCACCGCGCCCCGGACGCCTGGCCCGTCTGGCCTGTCTGCTGCGCCTGCCGCGCCCACGGAGTTAGAATGCCGGAATTCGTTCCCCCCTTCGCCTTCGATTCCGCGCCCGTCTGCCATGTCATCGGCGGCGGCGTCGCCGGTCTTTCGGCGGCGCTGTCGTTGGCCGAGGCGGGGGTTCTGGTCCACCTGTACGAGGCGGCGACCCATCTGGGCGGGCGCTGCCGTTCCCTTCCCGACCAGCGGTTCGGCACCGCCATCGACAACGGCAGCCACCTGCTGTTTTCCGCCAACCGCGCCACCCTCGACTTTCTGCGGCGGATCGGCGCCCCGTCCACCGGTCTGGCCGGGGCCGACGCCCTGACCTTCCACGACCTCGACGACGGCACGCGCTGGCGCATCGTCCCCGGCGGCGAAAGCGCCCTTTGGCTGCTCGGACGCGGCCTGCGCATCCCCGGGGCTTCGCGCTGGCGCCTGCTGGAACAGGGCTGGCGCCTGTCTTCCGCGCCGCCGGGAAGCCGCGTCGGCGACCGCATCCCGACCGAGGGGGCGCTTTGGCGGCGATTCTGGACTCCCTTCCTCTCCGGGGTGTTCAACGCACCTCCGGCGGATGTCTCGGCGCCGCACGCCGCCGCCGTTCTGAAGGCCCTGGCCCTGAACGGGCGGGCGAGCGGGCAACCGCTGCTGGCGGCACGCCCCTGGTCCGAAATCATCGCCGAGCCCGCCGCCTCGTGCCTGCGCTATCATGGGACGACGCTGCACCGGGGGATGCCGCTTCTTGCCCTCGACCGTGGCGAGGACCGGGTCCGCCGCCTGATCTTCCGGCGCGGCACCATCGACACGTCGCGCGACGCGGTGATCCTGGCGGTACCCAATGCCGCCGCGCACCGCCTGTGCCCCGACCTCTGCCCCGAGATTCCCACCTCGGCCATCGTCAACCTGCATTTCGAGGTCGGCTACAACCTCGGCCTCGGTTTCTGCGGGCTGACGGGCGGGCTGGCCGACTGGGTGTTCTGGCGCGGACCGGTGGTCTCGGTCGGCATCGGCAATGCCCAAGGCCTGCAAACCAGACCGGCGGACAGTTTGGCCCATGCCGCCTGGACCGAGGCGGTAACCGTGCTGCCCCGTCCCTTCCCGCTGACGCCGCCGCCGTTCCGCCGCATCGTCGAGAAACGCGCCACCGTCGCCGCCACGCCGCAGGCCTTCGCCGCCCGTCCCGCCGCGGAAACGCCGCAGCCGAACCTCTTCCTCGCCGGGGACTGGACCGCCACCGGCCTGCCCTCGTGCATCGAGGGCGCCGTCCTTTCCGGCGAACGCGCGGCGCAATCCGCCCTCACCTCCCTGCGCGCCGGAATTCGGTGAAGATTCGGCAAAAAATCCTGTCAAGGGCTTAACTTCGACGGCTTGCGCATTAACTTACGCAATAGACGCACGTCACCCACAAGGAGACCCCCATGGCATTCGAACTTCCCGCGCTGCCCTACGCCCCAACGGCGCTTGAGCCCTACATCTCCGCCAACACCCTGAGCTTCCATCACGGCAAGCACCACGCGGCGTATGTCGCCAACCTCAATAAACTGATCGAGGGCGGGCCGCTGGCGAGCAAGCCCCTGGTGGAAATCATCGAGAACGCGGCGGGAAACCCGGACAAGGTCGGTGTCTTCAACAATGCCGCCCAGACCTGGAACCACACCTTCTTCTGGAACAGCATGAGCCCCACCGGCGGCGGCACCCCGCCCGCCGCCCTGGCCGAGCGCATCGACGCCGCCTTCGGCTCTCTCGACGCCTTCAAGGAACAGTTCAAGGCCGCCGCGGTGTCGCAGTTCGGCAGCGGCTGGGCTTGGCTGGTGCTGGACAAGGGCGAGCTGAAGATCACCAAGACCGGTAACGCCGACCTGCCCCTGACCCACGGACAGAAGGCGCTGTTCACCGTCGACGTCTGGGAACACGCCTATTACCTCGACTACCAGAACCGCCGCCCGGACTTCGTGCAGACCGTGCTCGACCGTCTGATCAACTGGGCGTTCATCGCCGAGAACCTGAAATAACCGGCCTTGCCGGAAACGAAAAAACGGCGGGGTTTCCCCGCCGTTTTTTTCATGCCGGAAGCGTCCGTCCGCGTCAGGGGCGCGCCTTGCCCGGCGTGGCGTCCAGTTCGGCCAGGGCGTCGGTGTTGCGCAAATGGAAATAGATCAGCACCGGCAGCGAGATATAGATCGACGAATAGGTGCCGACCACCACGCCCCAGATCAGGGCCAGGGCGAAACCGCGCAGCACGTCGCCGCCGAAAATCGCGATGGCCAGCACCGACAGCACGGTGGTACCGCTGGTCAGGATGGTTCGCGACAGCATTTCGTTAATGCTGAGGTTCATCAGTTCGGGCAGCGGCATCTTCTTGTATTTGCGCAGGTTCTCGCGCACGCGGTCGTACACCACCACGGTATCGTTGATCGAATACCCGGCGATGGTCAGCACCGCCGCGACCGAGGTCAGGCTGAATTCCATGCCGGAAAGCGAAAACAACCCCATCGTCGCGGTGACGTCGTGCAACAGGGTCAGCATGCCGCCGACGCCGTACTGCCACTCGAAGCGCAGCCACAGATAGGCGCCGATGGCCAGGATCGCCAGGGTCACCGCCAGGATACCGTCGCGCACCAGTTCCTCGCCGACCTTCGGCCCCACCACTTCGGTGCGGCGATCCTCGAACGCGGGACCCAGAGCCTCGCGCACCTGCTTCAGAGCGGCGTTCTGCGTCGCCTCGTCGTCGAAGGCGGGGATGCGGATCATCACCTCGCGGCCGCTGTCGCCGATGCCCTGCAGGCCGATCTCGCCGACGCCGAGATCATTCAACTTGGTACGCAACTCGCCCAGGTGGACCGGTTCGGCGGAGCGCACCTCCATCTGGATGCCGCCCGCGAAGTCGATGCCGAAGTTAAGGCCGTGCAGCGGCAGCAGGATCAGGGAGCCGACGATCACCAGCACCGACAGGCCGAGAGCGACCAGACGTTTGCCGACGAAATCGACCTTCGTCCCCTCGGGGATGAACTTCATGCCACGATACATCGTCTGTTTCCCCTAGACCGGCAGCGGCAGAGCGGACGGCCGACGGCGGCGCGCCCAAAGATAGACCTGAAGCCTGGTCACCATCACCGCGGTGAACATCGAGGTCAGGATGCCCAGACTGAGCGTCACCGCGAAGCCGCGCACCGGGCCGGAACCGAACTGATAGAGCAGCGCGGCGGCGGCCAGCGTGGTGATGTTGGCGTCGAAAATGGTGGCGAAGGCACGCGAGAAACCGGCCTCGATCGAACTCAGCACCGAACGGCCGAGCGAAGCTTCTTCCCGCATGCGTTCGAAAATCAGAACGTTGGCGTCCACCGCCATGCCCATGGTCAGCACGATACCGGCGATACCGGGCAGGGTCAGGGTGGCGCCGATCGCCGACAGGCAGCCGACCAGCAACATCATGTTGATCAGCAGGGCGATGTCGGCGAACAACCCCAGCAAGCCATAGGCGAACAGCATGAAGCCGACCACCAGGCACAGGCCGACCAGGCTGGCGACCATGCCGGCCCTGATCGAGTCCGCGCCCAGGCTGGGACCGACGGAGCGTTCCTCGAGGAAGGTGATCGAGGTCGGCAACGCGCCGGAGCGCAGCACCAAGGCCAGATCGTTCGCCCCCTGCGTCGAGAAGCCGCCGGTGATGACGCCGCTGCCCTGCATGATCGGGCCACGGATGTTGGGCGCGCTGACCACCTTGTTGTCGAGAACGATGGCCAGGCTGCGGCCGACGTTGTCCTGGGTCACCTTGCCGAACAGGCGTCCGCCCAGGGCGTCGAAACGGAACGAAACCACCGGCGCCCCCTGGTCGAAGGTGGGCTGCGCGTCGACCAGATGCTCGCCCGCGACCTCGACCTTCTTGCGCACCACGTAATACCGCTTCTGTCCCTGCGGACCGGTATCCAGCCCTTCCAGCAGCATCGAACCGGGCGGCACCCGGCCCTTCATCGCATCCTCGACCGAGGTTTCCATGTCGAGCAGGTGGAAGGTCATGCGCGCCGTCTTGCCGATCACCTCGCGCGCGCGCTTGGGGTCGGAAACGCCGGGCAACTGCACGACGATGCGGTTGTTGCCCTGGCGCTGGATCGAGGGTTCGCGGGTGCCCAGTTCGTCGATGCGCTTGCGCACGATTTCCAGGGTGGTGGACAGGGCGCCCTCCATCATCTCGCGGCGCGCCTTCTCGCCGTAGGAGATGCGGATCTTGCCCTGGTCGTCGATCTCGACGTCGGCGTTGGGAATGGCGTTGCGCAAGGCGGAGCGGGCCTGCGCGTATTCCGTCTCGCCGCCGAGGATGGTGGCGACCACCGCCTCTTGCTGCACCGAAAGGCCGGTATAGCGCATCTTGCCGGTGCGCATCGCACCGCGCGCCACGTCCAGAACGCCCTCCAGCTTGTCCTTGATCAGCCCGGCGGTATCGAGTTCGAGCAGCAGGTGCGAACCGCCCTGAAGGTCGAGCCCCAGGCTGAGCGGCTGCATCCAGCCCGGCAGGGACTCGCGCTGCTGCGGTCCCAGCAGATTGGGCACGGAGAACAAAGCGCCCGCAGCCACGCAAAGGGCGACAAGGGCGATTTTCCACTTCTGGAAATACAGCATCGAGGAACCTTCAGGCAGTCGAGGGCTCCGCCGCCCGAAGGCGGCGGATCGCGGATTACTTACCGCCCAGCAGACGGCGCAGCTTCGAACCGGCGGCGGGCTTTTCCGCCTCTCCGGCTTCGCCTTCCGCCTTGGCGGGGGCTTCCGCCGCCATGGCGGCGCGTTCCTTGTAGAGGCCCAGCACGCTTTCGCGGGTAACGCGGAAGCGGATGTTCTCGGCGACTTCGATGGTCAGTTCGTCGTCGGAGGCCTTGGTCACCGTCCCGATGATGCCGCCGCCAGCGACGATGCGGTCACCGCGCTTGATGCCGGCCAGCAGCGCCTTGTGTTCCTTGGCGCGCTTCTGCTGCGGACGGATCAACAGGAAATAGAAGACCACGAAAACCAGGACCAGCGGCAGCATCTGCTCGAACCCGAAGGCCGGGGCGCCGGCGGTCTGGGCGAAGGCGGGCGAAATCAGCATGTATCGAAAGCTCCTCATCGGCAGGCCCGGACACGGGCGATTCGACGGACTATAACGATCAGGGGCAGAGATTCAATGTTTAACAGATGTCGGATTTGTGATTGTCTCTCGCCTCGGGCGGCGGAAACGCTCGTCTCTCCCCATCCCCGCCTCGGGAGGTAAGCCGATGAACGAATTCGCGCAAGTCCTGGCCACCCTGGAACGCATCGCCGATGCCCTGGAACGCCAAAATCCGCCGCGCGAGGCGGTCCGCGTCGCCGCCGACGCCGACGCCTTCGTCTGGCATACCGATCCCGATGCCCTGCTGCCGGTGGCGCGGGTCAACCGCCTGCCGCTCTCCCTGCTGAAGGGGGTGGCGCAGCAAAAGGACGCCCTGCTCGACAACACCCTGCGCTTCGCCAAGGGATTGCCCGCCAACAACGCGCTGCTGTGGGGAGCGCGCGGTACCGGCAAATCGTCGCTGGTCAAGGCGGTGCACGCCGAAACCAACGCGATCGCCGGCGCGGGCATCGCCATGGTCGAGGTGATGCGCGAGGACATTCCCACCCTGCCGCGCCTGATGCGCCACCTGAAGGACAGCGGCCGCCGCTTCCTTTTGTTCTGCGACGACCTGTCGTTCGAGAACCAGGACGAAAGCTACAAGTCGCTGAAGTCGATTCTCGACGGCGGGCTGGAGGGACGGCCGGATTCGGTCCTCTTCTACGCCACCTCGAACCGCCGCCACCTGATGAGCCGCCAGATGATCGACAACGAACGGGCGAACGCCATCCACCAGGGCGAGGCGGTGGAGGAAAAGGTCTCCCTCTCCGACCGCTTCGGCATGTGGCTGGGCTTCCACAACATGGACCAGGAAACCTATTTCGAGATCATCCGCGGCTATTGCGCGGCGACCGGCATCGACATGCCGGACGCGGACGTGCAGGCGAAGGCCCTGGAGTGGTCGATGACGCGCGGCGGTCGCTCCGGCCGCGTCGCCTGGCAATTCTTCCTCGACCTTTGCGGACGGCTCGGCGTGATGCCGAAGTTCGAGTAGGATCGGGCCAGGCGCCGCCCGGACCCGCAAAGGGCCTTGGGCTGTTTGCCCCGATTCCCTTTTTCGCCGCGTAAGCGGCCGTCGTCGTCATCGCAACGATTTTCAGTTCAGAAACTTCATGGGATCAACGGCTTTCGAGCCTTCCCTAACCTCGAAATGCAACTGCGGCGAAGTCACCGAACCGGTCTGTCCGACCGAGGCGACGATCTGGCCGCGTTTCACCGTGGCGCCGCGTTGCACCTTGATCTCGTCGGCGTGGGCATAGGTGGTGATCAGCCCGCCCTGGTGCTTGATCAGCAGCATGTTGCCGAAGCCCTTGAGCTCGTTTCCGGCATAGGCGACCACCCCGGATTCGGCGGCGCGCACCGAGGTGCCCAGCTTCGCGGAAATGTTGATGCCGTCGTTGCGCATGCCCTTGGCCACCGAACCGAAGGGCACCACCACCCGTCCGCGGACCGGCCAGTCGAGCCCCCTGCCCTGGCGCGGCGGCGGCTGCGGCACCGCCGTGGCCTTGGGCGGCGGCGCGGACGGCACGGCGGCGGTCCTCTCTTCCGCCGGTGGCGCGGACGTCGTGGTGGTGGCGGTCCGCACGGCGGGCGGATTGGCAGTGCTGCCGGGCAACACCAGAACCTGGCCGATATGAATGGTATAGGGCGCCGCCAAGTCGTTGGCGCGAACCAGCGCGCTCATGTCCACGCCATGGATCTGCGCGATGCGATAAACCGTTTCGCCGCGCTTCACCGTATGGGTCGGCCGCATCGGAATCCGCAGCACCTGACCGACTTGCAGGGCGTAGGGCGGGGTCAGGCCGTTGGCCTGGATCAACAGACGCATCGGCACGCCGTTGGCGGTGGCGATGCGATAGACCGTGTCGCCGCGCCGCACCACGTACTGGCCCGCACCGGCGCGCACCGTCGAACCGCCGGACGAACCGCCGCGTCCGTCGAACAGCGAGTAGAGGCGCGGCCCCGAGCATCCCGCGACCAGCGCGAGGACGGCGAGCATCGCCAAATGGGGGAGAAGTCTCCTCATGAGCGCCACTATACGGGCCCCCCGCCGCTTCGACAACGCCGAGCGCTCATGGCGCGTCGGCCGGAGGAAGCCCGGAAACCAGGGGAACGAAGCGCACCGGGAACAAGGGCTCGGTGGCGAAGCCTGCCTCGGAACGGCGCACCCGCACCACCTGTTGGCCGCCCGACGGCAGATCCACAGGCGCCACCAGAACCCCGCCCACCGCCAACTGATCCAGCAGGCCTTGCGGCAGTTCCGCCGCCGAGGCGGTCAGCAGGATGCGGTCGAACGGCGCCTGAGCCGCCCACCCCTTGGCGCCATCGCCGTGCATGGCGACGACGTTGGTCAGGCGCAGGCCGCGCAGCCGCGCCTCCGCCTCGGCCAGCAGCGGACGATGCCGTTCCAGGGTATAGACGCGGCGGCACAGGTGGCACAGAACCGCCGTCTGATAGCCCGATCCGGTGCCGACCTCCAGCACCTTGCAGCGCGACGTGATTTCGAGGGCCTGGGTCATCAGCCCCACCACCAGCGGCTGGCTGATCGTCTGGCCGCAACCGATCGGCAGGGCGGCGTTGTCCCACGCCTGGTCGGAAAACGGCTCGGCGACGAACAGGTCGCGCGGCACCGTTTCGATCGCCGCCAACACCCGCGTATCGGAAACCCCGCAGCGCCGCAGTTCCATCAGCAAACGGATGCGCAACGCCGGGTTCATCGCGCCCCCTCCCCGCGTCAGGCCTTGCAACCGGTGTCGAGCAGACCGGACAGATGGTCCAGGGCGGCACGATGGGTCAGGTTGACCGAAAGCGGCGTGACGGTGATCCAGCCCTCGGAACTGCGTTCCATGTCGCAGCCGGTAACCAGGCGGGTATCCGAATGCAGCAGGCCGATCCAGATATAGGGGCGATTGCGCGGGTCGACCCGTTCCACCAACTGGTCGCCCAGCTTGTGGTGGCCCTGCGACGTCAGCGCGGTTCCCTTCACCGCGGCGGCGGCGACGTCGGGGAAGTTGATGCTGATCAGGGCGTCCTGCGGCCAGCCGCGCGCGCACAAACGGCGGATCAGGTCGGGGGCATGCACCTCGGCGGTGCGCCATTTCACCGCCTCTTGCGGCGTCAGCACCTGGCTTAAGGCAATCGCGGGCACCCCCAGCAAGGTCCCTTCCATCGCCGCGGCGATGGTGCCGGAATAGGTGACGTCGTCGCCCAGGTTGGCGCCACGGTTGACGCCGGAAATCACCAGATCCGGCTTGGCGTCCTTCATGAACTTGTTGATCGCCAGCAGCACGCAGTCGGTGGGGGTTCCCTCCACCGCGAAGCGCCGCTCCGAGACCTGCCGCCAGCGCAACGGCCGATGCAGGGTCAGCGAATGTCCGGCGCCGCTTTGTTCGGTTTCCGGGGCGACCACCCAGGCTTCCATGCCGAGGGCGAGGACGATGCTCTCCAGCACCTTGAGGCCCGGCGCGTGGATGCCGTCGTCGTTGGTCAAAAGGACGCGCGCGCCCGCGAGCTCGGGAAGGGAGAACGTCGCCGCGTCGGTCATGCGCCACCCTTGAGCAGCGAAACCCCGCCCATGTAGGGGCGCAACGCGTCGGGAACCACCACCGAGCCGTCCGCCTGCTGGAAGTTCTCCAGCACCGCGACCAGAGCGCGCCCCACCGCGAGGCCGGAGCCGTTCAGGGTGTGGAGGAAACGGGTGCCCTTCGCCTCGCCCGACGGACGGAAGCGCGCGCCCATCCGCCGCGCCTGATAGTCGCCGCAGGTCGAGCAGCTGGAAATCTCGCGATAGCGGTTCTGGCCGGGCAGCCAGACCTCGATGTCGAAGGTCCGCCGCGCCGTCGCCCCCATGTCGCCGGCACACAGGGTGACCACGCGATACGGCAGTTCCAGGCGCTTCAGCACGTTTTCGGCGCAGCCCAGCATGCGCAGCTGTTCCTCGTCGGAATTGTCCGGCGCCACCACCGAGACCATTTCCACCTTGTAGAACTGGTGCTGACGGATCATGCCGCGGGTGTCCTTGCCCGCCGCCCCCGCCTCGGAACGGAAGCACGCGGTCAGCGCGGTGAAGCGCTTCGGCAGGTCCTTTTCCTCCAGAATGGTCTCCGCCACCAGGTTGGTCAGCGGCACCTCGGCGGTGGGGATCAGCCAGAAACCGTTCTCGGTACGGAACAGATCCTCGGAGAACTTCGGCAACTGGCCGGTACCACGCACCGCGTTGTCGCGCACCAGAACCGGCGGCGACACCTCGGTATAGCCGTGTTCGGCGGTGTGCATGTCCAGCATCAACTGGCCGAGGGCGCGTTCCATGCGGGCCATCGCGCCCTTGAGGACGACGAACCGCGCCCCCGACAGCTTCGCCGCGTCGTCGAACGACATCAGGCCCATTTTCTCGCCGATCGCGTCGTGTTCCTTCGCCGCGAAGCCGAACGCGCGCGGCGTGCCGACGCGGCTGCGTTCGACGTTGGCGTTCTCGTCCAGTCCCTCGGGCACGTCGTCGGCGGGGATATTGGGAATGCCCAGCAGCAGCATTTCCAGGTCCGCGCCCTTCTGCTTTTCCTGTTCCTCGGTCTCGGTCATCCTCTGCTTGAGGGCGGCGACCTCCTCGATCAGGGCGGCGGCGTCGCCGCCCGCCTTCTTCACCGCGCCGACCTGACGCGAGGCCTCGTTGCGGCGGGCCTGCATCTCCTGCCAGGCGGTCTGCAAGGCGCGGCGGTCGCGGTCGAGGGCGATCACCGCCTCGGCCATCGCGGGCTTGCCGCGCCGCGCCAGGGCGGCGTCGAGGATTTCGGGATTGTCGCGGATGACGCGGATGTCGAGCATGGGAACCCACCTTGGTGAAAACCGGCGCGCCGCCCAGGGAATCCGGCGGCGACAGCGGTTTTATATCCCCGGCGCGGGGCGCCGTCCACCCGCGATCACGGCGCGGGCGGCACCGATTCCCCCGCCTCTTCCGCCGCCTCGGCGGCGGCACGGGCGCGCTCGACCTGGCGGCAGGCGATGATCGAGCCCTCGTACAACAGCATCAAGGGCACGGCCAGCAGAACCTGGCTCAGGATGTCGGGCGGCGTCAGCACCGCGCCGACGACGAAGGCGACGACCACGGCATAGCGCCGCTTTTCGGCCAGGGCCTTGCTGCTGACCAGGCCGACGCGGGCCAAAAGGGTCAACAACACCGGCAACTGGAAGCAGATGCCGAAGGCAAAGATCAGGGTCATGATCAGGGACAGGTATTCCCCGACCCGCGCTTCCAGTTCGATCGGCAGCACGGTTTCCCCGGCCTGGGTCTGGAACCCCAGCAGGAACGACCAGGCCAGCGGAATGACCAGGAAATAGACCAGCGCCGCGCCCAGCATGAACAACAGTGGGCTGGCCACCAGAAACGGCAGGAAGGCGCCGCGTTCGTGCTTGTAAAGGCCTGGGGCGACGAACAGCCAAAGCTGCGTCGCGATCACCGGAAACGACAGGAACAGCGCGCCGAAGGCGGCCACCTTGACCTGGGTGAAGAACCCTTCGGTCAGGGCGGTATAGATCATCCGCTGGGTGCCCCCCACCTCGGCCATCACCCTGGCCAGGGGACGCATCAGGATGTCGTAGATGTCGAGCGACAGCCAATAGCACAGGGCGAACGCCAAAACGAAACCCAGCGCGGCATAGAACAGGCGGCGGCGCAGCTCGATCAGGTGTTCGAGCAACGGCATCGGGGTGTCGCCCTCCGGGCCTTCCGGCAGGTCGGCTTCGTCGGTCATTTCGTCGGCTCCGCCTTGGGCGTTTCGGCAACCGGCGCGTCCGGCGCGGCGGCGTCGGCGTTCACCGCATCGGCGGTCTCATGCAGGGTGTCGCGCATCGCGCGGTCGGGATCGACGGTATCCTCGACGATGCGGCCGAAGTCGGCGGTGCGGGCGGTCTCGGCGGCCTTGCGCACGTCCTCCAGCTCGGCCTCGCGGATCATGTCGTCCACTTGCGCGCGCAGCCCCGCCGACAACGAGCGTAAACGCGCCATGAAGCGCCCCAGCGTGCGCAGAGTCGCGGGAAGCTCCTTGGGCCCGATCACCATGACCGCGACCACGGCAACCAGAAGCAGTTCCCATCCGCCGATATCAAACATCGTCCGACGTCGTCCCGAAGCGTCGATGAGGGGAAAGGATCAACCCTTGGCGGGCGGCTCGCCGCCGTCCTTGTCGATCTGCTTGGGAGACGCGTCCTCGTCCTTCAGACCCTTCTTGAAGGCGTTGACGCCCTTGGCGACGTCGCCCATCAGACGCGGAATCTTGCCCGCCCCGAACAGCAGCAGAATCACCAAGACGATCAGAAGAATTTGCAACGGCCCAAGGCTCATCGGAATCTCTCTTTCTTTCGGAAAACTCAAAACAGCGTGGAACGCGGCCGCCCCTAGCCCGCCGGGATGATGACAGATATCGCCCACCCGTGCAATGCGAAGGCCCGCCCCATATTTCTGGACCGGACGGTCCAGAAATCTCTTGCGGCGCGGCGTGGCGCGGCCTATATCCCCAAATCTGGACTGAGCAGTCCAATAAATCGGACGCCCGCGACGGCGCCGAAATCCCCGAGGAATATCGATGCGTAAACCCTTGATTCTCGCCGCCCTCGCGGCCAGTGCCATCGGCGCTGGCGGCCTGATCTGGTACCTGAACGGCCGCCATATCGAAACCACCGACAACGCCGCCATCGCCGCCGACATCGTCAGCATCGCCCCCAAGGTGGCGGGACGGGTCGCCGCGCTGCCGGTGGCGGACAACCAGCCGGTCCACGCGGGCGATGTTCTGCTGCGCATCGAGGATGCCGACTACCGCGCCGCGGCGGCCCAGGCGATGGCGGCCCTGGCCGCGGCGAAGGCGGCGGTTGACGTGGCCGACGCCAACATCGTGCTGGCGGGCAACGCGGTGACCGAGGCCGAGGCCGGGTTGGCCTCGGTCCAGGCGGAACGGGTCCGCGCCGCCGCCGACCTGTCGCGCTACCGCACCCTCAACCGGGCGCAATTCGCCTCGCAGCAGAAGATGCAGACGGCGCAGGCCGACTCCGCCAAGGCGACGGCGGCGGTGGAACGGGCACGGGCCGCCCTCGCCACCCAGAAGCGGCGTTTCGACCTGCTCGCCGCGGAACGGCGGCAGGCCATCGCCACCGCCGAACGCGCGGCGGCGGAGTTGACGGCGGCGCGCATCCGCCTGGCCGACACGGTGATCGTCGCGCCGGGCGACGGCGTGGTCGGCAACAAGGGGGTACGCGTCGGCCAATACGTGCAACCCGGCCAGCAGGCGATGAGCCTGGTGCCGGTGAACGCCGCCTACGTCGTCGCCAACTTCAAGGAAACCCAGCTCGCCCGCATGCGTCAGGGCCAGCCGGTGGAGATCACCGTCGACGCCTATCGCGGCCGCACCCTGCACGGCCGGGTCGACAGCCTGTCGCCGGGCAGCGGCGCGGTGTTCAGCCTGCTGCCGCCGGAGAACGCCACCGGCAACTTCACCAAGATCGTGCAGCGGGTGCCGGTGAAGATCGTCCTCGACGACGACGCCCGCCAGGTGCTGCTGATCCCCGGCATGTCGGTGGAAGCGCGGGTGGATACCCGTGGCGGCGCGCCCCTGACCGCCGAGGCCGCCTTCGTCCGCCCCGCCGCCGCGCAGACCGCGCAAACGGCGGCGCAGGACCGCTGACGCCATGGCCGCCGAACGGGAAAAGATCCCGCCGCGCCTGCTGGCCGGGTTCCTGGCCATGGTGGTGGGGATGTTCATGGCGATCCTGGACATCCAGATCGTCGCCGCCTCGCTGCCGGAAATCCAGGCGGGGCTGGCCGCCAGCGCCGACGAAATCGTCTGGGTGCAGAATGCCTATCTGATCTCGGAAGTGATCATGATTCCGTTCTCGGGATACGTTTCCCGCGCGCTCGGCATGCGCTGGACCTTCGTCATCTCCGCCGCCGGATTCACCCTGGCCAGCCTGGGCTGCGCGATAACCGAAACCATCGGCCAGATGATCGTCATGCGCATCGTCCAGGGGTTCATCGGCGGCGCGATGATCCCCACCGTGTTCGCCGCCGCCTACACCATCATGCCGCGCAGCCGCCAGGCCTCGGTGACGGTGATGATCGGCCTGGTCGCCACCCTCGCCCCGACCATCGGCCCCACCCTCGGCGGCTGGCTGACCGAGACCCTGTCCTGGCACTGGCTGTTCCTGGTCAACCTGGCCCCCGGCATCCTGGTCACCCTGGCGGTCGCCGCCCTGATCGACATGGACCACCCGCAGTTCGACCTGATCCGCCGCATCGACATCCTGGGCCTGCTGCTGATGGCGGGTTTCCTCGGCTGCCTCGACTTCGTTCTGGAAGACGGTTCCCGCAACGACTGGTTCGCCGACCGCGCCATCCTGGCCTGCACGGTGATTGCCGCCGTCTGCGGCGTCGGCTTCTTCTGGCGCACCCTGACCGCCGAGAACCCGATCGTCGACCTGCGCGCCTTCGCCGACCGCAACTTCGCCACCGGCTGCCTGTTCAGCTTCGTCCTCGGCATCGCGCTTTACGGCCTAGTCTATCTGCAACCCCAGTTCCTCGCCCGGGTGCGCGGCCTCAATTCGTTGCAGATCGGCGGCATCATGCTGGTCACCGGCGCCTCGCAATTCCTTTCCGCCCCCATCGCCGGGGTCATCGCGCGGCACGCCGACCCGCGCTTGCTGATCTGCTTCGGCTTTTCGCTGCTCACCGTATCCAACTTCAGCCTGACCGGGATCACCGCCGACTGGGACTTCGACCAGTTCGTGCTGCCCCAGATCCTGCGCGGCACCGGCTTCATGTTCACCATCATCCCCGCCAACCTGCTGGCCCTCGGCACCCTGCCGCCGGAGCGGATCAAGAACGCCTCGGGCCTCTACAACCTGATGCGCAACCTGGGCGGCGCCTTCGGTCTGGCGGGAATCAGCACCATGCTGGACCAGCGCGGCACCCTGCACTGGCTGCGCCTGGGCGAACGTCTGTCGCCGTCGCGGCCGGACGTGCAGGCCTTCCTGAACGACCTGTCGCGGCATCTTTCGGCGCGGCATCCCGGCATCGACGGCACCGCCGCGGCGGCCAAGACCCTGGGCCTGATGGTGCAGAAGCAGGCGACGGTGCTAACCTTCGCCGACGTGTTCTGGACGATGGCGCTGATTTCGCTGTCGGCCATCGCCGTGGTCGCCCTGGCGCGTAAGCCGAAACCGGCGGCGGCGGGCGGCGGCGGGCATTGAGGGAGGATCCGGCGATGAACAAACCCGACGTCGCGCAAGAGCGCCCCCCCTGCTGCCGTGGCCGCCGCCCCGACCCCGGCAAGCGCGAGGCGATCGTCGAGGCGGCGGTGCGCCTGTTCATGGCGGGCGGCTACGGCGTGTCGATGGAGGCCATCGCCGCCGACGCCGGGGTTTCGAAACAGACCATCTACAACTTGTTTTCGACCAAGGAACAGCTGTTCGCGGCGGTGGTCGCCGACCATTCCCAGATCATCGTCGCGGCGATCGACGCGGCAAGCGACGACGCCGACCCGCGCGCGATGCTGACCGCCGTGGCGCAAGAACTTCTGCACCTGCTGTCCGGCGAACGCATCGCCAAGGTCTATCGCATGATGATGTCGGCGGAGATCGAAACCGGCGGCAAGTCGCCGTTGCCGGACCTCTTTTACGAAAACGGCCCGGGGCGCGGCACGCGGCAGTTCGCCGCCTATCTGGAACGGCAGCACCAAAGCGGACGGCTGACCGTGGAGGAGCCGTTGCGCGCCGCCGAATGCTTTTTCGGCATGCTCAACGGCCACATCCTGATCCGCAACATGATGGGCCTGCAAAGCCGCTGGAGCGAGGCGGAGCTTCGCCAGCGGGCGGAGTACGCGGTTTCCGCCTTCCTGGCGATGCACGGCCCCCGCTCGGATTGACCGCCCGGGCAAACCTGCCCGGACGGCTTCTCCAATCCTATTCCCGCCAGTATTCGGGGCGATCCAGGGCCCGGGCGATGGCGACCTTACCCCGCACCGAACCGACGACAGCCGGACGAAGCGCGCGAACCATCCATGCCCCGGCATGGACGTCGGGGATGGGATACGGCGCCTCGAACCCCAGACGCCCGGCGGGTTCGAACCCGGCTTTCGGGTAATAGCCGGGATGCCCCAGCACGAAGACCAGATCGACGCCCGAGACCGTCAGTCGCCGCACGCCTTCGTCGATCAACGCCAGGCCGATACCGGCGTTCCGATGCCCCGGCAGCACCGCGAGGGGCGCCAGCAAGGCGCATCGCACGCACCGCTCGGCTTCCGTCAGCGTCACGCGGCTGAACAGAATGTGCCCCAGGGGAACGCCGCCCCGTGCCGCCACGAGGGAAAGGCACGGCGCCGCCGTCGGGTCTTGCAGAAGGTTCTCGACCAGTTCGGCTTCCTTGCCGTTGCCGAACGCCAAGGTTTCGATGCGCAGAACGTCGGCCAGATGCCGGTCCGCCGCGGAAAAAATCTTCATGGGAATCTGTCTCTCTCGATAATCGCACAGATGCGCCACACGCCGGAACACGCACGCGCCATCGTCGCGCGCCCGGCACCGGGATACGGCATGGAGGACCCCGATCAGGCGAAGTCCTGATTAAAGAGACACAGCCTCCAGCATGAAACCCCCTCGAAAATGCGCGGCCCGCCAACGGCCGCAAGAAGCGCCACCATAGGGGGTGGCGCGGACGCAATCAATCGTCGGCGTCCCCCATGCCGCCGCTTCCAAGCAGCAGGACCTCGTCGTCGCCGAGGGGCAGTTGCAGCGCGTCCTCGCTTTCCGCCGCATAGGCGATCATCGCCGGGCGGGTGTCCAGCAGCCCCGCCGCCTTCAGCTCCTCCAGCCCCGGCAGCGAGGCCAGGTTCTCCAGACCGAAATGGTCCAGGAAACCGGGGGTAGTCGCCCAGGTCATCGGCCGCCCCGGCGTCTGGCGGCGGCCCGCCGGGCGCACCCAGCCCGCCTCCAGCAGCACGTCGAGGGTCCCCCGGCTGAGGGCGACGCCACGCATTTCCTCGATCTCCGCGCGGGTCACCGGCTGGTGATAGGCGACGATCGCCAGCACCTCGACCGCGGCGCGGGACAATTTGCGCTGCTGCGGCACCTCCAGGTGCAGGCGCGGCGCCAGATCGGGCGCGGTGCGGAAGGCCCAGGCGTCGCCGCGCTTGACCAGTTCCACCCCTCGTCCCGCGTAACGCGCCACCAGCGAGCGCAGAACCTCGGCCAGGTCGCAGGTATCCGGCAGGCGGGATTTCAGCGACGCCTCCCCCACCGGTTCGGCGGAGGCGAACAGCACCGCCTCGACCAGGCGTTCGGCGTCGAAAAGATCGGGTTCGCGGGCGGCGGTGTCTTCGCTCATTCGGGTGCCTTTCGCAAACGGATGGGGGAAAACGCCCCGCCATCCTGGCGCAATCGTATCTTTCCCTGGCGGGTGAGTTCCAGCGCAGCGACCAGGATGGACCCGACCGCCGAGCGGCGGTACAGGGGGTCGGCCAATCCCGGCGGCAAGAAGGCTTCCAGCTTTTGCCAGTCGGCGGCGGCGCCGATCAAATAGGACAGACGGGCCAGCGCCTCGTCCACCGAGAACAGCTTCGCCTCGTGGATCTCCAGGCGGGTTTCGGTCTTGCGGCCGGAAAACGCGCCGTACGCCGCCAGCAGATCGAACAGCCGCACGTCGTAGATCGGACGCGCGATGTCGCGCACCCCTTCCGGCGCGCCGCGCGCGAACACCGTGTCCCCCAGCCGGGACCGCGCGAACAGGCGTTCCCCCGCCTTGCGCATCGCGTCCAGGCGTTCCAGGTGAAAGGCCAGGGCGGCGGCCATGTCGGCGCCGCTGGGTTCGTCCTCGTCCGGCGCCTCGGGCAGCAGCAAGCGCGATTTCAGATAGGCCAGCCACGCCGCCATCACCAGATAGTCGGCGGCAAGCTCCAGGTTCCGCCGCCGCGCCTCGGCGACGAAGGTCAGGTATTGCTCGGCGAGTTGCAGGATGGAAATCTGCCGCAGGTCCACCTTCTGGTCGCGGGCCAGGGCCAGCAGAAGGTCGATCGGCCCTTCGTAGCCATCGATGTCGAGCAACAGGACGTCGGGCGAGACGACGGGCAATTCGCTATCCCACCCGTCCTCGCTCATCCCATCGCCTCCGCCAGCCGGGCGGCAAGTTCCGCGCCGTCCATCGGCTCCGCCGCCGCCCGCGCCGCCAGCCGCCGCGTTTCCGCCGCGCGGAAGCGCCGCCACGCCGCGCCGGACAGCTTGCCCGTTCCCTCCGCTACCGCCCGCATCTCGGCCATTTCGCCGTTGCAGTGCAGCACCATGTCGCATCCCGCCGCAAGCGCGGCGCGGGCGCGGTCGGCGAAGGACCCGGCCAGGGCCTTCATCGACAGGTCGTCGCTCATCAAAAGGCCGGAAAAGCCGATCTCGCCGCGAATCACCTCGGCGATCATCCGCCGCGAGCAGGTCGCCGGGGCGGCGGCGTCGAAGGCGTCGTAGACGATGTGCGCGGTCATCGCCCAGTCCTCGTCCGCCAGGGCGCGGAAGGGGGCGAAATCGAGACGGCGCAGGTCGTCCGCGGCGGCGTCGACGCGCGGCAACTCCAGGTGGCTGTCCGCTTTCGCCCGGCCGTGACCGGGGATGTGCTTGATCACCGGATGCACCCCTTCCGCCCGCAGGCCGCGGCAGACCGCCGCGCCCAGCGCCGCGACCGCGGCGGGGTCGTCCGAATAGGCGCGGTCGCCGATCACCGCGTGGGTCTCCGCCCGGGCGACGTCGAGAACCGGCGCGCAGTCGACGGAAAAGCCAAGGTCGGCCAGTTCGCGGCCGATCAGGCGGGCGTTGAGGAACACCGCCCGTTCCGCCCGCTTGCCGCCCAGGGCGGCAAGGACCGCCGCCGCGGGCGCGGCGCGCCAGAACGGCGGACGCAGGCGTTGCACCCGGCCCCCTTCCTGGTCCACCAGGACCGGGGCATCGGCGCGTCCGACCGCGTCGCGCAGATCGGAAATCAACGCACGAACTTGATCCGGATTCTCAATATTGCGCGCGAACAGTATGAATCCGAAGGGATTTTCGCGCGAAAAGAAGGCGCGTTCCGCCGCTGTCAGAACCGTGCCGGAACAGCCGTAAAGGGCGGCGGAGATCGCCTCTCCGCCGCCGACGTTTTCGCTGTCAGCGCTTGGCGACGACACAGCCGACGCCCTTCGCCTTCAGGGTTTCGCAGACCTTCTCGGCCTGGTCGCGCGCGGCGTATCCTCCGGCGCGCAGGCGATAGAAGACCCCCTTCGTCCCCAGGTCGGCGCGCACCACCTCGTGCGGCAGCTTGCCCAGGATATCGGGCGCGGCCTTCATCGCCCGGGTCCATTCGGACTTGGCGCGGGCCTCGTCCTTCAGCGCCGCCAACTGCACCTGCCAGGCGCCTCCGGTCGCGGCGGGCACGGCGGCGGGTTTGGCGGCTTCCGCCTTGGCCACCGGGGCGGCGGCGGGTTTCACCGGTTCCGCCGGCTTCGCCGGTTCCGCCGTGACGGAAGGCGGCGGCGTCACCTTGGCGGCTTCCACCGGCTTCGCCGCCTCGGGCAGCGGCGGCGGCAACGGCGCCATGCCGTTCCCCAGGTTGTCGGCCGACTTGGGCAGTTCCTTGGGCGCGGCGGGCGGCGGCAACAGGTGTTCGACCTCGGCCTTCGGCTGGGTGCCCTTGGCAACGCGGTCGTAGACCGTCTTGTCCTGGTTCGGCACGTCCATCCCGCCGGGATCGGCGGGGCGCACCTTGATCGGCGCTTTTTCCGACTTCACCACCGGCACCTCCTGCGGGCCGGTGGCGGTCTGTCCGCCGCCCGCGCCCAGGATGTACCACGCCGCCCCCGCGGCGGCGGCCAAGCCGATCAGGGCGCCGAAGAGCAAGCTCTTCTTCGCCGAGCGCGGCGGCAGCAAGTCGTCGTCGGAGCCGTTGTCCTGGCCGACCCGTTCGCGCAGCCCTTCAAGAAGGCTGACGTCGAAATCGCCGCCGGGACGTTTGTCCTGTGAAGCCATGGTCTACATCTCCTCCACCGGCGTGACGCCGAGAACCATTAGGCCCGAGGCCACCACCAGGGCCATCCCCCGCACCAGCGCGACGCGCGCCAGCGACGCATCCTGCCGCTCGGGCTGCAGGAAGCGCAATTCCGTCGTTTCGCGGCCCTTGTTCCACAGGCTGTGGAAGGCCGCCGCCACCTCGCCCAGGTAATAGGCGATACGGTGCGGCTCGTGCGCTTCCGCCGCGCCTTCGACGACGCGCGGCCACGCCGCGAGCTGTTTAATCAAAGCGATCTCCGCCTCGTCGGTCAAGGCCGCCAGATCGGCCTTCGCCAGCGCGGCGGGGGCCAGATCGGCACCCGGCAGCGCCTCGACGGCGTGGCGCAGCACCGAATGCGCGCGGGCGTGCGCGTACTGCACATAGAACACCGGGTTGTCCTTGGACTGCTCGGTGACCTTGGCCAGGTCGAAGTCGAGGTGCGCGTCGTTCTTGCGGGTCAGCATGATGAAACGCACCACGTCCTTGCCGACGTCGTCGATCACCTCGCGCAGGGTGACGAAGGTTCCCGCCCGCTTCGACATCTTCACCGGTTGGCCGTCGCGCATCAGGTTGACCATCTGGCAGAGCTTGATATCCAGTTCCGCCGCTCCGCCGGTCATCGCCTTGACCGCCGCGACCATGCGCTTGACGTAGCCGCCGTGGTCGGCGCCGAGGATGTCGATCATCGTCTGCGCGCCGCGCCGGTGCTTGTCGAAGTGATAGGCGATGTCCGAGGCGAAATAGGTCCAACTGCCGTCGGATTTCTTCAACGGACGATCGACGTCGTCGCCGAAGTCCGAGGAACGGAACAGGGTCTGCGGCCGAGGCTCCCAATCCTCGGGCAGCATACCCTTCGGCGGCTCCAGCACGCCTTCGTAGATCAGGCCCTTGCCCACCAGTTCGTCGAAGGCCGCCTGCACGCCCCCCGCCTCGACCAAAGCGAGCTCGGAGGAAAACACGTCGTGCCGCACCCCCAGCGCCGCCAGATCGTCCTTGATCAGGGCCAGCATGGCGTCCACCGCGCGCAGACGGAAGATTTCCAGCCATTCGGCTTCCGGCGCATCGCGGAAACGGTCGCCGAAATCGGCGGCCATCGCCTGCCCCACCGGCACCAGATAGTCGCCGGGGTAAAGTCCTTCCGGGATCTCGCCGATGCTTTCGCCCAACGCCTCGCGGTAGCGCAGGTGCAGCGAACGCGCCAGCACGTCCACCTGCGCGCCCGCGTCGTTGATATAGTACTCGCGGGTCACCGCGTAGCCCGCCTTCGCCAACAATGAGGCGAGAACGTCGCCGACCACCGCGCCGCGCCCGTGGCCGACATGCATCGGTCCGGTGGGGTTGGCCGACACGTATTCGACGTTGACGTTGCGCCCCGCCCCCATCGTCGAGGCGCCGTAACCGGTTCCGGCGGCCAGCACGTCGCGCAGGCGGTCGTGCCAGAACGACGCGGCCAGACGCAGGTTGATGAAGCCGGGGCCCGCCACCTCGGCGCTGTCCACCCCCGGCAGCACCGCCAGGCGGTCGGCCAGCATCTGCGCCAAGTCGCGGGGCTTCATCCCGGCGGGCTTGGCCAGCACCATCGCGGCGTTGGTCGAAACCTCGCCGTGGTTGGCATCGCGCGGCGGCTCGGCGGTGATTTTCGCGGTATCGAGTCCGGCGGGCAGCGTGCCCTCCGCCTGCAGGGCCGCCACCGTGGCGGCGATGCGGTTCTTGAATTCGGCAAACAGGTTCATGGATTGACTTTCGGATCGAAAAGACGCGCGTGTTCGTCCAGGGCGAAGCGGTCGGTCATCCCGGCGACGTAGTCGCAGACCACCTCGGCGGTTTTCGCCGTGCCGGGGCCGTCGCAAGCCTTGCGCCAGTCGCCGGGCAGCAGGCGAGGCTCGGAAAGCAGCAGCCCGAACAGGTCATCGACCACCCGCCGGGCCTTGATGATCGCCCGCATCACCTTGTGGTGGCGATACATATTGGGAAACAGGAATTCCTTCAAGGCGCGATCGACGCCGCGCATCTCGTCCGAGAAGGCGACCACCGGCCGTCCGGCGCCGCGCACGTCGGCGATGTCCGCGATCCCCATGGCCGCCAGGTTGGCCCGCCCCTGCCGCACCACGTCGGAAACCATGACATTGATCATCCGGCGCACGGTTTCGTGGATCAGGCGCTGCCATTCCAGGCCGGGATAACGGGCCTCGACCTCGGCCAGCATCGGCCCGACCAGCGGCACCTCGCGCACCGCGTCCAGGTCGAACAGACCGGCGCGCAGGCCGTCGGCGATGTCGTGGTTGTTATAGGCGATGTCGTCGGCCACCGCCGCCGCCTGCGCCTCCAGGCTGGAATATTCGGCAAGGCCGAGGGGAAACTCGGCATCGAATCCGGCGATGTAACCGGGCACCTCGCCCACGATCGGACCGTTGTGCTTGACCAGGCCCTCCAGGGTTTCCCAGGTCAGGTTAAGGCCGTCGAAATCGGCATAGTGACGTTCCAGCCGGGTCACCACCTTCAGCGACTGGGCGTTGTGGTCGAAACCGCCGAAGGGCCGCATGCACCGCTTGAGAACGTCTTCCCCGGCGTGACCGAAGGGCGGATGGCCCAGGTCGTGCGCCAGGGACAGCGCCTCGGCCAGGTCCTCGTTCAGGTGCAGTTCGCGGGCGATGGAGCGGGCGATCTGCGCCACCTCCAGCGAATGGCTGAGGCGGGTGCGGTAGCTGTCGCCCTCGTGATAGACGAACACCTGGGTCTTCGACGACAGGCGGCGAAAGGCGGCGGCATGGATGATGCGGTCGCGGTCGCGCTGGAACGGCGAACGGCCAAGAGCCTCCGGCTCGCCGTGAAGGCGGCCCCGGCTGCGTTCGGGGATGCAGGCGTAGGCCGCCAGCGGGGCCTGACAGAAGGTCTCGGTCATGGGTGGGACAGTACCGCCACGGCGGATTCCGCGCAACACGTTGTCTTGGCGGGCCGCTTCCCTATACTGAAGGCCCTTTCCCTGCGGAGCGCCCGCCGTGCCGATCGTCGCCACCTGGAACGTCAATTCCGTCCGAGCCCGCCTGCCCGGGATCTGCGACTGGCTGAAAAGCTTCTCCCCCGACGTCGTGCTGTTGCAGGAGATCAAATGCCAGGACGCCGACTTTCCGGAGATGGAGTTCAAGGCCCTCGGCTACGACTGCGCGGTGCACGGCCAGAAAAGCTATAACGGCGTCGCCATTCTGTCGCGCATCGGCCTGACCGAGGTCGCCGCCCGCCTGCCCGGCGACGAAACCGACGAACAGGCCCGCTATCTGGAGGCGACGGTGGGCGGACGCCTGCGCGTCGCCGCCCTCTATCTGCCCAACGGCAACCCGGTGCGCGGCGACGACGGCGGCACATCGGACAAGTTCCGCGCCAAGCTGGCCTGGATGGAACGGCTGAACGCCCATGCCGAGAAACTGCTGCGCGGCGACCGCCCGGTCCTGCTGGGCGGCGACTTCAACGTCATCCCCACCCCCGCCGACTGCTACGACCCGCCCGCCTGGGCCGGGGACGCCCTGATGCGGCCGGAAACCCGCGCCCGCTTCAACGCCCTGATGCATCAGGGTTGGACCGACGCGGTGCGGGTCTTCAACCCGGCGCCGGGGCTGTATTCGTTCTGGGATTACCAAGCGGGCGCATGGTCGCGGAATCACGGCCTGCGCATCGATTTCCTGATGGCCTCGCCGGTCGCCGCCGACGCCCTGATCCGCGCGGGCGTCGATTCCCGTCCGCGCGGCAAGGACAAGGCCTCGGACCACGCACCCGCGTGGTGCGAACTGGCGATCTGAGATGCCGCGAAATTATTTGACCAGTTGCCGGGAGATGCAGGCCATCAACTCGGCCGAAGTCACCGGCTTTTGCAGCCATTCCGAAATCGCCAGGCCCTCGCGCGCCGCCTCCAGGCTTTCGTCGGCATAGCCGGTCAGCATCACCACCGGCGCCGTCACCCCCGCGCTGCGGATCCGGTGCACGAAGTCCAGGCCGTCCTCGCCATTCATCCGCCAGTCGGCGAAGATCAGGTCGAAACGGCGGGAAGCGGCGGCCTCCAGGCCTTCGCCGACGGTCGCCGTCAGTTCGACCGAACCGACTCCGATCGCCTTCAGGATCGCCACCAGCACGTTGCCGAAGGGCTTGCTGTCTTCCACCGCCAGAATCGACAGGGACGCCCAGTCCACCTCGTCGGCCGCCGCGCCGCCCGCCATCAGCCCGGCGTAGTTGACGCCCTCGGCGGCGGTCACCGCCTCCAGGTTGGCCAGAAGGTAGGGTTTGATCGCCATGTCGTGGAAAAGGATGTGGTCCATCAGCCAGTCGCTGAGGAAATCCACCACGTCGCCCACCTCCACCGCCCCCGGGTCGGCGCGGAAGGCGGCGAACAGGCGTTTCGCCTCGCCGGTCAGGCGGGCATGTTGCAGGCGGTGGTCGGCGATGTCGGGATACTTCGCCGCCGCCTGGGCGCGCTCCTCGCGCGCGAAGTGATAGCGGGTATAGTCGACCAGCGCCGACAGGATGCCGCCGATGTCGGTCAAATCGCCGTCGGCGCGCGAGGCGTCGTGCATGCGGTTCAACAGGTCGACGAGGACACGATGGTCCGCGTCGATGAACGGCACCCCCAGTTCGAAGCGATTGGACCAGCGCACCAAGGCCATCGCGCGTTCTCCTCGTGCAGGCGGCTTTCCCTAAGGGAACACCAAAACCGCCGGACCATCAAAAAGTTTCGATGCGGCGCAGGGCTTCCTTCACCTTGTCGCGTTGCAGAATCGCGTCGGCGCGCTTGTCGCGCTGCTCGGCAACGATTTCCTCGGGCGCGGAGGCGACGAAACGCTCGTTCGCCAGCTTCTTGTCGAAACGCTCCACCTCGCCGTCGAGTCGCTTCAACTCCTTATCCAGACGCGCCTTTTCCTGCGCCACGTCGATCACCCCGGCCAGCGGGATCAACAGCGTGGCACCGCCCAGCACCACCTGCATCGCCCCCTTCGCGGTTTCGTTGGCGGGCAGGTCGGCGATGCTTTCGACGCGGGCCAGACGCTCGACCACCGGGGCATAGGCGGCCAGACGGCGGCGAACCTCGGCATCCGCGTCCTGCACCAGCAGACGGGTCTTCGCCGCGGGCGGCACGTTGACCTCGTTGCGGGCGGACCGGATCTTGGTGATCAGCTCCACCACCCAGTCGATGTCGGCGGTGGCCGCCGCGTCCACGGCGCGCGCCTGCGGCCAGGGTTCGACGATCAACTGGCCGCGAGCCGCCACCGCGGTCTTCGCCCACAGTTCCTCGGTGATGTAGGGCATGAACGGGTGCAGAAGCTTGAGCAGCTCGTCCAGCACCCAGGCGGCGGCGGCGCGGGTTTCCGCCTTCACCGCCTCGTCCTCGCCGGTGAGAAGCGGCTTGGCGATTTCCAGGTACCAGTCGCAGAAGGTGCCCCAGGTGAACTGATAGACGGCGCCCGCCGCCTCGTTGAACTTGAATTCCTCCAGCGCCTGGGTGGTTTCCGCCACCGCGGCGGCCAGCTTGCCGACGATCCAGCGGTTGACCGCGTGCGCCGCCGTCTCCGGCGCGAAGGCGGGGTCGAGGCGGCATTCGTTCATCTCGCAGAAGCGCGCGGCATTCCACAGCTTGGTGGCGAAGTTGCGGTACCCCTGGACGCGGTTCTCGGACATCTTGATGTCGCGGCCCTGCGCCGCCATCGCCGCCAGGGTGAAGCGCAGCGCGTCCGCGCCGTAGGTTTCGATCAGCCCCAGGGGGTCGATGACGTTGCCCTTCGACTTCGACATCTTCTGCCCCTTCTCGTCGCGGACCAGGGCATGGATGTAGACGGTCTTGAACGGCACCTCGCCCATGAAGCGCAGGCCCATCATCATCATCCGGGCGACCCAGAAGAAGATGATGTCGAAGCCGGTGACCAGGACGTCGGTGGGATAATAGCGGGCGAGTTCCGGCGTTTCGTTCGGCCAGCCCAGGGTGGAGAACGGCCACAGGGCGGAGGAGAACCAGGTGTCCAGCACATCGGGATCGCGGGTCAGTTCGACATCGTCCTTGCCGTACTTGGCGCGGGCGGCGGCCAGGGCCTCGGCCTCGGTCATCTCGACGAAGATGGCGCCGTCGGGGCCGTACCAGGCGGGCACCTGATGCCCCCACCAGATCTGGCGCGAAATGCACCACGGCTGGATGTTGCGCATCCATTCGAAATAGGTCTTGCTCCACGACTCGGGAACGAAGCGGGTGCGCCCGTCCTCGACCGCGGCGATCGATTCCTTGGCCAGCACCGCGGCGTCGACGAACCACTGGTCGGTCAGCCAGGGCTCGATAACCACGCCGGAGCGGTCGCCGAAGGGCTGGGTCATCGGGTTTTCCTCGATCTTGTCGAGGAGCCCCAACGCGTCCATGTCGGCCACCACCTTGTCGCGGGCGACGAAGCGGTCGAGCCCGCGATAGGCCTCGGGCACCGCGTCGTTCAGCTTCGCATCGCGGTCGAGCACGTTGATCAGGGGCAGGTCGTGCCGCTTGCCGACCTCGAAGTCGTTGAAATCGTGCGCCGGGGTGATCTTCACCGCGCCAGTGCCCTTTTCCGGGTCGGCATAGTCGTCGCCGACGATCGGAATCTCGCGGCCGACCAGGGGCAGCACCACGAACTTGCCGATCAGGTGCTGATAGCGTTCGTCCGCCGGGTTCACCGCGACGCCGGTGTCGCCCAGCATGGTCTCGGGCCGGGTGGTGGCGACGGTCAGGAAGACGCCGTCCTCGCCCTTCACCGGATAGCGGAAGTGCCACATCTTGCCCTTGATCTCGCGCTGTTCGACCTCAAGGTCGGAGATCGCGGTGTGCAGCTTCGGGTCCCAGTTGACCAGACGCTTGTCGCGATAGATCAGCCCGTCCTTATGCAGCGAGACGAACGCCTTGCGCACCGCGAGGTCGAGCCCCTCGTCCATGGTGAAGCGTTCGCGCGGCCAATCGAGCGAGGCGCCCAGGCGCCGCAACTGGCGGGTGATGGTGCCGCCGGATTCCCCCTTCCACTTCCACACCCGTTCAATGAACTTGGCGCGGCCGAGGTCGTGGCGGGTCAGGGCTTCCGCCGCCAGCTGGCGTTCCACCACCATCTGGGTGGCGATGCCCGCGTGGTCGGTGCCCGGCTGCCACAGGGCGTCGCGGCCGTTCATCCGGCGATAGCGGATCAGGATGTCCTGGACCGAAAAGGTCAGCGCATGCCCCATGTGCAGGCTGCCGGTGACGTTCGGCGGCGGGATCATGATGCAGAAGGGCGCCTTGTCGCTGGACGGATGGGCGGCGAATACGCCCGTTTCCTCCCACTGCCGATAGAGCCGGTCTTCGATCTCGGCGGGGGTATAGGTCTTGTCCAACATGTCGAAAGCCTCTTCGTCAGGAAAACCGGGTCCGCGGCGGCGCGGAATGCGCGGGGGACCGGCCCATCTGTGTAGAAAAAGTTGACGGCGGGCGCAAGACGCCCGCCGTCGCAACTCTCAAAAAACCGGGAAAAGCCGGTTACTTCATCGGGCCGATGCGGTTGACGATGCGCTCGACCTCGCGCTCGACGATGCGCTCGACGATGCCGGGCAGGTTTTCGTCCAGCCATGCCTTGAGAATCGGGCGCAGCAGTTCGCGCACCAGTTCCTCCAGGGTCACCCCCAACTGACCGATTCCCATGTTGCGCTGCGCCAGCACGCTGGCCAGGCTGGCGAAGGCCTGTTCGGAAACGTCCTGGGTGGTGCGTTCCAGCAGCACCTCGGGCGGCGAGAGTTCAGGTTCGGGCTCCGGCTGCATTTCGAAGAACGGGCGCGGTTCCGGCTCCGGCTCGGGAAGTTCGTCTTCTTCCTCGAATTCCGGTTCGGGCTCCGGTTCGGGTTCGGGCTCCGGTTCGGGTTCCGGCAGCTCCATCTCCATGCCGTCGGTAAGGTCGAGGACGTCGTCCTCTTCCTCCACCGCGTCCTCAAGGGTCAGGGCGATCGGCTCGGGCTCCGGCTCCGGTTCGGGAAGCGGTTCGGGCTCGGGCTCGGGAAGCGGCTCGGGCTCCGGTTCGGGTTCCGGAATGGGTTTCGGCGGCGGCGGCGCAGGCTCGGCCTTCGCGGGCTTCGGCGGCGGCGCCTCTTCCGCGGGGGCGATGTCGCCCCCCTTCTTTCCGTCATCTTCGGACAAAATCCGACGAATGGAGGCCAGGATGTCCTCCATCGACGGTTCTTGCTGGCCCTTATCCTCGCTCATGGATGTCCCAGCCTCTACACATACCACCCCGGATCGGCGCGGGCCCCCTGCCCGCTCGTCCCATCCGTTCACCCATAACACAGGTTGTCCAAAAACTTAACGGATTTTACGCGGACGTAAAACTTGCCGGTTCATTTGGCGGGTTTCACGCCTTCCCGGCCATCGTCGGAATAGACCCCGGTGCCGAACCAGGCGCCCGAGGCTTCCTCGTAATGGACCTTGGGATCGTAGAGCGGCGCATCCAGCCCCATGTCGGCGGCGGTCAGGCGTCCGATCGCGGACACCACCTGATACGAGGCCAGGGCCTCGTTACGTTCCGCCTTGACCAGATTGACCCGCGCGTCCAGCAGTTCCTGTTCGGCGTCGAGCACGTCGAGCACGGTGCGCGACCCCACCTCCGCCTCGCGGCGCACGCCTTCGAGGGCGATTTCCGAGGCCCGCACCTCTTCGCGGTAGGCGACGATCTGCGCCCGCGCCGAGGTCAGGGATTCCCAGGCGCTGGTGGCGCTTTCCACCACCTGACGCTGCACCCGTTCCTGCGTCTTGCGGCTTTGCGCCAGTTGATCCTTGGCGGCACGCAGGCGGGCATAGGTGCTGCCGGCCTCGTACAGCGGCATGGTCATCGTCGCGCCGACCGAATAGACGTTCATCTCGTCGTCGGAATAGGACTGGTCGTTGAGGCGGCTGGCGCTGGCCGACAGCTTGACGTCGGGCAAAAGCTCGCCGCGCACCACGCCGACCGCGTCGTCCTTGGCCATCACCGAGAACTCCGCCGCCTTGAGGTCGGGATTGCCGGACACCGATTCCTTCAGTAGGGTCGGCAATTCGGCGGGCACGGCCTCGGCCGACGGCACGCGGCTGATGTCTTCCGGGGACTTGCCGATCACCCGCTGATAGGCGGCACGGGAAACCTGCAGGTTGCCTTCCGCGGACACCCGGTCGGCCTGCGCCTTGGACAGGCGCGCCTCGGACTGGGCAACGTCGGTACGGGTGATCTCGCCCACCGCGAAGCGATCGCGCGAGGCCTCCAACTGGCGTTGCAGAACCTGCTCGTTGTTGATGTTGAGCTCCAGCACCGCCTGATCGCGCCAGACGTCCAGATAGACGGTGACCGCGTCCAACAGCACCGACTGCTCGACCGAGCGCAGGCGTTCGCGTTCGGAGAAAACCTGATGTTTCGCCTGGTCGACGGCGTTCACCGTGCGAAAGCCGGTGAACAAAGGCTGGGTCAGGGTCAGGCCGACGCTGCGGTCCTGGCGCCAGACGTCGCGCTGCGCCTCGCCGTGGACCTTGTAGTCGCTGCGCTTCACCGAGGCGCCGTCGGCGGACAGCGACAAGGTCGGCCGCCAGCCGGAAAGCGCCTGGGCGACGCCCTGGTCGACGGAGCGCAGATAGGCGCGCTGCTCGAGCAGCTGCGGATTGGAGGCATAGGCCATGGCAAGCGCCTGGCTCAGGGGCTCGGCCCGCGCCGCGCCGGAGGAAAACGCCGTCAGCAGCGCCGCAAAGGCCACACCGCTCGCCAACTTATGGCTCATCATCGCCATCGGAAACTCCATCTTTCGACGAGGTGAACCGCCCCTCCCCGGGCGGCAGCAAAAACGCCCCCTCACGCACGTCCCCACCGGCAGAGAGATAGGCCACGCGGCCCGCCTTGTCCAGACGCAACCACCGGCAGAATATCAGAAAACGAAGGCCGCCTCGCGCGAAAAGCCCGGCAGGGGAAGAACCCCGGACTCGAATTCGACGCGATGGCCGAAAGCACCGCCGCGGCGGGTGACCAGGGTGGCCCGGCCGATCCCCTTGTCGCGCACCACCGCGACCAGGCGTCCGCCCTCGCTCAACTGGGCGCGCAGACCCTCGGGCACGTGGTCGACCGCGCCGTTGACGAAGATGACGTCGTAAGGCCCCTGGTCCGGCAGGCCGTGCGCCATCTCCCCTTCCACGACGGCGACGTTGTCGATCCCCAGACCCAGCAGGGTTTCCGCCGCCCAGGACGCCAGTTCGGGGGAATTGTCCAAGGCCACCACGCTGGTCGCCATGCGCCCCAGCACCGCCGACGAATAGCCGCTGGCGCAACCGACGTCCAAGACCGCGTCGGTGCGCCGCACCTCGGCCAATTGCAGCAGCCGGGCCAGAACCATCGGTTCCATCAGATGGCGTCCGGGGGAAACCTCGATGTCGTCGTCGACATAGGCGACGCCCTTCACCGGCACCGGCACGAAGAGTTCGCGCGGCACGGCGCGCAAGGCGGAAATCACCAGGGGGTCGGTGACCCGGTTGGTGCGGACCTGGTTGTCCACCATGTTGCGGCGCGCCTGTTCGAAATCCATCACCGTCACCCCCGTTTTTCCCAAGTTTCCGGACGCGCCCGCGCCGCCCGGATGCTCCCGGCGCGACGGCAAACCCGCCGCCCTTATATAGCCCCGCCCCCGGCGCCAGACAAACGGAAACGCCGCCCGCGCCAAGCCGGAAAAAAGAGCCTTGACCCCTGCCTGGGGTTCGCTTATACATCGCGGCCTCGCCGGGGGAGACCCCGTCGGGACGCGGGGGGAACGCTCCGCCCGCAAGGGACGCCGTTCCGGAGTAGCTCAGCGGTAGAGCAGCCGGCTGTTAACCGGCTGGTCGGGGGTTCGAATCCCTCCTCCGGAGCCAGCGTGCCTTTCCTTCTTTTTCCTTTCCCGTTCCTCCCGTAAAATAATCCTTGATCGGGGCGCTGCCGTCCGTATAGTGGCGCCCTTCGCGGGCTTCGCGCCCTCGATCTGCGCATCGGATGGCCGGATGGCAGAGTGGTGATGCAGAGGACTGCAAATCCTCGTACGTCGGTTCAATTCCGGCTCCGGCCTCCATCCCTTCCCCCTTTAAGTCTTCCCCACGACGACACGCCGCCAGGTTCCCCCTCGACCGAGGAAGGATCCCCCGGTTGCCGAGGGAATCTGCGGTTTTCAGGCATAAAGCTGTTGCCTGAAATCGAATATTCAGGGATAAAAGACACAAGAATTCAGAGGGGAACACACCCCAGGGGTGTCATCGTGTCGAAAATTCATTTCACAGCCGCCTTGCTGGCGACCGTATCGGCGTTGGGCATGCCGATTCATGCCCGTGCTGAGACACTGACCGAGGCATTGAAGGCGCTTGTCGAGCAGAACCCGCAAATCCGCGCCGCGCGCAACACCGCGCTGGGCGCCGAGGAAAGCGTCAACAAGGCCTGGGGCACCTACCTGCCGTCGATCGACGCCAAGGGCGACACCGGCATGGAGCGCATCAACAGTCCGGCGCGCCGCAACAGCGACCTCGACCCCTTCTATCGCGACCGCAACACCTATACCTTCAGCCTGACCCAGAAAATCTGGGACGGCGGCGCCCGCGAGGGCCAGTACGCCGCCGCCAAGCACCAGCGCGACGCCGCCGCGGCGACGATGGCGGGAACCACCCAGTCGGTGGTGTTCGAGGGGATTTCCGCCTATCTCGACGTGCTGAAGCAGAACCGTCTGGTCGGCCTGGCCGCGCAGAACGAAAACACCATCCGCCAACAGCTGCACCTGGAGGACGAACGCGTCCGCCGCGGCTCCGGCATCGCCGTGGACGTGTTGCAGGCGAAGACCCGGCTGCAACTGTCGAAAGAACGCCGCGTCGCCTTCGAGGGCGCGCTGGAAGCGGCGCACAGCCGCTATCTCCAGGTCTTCGGCCACCCCGCCGAGGTCGGCGCCATGGCCGAACCGCCGATGCCCGAGGCGCTGCTACCCGATACCCTGGACGCCGCGATTTCCCGCGCCAAGGGCGGCAACCCGACGATTTCGGCCAGCCGCGCCCAATCCAACGCCCTGGACGAAAGCCGTTCGGTCGCCGAGGCGGGCTATCTGCCGACCTTCAGCCTGGTCATGGAACACGGCTATGAAAACGGCCGCGACGCGGTGATCGGCACCCGCCGCGACTATTCCATCCTGCTGCAAGCCAGCTGGAACCTGTTCAACGGCCTGCAAACCCGCGCCGAGGTCAGCAAGGCGGCCTTCGACTACGCGGCCAGCAAGGACTCCCTGTCGCACGCCACCCGCAAGGTGGAGGAACAGACCCGCCTGGCCTGGCAGGCCCTGGATACCGCGCGCAAGCGGGTCGACCTGCTCAACAACGCGGTGGACATCGCCAGCGAGGTCTTCGCCGCCCGCACCAAGCTGCGCGACGCGGGCAAGGAAACCGCCCTCAACGTCCTCGACGCCGAGAACGAGGTCTATCAGGCCCGCATCAACCACACCTCCGCCCTCTTCGACATGAAGCTGGCGACGTATCAGGTGCTGATGGCGATGGGCGAACTGGACGGCGGCCGCGTCGCCCTCAACTGACCCCTCGCCGCGCCGACCAACGGCAACGGCCCGCCTTCCGGCGGGCCGTTGCCGTTTACGGGGCTCGGATTATTTCGAGGTGGCGACGAAGACGCCGTCCCAGCCCTCGCCCGGCGGCTGTTCGCGGAACAGGGCGATGCGTTCCAGATACATGTCGTACAGCTTGGGCACGGTTTGGCCGATCGGCGCCGCCTGACAGGCGCGGGCCAGGGCCTCCGCCTCGTCCCAACGTTGGCCGCGATAGGCGTCCAGCAGCTTTTCGTGTTCCGCCCGATGCGCCAGGAAGGCCTCCGACTGCGCCGTCTGCCGGTCGCCGACCAGGCCGAAGATGCGCACCGGCACGGTCTTCCCCTTCACCCGGATCAGGTCGAGTTCCAGCAGGGCGAAGTCGCGCACGTGGGGTTCGGTGTTCTCGCCGACCACCGTGGTCACGCCATAGGTCTTGGACTGTCCCTCCAGGCGGGAGGCCAGGTTGACGTCGTCGCCCAGTACCGAATAGTCGAAGCGCTGTTCCGATCCCATGTTGCCGACGCACACCTGCCCGCTGTTGATGCCGACGCCGACGTTGATGGGAATGTGTTTTCTTCCAGATAGTAACGCCTCGTCCTTAAGTTTTTCGTTCAGGACTTTCAGGGAATCGATCATGCCCAGGGCGGATTCGCAGGCGTGCGCCTGATGCTGCGGATCGTCGAGCGGCGCGTTCCAGAACGCCATGATGCAGTCGCCCATGTACTTGTCGATGGTGCCCTGGCGGTCGAGGATGACCTCGGTCATCGGGGTGAGGAAACGGTTGATCAGGCGGGTCAGCCCCTCGGCGTCGAACTGCTCGGAAATCGTGGTGAAGCCGCGCACGTCGCAGAACAGCAGGGTCATGTCGCGCATCTCGCCGCCCAGCTTGAGGTGGCTGGGGTCCGAGGCCAGACGCTCGACCAGGGCGGGCGACATATAGTGACTGAAGGCGGACCGCACCTGACGGCGCTGCGTCTCTTCCCGGGCATAGCTGGTGTAGGTAAGGAAGATGAAGATGATCAGCGCGGTCAGAATCGGCAGCACCGGGTCGTAAAGGGTGCGCGTCACCGCGAAGGCGTGCCAGGACCAGCCCAGGGTGCCGCCCGCCGCGGCCAGGAACAGCACCAAGGTCAGGCGCGCGCCGATCAGCGGCAGCAGGAAGATCATCGCCAGGCCGATGGCGAAGGCGAAGACGATTTCCACCCCCGCCGCGTCGCGCGGCTGTTGCAGCTGGGAATTGGTCAGGATGTTTTCGAGAATCTGGGCGTGCACCTCCACCCCCGGCAGGAAGGGCGACAGGGGCGTCGCCTTGATGTCGAGGAGCCCCGCCGCCGAGGTGCCGATGAGCACCAGCCGCCCGGCGATGGATGCGGGCGGCGCGCTGCCGTCGAGAATTTTATAGGCGGGGACGTACTGCGCCGGGTCGGATTTCGAGAAATAGACCCAGACGCGGCCGTTGGCGTCGGTGCGGATCGGCGGCAGGCCGCGAATGCGCAGCCCCTCGATGCCGATGTCGGGATTGGTCTTGATCAGGATGGATTGCTGCCGCGCCGCCAGGCGCAGCATTTCGACGCTGAGCGAGGGGAAATACCCGCCCTGCACGTTCAGCACCATCGGCACGCGGCGCACCACGCCGTCGGTTTCCCCGGCGACGGTGAAGACGCCGTGCCCGGCGGCGGCGCGGTCGATTTCCGGAATGTTGCGCAACAGGCCCCGATGGGTCTCCACCCAACGGTCGAGGCCGTCGCCCAGCACCGCGACCGAGGGACGCGGCGCGTCGGCGGGCAGCGGCCGGTCGCTCGGCATGCCGGTCTGCCCCAAAACGACGCGCCCGCGCTTCACCGCCTCGGCGAAGATCCGGTCGTTCGAGGGCAGCGCCATCATCCCGTCGCGCACCGCGGGCGGCAGGGAGGGCAGCGTCTCGGCCAGGCTTTGCGGCGACATCCGGTCGGGTTCGGCGAAGACCACGTCGAAGCCCACCACCACCGCCCGCATCTGGGTCAGGCGGTCGAGCATGCGCGCGACGACGTTGCGCGGCCAGGGCCATTGGCCGATATGGCGCAGGCTTTCCTCGTCGATGTCGACGATGGTGACCATGCCCGGGGTCTGCGGCCGGGGCTTGATCTGCTGATAGACGTCGAAGGTCCGCACCCGCAGCATTTGCAGCGACACCGGGTCGGCGAAACGCAACGCCACCACCCCGCCCAAAAGGCACAACGCCACCAGCTGCGGCCAGGTCGGCGTGCAGGCCCGTTTCAGCTTGGCCAGAAAGACCTTGCGGCGCTCGGCCCAGACGGACCCGCCGTTCCCCCCGTTTTCGCCCATGTTCCCCCTCCACGGGATCGTGGAATACTTCGAATTTCAACCCTTGCGACAAGTCACCTCAGCGTTTGAAGTGTACCGCGAATCAGGCCATAATAGGCAAAAATCCGTCCGCAACGGACGCAGGGGATACCGTACGTAGTTTGGCTGGTTTTGTCGGCAGAGGGCGACAAGGCTGCGTTTTGTGTTGGGTAAAACGATCCGTGCCGTTCCGTAACCCTGATGGTGCCGCATCATGACGATTTCCGCCGCCGTTCTCGACGCGCCCGCCAGCGCACCCGCGACCGCCACCACGGAAGGACACCTGCCTTCCGGCTGGAACATGGAACGTCTGGCCCACGCCGAATTCGAACGGGTCGGCCAGGATCTGGCGATCACCGACGCCAAGGGCGACACCCTTCTGGTCAAGGGACACTTCGCCACCGATGCGCACGCGGACCTGCAACTCGACGGCGGCATGGCCTTCCGCGCCTCGTGGGTGGACCGGCTGGTGATGGGCGACGGACGGCTGGCGCAGGCGGCGCCCGCCGCGGCGCCGTCGATCGGCACGGTGAAAACCCTGACCGGCGAGGTGATGGTCTCGCGCCTGGACGGCAGCAAGGTGGCCCTAAAGATCGGCGACGAAGTCCACCAGGGCGACGTGCTGGAAACCGGAAAAAGCGGTTCGGTGGGTATCGTCTTCCTCGACGGGTCGAACTTCTCGCTGGGCGGCAGCGGCAAGATGATCCTGGACGAGATGGTCTATGACCCCGCCGCGCAAAGCGGCTCGGCGAACATCGGGGTGATGAGCGGCACCTTCGCCTTCATCAGCGGCCAGATCGCCAAGACCTCGCCCGACGCGATGAAGGTGACGACGCCGTCGGCGACCATCGGTTTCCGCGGCACCTCCGGCTCCGGCGAGGTCGGCTCCGACGGGCAAACCGCGATCGTGCTGATCCGCGACCCGGACGGCACCATCGGCGAAATCGTCCTGGTCACCCCGGCGGGCGTGTTCAGCCTGTCCACCGTGCTGCAGGCGGCGACGGTCAGTTCCAATCCGCTGGTACCGGTGGTGGTGCAGACGATGACCCCGGCGCAGTTCTCGCAGCAATACGGATCGGTGGCCAGCCACCTGCCCGCCGCGGCGGGCAACCCGGGCTTCGTGCAGGGCGCTACCCAGGGTGCCGGACAGAGCCAAGGCGAAGGCCAAGGCCAGGAAGGTCAGCAAGGCGAAGGTCAGGGACAGGGAGAAGGCCAAGGCGACGGACAGCCGCAAGGGCCGTCCCTGGCGCCGGTGACTCCCGTGGCGCCCCCGGGTCCGGTGATCGTGGTGCCGCCGGTGGACACCATCCTGAAGGCCATCGCCGATGCAGTCGGCCCCACCGACGGCGGCACCATTGTCATCACCACCGACGACGACACCCGGATCATCGTCACCGAGAACACCATTTCGGTATCGTCCGACGGATACAACGCCATCGCCTGCCTCAACCCCGGCTCCTATGCCGGGACCGAGGGCAACGACAGCATCATCTTCTCCCCCTCCGTCGGTTCCGGCAGCGGCGACGTCACCCTGATGGGTCTGGGCGGCGACGACAAACTTCTTGGCAACGTCACCAATACCCTATTCCTCAGCAACGCCACCATCGACGGCGGCGCCGGCAACGACAGCATCATGGGCGGCCTCGGCAGCGATTCCATCGACGGCGGCACGGGCAACGACGTCATCTATGGCGACGGCTATACCATCGAGCAGGGCATCACCGCCACTGTCGGTTCCGGCAACGACACCATCCATGGCGGCGAGGGCGACGACACCATCGACGGCGGCGCGGGCGACGACGTCATCTATGGCGACACCTATCTGGTAACCGAGGAAAACGGCGAGTTCGTCACCACCGCGGTCGGGTCGGGCAACGACGTCCTCTTCGGCGGCGCGGGCGACGACATCATCGACGGCGGCGCCGGGAACGACGTGCTGCGCGGCGGCACGGGAGACAACCAGCTGATCGGCGGCGAAGGCAACGATACCGTCATCTATACCGATCTGACGACCGGTCAACACATCACCGCCACGGGAGACACCGTCACGGTCCAGGATACGTATGGCTCCACAGTGGGAACCGACACCCTGGACTCGATCGAAACCCTGATCGGTTCCGACGGCGACGACACCATCGTCAACGGCATGGGCGGCATGGAGATCAACGGCGGCGCGGGCGACGACCTATATCAGATGACCGCCTCCTCCGCCTCCGGCGTCGACACCTTCAACGGCGGCGCGGGCACCGCCGACTGCATCAGCTTCAACGGTGACGGTTTCGTCAACGATTTCATGGTGGACATCAACTTGGCGGCGCACACCGCCATCTGGGGCGCGGACTGGGAACCCGGAACCACCCTTTCCACCCTGATCATCGGTTCGGGCGTCGAGGCGTTCGAAGGCAGCGACAACGACGACACCCTGATCGGTTCCGATGGCGCCGACACCCTGATGGGCGACGGCGGTAACGACATCATCGAGGGCGGCGCGGGCGACGACCTGATCTATGGCGGGTCCGCCGACCTTTACGACTATTCAGCCGATCAATACCGCGACGACAACCAAATCTCCGGCGGCGACGGCGACGACACCATCCATGCCGGATCCGGCAACAGCTTCATCAACGGCGACGCGGGCGACGACCTTATCTATGCCGGCGAACGCACCGCCCAAGGCGGCGGCGATTTCAACAACATCTCCAATCAGATCGACGGCGGCGACGGCGACGACACGCTAAGCTTCGCGAACCTCAAAACCGGCGGCTCCATCCAGGTCAACGGCAACAACGCCAAAGTCTATGTCGGCGTCGACCAAAAGGTCGAGGAGGACGAGTTCTCCGGCATCGAAACCCTGATCGGCTCCAGCGGCGACGACACGTTCATCAACAATGGAAGTAACGGCCTTGACGGCATCGTCGTGCAAGGCGGCGCGGGCAGCGACACCTATACCCTGACCCTGGACGCGTTCGACAACACCTTCCTGGGCGGCGAAGGCAACGACATCGTCAACGTCAACCGCCTGGCCTATTCCCGCCTCGACGGCAACGACGTCGTTGATGGCGGCGTGGGCGGATCCGACACGCTGAACCTCTCCCAGGGAGACGCCAGCGTCTCCTATTCGGCGGTAGCTTCCGGTGACGGCATCGTCATCACCTCCGTCACCGATGCCGGAGGCTCGTTAACCAACGGCGCCGGTTCCCTGACCGTCACCGGCTTCGAAACACTCTGCCTCGACGCGGGAAAAGATACCTTCCAGGGCGGAAGCGGCGACGAAACCGTCCTCGGCATGGGCGGCGACGACACCTTCCTCGGCAGCCTGGGCGACGACCATTTCGACGGCGGCGCCAACGGCGACAACGGCGACACCGCCGACTATTCCGTCTCGGCTCTGACCGGCAAGCACCTGACGGTATCCATCGACGACACCATCACCGTCGCGGTCAAGGAAAGTTGTGGCGACACCGCCGCGACGCAAACCCTGACCAATGTCGAAATCCTGCGCGCCTCGGCTGGGGACGACACGATTTATGGCGGAGCCGTGGGCGGACTGAGTATCGATGGCGGCGTCGGCGACGACACCATCGACTTCACCGAGGCCGACAAGGGGGCCTGGAGCATCCGGACATACGTGGACGGGGATGGCATCGGCATCGATCTCAATACCGGCAGCGGCACCCTCACCAACGCCTACCTGAATTTCGAAACCCTGATCGGTTCGAAAGGCGGCGACACCTTCGAGAATTTGTCCGGCAGCGACATCGTGGTTCACGGCGGCGCGGGGGGCGACACCTATTATAACGGCGACGGCGACGACACCTTCTATGGAGAGGCCGGAAACGACACCGTCCAGATCGAAACGGACACCTTCGCCGGGCTGACCGGCGACGACACCATCGACGGCGGCGCGGATTTCGATACCCTGGACCTCGATCAAGATGACAGTTCGGTTGCCTACAGCGCCATCTACAGCAACGGATCCATCGAGATCACCTCGACCTACGATGGCGATGCCAGCGGTGGCACGCTGACCGCCACGAACTTCGAGGAATTCCACTTCGACGACGGCAACGACACCTTCCAGGGCGGCGACGACGACGAATCCGTATTCATGTGTCTGGGCGACGACACCATCCTTGGCAGCCTGGGCGACGACATCATCGACGGCGGAGAAGATACCGATTCCTACACGGATAAGGATGTCCTCGATTATTCGGGTCTCGCCGAGGGCCGTTCGATCTCTTTCAGCTACAACGACCAGACCGAAGAAGATATCGTTGCCATCAGCGACGACGGCGGAAGTCAGGTCATCTCCGGCATCGAGACCCTGATCGGCACCGACGGAAACGACACTTTCGAAATGTCGTCCGCGCCATTCGATCTGGTCGACGGCGGTGACGGCAACGACACCTTCGTCTATTCAAGCTACTTTCTTAGCACCGCCGCCATCAACGGCGGCACGGGAACCAACACCCTCGATTTTTCGCAGGCCGAAGGCACCGCCGCCAGCCCCATCGTCGTCACCTTCAATGATCAGGAGCACGACGGCGCCAACACGGTTCACGGCTATAGCGACCCCTACTTCGAATTTACCGATCTCACGGTCTTCAAGTCCTCGATCGGCTACTTCACCCTGACCGGCGCTTCCGGCAACGAGTCTCTGGTGGTCAGCGACGGCACCACTGTCTTCGACTTCGCCGGTGCTGGCGGCTTCGACACGCTGGATTTCTCCGCCCTCGACGGCGCGAAACACATCGAGGCGTCCAGCAACACCGCGATCAACATCCTCAGCGGTTCCTCGACGCTTTGCAGCGACAGCAGCGCTAGCGGCATCGACAAAATCATCCTGACTGCCAACGGCGACACCCTCGACTTTTCCGACGTCACCACCGGCTTTACCGCCTATGGCGGCGAAGGAGACGACAACATTACCGGCGGCACGGGCAACGACACCCTCTATGGCGGCGACGGGGTCGACTATCTTAGCGGCGGCCTCGGCAACGACACGGTCGACGGCGGCGACGGCGACGACGTCATCGTTATCGGCTCGTTCGCCAATGGCGAACACGACAAGCTGCTGGGCGGCGACGGCGACAACACCCTGGAAATCAGCAACGAAACCATCACCGTCTCGAACATCGACGTCGCCAACCATACCCTGACCGTCACCAACGGCACCAACACCGCCAGTTACGACATCGACGGCTTTTCCACCTACTACCTCAGCCTGGGCGCCGACACCTTCCAGGGCGGCGACGGCGACGAAGAGATCATGGGTGAAGAGGGCAACGACAGAATTTTTGGCGGCGCGGGCGCCGACATCATCGACGCCGGTGGCGACGCCGACTATGTCGACGGCGGCGCGGGCAACGACGAAATTCATGGCAGTTGGGGCAACGACACCCTTCTTGGCGGCGCGGGCAACGACTATCTCGAAGGCGGCTCGGGCACCAACACGATCTATGGCGGCGACGGCAACGACACCCTGGCCACCACGATGACGGGCGACGACACGATCTATGGCGGCGATGCCAGCACGGACACCGGGCAGGACACCCTGCTCGTCGCCGATATCACCGGATACACCATCATCGACCTTACAAGCGCCGGCAGCGGCGGCCTGGAATTCTTCAGCAACGGCTCCTCGATGGGTACCGACACCTTCTATGGCATCGAAACCTTCCAGCTGGGCAGCGGCAACGACACCTTCCTCGGCAGTTCCGGCGCCGACACCGTGATCTTCGGCGGCGGCAGCGACAGCATCGTCGGCAACGGGGGCGACGACTATTTCTATGCCACTGGCTTGGACGTCGACGAAACCTACACCATCTACGGCGGCAATCAGGGCAGCGACACCGGCACCGACACCCTGGACTTCTCGAAGATGTCCGAGGAAGGAATGGGACCAGGCGTTGACGCCAACCTGACCATGGGGTCTTTCTTCTTCGAGATGGGCGAGAAAGACATCAACGGCACCTTCCAGGGCATCGAGGTCTTCAAGCTGACCGCGAGCGACGACTCTTTCCTCGTCAACAGCGGCAACTGCACGGTCAGCGGCGGCGACGGCGAAGATCTCCTCCGCCTCGGCGAGCTTTCGGTGGGCGGGCATTCGGTTGTCAACGCCGGAACGGGGACCCTCGACATTTATGACGCCAGCAGCCAGGTCGGACACATCGTCTTCGACGGCTTCGAAGTCTATAGAATGAGTACTGGCGAAGACACCTTCATCGGCTCCGACAACGCCGATACCGTTATCTTCGGCGGCGGCGACGACGACATCTCGGGCAACGGCGGCGACGACGTGCTCCTTGGCAACCAGTTGGCGGATAACGATCAGGTCGTGGTCTCCGGCGACGGCGGCGACGATATTCTCAGTTTCGCCACGAACACCTTCGGCATCGAGATGACCGTCGGGGCCACGGATGGTTCGTTCACCCTGTCTCTCGACGTCGGGGGCGGCAAGCTGGCCCAGGGCACCTTCGACACCATCGAATCCTTCCGCCTCACCTCCGCCGCGGATACCTACACCAGCACCGGCGGCGATTACACCGTCTGCGGCGGCGACGGCGACGACACCCTGATCCTCAACTCCTCCGGCACCGACGTGGTGCTGTTCACCAGCGACAGCGAAAACACCACGGCAAGCATCTTCACTTCGATGGGAACCGACACGATCACCGGCTTCGCCAGCGGCACCGACAAGATCATGATCGACACCGACGTCTTCGGCAGCAATGTGACCGTCTACGACATCGGCGACGGCACAAGCTTCACCGATGCCCTAAGCGACGAGACCATCAGCTCCACCGATGCCGCGATCTTCCTCTATCACGACACGACGACGAACCAATACGTTCTGAGCTATGCGGAAAATGCCAACACCGCAGCCACCGCGTCGTATCAGTTCGCCAATCTTGGCTCGGTTGTCGTGGCAGCGGACATCGTGACGCAGGACAACGAGCCCGTACCCGTCGCGTAACTCGTCCAGAAACCGGTCGGTGGTCGCGTAGCAGGAAGGAAACGGAGATGTTGAGGGGGGATCTCGTCCGCCTGCCCGCGTGGTTGCAGCAGATGGTGCGCGAGGCGAAGCCGCTGTTGCGGGATTCGCTGGCGATGTCGCTGGTCACCAACGTGCTGGCCATCGCCTCGCCGATTTTCGTGCTGCAGGTTTACGACCGCGTCGTCTTCCACAACGGCCTGGCCACCCTTCTCGGCCTGTCGATCGGCATGATCGTGGTGCTGGCGGCGGATTACTTCTTCCGCATCGTCCGGTCGCGCATCCTGCAACGCATCGCGCTGGAGGTGGACGTGGCGCTCAACCGCCGCGTCACCGACGTCTTCATGCGCCTACCCCTCTCCGAACTGGAAAAACGCCCCACCGCCACCTGGCAGCGCCTGTTTCAGGATGTCGAGGTGGTGCGCAACATGCTGTCGGGCGGCGCGGCGGTGGTGCTGTCCGACCTGCCCTTCCTGCTATTGTTCCTGGCGCTGATCACGGTGATTTCCAAGGCGGTGCTGTGGGTGGTGCTGCTGTTCGTCGCGGCGTTCGGCGCCCTGGCCATCGTCTCCGGCCGGATGATCCACGCCAGCCAGGCCGAGGAACGCGACACCGCGCAGGCCCGCGACCGCCTGCTGGCCGAGGCGGTGCAAGGCCGCGCCACGATCAAGGCCCTGGGGCTGGAGCCGCACGTCCGCCCGATCATCGAAAAGACCCAGTCCAGCCACATCGACCAAAGCATCGCGCGCGGCCTGCTGAACGACCGCCTGTCGGCGGTGGCGCATCTTCTGACCATGGCCTCCACCGTGACGGTGATCGGCTTCGGCGCGCTGTCCATCCTGTCGCAGGACCTGACCATGGGCGGGCTGATCGCGGGCAACATGCTGGCCTCGCGCCTGTTGCAGCCCCTGAACCAGTTGGTCGGCACCTGGCGCGCCCTGGGGGCGTTCCGCGCCGCGGTCGTCCGCCTGGACGCCCTGTTCGCCCTGACGCAGGACCGGCAGACCACCGCGCTGTCCCTGGACGCGCCGGAAGGCCGCATCGACCTCGACAACGTCTCCTTCGCCTATGGCGAGGGCGCGCCGGTGATCCGCAAGCTCACCCTGCCCACCATCCGCCCCGGCGGCATCACCGCGATCATCGGCCCCAACGGCAGCGGCAAGACCACCCTTCTCAAGATCCTGATGGGGCTCTATCCGCCGGGCGAGGGCCGCGTGCTGTTCGACGGCGGCGACCTGGCGCAATACGGCCGCGACGACATTTCCCGCTGGTTCGGCTATGCGCCGCAGGAAACCTTCCTGCTGTCCGGCTCGATCCGCGACAACATCCTGGCCGCCGCGCCCGAGGCCGACGACGACGCCCTGCGCGAGGCCGCGCGGCTGGCCGGGCTCGACGAATTCGTCCGTCTGCTGCCCTCGGGCTACGACACCGACGTCGGCGAGGCCGGCCGCCGGATGTCGGGCGGCGTGCGCCAGCGCATCGGACTTTCCCGCGCCTTCCTGCGCCGCCCGGTGGTGCTGTTGCTGGACGAACCGACCAGCAGCCTGGACCGCGCCGCCGAGGACCGCCTGCGGCAAAGCCTGACCGCCTATGCGGCGGAGGGCCGCACCGTGGTGGTGGTCAGCCACAGTCCGGCGCTGCTGTCCTCCGCGCGCGAGGTGCTGGCCCTGCCGCTGTCGGGCCCGGCACGCTTCGGACCGGCGGCAAAGGTGCTGCAATCCCTGATGCCGCGCAAAGACGCCGCAGCCGCGCCCGCGAAACGGGGGACCGCCGATGTCTGAGCATGCGCCCTCCCCCTTCGACGAGTTGCTGACCCGCCACCGGATGCTGCCCGGACGGCGCGTCGCCTGGATTCTGTGCGGCTTGGTCGGCCTGTTCCTGGTCTGGTCGGCCTTCGCTCAGTTGGACGAGGTGGCGGTGGCCGAGGGAGAGGTGATTCCCCAGGGCCAGGTCAAGGTCATCCAGCACCTGGAAGGCGGCATCGTCATCGCCCTGATGGTCAAGCCGGGCAGCGTGGTGAAGACCGGCGACCCCTTGCTGCAGCTCGACCTCGCCTCCACCGCGATCAACCGCAGCGAATTGCAGGTGCGCATCGACGCCGCGCGCCTGACCCTCGCGCGCCTGGTCGCCGAGGCGGAGGGAAGCGAACTTCGTTTCCCCGCCGAACAGGAAAAGCGCTATCCCGATCTGGCCCGTGCCGAGCGCGACGCCCACCGCGCCCGCATGGCGGAACTGCGCTCCAGCCTGTCGATCCTGGAACAGCAGCACGCCCAGAAGGCCGAGGAAGTCCGCGAACTCGAGGCCAAGGAACGCTCGCTGCAAGCCAACCTCAAGCTGGCGCTGGAAAAGCTGGCGATGTCGAAATCGCTGCTGAAGGACGGGCTGACCCCGAAGATGGAACACCTGCAAATGGAATCCGAAGTGGAATCCCTGCGCGGCCAGATGTCGGTGCTCAGCCATACCCTGCCGCGTTCCCGCGCCGCCTTGCAGGAAACCGCCAACCGCGTCGAGGAAACCCGCCTCTCCTTCCGCCGGGAAGCCAGCGAACAGCTGTCCGCGGCCGAGCAGAATCTCGCCCGCAACCTGGAATTCCTCAACAAGGCCGACGACCAGCAAATGCGCACCGAGATCCGTTCGCCGATCGACGGCATCGTCAAGAACATGCGCTACGTCACCATCGGCGGCGTGGTGCAGGCGGGCGCGCCGATCATGGAAATCGTCCCCACCGACGAAAGGCTGCAAATCGACGTCCGGCTGAAGCCGAAGGACCGCGGCTACGTGCGGGAAGGACAAAAGGCGCTGGTGAAGATCTCCACCTACGACTACGCCCGCTACGGCGGCCTCGACGGCGTGGTCACCGTGGTCGCGCCGGACGCCAGCACCGACAAGACGGGGCAGCCCTATTTCCAGGTGATCGTCGAAACCGAACAGACTTGGCTGGGCAAGGCCAAGGGCGAATTCCCGATCTCGCCGGGGATGCAGGCCACCGCCGACATCCACACCGGCACGCGTTCGGTGCTGGACTACCTGATCCGCCCCGTGCTGAAACTCAAGCACGAGGCCTTCCGCGAACGTTGACTGCTTTAAGTTGATGATTTACTTGAACGAATGATTTAAAGTATCGCCACGGCGACAGGTGCGCCGTGATTGGGGTGGAGACCAGCCGTATGTCGTTTACTACGATCCTCGGGATTATTCTGGGCGTCGGGCTGTTTGTCGGATCGGTCGTCATCAGCACCTCGAACTACATGATATTTCTGAATTTCCCCAGTTTTATCATGGTGATCGGCGGTACTCTGGCTTCCACCTTCATCGCCTTCGAATCCCGTTACGTGATCAACGCGCTCAAGGTCACGGCGTCGATCATGTTCGTGCAACGGATCGGCCGCAACATGCTGACCAGCGAGGTCGGCCGCGTCATCCGCTGGGGCTACATCATCCAGAAAAGCGGCCTGCCCGGCCTGGAAAGCGACGCCAAGAACCTGGCGCGGCAGGATCGTTTCCTCGCCTTCGCCATCGATCTGGTGATTTCCGGCTACACCGGCGCGGAAATCCGCGAGATCCTGCAAAACACCGTGGAGACCAGCTTCCAGCGTTCGGTGGTCAACGCCGACATCCTGCGCAGCATGGGCGGCACCGCCCCGGCCTTCGGCATGATCGGCACCCTGGTCGGCCTGATCATCATGCTGGACAGCATGGCGACCGATCCCTCGGGCCTGGGCCCCGGCATGTCGGTGGCCCTGATCACCACCCTCTACGGCATTCTCGCCGCCCGTCTGTTCTTCCTGCCCGCGGCCAGCAAGATTCAGCAGCGCGAGGAAATCGTGCAGTTCCGTAACTTCCTGGTTTCCGAGGGCATGGCCCTCCTCGCCGAGCGGAAAAGCCCGCGCTACATCCAGGACAAGATGAACTCGTTCCTGGACCCGGCGATCCACTTCAACATCGACCGCCACATGAAGTCCCGGTCATGATGCCGCGAAAGCCCAAGAAGCCGACCGTCATCGATGAAGAGTGGATGGCCACCTTCTCGGACATGACGACGCTGCTGCTGGCTTTCTTCATCCTGCTCGCCTCGATCTCCAAGGTGGACATGGCGCTTTACGAGCAGGTGCAGGCGGGCATGGCGAAGGGCGTGGGCAAACGCGACATCGAAACCCCGATCGAGAACCTGAAGCAGGAAGTGAAGGAAATCCTGGTTCAGATGAACGTCGACGAGACCTCCAGCATCGGCTCCGACACCACCGGCGTGGTCATCGAGTTCGCCTCGTCCTCGTTCTTCGACCCCGGTTCCGCCACCCTGCGGGACGAGGCCCTGCCGATCCTGCGGCGCGTCGCCGATACCATGAACGCCGACCTCTACAAGAACTTCCAGCTCGAGGTGCAGGGGCATACCGACGACACCCCGATCCATACCCCGCAGTTTCCCTCGAACTGGGAGCTGTCCTCGGCGCGCGCCACCGGCGTGGTGCGGTATTTCATCGAATTGCAGGTGGCGCCCGCGCGGCTGCGCGCGGTTGGCATGGCGGACGTTTCGCCGAAGGTGCCCAACCTGGACCCCTTCGGCAATCCCTTGCCCGCCAACCGGGAAATCAACCGGCGCATCGTCATCCGGGTCAATCCCAGCCGCATGTGATCAGACCTCGATCGGCTGGTCCTCGCGGGCGACGAAGCAACCGGGCCAAACGCCTTGCGCTTCCTGGCCCAGGGCATCCATGAAATCGTCGTCGTGGTCGGGATCGTGGTGGAAAATCGCCATCCGCTTGACGTTGGCGGCGGTGCACAGGCGCACCCCTTCCTGCCAGGTCGAATGCCCCCAGCCGACCTTGGCGGGAAATTCCGCGTCGGTGTAGGTGCTGTCGTAGATCACCAGATCGGCGCCCTCGATCAAGGCCAGGATGTTGGCGTCCGGCTTGCCGGGTACGTGTTCGGTGTCGCTGACGTAACAGACCGCCTTGCCCGCGTACTCGACGCGATAGGCGGTGGCGCCGTTGGGATGGTTGAGCGCGCAGGTGCGCACCAGAATGTCCGGCGCCAGATGGAAGCTCTCGCCCGAGGTAAAGTCCTCGAATTCCAATTTCGCGCGCATCGCGCCCAACGGCACCGGGAACATCGGCGTATGCATCTGAGTGGCCAGGATTTCCTGGATGCCGCCGCTTTCCTTCAGGTGCCCGGCGAGGATACGGAAGGAACAGTCGGGAACGAAGGCCGGAGCGAAGAACGGAAAACCGTTGATGTGGTCCCAATGGGTGTGGGTCAGCAGGATCGTCGATTCCTTGACCCCCAGCTTGTTCAAAAACTGACCGAGCCCACGAATTCCGGTTCCTGCATCAAGAATCAGATGACGGTCGCCCATGGTGAAGGAAAGACAACTGGTGTTGCCGCCATAGCGGACGTGATGCGGAGAAGGACAAGCGATGCTTCCCCTCACCCCCCAGAACCTCACGACAAAACCCATCCACACTCCCCCCCGTTTATTGGCTTGGTGCTGGGGACATGGCGTGTAGCCACGCCCCATATTTGCCCTGAATAGGAGGAGTATTGCCGCCTTTTTCGGTTCAAGAAAGGAAAATCCTCGCAACCTGGGATTTGCAGAACGGGGCCATGCCCCCCCACGCGGATCAGCCGTCGGCGCGATCGACCGCCGCGCCGACTCCCGCCGAGAAGCGCCGCGCCGCGTCGCCCAGGTTGACCGCGATTTCCACCAGCCCGTCGGCGTTTTCGTACCAGAAGGCCTCGCCCGGCGCGCAATCGCCGAAACGCCGCGCGAACCTTAGCTCGTGGCCGCCGACGCAAAAACGCGCGTCGCGCGGCACCTCCTCGGCGGGAATGCCGGTGACCAGGTTGCCGTAGGGGTCGACCAGGATAACGCGTGCCGCCGGATCGGCGACGCCATGGGGATCCACCCCCGGCAACCACACGGCGGGAGACGGCGGTTCGCCATGCCGCGCCAAATGCGCCGCCAGGGGGGCGAACAGGTCGCGGCCGTGAAAGGTCGCCGACAGACGTTCAGGCAGCCAATCCACCCGCCAGACGGCAACCGCGCCCGCCCGCGCCGCGACCACCGACAGCAGGCCGTTGTCGGGGCCGCAGAACCACAGGCCGTCGGCCCGCACCGCCAGCACGCCGCGAGGCCCGCCGACGCCGGGGTCGACCACCGCCTCGACCACGCTGCCGGGCGGCAGACGGCGGCTATAGGCATGCAGCAGATGCGCCGCCGCCTCGACGTCGAAAGGCGGCGCGGCGGAGAACAGGGCGATCCCCGGCACCCCCGGGGCCTGCGCCGCCCACGCCGCCAGCACCTGGCCGACATAGGGACCGTCGCCGCCGAAATCGGAAAACAGGGCCAGCAGCGGCGCCGCCGTTTCAGACACCGGGATCGTCCCGATAGAGGCGCAGCAACGCCTGGGTGCCGTCGGAACCATAGCCGAGGCCGGAAAGCTCGTCGTAACGGCTCTTCGACAGGGCCAGGGCGGGCAGGTCCAGGCCCATCGCCGCGGCTTCTTCCAGGGCGATGCCCATGTCCTTGATGAAGTGGTGGATATAGAAGCCGGGATCGAAGTCCCCCGCCACCATGCGCGGCCCCAGCTTGTTCAACTGGCTGCCGCCCGCCGCGCCGGTACCGATTACCTCCAGCACCGCGGCGGGATCCAGGCCGCTCCGCTGGGCATAGGCCATGCCTTCGGCGACGCCCATGATAGTGCCCGCGATGACGATCTGGTTGACCATCTTGGCGTGCTGGCCGGAGCCCGCGGGCCCCAACAGGCGGATGGTTTTGCCCATCGCCTGGAACAGCGGCATGGCGCGGGCGAAGGCCGTCTCCTCGCCGCCCACCATGATCGCCAGCGTCGCCTCGCGCGCGCCGACGTCGCCGCCGGAGACCGGGGCATCCAGGGCGGCAAGCCCGCGTGCGGCGGCGGCATCGGCGATCAGCCGGGCCAGCGACGGGTTCGAAGTGGTCATGTCGATCAACAGGGTCCCCGGCCGCGCATGGGCGACCAGGCCGGTTTCGTCCAGATAAACCTGCCGCACGTCGATCGGATAGCCGACGATGGTGACGACGGCGTCGCAGGCCTGGGCCAGATCGGCGACCGTGTCGTGCCACGTCGCCCCCCGCTCCACCAGAGGGGCCGCCTTTTCGCGGGTCCGGTTGAAGACGTGCAGGGAGAAACCGGCATCCATCAGATGACCGGCCATGCTTCGTCCCATGATTCCCAGGCCGATGAATCCGACGTTGCGGATCGCGGCGTGCTGTCTGTCTGCCACGGCGTACTCCCCTGTTCCGCGCTCCACGGCGCCCGACAAAAATGGAGGCAAAAGTACGACGAAACAAGGTGCCATGCCGCGAAGAAGATCACACAGCGCAACCGGAAAACGAAATTTATCGTCATTTTCCGGCCATGCCGTGGTTGAATATTTCCCGCTCCTGGGGCAGAAAGAAGCACACCGCTCTGCAGGCGACGCCGTCGCCGTCGAAAGGAACCCGTCATGAACCTCTTCTGCAAAGCCGCCGTCGCCCTGACCGCCGTCATCGCCTTCGGTGCCGCGCCCGCTTCCGCCGCGCCGTACAAGGCGGAATACACCGTGTCCACCGTTCTGCCCGCGCCCTTCCCCTGGGGAATCGCCGCCGACAAGTGGGCCGCCCTGGTCAAGGAACGCACCCAGGGACGCATCAATCTGAAGGTCTATTCCAACGCGCAACTGGTCTCCGGCGACCAGACCAAGGAATTCTCCGCGATGCGCCAGGGGATCATCGACATGGCGATCGGCTCGACCATCAACTGGTCGCCGCAGATCAAGGAACTCAACCTGTTCTCGCTGCCCTTCCTGCTGCCCGACCACGCGGCGATGGACCGCCTGACCCAGGGCCCGGTGGGTGAGAAACTGTTCGAGGTGCTGCGCAAGAAAGGGGTCGAGCCGCTGGGCTGGGCGGAAAACGGCTTCCGCCAGGTGTCCAACTCGAAGCACCCGATCCGCACCCCCGAGGACATGGCGGGCTTGAAGATCCGCGTCGTCGGTTCGCCGCTGTACAACGACATCTTCTCGGCCCTCGGCGCCAATCCGACGCAGATGAGCTGGGCCGACGCCAAGCCCGCGCTGACCACCAAGGCGGTGGACGGCCAGGAAAACCCGATCACCGTCTTCAAGATCGCCAAGATCCAGGCGGTCGGCCAGGCCTTCATGACCCGCTGGAACTACGTCAACGATCCCCTGATCTTCGCCGTCAACAAGCGAGTGTGGGCCAGCTTCACCCCCGCCGACCAGAAGATCCTGCGCGAAGCGGCGATCGAGGCGGGCAAGGCGGGTATCGTCGCCTCTCGCGAGGGGGATGACGCCGCCGCCAAGGAAATCCAGGCCGAGGGGGTGACCATCACCACCCTGACCCCGGAGGAACGCGCCGCCTTCGTCGCCAAGACCCGCGGCGTCTATGCCGACTGGGCGAAGAAGATCGGCCCCGACCTGGTCAAGATGGCCGAGAAAAGCATCTCGCAAAAATAAACGTTTCGTCCCGGAGACTTCCCTTGTCCGAACCGACCCCGGATCTCGTCCATGACCAGCCCCCGCAAGGGGGCCGGTCTTTTCGTATCGACGAAATCCTTTCCGCCGTGTCGATGGCCCTGATCTGCGTGATCAGCCTGGCCAACGTGGTGGTGCGCTACGCCACCGACGCCTCGTTCGCCTTCACCGAGGAATTCTCGATCTTCCTTCTGGTGTTCATGACCCTGATCGGCACCGCCGCCGCCTTCGCCGGGGACGGCCACATCCGTATCACCTTCCTGCGCGACCTGTTTCCCGCCAAACGGCGGCGTTGCGTGGACGCGTTCGCCCTTCTCGCCTCGGCGCTGTTGTTCCTGCTGGTCCTTTATTACGGCGGCATCTTCGCCTACGAGGAATGGCTGTACGAGGAAACCTCGCCCGGCCTGGGCCTGCCCAACTGGATCTACACGGTCTGGCTGCCGCTGCTCAGCCTGCTCATCCTGGTGCGTGTCGGCGGCCGCCTGATTCGCCTGTTCCGTTGCGGGGACTGCTGATGGATCCGTCGCTCGCCCTGTTGACGAGTTTCATCGTCTTCCTGCTGATCGGCCTGCCGATCGCCGTCGCCCTCGGCCTCGCCGGGGCGATCGGCATCGTTCTCGGCCTGGATGGCTATGCGCTGGCCACCATCGGCACCAACACCTACACCGGCATCGCCAAGTATCCGCTGATCGCGATTCCGCTTTTCGTCCTCACCGGGATGATCTTCGAACGCTCCGGCGTCGCCCACAAGCTGGTGGACTTCGCCTCCGCCCTGGTCGGGCCGCGACGCGGCGGCCTGGCGGTGGTCGCGGTTCTCGTCTGCATGCTGATGGGCGGCATGTCCGGCTCCGGCCCCGCCGACGCCGCCGCCGTCGCCACGGTGATGATTCCCAGCATGGCGAAGGCCGGATACCCCCGTTCCTTCTCCGCCGGGGTGATCGCCTCCGCCGCCTCCACCGCCATCCTGATTCCGCCGTCCATCGCCCTGATCGTCTATTCGATCATGGTGCCCGGACTGGACCTGCGCGCCCTGTTCGCGGCGGGCGCGGTGCCCGGACTGCTGGCCGGTCTGTCGGTGATCATTCCAACCATCTGGATCAGTCGCCGCCACGGTTTCGGACGGCAAGAGGAAACCGCCCGCCCCCACCTCGGCAAAAGCTTTCTCTCCGCCGTGCCCGGGCTGATGGCCCCGGTGATCATCCTGGGCGGATTGCGCACCGGCGCCTTCACCCCCACCGAAGCGGCGGTGGTCGCCGTGGCTTACGGCCTGATCGTCGGGCTGTTCATCTATCGGACCCTCACCTGGCACGACATCTACCGCGCCATGGTCGATTCCGCCCAGACCTCGGCGGTGATCCTGATCATCATGTCGTTCGCCGGCATCTTCGCCTGGGCGGGCAGCACGCTCGGCGCCTTCGACGAAGGCGCGAAGCTGATGTTCGGCCTTTCCGACAACTCCACCGTGGTGTTGTTGCTGGTAATGATGGTGCTGCTGCTGGCGGGCATGGTGCTGGACGGCATCTCGATCTACCTGATCACCCTGCCGCTTCTGATGCCGCTGATGGACCGGTTCGGCTGGAACCCCACCTGGTTCGGCGTGCTGATGGCGATGAACATCGCGATCGGCCAGTTCACGCCGCCGGTCGCGGTCAACCTGATGGTCACCGCCAAGGTCGGCGGCGTCAGCATCGAGGCGACGACGCGCTGGGTAATCTGGTTCGTCCTGTCGATGGCGTTGACCATCGGCATGGTCATCGCCATGCCGGAAATCTCGCTGTGGTTGCCACGACTATTGGGCTACGTCGTCGAATGATCCCTGGAAGAAGCCGCCGCATCCGGCGGCTTTTTTCTTTTTCGGCAATCTCTTGAATGGCCCTTCTTGCCGTATGACATTCCTTGAATAAACCATTATGATTGAAGGCCGAACATCGGGAATAACCGGTGCACGCAGGAAAGAGCGAAAAATAAATCGCATCCGCGGGAGGGAACGACACGATGGCAACCAGCGTCTCGAAGAAGGTGTGGCTTCCGATCGTCTTCACCGCCATAGGTTTCGGCGCGTTGTTGTTCTACAGCCGCGCGGTCGTCGTCGATCAGATGATGGCCGACCGCATTGCGAAGATCCGCACGGTCAGCGAAAGCGCGGCTTCGGTCGTTTCCCACTACGAACGCGAGGCCACGGCCGGACGCCTGAGCGTCGACGCGGCGCAAGCCGCGGCCAAGGCGGCGTTGCGCGACCTGCGCTATGACGGCAAGGACGGCTACGTCTACATCTACGCCACCGACGGAACCAATGTGCTTCTTCCCACCAAGCCCCAGGCGGAAGGGAAGAACATGCTCGACCTGAAGGACCCCTCGGGCTTCGCCATCGTCCGGGATTTCGTCCAGCAAACGTCCGCCCAGGGACACGCCGTCACCCACTACCTGTGGGAAAAACCCGGCAGCAAGGTGCCGGAGCCAAAGGTCAGCTACACCATCCTGTTCAAGCCCTGGAACTGGATGGTCGGCACCGGCGTCTATGTCGACGACGTCAACGCCGAAAGCCACGCGATCACCATGCGGCTGCTTGGCATCAGCGCCCTCTTCCTGGTTCTGATCGTCCTGCCCTCGGCCTGGATCGGCCGCCAGATATCCCGCCCGATCACGCAGTTGACGCACAGCATGCAGCGTCTGGCGAAGGGCGACCTGGAGGCCGAAATCGCCTTCCGCGGGCGCGGCGACGAAATCGGCGCCATGGCCGACGCCCTGGAGATTTTCAAGGACAACGCGACGGAACGCCTGCGTCTGGAGACCGAGGCCGAGGCCAAGGAAAAGCAACGGTCCGAGGAACACCGCGAACTGATGATGAAACTCGCCGACGACTTCGAAGGCGCGATCGGCGACATCCTGCGCAACACCTCCAGCACCGCGCGTAACTTGACCGAACTCTCCCGCGTCATGGCGGAAAACGCCGACCGCACGACGAAGGAGGCGGAAACCGTTCGCGTCGCCTCGGACACCGCTTCGCACAACGTCGAAACCGTCGCCTCGGCGGCCGAGGAACTGACCGCGTCGATCGGCGAAATCGCCTCGCAGGTGCAAGAGGCGGCCAGCAACGCGCGCGAAACCGCGGCGGAGGCGGAAACCGCCAACACCCGCGTCGCCGCCCTGGCCGAAGGCGCCAACCGCATCGGCGAGGTGATCAACCTGATCAACGACATCGCCAGCCAGACCAACCTGCTGGCGCTGAACGCCACGATCGAGGCGGCGCGCGCGGGCGACGCGGGCAAGGGCTTCGCCGTGGTGGCGAACGAGGTCAAGACCCTGGCCAACCAGACCGCCAAGGCGACCCAGGAAATCACCGAACAGATCAACAGCATCCAGGACGAAACCAAGGCCGTGGTCTCCGCCATCGCCTCGGTGTCGCAGCGCATCGTCGGCATCGACGACGTCACCGCCTCGATCGCCGCGGCGATCGAGGAACAGACCGCCGCCACCTCGGAAATCAGCCGCAGCGTGCAAGAGGCGGCGCACGGCACCAAGACGGTTTCGGAATCGGTGGGCATGGTGGTCGAGGCCGCGACTCAGGCGAACGCCGCCTCCGACAAGCTTTCGTCGGAATGCAAGAACCTGCAGCAGCAGACCACCGACCTCAAGGTGGCGGTGGACGGCATCCTCTCGGCGATCCGCGAGAACTGACCCGGTCCGAAGCCCCGGAAATCGCCGCCGCCGCCTGCCGCAGCAGCAGCCCCTGGGAACCGCCCGTCGGCGGTGCCCAGGCCACCGCCAGATGGCAACCGCCGAGATCGCGGTGCCCGACGATCCAATCCCGCCCGCTGGCGGCGACGAAGCGCACCCTCCCGCGCCCTTTCGCCAGCGGCCCGCCGTCCAGCCCCAGGGCGGCGGACAGGCCCGCGCCGCACCCCTTGCCCACCGCCTCGCGCATCGTCCAGAAAGCCAGCAGGGCGTCGCCGCCGCCGCGGCGAACCGCACGGCATTCCGGCTTGGAGAAATAGGCCTCGGCAACGGCTTGCGCGTTGGGACGCGGCCGCTTCGCCTCGACGTCGACGCCGACGGCACCGCCGCGGACCACCGCCACGGCGACGAATCGGCCGGAATGGGAAAACGACACGTCCCACCCGGGCGCCGCCAGGCGCGGCCGCCCGGACGCATCGGCCGCGATCCGCCAGCCGGGAACCGGAAGCAGATGGCGGATCAACGCCCGCCCCAGCAAGAACCGCATGCGCCGCGCCCAAGGCCTAGCCAGGGCGTCGCGCCGGTCCCCGGGGGTCGCCGCCCGCCACAAACGCCCGCCGTCCCAGCCATCCGCTCGAACGACCGCCACGCGCAATAGGAATTCACGGGGGATTGCAATCATGCTAAACAGGCGCTCGGTGGATATGGGGGATAAGGGAACCGGTCGCGTGGGGTGGGGAGACCCCGCGCGGGGGAGCTGGTTTCTCGACGCATTCAGACGCTCATATCTTCGATAATTCCGTGCATGGGGGCAAGCGGGACAGATTTTGGGTGCGCGCGACGACAAGATTGGCCCCCTGAGCTTCGGCATCGACGCCTGGGCCGCCTGGCTTCCCGGACGGGACGCCCTGCTGGCGGGCGGCAACCTTCCGGAAAAGGCCCCCGTGCCGTCCGCCTTACGGCGGCGGATCAGCGCCAACGGCAAAAAGGCGCTGGAAGCCGCCTGGACGGTTCTGCCCCGGCAGGGAAGCGCGCCGCGCCTGATCCTGTCCTCGCGCCATGGCGAATACGAACGCACCTTCCGCCTGCTGCGGGAAATCGCCACCAGCGGCGAGGTCTCCCCAGCGGATTTCAGCCTGTCGGTTCATCATGCCCTGATCGGCCTTTTGTCCATCGCCACGCGGAACACGGCTGGCCATACCGCCATCGCCGCCGGAACCGACAGCTTCGGCTTCGCCCTGTTGGAAGCGATTTCCTGCATGAAGGAGGACCGCACCCCGGTTCTGCTGATGCACTTCGACGAAAGCCTGCCGCCGGACTATGACCTGGCCGAGGAACCGACCGTGGCGATGGCCCTGCTGCTGTCGCCGGAAGGCCCGTACGGCATGAGCCTCGCCCCCGCGCGGGACGGTGGTCGCGACTGCCTCGCCTCCGCCTTCGCCGGAATGCTGGCCGGGGGCACCGCCGTCGCCACAGCGAAAGGGACAAGCATGAACTGGCGGTGGACCCATGAATAAGATCGGCCGCATCTGGAGGGGGTTCGGCACCGCCCTCTTCCTCAGCCTCATCGGCCTCGGCGGCAGCCTGATGACGTTGACCGTCTTCCCGCTGGTCGCCCTGGTCTTCCGCTCCCCCGAACGGCGGCATTATGCGTTCCGCCAAGTCATCCACCACACCTTCAGGGCCTATTGCGGGGCGATCCACCGCATGGGCATCGCCCGCATCGAATTCGTCGAGGCGCAACGCCTGAAATCCCTGCGCGGCCACCTTCTGATCGCCAATCATCCGTCCCTTCTGGACGTCGTGATGATCATCGCCTCCACGCCGAACGTCCAATGCATCGTCAAGGCCGCCTTGTGGAAGCATCCCTTCTTCCGCCTGACCGTCGGCGGCGCGGGCTTCATCCGCAACGACATGGAACCGGAAGCCTTGCTGCTAGCCTGCGACGACGCCCTGCGGCGCGGCCAGAACCTGATCATCTTCCCGGAAGGCACCCGCACCAGCCCCGGCGCCCTGCCCCGGCTGCAACGCGGTTTCGCCAACCTGGCCATCCACACCCGCGCCGACCTGCAACTCATCACCATCACCTGCACGCCGCCGATTCTCTTCAAGGGGAACCCCTGGTGGCACGTTCCGGAACGGCGGTCGCACTTCCGCTTGTCGGTTGGCGAGCAAGTGGACATCGAGGAATACCTAAGATATCCATACCGGACCCTAGGGGCCCGTAAACTCATGACTTTTGTCGAGAACTATTACGCGGAAAAACTGACAGATGGACAACCTGGAAACTCAGATCAAAGCCCTGATCGTCGATGCGCTGAAGCTGGAGGATGTGTCTCCTGACGAGATCGCGTCCGACGAACCGTTGTTCGGCGACCAAGGACTCGGCCTGGACTCCATCGACGCGCTGGAATTGGGGGTGGCGATCCGCAAGACCTTCGGCATCAAGATCGAAACCGTGACCGAGGAAGTCCGCGATCATTTTTCCTGTGTGAGGGCCCTGGCCGCCTTCATCCGCGCGCAAAAGGATGTCCGCTGAGATGACCCGGGACGAAATCTACGCCACCTTGTCCGGCTATCTGGTCGAAATGTTCGAAATCCCCGGCGACAAGATCTCCATGGAGTCCACCCTGTTCGAGGACCTGGACCTGGACAGCATCGACGCCGTCGACCTGGTCGTCAAATTGCAGGCCCTGACCGGCAAGAAGATCAAGCCCGAGCAGTTCAAGACGGTGCGCACGGTCGGCGACGTCGTCGAGCAGGTCCATG
>QJZR01000015.1 GCA_003246625.1 Alphaproteobacteria bacterium
TACCGATGAGGTTGTAGGTCATGCCGGACTTGAACATGTCGGGCACGCGGATCAGACCGGAACCGAACACGATCGCGTTCGGCGGGGTCGCCACCGGCAGCGAGAAGGCCAGCGACGCACCCAGAGCCACCGGGATCGCCATGATCAGCGGCGAAACGCCGAGACCCTGGGCGATGGAGATGGCGAGCGGCACGAAGGTCGCGGCCACCGCGGTGTTCGAGGTCATCTGGGTCAGCAGCATGGAAACCAGGGCGAGGACGGTGATCACGATGATCGAGCTCATGCCCGCCAGGGTCTTCATCTGTTCCGCCACGTAGGTGGTCACGCCGGCCTTGGCCAGAGCGCCGCCCAGCGCGAACCCGCCGCCGAACAGCAGGATGGCGTCCCACGGAATACCCTTGGTGAACAAGGTGGTATCCAGGACCATCTTACCCTTCTTGAAATCGACGGGGATGATGAAGCACAGCAGAAGAGTGGTCATGCCGATCGTCGAATCGGTGATGAACTTCTTCAGCGGCACCATCTTTCCGGCGACTTCGACGGACGGCAGCAGGCCGACCAGCTGCGGACGCAGGATCCACGCCAGGGCGGTGCCGACGAACAGGATGGTGGTGATGGTTTCGCCGCGGCTCATCGAGCCCAGCTTTTCCAGCTCTTCGTCCACGATCGCACCGGCGTGGGACAGGTCCAGCGCCTTGATCGGGAAGAACATCGGCAGGGTCCACCAGGAGATCGCCAGCAGGGCGATACCGGCCGGAGCGCCAACCATGATGAAGTTGGCGAACGGAACCGGGGTGCCGGTCATCTGGGTCACCTGGCCGGCCATCACCGCGTTGGGCGGGGTGCCGATCAGGGTGGCCATGCCGCCCATGGAGGCGGAGAAGGCGATGCCCAGCATCACGCAGATGCCGAAGTTGGTGGCGGCCGCCTTTTCAACCTCGCTCTTGTTTTCGCCTTCCTGAACCATCTTCACGATGGCCATGCCGATCGGCATCATCAGGGCGGCGCAAGCGGTGTTGGACATCCAGGCGGAGAGGAAGCCGGTGGCGACCATGAAACCGAGGATCAGCATCTTCGGGTTCGTGCCGCAAACCTTCAGCACCAGCAGCGAAACGCGGCGGTGCAGGTTCCACAGTTCCATGGCGTAGGCCAGCGCGAAACCGCCGACGAACAGCCAAATCAGGTTGCCCGCGTAGTTCGGCGCCACCGTCTTAGCGGGAACGACGCCGAGCCAAGGGAACAGCACCAGCGGCACCAAGGCGGTGACCGCGATCGGCAGTGCCTCGAGCATCCACCAGGTGGCCATCAACAGGGTGACGCCGATCGCCTTCCAGGCGGTAACCGACAGCCCCTCCGGCGGGGTGGTAAACAAGGTGTAAAGCAGAAACGCGATACCCAGGAACAAACCAATGATTTCTTTCTTGCGATCGCCGGTCATGCCGGTACTCGCTTCGTTTGCAGAATTGCTCATTCTGGCCCCCAGAAAAGATATTTTATAGGTCTTGAAAGCCCCAAGATCCGCACCGATGCTCAAACGACAGGGCGGTGCGAAAAGGATCTTTTCCCGGCCCAATGGATAGTGCAATTTGCCACACTTGTAAAGCTGATTGAGGCAAAATCGTGGCATGTGAACTGGTTGTCTTCGATGTGGACGGAACTCTGGTCGACAGCGCGGAAATTATAGTGCGTTGTATGAGAAAGGCTTTCTCAACGACAGGTCTGAAAGAGCCTTCGGAAGAGGCGATCCGTGGGATCATCGGGCTGTCCCTGCCCGAGGCCGTTGGCCGTATTTTGACCGAGGACATGTCACAACATCTGGGCGAAATTGTGGCGGAGTACAAGCGGATTTTCCTGTTCGACCGCCAGCGGGACCCCGCCCCGTTGTTCCCCGGCGCGCGCGAATGCCTGTCGCGTCTGTCGGCGGCGGGCTACCTGCTTGGGGTGGCCACCGGCAAGTCGCGCAAGGGGCTGGACGCCACCTTCGCGCAGCTTGGCCTGGCGTCTTGCTTCGTCGCGGTGGGTTGCGCCGACGACGGTCCGGGCAAGCCGCATCCCTTCATGCTGGAGAAGGTGATCGCCGAGGCGGGGGCGGATCCTGCCTCCACGGTGATGGTCGGCGACACCGCCTTCGACATCGAAATGGCGCGGGCGGCGGGGGTGCGCGCCGCCGGAGTCGCCTGGGGCAACCATGCGCCCGAGGTTCTGACCAACGCCGGGGCGGACGTCGTCGCCACCTCCTTCGCCGAGTTCGAGGGCTGGGTGCGAAGCGCGTTGCCGATTGCCGGTGACGTCACGATAATGCCCACTATATAGCAGGATGAACGGGCCGCCGCGTGGCGGACGCATCCGCAGGGGAGATAGACTCATGAGTATCCGCAGAATAGCCCAGATCGCGGTCGGCGTTCTGGCTGTGGCGATTGCCGCCGGTTACGGAGTTCTGGCGTCGATCGACGTCGATTCCTATCGTGGCCAGATCATCAAGGCGGCGGAGGACGCAACCGGCCGCAAGGTGACGATCGCCGGTCCGTTGAAGCTCAAGGTGTCGTTCTCTCCGGCGGTGGTGGTGGAAGGGGTGAAGCTGGCCAACGCCCCCTGGGCGAAGGCTCCCGACATGCTGTCGGTCGGCCGCGCCGAGGCGGAGATCGGGCTTCTCGCCGCGCTGACCGGCACCATCCAGGTCAACCGCCTGGTGTTGCGCGACACCGCGGTCGACCTGGTCCGCCGCAAGGACGGCTCGGCCAACTGGGAATTCACCCCCGCCACGGCGCAACCGGCGGCATCCGGCCCGGCGATGACCGGTCCGGCGCCCAAGGCCGAGGAAAAATCCTCGGGCGGCATGCCCGCCGTCGCGGTGCGCGAGGTGGACGTGCGCAACCTGACCCTCTCCCTCGACGACGCGGTCAGCGGGCAGAAGCTGTCGGTCGCGGTCAACGCCTTGCAGGCGTCCGCCTCGTCGGCGTCCGACCCGCTGAAACTGGTTCTCGACATGGCCTATAACGGCCTGGCGATCGGCGCCAAGGGTTCGGTGGGGCCGATCGAGGCCCTGACCCAGAACCGTCCGGCGGTGGTCGACCTGGGGGTGACCCTGCCCGGCGTCACGGTATCCGCCAAGGGGCGGATCGGCCAGCCGCTGGCGGGCAAGGAAATCGACCTCAAGCTCGGCTTCGACGGCAAGTCCTACGACCAGATCGGCAAGGCCTTCGGCGCCGACCTGGCGGCGGTGCCGCCGCTCGCCTTCGACGGCACGGTGAAGAGCTTCGGCGCCAACGGCTATAAGCTGGAGGGCGCGGTGCTGCGCCTTGCCGGGCAAGAGGTCAAACTCTCCGTCTCCGCCGATCTGGCCGGGGCGAAGCCGAAGCTGAAGGCGGATGTCTCCGCCGACGTCCTCGACCTGCCGAAGCTGCTCGACGGCCTGGCGCCGAAGTCCTCGGCTTCGTCCGCCGCCCCCGCCGCCAAGCCCGCCGCCGCCCAGGCGAAGGGCGACGGGCGGGTGTTCCCCGCCGATCCCCTGCCGCTCGACGGTCTGTTCGCGGTGGAGGCCGAGGCCAAGGCGGCGTTCGGCAAGCTGACCCTGCCGGGCGGCGTGGTGCTTAATCAGGCGAAGGTTCTCGCCTCGCTCAAGGACGGCCTGTTGAACGTCGCGCCGGATACCGGCATCGGCGGCGGCACCTTCGGCGGCCGCGTGGTGCTGGACGCCCGGCCGAAGGGCGGCCCGGCGGCCCTCGACGTCGCGCTCTCCGGCAAGGACATTACCCTCGCTCAGGTGGCGGGCGACATGGGCCTGACCAAGGTGCTGTCCGGCGGTCCGACCGCGCTGTCGGTCGGCCTCAAGGGGCAGGGGCGTTCGGTGCGCGACCTGATGGCCGGGCTGAACGGCGACCTGCGGGTCGACACCGGCAAGGCGGAATTCGTCAACGCCGAACTGCGTAAGGCGATCGGCGACTGGGCGGTTTCGGGCCTGACGATGATCGACCCCGGTTTCGCCGCGCGGGAAAAGACGGTGCTGTCGTGCGCGGTGGTGCGGGTGCCGGTGAAGCAGGGCCTGGCCTCGCTGGGTAAGGGCGTGGCGGCGGAGACCGATGCCCTCAACCTGGTGGTCGGCGGTTCGGTCAACCTGCGCAGCGAGGCTCTCGACCTCGGCATCGATCCGATGCCGCAGGGGGCCGGTACCGGCATCGCCCAGGCGACCGCCGGGATGGTGCGGGTGGGCGGCACCCTGGGGGCGCCGTCGGTCGGCCTCGACGTGATCGGCACCGGCAAGGCGGCGTTGAAGGTCGGCGCGGCGGTGGCCACCGGCGGCCTGTCGCTGCTGGGCGACGCGCTGCTCAACGAGGCGACCAAGGACCCGCATCCCTGCCTGACCGCGAAGGGCGAGGCCCCGGCCAAGTCCTCCGGCACGACGTCCGGTTCGTCTTCCGGCTCGACGAAGAAGTCTTCGTCCGAAAGCGGCCTCGGCGGCGCGATGAAGGGTCTGTTCGGTAAGTAAGCGTGAGAGAAAGATGACGAAAGACAATATCCGGGCGGCCGCCGCGTTGCGGCCGCCCCGCCCGAAACGGTTCTACAAGCAGGTCGGGGTCGGCGAGTCCGCCGCGGGATACGCGGTGGAACTGGACGGCCGCGCGGTGAAGACGCCGAAACGCCGCCATCTGGCGCTGCCCAACCGGCCCTTGGCCGAGGCGGTGGCCGCCGAATGGGCGGCGCAGGACGGTGAAATCGACCCCGCGCGCATGCCGCTGACGCAACTGGCCAGCACCGCCATCGACGGCGTCGCCGACGCGGTGGAGGCGGCCCTGGACACCCTGGCGGATTACGCGCGGGCCGACCTTTTGTGCTATCGCGCCGAATATCCCCATTCCCTGGCGGCGGCGCAGGCGGAAACCTGGCAGCCGCTGCTCGACTGGGCGGAGGCCGCCTTCGGCGTGCGCCTGCGGGTGACCACCGGCGTGGTTTCGGTGGAGCAGCCCGAGCCCTCGGTGGCGGCGGTCCGCGCCGCCTTCGCCCGCTACGACGTCTGGCGGCTGACCGCGGCGCATACCCTGGCCGGGGCGTTCGGCTCGGTGGTGCTGGCCCTGGCGGTGCTGGAAGGGCGCCTGGCGGCGGCGGAGGCCTTTGCCGCGTCGCGCCTGGACGAGGCGCACCAGGCCAGCGTCTGGGGCGAGGACGGCGAGGCCCGCCAGCGCGCCGAGGCGATCGGCCGCGAGGTGAGCGCCGCCGCCGATTTCGCCGGTCTGGTTTGAAAACGCTTGGATGATGCCGGTTTTTCAGGCACATTCCCGGCGCGTCGGAGTTGGGCTCGAAGGGTGGTTCCGATGGACGAGGGCAATCGGTTGCGCGTGCGCGTGACGATCGAGGGCAAGGTTCAGGGAGTCTGGTTCCGCGCCTGGACGCAGGAACAGGCGGATCGGCGCGGCATCGCCGGCTGGGTGCGCAACCTGCGCGACGGCACGGTGGAGGCGCTGTTCGACGGCCCGCCGCCCGATGTCGAGGCGATGATCCGCGCCTGCTGGGACGGCCCGCCCGCGGCGCGGGTGCAGGCGGTGCGGGTCGAGCCGATGCCCGCCGAGCCGCCGGTGCCGGGGTTCGAGATCCTGCCCAGCCCTTAGCGGAAACGTGTCATTGATCGAAAGCCGATAAAGAACATGTCCAAGGTTACGCAAGTCCCGCAGGAAGAAATCGGGACCGACCGCTTCATCATGACGGTGCGCTGCGCCGACGGCATCGGCGTTATCGCCACCGTCGCCAAGGCGCTGGCCGACTGCAACGCCAACGTCACCGAATCCGCCACCTATTCCGATCCCTCCACCGGGCAGTTCTTCATGCGCTCGGAGTTCGAGATCCCCGCCGACCCGCACGCCAAGCGCGTCGTCGACGCGGCCCTGGAATTCTGCCGGGTGCGCCGCAACATGACGATCGAGGTCTTCCCCACCGCGCACCGCTGCCGCGTGCTGCTGATGGTGTCGAAAACCGACCACTGCCTGAACGACCTGCTCTATCGCCACCGCACCGGCGAACTCGCCATCGACATTCCGGCGGTGGTCTCCAACCACCCCGACCTGCGGCCGCTGGTGGAATGGCACGACATCCCCTTCATCCACATGCCGGTGACCCGCGACAGCCGCGACGTGCAGGAAGCCAAGCTGCTGGAACTGGTGCGCGAACAGGCGGTGGACGTGGTGGTGCTGGCCCGCTACATGCAAATCCTTTCCCCCGCCATGTGCCACGCGCTGCCGGGGCGGATCATCAATATCCACCATTCCTTCCTGCCCGGCTTCAAGGGCGCCAAGCCCTATCACCAGGCGCACCGCCGTGGGGTGAAGATCGTCGGCGCCACCGCCCACTACGTCACCGACGACCTGGACGAGGGGCCGATTATCGAGCAGGAGGTCGAACGCGTCGACCACACCTATACCCCCGAGAAACTGATCCGCATCGGCCGCGAACTGGAATGCAGCGCGCTGGCCCGCGCGGTGCGCTTCCACGTCGAACGCCGGGTCTTCCTCAACGACGGCCGCACCGTGGTGCTGAAGTAGGTTCGGGAAAAAAAGCCGGGCGCCGCCCGGACCCGGCAAGGGCCTTGGGCCCTTGCATCCGATGAATGGACTTTCCAAGCCCGCAATGCGCCCTTCAAGCCGTTCGGCTGCCACGCGACCGTTCCCGAAGCCGGTCGTGGGCATGACGAACCCATGGAAATTATGAAAGACGTAGTGCTCGGTTGCTTTTGAGCGCCGAAGTGGGGATAGCGGACGCCAGGAGCGAGCAACCTTGCTGTCCGTTGACCTCGACAAAGCCGACGCTCATTGGCCCCTTGGTGATCGTCAAAAGCTTCCCTTCATTCATCGTAAGCTCAAGGGTTGCCCCCCTCCGCGAAACCGGCTCAATTCAAACTCGATAACCCCGACCTGTCGATTTCCGCGCAATGCCGCCAGCTCTTTTTCACGAGACGAGGGGTGCCCGGTTCATTCCACGGGGATTCGTTCCCTGGGGTATGTATTGGGCCTTAACCTGAGCTATGCCTTTTACGGCATCGGCAAGACGTCATGACGGTCGAAAACCTTCTTATTCACGGCAACCTGCCGGTCATTTCGCCACGAGTAAACCTCGCCCGGTTTACTCCTCCCGTGACTTACGGCAGAGACAAGTCCATAACTGCATCAGGTAGGTGTTTGATCGTCTCGAACGGTTCCGGAGTATCGCTGTCCATCACGGCAGAGCCGCAGACCCCTTCTCCGGCCCCCTGAACATCGCCGTGACGGAACTTTCGCCGCCAGCCTTCGCCGATAAGGCCGAGAGGTTTGTGTCTTCTTGAGTGGACGTGTCGTTGATAAGGCCTTTCATGGTGCCCCCGAAACAACCTTGCCATCTCTACTTCTCGCCCCGGCTGCAAGCCAAGCTCCGTGGGGCTCTGGACGACCGGAGCCTGCTGATCGAAGCCCCTTCCGGTTATGGCAAGACGACGGTCGTGCAGAGTCTTCTGCGGGAACTGGTGCCACGCGATGCCGTTTGGATTCGTCACGTGTGCGTGGAGGAAACGCCCGGTGCCGCGTGGCGTCGCCTGAGCCGCTCCGTGGGCAAGGTCAATCCGGCGACGGGCGGGGCGCTTGCCAATCTGGGCGTGCCGGACGAAGACACGCAGGGAGATGCCGCAGTACTGTTGCGCGGCCTGGAGTGTTCCTCTCCGACTTGGTTGGTTTTGGACGATTTTCATCTGATCGCGCCGGTGGCTCCGGTATCGGTGTGGAAGGCCCTTCTGGATCACGAATGCCCGCGCTTGACCGTGGTCCTGTCCTCATGGCCTCTTGCCGAAAGCGTCATGCCCTATGAAAAGTTTGGTTTCCGGCGCCTGGATGCCAGCGATTTTAGCCTGACGAAAGCGGACATGACGGCGTATTTCGCCGCCGTCGGGGTATTCCTGCCAGAAGAGACGGCGACCGAGCTGTACCGCCGTACCGAGGGGTGGATGATCGCTGTATCCTTGCATCTGCGCCGTTGGTGCGAGGGCGGCGACCTGACCGAAGCTTCCGGAATCGCCGGGCTTTTGCAGGACGTCGTGTGGAAGAATCTGGATGAGGCTGGACGGGACGCCCTGCTGCGGTTGTCGCCGTTCGATTCCTTCTCGGGACGTCAGGTCTCCGCCTTGTCGGGGGGCTTGGGGCTCCCCGCGCGGCTGCACTCGGTTTTGAAACGGAACGCCTTGTTGCGCTTCGACGCCGTCTCCGGGCGCTATTTTCCCCACGGCACGCTGCTGGAATTCGTGCGTGACATCTTTGCCCAACTGCCGGAGGAACGGCGCGAAGATATCCTTTTGGCTGCGGCGGCATGGTGTGCCGAGAACGGCGAGAGGGAAAAGGCCGTCGCGTTCTATCACCGCCTGGGAGATTACGAACGGATACTCTCCATGGATCTGTCGCGTATGGAAGACAACAGAATCCTGAATGGCATCCCGGAGATATCCTATGCCGAGGCATTGCGCGATGTCGTCGCGCATAGCACGCAAGACATGCGGTCTCGGCATCCCCTGGCGATGATCCAATTGGCTTTCGAGCTGTTCTGTCAGGGGTGCGTCGAGGATTTCCACAGCCTGTGCGCCGACATGGCGATATTGATCGAGGAAATTCCTCTGACGGAGCCGGAAAGAAACCGCCTGAGAGGAGAGCTTTTGCTGCGGCAGGCATTCTCGCACTACAACGACAGCGCGGTTATGGGGGCGCATATGCGGGCGGCACAAGCCCTGATCGGGGGGGGGAGCTCTCTCGCATACAGGAAAAACGCCTGGACCTTTGGAAGCCCATCCGTCCTGCAACTGTATCATCGGGAAAGCGGGCGCCTGGACGCCGAGCTGGCGGACATGGAGGCCTGTCTGCCTTGTTATGTCGAGCTATCCGATGGGCATGGGCTCGGTGCTCCCGAATTGATGCGGGCGGAAGCCCTGTTCGAGCGCGGAGAGGTGGAGTATGCGGCGATTCTGGCGCATGAGGCGCGCCAGAAGGCGATGCAGGCGCAGCAGGCCAGCCTGATGATGGGGGCGGATCTGCTGCTGGGGCGCGTGGCGATATTGCGGGGCGATGCTAGTGAGTTCTCCGGAGCCCTGAATCGCGTCAACCGGTTGGCGGAAGACTTTCCACAGAAGACCCACCGTCTGGAGGCGGATATGGTCCGGGCGGCGTTGATGGGCTGTTTGGGGCGCGGCGAGGGCGTCGCCGCATGGATCGCCGACGGTTTTCCCGGCGCCTTCGAACGCAGGCTGTTCGCCCCTGCCGTGCCCGTCGCCCAGGCGTGCCGCGCGCGTCTTTTGCTGAATACGGGGAAGCTGGAAATTCTGTTGGGGGAAATGGCCGCGATGGTCGGGCGGGCCCAGGCGATGCATTATGCCCAGGTGACGATCCTGGTGCATACGCTCGCCGCCGCCGCCTGGACCCGCTTGGGAGAATACGCGCGCGCGCGCGCGGCTTTGCAAGCGGCCTTGGTCCTGGCCGGACCAGACCGGCTAATCATGCCGTTTGTCGAGATATTTGCCTTCATTGCTCCGGTTCTGAATGATCTGGGTGAAACTGCCGCATACGGTTTGTCGTCCGAAATTCGGCGCGTGGCGCATCGGTGGGAGGTGGGGTGTGCGGCGGTGGCGCGTGCCTTGTTCGTCGCCGAGGCGCCCTTCGGCCTGAGCGCGCAGGAGTATCGTGCCGCCAAACTGGCTGCGGACGGTCTCTCCAACCAGGAAATCGCGTCCGTGTTGTCGCTTAGCCTCAACACGGTGAAGACCCACCTGAAGGCGGTCTATCGCAAAAGCGGCGCGAACAGCCGCCCAACCCTGCGCAAGCTTCTGAAAACGTTATAGGTCTCACCCTTTTTGGGTGATGGACGAATGATCCTTGAAAGCGCATAGGCCTATACGGAGAAGTCCTCTCCATAGGCTGGCGTTCCTGGGGATGCGAAGATGCAAGGTGTTGTTCAAGTCGGTGTGCCTCTCTGGGGCTTTCGTTTCCGTGTTGCGTTGATTTCAGTGGGGGTTGCTGCCGTCCCCTTGGCTGTAACGGCACATGCAGCGGACTACGTCAACACCGGCACGATTGTAGCCTCCGGAGCCTCCGTTCGTGGGCTTGAGGCGTTGGGCGGCTCGAATACGGTGGTGAATTCCGGGACGATCACGACGTCGGGGAACGAGAGTTTCAGTATTTATGCCTCGGGTGGCTCGAATGTGGTGAACAATACCGGGACGATCACCGCGACCGGCACGGATGTTCGTGGGATCTATGTCGGCAGCAGCTCGAATACGATTAACAATACCGGCACGGTTACGGTGGACGGTTCTCTCGGTCGTGGCCTCTATGCTCCTGGCGGAGGGAACACGATAAATAATATCGGGACTGTAAACGTTGATGGAGATCATACTTTCGGCATATACACGGTCGGTGCCTCAAGTAATGTAATAAATAGCGGAATCGTTACGACGCGGGGTAGTGTCGGTCACGGGTTGTATATAGATAATGGGTGGAGTTCTGTCTTAAATACGGGGTTTGTCACGACTTATGGGGCTGGTGCCTATGGAATATATGCAAATACTTGGGGGCATAATACGATCGTAAACCGAGGCTCTGTCGTGACGTATGGGGATGGTTCTCATGGTGTGTATGTTTGGCACACATTGAACACGGTGGATAACTTCGGAAGAATTTCGACGAATGGTGATTCCGCTCACGGAATATATATAAATATCGGTAATAACTCCGTGACGAATAGCGGGTCTATCACGGCAAGCGGTTCGAACAGTTATGCAATTTATTTCGGGAACGGTTATACCAACAATCAGCTGACGCTGCTTTCTGGAACTTCCCTGTCGGGGACGCTCGCGGATCTCTATCTCGGTTCCGGCACCAACGTGATCGTAGACATGGATTCTTCCGCTTCGTGGTCCTATGACGGGCGGCTTGGTTCTCTTGTCGGTCGGGGGACGACGCTGGTGTCCTCCACATCCAACACCATCACCGTTGTCAACGCCACGGGAGAGGCGGTTTCGTCCTCCGTGGAGGCCGCGCGTGGGATGGCGATTTCGGGGATGCTGGACCGAGCGGCGCAACAGGCGCCAAGCGGCAGCGGTGTGGCGACGGGCGAGGCTCCGGAATCGGCGCGGTGGACGGCCTGGGCCATGGGCTATGGCGAAAAAATGCAGCGTAACTCCAGCGAAGGATCGCCGTTTTCCTCCGCCCTGTGGGGCGGCGCGGTAGGCTTGGACCGGAATTTGGATGACGCATCGACCGTCGGCGCATTCGTCGGTGGGGACAGGACCCGGACATGGCTTAACCAACGCAGACATCGGGTGGCGGAGAAAAATCGCTATCTCGGTCTGCGGGCCGGAGCGGATGACGGCGACGGCGTATTCTGGAGCGCAGCCGCCTATGGCGGCATCGGCGACGTAAAGTCGCGCCGGAACGTCTCCGGCGGCGGCATCTCGTCTTACGATACCGATACCGTGTTCGGCGGGATGACTGGCATTGCCGGATATCACCAAATCCTGGGGGCGGGCTATGGCGTGACCTATCGCGGCCGGGCGAATTACGACATCCGGCATGCCGATGGCTATACGGAAACCATCGGCGGCGTGGATATGTCTGTCGATGATCGGTTGTCGCAAAGCGTCGGTGGCCGAGCCGAGGTGGGGTTGGATTTTTGGGGGGAGGAACGGCGCTGGCAGGTTTCGCCGCGCATTGGCGTCGAAGGCTGGCACGCCGTTGGTGGGGACAGTACGGGGATCCGTTTCGGCAGCTCCACGTATCATGTGTCGGATGACACGACCAGCAACGTCGGCGTCGTGACTGGCCTTGATGCTTCCTATCGCTTCGAGAGCGACCTTCGTCTTTCCGCAATCGCGGAGGCGCGGCGCGACAAGGACGGCACCACGACGACCCAAGGGGCTATCCAAGCAAGCCTTCCCTTTTAGAGGGAGAGGGCTGACGTGAGCGACTTAATGGCGTCCCTCCCGTGGCGTCTTTCCGTTCCCCTTCGCGGCGCCTCGGCCCGTTTTTATTCCGCCAGTTCGGCGAAGATGGGGGGCGAAGGTTTCAGCGGCGACGCCGAAGCGGGCGAGGGCCCTTGCATCCGATGAACCGAGTCTTCGCGCCCGCAAGCCACGCGGCCTTTCGCGCCCATGCGGGTCGAAGAATCCGCCTCGTAACGGGTTCCCGCCGTGGACTTTTCTTCAGGCCTCCTTTGTTTCTTCCCCGTCAAACCGCATCGCCCGGACGAGGTTCCTTGATTATGGCGCCCCAACGGGCTATATCGTCCGGCAATGGATTCGAACAAATTGCGCGAGCACAAGCTGCGCGCCTCCAGGAGAGCACGAAAGAATTCTCCTGACGTAAGCCGGGGAAAATCTTCCCCCCCTCAAATTAACCAACGGATTTTACGGCAACTGCCCAAGCCACGGGCGTGCGAGGTCGTGGTCGTCCCGGTCGGCGGTTTGGGCCGTATCGGCATGAACTGGACCCTGTACGGACACGATGGGCGATGGATCCTGGTGGACGCGGGCATTGCCTTCCCGGAGGATCGCTCCGGGAAAGTGGACGCATTCATCCCGGATCCGGAAACGCTTCGCCGTGTCGTGGGGCGCATCGACGCCCTGGTCGTGACGCATGCGCACGAGGACCACATCGGCGCCATCCAGTATGTCTTTCCCCGCGTGCTGTCCTGTCCGATCTGGGCGACGCCCTTCGCCAGCGCCGCGATCTCCCGACGCCTGGAAGAAGCGGGGACGCTCGACGAGGCGGACCTGCGCACCTTTCCGGTGGGCGGGGCCTTTCGCATCGGTTCCTTCGCCATCCGGTCGATCCGGCTGACCCACTCGGTGCCGGAAGCGGTTGCCCTGGCGCTGGCCACCCCGGCCGGAACCGTCCTGCATACCGGTGACTTCAAGCTCGACCCCACGCCGCTGATCGGCGGGCCGACCGACCTTGAGGCGATTCACGCCCTTGGTAACGCGGGTCTGCTGGCGATGGTCGGCGACAGCACCAACGCCGAACGCGATCTGCCGGTGACGTCGGAGGCGCAGGTTCGGGATTCGCTGCGGCGTATCTTCCAAAGTCGAGCGGGCACGGTGGTCGTTTGCTGCTTCGGCACCAACGTTGTCCGCGCCATGTCCGCCGTCGACGCCGCCCGGAGCACCGGGCGGCAGGTCGCCTTGGCCGGACGTTCGCTGCGCGTGCACGCGGAGGTGGCCGAACAGCTTGGCCTTGTCGACACGCAGGACATTCTCGCCGAGCCTTCGCATCTGCGGGGTCTGGACCGGCGGGAGATGGCGCTCGTCTGCACCGGCACGCAGGGAGAGGAAAACGCCGTCCTGGCCCGCCTTGCCGGAGGCAAGGACTGGCGTCTGCCGCAACTGGGCCTGGGCGACACGCTGGTCATGTCATCCAGCGCCATTCCGGGGAACGCGGAGGCAATCGAGCGCGTTCTGGCGCCGTTGCGGAGCCGGGGGGTCGAGATTCTGACCCGGGACGACGCTCCGGAGGGGTTGACCGTTCATGTCAGCGGGCACGCCGGGCGCGCCGAACTGGCGACCATGCACCGCCATGCCCGCCCGCGTTTCGTCATTCCGGTTCATGGCACCGAGGCGCATCTGCAAGCCCATGCCGCGCTTGCGCGGGACTGCGGCGCCGAGGAGGCCCCGGTCGGCACGGCGGGCGAGGCGTTGGCGGTATCGGTGAACGGCGTCAAGCGCTTGGGGAGAATCGAGATTCCGGTTCTCGGCGTCAGGCGCGACGGGGGCATCCTCGCCGTAAGAGCATCGAAACCCGTGCCGCGCGCGGAAGAGCTTGGGCGGGCCCCAGGCATCGCTCCGTCCGAGGCGCATCGGAGCCGGCCGCGGGCCTAGAAGTTGAAAAACGCCCATGGAATTTGTCCGGGATGGCGATAGATCGGGATTCCGATGATCTCTTGTCCTATTGTCCGGAGGCGGGCGGAGATGTCCTGTCCGGAATCTTGACCATGGCGCGAAAGGAGACCGGGTACCAATGAAGCCGAATTACAAGTTCGAGCGGGCCGAGCGGGCGCGCAGCAAAGAAGCGAAGAAAACCCAAAAGCGCGCGGCGCAAGCCGCGCGGCGCAAGGCCTCCCCCTCCGCGTCGGCGACGGCAGGGCCGGATGCCGCGTTCACCGAGTTGACCGAGGATAATGATGTCTTTGAAGATGCGAGCAAAACAGAAGATTAAGGAATTCACCCTGTTCGATGTGACCTATGAAGACGGTTCGCAGACCTCCAATCGAAAGGTTCCGACAGCCGTGCTGGACGCACCGGAAGAAGAGGGGGTCGTAAAAGCCTTCATCGAAGCGCAGGACCGCACCATCGCCGCGGCTTCGGGGCGCCCACGCGGCGCCATAAAGACGGTCGTCCGTTCCAGGCAGTAATTGGTCTTTCGCGCCGCCTCTTCCTGAAAGGAAGCGATTTTGCATCAAAAACATCCCGAAAGAGGCACGAAGCGCATCTGCCTGAATTGTGGGACTCGTTTCTATGATCTGATGCGTGCACCCCCGGTCTGTCCGAAGTGCGATACGGAATTCGTCGCCGTCGTCCGGTCGCGTCCGGCGTCGCGCCAGACCAAAAGAAGGAAGCCCTTCGACAAGGGCCATCCGGTTCGGCCGCAGGAATCGCCGGAGACGGAAATCGCCGAGGAGGACAAGTTCTCTTCCGAGGATGAAGGCGAACGTCCGGAAGACGACGAGGAAGATTCGTGATTCGTCTCGATGCTCGGGGGCAAGCCTGAGCGTCGCATCAGACGCCGCGCCTGGGCCACGGCTTTTCGTCACGGGGCTACCGGCTTTGCCGCGCCGATCTTGCCGGATGGATATTGGGGCGCGGGACCTCGCGCAAACGAGGCCGCCCCTTCCAGGATAAAAGCTCAGGGACAAATTGTGGCCGGTCTTCACCGGGCGTAGACTGGCCGCGTCGGAAGAATGACCGGCGGCTTGCCCGGGCATTTCCGGCGCAGTTCCTTGCCGCGAGCGATAGCGCGCTGGCGCAGGAGAACAAAGGCGATGATCTTGCCAACCGACACCAAACCCGAACGTATCGCCGATGGAATCATTCATGTCCTGGGGGTCGTGTTATCCCTGACCGCCGCCACGGCCATGCTTTATCAGACCATTCCGACCAATGTGCCCCGTGCGATCGTTTCGGCCGCCGTCTACAGCTTTGGCCTGCTGGCGACTTTCGGCTTTTCGGCGGCATACAATCTGACCTTGACCTGCCGCGGACATGAACTCCTCCGCCGCTTCGATCATTCGGCCATCTATGTGATGATCGCGGGGACGTTCACGCCCTTCGCGTTGACCCGTGCCGCCAGCCCCGAGGGATATGGGCTGCTTGCCCTGGTGTGGCTGACCGCCGGAGTCGGCGTTGGGCTCAAATTCATATGTCCAAGGCGTTTCGAGCGTCTGTCCCTGGTTTTGTATTTGGCTTTGGGCTGGATGTCGGCGGTCGGCCTCGTCGCGGCGGGGCTGCCGGCGGAGGTTCTGCTTCTTTTGCTTCTGGGGGGCGGCTTCTACACCATGGGCGTGTTCTTCTTCCTGCGCTGGCGGCGGCGCTTTCAGAGCGCCATTTGGCACTGCTTCGTTCTCACGGCGGCGGTGTGCCACTTTGCCGCGATTCAGGAACTGATGCTCGGTTAAGCCCGGCCTCAAGGCCGGGGGCTTCCCCACCCGGGGGAAAGGTTCCCCGCCCGGTGTTATTCCGCCAGTTCGGCGAAGATGGGGCCGAAGGTTTCGGCCAGGGCGGCGTCCAGGGCGTTCATCTCGGCGGCGATGCCCAGGTCGCGCAGGCTGGTGACGCCGTGGTCGGCGATGCCGCAGGGGACGATGCCGGAAAAGTGGGAGAGGTCGGGGGCCAGGTTGATCGCCATGCCGTGAAAGCTGACCCAGCGCCGCACCCGCACGCCGATGGCGGCGATTTTGTCCTCGCGGGTGCCGCCGCGCCGCACCCACAGGCCGACGCGGTCGGCGCGGGTTTCGGCGGCGACGCCGAAGCGGGCGAGGGCGGCGATGCCCCAGGCCTCCAGCGCGTGGACGAAGCGGCGGACGTCGCCGCCCAGGGCCTTGAGGTCGAGCATCACATAGATCACCCGCTGCCCCGGGCCGTGATAGGTATACTGGCCGCCGCGTCCGCTGGCATAGACGGGGAAGCGGTCGGGGGCCAGCAGGTCCTTGGGGTCGGCGCTGGTTCCCGCGGTGTAAAGCGGCGGGTGGCCGAGCAGCCAGACGGCGGGGTTGGCGGTGCCTTCGCGGATGGCGGCGACGCGGTCCTCCATGAAGGCGACGGCGTCGGGATAGGCCACCGGATCGGGCGAGAAAAGCCAGTCCACGGCGAAGGGCAGGGCGGTTCGCGGCGGCGAGGAAATCGGGGCGGCGAAGTTGGGCGGAAGGATGGTCACGGGCGGCATCCGAAACACTGCGTCCGGGGCGTGCGATGCCTCTGGACAGGGGGAAAGGGATTTGGTATGTCACCTTTCCTTCGATGGCAACCCCGCTCTTGCCGGGGCGTCATCCAGAGATATGCGGTCGTGGCGGAATTGGTAGACGCGCAGCGTTGAGGTCGCTGTCCGGTAACACGGGTGGAAGTTCGAGTCTTCTCGACCGCACCATATCTCGATGAAAACCCGCCGCCGTCGGGGGCTTCCCGGCCGGGCGGGTTTTTCCTTGCCGAGACCCTTCCGGTTTTCCGGGACAGTGCCGGGAAACCGGGGTATCGTTCTCCCCGGCGGGAGGTTTCCGCCCGCCCTCCGCAGGCTGCAAGCGTCCTCCGCGGCGGAGGACACCGGAGGTTCCGATGACTCCCGATCCGTCTCCGCGCGCTCCCCTGGACGACAAAACCGCCGACCTGGCCGAGGTGGAGGCCCGCGCCGCCACCCTGGACCTTGAGGAAGCCTTCCCCGGCGAGGACTTCACCGACGTGCTGCTGCGCCTGATTTCCGAGGCGATCGCCGCGGGCGACATGCCGCGCGCCTGCGCCCTGGTGCTGGACCAGCACTATGCCGACGCCGCCGACATCATCGAGCTTCTTTCCCCCGACGACCGCGCGCAACTGGTGCTGGCCCTGGGCAAGGACATCGACCCCGACATCCTTTCCTCGCTGGACGAGGAAGTGCAGGACCAGGTGGTGGGGGTGATGGGCCTGACCGGCGTCGCCGCGGCGGTGGAGGCGATGGAATCCGACGACGCGGTGGCGGTGATCGAGCAGTTGGACGAGGACGAACGCCGCCGCGTCATTCAGGCCCTGCCCGCCGAGGACCGCGCGGTCATCGAACAGGCGCTGGCCTATCCCGAAAGCTCCGCCGGGCGCATGATGCAGCGCGAACTGGTGGCGGTGCCGGATTTCTGGTCGGTGGGCGACGCGCTGGACTATCTGCGCACCACCCAGGACGAATTGCCCGAAAGCTTCTACGAGGTCTTCGTCGTCGACCTGCGCCACCATCCGGTGGGGCGGGTGCCGTCGTCCCGGCTGTTGCGGGCGCGTCCCGAAACCCCGCTGCGCGAACTGATCGACGACGACGCCCACCCGATTCCGGCGACGATGGACCAGGAAGAGGTGGCGATGACCTTCCGCGACCGCGACTGGGTGACCGCGATGGTGGTTGACGGCGACGGGCGGCTGATCGGCCGCATCACCGTGGACGACATCGTCGACGTCATCGACGAAGAGGCCGAGGACGACATGCTGCGTCTGGGCGGCGTTTCGGATTCCGATATCTTCCGGGCGGTCTGGGGCACGGTGCGGGCGCGGATTTCCTGGCTTTTGGTCAACCTGTGCACGGCGATGATGGCGGCCTCGGTGATCGGCCTGTTCGAGGGCACGATTCAAAAGGTGGTGGCCCTGGCGGTGCTGATGCCGGTGGTCGCCGGTCTGGGCGGCAACGCCGGAACCCAGACCCTGACGGTGACGGTGCGCGCCCTGGCGATGAAGGAACTGGCCCCCGCCAACGCCCGCCGGGTGATCGGCAAGGAACTGGCGGTGGGGCTGATCAACGGCCTTCTTATCGCCAGCATCGCGGGCAGCGTTTCCTATGCCTGGTTCGGCACCGCCCTGATCGGCGTGCTGCTGGGTGCGGCGATGGTGGTCAACCTGGCGGTGGCGGCGCTGGCGGGCATTCTGATCCCGCTGACCCTGGAACGGCTGAAGGTCGATCCGGCGGTGGCGTCGGGCGTCTTCCTGACCGCGCTGACCGATTCGGTGGGGTTCTTCACCTTCCTCGGCCTGGCCACGCTGTTCCTGGTCTGAGCGTCCGGCCTTACGCGCTGATGAAGCGCTTGATCGCCCGGTCGAGGACGGTCGAGGAAATGATGATGGTGGCGATGTCCTGGTTGCGCTGGATCGAGCCGCGCTTGACCATCTCGCGATAGTCCGCCAGCAGGCCCTGAAGCGCGGCGACGCCGTCGACCCGTTGCAGGTGCTGTTCGAAGAAGATGCGGCCCAGTCCGGGCTTCCCCCAGATGCCGTTCATGATGCCGACGATTTCGCTGACCGTCGGCCCGGCGTGGTCGTCGGGCTCGATCTCGGTGGAGAGGTCGAGGGTGGCCAGCGCCTCGGGGGTCATGTAGTCGAGATAGCGGCTACAGAAGGTTTTCAGGTTCTCGATGATCTCGCTGCGCTGCGGCCCGGGCGTCATGCCGCGCAGGTTGCGCAGGATCGCGCCGAAGGCGTTGAGAATCGGCGCGGGCTGCTTGAGGAGAGTCTGGAAGTCGGCGCCCAGCATGCCGCGGAACACCGCGATGTCGGTTTCGCACTGGCGGTCCTTGGTGTTGGGGCGGCCGCGCTTGTTGAGTTCCTCGTTGATTTTGTCGGTGACGTCGCGCACGTCCCAGGAACCGATCGCGGCCAGGGCCTCGGGGGAGTGCACCAGCCGCAGGTCGAGGCCGAGGTCGGTGATTTGCTGGGCGGTTTCGAAGGCCTGGATGAAGGCCAGCAGGAAGCGCGCGTCCCAGTCCAGGATCTCGGTGATCGACGAACCGAAGGCCTCGCCCAAGGCGTGGATATGGAAGAACTGGATGTGGGTCAGGGCGTTCAGCCAGTCGGACTCGATCTGGTCGGTGAGCAGGGCGCCGAAGCGGCTGCCCAGTTTCAGGCGCACCTCGCCCAGGGCCAGCGCGCTCATCCCGGCCAGGATGCGCAGGCGGGGCAGGGCGTCGAGGGCGCGGGCCTCGATGGGCAGGCGTTCCAGGGCCTCGGGGTTGTCGGAAAAGATGACGCGGATGGCGCGGTCCAGATAGACCCGTTCCGCGTCGTTCACGTTCATGCCGCAGGCCCCGGCGGGCAGGGCCCGCTTGCCCGAGGGAATGGTCTTGCCGTCGGTGCCGAAGACGGCGATGAGGTCGAGCTGCCAGGCCACCTCGAACACCTTGATCGCGCGCTCGATCGCCTGGTCGTTCTTCAACGCGTCCTTGAGCGGCAGGTCGGCCAGCAAGGTGCCCTCGGGCCCCAGGGCCGCGCTCTCCAACCGTTGCAGGAAGGGATAGAGCTTGTGCACGATGCGCGACAGGCGCGACGCGCGGCCGCCCTGGGTGCGCAGCGAGAGGAAGCGAAGCGGCAGGTTCAGTCCGAAGGGCAGAATGCGCTGCAACGCGCTGTCGCCGTCGACGACGCGCAGGGCCAACTGCGCGCGGCTGGGCTTCTTGCCGCCTTTCGCGGCCCCCCCGTTCTTGTTTTTGGCGCCCTGTGCGCGGGTTTTGGCCATGCGTCTCCGGCCTTGATTGGAAGATGTCGGCCTCCGGCGCGAACGCTCGGCGCCTGCGACGAAGCTCATTGCCGACTGTGCCCAACGTTCCCGGTGAAATCAAGGATTCGCTCGGCAGAATAAGGCGTCTCGGTCTTGATCTCCTGCCTGGGAGGCATCTATGGTGGCGCGTCGCGGCGCGGAATTCCGGCGCCGGAAAGCGGGGGAGTTGCGAAGGTGAAGGACGATCTTTTGCCGATTCACGGCGGCGATTTGGCGGCGGCGGCGGCGCGTTACGGCATCCCGCGCGAGTCCTGGCTGGACCTGTCCACCGGCATCAACCCCAATCCCTATCCGGCGGCGGACCTGCCCGACGCGGCCTGGCGGGCGCTGCCCGACGCGGCCGAGAACGACGCCCTGGCCGCCGCGGCGCGGGCGTGTTACGGCGTCGCCAAGGGCGCGGCGGTGGTCGCCGCGCCGGGCACCCAGGCCCTGATCCAGTGGCTGCCGCGTCTGGTTCCGGCGACGAGCGTGGCGATCGTTTCCCCCACCTATGGCGAGCATGCGGCGGGTTGGGCCGCCTGCGGCGCCACGGTGCGCGAGGTGGCGAGCCTGGAGGACGGCGACGACGCCGACGTGTTGGTGGTGGTCAACCCCAACAACCCCGACGGCCGCCTGCACGAACCCCTGGATCTGTTGCGCCGCGCCGAGCGGCGGGAAAACGACGGGCGCCTGATCGTGGTGGACGAGGCCTTCTGCGACGTCACCCCGGAGGCCAGCCTGGCGGCTTTCGCCGGGCTTCCCGGCTTGGTGGTGCTGCGCTCGTTCGGCAAGTTCTTCGGCCTGGCCGGGGTGCGGCTGGGTTTCGCCCTGACCGCGCCGGATTTCGGCGCGCGGCTGGGCGCGGCGATGGGGCCGTGGGCGGTGTCCGGCCCGGCGGCGGTGCTGGGGGCGCGGGCGTTGTCCGACGCGGCGTGGATCGATGGCGCGCGGCGCGGCCTGGCGTCGATGACGGCGCGGGTGGATTCGCTGCTGGCCTCGGTCGGCATGGCGGTGATCGGCGGCACCGATTTATTCAGACTGACACACTTCGAGGCCGCCACCCCGGTATATCATGCCCTGGCGAGGCGCGGGGTGCTGGCGCGGGCATTTGCCGCCCGGCCCCAATGGCTGCGGTTCGGATTGCCCGCCGACACGGCGCAGTTCGACCGTTTCGAACAGGCCCTGCGCGCCGCGGTGGCCGAGGTCTCGGACGGCTTGGCGCCCTAGGCGCCGCAAGCCCCCGGCCCGGACGCCGAACGTGGTTCCGTCCGGACCGAGGGGTGCCGCATGAATACCTGGATGATCGGAATGAGTGCCGTGGGCGGCCTGGCCTTTTGTGCCTGGTGGTCGCGCGAATGGGCGCGGCGCAAGGCCTTGAACGCCACCGCCTGGGGTTGGGCGGGGGCGGTCGCCGGGCCGTTGGGCGTGGCGGCGGTGGGCCTGCGCCGGGCCGAGGGCGCGCTGTGCCCGCACTGCGGCGCGCCGATGCGCTTCGAGGAACGCTATTGCTCCACCTGCCGCGCCCTGGAAGGGACGGCGGTGGCGATGCCCCTTGCCGCCGCCGCGATGGCGGTGGCGGTGGCGGACGAACGGGACGTCCTGTTCGGGCACGGATACTTCGAAAGCCAGCCCTCGGCGGCCTGACGCCGGGCTATTTCTGCAACACCGCGCGCAGGGCGGCGCGGTGCACGCGGCCTTCGTCGGTGCGGGGAATCTCCTCGACGAAGACCAGGCGCTTCGGCATGGCGTAGGCGGCCAGGCTTTTCTCGGCGTGGTTCAGAACGTCGGCGGCCAGCAGGGCCAGGGCGGCGTCGTCGCCCTTCGGCAGACCGGGCTTGGCGGCCACCGCCACCACCACCTCGGGCTCCCCGGACTTGCCGGTCATCGCCAGTGCCGCCGCCGCCGCCACCATGCGGTGGGAGGCGATTACCCGTTCCACGTCGTCGGGCAGGAAGCCCGCCTCGTCATAGGGCAGCACGTCGTCCGCCTTGGCAACGAAGCGCAGGTTGCCGTCCTCGTCCAGGGTGACGATGTCGTCGGTGAGGAACCAGGCCCCGACGTATTTCCGCCGCGCCCAGCGGGCGACCGCCGGGGCGGAGCCTTCATGTCCCAGGCAGAGCCCCGGATGATCCTGTCTTACCGCCAGGTGGCCGACCGCGTTCATCGGCACCGGGCGGCCGTCGGCGTCGACCACGTCGATCACCGCGCCGGGGATGGCGCGGCCGATCGCCGCCTCGCTGTCGTCGGCGAACCAGTGGGGATGGGTGGCGGCGATGGGGCCGGTTTCCGCCTCGCCGTAAACGCGGCCCAGGGGCAGGCCCAACGCCTCGCGGCACCAACGGTCGGCGTCCTTGGGCGGGCGGCCGCCGATGCAGGCGGCGGCGCGCAGGGAAAAGCTGTAATGAGAGCGCGGCTCGGGGAAGAGGGCCAGGCCCTCGATCGCCTTCGGCGTCAGCAGCGCCAGGCGCACGCCGTGGCGGGCGAACAGGGCGAAGCGGTCCTCCGCCTCGGCGGCGGTTTCCGGCGGCGCGGCGGCGATCACCGGCATGCCCATCAGCCAGGGACCGAACAGGCCCACGATCAGCCCCATCGGATGCGACGGCGGCGCGGCGCACCACAACAGGTCGCCGGCCTTGGGGGCGTCCTCGAAGACCATCTCCAGCCCCGGCAGGTGGCCGAGGGCGGCGCGGTGGGCGTGCAGGATCGCCTTGGGGCGTCCGGTCCGCCCCTGCGAAAAGACCATGAAGGCCGGGTCGTCGGCGGCGGTGGACACCCGCACCGGCGCGGGCGGCGCGGCATAGAGGACGGACCAGAAATCGGCGACCTCCTCGATCGGCGAGGCGACGCACAGGATCGCCGGGGCGGGGTCGCAGGCCGTCGCCGCGCGCCGCGCCGCGGTCAGCGAGGCGCGGTCGGCGACGACGACGCGGGGCTGCGCCGCCGCCATCGCGGCGCGTAGGTCGCCCGGCGTCCAGGCGGGGTCCATGGCGGCGATCACGCCGCCCGCCTTCAATGCCGCCAGGGCGGACAGCGACAGTTCCAGCCCGTGCGGCAGCAGCGTCGCGACGCGGGCGCCGGGTTCCACCATCAGGGCGGCGAAGGCGGAGGCGAGCAGGTCGGACAGCCGCTTCAGCGAGGCATAGGAAACGTGCGCCTCGCTGCCGTCGGCCAGGGCGGCGATCAGGGCGGTGCGGTCGGGGTCGGCGCCGCCCATGCATTGACGATCGGGGCCGTCCGCCGCGGCGTTGAAGGCGGCGGGCACGCGCCAGCGGAAGGCGCGGCGGGAATCTTCATAGCTGCGGAGTGTCGGCAGCATCAGGTCACTCCAGGATAATTTCGTGTTCGGGACGGTCGGCGGCGGACAGGCCCTCGATCAGCACGCCGTCGAAGCCCAGGTCCATCAGGCCCTTGAAGTGGACGCCCAGGATTTCCTTCCAGGCCGGGTCCCAATAGTTGACCAGAATGCCGTCGGGGGTGCCGGGCTGCGCCTCGCGCAGGAAGGGCGGTTCGCCCACCTTCCAGTCGCGTTTCCAATAGAAGCGGTCGTCGCGCGCGGCGGTCAGGTCGATCTGCGCCAGAACCAGGCGGCGGGCGCCCATGAACTTGTACTTCAGGGCGGCGACCTCGGCCTTGGTCAGCGGCTGGTCGGCCTTATAGAAGGCGTCGACCACCACCATGTCGGCGTTGGTCTTGCCCATCGCCAGCAGCCATTCCTCCTTCGAGGCATAGGCGCGCGGGCTGCGCAGCCACAGGGCGTTCTTCACCCCGGTCAGCGAATCGACGTTGGCCGGGTTCTCGAACGGCGGCCGCCCGGCGGGCAGGCGTTTCGGCGCTTCCGGCGTGCCGACGGCGACGACGCTCAGCGATTTTCCGGCGCGGCCTTTTTTCGCCAGGTCGAAGGCGGAAACCGGCGGCGAACAGGTGTCGACGCTGAGCACCGGCGCGCCCGAGGCGCGGATCGCTTCGGTCAGCGAGGCGTTCCTGGCGGCGCGCTGTTCCTCGGCGCGGGTGGAGCGCCGGGCATCGGGGCGCGGCGGCGGCGGCGGACAGTTGAGGTCGTCGAAGGCGATCGCGTCGAAGTCGCGCAGGATGCGGCGGAACGGCCCGCCGGGCGCGTCGTCGGGCACCGGTTCGCGGTCGAGGGAAGCGGGGTCGAGGATCGCCTCGCGCTGGCGTTCCCAGTCGCTGGTCGCCATCAGGCCCAGCGGCATCCGGCCGATCAGCAGGAAATTGGGGTCGCGGGATTCGGCGTACTGCGCCAGCCCGTCGACCAGGAGCCGCAGTTCCTCGCGGAAGTTGGGGATGTCGACGGCCTTCGGCGGCTTGTTGCCGATGTGAACGACGCCCCAGGAATCCCGGATGACGCGGCCGTCGACGCGCACCGCCGCCATGGCGGGGGCGGCGGCCAGCGCCGCCAGCAGCAGCGTGGCGCAGGAAAGCCGGAAACGGGATCGAAGTTCGGGCAACGGGGTCTCCACCGGATGTCGCGACCGGGCCGGACCGGCGCCGCCGGTCCATCGGAAACCTTAACCTTGCCGCCTTAACAAAGCGATAAGTAAGGAGGCCCGGGTTACGCCCGCACCTGCAACGGGCGGACCCGCCGCACCACGCCGCCATAGGGTGCCAGCATCAGAAGCGCCATCCCCATCTTCACCGCGAAGTCGCCGTAGGCCCAGGTCACCCAGGGCAGATCCTCGCCATGGAAGGCGATGGAAAAGAACACGGCGGTGTCGAGGGCGGAGCCGATCAGCGACGAGGCCAGGGGCGCCTGCCACCAGGACCGGCGGCGCAGGCCGTTGAACACGGTGACGTCCAGCAGCTGCGCGGCCAGGAAGGCGGAGCCGGAGGCGGCGGCGATGCGCGGCGTCGCCAGCAGGGCGGAAATCGCCACCGCGCAGAAGAACCCCCAGCGGACCACGCGGCGCGCCGCCGCCGGGCCCTGGGCGCGGTTGGTCAGGTCGGTGACGAAGAACGCCACCGGATAGGTCAGCGCGCCATAGGTCAGCCAATCGTTGATCGGATACTGCACCAGGATGTTCGAGGCCACGACGACGGCGACCATCGCCAACACCGGCAGGGTAAGCGTTTTCTTCACGGGGGGTCGGTCCTTCCCATATCGCGCGCATAACAAACCTGCCGGGTCTCCTCAAAAACCGGGCATGGCAAGGGGCGGAAGTAACCACGCCCGCCCCGGTCTGTCCAGCGGAAACCGGAAGGGGGCGCCATCCCCTTCGGTTTTCCCTGCGGGAGTTGCGGACCGGCGCGGAATGTGGCTTCCTTGTCGTCGGGCGCGCCCGGGTCGGCGCGCGGAAGAAGAAAACGGGGGAACAAGGTGGCAAGCGGGGTTGACGGCGGCGAGCGGGCCAGACCTGCGCACGTGGTGGTGATCGGCAACGAAAAGGGCGGCACCGGCAAGTCGACCATCGCCATGCACATGGCGGTGGCCTTCGCCAACGCCGGGGGACGGGTGGGGATCATCGACCTCGACCCGCGCCAGCGTTCGGTTTCCCGTTACGTCGAAAACCGGGTGGAGACGGTGCGCCGCACCGGCATCATCCTGGCGGTGCCGACCGTCTATACCATGGCGGGCGACGGCATCGAGGAGCTGGCCGAACTGGCGTTGGCCGCGATCCGCAACGAGGATCTTCTGATCATCGACACCCCCGGCGCGGCGACCGAGCTGTCGCGGGCCGGGCACGTCTTCGCCGACACCCTGATCACGCCCTTGAACGACAGCTTCGTCGACCTCGACGTGCTGGGGCGGGTGGACCCCGAGACGCTGCGCGTGGTCTCCCCCAGCCATTACGCCGAACTGGTCTGGGACACCCGCAAGGAACGCGCCCGCCAGGGCCGCGCGGCGTTGCGCTGGTTCGTTTTGCGCAACCGCCTGTCCAACCTGGACGCGCGCAACAAGCGGGCGATGGAGGCGGCGATCGCCTCTCTGGCCGAACGCATCGGCTTCACCACGGTGGCGGGTCTGGGCGAGCGCGTCATCTATCGCGAACTGTTCCTTTCGGGGCTGACTCTCCTTGACCTGCGGACCCCCGGCATCTCGGTGGACCTGTCGGTGTCGCATGTCGCGGCGCGGCAGGAATTGCGGGGGCTTTTCAACGCCATCGGCTTCACCGATATCATTCCCAATGCCTGAGGAATCGGTCACGATTCGATCATCCGGCGGGTCTGGACTTCGTTCCGCCCCCGGCCTATAACCAGAAACTTTCTTTCGCCCCCGAAGGGGCGGTTTTTGGCGGAGAACGAGATGTCTCATCGAGTGCGCAAGGCGGTATTTCCGGTGGGCGGCATGGGCACGCGCTTCCTGCCCGCGACCAAGGCGATGCCGAAGGAAATGCTTCCGGTGGTCGACAAGCCCCTGATCCAGTACGCGGTGGAGGAAGCCGCGGCGGCGGGGGTGGAACACTTCATCTTCGTCACCGGACGCGGCAAGAACGCGCTCGAGGACCATTTCGACTACGCGCCCGAACTGGAACGCCTGCTCGAGGAACGCCACAAGGACGAGGCGCTGGACGCGGTGCGCGGCTTCATGCCGCGTTCGGGGCAGATCAGCTATACCCGCCAGACCGAGCCCCTGGGCCTTGGCCACGCGGTGTGGTGCGCCCGCCATCTGGTCGGCGGCGAGCCCTTCGCGGTGATCCTGCCCGACGACCTGATTCTCGCCGAGAAGCCGGTTCTGGCGCAGATGACCGAGGCCTACGACAGCCTGGGCGGCAATCTGGTGGCGGCGCAGGACGTGCCGCGCGAACACACCCAGCGTTACGGCATCCTCGACATCGAAAGCGACGACGGCCTGCTGGCCAAGGCGAAGGGCCTGGTGGAGAAGCCGAAGCCGGAGAACGCGCCTTCGACCCTGTCGATCATCGGCCGCTATATCCTCGACCCGGTGGTGTTCTCGCCGCTCGATCGCAAGATGAAGGGCGCGGGCGGCGAGATCCAGTTGACCGACGCGCTGGCGGTGACCCTGCCGGTGGTGCCGTTCCACGGTCTGCGGTTCTCGGGCACGCGTTTCGACTGCGGCGACAAGGTGGGTTTCCTGCAGGCCAACGTCGCCTTCGCCCTGGCGCGGCACGACCTCGCCGACGAGGTGCGCGCCGCCCTGCGCGAGCTGATCTGCGACTGATCGGGTTTTGTTGCCGCCCCCGGGGCGGGCGGAAAGAAAAGGGAGTTTGACCGCGATGCGCATTGCGATGATCGGAACCGGCTATGTCGGTCTGGTGTCGGGAACCTGCTTTTCCGAATTCGGCATCGACGTCGTCTGCGTCGACAAGGACGCCGGCAAGATCGACCGCCTGAAGGGCGGGGAAATCCCGATCTTCGAGCCGGGCCTGGACGAACTGGTGGAAGCGAACGTCAAGGCGGGCCGCCTGTCGTTCACCACCGACCTCGCCTCTGCGGTGAAGGGGGCGGACGCGGTGTTCATCGCGGTGGGCACGCCGTCGCGCCGTGGCGACGGCCACGCCGACCTGTCGTTCGTCTATGCGGCGGCCGAGGAAATCGCCCGCGCCATGGACGGCTATACCGTGGTGGTGACCAAGTCGACGGTGCCGGTGGGCACCGGCCGCGAGGTCGAGGACATCATCAGGAAGACCCGCCCCGACGCCGAATTCGACGTGGTGTCGAACCCGGAATTCCTGCGCGAAGGCTCGGCGATCAACGACTTCATGCGCCCCGACCGGGTGGTGATCGGCACCTCGTCCGACCGTGCGCGCGAGGTGATGCGCCAGCTTTACCGCGTGCTCTATCTGATCGAGACGCCGATCGTCTTCACCAGCCGCGAAACCTCGGAACTGATCAAGTACGCGGGCAACGCCTTCCTGGCGATGAAGATCACCTTCATCAACGAAATCGCCGACCTGTGCGAGGCGGTGGGCGCCGACGTGCACGACGTGGCGCGGGGCATCGGCCTCGACGGCCGCATCGGCAAGAAGTTTCTGCACCCCGGCCCCGGTTACGGCGGCTCGTGCTTCCCCAAGGACACGTTGGCCCTGGTGCGCACCGCCAAGGACTACGGTTCGCCGGTGCGCCTGATCGAGACCACGGTGGACGTCAACGACAAGCGCAAGAAGGCGCTGGCCGGGCGCGTCGCGGCGGCGGCGGGCGGCATGCTCAAGGGCAAGACGGTGGCGGTGCTGGGCCTGACCTTCAAGCCCAACACCGACGACATGCGCGACAGCGCCAGTCTGGACCTGATTCCCGACCTCGCCGCGGCGGGGGCCACGGTGCGCGCCTACGACCCCGAGGGCATGGACGAGGCGAAGCCGCTGCTGCCGGCCCAGGTGGTCTATTGCGACGACGCCTACCAGGCGATGGAAAAGGCCGACGTGCTGGTCATCCTCACCGAATGGAACGCCTTCCGCAGCCTGGACCTGGCGCGGGTGAAAAACCTGCTGGCGGCGCCGGTGATCGTCGATCTGCGCAACATCTACGATCCCAAGGACATGGCGGAGAAGGGCTTCGTCTATTCCTGCGTCGGGCGTTCGGTCCCGGCGGCTTCCGGCAAGGAGGTCGGGTGACGGCAGGCGGCCACCGTTTCGATCCGGCGATTCTGCGCGATTACGACATCCGCGGCGTCGCCGGACGCACGCTTCGCGGCGCCGACGCGGTGGCCCTGGGCCAAGCCTTCGGCTCGATCCTGGCGGAGAAGGGCGGCCACACCGTGGCGGTGGGGCGCGACGGGCGGACCAGTTCCCCGGATCTGGAAGCGGCCCTGATCGACGGTCTCATCTCTACCGGGGCGACGGTGCTCGCCGTCGGCTGCGGTCCGACGCCGATGCTTAACTATGCGGCCGCCACCCTGCCCGCCGACGCCGGGATCATGGTCACCGCCTCGCACAATCCGGCGGACCACAACGGCTTCAAGATGACGATGCTGGGGCGGCCCTTCTTCGGGCCGGACATCCGGGAACTCGGGCGCCGCGCCGCGTCCGGCGGCTTCACCATGGGCGAGGGCGAAATCGCCCCGCGCGAGGTGTTCGACGCCTATGTCACCCGTCTTGCCGCCGACGCCCGGGCGGACGCGGATTTCCACGTCGTCTGGGACTGCGGCAACGGCGCCACCGGTCCGGCGGTGAAGACCCTGACCGCGCGCCTGCCGGGGCGGCACACCGTGCTGTTCGATAAGATGGACGGCACCTTCCCCAACCATCACCCCGATCCCACGGTCCCGGCCAACCTGTCCCATCTGATCGCCGCGGTGCGGGAAGAGGGCGCCGACCTGGGCTTCGCCTTCGACGGCGACGGCGACCGCCTGGGGGTGGTGGACGGCGACGGCGGCATCCTGTGGGGCGATTTGATTCTCGCCTTTCTGATCGGCGACATCCTGGCGCGGCACCCGGGGGCGCCGGTGATCGCCGACGTCAAGGCCTCGGGCATCCTGTTCGAGGAAATCCGCCGCCTGGGCGGGCGGGCGGTGATGACCCGGACCGGCCATTCGGTGTTGCGCACCAAGCTGGCCGAACTGGGCGCGCCGATCGCCGGCGAGATGAGCGGCCACATCTTCTTCGCCGACGGGTACTACGGCTTCGACGACGCCCTTTACGCGGCGGTGCGTTTCCTGGCGGCGCTGGCGGCGCGGGGCGAGCCCCTGGCCGCGTGGCGGGCGGGGTTGCCCGGCGTGCTCGACACCCCCGAGGTGCGCATTCCCTGCGGCGACGCGCGCAAGTTCGCGGTGATCGACGACCTGGCCGAGACCCTGGCCGCCGAGGGCGTGGAATTCATCGACATCGACGGGGTGCGAGTGGAGACCGCGGACGGCTGGTGGCTGGTGCGTGCCTCGAACACCCAGGCGGAACTGGTCGTCCGTTGCGAATCCAAAACCGCCGAGGGACTGGCGGCGGCGAAGCGGGCGGTGGCCGCGCGGCTGGTCGCGGCGGGCATCGCCCCGCCGCCGGATTTGCGGTAGGCAGAAACGGGGTCAGCCCGGCGGCAGGCGGCTTTGCCGGATGCCCGCGGGCGGCGGCGTGGGGTCGATCCCCTCGCGCAGCAGGGCGGCCAGGGTGCCGTCGCTCCGCAGGGCGTCGATCGCGCCGTCGATCAGGGGCAGCGCCGCCACCGCCTCGGGCACCGCGCGCGATGCGACGATGTGATAGCTCATTTCCGGCAGGGGGATTTCGGTGGCGGCGAATTCGCCGCCGGTGGCGCCGCGACGGCGTTGCAGGAACAGATAGGACTGCCATTCCATGACGAAGGCGTCGACGCGGCGGTTGAGCAGCATCGAGAACTGTTGGTCTTCGTTGCCCACCGCCTCGATGCGGATGCCCTGCCCGCGCAGCCGGTCGAAATCGACGCCATAGCCGTAGCCACGGACCACGCCCAGGGTTTTACCGGCCAGGCTTTCCCAGCCTTTCCAGGGGAGGGAGGGATCGTCTGCGGCGGCGAAAATCAGGTTGGAGGTCAGCCAGACCGGCTTGGAATAGCTCAGATAGACCTCGCGCTCGGGGGCGCGCACCGTGCTCCAGCCGAGGTGGCTGTGCCCCTGTTGCAGGTCGTTGAGGCAGCGCCGCCAGGGCAGGATCTTCATGCTGACGGGCAGGCCGGAGGTGTCGAACACCGCCCGCGTCATCCGCGCGCCGATGCCGTGCACCGCCCGTGCGCCCGCCGGGTCGGCGTTCCACGGTACCCAGCAGTGGCTGACCGCGCGGAAGTTCGCGGCCTGGACGGGGCGTCCCAGCGCGGCCAGACCGGCCCCGGCGGCAAGGCCGGTCAAAAGGGTTCTGCGGCCGAGAAAAAGGGACACGATGGGATCCTGATTGCGGGGAGGGAGGGCCCGTTCAGGGCTTGATCACCATGCAGGGCCGGGAGTCGCGCTTCATCAGGGCGCAGGAGCGGCGCGCGTCGTCGGCGGAAAGGCCGACGATACGGGCGCGGTAGAGGGGCTTCTGCCCGGCCTTGACCTTGTCGATGCGGCTTTTCGCCTGCGCGGCGGCGGCATCGGTCTGCACCGCCATGGCGGTGCGCGCCGCCGCGTCGGCGGCAGCGCGGTCGGAATACGCGCCCACCTGGATCGCCCAGCCGCCGTCCCGGGTCTTGGCGGTCAGCGCGGCGCGGCGGTGCGCCGTCGCCGGGCGCGGCGCGGCGGCGTCGACGTCGCCTTCGCCCTGGCTGGGGAAGTGGACGGAGGAGATTTCGCGTTCGTCGCCGCTCAGACCGGCCAAGCGGGTCTCGCCGATGCCGGGCCGTGCCGGACGGTTGGCCGCCACCGCCAGGGCCTCGAAACCGCTGTCCAGCAGGTCGGCGGTGCGGCGGTCGCGCCAGCGCGCGGTGTTGCCGCCCATCACCACGGCGATCAGGCGGTGGCCGTCGCGCATCGCCGACGCGGCAAGGTTGAAGCCGGACGCCTGGATGAAGCCGGTCTTCAGCCCGTCGGCGCCGGGATAATGGATCATCAGGTTGTTGTGGGTGGGGATGGTCTGTCCCTCCCACTCGAATTCCTTAAGGGAGAAGTACTTGTAGTACTTCGGAAAATCGCGTTGCAGAGCGCGCGCCAGACGGGCCAGGTCGCGCGCCGTGGTGACCTGCTCGCGGTGATGCAGGCCCGAGGCGTTGCGGAAGACGGTGTTGGTCATTCCCAACTGCCGCGCCTTGGCGGTCATGCGGGTGGCGAAGGCCGCCTCGCTGGCCGCCAGATTCTCGGCGACGGTGACCGCGACGTCGTTGGCCGACTTGATGACCAGCGCCTGGATCGCGGTGTTGACGCTGATGATCTGGCCGCGATGCAGGCTCAGGTTGCTCGGCGGCTGGCGCGCCGCGCGCGGGGTGACCGACAGCGGGCTGCGCAGGGTGATGTGACCGGCTTCCAAATCCTCGAAGAGGAGATAGAGGGTCATCATCTTGGTCAACGAGGCGGGGTGGTTGCGGTCGTCGGCGTTCTCGGCGTAGAGGACGCGGCCGGTGCTGGCGTCCATGACGAAGGCGGCGTACTTGGCCAACGCGCGGCCGGGATCGGCGATCAGCAACAGAAGGGAAAGAAGGGTCGGCATCCACACCGGACGGAGAAGCCGCCGGACGGACTTCCCGCCTTGAATCAACCCACCGAGCGATACGGTTGCCACCGTGACGCGCCCATTCATCGGAAACGACCTCGGTTATCGAACTGGTTTACGGTACCCTGCATCTGGCGGTCCTTGCCGCCGCCCCGGTATCCCCCGGGGTTCTTAACCGTTACCATAAGATATCGGCGACTCGGCTGTCCAGGCCAATTTTCCCGCCGAGTCGCGGCGAATCCGCCAAGTCCTCGTTATGGCCTGGATTCTTGCCGCGCCAAGCCCCAAAATCACCACTGGTTCCGCTGCGGAGGATGCGCCATGACCAGCCGTCGGATGTCCCGTCTGTTTTCCACCGTCTGCCTGGGGGCGTTGCTCGCCGGGTGCGCCGCCACCGGCGAGGTCGAGGATCCGGCGGTGCGGCGCCTCACCTGGTTTTCGTTCCTTTCCGGCGACGATTTGCGCGACGCCTGCGTCCCGGGTCAGGACAGCCTGCGGCTCGTCTACAACGCGATCTGGGACGAGGACGTGCGGGTGATCGAGGCGAAGGGTCCGGCCAAGGGGGCGATGACGGTGCGCGAGCAGGTCTTCCTGCGCATCGATTGGAGCAATCTGTCCATCGACCTGGCCAATCCGCGCGCGCCCTGGCGCGGCGAGGTCGTGGAAGGCGCCTGGACGGCGGAGCAGGCGGCGGGGGTGACGGCGGCCTTACGGGCCGACCAGGCCTACGCACCGCTGGAACGGCCGGTGCAACTGGCCGGACAGGGCTTCTTCTGGACCGGCGCGGGGTGTCGCGACGGCCACGGCTGGTTCCATGCCTGGGGGTATCCGTCGGCGGAGTTCGACGCCCTGGTCTTCCCCGACGTGGTGCGGCGCCTGCTGCCCTCGAAGGGGGTGTTCGCCGAGGCGTACGACGTCACCCCGGCCTATCCCACCCAGAACCCGCGCGATAACCGCCGCTTCTTCCTGAAGGCGGACGCGCAGGGGATTTCCGGGCGGCTCGACCTGCCGCCGCCGCCCGCTTCGCGCTTCCTGCCCTGAGTGGGGGTAAGAATCTTCGCCGGGGGGTTCCGGGTTTTCCCGGTTTCTCCCATATCAAGAACGAATACCGTGGCGGAAGGCCGTCACGGGGGAGGACGAAGCAGACGATGGGTTCGTGGGTCGACAGGGCGAAGCGGGTGACGCGCATGGCGGGGGAACGGGGTGCCGGGGACGACGACGGCCGCGTCGGCGTTTCGGTGCAGGCGCGGACCCTGGTCAAGCGGCCGTCGATGTATCGGGTCCTTCTGCTCAACGACGATTTCACGCCGATGGAGTTCGTGGTCCACGTGTTGGAGCGGATCTTCAACAAGACCCACGACGAGGCGACCGAGATCATGCTCAAGGTGCACCACCGCGGCGTCGGGGTGTGCGGCGTCTTCACCTTCGAGGTCGCCGAGACCAAGGCAGGCCAGGTGATGGACCTGGCCCGGCGGAGTCAGCATCCGTTGCAGTGCACCATCGAAAAGGAGTAACGCCATGCTGTCGCGCAATCTCGAACGCAGCCTGCACCGTGCCCTGGCCGAGGCCACCGCCCGGCATCACGAGTACGCGACCCTGGAACACCTGCTCTATGCCCTGGCCGAGGACCGCGACGCGGTGGCGGTGATGCGCGCCTGCGGCGTCGACGTCGACAAGCTGAAAAGCGACATCGACGCCTTCATGGAAACCGAACTCGTTCCCCTGATCGCCGACACCGCGGGCGACCCCAAGCCGACTTCTGGCTTCCAGCGGGTGGTGCAGCGCGCGGTGATCCACGTGCAGTCGTCGGGCCGGGAAGAGGTCACCGGCGCCAACGTCCTGGTCTCGATGTTCTCGGAACGGGAAAGCCACGCCGTCTATTTCTTGCAATTGCAGGACATGACCCGCCTCGACGCGGTCAACTACATCGCCCACGGCATCGCCAAGAACGGCGACCTGAACGAGGCCCGTCCGGTGCGCGGCGCCGACGACGAGGCGCCGCGGCCCGGCCCGGCGGCGCCGGGCGGCAAGCCCGGCTTCGAATCCCTGGCCGCCTATTGCGTCGATCTCAACGAAAAGGCGCGGGCCGGAAACATCGACCCCCTGATCGGCCGCGACGACGAAATCGAACGCACCATCCAGGTGCTCTGCCGCCGTGCCAAGAACAACCCGCTCTATGTCGGCGACCCCGGCGTCGGCAAGACCGCCATCGCCGAGGGCCTGGCCCTCAAGATCGTCAACGGCGAGGTGCCGGAAATCCTGTCCGACGCCACCGTGTTCGCCCTCGACATGGGGGTGCTGCTGGCGGGTACCCGCTATCGCGGCGATTTCGAGGAACGCCTGAAGCAGGTGATCAAGGAGCTGGAGACCTATCCCGGCGCGGTGCTGTTCATCGACGAAATCCACACCCTGATCGGCGCGGGCGCCACCACCGGCGGCTCGATGGACGCCTCCAACCTGCTGAAACCGGCGTTGGCGGCGGGCAAGCTGCGCTGCATCGGCTCCACCACCTACAAGGAATTCCGCAACCAGTTCGAAAAAGACCGCGCCCTGGTCCGCCGCTTCCAGAAGATCGACGTGCCCGAGCCGACCCGCGACGACGCGGTGAAAATCCTGAAGGGGCTCAAACCCTATTACGAGGCCTTCCACGGCGTGCGCTATACCCTGCCCGCGATCGAGGCGGCGGTGGACCTTTCCATCCGCTACATCTCGGACCGTAAGCTGCCGGACAAGGCGATCGACGTGATCGACGAGGTCGGCGCCGCCCGCATGCTGCTGCCGCCCGCGAAACGCCGCCGCACCGTCACCGTCGCCGACGTCGAGGCCGCGGTGGCGAAAATGGCGCGCATCCCGCCGAAGGCGGTGTCGAAGGACGACCGCGCCGCGCTTCGGACCCTCGACGGCGACCTGAAGGCGGTGGTCTTCGGTCAGGATACCGCCATCGACGAGCTGTCCACGGCGATCAAGCTGGCCCGCGCCGGGCTGCGCGAACCCGACAAGCCGATCGGCAACTATCTCTTCTCCGGCCCCACCGGCGTCGGCAAGACCGAGGTGGCGCGCCAACTGGCGAAGGTGCTGGGGATCGAACTGATCCGCTTCGACATGTCGGAATACATGGAGCGGCACACCGTGTCGCGGCTGATCGGCGCGCCGCCCGGTTACGTCGGCTTCGACCAGGGCGGGCTGCTGACCGACGCGGTGGACCAGCATCCGCACTGCGTGCTGCTGCTCGACGAGATCGAGAAGGCGCACAACGACGTCTTCAACATCCTGTTGCAGGTGATGGACCACGGCCACCTGACCGACCACAACGGCAAGTCGGTGGATTTCCGCAACGTCATCCTCATCCTCACCACCAACGCCGGGGCGTCCGACCTGGCGCGGGCGCCGCTCGGCTTCGGCCGGGCGCAGCGGGCGGGCGAGGACAAGGAGGCGATCGAACGCCTGTTCACGCCGGAATTCCGCAACCGCCTGGACGCGATCATCGCCTTCGCCCATCTGGCGCCCGAAGTCGTGCTCAAGGTGGTGGACAAGTTCGTCGCGCAGCTGGAAGCCCAGCTCGGCGACCGCGCGGTGGCGATTTCCCTGTCCCCGGACGCCCGCCAGTGGCTGGCGGACAAGGGCTTCGACCAGGCCTTCGGCGCGCGGCCGCTGGCCCGCGTCATCCAGGAACACGTGAAGAAGCCGCTGGCCGAGGAACTTCTCTTCGGGCGGCTGATGCACGGCGGCACGGTGCGGGTGGAGGTCGCCGACGGCAAGCTCGTCTTCACCGTCGAGGAAAACGCCCCCCGCCGCCCCGCGCCCGAACCGGAAACCCCGGACCCCGAACTCGTTCCGGTGTAAGGGGAAAACCCAGGCCGGGCGCAGCCCGGACCCGCTAGGGGCCTTGGGCCCCTAGAACCCCTGTCCCTTTTGTTTTGCGCGTAGCGCGATACCCCCTTCACGCGGCGTGACGGTCGAAGGAACGGGTACACAGGGGCCAAGCCCCTGTGCGGGGTCCGGGGCGGCGCCCCGGTCCGGCTTTAACCTTTTGTTTTCGCCCGGCGCGGCATAATTCCCCGTCCGATGATGCGGGAGAGAGGCGAATGAAGGCTTTGATCGCGGCGGCGGTTTTGGCGGCGTCCCTGGCCGCGCCCGCGTGGGCGGGGGTGGAGGAAGGGCGCGCGGCGTTGCGTTCCGGCGACGCGGAGGGGGCCTTCCGCGAATTCGGCGCGGCGGCGCGCGGCGGCGACGCCGAGGCGCAGTATCTGTTCGCGACGATGCTGAAGGACGGGGTGGGGGCGGATTCTCCGGATTTCGCCGCCGCCGTTGCCTGGTACGAACGGGCGGCGAAGGCGGGCTACGCCCCGGCGCAACTGAACTACGGCTACATGCTGTTCCGCGGCGAAGGCGTGGCGGTGGACCGCGAGGCCGCCCTTTATTGGTACGAGAAGGCGGCGAAATCGGGTCTGGCGGCGGCGCAATACAACGCGGCGCGCGTCTATTGGGATGGCGCGGGGGTGCCGCGCGACCCGGCACGGGCGCGGGAATTGTTCAATGCGGCGGCGGAACAGGGCATGGCGGAGGCGCAGTTCGCCCTTGGCGTGGTGCTGTCCGCGTCGGCCGGAGACGATCTTCCGGCGGCGTTTTCCTGGTTCCTGCGCGCGGCGAACCAGGGCGAACCGCAGGCCTATGCCAAGTTGTCGGCCCTTTATCTGCTGGGGCGCGGCGTGGAAAAGGACATGGTTTCCGCCGCGACCTGGGCGGTGCT
>QJZR01000016.1 GCA_003246625.1 Alphaproteobacteria bacterium
CATGTAGCGCCCATCCCGTTCGAAAAACTTCATCTTCAATCCGATCGGATTCGCCTTTCCGCAGGCGAAGCACAAATCGTTCCGACACGCTTCTTCCGACACCGCAAATGCCTTTCTTCGTTGCGACGACCGCTGGTCGAAACTGGCGCCGACAGGGGAAAAAAGGAAGGAAAAACGGCACCCGGGAAGGGTGTTGAAGACATGGCAGCACGGCCTTGACTCCTTCTTGCCGCAGCGTATTATGCGGATAAGCGCATAAGCGGAGATACGCACATGGAGCCCACCGACCTGATGTCCGCCCTGTCCGATCCCACCCGGTTGGCCGCGTTGCGGCTGTTGTGGGACGGAGAGGAACACTGCGTTTGCGAACTGATGGAAACCTTGGGCGCGACGCAATCGCGGATGTCGCGGCACATGGGCGTTCTCAAGACCATGGGGCTGGTGGTGGACCGGCGCGATGCCCAATGGGTGCGCTATCGCCGCAATCCCGATCTCGCCGTTTCCGTCGTCGCCGTGGTCGACGCGGTTCTGGCATTACCCCCTGAAGCCAGGAAGGCCGTGGCATGACTCAGTGTTGTTCATCCTCCTCGGACGATCCGACGGTCCGGCGCGACCGGGCGGGCCTGTGGCTGGCGGCGACGGTCGCGGCCGTGGTCGCCTGGTTCGTGATCTACGCGCAGCTTCAGCCGTTTTCCCAATGGGCGGTGGCGCGGCTTCCGGTGGAGCCGGACAGCCACTTGGCTGAGGCGTTGGCCTTCTTCATTTACGACACGCCGAAAGTGCTGATGCTGTTGACCCTGGTGGTGTTCGCCATGGGGGTGGTGCGCAGCTTCTTTTCCGCCGAGCGGACCCGCGCGTTGCTGGCCGGGCGGCGGGAAGGCATCGGCAACGTCGCGGCGGCGTCGCTCGGCATCGTCACGCCGTTCTGTTCGTGCTCGGCGGTGCCGTTGTTCATCGGGTTCGTCTCCGCCGGGGTGCCGTTGGGCGTGACCTTCTCGTTCTTGATCGCCGCGCCGATGGTCAACGAGGTGGCGCTCGGCCTGCTGTTCGCCCTGCTCGGCTGGAAGGTCGCGGTTGCCTATCTCGGCTTCGGTCTCGCCATCGCCATCGTCGCGGGGTGGGTGATCGGGCGCTTCCATCTGGAAGGCTGGTTGGAGGAATGGGTGCGCAACGTGCGCGCGGGCGCGATCGATCTGCCGCAGGAAACCATCACGATGGTCGATCGACTGAAGGCCGGGATCGAGGCGGTGCGGGACATCGTCGCCAAGGTCGGCAAGTGGATCGTCCTCGGCATCGCGGCGGGCGCGTTGATCCACGGCTACGCTCCGGCGGATCTGCTGGCCTCGATCATGGGGCGCGGCGCTTGGTGGTCGGTGCCCGCGGCGGTTCTTCTGGGGATTCCGATGTATTCCAACGCCGCCGGAATCGTGCCGGTGGTCGAGGCCCTGCTGGGCAAGGGCGCGGCGCTGGGCACCGTGCTGGCCTTCATGATGAGCGTGATCGCATTGTCCGCGCCGGAAATGATCATCCTGCGCAAGGTGTTGACGGCACGGTTGATCGCCGTGTTCGTCGGCGTGGTCGGGGCGGGCATTCTCGCCGTCGGCTATCTGTTCAATTTTCTGTTTGCCTGAGAGGAAATCGGAAATGGTCAAGGACGTGAAGGTGTTGGGGCCGGGCTGCAAGCGTTGCCAGACCACCGCGGACATGGTCAAGGAAGAGGCCGAGAAGCTCGGTATCGCGGTGACCGTGGAAAAGGTGACCGACTATGCGGAGATCGCGGGCTATGGCATCGCCGCTACTCCGGGCATCGTGATCGACGGCAAGGTGGTGCACGCCGGTGGCCTGCCGAAGGCCGAAGACATCGACAAGTGGCTGGCCTGACGCCACGCGCGGTGAGATCGTGAGCGACTTTATCGTTTCCGAGGTCTCGGCGTGCCCCGAACTCGAGGCGTTGCTGACCGCTTCCGGTCTGCCGGTCGGCGACGTGAACGAACCGGGTCGCCGGTTCTTTCGCGTCTCCGCCTCCGGGGGCGGGTTGATCGGCGTGATTGGGGCGGAAGCCGCCGGAACGGCGGTTTTGCTGCGCTCCCTGGCGGTGGTGCCGGACCTCCGGGGCAAAGGTTGGGGGCGGCGGATTCTTGCCTGGGCGCTCGACCGGATGGCCGACGAGGGCTTCGCCGAGGCCTATGCCCTGACCGTCACTATCGAGCCGATGCTGACGCGGTGGGGATGGTCGCGGATCGCCCGCGACGACGCCCCGGCGGCAATTCGCGAAAGCCGTCAGTTCGCGGGATTGTGCCCGTGTTCCGCCGCGTTGATGCGGCGGCCCCTGCCCTCGCGTCCTACCGGCGGGCGATAAGGGAAACCAGGGCGCCCTCGCCCTGGTGGCTGGGCCCTTCGTCCAGCGGTTCGACGGTTTCTTCCAGAAATTCGACCCGTGCGCACGCGGCGAAATCGTCGCGCAGCATCGCCGCGTCGTACAGCATGGTCGGGTCCTTCGGGCCGCCGGAAGAGCGGCCCAACTGTTCCGGACGGAACGCCTGCAACAGGATCAGTCCGCCGGGTTTCAGGGCTTCCACCGCCTTGGCGTGAACGAACCGGCGCACCGGCGGCGGCAGGTGGGCGAAGATCAGCGCCACCGCGTCGTATCGGCCGGGCGCATAGTCGAAGTCCATGGCGTCCACGGCTTGCGCGTCGATGGAAACGCCGTTGTCCTCGGCCAGGGCGCGGGCCTTCGCCATGCCGACCTCGGACCGGTCGAAGGCGGTCACCGCGAACCCTTGCTTGGCCAGGAACACGGCGTTGCGTCCCTCGCCGTCGGCGGGCAACAGCACGGTGCCGCCGGGCGGCAGCAGAGTCGCGCGCGCGGCGAGGAAGCGATTGGGGGAAAGGCCGTAGGCGAAGCCAGCGGCGGCGTAACGGGTATTCCAGAAATCCTGAGGCATGGGGCTGATATAGGCAGCCCGTGCTCCGAGGGAAAGCCGGGCCGCGCGGAAAGGGGAAACCATCGGCGCCTGGGAGCGCTAAACTGGAGCGCTTCGACCGCAGGGAGGCGCGCCATGGAAACTCTGCCGCTCGGCAAGGCGTTCACGCTGCTGGAACCCGGACCGGTGGTCCTGGTCGCCACGCACGACGGCCACGCCGACAACGTGATGACCATCAGTTGGACCATGGTGCTGGACTTCGTCGCGTCCTTCGCCATCACCACCGGCCCGTGGAACCATTCCTATGCCGCGCTGCGGGAGACGCGGGAATGCGTCGTCGCCATTCCCACCGTGGACCTGATCGATACCGTCGTCGGCGTGGGAACCTGTTCCGGCAAGGATACGGACAAGTTCGAGAGGTTCGGGCTGACCCGGCTTACGGCCGACCGAGTGCGGCCGCCGCTGATCGCGGAGTGCATCGCGAACATCGAATGCCGCGTCGTCGATATCGTCGAACCGCACGGCATCGTGGTTCTGGAAGGCATCGTGGCCCACGTCGATCCCGCCCGCGCGGAAACCAGAACCCTCCACGCGGTCGGCGACGGAACCTTCGTCGCCGATGGGGAACGCTTCGACCGTAGGGAAATGATGAGGTCCAAGCTGCCGGATGGGGTTTAGGCTGGGAAAACCAGGCCGGGCGCTGCCCGGGCCCGCAAGGGGACTCGGTCCCCTTGACCCCATGAGTTTTTCGCCGCGTAAGCGGCTATCGACCGTCACGCCGCGCGATGATCCTATCGCGCTACGCGCAAAAGCTAAGTTATGGGGTGCGCGAGGGGGCCGAGTCCCCTCGCAAAGGTTTTGTCCCCTACTCGGCGTTTTTGTATTTCAGGCCTTCCTCGTCATAGAAGAAGCCGTTGGAGTTGGGGGCGCCGTCGATCAGGCCGTCGGTTTCGTCCAGCAGTTCCGCCGGGTCGGTGGTTCCGGCGATGATGCCGCGGAACTGTTCGGCGATGTGGACGACGTCGACGTCGTGGGGAGAGATGCGGAAGCTTTTGACCCCCATGCCCAACATCTCCGGGATTTCGGCGGCGAGGTTGGCGACGGTGTGGGACATCGTCTGGGTGCCGTTGACCGCGAGGAAGGGCTTGCCGTCCAGGGTATCGATGGTCAGGCCGTCGTTATCCAGGCCGCAGACGTAGCGGCAGTTGGACTTCGGCACTTTGTGGATGCGGGAGTGATAGCACCGCGCCGCGATGGCGAGCGGCATGCGGCCGAAGACGAAGACCTCCACGTCCATGATGCCGGAGCCCGCGAGCACGGCGATGGACTTACCGGACATTTCCACCGGCAGGCAGACACGGTCGGCGCCGTTGGCGGCCAAGCGGGCCAGGGTGCCTTCGTTATAGACGTTCATCATCGGGCCGATCATGTGGGGGCGGCCCTTCAGCATGTCGTCCACGGCGATGTCGTTGGCCTCGAAATAGAGGTCCTCGTCGCCCACCGTGTCGCGCATGTCGTTCATTTCGCGGCTGGAGAGGATCAGGCCGAGGGTGGACAGCACCACTTCCTTGCCGCCGCGCCGCAGCCGTTCGATCAGGCCGGGCCAGTGGGGTATTTGGAAGGGGGTGCGTTTCGAGCACACGGTTTCGCCCAGGATGACCGTGTCCACGTCGGCTTCGTCGGCGACGCGGGCGTAATAGTCCTGGCGTTTTTCGTTGCTCCAGTTGAACAGCAGCGGGCCGAGGGTGAGCTTCGCGGTCTGCGCGGGGGTCTTCGTCACGGTACGGCGCTCCTTCCTCAGTGCCAGGCTTTCTTGTAGGCGCCGGCGGTTTCGCGGCCGCCCTCGGTCAAGTCGGCGATCGCCGCCGCGTCCAGATCCTCGCCCCGGTCCAGGGCGTCCACCGCCGCGCGGAAGGCGCGCACCACCTTCTCGACGTAGGCCTTGCCGCGTTGGCGTCCCTCGATCTTCAGGGCGGTGACGCCCGCGTCCGCCACCTCGGGCAGCATGGTCAACAGGTTGAGGCTGACCGGCTCCTCGAACAGATAGCTGATTTTGTCGTTGGCGGCGAAGCGGCCCTTGCACAGGGTGGGATAGCCCGCCGGTTCGCCGTCGGCGAAGCGGTTGATGGTAAAGCCGCCGAGCTTGGAATCGAGGCCGGAGCCGTGTTCCTCGTAGGTGACGTGGCTGGCCGGGGAGCACACGCCGGTCTTGTTCGGCGACTTGCCGGTGACGTAGGAGGACAGGCTGCACCGGCCTTCCGCCATTACGCACAGGCCGCCGAAGACGAAGACCTCGGTCTCCACCTCGGTGTGGCGGTTGAGTTCCTTGATTTCCGGCAGGGTCAGCACGCGCGGCAGAACCACGCGGGCGATGCCGAATTCGCGGGCGTAGAAGTTGATGCCTTCCGGCGTCGAGGCGGCGGCCTGCACCGACAGGTGACGGCGCAGGTTGGGGCAGTTGTCGCGGGCGTAGGAAACCAGGCCGATATCCGCCAGGATCGCCGCGTCGGCGCCGATTTCCGCCGCGTCGTCTATGGCGCGATGCCAGGGGTCCAGGTTGCCCGCCTCGGGGAAGGTGTTGATCGCCACCAGGACGTCGGCACCGCGTTCGTGGGCATAGGCGACGCCGTCCTTCAACTCCGCGCGGCTGAAATTGAGGCCGGGGAAGTTGCGGGCGTTGGTTTCGTCGCGGAATCCGCAATAAACGGTGTGTGCCCCGGCATCCACCGCGGTGCGCAAGGCGGCGGGGGTGCCCGCCGGGCAGACCAGTTCCAGGGTGGTGACCGGGCGGGATGGATCGCGGACGACGCGGGTCATGACGGATCTCCTTCGGCGGGATGGGATGTTTTTGAGAGCCGTTCTCAGGTGGGCATGGTCTTGACCCGGCGCAAGGCCTTTTCGAGGCGCGCGCACCGTTCTTCCAGTTCCTCGATACGGCGGGCCTGCGCGTCGTTGCGGCGCGCCACCGGCTGGATCAACGATTCGTTCAGCGCGGCGAAATCGGATTCGGCGCGGGCGAACCCGGCCAGAGCCTTTTCCGCGAGGCTTTGCGCCGCGCCCTCGAACGGTCCGAAGGCGGAGGCGATGTCGGCGATGAAGTCCACGTCGGCGCCGTCCAGGGCGTTGCGCAAGGCCACCACCGCCTCTGTATCGCCCTCGTAGGTTAGGTCGCGGGTGAAGAACATGGCGTCGCCGTCGATGCTGCCGTCCAGAAGGCCGAACAGGACCTTCAGCGGCGCATGGATGGTGGAATCGGCGTTGGTTTCGTCGGACTTGGCGCGCACCTCCACATGGCCCTCACCGTCCGCCACGGACAGTACGAACAGCCACGGCAGATCGGTGACGTCGATGGCGAAAACGCGGGGGCCGAGCGGCGCGAGGCGTTCGAAAATGTCGGGGTGGCGGTCTTGCAGACGGCGGGCCAGACGCTCCGCCACGGGCTGCACCAGCTCCGGCGGAACCGCCCGTAACAACAAGCCGCCCATGAGAATGGGAGAGAACGGCGGCGTCGACATCGTGGCTTCCTTATGGCATGCGCTGTGGAAGGTGTTCTAACACGGCGTGTCGGGTTTGTCCCCCCCTTGCGTCGCGGCGCGGCAGGGATCGGCGGGCGAGTCCGGCGGTGCCGCGTCGGGCAGGCGCGGAGTCCATCGGGTCAGCAGAAAGGCGTTGAACACCACGCTGATGCTGGAGGCGGCCATGGCCGCGCCCGCCACCGTCGGGCTCAACAGCCCCAACGCGGCGAGCGGCAGGGCGATCAGGTTGTAGACGAAGGCGAGCGCCAGATTCTGGCGGATCTTCTTCCAGGTTTCGCGGGCCACGGCCAGGGCGTTGGTCACCGAGATCACGTCGGTGCGCAAAAGCGTGATGTCCGCGCTTTGCAACGCCGCGTCGGCGGCGGAGCCCACCGCGATGCCCAGGTCCGCCTGGGCCAGGGCCGGGGCGTCGTTGATGCCGTCGCCGACCATGGCGACGCTGCGCCCGATCTTCTGCAAGCGGCGGACGATGCGGATCTTGGTTTCCGGCAGGGCGTCGCAGAAGGCGTTCTTGATCGACAGGGCCTCCGCCACCGAGGAGACGGCGCTGTCCGCGTCGCCGGAGACGATGGCGCAGGCGATGCGGTCCTTCTGCAACGCCGACACCGCGCGCCGCGCGTCCACCCGCATCGGGTCGCACACCGAAAGCCCGCCGATCAGGCGTCCGTTTTCGGCCACCCAGATCGCGGAACGTCCCTTCATCGCCAGCATCGGGGCGATCCAGTCGCCGACGGTCATGTCGACGCCGTCGCTTTCCATCAGGGGGAGGTTGCCGATCAGGATCGTGGTCTGGCCCTCGATCGTCGCGCGCACGCCGCGCCCGGGCATCGCTTCGAAGGATTTCAGGGCGGCGGGCACGATGCCGTAGTTTTCCGCGTACTCCAGGATCGCCCGGCCCAGGGGGTGTTCGTTGCCTTGCTGCGCCGAGGCGGCGAGATAGAGCAGACGCGAGACGTCGCCGTCCAACGCCTCCACCGAGGTGACGAAGGGCCGCCCCTCGGTCAGGGTACCGGTCTTGTCGAACAGGACGGTATCGACGCGATAGGCCTTTTCCAGGCTGTCGATGTCGCGGATCAGAATCCCCGCCTTCGCCGCCGCGCCGGTTCCGGCGACCAGGGCCGTCGGCGCGGCCAGGCCGAGGGCGCAGGGGCAGGCGATCACCAGAACCGAAACCGCCGCGTTGATCGCGTCGGAAAAGTTGCCTTCCAGCGCCAGCCAGGCGAACAGGGTGAACGCCGCGACGCCCAGAACCACCGGCACGAACATCGTGGTGGTGCGGTCGATGAAGCGTTGCAACGGCACGCGCCGCGCCTGCGCTTCCTCCACCAGGGCGATGATGCGGGCCAGGGTGGAGTCGGCGGCGGCGCGGCTTGCCTCCACGTGCAGGGTGCCGCCGCCGTTCATCGTGCCGCCGGTGACCAGATCGCCCACCGTCTTGTCCTCCGGCAGGCCCGCGCCGGTGATCATCGAGGCGTCGACGGTACTTTCGCCGCGCACCACCACGCCGTCCACCGGGATGCGTTCGTAGGGCTTCACCATTACCACGTCGCCCACCGCCACCGCCTCGATGGGCTTGGAGACCAGGGCGCCGTCGCGGATCACCCGGGCGCTTTTGGCGCGCAGTTCCATCAGCGAGCGGATCGCCCGCGTGGTGCCGTGCTTGACCACCGCCTCCAGCCATTTGCCCAGGCGGACGAAGGCGATGATCGCCGCCGCCGTCTCGAAATAGAGATTGCGCCCGGCCGACGGCACCGCGATCCAGGCGATGACGCTGTAGAAGTAGGCCGAGGCGCTGCCCAGAACCACCAGAAGGTCCATGGTCGCGGCGCGGCTCTCGATCGCCCGCCACGCGCCGAGAACGTACCGCGCGCCGCCCAGGCTCAGCACCACCGACGACAGCAGGAACGCCCAGGTCACGCCGAACAGGGGGGCGGACCCCAACACCCGCCAGGCGAGGTTCGCCAGCAACGGCACGGTCAGTACCCCGACGATTCCCAGGATCAGCGATTCGACGCGGCTCGCCCCGGCGCCGAAACCATAGACCGCCGCCGTTTCCACGTCGGCCACGGCGCCGTGTTCGCCCAGAGGGGTGACGCCGTATCCGGCGTGGCGCACCGCCTGCATCAGGGCCTCCACGTCGCGGGCGGTGGAAATCAGGCGCACGTCGGCGCGGTTGAGCACCGGATTGATCTGGGCCTCAATGACCCCGTCCACGCCTTCCAGGGCACGGCGCACGCGGGCGACGCAGGCGCTGGAGGTCATGCCGCGAATCGACAGCGGCACCAGGGCGTCGATCACCGCCACCTCCAACCCCTCCAGTTCCCGCACGACTTCGGGCAGGGTGGCGCGCGCCGGGTCCAGGGTCAGGGTCACCGCGTCCAGGGCGGGCGACGCTTCCACCGCGATCACCCCGTCCATGCGCCGCATGCGGTTGGCGACGCGGTGCGCCGCCGCCGTGTCGCCCATGCCGGAAACCGGCAGCACGACGCGCCGGTACGGGCCGTGGCCGGTGCCGGGCGTGCCTTCCGGGGGAGTCTCGGTCTGGGGGGCGGACATACGTCGGGCGCTTCCAACTGGAAAAAATCAGGCTGTATCAAGACTGTCGCATGCCGCGCGGGTGTCGTCCAGATTCGACCGATTGGGGGTTGACCCGGGGCGGACGCGGCACAATAGTCCTATCCCAAGGATATGCTTGTTCTCAGGGCAGGGTGCAATTCCCGACCGGCGGTAATTCCTCTTGATGGGGAAAAGCCCGCGAGCGCCCGTTCCCTTCCCGGGGCGGGGTCAGCAGATCCGGTGAAAAGCCGGGGCCGACAGTCACAGTCTGGATGAAAGAGGATAGGCAGACGGCCCGTCCGCGCGGACTTCTCCGCGTGCCGGACCGTCCGCGTTCGCGGCTCGCCGCCAAGTCTCTGAATTGCCCTGATTCAGGCTCACCGCTTATGGAGCATGTGAGAACCATGAATCAGACCGTTGTCGAATCCGTCACTTCCGAAACCTCCAACTTCACCCCCGATGCCGCGGCCGAACGCGTCGCCCGCGCCGTCGCGGCGATCAAGGCCGGGCGCGGCGTCGTCGTCACCGACGACCCGGACCGGGAAAACGAGGGCGACATGATCTTCGCCGCCCACACCCTCACCGCCGCGCAGATGGCCCTGTTGATCCGCGAGGGGTCCGGCATCGTCTGTCTGGTGCTGACCGCCGACAAATGCCGCGACCTCGGCCTGACGCCCATGGTCGCGGACAATACCTCCGCCTATGGCACGCCGTTCACCGTCACCATTGAGGCGGCCGAAGGCGTGACCACCGGCGTCTCCGCCGCCGACCGCGTGACCACGGTGAAGGCCGCCATCGCCGCCGCCGCCAAGCCCGGGGATCTGGCCCGCCCCGGTCACGTCTTCCCCCTGGCCGCGAATTCCAAGGGTCTGGCCGGGCGCCAGGGCCACACGGAAGCCACCCTCGACCTGATGCGTCGCGCCGGGGTGCCCGCCGCCGGGGTGCTGTGCGAGGTCACCAACCCCGACGGCACCATGGCCAAGGGCGACCGCCTGACCGCCTTCGCCCGCATCCACGCCCTGCCCATGGTCGCCATTTCCGATCTGATGGCGGTGCGAGGGTAAGCCCA
>QJZR01000007.1 GCA_003246625.1 Alphaproteobacteria bacterium
ATGTGGCGGCGAAGATGCAGCATGCGACCGGGAACAAGCGTCGGCTTTTCTCCGGCAAGGCGATGGCCGGGCGCAAGGACGCCAGCACGCCGGGGCGGCGCGGAACCGTCTCGCGCGCCATGAGAACGAGAACCGCACACACCGCGAGCGCCGCCATCACGATCAGATAGGGCAGCGTGTGCACCATCTGGCCGGAGCGGATCACCGTGCCCGACCCGATTGCGCCGATGGTTAGCCCGACCATCGGCCCGCTGCTGGTGATCGCAGGCGCAAGCCAGGGCGATGGGGGGGCGTTATCGGCGATGAATGCTGCAATCGCGCTGGACGCAAGTCCGCAGGCGAGACCGAGGAGCACCCGTCCGCCAATCAGCGGCGCCGCGCTCGGAACATCCAGAAGAATGCCGCAAGATACCCCGGCCAGCGCAAGCGACAGCAGTGCGACCGGCCGCCGCCCGAGATGGTTGGACACCCGCCCGAAGATGAGCAGCGCGGTGATCGCTCCGGCGAAATAGCTGACCGCGGTCAGGGAGAGGTCCGCATAGGTCAGGCCGTCCTCGGTCCGGTAGATCGCATAAAGCGGAATCGGCGTGGCCGAAGCCGCGAAAACCGCACAGAGGGAAAGCGTGGCCGCGGCAAAGGCGAAGCCGCGGGACTTGACGATGCCTCGGCGCATCAGCGCGCCGCCCGCAAACGGTCGTAGGTGAAAACGAAATCGTTTCCGGCCTGCGACTTGTGACAGGCCAGACAGCGCGTGCCGTCTTCCGCCGGATTGGGCGTCTTGTCCGCCCGGAATTCGCGGTAGTCCCAATCGCCGTTGCGGATATCCTCGGGATAGGCATTGCCCCAGCCCGCGCGCTTTTCCATCACCACGTAGCGATAAAGGCGGTCCTGGCGGTAGTCCTCGAGCATGACGACCGTGCCCTCGGGCAACGGCAGCCCCTGCTTGGCGGCCTCGACCGCCGCGCGGCTGGCGAACAGTTCCTCTCGGATTCCGCCGCGGTTGACCGTCGCGTAGTGCACGCCGGCCTCATAGCCGTGCGGAAACGCGACCCTCTCGTTTTCCTCCGCCCGGAGTTGCCGGACGCCGGACGTCCCCACCAGCACGGAGGCGGCAAGCGCGGCAAAAAGGATGTTCTTTACGGTCAACTGTCGGCCTTTCCAGTCTCGAGGCTCTCCGCGCCCGCGCGGCGGGGCAGATGCCGCTATATCGAGCGTTCGCTTTCCAAAAGCTAGCTGGGCAAAATTGCATGCCCTTATGGCTTTTTTTCATAAATCCGCGCGAGCGTTAGCCCTATATACAGATCGCCCCTCCTCAATCGACGGGAACCGATGCCGTGACCAAAAAGAACATCAACAGCTTCCTCGCGTTCCTCGCCGTGGCGAAGGAGAGAAGCTTCACCAAGGCGGCCGCGCAAATCGGCATCTCGCAATCCTCGCTCAGCCACACCATCCGCCAGCTCGAGGCGCGTCTCGGCATCCGTCTGCTGTCGCGCACCACACGCAGCGTCGCCCTGACCGAGGCCGGCGAGCGCCTTTTCCTTCGGATCGCACCGAGGTTCGAAGAGATCGAGGCGGAAATCGAGGCGATCGGCGAATTCCGCGACAGACCATCGGGAAACATCCGCATTTCCGCGACGGACTATGCCATCGAGAAAATCCTCTGGCCGAAGCTCAAGGGGTTCCTGTCCGAATACCCCGAGATCAAGCTGGAACTCATCATCGACTACGGCCTGGCGGACATCGTCGCGGACCGCTTCGACGCCGGGGTCCGGCTTGGCGCGCAAGTCGCGAAGGATATGATTTCGGTCAAGATCTGCCCCGACGTCCGGTTCGCGGTCGTCGGTTCACCCGCCTACTTCGCGCGCCATCCCAAGCCGACCGTTCCGCAAAACCTAGTGGACCACGCGTGCATCACCCTGCGCCTGCCCACGCATGGGGGGCTATATGCCTGGGAATTCGAAAAAGAGGGCGAAGAGCTGCGGGTCCGGGTCGGGGGGCAGCTCGTCTTCAACAGCGTCTTCCAGGTTCTGAAGGGGTGCTTGGACGGCTTCGGGCTCGGCCACATGCCCGAGGATCTCGCGGCGCCCCACCTGGCCGACGGAAGCCTCGTGCGCGTACTCGAGGATTGGTGCCCGACGTGGGAAGGGCACCATCTCTATTATCCTAGCCGCCGCCAATCCTCCCCTGCCTTCGCCCTTCTGGTCGACGCGCTTCGCCATCGCGCGGCGAGAGCCTGAGCACGGCGACGCTTTCGCTTCGGAAAACAGAAAAACGGCCCCAGGGAGGGGCCGCTTCCTCGTTTGGGCAACGCCCCAACTACCAGGGCAACGGTCCCTGATCGTTGGAGAAGGTGCCGCTGGGGCAGACCTCGCGCAGCGCCAGATCGATCGCGACCACGGCGGCCTGTTCCGGCGTTCTGGTTCCGGCAAAGTTGGTGGCCTCGGTCGCAGTGTAGCCGGGGCAGATGGCGTTCACCTTGATACCTTTCCCCGAAAGCCGGTCGGCATAACTGCAGGTCAGGGAATTCACCGCCGCCTTGGAGGCCTGATAGGTCGGCATCTTCGTCTCGGTGTAGGCCCAGCTCGGGTCGGCGCGCAGCCCGAAAGACGCCAGCTCGGACGAAACGTTGACGATACGCGGATCCTGCGAACGCTCCAGCAGAGGGATCATCGCCTCCGTCAGGCGAACGGTGCCGATCACGTTGACCGCCAGCGTGCCTTCCATGCGTGCGCTCGCCGACAGCGACGGGTCGTAATCCAGGGCGATCCCGGCATTGTTGACCAGGACGTCCAGGCGGCCGTATTCCCGTTCGATCCGCCCGGCCAGCGCCGCAACGCTGGCTCCATCCGTGGTGTCCAGTTGCACCGGCGTGACCTGCAGACCTTCGGCCAGAAGGGGCGCCGCGGCAGCCGTGCCCCGGGAAAGATCGCGGCACCCGAGGAGCACATGGCATCCCCGGCGGGCGAGACCGGTGGCGATGGCGAGGCCGATGCCGCGATTGGCGCCGCTGACAAGCGCAAGAATTGTGTCGGTTCCCATTTTAACGTCCTTTCTCAGGGGGAGGCGCGCCGGGATCATGGAACGTTCCGGTATCGCCCCGGAAATTGCTTTGGCCGCCAGACGCAAGGGGCTTGCACGGACGAACCGACATTTCGTATACAACCTCAACTTAACTTGAGGTCAAGTGGATATTCGCCATGACGGAAAGCTACCGCCCTTCATCGCTGCTGACGGTCGGCGAAGTGGCCGATCGTGCCGGTGTCGCCATCTCCACCCTGCACTTCTACGAATCCAAGGGGCTCATCTCGTCCATCCGGACCCGGGGTAACCAGCGCCGGTATTCGAAGGATATTCTCAGGCGGATCGCGATCATCCGGACGGCGCAGGGCCTGGGGATTTCCCTCAAGGAAATCTGCGGCTTCGTGAAGCCCATCCCCGCCGGAAAAAAGCCGACCGCCGCCGACGTCCGGGAAATGATCGCCACCTGGCGCGGCGTTCTGCAGAAGCGCATCGATGGACTGACCCAACTGCGCGACCATTTGGACGGCTGCATCGGCTGCGGCTGTCTTTCCTTGGAGGAGTGCCCCTTGCGCAATCCTTCCGACGAACTGGGAGCAAAAGGGAAAGGGGCCGTGCTTCTGGAAAATGCGCGTTCCGAGCATGCCGCAGCAGATTAACCGCCCTCCCACGGCAACGGACCAAGCAGTCAAGTGAATGGGCCGCTTTCAGGAACTCGGATTGGCGCAGTCATCGTCCGCAATGGAGCATGCTCCAGATAATCTGGATCGCAGGCAGGACACCTCGGGTCTGAAACCGAGGTGTCCCCTTCAGTCTTAGATTTCGGTGCATTCCGCGAGATGAAGCGCGCCCTCTATGTCGACGCCAAGGTAGCGGACCGTGCTCTCGATTTTGGAGTGGCCAAGCAGGATCTGCACGGCACGCAAGTTGCCCGTCTGATTATAGATGATGGACGCTTTGGTGCGGCGCAGAGAATGTGTCCCGTAGTCCTCCCTACGCAAGCCGATCCCGGTTACCCATTCATCGACGAGACGTCATGCTGGCGGGTGCTGATATGCTTGGCGTGATTGGTCCTACTGGGAAACATGAAATCGTCGAGCGTGCCTCCTCGACGTTCGAGCCAGGCAAGAATGCTGTTTCGAGCAGGTTCAAGAAGCTCGAACTGAACCGGGCGACCGGTTTTCTGCTGAACGACGATCTCCCTTGAGCGAACCTGGCCGCCTCTGACGACATCTCCAATTTTCATCTTGACGATGTCGCACCCGCGAAGCTTGCTGTCGATCGCTGGCTCGAACATGCGCGATCCCGCAATCTCCGCTCTCGATCCAACCAGAACCGGATAGCCCAAACTTGCTGCGGCTTCAGTGCGCGCTTGGCACCGATTTTTTGGCCCGCGTTCCATGGCCGCCGATCTTTCGCACATGGATCATATTCGGAGCATCCCATAGCCGTTCTCCCTTTAGCCAATTGCGACCGAAGGAAAGTTGGCGTTCTTCAGTTTCACGCTAAGGGGGGCGAAAGCGGACGGGTTGTTTTTTGGTGCGGGAAAGGCGCCCCGGAATGGCTTAGATGGGCGCAAAGGGGCCGGTTGCGGTTTTGGCGTTGGGCGCGAGAGAGCATCCTGCCGCGCGGTGGGCGGCGGGGAGTTCGCGGCGAAAATAGGAATGGGATGCAAGGGGATTGGAACCCCGGTCCCCGTGAGGGGGCAAATCGCCCCGGCGGGGCGATTTGAGGGTGGAAATCCCCCGGAGGGAAGCGCCTTGCCGGGTCCGGGCAGCGCCCGGCCTTTTTGTCGAAGGCGTGCATGCCCGGATCGGGTCCGGGCATGACGCATGCGAGGGGGCGGTGCGTTTCCCGCCTATGTTACTTCCGCGCGCCGCGCACGCCCTTGGCCAGGTCGGCGACGAAGGCGAGGGCGGTGGGCACCAATTCCGGCTTGGCCTTGCCCTGGTCGTCCAGGCAGGCGGCGAGTTTGTCGATCACCGCCGAGCCGACCACGGCGGCGTCGGCGACGCGGGCGATGGCGGCGGCGTTGTCCGGGGTCTTGATGCCGAAGCCGACGGCGACCGGAAGCTGGGTGTGGCGTTTGATGCGTTTCACCGCGGCCTCCACCGCGTCGGCGGCGGCGGTGGCGGTGCCGGTGATCCCCAGGATCGACACGTAATAGAGGAAGCCCCCCGCGTATTTCAGGATTTGCGGCAGGCGGGCGTCGTCCGAGGTGGGGGTGGCCAGGCAGATGAAGGCGATGCCCTGGGCCAGCAGCGGCGGTTGCAGTTCGTCGGCTTCCTCGGGCGGCACGTCGACGACGATAACGCCGTCCACCCCCGCCTGGGCGGCATCCTTGGCGAAGCGTTCGACGCCGTAGGAATCGATGGGGTTGTAGTAGCCCATCAGGACGATCGGGGTTTCCGTGTCGGTTTCGCGGAAGCCGCGCACCTGGGCCAGGGTATGGTCCATGCAGGCCCCGGCCTTCAGCGCGCGCAGGGCGGCCCGCTGGATGGCGGGGCCGTCGGCCATCGGGTCGGTGAAGGGCATGCCGAGTTCGATGATGTCGGCGCCCGCGCCGGGCAGTCCGGCCAGCAGCTTGGCCGAGGTTTCGGCGTCGGGGTCCGAGGCGGCGATATAGATCACCAGTCCGGCGCGGTTTTCCGAGGCCAGCTTGGCGAAGCGGCGGGTCAGGCGGTTGTTTTTCAGGATGTCGGTCATCATCACAGCTCCGTCCCCATGGCCTGCGCCACGGTGTTCACGTCCTTGTCGCCGCGCCCGGACAGGCTGACCAGCAGGATGTGGTCGGCGGGCAGGCTGCCCGCGACCTTGAGGGCCTGGGCGATGGCGTGCGAGGACTCCAGCGCCGGGATGATGCCTTCCAGACGGGTGGTGCGGTGGAAGGCGTCGAGGGCCTCGTCGTCGGTGATGGCGACGTAATCGATGCGCCCCGCGTCCTTCAGCCAGGCGTGTTCCGGCCCGACGCCGGGATAGTCGAGCCCGGCGGAGATGGAATACGCCTCGGTGATTTGGCCGTCCTGGTTTTGCAGCAGATAGGTGCGGCTGCCGTGCAGCACGCCGGAGCGTCCCTTGCCGAGGGACGCGGCGTGTTCCTCGGTTTCGGTGCCCTTGCCCGCCGCCTCGACGCCGACGATCTTCACCGTGGGTTCGTCGAGGAAGGGATAGAACAGCCCCATGGCGTTGGAACCGCCGCCCACCGCCGCGATCAGGGTGTCGGGAAGGCGGCCTTCCATGGTTTGCATCTGCGCCTTGGCTTCCTCGCCGATGATCTTTTGGAAGTCGCGGACCATCACCGGATAGGGGTGCGGCCCGGCGACGGTGCCGATCAGGTAATAGGTGTCCTCGACGTTGGCGACCCAGTCGCGCATCGCCTCGTTCATCGCGTCCTTCAGGGTGGCGGCGCCCGAGGTGACGGGCCGGACCTCGGCCCCCAGAAGCTTCATGCGGAAGACGTTGGGCTGCTGGCGGGCGATGTCCACCGCGCCCATGTAGACGACGCAGGGCAGGCCGAACAGGGCGCACACCGTGGCGGTGGCGACGCCGTGCTGTCCGGCGCCGGTTTCGGCGATGATGCGGGTCTTGCCCATGCGCTTGGCCAGCAGGATCTGGCCGATGCAGTTGTTGACCTTGTGCGCGCCGGTGTGGTTCAGGTCCTCGCGCTTGAAATAGATCTTGGCGCCGCCGCAGGCCTGGGTCAGCCGCTCGGCGAAATAGAGCGGGCTGGGGCGGCCGACGAAGTGGGCGAGGTAGCGGGACAGTTCCGCCTGGAAGGCGGGGTCGTCCTTCGCCGCGTCGAAGGCCTTTTCGACCTCAAGCACCAGGGGCATCAGGGTCTCGGCGACGAAGCGTCCGCCATAGGGGCCGAAGTGGCCGTTCTCGTCGGGCCCCTTGGCGAAGGAATTGGTCAGAATCGATGTCATGTCGTGTGGTCTCGCATCACGAGGGTCGCGGGATGCCGCGTCAAGCGGTCCCGCCAGAAAGGTTGAATGCCGCGTCGGGGCGGCGAAATCCAGGAAAAAGCGTCACCAGCACCCGGTGCCCGCGTTTTTCGCGGCACGGATGAAGGCGGCGATGCGCGCCGGGTCCTTGGACCCGGGGGCGCTTTCCACGCCGGAGGAGACGTCCACCGCGCCCGCGCCCGAGGCCTTGATCGCCCCGGCCACGGTTTCGGCGGTCAGCCCACCGGCCAGCATCCAGGGGGTGGCGCCGTTCCATTCGCGCATCAGCTCCCAGGGGAAGGACTGGCCCAGGCCGCCGGTGCGCGGGGCGTCGGCGGGCGGCTTGGCGTCGAAAAGCAGCCAGTCGGCATGTTCGTCGAAGGCATGCGCGGCGGCGACGTCGGCGGCGGTGGCGACGCCGATCGCCTTGATCACCGGCAGGCCGAATTCCAGGCGGACCGCGTCGACCCGTTCCGGGGTTTCGTGGCCGTGCAGCTGGATCAGGTCGAGGCGCAGATGGGTCAGCACGGCGGTGAGTTCGTCGTCGGTGGGGTCGACGAACAGGCCGACCTTCTGCACCTCGGCGGGCAGGGCGTCGGCAAGTTCGGCGGCGGCCTCGGCGGTCAGCGCGCGTGGCGATTGCGGGCAGAAGACGAAGCCGACGAAGTCCGCCCCGGCTTCCACCGCCGCGTCCAGGCCGTCGGGTTCGGTGATGCCGCAGATCTTGACCAGGGTCATGACGGGTCGCTCCGCAGCGGCTGCTCGGCGCAGCCGATCGAGGCGGCGATGCGCAGGGCGGCGTCGGCGGGGTCCTTGGCCTGGCTGATCGGGCGGCCGATCACCAGGATGTCGGCGCCCTCGCGCAGGGCCTCGGCGGGGGTCATCACCCGCTTTTGGTCGCCGGCCTCGGCCCAGTCCGGGCGGATGCCGGGGACGATGCGCAACAGGTGGCCGAATTCCGCCTTCAGCGACTTCGCCTCGTGGGCGGAGCAGACCAGTCCGTCCAGCCCGGCCTCGGCGGCCAGGGCGGCCAGACGGTGCGCCTGGGCGGAGACGCCGCCCGGCACGCCGACCTGGGCTAGGTCGTCCGCGTCGAAGCTGGTAAGGACGGTGACGCCGATCAGTTTCGGCGGCGCCGCGTCGACGCTGTCGGCGGCGTCGCAGGCGGCCTGACGCGCCGCCTTCAGCATCGCCAGCCCGCCCGCGGTATGCAGGGTGAGATAGCGGGGGCGCAGGCGCATCACCGCCTTTACCGAGGCGGCGACGGTATTGGGGATGTCGTGCAGCTTGAGGTCGAGGAAGATGTCCTTGCCGAGGGCGGATTGCACCTCGCGCACGCCCTGCGGGCCGTTGGCGATGAAGAATTCCAGCCCCAGCTTGAGGCCGCCGACATGGGGCGAGATGCGTTCCGCCAGGGAAACGGCGGCGCCGAGGTCGGGGGTGTCGATGGCGCAGAAGATCGGGTTGCTGCTCATCAGCGTCTCTCTTGTCGATGGCGGTCCGGCGGGGCGGGTCAGGCCGGGGTGTCCGGCGCGGGCAGGGCCTTGGCGGCGGGCGCGGCGCGCAGGGCCTCGACCTCCTGGGACAGGGCGCGGGCCTTGGCCTCGGCCTTGGCGGCGCGGGCGGAGGCACGGCTGCCCGCCCCCGCCCAGCCGAAGAACAATCCGACCAGCAGACCGGCGGCCAGGGCCCCCAGCACCGCCAGATAGACGCTCACGCGCACCGAGAAGGGCAACGGCCACAGGTCGAAATCGACGTCCTGGCGGTTGGCCACGGCAAAGGCGACGGCCGCGACGGCGACCGGAAGGCCGATGATCCAGGATACGATGCGCACGATGAACTTACCTTTTTCGGTGGCGGCGTCAGTCGGCGGCGCCGTCGTTGATCAGGTCGCGAAGCTGCTTGCCGGTCTTGAAGTACGGCACCACCTTGGAGCCGACGCGCACGGCGTCGCCGGTGCGCGGGTTGCGGCCGGTGCGGGCGTCGCGGGTCTTGGTCGAGAACGCGCCGAAGCCGCGCAGTTCCACCCGGTCGCCGCGGGCGAGCGCGATGGTGATTTCCTCGAAGATGGTGGCCACGATCCGCTCCACATCCCGCTGATAGAGGTGCGGGTTGCGTTCGGCCAGGCGAGCGATCAGTTCAGACTTTGTCATAGCGTGCGATCCCCGACGGTTCGAAGGGGGCGGTCTGCGCCCCGATGCATGCCGAAGCCTTTGATCTTCCGGGCGGAAAAATCCCCGGCCGGAGAAACCGAAAAGCCGTCCTGACGATTACGTGCCACCCAGACTGCCAGATTTCAACCCCAGCATCAAGGTTAACCCTCTCAAGGGAAAGCCTTTTTCAGAATCGTCATGGAAAATGAAAAACGCCGCCCGATGGGGGCGGCGTTTTCCGTGTCGCGACTCCGCGAAGGAATCAGGAGTTGGCCTTCTCGTCCTGGGCCTGGCGCAGAGCGGCGCCCAGGATGTCGCCCAGCGAGGCGCCGGAGTCGGTGGAACCGTACTCGGCCATCGCCTGCTTTTCTTCTTCCATCTCGCGCGCCTTGATGGAGAGCGAGAGTTTGCGGCTCTTGCCGTCGATCTGCATGATCTTGGCGTCGAGCTTTTCGCCGACGGCGAAGCGTTCGACCCGCTGCTCGGAACGTTCGCGCGACAGGTCGCCCTTGCGGATGAAGCCGATCGCGCCGCCTTCGGCGGTGGAAACCTCAAGCCCGCCGTCGGTGACCTGGGTGACCACGCAAGTCACCACCGCGCCCTTCTTCAGGCCCTTGGTGGCGTTCTCGAAGGGGTCGTCCTTGAGCTGCTTCAGGCCGAGGCTGATGCGCTCCTTGTCGACGTCGACGTCGAGGATCTTGGCGGTGACCATGTCGCCCTTCTTGAAGGCCTTCACCGCTTCCTCGCCGCTCATCTCCCAGGAGATGTCGGAGAGGTGGACCATGCCGTCGATTTCGCCCGGCAGGCCGACGAACATACCGAATTCGGTGATGTTCTTGATCTCGCCTTCCAGGGTGGAGCCGACCGGATGGTTGGCCATGAAGTCGGTCCACGGGTTGGACAGGCACTGCTTCAGACCCAGGCTGATGCGGCGCTTGTTGGGATCGACGTCCAGCACCATGACTTCCACTTCCTGGCTGGTCGAAACGATCTTGCCGGGGTGGATGTTCTTCTTGGTCCAGGACATTTCGGAGACGTGGACGAGGCCCTCGACACCCGGCTCCAGCTCGACGAACGCGCCGTAGTCGGTGATGTTGGTGACGCGGCCGGTGAACTTGGTGCTGACCGGGTACTTGGTCTCGACGCCGGACCACGGATCGGCCTCGAGCTGCTTCATGCCCAGGCTGATGCGCTGCGTCTCGGAGTTGAAGCGGATCACCTGCACCTTGATGGTCTGGCCGATGGTCAGGGCCTCGGCCGGGTGGTTGATGCGCTTCCAGGCGATGTCGGTGACGTGCAGCAGGCCGTCCACGCCGCCCAGGTCGACGAACGCACCGTAGTCGGTGATGTTCTTGACCACGCCGTCCAGGATCTGGCCTTCCTTCAGGTTCTCGATCAGTTCGGAACGCTGTTCGGCGCGGGTCTCTTCCAGGACCGCGCGGCGGGAGACGACGATGTTGCCGCGCGAGCGGTCCATCTTGAGGATCTGGAAGGGCTGCGCCTGACCCATCAGCGGGCCGATGTCGCGCACCGGACGGATGTCCACCTGGCTGCCGGGCAGGAAGGCCACGGCGCCGGACAGGTCGACGGTGAAGCCGCCCTTGACGCGGCCGAAGATGACGCCGTTGACGCGCTGGTTGCCTTCGAAGGCCTTCTCCAGCTCGTTCCACGATTCTTCGCGGCGCGCCTTTTCGCGCGAGAGGACGACCAGGCCGTCGCGGTCCTCGTAACGGTCCACGAACACCTCGATGGTGTCGCCGACCTTGACCTCGGCCTTGTGGCCGAATTCCTTAAGGGGCACACGCCCTTCGGACTTCAGGCCGACGTCGACCAGGGCGAAGTCGTTGGTGATGGTGACGATACGGCCGGTGATGACGGAGCCTTCGAGGCTCGCGTTCTTGGCGAAGGATTCTTCCAGAAGGGCGGCGAAGTTCTCGTCCGCGCCCGGGATGGCTGCGATTTCGGTCATGCCGAAAGGGTTCCTTTTCACGTGTCGCTATTCGGGCCAACCGGTTTTTCCGGCGGTCTTGCCGCGTTGGCGACCTTGTTGCACCAAAAACCGTCCCGCGGCGGGGGAAGCCCGCGCCAGGAGGCGGTTCCTCTTTCCGGATTTCTCCGGGTCTTCAGTCCGCGATGCGTCCGGTCCTGGAACGGAAAAGAGCGGCGGCGCGGTCGAATACCGCGTCGGCGTTCATTTCGGTGGTGTCCAGAACGATGGCGTCGTTTGCCGCGGCAAGCGGCGCCGTCTTCCGGTCACGGTCGCGTTCGTCCCGCGCGATCATGTCGGCGAGAACGCGGTCCTGTATAGCGTCGATGCCCTTGTCCTGCAACTCCAAGGTTCGCCGCCGCGCCCGTTCTTCCAGCGAGGCGGTGACGAAGATCTTGAGAGGGGCGTCCGGGCAGACCACGGTGCCGATGTCGCGGCCGTCCAAAACCGCGCCGGTGCAAGGGCTTGGCGGGTTCTTGGCGAAGTTCCTCTGGAAGTCGAGCAGGGCGGCGCGGACCGCCGGGATGGCCGCCACCTTGGAAGCGGCGTCGGCGGCGTCCTCGTCGCGCAGGCGGGGCGAATCGAGGCCGGAAACGTCCAGGGTGCGCGCCGCGTGGGTCGCCGAGGCGGGGTCGGCGGGGTCGGCGCCCATTTCCAGGACGCGCAGGCCGACGGCGCGGTACAAGGCCCCGGTGTCGAGGTAGGCAAGGTTGAATTCGCGGGCGAGGCGGCGGGCCAGGGTGCCCTTGCCCGCGCCCGCCGGTCCGTCGATGGCGACGATCATGTCAGGCTCATTCCCAATCGGTTCATCAGCGGCACGAAGCCGGGAAAGCTGGTGTCGACGGCGCGGATGTCGTCGATCGCCACCGGGGCATCGCCGACCGCGCCGAGGACCAGGAAGGACATCGCGATGCGGTGGTCCAGGTTGGCGGCGATCGTCGCGCCGCCCCGGGGCGGGCGGCCGGTGCCGTGCACCAGGATGTCGTCGCCCGCCGCCTCGACCTTGGCGCCGCAGGCGGCAAGGCCGGAAAGGACGGCGTCGAAGCGGTTGCTTTCCTTCACCCGCAGCTCGGCCAGGCCGCGCATCCGCGTGGTGCCGGTGGCGCAGGCGGCGGCGACCGCCAGGATCGGGTATTCGTCGATCATGCTGGGGGCGCGTTCCGGCGGCACGTCGACGCCGACCAGGGCGGAGGCGCGGACGCGCAGGTCGGCGACCGGTTCGCCGGCGATTTCGCGGGGATTTTCCAGGACGATGTCGGCGCCCATCTCGGCCAGGGTGTCGAACAGGCCGAAGCGCAGGGGGTTGGTGCCGACCTCGGGCAGAAGAATCTCGGACCCCGGCACCAAAAGCGCCGCCACCGCGGGAAAGGCGGCGGAGGAGGGGTCGGCGGGCACCGTCACCGCGCGGGCGGAGAGGCGCGGCTGGCCGGTCAGGCGGATGACGCGGCCGCCGTCGGCGGTTTCCTCCACCGACAGTTCGGCGCCGAAGCCCTTGAGCATGCGCTCGGTGTGGTCGCGGGTGGCCACCGGCTCGATCACCGTGGTCACGCCGGGGGTGTTCAATCCGGCCAGCAGCACCGCCGACTTCACCTGGGCGGAGGCGACCGGAACCGTGTACGACACCGGCACCGGCGTCGGGTTGCCGGAGATCGCCAGCGGCAGGCGGCCGCCCTCGCGCCCCATGAAGGTGGCGCCGAACAGGGACAGGGGCGCGATCACCCGGTTCATCGGGCGGCGGCGCAGGCTGGCGTCGCCGGTGAAGATGGCGGTGATCGGGTGGGTGGCGACCAGCCCCATGACCAGGCGCACGCCGGTTCCGGCGTTGCCCATGTCGATCACGTCGGCGGGTTCGGCCAAGCCGCCGACGCCGACGCCGTCCACCGTCCAGGCGCCGTCGGCGGCGCGTTCGACGGTGGCCCCCATGGCGCGCATCGCGGCGGCGGTGCGCAGCACGTCCTCGCCTTCCAGCAGGCCGGTGACGCGCGAACGGCCGACCGCCAGAGCGCCGAACATCAGGGCGCGGTGGGAAATCGATTTGTCGCCGGGAACCCGGGCCGTGCCGGACAGCGCGCGGGCACGCGACGAGGCCGCCGGAATCGGCGCGTCGGACGGCACGGAAATCTCGGTCTTCTGCGTCATGCGCGGGTCCTGCTCGCGGGGAAAAACGGTCCTCGTCGTACCACACTTGGCGGGGGCGCGTACAGAACCTCGCTTTCCCCCTCTTTTGCGGATGTGGGCATTCATGATATGGGGGATTCCAGGGACGCGCGCGTCGTCCGATAAAACGCTTTGACAGCGAAACCGCTTCATGGCAAATGCGCGGCCAGTGCAGACGAAACCGACAGCGCGGCGTCCGCGAAAGGCGGAGCCGGACAACGCCGGGAGGGAGAAGAAACGATGACGAAACCGGAATGGGGCGGTAAACGGACCTGCCTGAATTGCGGCACCCGTTTCTACGACATGCAGCGCAGCCCGATCGTCTGCCCGAAATGCGGCAGCGAGAACGCCCCCGACGCGGTGGCGAAGGTGCGGCGCTCGGTGAAGAAGGCGGCCCCCCACCCGGTGGCGGAGCCGAAACCGAAGGCGGTGCCGGTCAACGACGAGGACGTTCTGGACGACGTCGAGGTCGACGACGACGAGACCGACGACGCGCTGATCGAGGATGCCTCCGACCTGGCCGAGGACGACGACATGTCCGAGGTGATGGAGCACCTGGGCTCGGCGGACGAAGAATAAATTTCCGGCATCCGCCGCGAATTTTTTTGTTGCGAAGGCGCGAACGACAGACTACCTTGCGCCACCCATGACCGACCGGGCCCGCGCGGGCCCGCCGGTTCCCAGGTTTCGGGGCCGTAGCTCAGCTGGGAGAGCGCTTGAATGGCATTCAAGAGGTCGGGAGTTCGATCCTCCTCGGCTCCACCATCGAAACCCGCCGCCTAAAGCGGCGGGTTTCGTCGTGTCTGGGGCGATTTTCGCCGCCACGAGTTGTTTTCCTCCGAAAACCCTCCCGGAAGGGGCGAGCATGCCGGATGCCACCCTACAGTCTTTGTTTCCGCGCCAGCCGCGCCGCATCTGGCGCGTCTACCTTTTGATCCTGGTCGGCGGGCTTCTGCTTTCGACGGCGTTCTACGTGTTCGGCATCCGCCCCCTGGACGACCGCGTGCGGATGCTGCACGCCGAGCGCATCGCCCACGACTTCGGCGATGTGGGGCGGGCCTTCGACGGCATCGTGGCGCGGCACCTCGGCCTCGCCGAACAGGTGGCCAGCCGCACGGCGATCCGGCAGCGGCAGGCCGACTTCCTGCAAGGGCGGGAAAGCCTGGACGATCTGGCCGCCTTCGCCCTGCCCAAGCTGGCCGACGCGCTGAAGGCCAACGCCGAGATCGTCGGCATTGTCCGTCACGACCCGTCGGGCCGCCGCCTGTTCGCGGTGGGCGAGGAGATTCCGGCGGCGTTGTCCGCCGCGTGCCGCCCGGGGGAGGAAGACCGCGCCCGGCCTCTGCCCCTGCTGCGGACCGAGGGGCAGAGGCGTTTCGCCTATTGTTCGCCGATTCGGGACGACCGTCATGGCCTGGTCGGCTTCGACGTGGTGGTGGCCGACGACGTGGCGGTGCAGGCCCTGGTCGATACCCACACCGGAGAGGTGATCGTCTATGCCCTGGGCCTGGACGGCGGGGAGTTGGCGTTCCGTCCGGCGGTGGGTGGCGACGCGGCGATGCGGGCGGTCCGGCGCGCCGACGCGTCCACGCCCGGGTTGACCGTGCTGCGGGCGCCGACGCGGGTTCCCGGCCTGTCGTTGTGCTCGGTGGTGGATCAGGCGCGCTTTTTCGCGCCGCAGCGCGAACAGAGCCGCCTGCTGCTGTTGACCCTGGCGGTGGCGGCGGCGGCGATTCTGGCGTTGTCCGTGGTTTTGATGCGGCCGATCATCCGTTCCCTGCTCGACGAACAGCACCTGATCGAGATGGCGTCCTTCGACCGGCTGACCGGCCTGTTGAACTGGGGCACCTTCCATCGGGTTCTCGACCACGAATTCGCCCGCGCGCAGCGGTATCGGCGCCCCCTGTCGCTGATCATGTTCGACATCGACCACTTCAAGCGGGTCAACGACACCTACGGCCATCCGGTGGGGGACGAGGTGTTGCGCGCGATCGGACGGACCTGTTCGGGGCTGTTCCGCCAGACCGACTCCTGGGCCCGTTACGGCGGCGAGGAGTTCATGGCGGTTCTGCCGGAAACCCAGGAACCCTACGCGGAGTCCCTGGCCGACCGCCTGCGCCAGCACATCGCGGCGAATCCCATCGCCACCGCGGCGGGGATGCTGTCGGTGACGGTCAGCGCCGGGGTTCTGTCCTGCCGTCCGGGGGTCGACGGCCTCGACAAGGTGGCGATCGTCGCCGAGGTGGACAAGGCGCTTTACGCCAGCAAGGAAGCCGGGCGCAACCGCGTCACCGTGGCGGTTCTCACAGGCCGGACTGATACTTCACCGCCAGGGTGACGACCAGCGCGCCGTCGCCCAGGATGCGCGGCCGCGCCACGCTGCCCGAGGCGGCGTGCACCGCGGCGTCGGCGTCGGCGTCGAGCCCGGCGTCCCCCGATCCGCGAAGCATGGCGATGGCGGCGAAGCGGCCGTCGCCGTCGATGACGATGCGGAACAGGGCGTTGCCGATCAGGCGGCGGCCCGTGCCGCCGACGCGGCGGCGGGCGTGCACCGATTCGGAGACCAGATCGAGATAGTGGCTGAGGGCGGCGCGGCGGCGGTCGGCGGCGGCGTCCTGCGGCGTGGCGGGCGGGGCCTGTTCCAGGATGATCGGCGCGGCCAGGCTGACCCCGGTCTCGGGGCCCGCGATGTCGACCACCGCGGCGTCGTCGCCCGGCGCGGCGGCGGGCGGTTCGGGGCGCCAGCCGCTTAACCCCGCCCAATGCAGGGCGACCGACAGCGCCACCGCGGTGGCGATGCGTTCGCCGTCGGTCACGGCTTTTCTCCGCCCGCGGGGGCGGGGTCGGCGGCGATCACCAAGCGGTCGCCGCCGCTGTCGCGGATGGCGCTGACCGTGGCCATGAAGTCGCCGACCGAGGCGCCGCGGTCGGGAATCAGCAGGATCTGCCGGTTGCGGTCCAAGGCGTTGGCGCGGATCAGGAAGGTGACGTCGCGCAGGGTGACCGGCTGGCCGTCGTGGCGCAGGCTGCCGTCGGCGGCCAGCAGGATTTCCAGGGGCTTGCCGGCATAGGCGCGGGCGGCCGACGACTTCGGCAGGCGCAGGTCGACGCCGTGGATGGCGAAGGCGGCGGCGATGACGAAGAAGATCAAGAGGATGAAGACGACGTCGAGCAGCGGCGTGACGTCGGGCAGGGGGCTTTCGCGGCGGCGGCGGGAAAGCGGAATCATGGCGTGGCGGCGTCCTTGCGCCGGACCAGGCTCAGGTTGGCGATGCGCCCCAGGGCGAAGGCGACGGCGTCCTCGCGGCGCAGGAAGGCCTGATGCGCCGCCACCGCCGGAATCGCGATGATCAGCCCGGCGGCGGTGGTCAAGAGCGCCTGCCAGATGCCGTCGGCCAGCATCGTCATGTCGATGGCACCCTGCTGCGACGAGGACAGGCGGGAAAACGTCTGGATCATCCCGAACACCGTGCCCAGCAGGCCGAGCAGCGGCGACACCCGTCCCGCCACCGCCAGCAGGCCGAGACGGCGGTCGAGGCCGCGCACCGCTTCCTCGATGCGGACGGCGGCGGCGCGTTCGCGGGTTTCGGCGTCGCCGTCGGCGGTCAGGGCCTCGACCAGGGGCGGCAGTGCCGGAAAGGGCGTGGCCAGACCGCGCGCCGCCTCGGCGTCGCCGGTCTTCAGGGCGTCCAGCAGGGCGCCCTCGGACGCCGCGTCGGGCAGGCGGAAGGTGGAAAACGCGATGGCGCGGTCCAGCAGGATCGCCAGCGTCGCCACCGACAACGCCAGCAACGGCCACATCAGCAGGCCGCCTTGTTCCATCCAGATCATCGGTGCGAATCCTCGTCGAGAAGGGGAAGCCACAAACGTTTCAGGGCGGCGGCGTCGAGGCCGCGTCCGATCGCCAGAACGAAGGGCGCTTCCGTGCTGGGCTTGGCCGCCGGTTCGCATCCGGCGCGGCCCGGCACGTACTGCACCACCTGCGGCCGGTCCTCGTCAACCAGGCGGGCGAGCCCCTTGATCCGCAGCACGCCGGGCGGGCTGGCCGCCAGGATCCGCATCAGCAGGTCGCGTTCGATGCGGGGGGCAAGGGCGAATCGCAACGCGGAAAAGCCCTCGTCCAGGTGGGTGACGCCGTGATGGTGATGGTGGTGGTGCCCGTCCTCGCCGTGGTGGTGGCCGTGCGGGTGCTCGTGGTGGTGGTCGTGCGGGTGCTCGTGGTGGTGGTCGTGATGATGGCCGCCGCAGCCGCAGGCGCAGACAGGAGGCTCCCCGGCGTGGCGGGACAACCCCTCGCCGAGGACGGCGGGATTGACCCGTCCGTGCACCGCGGGAACGATCTGCGCCGTCGGGTTGCGGCGGCGGATTTCCGCCTCGATGGCGGCGCGCTCGGCGTCGTCCACCAGGTCGCATTTGTTGAGGATCACGGTGTCGGCGGCGGCGATCTGTTCCGCCGCGACCTCCGACGCGGTCAGGTTCTCGGCGAAGCGTTCGGCGTCGACCACCGCGATCACCGCGGCAAGTTCGGCCAGGTCGCCGATTTCGTGGAATTCCTCCAGCATGTTCATCGGGTTGGCCAGACCGGTGGTTTCCAGGACGACGATTTCCGGGGCCAGCCCCTCGGCCAGTTGCCGCAGACCGCGGGTCAGGCTGCCCGCCAGGGTGCAGCAGACGCATCCGGCGTCAAGGGCCAGCACCGATTCGTCGCCTTCCAGCAGGTTGGCGTCCACCCCGGTCTCGCCGATTTCGTTCTGGATCACCGCCACCAGTTGGTCGCGGGCCAGGTGGAATTCGATGAACTGGTTGAGGAACGACGTCTTGCCCGAGCCGAGAAAGCCGCTCAGCACCACCAGGCGCGGCCGGGTCAGGGCGGCGGCGTCCGCCGCGTCCGGCGCTTCCGCATGGGCGGCGACGCGGGCGACGCGATAGGGGGCGGGGTCGGCGGCGATGCTCGCCTCGGGGCAGGCGGCGCGGCCGCCTTCGCCCCAGGTCAGAAGCTCGGTGCGCCGTTCCGCCTCGGCATCGGGGGCTTCGCCGAGGGAGCCGTCGGGGTGCCGCGTCCAGCGATTCGCCGGGGCCGTGGCGGCAAGCGGGGCGTCGGGGGGAACCCCCGCCGCCGCGGCGACCCCGGCGGCAAGCGCGCGGAACAGTTCGCGCGCCAGGTCGAAGGCGGGCAGGTCCTCTTCCAGGCCGCCCGGCGGCACCAGCCAGCCGCCGCCGGGGGCGGCGACGCCAGCGGGCACCACGATGCGGCGGCGGGTCGGCGCGGTCAGCGCCAGGCCGAGGTCGCGCCCGGGATGGGTCAGCGCCAGGCGCATCTCGGCGATGGCGAAGTGCGCGGCGAATTCGGGGGCGGCGGGGAAGTCGCGGATGCGTTCCGCCGCGTCGCCTGCGGCGGCGGCCAGCGCGGCGGGCAGCGAGACGCGATCGATGATCGCCTCGTCGGGCGAGGGGAAATAGAACAGCCGGAAATCGGCGGTGGCGGTGGCGCCCGGCCGCGCCGCGAGGGGCAGCAGGCCGAAGACGCCGGGATGCGTCTTGATCCGGCAGGTGAAGGCGCGGGCGAACGAGCCGCAGGGGGCCAGGCCCAGCCAGCCGGAAAGGCGGCGGAAGCCTCCGTCCATGCAGGCGGCGGTCATCCAGAGGGAGGGCAGGGCCAGCAGATCCGCTTCCGCCGGGATGCGGTCTGGATCGGGGCCGAAGAACGCGGCATGCATGGGAGACCTCGTCGAAGGGGGAAGGAAAAGGGGCCGCGCGCGGCGCGCGCGGCCCGTCCCGTTGGTCAGAAGGTCAGGGTGTCGCCGTTCCCCAAGTAGTCCGGCGACGAGGTGCGGAAGCGCGCGGTGCCGCGCACCACCGGGTAACCGCGTTCGACGAACTTCTTGGCGGTGAGGTGGCCGGTGCAGTGGTTGCAGCCGACCTTCTCGAACTTCCATTTGCCGAGCGAGATGACCAGGTCGTCGTACTTCGGGTCCCAGTCCTCGAACGGCGAAATGTGCAGGCCGCCGTAGATGCCGTAGAAACGGTCGTTGTCGTACTTCAGCTTCTGGAACGCGGTGCTGGTCATCTGCAGGATGCCCTGATGGTTGCATCCCGAAACCAGGACCAGCCCCTTGTCCTTGACGTTGAAGGCGAGCGAGGTTTCGCCGAAGACGCGGCAGATGATCGGCACGTCGAACTTGACCAGCATCATGCCGGGGCGGATGACGGTCATTTCCTTGTCGACCTTGACCGGCTCGCCCTTGTAGCCGGAGTCCTTGATGTACTGCAGGCCTTCCTTGTAGAAGCCGTTGTGAATGTACATCGGCAGTTTGTTGTTGTACTTCATCGTCGCGGGCAGGCCCCAATAGTGGTCGAAGTGCTCGTGGGTGAGGATCAGGGCCTCGATCTCGCCCGACCGCAGCATCTGGTCGATGCCTTCGCGTTTGAAGCTCTGGTCCATCCATTTGTAGGACCAGCCGGTGTCGAGCAGGTACTTGTGCTTGCTGCCGTCCAGGTCCTCGACCTCGATCAGGGTGGAGAAACCGCCCGGATTGTCGGGGTGGAGGGAGAGCTTCTCCTGGACCGCCCAGGCTTCCTCCAGGTCGTTCGGCAGCATCTTCTTGATGTTGGCGACGCCTTCCTCGTAGCTGCCCTTGCCGACCCCCTTGCCGTTGCCGAAGGGGCCCCAGCCGATGGTGTACTGGTCGACCAACAGGCCGCCCGCCTTCTTGATGTCCTCCATCAGGTGGGCGTTGTTGAACCAGCTGGTTTCGGAGATCGCGGTCACCTTGACGCTGCGTACCGCGCCGAAGTCCTGTTGCTGGCGGGTCACCTTGGCCAGACGGTCATAGGCCGAGCCGGTATAGGAATAGAGCCCCATCCCGGCCAGGGCCCCGCCGATCGCACCGGTGGCGACGCCCTTGACGAAGTCGCGGCGGGAAGTGGTGGTATCGTCTGTCATTTTCATGCCTCCTTCCCTAGCGGATCATCTGGATATGGCCGAGCCACGGCAGGATGGAGATCACCCCGAAGTAGACGACCGCCCCGGCGACCGCGCCGACCGCCAGACCCTTGGCCAGACCAGGCGTCCAGGTGACGTCGTGGGCAACGATGGTTTCCTCGACCTCTTCCAGTTCCGCGGAGGTCTTGGGAACCGCCTTCCATCCCGGCCAGCCGTCCATGAACCACATGTTGACCAGGAAGATGTTGATCAGCCAGATCATCGGGATCATCGGGAACTGCTGCGGATGCGACAGGCCCTTCTGGGTGCCGAGGATCAGGTGGGCGTAACGGTAGTAGAGGAAGTAGACCGCCGCGCCGATCGCCATGCTGAGCAGGGTGCGCAGGAAGACGTTGACCGGACGGCTGAACTTGTTCGGCCAGTTGCCGCCGTAGAAGCTGAGGGCGAGAACGCCGACCAGCCAGAAGATGGCGCTTTCGCCGACGTGCAGCCAGCGCCAGTCGGGCGCCATGTCGCGGCGGGTGCCGCGGATGTTGAGGCCCCAGGCCAGGTCCTGCACGTAGAACAGGAAGAAGCACATGCACAGGGCCACCGCGATGATGCCGAAGAAGGCCGTGGTGCGGCGCAGCCAGTCGGTCTTGATCAGGTTGAAGGGATAGCGCTGCCAGATGCTTTCATAGACCCAGACGGTCACCGTGCAGCACATGATCCACGCGATGTGGAAGTTGCCGGACACGGTGTTGGCGAACTTCTCCCAATAGGGCGGGGTGATCGCGGTGTACTGCTGCCAGGGATAGAACAGGATCGCCATGTGCGAGTGCATGGTGACGAAGTAGACGATGGTGCCGATGAAGAAGGTCACCACGATGATGGTGATGCCGCGCGCCGGTTGGTCCAGTTTCTGCCAGGGCGCGTTTTCGCAGGCGACCACCCAGCTGGGGGCCAGCCACGAGGCGATGGCGGCGAACATCATGATCGCCTCGGTCGCGTATTCCTCGGCGTAGAACTCGGTCAGTCCCATCGCATGCAGGCGGCTGGGGCTGAAATAGGCGATGCCGTACTGACCCAGGATGCCCTTGAAGAATCCTTCGATCAGCAGTTCCATCACCAAGACGCAGGCGGCGGTCAGGATCGCCCCCTTGACGACGGGATGGGTTTTGTTCAGCCAGCTGCGCTTGAAGGGCCAGAAGTCGAGAATATAGGCCAGCCAGATGAACATGATCAGAAGCCAGCGGCAGATCATGTAGCCGACATAGGGCGTATACATGCGCATAATGCCGCGCGGGTCCTGGAAGATCCACCAGGTGACGTAGAAAATAGCGAAGATCATGAGGAAGTTGGCTACTGCCGGCCACGGCCCGTCCCAGCGTTTGACGAGCTTACGGCTTTCGAGATAGCTTACCCCCCGATTGTCCGCTTCCATGAGACAACCTCCTTGGTTTGGGATAATCCGGCGCGGGGGATATCGACTTGCCGGTCCTTTCCCCGCGCCGTTTCCGTTGCGTTGGTTTAGGGTTCTCCTGCCTTCAGGCCGAGCAGCTCGGGCAGTCGCTCGGGGTCCACGGTTGCGGGGTCGATGCCGCGCGCCATGGCCAGACGGAACAGGTCGTTCATCACGGCCTCCTTCCGTTCCGTCAGGGCGGTCTTTTCCCCCTGCGGCGCATCGACCCGGAAGGGATTGATCCGGGAAAAGAACTGTCTGCGGTTCATGCCACGTTCTCCCGCGGTGGCGCCGTTTCGGCGTGTCCCAGCATGGCGGCGAAGGCATCCAACCCGTGCGACGCCAGCGGCTGCGCGCGCCGGGCGTCGTGGGCCTGAATCGCCTGCAACAGGCTGACGTGCAGGGCGAAGAAGGCCTCCACCCCGGCCTTGTCCATGCTGGCGGCGGAGGCCAGGTGGCCGCGCGCCGCGGCGATTTCCTTCATCATCAATTCCAGGTACGGGTTCTCGGCCAGACCGGCGAGGACGACGAAGAAGGTGACGTATTCGCGTGCCGTCTGCGTCGCGTCGCGGTTGACCAGATAGCGACCCAGGCGGGCGGTGACGGTTTCCAGGCGGCGGCTCTGGTCGGCCTGACAGCGTTTGGCGGCGCGGGCGGCGAGATGCGGGCCGATGGCGCGCAGGGCGTCCATCGCGGCCTCGGCGTCGGCGTGCAGGCTTTGCCAGGGGGTGGGCGGCGTCAGGGAGAGGAGATAGCAGCCGCTGCGCTTGCGTACCTCGATCTGTCCCTGGGCGGCCAGCGAGACCAGGGATTCGCGCACGGTGTTGCGGCTGAATCCCAGGTTCTGGGCAAGTTCGCGTTCGCCGGGCAACCGGTCGCCTTCCCCCAGGTGGAGGGTGGCGACGAGGTCGAGGATGCGTTCGGTGCAGGCGTTGGCCATGTCGTGCCTATCTGGTCCAACCAGATATCCCAGCGGTCGAGCAATCCCGGATCGGGAACACCTTCAGGTTACCCTATCCGAAGGGGGCGGGCCAAGCGGTTTTCTTTTCTGGTTGGGGCAGGGCGAATGTGGCGTTTTCCGCCTTTTTCTTTCCAGATAAATAGTCGTTCGCAACTGCTGCGGGGGATTGCGGCCTCCTCCTCCGGGTCGGAAAAGCGAGGGAATCCAGTCTGGTTGGACCAGTTATTCCGCCACCGGGGGTTTCGGCAGGCCGGGCAGCACGCGCGGCAGTTCCGCCCACAGGCTTTCCGCCAGCCCGGTATAGGGGCCCAGGTCGGCCTCGCCGAAGGCGCGGGGACGGGTGGAACAGAAGATCAGGACCTCGCGCAGGACGCCTTCGACGAAGAACGGTAGGGCCAGGTACGAGCGGATGCCCTTGGGGATGAACAGCGCCCAGTCGATCGGCTTGATGCTTTTCGTGGTGTCCTCGACGATGATGTGGGGCAGGTCGAACAGCACCATGTTCTCGGCGATCGAGCCGGGATAGGGGTGGGTGTCGTTGTCGTGCACGCTTTCGAAGGGCTCGCCGATGCCGGTCACCGCCACCCGTCCGTCGGCGATGAAGATCTGCGACAGCATCGCCGCGTCGGCGCGGCGGCCGGATGGCTGGTTGTCCAGCAGCACGCGCAACAGGCCGCGGATGTCGGTGGCGCGGGCCAGCCCCGCCGACACCTTGGGCGGCGGCGAGGGGATGGGGGACAGGTCGGCGTCCTTGGCGGGCTGGCGCGGGCTCATCGAGAACCACAGCAGGCTGCGCCCGTCGCGGTCGTAGGCGCGCACCCGGCTCATGCATACCACCGGCCGCCCCGCCGCGCCGCGGATGGACAGGATGCCGTTCCACGCGCGGGAGAACAGCAGCCGTTCATAGATGTCGCGCAAATAGGCGTCGGTGTTGGCGGCGAACAGATCGGACAGGGTCACCGGTTCGCCCTTGGCGTCGATGCCGAAGGCCTCGCGCGCGGCGGCGTTGGCGATGAACACCCGGCGGTCGGCGCTTTCCACCATGAATACCGGGTTGTCGAAGAGTTCGACGTGTTCGGCGATGCCGGTTTCGCTGCCGCGTTGCAGGATGCCGTTGGCCAGGCCGGTGCAGTCGGCGAGCAGGCCGAGATAGCAGAAGCTCATCTCCGGGTCGGGGGTGCCGAGGATATAGAGCCAGCGCATCAGGCCGTCGCGGCCGTGGGCGCGGAAGACCTCGGAAACCGGCTGGCGCTGGCGCATCCGTTCGTGAAAGCGGGCGAACACCGGACGGTCCTGCGCGGCGAGGATGGCCTCGGCGCCGGTGGCGTCCTGCAACAGGCGGGGGATGCTGTCCTCCAGTCCGGGGATGGCGTGGTCGGACAGGAAGGTGATTTCGTTCTTCACCAGGTCGGCGCGCCAGACCAGGGCGGGGACCGAACCCACGTCGCTGGCGAACAGGCGGAGCAGCCGGTCGTAGGGAAGTCCCCCGAATCGCGAGGTTTCGGACATGACGGACCTTTCCGGCTGGTGGGGAATGGAAGAAAAAGTCTCGGCTTCGCGCGGCGGCCTTGTCAAGGCCGGTCGTCCACCGGCAGGCGGACCACGAAGGCCGCGCCCTGGGCCACGGAGTCGTCGAGGAAGATCTGCCCGCCGTGCTTCTTCACCACGATGTCCTGGCAGATCGAAAGCCCCTGGCCGGTGCCCTTGCCCACCCCCTTGGTGGTGAAGAAGGGGTCGAAGATGCGGTCGCGCAGGGCCTTCGGCACCCCGGGGCCGTCGTCGGCGACGCGGATTTCCAGCCGGTCGCCGTCCAGGCGGGTGCTGATCCGGATCACCCCCAGGGCGCCCGCCTTGACCTCGGCGATGGCGTGGGCGGCGTTGACGATCAGGTTCAGCAGCACCTGGTTGATGTCGGCGGGGAAGCACATGATCTTCGGCAGGTCGGGGGCGAAATCGGTTTCCAGCCGGGCGACGTGCTTCCATTCGTTGCGGCAGACGGTGGCGGTGCTGTCGATCGCGGCGTTGATGTCGATGCCGATCTTGGCGGCGCCGCCGGGGTGCGAGAAATCCTTCATCGAGTGGACGATGTGGATGACGTGGCCGACGCCCTGCAACGCCTGGTCGATGGCGTCGGGATAGTCTTCGAGAAGCTCGGCGACGTCGTGGTCGCGGTACGCTTCCTCGGCGGATTCCGGGGGCAGGGCCGCCTTCAACTGGTCCAGGGTGGCGACGATGTCGGGGAAGGTGTCCTGGATGTAGTGCAGGTTGTCGCCGACGTACTGGATCGGGGTGTTGATCTCGTGCGCGATGCCCGCCGCCAGTTGACCGACGCTGGCCAGGCGCGAGGCCTGCAACGCCTCGCGCTGGGCTTCCTTCAACGCCTCGATGCCGCGGAACGAAATCACCGCGATGCGGCTTCTTCCGTCTTGTTCCAGCGGCGCGGCGGCGAAGGCGACCGGCAGTCTGCGGCCGTCGGCGGCGACGAACACCGCGTCGTCGGTGGAAACCGTTTCGCCGCCGACGATGACGCGGCGCAGGGGGCCGTTGGCGAAGGCGACGGCGCCGTCGTCCGTCTCCAGGGTCAGCACTTCGTCGAGGGCGCGTTCCAGCAGCACCTCGGCGTCCAGCCAGCGGTGCGCCGAGGGATTGGCGAAGGCGATGACGCCGTAGGCGTCGACCAGCAGCACCCCCTCGAACAGGCTGGAGGTGATGCCGAGCAGACGTTGGCGGCTTTCCTGCAACGCCTGGTCGATCTTGGCGCGGGCGTCGATTTCCGCCAGAAGCTCGCGGGTGCGTTCGGCGACCTGCTGTTCCAGGACCTTCTGGTGGTTGGCCACGCCCTCTTCGTAGCGTTTGCGCAGGGAAACGTCGCGGAAGACCAGCACCGCGCCGGCGAAGTGCTGGTCCTCGCAGATCGGGGTCAGGATGTATTCGGCGGTGAAGGGGCTGCCGTCGGCGCGGTGGCAGGCGCATTCGTCGGCCGTCGACTGCGCGCAGCGCAGGGGGAAACCGGGCAGGTCGGGGGCGCGCAGGGCCTCGCCGAAGGGACGGCCCTCCATCTCCTCGGGGGCGACGCCCAGCATCCGTGCCGCCGCCGAATTGGCGAAGCCGACCCGGCCCTCGGTGTCGATGCCGACGATGCCGTCGCCCGCCGCGCCGAGGATCAGTTCGTAACGGGATTTCAGGCGTTCCAGTTCCGCCTCGCGCGCCTTCAGCGCGGTGACGTCGGTGCGGATGCCGACGACGCCGCCGTCGCGGGTGCGGTTCTCGCGGTTGATCAGCCAACTGCCGTCGGCCATGCGTTGCAGCGAGGCGCTGCCGTCGGCAAGGCGGTGGATGCGCAGCCGGTCCTTGAGGAAACGGTCCAGCGCCGCCCCCTCGTAGCCATAGAAGCCGCGTTCGGAGACGTGTGCGACGATGTCGGCGAAGGGGCGACCGATAATGAAGGCGTCCTCGATGCCGGGGAACATCGCCCGCAGGCGGGAATTGGCCAGGACCAGGCGGTCGTCGGCGTCGTAAAGGGCGAAACCCTCGCTGATCGCCTCGATGGCGTCGCCCAGTTGCTGTTCCGCCTTGCGGGCGCGGCGTTCGGCTTCCACCTCGCGCGAGATGGTGGCGCGGATGTTGTCCAGCCCGGCGCGCACGTCGGAGACATGGGCCAGCACGCCCTCGATCTCGCTGGCGAGTTCCGGGCTCGCTCCCAGGTGCTGGGTGAGGCGGCGGGTGATGTCGGCGCGCAGGCGGTTGACGATTTCCAGGCGGTGCAGGCGGCGGCGGGTGAAATAGGTGTGGAAGCGGGCGTAGTGCACGGGGAAGCGGTCGACGAAGTCGTCGGCGACCGGGCCGTCCGCCGCGTCGAAGAAGGCGACGGCGGTCAGGGTCTGGTTGATGTTGATGCCGAGAAGCTCGCCGAAGGTGGAGAACCCCGCCGCCGGGCAGGGCCACAACCCGCGCAGGCGGTCCAGGTTCGCCCCGTTGTTCAGCCGCCGCAGGATGCAGTCGTTGAGGATCACCGCCAGGGGCCGGGGCTTGCCGGACAGGAAGGCGGCGACGTCGGCCCGGGTTTGCGCGGCGAAGTCGGTGGCCTCCAGCAGCAGCAGCTCGTCGCCCTGGTTGACGTCGCAGAAAAAGCGCAGGCGGCCGTTGTCGTGGTCGATGTGCGCCACCGAGCGGACGAAGATCTCGCCGTCCAGTTCGATGCCGAAGGTCAGACCGGTCAGTGCCTCGGAAAGGTGGATGGCGTCGGTGCCCAGGGAGTGAGCGAGGAATTCGATGGCGGGCCGCGCGGTGTCGTCGGCGGGGTCGAGCAGGGCGGAAACGCTGCGCGTCGCGGGGTCGGCGTCGACGACGACGAAGGACTTGCCGGTCTTGCGGAAGTTCTGGCTTTTCAGCGCGCCATAGCGTTTGCCGGGGGCCAGCTTGACGAAGGCGATCACCGCGTGGCCGGTCAGCACCTTTTGCCCGTCGAACAGCCAGGTGCCGGAAAAGTCCAGCTTGCCGCCCGCCGAGCCGCCGACGAACAGGCAGGGGAAGCGGCCGCTGCGGTAGACCGCCTCCATCAGGTGGTCCTCGCCGCCGGACAACCCGTCGCAGAAGGCCAGCGCCAGGGTGTCGTCGGCGTCGATGGCGAACGGCAGCTCGACGCGCTCCAGGTCGGCATGAATCGCCCCGACCCGGTCGCCGTCCGCGTGCAGGTCGACGGTGCGTACCGCGGCGGTCAGAAGTTCGGCGGAAAACACCTGTACCGTCAGGTTGGGGTGCGCCGGGTCCAGCGGATGATAAAGGGGGGCGTCGGCGGACAGCGCGCACAGTTCGCCCGCCGTGGTCATCGCCACCACCGGGGTGCCTCCGGCCAGGGCGGCCAGCCGCCGTGCCGTCGCCGCGAAGTCGAGGAAGGGGGAGACGAAGGCGATCGCCAGCGCGGCGGGGGTGTCCCGGAAACGGAAGGCCCCTGCGTCGAGGGCGGAAAATCCGCCGTCGTCGAGGATGACGCGTACCAGATCGGACGACTGCACCACCGCCGGATCTCCCCCCGTAGAAGTTGTTCTTCCCTCCACCTCAGACTCGCACATGGTGCGTTCGGCGGCAAAGTCAAAGTGCGGATGCCGCCGCCCGTTCCCACAGCCGTTGCACTTCCCTGCGGCCGCGTTCGGCGGCGCGGTAGAGGCGGATGTTCAGCGTCATCACCAGGCGGTCGCCGCCGCTTTGCACCAGGGAGCCCTCGGCGAGTTCGCGGCGGATCGCGCTTTCCGGCAACCAGGCCAGGCCCTGCTGTTGCAGCGCCGCGGCCTTGAGCGCTTCGGACATCGAGTTTTCGTAGCAGAAGTCGAGCTTTCCCGAGAGGTCCTCGCGGTCTACCACCTTTTGCACGATGCGGCCGAGAAAGCTGTCCGGCGTGTAGCAGAGATAAGGCAACGCGTCCCCCGCCGCGTCGATGTCGTAAAGCGGGCGCCCGGCGGCGTCCGGCGCGCAGACCGGCAGGATGCGGTCGTTCGCCAGGCGCAGCGACGGATAGCGGCTGATGTCCACGGCGGTGGGCACGATCGGATGGCTGTAGCAGAGCATCAGGTCGCAGGCCCCCGCGGTCACCGCTTCGATGCAGTCGTGCACGTTCGTCGCCGCCATGCGCGTCTTGAGGGGACCGAGATTTTCCTCAAGCCCGCGCAGCCAGGCGGGGAAGAAGCTCAGGGCCAGGGTATGCAGCGCGGTGAACGAGATCACCGCGCCGTGCGTCGGGGTGCGGCCCAGGGCTTCCTCGCGCGCTTCCGCCAGTTCGCGCACCAGATCCGCGGCGGCGGCGCGGAAGGCGGTGCCCGCCGGAGTCAGCGTTACCGGATAGACGCTGCGGTCGACCAGGCTGGTCCCCACCCAGATTTCAAGGTTGCGGATGCGGCGGCTGAACGCCGACTGGGTGACGTTGCGGGCCTCCGCGGCGCGCGAGAAGTTGAAGGTGACGGAGAGGGCGAGGAAGTCCTCCAGCCAGTCGAGTTCCATGGGATTCCTCCGGGTGATCGCGGCAATGGGCTATATTATAGGCATAACTATTCCAAAAAAGCATAGTCGATGGCAAATCGGCATTGGACCCGGCGCGACGGACGCAGCCATGCTGTCCCGGTTCCAGTCATTTGCCGCGGGAGACGATACATGCTTGGCGTCCTTGGAGGGATGGGTCCGTTGGCCACCGTCGATTTTCTGGCGAAGCTGGTGGCGGCTACCGAGGCCGCCACCGACCAGCAGCACATTCCGGTGGTGGTGCGTTCGGTGCCGCAGATTCCCGACCGCTCCGCCTGCATCATGAAGGGCGGGGAAAGCCCGTTGCCCGCCCTGCGTCTCGGCATGCGGGAACTGGCCCGCGCCGGGGCGACGGCGGTGGCGATTCCCTGCAACACCGCGCACCATTGGGCCGATTCGCTAAGCTCTCCGGATTTGCCGCCGATCCTGCATATCGTCGACGCGGTGGCCGAGCGTTTGGAGCGGATTCTGCCCGGCGGCGGGGCGATCGCGGTGCTGTCCACCGAGGGCACGCACACCGCCCGCGTTTACGAACATCGGTTGGATGGCGCGCGTTGGCCGATCCTGTCCGCCTCGGCGGCGGAGATGGCGGCGGTGGGGTACGGCATCGTCCAGGTCAAGGCCGGGCGGATCGACGCCGCGCGGCAAATTTTCCAGCAGCAGGTGGACCGGCTGCGCGCCCGTGGCGCGGCGGCGATCGTTCTGGCCTGCACCGAAATTCCGGCGGTCTTGCCGGGCGGCGATTCGACGGTGATCGACGCGACCGATGCCTTGGCCTGTCGGTGCGTGCGGTGGTTCCGGGAAACCTATCGCGGGTTTTCCCCGAACGAAGGCGAGTCGGCGCACCGCATCGCGTCCTAGGACGCCCGCGATATCCGGGCGAGTGGGTTTTGAAAACAACGGAACAGGAAGGTGACGATCATGAAGAAGTTTTTGATGCCGGCCCTGGCGATGGCCGTGGCCCTGACCGCCGGGTCCGTCGCGGCCAAGGCGGACGTGTTGGACAAGGTGAAGGAAAAGGGCGTTCTGGTGGTCGGGGTGAAGACCGACTACAAGCCGTTCGGTTTCCGCTCTCCCGATGGGTCGATCATCGGCATCGAGCCCGAGCTCGCCGCCGACGTGGCGAAGCGCCTCAAGGTGAAGCTGGAACTGGTTCCGGTGATCTCGTCCAACCGCATGGAGTTCCTGAAGCAGGGCAAGATCGACCTGATGATCGCGACCATGTCGGACAAGCCCGAACGCCGCGAACAGGTGCAGTTCATCGAACCGCTCTACTATTCCGACGCGGTCAACATCCTGATGTCGAAGAAGGTCAAGGTCACCGCCTGGAAGCAGCTTAAGGACGCGCCGATCTGCGGTTCCACCGGGACCTTCTACAACAAGCCGGTGGAATCCGAATACGGCGCCAAGATCGTCGCCTTCGACGGCACGGAAAAGCCGCTGGCGGCCCTCAAGCAGGGCAATTGCGTCGGCTTTCTTTACGACCAGAGCCTCGTCCAGGCGAAGCTGACCGAACCGGAATGGTCCGCCGACTACGCCATGCCCTTGCCCTCGATCATGGAGACGCCGTGGGCGATGGCGGTGGCCAAGGGCGAGGACCGCTTCGCCAAATTCATGAGCGACGTCACCAAGGACTGGATGAAGTCCGGCGCCATCGTCGCCCTGGAAAAGAAGTATGGCATCGCGCCCACCGCCTACAGCCAGCGCATGCACGCGCAGTTCAAGTAAGCCGCGATCCGTTTCGGCCCCGCTTTCGCGGCGGGGCCGGCGCGCCGCCGCGACGACGAAGGAGACGCCTCCGTGCTTGCCGAATGGTTCCGCGAACTCTATCGCCTGACCGGCATCAATCTGACGATCTTTACCGATTCCTTCGATCAGGCGTTGTTCCTGCGCGGTCTCGGGACGACGGTGAGCCTGTCGGTGATCTGTCTTTCCCTGTCCCTGCTGATCGGCGTCCTGGGGGCCTGGTGGCAGGCCTCGCGCATTCCTCTGGTGCGGGCCTTGGTCAAGGGGTTCGTCGTGGTGTTCCGCACCACGCCGCCGCTGGTGCAGATCTATTTCTTCTATTTCGGGCTGGGGGCGATTCTGCCCAGGGTGCCGAACGCGTTCGGCGTGATGCAGCCGATGGTCGGCAATACCCAGTGGGCGATCCTGTCGCTGGCCCTGTTCGCCGGGGCCTTCAACATCGAGATTTTCCGCTCCGGGATCGAGGCGGTGCCGCGTTCCACCATCGAGGCGGCGGAGTCCCTGGGCTTTTCCCGTTCCCTTATTTTCTTCGACGTGGTGCTGCCCCTGGCCTTCCGCGTCTGCCTGCCCGCCCTCAACAACAATCTGGTCAACTTGGTGAAGACCACCACCCTGGCCTACGCCATCGCGGTTCCGGAAACCCTTTATGCCGCGCAGCAGATCTGGACCGACGCGTCCAACGTGCCGGAAATGATGACGGTTCTGCTGATCACCTATGTCGCGTTGGTCGGCGTCCTGGTCGCGGCGGTGCGCCGCATCGAGGCGAAACTGGCGATTCCGGGAGGAATGCGATGAAGAAGCTTTCCGCCCTGGCGCTGCTTTTCGCGTTTTGTGCGTGCCTGCCCGGCGAGGCGTTCGCCGCCGACGGCGGGCGCCCATCGATCCTGGGGGCGCTGTGGAAGTGGGCGCCGCTGTTGCTGTCCGGTTTTGCCTTCAATCTGTTGATTTCCGTGCTGGCGATGGCGCTCGGCACCGTGCTGGGGGCGGTTCTCGGCCTTGGCCTGGTCGCGCCGTCCTCCGGCCTGCGCCGGACCAGCCACGCCGCCACGCAGTTCTTCCGCAACGCCCCGTGGCTGGTTCTGCTGTTCTTTTGCATGTACCTGATGCCGTTCGAATTCGTCGTCGGCGGCGCGGTGGTGCCCTTTCCGGGCTGGGTGAAGGCGGTGATCGGCTTCGCCCTGCCGGTGATGGCCAACACCGCCGAGATCGTGCGCGGCGCGGTGCAGTCGATTCCCCCGGCGCAGTGGGAGGCGGCGGAGTCCCTGTCCTTCACCCGCCGGCAGACCCTGTGGATGGTGATCCTGCCGCAGTGCGTGAAGCGGATGCTGCCGTCCTGGATGAACCTGTATTCCCTGGTCACCATGGCGACGTCGCTCGCCTCGGTGGTCGGCGTCTCCGAGATGCTGACCCTGACCGCCGACGCACTGGCCGCCGAGGGCGGACGCACCGACTTGATGGCGCCGTTCTACGGCTTCGTCCTCTTTTGCTTCTTCGTCTATTGCTATCCGATCGGCGTGTGGACCCGCCGGTTGGAGGCCCGATACGCGGTGAAATGAGACCATGATCAAAATTCCAAGCACCTTTCCCTCTCCCCCGGCCTGGACCCCCGACCATCCGATCGTCCGCGTCTCCCAGGTCTACAAATCCTTCGGCGAGACCCAGGTGCTGAAGGGGGTTTCCATGTCGGTGATGAAGGGAGAGGCGGTGTGCATCGTCGGCCCTTCCGGTTCCGGCAAGTCGACCCTGCTGCGGACGATCAACGCCCTGGTGCCGATCGACGCGGGTTCGGTGGTGGTGGAAGGACAGGAAGTCTGCGATCCGGAGCTCGACAAGCTTCAGCTGCGGCGCAAGGTCGGCATGGTCTTTCAGCAGTACAACCTGTTCCCGCACATGACCGCGCTTCAGAACGTGATGATCGCGCCGATCAAGGTGCTGGGGCAGGACAAGGCCGAGGTCGAGGCGCGGGCCCGGGCGCTGTTGCGGAAGGTCCGTCTGGAGGACAAGGCGGACCGTCATCCGGGCGAGCTTTCCGGCGGCCAGCAGCAACGCGTCGCGATCGCCCGATCCCTGGCGATGACCCCCGACATCATGCTGTTCGACGAGGTCACGGCGGCCCTCGACCCCGAAACGGTGAAGGAGGTGCTGGTGACCATCCGCGAACTCGCCGAGGAGGGAATGACCTGCCTGCTGGTGACGCATGAAATGGGCTTTGCCCGCGAGGTGGCGGACCATGTCTACTTCACCGACCACGGGGTGATCGTCGAGCACGCGCCGCCCGCCCAGTTCTTCGGCGAGGCAAAGGACCCACGCACCCGCGCCTTCCTCAGCCAGGTTCTCTGAACCGTTCCGCGAACATATACGCTTGACCATATATATGGTCAGGCGTATATGTTTGCCCATGACCGATCCATCCGCCGTCTTCGTCGCCCTGTCCGATCCCCTGCGCCGCCGCGCCGTGGCGCTGCTGGCCGCGCGGGGCGAGCTTTGCGTCTGCGAGCTGACCTCCGCCCTGGGCGAGGCGCAGCCGAAGGTTTCCCGCCATCTCGCCCTGTTGCGCGACGCCGGTTTGGCGCGGGTGCGGCGCGACGGGCGATGGATGCTGTATTCCCTCGATCCCGAGCTGCCGGGCTGGGCGGCGGACGCGGTGGCCGCCGCCGCCGCCGCGCGCGCCGCCGAACCCGAGGCGGCGGAGGACGCGGCCCGCCTGGCCGCCTTCGCCGGACGCCCGGAAGGAGCCTGTTCCGATGTCTGATCCGTTTCTCTGGCTGGCCGACCGCGCCGCCTTCGGCCTGCTCGGCCTGACCCCCGGCAGCCACCTGGGCGACGCCGTTCACTTCTTCGTCGAGGACACGGTCAAGATCTTCGTCCTGATGAGCGCCATCATCTTCCTGATGGGGCTGTTCCGCAGCGTCGTGTCGCCGCACCGGGTGCGCGCCGTCCTGGCCGGGCGGTCGCGCGGCGCCTCGTACGTGATGGCGGTCGGCCTGGGCGCGGTGACGCCGTTTTGCTCCTGCTCGTCGGTGCCGCTGTTCATCGGCTTCCTGGAAGGCGGCGTGCCGGTGGGGGCGACCATGGCCTTCCTTATCGCCTCGCCGATGATCAACGAGGTGGCGGTGGTGCTGCTCGGGGTTCTGCTCGGCTGGCCGGTCGCCGCGCTTTACGTCGTCACCGGCCTCGCCGTCGGCGTGTTCGGCGGCTGGCTGGCCGACCGCACCGGTTTCGAGCGCCACGTCGAAGCCTTCGTCTGGACGATCCGCATGGGTGCCGAGACCGAGATTCCCGGCGAAACCGGCCTGCGCGCCCGCCTTGCCTTCGCCGCCTCGGAAACCCGCTCCATCGTCGGCCGGGTCTGGCTTTACGTGCTGGTGGGGGTCGGCCTGGGAGCGGGGCTGCACGGCTTCGTCCCCGAGGACTTCGTGCTGCGCGTCGCCGGGCCGGACAATCCGTTGGCGGTGCCGCTGGCGGTGGTCCTGGGGATTCCGCTTTATTCCAACGCCACCGGCATCATTCCGGTGGCCGAGGCCCTGCTCGGCAAGGGGATGCCGGTGGGCACCGTGCTCGCCCTGATGATGAGCACGGTGGCGATTTCCCTGCCCGAATTCGTCATTCTGCGCCGGGTGGTGACGGTGCCGGGGCTGGTCCGCTTCGCGATCTTCCTGGGCCTGGCCTTCACCGCCGTCGGCGTGGCCTTCAACCTGATCCTGTCGTGAAAGGAAATCCCGCGATGAAACGCATCAAGGTTCTCGGTTCCGGCTGCAAGACCTGCACCAACGTCGCCGAAACCATCGCCGCCACCGCCAAGGCCCTGGGGGTCGAGGCGACGGTGGAAAAGGTCACCGACATGGCGGTGGTGATGGGCTATGGCGTGATGGCGATGCCCGGCGTGGTGATCGACGAAAAGGTGGTGCACGCGGGCGGCGCGCCCAGCCCGGCGCAGATCGAGGCGTGGCTGAAGGGCTGATCCGCCCCTATTCGTACCAGGCGCGGACGAAATACAGCCCGTCGCTGGGGGCGGTGGCCCCGGCGGCGGCGCGGTCCCTTGCCTCCAGGGCGGCGCGCAGGTCGTCCGCCGTCCACTTGCCCAGGCCCACCAGGGCCAGGGTGCCCACCATGTTGCGCACCTGATGGTGCAGGAAGGACCGCGCCTGGGTGCGGATTTCCACGGTTTCCCCGACGCGGGTCACCGACAGCGCGTCCAGGGTCTTCAACGGCGATTTCGACTGGCAGGCGACGGCGCGGAACGAGGTGAAATCGTGCCGCCCCACCAGCACCTGCGCCGCCGCGTGCATCGCCTCGGCGTCCAGGGGCCGGGCCACCCACCAGGCGCGTCCGGCCTCCAGCGCCAGGGGCGCCGGGCGGTTGACGACGCGGTACAGATAGGCCCGCCCCAGACAGGAAAACCGGGCGTGGAAATCGTCGCCGACGATGTCCGCCGCCAGCACCGCCACCGGCTGCCGCGCCATGTGCAGATGGGCGTTGATCGCGGCGCGCACGGTGTGCGGCGGATCGTCGCGCGGCAGGTCGAAATGCGCCACCTGACCCAGGGCGTGGACCCCGGCGTCGGTGCGGCCGGAAGCGAAGGTCGGACACGCCTGGCCGCAGTATCCCAGAATCGCCGCCTCCAACGCCGCCTGCACCGAGGGACCGTTGTCCTGCCGCTGCCAGCCGACGAAGGAGCGGCCATCGTATTCCAGGGTCAGCTTGACGCGAGGCATGGCGTTTGGAATCCAGGGTAAGAGAAACCCAGGCCGGGCTCGGCCCGGACCCGCGAAGGGGCTTGGCCCCTTCGATCCCATTTGTACGGTTTTTCGCCGCGCAGCGGCAATCGTTGATCACGCCGCGCGATGGCTTTATCGCGCTTCGCGCAAAAATAGGAATGGGGTTTGGGGGGCAAGACCCCAACGGGGTCCGGGGCTGGCCCCGGCCCGGTTTTTACCCGAACCGCGTTCCGGCGGGCACCGCGCGGCCGTTGAGGAAGGCGGCGGCGTCGGCGGCCTTGGCTCCGGCGCGTTGCAGCAGGGTCAGGCGCACCGCGCCGCCGCCGCAGGCGACGGCAAGCTGGTCGTCGAGGGCGGTGCCGGGCTCGCCCGCGCCGGGGATGGCGGCGGCGTTGAGAATCTTGACGCGTTCGCCCGCCAGTTCGCACCAGGCGCCGGGGAAGGGGGAGAGGCCGCGCACCTGGGCGGAGACCTCCGCCGCGGGGCGGGTCCAATCGACGCGGGCCTCGGCCTTGTCGATCTTCTTCGCATAGGTGACGCCGTCGGCGGGTTGCGGTTCGGCCTTCGCCCGTCCGGCGGCCAGGTCGGCGAGCAGCGGCCCGATCATCCGCGCGCCCAGGGCGGCCAGGGCGTCGTGCAGGCTGGCGGCGGTGTCGGCGGGGCCGATCGGCAGGGATTCCCGCGCCAGCATCGCGCCGGTATCCAGGCCCGCGTCCATTTGCATCAGGGTGATGCCGGTCGCCGCGTCGCCCGCCATGATCGCGCGCTGGATCGGCGCGGCGCCCCGCCAGCGCGGCAGCAGCGAGGCATGGATGTTGACGCAGCCCAGGCGCGGCGCGTCGAGGACGGCCTGCGGCAGGATCAGGCCATAGGCGGCGACCACCGCGACGTCGGCGGCCAGGGCGGCGAACTCCGTCTGCGCCTCGGGCGTCTTCAGGGAGGTGGGGGTGCGCACCGGCAGGCCGAGCTTCTCGGCCAGGGCGTGCACCGGCGACGGCGTCAGCTTATAGCCGCGTCCGGCGGGGCGCGGCGGTTGGCTGTAGACGCAGACGATTTCGTGCGCCGGGGCCAGGGCGGCCAGGGCCTCCGCCGCGAAGTCCGGCGTGCCCATGAACACGATGCGCAGGCGTTCGGCGTTCCCCATGCTGCTTTCCCCCCGCGCCGGTCAGTCGTCGGCGCGCTGCTGTTCCTTCTTCACCTTGCGCAGGATCATGTTGCGCTTCAAGGCGGACAGGTAGTCGATGAAGAGGGTGCCGTCCAGGTGGTCGATCTCGTGCTGCACGCAGGTGGCGAGGATGCCGTCGGCCTCGATCTCGCGCTTGGCGCCCTCGCGGTCGAGGAAGCGCACCTTCACCTGGGCCGGGCGTTCGACCTCGGCGTACTGCTTGGGCACCGAGAGGCAGCCTTCCTCGTAGGTGTTGAGGTCCTCGGACTCCCAGATCACCTCGGGGTTGACCAGGCACATCGGCGCGGGCGGTTCGTCCTTGCCCGCCACGTCCAGCACCACGATGCGGCGGGAAACGCCCACCTGCGGCGCGGCCAGGCCGATGCCCGGCGCGGCGTACATGGTTTCCAGCATGTCGTCCATCAGGGCACGCACGCCGTCGTCGACGGTTTCCACCGGCGCGGCCTTGGCCTTGAGGACGGGGTGGGGGGCGACCAGGATCGGCAGTATCGCCATGGGCGGACAGTCCTTAGTTGCAAACGGTTATCGCTTCGTCAAAGGGGACATAGGGCGTTTTGCCCCTTCGCGTCAAGCGGCGGCTGGCCTATCCTGCCGGGGAAGGACGGGGAAAGGACGCAGATGACGACCTACGAGATCATTCTATCGGCGGGTTTGGCGGCGGTTCTGGCGGGCGGCGTCGCCTGGGCGTTGGCGCGGCGCGGCGGCGGGCGGCCCGATCCGCTGCTCGGCGAACTGGCGGGGCGGCTGGCGCAGATGGCGGAAACCCAGGCGGCGCAGCAGGCGATGCTGGCCGAACGGATGCAGGCGCAGGAACGCGCCCTGGCCAAGGCGATGGACGAGCGCCTGGCCGAGGTTTCCCGCCGTGTCGGCGAGAATTTGACGGTTTCCGCCGAAAAGACCTCCGCCACCCTGCACGACCTGCGCGAACGCCTGGCGGTGATCGACGCGGCGCAGAAGAACCTGACCGAGCTGTCCACCCAGGTGGTGGGGTTGCAGGACATCCTCTCCAACAAGCAGGCGCGCGGCGCCTTCGGCGAGGTGCAGCTGCACGACATCGTCGCCGCCGCCCTGCCGGCGGAGGCCTATGCCTTCCAGGCGGTGCTGTCCAACGGCCGCCGCGCCGACTGCCTGCTCAACCTGCCCAATCCGCCCGGTCCCATCGCCATCGACGCCAAGTTCCCCCTCGACGGCTATCAGGCGCTGCGCGACGCCGCCGACGACGCGGCGCGGAAGCTGGCGGCGCGGCGTTTCGCCGACGACGTCGGCAAGCACATCAAGGACATCGCGGACCGTTACATCATCGCGGGCGAGACGGCGGAATCCGCCCTGATGTTCCTGCCTTCCGAGGCGGTCTACGCCGAGCTTCACGCCAACTTCCGCGCGGTGGTCGAGGATTCGTACCGCAGCCGGGTGTGGATCGTTTCCCCCACCACCCTGATGGCGACCCTCAACACCGTGCGCGCGGTGCTGAAGGACGTGCAGATGCGCAAGCAGGCGGGACGCATCCAGAAAGAGGTGGGCAGCCTGCTGGCCGACGTCGGCCGTCTCGACGACCGGCTGAAGAAGCTGTTCACCCATATCAACCAGGCGCACGGCGACATCGCGCCGGTGCAGACCTCGATGGACAAGATCGCCAGCCGCGCCGAACGGATCGAGGCGGTGCAGCTGGGCGCGCCCGACGCCCCGGAAATCGCCCATCGCCCGCCCGAAGCGCCGCCGCGGGCGGAGGACTGAACCGATGCCCTTCGCCGGATTCCCCCCCCTGGCCTGGATCGGATTGGGCGCCGCGCTGCTGGCTCTCGGCCTGTGGCGGAACTGGAGCCTGTGCACCGCCCTGGGGGTCGGCGGCGGGATTTCCGGTCTGGCCCAGTTGGGGATGGCCCCGGTCGGCCCCCTGGAGCAGGGGATGATGTTCGCCGGGCTTTCCCTGATCGCCTGGTTCGGCGGGCGGCGCATGGACCGTCTGGCGGACAGCCTGCCGACGTCGCGCCACGGCGGCCTCGGCCCCCTCGGCCACGCCGCCGTCGCCGCCGAGGACTTCCATAACGGCCACGGCACGGCGACCGTGGAGGGCGAGACCTATCCCGCCGTCTGCCGCGACAACCCGGCGAAGGGCACGCGCCTGCGCGTCGTCGGCCGCACCGACGAGGCGCTGAAGGTGGACGTCCTGGGGTAGGGCCGGGGCGCCGCCCCGGAGCTGGGGGCTTGGTTGGGTTCCCGAGCTTATAGGCACATTCTTTTTAATTGCTGGGATGCAGCAGATTTGCGCGTGTTTGCCGTGGATGTTTCTGCCGACAAGTTTATCGTTGATGAAGTTTTGTTTCCTTGTCTCTAAAGCCGTAAGGAGGGGTGATGATGACGGTGTTCGGAACGGAATTTCCGCTTTGCAGAGAAATTACCCGTGGAGAGTTTATTTCACAGGTTATTCTCTGGCTTAGGGGCATGGAATATAGCTCAGTGCTAAATGATGTCGAGGGAAGAGATCTTGACGTGAATGATGCGTGTCTGGTTTCAACATCCGGAGAGACTCTACGATTTAGGTGCTTTGATGATTGTGATGGGTACGACGGGATTGGTTTTAGGCATGATTTTCCGGATTCCGATGGTCGTGTTTGGAGAACAGAAGTTGTATTGAGGAAATCGTGTGACGGGGCGGGAGATAACATTGCTAGGTTCAGGACGGAATGCCGGGCGGCTGACCCTAAGGCAAAACTTGAGACGCCGAAAAAACCATATCTCATTAAAAGTATAATATCAGATTCATGGCCTGGAGATGATGGGCTTATGTCAGTTTCTGATAAACCAATATTCTTGTTGGATTGCCCGGACGACCTTGAGATAGCAAGAATCATATGTAATGGATCGGCGTCTACATATCTTCCTATTATATATATCTCATCTATTTCGAAAATGCGTTGGCTGATAGGCCGGGAGAAAATTGAGAAGCTAGCCTATGACTTGGGTGGTGTTGCTCATGTTGTCGTTGAGCCGGATAGGTTGTTTTCATTGAAGCTTAGAGATTTGACTGATGGTGGTAATATATATGGTGGTCATATAGGCGTATTTGCTCCAGGAATGGGGCTGATGAAGCGGCTGTTTGTGGGGTGGGAATTTTCTGATGAGAGGATGCTTATTCATAATCTGCGCTTGATATCTATAAACATTCGCTCGCGTATGGCCTCTCTTGGATGGGATTGGATTGATCTGCAGGAAGCTTGTTTGCGCTCCCAGCGTCTGCGAGAGCGGAATAAGCTTACAGATGCTGAATTTGAGGAAATGTATTTGGAAGAAATATGCGAAAAGAATGAGCGTATAGATGAGCTAAATAAAAGAATATCAGAGATGATGATTGCGTCGGCACAAACAAGCGTTTCTTGTGATCAACTTATGGATCAAAAGCTCGTAAGAAAAGTTGGTCCAGAAATATATGATGGAGAATTCTCTGATAGAATTAGGCTCGCGGTGGAGACGTGCCTTTCTCATAGAGAATTGGACGGCCTTGACAAGAGAAGTATTGCCGTATTTCGCAGGGTGATTGAGGCGTATCCCTTCTCGAGGCAGCTTGACGAGCTTAAGAGTGATCTCAAACGAGCTTGTAAGGACCCAAAGAGGATGGCAGGAGAAATTACGGCACTCCTAAGAAGACATGGGTATGCAGAGAAGTCAGATAATAAGCATATTCGGTTGCAGGCGAATGATGGTTATATGGGTCTTGATAGTATAACCCTGCCTAAGACACCAAGCGACTATCATTCTTCAAAGAATCAGTGCAAGGATATAGAAAAAACGCTGGGCATAACAAAATTATCAAATTAGATCTTTCGTGGAAGTTATTTGCCGGATTTGGGGGCTTCCCAAGCGCCTTCGAGAACCTTCTTGACAATCGTCAATTTTTAACGATTCCAATAGTCGTTGCCGCCGCGCCGCGCGGGCGGCGTGGGACGGTTTTCGGGACAGGGGTTTTCATGGCGTCGATTCACGGACACGAAGTTCTGCACATGATGTTGGAGGCGAAGGACGGCTTCGCCTCGGTCGAGGATCTGGTGGCGGCGATCGAGGCCCGCTTCGGCGCGGCGGCGCGTTTCCACACCTGCTCGGCGGAGGGAATGGACGCGCGGGCGCTGGTGGATTTCCTGGCGGAACGGGGCAAGTTCGTGCCGCAGGCGGCGGGTTTCAACACCGCGCCGGACAAGATCTGCGCGCACTGACGCGGGGCGGCGCCCGCCGCCCGGGCGCAGGTGCGTCTTACGAACGGTTGCCAGAGTCGTGCTTCTTCGCTATTCCAGCGTTTGGGGCGGGGGCGCCCCAAGCGTGAGGACGCGATGTTGCGTTGGGCCGGTTATGCGACGGTGACGATTCCCGGGGCGATTCTCTGCGCCGGGGCGCTCGGCATGGCGGCCCTGGCGGTTCACGCCCGCCGCCGTCCCGATTTTCCCGGCCGTCCGGAATTCGTCAGGATGATGCTGGCCTCCGTCTGGTGGTCGGTCGCGGCGGCGTTCGAGAACTTCGCCCTGGCGCCGGAAAGCAAGGTCTTCTGGGCGGAAATGGCCTGGCCCGGCATCGTCGCCATGCCGACCTTCTGGGCGATGTTCATCTGGATCTATTGCCGGGGCGAACGGGGGCTGCGCAGCCCCCTGATCCGCGCCGTGGCCTGGGGGTTGCCGCCGATCGCCTGGGGGCTGGCCCTCAGCAACGACCTGCATCACCAGATCTATCGCACCGCGACGCCGATGGGGGACGCACCCGGCGCGCCGATTCTGTACGAACACGGTCCGCTGTTCTTCGTCATCGTCGCGTTCTGCTATTTCTGCCTGCTGTTCGGCCTGCTGGCGACCATCGCCGCGGCGCAATGGGCGCCGAGCGCGCATCGCCGCCGTTACCTTTGGCTGCTGGTGGCGGCGGTGATTCCGTGTTTCAGCAATATCGGCTACATCAGCGGCGCGTTCTATCTGTTCGGTTTCGATCCGACGCCGTTCTGCTTTCTTTTCACCGGCAGCGTGTTCTTCTGGCTGGTGGAGCGCCGCCGCCTGTTTTCGTTCCTGCCGGTCGCCCTGCGTCCGTTGCTCGACGGCCTGCCCGACGCGGTTCTGGTGCTCGACGACGACGGCACGGTGGTGGAGGCCAACGCCGCCGCCCTGCCGCTGGCCACGGCGGACGGGGCCTCCCCGGTCGGCCGCCCCCTGCTTCCGGCGCTGGCCGAGGCCCTGGCGCCGCTGCTGCGGCAGGACGCGGCGGAGGTGGAGGGCGAGCTTTGCCTCGGCCTCGGCGACCGCAGCCACGAGGTCCGCATCCGCCCCTTGCAGCACGCGGGCCACCGGCTGGGCCGGATGCTGGTGCTGAAGGACATCACCCGCCGCAAGGAAGCCGAACGCCGCTTGACCGAGGAACTGAAGGCCAACCGCGCCTTGCAGGAACGGTTGCGCGACCAGGCCAACCGCGACCTCCTCACCGGGCTGCGCAACCGCAACTTCCTGCAAGGCGCGCGGGACGCCCTGCTGGCCGAGGTCCGCGCCGGGCACGGCCCTCTGGCGGCGGTGATGATCGACCTCGACCACTTCAAGCAATTGAACGACACCTGGGGGCATCCGGTGGGCGACGCCTGCCTGCGCGCCACCGCCCATTTCCTGGAAGGCCGGGTCCGTCACGACGACCTGATCGTCCGCATCGGCGGCGAGGAGATCCTGGTGCTGCTGCCGCTGACCTCGGCGCAGCAGGCGGCGTCCGGGGTCGAACGCTGGCGCGCCGACTATTGCGCGCAACCGATGATCCTGCAGGGGCAGGCGGTGGGGGTCAGCTTCTCGGCGGGCGTCGCCGAGTGTTCCGCCGCCGACGCGGATTGGGATCAGCTGATCCTGCGCGCCGACCAGGCGCTGTACCGGGCCAAGGGCGGCGGACGGAACCGCGTCTGCGTCTGGCGGCACCAGGACTGACGCCGCCGCGGTCTTCAGATACGAAAAGGCCGCCCCATGGGGCGGCCCTTTGCCGTTGGCGGGGGCCGTGTCAGTTGGTTCTGACCTTGCCCAGGAAGCCGTTGAGGGCGGTTTGCAGGTTGCCGACTTCTCCCGACAGTTCCGTGGCGATGCCCAGCAGTTCCTTGGCGGTTTCGCCCGAGCGTTCCGCCGCGGCGCGGACGGTGTCGATGGTGGAGGAAACATCGTGGGTTCCCTGTGCCGCCTCGCCGACGTTGCGGGCGATTTCCTGCGTGGCGGCGCCCTGTTCCTCCATCGCCGAGGCGATGGTCGTGGAGATTTCGTTGATGCGGCCGATCACGGTGCCGATGTTTTGGATGACTTGCGCGGTTTCCTTGGTGACCCGCTGCATGTCGTCGACTTGGGTGCTGATCTGTTCGGTCGCCTTGGCGGTCTGGTTGGCCAGGTTCTTCACCTCGCCCGCGACCACCGCGAAGCCCTTGCCCGCGTCGCCCGCGCGCGCCGCCTCGATCGTGGCGTTGAGGGCCAGCAGGTTGGTCTGGTTGGCGATGTCGGTGATCAGGTTGACGACCTCGCCGATTTTCTCGGCGGCGGAGGTCATCCCCAGGACCTGTTCGTTCGCCTGCGCGGCGGTTTTGACCGCGTCGTCGGCAATCTGCGCCGAGGTCGAAACCTGCTGGCCGATTTCCCGGATGGACGCCGACAGTTCCTCTGTGGCCGAGGCCACGGTCTGGACGTTGGCGCTGGCCTGTTCCGCCGCCGCAGCGACGCTGCTGGCTTGTTCGGTCGTTTGCGTCGCCGTGTCGTTCATGATCTGGGCGGCGTTGGTCATTCGCGTCACGGCTTCCGTCACCTGGAAAACCACCTGGCTGACGCTGGCGTCCAGGTCGTCGGCCAGGGCCAGCATGGTCTGGCGGCGCGTCGCCTCCGCCGCGGCCTGATCGGCGGCCCGTTGAGCCAGGGAGCTCTTCAGGTCTTCAAGCATCTTACGGAGCGCGTTGGCCAGGCTTCCGACTTCGTCCTTGAGGTCGACGTCGAGGGTTTGTTCGAAATCTCCGCGGGCGATGCCCTCGGCGAATTCGGCGCTGGCCCGGATCGGCTTGGCGATGCCGCCCGCAAGGAACCACATGATCGCCATGCCCGCCGCGGCGACCAACAGGCCGACCGCGACCTGCCAGAACACGGCGCTGGTGTTGCGGGATTCGAGTTCCGCGGACAAGGCGGTCGCCTCGGCCAGAAGAACCGACTGGGGAATTTGGATCAGCACCGACCAGGACTTCCCGGTATCCCCCAGCGGAATCGGCGAAAACACCCGCATGGTGCCGGTTTTCTCGTCGTTGAGGACCGCGGCCTTGCCGGCCTGGATGATCTTAAGGTCTTCCTGCCAGGAAGGGCTGATGGCGGATGCGGACGAGCCGATCATCTCGGGCTTGCCGCTGTGGGCGACCACCAGGCCGAGGTCGCTGAGAATCAGGACCTCGTTCTTGCCGCCGAAAATCGACTGGCTGACCTTGTGCGTCAGCTTTTCGATGAAGCTGAGGTCGTAATCGGCGCCCGCCACCCCGGCGAACTTGCCGTTGACCATGATCGGCGCGGACATCGTCGCCAGGAACACGTTCCGGCCCTGGACCACGTAAGGCAACGGCCCCAGGACGCTGGGCTTGCCGGTTTCGCGGGGGCCGATGAACCAGCCCCCCTTCATCACGCCGTTGGCGTGCAGGTCGCGGCTTTCGTACTCGACCAGGGGCTGAAGGCCTTCTTTTCCGTCCTGGCGCGTCCAATACGACAGGAACCTGCCGGTTTCGTCGGTGCCCAGGTCGCGCCGTCCGCGAAAGGCCGCGTCGTTGCCGTCGATCGCGTTGGGCATCCAGGCCGAATAGGTGCCGTTGAAGCTGTCGTTGCTTTTCAGAACGCGGTGCAGGATGTCGTTGATCTGCCCCCGGCGCTGACCGGCGGCAGCCGACGCGGACTCCTTTTCCTCCGCGATTTTGGCGAAGACGTCGGCCATGGTCTGCGCGGTGGTCAGCGCCGCTTCCAGATCGGAACGGATCAGACCGCTTTGCGAAGCGCCGATTCCTTGGGCGATTTCCTTGCCCTTCTGCTCCAGGACGGCGGAGGTTCTGTCGGCGACCAGGGTGGCGTTACGGCTGGCGGTGACGACGCTGAAACCGACCAGTGCGATCGCTGTGCCGAACAGGGAGAGCCCCGCCAGAGTGGCGATTTTTGTTTGGATCGACGAAAAATTCAATTCGCGGTTCTCCCGATTGTACGCGTGGGGGAGGGTGTTGCCCCTCTCCCCTTGAAAGGTGGAGATTTCCATAAAAATATAAAGGTTATGTGTCGCGAATTGGGTTTCGTCGGAAACGGCAAAGGGCCGCCCCATGGGGCGGCCCTTCGCTTTCGCCGGGAAGGGGGAAATCAGGCCTCGATGCCCTCGAACAGGGCGGAGGAAAGATAGCGTTCCCCGGCGTCGGGCAGAATGACGACGATGGTCTTGCCGGCGAAGGCCGGGTCGGCGGCCAGGCGGGCGGCGGCGGCGGCGGCGGCGCCCGAGGAGATTCCGGCCAGGATGCCTTCCTCCCGTCCCAGGCGGCGGGCGAATTCGACCGCCTCGTCGTTGCCGATCCGCTCCACCCGGTCGATCAGCGAGGTGTCCAGGGTTTCGGGGATGAACCCGGCGCCGATGCCCTGAATCTTGTGCGGGCCGGGTTGCAGCGTCTGGCCCGCCAGGAACTGGCCGATCACCGGGCTGGATTCGGGTTCCACCGCCACGGTGGCGATGGCCTTGCCCTTGGTCTTCTTGATGAAGCGCGAGATGCCGGTGATGGTGCCGCCGGTGCCGACGCCGGAAACCAGGGCGTCGACGGCGCCGTCGGTGTCGTCCCAAATCTCCGGGCCGGTGGTCGCCTCGTGAATCGCCGGGTTGGCCGGGTTCTTGAACTGCTGCGGCAGGTAATAGCGCTTGGGGTCGGCGGCGGCGATTTCCTCCGCCCGGCGCACCGCGCCCGCCATTCCCTCGGCGCCGGGGGTGAGGATCAGTTCCGCCCCCAGGAACTTCAGCACGCGGCGGCGTTCCAGGCTCATCGTTTCGGGCATCAGCAGGGTCAGCTTGTAGCCCTTGGCCGCCGCGACATAGGCCAGCGCGATGCCGGTGTTGCCCGAGGTCGGCTCGACGATTTCCACGCCGGGGCGCAGCAGCCCCTTCTTTTCCGCGTCCCAGACCAGGGCGGCGCCCAGGCGGCACTTCACCGAGTACGAGGGGTTGCGTCCCTCGACCTTCGCCAGAACCGTCGCGGCGCCGGGGGCGACGCGGTTAAGGCGGACCAGGGGGGTGTGGCCGATGGACTGGGCGTTGTCGGTGAAAATGCGGCTCATGATGGGTGTCCCGTCATCGATGTTGTGTCCTGGAGTGGGAAATAACCCCTATTTCACATTTCGTCAATAGAAATAATTTTATATAACATATAAAAAATGTATAAATAGGAAAAGGGCCAAGGGGAAGGCCGGGCCCTGCCCGGACCCGCAAAGGGGCTTAGCCCCTTTGATCCCATGAGGTTTGTTTTTGCGCGTAGCGCGATAAGACGATCACGCGGCGTGATGGATGATTGCCGCTGACGCGGCGAAAAAAGGAATGGGGTTCTAGGGGCCTTTCGGCCCCTAGCGGGTCCGGGCGGCGCCCGGTCCGGTTTTACCCGATGGCGCGGAACGCCGCCTTCAGCGCCCGTTTCAGGTCGGCGGCGTCTTCCAGTCCCACCGACACCCGCAGCAAGCCGCCGGTGATTCCCGCCACCGCGCGGGCCTGCGGGTCCATCGCGGCGTGGGTCATCGTCGCCGGATGGGCGATCAGGGTTTCGAACCCGCCGAGGGATTCGGCCAGGCTGAACGGCGCGCCGGGGCGGGTGAGGGCCTCGACGAAGGGTTCGGCGGCGGCGGCGTCGGCCAGCTCGAAGGAGAGCATCGCGCCGAACCCCGTCTGCTGCCGCTTCGCCAGGGCGTGGCCGGGGTGGCCGGGCAGGCCGGGGTAATGGACGCGCGCCACGACGGGCTGGGCGTCCAGGAACTTCGCCAGCACCCCGGCGGTCTTACCCTGCGCGGCGATGCGCAGGTGCAGGGTGCGCAGGCCGCGCAGCACCAGCCAACTGTCGAACGGCGCGCCGGTGACGCCGGTGGCGTTGGCGTGGGCGGCCAGTTCCTCGTGCAGTTGCGGGGTCTTCGCCACCACGGCGCCGCCGACCACGTCGGAGTGGCCGTTGACGTACTTGGTCAGCGAGTGGACCACCACGTCCGCCCCCAGGGCGAGCGGCCGTTGCAAGGCGGGGGAGAGGAAGGTGTTGTCGGCGACGACCAGGGCCCCCGCCGCGTGCGCCCGCGCCGCCACCGCCGCGATGTCGGTGATCCGCAGAAGCGGGTTGCTGGGGGTCTCGATCAGCACCAGGCGCGGCGGCTCGGCGAAGGCCGCGTCCAGGGCGGCGGGGTCGGTCAGGTCGGCGAAGCGGACGCGCAGGTGCCCCTTCGCCGCGCGGGTGCACAGCAGGCGGTGGGTGCCGCCATAGCAATCGTGGGGCGCCAGGACCAGGTCCCCCGCCCGGCACAGGCCGAAGGCGAGGTCCAGGGCGGCCATGCCGGTGGCGGTGATCACCGCGCCCGCGCCGCCCTCCAGCTCGGCCAGGGCGTCGGCCAGGGCGTCGCGCGTCGGGTTGCCGCTGCGGGTGTAGTCGTAGGTGCGCTTGGCGTCGAACCCGGCGAAGGCGAAGTTGCTGGACATCACGATGGACGGGGTGATCGCGCCGAACGCGGCGTCGGCGTCGATGCCCGCGCGGGCGGCGGCGGTACGGGGGGAACGGAATTTCGGCATCTGCGGTCTCCTGCGGTTGGGCGAGGGGCCCCGAAGACCGGATATGGGGAGGAACGGAAACGATTCGAGCCTCCAAACGCATGCGGCCTTTCGGGACCACATCGCCGGGAAGCTCTGTGGCGCTTTAGCGTTTGGTCTCGCGGTCGCAAGCTGCACCCATCAAATCCCGCGGGCCCGTCGCGGTGGGCCATGCCGTGAATTGACGATTCGCAAATTCACGCCCGCACGTCAAGAGGGAAAAACCGGCCGGGGCACGATTCCGGAAAATGCCGACGGGAAGCCGGGAAGGCGGGCTTCTCAAGCCGGGGGGAAACCCCAAATTGAAGAAGGTGCGGCGCGGTTTCCTCGGGCGCCGTCCGGCGCGCGGACAGGGCGGCCGGGGTTCGAAGACAAGGAGCCTGCGGATGAAGAGCTTTCGGACGGCGATCAAGTATGTCCTGCCCTTTCTCGCCGCCGTGGCGTTGTCCGTGTTCGGCACGTTCGGCGTGCTGAAGCCCGCGATCAAGGACTATATGCTCCGCCAGAAGAAGGAAGAGCTGAGCACCCTGGTCGGTTCCTTCATGTCGACGATCGAAAGCCTTCACCAGCTTGAATTGAAGGGGGAATTGTCGCGCGCCGACGCGCAGGAACGGGCGGTTCGGATCATCATGTCGGTCCGCTATGGCGACAAGGGCAAGGATTACGCCTGGGTCAGCGATTACCAAGCGCGCCTGATCGCGCACCCCTATCGCAACGAACTGCTCGGCCAATCCCTCTGGGACTACAAGGATCCCGATGGCGTCCTGGTTTTCAGGCGATTTTCCCTCGATTCGGAAAAAACCGGCGAGGCCTTCCTGGTCTACAGGTGGCAACTGCACGACGACAAGGACCGCATCGTTCCCAAGCTGTCCCTGGTCAAACGGTACCAGCCGTGGGGATGGATCGTCGGCACCGGCGTCTACATCGAGGACATCGAGCGGGACAGCCGCGAAATCAGCCGCAAGTTCCTGATCGCGGGTTGGTCGATGCTTTCCTTCGTTCTGGCCCTGTTCGGCGTGTCGTCGTGGCAGGCGATCGTCAACGCGCGGCGGGTCCGGGCCAGCGAGGAACTGTTGCAGGGGGTGTTCGACCAGGCGGTGCAGTGGATCGCGGTCCTCGACACCCAGGGCCGGTTGCAGCGGATCAACCAGACGGCCATGGATTGGTGCGGCGTGCGGCCCGCCGACGTGGCCGGGCGCTGGTTCTGGGAAACCCCCTGGTGGGTGGGGGCGAGGAACGAAGGCGCCCGCCTGCGCCAGGCCGTCGAGGCCGCGGCGCGGGGCGAAGCTTCCTGCTTCGAAAGCATGCACGTCAACCCGGCGTCCCTGAAGATCATCGAATATCACGTCACGCCGCTGCGGAATCCCCAGGGCGAGGTGGTCAACGTTCTGGTCCTGGGAAACGAGGTCACCGAGCTTAAGAACGCGGAAAGAAAGCTGCTGTCGATCAACAAGAACCTTGGGGAACTTGTGGAACACCGGACGATGGAGTTGCAGCAGGCGAAGGAGGTCGCGGAACGGGCCAGTTTGGCGAAGGGGCAGTTCCTCGCCAACATGAGCCACGAAATCCGCACGCCGATGAACGCGATTATCGGCTACCTCAACCTGATTCTCGATTCGTCGGATCTGAGCCAGGGGGTTCGCGGCCATGTGGAGATCGTCTCCCGCTCCGCCCGTTCCCTGTTGCAGATTTTGAACGATATCCTCGACATCAGCAAAATCGAGGCCGGGAAGATGGTCCTCGACGCCGAAAGCTTCGTGCCGCGCCAGGTGGTCGACGACGTCTCGGCGACCTTCGCCTTCGACGCCAGGAAAAAAGGCCTGAAGTTCACCGTGGAATACGACGACGGGCTGCCCCCGTGCGTGATGGGGGACCGTGTCCGGTTGCGGCAGGTTCTGGTCAACCTGGTCGGCAACGCGGTGAAGTTCACCGAGAAGGGCAGCGTCGCCATCTCCGTCGAACGGGACGAAGGCGACCGCATCCGTTTCTCGGTGAAGGACACCGGCATCGGCATTCCCGCCGACAAGATTCAGACCATCCTCGAACCCTTCACCCAGGCCGACGTCACGACGACGCGCCGGTTCGGCGGCACCGGATTGGGAACGACGATCGCCTCCCAGCTGGTGCAGCTGATGGGGGGCGAGCTCGGTATCGAGAGCGAGCCGGGCCAGGGAAGCGTCTTCTGGTTTGCGCTTCCCCTTCCGGCCGCCCCCTGCGTGTCGGCGCTTGCCGGGGACGGCGTGGAGGCGTCGGCCTTCACGGACCGGCGGGCGTTCAACGTTCTGCTGGCCGAGGACATCGACGAAAACGCCGAACTCGCCCGCCTTCGCCTCGAATCCGAGGGGCACGCCGTGACGCGGGTCGGCAACGGCCGGGAGGCCGTCGAGGCGGTGAAGGGCGGCGGCTTCGACCTGGTCCTGATGGACGTGCAGATGCCGGAAATGGACGGCGTGGCGGCCGCCAAGGCGATCCGCCGCCTCGATTCCGCCCAGCGGGAGATTCCCATCCTGGCGTTGACCGCCAGCATCATGCCCGAGGACAAGGCGCGCTGCCGGGACGCGGGGATGAACGCGGTGGTCGCCAAGCCCATCGACTTCGCCGAGCTCTTCTCGGCGATGCGGCGGGCGGTGCCGTTGACCCGGGGACGGGACCGGCAGGCCGCCGCGCCGCCGCCGTGTTCGCCCCTTGCGGATTTCCCCGCCGTTCGCGGGGTCGACGTCGCCGCCGGTCTGGCCATGTGGGGGGACGACGTCGCCTATCGGCGCGCCCTGTGTTCGTTCGCGGACAAGAACGCCGACGTGGTCGACGCGATCCGGGATAAACTCGCCCATGGCGACGAGGCGCAGGCCCGCCGCGCCGTGCATGCGCTGAAGGGCGTCCTCGGCAACTTGGCGTTCACCTCGGCCTATGACCTGGCCGTCCGGCTGAACGCGCAGGTCAAGGAAGCCCCCGCGTCATCGGCGGATCTGTTGGACTCCCTGGAGGAGGCGTTGCACCCCGCGTTCTCGGATATCGCCGGACTGAAGACCTGGGACGACGCGGCCTTCGGCATGGACGAAGACGCATCCGGGCGGCGGCTGCCGGTTCTGCGCCAGCTTCGCGCCGCCCTGGAGACGGACGACCCGGGCGATGCCGAGCAATACCTCGCCGAGCTGGAAACGATGCTGCCGCCGGGAACCCTGCGCGGCGTGGTGCACGCCCTGGAGGGGTTCGATTTCGCCGCCGCCAAGGCCGAGACGGAAGCGGTGATCCGGCGTTTCGCCGGACATGACGGGGAAGCAACCTGATGCAGAAGATTCTCGTGGTCGACGACGTCGCCGAAAACCTCCAGCTGATGCGCAACATCCTGGCCGGGGACTACAAGCTGGTCTTCGCCACCGATGGCGAAAAGGCGGTGGCGGCGGCGGAAAAGCACCGGCCGGACCTGATCCTGATGGACGTCATGATGCCCAACATGGACGGTTACGAGGCTTGCCGCCAGATCAAGACGCGGCCCGACCTGTCCGGCATTCCGGTCATCTTCGTCACCGCGATGGGCGAGCTTTCCGACGAGATGCTGGGCTTCGACATCGGCGGCGTCGACTACATCATGAAGCCGGTCAAGCCGCCGCTGGTGCGGCGGAGGGTCCAGACGCACCTGTCCCTGGTGCGGGTCGAGGAACTGGAAAAGACCCGCCTTCAGATCATCGAGCGCTTGGGCCGGGCCGCGGAATTCAAGGACAACGAGACGGGGCTGCACGTCATCCGCATGTCGCACTATGCCCGCATCATCGCCGAGGACTGCGACGTTTCCCCGGCATGGACGCGGCAATTGTTCATGGCCGCGCCGATGCACGACGTCGGCAAGATCGGCATTCCCGACGGCATCCTCACCAAGCCGGGGCCGCTGGACCCGGAAGAATGGGCCCTGATGCGGAAGCATCCGGAAATCGGCGCGGAAATCATCGGCAAGTTCGATACCGGACTGCTGCAAATGGCGGGCGAGATCGCCCTGGCGCACCACGAGAAATGGGACGGTTCCGGCTATCCGAAGGGCCTTGCCGGAGAGGACATTCCGTTGTCGGCGCGTATCGTCGCCGTGGCGGACGTGTTCGACGCGCTGACGACGAAACGCCCGTACAAGGAGGCCTGGTCCGTCGAGGCGGCGATCGCCCATATCCGGGAGGTCGCGGGAACCCACCTCGACCCCCGCGTGGTCGCGGCGTTCCTGAAGCGGACCGACGACGTGCTGACCGTCATGGCGACCTGGGGCGAGGATCGCGCCGCCCCGGCGTGATAAAACCCCGCCGGAGCTATTCCACGCTGCGGCGGGCACGCAGGGCGGCGGCGATGGTGCCGTCGTCCAGGAATTCCAGTTCGCCGCCCACCGGCAGGCCGTGGGCGGGCACGGTGACGCGTATTTCCAGGCCGGACAGGCGGTCGGCGGCGTAATGGGCGGTGGTCTGGCCGTCGACGGTGGCGGGCAGGGCCAGGATCACCTCGCGCACCTGGCCGTTTCCGGCGCGGGCGACCAGGGTGGAAAAGGCCAACTCCTCCGGCCCGGTGCCGTCGAGGGGCGACAGCAAGCCGCCAAGGACATGATAGCGTCCGCGAAAGGCGGCGGTGCGTTCCAGCGCCCAGATGTCGGCGACGTCGGGCACCACGCACAGCACCGCGTCGTCGCGGCGCGGGTCGGCGCAGATGGCGCAGGGGTCGGTGGTGTCGAAGTTGCCGCAGACCGAACAGGGGCGCACCCCTTCCAGAACCTCGGCCAGGCTGCGGGTCAGGGGGTCGCCCAGGCTCTCCCGCTTTTTCAACAGATGCAGCACGGCGCGGCGGGCGGAGCGCGGGCCCAGGCCCGGCAGCTTCGCCAGCAATCCGATCAACCGTTCGATTTCCACGCTGCTCATGGCGTCCGATCCGACAAGGGGGCTTCGCTCCCTCAACCCCCACCTTGGGCCCTTTGATCCCGTTCGTTCTTGCGCGAAGCGCCGTCGAACCGTCGCTTCCGCGTGAAGGATGATTGCCGCGGCGCGGCGGAAATCCAAGGCATGGGTGGTGCGGAGGGTCCGCGACCCTCCGCGAGGGTCTTCCCCTTAGAACGGCAGGCTCATGCCCGGCGGCAGCTTGAGGCCGCCGGTCAGGGCCTTCATCTGTTCGGCGGTTTCCTGCTCGGCCTTGGCCTTGGCGTCGTTGTGCGCGGCGACGATCAGGTCTTCCAGGATTTCGGCGTCGTCGGGGACGATCAGCGAGGGGTCGATCTTCACCCCGCGCAGGTCGCCCTTGCCGGTCAGGGTCACCGTGACCATGCCGCCCGCGGCGTTGCCGGTGAATTCGGTTTCCGCCAGTTTCTGCTGCATCTCGGTCATGCGGGCCTGCATCTGCTGGGCCTGCTTCATCAGGTTGCCGAGGTTCTTCATTCTTCGGGGTCTCCGTTGGTCCAGTCCGCGTCGGTGGCGGCCGGTGCGGGTTGGGTCATGCGCACGCGGGTGATCGCGGCGCCGGGGAAGGTTTCGATCACCGCCCGCACCAGGGGATGCTGCGCGGCTTCCGCCTCGCGGCGGCGTTCGATTTCCTCCGCCTGCTGGCGAAGGGTGGGGGCGCCGTCCTCGTCGGCGGTGGCGACCACCGACCAGCGGCGCTGGGTCAGTTCGGTCAGCCGCTGCCCAAGGCGCAGGGCGAAATTGGGGTCGAGACCGGGGGCGGGGCGGTAAACCAGCTTGCCCGGCTCGTACGCGATCAGATGGACGTCCTGGTGCAGCGCGGCGGAAAGCAGGGCCTCGCGCTGTTCGCTCAGGAACCCGGCCAGCGCCTCGAAGCTGGCGGGCAGGATCACCGCGCCGGTTTCCGGCAGCGGCGCCGCCCGCATCGTCGGCGCGGGCGGCATCGCCTGCGGCGGCAGGGATTCGCCCACCGCCATGCGCGCGCCGCCGCCGCCGCCGCCGGGGGCGCCCATCGGCGCCGCGGGCGCGGCGCCGCGAGAGGCCAAGGTCTTGATCGCGTCGCCGGGGGTGGGCAGGTCCTGCGCATAGATCAGGCGGATCAGCACCATCTCGGCGGCGTGCAGGGGATGCGGCGCGAAGCGGACTTCCTCCAGCCCCTTCAGCAGGATCTGCCAGGCACGGGTCAGCGTCGCCATGGTCAGGGACTGGGCCATCGCCTTGCCGCGCACCCGTTCCGCCTCGGGCAGGGTGGGGTCGTCGGCCGAGGCGGGGGTGACCCGCGCCCGGGTCAGCCAGTGCGCCAGGTCGAGAAGGTCGGAAACCACGGTCGCCGGGTCGGCGCCCATCGCGTACTGGCGCGCCAGGATGTCCAGGGCGTCGGCGGCGCGGCCCCGCATCGCCGCCTCGAACAGGTCGAAGGTCAGGCCGCGGTCGGCCAGCCCCAGCATGTCGCGCACCTGGTCGGCGGATACCGCGCCGTGGCCGTGGGCGATCGCCTGGTCCAGCAGCGACATGCCGTCGCGCACCGAGCCGTCGGCGGCCCGCGAAATCAGGCGCAGGGCCTCGTCTTCGACCGTCGCGCCTTCCTTGGCGGCGATCCCCGCGAAGTGGGCGGAGAGGACCTCCACCTCCACCCGCTTCAGGTCGAAGCGCTGGCAGCGCGACAGAACCGTCACCGGCACCTTGCGGATTTCGGTGGTGGCGAAGATGAACTTCACGTGTTCGGGCGGTTCCTCCAGCGTCTTCAACAGGGCGTTGAAGGCGGCGGTGGACAGCATGTGGACTTCGTCGATGATGTAGATCTTCGCCCGCGCCGAGGTCGGGCGGTAGCGCACGCCCTCCAGGATCTCGCGGATGTCGTTGACCCCGGTGCGGCTGGCGGCGTCCATCTCCATCACGTCGACGTGACGGTCCTCGGCGATGGCGCGGCAGTTGGGGCAGACGCCGCAGGGCTCGGCGGTGGGCTGGGTCAGGGTGCCGTCGGCGCCGGTGCAGGTGAAGGCGCGCGCGATGATCCGCGCCGTGGTCGTCTTGCCGACGCCGCGCACCCCGGTCAGGATGTAGGCCGAGGCCAGCCGTCCGGCGGCGATGGCGTTGCGCAGGGTGCGGACCAGGGCTTCCTGGCCGATCAGGTCCTCGAATCGGGTGGGGCGGTACTTGCGGGCGAGCACGCGATAGACGCCGGCCTTGTCGTCGGCCGGGGGAGTCGTCGGTTGCTGTGCGGAAATGTCGGTCACGCCGTGCCCCATCTGATCGCCGCGCCCGGCATCGGGCGCCCGGCGGAAAGAGGGAGAGACTGGCAGCGACCCAGACCGGAAATCGTTACGGCTGCTTCCTTCCGGACCTGACCGGGTTGGCGACGGGCCTGCCCGCCGCCAGCCTCCGCCCCCATATATCGACGGTTTTCCCCTTGCGCGCAAGCGGCAAAAACCAGGCCGGGCTCCGCCCGGGCCCGCAAGGGGGCGCCGACCCCTTGACCCCGTTCCCTTTTCCGCCGCGCAGCGGCAAACATCCGTCACGCCGCGCGATGATTTCATCGCGCTACGCGCAAAAACAAGGTTTGGGGTTCGGGGCCCAAGGCCCCGGCGGGGTCCAGGGGCGGAGCCCCTGGCCTGATTTTACAGAGACCGCTTGCGCACGTCGAAGCGCATCGGCGCGGCGGGATAGGTGCCGAGGATGCGCAGTTTTTCGGTGAAGAACTGCAACTCGTCCAGCGCCAGGCCGACCAGGCGGTTGTCGGGGTGGCCCTCGATCTCGGCGAAGAACTGCGCGGCGACGAAGTTGCCGTCCACCAGATAGCTTTCCAGCTTGGTGATGTTGACGCCGTTGGTGGCGAAGCCGCCCAAGGCCTTGTACAGGGCGGCGGGGACGTTGCGCACGCGGAAGATCAGGCTGGTCACCACCGGTCCGTTGTCGGCGGAGGCGGGCATCGGTTCCTTGGCCATGATCAGGAAGCGGGTGGTGTTGGTGGCGGCGTCCTCGACGTTGGTCATCAGGGACTGCAGGCCGTGGATCTCGGCGGCGAGGCTGGAGGCGATGGCGGCCTCCGCCGGGTCGTTGAGGTGGGCGATTTCCGCCGCCGCGCCCGCGGTGTCGGCGGTGACCATCGGGGTCAGGCCGAGCTTGCGGATCAGCTTGCGGCATTGCGCCACCGCGTGGACGTGGCTGCGCACCCGGCGGATGGTTTTCAGGCTTGCGCCCTTCACCGCCAGCAGGTGGTGGTGCACTTCCTCGTAGTGTTCGCCGACGATGTAGAGGCCGGAATTGGGCAGCAGGTGGTGCACGTCGGCGACGCGCCCGGCGACCGAATTGTCGATCGGGATCATCGCCAGGGCGGCGGGACCGTCGTTGACCGCGGCGAAGGCGTCCTCGAAGGCGGTGCAGGGCATCACCTCCATGCCGGGAAAGACATGGGCGCAGGCGATCTGGGAATAAGAGCCGGGTTGGCCCTGGAAGGCGATCTTGCCGCCCTTGTATTTCTCCGCAACCGCTGTGTACATGCCGTCTTGTCCCTATGAATGCGCCAGGATATCCCGGGCGCGCGCCAGATCGGCGGAAGTATCGACGCCGAGCGGCACGGTGTCAACGCGCACCAGGGCGATGGAAAGTCCATGCTCCAGGGCGCGCAGCTGTTCCAGTTTCTCCCGCTTTTCCAGCACCCCGGGCGGCCAGGCGACGAAGCGTTCCAGCGCCTCGCGGCGATAGGCGTAAAGCCCGATGTGGTGATAGAGCGGCCCGTCGTTGGCGGGAACCGTGGCGCGGCTGAAATAAAGCGCGCGGGCCACCGGCCAAAGCTTGGCGCCGTCGGGTTCGAACCCGGCCACCGCCTTGACCACGTTGGGATCGGTTTTTTCCTCGTCGCGGACGATTTCGGCGCCCAGGGTGGCGATGTCGTACCCCGGATAGGCGAAGGGGATCAGCGCGGCGCGGATCAGGGCCGGGTCGATCGTCGGCAGGTCGCCCTGCACGTTGATCACCGCGCGGTGGCGGCCCTTGGGGTCGACCTCGGTCAGCGCGGCGAAGATGCGGTCGGAACCGGACGGCAGGTCGGGGTCGGTCATCACCGCGCGGCCGCCCGCCGCGGTGACCGCCGCCGCGACCTCGGGCTCGGAACAGGCCACCACCACCGGGCCGACGTCGGCGGCCATGGCGCGTTCCCACACCCGCACGATCATCGGCGCGCCCAGGATGTCGGCCAGCGGCTTGCCGGGCAGCCGGGTGGAAGCCATGCGCGCCGGAATCATCACGATCGGCGCCAGCTCGGCGATCAAGGCGGCGGAAACGGCTGCGGTAGGCATGGGAATTCCCTCGGGGAAAAACGGCGACCGCAGGCACTCTACCCGCGCCATTCGCCTTCGGCAAACGGCTTCCCCTTTCCGTCCCTGGAAATTTTCCGCACACTGCCCATGTCTCTTCCAGTTGCATGCGGGAAAGCCGAGGCGGGCGGTCATCCATGTTCAAGACGATAGGCAAAGGCGCGGCGGGAGCGGGTCTCGCGCTGCTGGTGGTGGTGGGGGTCAACCTCTACGGGGATCTGCTGGTCCCGGTCGGCGCGGACCAGGCGGTCGGCCCGGTCGGCTTGACCGCCGCGTCGGGTCCGGCGGCGCCGGAAGCGTCCTTCGGCGCGATGCTGGGCGCCGCCACCGCCGCCGACGGCAAGAAGGTGGCGAAGAAGTGCCTCTCCTGCCACACCTTCGATCCCGGCGGCCCCAACAAGGTCGGTCCCAACCTTGCCAACACCGTCGGCGCGGACAAGGGCAAAAAGCCCGGCTTCGCCTATTCCGGCGCGGTGGCGGGCCTGGGCGGCAAATGGACCTATGACGACCTGAACGCCTTCCTCACCAAGCCCTCGGCCTTCGCTCCGGGCACCAAGATGACCTTCGCCGGCCTGCCCAAGGCCAAGGACCGCGCCGCGGTGATCGCCTACCTCGCCTCGCTGACCGCCGCGCCGCCGCCCTTCCCCGCGCCGTAGGGAAGGCAGGGTAAGGGAAAACCTTGCGAAGGGCCTTGGGCCCTTCGCGCATCCCGTTCCTTTTTTCGCCGTGCCAGCGGCTGGCGATTTTCACGCGGCGTGACGGTTGGATCGCGCTTCGCGCAAAAACCAACGCATGGGATCAAAGGGCCGACCGGCCTGGTTTTTCCTTCCCCTGGCCTTTTCCGCCGCCGCGTGCGAGGGTTCATTCCCGGTTTTTCGGTGTGGAGCGGATCGTGTCGTTTCCCTGGTCGTCCGTCGGCTCGCATGCGCGGGAACTGCTGCGTCTGGCGTTGCCGACGGTGGTGATGCGCAGCGGCGCCCTGGTGATGCTGATGGTCGACATCCTGATGCTCGGCCACGCCTCGTCGCGCGAGCTGGCGTTCTACAGTCTGGCGCAGGGGCCGCTCACCACGCTGCTGCTGACCTCCCTCGGTCTGATTCTGGGGACGTTGGTGGTGACCTCGCAGTTGTTCGGCGCGGGCTACGACGCCCGCTGCGGCGGGGTCTGGCGGCGGTCGCTGCCCTATTCCCTGGCGATCGGTTTCGCGGTGTCGCTGTTGTGTTGCGTCGGTCCCGCGCCGTTCCGCTGGATGGGGCAGGACGAGGCCCTGTCCCTCGGCGCGGCGGAGGTGCTGCGGGTGGTCGGCTTCGGCGTGCCGGGGTATTTGGGGTACCTGGCCTCGGCCTATTTTCTCGAAGGGTTGAAGCGTCCCTGGCCCGGCACCTGGCTGATGCTGTTCGGCAACCTGCTCAACGTCGTCCTGAACGCCTGGTGGATTCCCGAACACGGCGCGGTGGGGGCGGGGTGGGCGACCACCACGTCGCGTTGGTTCCTCTGCCTGGCGGCGGCGGCCTGGGTGTGGGGGATGCGCGACCACGACCGTTTCCGGGTCCGTCACCACGGCTTGCGCGACCGCGTCGGCTGGGCGTTGCAGCGGCGCCTGGGCTATGCGGCGGGGATGAGCATCGGGGTGGAGGCCTTCGCCTTTTCCTCGCTCAACGTGATGGCGGGGTGGTTCGGGGCGGCGTCCCTGGCCGCCTATGCCATCGGCATCAATCTTCTGGGGGTCATTTTCATGGTCGCCCTGGGGGTGGGCTCGGCGACCAGCGTGCGGGTGGGCTACGCGGTGGGGCGCGGCGATCCGCGCGACGCCGAGGTGGCGGGCTGGACCGGGCTGGGGCTCGACGTTCTGCTGTCCCTGCCGGTCGTCGTCCTGTTCCTGCTGTGGCCGCGCGCCTTCGCCGCCGTCTATACCGCCGATTCGGAGGTGCTGGCCCTGGCGACGGTCCTGGTCGGGTGGATCGCGTTGGTCCTGCCCTTCGACGGGGCGCAGGCGGTGATGTCGAACGCCTTGCGCGGGCGGGGCGAGACCTGGGCGCCGATGGTGCTGCAATCCGGCGCCTATCTGGCGGTGATGATGCCGTTGGCCTGGTGGCTGTCGACGCGGCAGGGGATGGGGGCGCCGGGCCTGTTCGCGGCGATCGCGGCGGGCAGCGTGGTTTCCGCCGTGGCGCTGTCGGCGCGCTTTCGGTATCTGGCGGTGCGTGGCTATACTAAGGCGGAAACAACGGTGGATGCGGGATTGCGGGACGATGCGCGATAGGGGCTTTTCAGACCGTCCCGGACGGCTGGGTCGGCGCGGCTTCCTGGCGGCGGGCCTGGGCGGCCTGGCGCTGGCGGCGCTTCCCGGCGTCGCCGCCGCGCAGGCGGTGCGCTTCTTCCGCATCGGCGGCGGGCCGCCCGGCGGCACCCTGTTCGCCGCCGCCGGATGGATCAGCGCGGCGATCAGCAATCCGCCGGGATCGCGTCCCTGCGAAAAGAACGGCAGTTGCGGCGTGCCGGGGATGATCGCCCTGGCGCAGTCGACCGAGGGCGCCCTGGCCAACCTGCGTGCCCTGCGCGAGGGCGCCTTCGACGCGGCCATTGCCTATGCCGACATGGCGCACGACGCGCGGCTGGGCAAGCGGGCCTTCGCCGCCGCCGGGCGGTTCGCCGATCTGCGGGCGCTGGCCGCCCTGTCGGCGGAAAGCCTGCACATCGTGGTGCGGCGCGGCGGCCCGGTGCGCGGCATCGCCGATTTGCGCGGGCGGCGGGTGGCGGTGGGGGCCGAGGCGGTGGGCTCGGCCTCGCTGGCCGATCTGGTGCTGCGGCTGCACGGGGTTTCGCGCGGGCAGTACCGCGCGGTGTCGCTGAACCCCGAGGCGGCGGCGAACGCCTTCGCCGACGGCGGGGTGGACGCGATGATCTTTCTGGCCCGTCCCCCCGCCGGGGTGGCGCGCCAGGTGATGGAAGACCACGGCGGCGTGCTGTTGGGGATTGCCCCGGCGAAGGCGAAGGCGGCGATCAAGGCCGACCCGTTTCTCGCCGCGACGGAGATTCCGGCGGCGGCCTATGGCGGCAACGCGGTGCCGACCCTGGGGGTGGCGCCGGTGCTGCTGGCGCGGGAAAGTCTGGACGCCGATCTGGTCGCGGCGATGAGCCGGGCGTTGTGGCTGGCGATGCGCTCCTCCGCCAGCCATCCTCTCGACCCCGCCACCTTCGACGCGGCGCAGATCGGACGGCGCGGCGTGCCGCTGCATCCGGCGGCGCAAGCCTTCCGCGACGCCCTGCTGCGCGAGGCGGCGGAGTCGGCGCCGCGATAACCGTTTCGCGGCATCTCTCGCCGGGGAAACCCACACCTTCGATTGAATTATTTTCCTTTTTTCGTCCGACGTTTTCTTTGGGCGGGGGCGGCGAAGCGCGCCGCAGCCCTGGGGTTGCGGCGGGAAGTTGGGACGATGCCAAGGCCAGCTTCGGTTTTTTCAGGGGTTTGGGGATTGCGGCGGCCCCGTGCCTCGGGTAAATAGATACGATACTGAAACAAAATCTCCCGCGCCTTCCTCGCGGGATGGCCCCTTTCCCAAGGACGGCTCATGTCGCAGAAACTCTCCCCCGTCGAAGCCCTCGATCTCTGGCAGAGAGTGAGCGTGGCGAGCGTCCGTCAGGACGCGCCGGACCTTTCGGCGCGGCAGATGGCCCTGCTGCTGACCGTCTATCTGACCCAGCCGCCGCATACCGTGCGCGGTCTGGCGGAAACCCTGCGAATTTCCAAGCCCGCGGTGACCCGCGCCGTCGACCGCCTGGGCGAGCTTGGCATCGTCAAGCGCAAGGTCGACGAACACGACCGCCGCAGCGTGCTGATTCAGCGCACCGTCAAGGGATCGGTTTTCCTGCGGGAATTCGGCGACATCATCGTCGCCGCCAGCGCCTCGGACAACTCCGATTGAAGTTGCCGCGCGGCGGATTCGATCCGGCCGCGAAATTTCTTAGACGCGGGTGAACAGCGAGCGGACGATCTCGGTGAGGTTGACGCCCAGCTTGTCGTCGTCGGTCACCGTGACCTCGCCGCGCGCGATCAGCACGTTGTCGGCGAACACGTCCACCGGTTCGTCGGTCTTGCGGTCGAGTTCCACCACCGCGCCGCGGCCGAGTTTCAGCAGCTGGTGCACCCGCAGGTCGGCCTTGCCCAGCACCACCGAGATCTGCACCGGAACGTCGTAGATCGCCTCGCGGTTGATGCCGCCGACGGTGGCCGGGGGGGCGTCGGCCGGCGCGGCCTTTTTCGCGGCCTCCTCGGCCTCGATTTCCGCCAGCGCGGCGGCCATGTCCATGTCGTCGTCGTCGGCAGCCGCGGCCTTTTTCGCGGCTTCCTCGGCTTCGATTTCCGCCAGTGCGGCGGCCATGTCCATATCGCCGTCGTCGTCGTCGGTCTGGTTTTCGTCGGCCATGGCAAATCCTCGCCCGGTTCAGCGGGAACCTATTCTAGTCCGTTGGGGTTAAGATTTGGTAGCGCGGCGGCCAGCAGCATCCGGGTATAGGGATGCTCGGGGGCGGCCAGCACCCGCTCCGCCGGGCCGCTTTCGACGATGCGGCCGTCCTTCATCACCAGGATGTCGTCGGACAGCGCCCGCACCACCGCAAGGTCGTGGCTGATGAACAGATAGGCGATGTTCAGGCGTTCCTGCAGGCCGCGCAGCAGTTCGACGATCTGCGCCTGCACCGAGACGTCGAGGGCCGAGGTCGGTTCGTCCAGGATCAGCAGTTTCGGCCCCAGGATCAGGGCGCGGGCGATGGCGATGCGCTGCCGCTGGCCGCCCGAGAATTCGTGCGGATAGCGGTCCTGCATCGCCGCCTCCAGCCCCACCTGGACCAGGGCGTCGCCGATGCGGCTGCGCCGTTCGGCGCGGGGCAGGCCGGGGGCGTGGATGTCCAGGCCCTCGCCGACGATTTCGCCGACCGAAAGGCGCGGGCTGAGCGAGCCATAGGGGTCCTGGAACACCACCTGCATCGCGCGGCGCAGGGGGCGCAGGGGGCCGCGCCGCATCGCCGAGATTTCCTGCCCGTCGAAGCGGATGGTCCCTTCCGAACCGATCAGGCGCAAAAGGGCGAGGCCCAGGGTGCTTTTCCCCGATCCCGATTCGCCGACCACGCCGAGGGTGCGCCCGGGTTTCAGGGTCAGGTCCACGCCGTCCACCGCCTTGACGTAGCCCCGGGTGCGGCGGAACAGGCCGCCCTTCACCGGGAACCAGACCTTGAGGTCCCGCGCCTCGATCACCGGCGGCTCGCCGCTGGGCGGCCGCGCCTGGCGGGGTTTCGGCTGGGCGGAGATCAGCTTGCGGGTATAGGGGTGACGCGGATCGGCGAACAGTTGCGCGGCGGGCGCGGTTTCGACGATTTCGCCCCGGGTCATCACGCAGACGCGGTCGGCGATGCGCCGGACGATGGACAGGTCGTGGGTGATGAACAGCACCGCCATTCCCAGCCGCGCCTTGAGGTCGGCCAGAAGGTCGAGAATCTGCGCCTGAATGGTGACGTCGAGGGCGGTGGTCGGTTCGTCGGCGATCAGCAGGTCGGGGTCGTTGGCCAGGGCCATGGCGATCATCACCCGCTGCCGCTGGCCGCCGGACAGTTCGTGCGGCAGGGCGCCCAAGCGGGCCTCGGGGTCGGGCAGGCCGACCAGGGACAGAAGCTCGATCACCCGCGCCCGCGCCGCCGCGCCGGACAGCCCCTTGTGCAGGGCCAGGGTCTCGCCGATCTGGCGGCCGATGCCGTGCAGCGGGTTCAGGCTGGTCATCGGTTCCTGGAAAACCATGCCCACCCGTCCGCCGCGCAGGGCGCACAGGGCGGCCGGGTCCATCGCCGGGACCTCGTCGCCGTCGAAGCGGATGCTGCCGCCGACCCGCGCCGCGGCGGGCAGCAGGCGCAGCACCGACAGGGCGGAAACCGACTTGCCCGAGCCGCTTTCCCCGACCAGGGCCAGGGTCTCGCCACGGGCGATGGCGAAATCCACCCCCTTCACCGCGGGCGGCGCGTCGCCGAAGGCGACGGTCAGGCCGGAAACCTGCAACAGCGGCGCGGTCATCGGGTTTTCCTCGGGTCGAAGGCGTCGCGCACCGCCTCGCCGACGAAGACCAGCAGGCTGAGCAGCAGCGACACCACGATGAAGCCGGACAGACCCAGCCAGGGGGCCTGAAGGTTCTCTTTCCCCTGGCGCAACAGGTCGCCGAGCGAGGCGGAGCCGGGCGGCAGCCCGAGGCCCAGAAAATCGAGAGAGGTCAGCGCCACCACCCCGCCGGACAGCACGAAGGGCAGGAAGGTGATGGTCGCCACCATGGCGTTGGGCAGCACGTGGCGGATGACGATGCGGGTGTCGGAAAGCCCCAGGGCGCGGGCGGCGCGCACGTATTCGAAGTTGCGGGCGCGCAGGAACTCGGCGCGCACCACGCCGACCAGGGCGGTCCAGCTGAACAGCAGCAGAATGGCGAGAAGCGTCCAGAACCCCGGCACGATCGCCGAGGAGACGATGATCAGGATGAACAGCTGCGGCAGGCTGCCCCAGATTTCCAGGAACCGCTGGAAGATCAGGTCGACCCAACCGCCCAGATAGCCCTGCACCGCCCCGGCGGCGACGCCGATCGCCGAGGCGAACACGGTCAGCGCCAGACCGAACAGCACCGAGACGCGGAAGCCATAGATCATCCGCGCCAGCACGTCGCGGCCCTGGTCGTCGGTGCCCAGCCAGTTCTGCGCCGAGGGCGGCGACGGCGCGGGCTGGGTCAGGTCGTAGTTGACGGTGGCGTGGGAAAAGCGGATCGGCGGCCACACCGCCCAGCCGTGTTCGGCGATGCGTTCGCGGATATAGGGATCGCGGTAGTCGGCGGGGGTGGGGAAGTCGCCGCCGAAGGCGGTCTCGGGATAGTCGGCGGCCACCGGCACGAACCAGCCGCCGTCATAGACCACCAGCAGCGGCCGGTCGTTGGCGACCAGTTCGGCGAACAGGCTGACGCCGAACAGGGTCAGGAACACCACCAGCGACCAGAATCCCCGCCGGTTGGCGCGGAAGGCGGCCAGACGGCGGCGGGTGACGGGGGAAAGCGCGAAACGCGGCATGGCCTACAGCTCCCGCGATCCGAAGTCGATGCGCGGGTCCACCGCGTGATAGGTCAGGTCGCTGACCAGGCTCAGCACCAGGCCGAGCAGGGAAAAGGCGTACAGGGTGCCGAACATCACCGGATAGTCGCGGTTCATCGCCGCCTCGAAGCCGAGCAGGCCGATGCCGTCCAGCGAGAAGATCACCTCGATCAGCACCGAGCCGGTGAACAGCATGCCGATCAGCGCCGCCGGGAAGCCCGCGATCACCACCAGCATGGCGTTGCGGAAGACATGGCCGTACAGCACCCGCCGCTCCGGCAGACCCTTGGCGCGGGCGGTCAGCACGTACTGCTTGTTGATTTCCTCCAGGAAGGCGTTCTTGGTCAGCATGGTCAGACCGGCGAAGCCGCCGATGGAGAGCGCGGTGACCGGCAGCGCCATGTGCCAGGCATAGTCGGCGACGCGCGCCGGCCAGGAAAGGTCGGCCCAGTCGTCCGAGGTCAGGCCGCGCAGGGGGAACCAATCGAGATACCGCCCTCCGGCGAAGACGATGATCAACAGGATGGCGAACAGGAACCCCGGCACCGCGTGGCCGACGATCACCGCCCAACTGCTGGCGACGTCGAAGCGCGAACCGTCCTTCACCGCCTTCCGGATGCCCAGGGGAATGGACACCAGATAGATGATCAACGTGCTCCAGATGCCCAGCGAGGCGGACACCGGCAGCTTGTCGAGGATCAGGTCGACCACCCGCCGGTCGCGGAAATAGCTGCTGCCCAGGTCGAAGGCGGCGTAGGACTTCACCATCATCAAAAAGCGGGTGAGCGGCGGCTTGTCGAAGCCCATCTGCCGTTCCAGGTCGGCGATGAAGGCGGGGTCCAGCCCCTGCGCACCGCGATATTTCGACGAAGCATCCGCCGCGCCCGCCGCGCGCGGCACGGCGCGCGCCGTCTCCGCCGCGCCGGTGCCGGAAATCCGCGCCGTGGCGTCGGTGGTCTGCCCCTCCAGCCGCGCCAGGACCTGCTCGATCGGCCCGCCCGGCGCCAACTGCACGAACAGGAAATTGACGCCGATGATCCCCAACAGGGTCAGCGGGATCAACAGCAGACGGCGAACGACATAGGCAAGCATCGGCATCCCCGGAACACGTCTTCCCTATGTCCGGTCTTTTTGCCGAAAGCGCAAGGCGGAAAACCAGGCCGGGGTTCCAATCCCCAAACCCCATTCCTTTTTTCTCCGCGACGGCGGCTATCGGCCTTCACGCGGCGTGATCGTCTTATCGCGCTTCGCGCAAAAAGAACGAGGGAATGGGGTGCGCGAGGGGTCCGATCTCAGCCTTGGGAACGCCCACTGGGCGTTCCCACCGCCTTTGGCGGTCGGCTTCGATCCTCGCAAGGTTTTGCCTTTTACGGGCGCTTCAGCGCCGCGTCCTTGGCCGGGTCGATCCACCAGGTCCAGGTGTCGGCGCCGCGCAGGGCGGTTTTCGCCGGCTGGCCGAAGCGGTTCCAATAGGCGATGCGGTCGTGCGGCAGGTACCACTGCGGGATGACGTAGTGGTTCCACATCAGCACGCGGTCGAGCGCCCGGGTGGCGGCGATCAGGTCGGCGCGGTCCTTGGCCATGACGACGCGGCGGATGATCGCGTCGAGGGCGGGGGACTTCGCCCCCATCAGGTTGCGCGAACCGGGGCGGTCGGCGGCGGCGGAGCCGAAGAAGTTCTCCTGCTCGTTGCCCGGCGACAGCGACTGGCCGAAGCTGCCGATCATCATGTCGAAGTCGAATTCGCGCACCCGGTTCTGGTACTGGTTGACGTCCACCGTGCGCAAGGTGGCCTCCACCCCGATCTTCTTCAGGTTCTGGATGAAGGGCAGGGTGATGCGTTCCCAGGCGGGGCCCTGGGCGGCGTTGATCATGATTTCGAAGCGCAGGGGGCGGCCGCTGGCGGTTTCGGTCAAGACGCCGTTCTTCACCTCCCACCCCGCGGCGCGCAGCATGGCGAGCGCGGTCTTCAGGTTGGCGCGCAGGCCGTTGGCGCCTTCCACCTTGGGGGCGGCGTAGACGGTGGTGAAGACCTCGGGCGGCAACTCCTTGCGGAAGGGTTCCAGGATCGCCAGCTCGGCGGCATCGGGCAGGGCGCGGGCGCCCAGTTCCGAGTTGTCGAAATAGCTCTCGATGCGGCGATAGGCGCCATAGAACAGGGTGGCGTTGGTCCACTCGAAATCGAAGGCATAGGCCAGCGCGGCGCGCACCCGTGGGTCGGCGAAGATGGGGCGGCGGGTGTTGTAGACGAAGCCCTGCATGCCCGACGGGGTGTGGCGCGGAATCTCGGCGCGGATCACCCGGCCGTCGGCGACGGCGGGGAAGTCGTAGGCGGTGGCCCACTTCTTCGCCTCGTACTCGGTGATGATGTCGAAGGCCCCGGCCTTGAACGCCTCCAGGGCCACCGTGGTGTCGCGGTAATAGTCGTAGCGCACGGTGTCGGGGTTGTGGCGGCCCTTGTTCACCGGCAGGTTCCGCCCCCAATAGTTCTTCACCCGCTCGTAGACGATGGCGCGGCCGGGATCGACCGAGGCGATCTTGTAGGGGCCGCTGCCCAGGGGCGGGGTCAGGGTGGTCGCGGCGAAGTCGCGGCCCTGCCAATAGTGCTTCGGCATCACCGGCATCTGGCCGATGATCAGCGGCAGCTCGCGGTTGCCCGCCTCGCGGAAGGTGAAGGTGACGGCGTCGGGGGCGGTTTTTTCCACCGTCTTCACCCCGGCGTAGTAGTTGCGATAGAAGGGGTCGCCCGCATCCCGCAGGGTTTCGAAGGTGAAGACCACGTCCTCGGGGGTGACCGGCACGCCGTCGTGCCACTTCGCCTCGGGCCGCAGGGTGAAGCGTACCCAGGAACGGTCCTCGGGCATGGTGATGGTCTTGGCGAGCAGGCCGTATTCGGTGAACGCCTCGTCCATGCCGGGGATGGTCAGGGTGTCGTTGATCAGCCCCAGCCCCGCCGCCGCCATCCCCTTCAGGGTATAGGCGTTCAGGGTGTCGAAGCCGCCGATGGCGTGCAGGCGCAGGGTGCCGCCCTTCGGCGCCGCCGGGTTGGTATAGGGGAAGTGGTCGAAGTTCGCCGCATAGGCGGGGGCGCCGTGCATGGCGATGGCGTGCGTCGGCTTGGGCTCCGCCGCCGCCGCGGGCAGGGCGAAAAGCAGGGCCAGAAGCAGGAAGGCCAGGGCGCCGCCCCGGACCCGCCGGGCGGCCCTCGATTCGTTGGTTTTTCCGGCAAGCGGCATGGGAACCTCCCTATATGGCGAGGATATCCTTGGCTTCGTCGAAGAGCTCGGCGGACCCGGCGGCGAGGATGCGGCCGGGGACCTTGCCGGCGACGAAGGGCGGGGGGGCGCCGGTCCAGTCGGCGATCTTGCCGCCCGCGCCCTCGATCACCGGGAAGAGGGCGGTGTAGTCGTGGAGCTTCAGGTCGGCCTCGCAGACCAGGTCGATGCAGCCCGAGGCCAGCAGGCCATAGGCATAGCAGTCGGCGCCGAAGCGGGTGCACTTGACCCGCCGCGACAGGCGGGCGAAGGCGTCCGCCTCGTCGCCTTCGGCGAACATTTCGGGCGCGGTGGAATAGAGGTAGGCCTGTTCCAGGATGCGTCCGGCGCGGGCGCGGACTTCTTGCCCGTTCAGGGTGGTGGGATGGCCCTTCGCCCCCAGCCAAAGCTCGTCGCTGATCGGCTGGAAGACGATGCCGAGCACCGGTTCCCCCCGGCAGAGCAGGCCGATCAGGGTGCCGAAGGAGGGCTTGCCGGTGATGAAGCTTTTGGTGCCGTCGATCGGGTCGATCACCCAGGCCAAGTCGGCGTCCGGGCGGTCGGCGCCGAATTCCTCGCCGATCACGCCGTCCTTGGGGCGCTCCGCCGCGAGGATGCGGCGCAGCGTCTGTTCGATTTCGCGGTCGGCGATGGTGACCGGGCTTTTGTCGGCCTTGTCGTCCACCGGGATCGGCTGGCGGAAATAGGTCCGCGCGATCGGCCGTGCCGCTGCCGCCAGGCGCAGCGCCAGATCGATCAGCGGGCGGTCGAGCGCGGCCATGATCAGGCGCCGGCCCGGATCAGGGTGCCCGCGCCCTGCGGCGTGTAGATTTCCAGCAGGATGGAGTGGGGGACCTTGCCGTTGAGGATGACCGAGGCCTCGACCCCCTTGCCCACCGCGTCCAGGCAGGTTTCCACCTTGGGGATCATGCCGCCCGAGATGGTGCCGTCGGCGATCAGGCCGCGCACTTCCTCGGCGGTCAGGTCGGTCAGGCGGTTGCCCTTGCCGTCCAGCACGCCGGAGACGTCGGTCAGCATGTAGAGGCGCGCCGCCCCCACCGCCGAGGCGATGGCGCCGGCGAAGGTGTCGGCGTTGATGTTGAAGGTCTCGCCGTTGTCGCCGATGCCGATCGGGGCGATCACCGGGATGATGTCGGACTTGGCCAGGGTGGACAGGATGTGCGGGTCCACCGCGTAGGGCTCGCCGACGAAGCCGAGGTCGAGCACCTTCTCGATGTTGGAGTCGGGGTCCTTGGCGGTGCGGGTCAGCTTGCGCGCGCGGACCATGTCGCCGTCCTTGCCGGACAGGCCGATGGCGGTGCCGCCCGCGTCGTTGACCCAGGTGACGATTTCCTTGTTGATCTTGCCGGAGAGGACCATCTCGACGATGTCGATGGTCTCGGCGTCGGTGACGCGCAGGCCGTCGATGAAGGTGCTTTGAATCTTCATCCGTTCCAGCAGGCGGCCGATCTGCGGCCCGCCGCCGTGGACGACGATGGGGTTGATGCCGACCCGTTTCAGCAGCACGACGTCGCGGGCGAACTGCGCGGCGAGTTCCGGGTCGCCCATGGCGTGGCCGCCGTACTTCACGACGAAGGTCTTGCCCGAGTACTTGCGCATGTAGGGCAGCGCCTCGGAGAGGGTGCGGGCCTTCACCAGGATGTCTTCGGGGTCGTCGGGGGGCAGGGTGTACATGGGCGGCTCCATGGCGGTCATCGGCGGGTCTCCTGGGCAACCAACGCGGGGGTGGAACGGTCAGCCGCGCGCGGCGATTTCGGCCATCACGGCGCGCAGTTCGGCGATTCCCTCGCCGGTTTCCGAACTGGTCACCACGATCTCCGGAAAGGCGGCGACATGGGTGGCGGCCTCGGCCGCGACCTCGTCCGCGATGCGGGCCAGGGCGGCGGCCTTGACCTTGTCGGCCTTGGTCAGGACGATCTGATAGGTGACGGCTGCGGTGTCCAGCGTCTTCATCACATCGCGGTCTTTATCCTTCAGGCCGTGGCGCGCGTCAATCAACAGCATCGCGCGGGTGAGCTCGCGGCGGCCTTTCAGATAGTCGAGGATCAGGCGGGTCCAGCCGTCGACCTGCGCCTTCGGCGCGGCGGCGAAGCCATAGCCGGGCAGGTCGACCAGGATCATCGCGCCGCCCAGGTCGAAGAAGTTGAGCTCCTGGGTGCGGCCCGGCGTGTTGGAGGTGCGGGCGAGCGCCTTGCGCCCGGTCAGCGCGTTGATCAGGCTGGATTTGCCGACGTTGGAACGGCCGCAGAAGGCGACCTCCGGGCGCTGGGTGTGGGGCAGTTGGTCGGGCCGGGCGACGCCCAGCATGAAGTCGCAGCCTCGCGCGAAAAGGACGCGCCCGGCTTCCAGGCGCGCCCTTTCGGTGTCGGAGACGGGAAGGGAGGGGTTTTCCGTCATCGGGTCCTATTTCTTGGCGTGGGCATGGCCGTGGCCATGGTGCTTGTCGGTCTTCAGCAGCACCCATTGCTGCAGGATCGACAGGCAGTTGGAGAACGCCCAGTAGATCACCAGGCCCGCCGCGAACTTCGCCATCATGAAGGTGAAGACGATCGGCAGCATCTGCATGATCTTCGCCTGGGTCGCGTCGGTCGGCGCGGGCGACATCTTCTGCAACAGCCACATGGTGATGCCCATGGCCAGGGGCCAGGCGCCCAGGTGCAGCATCTCCGGCGGCGTCCAGGGGATCAGGCCGAAGGCGGTGAAGACGTTGGTCGGGTCCGGCGCGGACAGGTCGTGGATCCAGCCATAGAACGGCGCGTGGCGCATTTCGATGGTGATGAACAGCACCTTGTAGAGGGCGAAGAACACCGGAATCTGCACCAGCATCGGCAGGCAGCCCGACATCGGGTTGGCCTTTTCGCGCTTGTAGAGGGCCATCATTTCCTGTTGCAGGCGGGCCTTGTCGTCCTTGTGGCGTTCCTGCAGCTTCTTCATCTCGGGCTGGACGCGCTTCATCGCGTTCATCGAGCGGTAGGACTTGTTGGCCAGCGGGAACATCACGGCGCGCAGCAGCAGCACGAAGATCAGGATGGCGATGCCGAAGTTGCCGACCATCTTGAACAGGTAGTCGAGGATATAGAAGAACGGCTTGGCGAGGAAATAGAACCAGCCGAAGTCGATGGCGCGGTCGAACTTGTCGATGCCGAACTTCTCGGCGTAGTCGGCGATGGTGTGGACTTCCTTGGCGCCGACGAAGACGCGGTTGGTGATCTCGGCGGTGGCGCCGGCGGCGACGGTGACGCCCGCGGCCAGATAGTCCACCTGATAGCGGGGGGTGCCGCCGACGTCGCGATGGGTGAACTTGGCGTGCACCGGGGCCTTCTGGTCGAACAGCAGGGCGGTCAGCCAGTACTTGTCGGTGATGCCGACCCAGCCGCCGGTGGAGTCTTCCTCGAAGGCGCTCTTCTGCACCTTCTCGTAGGTGATTTCCTGCAACTTGCCGTCAAGCACGCCCAAGGGGCCTTCGTGCAGCACCGAATAGCCCTCGAGGTGGGGCAGGCCGACGCGCGCGATCAGGCCGTAGGGATAGAGCGTCACTTCCTTGCCGGAATGGTTCTCGACCCGCTGGGTGACGGTGAAGACATAGCGGTCGTCGACGGCGACGGTGCGGATGAAGGTCAGGCCCTCGCCGTTGTCCCACCACAGTTCGACCGGGGTGGCCGGGGTCAGCTTGCTGCCGTTGGCCGACCAGACGGTGGCGGCGCCCGGCACCTTGACGGTGCGGTCGGCGGCGCTCCAGCCCATTTCGATGAAATAGGGCTTGGGCGCGCCCGAGGGCGACAGCAGCGAGACGTTGGGGCTGTCCGGCGCCTGGGTCTCGCGATAGGTGGCCAGGGTGATGTCGTCGAGGCGCGCGCCGGTCAGCGACAGCGAACCGGTCAGGCGCGGCGCGGCGATGGCGACGCGGCCGCCCTCGGCGATCACCGCGGCGCGGGTTTTCGTCACCTTCACCGGCTGGGCGGGTTCCTCTCCGGCGGTGACGCCGCTCGGCGCCTTCGGCGCGGCGGCGGCGGACGTCTGTTCGGTGGGCGGCACACCCTGTTTCGGCGAGGTTTTCAAAAAGAAAAACTGGTAGCCGACCAGAATGGCGATGGAAATGACCACCGCGAGGATGACGTTGCGCTGTTCGGACATCGTGAAGGTCTACCCAGTGGTTCGATGAGGACGGGTGAAAAGCGGCGGCGCCTTGTCGGGCACCGGGTCGTAACCGGAACCGCCGAGCGGATGGCAGCGTCCGATGCGGCGGACGGTCAGCCACAGGCCGACCAGCGGGCCGTGCTTGTCGAAGGCTTCCAAGGCATAGGCCGAGCAGGTCGGCTGGAACCGGCAGCACGGGCCGATCAGCGGCGACACCACGTAGCGATAGGCATGCACCGGCAGCTTGCAGCACCAGATCAGGGCGCGGCGCAAAAGCTGGGACGGGGACTGCCGGTCGGACGTCATGGCGTGCGGGTTCCGTTTTCCGATGGCTCGGCGGGCGCCTGTCCGCCCTCGGCGGAGCGATAGCGCCCCAGACGTTTTAAAGCGGTTTGCAAATCTTGCAACAACGCAGTGAAGGGACGGTCCACGGTTTGTGGCCGTCCGATCAGAACATAGTCGTATCCGGGCTCGGCGCGGGGAACCAGAATCAGGCGCGCCGCCTCGCGCAGGCGGCGCTTGGCGCGGTTGCGCAAAACCGCGCCGCCGACCTTGCGGCTGGCGGTGAATCCCAGCCGCAGGGTATCGTCGCGGGCGCGGGCGGGCGGAGTCGCCACCGCCTGGACGACCAAGCCGGGCATCGCCCACTTGCGCCCCAGGCGCGCCGCGCGCAAAAAGTCGGCGCGGCGTTGCAATCTCAGGACCAGAGCCATGCCCGAAGTCCCGGTCAAGCCGAAAATCAGGCGGACAGGCGCTTGCGGCCCTGGCGGCGGCGGTTGGCGATCACGCGGCGACCGCCGACGGTGGCCATACGCGAGCGGAAACCATGCCGACGCGCCCGGACCAATTTGCTGGGTTGATAGGTGCGTTTCACGCTTCCAACTCCTCTTTAACAGGGCATTCTTGCGAAGGAGCCGCCTTATAAAGTGAAGGTTCCGCCAAGTCAATGCGTATTCTCGATCCCGGTATTGCGCCGCCCCCTTGAGATGGGGGAGAATCGCTCCCACCTGAGCAGCAGGCGGCAACCGGACGAAGGGGGCGGCGATGACGGCGATCGGCAATTGGATACTCGGCAGCCTGGCCTTCGGCCTGGGGCTTCTGGCGCTGCTGGCGTCCGCCCGCGCGCACGACGACTATGTTTATGCCGTCGGCCTGATCGTCGCGGTCGGCTGCGGTTTCTTCGTGATGGGCGCGGTCAAGCAGACCTTCGACCGGGCCGACCGGCAATAAAGCCTTGCGGCGAGGGGTGAAAAAACGCCGCGCGTGCCTACGTCTCTCAGCGGGGGGCGATCCCGCCACGCAGCAGGGTTGATCAGATGACCGCAATACGTTCCGCCGAACCCTACCTCGAAGACATCGTCAAGAAATTCACCGTCGCCGCGGTGGCCTGGGGAATCGTCGGCTTTCTCGCCGGCGTCTTCATCGCCTTCCAGCTGGCCTTTCCGGTGCTCAACCTCGACCTGCCGTGGACCACTTTCGGCCGCCTGCGCCCGGTGCACACCTCGGCGGTGATCTTCGCCTTCGGCGGCAACGTCCTCATCGGCACCTCGTTCTACGTGGTGCAGCGCACCTGCCGCGCCTCGCTTTTCGGCGGCGAGCCCCTGGCCCGATTCGTCTTCTGGGGCTATCAGCTGTTCATCGTGATGGCGGCGCTCGGCTATGTCATGGGGATCACCCAAAGCAAGGAATACGCCGAGCCGGAATGGTTCGTCGACCTGTGGCTGACCGTCGTCTGGGTCGCCTACCTCGCGGTTTTCGTCGGCACCATCCTGAAACGCACCGAACCCCACATCTACGTCGCCAACTGGTTCTACCTCGCCTTCATCGTCACCATCGCCCTGCTGCACATCGGCAACAACCTGGCGCTGCCGGTGTCGGTGTTCGGCGCGAAAAGCTACACCGCCTATTCCGGCGTGCAGGACGCGATGACCCAGTGGTGGTACGGCCACAACGCGGTGGGCTTCTTCCTCACCGCCGGGTTCCTGGCGATCATGTACTACTTCGTGCCGAAGCGGGCGGAACGGCCGGTCTATTCCTACCGCCTGTCGATCGTCCACTTCTGGGCGCTGATCTTCCTCTACATCTGGGCGGGACCGCACCACCTGCACTACACCGCGCTGCCCGACTGGGCGCAGACCCTCGGCATGGTGTTCTCGGTGATGCTGTGGATGCCCTCGTGGGGCGGCATGATCAACGGCATCATGACCCTGTCCGGCGCCTGGGAGAAACTGCGCACCGATCCGGTGCTGCGCTTCCTGGTCACCTCGGTCGCCTTCTACGGGATGAGCACCTTCGAAGGCCCGCTGATGTCGATCAAGGCGGTGAACTCGCTGTCCCACTACACCGACTGGACGATCGGCCACGTGCATTCGGGGGCGCTCGGCTGGGTGGCGTTCATTTCCTTCGGCGCCCTTTATCACCTGGTGCCGGTGCTGTGGAAGCGGCCCGGCCTCTATTCCCTGCGCCTGGTCGGCACCCACTTCTGGATCGCCACCATCGGCATCGTCCTCTACATCACCGCGATGTGGATTTCCGGCATCATGCAGGGGCTGATGTGGCGCGCCTACGACGAGTGGGGCTTCCTGCAGTATTCCTTCATCGAGACGGTCGAGGCGATGCATCCCTATTACGTGCTGCGCGCCCTGGGCGGGGTGCTGTTCCTCGCCGGTGCGGCGATCATGGTCTACAACATGATCCGCACGGTGCGGGGCGACGTGCGGGACGAACGCCCGTTCGAGGCGGCGCCCGGCGCCGTGGCGGCGGAGTAGGGGGCGCGAATGGGAATCCTGAAACACCACGGCAAGATCGAACGCAACCTTCTGGCGCTGGTTCTCGGCATCTTCGTCACCGTGTCGATCGGCGGCATCGTCGAGGTGCTGCCCCTGTTCACCATCGAATCGACGATCGAGAAGGTGCAGGGCATCCGCCCCTATTCGCCGCTGGAACTCGCCGGACGCAATATCTATGTGCGCGAGGGCTGCTATCTCTGCCACAGCCAGATGATCCGCCCCTTCCGCGACGAGGCGGAACGCTATGGCCACTATTCCCTGGCGGCGGAAAGCCTCTACGACCGGCCCTTCCAGTGGGGAAGCAAGCGCACCGGCCCGGATCTCGCCCGCGTCGGCGGCAAGTATTCCAACGAATGGCACGTCCGCCATCTGGTCAACCCGCGTTCGGTGGTGCCGGGCTCGGTGATGCCGGGCTATCCGCACCTGCTGTCCACGCCCCTGGCCGCCGACGACATCGCCGACCACCTGAAGACCCTGAAAACCCTGGGCGACCCCTATTCCGACGAAATGATCCGCGAGGCGCGGGCCGACCTGGCGGCGCAGGCGGCGCCCGAGGCGGAGGTCGAGGGGCTGCTGAAACGCTATCCCAAGGCGGCGGTCGGCGACTTCGACGGCCAGCCCGGCCGCCTGACCGAAATGGACGCGGTGATCGCCTATTTGCAGATGCTGGGCCGGATGGTGGACTTCACCAAGTTCGATCCGGCGGCGGCGGACCGCTGAGGAGGGCGCGATGCAAGAAATCGTCGAATTCCTGCGCTCGATCTGGGGCCTGTGGCTGATGAGCCTGTTTCTCGGCACGGTGGCCTGGGCCTATTGGCCGCGCAACCGCGACCGCTTCGCGGCGGCGGCGATGATCCCTCTGCGCGACGATCCGCCGCGGCAACCCCGGGGTCAGGGAGCGGAGCATGACTGAGGACAAGAACGCCCCCAAGGACAAGGTCGCCGCCAAGGACGAAAAGGCCCCCCGCGCCCCCAAGACCATGGGGCACGAATGGGACGGCATCGCGGAATACAACAACCCGCTGCCGCGCTGGTGGGTGCTGGTGTTCATGGTCTGCATCGCCTGGGCGGTGGGCTACATGGTAGTGATGCCCTCGGTTCCCGGGGTGAAGGACTTCTTCGGCGGCACCGCCGGTTTCAGTTCGCGCGCCGGGGTGCGCGACGTCCTGGCCGAGACCGCGACGCAGCGCCAGGAATGGCTGAAGCCGATGGCCGACGCGCCGCTCGACGAAATCGTCGCCAATCCCGCCCTGCGCCAGATGGCGATGCGCGGCGGCGAGGTGATCTTCAAGGAAAACTGCGCGGCCTGCCACATGGTGGGCGGCGCGGGAACCAAGGGGTATCCCGCCCTGGTCGACGACGAATGGATCTGGGGCGGCAGCCTGACGGAAATCCAGCAGACCATCCGCCACGGCATCCGTTCCGGCGACCCCCTGGCGCGCACCGCCGAAATGCCCGCCTTCGGCCGCGACGGCCTGCTCACCCGCGCCGAGATCGGCCAGGTCGCCGACTTCGTCCTGGCGATGGCGGCGGGCAAGCCCGGCCCCGCCGCGGGTCAGGCGCTGTATCAGGCGAACTGCGCGGTCTGTCATGGCGAAAAGGGCGAGGGGATGAAGGAAACCGGCGCTCCCGCCCTCGACAACCGGATCTGGCTCTATGGCGGCAGCCGCGCCGAGGTGATGGCGCAGATTTCCGTTCCCCGCCACGGCGTGATGCCGAACTGGGGCGGGCGCCTTTCCGACGTCGAGATCAAGCAGCTTTCGGTCTACGTCCATTCCCTCGGCGGCGGTCAGTAAAGGTCTTCAGGTCATGCCCGACGGTTCCTCCTCCGGTACGCAGGGGCGTTCCCTCTTCGCCGCGTCGCGCAAGGTGCACCCGCGCGCCGCGTCGGGGCATTTCCGCCGCCTGAAGACGCGGGTCTCGATTCTGCTGCTGGCCATCTATTTCGTCGCCCCCTGGATTCGCTGGGACCGCGGGCCGGGCGCGGCGGATCAGGCCATCCTCCTCGACATGTCGGGACGGCGCGGCTATTTCCTCGGCATCGAGATCTGGCCGCAAGAGGTCTATTACCTCACCGGCCTTCTGGTGCTGGGCGCCATCGGCCTGTTCCTCGCCACCGCCCTGTTCGGCCGGGTGTGGTGCGGCTTCACCTGCATTCAGACGGTGTTCACCGACCTGTTCGTCGCCGTCGAACGCGCGGTGGAGGGCGACCGCAACGCCCGCATCCGCCTCGACGCCGCCCCCTGGAGCGCGGGCAAGCTGGGCCGGAAGGCGCTGAAGAACGCCATCTGGCTGCTCATCGCGCTCTTCACCAGCTGGACCTGGCTGATCTATTTCTCCGACGCCTTCCAATCCACGCGGGACCTGTTCGCGGGCCGGACCTCGGGGTGGATGCTGTCGATGTGGGGGGTGTTCACCGCCTCCACCTTCCTGTTCGCGGGCTACGCGCGGGAACAGGTGTGCATCTACATGTGCCCGTGGCCGCGCTTCCAGTCGGCGATGTTCGACGAGGATTCGCTGATCGTCACCTACGAATCCTGGCGCGGCGAACCGCGCGGCAAGGCGCCGAAGGACGGCAACTTCGAAGGACGCGGCGACTGCATCGACTGCGGCCTGTGCGTGCAGGTCTGCCCCACCGGCATCGACATCAGGAACGGCAGTCAGTTGGCCTGCATCGGCTGCGCCCTGTGCATCGACGCCTGCAACGGCGTGATGGCGAAGCTCGGGCGGCCCGCCAACCTGATCTCTTACGATTCGGTGACCAACCAGGTGGCGCGCGCCAAGGGTCGGCCCACCCGCCGCCGTCTGCTGCGGCCGCGCACCCTGATCTACGCCGGGGTGCTGCTGGCGGTGGCGCTGGGGCTGGTTTCGGTGCTCGCCACCCGGTCGCGGGAAAGCGTCAGCATCCAGCACGAACGCAGCCCGCTCTACGTGCGCCTGTCCGACGGTTCGGTGCGCAACGGCTACACGGTGAAGATTCAGAACATGCGGCGCACGGCGCAGGACTATCACCTCAGCCTCGCCGGCATCGACGGCGCCACCTTGACGGTGATCGGCTATGGCGACGAGGACGCGGATTCGGTGCGCCTGCCGGTGGCGGGCGACGCGGTGGGGACCTTCCGCGTTTACGTCACCGTGCCGCCCGAGGTCCGGCTGGGGCGCGAAACCTCCCTCGACTTCCTGTTCAACAACCTCGCGGCGGATCAGTTCCTGGTGCAGGGAACCATGTTCGCCGCTCCCCCGCCATGAGGACCGGCGCGATGACCCGCAGGCGCCCCGATGGCTGGTGGTATCCCTGGATCTTCGTTGCCGGGTTTCTGGTGGTGTTCGCGGTGAACGGGGCGATGCTGCACCTGGCCACCGCCACCTTCTCCGGCCTGTCGGTGGAAAAGGCCTTCGAGCGGGGCAACGCCTACAACGCCGAAATCGCCGCCGCGCGCGCCCAGGCGGCGCTGGGCTGGCAGGCCGACTTCGGCCTTGCCGCCAGCCGCATCGAGGCCGACGGCAGCCGCCGCGTCCGCCTGCGCCTGTCCGTCCGCGACGCCCTGGGCGCCCCGGTGGAAGGGCTTGCCGCGACGCTCGTCCTGGAGCGCCCGGCGGTGAAGGGCCATGACCGCGACCTCGTCCTCGCGGCGCGGGGCGACGGCGTCTATGCCGTGGAAACCGTGCTGCCGCTGAAGGGCCAATGGGAAGCGCGCCTGGTCGCCGGACGCGCGGGCGCGCCGCCCTTGCGCCTGCGCCGACGCATCCAGGTGCCGTGAAGGGAAAACGCCGCGAGGGGGCTTGGCCCCCTCGCGCACCCCATTCGTAAGGTTCTTGCGCGGAGCGCGATAAAGCCATCACGTGTCGTGACGATTGGCAGCCGCTTCGCGGCGAAAACCAAACGAATGGGAGGCGCGGAGGGTCCGCGACCCTCCGCAACGTTTGGTTTTTTTGGGAAATCGCATGCCTGAATCCGCTCAACCCGCCTGCCGCCACTGCGGCCTGCCGGTACCGCCCGATTCTCCGGGCGGGGCGGAGTTCTGTTGCGCGGGTTGCCGCGCCGCCTTCGACCTGGTGCACGGGCTGGGTCTGGATTCGTATTACCAGCGGCGGGTCTGCGACCCCGGCACGCGCCCGCTCAGGCCCGACGACGAGCCGGAGATCGACCTTTCGTCCGAGGCGGCGCCGGGAACGGAGCCGGGCACCTGGGTTCTGCACGCGGTGGTGGACGGCCTGCACTGCGCCGCCTGCGTCTGGCTGATCGAGACCCTGCTGACCCGGCAGGCGACGGTGGTTTCGGCGCGCCTGAACATGACCACGCGGCGGTTGCGGCTGGTCTGGCGGGGGGAGGCGGCGGCGGTTTCGGAAATTCTGCTGCCGGTGCGCCGCGTCGGCTATCGCCTGTTGCCCTTCGACGCCGAACTGATGAAGGGCGCGGCGCGGCAGCGTCAGGCGACGCTGTTGCGGGCGATGGCGGTGGCGGGTTTCGCCGCGGCCAACGTGATGCTGCTGTCGGTGGCGGTGTGGTCGGGGGTGGACATGGGTCCGGCGACCCGCGACCTGCTGCACTGGATTTCCGCCCTGATCGTGCTGCCCGCGGTGGCCTATGCGATCCGGCCGTTTCTGGCCGGGGCGTGGGGGTCGCTGCGCGCCGGACAGATGGGCATGGACGTGCCGATCGTTCTGGCGGTGGTTCTGGCCTGCGGCCTGTCGCTGGCGGAGACCGCCGCCTCGGCCGAGAACGTCTATTTCGATTCGGCGGCGGCGTTGCTGTTCCTGTTGCTGATCGGCCGCTACCTGGATGCCCTGGCGCGCGGCCGGGCGCGCGAGGGGGCGGAGAACCTGCTGGCGTTGTCGGCGCAGGCGGTGGAAGTGGAAACCGCGACGGGCACCCTGGCCGCGCTGCCGCCGTCGCGGGTGGCGGCGGGGGCGGTGGCGCGGGTGGCGCCGGGCGACCGCATCGGCATCGACGGCACGGTGATCGAGGGCCATTCCGACATCGACACCCAGGCGATTTCCGGCGAGACGACGCCGCGGGCGGTGGCGCCCGGCGACGCGGTGCACGCGGGCACCCTGAACCTGAGCGGCGCCCTGCGCATCCGGGTGACGGCGGCGGGCGAGGCAACCCTGCTGGCCGGGATCGTCCGCCTGATGGAAGAGGCGGAGCAAGGCCGCGCCCGTGCCGTGGCGCTGGCCGACCGGGTGGCGCGCCTGTACGCGCCGGTGGTGCATGCCTTGGCCTTCGCCGCCTTCGCCTGGTGGTTCTGGGGGCGGGGGACGGACCTGCGCACGGCGTTGACCGCGGCGGTCAGCACCCTGATCGTCACCTGTCCGTGCGCGCTGGCGCTGGCGGTTCCGGCGGTGCAGGTGATCGCCTCGGGGCGGCTGTTCAAGGGCGGCGTGCTGCTGAAGTCGGCGACGGCGCTGGAACGGCTGGAGACGGTGGACACGGTGGTCTTCGACAAGACCGGCACCCTGACCGACGGCCAGCCCGAGCTGGAACCCGGCGGGTGGAGCACCGCCGACTTGGCCGCGGCGGCGGCGCTGGCGGCGGGCAGCCGTCATCCCCTGGCGCGGGCGCTGGCGCGGGCGGCGGGGGTGGCGCGGTCGCGCGACGGCGTCGTCGAGGTGCCGGGCGAGGGGCTGGCGGCGGATGCCGCGCGGTTGGGGCGGTTTTCCTTTTCCGTCGGCGTTTCCGGTGCACCGCCGCCGCCCGCCCACGGGCCGGAATTGTGGTGGCGGCGGGATGCGGCGTCCTCGCCGGTGCGGTTTTCCTTCACCCAGCGCCTGCGCCCCGACGCGGCGGCGACGGTGGCGGCGTTGCGGCGGATGGGCCTTGCGGTGCGGGTGCTGTCCGGCGACCGGGCCGAGGCGGTGGCGAAGGCGGCGTCCGAGGCGGGGATCGACGACTGGCGGGCGGATTGCCGTCCGGCGGACAAGGTGGCGGAGCTGGCGGCGATGGGCGCCGCCGGGCATCGGGTATTGATGGTCGGCGACGGCCTTAACGACGCCCCGGCGCTGGCCGCCGCCCTGGTTTCCCTGTCGCCGGCCAGCGCCGCCGACATCGCGCAGACCGCCGCCGACGCGGTGTTCCAGGGCGACCGCCTGGCCCCGGTGGCGGAGGTCCTGCGCGTCGCCCGCCGTGCCGGGCGCCTGGTGCGCGGCAACTTCGCGGCGGCGATTTTGTACAATTGCGTCACCGTGCCGTTGGCGATGGCGGGGCTGGTGACGCCGTTGATCGCGGCGGCGGCGATGTCCACATCTTCCCTGGTGGTGATGTTGAACGCCCTGCGCCTGGGCGTGCGGGAGGAACGATGACCAGTCTGCTGTTGCTGATCCCGGCGGCGTTGTTTCTGGGGGCATGCGGTCTGGCGGCGTTTCTGTGGGCGTTGCGCTCCGGCCAGTTCGACGACCTGGACGGCGCGGCGAACCGCATCCTGTTCGACGACGAACCGCCGCCGAAAGCCTGAGAAAGGGGCGGTTTTCCTTTCATTCGCGGGGAAAAAGCGATAAGAAGGCGTCCGCCCCGGAAAGAGGGCATTGCGGCCGCGGGCGGACTTGGGCAAGCGAGCGGACGGCGGCCGCGAACAGTTGGGAGGATCGACCGTGAGCGTTGAGATCGCCGCAAGGCCGGTGACGACGCGGGATATCCGCGCCCGCAAGGGCGGCGACCCGATCGTCTGTCTGACCGCGTACACCGCGCCGATGGCGCGGCTGTTGGACCCCCACGTCGACGTTCTGCTGGTGGGGGATTCGCTGGGCATGGTGGTCTATGGCCTGCCCACCACCATCGGCGTCACCCTGGAAATGATGATCGCCCACGGCCAGGCGGTGATGCGCGGCGCCGCGCACGCCTGCGTCGTCGTCGACATGCCGTTCGGCAGCTATCAGGAAAGCCCGGAGCAGGCGTTCCGCAACGCCGCGCGGCTGATGATGGAAACCGGCTGCGCCGCGGTGAAGCTGGAAGGCGGCGAGGAAATGGCCGACACCATCCGCTTCCTGGTCGAGCGCGGCGTGCCGGTGATGGCGCACGTCGGCCTGACGCCGCAGTCGGTGCACGCCTTCGGCGGTTTCCGCGCGCGCGGCAAGTCCGAGGCGGAAGCCGACAAGATTCTGGCCGACGCCCGCGCGGCGGCGGACGCGGGGGCGTTCTCGGTGGTGCTGGAAGGCACGCACGAACCCCTGGCGCGGCAGATTACCGGCGACGTGGCGATTCCGACCATCGGCATCGGCGCCTCGCCCGCCTGCGACGGCCAGGTGCTGGTGATCGACGACGTGCTTGGCCTGTTCTCGGACTTCAAGCCGAAGTTCGTGAAGCGCTTCGCCGATCTGGCCCCGCTGGTGGGCGAGGCGGCGGCGCGTTACGCGGCCGAGGTCAAGGCGCGCAGCTTCCCCGGGCCGGAGCATTGCTTCGGCGCCAAGCCCCCCCAGGCCTGACGGACGGATACGGAAACGGGAGTATCGGGATGACCGGATCACATGCACTGCCGCCGGTGGCGCGGCGCGTTTCCGAGGTGCGGGCGCGCGTCGCCGAGTGGCGCAAGACGGGGCTTTCCGTGGCCCTGGTGCCGACCATGGGGGCGTTGCACGACGGCCACCTGACCCTGGTGCGCACCGCCCTGAAGGCGGCGGACCGGGCGGTGGTGTCGATCTTCGTCAACCCGACGCAGTTCGGTCCGAACGAGGACTTCGCCGCCTATCCCCGCACCGAGGACGCCGATTTGGCGAAGCTGGCCTCGGTGGGGGCGTCGTTGCTGTTCGCGCCCACCGTCGCCGAAATGTATCCGCAGGGGTTCTCCACCGCGATCACCGTCGCCGGGGTGTCCGAGGGCCTGTGCGGCGCCACCCGTCCCGGCCATTTCTCGGGCGTCGCCACGGTGGTGACCAAGCTGTTGCAGCAGGTGCAGCCCGACGTCGCCGCCTTCGGCGAAAAGGATTATCAGCAGCTTCAGGTGCTGCGCCGTCTGGTGCGCGACCTCGACATGCCGGTGGCCATCCTGGGCGTGCCGACGGTACGCGAGGCGGACGGTCTGGCCCTGTCGTCGCGCAATGCCTATCTGTCGGCGGAGGAACGGGCGGTGGCTCCGGCGCTGCAACGCGCCCTGGCCGACGCGGCGGCGGCGATGACCGGCGGCATGCCGGTGGCGGCGGCCCTCGACGCGGCGCGCGCGGCGATCCTGGGTGCCGGTTTCGCCGCCATCGACTATCTGGAACTGCGGGCCGCCGACGGCCTGGCGCCGCTGACGGAAGTGGACCGTCCGGCGCGTATCCTGGTGGCGGCGCGCCTGGGGCGGACCCGCCTGATCGACAATCTGGCGGTCTGACCGCCGCAAGCACCGAGGAGCCGACGGGTGAGCGACAAAAGCGAACAGGAAGCCTACGACGAGATCAACACCCTGGTCGGCAGCCTGGCCAAGGCCTTCGAGATGGACGGGCTGGAGGCGGCGCGCGCCGTGGAAAACGGCGCGATGATGCTGCGCCTGGGCGTCGACGAGGCGGGCGACCGGTTCATCGAGGCGGCCTTCCAGGGTAAGGTGGCGGTGGTCTATCCCGGCGGCGCGAAGCCCGAGATGGACAAGGGCAAGACCCGCAAGGTGTAAGGCCGGGGACGCGGCCCCGGTCCGGTTTTTACGGCCATCGGCATGATTCGGCTTGCCTTTCTGCGCCGCTTCCGTTGAATCAATGGGCGTGCGGCGGAGACAGGCGCGGTGAAGGAAGCGACCCGACACTATCAGGACGGCGAAATCATCTTCCGCGAGGGAGACGACAGCCTTGCCGCGTTCCGCTTGCTCAAGGGGCGGGTGAAGCTGGTCAAGGCGGGGGCCGCCGGTCCGGTGGTCCTGGCCACCCTGGGCAAGGGCGAGATGTTCGGCGAAATGGGTATCGTGGACGGGGTGCCGCGTAGCGCCGCCGCCATCGCCGACGGCGCGGTTTCCGCCACGGTGATTCCCCGTAACGAGTTCCTCGACCGCCTGCAACGCGACGCCGACCTGGCCTTCGCGGTGATGACCAAGCTGGTGCAGCGCCTGCGCGCCGCCGACGAACGTCTGGCGCGGTCGGCGCCGCCCGATTCCCTGCCGCAGACGGTGGCCGCCGATGGCGAGGACGCGTCGCCGCCGCCCGCCGCGAAGCAGGAAGGCGGCGCGGCGGAGGCGAAGGGCGGGTTGCTGTCGCGTCTGTTCGGGCGCGGCAAGTCCGCCGCGAAGGAGGCGGAACCCCCGCCCGCCGGGCCGCCGAAAATCCTGGTGGCGCGCTTCGGCGGCGACCTGCCGCCCGAGGCGGCGGCGATTCTCGATGCGATGGTTTCGGCGTTGCAGGGCATTCCCGGCGCGGTGGTGCGCCGCGTCGACGAGGCACCGCCCTGGCCCGACGGGGTGAAGGACGCCGAGGCGTCGCGCCGTTCCGCGGCGGCGGCGGCGATGGCGATGGCGGCGGCGCGCGGCGCCGACGCGGTGGTCTGGGGCCGGATGGAGACGATCGGCCACCTGCTGGAGGTGCGGGTCTCGGTTCCGGCGACGCCGCACGAACTGCGCCTGGGCCGGATGAGTTCCGCCGCCGGGGCGTTCGTGCCGCTGGAAGCCTTCGTCGAGCCCTTGCCCGCCTTGCTGCGCGCCATGGTCCTTGCCGCCGTCCTGGCGGAGGGGCCGCGCCGTTCCGCCGACCTGTTTGCCCGCCTCGCCGACGACGTCCTGGCCGCCGCCGAGGGGGTGAGCCGCGCGGTTTCCGGCCTGGCGGCGGCGGAGCAGGCGGCGGCGCTGCTGGCCTGGGGGTCGGCCGCCGCCCTGGTGGCGGGGGGCGAGGAAATGCCCGCCGATCTGTGGGACCGGGCGGCGCGGGCCTTCGAGGACGCGGCGAAGCGGATGCCGCGCGCCGCGCGCTTCGATTGGGCGGACGCCTTCATCGGACGGGGGCTTCTGGAATGCGCGCGGGCCGAACGCGGCGCGACGCCGGCCGCCGAGGCGCCGCCCGCGCCGGGGGCGAAGCCCGCCACCCCCTGGGACGCCGCCGCCGAGACCCTGCGTCTGGCGATGGAGGACGTGCGGCGCGAGGATCGCCCCTGGGATTGGGCCCTGCTGCACGAACGGCTGGGGCTGATCGGCTATCGCCAGGGCCTGGTCTCCGGCGACGCGGAGTTCCTGAAGGAATCCCTCAATCACTATCAGGCGGCGATCCAGGTCTATACCCGCGCCGAGTTCCCGCAGAAGTGGGCCGAGGTGATTTCCGCCCTGGCGCAGGCGTTGCAGGTCTATGGCGACCAACTGGGCAGCGTGCCCGCCCTGGAACGGGCGGTGGAGCTGTGCCGCGCCACCCTGGAGGAACGCACCGAGGACTCTCAGCCGCTGCTGTGGGCGGCGTCGCAGAACAACCTGGGGTCCGCCCTGTTCCTGCTGGCGAAGCGCACCGAAAGCGTCGAGACCTTCCTGGCGGCGGCGGAGGCGTTCAAGGCGGCGCTGGCGGTCTATCAGATCAACAACCAGGGGCGTCTGGCCGCGATCGCCGAAAAGAACCTGGCGCGGGCCGAGGAGGCCTGTTCCAGCCGGGCGCGCCGCGACGAGCGCCTGGCCCGCCCGGATTGGGCGGCGGGCACGCCGAAAGAGGGGGGCGGATGAAGCCGGAGATGCCGCAGGCGTTGCACCCGTTGTGGGAGCAGGCGACCAAGGCCCTGGCGGAGAACCGTTCCGCCGACGCCGCCAACCTGTTGCAGCGGTTCGTGCGCGCCGCGCCGGGGCATGCGTCGGCGTGGAACAACCTGGGGGTGGCGTTGCGCCGCCTGAAACGGTGGGAGGCGGCGGCGGCCTGCTTCGCGCGGGGAATCGGCCTGTCCGGCGGCGATACCGAGGCGGCCTATTCGAACCTTGGCAACGCGTTGCGCGACCTCGGCCGTTTCGCCGCGGCGGAAACCGCGTTCCGCCGCGCCCTGGACCGGGGCGGTTCCGCCGGGACCCGCTATAACCTCAGCCTGCTCTTGCGCGACATGAACCGCGTCGACGAGGCGCTGGCGCTGATCTCGCCCCTAATCGCGGCGGAACCCGGCAACCGCCAGCGCGAATGGGACTATTCCCTGATGCTGTTGCAGAAGGGCGATTGGGAACGGGGCTTCGCCGCCTACGAGGCGCGCTGGTCGCTGCCCGAGGTGCCGTCCTTCGCCTCGTCCCGGCCGCAGTGGGACGGCGCGCCGTTGGCCGGACGCACCCTGCTTCTGCTGAGCGAACAGGGCATGGGCGACGCCATCCAGTTCGCCCGCTACGTCCCCCTGATCGTCCGCGACGGCGGCCGCGTCGCGATGCAGGTGCGCAAGCCGCTGCTCTCCCTGTTCGCCGCCGCTCCGGCGCTGGCCGGGGTGGAACTGGTGGCGTCGGACGCGCCCCTGCCGCCGCACGACCTTTGCCTGCCGCTGATCAGCCTGATGCGGGTGCTGAAGGCGCGGCCGGAAACCCTGCCGCCGCCCCTTGCCGTCGACCTGCCGCCGGACCGCCTGGCCGAGGCGGAAAAGATATTCCCGCCGCGCGCCGGGCGCCGCCGCGTCGGCATCGTCTGGGCGGGCAGTCCCGGACACCGCAACGACCGCAACCGTTCCACCGAACTCGCCTCGTTCCGGCCGCTGTTCGCCCATCCGGGGCTCGACATCTACAGCTTCCAGGTCGGCGACCGGGCCCGCGACCTGGCGGAAACCGGCATCGGCGTCCTGGTTGCCGATCTCGCGCCGCGGATTTCCGACTTCCTCGATTCCGCGCTGCTGATGCGGCAGATGGACCTGATCGTGGCGGTGGACACCGGGCCGGTGCACCTGGCGGGCAGCCTGGGGGTGCCGGCGGTGGTGGTGATGCCTTTCGCGGTGGACTGGCGTTGGGGCGAGAAAGGTGCGACCACGCCGTGGTATCCTTCCTTGCGTCTGGTGCGCCAGCCGCGCCAGGGCGATTGGGAGTCGGCCTTCGCCCAGGCGATGACGATGATCGGTCCGCCCGCCGCCCAGCCCGCCGCGCCGCCGCCCGCCGCCAAACCCGCCGCCAAGCCGACGAGAAAGAAGGAGAAGAGGTAAAGTGTCCCTGGCCGACCACGTCAGCGCGGTGTTGGAGAAAGAGATCGTCCTGGGCGAAATCGCGCCCGGTCTGCACCTGGACGAGGGCAGCCTGGCGACGCGCTTCGGCACCTCGCGCACGCCGGTGCGCGAGGCCCTGACCCGTCTGTCGGTCAGCGGTCTGGTGGAGCTTCGTCCCCGCCGCGGCGCGGTGGTGGCGGAAATCTCGGAATCGGCGATGGCGCAACGCTTCGAGGCGCTGGCCGGGCTGGAGGGGCTGTGCGCCCACTACGCGGCGTTGCGCATGACCGACGAGGAACGCCTGGCCCTGCGCGACGCGCACCGCCGTTGCGTTCCCCCGGCGGAAAGCGGCGACTATCTGCGCTACGACGCCGCCGACATGATCTTTCACCGCCTGATTCTGGAAGGCTGCCGCAACGATATCCTGGTCGAGCATACCCTGGCGGTGCGCCGCCTGCTGAAACCCTGGCGGCGGTTGCAGTTCCATGCCGAGGGGCGGGTCGCCGCCTCGTTCGACGAACACGAAGGCATCGTCGCCGCCTTCGCCGACGGCGACGCCGAACTGGCGGAGCGCCTGATTCGCGGCCATGTCGACTTGCAGGGCCGCGCCGCCGTCGGCTTGGTGGCGGAAAGCAACGCGGCGCATCGCTGAGGCGGCGAACGCCGGATCAGTCGATCCCGGCGTTGGGAATCGGCACCACCACCTGTTTCTCCACCGGCTGCGGCGCCGCGCCGGGCAGACGGTTCCCCCAATAGTTCGGGTTGGCGGCATAGCGCACGCCGTCCGCCCCGGTCGCCGCCACCGCGAAGGGGCCGGTGCCCACCGGCCAGACGGCGAAGCGGTCGGGCGTGCCCGCCTTTTTCATCGCCTTGGCGTATTCGGCGGAACGGATCGAGGCGAAGTCCATGCTCAGGTTGGGCAGGAACTTCGGATAGGGCATGGCCAGGTGGAAGGTGACGAGGTCCTCGCCGTCCCGGGTCACGTCGACGATCAGCCCGTTCATGCCGACGGTGACGAAGTCGGCGTTGCCGGTCTCGGGGATGCGGTGGAAGGCGTGGTTTGGCACGATCAGCCGCGAGAAGGTGAAGACCACGTCGTCGGCGGTGAGGGCGCGGCTCGGCGCGAAGCCCGGCGCGGCGTGGAAGGTGACGCCGTTGCGCAGGCGGAAGGTGTATTCGAGGCCGTCGTCGGACACCGTCCACGAGGTGGCGAGGCCGGAAACCAGGCGGCCGCTCCGCCGGTCGTATTCGACCAGCCGGTCGAAGACATAGCGGTCGGCGATGCCGTTGGGATCGGGCGCGGAGGCGAAGGTGGGCGGCGCCGGGTCGGCCCCCCGCGCGATGCAGCCGGGCGCGGTGTCGGCGGGCAGTTCGGAAAGCGGCGTCGCGGCGGGTTGCGGCGCGAACTGGTTGGCGATCATCGCCAGCACGCTGACGGCGACCAGAATCACCGCGCCCTTGCCGTATCCCCGGAAATCCATGGCCCGTCCCTTCCCCCTTGATCCGGCTTTTCTGATACCCCGCGGCGGGGCGGCGAATCAAGCGCCGGACAAAAGGGACAGCAGTTCGTCGCGGCGGCGCGGCAACGGCCGTTCCGGGTCGCGTCCGGGCAGGCGGCGGGCGACCTCGGCGATCAGGGGCGGGGCGAGCCCGACCTCGGCCAGCAGCGGCGCGTCGAGCAGGATGTCCTCGGCGGTGCCCTGGCGCAGCACCCGGCCGTCCTTGAACAGGGCGACGTCGTCGGCCCAGGCCCAGGCGAAATCGATGTCGTGGGTGGAAAAGACCAGGGTGGTTCCCGCCGCGTGCAGACCGGCCAGGGCGATCAGCAGGTGGCGCTCGCCCGAGGGGTCGAGCCCGGCGGTCGGCTCGTCGAGAACCAGCACGGCGGGCCGCATCGCCATGATGCCGGCGATGGCGACGCGCTTCTTCTGGCCGAAGCTCAGCATGTGGGTGGGGCGGTCGGCGACGTGGGTCAGGTGCAGCGCCGCCACCGCCGCCTCGACGCGGGCGCGGGCTTCCTCGTCGGAGAGGCCGAGGTTGAGGGGGCCGAACGAAATGTCCTGCCGCACGCTGGCGGAAAACAGCTGGTCGTCGGCCTCTTGCAGGACCAGGCCGACGGTGCCGCGCCAGGCGGCCAGTCCGCTGCGGGTATAGCTGCCGGGGGCGCCGTTCAGTCGGATCTCGCCGCGATTCGGGCGCAGCGTGCCGTTCAGGTGCAACAACAGGGTGGTCTTGCCCGCGCCGTTCGGCCCCAGAATGGCCAGGCGCCGCCCCCGCGCGATGGACAGGTCCAGTCCGTGCAGCGCGGCGATGCCGCCGGGATAGTCGAAGCCGATGCCGCGGGCTTCCAGGATCGTCTCAGACATGGATCAGGCTCTCCAACCAGAGGGCGCAGGCGAACAACCCGCCGAGCAGCAGGGCGATGGCGGCGCAGCGGAGCGCGGAAACCGGGGGCGCGTCCTCGGGCAGGACCGCCAGGTTGCCGTCGAAACCGCGCGCGGCCAGGCCGGTTTCCATGTGGCGGGCGCGGGTCATCGACCGTTGAAACAGGGCGGCCGCCAGCATCCCCAGCGAACGCAGCGACCGCCGCCAGCCGGAATACCCCAGCCGCGCCGCCTGCGCCGCGTAGCCCGAGGCGGCGGTTTCGGCGACGACGAAGATCATGCGATAGGTCAGCAGCATGATTTCGACCAGGAAGGCGGGCAGGCCCAGGCGCCGCAACCCCGGAATCATCGCGTGCACCGGCGTGGTCAGAATCAGCAGGGTCAGGCAGGAAACCGCCCCGGCGGCGCGGCCGATCAGGGCGGCGGCCAGGGGAATCTGGTCGGCCCGCCAGGACAGCAGCGGCCCGCCGGACAGGTCGACGGAAATCATCAGCACCGGCAGCCCGGCCAGCAGGAAGCCGATCGGCAACCCCAGCACCGCGGCATAGGCGCGGGGCGGAACGCGGGCGGCGAACAGGGCGCAGGCGGCGGTGGCGGCGAACGTCAGAAGGCCGGTCACGGGCGCCGGTCCCGCCATGCACAGGACCAGCCCGCCCAGGCAAAGGAACAGCTTCTCCGGAGTGGGGCGCCGGGTCCAGCGGTTGGTGTGGGCGATGCGGTCGATCAGGTACATGAAACGTCCGGCCGGTTGGCGGGATGGAGCCTTGTTTTCCGGTTTTCCGCGCCGCGGCGCAAGGGATAAACAAAATCCGCCCCGCGATGGGGCGGGGCGGACGACGGCGGCGGCGCGGCGATCAGGCCCGGGCTTTCGCCTGACCGCGCTTGAAGCCGATGTAATAGCACAGCACGCCCGCGCCCAGCGCCGCCTGCAAGGCGAAGAGCAGGCTTTCGATCTCGCCGCTCGGCGGTTCCCAGATCGAGCTGAACCAAGGCTTGTAGTCGGGGGCGACCTGGGCGATCACGCCTTCGGCCTGGTCGTCGGCGCCGCTGAATTCGGCTTCCGCCAGGGGCAAGGCCAGCGGCACGATGACGATCAGCGCCACCAGGACCATCAGGAAGGTGTTGTTGCGCAGCAGTTTCATGCCCGGGCTCCATCGGAAAGGATGTTCAGGCTTTTCAGTTCGCCTTCGCTGTACTTGGACAGCAGGTTCATCACGACCACCGTCAGCAGGCCCTCGGCGATGGCGAGCGGCACCTGGGTGAGGGCGAAGATGCCGAGGAACTTCACGGTCGAACCGGCGATGCCGCTGACCGGGTCGGGGAAGGCGAGGGCCAGTTGCAGCGAGGTGGTGCAATAGGTGGCGAAATCGCCCAGGGCGGCGGCCAGGAACACCGCGATTTGCAGGCTGCCGCCCGACTTCCGCACCGCCTTGAAGATGCCGTAGGAAACGAAGGGGCCGACGATCCCCATCGAGAAGACGTTGGCGCCCAGGGTGGTCAGCCCGCCATGGGCAAGCAGCAGCGCCTGGAACAGCAGGACGATGGTGCCCATCACCGCCATCACCGAGGGACCGAACAGCATCGCGCCCAGGCCGGTGCCGGTGGGGTGCGAGCAGCTTCCGGTGACCGAGGGCATCTTCAACGCCGACAGCACGAAGGCGAACGCCCCGCTCGACGCCAGAAGCAGCTTGGCGTTGGGGTGTTCCTCGGCGATCTTCTTCACCCGCCAGGCGCCATAGGCGACCACCGGCGCGGATGCCGCCGCCCAGCCGACGCAGTGCGCGGCGGGGAGAAAGCCTTCCATGATGTGCATTGCGGTTCCCTCGTTCCGATACATCGTACCCCATTTGGCTGGGGCAGGTTTGTGTAGCTCCGGCGGCGGCGGCGGGTCAACAGTTTTGTTATGCAATAGCATAATCATAGTTATCTTATAACGTGTTGGCCGTGCCCGCCGGAAGGGCGCGGCGCGTCTTGCCTGCCTCTCGTCCGCTTCCCACATGCAGGAGTCCCGAAAAGCGGAGGTCCGCGCATGGCCGTATCCTCGATTCTGTGGTTCCGCGACGACCTGCGGCTGGCCGACCACGCGGCGCTGGCGGCGGCGGCGTGCGATGGCGCGGTGTTGCCGGTTTTCGTGCTGGACGAGACCTTTTCCGCCGTCGGCGGCGCGGCGAAATGGTGGCTGCATCATGCCCTGGCGGCGCTGGGGCGCGATCTCGCGGCGGCGGGCGGTGGGCTGGCCCTGCGGCGCGGCGGCGCGGCGGCGGAACTGGCGGCGGTGGCCCGGGCGGCGGGGGCGGCGACGGTGCATGCGTATGCCGCGCGAATTCCGGCGGAACGGGCGAGGCAGGCGCGGGCGGCGGCGGAACTGGCGCGGCACGGGGTGCGGCTGGTCCTGCACGATGGCGCCCTGTTGCACGATCCGGCGGCGATCCGCAGCGGCGCGGGAACCCCCTATGCGGTGTTCACGCCGTTCTGGCGGGCGTTTTCCCGTCTCGACGCCGCATGGTGCCGGGCCGATCCGCCGCCGCTGGAAGCGGTCTGGCGGGACGGGCGGGAATTTTCCCTGCGGCTGGAGGATCTGGGGTTGCTGCCGGGGCCGCCGGATTGGGCGGCGGGGCTGCGCGCCGCCTGGACGGTGGGCGAGGCGGCGGCGGAGGACCGGCTGGAGCGGTTCGTCGCGGACGGCCTGCGCGATTACGCGGCGCGGCGGGACTATCCGGCGGAGGCCGGAACCTCGCGCCTGTCGCCGGATCTGCGTTGGGGGCATCTGTGTCCCCGGCGGGTGTGGCGGCGGGTGCGCCTGGCGATGGCCGCCGATCCGGCGCTGGAGGCGGGGGGCTGGGCCTTTCTGCGCCAATTGGCTTGGCGGGAATTCGCCCATCATGTGCTGGCCGCCCATCCCGATCTGGCACGCCGCAATCTGAGGCCTGCCTTCGACGCCTTCCCCTGGGTGGATGACGCGACGGCCCTTCGCCGCTGGCAAAGGGGGGAGACCGGCTTTCCCCTGGTCGACGCGGCGATGCGCGAACTGTGGACGACCGGCTGGATGCACAATCGCGGACGGATGGCGGCGGCCTCGTTCCTGGTCAAGGACCTGCGTTGCGACTGGCGTCGGGGGCTGGCCTGGTTCGACGACACCCTGGTCGACGCCGACCCGGCGCTCGATCCCTTCGGCTGGCAGTGGGTGGCGGGTTCGGGGGCGGACGCCGCGCCCTATTTCCGCGTCTTCAACCCGGTGACGCAGGGGCGGAAGTTCGACCCGGACGGGCTCTACGTGGCGCGCTGGCGCCCGGAACTGGCGTCCCGTCCCGTTCCGGCGCGGCACGACGCGGCGGCGGACGCGGTGGTCGACCACGCGGCGGCGCGTGCCGCCGCCCTGGCGGCGTATCGCGGCTTGAAAAACACACTATGAAAATCGTGTTTTCCACGGAAAAAAACAGATAAATTGCTGTTCTTTCCGCCCGACTGTGAAGCCGTTCATGGTTCCCGCATATGGCGGGCCGCATGATCCGACGCTTCTTAGAGGGGTTTTCGATGCGCCGGTCCGGGCTTCGGACGGCGGGGACGGAGGTAGCATGAAGCGCGGTGTGGTGATCGTTTCCGGTGCGGCGGTGGCGTTGACCGGTTTGTTCGGTTTCGCGATGTTCCGCGAGCGGATGATCGGCAACTTTCTCAAGAACCGGCCCGAACCGGTAATCACGGTCGAGGTGGTGCAGGCCGAAGACCGGGCCTGGGCGCGCGGTATTTCCGCGACCGGACGGTTGGAGGCGGTGAACGGCGTCGACGTCGCCGCCGAGGTGGCGGGCCGCGTCGTGGCGATCAGCTTCGAGCCGGGCAGCACCGCGGCCACCGGCGCGGTACTGGCGCGCCTGGACACCGATGTCGAACGCGCCCAGTTGCAGTCGGCGCGCGCCCAGGTGCGGCTGAACAAGCTGACCGCCGTGCGCTACCGCAGCCTGCGGCGTACCGACGCCGCCTCGCAGGCGAAGCTGGACGAGGCGGAAGCCAACCTGTCGATGTCCGAGGCCGAGGTCAGCCGCCTGGAACGCACCATCGAGAAAAAGGAAATCAAGGCGCCGTTCCCCGGCATCCTGGGGATCAACCGTTTGGACATCGGCCAGTACGTCAGCCCCGGCACCAAGGTGACCACCGTGCAGGACCTGTCGGCGATGCTGATGGACCTGTCGGCGTCGCAGAAATACATGCCGCAACTCGCGGTGGGCTCGCCGGTGGAGATCTCGGTGGAGGCCTATCCCGGCCGCCTGTTCACCGGACGGCTGACCGCGATCGACCCCAAGGTCGACGAGAAGAGCGGCTTGGTCGCCTTGCAGGCGCGCTTCCCCAACGACGACGGCGCGTTGCGTCCGGGGATGTACGCCAAGGCGCGGATCGTCCTGCCGTCCGAGGATGGCCGCGTGGTGGTGCCGCAGACCGCCGTCAACTATTCCCTCTACGGCGACTTTATCTATGTGGTGCGCGCCGACGACAAGGGTCAGGCCCGCGCCTTCCAGACCACGGTCAAGGTGATCGACCGCCATGACAACCTGGCCGCGGTGGCGGGCGAGGTGCACGCCGGCGACCAGTTGGTCGCGGCGGGCGGGGTGCGCCTGTCCAACGGGTCCAAGGTCAAGGTGGCGGAAACCCCGGTCCTGAAAGCCAAGCCCTCGATCGGCCTGGACTAAGGGGGGCGGGGAGATGCGTTTTACCGATCTTTTCATCAAGCGGCCGGTCCTCGCCTCGGTGGTCAGCCTGCTCGTCCTGTTGTTGGGCCTGAAGGCGCTGACCTCGATGCAGGTGCGGCAGTATCCGAAGCTCGACACCACGGTGATCACCGTCACCACCAACTACCCGGGCGCCGACGCGGCGCTGATCCAGGGCTTCATCACCGACCCGATCCAGAAGGCGGTGGCCAAGGCCGACGGCGTCGACTACATCACCTCGGTCAGCCGTGGCGGCACCAGCATCGTCACCGCGCGGGCGCGCCTGAACTTCGACCCCAACACCGCGATGACCGAGGTGATGAGCCAGGTCTCGGCGGTGAAGTCGGAACTGCCCGCCGAGGCCGACGACCCGGTGATCGTGAAGCAGGCGGGGCGCGGCACCGCCCTGATGTACCTGTCGTTCTTCTCCACCGAGCTGGAGGGGCCGCAGATCACCGACTACGTCGACCGGGTGGTGCGGCCGAAGCTGTCCTCGGTTCCCGGGGTGGCCTCGGTGCAGCTTCTCGGTGCGCAGACCTTCGCCATGCGGGTCTGGCTGGACCCCGAGGCGATGGCGCAGCGGGGGATGTCCGCGTCCGAGGTGGCCACGGCGCTGACCGCCAACAACTATCAGGCAGCGGCGGGCTCGATTAAGGGCTTCTACGACACCATCGACGTCAAGGCGGGAACCACGGTGGGCGACGTCGCCGCCTTCGAGGACCTGGTGATCCGTTCCACCGACGCCGGTCCGGTGCGCCTGCGGGACATCGCCCGGGTGACGCTGGCGGCGGAAAGCACCAACACGCGGGTGCTGGCCGACGGCCAGGAGGCGCTGTTCGTCGCCATCGACGGCACCCCGGATTCCAACTCGCTGAACGTCGTCGACGGCGTCTTCAAGGTGCTGCCCGACGTCGAGGCCAACCTGCCGCCCGCGATCAAGATGAAGGTCAACTACGATTCCACGGTGTTCATCGAGGAATCCATCCACGAGGTGGTGAAGACCCTGACCGAGGCGGCGATCATCGTGATCCTGGTGATCCTGATGTTCATGGCGTCGCTGCGTTCGGTGATCATCCCGATGGTGACCATTCCGCTGTCGCTGATCGGCGTCGGCATGATCATGCTGGCCCTCGGTTTCTCGCTGAACCTGATGACGCTGCTGGCCTTCGTGCTGGCGATCGGTCTGGTGGTGGACGACGCCATCGTGGTGGTGGAGAACGTCCACCGCCATATCGAGGAGGGCCATGCCCCCTTCGAGGCGGCGATCCTGGGCACCCGCGAAATCGCCGCGCCGGTGTTGACGATGACGGTGACCCTGGCCGCGGTGTACGCGCCGATCGCCTTTCTCGGCGGTCTGACCGGCGCCCTGTTCAAGGAATTCGCCCTGACCCTGGCGGGTTCGGTGCTGGTTTCGGGCATCGTCGCCCTGACCCTGTCGCCGATGATGTGCTCGAAGATCCTGCGGGCGCATACCGGCGAGGAAAAGCTGGTCAAGCTGGTCGACGCCTATTTCGGCCGCCTCGCCGCGGCTTACGAAAGCACGCTGGCGAAGTCGTTGGCCTCGCGCCGCAGCACCCTGGCGTTCGCCGCGGTGATTCTGGTCAGCCTGCCGCTGTTCTTCCGCTTCTCGTCGAGCGAACTGGCGCCGAACGAGGACAAGGGCTTCGTCATCGCCGACGTCACCGGTCCCGCCTCGGCCAACGCCGACTACATGATGGCCTATGGCCGCGCCACCCATCAGGCGATCGCCACCCTGCCGGAAAAGGACGTGTTCTTCTTCGTCGCCGGCATGGACGGCATCTACAAGGGCATCGGCGGCCTGGTGCTGAAGCCGTGGAGCCAGCGCAAGCGCAACGCCACGCAGATCCAGAACGACATGCAGGCGCGGCTGAACCAGATTCCCGGCCTCAAGATGTCGGCCTTCCAGTTGCCGCCGCTGCCCGGCACCGACGGCATGCCGGTGCAGTACGTGGTCAGCACCACCGCCGACTACCGTACCCTCCATGGCGTGCTGCAGGAGGTGGAGAAGGCGGTGAAGGCCTCGGGCCTGTTCGTCTTCTACGACTTCGACCTGAAGTTCAACCGCCCCGAAGTGCGGCTGACCGTCAACCGCGACAAGGCGGGCGAATACGGCGTGACGATGCGGGACATCGGCACCGCGCTGGCCGCCCTGTACGGCGGCAACTACGTCAACCGCACCGACATCATGAACAAAAGCTACAAGGTGATCCCGCAGGCGCCGCGCGAATACCGCCTGGACCCCACGCTGCTGGAGCGCGCCCACGTGCCCACCCGCGACGGCGGAGTGGTGCCGCTGTCCAGCGTCGTCGACCTTGCGGTGACGCCGCAGCCGCAGCAGCTCAACCAGTTCAACCAGTTGAACTCCTTCACCCTGAACGCGGTGCCGATGCCGGGGGTTTCCCTGGGCAAGGCGGTGGACTTCCTGGACGCGACCTCGGCCGAGTTGCTGCCGAAAGGCTTCTTCTTCGACTACGCCGGGCAGTCGCGCCAGTACAAGCAGGAAGGCAGCGCCCTGGTCGCCACCTTCGTCTTCGCCCTGATCGTGATTTTCCTGGTGCTGGCGGCGCAGTACGAAAGCTGGCGGGACCCGTTCGTGATCATGACCTCGGTGCCGCTGTCGATCGTCGGCGCGATGCTGCCGATCCTGCTGGGGGCGACCTCGCTCAATATCTATTCCGAGATCGGCTTGGTGACCCTGATCGGTCTGATCACCAAGCACGGCATCCTCATCTGCGAGGTCGCCAAGGCCGAGCAGGAGGCGGGCAAAAGCAAGGCCGAGGCGGTGGCTCACGCCGCCTCGCTGCGGCTGCGGCCGATCCTGATGACCACCGCGGCGATGGTGGCGGGCGTGTTGCCGCTGACCTTCGCCACCGGCGCGGGCGCGGAAAGCCGCTTCGCCATCGGCATCGTCATCGCCTGCGGCCTGTCGGTGGGGACCCTGTTCACCCTGTTCGTGCTGCCGGTGATCTATACCTTCCTGGCCGACGACCACCGCGCCAAGTTCCTGGCGCGTCCGGTGGTGCCGGACTGATCCGGCCCACCGCGAATCCGCGTCGCGATCCGCTTCCCACCCGCCCGGGACATTCCCGGGCGGGTTTCATTATGGCCGATTCGCAGCGGAAAAATGGTGCCGCCGCGGGTTCGCGAAAATGCCGACGTTTTCGCGTGGATTTCGCCGCCATTCCGGCCCACCGCCGCCAAGATGTCTTTCAAAACCGTTGAACGATCCCCCCGTCGCGCCTCACTGCCGCCATACGTAACCTTGAAAATCAACGGACTATCTGGATTGGATTGATTCCAGACAGATGAATGAAAAGGGGATGTCCCCTTCTTTCGTCCGTTCGGTCAAGGGGCGTTCGCGGCCTTGGCGCGTCGGTTCAAATTGATGTTGGGGGAAGACACATGACCACTTCGACCAGCGCGGGAGCCCCGGCGGATGCCGGGATGACCGGCGACCGCAAGAAAGAAATCATTGGTTTGTTCCTGGGTATCGCGTTCCTGCTCTACACCCTGTTCACCGCTCCGCCGACGGGTATCGAACCCTCGGCCTGGAAGACCATCGGCGTCACCCTGCTGATGGCCACCTGGTGGATGCTCGAAGCGGTGCCGATCGCGGTGACCGCCCTGGTGCCGCTGGTGCTGTTCCCGGTCTTCGGCGTGATGACCGCGAAGCAGGTGGCGCCGAACTACGCGCAGGACCTGATCTGGCTGTTCGTCGGCGGTTTCGCGCTGGCCTATGCCATGGAAACCTGGAACCTGCACCGCCGCGTTTCGCTGCTGGTGCTGAAGATTTGCGGCACCAACCCGAAGATGCTGCTGCTCGGCTTCCTGGTCTCCACCGCGTTCCTGTCCGCGTGGATGTCCAACACCGCCTGCGCCGCCCTGATGATGCCGATCGGCATGGCCATCGTGAAGATGGTG
>QJZR01000012.1 GCA_003246625.1 Alphaproteobacteria bacterium
CGCGCAACCCGGCGGTGATCGCCGACAACGTCGGCGACAACGTCGGCGACTGCGCGGGCATGGCCGCCGACCTGTTCGAGACCTATGCGGTCACCGTGGTCGCCACCATGCTGCTGGCCTCGATCTTCTTCGCGCCGGAATTCCAGACCAAGATGATGGCGTTGCCGCTGTTGATCGGCGGGGTGTGCATCGCCGCCTCGGTCGCGGGCACCTTCTTCGTCAAGCTGGGCAGCTCCAACAACATCATGAACGCCCTCTACAAGGGCTTCTTCGCCTCCGCCGGGATCTCCGGGGTGCTGGTGATCCTGTCCATCGTCGCCCTGTTCGGCGGCTTCAACAGCCAGTTGATGCTGAAGTCGGGCGAGGCGGTCAGCTCGGGCGCCCTGATCCTCTGCGCGGTGATCGGCCTGATCGTCACCGGCCTGATCGTGTGGATCTCCGAATACTACACCGGCACCGGCCACCGTCCGGTGACCTCGGTCGCCAAGGCCTCGGAAACCGGCCACGGCACCAACGTCATCCAGGGCCTCGCCGTGTCGATGGAAGCCCCGGCCCTGCCGGTGATCGTGATCTGCTTCGGCATCATCACCACCTTCATGCTGGCCGGCATCTTCGGCATCGCCGTCGCCGCCACCACCATGCTGGCGCTGACCGGCATCGTCGTCGCGCTGGATGCCTATGGTCCGGTCACCGACAACGCGGGTGGCATCGCCGAGATGTCGGAACTGCCGGATGACGTGCGCGTCACCACCGATGCCCTGGACGCCGTCGGCAACACCACCAAGGCGGTGACCAAGGGCTACGCCATCGGCTCGGCCGGTCTGGCCGCCCTGGTGCTGTTCTCCGCCTATGTCGCCGACCTGAAGCATTATTTCCCCGACATGGACGTCAGCTTCCAGCTGCAGGATCCCTTCGTCGTCGTCGGCCTGTTCCTGGGCGGCCTGCTGCCGTACCTGTTCGGTTCGATGGGGATGATGGCGGTCGGCCGCGCCGCCGGTTCGGTGGTCAAGGAAGTCCGCCGTCAGTTCAAGGAAATCGCCGGCATCATGGAAGGCACCGCGAAGCCGGATTACAGCCGCGCCGTGGACCTGCTGACCAAGGCCGCGATCAAGGAAATGCTGATTCCCTCGATGCTGCCGGTGTTCGCCCCGGTGGTGCTGTTCTTCGTGATGTGGCCGGTCGCCGGTCTGAACGCGGCCCTGACCTCGCTCGGCGCGATGCTGCTCGGCACCATCGTCACCGGCCTGTTCGTCGCCTTGTCGATGACCTCGGGCGGCGGCGCCTGGGATAACGCCAAGAAGTACATCGAGGACGGTCACTTCGGCGGCAAGGGGTCCGACGCCCACAAGGCGGCGGTTACCGGCGACACCGTCGGCGACCCCTACAAGGACACCGCCGGTCCGGCGATCAACCCGATGATCAAGATCATCAACATCGTCGCCCTGCTGCTGCTGGCGATGGTCGCCTGACCGAAACGGCATGCACCGACGAAAACGCCCCCGGAAAACCGGGGGCGTTTTTCATTGCGGCGAGGGAGGGGGCGGTGCGCGCTTGTCGCGCCTGCCGTCGCGTCACTTGCCTTTCTGCGACGTCGCCAGATCGGAGTTGAAGCGGCCGATGTTGCCGATCATCTGTTCGACGATCGACATGTTGTGACCGGCGGTCGGGGTTTTTTTGCCGGAGATGACGATCTCCCGGCCGTCTTCCTTGTTCAACTGCGACAGCCCCTGCACCAGGCCCTGTTCGTCGAACGACACGATATAGATGGTGCGTTCGGTTTCCTCGGGCTTGAAGAAGGCCTCGGTCTCCTGCGTCGAGCTGATGTAGAACCAGACCTCCGACCCATAGGTGGAACGGGTGGAGGGCGAGCCGAGAAGCTCGCGCACCTGGGAACGGGTCTGCGTGCCAGGCTTGATCTGCGTCAGCTTTTCCGCCAACGGCTTGTTGCCGCCCGAATAGACGCGCGGCCCGCATCCGGCGACGGCCAGGGCGGCCAGGGCCACGGCGGCGGCGCGCATGTGGGACTTCACGGTTTTCTTCTGCATGGGTATCGTCTCCAACCCCCCGGTGACGCCACTATATAGGATCGGAGACCGAGATAAAGCACGATTGGCGTCAAGACCCGCGTGCCGATAGGTTTCCGCAAGGAAGGAGAGGGGATTTGGTCTGGTTCCGCAAGTCCGACGCCGCCGCGCCCGAGCGGGCCGCCGCCACGGCTTACGCGGCGATTCTCGCCGCGTCGCGGCGGCCGGCGTTTTTCGTCGGAATGAAGGTGCCCGACACCCTGGACGGCCGTTTCGACATGCTGTGCGTGCACGCCTTCCTGGCCTTGCGGCGCCTGCGGCGCATCGGCGGCGCCGAATCGGCCGCCGTCGCCCAGTCGCTGTTCGACGCGATGTTCGCCGACATGGACGCGGCGTTGCGCCAGATCGGCGTTTCCGACCTTAAGGTCGGGCGCGAGGTCAAGGCGATGGCCAAGGCCTTCCTGGGGCGGGTCGACGCCTATGAGGCGGCGCTGGCGACGGACGACGCCGCCGCACTGAACGCGGCGTTGATCCGCAATGTCTATCGCGGCGTCGCCGACGAACTGGCGGCGGCGGCGTTGACGCGGTATATGGTGGCGGCCGATACGGCGCTACGCGGTCTGTCCGATGACGCGGCGCTGCGCGGCGGGTTGGTTTTTCCGGCTCCGTTGCCGGACGAGGAAAACGACGGAGCATGATGATGAATAAAGAAGAATTCTCGCGAAGGATCGCCGTGCGGAAAATTCCGGCGGAGGGACTTTCCCTGGAACTGACCGCCTCCCCGGAGGAACTGGCCGAGTTGGCCGCGCGTCTGGGCATCCTGTCCTGCGAGTCCTTGACCGCGCGGTTGCTGCTGACCGCGCACGAAGGCGGCCGCAAGGTTCGTGGCGTCGGCCGTTTCCAGGCGCGGGTGACGCAGGCCTGCGTGGTCAGCCTGGAGCCGGTGGAACAGGCGATCGACGAACCGCTGTCGCTGCTTTTCCAGGAAGAGGAAGAAGCCCCGCTGGCCGAGGTGGTGATCGACCTCAATCTCGACCCCGACGACGACGACGACGTGGCGGAGCCCATCGAAAGGGGCGAAATCGACGTCGGCGCACCGATTTCCGAACATCTGGCCCTGGCCCTCGACCCTTATCCCCGCCGTGCCGGGGCGGAATTTTCCCCGCCGCGCGCCCCGGCGGAGGAAGCGGAAAAACCCGTGCATCCCTTCGCCGCGTTGCGGGCTTTGCGGGGCGGCCGGGACGACGATACGAATGGTAACGAAACGTGATGCGGGCCCCATGCGTATTGGGCTTGCTCTGGGGCCGGTTTTCGTCTAATTAATCCGGCCTTCTATGGAACCCTTAAGAACGAAATGAGAGAGAGCCATGGCCGTTCCAAAGAAAAAGACTTCGACCTCGAAGCGCAACATGCGTCGTTCGCACCATGCGCTGAAGGCGTCGTCTTATGTCGAATGCCCGAACTGCGGGGAGCTGAAGCGCCCGCATCATGTCTGCCCCTCCTGCGGCCAGTACGACGGCCGTGAGGTCGAGAAGCAGGTCGCCTAAGCGTTTCCAACGCTGGAAAATCGAAGGGGTAGTGGGCCAGTGTCGAAGTCCATCACGCTATCGCTGGATGGAATGGGGGGGGATGACGCGCCGGACATCGTTCTGGACGGAATTTCCCTGGCCCGCAAACGTCATCCCGACGTGCATTTCCTGCTGTTCGGAGACGAAGCGGTGTTGGAGCCGCTCCTTGAAAAACGCTACAAGGGGTTGCGAGACATCGTGACCCTGTGTCACGCGCCAGACGTGATCACCAATAACGATAAGCCGTCCGTCGCTTTGCGAACAGGACGCAATTCCAGCATGGCCAAAGCCATTCAGGCCGTTAAGGACGGACGGGCCGGTGGCGTGGTTTCAGCGGGCAATACCGGCGCGCTGATGGCCATGTCGAAGTTGAGCTTACGGACTTTGCCCGGGATCGACCGGCCGGCAATTGCCGCGTTGATGCCGACGCAGCGAGGGGAAAGCGTGGTGTTGGACCTTGGTGCCAACACCGAATGCAACGCCAACAACCTTGTTGAATTCGCCCTCATGGGGACTCTGTTCGCACGCAGTCTGTTGGACCTGGATAGTCCGACGGTCGGCCTTCTCAATATCGGGGAAGAGGAACAGAAGGGGCGCAACGAGGTTAAGGAGGCGGCCGCTATTCTGCGGGAGAACGCGGGCGTGGTGAACTTTGCCGGTTTCGTCGAGGGCGACGACATCGGTATCGGCACCGTGGACGTGGTGGTGACCGACGGGTTCACCGGCAACGTCGCCCTGAAGACCATGGAAGGAACGGCCAAGGTGATGAGCCGCTTCCTGAAGGAGGCCTTCAAAAGCTCGATTCTCGCTCAGATCGGGTATTTGTTGGCGCGTCCGGCGATGAACCGGGTCCGCCACCGCACCGATCCTCGCCGTTACAACGGCGCAATGTTCCTCGGCCTTAACGGAATTGTCGTCAAAAGCCATGGAGGCACCGACGGGTTGGGTTTCGCCAACGCCATCGGGGTTGCCGTCGACATGGTCAGACACGGTTTCAACGATCGGATCAAAACCGAGCTCGTGAAGCTGCACTCCCAATCCGTTACGGCTGAGGTGAAAGTCATATGAGCGTTATCCGATCGCGCCTTGCGGGCGTCGGGGCTTATCTGCCCCAGCGTGTCGTCACCAATGACGACCTCGCGAAAATCGTCGATACCTCCGATGAATGGATCGTCGAACGCAGCGGCATCCGGCAGCGCCATATCGCCGCCGACGACGAGCTGACTTCCGACCTGGCTACCCGCGCAGCCCGCGCGGCGATGGAAAACGCCGGGGTCACCGCCGACGATATCGACCTGATCGTCGTCGGCACCACCACCCCGGACGACACCTTTCCGGCCACCGCGGCCAAGGTTCAGGCCAACCTGGGGGTTCCCGGCGGCTTTGCCTTCGACGTGCAGGCGGTGTGCTCGGGCTTCCTTTATGCCCTGGCGACGGCGGACAAGTTCATTCGCGCGGGCGACGTCAAGACCGCCCTGGTGATCGGCGCCGAAACCTTTTCCCGCCTGCTCGACTGGACCGACCGCGATACCTGCGTGTTGTTCGGCGACGGCGCGGGCGCCGTGGTGCTGCGCGCGGCGGAAGGCGAGGGCAAGAACACCGATACCGGCATCCTTTCCACCCACCTGCATGCCGACGGCCGCTTCCGCGACCTGCTCTACGTCAATGGTGGCCCGTCGCGCGGCCAGAAGGTCGGCTTCGTCAAGATGGAAGGGAAGGAAGTCTTCCGCCACGCGGTGACCAAGCTGGCGGGCGTGGTCGAGGAGGCGCTTGCGGCCAACGGCTATACCAGCGCCGATCTCGACTGGATCGTGCCGCACCAGGCCAACCGCCGCATTCTGTCCAGCACATCGAAGAAGGTCGGCGTCGGCGAGGACCGGATCGTGGTGACCCTGGACCGCCACGCCAACACCTCCGCCGCCTCGATTCCGCTGGCGCTGTGCACCGCCGTCACCGACGGGCGGATCAAGCCCGGCCAGTTGATTTTGCTGGAAGCGATGGGCGGCGGCTTCACCTGGGGTTCGGCGCTGATCCGCCTTTAGTCCGGCCTTCGTTCCGCGATTATCCATGCAAACCGGCCCGTTTTCGGGCCGGTTTTTTTCGTGCTTCCCCTTTTGAAATCGTTCGCCCAGCCACCATTTTGATATTGCGGCGTTTTTTAGTGGTTGCTATGGTTTGAGGATGGCTAGGAGTGGAGGCTCGCATGAGTGAGCAAACGGTTACCCGCGCGCACCTGAGCGAGGCGGTCTACCAGGAAGTCGGCTTGTCGCGCAACGAGTCCGCCGATCTGCTGGAAATGGTCCTGGACGAAGTCTCCACCGCGCTTGCCCAGGGCGACGTGGTGAAGATCTCCTCGTTCGGCAGCTTCTCCGTCCGCAGCAAGGGCGAGCGCATCGGGCGCAACCCCAAGACCGGCGAGGAAGTTCCGATCCTGCCGCGCAAGGTGCTGGTGTTCCGGCCTTCGCAATTGCTGAAGGCGCGCATCAACGAAGGCGCGTGAGCAGGCGACCGGAAAGGCGAGCACCATGACGGCGGCAACCGACGCCAACGGCGCGGAAGGCGGTGCCCGGCGCGGGCATAAGTCCGAGGCTGCGTTTCGGACGATCAGCGAGGTCTCGACCGATCTCGCCGTGCCGCAGCATGTCCTGCGCTTCTGGGAAACCCGCTTCCCGGCGATTCAGCCGTTGAAGCGGGGCGGCGGCCGCCGCTATTACCGGCCCGAGGACGTGGCCCTGTTGAAGGCGATCCGCGATCGCCTTTACGACGACGGCTTCACCATCAAGGGCGTGCAGAAGCTTCTGGCGGAACAGGGGGTCGAGGCATTCGTCGCGCCCACGCCGTCCGCTGTCGAGCCTGCGCCACCTGTCGCCGCGCCCGCCGCCGCGCCGGAGGCGAGGGACCCGACGCTTCTGCCCTTCGACTTGCCGCTTGCCGCAGCGCCGCACGCCCCGGCGGGGAAGGGCGGCATCACCGCCCGCCAGCGCGGCGAAGTCGAGCTGGCGATCCGTTCCCTGGAGGCGATGAAGGCCGCCCTGGACGAGGCTTTGCAGGGCTCCGCCGGAAACATCTGAACAATCGATTTGCCGTCTTGCGCGGGCAGGGGCACCGGTCTATAGTGCGCCTCCCTGAACGTCCCGGCCTAGCCGGGAAGCCGAGTCGGAGCGTGGCGCAGTTTGGTAGCGCACCAGCATGGGGTGCTGGGGGTCGTGGGTTCGAATCCCGCCGCTCCGACCACTTTTCCCCAAAACACACAAGTTGACCGCATCGCCCCATGGCGATGACGGTTCCGTTGCGTTTTCGTGACGATAAAACTGCGTTCGAAGTTATTTGGTGGCGGCCAGGGTCCGTCCCGCCTGGGTCAGACGGCAAACCAGCCAGTCCGGCTTCAGCGGATTGGCGAACCAGGGTTCCGCCCAACCGCGCTCGATGCAGGACATCACGGTGCGGCGGCTGACCCGGCGCCCGGTTTCGTCGAACAGGGGCAGCTTTCCCCCCGCCTGGGTCAGGCCGCGATGCAGCCACTTGAGCTGCGGCGCGGTCGGCTGCGAGGGGGAGGACGCGGGGATGGAACGGGAAGAGGAAGACATCGGCGGAAAACCTCGTGTCGCGCGGTTGGCGTGGGCACGGGACGCATGGTAAACGGGGAGGAGGCCGCTTGTCCATGCGGCATCTGACGGGAAAGGGGAATGCCGTGGAGCACGCCGCCGACGCCTTCTGCCTGGTTTACGTCACCGCCAAGGACCGTGCCGAGGCCGAGGTCCTGGCCAAGCGCATGGTGACCCTGCGTCTGGCCGCCTGCGCCAACATCCTGGGGGACATCCGGTCGATCTATCGCTGGAACGGCGCGCTGCAGGACGAGACCGAGTGCGCCCTGATCCTCAAGACCCGCCGCGACCTTTATCCCCGCCTGGAGGCGGAAATCCGCGACGTGCACGGCTATGAGTGCCCATGCGTGGTGGCGCTGCCCTTCGTCGCGGGCAGCGCGCCGTTTCTCGCCTGGCTGGACGAACAGGTGGCGGACGGCTGACCTGGGGTCAGGTGGTCTCCACCGGGCACTGGATGGTCACCACCGCCTGCGCGGCCAGGCCCTCGCGGCGGCCGATAAAGCCCAGTTGTTCGGTGGTCGTCGCCTTGATCGCGACGCGGCCGCTGTCGATGCCGAGCAGGGAGGCGACGCGCGTCGTCATCATCCGGCGATGCGGCCCGATGCGCGGAGCCTCGCCCATGATGGTGATGTCGGCGTGCACGATGCGCGCGCCGCGCGCTCGCACCAGGGCGACGGCGCGGTTGACGAAAAGAACCGAGGAGGCGCCGCGCCATTGATCGTCGGACGGCGGGAAGTGACGGCCGATGTCGCCCGCCGCGATGGTGCCGAGCAGGGCGTCGGTCAGGGCGTGCAGGGCGACGTCGGCGTCCGAGTGTCCTTCCAGCGCCTGATCGTTCGGAACGACGACGCCGCAAAGGGTTACGGAGTTCCCCTCGCCGAGTTTATGAACGTCGATGCCGAATCCGACGCGGGTTTCCGTGGCCTCGCGCATCAGGTCGCGGGCATGCTGGAAATCCTGCTGCGTGGTGATCTTGAAGTTGCGTTCCTCGCCCTCGACCAGGGAGACGACGACCCCGGCGCGTTCGGCGACCCCGGCGTCGTCGGTCAGCGCCATGCCGACGGCGGCGCGGTGCGCTTCGAGAATCCGCTGGAAGTGGAACCCCTGCGGCGTCTGGGCGCGCCACAGGTTGGCGCGGTCGACGGTTTCGCAGCCGCCGTCGCCCTCGACCAGGCGCTTCAGGGTGTCGGAAAGGGGCAGGGCGGGGACGGCCGCCTCGCTGTGCTCCAGGGCGTCGAGAACCCGGTCGATGACGTCGGCGCCGACGAAGGGGCGCGCGCCATCGTGAATCAGCACCAGGTCCGGCGCATCCGCGGCCAGGGTTTCCAGCCCCAGGCGGACCGAATCCTGGCGTTCCTGTCCGCCCATGATCGGCGCGCCGATGCCCAGACCCTTCGCCGCGATCTCGTAGAGCGGCAGGTCGTTGGGGTGGATCACCGCCCGCACCTCGGCGATATCCGGGTGCGCCGACAGCCGTCCGAGGGACTGGCGCAGCAGGGGGGCGTCGCCCAGAGTCTTGTATTGTTTCGGAACGTCGCCGCCGAATCTCTCGCCACGACCCGCCGCGACGACCAAAGCCACACACCGTTTCATCCGCTTCCCTCGTCCCTGGTGAGACCGTTGCCTCACGGTATCGCGCTTTCTTGGCTTTCGCCACGATTTCATGGTCTTCGGCCCCGGCGAAGCCGTGTCGGAACTCCGCCAATGCCGAAGCCGAAGGCATTTTTCCCGCGTCCGTCTGACTATGACGTGAGCAGGGGTGATTATTTGGTCACTTGTTTGCGAATTTGCTTGAATCTGAGGCAGGTATTGGGTGGAATACGCCGGAAATTCGGTGAGTAAAGATGTCCGTGACGATTGGCGCTCTATCCTGCGATCCGCCTGTGATTCTGGCCCCGATGTCCGGGGTGACCGACGCCCCCTTCCGGCGGCTGGCGCGGCGTTTCGGCGCGCCCCTGGTGGCTTCCGAGATGTTCGCGTCGAGCCTGTTGACCCTGGCCGGGAAGAAGCAGACGCGGCGCCTGGACTTCGCGGCCGAGGGGCCGCTTCTGGTGCAGCTTGTCGGCGGCGACGCCGCGATGCTGGCGGAAGCCGCGCGCATCGCCGAGGCGGCGGGGGCCGCCGCGATCGACCTCAACATGGGCTGTCCGGCGAAGAAAATCGCCAAGACCGGCGGCGGCGCGGTGCTGATGCGCGACCCCGGCAAGGCGGCGCGCATCGTCGAGACGGTCGCCGCGGCGGTGTCGCTGCCGGTGACGGTGAAGATGCGGTTGGGCTGGGACGACGCCTCGCGCAACGCGGCGGAACTGGCGGCGATGGCGGAACGGGCGGGGGCGCGCCTAGTGACCGTGCACGGTCGGACGCGCGAACAGATGTATGCGGGCCATGCCGACTGGCGGGCGGTCGCCGAGGTGGTCGCCGCCGTTTCGGTGCCGGTGATCGTCAACGGCGACATCGCCGACTTGGCGTCGGCCCGCACGGCACTGGCCGAATCCGGCGCGGCGGGGGTGATGATCGGGCGGGCCGCTTGCGGCCGCCCCTGGCTGCCTGGGCGCATCGCGGCGGGACTGCGCGACGGGGAAATGCCGCCGCCGCCCACCCTAGCCGAGCGGGAGGAAATCTTGCGCGAACATGTCGAGGCCATGCTGGCCGAATACGGGACCTTCGCCGGGTTGCGGACCGCGCGCAAGCACATCGCCTGGGCGGTGGGCGGCCTGGACGGCGCTGCTGCCTGCCGCGAGCGGGTCTTCGCCGCGGAAACCGTCGCGGAAACCCTGGCGGCGATCGCCGATCTGTTCCGGGCGAACGCTCGCCCATCGAGGAGTCTGGCTGCCTGATGTCGATGTTCAGCAAATTTCACGCGGCGAAAGCCGAAAAGACGCGGCAAGCCGCCAACCGTCCGCCGGAGGAAATGCTGGCGGTTCTCTATTCCCTGCCGGAAGCCGTGGTGGTGGTGGATGCCGACAATTGCGTCGTCTACGTCAACGCCGCGGGCGAGGCCCTGTTCGAGATCGGCGGTTCGCACATGGCGGGGGAACCGCTGTCCGACTTCGTGCCCAAGGACAGCCCGGCCTATGGACTTGTGGAACAGTGCCGTCAGGATCACTGCCGTTATTCCGAACACGGCGTGGAGCTGGATACGCCGCGTACCGGCCCCCGCAACATGACGGTGCAGGTGGCGCCGGTGTTCGACGACGCGCGCTGGGTGGTGCTGTCGATGCACGAGCATTCGATCGCCAAGAAGATCGGCCAGCAACTGTCGCACCGCAACGTCGCCCGTTCGGTCACCGCGATGGCGCGCCTGTTGGCGCACGAGGTGAAGAATCCGCTGTCCGGCATTCGCGGCGCGGCGCAGCTGCTGGAGCAGAATGCCAGCGAGGATGACCGCACCCTGACCCGCCTGATCTGCGACGAGGCCGACCGCATCGTCGCCCTGGTCGACCGCATGGAGGCGTTTTCGGACAAGCCGCAACTGGTACGGCTGCCGCTTAACATTCACCAGGTGCTGGAACACGTGCGCCGCGTCGCCGAGAACGGCTTTGCCAAGGGCATCCGCATCGTCGAGCTGTACGATCCCTCGCTGCCGCCGGTACTGGGCGACCGCGACCAATTGATTCAGGTCTTCCTCAACCTGATCAAGAACGCGGCCGAGGCCTGCCCGAAGGAAGGCGGCGAGATCGTCCTTTCCACCAACTACCAGCACGGCATCCGCCTGGCGGTGCCGGGCACCGCCGCCAACCGCCAGCACCTGCCCCTGGTGGTGCAGATTCAGGACAACGGCCCCGGTATTCCGAAGGAATTGCAGCAGAATCTGTTCGATCCCTTCGTCACCACCAAGCCCAGCGGCAGCGGATTGGGGCTGTCCCTGGTCGCCAAGATCGTCGACGACCACGGCGGCATCATCGAATTCGACTGCCAGCCGAAGAAAACCATTTTCCGGGTGATGTTGCCCGTCGCTTGAGCCTGCTAGGAAAGACGCGTTCATGACTCCTTCGACCATCCTCGTCGCCGACGACGACCGCAGCATCCGCACGGTTCTCTCCCAGGCCTTGGCCCGCGCCGGTTACGAAGTCCGCTCCACCGGCAACGCCGCCACCTTGTGGCGTTGGGTGCAGGACGGCGACGGCGACCTGGTGATCACCGACGTGATCATGCCCGACGAAAACGGCCTGGACCTGATTCCCCGCATCAAGAAGCTGCGCCCCGAACTGCGCATCATCGTGATGAGCGCGCAGAACACCCTGCTTACCGCGGTCAAGGCGACCGAACGCGGCGCCTTCGAATACCTGCCCAAGCCCTTCGACATCAAGGAACTGGTCGGCGTGGTGCAACGCGCCCTGTCGATGCCGAAGACGGGGGTGGAGAAGGGCCCGGCCGAGGACAGCGATTACGACCGCCTGCCGCTGATCGGCCGGTCTCCGGCGATGCAGGAAATCTATCGTACCCTGGCGCGCCTGATGAATACCGACCTGACGGTGATGATCAACGGCGAGTCCGGCACCGGCAAGGAACTGGTGGCGCGTGCCCTGCACGAATACGGCAAGCGCCGCAACGGCCCGTTCGTCGCCATCAACATGGCGGCGATCCCGCGCGAGTTGATCGAAAGCGAGCTGTTTGGCCACGAGAAGGGGGCCTTCACCGGCGCCACCACCCGATCCGCCGGGCGTTTCGAACAGGCGGAGGGAGGGACCCTGTTCCTCGACGAAATCGGCGACATGCCGCCCGAGGCGCAGACCCGCCTGCTGCGGGTGTTGCAGGAGGGCGAATACACCACGGTCGGCGGTCGCACGCCGATCCGCGCCAACGTGCGCATCGTCGCGGCGACCCACCGCGACCTCAGCGTCCACATCCGCCAGGGCCTGTTCCGCGAGGATCTCTATTATCGCCTCAACGTCGTGCCGATCCGCCTGCCGCCGCTGCGCGAACGCACCGAGGACATCCCCGAACTGGTCAACCACTTCCTCAACGTCGCGGCGCAGGAAGGCCTGCCGCCGAAGACCCTGGACGTGAAGGCGATCGACCGGCTGAAGCAACACCGCTGGCCGGGCAACGTGCGCGAGCTGGAAAACCTGATCCGGCGTCTGGCCGCCCTCTATTCGCAAGAGGTGATCGAGGTCGACGCGATCGAGGCGGAACTGTCCTCGACGATGACTCCGGTCGCCGGCGGCGCGCCGCTGGAGAACGAGGGGCTTTCCGGCATGGTGGAACGCCATCTGCGGGAATACTTCCTGGCGCACGCCGACGGGCTGCCCGCGCCCGGCCTCTACGACCGCATCCTGCGCGAGGTGGAACGCCCGTTGATCTCGCTTTGCCTGGACGCCACCCGCGGCAACCAGATCAAGGCGGCGCACGTGCTGGGGCTGAACCGCAACACCCTGCGCAAGAAGATCCGGGAATTGGACATTCACGTGATCCGCGGCGTAAAGTAGCCCCTCCGCGACGGGGGAGCGGCTTCGCGAGAACGGGAGAACCATGACGTCTGCGCCGAAGATATCTCCGCATCGCTTCGGCATGCAGTTGGGCCTGTGGGCCCGCCGCGTCCGCCTGACGCGGCTGCTGGCGGTGGCGTTGGCGATCGGCGCGCTGGTCTCCGGCATGCTGACCATGGCCGCCCTGTTCGAGACGGGGCCGCTGCGCCCGTCGCCCGAGTTGGCCTTCCTGTTCCTCAACCTCGATCTCGCCTTTCTGCTGGCGCTCAGCATCCTCGTCGGACGGCGGCTGGTGCGCATCTATCTGGAACGCCGCAGCGGCGGCGCCGGGTCGCGCCTGCAAAGCCGTCTGGTCTTGACCTTCGGCCTGTTGTCGGTGGTGCCGGCGGTGCTGGTGGGGATGTTCTCCGCCCTGTTCTTCCATAACGGACTGCAAGGCTGGTTCAGCGACAAGGTGCGCACAGCGGTGCACGAATCCCTGGTGGTGGCCGAGGCCTACCTCAAGGAGCATCAGCAGGCGGTGGGAACCGACGTGCTGTCCCTCGGCCAGGAGCTGGTCCGCAACTGGGATATCCTCTACGTTTCCGAAACCCGCATGGATTCCTTCCTGCGGCAGCAGACGTTGCAGCGCGGCCTGTCGGAAGCGGTGATCTTCAAGCAGAACGGCAACGTCCTCGGCCGCGCCGGGTTCACCTTTTCCCTGCAGTACGAGGACGTGCCGATGTGGGCCCTGGAAAAGGCCCGCCGCGGCGAGGTGGCGCTTCTGACCAGCGGCAACGACGACCGGGTGCGCGGCCTTCTGCGTCTGGACGTGTCCTCGCCGGAGGAGGTCTTCCTCTATATCGGGCGCTTCGTCGACGCCAACGTCATCGGCCATATCGAACAGGCGCAAGAGGCGGTACAGGCCTATCAAGCTCTGGAAATCGAACGCTGGGATTTCGAGCTGACCTTTACCCTGGTCTACATCCTGGTGTCGCTGCTGCTGCTGCTGGCGGCGATGTGGCTGGGCCTGACCCTGTCCAACCAATTGGTGCAGCCGATCAGCGAACTGATCGGCGCCGCGGAAAAAGCCGGGGAGGGGGATCTTTCCGCCAAGGTCAAGGAATCCGCCTATGCCGACGAGGTCAGCGTGCTGTCGCGCGCCTTCAATCGGATGATGCGGCAATTGGCGGAACAGCGGCAAAGTCTGGTCGAGGCGAACCAGCAGCTCGATCAGCGGCGTCGCTTCACCGAGGCGGTGCTGACCGGCGTTTCCGCCGGGGTGGTGGGGCTCGACGCCCTGGGCCGGATCATGGCGGTCAATCCCCCCGCGGCCGAGTTGCTGGGCCTCGACGCGGACGGCGCGATCGGCCATGCCCTGGGCGAAATCGCGCCGGACCTCGATTCCGCCTTCACCGAGATGCGCCACGCCTCTGGCCGTTCGGCGCAAAAGCCGGTAACCATCCGCCGCGACGGTCGGGAATGCGTGCTGATGTTGCGGGTCAGCGCCGAATACGCGGGCCTGGACGTCATCGGCTATGTTCTGACCTTCGACGACGTCACCGAGTTGCAGGCCGCGCAACGCGCCGCCGCGTGGTCCGACATCGCCCGCCGCATCGCCCACGAAATCAAGAACCCGCTGACGCCGATTCAGCTGTCGGCCGAGCGGCTGCGGCACAAATACGAACCGCAGATCGGCGAGGGGCTGGAAACCTTCCGTGCGTGCACCGACACCATCATCCGCCAAGTCGGCGACATCCGCCGCCTGGTCGACGAGTTTTCGTCCTTCGCGCGGATGCCGACGCCGGAATTCGCCCGCGAGAACCTGAATCTGCTGGTGCAGCAGGCGGCGGTGCTGCAACGCACCGCCTATCCGAACGTCGCCTTCGAAACCAATTTGACCGAGCCGCCGGTACGCATCGATTGCGACCGCGGATTGCTGGCCCAGGCGTTCACGAATATTCTTAAGAACGCCATAGAATCGATTGAAGAACGCGTAAAAATTCATCCCGACGTACCGGGTATGGTGCACATCTCCATGGAACCGGCGGAGGGACGAATTCGGGTGATCTTCCACGACAACGGCCTTGGCCTGCCGACCAGCGGGCGGGAGCGCTTGACCGACCCCTATGTCACCACGCGGACCAAGGGAACCGGTCTGGGGCTGGCCATCGTTAAGAAGATCATGGAAGATCACAATGGGAGTCTGGAATTGACGGATGGAACGGTTGCGGAGGGAGAAGGGGCGGGCGAAAGCAGCCTTGACTCGCAACGCGACTTGCCGCCCACTCGGGGCGCACGGATCATCCTGGAATTCCCGCTGCCGAAGGAAGGCGACGATGCCTTGCCGCCTTCCGACGCGCCTGAAACCAATCCTTGAAGCGTGCTTGATGAGTTTTGCCGATGTCCATGGATATCCTGATAGTCGATGACGAGGCCGATATCCGTATGCTGGTTTCCGGCATTCTGGAGGACGAGGGCTATGCCACGCGCCAGGCCTTCGACGCCGATTCCGCCCTGGCCGCGATGAAGGAACGCCGCCCGCATCTGGTGATCCTGGACGTCTGGCTGGAAGGCAGCCGCACCGACGGACTGGGCATCCTGCGGGAAATCCGGCGCCGCGACCCGGATCTGCCGGTGGTGATGATTTCCGGCCATGGCACCGTCGAAACCGCGGTCGCCGCGCTGAAGGAAGGCGCCTACGACTTCATCGAGAAGCCCTTCAAGATGCAGCGTCTGCTGCTGGTGGTGGAACGTGCGATCGAGGCGAATTCCCTGCGCCTGGAAAACCGCAACCTGCGCATGATGGCTGGGTCAGCCTCGGACCTGGTGGGAAGCTCGGCGGCGGTTCAGCAAATCCGCCAGGTGGTCGACCGGGTAGCACCGACCGGCTCACGCATCCTGATCACCGGCCCGGCGGGCGCCGGGAAAGAGGTGGTGGCGCGCAACATCCATCTGCATTCCAAGCGCGCCGACGGTCCCTTCATCGTGGTCAACTGCGCGGCGATGCACCCCGACCGCATGGAACGGGAGCTTTTCGGCATGGAACCGGGCTACGCCGCCCCCGACGCGCCCGGCCACCCCGGAGTGTTCGAACGCGCCCACGGCGGCACCCTGCTGCTCGACGAGGTTTCGGACATGCCCCTGGAAACCCAGGGGAAGATCGTCCGCGTCCTGCAGGACCAAAGCTTCGAACGCTTGGGCGGCCATGGCCGGGTCAAGGTGGACGTGCGGGTGATTTCGACCACCAACAAGGACCTGACCGCCTCGATCATCGAGGGCCGTTTCCGCGAGGATCTCTATTACCGCCTAGCAGTGGTGCCGTTGGCGGTGCCGCCGCTGCGCGAACGACGCGAGGACGTCGCCGATCTGGCGGCGGTGTTCCTGCACGCCGCCGCCGCGGCCCAGGGTGCCACACCGCGCACCCTGGGCGAGGACGCCCTGGCCGCGTTGCGTGCCTATGACTGGCCGGGCAACGTGCGGCAACTGCGCAACGCCATGGACTGGGCGACGATCATGGCGCCCACCGACGCCAAGGTGGTAATCTCCGCCGACATGCTGCCGCCGGAAATCGGCGCCACCGCTCCGGTGAGCCTGCACAGCCAATATTCCTCGGAAATCATGGGGCTGCCGCTGCGCGAGGCGCGCGAACTGTTCGAGCGGGATTATCTGTCCAGCCAGCTTGCCCGCTTCGGCGGCAATATCTCGAAGACCGCGGGGTTCGTCGGCATGGAGCGGTCTGCCCTGCACCGCAAGCTGAAGTCCCTCGGCATCTTCGCCGACGACATTCTCCGCTAAAAAAACAAGGATACTCCGTCATGCGCGTTCTGATTTGCGGCGCCGGGCAGGTGGGCTTCAACATCGCGCGGTATCTGGCCGCCGAGGATGCCGACATCACCGTCGTCGATCAGCGGCCCGACCTGATCCGCAAGATCCAGGATCAGTTGGACGTTCAGGCGGTGGTCGGCCACGCGGCGCATCCGCAGACCCTGGAACAGGCGGGGGCGAACACCGCCGACATGATGATCGCGGTGACCCCCACCGACGAGGTCAACATGGTTGCCTGCCAGGTGGCGCACTCCCTGTTCAAGGTGCCGACCAAGATCGCGCGGGTGCGTTCGCAAAGCTATCTCGCGCCGATCTGGGCGGATCTCTATTCCCGCGAGAACATGCCGATCGACGTGATCATTTCGCCGGAATACGAGGTTGCCCAGTCGGTGACCCGCTTGCTCGAAGTTCCGGGCGCGCTGGACGTGATTCCCCTGTGCGACGACAAGGTGCGTCTGATCGGTGCGCGCGCCGCGCAGAACTGCCCGATTCTCAACACGCCGCTGCGCCAGCTTTCCCAGCTGTTCCCGGAACTTTCCATCGTCATCCTGGGGATCATCCGCGGCGACCGCGCCTGGGTGCCGACCGGCGACGACATCATGATGCCGGGCGACGACGTCTATTTCATCACCGAGACGGCGAAGACGCAGCGCGCGCTGGCGGTCTTCGGGCACGAGGAACAGATGTCCAGCCGCGTCGTTATCTTCGGCGGCGGCAACATCGGCCTGGCCCTGGCCCAGGGGCTGGAGCAACACCCCCTCAGCTTCAACTGCAAGCTGGTGGAAATGGACGAGGACCGCGCCGAGTTCGCCGCGAAGACCTTGTCCGGCACCGTGGTCATCCATGGCGACGCCCTCGACGCCGACATCCTGGAAGAGGCGGGAATCAAGACCACCGACACCGTGGTGGCGATTACCGATTCCGACGAAACCAACATCCTCGCCTCGCTTTTGGCGAAGCGGCACGGCGTGCGGCGCGCCATCGCCCTGGCCAACAAGCCGGATTACAGCCGCCTGATCAGCCATCTGGGCATCGATACCGCGATCAATCCCCGCGACATCACGGTTTCGACCATCCTGCAACACGTGCGGCGTGGGCGAATCCATTCGGTGCATGCCCTGCACGAAGGCTTCGGCGAACTGATCGAGGCCGACGCCTTGGAAACCTCGGAACTGGTCGGAAAGTCGATCAAAAGCGCCAGCCTGCCGCACGGCGTGCTGTTGGGCGCGATCGTCCGCGAGGGCAAGGTGATCATTCCGCGCGGCAACACCACGGTTCAGGCGGGCGACCGCGTCGTGCTGTTCGCCGATTCGGATTCCATCCGCAAGGTGGAAAAATTATTCGCGGTTCGTTTGACATATATCTAGGAGCAGTCGGTTCATTATGTCTCGCATAGCCTACGTCAACGGTCAGTACGTCCTGCATGGCGAGGGCGCGGTCCACATCGAGGATCGCGGTTACCAGTTCGCCGATGGCATCTATGAGGTCATCAGCATCGACAAGGGCCGTTTCATCGACGAGGAGGCGCACCTGGACCGCCTGGACCGTTCCCTCGACGAATTGCGCATCGCCTGGCCGATGTCCCGCCGCGCGATGAAGCTGGTGATGCGGCAGGTGGTGAAGCGCAACCTGGTGCGCGACGGCCTGATCTATCTTCAGATCACCCGCGGCGTCGCGCCGCGCGAACACGGTTTCCCCAAGAAGCGGATGCAGCCGTCGCTGGTGATGACCGCGAAGACCCTGAAACCCGCGCCGAAGGATCAGCCCAACGACACCGGGGTCGCGGTGATCAGCACCCCCGACATCCGTTGGAGTCGCCCGGATATCAAGTCCGTGGCGCTGTTACCTAACGTGCTGTGCAAGGAGAAGGCGCACGCCGCCGGGGCCTTCGAGGCTTGGCTGGTGGACGGCGAGGGCTTCGTTACCGAGGGGTCGTCGACCAACGCCTGGATCGTCACCAAGGACAACCAGGTGGTGACCCGCGACTTCGACAAGCACATCCTGAACGGCATCACCCGCCAGGCCTTCGTCAAGCTGATGGCGGAAAACGGCTTCACCCTGGTGCAGCGCAAGTTCACCGTCGCCGAGGCGCTGGCGGCGAAGGAGGCCTTCGTCACCTCCAGCACCGCGCGGATCAAGGCGGTGGTGTCGATCGACGGCCAGCCGGTGGGCAACGGCCATCCGGGCGAAACCGTGGCCAGGCTGCGCGCCCTTTATTGGGACGCGGTGGAGGACGGCGGCCCCTTGCCGAAGACTCCCACCGACATTCGGGAAAAGCATTGACCATGCCAGGGCGCGCGGCGGGCGGGCAGGGGGCTCCCCTGGCGGCGCCCAGGGCGATCGTCTTCGACTGGGACAACACCCTGGTCGACACCTGGCCCAATATCATCCACACCATGAACGTCACCCTGGCGGCGATGGGACAGGCGCCCTGGACGGCGGAGGAAGCCCACCGCCGTATCGCCCGTTCGCTGCGCGACAGTTTCCCCGAACTGTTCGGCGAACGCTGGCAGGAGGCGCGGGAGATATTCTACGCCGAGTTGGAGCGTTCCCATCTGGCGATGCTGTCGCCGCTGCCCGGCTCGGCCGAGGTTCTGCGCCGTTTCGACGAAGGCGGCCTGCCGCTGGCGGTGGTCAGCAACAAGACCGGCGACTATCTGCGCAAGGAAATCGCCCACCTGGGCTGGGGGCCGCGGTTCCGTGCGATTTTCGGCGCCGGAGACATGCCCCGCGACAAGCCCGCTCCCGACGCGGTTCTGGCTTTTTTGCGGCGGGTTGGCCTTGCCCCTGGACCCGATATCTGGTTTGTTGGAGATAGCCCGGTGGACATCGAAGCCGCCTATGCCGCCGGTTGCGCGGCGGTGCTGGTGAAGGGGACGGAAACCCATGATTTCCCCCCGGATCGCGCGCCCCATGCGGTGATCGGGGATTGCCGTGCGTTGCCGGATTTGGCGGGATGGATCGACAAGCCGGGGAAGCAACATTAAGTCCAATGGCGGGCGCCCTCGGGCCCCCGTATAAAAACAACAAGGGGACCAAAAAAAATGTCTTCCGAACGAAGCCAAAACGTCCAGGACGTTTTCCTCAACCACATTCGCAAAAATAAGGCCCCGGTGACGGTCTTTCTGGTGAATGGCGTGAAGTTGCAGGGAATCGTCACCTGGTTCGACAATTTTTCCATGCTGCTGCGCCGCGACGGACACACGCAGTTGGTCTACAAGCATGCGATCTCGACGGTGATGCCTTCCCAGCCGATCCAGTTGTTCGAGCCCGGGAAGGAGGAAGAGGACGCTTAAGGCCGACCGCCGTAAGCTGCCTTTTCGAGTGACCATGACACAAACTCCCCTGGCCGACGCGCCGGAACGGGCCATCGTCGTTTCCCCGCATTTCAAGTCGATGCGCGGCAGAACGCACGAGGCCCCGGTTCTGCGTTCCCCCACCGCCCGTCTGGACGAGGCGGTGGGCCTGACGCGGGCGATCTCCGTCGAGGTGGCGGCGGCCGAAATCGTGCCGGTGACGCGAGCGCGCCCGGCAACCCTGATCGGGCAGGGCGCGGTCGAGGCTCTTAAGGCGGAAATCGCCGAGATCGGGGCGGGGCTTGCGGTTTTCGACACCCATCTCACGCCGATTCAACAGCGCAATCTGGAAAAGGCCCTGGATTGCAAGGTGATCGACCGCACCGCGCTGATTCTGGAAATCTTCGGCGAGCGCGCCCGCACCCGCGAGGGCACCTTGCAGGTGGAACTGGCGCACCTGTCGTATCAGCGCAGCCGCCTGGTGCGCAGTTGGACGCACCTGGAGCGTCAGCGCGGCGGCCTGGGCTTCGTCGGCGGCCCCGGCGAAACCCAGATCGAGCTGGACCGCCGCCTGATCGGCGAGCGTATCGCCCGCCTGAAGACGGAGCTGGAGGAAGTGAAGCGCACCCGCCACCTGCACCGCGCGGCGCGCAAGCGGGTGCCGTTTCCGGTGGTGGCGCTGGTCGGCTATACCAACGCCGGGAAATCCACCCTGTTCAACCGTCTGACCCGCGCCACGGTGTTCGCCGAGGACATGCTGTTCGCCACCCTGGACCCGACGATGCGGCGGGTGCGGCTGCCCTCTGGCACCGAGATCATCCTTTCCGACACCGTGGGCTTCGTTTCCGACCTGCCGACCGAGCTGATCGCCGCCTTCCGCGCGACGCTGGAGGAGGTTCTGGAGGCCGACCTGATCCTGCACGTGCGCGACGTTTCCCACCCGGACGCCGAGGCGCAGCGCGCCGACGTCATCCAGGTTCTGGAGGACCTGGGCGTGGGCGAGGACCTCGGCCGCTGCGGCATCGAGGTGGCGAACAAGATCGACAACCTGGACGACGAGGCGACCGCCTATTGGCATGAAAGGTCGGTGCGTTCGGAAGGTCTGGCGGCGGTCTCGGCGGCGCGCGGCGACGGCATCGACGATCTGTTGCGGCGGGTCGAGACGGCCTTGAGCGCGCGTCACCGCGCGGTCACCGTCGAACTCGGCCATGACGAGGGCAAGCTGCTGTCCTGGCTGTACGAACGCGGCATGGTCGACGCGCGCGAGGACGAGGATACCGGCGTCCGCCTGACGGTGCGCCTGTCGCCGGAGGATCTGGCGCGCCTCGACGTGATGCTGGCGGAACGGGGGAAGGGCGATGCGGACTGACCTCGACTTCGCGGCGGTCGGCGAGGTTCTGCGCGAAGCCGCGGAGACCCTGGTCCTGCCGCGCTTCCGCCACCTCGAGGACAAAGAGATCTGCATTAAGAGCCACGACGAGGATCTGGTCACCGTCGTCGATCTGGAGACCGAGGACTTCCTGTCGCGCCGCCTGACCGCCCTGCTGCCGGGATCCCTGGCGATGGGGGAGGAAGCCGTCTATCGCGCCCCCGCCTGCGCCGCCTGTCTGGAGGGCACGGCGCCGGTTTGGATCATCGACCCGGTGGACGGCACCGCGAACTATGCGCACGGCATTCCGCAATTCGCCATCATCGTCGCCCTGGCGAAGGGCGGCCGCACCGTCGCCGGTTGGATCTACGACCCGCTAACCTGCCGCCTGTTCACCGCCGAGGCGGGCGCCGGGGCCTGGTGCGGCGACCGCCGCCTTGGCCTGCGTGCGCGCGGGGGAAGGGGGATCGACGCCCTGAGCGGCAGCCTCTCCCGCAAGATGACGGAACGGCACCGCGGATGTTTCGCCGCGCTCGAACGCAGCGGCAGCGCCGCGCACGACTACATGCTGCTGGCCGACGGCAACCTGGACTTCCGCTTGTTCCGCCTGCTCAACCCGTGGGACCACGCGGCGGGCGTGCTGATGGTGGAGGAAGCGGGGGGGTATGCCCGGCTGCTGTCGAACGCGCCCTATACGCCGCATTTCCATGCCGCCGACGGGCTTCTGATCGCCCCGGACGCCGACACCTGGGCCGAATTGCGCCAGGCCCTGGCGGTCTGAACGCGGCGTCCGCTCAGCGCCGGAAGACGATTTCCGGGAAGACCGGTTGGCTTCCGTCGATGATCCAATCGTAGACGGTCCAGCCCGAGGCCTTGTCCTCGTAGACCGCGCCGGCGTTGTGCGGCCCGGCCAAGCGCAATTCCGACATCACCCGCAACGATCCCCGGATCATCAGCCCCGCGTCGTTGAGCAGCTTGAACTTCTCGGGATTCGGGGTCTGCACCAGGATGGCGACGCGGCCGTTGGCGCGGTTGTCGATGTCGATGATGCGGGCGTTGCGCCGGATGAAGGTGATCAGGCCGATGCTGCTGGCCAGATTGCCGGTGCGTTTATATTTCACCATGAACTGGCCCGCGCCCAGCGAACGCACGTCGGTGAACTGCGGGTCGCGCTTCAGGTCCCGGCGGATGGACTCGACCTTTTCCTGGATTTCCGGGCCCTTCACCTTGCCGCTTCGGATGTCCGTGTACAGCGGCGCCCAGGTCAGCACGCCATCGTAGGTGATCGAAAAGTCGCCATTACGCGCCAGACGGATTTCGGCGCGGAATTGATCCGGCACATAGCAGGAGGAGAGCAGGGGCAGCGCGGCCAGCAGGAAGAGGACGGCCGGAAGACGCGTCCAGCGGCGAAAACGGGTCATGGCGCGACCTCCAGGATTTCCAGGCTTTTTGCCTTCAGCCACAGTTCCTCCATCTCGTCCAGGGATGAGGACTTGACGGATTTTCCCTGTTCTTCAAGGGATTGTTCGATGAAGCGGAAGCGACGCTCGAATTTCTCGTTGGTGCGGCGCAGGGCGCTTTCCGGGTCGATTTCGACCTTGCGCGCCAAGTTGGCGACGGCAAAAAGCACGTCGCCCAGTTCGTCCTCCATCCGGTCGCGAGGGGCTCCGGCGCGGAATTCCGCCTCGACCTCGTCGATTTCCTCGCGAATCTTGGCGAAGACGTCGGCGGGATCGTCCCAGTCGAAGCCCACCCGGGCGGCACGCTTTTGCAGCTTGGCGGCGCGCAACAACGCGGGCAGGGCGCGGGCGACGCCCTCCAGGACCGAGGGCTCGGCGCCAGCGCCGCGTTCGCCTTCCTTGACGTTTTCCCAGTTGACCAACTGATCCCGCGAATCCCGGACCTTCATCTCGCCGAAGACGTGGGGATGGCGGCGCACCAGCTTGTCGCAGATCGCGCCGATCACGTCGTGTAGGCCGAAAAGGCCGGCTTCCTCGGCGATGCGGGCATGGAAGACCACCTGCAGCAGCAAATCGCCCAGTTCGTCCTTCAGCGCCTCGTGGTCGTTTTCGGCGATCGCGTCCAGAACCTCGTAGGCTTCCTCGATGGTGTGGGGGGCGATGGAGGCAAAGGTCTGCTCGACGTCCCAGGGACAGCCGCGCGCGGGATCGCGCAGAAGGGCCATGATGTCGGCCAGATGCGGCAGCACGTGGCTGGGTTGGGAATCGCGAGGGTCAGAAGTCATCGAGGCACCAGATGCAAAAAAAGGAACGGCTTGGGGAAGCATACTCAATCCATCCGGCCAGACAAATGCCGATCCCGACGGAGAGCGGTTTTTCGTTCACTCCTGCCAACGGCGAAGGGGGAGACGGAAGTCGGCCTCATGCCCCAGGGCATCAAGCCCAAAAGGAATTGTCGCATAATTTATATTATGAATATCGAGAGTCGGCTCTGCCTCCGGATTTAACGGTGGGGTCAGACCTTTGATAAAAAAGGATAATCACGGATATCTTGCGGCAAGACCGGGAATGCCGCACCCTTGCGGACCAACCGGCGAACGCGGGAGAGATTCATGAGCCTGCACCTTCTGATTATCGACGCGCAGCGGGATTTCTGCGACGGTCCCTGCAAAGGCTCCCTGGCCATCCCCGGCGCCGACGCCGACATGTCGCGGCTGGCCGTGATGGTGCGCCGCCTTGCCCCCCGCATCGACATGGTGCATGCCACCATGGACGCGCATCACGCGATGGACATCGCCCACCCCATCTGGTGGCGCGACGACGCGGGCGATTCCCCGGCGCCGTTCACCATCATCACCGCCGCCGACATCGAGAACGGCATCTGGACGACACGGGATCCCGCCCGGCTCACGCGTTCGCTCGACTATGTGCGGCAGCTTCAGGCGCACGGCAATTACCCGCTGTGCATCTGGCCGCCGCATTGCCTGATCGCATCGACCGGGCAATGCCTGCACCCGCAATTGTTCGAAGCGCTGTGCGACTGGGAGAGCATCCATCTGGCACAGGTGAACTTCGCCAGCAAGGGCAGCAACCCCTGGACCGAGCACTACAGCGCCATTCAGGCCGAAGTGCCGGACCCGGCGGACGCCGGAAGCCTGCCCAATACCGCGCTGATCCAGGCCCTGGCCAAGGCGGATACAGTGGCGGTCGCGGGGGAAGCCCTCAGCCACTGCGTCCGCGCCACGGTGTGCGACATCGTCGATGCCTTGGGCGACGACTGGCTGAAGCGGCTTATCTTCCTGGTCGACGCCAGCAGCAGCGTGCCGGGGTTCGAGGCCGAGAGCGCGGAATTTCTGGAAAAGATGCGCGGACGCGGCATGCGGGTTGCCGAAACCACGAATTTTCAGGGCTGAATATCGTTATATTTCAATGACGAGTCCGTCGTATCCGGGCTCGACTTCTGGCGGCAGCTTGTCCTTCAACGCTGCATAGTCGAGACCGACCCCCATGTGAGTTAAAATCGTCCGCCGTGGTTTCAGGCGCTTCACCCAATGCAGCACGGTGATCAGGTCGGCGTGCGTGGTGTGCGGCTTTTCCGTCAGACATCCAACGACCCAGGTGTCCACCCCTTCCAGAATCGACAGGGCGATTTCGTCCAGGCGCGTCACGTCGGTCGAATAGGCGAAATCGCCGAAGCGGAAGCCGAGCGAGGTTTCCCATCCATGGTCCTGAAGGAACGGCACCACGTCGATGCCGCCCACCGTGAACGGCTGCGGCGACTTGCTGTCGATGATGTGGGGGATCATCCAGGGATGATAGATAATGGCGTCCGGAGATGTAATATCTTCATAGCCATGGAATGCGTAGTCGAAGCGATTTCTTAAGTCCATAAGGGTTTCGTCGGTGGCCCAGATGGGAATCGCCGCCCGCATGACGCGGTTGATTTCGCGGACTTCGTCGATGCCGTGGGTATGGTCGGCATGGCCATGGGTATAGAGGATGCCGTCCAGGCGGCGCACCCCGTTTCGCAACAACTGCTCCCGTAGATCGGGGCCGGTATCGACCAGAATCGCCGTGCCCCCCTGCTCCACCAGGACCGAGGCGCGCATGCGGCGGTTTTTCGGTTCGTCCGGGTTGCACTTCCCCCACCCGGCGGAGATCATCGGCACCCCCGCCGCGCTGCCGCTGCCGAGGATGGTGACTTTCATGCCGCGGTCTCCGGGATTTCCTCGGGCGGTACGACGCGGGAGAACAGGCGCAGGAAATTCGCGGTGGTGACGCGGGATATCTCGGCCACGTCGACCCCCTTCACCGAGGCCAGAACCTTCGCGGTATGGGCAACGTTGGCGGGTTCGTTGCGGCGTCCGCGCAGGGGCACCGGCGCCAGATAGGGGCTGTCGGTCTCCACCAGCAGACGATCCAGCGGCACGTCGTGGAATATCTTCCGCAGTTCCTCGGACCGATTGAAGGTGATGACTCCCGAGGCGGAGAGATAGAGCCCCAGGTCCAACGCCCCTTCCGCCAGTTTGCGACCGGAGCTGAAACAGTGCATCAGGGCGGAGAACCGGCCCGCCGCCATTTCGTCGCGCAGGATGCGCAGCATGTCGGCGTCGGCGTCGCGGGAATGGATGATCAGCGGCAGCCCCAGACGGCGCGCCGCCTCGATATGCAGGCGGAAGGATTCTTCTTGCGCCGCGCGCGGACTGAAATCGTAAAAGAAGTCCAGACCGCTTTCGCCGACGCCGACGACGCGGGGATGGTCGGCACGGGCGACCAGGTCCTCTACGGTGACGGCGCCCTCCTCCGCCACGTGGTGGGGATGCACGCCGACGGTGGCGTAGACCTGGGGATAGCGCTCGGCCAGCGCCAAGGCGGCATCCGCCTTCGAAAGTTGGGTGCCGACGGTCAGCATCAGGCCGACCCCGGCGTTTTGGGCGCGCGCCATCACGCCGCCGATTTCTCCGGCGAAGTCGGAAAAGTCGAGATGACAGTGGCTGTCCACCAGCATCACGAAGGGGCCTCCTCGGTTTCGACATGCCGCGGGAACACCCCTTGCGGCGGCGGCAACGGCGTTCCGGCGGTCAGCGGACGTTCCAGCGCGGCGAAGCTCCGGGCATCGGCGGGAACCGCCACCTGGTCCAGAATCGCGGCGGAGGCGTCGGGCATGAACGGCTGGGTCAGGATGGCGATACGGCGAATGGTTTCGGCCAACACGTAGAGCACGGTCCCCATGCGCGCCGGATCGGTCTTGCGCAGCGTCCAGGGCGCCTGCCTGTCGATATAGGCATTGGCGGCGCGGATCACCATCCAGATGCGTTCCAGCGCCTCGTGGAAGGCTTGGTCGGCCAGGGCGTCGCGCACCTTGCCGAGCAGGTCGCCCGCCTGTTTCAGCATCTCCGCGTCGTCGTCGGCGAAGGCGCCGGGCTGCGGGACCGCCGCGCCGCAGTTCTTGCCGATCATCGACAGAACCCGCTGGCACAGGTTGCCGTAGTCGTTGGCGAGTTCGCTGTTCTTGCGCTGGATCATCGCCCGGCGGGAGAAATCGCCGTCCGAGCCGAACGGCACCTCGCGCAGCAGGAAATAACGGGTCTGATCCAGGCCGAATTCCTCGATCAGATCATAGGGATCGATGACGTTGCCGAGGGATTTGGAAATCTTCTGCCCCTCGTTGGTCCACCAGCCGTGGGCGAACACCCGCTTCGGCGGCTGCAACCCCGCCGCCATCAGGAAGGCGGGCCAATACACGGCGTGGAAACGCAGGATGTCCTTGCCCACCATGTGCAGGTCGGCGGGCCAGAACTCACGATAGAGCACCGCGTTCTCGTCGGGGAAGCCGAGCGCGGTGATATAGTTGGTCAGCGCGTCCAGCCAAACGTACATGATGTGGTCCGGATTGCCCGGCACCGGAATGCCCCATTTGAAGCTGGTGCGCGAGATCGACAGATCCTGCAGGCCGCCCTTGACGAAGCTCAGCACCTCGTTGCGCCGCGCCGTGGGCATGATGAAGCCCGGATTTTCTTCGTAGAACTTCAAAAGCGGTTCTTGCCAGGCGGACAGGCGGAAGAAATAGCTGGGTTCCTCCACCCATTCCACCGGCGCGCCGGTAGGCGCCAGCTTTTCGCCATTGGGCCCCTTGGTCAGCTCGGTTTCGGTGAAAAACGCTTCGTCGCGCACCGAATACCAGCCCTGATAGCCGCCGAGGTAGATGTGCCCCCGTTCCTCCAGCCGCTTCCACAACGCCTGGGTCGCCGCCTCGTGGCGCGGTTCGGTGGTGCGGATGAAATCGTCGTTGCTGAACTTCATCCGTGCCGCGAGGTCGCGGAAGTTCTGCGACACCTTGTCGGTGAAGGCCTGCGGCGACAACCCGGCGGCGGCGGCGGATTTTTCGACCTTCTGGCCGTGTTCGTCGGTGCCGGTAAGGAAACGAACGTCAACCCCGTCCAACCGCATGAAACGCGCCAGGGTGTCGCAGGCGACCGTGGTATAGGCATGGCCGATGTGCGGCTTATCGTTCACGTAATAGATGGGGGTCGTGATATAGAACGTTCTTTTCTGGGACATTCGTACTCTCCAGGGGAGACCACGGCGCGGCGAGGGCGCGCCTAGCGGGCGGCAGGCGAGACCAGGGCATGAAACGCCGACAGCACGACGTGCCGCCGGTCCAGGTTGACCGCCTCGGCCCGTCGGAACAGGTCGTTGACCTTTTCCCATACCTCGCCCCATTGATCAAGGGGCACGGCCAGGGCGGCGCCGGCGGCGCCGCCTTCCGCCGGGGCTCCGGCGCCACGCCGCAGGGTGGCCGCCACCCAGTCCCCCAACAGCACGGTGAACAGGCGGAAACGCCCCACATCCGCCGCCACGTCCGAGGCGAAGGCGGACAGCGCCTTGGCGTCCAGGCGCGGCCAATCGGCCAACAGACGGGCGATGCCCGCCGCGATCTCGTCGCCGCCGCCGTGCGCCAGGGCCAGCGCCTCGCCCAGGCTGCCCTGCGCCATGCCCGCCAGGATGCGGCGGCGGTCCGGGGTTTCCTCGGGCAGCAGGGCGGACAACCCCTCCTCCATCTCCGCCGCCGACAACGGCGACAACGCCAGGTGGCGGCAACGCGAGCGGATGGTCGGCAGCAGGCGGCCGCGATTGTGCGCCACCAGCAGCAACAGGGAACGGCGCGGCGGTTCTTCCAGATTCTTGAGCAGGGCGTTGGCGGCGCTGCGATTCATTTCGTCGGCGGCGTCGATGACGACGACGCGCCAGCCGCCCTCCGCCGGGGTCAGGGACAGAAAGGCGCCGACGTCGCGCACGTCGTCGACGACGATTTCGGTGCGGCGTTTGGTCATCGCGTCGTCGGACCAGCCGATTTCGACGGTCATCATGTCGGGATGCGCGCCACTTTCGATCCGGGGCAACAGCGGGTCGGCGGCATCGAGATCGCGGGAAAGGCCCCGCGGCTCCGCCGGACCGAACAGACCGCCCTCCTCCACCGGCTTCGCGGTCAGAATCGCCTTGGCCAGCAGATGGGCGAAGCTGGCCTTGCCGATGCCGCGCGGCCCGGAAATCAGCCAGGCATGCGCGAAGCGACCGCCCGCCCAGGCCTCGGAGACCTGTTCCCAGGCGGATCGGTGGCCGATCAGACGGCGGCACAGGCGGGAATGCGGGGTTTCGTCGCTCATCGCGCCGCCGCCTTGGCCAGTTCCGGCCAGCGTTGCAACAGATGGCCCAGCATCTCGGCGTGCACCGCCGCCACCGGGCGGGAGGCATCGACGACGCGGCAACGTTCCGGCTCGCGCCGCGCGATGTCGAGAAAACCGTCGCGCAGGCGCTGATGAAAGGCGGTTCCCATGCGTTCGAAGCGATCCTCGCCGGAAGGTCCGCGCCCGCCCGCGCGGGCCAGCCCTTCCGCCACCGGCAGGTCGAGAATGAAGGTCAGCGCGGGCGAAAAGCCGTCGATCGCGGCCTGGGCCAGGGTCTCCACCACGGCGCGCCCCAGGCCGTGGGCATAGCCCTGATAGGCCATGGTGGAATCGCCGAAACGGTCGCTCACCACCCAGGCGCCTTCCGCCAGCGCGGGCAGGATGGTACGCCGCAGATGGTCGCGCCGCGCCGCCAACAGCAGCAACAGTTCGCTCATCGCGTCCCAGCGGCCGGTTTCCCCCTGCACCAGAAGGGCACGGATCGCCTCCGCCCCTTCCGAGCCGCCGGGTTCGCGGGTGGCAAGGACGGTTTTGCCCCGCGCGCGCAACGCCTCGCACAGAAGGGCGATCTGGGTGGACTTGCCGCCCCCCTCGCCGCCTTCGATGCTGACGAAGACGCCGGGATAATCCGCCGCCGTGCCGATGCCCGCATTCATCCTATTTCGAATACCCCCAGAACAGATATTTCGCCGCGGCGGTGATGCGGCCGAACAGCCCCAGACGGTCCACCGTCTCGGCGGCCACCAGCGGCTTTTCCACCGGGTCCATGCCGGGGGCGCTGATCTTGATCGTGCCGATCCGGGTCCCCGCCAGGACCGGCGCCGGAATCGGCTGATCCATCACCACGCTGACCTTCATCTCGCGGCGCGCGGCGCGCGGCAGGGTGAATTTCAGGGTGTCCGCGGCCATCATGTCGACCTTGGGCTTATCGCCCAGCCAGACCTCGGCGCTGTCCACCTTCTCGCCCTTTTTGAACAGGGTGACGTTGGTGAACTCGCTGAAGCCCCAATTGAGCAGGCGCTCGGATTCCTCGGAACGTTCCTTGTTCGAGTTCAGACCGTTGACCACCAGAATCAGGCGGCGGTCGCCGACCTTGGCCGAGGCGGTCAGCCCATAGCCGGAATCCTGGGTATGGCCGGTCTTCAGGCCATCCGCGCCGGGGAACTTATACAGCAGGGGATTGCGGTTGCCCTGCTTGATGTCGTTGTAGGTGAAGCTTCTTTCGCTGAACACCGGATAGTATTCGGGGAAGCGTTCGATCAGTTCCCGCGCCAGGAAAGCCAAGTCGTGGGCGCTCATCATGTGTTCCGGGTCCGGCCAGCCGGTGGCGTTGGCGAAGCGGCTGTTGGTCAGCCCGATTTCCTTGGCGCGTTCGGTCATCTGAGCGGCGAAGGCCGTCTCGGAAAGCCCCAGGTTCTCCGCCACCACGATGCACGCGTCGTTCCCGGACTGGATGACGATGCCGCGCAACAGATCCTCCACCCGAACCTGGGTGTGCGGATGCAGGAACATCGTCGAGCTGCCGCTGGCGGCGCCGCCCTTGGACCAGGCGTTCTCGCTGACCGAGAAAACCGAGTCCAGCGAAATCCGTCCCTCGTGCAGGGCGTCGAACAGCATGAACACGGTCATCAGCTTGCTCATGGACGCGGGATGCATCGGCTGTTCCGCGTCCTTTTCCATCAGCACTGCGCCGGTGTCGGCGTCCATCAGGAAGGCATGGGCCGCCTTGGTGGCGATGCTGGCCGCCTGGGCGGAAGCGATGCCCGACAAGAAAAGACAGGCCGCGCCCAATAGCGGGCGGACGGTCGCGAAGCACCTGGACGGTGATGGGATCAGGAATTTCATGGTTCCACAGTTCTCAAAAAGACAAGGGACGGAGTCCCAGGATTCAAACCGCCGCCTTCGACACCGACCGCCGGGGCGGCATCGAGCCCCACGTTAGGGGGCAACCAGACGCGCGCCCGGGAAGCCGCTGCGGCGCACTTCGTCGAGGGCGGATTGCGCGGCGGAGGCATCGGCGAAGGGGCCGATCCGCACTTTATGCAGGGTTACGCCGTTCGCCGCCGAAGCGGAAGCGATTTCCACCCGGCCGAACCCGGCAAGGCGGCTTTTCAGGCGAGACGCATTGGCGGCATCGCCGAAGGCGCCGACCTGGACGTACTGCGCCCCGGCCACGGCAACCGCCGGAGCCGCGGCCACCCGCGCCGTCGCGACGGCGGGCACCGCCGTTTCCCGCACCGAGGCGGTGGTTCCGGGCGGCGGCGGCAATTCCTCGCCCCGCACCACGGAGGCGGAGGCCCCGCCCGTCGAAGACAGGGACGCCACCTGCACCGGCGCCGTGGCGAAATCGCTTTCGCCGCGCAGCAGGCGTTGCTTCATCGCCAGGCTTTCCTCGGCCAGGATTTCCACCCGCACCCTGGCGGTGCCCTGACCGATGAAGCCCAGGGCTTCCGCCGCCCGCTTGGAAACGTCGAGGATGCGCTCCTTGGCGAAGGGGCCGCGATCGTTGACGCGCAGAATGGCGGAACGGTGGTTTTCCAGGTTGGTCACCCGCACCAGGGACGGCATCGGCAGGGTGCGGTGCGCGGCGGTCAGCGCGTGCATGTCGTAGAGCTCGCCGTTGGCGGTGCGCTTGCCGTGGAAGTCGGGTCCGTACCACGAGGCGATGCCTTCCTCGCGATAGCTGTAATCCTCCCTCGGGGTGTACCAAATGCCGTCAATCTGATAGGGGTTGCCGACCTTGTAGCCGCCCCCCACCGAACCGTCCGCCGGTTCCGCCGAACTCAGGCTTTTCGCGGTGTGGGCGAACAACGTGCTTTCCGCGCATCCGGCCAGGGCCAGCGCCGCGGCACAGGCGAAAGCGCAAGAAAAGCGATATCCCCAGGGTTTCGTTCGCAGGTTCGCCATCGTTGCGTCGCCTCCTTCCGGGTTAGCGGGCCGCCAGGGCATCGGCCAGTTGCCCCACCGCCAGCGCATAGAAGTTCGAACGGTTCCACTTCAGAGTGGTGAAGAAGTTCTCGGTCACCAGGAAGGCCGGGCCGCCGTCCGCCTCGGGCAGCATCAACGCCGCCTTCACGTCGCTTTTCGGCAAGGGGCCGCCCTTGGCGTCGCGCACGCCAAGCGCCGCCCAGGTCTTGAACGAACGCCGGTCGTGGCCCGCCAGACGGGCATCGAACCTTTTCGGCAGCTTGACCGCACGCCCCCAGGATTCGTCGCCGCGCCATCCCGACTGCTTCAGATAGTTGGCGGCGGAAGCGAAGACATCCGCCTTGCTGCCCCACAGGTCCTTGCGGCCATCGCCGTCCTCGTCCACCGCGAAGCGCACGAAACTGGACGGCATGAACTGGCATTGTCCCATCGCCCCGGCCCAAGAGCCGACCATCCGTTCGGGGGTGACGTTTCCTTCGTCCAGAATGCGAAGAGCGTTCATCAATTCCTTGCGGAAGAACGAACTTCTGCGGCCGTCGTGCGCCAGCGTCGCCAGCGCGGGAATCACCTGGAAGCCGCCGGTGACACGGCCGAAATCGGTTTCCACCCCCCAAAAGGCAACCAGGAAACGCGGCTGAACGCCATATTTCGCGCCGATCTTCTGCAACAGAGGCTTGTTCTCCGCCAGCATGCGGCGGCCCTTTTCGATGCGCGAGGCGGGCACCACCCGCTCCATGTAGCGGGCATAGGTCAGCTTGAATTCCGGCTGGTTGCGGTCGAGTTCGATCACCCGCGGGATCGGACGGATACCCTTCAGGGCCGCGTTCAGGGTGCTGTCCTTGATTCCCTGCTTCCGCGCATCGGCCCGCAGTTCCGCCAGCCAGGCGGTAAAATCGGGATTGGGCGGGGGTTCCAGAGGCGCCAGGCCTTCCGAAGCCACCGGAACCGCCGGGACCGGTCCATGGATCGGCGGCTCGTCGTCGGCCGGTCCGACTTCCGGGCCGCCCCGTCCGCCGGGCGCGCAGGCGGCCAGCAACAGCAAACCCGCCGCCGCCAGGACATGCCGGACATGGCCCGCCGCGTTCCGGCCGTCGTTCGCCGCACTTACCCAGAACCCCATCACCGCGCTCCATTTTCCGCCCGCTCGAAAGAAGCGGACACGCCACAACATCTGCGGTTGCCGACACCGGCCACACCACACAGTTTGTGCCACACTCGGGGAGCAGGCGCAATCACTCGTCTTGTCGGCGAGGCCCGATCATGGCGGGGGCTCAAAGCATCCGGCGCGCCAGCGCGGAGAGGCCGATCAACGCGGGGTTTTCGGCGACGACCACGGACAGCGAAATCCCCTCCATCCGCCCGCTGTTGCGCCCCTTGGCGCGAAAGGCCGCGGCCAGGAGGGAAAGATCCCAACCGCCGACCAGACGCGGCAGGATGCCGCCGCCGATGAATACCCCGCCGTTCGCCCCCAAAATCAGGGCAAGGTCCCCTGCCGCGCGCCCCAGGCCCGTCAGGAAGATATCCATCGCCTGAGCGCAGGCGGCGCAACTTCCGTCCCGCGCCGCAGCAACCACCTGCGCCGGGGTTTCCGCCCGGGCGCCAAGGATGGCGGCGACCTCGACCAGGCCGGGGCCGCTGACCACCCGCTCCGCCGAAACCCGGCCGTGTTTCGCGCGCAGAACCTCGGCGACCCGCCATTCGGCCTCGTTCTCCGGGGCATAGGTGGCGTGTCCCCCCTCGCCTTCGACGGGCAGCCAATCGCCATCCGTCAGGGGCAGCAGACCGGAAACCCCCAACCCGGTGCCGGGACCGATCACCGCCAGGGTTCCGGCGGCATGGGTGGCGCCCTTTTGCAGGATGTGGACGTCGTCCTCCCGCAGGTGCGGCAAGGCCAGGGCCTGCGCCGTGAAGTCGTTGATCAGCCGCACCTCGGCCACGTCCAGGCTCCGTCGGAGCTCCGCCGCGTCGATCGACCACCACGTGGCGTTGGTCAGGACCACCGGTCCCCCGTCCGTCACCGGCGCGGCGACCGCCAGAACCGCCCCGGACAGCCCCGCGCCGCCCCCCAGGCCGCGTACCGCCGCAGCCAGGGCGGCGTCGAAGGACGGATATTCCCGTACCGGCAGGACCAAGGGTTCGCCCGCCCGCCCGGTGGATTTGGGCACGGCGGCGAAACGGGCGTTGGTGCCGCCGATGTCGGCGACCAGAATCCAGGGCTCGGGCATGCGGCTTCCCCCATGGCTGCGCGTCGCTTCATCCTATGGCGGCGCTTCGGGATTTGCCAACCCCGGCGCGTTCGGGTATCCAAGCAAACGCTGGAGGGATGGCAGAGCGGTTGAATGCACCGGTCTTGAAAACCGGCGAGGCGGCAACGTCTCCGTGGGTTCGAATCCCACTCCCTCCGCCATGAAAAACCGGCCCCAATGGGCCGGTTTTCTTCGTTCTGGCGTGCACTGCGGGCTTAGAACCCCCACGAGGCGGGGTTTTCGATGGGCTTCTTCTTCAAAGCGGCGGAGAAACCGCGCACCAGGCGTACGATGTACCAGATGAAGACCACCAGCAGGACGATCCAGCCGATATAAAGGAAAATCAGGATGCCGCCGACGAAGGCGAGCAGCAGGTTGATCCAGAAGGAGCGGATCAGCCAGCGGTAATGGGACGCCACCCAGGGCGCCGCGTCGCCCCGGTTGATATAGGCCATGATCAGGCCGACGATGGTCAGGATCGGAATGATCAGGCCACCCAGAAAGATCATGTAGGTAATCTTCAAAACGCCGGAGCCGTCTTCCTGAGTGTTCGCGACTTCGGACGGAACGGATTCGCTCATTCTACCCCCCCAGATGCGGATAATCGAATTGCGGGACGTCTTGCGACACGTTCCAAAAGAACCTGAAACGTGGGATATCCGTTAGGCAGCATACGCCTCATGCCGGGAAAAAGTCGTCGGAAAAACGCAACCGGACGTGGTGCTTTCGCGGAAATTCCTTCGTTCTCAAAACAGGCTCATTTGCCTTGGTTTGCGGACGGTGGCCGCGCTGCGCGCGGTCAGGGCGGCGGGAATCCGGGCCAGGAAGCGCGACGGCGGCGGCGACAGCCACACGCCATGACGGAAACGCCGCGCCGCGCGGCTGAGGACCAGAATCTCCTCGGCCCGGGTCATCGCGACATAAAGCAGGCGCGCTTCCTCCGCCTCCGCCGCCGCGTCGGGCGGCGCGTCGGGAAAGGCGAAGGGGACCAGCCCTTCCTCCAGCCCAACGACGAACGCCACCGGAAATTCCAAGCCCTTCGCCGCATGCATGGTCAACAGGGCGACCCGGTCCCCCCGCGCATCCTGGAAATCGGTTTCCAGGGAAACCGCCAGCTTTTCGCGGAAGGCGGTCTCATCGTCCGCCGTCTCCCCGGCAAGGGCGGCCAGCCAGGCCTTGGCCTCGGCCAGCGCGGCGATGTCCGCCCCTTCCCGGGTTTCCGCCGTGCATGCGGCCACCGTCAGACGTTCGCCCAGGGACGCACCGCCGCCGAGTTCCGCCAGAATCGCACGCACCCCGGGGTGATCCAGAATCGGCAAGGGCACGCTTTTGCGGAAGGGAATGCCCGCGCGGTCGAATGCCTCGCGCAACGCGGCCGATTGCGCGTCGGTACGATAGAGCACGGCGAAATCGGCGAATCCCCGCCCTGCCCCGCCTTTCGCCGCCAGCATATCGTGCCCGCCCATCAATGCGGCGATGGTCTCGGCGACGAAGGCGGCCTCCGCCGCTTCGTCCGCGGCGGTGTGCAGGATGACCGGTTCCCCCGCCGGACGCATCGCCAGCCCCGGAGCCTCCCGCTCCGCCACGGCGGCCGAGGCGGCGACGATGGTGCCGGAAGAGCGATAGTTGCGGTCGAGGCGAAGGGTCCGCGCCTGCGGAAAGTCCGTGGCGAAACGGTCGAAACAGGCGGCATCCGCGCCCCGGAAGCCATAGATCGCCTGGTCCGGATCGCCGATCACGCAAAGCGCGCAATCCGGCCCGGCAAGACGGCGGATCAGGCGGTATTGCGCTTCGTCGATGTCCTGAAACTCGTCGACGCAGATGTGGGCGAAGCGGCCGCGCCACGCCGCCGCGCCCGCCCCGCCGGCATCCAGCAGATCGGCGGCCAGACCGATCAGATCGTCGAAGTCCACCCACCCCTGGGCACGTCCCAGGCGTGTCAGAAGATCCATCGCTCGGCGTTCCTCGGCGTCCCCGGCTTCCCCCGTCCGCTTCAGCGCCGACAGCCGACGCAACAGCTTGGCGGCCTTCGCCGTGCCGATTCCCAAGGCCCCGGCCAGGGCCGCCGCCCGCTCCGCCTCCGCCGCGACGCGGAAGCCGCCGGGCAGGCCGACCTCCGCCCCGTGGGCGCGCAAAATCGCCAGGCCGAGGGAATGAAAACTTTCCACCGCGCAGGCCGCTGCCTCCGGCAGCAGGGCGGTCAGGCGCGTCCGCAGTTCCCCGGTGGCGCGGCGGGTGAAGGTGACCGCCAGACAGGCGGCGGGCGGCACGCCCCGTTCGGCGACCAGGTGGGCGATCCGATGCGCCAGCATCCGCGTCTTGCCGGAACCGGGACCGGCGATCACCACCAACGGACCGTCGATGGCTTCCGCCGCCGCCGCCTGATCGGCGTCCAACGCCGCGAGAACGCCGGAACGGCCCGACGGCGCCGCCGCCCCCACCGAAGGCGCGGTCGCGGCTTCCGGATGGACGGACTCCCGTGCCGGGCCGCGCGGTTTGCGCGCCCGCCGCGACAGCGGCGCGTCGAACAGCAACTCGCCCTTGTCGCGACGGTCCAGTTCATCCTCGGCGAACAGGCGGATCGCGCCGTATTCGCCGTCATACCCCGCCTGGCGGATCACCGTGCCCGCCCGCAAGCGGCCAATCGCCTCGCCGAGAAGCGGATCGGCGGCGGCGATTTCGTCCACCGGCACCTCGGAAAGGATCGCCAATTCCGGCCCCAAGCGCGCGGTGACGCGGGCATAGGCGGCTTCCACGGTTTTCGAGGCGGGGCCGCTGCCCAAAAGTTCGGACAGGATTTCCGGCAACGGCACCAGACTTTCCACCCGTCCGGCGGTGGACGGCAGCGGCGCCCCCTCCGCGCGGTCGGCCAACAGTTCCACGCGGTGCGCCACCCCCACGGTCAGCGGTTTACCGCACACCGGGCAGCGCCCGCCCAGGTCCAGGGTTTCGCGCGGCGACAGGCAAACGCCGCAGGCGCGGTGCCCGTCCATGTGGTACTTGCCTTCCTCGGGGAAGAATTCGACGGTGCCGACATAGCCCTCGCCCTTTTCCAACGCCCGCCGGATCGCGGCAAACCCGGGTTCGCCGGAAAAGGTCGTGGCCTCGCGCCCCAGCTTGGCGGCGGAATGGGCGTCGGAGTTGGACACCAGACGATAACCGTCGAGCGAGGAAATCCGCCAGTTCATCGCCGGGTCCGAGGACAAACCGGTTTCCACCGCGAAGATGTGTCCCGCCAGGTCGCCATAGCATGCGGCGATGGATTCGAAACCGGACTGCGCCCCCATGGCGGAGAACCATGGCGTCCAGATATGCGCGGGAATCAGATAGGACCGCGGGTCGGACTCCAGGACGATCTCCAGCAGGTCGCGGGAATCGAGGCCGAGAATCGGCCGGCCGTCCGAAGCGATGTTGCCCACCCGCGCCAGCGCCGCCGCCAGACGGTCCGCCGCGTCGAGATCCGGCAGCAGGATCAGGTGGTGGACCTTGCGGGTCTTCTCGCCCTTCTTGTAGATGGTCGAGATTTCCGTGGTCGGCATGAAACGCACCGGGGCGCGGCAGGCGGGCGGCAAGGTCTTTTCCACCTCCGCCGCGATTTCCGGGCACAGACGATAGAGGCCGCCACCGTCGGGGATCAGTTTCTCGCGGATTTCCGTCCGCCACAGCGGATGCACGCAGTCGCCGGTGCCGACCACAGAGATTCCCTTGCGCGCCGCCCAGAAGGCCATGCTCTCAAGGCCGAGGTCGCGGCTGGTGGCGCGGGAATGCCGGGAATGGACATGCAGGTCGGCGCGGAAGATCATTGGGCGGGATCGTCCTCGGAATAGACCGGCAGGGAGAGGTTGCGCCGCACCGCGACCAGACGCAGCAGCAGGGCGGCGGCAAAGCCCAGCCCCATCGCCGTCAGGCGATTCTGGCTCAGGGTTTCCACGACGACGAACAGCCCGGCGCCCAGAATCGCGGCGGTGGCATAGATTTCCCGCCGCAGGATCAAGGGTTCCTCGCGGCACAGAACGTCGCGGATCATGCCGCCGAAGCTGGCGGTGATCACCCCCATCGCCACCGCGATTTCCGGCCGCGCCCCCAGCAACAGGGCCTTTTCCGCGCCGACCACCGCGAACAGGGCCAGCCCCACCGCGTCGGCGACAAGAAGCTGCGGCATGTAGCGTTCGATCCGCCGCGCCAGGAAGAAAGTGGCGGAGGCCGCCAGCAACGCCACCCACAAATAGGCGACGTCCCGCACCCAGAAGACCGGCAAAGCGCCAAGGGCGATGTCGCGCAGGGTGCCGCCGCCGATCGCCGGGGCCAGCCCGACGACGAGAAAGCCGAAGATGTCGTAACGCTTGCGCGCCGCCATCAACCCGCCCGACACCGCGAATACCGCGGTGCCGAACAGGTCCATGGCGTAGAGGACGGTCATGCCGAGCCTCCTTTTCCCCTTACGGTTCGAAACCGAAGCGGTTGTTGCGCGGGAAACCCGGCGGCGGCAGCTTGCCGACCTGGGAACGCTTGCCCAGCCAGTCGGTCATGTCGGGGATGGTGCGCACCCCGGCCTCGGTCTTCCATTGCAGGCCGTCGGCGGCGGAGAACACCCGCACGTCGGACAACCCTCCGTCCTTGAACAGCCCGTCGTTCTTGAAGCGTTGCAGGATGACGCCATGCCCACGGGTCATTTCCGACACCTCGGACAGGGGGAAAACCAGCAGGCGGCGGTTATGGCCGACGGTCACCACGGTGTCGCCCGTATCGGCGGTCCGGCAGAAGGCAGCGGCCTCCCCTTCCGAGAGGTTGAGGATCTGCTTGCCGGCACGGGTCTGCGCCACCACGGTGTCCTCGGCGACCAGAAAGCCATAGCCGGACCCCGTCGCCACCAGCAGCTTGCCGCCGCCGCGATAGATGCGCATCGAGACGATCTCGGCGTCGTTGGGCAGGTCGAGGTGCAGACGCAACGGCTCGCCGAAGCCGCGTCCGCGCGGAATCCTGTCGCCGACCAGGGTATAGAAACGCCCGTTGCTGGCGAAGAACAGGATCTTGTCGGTGGTCTGGGCGCACAGCGTCAGGGCCAGGGCGTCGCCGTCCTTGAACTTGGTCTCGCCGTTGATCTCGACATGCCCCTTGACCGCGCGGATCCATCCCTTCTGCGACAGGACGACGGTGATCGGTTCCTTCTCGATAAAGGCCTCCACCGGCATTTCGGGCAGCGCCGCCGCCTCGCCGAAGCCGGTACGGCGCGCCCCCAACGGGGTATCCGGTCCGAAACGCACGCCGATTTCGACGATTTCCGCGTCCAGGTGCTGCCAACGCAGCAGCGGATCGGCCAGCAGAGCCTCCAGTTCCTTCGCCTCGGCGGAGAGGGCCTCGTGCTCCCGGCGGATTTCCATTTCCTCCAGCCGGCGCAGGGCGCGCAGCCGCATGTTGAGGATGGCTTCCGCCTGCACCTCGGTCAGCTTGAAGGTTTCGATCAACGCGGGCTTGGCTTCGTCGGCCTCGCGGATGATGCGGATGACCTCGTCCAGGTTGAGGTAGCAGATGAGGAACCCATCGAGGATTTCCAGGCGATGCCGGATCTTTCCCAGACGATGGCGGGAACGGCGCTCCAGCACCTGATGCCGGTGGTCGAGGAAGTGCTTCAGCACCTGGCGCAGGTCCATCACCGCCGGAACCCCCGACGCGTCGAGGACGTTCATGTTGAGGGAGAAGCGGATTTCCAGTTCGGTCAGCTTGAACAGCTGTTCCATCAGCACTTCGGCCTCGACGGAACGGGTCTTGGGCTCCAGAATCAGGCGGACGTCCTCGGTCGATTCGTCGCGAATGTCGGCCAGAAGCGGCAGCTTGCGCTCGCCCATCAGTTCGGCGATGCGCTCCACCAGCTTCGATTTCTGCACCTGATAGGGAATCTCGGTGACGACGATCTGGTAGAGGCCGTGGCTCAGCTTCTCCACCTGCCAGCGGGCGCGCAGGCGGAATCCGCCGCGTCCGGTCTCGTAGGCCTCGCGGATGGTCGCCACCTCGTCCACCAGGATGCCGCCGGTGGGAAAATCCGGCCCCGGCACGAAACGCAACAGGTCGGCGGTGGTGGCCTCGGGATGCGCGATCAGATGGCGCAGCGCGTCGCACAATTCGGCGGCGTTGTGCGGGGGAATGTTGGTGGCCATGCCCACCGCGATGCCCGAGGCGCCGTTGGCCAGCAGATTGGGGAAAGCGGCGGGCAGCACCACCGGTTCCTCGTCCTCGCCGTCATAGGTGGAGCGGAAGTCCACCGCGTCCTCGTCCAGGCCGTTCATCAGGGCCTGCGCCACCTCGGTCAGGCGGGATTCGGTGTATCGCATCGCCGCGGCGTTATCGCCGTCGATGTTGCCGAAGTTTCCCTGCCCCTCGATCAGGGGGTAACGCACCGCGAAATCCTGGGCGAGACGCACCAACGCCTCGTACACCGCGGAATCGCCGTGCGGGTGATACTTACCGATGACGTCGCCGACGACGCGGGCGCATTTCTTGAAGCCCGAGGCGGGATCCAACTTCAACTGCCGCATCGCGTAAAGCAGGCGCCGGTGCACCGGCTTCAGGCCGTCGCGCACGTCGGGCAGGGAGCGCGACACGATGGTGGACAGCGCATAGGCCAGATAGCGTTCGCCCAGCGCGTCGCTCAACGGGACGTCGCGGACATCCTGGACCGTCGTCGTGGTTTTTGTCGTCATACCCCCTCACTCAACTTCAAGCCCCCCCATTCGCCGCGCGACAACCTGTCGAGCAGGCGGTCGCGGGCTTCCGGCAGAGGACGTCCCAATACATCGAACACATGCCGCCGGAGAAAATAACCGGTCACGGCCAGCCCCGCCACCACATCCGCATCGGAAACCGGACCGGTACGGCGGAAGACCTCGGGAAACGGCAACAAACGGTCGCGATAGGCCGCGCCCGCCGCGCCGCAAACCGCGCCGCCGCTTTTCGGCGAGACATAACGCAGATCCGTGGTCGCGCCGGTGGCGACGCAGGCGTCGAGATGCAGCCCGAAGCCCAGGGACTCCAGCAATCCGCGCTCGAAATCCGCATAGCCCGCCGCCCAATCCGCGTCGGGCAGACGCGACAATAGGGCGACGCAAAGATCGTAGAGATCGGGATGCGGCTCGCGTTCGGGCAACGCCGCGTCGAGCAACCCGCACAGGGAGACCAGGGCGGCCAGGCGCCCCGCGTCCTCCAGCACCAGGGGCGAGATCGCGGCTTCCGGCTCGCAGGAAAAGGTCCCCAGGTGTTCCTCCAGCCGCGCCCGCCAACGCGCCGAGACCAGGGTTCCCGGCTCCAGGCCGCCACGCAGACGGCGCGACACCCCGCCCTTGACCAGCCCGGCATGCCGCCCATGCGCACGGGTCAGCGCGGTCACCACCACGTCGGTTTCGCCGTGCTTGCGGCGTCCCAACAGAATCGCGGTGTCCTGCCACTCCAGCATCGCCGTCCGACGCTCCTTAGGGTCTACCCGAAGAACCGGTCGTTACGCGTTGAAATCCAACCCCCAATCCCGGTAACGCTCGGGGTCGTCCAGCCAGTTGTCGCGCACCTTGACGAAGAGGAACAGGTGCACCCGGCACTCCAGAAGCTCTTCCAGTTCCTTGCGCGCGGCGGCGCCGATCGCCTTGATCCGGCTGCCCCCCTTGCCGAGAACGATGGATTTCTGGCCGTCCCGCTGCACATAGACGGTCTGCTCGATACGCACCGAGCCGTCTTCCTGGTCTGTCCAGGCCTCGGTTTCCACGGTGATCGCGTAGGGCAGTTCCTGATGCAGTTGCAGGAACACCTGTTCGCGGGTGATTTCCGCCGCGAGCAGGCGATTGGGCATGTCGGACAACTGCTCCGGGTCGAACAGCCAGGGACCTTCCGGCAAACCTTCGCTGACCGCGTCCAGCACGTCGGCGACGCCATCCCCGGCCTCCGCCGAGATCATGAAGATCCGGTCGAAGGTCAGAACCGCGTCGGTCCGCGCCGCCAGATCCAGCAGTTTCTCGCGCGGGATCAGGTCGATCTTGTTGAGGGCCAGGAACAGGCGGCGCGGCCGACGCTCCGCCAGCTTGGCGAGAATCGCCTCGACGTCGCGGGTCAGGCCACGCTGCGCGTCGATCAGCAGCAGGACGACGTCGGCGTCCTCGGCCTCGCTCCAAGCGGCGGCGACCATGGCGCGGTCCAGGCGGCGGCGCGGCGCGAAGATGCCGGGGGTATCGACGAAGACCACCTGCGCCCCCGCGTGCATGGCGATGCCGCGCACCCGCGCGCGCGTCGTCTGCACCTTGTGGGTGACGATCGACACCTTGCCGCCGACCGCGGCGTTGACGAAGGTGGATTTGCCTGCATTGGGCGCGCCCACGACGGCAACGAAGCCGCAACGGCTGGGGGCGGAAACGGCGTCGTCGGTCACGGGGAGGCTTCCTTTTCGGTCAAACGGTCGAGCAACAGGGCGGCGGCGGCCTGCTCGGCGGCGCGTTTCGAGGTTCCCACGGCGTCCGCCTCGCCGGATGTCTCCACCGCGACGCGCACGTGGAAGGTCGGCGCGTGCGAGGGGCCATCCTGGGAGAGAACCGTGTAGGCGGGCAGCGGCAGCCCCCTGCCCTGCGCCCATTCCTGCAAGGCGGTCTTGGCCTCGCGCGGAGGGCGAACGTCGCGGGAAACCCGGTCGGCCCACAGCCGCCGGACGAGAAGACGGGCAGTCTCGAACCCGGCGTCGGCGAACACCGCGCCGATCACTGCCTCGCAGGCGTCGGCCAGGATCGAGGGATTGGCGCGGCCATGTTCGCGTTCGGTGCCCGCGCACAGCAGGATCGCCGCGTCCAGGCCCAGTTCCGCCGCGATTTCGGCCATCGGCTCCTGACTGACCAGAGCGGTGAAGCGCCGCGACAGGTCGCCTTCCCGTTCGTTCGGGAAACGCTGCCACAGCATCTCGGCGACCGCCAGCCCGGCCACCCGGTCGCCCAGAAATTCCAGGCGTTCGTAGGGCGAGGCTCCGCCCTTGCCGCCGTTCCTGCCGCGGCTGGCCAAGCTGGGGTGGGTCAGCGCGTCGCGCAGCAAGCCGCGGTCGGCAAAGGCATGGCCCAACCGGTCCTCCAGAAGCGCGAAGCGCGGATCGTCGTGTTTCGGTTCGTTCATCGCCTCTCGCGCGGGGCGGCGCGGGTCCATCAGTTCACGGACTTCAGAAGGCGCCCGTAACGGATGGCGGTCGGCCACCGCCAGAACTCCCACCAGTGCACGCTGGACTCGTGAGAGAAGAATATCACTGTTGCGCGTCCGATCAGATTCTCTTCCGGCACGAACCCGACGGAACGGCGGCTATCCACGGAATTGTCGCGGTTGTCGCCCATCATGAAGTAATGGCCCTCGGGGACCAGATACTCCCGCGTGTTGTCGAAGGGTTTGTTGTCGGATTCCTCGAGGATACGGTGTTCGCGCCCGCCCGGCAGGGTTTCCATGTACTGCGGCACGCGGCGGGTGCTGCCCTCGTAATCGACGTAGACGAAGTCCTCGACGCGGCGCCGCTTCACCGGTTCGCCGTTGATGTTGAGGATGCCGTCGATCACCTGCACCCGGTCGCCGGGAAGGCCGACGATGCGCTTGATGTAGTTGGTGTCCGGCTCGCGCGGGTGGCGGAACACCACGACGTCGCCGCGTTCCGGCTCGGTCGCCAGGATACGTCCGGGGAACAGCGGCACCGCATACGGCAGCGAATAGCGGCTGTAGCCGTAGGACAGCTTGGACACGAACAGATAATCGCCGATCAGCACGGAGGGGAACATCGAGCCGGACGGAATGTTGAACGGCTCGTAGGCGAAGGTGCGTACCCCCACCGCGATCAGAACGGCATAGACGACGGTTCGGGTGGCTTCCCAGAATCCGCCGGATTTTCGGCTGCTATAGCTTTTCAAACCGCCCTCGATTGCATCGGAAGCCCCCATCGGACCAAGGTATCGGCCCGTCGAGATAAGAACGGCTCGCCGGGGGGATTGTCAAGTCCCCGAGGCCTCGGGAACCGCCTCGATGATCACCATCGCCTCGGCCCAGGGGTAATCGTCGGTCATCGTCAGGTGGACGCGGAGGGTCGTGCCGGGCGGCGTCAGCTCCGCGCCGCGCGCCGCCGCGCCGCCGGACAACAGCATCGTCGGCTGGCCGGACGGCGCGTTGACCACCCCCAGGTCCCGCCAGAACACCCCCCGCCGGAAACCGGTGCCCAGAGCCTTGGAACAGGCTTCCTTGGCGGCGAACCGCTTCGCCAGGGTCGCGGCATGCACCCGCGGAATCCCCTTGCGGCGCTCCGCCTTCGCCTTTTCCGCCGGGGTGAAGATGCGGTCGACGAAGCGGTCGCCGAAACGTTCCAGCGTCGCCTCGATACGGCGGATGTCGACCAAATCGTTGCCGATCCCCAGAATCATCCCCGCGCCTCGTCCATCAGGCGGCGCATTTCGGCGATGGCCGCGGCCAGGCCGGTGAAGATCGCCTCGCCGATCAGGAAATGCCCGATATTGAGTTCGCGGATTTGCGGCAACGCCGCGACCGGCCCGACGGTGTCGAAGGCCAGCCCGTGCCCGGCGTGGCATTCCAGCCCGATCGCCCCGGCATGCGCGGCGGCGGCGCGGATGCGCTCCATCTCGGCGGCACGGGCCGCGCCGGTGGCGTCGCAATAGGCGCCGGTATGCAGCTCCACCACCGGCGCGCCCAGGGCCTTCGCCGCGTCGAGAACGCGCGGATCGGGCTCGACGAACAGCGACACGCGGATGCCCGCCGCGCCCAGGCGGGTCACCGCCTCGGCCAGGAACGGTCCGGCGGACAGCACGTTCAGGCCGCCCTCGGTGGTGCGCTCCTCGCGCTTTTCCGGCACCAGGCAGCAGGCGTGCGGCGCCAGCGACAGGGCGATGTCCACCATTTCGGGGGTCGCCGCCATTTCCATGTTGAGGGGCTTGTCGATTTCCGCCTTGAGCCGCCGCATGTCGTCGTCGCGCATGTGGCGCCGGTCCTCGCGCAGGTGCGCGGTGATGCCGTCCGCCCCCGCCGCGATGGCCAGTTTCGCCGCGCGTACCGGGTCCGGCACCGCGCCGCCGCGCGAGTTGCGCACCGTCGCCACGTGGTCGATGTTGATGCCCAGGCGCAGGTTTCCGGCGGACATTGGCCATCCCTCTTTCAATTGCGCGCGCGTTCGACGGCGCTGATCGCCGAGGTCGCCCGCAGGGCCGCGATGATGTTGGTGAGGTGCCGCACGTCGCGGACCTCGACGTCCACGATGATCTCGAAGAACGCCTTGGAGCGGTTGACGATCTTCAGGTTGACGATGTTGCCGTTGTTCTGCGCGATCAGGGTGGTCAGGGTGGCGAGAGCCGAGGGCTCGTTGGTCAGGATCAGCTTCACCCGGCCGATGTGGGATTCTTCCTGGCTGTCCTCGTCCCACGAAATGTCGAGCCAGCGTTCCGGTTCGTCGGCCAGGCGCTCCAGCGTCGGGCAGTCGATGGTATGCACGGTGACGCCCTTGCCGGTGGAAACGATGCCGACGATGCGGTCGCCGGGCAGCGGGTGGCAGCATTGCGCGAAGTGAATCGCCATGCCCGGAATCAGTCCCTTGATCGGCAGGGCGGCGCCCGGCTTGCTCTTGGTGCGGGCACGGGCGATGGGCAGTATCTTGTCGGTCTTGGGCTGCTGTTCCTTGAGTTCGGGATAGACCGCATGCACCACGTCCCGGCCCGAGACGTTCCCCTCGCCGACCAGGGCGCGCAGGTCGTCGGCGCTGCCCACCTTGAACTGTTTGCAACAGCCGTCCAGGCCGCGTTCGCTCAACTCCACGCCCGCCTGGCGGAAGGCGCGTTCGAGAATCTGGCGGCCGAGTTCCAGGTATTGTTCGCGCTGCTGGGTGCGGACGAAACGGCGGATACGGGTACGCGCCTTGGCGGTGACGACGAAGCGTTCCCATTCCGCCGAGGGATGCTGCGTCTTGGAGGTGACGATCTCCACCTGATCGCCGTTCTTGAGTTCGGTGCGCAGGGTGACGATGCGGCCGTTGACCTTCGCCCCGACGCAACGGTCGCCGACCGCGGTGTGCACCGCATAGGCGAAGTCCACCGGCGTCGAACCGCTGGGCAGGGAGATCAAATCGCCCTTCGGGGTGAAGCAGAAGACCTGGTCCGCGTACATCTCCATGCGGGTGTTTTCCAGGAATTCCTCGGGGCTGGACGCGTGATCGAGGATTTCCAGGAGTTCCCGCAGCCAGCGGAACTGCTTGCCGTCGTGGCGGATGCCCTGCTTGTACTGCCAGTGCGCGGCGACGCCCAGCTCGTTCACCGCGTGCATCTCGCGGGTGCGGATCTGCACCTCGATACGGTGGCGTTGCGGCCCGATCACGCCGGTGTGCAGACACTGATAGCCGTTCGGCTTCGGTGTCGAGATGTAGTCCTTGAACCGCCCGGGCACCATCGGATACTGGCTGTGGATGATGCCGAGCGAGCGGTAACAGTCCTCCAGACCGTCGACCAGGATGCGGAAGGCCATGATGTCGGACAACTGCTCGAAGCCGACGTCCTTCCGCTGCATCTTGCGCCAGATCGAATACGGCGTCTTTTCGCGTCCGGTGACGTTGGCGATCACCCCGCCGCTCTCCAGGCTGGAGCGCAATTCCTCGATGATGGTGTCGATCAGCGCCGTCCCCTGCTCGCGCAGGAAGGACAGGCGGGTGATGATCGACTGCCGGGCATCGGGATGCAGCTCGGCGAAGGCCAAATCCTCCAACTCGGACTTGATCTCTTGCAGGCCGATGCGCTCCGCCAGGGGCGCGTAGATCTCCATGGTTTCCAGCGCGATGCGGCGCCTCTTCTCCGGCGAGGCGACGAAATGCAGGGTGCGCATGTTGTGGGTGCGGTCCGCCAGCTTGACCAAGAGGACACGGATGTCCTCGCTCATCGCCAGAACGAACTTGCGGAAGTTCTCGGCCTGCTTGGTCTGGTCGGATTGCAGTTGGATACGCGTCAGCTTGGTCACGCCGTCGACCAGATTGGCGACGTCTTGACCGAACATTTCCTTTATACCGTCGTAAGTTGCCGCCGTATCTTCCAGCGTGTCATGAAGAAGTCCGGTGATAATGGAGGCGGTATCCAGGCGGTATTTGGTCAGAATGCCCGCGACTTCGATAGGGTGCGAGAAGTACGGGTCGCCGCTTTCGCGCACCTGACTGCCGTGCATCTTCATCGCGTAGACGTAGGCACGATTGAGCGCGTCCTCGTCCACGGAGGGATCGTAGGATTTGACCCGTTCCACCAGTTCGTACTGGCGCATCATTGCGACCGGCACTCCTTCCCAACGCCTTTAGACGACAAAAGCGACTGCCAGTGCAGCCGCTTTCGGACGTCGGCGCGCATCGAATCCGCGCTCACCCACTTGCACCACCTGCCCAAGCCGGACAGGAACGGATCAGGCGTCTTCCTCGGTTTCTTCCTCGGGAGCGATGAAATCCGTCTCGTCCTGTTCGGTCAGCGAATCTTCGCGCATTTCCTGGGACAAATCCAGATTCATCGAGGCCTCGGCCAGTTCGATCTCGATCGCCTGCATCTCGGCGTCTTCTTCCGGCTCGTCGAAGTCCACGGTCTTCTGCAAGCCCTGGATCAGGGCAGTGCGCAGGGCCTCGGTATCGACCGTCGAATCGGCGATTTCGCGCAGGGAAACGACGGTGGTCTTGTCGTTATCGCGGTCCACCGTCAACTGCGCGCCGGCGCTGATGTCACGCGCGCGTTGCGCGGTCAGAAGAACCAGTTCGAACCGGTTCGGAACCCTGAGGATGCAGTCTTCTACCGTGACGCGGGCCATGGAATTTCCTGATCGTCGTAAAAAAGGAGAGCACTTTTAATCCCTCCTTGACATAAAGGCAAGCATCCTCGTCGGCAAGTCACCCAGAAACCTCAGGGTAAACGGCGGATTTCCTGGCCCGGCGGCAATTGCGCGATCAACGCGCCGACATCGTGCCCCAGCACCGGGTGCCGCCAGCCGGGCGCCACGTCGCGCAGAGGCAACAGCACGAAGGCGCGTTCCGCCATGCGCGGATGCGGCAGTACCGGATCTGTGTCGCGTACCAGCCCGTCGTAATCGATCAGGTCGAGGTCCAGCACCCGGGCGGCGTTGACCGCGCCGCGCGTCCGCCCGAAGTCCGCCTCGATGGCGTGCAGCGCGGCCAAGACGGCGGGCGCGTCGAGGGCGGTTTCGACGACCGCCACGCCGTTGACGTAGTCCGGCTGGTCCGAAACCGGAACCGGCGCGGTTTCGTACCAGGCGGAACGGGCCAGAACGGTGATCCCATGCGCCGGAAACGCCGCCAGCGCCGCCTCCAGGGTTTGGCGCGGCGTTCCGTGGTCTCCGGGCAGATTGGCCCCCAGGGCAACGAGAATCACCGTTTCGTCCTCCGATTTTCAACCCGGCGTGTCGTTTTTCCCGGCGAAAGCCGTTGACCCACGGGGGAGACGCATCTTACATAGCGGGAGCGAGGGATGTCCCCGGGATTTTGCTTTTATTTATTATGCCGTCCCAGATATCGCGGTCGAATACGGATACCAAAGACACACGACGTTTTTCCCATCCGGCCGATCATTGCCGCCACGGCCTCGTCCGTACTGTGATTTTTCTGCCTGCTCAGGATTGATAACGATGATTTTTTATTCCCAAGAACGAATCGGTCTGTTCATCGACGGATCGAATCTTTATGCCGCCGCCCGCGCTCTCGGTTTCGACATCGATTACAAGAAGTTGCTGGAACTGTTCGCCGAAAAGGGCATTCTGGTTCGCGCCTTCTACTACACCGCCTTGATCGAGGACCAGGAGTATTCTCCGATCCGGCCGCTGGTCGATTGGCTGGACTATAACGGCTACACCATGGTCACCAAGCCGACCAAGGAATTCACCGATGCCTCCGGCCGCCGCAAGATCAAGGGCAACATGGACATCGAGCTGGCCATCGACGTCATGGAAATGGCCGAGCATCTGGAACACATCGTCCTGTTTTCCGGCGACGGCGACTTCCGCCGCCTGGTCGAGGCGGTGCAGCGCAAGGGCGTCCGCGTCACCGTGGTCAGCACGGTGCGTTCGCAACCGCCGATGGTCGCCGACGAATTGCGCCGCCAGGCCGACAACTTCATCGAACTGGCCGAACTGCAGCCGATGATCTCCCGCGCCGGTTCCGGTGTCGTGCGCGAAGAATTGCGCATGCCGACCAGCCGCGAGAACCCGGAACACGAGCTGATGGGCCTGTCGGACGATGACATCTGACGTGGCGGAAGGCCCCGCTCACGACTGTGCCCTCTGCCCCCGGCTGGCGGACTTCCGGGCACGGAACCGCGCCGCCTTCTCCGCCTATTTCAATGGGCCGGTGCCGTCGTTCGGCGGCCCGGCGCCTCGCTTGCTGATCGTCGGTCTGGCCCCCGGGCTGCACGGTGCCAACCGCACCGGACGCCCCTTCACCGGCGACTACGCGGGGGACCTGCTTTACGAGACCCTGCTGGCCTTCGGCCTGGCGCGCGGAAGCTATGGCCGCGAGCCCGGCGACGGCCTGGAACTGGTCGGTTGCCGCATCGCCAACGCGGTCCGTTGCGTGCCGCCGCAAAACAAGCCCACCCCGGACGAGGCCCGCGCCTGCCGCCCCTTCCTGGACGCCGAGATCAAAGGCAACCCGGAACTTCGGGCGATCGTCGCCCTGGGCGCCATCGCCCACGACGCGGTGCTGTCCTGCACGGGCGTGAAGAAATCGCAACACCGCTTCGCCCACGGCGCGGCACACCCGCTGCCCGGCGGCGTCACCCTGTTCGACAGCTATCATTGCTCCCGCTACAACACCAACACCCGCCGACTGACGCCGGAGATGTTCCGCGCGGTGTTCGCCCAGGCAGTGAAAAGCTAGGCAGGGGCTTTGCCCCTGGACCCCATTTCCTGTTTTCGCGCGCAGCGCCATAAAACCATCACGCCGCAGGCCGGTCGATTGCCGCTTACGCGGCGAAAACAAGTATTGGGATCAAAGGGTCCGAGACCCTTTGCGGGTCCGGGCAGCGCCCGGTCCGGTTCTACCCCTTGTCCCGCATGATGCGGGCTTTTTCCCGCTGCCAGTCGCGGGCTTTCTCGGTTTGGCGCTTGTCGTGCTGCTTCTTGCCGGTGGCGAGGCCGATCAGCACCTTGGCCACCCCCTTGTCGTTGAAATAGAGCTTGAGCGGCACGATGGTGCGCCCCTCGCGGGACACTGCGCCCAGCCATTTGCGGGCTTCGCGCTTGTGCACCAGCAGCTTGCGGGGGCGACGCGCCTCGTGCTGAAAGATCGTCGCCTTGGCGTATTCGGGGATGTAGGCGTTATAGAGCGCAAGGTCCGCCTCGCCCCCGCCCTTCAACGCCCCGGCGAAGGAATCGCTGAGGTTGGCCTGTCCGTGACGCAGGGATTTCACCTCGCTTCCGGAAAGCACCAGACCGGCCTCCAGCGTCGTCTCGATCTGGTAATCGAAACGCGCCCGGCGGTTCTCGCTGACCATGCCGGTGGAAATCAGGCTCTTGCGCGGCTGTTTCATAAGCTACAGGAAGCGCCTTACAGCAGCCCCACCTTCTTCAACGCCGCCTCGACCTTGCCCTTGCCCTCGTCCGACAGGGGCGCCAACGGCAGGCGGCAATCCGGCAGCATCCGGCCCAGAAGGGACATCGCGTACTTCACCGGCGCCGGGCTGGTTTCGCAGAACATCGCGTCGTGCAGCGGCATCAGCCGATCGCGCAGCTCCCAGACCTTGGCGTAGTCGCCCGCCATCCAGGCGTTATGCAGCTCGGCGCACAGCCGGGGCGCGACGTTGGCGGAAACCGAAATGCAGCCATGGCCGCCCTGCGCCAGGAAGGCGGTGACGGTGGCGTCCTCGCCGGAGAGCTGGCAGAACGACGGCCCGATCGCCAGACGGGTCTTCAGCGGGCGGGCCAGATCGGCGGTGGCATCCTTCACCCCGACGATGTTGGGCAGCTTGGCCAAGCGCGCCATGGTCGCCACCGACATGTCGATGACGCTCCGCCCGGGGATGTTGTAGATGAAGATCGGCAGGTCAACCGCCTCGGCGATCGCCTTGAAGTGCAGGTACTGTCCCTCAGCATTCGGCTTGTTGTAATAGGGCGCCACCACCAACAGGGCGTTCGCCCCCGCCTTCTGGGCGTGAAGGGACAGGCGCACCGCCTCTTCCGTCGAGTTGGAACCGGCGCCCGCGATCACCGGCACCCGGCCCTTCGCCACCTCGATGCAGATTTCGACGACGCGGTCGTGTTCCTGGTGCGAGAGGGTCGGCGACTCCCCGGTGGTGCCGCAGGGAATCAGCGCGTGCGACCCTTCGACGATCTGCCAATCGACGAATTCGGCAAAGGCTTTCTCGTCAACCTTGCCGTCACGAAACGGGGTCACCAGCGCGGTCATCGAGCCTTTGAACATCGGTCGCTCCATTGATCAAAAAACGGTCTTGCGAATGCACGGAATCCGGGGTTTACACTACCCGGCGGATGGAAGCGACAAGAATAACCACAAGCCAGCCATCCGGCAATGCAGGGGCGCGCCGCCGACATCGGAAATGCCGCGCGCACGGGTAATCGAGAGGTCTTGGTGATGCGTCGCGGTGTTTCGGCCTGGTTCCTGGCTTGCGCGCTGGTTCTGTCCTCGATGGCCGCCCCGCCCCCATCCCTTGCCGCAAGCGAAACCAAGGCCAAATCCGCCCAACCGGCGAAGGCCAAAAGCAAGGCCGTCAAAAAGACGAAGCCCACCGCCAAGCCCAAGGCAGCGCCCGCCAAGCGGCACGACGCGTCCCGCGATCCGGCCATCGCGGCGGCCGAGGCGGGCAACTGGCGCGAGGTGCAAAAGGTCATCGCCGCGTCGCCGAAATCGCCGCGGGGCAAGCTGCTGACCTGGATGTACCTGCGCGCGCCGAAAAGCGGTGCGTCGTTCGACACCATCCAATCCTTCCTGGAAGCCAACCCCGCCTGGCCGGACCGTGCCCTGATCTCCCGCCGCGCCGAGGACGCCGTCCGGGCCTCCGCCGACGAAGCCCGCTTGCAGCGGTGGTTCGGCAAGGGCAAGGCCTTCACCCGGGAAGGACGGATCTGGCTGGCCGAGCGCGCCCTGGCCGAAGGTCGCGCCGACGAGGCCCTGGCCCGGTTGCGCCGCGCCTGGGCCGAGGACAGCTTCTCGCCGGACGAGGAAACGGCCTTCCTGTCCGTCCATGGCCAACATCTGCGGTCGGAAGACCACGCGAACCGTCTCGACCATCTGATCTGGGAGCGCCGTTTCAGCGAGGCGCACCGCCAACTTGCGCGCGTCTCTGGCGAGGCACGCGTTATCGCCGAGGCCCGCATCGCCCTGGCGACGATGAGCAGCGGCGCGCGCAACGAACTGCTGCGCGTCCCCAAGGCGCTGCTCAACGACCCCGGCCTGGTGTACGAACGCGCCCGATGGCTCCGCCGCTCCCGCAAGGACGACCAAGCGGTCGACCTGCTGCTGGCGCACGACGGACCTCGCCCCCACCCCGAACTGTGGTGGGAGGAACAGGCGTTCCTGGCACGGGACGCCCTGTCGGACGGCCGCATCAGTCAGGCCTATGGCCTGGCCGCGAAGCACGCCCTAAGCGCGCCGGTGCATCTGACCGAGGCGGAATGGCTGGCCGGATGGGTCGCCTTCCAATTCCTTCGCGACCCCACGACCGCCGAACGGCATTTCCAGCGACTGTTCGATGCCTCCGGCACGCCGGTCAGCCGGGCACGTGGCGCCTATTGGCTGGGCCGGGTACACGCCGCCCGGGGCGACGCGGCCAAGGCCGCCCAATGGTTCGAACGCGCGGCGAAGGAACCCACCGCCTTCTACGGACAGCTGGCCGCTCTTAAGCTTTCCGGCAAGCCCACCGCCCAGACCGCCTCCCCGGCCATTCCCAAGGAAGCGACGGCCTGGGCGCAACGCCACGAGTTCCTGTCCCTGCTGCGATTCCTGGACCAGGCCGGCGAAGACCGCCTGTTCGCCACTTTCTCGCGCGCCTTCTACAACGCGGCGCGCAACGACGGCGAACGCATGGCGGTAACGGCGCAGGTTTCCGGCCTGTCGATTTCCCAGGGGGTGCGCCTGTCGCGCCTGCTGCGCCAGCACAACGTGCAGGAAATGCAGATCGGCTATCCCATGCCGCATTGGCTGGGCCTGCCCTCTTCGCCGCCGTCGCCGCTGGTCCTGGCGGTCATCCGCCAGGAAAGCAACTTCGACATCCGCGCGGAAAGCTCGGCCGGGGCGAAGGGGCTGATGCAGTTGATGCCAAGGACCGCGAAGCTGGAAGCCAAGATGATGCGCCAGCCCTATTCGCCCAACGCCCTGACCAGCAAACCCAGCACCAACGTCGCCCTGGGCAGTCATTACCTGGGCCGCCTGCTCGACCGCTACGACGGGCATCCGGCCCTGGCTCTCGCCGCCTACAACGCCGGGGAAAGCCGGGTCGACCAGTGGCTGCGCAATATCGGCGACCCGCGCGGCAGCGACATCGATTCGATCACCTGGATCGAGTCCATTCCCTTCAAGGAAACGCGCAACTACGTGCAGAGAGTCCTTGAAAACGCCGAGATTTATCGCCACCGCCTGGGTGGCGCACCGATGCTTCCGGCAGCATGGGCGCAGGCCGCCGACGACGCCGTGCCGGTTGCCTTGACCCGCTGAAAGTCAAGCGGGCCGGAGACATACGTCATCCGGCCCGCCGTCCCCCAGAAAGGCTGGAAATATCTAAGAAGCCACGCCCATCAGGCCACGGATCGGCTTGCCGGCGACCAGCGGCGGGGTTTCCGCCGCCTCGGCGGCGGCAGGCACCTCGACCGGGGCGGCAATCGCCTGCGGCTTGGCTTCTTCGTCGTTGCGGCGGCACATGCCCTGCAGGAAGGCACCGGGTTCTATCGCCAAGCTTTGGTGATACACGTCGCCGACCATGCGGGCGGTCGCCGCCAGAAAGACGCTTTCGGCGTTCACCTGACCGGTCAGTTGACCATGCAGGCGCAAGGATGCGGTACGGACCTCGCCCATCACCTCGCCGGTGATGCCGATGACCAGGGACGCGCACTGCACGTCGCCCTGTACGCGGCCATCGACCTGGATTTCTCCGTCGCTGACCATGTCTCCGGTCACGACCAAGCCACGGCTGATGATCGAGGGATGAAGAACCTTTTTGTCGGCCATGGATGCCTCGCCCGTCGATTCCTTACTGGTTTTTCTGAACATAACGTTTAACCCTGATCAATTCCTTGGGGTTGTACGGCTGTCCGTTGTAACGCACTTCGTAGTGCAGATGACGTCCGGTACTGCGGCCCGAGCTTCCGATCAGACCAAGCTTGGCCCCCACCTGCACCTCGTCCCCGGCCTTGACCGAGGCAGCCTCCAGATGGGCATAACGGGTTACGAAACCCATGCCGTGATCGACATCCACCACTAAGCCATAATTTCCCCTGTCTCCGACGAATACCACCGATCCAGGCGCCGTGGCCAGAGCGATGTCACCCTTCTCTCCGCGGAAGTCGATGCCGCTGTGATCCGCCAACTCGCCGGTAAAGGGATCGCGGCGATAGCCGAAGCCGCTGGTGATGCGCGGCGTCTGCACAGGATAGCCGAGGGGAAGGATTTCCATCAGGCGGGACAGGCCGTCCCAGCGGTCGATCTGTTCGCTCAGATCCTTCATCGCCTCGTTCAGGTCCGCCCGGCCAAGGTCGGGCAGATCGGCGGGAATGAACGGGCCGCCACGGTTGGCCTCCTGCTTGCCGAGGAGCTCCTCGACATTGAGGCCGGTTTTCTTCAGCGTCTTTTCGATTTGCGCGATGCCGCCGTCGGCCAACGCCGAAACCTGTTCGAAAATCTGCTTCTGCGCGCCTTGGATGCGCAACAGGCGGTCGCCCAGGCGCTTGTTTTCGGCCATCAGCTTGTCGCGCTGGGAAATCGCCAAATCGCGCTGCAAAACCGCCTGGCGCAGTTCGAGGGTGTCTTCCTCGACCTTGCCCTTCTCGGCCAGATGGCGCATCCGCGTGTCGAGTTCGGCCAACTGGCCGTGCAGGCGATCCCGCTCCGCCTCGACCGATTGACGATTGCTTTCCAGCGCCGCGTACTTGCCTTCCATCGCCTCGAACTGGGACTGATCCCGCTGCTTGGCCGCGTCGGAACGGTTGGAAGCGCCCATCCGGCGCTCCAGCAGGACCATTTCCTTTTGCAGCACCACGCCTTTCTGCGAAATCTCCGCCGCGCGGGCATAGGTCTTCTGCAATTCCTTGGTCAGGTCGGCGATGCCTTCGCGATAGCTCATCACCTCGGCCAGGACTTCGTCGTGGGCGGCCCGCGCCTGTTCGATCTGGTTGCTCTTGAACGCGAGAATGGCCTCGTGCGCCACCTGCATCCCCGAGGCATAGATCGTCCAGCCGACCGCACCCAGGAAGAACACAGCCAGGGTCGCCTGACGCGCCGTGGTCAAGGAAATCGTACGGCTGGCGCCGTCGGTGCGAATGTAAATCAGCCGTTCGGGAAAACGATGGCGTAACCACGCCTTGAAACGCGAGTCATTTGGGTGCGATGGATCGAATGACACGGTTCCCCCCCCAACGTTTGGCTCGCAACACTCCTGGCCCCAATACAGACCTTACGTGCTGCCCCCGATTGCTTCCCAAAGACGCGACGACCCTGCCCGCGTCCGACTACCCCTTGCGAAGGGTTCCTTTCCCCCGACGACCAGAACACACATGGCCTACCGAAAAATGCAGGGTGAAAACCTATCTTGCCGAAAGCTTCATGACAAGGATGAAGACTCCGCCCTGCCGTCCACGCCTGTTCCCCAAGGGCTAACTCATGGTATGGTCTGCACAATCCCCGGCGACGCGGCCCCTGCCGACGCCACGCCCCAAAACCGGGCATGCCGTTCACGGCGCGAAGGACCGGGAACCGAGTCTCCAGACCCGAGGCAACATGTTCAGCACATTCCGCGATGCCCTGTCTGTGATAGTGGCCACATGGTTCCTGATTGGACGCATTCCGTTCGCGCCCGGCACCTGGGGCTCGCTGGCCGCCGTCATTCTGGCCGCGCCGATCGCCGCCACGGGGGGATGGACCGCCCTGACCGCCGCCGCCCTGGCGGTTTCCCTGCTGGGAATCCCGATCGCCGACCGCGCGGAAAAGGCGATGGGACGCAAGGATCCGGGCGCCATCGTCATCGACGAGGTGGCGGGACAGTGGATCGCCCTGATTCCCGCCGCGCCGGACCTGGGAAACTATATCCTGGGTTTTGCCCTGTTCCGCCTGTTCGACATCGCCAAACCGGGACCGGTGGGCTGGGCCGACCGCAGGCTTTCCGGCGGCCTCGGCATCATGGCCGACGACATCATCGCGGGCGCGCTGGCGGCAACGTGCCTGGCCCTGGCCGGGCCGTACCTGCCGCCGCTGCTGTCGCTGTACTGAAGGAACGTCCCCCATGTCCGTCCTTGCCCACGAGATCCTGCGCCTCGGCCTCGCCACGGGGTTGCGCGTCGCCACCGCGGAATCCTGCACCGGCGGCATGATCGCCGCCGCGTTGACCGACGTCGCCGGATCCTCGGCGGTGTTCGAACGCGGCTTCGTGACCTATTCCAACGCGGCGAAGGCCGAGCTTCTCGGCGTGCCGGAGGCCTCCCTGGCCGAGCATGGCGCGGTCAGCGAACAGACCGCCCGCGCCATGGCCGAAGGCGCGCTGGCACACAGCCGCGCCGACGTCGCGGTGGCGGTCACCGGCATCGCCGGACCGGACGGCGGTTCGCCGGACAAACCGGTCGGGCTGGTCCATTTCGCCGCCGCGCGCACCGGCCGGAAAACCCGCCACCTCGCCCGCGTCTTCCCCGGCGACCGCGCGGCGGTGCGCGCCGCCACCCGGGAAACCGCGCTCGCCCTGCTGGCGGAGATGATGGAAGGGTAAAACCTCCAGGGCTCCGCCCTTGCATCCCGATATTTAAGGTTTTTGCGCGTAGCGCGATAAGACGATCGCGTAGCAACGTGATGATCGATTGCCGCTAACGCGGTGGAAAACGGGAATGGGGTCTGGGGCCCAAGGCCCCAGCGGGGTCCGGGGCTTGGCCCCGGCCGGTTTTTCAGCGCCTAAGCGCCGCAGCACTTCTTGTATTTCTTGCCGGAGCCGCAGGGGCACGGATCGTTGCGGCCGATCTTTTCGACGCGGCGCTGTTCGACCGGCGGATTGGTGTCGCCGTCGACATAGAGCCAGCGCCCATCCTCCTTGCGGAAGCGGGAAATCTCGCGGTGCATCTGGTCCTGGCCGCCCATCGAAAACCGCGCCGAAAAAGTGACGGTGCCGGTTTCGTCCCCTTCCCCGCCGCCTTCCGTCGCCTCGATGGTCAGGCCCTTCCACTTCACCTTGCGCGCCATCTCCTCGGAAGCGGCCTGGTCGAAACCTTCCATCGCCTCGGGGGCATGGGTGGCGGCGACATAGGCGATGTTCCCCAGGGCATAGGCGCTGTAGCGGGAGCGCATCAAGGCTTCGGCGGTCGGCGCCAGGGCGCCCGCCAGCAGCGGGCCGCAGCAGGCGTCCAGGGCCTTGCCGGAGCCGCAGGGACAGGTGGTCATCGTGGGTTTCCCTTTCCGTAGAGCGTTTCGGCGCGCTTTTCGAACGAGCGCACCATGCGTCGCGCCGCCTCGTCGAAGACCCTGCCGATCATCGCCTGCAACAGGCGGGAACGGAAGGCGAAGGCGATTTCGAAGCCGACGTCGGTACCGCCCTGCGGCACGGCGTCGAAGCGCCAGCGGGTATGCAGTTCCCGGAAGGGACCGTCAAGGCTTTCCACGCCGATTTCCTCGGACGGGGAAATTTTGACCAACGAGGTGTAGGTGTCTCGCATCGGGCCGAAGCCGACGGTCATTTCGACGCGGAGACGATCGGGTGCATCCCGCCCGACGACGCGGGTGGAGATGCACCAGGGCAGGAAATCGGGATACCGCTCGACATCGGCGACCAGCGCGAACATCTGTTCGGGGGAAAAACGCAGCCGTCGATGTTCGGCGTAGGTCTTCAAGTCCCGGTCCGTCCCAGTTTTTCCATCCGCGCGGCGCGCAGGGACTCGAAATCGCGGTCGGCATGGTACGAGGACCGCGTCATCGGCGACGACGCCACCACCAGGAACCCCTTGCCCAGGGCCAGGGTCTTGTATTCCTCGAAGACCTCGGGGGTGACGAACTCGGCCACCGCGACGTGCTTCAGGGTCGGTTGCAGGTACTGGCCGATGGTCAGGAAATCGACGTCGGCGACACGCAGGTCGTCCATCACCTGCAAGACTTCCTGCCGGGTTTCGCCCAGGCCCAGCATGATCCCCGACTTGGTGAAGATGGTGGGGTCGATTTCCTTGGCGCGGCTGAGAATCTTCAGCGACTGGAAATAGCGCGCGCCGGGCCGGATGGTGGGATAGAGGCGCGGCACGGTTTCCAGATTGTGGTTGAAGACGTCGGGGCGGGCGGCGACCACCGATTCCAGGGCGCCGGGCTTGTCGCGGAAATCCGGGGTGAGGATTTCGATGGTGGTCTGCGGCGAGGCGGCGCGCACCGCCTCGATCACCGCGACGAACTGCGAGGCCCCGCCGTCGGCCAAGTCGTCGCGGTCCACCGAGGTGACGACGATGTGCTTCGCCCCCATGCGGACCACGCTTTCCGCCACGTGCGCGGCTTCGCCGGGATCCACCGCGCCGGGACGCCCGGTCTTGACGTTGCAAAAGGCACAGGCCCGGGTGCAGGTGTCGCCCAGAATCATGAAGGCGGCGTGGCGGCGCTGCCAGCATTCGCCGATGTTCGGGCAGGCGGCTTCCTCGCACACCGTATGCATGCTTTTTTCGCGCATCATCGCGCGGACCTCGCCGAAGGCGGCGGAGGTCGGCGCCTTGACGCGGATCCATTTTGGCTTGCGCGGCGACGGGTTGTCGGGACGATTGCGCTTTTCCGGGTGGCGCAGCGCGGCGGCGGCTTGCTTGTCGTGATCCATCATGACCCTAGAAGTGAATGGCGCGGCCGAAGGCGTCAAGCACCGACTCGTGCATCATCTCGGAAAGCGTCGGATGCGGGAAGACGGTGTGCATCAATTCGGCCTCGGTGGTCTCCAGGGTCTTGCCGATGACGAAGCCCTGGATCATCTCGGTAACTTCCGCGCCGATCATGTGCGCGCCGAGAAGTTCGCCGGTCTTGGCGTCGAACACCGTCTTGACCAGACCGTCCGTCTCGCCCAGCGCCACCGCCTTGCCGTTGCCGACGAAGGGGAAGCGCCCGACCTTCACCGCGTAGCCCGCTTCCTTCGCCTTCGCCTCGGAAAGCCCGACGCTCGCCACCTGGGGCGTGCAATAGGTGCAGCCGGGGATGGTCCGGGTGTCCAGCGGGTGCACGTCGGGCAGGCCCGCGATCTTTTCGACGCAGATCACCGCCTCGTGGCTGGCCTTGTGCGCCAGCCACGGCGGCGCCACCACGTCGCCGATGGCATAAATACCGGGTTCGTCGGTGCGCAGATAGGCGTCCACCTTGATCCGCCCCTTCTCCAACTGCACCTTGGTGGTGGCCAGACCCACGTCCTCCAGGTTGGGGACGACGCCGACCGCCATGATCACCCGGTCGACGGTGACGTCCTCGGTCTTGCCGCCCTTTTCCAGGGTGACGGTGACCGAATCCGCGCCCTTTTTCAGCGCCTTAACGTTGGTCGAAACCCGCACGTCCATGCCCTGCGCCTTGAACGCCTTGGCGGCCATGGCGGAAATTTCCGCGTCCTCCACCGGCAGCACCCGGTCCATCACCTCGACGACCGTCGTCTTGACGCCCAACGTGTTGTAGAAACTGGCGAATTCGATACCGATGGCGCCCGATCCGACGACCAGCAGCGACTTCGGCAGAACGTCCGGGGTCATCGCCTCGCGATAGGTCCAGACCAGCTTGCCGTCGGCCTCCAGCCCCGGCAGGTTGCGGGCCCGCGCGCCGGTGGCGACGACGATGTGCTTGGCGGCCAGTTCGGCGACCGGCTTGCCGTCCTTTTCAACCTTCACCTTGCCCGGCCCGTCGAGGCGGCCGTGACCGTCGACCACCGTCACCTTGTTTTTCTTCAACAGGTGTTTCACCCCGGCGGCCAATTGCGCCGAAACCGAACGGGAGCGTTTGACGATGGCGGCCAGGTCGAAACCGACGTTGTCGGCGGACAGACCGAAGTCCTTTGCATGGCGGAATTCGCGGTAGATGTCGGCGGACCGCAGCAGCGCCTTGGTCGGGATGCAGCCCCAGTTGAGGCAGATGCCGCCCAGGTGAGCGCGCTCCACCACCGCCACGGTCATCCCCAGTTGCGCGGCACGGATCGCCGCGACGTAACCACCCGGACCGGCGCCGATCACCACCAGATCGTAATTGTCCATTCGCCGAACTCCCTTTCCGAAATCAAGCCGATGAAACCCATTTATCACAGAAGGATAGACATGGGATCTTCAAGCAGGCTCTTAACCAATCCCAGGAACTTCGCCCCCAGCGCGCCGTCGATGCAGCGATGGTCGCAGGACAGCGTCAGGCTCATCGCGCTGGCGATGGCCAGGGCTCCGTCCTTCACCACCGGCCGCTGTTCCGAGGCCCCCACCGCCAGCAGCAGGGCCTGCGGCGGGTTAAGGATCGCGGCGAACTCGCGCACCCCGAACATTCCCAGGTTGGAAATGCTGAAGGTGCCGCCCTGGAATTCCTCGGGCATCAGCTTGCCGTCGCGGGCCCGCGCCGCCAGATCGCGCATTTCGTCGGAAATCGCGCCCAGGGATTTGCCCTCCGCCCCGCGCACGATCGGGGTAATCAACCCGGCGGGCGTGGCCACCGCCACCGAAACGTCGGAGCGGGAATACCGGCGCATCGCGTCGTCGGTCCAGGAGACGTTGGCCTCGGGCATGCGCTTGAGCGCCAGGGCGCTGGCGCGGACGATGAAGTCGTTGACCGAGATCTTGGGACCGCCGGTCTTCTGCGCGCGGGCGTTGATCTGTTCGCGCAGGGCCAGAAGCTCGTCGAGGACCACCTCCATGGTGACGTAGAAGTGCGGCACCGTCTGCTTGGATTCGGTCAGGCGGCGGGCAATCACCTTGCGCATGGTGGTGTGCGGAACCTCGGTGAACGGCGCGTCGAAGGCGGATGCCGCCGGAGCGGGAGCGGAAGCCGGAGCTTTCGGCGCCTTCGGCCGTTCGGTGGGATCCTTGACCGCGCTGGCCAGGGCCATCGCCGCCAGAAGATCGGCGTCCATCGGGTCGTCCGTTCCGGCCGCCTTCGCCGCCTCGACGTCGGCCTTGACGATGCGGCCCTTCGGCCCGGAGCCCTTCACCTGGGCAAGGTCGATGCCTTCCGCCTTGGCGATGCGGCGAGCCAGCGGCGAGGCGAACACCCGCCCCGCCGGAGCCTGCGGCGCGGCCAGGCCAAGCCCGCCGAGACCGAGGGAAAGCCCCGGAATGTCCAACGCCGGAGCCGCGGCGGGAGCCGGTTGCGGCGCGGGCGCGGCGGCCGGAGCGGGCTGCGGAGCGGCGGCCAGGGCGGAGGCATCCTCTCCCTCCGCCAGAATCAGGGCGATCGGCGTGTTGACGGCGACGCCATGGGCGCCCTCGGCAACCAGGATCTTCCCCATTACCCCTTCGTCCACCGCTTCCAGCTCCATCGTCGCCTTGTCGGTTTCGATTTCGGCGATGACGTCGCCCGAAGCGACGGCGTCGCCTTCCTTAACCAGCCATTTGGCCAGGTTGCCCTCGGTCATCGTCGGCGACAGGGCGGGCATCAGAATTTCGATCGGCATGATTTTGTCTCCCCCTTCCCGTCAGCGTCCGCACACCGCCTTGACCGCGGCGACGATATCCGTCACCTCGGGCAGGGCGATCTTTTCCAGGTTCACCGCATAGGGCAGCGGCACGTCCTTGCCGGTCACCCGCAAGGGCGGCGCGTCCAGCCAGTCGAAGGCGTATTCCGAAATCAGGGCGATGATCTCGGAGCCGATGCCCGCGTAGGGCCAGCCCTCCTCGACCGCGACGATGCGGTTGGTCTTCTTCACCGAGTGCACGACGGTGGGCAGGTCCAACGGGCGCAGGGAACGCAGGTCGATCACCTCGGCCTCGATGCCCTGCTTCGCCAGTTCCTCGGCGGCGGCCAGGGCCACCCCGACCATCCGCGAGAAGGCGGTGATGGTGACGTGCGAACCGACGCGCTTGATCGCGGCACGGCCCAGCGGCACCACGTAATCCGGGTCTTCCGGCACCTCGAAGGTCTGGCCGTAGAGAAGCTCGTTCTCCAGGAAGACCACCGGGTTGGGATCGCGGATCGCCGCCTTAAGCAGCCCCTTGGCGTCGGCGGCGGAATAAGGCGCCACCACCTTCAGCCCCGGACAATGGGCGTACCACGAGGCATAGCACTGCGAATGCTGCGCCCCGACGCGCGCCGCGGCACCGTTCGGCCCGCGGAAGACGATCGGCGCGCCCATCTGGCCGCCCGACATGTACAGGGTCTTGGCCGCCGAATTGATGATGTGGTCGATCGCCTGCATCGAGAAGTTGAAGGTCATGAATTCGACGATCGGACGCAGCCCCGACAGCGCCGCGCCGACGCCCAGGCCGGTGAAGCCCATCTCGGTGATCGGGGTGTCGATCACCCGCTGCGGGCCGAATTCGTCCAGCAATCCCTGCGACACCTTGTAGGCGCCGTTGTACTGCGCGACTTCCTCGCCCATCAGGAAGACGTCCTTGTCGCGGCGCATTTCCTCGGCCATCGCGTCGCGCAGGGCCTCGCGCACTGTCTGCACCTTCGGATTGGCGAAGGGCGCCTCGGGCGCGGTGACCGGTTCGCCGGTGACGAAGGCGGTCTGGGTAACGAACAGCGGGTTGTTGCCCTCCAGCGCGCCGACAGGCACCACGGCGGGGGCCGCCGGAACCGATACGGCAGCCGGAGCGGACGCCATCGGCGCGGCGGCCTCGACCGCCTGGACGGCGACGGGCGCCGCCTGCGGCGCGGGCGCGGCGGTCAGGGCGGAAGCGTCCTCCCCTTCCTCCAGGATCAGGGCGATCGGCGTGTTGACCGGCACCGGGTCGCCGCCCGCGGCAACCAGGATCTTGCCCATGGTCCCCTCGTCGACGGCCTCGACCTCCATCGTCGCCTTGTCGGTTTCGACCTCGGCGATCACGGTGCCCGAGGACACCGCGTCCCCTTCCTTGACCAGCCAGCGGGCGATCTTTCCTTCGGTCATCGTCGGCGACAGGGCCGGAAGCGATACGGTAATCGGCATGGTTCAGGCCTCCAGCAGCACGTCGGTGAACAGTTCGGCGGCGTCGGGTTCCGCGCTCGACTGCGCGAAGTCCGCCGCCTCGCCGACGATCGCCTTGATTTCGCGGTCGATCTCCTTGAGCGCGGCCTCGTCCACCGCGCCCGACTTCAGAAGAAGCGCCTTGGCGTTATCGATCGGATCGTGCTCCTGCCGCATGCGGCTGACTTCTTCCTTGCTGCGGTACTTCGCCGGATCGGACATCGAATGCCCGCGATAGCGATAGGTCTGCAACTCCAGCACGCACGGCCCCTTGCCCGCGCGCACGTCGGCGACCGGCTGCGACGCCTGCTGACGGACGTGCGCCACGTCCATGCCGTCGATCTGATAGCCCGGAATGCCATAGGCCTGACCGCGGCGGAACAGCTCGACGTTCGAGGAGGCGCGCTCCACCGAGGTGCCCATGCCGTACTTGTTGTTTTCCACCACGTAGACCACCGGCAGCTTCCACAAGGCGGCCATATTGAAGCTTTCGTAGACCTGGCCCTGGTTCACCGCGCCGTCGCCGAGATAGCAGAAGGTGATGCCGCCGTCGTTGCGGTACTGCTGCGCGAAGGCCAGCCCGGTGCCGATCGGCACCTGCGCGGCGACGATGCCATGGCCGCCGAAGAAGTTCTTTTCCCGGCTGAACATGTGCATCGAGCCGCCCTTGCCCCGCGAATAGCCGGTGGCGCGGCCGGTGAGTTCCGCCATCACCCCCTTGGGGTCCATGCCGCAGGCCAGCATGTGGCCGTGGTCGCGATAGCTGGTCACCACCGCGTCGCCATCCCGCGACAGGGCGTGCAGCCCGGTGACCACTGCCTCCTGCCCGATGTACAGGTGGCAAAACCCGCCGATCAGGCCCATGCCATAGAGTTGCCCCGCCTTTTCCTCGAAACGGCGGATCAGCAGCATGCGGCGGTAGTCCTGCAACAGGTCGTCGAACGGCACCGCCGGCGGCTCGGCCGCAGCCCGGCGCGTCGTCTTGCGTGGAGAGGCGCTCACGGTTGGATCTCCCTGAATTCGTTCCCTCGAAAACCGGTGCGGCGGGCGCCGCGCCGTGCGGGCGTTACCCGCCCATTTGGGTCGTTCAACAGGTAACCCGCCCGCCCGCGCCTTTCAAGAGGGCGATGAGTCACATTATTCGTTTTAACGTATTGTTTTTTATGTGTAATAGTATTATTAACCGATGTTCGGCTAATATTCTTTTCGCGACAACGACGAGTCGCCACGGAAAAGCCCGCGCAACGACACCGTCACAGAGTATTGCGGAAAATCACCACGTCGCCGGGTTCGGCGAGGTCGAGGATGATGCGCGCCCGTTCCTCGACCATGTCGAGGTCCAAGCTATCCGAACGCAGCAGGCTGACGCGGCGTTCCAGAACCGCGCGCTCACGGGCGGTATCGGCCTTGATCGTCTCGGCCTTTTCGATCGCCTGACGCAAATCGCGATAGGCCAGCAGGCCTCGGTCGCCGTTGACCAGGTGATAGCTGAAATAGGCGATCAACGCGACCGCCATCAGCGGTGCGAAAACCAGGCGCAAACGGGAGACGAACTTGACGTGCTTGGACATTCGAACGCCATCCGACCTTTGTAACCCGAACCCCGAACGCCCTTAGTGAATCACAGTGCCGAGTCGCGGTCAATCCCGATTCGCACTAGGAATTTCAACGAGTCGCCAAAAGCAAGGGGCCGGTCCGTGGCGCGGACCGGCCCCTGCCCCGTTCAAAAATCGCGATCAGCCGAAGATGGAGGCGCCCGCGTACTGCGCGACGTCGTCCAGCTCTTCCTCGATGCGGATCAGCTGGTTGTACTTCGCCATGCGGTCGGAACGCGACAGCGAGCCGGTCTTGATCTGGCCGCAGTTGGTGGCCACCGCGATATCGGCGATGGTGGAATCCTCGGTCTCGCCGGAGCGATGCGACATCACGCAGGTGTACCCGGCACGGTGCGCGGCTTCCACCGTCTTCAGAGTCTCGGTCAGGGTGCCGATCTGGTTGACCTTGACCAGGACCGAATTGGCGACGCCACGGTCGATACCCTGGTTCAGACGGTCGGCATTGGTGACGAAGATGTCGTCGCCAACCAGCTGAATCTGGTCGCCCAGGGCGGCGGTCAGGCGTTCCCAGCCGTCCCAGTCGTCCTCGGCGCAACCGTCTTCGAGCGAGAAGATCGGATAACGGTCCACCAAGTCGGCGTAGTAGGCGATGATGCCGTCGGCATCCAGGGTCTTGCCCTCGCCCGCCAGCTCGTACTTGCCGTTCTTGAAAAACTCGCTGGCCGCCGCGTCGAGCGCCAGAACCACGTCCTCGCCCGGGGTGTAGCCTGCCTTCTCGATCGCCTTGACGATATAGGACAGGGCCTCGTCCGCCGACTTGAGGTTGGGGGCGAAACCGCCTTCGTCGCCGACGGCGGTGTTGTGCCCGGCGTCGTGCAGAAGCTTCTTCAGAGCGTGGAAGACCTCGGAACCGCAACGCACCGCATCGGCGATGCAGGGCGCGGACACCGGCATGATCATGAATTCCTGAATGTCGATCGGATTGTCGGCGTGGGCGCCGCCGTTGATGATGTTCATCATCGGCACCGGCAGGACGTGGGCATAGGCGCCGCCGATGTAGTTGTAGAGCGGCAGACCCACTTCCTCGGCCGCCGCCCGCGCGGTGGCCAGCGACACGCCGAGAATGGCGTTGGCGCCCAGGCGGCCCTTGTTCGGGGTGCCGTCCAGATCGATCATCATGCGGTCGATCTGCATCTGCATTTCGGCGTCCATGCCGACCAGGGCGTCGAAGATCTCGCTGTTCACCGCCTCGACCGCGCGCTGCACGCCCTTGCCGCCGAAGCGCTTGGCGTCGCCGTCGCGCAGTTCCACCGCCTCGTGCACGCCGGTGGAAGCGCCGGACGGCACCGCGGCGCGGCCGAGCGTGCCGGTTTCCAGCAGAACGTCCACCTCCACCGTGGGATTGCCGCGGGAATCGAGAATTTCGCGAGCCGTAATGTCGATGATCGACGTCATGATGTCCTCGTTTCAGTCAATACGGATGGGATGAGCCTTGGCCAGTTCGTCGAAAGCCTTCAAGGTCGCCAACAGCGCCGGCATTTCGGCCAGCGGAATCATGTTCGCCCCGTCGGAGGGAGCCTTGTCGGGTTCGGGATGCGCCTCGATGAACACCGCGGCGATCCCCAGAGACACCGCGGCGCGCGCCAGAACCGGCGCGAATTCGCGCTGACCGCCCGAGGCGGAGCCCTGCCCGCCCGGCTGCTGCACCGAGTGGGTGGCGTCGAACACCACCGGATAGCCGGTCTTCGCCATGATCGGCAAGGCGCGGAAATCGGTGACCAGGGTATTGTAGCCGAACGAGGCGCCGCGCTCGGTGAGCATCACCCGGCGGTTGCCCGCGTTTTCCACCTTGCCGATGACGTTCGCCATGTCCCAGGGGGCCAGGAACTGCCCCTTCTTGACGTTGACCACCAGCCCGGTTTTCGCCGCCGCCACCACCAGATCGGTCTGGCGGCAGAGGAAGGCCGGAATCTGCAGCACGTCCACCGCGTCCTTGAGGGCGTCGCACTGCCAGGGCTCGTGCACGTCGGTCAGCACCGGACAGCCGAAAGTTTCGCGCACCTCGCGGAACACCGGCAAGGCCGCCTCCAACCCGACGCCCCGACGCCCCGCCGCGCTGGTGCGGTTGGCCTTGTCGAACGAGGTCTTGAAGATGAACGGCATGCCCAGGTCGCGCGCCATTGCCGCCAGCTCCCGCGCGCACAGCAGCGCGTGTTCGCGGCTTTCCATCTGGCAGGGGCCGGAAATCAACGCCAAGGGCCGGTCGTTGGCCAAGCGCAGGTCGCCGATGTCAACCGTATGCATCATGACGCCGGGTTCCTTTAGACCAGGCGCGACTGGTCGATCGCCGCCTTGATGAACGAATCGAACAACGGATGCGGATCGAACGGCTTGGACTTCAGCTCCGGGTGGAACTGCACGCCGATGAACCACGGATGATCGGAAATTTCGACGATTTCGGGCAGCAAGCCGTCCGGCGAGCGGCCGGAAACCGTCATCCCCACCGCCTCCAGGCGCTCGGTATAGCGGTCGTTCATCTCGTAACGGTGACGATGGCGTTCCCAGATGCGGTCGGTGCCATAGATCTCGGCGACGCGGCTGCCCGGCTTCAGGACGCATTCATAGGCGCCCAGGCGCATGGTGCCGCCCAGGTCGCTTTCGGCGTTCCGTTCCTGCCGCTCCCCGTCCTTGACCCATTCGGTCATCAGGCCGATCACCGGATCCTTGGCCGGGCCGAACTCGGTGGAGTTCGCGCCGGCGATACCCGCCAGGTTGCGGGCGCCTTCCACCACCGCCATCTGCATGCCGAAACAGATGCCGAAATAGGGAATCCGGTGTTCGCGCGCGAACTGCGCGGCGCGCACCTTGCCTTCCGCGCCGCGTTCGCCGAAGCCGCCGGGGACCAGAATGCCGTGCACGTCGGCCAGGTGATGGACCGCGTCCTCGGATTCGAAGATCTCGGAATCCAGCCACTCCAGCCGCACCCGCACGTTGTTGGCGATGCCGCCGTGGGTCAGCGCCTCGCCCAGGGACTTGTAGGCGTCGAGCAGGCGCACGTACTTGCCGACCACGGCGATCTTCACCTCGCCCTCGGGCTGGGTGACGCGGCGCACGATGTTTTTCCAGGTGGAAAGGTCGGGCTCGTTGTCGCAGGGCAGACCGAAATGGCGGCAGACCTGAATGTCGATGCCCTGTTCGTGATAGCTGATCGGCACGCGATAGATCGTCTCGGTATCGAGGGCGGGGATCACCGCCTCCTGCCGGACGTTGCAGAAAAGCGCGATCTTGCGGCGTTCGCCATCCGGAATCGGACGGTCGGAACGGCAGAGCAGCACGTCGGGCTGAATGCCAACGCTCAACAGTTCCTTCACCGAATGCTGGGTCGGCTTGGTCTTCAGCTCGCCCGCCGTGGGGATATAGGGCAGCAGGGTCAGATGAATGAACATCGCCTGCTCTTCCCCCAGCTCGTTGTGGAGCTGACGGATCGCCTCCAGGAACGGCAGACCCTCGATGTCGCCGACGGTGCCGCCGATCTCGCAGAGGATGAAGTCCTCGTCGGTGACGTCCGAGGTGATGAACCCCTTGATCGCGTCGGTGACGTGCGGAATCACCTGCACCGTGCCGCCCAGATAGTCGCCGCGCCGTTCCTTGGCGATGACCTCGGAATAGATGCGGCCGGTGGTGATGTTGTCGGATTTGCGGGAATGCACGCCGGTGAAGCGTTCATAGTGGCCGAGGTCGAGGTCGGTTTCCGCGCCGTCGTCGGTGACGAAGACCTCGCCGTGCTGATAGGGGCTCATCGTCCCCGGATCGACGTTGAGATACGGATCCAGCTTGCGCAGGCGGACCTTGTAGCCGCGAGCCTGCAACAATGCGCCAAGGGCGGCGGATGCCAGCCCCTTGCCCAACGAAGAGACCACACCGCCCGTGATGAAGATGAAGCGGGTCATTCGCCACCCTACCCTTTAATCTGAATAAAACCCTCGACCACCCAGCGGAACACGCAAGGCATCAGACGACGCCCAGCCCTCGATCCCGGGCGCGATGATAACACTGAAAATACTTCGGAAGAAACCGGCGCCTCCGCACCCGGCGGAGGCGCCCGCTTTGACGGACGCGGGGAGCGCCCGGTTACGGCTTGGCGGGCGCCGACTCCTGCCCGGCGGGAACCGGCGGCACGCTGTCGGCGGCCGGAGCGGCGGGCGCGGATTGCGGCTGGGCCGGAACCGTCGCCGTCGGCGCGGGCTGCTGCATGCGGGTCAGCGCCTTCAGGATGTCGTCCTCTCCCCGGCTGCGCATGGACGCCATCACCGCCAGCAGGATCGAGGTGGCCATGAAGCACACCGCCAGGATCACCGTGGCCTGGGTCAGGATGTTGCCCGCCGCGCGACCGGACAGAAAGTTCGCACCGCCCGACGCACCGCCGCCGGTGGCCAAGCCGCCGCCTTCGGATTTCTGCAACAGAACCAGACCGACCAGAGCCAGGGTCAGCAGCAAGTGAATAACCAGAACGACTGTCAGCATGTGACGCTCGTGCCTCTTCCATATGTCTCGACGCGCCTTTTTAATCGCAGGGCGCGCCGTTGGCTAGCAGATTTCCTCTCCCCGCGCAGATCAGGCGTAACTGCCTACGATCCCCCAGAAATCCTCGGCCTTCAAAGCGGCTCCGCCGACCAGCGCGCCGTCGATGTCCGGCTGCCCCATCAATTCCTTCGCGTTGGACGGCTTCACCGAGCCGCCATAAAGCAGCCGCACCGCGTCCGCCGCGCCGCCGATCAGGCCCTTCAGCTCCGCCCGGATCCGCGCGTGCACCGCCTGCGCATCCGCCGGGGTCGGGGTGCGCCCGGTGCCGATCGCCCACACCGGTTCATAGGCGACCACCAGATTGGCGGGGGTCGCGCCCGCGGGCAGCGAGCCCTTCACCTGACGCGCCACCACCGCCTCGGTCTTCCCCGCGTCGCGTTCCGCCTCGGTCTCGCCGACGCAGACGATGACGGTCAGACCGGCGCGCAACGCCGCCTCCGCCTTCGCCTTGACCGTGGCGTCGTCTTCTCCGTGGTCGGCGCGGCGTTCGGAATGGCCGACGATGACGAAGGCGCAGCCCGCGTCCTTCAGCATTTCGGCGGAAACGTCGCCGGTATGCGCGCCGGAAACCGCCGCGTGGCAGTCCTGCGCGCCCAGGGCGACCGGGCTTCCGGTCAGGGCGGCGCCGACCGCGCCGATCAGGGTGAACGGCGGACAGACCAGAACGTCGCAGCCGGGGTCCCCGGCCTTCGCCCGCTCCGCCACCGCCGCCGCCAAGGCCCGGCCATCGGCGGTCAGGCCGTTCATCTTCCAGTTCCCGGCTATCAGGGGTCGCCTCATCTTGATTTCCTCCAGGTTCACGCGGGAGGTCTCCGCCTCCCTGCCGCCGCCACCATAGCGCGCCAAGGGACGCCTTGGAAGCGCCGCGCAACCGACTTTATGCCTTGCCGCCGCTGGGAAACGCCCCCTATTATCGCGCCAGACGCCGGGAAATCCCCGGTGCGCAGCAATCCTTATGCCCGGGTTCGTCACCGCCATGTCCAATTCCGTCGGTCGCTTCATCACCAGCCTTCTGGCGAAGGTTCTTTTCGGCATCCTGATCGTCGCCTTCGGCGCCTGGGGCATCGCCGACATGCTGAAACGCAGCCCGGAGAAACAGGCGGTGATCGGCGTCGGCGACGTCGAGGTCTCCTCGCTTCAGGTCAAGCGCGCCTTCGTTTCCGAGCTGCGCCGCATGCGCCAACAGTTCGGACCGCAGCTGACCGCCGCCGACGCGGCGAAGTACGGCGTCTTCGACCAGGTTCTCTCGCAGATGGCCAGCCGCGCCCTTCTCGACGCCGCCGCGGCCAAGATGAACGTCGGGGTTTCCGACGCCGCGATCCAGGAACTGATCGCCGGAACCCCCGCCTTCCAGAACGAGGACGGGCAGTTCAACCGCGACCGTTTCCGCCGGGTGCTGGAAAACAGCGGCTACCGCGAGGCCGACTATCTGTCGATGGCGCGCGGCGACATGGTGCGCAGCCGCGTCCTGGATTCGGTGCGCGAGCCGGTGACGGTGCCGAACATCCTGGCCGAGACCCTGCTGCGCTATGAAGGCGAACGCCGCGTCGCCGAGATCTTCACGGTCCCCGCCGACGCCATGCCCCTGCCGCAGGATCCGGGCGACGAGGTCCTGACCGCCTATCAGAAGGACCACGCCAGCGCATACACCGCGCCGGAGTACCGCAAGCTGGCCGTGCTGGCCATCCGTCCCGACGACGTGAAGGACCATGTCGCGGTCTCCGAGGACGAATTGCACGACTATTACACCCACCACGCTTCCGACTTCACCCAGCCGGAAACCCGCCATCTGCGCCAGATCCTGGTCAAGGACGAAGCCGCCGCCGCCAAGGCCGCCGCCGCCTTGAAGGAAGGCCGCGCCGCCGACGTGGTGGCCAAGGAAGAGAAGGCCGTGCTCACCGACATCGGCTGGGTGGAACGCGACCGTTTGCTCGCCTCGCTGGCCGCGCCCGCCTTCGCCGCGGCGAAAGGCGACGTGCTGCCCCCCCTGAAGACGCCTCTCGGCTGGCACGTGGTGCTGGTCGAGGACATCCGCCCCGCCCGCACTCTCGATTTCGCCGAATCCCGCGCCAAGGTGGCCGAGGCCGCCCGTTCCGAACAACTGCTGGGGGCGATCTACCGCCTGTCCACGGCGCTGGAGGATTCGCTGGCCGCCGGCGCCACCCTGGAAGAGGCGGCGCGCCTCAACAAGCTTTCGCTGGTCGTGGTGAACGCCACCGACGCCGAGGGCAAGTCCCCCGACGGCAAGCCGGTGCCGGGCTTGCCCGCCACCACCGAAATCGTCCGCGCCGGGTTTGCGCAGGACGCGGGCAACCAAAGCACCCTGATGGAATACGAAGGCGAACCCGGCGGCTATTTCGTCGTCCGCACCGATGCGGTGACCCCCGCCGCGCTGAAGCCCTTCGCCCAGGTGCGCGGCGACCTGCTGGCCGCCTGGCGCGCCGGAAAGCGCCACGAGGCGGCGGTGGAAAAGGCCAAGACCCTGGCCGACGACTTCGCCAAGGCCAAGGACGCGACCGCCTTCGCCAAGGCGCACGGGGTGAAGATCGAAACCACCCAGCCGTTCTTCCGTTCCGGCGGCGCCCATGGGCTGCCGCGCGACCTGGTGAAGGCGGTCTTCGCCATGGAGCCCGGCCAGACCGGCAGCGCCGCCAACCCGGAAGGCGCGGTGGTCGCCCGTCTGAGCGGCATCAAGCCGGTCGACCTGACCGCGTTCGCCCAGGTGCTGGAAAAGGGCAAGCAGCAACTGCGCGCCGCCCTCGGCGACGCGATGATGGCGCCCTTCACCACCCAACTGACCGAAACCTTCCCGATGCGCCAGTTCCGCAGCGTCGACAGTCTGGTGCGGGAGATCAACTGAGATGCAGACGACCCCGGAATTCGATGCCTTCCGCTCCTCCTACGATGCCGGAAAGCCGCAGCTCGTCTGGATGACCATGCCCGCCGACCTGGAAACTCCGGTCTCGGTGATGCTGAAGCTGGCCGACGGACGGCCCAACAGCTTCCTGCTGGAATCGGTGGAAGGCGGCGCGGTGCGCGGCCGTTATTCCTTCGTCGGGCTCAACCCCGACGTGGTCTGGCGCTGCCGCGGCGAGGTGGCGGAAATCAACCGGCAGGCCCGCTTCGTCCCCGACGCCTTCGTCGCCGAAGCCGCGAAGCCCCTCGATTCCCTGCGCGCCCTGATCGACGAAAGCCGCATCGAGATTCCCGAAGGTCTGCCGCCGATGGCCGCCGGACTGGTCGGCTATATGGGGTACGACACCATCCGCCTGGTCGAGGACATCCCCAACGCCAACCCCGACAAGCTGGGAGTGCCCGACGGGCTGTTCGTCCGCCCCACCCTGATCGCGGTGTTCGACACCATCGCCGACACCCTGACCCTGGTCACCCCGGTGCGCCCCGAGGAAGCCGTCTCCGCCGCCGCCGCCTACGACCGGGCGCGCGAACGGCTGGCCGACGCCCTGGCCAACGTCGGGCGCAGCCTGCCCTATCCGCGCAACGCCGCCGGGGCCGAGGCGATGCCCGCCCCGGTCTCGAACATGAGCCGCGACGACTTCAAGGCCATGGTCGGGAAGGCGAAGGAATACATCCTGGCGGGCGACATCTTCCAGGTGGTGCTGTCGCAGCGCTTCACCCTGCCCTTCGACCTGCCGCCGTTCGCGCTCTACCGCGCGCTGCGCCGCACCAACCCCTCGCCGTTCATGTTCTTCCTCGACTTCGGGGCGTTCCAGGTGGTCGGCGCCAGCCCGGAGATCCTGGTGCGGCTGCGCGACGGCACCGTCACCATCCGCCCCATCGCCGGCACCGCGCCGCGCGGCAAGGACAAGGCGGAGGACGCGGCCCTGGCCAAGGACCTGCTGGCCGACCCCAAGGAACGCGCCGAACACCTGATGCTCTTGGACCTCGGACGCAACGACGTCGGCCGCGTCGCCGAGGTCGGCAGCGTCAAGGTCACCGAGCAGATGGTGCTGGAGTACTATTCCCACGTCATGCACATCGTTTCCAACGTCGACGGCCGCCTGCGCGGCGACTGCGACGCGATGAACGCGTTGATGGCTGGTTTCCCGGCGGGCACGGTGTCCGGCGCGCCGAAGGTGCGCGCCATGGAGATCATCGACGAACTGGAACCGGTGAAACGCTGCGTCTATGCCGGGTGCATCGGCTATATCTCGGGCAACGGCGACATGGACACCTGCATCGCCCTGCGCACCGCGGTGATCAAGGACGGCGCGATGCACGTCCAGGCGGGCGGTGGCATCGTCGCCGACAGCGACCCGGACAAGGAATTCCAGGAAAGCTGCAACAAGGCCCGCGCCCTGTTGCGCGCCGCCGAGATCGCCCCCCGCTACGCCCGCTGAAGCGGGGATAGCAACAGCGGCGCATCCGAAACCTCGGTTTTCAACCTGCGCGGGTCGCCCTTGGCCCGCGCGTTGAGGTTGGCCGCCCGCTTGAAATAATCGACGAACGACGGCGGATAATGCGCTTCCAGCGCCGCCAGGACGTCGGCCAGAACGTCGTCGTCGGGAATGTAGTCCCACGGCATCAGCAGCGCGGCGAACACGTTGGCGACGTATTTGCGGGTATCCTCGGTGACGACGAAGGCGCAGATGTTGGCCAATCCTTCCGGTTGGAAGGCATCCTTGACCATGATCTTTGCCGCCGCGACCACCCCGGCGAGCAGACAGGTGGCATAGGCCGGGTCGCCCGGACACAACAGGTGCAGCAGCGCGTCGTGCACCACCACCACCGCGTCGTTTTCCAGGAACGGCAACACCGCCAGAAAGTCGAACAATTCGCCGGGCAGGCGATGCGCCGTGTCCAGCACGCAAAAATCGATGCCGCCGCCGATCTCCCCGATACATCCGGCGATCACTCTGCCCGTCCGCAGGTCCCAGGCGTCGCGCGACTGCGGCAGCCATTGTCCGACCGCGTAGCCGGTGTCGTTGCCGTCGTTCTTGTAGTACTTCTCCGACAGGTCGACGGAATGCAGCCGCGTCGGCAGGCCAAGGCTTTGCAAGGCCTTGAGAATGACCACCGAGGTGCCGCCCGCGGCAACCCCGACCTCAAGAACCTTCTTCGGCCGTTTCTTCCGCAACAAACCGCAGAGGAAAGCGAGTTCCCGGTACCGCATCTCGGTCGGCACGCTCAGCCGGACCGGCCTGCGCACGCTGACGCCCTGCTCCGCCGCCTGCTTCGCCGGGATGCGCGACGACAAATCGTCCGGCGGCAAGTCCAGCAACAGGTCTTGGAAGGGCTCGTCCCAGGTCAGGGCGTCGTCCATGGCAACCTCTCTATTCCCCGTGCTTCGCCTTGGCCAAGGCCGACAACGGCACCAGTTGGAACCCCTGGGCGTTCAGCTGCGGCAACCAGGCCTTGAGCGCCTCGATGGTGGTGTCGCGGGGATGGCCGATGGCCACGGCGGCGCCGGTCTTGCGGGCGTGCTCCTCAAGGCGGCGGAGCTGGACGCGAATTGCCGCGGGTTGCGGATCGTCGTCGAGGAAAACGTCGCGGCTCAACGCCGGAACCCCCTCGGCCCGCGCCACCTTCGCCCCCACCGATTTCCCCGAGGTCAGGGAGTCGAGGAACAAAAGCCCGTCGCCGCGCAGCTCGTGCATCACCACGCGCATCGCCGCCGGATCGGCGGTGAACTTGCTGCCCATGTGATTGTTGATCCCGACGTAGCCGGAAAACGCCGCCAGGGACTTCCGCAGCCGGGCGCGGATCGCCTCCTCCCCCATCGAGGTCAGCAGCACGTCGGGGCCGGGATCGTAACCGGAACCGGACGGCTCCATCGGCATGTGCAGCAGCAGTTCATGCCCGGCGGCGCGGGAGGCCGCCGCCTGCTTCGGCAAGTTCTGCGCATAGCTGAGGAACGAGGTGGTCAATGGCCCGGACAGGGCGATCACCTGGGCGGACCGGCGCGGGTCGACCCCCATGTCGTCGATGACCAGGGCGATCATCGGCTTGCCGGGAACCGGGACGAAGGGCAAGGCATGCGCCCGCCAGGCCGGAACGGCGGACGGGATTTCCGCCACGGGCGGCAGCGAAGCGACCTCGGGCGGTGGGGCCGGTTCCACCGGCGCGGCGGGCAGAGCCGGTTCGGCGGCGGGCGGCGGCAACGGCGGCATCGCGGCGGAGGGACGCGGCGGCGGCGCCGGACGTGCCGCCAGATGCGAAGCGCCCCACCAGCCCAGGCCCGCGCCGATCAACAGCGCACCGCCCAGGCAGGCGACGATCAACGCCGTGGAGACGGAAGCGGCTTTCTTTTTTCCGGCGGTCCGTTTTCTGCGCGTGCCTTGCGTGGCCATTCCAGCTCCTTTTCTGGCAGACCCGGGACCATACACCGGCAAACCCTTCCGGGCCAAGGGCACACGGCCCCGCCATAACCGGGTTGTCTCCCCCCGTGTCCGCCATTACACTCGCCGCGCTTACACGAAATTAAGGCATTGTTGTTCCCGCAGGGCCGGATCGCACCGATGAAACCTTCCAGCTATATCCATTCGCTTTCGCGGATCGCCGACACCGACGGCGCGGACCCGATGGCGCCATGCCCGGACGAGGTCGAGGCGGTGATCGCCGCGCTGGAAAACAATGCGGAATTCATGCGGATCGTCCGCGAGAATCCGGCCCCGGTGCGCGGCATCGGCATCACCAAATACCTGGAATACCGGCTTTACGTCCCCGACTGCTTCATCCCCGTCCATCTGCTGGGAATCGACGCCCTGCCGCCGCAGCGCATCTTCGACATCGGCACCGGCTTCGGGTATTTCCCCTATATCTGCGAAAGCTACGACCACGAGGTCCTGTGCATGGACCTCGACACCGTGCCGCTTTACAACGCCTCGGTCGCCGCACTGGGCCTCGACCGCCGGACGCACCGGATCGAGCGCTTCCAGCCGCTGCCGGACATCGGCCGCTTCGATCTGATCACCGCCTTTTCCGTCTGCTTCAACCGGCACAATTATCCCGACGTCTGGGGACGGGACGAGTGGTGGTATTTCCTGCGCAATCTGGTGAACGATCACCTGACGCCGCACGGGCGCATCTTCATGCGGCTCAACCCCGAGGTCAGCGACGGCGCTTACGGCGTGGAAGGTCTGAAGGACTTCTTCCTCTCCCTCGACGCCCGGATCACCGGGATGAACGTCGACTTTCCGGACCTCTCCCGCATCCGGGAAATCATCCGCCAGGAAAAATCCATCGCCTCGCCGACCGCCTGAACGGCCCGCTGCCCTTGACGCGGCCCGGGACGCCGTCCATCCTGTGCGCCGAACGAACCACGCGGGATTTTCAGACGATGTACCTGCTGATCGACAACTACGACAGCTTCACCTACAACCTCTGGCATTATCTGGGGGAACTGGGCGCGAACGTCGAGGTGGCGCGCAACGACGCGCTCTCCGCCGAGGAGGCGATCGCCAAGTCGCCGCAGGGCATCATCCTCTCCCCCGGTCCCTGCGACCCGGACAGCGCGGGCATCTGCCTGCCGCTGGTGGCGCTGGCGGCGGAAAAACGCATCCCCCTGTTCGGCGTCTGCCTGGGGCACCAGACCATCGGCCAAGCCTTCGGCGGCCGCGTCGTCCGCGCGCCCGAGCCGATGCACGGCAAGGTCTGCGAAATCCGCCATCGCGGCAGCGACATCTTCGCGGGCATTCCCAGCCCCTTCCAGGCAACGCGCTATCATTCCCTGCTGGTCGACCGCGCCACCCTGCCCGCCTGCCTGACGGTCACCGCGGAAAGCCCGGACGGCCTGATCATGGGCCTGGCCCACACCGAGTTGCCGATTTTTGGCGTGCAGTTCCATCCGGAGAGCATCGCCTCGCAGCATGGACACGAAATCATCAAGAACTTCCTGGCCCTAGCCGCCGGGAAATAGGCAAGGACGCACCCGAATGAGCGACCTCAAACCCATCCTCGCCCGCATCGCCGCGGGCGAAACCCTGCCGGAAGCCGACGCCGCGCTGGCCTTCGACATCATCATGTCCGGCCAGGCGACGCCCTCGCAGATCGGTGCCCTATTGATGGGGATGCGCCTGCGCGGCGAAACCGTCGAGGAAATCACCGGCGCGGCGCGCACCATGCGGGCCAAGGCGCTGCCGGTGAAGGCCCCGGCGGGCGCCATGGACATCGTCGGCACCGGCGGCGACGCCTCGGGCAGCTTCAACATCTCGACCGGCGCGGCGCTGACCGCCGCCGCCTGCGGCGTCACCATCGCCAAGCACGGCAACAAGGCGCAAACCTCGAAATCCGGTTCCGCCGACGTGCTCAAGGCGCTTGGCGTCAACCTGGACGCCGAATTGCCGGTTCTGGAACGCGCCATCGCCGAGGCCGGCATCGGCTTCATGCTCGCCACCCGTCACCACAGCGCGATGAAACACGTCGGTCCCACCCGGCAGGAAATCGGCACCCGCACCGTCTTCAACATTCTCGGCCCCCTGGCCAATCCCGCCGGGGTGAAGCGTCTGGTCATCGGCGTCTTCGCGGAAAGCTGGATCGAGCCCCTGGCCGCGGTGCTGGGCAAGCTGGGCGCGGAACGCGCCTGGGTGGTCTATGGCTCCGACGGGCTGGACGAAATCACCATCACCGGCCCCACCTCGGTGGCGGAATGGAAGGACGGCAAGGTTTCCACCTTCACCATCGCGCCGGAAGACGCGGGACTTTCCCGTGCCTCGGCCGAATCCCTGAAGGGCGGCGACCCGGACTTCAACGCCGCCGCCTTGCGCGCCATCCTGGAGCCCGAGGTTCCCGCCGCCCTGATCCCGCTGCGCAACGCGGTGGCGATGAACGCCGCCGCCGTCCTGGTCGTCGCCGACGTTGCGAAATCGCTTAAAGATGGCGTTGATAAAGCATTGGAAGCCATGAAAAATGGCGCGGCGAAAAAGGTCCTTGCCGATTTCGCCCGCATCACCAACGAGCCCCTGGCGTGAGCGACATTCTGGCGAAAATCTGCGCCACCAAGCGCGACGAAATCGCCGCAGCCAAGGCGCGCGTGCCGCTGTCCGCCCTGATCCATCGGGCGGCGGAACAGGAAGCGCCGCGCGGTTTCGCCGCCGCCCTGACCCGTGCCGTGGACGCGGGCGGTTTCGGCCTGATCGCCGAAATCAAGAAGGCCTCGCCCTCCGCCGGGCTGATCCGCCCGGACTTCGACCCCGCCGCCCTGGCCCATGCTTATGCGGCGGGCGGTGCCGCCTGCCTGTCGGTCCTCACCGACTTTCCCTATTTTCAGGGCGGGCCGGAGGTTCTGGACGCGGCGCGGGCGGCGGTGGACCTGCCGATCCTGCGCAAGGACTTCATGCTCGACGTCTATCAGGTGGCCGAGGCCCGCGCCTGGGGGGCCGACTGCATCCTGTTGATCATGGCCGCCCTCTCCGACGAGCAGGCGCGCGAATTGGAACAGGCGGCGACCGACTTCGGCATGGACGTGCTGGTGGAAACCCACGACGCGGCGGAATTCGACCGGGCGCTGAAGCTGAAAAGCCGCCTGATCGGGGTCAACAACCGCAATCTCAAGACCATGGTCACCGACCTGGCCACCACCGAGGCCCTGGCCGCCGCCTGCCCGCCCGGCCGCGACCTGGTGGCGGAAAGCGGCCTCAAGACCCGCGCCGACCTGGACCGCATGGCCAAGGCGGGGGCGCGGCGCTTCCTGGTCGGGGAATCCCTGATGCGCCAGCCCGACGTTGCCGCCGCGACGAAGCGCCTTCTCCTCGGCTGACGCGCTTCGGGGTTGCACGCTCCCTTGAACTAAAGTAGAACAAAAAGGGATCGTTCCGCGCCGCGCGGAGCGCCGGGCCGCAGGCCCGCATGCCGGGGATGACCGTACCATGCTGACCGTCAAGCAACGCAACCTGCTGCTTCTGATCGACCGCCACCTGAAGCAATTCGGCGTCGTTCCCTCGTTCGAGGAAATGAAGGAACAGCTTGGCCTGCACTCCAAATCCGGGGTGCACCGCCTGATCTCCAGCCTGGAGGAACGGGGCTACATCCGCCGCCTGCCCTATCGCGCCCGCGCCCTGGAAATTCTTAAGATGCCGGAAGGTCCGCAACCCAAGGGAACGGCGGACACCGCCGACTTCCAGCCGACGGTGATCGCGGGCGACTTCCGGCGGCAGATCGCGGGCGCCGCGGTGGCCGAGGATGCCGAGGCCGTCGCCGTGCCGCTCTACGGCAAGATCGCCGCCGGCACCCCGATCGAGGCGCTGAGCGACATGAGCACCACCATCGACGTTCCCGCCGGCATGCTGGCGGGCGGCGAACACTATGCCCTGACCGTCGAGGGCGACTCGATGATCGAGGCGGGCATCCTCGACGGCGACACCGTGCTGATCCGCAAGACCGACACGGTGGAAAACGGCGCCATCGTCGTCGCCCTGGTCGACCGCAACGAAGCCACCTTGAAACGCCTGCGCCGCAAGGGCGAATCCATCGCCCTGGAGCCCGCCAACCCGCGCTACGAAACCCGCATCTTCGGGCCCGACCGGGTGACGGTGCAGGGCCGCTTGGTCGGTCTGATCCGCCGCTATTGATCCTCCGGCAAGCGCGTCCAGGGACGGCGTCCGCGCAGGGCGCCGTCGGTGACGACGCGCAGCACCCCTCCCCGCCCGTCCAGCCACAGCAGCGTCGCCCCCGCGCGCCTCAGTTCGGCGGCATCGAGAACCAAGGCGTCGGCGCAGGCGGCGCGCGCCTCCGGCGGCAAGGGACGCGGCGTCAGAACCACCGCCGCCGGGCAGAACCCCGTCCCGTCCGTCAAGGCGTCGATGCGCGCCACCTGCCAGCCCGACGAAGACTCGCCGACGCAGCCCCGCGCGGAACAGCGCCATCCCTCGCCCGGGCGCATCGCGCCGCCGCTGCTCGACTGCCAGACGGTGGCCAGGAAGCCTCTCCGCGCCGTGCCCAGGAAACCGTAGTCCGCACCCCGGCGGACGGCGACGGTGCGTCCGGCATCGCCGATCAGGACGTCGGGCGGGACGGACCCGGCGGCAAAGGCCAACCCGGCGGCCAAACCCGCCAGACCGATCAGACGGCGAGGACCTTGCGTCAGGCACAGCCACAGGATGCCCACGGCGCACAGGGCCAGACCGGCAAGGGGCATTCCGGGCGCGACGATCTGGTGCCCTGGCCACGACGCCACCATGCTGGCGACGCCGTTGATCCAGCCGACCCCCTCCGCCATGCGGGCCAGGGGAAACGCTTCCAGCCCGAAGGGCATCGCCGCCACCGACAGCAGCCCCCAGGGCATCACCCAGAAGCCCAGCACCGGCAACGCCAACAGATTGGCGGGCAAGGCATAAAGCGAGATCCGCCCGAAATGATAAAGGGCGAACGGCGCGGTGGCGCAGGTGGCGACGCAGGTGGTGAGCAGCACCCCGCCGAGATAGAGGACAAGACGCCGCAAGCGCGGCTTCCTTTCCGGCGGCCAGATGCGGCCGGACGGCAGACGATAGACCGCAATCAGGGCCAGAACCGCGGCGAACGACATCTGAAAGCTCGGCCCCAGCACCGCCTCGGGATCGCCCGCCGCCACCGTCACGGCGGCCACCCCGAGCAGCCGGAAGGAAAACGGCGAACGCTCCAACAACACCGCCAAAAGCGCGATCGCGGTCATCACGAAGGCCCGTTGCGTCGGCACCGAAGCGCCGGAAAGCAGCAGATAGACGGCGGTCAGCGCCAGGGCGACGGCGGCGGCCCATTTCTTGATCGGAAACCGCAGGGCCACCGGCGGCACCGCAGCCAAGCCGCGCCGCACCAGGAAGAACGCCAAACCGGCCAACAGGCTCATGTGCAGGCCGGAAATCGCCAGCATGTGCGCCAGGCCCGAGGCCCGATAGTTTTCCGCCACCGCCTCGGGAATCGCCCCACGGTCGCCGACGATCAAGGCGGCGGATACCGCGGCGCGGGGATCCCTTTTCCCCACGGTTTCCAGGATGTCCCGCGCCGTCCGCCAGCGCCAGGATTGCAAGCGCGCGCGCCAATCGTTCTCGTCCGGAGGGCGGTTCTCCAGCCAGGGCCCCACCGCGTAGCCGACCGCGCCGACGCCATGGAACCAATCCCGCCGCGCCGCGTCGAAACCGCCGGGCCAAACCGGACGCGGCGGCGAGGAAAGCGCGGCGTCGAAGGCGATGCGCGCGCCGGGGCGGGGCGCGCCGAACCGCGCGGACATGGTGACGCGCGCCCGCCCGGGAAACGCCGCGTCGTTCACCCGCACTTCCCCCAACGTCACCCGCGTGCCGCTGCGGCGAAGCTCCAGGCGTTCCACCGTGCCTTGCAGAAAAACCTGTTCCCGCTCCCCCGGAAAAGGCGGCGCGCCGACCCGGGCGGCGACGCCCGCCGTCCACCCGGCGCCGCAAAGCAACGCCAGCCCCATGGCCGCCGCCGCCAGCCAGGGCATCCGCCCGCTCCGCCATGCGGCGACGGCGGCCATGGCGACGGCCAGGGCCATGCCTGTCCAAGCGGCGGCGGCGGGTTCGGTGGGCAGAGTCAGATAAAGCGCGACCCCGGCGACGAAGGCCCAGGGCGTCCATTCCCCCAATCCGGCGGCATCTCCCCGCATTTCCGCCCCTTTTGGATACCCATCGCGGTTTCGCTGTGATAAAACCACCCGGTTCGCGCGGCCAGGATAACCGAATTCCGCCGCCGAACCCACTCCGCCCGCCCCGGCCGGCGGTCACATCCGAAAGCCAAGCATACGGGTTCGCATCGCATGAGCGTCGTGACACGTTTTGCCCCGTCGCCGACGGGGTTCCTTCATATCGGCGGCGCCCGCACCGCCCTGTTCAACTGGTTGTTCGCGCGCCATCACGGCGGCCGCTTCCTGCTGCGCATCGAGGACACCGACCGCGAGCGTTCGACGCAGGCCGCGGTGGACGCGATCTTCGACGGCCTGTCCTGGCTGGGCCTCACCTGGGACGAGGAACCGGTGATGCAGTTTTCCCGCGCCGGACGCCACGCCGAAGTGGCGCGCCAGCTGCTGGCCTCGGGCAACGCGTATTACTGCTATTGCTCCCCCGAGGAACTGACGCGGATGCGCGAGGAACAGAAGGCCTCGGGCCAGCCGATGCGCTATGACGGGCGCTGGCGCGACCGCGACCCCAAGGACGCCCCCGCCGGCGTCGCGCCGGTGATCCGCCTGAAGGCGCCGCGCGAAGGCGAAACCGTGATCAACGACCATGTGCAGGGCGTCGTCACCTTCGCCAATGCCCAGTTGGACGACATGATCCTGCTGCGCGCCGATGGCACCCCCACCTACATGCTGTCGGTGGTGGTGGACGACCACGACATGGGCATCACTCACGTCATCCGCGGCGACGATCACCTGACCAACGCGGCGCGCCAGACCGCGCTTTACCGCGCCTGCGGCTGGACGGTGCCGGAATTCGCCCACATCCCGCTGATTCACGGCCCGGACGGCGCCAAGATGTCGAAGCGGCACGGCGCCCTGGGGGCCGAGGCCTATCGCGACATGGGCTTCCTGCCCGCCGCCATGCGCAACTATCTGCTGCGCCTGGGCTGGGGGCATGGCGACGACGAGATCATCTCCACCGAACAGGCGATCGAGTGGTTCGACATCGATGCGGTGGGCAAGGCTCCGTCGCGTTTCGACATGACCAAGCTGCTCAACCTCAACGCCCATTACCTGCGCACCTCCTCCGACGCGGAGCTGTTCGGTCTGATCCGTCCGCTGGTGGAGAAAACCCTGGGCGGCGCCCTGCCCTCCGGCGCGGCGGACCGCATCCTGCGCGGCATGGAGGGGCTGAAGCCCCGTGCCAAGGACCTGAACGAGCTTGCCGCCGGGGCGATGGTTTACGCCCAGGCGCGGCCGCTGCCCTTCGACGACAAGGCGAAGGCGCAACTGGCCGACGGCCGCGATATCCTGACCGCGGCGAAGCCGGTTCTCGCGGCGGTCGGCGACTGGACCCACGACGCGCTGGAAGCCGCCGTCCGCGACCTGGCGGAAAGAACCGGCCTGAAGCTGGGCAAGGTCGCCCAGCCGTTGCGCGCCGCGATCACCGGTTCCACGGTTTCGCCGCCGTTGTTCGAGGTCATGGACATCCTGGGACGCGAGGAATGCCTCGCCCGTCTTGACGAGTGCACGTCCTAATCCGTTGAGTTCCTGTGAAATACGCGCCAGCGTCTTGATTTTCCGCCAGGAAGGGGCAGTTAAAAAACGACAGGCGCAACATCGGCACAGCCCGAGCCGCGAGCCCGGACTATCGGGAATCGCGGCGGGGCACCGCCGGAATCGACACAGGGAATCGCCATGAGCCAAGACCGGACGTCATCTTCCGACACCTTCACCGTCACCGACAACGCCAACGGCAAAAGCCTCGACCTACCGGTCCTGCACGGCAGCGTCGGCCCCCGCGTCGTCGACATCCGCAAGTTCTATGGCGAAACCGGGTGCTTCACCTACGACCCCGGATTCACCTCCACCGGCTCCTGCGCCTCGAAGATCACCTTCATCGACGGCGACAAGGGCATCCTGCTGCATCGCGGCTATCCGATCGACCAGTTGGCGGAAAACTGCGACTTCCTGGAAGTCGCCTATCTGCTGTTGTTCGGCGAATTGCCGAGCCGCGCGGAAATGGACAAGTTCGACCACGACATCACCTATCACTCGATGCTGAACGAACAAATCCTGCGCTTCTACAGCGGGTTCCGCCGCGACGCCCATCCCATGGCGGTGGCCTGCGGCATCGTCGGCGCCTTGTCCGCCTTCTATCACGACAGCCTGGACTTCACCGATTCGTTCCAGCGACTGGTCGCCGAAACCCGCCTGATCGCCAAGATGCCGACGATCATCGCCAACGCCTACAAGTATTCGATCGGCCAGCCCTTCAACTATCCGCGCAACAGCCTGAGCTACGCGGCGAATTTTCTGCAAATGATGTTCGCCGTGCCGTGCGAGCCCTACGAGGTCAATCCGGTTCTCGCCCGCGCGATGAACCGCATCCTCATTCTGCACGCCGACCACGAACAGAACGCCTCCACCTCCACGGTGCGGTTGGCTGGGTCGTCGGGCGCCAATCCCTTCGCCTGCATCGCGGCGGGCATCGCCTCGCTGTGGGGGCCGTCGCACGGCGGCGCCAACGAAGCCGTCCTCAACATGCTGATGCAGATCGGCAGCAAGGACCGTGTCGGCGAATTCGTCAAGCGCGCCAAGGACAAGGAGGACCCCTTCCGGCTGATGGGATTCGGCCACCGGGTCTACAAGAACTACGATCCGCGCGCCAAGATCATGCAGAAAACCTGTCACGAGGTTCTGGACGAAATGGGGCGCCACGATGAGCCGCTGTTGCAGATCGCCGTGGAACTGGAACGCATCGCCCTGGAAGACGACTATTTCGTCGAAAAGAAGCTCTACCCCAACGTCGACTTCTATTCGGGCATCATCTTCCGCGCCATGGGGATACCGGTTTCGATGTTCACCGCCCTCTTCGCCCTGGCTCGCACCACCGGCTGGGTGGCGCAGTGGATGGAAATGATCGCCGACCCCGATCAGAAGATCGGCCGCCCCCGCCAGCTGTACGTCGGGGCGCCGCAACGCGACTACGTGCCGTTCGACAAACGATAAGCGCGATATGCGGAAAAAGAAACGGCGGCCGAAAGGCCGCCGTTTTCGTCAGGGGCGTTCGATCAGCTCGACGTCGTAGCCGTCGGGATCCTCGATGAAGGCGATGGTCGCCGAGCCGCCTTCGAGGACGAAGGGTTCGTCGGTGATCTTCGCGCCGCCCGCGCGCAACGCCGCGATCGCGCCATGGATGTCGGAAACCCCGATCGCCAGATGGCCGAAGGCCTCGCCCAGGGCATAGGGTTCGGTGCGATCCCAGTTGTGGGTGAGTTCGAGAACCGAATGGTCGGCCTCGTCGCCGTAACCGACGAAGACCAGGGTGAAGCGGCCTTCCGGAAAATCCATGCGGCGCAGAAGCTTCATGCCGAGCAGGCGGGTATAGAAATCGATCGATGCATCCAGGTCGAGAACCCGGATCATCGTGTGCAGCAGGCGGTTGGCCATCGGAACTTCCTTTCGTGGGAACTCAGTCCCCGCCGAGATGGGGCGCGGCGTCGACGCGCGCAATCCCCGCCGCGTCCATCACCACGTCCGCGGCGATCAAACTGGGGCGCGGATAGGGTCCGACCAGATCGGTCAGGGCCTTGCCGGTTTCTTCCAGAAACGCCGCGCGCTTCGCGGCATCGCTCAGGAAAGCGTCCATCGCGTCGGCCAAGGCCCGTGGCGTGCAATCCGCCTGCAGGAATTCCGGCACCACGATGCGATCGGCGATGTGGTTGATGAGCGTCGCGTACTTGATCGAGATCAGGCGCCGCGCCAACCACACCGACAACGGCGCGGCGCGATAGCCGATGACGAAGGGAACCCGCGCCCGCGCCAATTCCAGAGACACCGTGCCCGAGGTGGCCAACGCCCCGTCGCAGGCGGCGAAGGCGTTCCAGCGTTCCGCCTCTCCCCGCACGATCAGCGGGCGTTCCGCCCAATCCCGCGTCGCCTCGGCGACATGGGCGGCGACGGTGGCGACGGTGGGAATCACCACCTTGAGACCGGGATGCCGCGTCCGCAGCAGATCCACCGCCTGACGGAACACCGGCAGCATGCGCGTCACCTCGTTGCCGCGCGATCCCGGCAGCACGCACAGCAACGTCGCCTCCGGCGCGATGCCGTGGCGGGAACGGAAGCCCGGTCCGTCGCCCGAGGCCGCGCCGCCCTCGATCACCGGATGGCCGACATGGGTGGCGGCCATGCCGTGCGCGGTGAAATACGGCGGTTCGAAGGACAACAGGCACATCAGGTGGTCGAACAGGCGCGCCACCTTGGCGGCGCGGCCCGGCTTCCACGCCCAGACCATAGGCGCGACGTAGTGGACGCGCGGCACGTCCACCTTGCGCGCGGACAGCGCCTTGGCGATGCGTTCGTTGAAGCCCAGCGAGTCGATGGTCACCACCACCGCGGGCTTCTTCGCCGCGATGTCGTCGGCCACCTCGCGCACCCGCCGCAAAACCGCGGGAATGCGCGGAATCACCTCGGCCAGGCCCATCACCGCGATGTCCGCCTGCGGGAACAGGGAGACGAGCCCCTGCTCCGCCATGCTTTCCCCGCCCACCCCGGCGAAACGCACCAGCCCGCCGGTGCGCTCCTTAAGGGCGGCGATCAGGCGCGCCCCCAGGATGTCACCCGAGGGTTCGCCCGCCACCAGATAGATCAGAGGCGCGTCCGGCGCCGCGGTCAGGCCGACGACGAACAGGCCGAGTTCGTCGGCGCGGCGGGCCATCGCCTCCGGCTCGATCACCAGGGCGGCCCCCGCCTCCACCGCGATGCCGGAAAGCCCGGCGGCGGCGGCGGCCTCGACCGTGGAGACGCCGATCGTCGGCATATCCAGGCGGCGGTCCTGCGCGGGCTTGCAAACCTTGACCAGGACGCCGCCCCGGCCTTCCCGTTTGAGTTCGGCGCAGCGCGCCAGCATGCGGTCGGTGCCTTCCACCGCCTCGACGGCGAGGACGATCCCCTGCTGCACCACCGCCCCCTGGCCGACGTCGAGAGCCCCCACCCCCTTCGCCACGGCGAAGGCACGGGCGATGTCGGATTGGTGCGCGGCGTCGGGAAGCCGGGAGCCATAGGCGCCCTCGCGTGCCAGAAGCTCGCCCATCACTTCGTGCGCGCCGACCAGACGCAAGCCTTCCTTCTCGAATTCCTCGGCCACCGCGCGCAGCAGTCCGTCGTCGCCCAACGCCCGCCCGCCGATCCGCGCCAGGAACACCGCGCCGCGAGCATCCGGCCGCAGGGCGGCCAGGGACGGACGGCGCAGGGAACCGGCGAACACCACCTCGCGCGCTTGCGCCTGGTGCAACAGGCGGAACGCCTCGCCCAGCGCGCCCAGGCGGACCACCGCATGCGGCACGTCGGCAAAGTCGGCGGCATCCGCGTGCCCCTCGATGGCGATGACGAACACCGCGTCGCCGCGCGCCTGGCAGGCGGAAACAAGCAACCGGGGGAGGTTGCCTCCCCCGGCCAGAATGCCGACGCTGCCGCGCGTGGTTTCGCTCATTCTCTCCGTCCCGGATGGATCAGCCGTCTTTCTCCAGCGAACTCGGCTGGCAGATGCCGCGAGAGGTCTCCTGCCGCACGAAGGCGACGATTTCCATTACCGGTTCGCAATCGGCGAACAGGTTGGCGACGTCCTCCACCCGTTCGTTCATGTTGCCTTCCGGCGCGAACAACAGGCGATAGGCGCGGCGCAGGGTGTGGATGGTCTCGCGGTTGAAGTTGCGGCGTTTCAGTCCGACGATGTTGAGACCGGACAGGTGCGCCCGGTTCCCCAGAACCGAACCATAGGGGATGACATCGGTCTCGACGCCGGAGGCGCCGCCGATCATCGCGTGCTGGCCGATGCGCACGAACTGGTGCACCGCACTGATGCCGCCGATGATCGCGAAATCCCCCACCGTGACGTGGCCGCCCAGGGTGGCGTTGTTGGCGAAAATCACGTGATCGCCGACGATGCAATCGTGCGCCACGTGGGCGCCGACCATGAACAGACCATGGTCGCCCACCTGAGTCAGCATGCCGCCGCCCTCGGTCCCGGGGTTCATCGTCACCCCTTCGCGGATCTGGTTGCGCTTGCCGATGATCAGGCGGGAGGGTTCGCCGTGGTACTTCAGGTCCTGCGGCCGATGGCCGATCGAGGCGAAGGGATAGATCACCGTGCCTTCGCCGATTTCGGTCAGGCCGTCCACCGCCACCTGGGAAATCAGCCGCACGCCGGAATGCAGGACGACGTCGGGGCCGACCACGCAGAACGGCCCGATTTCGACGTCGGCGGCGATCGAAGCCTTGGGGTCGACGACCGCTGTCGGGTGAATCTTCGGCATATCAGTCATCCAGAATCATCGCGGCGTACACCGCCTCGGCCACCGTCTGGCCATCCACCTTGGCCTCGCCCCGGAATTTCCAGACGTTGCCGCGACGCCGTTCACGGGTGACGTGAACGTGCAACTGGTCGCCGGGAACCACCGGCTTGCGGAAGCGGCACTCGTCGACGCTCATGAAGTAGACCAGCTTGCCCTCGGCATCCGGCCCCATCGTTTCCACCACCAGAACCGCGGCGGTCTGCGCCATCGATTCGACGATCAGAACGCCCGGCATCACCGGATGCCCCGGGAAATGCCCGAGGAAATAGGGCTCGTTCATGCTGACGTTCTTGATCCCCACGGCGCTTTCGCCGGGGACCACGTCGACGATCCGATCGACCATGACGAACGGATAACGGTGCGGAATCATCGCCAGGATTCGCTGGATATCGATGATCTTCGCGGTTTTCCCCTCTTCAGACATCACGCTTGACCCTTCTTCTTGTCATTTCCCAGCGGGAATCCTTGCTTCAAGACTGCGACGGAAAGGCCATCACGCCCCGCCATGTTTCTTCGCCAAACGCTCCACCACGCCGATCTGGCGCCAGTGTTCCTTCGCCGGAACCGCCGGAGAGCCGATCACCGTCTGCCCGGCGGGAACGTCGCGCATCACCCCGGACTGCGCGCCGATCCGCGCCCCCGCGCCGATCTTCAGGTGGCCGGTGATCCCCGACTGACCGCCCGCGACGACGAAATCCGACAGTTTGGTCGAACCGGAAATACCGACCTGCGCCACTAGAACGCAACCGCGCCCCAACTCCACGTTGTGGGCGATCTGCACCAGATTGTCTATCCGGCATCCCTCGCCGATCACCGTGTCCGGACCGGCGCCACGGTCGATGGTGGTGTTGGCTCCGATTTCCACGTCGTCCTGAATCACCACCCGGCCCAACTGCGGCACCTTGAGGTGTCCCTTCGGTCCCATGACGAAACCGAAGCCGTCCTGGCCGATCGCCGCGCCGCCGTGGATCCAGACTTTGTTGCCGACTACCGCGTAGCAAAGGGTAACGTTCGAACCGATATAGCAATCCGCGCCCACCACCACGCCGGGACGCAGCACCGCGTTGGCGCAAATCTGGGTACGGTCGCCGATTTCGACGTTTTCCATGATCACCGCGCCCGGCTCGATGCAGACGTCGGCGCCCAGTTTCGCCGTCGGGTCCACCATCGCATGCGGGGAAACCCCGGAGCGCTCCATGGTTTGCGGATAGAAGGCATGGGCAATCAGGGCATAGGCACGATAGGGCTCGGCTGAAAGAATCAGCCCCATGCCGGACGGCGCCTTGTCCGCCAGATCGGGATGGACGATGCAGGCCCCCGCCGTGCTGGCCTCGAACGCCGACACGTACTTGCGATTGTCGAGGAAACTGATGTCCTCGGCTCCCGCGCGGTACAGCGGCGCGACGTCGACGATCCGGCGGTCCGCCGGGGTTCCCTCGCCGAGGGCACCGCCGCCGATCTCGGCCAACTGAGCCAGGGTAAAGGGTCCGGCACGCCGGAAAAAGCGGGAGTCGGTCATCGTATGCTCCTGAACGGCCTTATTTCTTTTTCTGGCCGGAGGCCGAACCTTGCTTCATCGGATCGGGGAATTTCACCGACGGCAGAGCCTTGTTCAGGCGGTCGATGACATCCGCGGTCACGTCGTAGCCGGGGCTGAACAGCAGAACCTGACCGCGCGGCAACAGCAGCGTCGCCCCCTCGGCCTCGGCCACCGCAGCCCAGATCTTCTGGATCTGCACCGTCACCTGGTTGAGCGCCGTGGCATAGGAATTCTGCAACATCTGCTGACGGTTCTTGAGATCCCGCTGGAACTCCGTGAACTTCTGCTGGAAGGCCTGCACCTTTTCGCGATAGGCGCTGCCGTCGATCACGGTCTGCTGGCGAACCAGTTCGCGTTCTTCTTCCTTCAGCGCCTTTTCCTTCGCCGCGAACTCGTCGTCGTACTTCTTGCGATAGGCATCCAGTTCGCGCCGGATGCCCTGCACCGCGATCGAACGCTCCATCACTTCCTGGATATCGACGATGCGGATCACCGGCGCGGGCTTCGCCGCAGGGGCGGCCATCGCCGGAGAAGTCCAGGAGACACCCAGGGCGACCGTCGCCGCCGCAAGGGACGTTGCGAGCAACTTCAAACGCATGGGCTTAGAACCTCGTACCAAAGTTGAACTGAATGACTTCCTTCTTGTCGAAGGTTTCCTTGAGCAACGGAATGCCAAAGGTCAGATTCATCGGTCCCATCGGCGAGCGCCATACGAACCCGGTACCGATCGACAGGCGGATTGACGAGGAATAGTCCACGTTGTCCGAATTCATGTTGTCGTACTTGCCGATGGTGCCGACGTCCATGAACGCCTTGCCCGACAGGCCCAGTTCGTCCGGCGTGCCCAACGGGAACGACATTTCCACGCTCTCGTTGGTGCTCCAGTTGCCGCCTAGGGAGTCGCCGGTAGCCTTGTCGCGCGGGCTGATACCGGCGGAGGCGAAGCCACGCATCGATTTTTCGCCGCCCAGGAAATACCGGTGGTTGATCGCGATGTCCTCGCCCAGACGGAACATGTAGCCGATATCCCCCATCAACCCCAGCACGTAGCCGTCGGCCAGGTTGAAGTACTGCCCGGCATTGATGTTGTTGCGCAGGAAACGCGCATCGCCGCCGAGGCCGGCCACATCGTTGCCGACCTGCACATAGTAGCCCTCGGTCGGGTCCAGGCGACTGTCTCGGCGGTCATAGGTCAGCTTGTGGCCGACCTGCGACAGCACCGAGGTGCCTTCCTGCAGCTTGATATACTGCGAGGCGTCGGAATCGACGTTGGTGATTTCGTCCTGGCGGATGGTGTACTTCCAGGCGTGGCGCAGGTGTTCGGAATAATTGTAGCCCATACGCAGCGCGGTGCCGGTGGTCTCGTAGTCGTAGGAGCTTTCGTCCTGCCAGTCGCGGGTGATGCGGAACAGATCGAACCCGGCGGCAAGTTCGCGATCGAGGAAATAGGGCTCGGTGAACGAAATGTCCGCCTCGGTCCCGGCCTGAGCCAAGGATAGGCTGAAGTTCAGCTGTTGGCCACGACCGAGCAAGTTCTGTTCGCCAATACCGAACATCACCTTGGCGCCCTCGGTGGAGGAGAAGCCCGCGCCCACCATCACTTCGCCGGTGGATTTTTCCTCGACGTTGACCTTAAGCGTCACCTTCTCGGGATCGGTCGGCGACGGCTCGGTGGCGACGTCCACCTTCTTGAAGAAGTTCAGGTTGTTCAAACGCTGACGGGTACGGCGAAGCTTGGCGCTGTTGAAGGGGTCGCCTTCCACCAGGCGGAATTCGCGGCGGATCACCTCGTCCATGGTCCGCAGGTTGCCGGTGATCTCGATCCGGTCGACGAACACCCGCGGCCCCTCGTCGATGCGGAAGGTCAGGTCGATGGTATGCTTCTCGCGATCGCGCACGATGTCCGGCTTGATGTCGACGAAGGCATAGCCCAACGTCCCCACCGCGTCGGTCAGCGACTGCACCGAGTTCTCGATCTCGTCGGCGTTGTACCAGTCGCCTTCGCCGAAGGTCAGGTCCTTGCGCAGAACCTCGGGATCGTCGAATTCCGGCAGGGTGGTTTCGATGTTGACCTTGTTGATCTTGTAACGTTCGCCTTCGTCCACCGTGAAGGTCAGGAAAAAGTATTCCCGGTCGGGAGAAAGCTCGGCGACCGCGGATTCGATGGTGAAGTCGGCATAGCCGCGCGCCAGATAGAAACGGCGCAGCTTTTCCTTGTCGAAGGCCATGCGCTGCGGGTCGTAGGTGTCGGTGTTGCTGAGGAAGCGGTACCAGGCTTCTGCCTTGGTCAGGATGTTGCCGCGCAGCTTGTCGTCGTCGTAGTGGCGGTTGCCGTTAAAGGTGATGCGGCGAACATAGGTCGACGGCCCCTCGCTGATTTCGAAGGCGACATCGACGCGATTCTGATCCTGCTGGATGACCTTGGGCTCGACGGTGGCGCCATAGCGCCCGCTGCGGCGATAGATTTCCTGGATGCGTTCAACGTCGGCCAGAACCCGGGTGCGGGTATAGACCGAACGCGGGCGCAGGCGGACCTCGGCCTGCAGGTCCTCGTCCTTGATCCGCTTGTTGCCTTCGAAGGCGACGCGGTTGATCACCGGGTTCTCGGTCACCGACACCACCAGGTCGCTGCCCTCGCGGCGGATATTGGCGTCGGAGAACAATCCGGTGGCGAACAGGCTTTTCAGCGACTTGTTCACCTTTTCGACGTCGATCGGATCGCCTTCCTTGATCGACAGGTAGGACAGGATCGTCGCGTCCTCGATTCGCTGCGTTCCCTCGACACGGATGTTTTCGACGGTTTGCGCCCGGGCAATTCCCGCCGCGAGAGTCAGCGACAGGACCATACCGATCAGACGCAGCCCGAGACCACCCAGAATCCTAGCGCGCATGGTTTGCCGACCCCCAGCCCTGTCCATACAACAATCGCCGTTCATCCCCCGACCGCCCGATCACGACAGCCAGCGATGAATATGACGCGAAATATCGTTCCATGTCGCGAAAATCATCAATGCACCGACCAAGCCGACGCCGATCTTCAGACCGACGTCCTGCACCCGTTCGGGCAAGGGACGACCACGCACGACCTCGAACGCATAAAACAGCAAATGCCCCCCGTCTAGCAAGGGGATAGGCAACAGATTGATCAAGCCCAGGTTGACCGACAGGAACGCCATCATCACGATCAGCGGCAGGATGCCCGCTTGCGCCGCCTGCGCCGACACCTCGGCGATGCGGATCGGACCACCCAATTCGTCGGTACCGCGCACGCCGCGCACCATCTGACCGATGGCGACGAAGGTATCCCGGACAATCGACGACGTCACCTGAACCGCTGAAACCACAGCGGAAACCGGGCCTTGCCGGACCAGAACGGTGCGCCCGCTGGAAACCACGCCCATCACCGGCGTGCGCTCCACCGAGCCGAAACGGTCGGTCTTTTCGACGATGCGCGGACGCACCTCGACGGCAAGCTCGCGGCCGTCGCGCGACACCACCACCCGCAACGCGCGGTCCAAGGCCAATTGCGTCAGCTGCCGCACCTGCTCGAAACGGACGATGCGCGTGCCGTCGATCGACAGGAAGGTATCGCCGGGAAGCAACCCCGATTCCTCGGCGGCGGAGCCCGGAACCACGCGGCCGATGGTGGGAACCGTGGTCTGTTGTCCGGCGGTCATGAACACCGCCGCGTAGACCACGATCGCGAACAGAATGTTGGACAAGGGCCCCGCCGCCGCGATCGCGGCGCGGCACCCCACCGACTGCGCCGGAAAGGCATGGCGCAGTTCCTCGACGGACAGCTTGGCGGTGTCGGCCTTGCCGCTGGCTTCGTCGGCGTCGCCCAGCATCCGCACATAACCGCCCAACGGAATCAGGCAGAATTTCCAGCGCGTGCCGTGGCGGTCGTCGAAACCGAACAGTTCCCGCCCGAAACCGATGGAAAACGCCAGCACCTTCACGCCGCAGCGGCGCGCCACCAGGAAATGCCCCAGCTCGTGCACGAAGACCACGACGGACAGCACGAACAGAAACGCCAACCCCTGATACACCGGCATCAAACCTTCCTTATCCTGCCGCCATCCGAAGACGCGGCGATTGTCCGCCCCAGACCGCCGATCGCCGCCCGCGCGGCACGGCGCCCCTGGGCATCCAGTTCCAGGACGTCGGCGACGTCATGCGGTGCAACGGGCGTTTCCGAGGCGAGAACCCGTTCCACCACCTCGGCGATATCGAGGAACCCGATCTCCCGGCGCAGAAAGGCCCGCACCGCGATCTCGTTGGCCGCGTTGAGAAGAGTAGGAAACCCGCCCCCGCTCCGCAAGGCCTGGCGCGCCAAGCCCAGGCAGGGAAAGCGGTCTTCGTCGGGTGGAGAGAAGGTCAGCGCGGCAAGCCGGGCGAAGTCCAGGCGCTTCACCGGCGTCGCCATGCGGTCCGGCCAGGCCAGCGCCACCGCGATCGGGGTGCGCATGTCGGGGGCGCCCATCTGCGCCAGCACCGCGCCGTCGCAGAACGCCACCATCGAATGGATCACCGATTGCGGATGAATCACCACGTCGATGCGGTCCTCGGCCGTGGCGAACAGGTGGAAGGCCTCGATCACCTCCAACCCCTTGTTCATCATCGTCGCGGAATCGACCGAGATCTTCGCCCCCATCCGCCATTTCGGATGGCTGACCGCCTGCTTCGGCGAAACGTCGGCCATCTCGGCGCGGGTGAGCATGGAAAAAGGCCCGCCCGAGGCGGTCAGGATCAGGCGTTCCACCCGCTCCGCCCGTTCCCCGGCCAACGCCTGGAAAATCGCGCTATGCTCGGAATCCACCGGCACCAGGGAGGTGCCGCTTTTCGCCATCTCCGCCTTGAACACCTCGCCCGCGCAGACCAGGCATTCCTTGTTGGCCAGCGCCAGAACGCGGGCGTGGCGCGCTGCCGCCAGGGTCGGTTCCAGCCCCGCCGCGCCGACGATGCCGCCGACCGCGACGTCGACCGGACGGGCCGCCGCCTCCAACAGGGCGTCCTTGCCCGCCGCGGCTTCGACCCCGGAACCGGAGAGAGCCTCGCGCAGCGCGCCATAAAGTTCCGGTTTGCCGATCACCGCGACGGCGGGGCGCAGATCGCGCGCCGCCGCGGCCAAGGCCTCGACGCTTTCGTGCGCGGTCAGCGCCTCGACGGCAAAGGACGAACGGTCGCGTTTCAGCAGGTCGAGGGTACTGGACCCGATCGAACCGGTCGCCCCCAACACCGAAATCCGGCGCGGTGCCCCCGCCTGTCCGCTCTTCGGAATCCGCGCCGTCATCGCATCGCCCCCGCCGCTTGCAGGAACTGAAACGCCAGATAGGCGGCGGGAACCGCGGTCAGCACGCCATCGACGCGGTCGAGAACCCCGCCATGGCCGGGAATCAGGTGGCTGGAATCCTTCGCCCCGACCCGCCGCTTCACCGCGGATTCGAAAAGATCGCCGACCTGCGCAACCACCGCCAACCCCGCGCCGAACGCCGCCAGGGTCAGGCTCCCCGGCGCACCGGGGAGGGAAAACGCGGCCAGACCGCCGCCCAGGGCCGCCACCGCGCCGGAACAGGCCATGCCGCCCAGCAGTCCCGCCCAGGTCTTGTTGGGGCTGACGCGGGGAGCGAGCTTCGGACCGCCGATCAGCCGCCCGAAGGCATAGGCTCCGGTATCCGTCGCCCAGACCATGGCGAACACCCACATCGTCACCGCGAAGCCGTGGACCTCGCGCAGAGCCACCATGGCGTAGCATGGCAGGCCGACGTAAAGCGGCCCCCAGGCCAGCAACGCCGCGTCGGCGGCGGCACGCCGCCGCCCGGCGAAAAACCACACCGCCGCGCCGACCGCGAAGACCATCGCGACGGCGCGCGCGTCCAGGGTGGCAAGGGCGACCGCGCCGGCGGTTCCGGCGATCGCCGACCAGCGCACGGCGGGCGCATCCGCCGCCAACAGGCCGTGCCATTCCCAGATCAGAGCTGCGGCCATCGCGACGATCAAAAGGTCGAAAACCGGGCGCCCCGCGTAGATCGCGCCCAGCATCAACGGCATCATCAAAACCGAGGTCAGGATTCGCGCGGCCAAGCCGCCGGTCTTGCGGGGTTCAGGCGGAGACTGCACCATACCGCCTTTCCCGCCGCCCATATTCGCCCAGCGCCGAAAGCAGGCTTTCCCGATCGAAGTCGGGCCACAACGTATCGACGAAGACGAACTCGGTATAGGCCAGTTGCCACAGCAGGAAGTTGCTGATCCGTTGTTCGCCGCTGGTCCGGATCAAAAGGTCGGGGTCGGGAATGCCGTCGGTGAACAGACGCGCGGCGAAGGCGTCCTCGGTCAGCGACGCGGGATCGAGGGCGCCGTCCCGCGCGTCCTCGGCGATACGCTGCGCCGCGTGAACGATCTCGGCGCGGCCGCCGTAGCTGAGCGCGATGATCAGGGTCAGCGAGGTATTGGCGGCGGTCAGGGTCTCCACCTCGGCCAAGCTCTCTTGAATGTCGGCGGCCAGGCGCGCGCGGTCGCCGATCACCAGCAGACGCACCCCCTGCCGGTGAAGGTCCAACGCCTCGCGCTTGAGGTAGAGGCGCAAAAGGCCCATCAGGTCCTTGACCTCGGTTTCCGGGCGCTTCCAGTTTTCGGACGAGAAGCCGAACAGGGTCAGGTAGGAAATCCCCAGTTCGCCCGCCACGCGCACCACCTCGCGCACGGTTTCCATGCCCTTGCGGTGCCCGGCGGCGCGCGGCAGGTGCCGGGCCTTCGCCCAGCGCCCGTTGCCGTCCATGATGATCGCGACATGACGCGGAACCGCCCGGTCGGCGGCGGCGCGCGCGATGGCCTGTTCCGAACGATCCAAGGTCAAACCTGCATGATTTCCTGTTCCTTGGCCGCCAGGATCTCGTCGACTTGCTTGATCGTCCGGTCGGTCAAGGTCTGGATAACCTCGCTGAACTGGTGCTGGTCGTCCTTCGACACAGCACCGTCCTTTTCCGCCTTCTTCAAGGTTTCCATGCCGTCGCGGCGCGCATTGCGGACCGAAACACGGGTCTGCTCGGCGTATTTCCCGGCGATTTTCGACAGGTCGCGGCGGCGTTCCTCGGTCAGCGGCGGAATCGGCACGCGCACCGTCTGCCCGTCCACCACCGGGTTGAGCCCCAGGCCGGAATCGCGGATCGCCTTTTCCACCGCCTTGACCGTTCCCTTGTCCCAGACCTGGACGGACAACATGCGGGGTTCGGGCACGCCGACGCTGCCCACCTGCTTCAGGGGGGTCATCGCGCCATAGGCTTCCACCTGAATCGGCTCCAGAAGGCCCGCATGAGCGCGGCCGGTGCGCAGACCGGCCAGCTCCTTCTTCAGGGCGTCCACCGCCATCTCCATGCGGCTTTCGACCTCGAGCTGCAAATCATCGAAATCAAATTCGTCCGCGGACATGGATCAATCCTCCCGGGTGATGATCGTGTAGAGGTCCTCCTCCCCGGCGAGAACACGGCCAAGAGAGTGTTCTTCGTGCAGGGAGAAGACCAGAATCGGAATGTTGTTCTCGCGCGCCAGCGCAATCGCCGAGGCATCCATCACGTTCAGCCCCTTGACCAGAACCTCGGTAAAGGTCAGGCGATCGTAACGCGTCGCGTCGGGCACGAGCTTGGGGTCGGCGGAATAGACGCCGTCCACCTGCGTCGCCTTCATCAAGGCGTCGCAGTTCATTTCCGCGGCCCGCAACGCCGCGGCGGTATCGGTGGTGAAGAACGGGTTGCCGGTGCCCGCCGCGAAGATCACCACCCGCCCCTTTTCCATGTGGCGGATGGCGCGGCGACGGATGTAGGGCTCGCACACCGTGGACATCGGGATCGCGGACAGCACGCGGGATTGCACGCCAGCGCGCTCCAGGGCGTCCTGCACAGCGAGCGCGTTGATCACCGTGGCCAGCATCCCCATGTGGTCGGCGGTGGCGCGGTCCATGCCGCGCGTCGCCCCGGTGACGCCCCGGAAAATGTTGCCGCCGCCGATCACCATGCACATTTCCACACCGGCGTCGTGGACGGCCTTGACCTCCTTGGCCAAACGTTCGACGACGCGCTCGTCCAGTCCGTAATCCTGCTGGCCCATCAGGCCCTCGCCCGACAATTTCAGCAGAATACGACGGAACTTCGGCTGCGCGGTCATGACATCCCCCGAAAACACATACGCGACACCGGGATAGTGGCGGCCCATCCCGGCGCGATGATACACGATTATGCCCGCCTGTCTTAAGGAGAATCCACCCTGTTCAGCCAGGCGGAAGAGGAACGGCGGGCAGAAAAAACGGGGGGCCGCCGAGGCCCCCCGCGAAATCCTTGGAAAACGCCGCTTAGGCGCCCTTGACCGCCGCCGCGACTTCCGCCGCGAAATCGGTCTCTTCCTTCTCGATGCCTTCGCCCAGGCACATGCGGACGAAACCGGTCAACTTGATCGGCGCACCGGCATCCTTTTCGGCGTTGGCGAGGACCTTGGATATCTTGGTTTCGCCGTCGACGACGAAGATCTGCTCCAGAAGGACGGTTTCCTCGTAGTACTTGCGGATGCGGCCGTCGACCATCTTCGAGATGATCTCCTCGGGCTTGCCGGAGGCACGGGCCTGTTCGGACAGGACGTCGCGCTCGCGCGCCAAGGCGGCGCCATCGACCGAGGAAACGTCGAGGAACAGCGGGGTGGCCGCGGCGACGTGCATCGCGATCTGCTTGCCCAGGCCTTCCAGGACGGCGACGTCACCGGCGGATTCCAGCGCCACCAGGACGCCGATCTTGCCCAGACCGGGAACCACCTGCGCATGCATGTAGCTGGCGACCACGCCCTTTTCCACCTTCAGGCAGGCGGTGCGGCGCAGGCGCATGTTCTCGCCGATGGTGCCGACCATTTCGGTCAGCTGCTCGGCCACGGTGCGGGACGTGCCGGGGAACGGCTTGCCACCCAGGCAATCGACGCAGCCGTCGGCTTCCAGAGCCAGTTCGGCGACCTTGGAGACATAATCCTGGAAGAGCTCGTTGCGGGCGACGAAGTCGGTTTCCGAGTTGACTTCGACGACGGCGGCCGTCGTCCCCTTGGCGGCGACGCCGACCAGACCTTCGGCGGCAACGCGCCCGGCCTTCTTCGCGGCGGCGGCCAGACCCTTCTTGCGCAGCCAGTCGACGGCAGCTTCCAGGTCGCCATCGGTCTCGGAGAGCGCCTTCTTGCAGTCCATCATACCGGCGCCAGACTTCTCACGCAGTTCCTTGACGAGAGCAGCGGTAATCGCGGCCATGATTCTCGATCCCTTCTCGGTCAGCAGATAGTGGAAACGGGCACACGTAAAATCGAGGCCGGGCGGCCCGAAAACGGACCGCCCAGGCCAAAAGCGACGAAACGCGAACCTTAGTTCTGGGCTTCGGCGGCGGGAGCCTCGACGGCTTCGGCGGCCACGGCAGCCTCTTCCACCACGACGTCCTCGGCCGCGCCGATGTCGATGCCGTCGGCGGTCAGCTCGGCCTGGATGCCGTCCAGCACCGAGCCGCTGATCAGTTCGCAATAGGTGTTGATGGCGCGGATCGCATCGTCGTTACCGGGAACCGGGAAGTCGATGTTATCCGGGTCGGAGTTGCTGTCGCAAATCGCCACCACCGGGATGCCCAGCTTCTTGGCTTCCTGCACCGCCAGGCTTTCCTTCAGGGTGTCGATGACGAACAGGATGTCCGGCAGGCCGCCCATGTCCTTGATGCCGCCCAGGGCGCGGTCCAGCTTCTCACGCTCGCGGTCGAGGTTGAGCTGCTCGCGCTTGGTCAGGCCGGCGGTCTCGCCGTTGGCAATGCGCTGGTCGATTTCGCGCAGGCGGCGGATCGACTGGGAGACGGTCTTCCAGTTGGTCAGCATGCCGCCCAGCCAACGGTGGTTGACGTAGTACTGGCCGCAACGCTTCGCCGCCTCGGCGATCGGCTCCTGCGCCTGGCGCTTGGTGCCGACGAAAAGAACGCGGCCACCGCCCGCAACCACCTGCTGCACCGCCTGCATCGCGCGATAGAGCATCGGCACGGTCTGCTGCAGGTCGATGATGTGGATGTTGTCGCGCACGCCGAAGAGGAACGGAGCCATCTTCGGGTTCCAGCGGCGGGTGTTGTGGCCGAAGTGCACGCCAGCCTGAATCAGCTGGCTCATCGAGAAGGTCGGAAGCGTCATCATATCCTCGCTTTTCCGGTTGAAACGTCCGCAGGCCGAAAGAAGGTTTCCCTTCACCGGAGTGACCACGCCGAAGGCGCGGCCACGAAGCCCGCGTGAGTGATGGCGGGGTGATACCCGTTTGAGACCGGCTTGGCAAGCGCAAATCGGCGGTGGAACCGGGTTTCAGCCGAGTTCCTGCATCTCGACCATCCCCGGCAGGGCGCGCAACGAAGCCATCGCCTGCTGGCCGAGGGAACGCCCGCCGGGCAGGGCCAAATCCACCTCGCGGTCGTCGAGCAGCACGGTCAGGCGGATGGCGTGACGCCCGGGCGGCGTGTCGTCGAGGATGCGCCGGACCGAAGGCAACGGCGCCGCGCTGTCGACGATCAGCCGCAGCCCCTTCACCGCGCGCGCCGCCGCCTTGTCGAGGGAGACGATCTCCTGCGCGGTCAGGCGAAGCTGGTCGTCCTCGGCCCGCACCTCGACGGTCAGAAGCAGCGGCTGGTTGACCGCGAGCAGATCGTGGGCCTGCGCCAGAATCTCGGAAAAGAGGGTCACCTCGAAGCTACCGGTGGCGTCGGAGAACTCGGCGAAGGCATAGCGGCGCCCCGACTTGCCCACCCGTTCGCGCATCGAGACGACGATGCCCGCCATCTTCACCCGCGACACCCCGCCGATCCGCGCCGAGGCGGCCAGGTCGGTGGCGGCCACCACGTCCAGGCGCTCCATCAGCGACGCATAGGTGTCCAGGGGGTGGGCGGACAGATAGAAGCCGATGGCGGCGAATTCCTGGTTCAGGCGCTCCATCGGCGGCCAGTCTTCGCATTGCGGCAGCGACGGCGGCGGCGCGGAGACCCCGCCCCCGCCGAACATGCTGACCTGAGCCGAGGTTCGTTCCTCCGCCGCCGCCTGGGCGAAGCGGATCAGGGTGTCGAGCCCCTGGAAGATGTGGGCGCGGTTGCTCTCCAGCGCGTCGAAGGCCCCCGCCTTCACCAGGTTTTCCAGGGCGCGGCGATTGAGGACCTGCGGCTCCACCCGGCCCGCGAAGTCCATCAGGCTTTTGAAGGCGCCCCCCGTCTCGCGCACCGCGACCAGGGAACGCATCGCCGCGTCGCCGACGTTCTTCAGCGCGGCCAGGGCATAGCGCACCGCCCCCTTGCCGTCCGCGTCGTATTCCACCGAGAACACCGGCTCGGACTCGTTGATCGCGGGCGTCAGCACCGGAATCTTCAGGCGGGCGAGTTCCTGCTTGAAGTGGGCCAGCTTGTCGGTGTTGTGGATGTCGAGGGTCATCGACGCGGCCAGGAATTCCACCGGATAGTTGGCCTTGAGATACGCCGTCTGATAGGCGACCAGGGCATAGGCGGCGGCGTGCGACTTGTTGAAGCCGTAGCCCGCGAACTTGTCGACGTGATCGAAGATGCGTCCGGCCTGGGTCTTGTCGACGCCCTTCGCCGCCGCCCCCTCCAGGAAGGTCTGGCGCTGCTTGTCCATCTCTTCCTGCTTCTTCTTGCCCATGGCGCGGCGCAACAGGTCGGCGCCGCCCAGGGAATACCCGGCCAGAACCTGGGCGATCTGCATCACCTGTTCCTGGTAGATGATGATGCCGTAGGTTTCCTTCAGCACCGGTTCGAGCATCGGGTGCATGTAGTCGATCGGCTCGTCGCCGTGCTTGCGGTTGATATAGCTGGGGATATTGTCCATCGGCCCGGGGCGGTACAGTGCCACCACGGCGACGATGTCCTCCAGGGTGTCGGGCTTCAGCTTGCGCAGCACGTCGCGCATGCCCTGACTTTCCAACTGGAACACCCCGGCGGTGTCGCCGCGGGTCAGCATCTCGAAGGTCGGCGGATCGTCGAGCGGCAGCTTCAGAAGGTCGATGGAAACGCCCCGCTTCTCCAGCAGCTTCACCGCCGTGGACAGCACGGTCAGGGTCTTCAGCCCCAGGAAGTCGAACTTGATCAGGCCGGTGCTTTCGACGAACGCCATGTTGAACTGCGTCACCGGCATGTCGGAACGCGGATCGCGATAGAGCGGCACCAACTGGTCGAGCGGACGGTCGCCGATCACCACGCCCGCCGCGTGGGTCGAGGCGTTGCGGTAAAGTCCCTCCAGCTTCAGGCCGATATCGAACAGCTGCGCCACCTGCGGATCGGAATTGCGCATCTCCAGCAGGCGGGGTTCGCCCTCGATCGCTTCCTTCAGCGGGGTCGGCTTCGCCGGGTTGTTGGGAATCAGCTTGCAGATCTTGTCGGTCTGACCATAGGGCATGCCGAGCACGCGCCCCACGTCGCGGATCACCGCGCGCGCCTGCAACTTGCCGAAGGTGATGATCTGCGCCACCTTCTCGAAGCCATAGCGATCCTGCACATAGCGGATCGTCTCTTCCCGGCGGTCCTGGCAAAAGTCGATGTCGAAGTCGGGCATCGACACGCGTTCCGGGTTAAGGAAGCGTTCGAACAGCAGGTTGAAGCGCAGGGGGTCGAGGTCGGTGATGGTCAGCGACCAGGCGACCACCGAACCGGCGCCCGAACCGCGCCCCGGACCCACCGGAATCTCGTGCGCCTTCGACCACTGGATAAAGTCGGAGACGATCAGGAAATAGCCGGGGAACCCCATCTGGGTGATCACCCCGTGTTCGTACTCCAACCGCTTCCAATAGGGCTCGGCCGCCGCCTGACGTTCGGCGTCGTTCATGTCTGGTGTGAAGACATGGTCCTCAAGCCGTTTTTGCAGGCCGGTTTTCGCCTTTTCCAGCAGCATCGCGGCCTCGGCCTCGACGCTGTCGGCGAAGCGCGGCAGCAAGGGCTTGCGCTTCGGCACGCGGAAGGCGCAACGCTTGGCGATGACCAGGGTGTTGTCGCAGGCCTCGGGCAGGTCGGCGAACAGGGCGCGCATTTCCTTCGCCGATTTGAAGCCGTGCTCGGGGGTCAGGCGGCGACGGTCCGGCTGGTTGATCGTCGCGCCGTCGCGGATGCACAGCAGCGCGTCGTGCGCCTCGTACATCGAGGCCGGGCCGAAATAGACGTCGTTGGTGGCGACGAGAGGCAGATCCTTGGCATAGGCCAGATCGATCAGCGCCTCCTCGATGCGTTCCTCGTCGGCCAGGCCGTGGCGCTGAATCTCGACATAGGTCCGCCCGGCGAAGGCCGCGGCCAGACGGTCCAGCATCGCCGCCGCCGCCGGGGCGTCGCCCGCCAGAAGCGCCCGGCCGACCGCGCCGTCGGTCATCCCGGTGAACAGGATCAGCCCCTCGGCATGGTCGGTCAGGAACTCGAACGGCACCTGCGGCGGCACCAGGCCGTCGGCATCGCGATAGGAACGGCTGACCAGCTTCAGCAGGTTGGCGTAACCGGGTTCGTTCTGCACCAGCAGCAGAACCTGATCCGGGCTGTCGAAGCGGGAATCGCGCCCGGTCTTCGGGTCGACCCGCGGCGTCACCGGGGTGACGCTGAGCACGGTGCCGACGATCGGCTGCAGCCCCGCGTCGGCGCCGTACGAGGAAAATTCCGCCGCGCCGAACATGTTGCCAAGGTCGGTGACCGCGACGGCGGGGAAGTCCGCCGCCGCGCACAGCTTCAGCAGCTCCTTCATCTTGATCGCGCTGGTCGCCAGGGAATAGGCGGTATGGACGCGCAGGTGGATGAAGTCGGCGGGCATTGCCCCTCCCCTACACTGGATCAGACGTCGACGACGGCACCCCCGCGCACCGTCACCCGACGGTCCATGCGCGCGGCAAGCTCCGGATTGTGGGTGGCGATCAGCGCGGCCAGGCCCTGGTCGCGCACCAGCGCGATCAGTTCGGCGAACACCGCCTCGGCGGTGCCGGGATCGAGGTTGCCGGTGGGTTCGTCGGCAAGCAGCAGTTTCGGCCGGTTGGCCAAGGCGCGGGCAATCGCCACGCGCTGCTGTTCGCCGCCCGACAATTGCCCCGGGCGATGCTCCATCCGCCCTTCCAGCCCCAGCCGGGTCAGCAGTTCGGCGGCGCGCTGAACCGCCTGAGCGCGCGGCACCTCGGCGATCATCTGCGGCAGCACCACGTTTTCCAGCGCCGAGAACTCGGGCAGAAGGTGATGGTTCTGATAGACGAAGCCCAACGTGTCGCGCCGCAGACGGGTGCGTTCGGCGTCGGACAGGCCGCCGCAGGCGTGACCGCCGACCGCCACCTCGCCCGCGTCGGGATATTCCAACAGCCCGGCCAACTGCAACAGGGTGGACTTGCCCGAACCGGAAGGACCGACCAGGGCGACGATCTCGCCCGCGCGCACCGAAAGATTCGCGCCGCTCAGCACTTCGAGAACGCTTCCCCCCTGCGCGAAGCGCCGCGCCACGTCGGACAACAGCAGGACCGCGTCACTCATAGCGCAGGGCCTCCACCGGATCGAGACGGGCGGCGCGCCAGGCCGGATAGATGGTCGCCGCCAGCGACAGCCCCAACGCCATCAGCACCACCGAAACCACCTCGCCGGGGTCGACCTCGGCCGGCAGCTTGGAGAGGAAATAGATTTCCGCCGCGAACAGGTCGGCGCCGGACAGGGATTCGATGAACCGGCGGATGTGTTCGATGTTGGCGCAGAAGACCAGCCCGAGCAGCACCCCGGCGGCGGTGCCGACCACGCCGATCGACGCCCCCGCCATCAGGAAGATGCGCAGCACCGCGCCACGGCTGGCCCCCATGGTGCGCATGATCGCGATGTCGCGGCCCTTGTCCTTCACCAGCATGATCAGGCCGGAAACGATGTTGAAGGCGGCGACCAGGATGATCAGGGTGAGAATCAGGAACATCACGTTCCGTTCCACCTGCACCGCATTGAAGAACGAGGAATTGGCGTGCCGCCAGTCGTAGACCGACAGGCTGGGGCCGATCATCTTGTTGACCTGGGGGGCGACACGGCCGGTCAGATCGGCGTCGGTCAGGCCGATGTCGATCTGCGAAACCGCGTCCGGCATGGAAAAGAACACCTGCGCCGCCGCCATCGGAATGAAGACGTAGGTGGCGTCGTATTCCGACATGCCGACCTTGAAGATCGCCGCCACCTTGTACGCGCGCACCCGCGGCACCGAACCGAACACCGTGGCCTGCCCCTTGGGCGAGATCAGGGTGATCGGGTCGCCGACGGAAAGCCCCATCTTTTGCGCCAGGCGTTCGCCGATCACCGCGACATCCGGGCCCTCGAAATTCGCCAGGTCGCCGAAGCGGATGTTGTCGGCGAAGATCGGCCGCGCGCGCAGGTCGGCGGACTCGACGCCATGCACCAGGGCCCCCTGGTTGACGCCGCGCGCGGTGGCCATCACCTGCCCCTCGACCATCGGAATCGCATAGGTGACGCCTTCCAGCGCGCGGATGCGCTGCGCCATCGCCCGGTAATCGCGAATCCCCTGTCCCGCCAGACCGTACACCGCCAGATGGCCGTTGACCCCGAGGATGCGGCCCAGCAATTCGCTACGGAAGCCGTTCATCACCGACATCACGATGATCAGGGTGGCCACCCCCAGCATGATCCCGGCGAAGGAAAACCCGGCGATCACCGAGACGAACCCTTCCTTGCGGCGGGCGCGCAGGTAGCGGAAGGCGACCATGCGTTCGAAGGGTCCGAACACCGGGAATCTCCTAGGCGGACAAACGGTTGAGCGCGGCTTCCGGAGTCAGGGTGACGCGTTCGCCGGTGGCGCGGGCCTTGATCTCGACGACGCCATCCTTGAGGCCCTTCGGCCCGACCACCAGCTGATAGGGCAGCCCCAGAAGGTCCATGGTGGCGAACTTCGACCCGGCGCGCTCGTCGCGGTCATCGTAGAGCACCTCGACCCCCGCCGCCTGCAACTTGGCGTAAAGGTCGGCGCACATCGCGTCGGTCGCGGCGTCGCCGGTCTTCAGGTTGACCAGGCCGACCTTGAACGGCGCCACGCTTTCCGGCCAGATGATGCCCGTGTCGTCGTGGCTGGCCTCGATGATCGCGCCCGCCAGGCGGGAAACGCCGACGCCATAGGACCCCATCTCCAGGGTGATCGGCTGACCGTCCGGCCCCGCCACCACCGCGTTCATCGGCTTGGAATACTTGGTGCCGAAATAGAAGACCTGCCCCACCTCGATGCCGCGCGCGGTGATCAGGTCGTCGCCCAGTTCGGCGGCCTTCGCCGGGTCGTGCACGTCCTCGGTGGCGGCGTAATGGCTGGTCCAGTCCTTGAACACCGGTTCCAGGTCGCCGTCGTAGTCCGGTTCCTGCGCCAGGGGATCCTTCTCCAGGAAGGCCTTGTGGCAGAACACCTGGCTTTCGCCGGTTTCCGCCAGGATGATGAATTCGTGGCTGAGGTCGCCGCCGATCGGGCCGGTCTCGGCCTGCATCGGAATCGCCTTCAAGCCCATGCGGGCGAAGGTGCGCAGATAGGCGACGAACATCTTGTAATAGGACTTGCGCGCGTCCTCCGCCGTCAGGTCGAAGGAATAGGCGTCCTTCATCAGGAACTCGCGGCCGCGCATCACGCCGAAGCGCGGGCGGACCTCGTCGCGGAACTTCCACTGAATGTGATAGAGCATGCGCGGCACGTCGCGGTAGCTCTTGGCCAGGTCGCGGAAAATCTCGGTGATCTGTTCCTCGTTGGTCGGCCCGTAGAGCATCTCGCGCTCGTGGCGGTCGCGGATGCGCAGCATCTCCGGCCCATAGGCGTCGTAGCGGCCGCTCTGCCGCCACAGGTCCGCCGACTGGATGGTCGGCATCAGCATCTCTTGCGCGCCGACGCGGTCCTGTTCCTCGCGCACGATCGCCTCGATCTTGCGCAGCACCCGGTAGCCCAGCGGCAGCCAGGAATAGATGCCCGCGCTGGCCTGGCGAATCATGCCGGTGCGCAGCATCAGGCGGTGAGAGACGATCTGCGCCTCGTTCGGGGTTTCCTTGAGAACGGGCAGAAAATACGAGGTCAAGCGCATCTTGCGGGCATCCGAGTGGCGGGAACGATCGGACGACGCGCCGCGCCGTCCAGCCTCAAGGGGATAACGGAGCGGCGGACGATTGGCAACGGTTGTTCGCTCAGCGGCGCGAAGCCCGGCACGCGGCGATCAGGGCGGCGGAATCGTCGGGAGCGACCTCCTGGCCGTTGACGGTGACGCGGCCGCCCTCGATCCGGACGCGCGCCACCTCGATCTTGCCCTCGTAGGCGCCCTGGGTGTTGAAGCCCAGACGCTTCGCCAGATCGAGGCTGACCGGAAATTCGATCACCCGAGGCGGATCGACGCGCAAGGTCGGCTGCACGTCGGCCGGGGCCACCGCGCGTCCATGGACGTCCACGCCGGGTTTGTAGTCCGCGCCATCGGTGGACAACGACCGTACCGCGCGGACGCAGGGATCGTCGTCGTCCGCGGCCAACGCCGCGCCATCCGCCAGCAGGCAGCCCACCGCCCCCAGAACCATGACCGGAAGAATTTTCACCTTCGCCTCCTTTTCGCCGTTTTCACCCGAACAAACGAATCTAATTCACTCATATACTGAAAAATGTTCATCTTATGTGTTGAAAGCCTCAAAAAATTACGGCACACTCCCTCTCAGCCCAAGTTTGAGGAGGACGGCCGCCGCACATCGTGGGTCCGGCGTTTCTCTTGATTACGCCAAGTTGACTTTCCGGCAGGGTCCGTCACCGGCCCTGCCGTTTTTTTGCCTACCGCCCTGCCATCCATGGCGGGCAACGACTTGAAATATCGGAATAAACCGGACAGTCCGGACGATGGGCGCCAGGCAGGTAACCGATACTCATCAGGAACTCGTTGACGATTTCGCCGCCCATGAATCGGAAGCGCGACTTGAACAACCGCACCCATTCGGGCAATTCGCGCGGATGATGCGCAGCGATCCAGGCGTCGAAGGAGCCGGAGTCGCGGCGGATGCCCAAAAGCACCCGCGCGTTGGCGATCACCGCATCGATTTTCAGCCGATTGCGGATGATCGCGGCGTCGGCCAGCAGGCGAAGCCGGTCGGTTTCGCCGAAGGCGGCGACGGTGTCGATATCGAAATCGCGGAATGCCGCGTTCAGGCCCTGCCGTTTCTTGAGAACGGTCAGCCAGGAGAGACCCGCCTGAAAGATTTCCAGACTCAGCCGCTCAAAAAGAACCCGATCATCGGCGACGGGAAAACCGTATTCACGATCGTGATACGGCCCATGCCAGGGATGACCGGGGGCAACATCGCAGTACCAATTGGCCGGGGGAGACTCCTCCCCCGGCACAAAAGTCTTGGCGATCAGTCCTTGACCTCTTCGAGCTCGACCAGAGCGCCGTTGAAATCCTTCGGATGCAGGAAAATCACCGGATGGTCGTGAGCACCGATCTTCGGCGGGCCAAGCACGCGCTTGCCGGCCTTCTGCATCTCGGCGGCGGCGACGGCGACGTCGTCGGTCTCGAGGCAGATGTGGTGGATGCCGCCATTCGGGTTCTTCTCGAGGAAGCCAGCGATGGAGGACTTTTCACCGAAGGGGTGGATCAGCTCGATCTTGGTGTTCGGCAGCTGAACGAAAATCACACTCACGCCATGCTCCGCCAGATCCATCTGGCCGGACACGTCGGCACCCAGAACGTCGCGATACATCGCGGCGGAGGCGGCCAGATCCGGCACGGCAATCGCCACGTGGTTCAATCTCAGCTTCATCTCTCATTCTCCTGAGAAATCGAGTTATATCCTCACGATTTGCACGTAAGTCACGGGTTTTTTCCCGGTCTGTGCGTGCATCACGCGTCTGACCGCACGACGTACGGCCTCTTGAAGGGTCTCGTCTTGACGACGGTTCTTGGTGGGCAATTGGGACACCGCATCGACTGCCGCGTCAATCGCCAAATCCGCAATGAACCCTTTTTCCGCCTCGTCGAGAAGTCCCGGCGCCGCGATACATGGCGGTTTCGGCAATTCCCCCTTGCCATCGACCACCAGGGTCACGACGACGCAGCCGTTATACATGATGCGCCGCCGGTTGCGAAGTATTTCCGAGTCCCGATCAAGAAGCCTGTTTCCGTCGAGGGCCAGACGCCCGCTTGGAACGGTTCCAATCTTTTCCGGGGTGCCCGGGGCCAACCGCACCACCACCCCGTTGAAGGGGACGATAACCTTCTGAATCCCCACGCTTTGGGCGATTTTTGCGTGGGCTTCCAGATGCAGACTCTCGCCATGCATGGTGACCAGCATGCGGGGGCGCAACAGACCGTAAAGATGCGTCAGTTCGTCCTGCGCGGGATGGCCGGAAACATGGATGTCCGGGGCTTCCCGCGCGGTCAGAATCTCGACTCCAAGGTCGGCCAGACGGTTCTGCACGTCGAGGACCGCGCGCTCGTTGCCGGGAATGACGCGGGAGGAGAAAATCACCGTGTCCCCCTCGCCCAAGCTGACGTTGGGATGGGTGTTGGCGGAAATCCGCGCCAGGGCGGCGCGCGGTTCCCCTTGCGAACCGGTGGCGATGAACAGGATGCGATCGTTCGGCAGGTAACCGGCGTCGGTTTCCGAAACCAGGGGTCCGAGATCGAGCGGGCAGCCCGCCGTCTCGCAGGCCTCCACCACCCGATGCAGCGACCGCCCGAGCAGGCAGACCTCGCGCCCAGCGTCGCGCGCCGCGCGGGCGATGCTTTCCACCCGCGCCGCGTTGCTGGCGAAACAGCCCACCGCGATGCGCCCGGTCCTGGCCGCGATTTCGCGCGCCAGGGCGGTGCGCACCGTGGCTTCCGACCCGGAATGTCCCGGCACCTGCGCATTGGTGGAATCGCCGATCACCGCCAGAACCCCGGCATCGCCGAGTTGGCGCAGAACCTCTTCCTGGGCGGGTTCCCCCAGCACCGGATCGGGGTCGAGCTTCCAGTCGCCGCTGTGCACCAGGGTGCCGTAGGGGGTGGAGATCGCCAACGCGGCGGGTTCGGGGATCGAATGGGTCAGCGCGACGAAGCGCACGTCGAACGGGCCGCAGGAAACCGCGCCGCCCAACGGCACGATGGTACGCGGCGGATCGATGCCGGTTTCCTTGAGCTTGCCTTCCAGCATCGCCATGGTGAACGGCGAGGCATAGATCGGGCAATCCAGATACGGCCACAGGTGCGCCACCGCGCCGATGTGGTCCTCGTGCGCATGGGTCAGGATCAGGCCGCAGACCGCGTCCCGGCGTTCGGCCAGGAAGGACGGGTCGGCCATCAGGTATTCGACGCCGGGCGCGCCGTCGTCGTGGAAAAGGATGCCGCAATCCACCACCAGCCACTGGCCGTCGCAGCCATAGGCATAAAGATTCATGCCGATTTCGCCGACGCCGCCCAGCGGCACGAAGACCAGACCTTCCTCGGGATCGTGAGTGGCCCAGGTCATGCCCGGCAACCGGCGTTGCGGTGATAGATGTCCTCGAGCCCGCGCAGGGTAAGGTCGGGGTCGAGATGCTGAATGATGTCGGTGTGGCGATGGAACAGGGGCGCCAGACCGCCGGTGGCGACCACCAGCATCTTCGCGCCGTATTCTTCCTCGATCCGGCGGACGATGCCCTCGATCAGGCCGACGTAGCCCCAGAACACCCCCGACTTGATCGCCGTGGTGGTGGAGGTGGCGATGACCTTCGGCGGCGGCTCGATGGCGACGCGCGGCAGCTTGGCCGCCGCCATGTGCAGCGCCTCCAGCGACAGGTTGATGCCGGGCGCGATGCAGCCCCCGGCGAAGTCGCCGTCGCCGGTCACCACGTCGAAGGTGGTGGCGGTGCCGAAATCGAGAACGATCAGCGGGCCGCCATAGGTCTTGAACGCCGCCACCGCGTTGGCGACGCGGTCGGCCCCCGCCTCCTCCGGCGTGTCGAGCAGAAGCTTGAGGCCGGAATCGACGCCGGGATCGCCCAGCACCATCGGCTCCACCTTGAAATAGCGGATGCACAGGCTTTTCAGGGTATAGACGATGGCGGGTACCACCGAGGCGATGATCGCCCCCGCGATTTCCTCGCGCTTGATGCCTTCCAGCGCCATCAGCTGCGACAGCCAGATGCCGAATTCGTCGGCGGTCTTGCGGGTGTCGTTGGCGGCGCGCCAACTGGCCCGCAGCTTGCCCTTTTCGAACACCGCGAAGACGATGTTGGTGTTGCCGGAATCGATCGTCAGGATCATCGCTGTCGCTCCCGCCCTGGCCATCAGCCGAAGAACACGTCCCCGGCGCGGATCAGCCGTTTGCCTTCCGGCAGCCCGGATAGCACCAGAGCCCCGTCCTCGTCCAGACTTTCGAAGACGCCTTGCACGGTTTCGCCGGGCAGACGCACCGTGATTTTCTCTCCCAGCCCGCGCGCGCGGGACAACCAGGCGGCGCGCAACGGCGGAAAACCCTCGCGCCTCCAGACCGTCAACCAAGCGGAAAACCGCGCCAGGAACGCGGACAGCACCGCCTCGCGCGACAGGTCCGCCCCTTCCCGCGACAGGGACGACGCCGGATAGAGCGCCCCCTCCCCCGGCCGCCAGACCAGGTTGACGCCGATGCCGACGACCAACGCCCCGGCGATGCCGCCGCTTTTGATACAGCAGGCTTCCAGCAGGATGCCGCACAGCTTGCCGTGCGTCCCCAACAGGTCGTTCGGCCACTTGCAGCGGATCGGCAGGCCGGGGGCCAGCGCTTCCACCGCCTCGGCCAGGGCCACCGCGCTCATGAAGCTGATCTGTCCGGCGGCGGAAAGGCTGCAATCCGGCCGCACCAGAACCGAGAACAACAGGTTGCCCGCGCCGCTTTCCCACACCCGGTCGGAACGGCCGCGCCCCCCGGTCTGGACGTCGGCCCAGACCACCGCGCCTTCCGGCGCGCCCGACAACGCCAGCGCGCGGGCTTGCGCGTTGGTGCTGTCGGTGACGTCCAGATGCAGCAGGGTCCAACCGGCGGGCAGGTCCACCGGCGCGGTCGGCGCGTTCACCTCAGCCCCCGAACAAGGCCTGCGCCGCGCGGGAGGCCCCCATCACCATCTGCGGCAACGGGAAGACGAAGAAGATCGCGACGAAAATGCTGCTCACGCCCAGAACCAGACGCGCCTGCGGCGCGATCGGCTCGAACTGTTCGGCGGGATCGTCGAAATAGATGATCTTGACAATGCGCAGGTAATAGAAGGCCGCCACCACGCTGGTCAGCACGCCGATCACCGCCAACGGAATCAACCCGGCGTCCACCGCCGCCTTGAACACGAAGAACTTGCCGAAGAACCCGGCGAACGGCGGCACGCCCGCCATCGAGAACATCATCACCGCCAAGGCGGACGCCATCACCGGCCGGTTCTTCGACAGGCCGGAAAGGTCGTTCAGGCCCTCCACCGGGCGGCCGTTGGCGCGCATCGACAGGATCACCGCGAAGGTGCCGACGTTCATGAACAGATAGATGCCGATATAGACCAGCACCGCGCCGACGCCTTCGGTATTGCCGACCGCCAGGCCGACCAGGGCATAGCCGACGTGGCCGATCGAGCTGTAAGCCATCAGGCGCTTGATGTTGGTCTGGGCGATCGCGGCGAAGCCGCCGATCAGCATCGAGAGCACCGACAGGGCGACGATCACCTGCTGCCACTGCGCCAGAAGGTCGCCGAAGGGCGCCACCATCACTCGCAGGAACAGGGCCACCGCCGCCGCCTTGGGCGCCACCGAGAAGAAGGCGGTGACCGGGGTCGGCGCGCCTTCGTAGACGTCGGGCGTCCACATGTGGAACGGCGCGGCGGAGACCTTGAAGGCCAGGGCGCAGATGATGAACACCAAGCCGACCACCACCCCGGCGGGAACCGGCTGATCCAGTTCGAAGCCCTGCGCCAGGGATTCGAAATTGGTGGTGCCGGTGAAGCCGTAGACCAGCGACACGCCATAGAGCATCAGGCCCGAGGCCAGCGCCCCCAGCACGAAGTACTTCAGCCCCGCCTCGGTCGAACGCACGGTGTCGCGCTGGTAGGCGGCGATCAGGTAAAGAGCCAGGCTTTGCGTCTCCAGCCCCATGTAGAGGGACAGGAAGTCGTTGGCGCTGATCATCACGCACATGCCGAGCACGGCGAACAGCACCAGCACCGGATACTCGAAGCGGGCGGCGTTCTCCTGCTCCATCCACTTCAGCGCCATGAACAGGGTCGCCGCCGAGGCACCCAGCACCATCAGCTTGGCGAACACCGCGAAGGCGTCGGTGACGTACAGGCCGTTCATCGTCACCTGGCGGGCGTCGCCGAAGATCACCACCAGCACCGCCGCGGCGGCGAAGGCCAGGATCGCCAGATGGCCGATCAGACGCGTCGCGTCGGTGGAACGGAACACCCCCAGCAGCAAAAGCGCCATCCCCGCCAAGGCGAGAACGATTTCGGGGAGGAGCGGGATCAGGTTCGGAAGTTCGGTCATCGTCCTCTCCTCGCCCTCAGTTCAAGGCCAACGCCGCCGGAACCGATGCTTCGGCGGCGGCGCGGGCGGTCTCGAAATTGGCGATCAGGTTGTCGACGGAGGCCGACATCATGTCCAGGAACGGCATCGGATAAAGCCCCATCCACAGAACCAGCACCACCAGCGGCGCGAACATCAGAACCTCGCGCCCGGACATGTCGGGAAGGTCCTTGAGGTCCTCCTTCTCCAACTTGCCGAAGACGACGCGCCGGTACAGGAACAGCATGTAGCACGCCCCCAGCACCAGACCGGTGGACATCAGGGCGGCGACCAGGGTGTTCACCTGGAAGGTCCCCAGGACCACCAGAAGCTCGCCGACGAAGCCGCTGGTTCCGGGCAATCCGACCGACGCCATCATGAACAGCATGAACACCGTCGCGTACTTCGGCATGCAGTGCATCAGGCCGCCGTAACGGGCGATCTCGCGGGTGTGCAGGCGGTCGTAGATGACGCCGACGCACAGGAACAGGGCACCCGCCACCACGCCGTGCGACAGCATCTGGAACAGCGCGCCGGTCACCCCCTGGGTGGTCATGGTGAAGATGCCGATGGTGACGAAGCCCATGTGCGCCACCGAGGAATAGGCGATCAGCTTCTTCATGTCCTCCTGCACCAGGGCGACCAGCGAGGTATAGATCACCGCGATCACCGACAGGGCATAGACCATCGGCGTGAAGTCGGCGGTAGCCTGCGGCAGCATCGGCACCGAGAAGCGCAGGAAGCCATAGGCCCCCATCTTCAGCAACACCCCGGCCAGGATCACCGAAGCGGCGGTCGGCGCCTCGACATGGGCGTCGGGTAGCCAGGTATGCACCGGCCACATCGGCACCTTCACCGCGAACGAGGCGAACATCGCCAGGAACAGCCAGGTTTGCAGCCCGGGGGCGAAGGAATACTTCAGCAGCTCGGGAATGTCGGTGGTTCCGGCGTTCATGAACATGGTCAGCAGGGCGACCAGCATCAGCACCGAACCCGCCAGGGTGTAGAGGAAGAACTTGAACGCCGCATAGATGCGCCGCGCCCCGCCCCAGACGCCGATCAGGATGAACATCGGCACCAGGACGCCCTCGAAGAAGATGTAGAACAGCATGAAGTCGAGCGAGCAGAACATGCCGACCATCATGGTTTCGAGGATCAGGAAGGCGATCATGTACTCCTTGACCCGATTGTGGATCGCCTCCCAGCTCGCCAGGACGCAGATCGGGGTCAGGAAGGTGGACAGCAGCACGAACAGCACGGAAATCCCGTCCACCCCCATGTGGTAGGAAATCCCGGTTCCCGGCAGCCAGTCGGTCTTTTCCACGAACTGGAAATCGGCGGTGCCGGAGGCGAAGCCGAACCACAGGAACAGCGACATCACGAAGGTCGCCGACGAGGTCAGCAGCGCGACGTTACGGGAATTCCGCTCCACCACGCCGGGCTCGCCGCGGATCATCAGGATGAAGGCCACCCCTACCAGCGGCAGGAAGGTGACGATGCTCAACAAGGGCCAATCGCTCATCGCCTCACCCTTCCATTCCGACGACGTAGAACGTCACGAACACCGCAAGGCCGATGATCATGGCAAACGCATAGTGATAGACGTAGCCGCTTTGCAGGCGGGCGATACGCCGCGCCGCCAGATAGGCCAGGGACGACACCCCGTCCGGCCCCAGGCGGTCGATGATGCCGACGTCGCCGACCTTCCACAGGATGCGCCCGACGGCGAAGGCCGGCCGCACGAACACGCGGTCGTAGGCCTCGTCGAAGTACCATTTGTTGAGCAAAAGCGCGTGCAGGCGCGGCATCGCCGCGGCCAGGCGTCCGGGCACTTCCGGCTGCGCCATGTAAAGGACGAAGGCGACGGCGATGCCGAACAGCGCCAAGCCCACCGGCAGGATATTGATGAAGCCGTCGACGTGATGCGCCGCCGCGATGGGGTCGTCGCCGACCACCGCGATCGCCTGTTTCCAGAACGCGGCACGTCCCTCGCCGACGAAGGATTCGTATCCGGCCATGCCCGCGAACACCGCGCCCACCGCCAGAACCAGCAGCGGGATCAGCATCACCAGCGGCGATTCGTGGACGTGCGCCATGGTCTTCTCGTCGGCGCGCGGCGCGCCGTGGAAGGTCAGGAACAAAAGCCGCCACGAGTAAAAGGCGGTCAGCACCGCGGCGATGGCGCCCATCCAGAAGGCGTATTGGCCGATCGCCGAATGCGCGCCCCAGGCGGCTTCCAGGATCAGGTCCTTGGAATAATACCCGGCGAACACCGGAAGCCCGGCCAGGGAGAGCGAGCCGATCCACATCACCGCGTAGGTGACCTTGATGTTTTTCCAGATGCCGCCCATGCGCCGCATGTCCTGTTCGTCGGACATCGCGTGGATCACCGACCCGGCGCCCAGGAACAGCATCGCCTTGAAGAAGGCGTGGGTCATCAGATGGAAAATCGCGGCCTGATAGGCCCCCACCCCCAGGGCGAAGAACATGTAGCCCAACTGCGAACAGGTGGAGTACGCGATCACCCGCTTGATATCGTTCTGCACGCAGCCGACGGTGGCGGCGAAAAGCGCGGTGGTCGCGCCGACGAAGGCGACCACCGACAGCGCGGTCTGGCTCAGTTCGAACAGCGGCGACATCCGCGCCACCATGAACACCCCGGCGGTGACCATGGTCGCGGCGTGGATCAGGGCGGAAACCGGGGTCGGCCCCTCCATCGCGTCGGGCAGCCAGACGTGCAGGCCGATCTGCGCCGACTTGCCCATCGCGCCGACGAACAACAGCAGGCACAGGGTGGTCAGCAGCGGCAGTTCCAGGCCGAACAGGCGGAGGCTCTGGTCCGCCATCCGCGGCGCGGCGGCGAAAATGGTGTCGAGGTGCGCGGAATCGAAGGTCAGGAAGATCCCGGCGATCCCCAGCAGGAAGCCGAAGTCGCCGACGCGGTTGACGACGAAGGCCTTGATCGCGGCGGCGCTGGCCGAGGGCCGGTCGCTCCAGAAACCGATCAGCAGATACGAGGACAGGCCCACGCCTTCCCAGCCGAAGAACATCTGCACCAGGTTGTCGGCGGTGACCAGCATCAGCATGAAGAAGGTGAACAGCGACAGATACGCCATGAAGCGCGGCACGCTGGGATCATGATGCATGTAGCCGATGGAATAGACGTGCACCACGGCGGAGATCACGGTGACGGTGAACAGCATCACCGCGGTCAGGGTATCGACCTTGAGCGCCCAGCAGACGTTGAAGGTGCCCACCTGAATCCAGTCGAGCAGGGTCACGGTGAAGGGGCCGGAGCCGAAGCCGACCTTGTAGAGCAGCAGCGTGCTCATCACCGCCGAGGCGATCAACAGCCCGCAGGTCAGCACCTGCGAGCCGATGCGGCCGAGGAAACGCCCGAACAATCCGGCGAGCAGTGCGCCGAGAAGCGGAAGGAAGACGATCAGAACGGTCATGATCTGCCTCTCAGCCTTTCATCGCGTTGATGTCTTCGACTTCGATCGAGCCGCGGTTGCGGAAGAAGACAACCAGGATGGCCAGGCCGATCGCCGCCTCCGCCGCCGCCACGGTCAGCACGAACATGACGAAGATCTGTCCCACCAGATCGTGCAGGAAGGACGAGAAGGCGACGAAGTTGATGTTCACCGCCAGCAGCATCAGTTCGATCGACATCAGGATGACGATGACGTTCTTGCGGTTGAGGAAAATCCCGAAGACGCCCAGCGTGAACAGGATCGCGGCGACGGTCAGGTAGTGCGTCAATCCGATGGTCATGGCGTTCAGACCCCCTTCCCGATCGCGACTTTCTTGACTTCGATGCAGTCTTCGAGCGGACGGGCGGCCTGCGCCAGCGGGTCCTGACGCTTCACCCCGGAGCGCGCCCGCAGGGTCAGCATGATCGAACCGATCATTCCCACCAGCAACACCACCCCGGCCAGTTGGAACAGGTAGATGTAGTCGGTGTAAAGCACCGCGCCGATCGCCTCGGTGTTCGACAGCTCGGCCAGATCCGGCGCGGGCGCGGCACGCACCGCGTCGATGTCGGGCGCCAGGACCCAACCGGCGAAGACCAGGGTCAGTTCGCTCAGCAGCACCAGGGCGACGGCCGATCCCAGCGGCAGGATCTTAAGGAAGCCCTCGCGCAGGGTCACCGCGTGGATGTCCAGCATCATCACCACGAAGAGGAACAGCACCGCCACCGCGCCGACGTAGACGATGACCATGATCATCGCCACGAATTCCGCCCCCAGCAGCACGAACAGCCCGGCGACGTTGAAGAAGGTGAGGATCAGGAACAGCACCGAATGGACCGGGTTTCTGGCGGTCACCACCATCGCCCCGGAGGCGACGGAGAGCGCCGCGAACAGATAGAACACGAAGGCGGTCATCTGCCTAAACCTCCCCTGACCGGGCGGCATGAAGGTCCGCGTGGTTTGCGTCTGTCTTGATCATGCCGTCATCCATTCCGTAAAATCTTCTTGTTTGCCAAATCGCTGAAAGACGAAGTTAAATTCGCGCATCAGCGGTATGGCGCTTCCTTTTCCAACCGCATGGCGATTTCGGTTTCCCAGCGCTCGCCGTTGTCGAGAAGTTTCTGCTTGTTGTAGATCAGCTCGGCCCGGCGCTCAGTGGCGTATTCGAAGTTCGGTCCCTCGACGATCGCGTCCACCGGGCAGGCTTCCTGGCAGAGGCCGCAATAGATGCACTTGTTCATGTCGAGGTCGTAGCGGGTGGTGCGGCGGCTGCCGTCGTCGCGCGGTTCGGCCTCGATGGTGATCGCCTGGGCGGGACAGATCGCCTCGCACAGCTTGCAGGCGATGCAGCGTTCCTCGCCGTTGGCATAGCGGCGCAACGCGTGCTCGCCGCGGAAACGCGTCGAGAGAGGCCCCTTCTCGTAGGGATAGTTCAGCGTCACCTTCGGCCTGAACATGTATTTCAAGGTGAGCGCGAAGCCGGACAAAAGTTCCAGAAGCAGGAACCCGCGCAGGCTGCGAGAAATCGACGACATGGGTTTCGCTCCTCCGCTCACTTCGGCAGCCAGCCGAACAGGTGCAAGGCGACCGCGGTCACCACCACCCAGCCCAGCGACAACGGCAGAAAGATCTTCCAGCCCAGGCGCATCAACTGGTCGTAGCGATACCTGGGCAAGGTGGCGCGCGCCCACAGATAGAAGAACAAGACCGCCGCGACCTTGAGGGCGAACCAGACGATCCCGGGCACCCAGGTGAACGGCGCCACCGCGACCGGGGGCAGCCATCCGCCGAGGAACAGGATGGTGCACAGGCTGCTCATCAGGATCATGTTGGCGTATTCGCCCAGGAAGAACATGGCGAAGGTCATCGCCGAGTATTCGGTGTTGTAGCCGCCGACCAGTTCGGATTCCGCCTCAGGCAGGTCGAACGGGGTGCGGTTGGTTTCCGCCAAGGCGGAAATCAGGAACAGCACGAACATCGGGAAGTGCGGGATGAAGTACCACAGCCCGCTTTGCGCCCGCACGATGTTGGAAAGGTTGAGCGAACCCGCGCTCATCAGCACGCTGATGATGACGAAGCCGATCGACACCTCGTAGGAGACCATCTGCGCCGCCGAACGCAGCGCGCCGAGGAAGGAATACTTCGAGTTCGACGCCCAGCCGGCCATGATGATGCCGTAGATGCCGAGAGAGGACACCGCGAACAGATAGAGGATGCCGACGTTGATGTCGGCGATTACCCAGCCGTCGGCCACCGGAATCACCGCCCAGCCGACCAGGGCCAGGACGAAGGTGACCACCGGCGCCAGCAGGAAGACCAGGGGATTGGCCCCGGTCGGCACCACGGTTTCCTTGATGAACAGCTTCAGGCCGTCGGCCATCGGTTGCAGCAGGCCGAAGGGACCGACGACGTTGGGGCCCTTGCGCAGATGCATCGCCGCGATCACCTTGCGCTCGGCATAGGTGAGGTAGGCGACCGCCATCAGCAGCGGCAGGACGAAGGCCATGATCTTGATCAGGATCAGGATCAGCGGCCAAAGGAAGTTGGTCCAAAGATCAGCCATCGGTGCCCGTCCTCGCCTTGGCGTTGCCGCCGATCTCCAGGGTGCAGCGCGCCATGGTCGGCGAGGCGCGGCTGATCGGATCGGTCATGTAATAGTTGGAAACCGCCGAGCCGAGCGGCCCCAACGCGGGGTTCAACGCGCCGTTCTCGCCGAAGTCGCCCCAAACGCCGGGCACCACCTTGTCGATCCCGGCGAAGCTGGCGCACCCTTCGGCCATCAGGGCGCGCAGCGCCTCCAGGCTGTCGAACGGCAAGGGCTTACCCAGAACCTCGGAAACCGCGCGCAGGATCTTCCAGTCCTCGCGCGCCTCGCCCGGCGGGAAGACGGCGCGCGCCGCGCGCTGCGCCCGGCCCTCGGTGTTGAGGTAGGTGCCGGATTTCTCGGTATAGGCGGCACCCGGCAGCACCACGTCGGCCACCTGAGCGCCGACGTCGCCGTGATGCCCCTGATAGACGACGAAAGCCTGGTCCAGGGAATTGGTTTCGATCTGGTCGGCGCCGAGCAGCCACACCGCGCCGATGTCGCCCGCGCGCGCCGCGGCCAGGATGCCGCGGGTGTCGAGCCCCCCCTGCCCCGGCACGAAGCCCAGGTCCAGCCCGGCGACGCGCGCCGCGGCGGTCTGCAGGACGTTGAAGCCGTTCCAGCCGTCCTTGACCAGGCCGACCTTGTCCGCCAGATAGCGCGCCGCGCCCAGGATGCGCGCGCCGTCGTCGCGGCAAAGCGCCCCCATGCCGAGAACGATCATCGGCCTTTCGGCGGCCTTCAGAACCTCGAAGAAGGGATGCGCGCCGTCCACCACCGCCTGGAAGGTATCCACCCCGTCGCCCAGATGCTGCGCCGGATAGGTCAGGTCGGCGGCGACGCCGATGTGGGCGACCGCGAAGCCGCCCTTGAGGAACCGCTTGCGGATGCGGGCGTTGAGTACCGGCGCCTCGATGCGCGGGTTGGAACCGACGATCAACAACGCGTCGGCCTGCTCGATGCCGGCGATGGTGGTGTTGAAACGGTACGAGGCGGAAACCGCGGGGTCGAGGGCGGCCCCGTCCTGACGGCAGTCGCGATGGGGCGACCCCAGCGAGTCCATCAGCAGCTTCAGGGCGAACATCGATTCCGCGTCGGCCAGATCCCCGGCGATGGCGGCGACGGCACTTCCCGGCAGACCGCCCAGCTTGTCCTGAATGACGGCGAAGGCCTCGTTCCAGCTGGCTTCCTCCAGGCGGCCGTTACGGCGCACGAAGGGAGTGTCCAGGCGACGCTTCGCCAGGCCGTCGATGGCATGGCGGCTTTTGTCGCCCAGCCATTCCTCGTTGACGTCCTCGTTCAGGCGCGGCAGCACCCGCATCACCTGATTGCCGCGCGCGTCGATGCGGATGGCGCAGCCGACCGCGTCCAGAACGTCGATGGATTCGGTCTTCTTCAGTTCCCAGGGTCGGGCGGTATAGGCATAGGGCGCCGAGGTCAGGGCGCCGACCGGACAAAGGTCGACCAGATTGCCGGAGAGTTCCGAGGTCAGGGCCTTGCCGACGTAGGTGGTGATCTCGGCGTGTTCGCCGCGGTTGACCATGCCCAGTTCCGGCACCCCCGCGATCTCGGTGAGGAAGCGGACGCAACGGGTGCAGTGGATGCAACGGGTCATCGCCGTCTTGATCAGCGGCCCCATGTCCTTTTCGACGACCGCCCGCTTTTCTTCCGTGTAACGGCCGCGATCCTTGCCATAGGCCACCGCCTGATCCTGCAAGTCGCATTCGCCGCCCTGGTCGCAGATCGGGCAGTCCAGCGGATGGTTGATCAACAGCAGTTCCATGACGTCCTTGCGCGCCTGCAACGCCGCCGGAGACTGGGTCTTCACCACCATCCCCTCGCCCGCGGGCATCGCGCACGAAGCCACCGGCTTCGGCATCTTTTCGATTTCCACCAAGCACATACGGCAGTTGGCGGCGACCGGAAGACGGTCGTGATAGCAGAAGCGCGGAATCTCGATTCCCAACTGCTCCGCCGCCTGCAGGACGGACGTTCCCGCCGGGACGTCGACTTCCAATCCGTCGATGGTCAGCTTCGGCATGCCAACTCTCCTAAGCCACGCGCGACTTCGCGTCCGCCCGGCGGGCCGCGATGCGTTTTTCCACTTCCGGGCGGAAGTGACGGAACAAACCTTGAATCGGCCACGCCGCCGCGTCGCCCAGCGCGCAGATGGTGTGACCCTCGATCTGGCGGGTGACCTCCAGCAGTTGGTCGATCTCCTCCACCGTCGCGTCGCCCTTCTCCATCCGCGCCATGGTCCGCCACAGCCAGCCGGTGCCTTCGCGGCACGGCGTGCACTGGCCGCAGCTTTCATGCATGTAGAAGCGCGCCAGACGGGTGATCGCCGCCACCAGGTCGGTGGACTTGTCCATCACGATCACCGCCGCGGTGCCGAGGCCGGAACGCACGTTGCGCAACGAATCGAAATCCATCTTCACGTCGTCGCAGACGTCCTTGGGGATCATCGGCGTCGAACAGCCGCCGGGGATCACCGCCAGCAGGTTGTCCCAGCCGCCGCGCACCCCGCCCGCATGCTTTTCGATCAGCTCCTTGAGGGGGATGCCCATTTCCTCCTCGACGTTGCAGGGCGTCTCGACATGGCCGGAAATGCAGAAGACCTTGGTGCCGTTGTTGTTTTCCGGCCCCAGGCCGACGAACCAGTCGGCGCCGCGCCGCAGGATGGTCGGCACGTCGGCGATGGTTTCGACGTTGTTCACCGTGGTCGGGCAGCCCCACACGCCCACCCCCGCCGGGAACGGCGGCTTGGAGCGCGGCTGGCCCTTCTTGCCTTCCAGGCTTTGGATCAGGGCGCTTTCCTCGCCGCAGATATAGGCCCCCATGCCGCGATGAATGTAGACGTCCATCGCCCAGCCCGAGCCGCAGGCGTTCGGCCCCAACAGCTTGGCCGCGTAGGCCTCGTCGATAGCGGCCTGCAATACCTTGGTTTCGTTGTAGTATTCGCCACGAACGTAGATATAGGCGGCGTGCGCGCCGATGGCGAAGGCGGCGATCAGGCAGCCTTCCACCAGCTTGTGCGGTTCGAACCGCAGGATATCGCGGTCCTTGCAGGTGCCGGGCTCGCCCTCGTCGGCGTTGACCACCAGGTAATGCGGCAGCGGCCCCTCGCCCTTCGGCATGAAGGACCATTTCAGCCCCGCCGAGAACCCCGCGCCGCCACGGCCGCGCAGACCCGCCGTTTTCATTTCCCCGACGATCGCGTCGCGGCCCTTGGCCAGGATCGCCTTGGTACCGTCCCAATCGCCGCGCGCCTTCGCCGCCTTCAGGCTCCAGGGCTCGAAACCGTAAAGATTGGTGTAGATGCGGTCCTCGTCGCGCAGCATCAGGCGGTCTCCTTCCCGGGCTTGGCGGCGGCCTTCGCCTTGGGCTTGGCCGGTTCCTTGGCGACGTGGTCGCCCGCCTTGTCCTTCAGCGTGGTGGCGCCGCAGCAGGGGCACGCGCCGCGCCGTCCGGTCTGCGAGCCGACCGGCGGCTTCTCCCCGGCCAGCAACGCCGTCAGCACCGCCTTCGTCGATTCGTAGGTCAGGTCCTCGTACAGGTCGTCGCCCACCTGCATCACCGGCGCGTTGGCGCAGGCGCCCAGGCACTCGACCTCGGACAGGGTGGCGGCGCCGTCCGAACGGGTTTCGCCGAATTCGACGCCCAGAACCTCCTTCGCCGCGCGCACCACTTCGGGCGCGCCGCGCAGCCAGCACGAAATGTTGGTGCAGATCTGCACGTGCAGGCGGCCGACCGGACGCAGGTTGTACATGGTGTAGAAGGTCGCCACCTCGTACACCTTGATCGGCGGCATCCCCAGCATCCGCGCCACCACGTCCATGGCGGCGCGCGACAGCCAGCCTTCCTGCCGCTGCGCGAGGTCGAGAAGCGGCATCACCGCCGAGCGCTGGTGCCCCTTCGGGTACTTGGCGACGACCGCCTCCGCCGCTTTCGCGTTCTCCTCGGAAAAGGCGAAGGCGGTGGGCTGAATGGATTCTGCGAGGAAGGTTTCGCTCATCGATCGATCTCACCGAAGACGATATCCAGGGAACCGATGATCGCCGTCAAGTCGGCCAGCATGTGGCCGGAGGCGAGCACGTTCGTGGCCTGCAAGTGGGCGAACCCCGGGGAACGGATGTGACAGCGGTACGGACGGTTGGAGCCGTCGGAAATCAGGAACACCGCGAATTCGCCCTTCGGCGCCTCGACCGCGGTATAGGTCTCCCCGGCGGGCACGTGGAAGCCCTCGGAAAACAGCTTGAAGTGATGGATCAGGGCTTCCATCGACCGCTTCATCTCGGCGCGCGGCGGCGGCGCGATCTTGCGGTCGTCCACCTTCACCGGCCCGGTGGGCAGTTTTTGCAGGCACTGCCGGACCAGACGCACCGACTGGCGCATTTCCTCGACGCGGACGAGGTAACGGTCGAAACAGTCGCCGTTCTTGCCCACCGGCACGTCGAAGTCGAGATCCGCGTAGCAGTCGTAGGGCTGCGCCTTGCGCAGGTCCCACGGCACGCCGGAGGCCCGCAGGCAGGGGCCGGTGAAGCCCCAATCCATGGCGTCCTCGGCCGAAATCTTGCCGATGTCGACGGTGCGCTGGCGGAAGATGCGGTTGCCGGTCAGCATCCGTTCCATGTCGACGATGAAGGTGGACACCTCGTCGCACCAGGCGGAAATGCTTTCGGTCAACCCCGCGGGCAGGTCGGCGGCGACGCCGCCGGGACGGAAATAGTTGGCGTGCATGCGCGCGCCGGAAACCCGTTCGTAAAGTTCGAGCCCGTTCTCGCGCACCTCGAACCCCCACAGAATCGGCGTCATCGCGCCGACGTCCATGGCGTACGAGGTGAGGTTGAGGATGTGGTTGAGAACGCGGGTGATCTCGGCATACATCACGCGGATGTACTGGGCGCGGGGCGGTGCCTCGATTCCCAGAAGCCTTTCCACCGCCAGGGCGAAGGCGTGTTCCTCGCTCATCGGCGAGGTGTAGTCCAGGCGGTCGAAATACGGCACCGCCTGCATGTAGGTCTTGTGCTCGATCAGCTTTTCGGTGCCGCGGTGCAGAAGACCGATGTGCGGGTCGGCACGGTCCACCACCTCGCCCGACATTTCCAGGACCAAGCGCAAAACGCCGTGCGTCGCCGGATGCTGGGGGCCGAAGTTGATGGTGAAATTTTCGCTTTGATTGTCCGCCATGTCAGTTCCCCACCCCTCAACCCTTGTCGCCGGAGGCTTTTTCGTCGCCCGGCAGAACCCTGGGCAGTTCGGGCCCGGCCCACGGGCTCAGGTTTTCGAAGGTCCGGTATTCCTGGGTCAGCTTCACCGGTTCATAGACGACGCGCTTCTGGCTGTCGTCGTAACGGACCTCGACGAAGCCGGTCAGCGGGAAGTCCTTGCGCAGGGGATAACCGTCGAAACCGTAGTCGGTGAGGATGCGCCGCAGGTCGGGATGACCGTCGAAGCGCACGCCGAACATGTCGTAGGTTTCGCGCTCGAACCATCCGGCGGCGGAAAAGACCTCGACCACCGAGGGCACGGTGCCTTCCTCGTCCACCGCCACCCTCACCCGCGCCCGCAGATTGTGTCGCAGGGACAGAAGGTTGTAGACGACGTCGAAACGCGGCGAACGGCCCGGCCAATCGACGCCGCAGATATCCAGCAGCACCTTGAACAGGCAGGCCCCGTCGTCGCGCAGGAAGGTCAGCAGCGACACGATGCCGGCGGGTTTGGCGCGGATCACCAGTTCGTCGCCTTCCAGGCCGACGCCGTCCAGGTGTTCGCCCAGAAGCGCGTCGATGTGGTCCGCCACCTCCTGGTGGGCGTTGCGTCGGTCGATGGCGAATGGATCGGTCATGGCTTTCCGGCTTCCAAGAAACTAGCGCGAGAAGGTACGGGTACGGCGAATCTTCTTCTGCAATTGCAGAATGCCGTAGAGCAGCGCCTCGGCGGTCGGCGGGCAGCCCGGCACGTAGACGTCCACCGGCACCACGCGGTCGCAACCGCGCACCACCGAATAGGAATAGTGGTAATAGCCGCCGCCGTTGGCGCAGGACCCCATCGAGATCACCCAGCGCGGCTCGGCCATCTGGTCGTAGACGCGGCGCAACGCCGGGGCCATCTTGTTGGTCAGGGTGCCGGCGACGATCATCACGTCGGCCTGGCGCGGGCTGGGACGGAAGACCACGCCGAAACGGTCGAGGTCGTACCGCGAACAGCCGGTGTGGATCATCTCGATGGCGCAGCAGGCCAGGCCGAAGGTCATCGGCCACATCGAACCGGTCCGCGCCCAATTCAGCAGATCGTCCAGCTTGGCCAGTACGAATCCCCGGTTGGACAGCTCGTCGCCGACCAGGCCCAGCATCTCGTCCTGGGTCATCCCCTCGGGAATCGCGGGCACGGCCGGATTGCGCGCTTCGTTGCCGCCGTTCATCGACTCACTCCCAGTCCAGGGCGCCCTTGCGCCACTCGTAGATGAAACCGACCGTGAGAACGCCCAGGAAGATCAGCATCGAGGCCAGGCCGAACAGGCCGACCCGGTTCAGCACCACCGCCCAGGGGAACAGGAAGGCCGCTTCGAGATCGAAAATGATGAAAAGAATGGAAACCAGATAGAACCGCACCTCGAAACGGGCGCGGGCGTCGTCGAAGGCCTCGAAACCGCATTCATAGGCGGAAACCTTCTCGGTGTCGGGGTTCTGCCGGGCCACCACCAGCGAGGCGATCACCATCATCGCGGCCATGCCGACGGCGACGCCGATGAAAATCAGGACCGGCAGGTATTCGCGCAACAGATCGTCCATGCGTCCGCCCCTTCCCTTACGCCGCGCCGTGACCGGCGCATACGTTTCCCCAACTCTCCGGTTGGCCGACGGCGAGTGTACGCCCACTACGACAGAGGGGAAACAACGCCATCCGAGCCTCGGCGATTCGCCGCCGCGCCCCGCCGCCAAGCATGACTTTCGTCGTATGGCCGGAGCGAAGCCCCAGCATGTAAGCCCGCAAGCCACGAAGTGTCAAGAAAGGCATGGACCTGAATGCACGCGAGGCAGGGCACGGGCAGGCCAAACCGCCCCGCCGGGGGGAGGCGACGAACGGCGGGGGACATATATCCAAAATCATAGAAAGAAAACCTCGAAAACCGTACCCAACGGCTTGAAATATCGCGACTCAAGATGGCCCGCCGAAGCGGAATTTCAAGCCGCCGTCCCCGCCCTTTCAGGGAGGAAACGCGAGACTCCGCTCCAGATCGCAAGGATGTGGACTTGCCATCCGCCCCGGCGCGCCCATATCAAGAACGCCTAATATAACGCCGCCCTGGAACGGACGGCTGATCGGAGACTCCCATGAATATCGATCGCATCGTTCTGTTGTTCGCCGGAGCCGTGGTGCTGGCGGCGTCCGTTCTGGCCTATATCGCAAGCCCGTTGTGGCTGCTGCTCAGCGGTTTCGTCGGCCTCAACCTGTTGCAGGCCTCGCTGACCGGGTTCTGCCCGTTGGCGATGGTGCTCAAGAAACTCGGCAGCGCGCCCGGCCCCGCCTTCAAATAGGCGGCTTGCCCCTGTCCGGCGAGCGGCGCAAACTGGCGCCTTTCGCCAAGGGGGCAACGACATGGGTTACGAAACTCTGGCCACGATGGCGGTGGCGTTGGGCATCGCCGCGGCGACGCCGGGACCTGGGGTATTCGCCATCGTCTCCCGCTCCGTCACCCACGGCTTCCGCGACGGCGCGGCGATGTCGGCGGGGCTGATTCTCGGCGACTTGATGTACTTCACCGCAGCGCTGACCGGCTGGACGGCTGTCGCCGGGCTGTTCGGCGAGGTTTTCTTCGTTATCCGCATCGTCGCGGCGGTGGTCCTGGTGCTGATGGGCGCGCGCATGCTGATCGGCAGCTTCTCCCGCGCCCCATCCGCCCACGCCCCGACGGCCGCGGCACGACGCGCCTTTGTCGCCGGGTTTCTGCTCACCCTCGGCAACCCCAAAACCATCCTGTTCTATCTGGCGTTCCTGCCCACCTTCATCGACCTGTCGCGGGTCGATGCCTGGGGCGCCACGGACCTGGTGGGGGTGATCGTCTGCGTCGTCGGCGCAGTAATGCTGACCTATGCCGCGATCGCCTCGCGCGCCGCACGGTGCCTGGCCCGCCCGTCCTTCACCCGCTGGATGCAGCGGGGCGCGGGAACCACCCTGATCGGCGCAGGCGCCGCCGTCGCGGTGCGGGGATGACGCCATATGCTCCGGGGTGGCCTGCCACCCGAAGCCGAAGGCGTAGGGTGGTGGGCGGTGACGGGATCGAACCGCCGACCTACTGGGTGTAAACCAGTCGCTCTCCCAGCTGAGCTAACCGCCCTTGTCCTGGCAAAAGAAAAGCCGATCACGCATTCGTGATCGGCTTTATCCATAAACCAATTCGGTTTAGTTGACAGCGTCCTTCAGGCCCTTACCGGCCTTGAACTTCGGCTGTTTGGAAGCGGGAATGGTGATCTTCGCACCAGTCCGGGGATTGCGACCTTCGGTGGCGGCGCGCTCGGCAACGCTGAAGGTACCGAAGCCAACCAGACGGACTTCGTCGTTCTTCTGCAGAGCTTCGGCGATCGCCTGGAAGACGGCGTCGACAGCCTTGGCGGCGTCGGCCTTCGACAGCTCAGCTTGCGCCGCAACAGCAGCAACGAGATCATTCTTATTCACGGCAAGACCCCTTATGCTAGACCCAGTTTTATTGGATTTGAAAACATTCGATCAACCCGACGGCGCGCAGTGTAGAACGCCTCCGCGCGGGCCGTCAACGGAAGAAGCGCGGTTTTCCTCTCTTTTGCGGGCTTGACAGGCAAGCCCGGTTGCGTCCTAGGACAGCCCCGCCGCCACAGCAGTGACAACGATCACACATGTGTCGGAAAAACAACGCCGACGCGATCCAAAGACATCAAGACGAAAATCATGTAAAAAATTCATCATAAAAAGAGAGGGAGCAATCGATGCTCCCTCTATTCACAAGCAAAGATTAAAGCGACCGCAACTAGTGCGTTAACACCGCATCATCACTTTCGGCGTCTCCCGCGATTTTCGGCAGGTTTTCCTCGGCCGCCTCATCCCATTCGATCGGCACCGGCGGGCGCACCAGGGCATGTCCCAATACTTGGTCCGCCGTGGAAACCGGGATGATCTTCATGCCGCGCTTCACGTTGTCGGGGATCTCCGCCAGGTCCTTTTCGTTCTCATCGGGGATCAGCACCGTCTTGATGCCGCCGCGCAGGGCCGCGAGAAGCTTTTCCTTGAGGCCGCCGATGGCGAGAACCCGGCCGCGCAGGGTGATTTCGCCGGTCATCGCCACGTCCTTGCGCACCGGAATGCCGGTCAGCGCCGAGACGATCGAGGTCACCATCGCCACGCCCGCCGAAGGTCCGTCCTTCGGCGTCGCGCCTTCCGGCACGTGGACGTGGATGTCCTTCTTCTCGAACAGGGTCGGCTTGATGCCAAGCGACGGCGACCGCGACCGCACGTAGGATCGCGCCGCCTGGATCGATTCCTTCATCACGTCGCCCAGCTGACCGGTCAGGGTCACCGCGCCCTTACCCGGCATCAGCACGGATTCGATGGTCAGCAGTTCGCCACCCACCTCGGTCCAGGCCAGACCGGTCACCGTGCCGACCAGATCCTCGCGCTCCGCCTCGCCATAACGGAAGCGGCGCACCCCCGCGTACTTGTCGAGATTGCGGCGGGTGACCGCGATCTTTTCCACCTTCTTGGTCAGGATCTCCTTGGTCGCCTTGCGGGTCAGGTTGGCGATTTCGCGCTCCAGGTTACGCACCCCGGCCTCCCGCGTGTAGTAGCGGATAAGGTCGCGCAACGCGTCGTCGGAAATCGACCACTCGCCCTTCTTCAGACCATTCGCCTTCAACTGCTTCTCGATCAGGTGACGCTTGGCGATTTCCACCTTTTCGTCCTCGGTGTAACCGGACAGGCGGATGATCTCCATGCGGTCCAGCAACGGCTGCGGCATGCGCAGGGTGTTGGCGGTGGTCACGAACATCACGTCCGAAAGGTCGTAGTCCACCTCCAGGTACAGGTCGTTGAAGGCGACGTTTTGTTCCGGGTCCAGCACCTCCAGCAGGGCCGAGGCCGGGTCGCCGCGCCAATCGGCGCCGACCTTGTCGACTTCGTCCAGCAGGAACAGCGGGTTGCAGGCACCCGCCTTCTTCATCCCCTGGATCACCTTACCCGGCATCGAGCCGATATAGGTGCGCCGGTGGCCGCGGATTTCCGCCTCGTCGCGCATGCCGCCCAGCGACACCCGCACGAAGTTGCGGCCGGTCGCCCGCGCGATCGACTTGCCGAGGGAGGTCTTGCCCACGCCGGGCGGGCCGACCAGGCAAAGGATCGGCCCCCGCACCTTCTGGGTACGCTGCTGCACCGCCAGGTATTCGAGAATGCGTTCCTTGACCTTGTCGAGGCCGTAATGTTCCTCGTTGAGGACCTCTTCCGCCCACTTCATGTCGTTCTTGACGCGGGTGCGCTTCTTCCACGGCAAGGCGAGCAGCCAGTCGAGGTAATTGCGCACCACCGTCGCCTCGGCCGACATCGGGCTCATGTTGCGCAGCTTCTTCAGCTCGCCCTGGGCCTTTTCGCGGGCTTCCTTCGACAGCTTGGTCTTTTCCAGGCGTTCCTCCAGCTCGGCGATTTCGTCGCGGCCGTCGTCGGTTTCGCCCAGTTCCTTCTGAATCGCCTTCAGCTGTTCGTTGAGGTAGTACTCGCGCTGCGTCTTCTCCATCTGGCGTTTGACGCGGCTGCGGATCTTCTTTTCCACCTGGAGGACGCCGATTTCGGACTCCATGAAGGCGTAGACCCGTTCCAGACGGTCGTGCACCGAGATGATCTCCAGCAATTCCTGCTTTTCGGAGATCTTCACCTGCAGGTGCGAGGCCACGGTGTCGGCCAGCTTGGAGGGGTCTTCGATCTGGTTGATCGAGACCATCACCTCGGGCGGAATTTTCTTGTTCAGCTTGATGTACTGGTCGAACTGCGAGACCACCGAGCGCGCCAGCGCCTCGATCTCCTGTTCGTCGCCCCATTCGTCGTCGAGAGCCGTCGCGGCGGCCTCGAAATAGGGCTTGTCCTCGCCGAAGGTCTCGATCCGGGCGCGCTTGCCGCCCTCGACCAGCACCTTCACCGTGCCGTCCGGCAGTTTCAGAAGCTGCAACACGGTGGACAGGGTGCCCACCCGATAGATGTCGTCCGCTCCCGGGTCGTCCTGCGCGGCATCCTTCTGCGCGATCAGCAGAATCTGCTTGTCCTCGCGCATCACTTCCTCAAGGGCCAGCACCGACTTTTCCCGGCCGACGAACAACGGCACGATCATGTGGGGGAATACCACGATGTCGCGAAGCGGCAGGACAGGAAGGGGGTTTCCGCTGGGCTCAGTCACGATGGGTCCTCGTCAATGCGGGGGAACTTGGATAGAGGCATGGCCGCCTTGCGGCACGGCCACGCCCAAGAGCTATGGGGCGAAGGCCGTCCGGTCAAGACCCAGCCGAAAGAACGTATGCCGGTCAGGCGCTGGTGCCGAGTTCGTCGCGGCGCTCGCCATAGATGAACAGGGGCTTCGAGGCGCCCTCGACGACATCCTTGTTGACCACCACTTCCTCGATTCCGTTCTGGCCGGGAAGGTCGAACATGGTGTCCAGCAGGATGCTTTCCATGATCGAGCGCAGGCCGCGCGCGCCGGTCTTGCGCGCGATCGCCTTGTGCGAGATCGAAACCATGGCGTCGTCGGTAAAGGAGAGGTTGACGTTCTCCATCTCGAACAGGCGCTGGTACTGCTTGACCAGGGCGTTCTTCGGCTTGGTGAGAATCTCGATCAAGGCCGCTTCGTCCAAGTCTTCCAGCGTCGCGATCACCGGCAGGCGTCCGACGAATTCCGGGATCAGGCCGTACTTCAACAGGTCCTCGGGCTCGACGCCGCGCAGGATCTCGCCGGAGCGGCGCTCGTCGGGGCTCTTCACGTCGGCGCCGAAGCCGATCGAGGTGCCCTGGTTGCGCTGGCCGATCACCTTTTCCAGGCCCGAGAAGGCGCCGCCGCAGATGAACAGGATGTTGGTGGTGTCCACCTGCAGGAATTCCTGCTGCGGATGCTTGCGCCCGCCCTGCGGCGGCACGCTGGCCACGGTGCCTTCCATGATTTTCAGCAGCGCCTGCTGCACCCCCTCGCCCGAGACGTCGCGGGTGATCGAGGGGTTGTCCGACTTGCGGCTGATCTTGTCGATTTCGTCGATGTAGACGATGCCGCGCTGCGCCCGTTCGACGTTGTAGTCGGCGGCCTGCAACAGCTTGAGGATGATGTTCTCGACATCCTCGCCGACATAGCCCGCCTCGGTCAGGGTGGTGGCGTCGGCCATGGTGAACGGCACGTCGAGAATGCGCGCCAGGGTCTGCGCCAGCAGCGTCTTGCCGCAGCCGGTGGGGCCGATCAGCAGAATGTTCGACTTCGACAGCTCGACGTCGTTGTTCTTCACCGCGTGCGCCAGGCGCTTGTAGTGATTGTGCACCGCGACCGCCAGGACCTTCTTCGCGTGCTTCTGGCCGATCACGTAGTCGTCCAGAACCGTCAGGATGTCCATCGGCGTGGGAACGCCGTCGCGCGAACGCACCAGGCTGGACTTGTTCTCCTCGCGGATGATGTCCATGCACAGTTCGACGCACTCGTCGCAGATGAACACCGTCGGTCCGGCGATCAGCTTGCGGACCTCGTGCTGGCTCTTGCCGCAGAACGAGCAATACAACGTGTTCTTCGAGTCGCCGCCAGAGGATTTGACCATCCGTTACTCCTGCCCATCGCGGACGCCGCGGATCACGACGCCCTGGCTTGCCGACGCGGTCATCCTATCTGGACTTGCGCGTCGCTCACAACCACCAAAATCCGGCTCCGAACGCGGTTTTTGCGTTCCACCCACACCATAGGTAGGGTCACCGGTCCAAAACTTCACCCTTGCCGCCATCAGGAGGCGGGTTTGTCCTCCGCCGGGGTCGGACGCTCGGCCACCACCTCGTCCACCAGACCGAACGCCTTGGCCGCCTCGGCGGTCATGTAGTTGTCGCGGTCCATCGCCTTTTCGATGGTGGAAATGTCCTGGCCGGTCACCTCGGCGTAGACCTTGTTCAAGCGGCCGCGCAGTTCGAGGATTTCGCGGGCCTGGATCTCGATGTCGGCGGCCTGCCCCTGGAACCCGCCCGAGGGCTGGTGAATCATGATCCGCGAGCTGGGCAGGGCGAAACGCTTGCCCTTGGTGCCGGTGCACAACAGGAACGAGCCCATCGACGCCGCCTGCCCCAGGCACACCGTGGACACGTCGCAGCGGATGTAGCGCATGGTGTCGTAGATGGCGAGGCCCGAGGTCACCACGCCGCCCGGCGAGTTGATGTAGAAGGAAATGTCCTTCGACGGGTTCTCGGACTCCAGGAACAGAAGCTGGGCGCAGATCAGGCTGGCCACCTCGTCGTTGACCCCACCGGTCAGGAAGACGATGCGTTCCTTGAGCAGGCGGGAAAAGATGTCGTAGGACCGCTCGCCGCGGCTGGTCTGTTCCACCACCATCGGGATCAGGGTGTTGTTGTAGACGTCGATGGGGTCACGGTCGCGCATGGAATCCTCGCTCGCAGGGGGTCTTCGGAAAAACTGCTTTTATCGACATATCCGCTTTTCGGCGGCGGTTGCAAGACCGGAAAAAACGACGCCCGGGAGGGTTCCCCCGGGCGTTGCCTTGGCTTCCGTACCGGCGCATGCGGCGAATCAGTCTTCCTTGGCGGGTTTCTCCGCCTTCTTCTTCGCCGGAGCCTTCTTCGCCGGAGCCTTTTCGGCCTTTTCCTCGGCGGCGGGTTCCGCCGCGTCCTCGGCCTTGGCCGCCTTCTTCTTCGCCGGAGCCTTCTTCTTCGGCGCCGGAGCCTCGTCGTCCGGATCGGCCATCAGCTCCTGCGGGGTGACCGCCTTGTCGGTCAGCTTGACCATCTCAAGCACGAAGTCGACGGTCTTTTCCTCGAACAGCGGGGCGTGGAACTGTTCCATCGCCTGCGGGTTCTTGGTGAAGTACTCGAACACCTGGCGTTCCTGGCCGGGGAACTGACGCGCCTGCTGGAAGACCGCGCGCTGCAGGTCTTCCTTGGTCACCTGGATGTTGTTGACGCGGCCGATTTCGGCCAGCACCAACCCCAGACGCACCCGACGCTCGGCAATCGCCATGTATTCGTCCTTGAGCGCGGCTTCCGACTTCTCGACGTCGGCGGGATCGAGGGTGCCGTTGGTCTTCGCCTCTTCCAGGTTCTTCCAGATCGCGTCGAACTCGGAATCCAGCATGGTCTGCGGCACGGTGAACTTGTGGGTCTCGTCCAGGGCGTCCAGCAGCACCCGCTTCAGCCGCTGGCGCGCGACATGGGCGAATTCCGCCTCGATGCGGTTGCGCAGCGCCTTGCGCAGCTCTTCCAGGTTCTGCAACCCTTCGTGCACGGCAAGCTCGTCGTTGATCGGGTGGTCCTTGACCTCCTTCACCGCGTTGACCGTGACGTCGAAGGTGGTTTCCTTACCGGCCAGTTCGGCGGCGTGGTAGGCCTCGGGGAAGGTCACCTTGACCAGCACCGCGTCACCCGCCTTGGCCCCGATCAGCTGATCCTCGAAACCGGGGATGAAGGTGTTCGAGCCGAGCTCAAGGTCGAAGTCCTTGCCCTCGCCGCCCTCGAACGGCACGCCGTCCAGCTTGCCGAGGAAGTCGATGGCGACCACGTCGCCCTTCGCCGCGGCGCGTTCGACCACCGCCGGGTGGGCATAGCCGTGCTGCTTCGCGACGTTGGCCAGGGCCTTGTCGACATCGGCCTCGGGCGCGTCGGCCTTCAGGCGTTCCAGGGAGATCTTCGACAGATCGGCAATGACGATCTCGGGCAGGACTTCCATCTCGACCGAGAATTCCAGGTCCTTGCCGTCGTCGAACGAGATCACCTCGATCTTCGGCTGCACCGCCGGGCGCAGGTTGCGCTCGGACACCGTCTTCGCGGTGCACTCGTTGACCATGGCTTCCAGGACCTCGCCCATCACCGCTGGCCGGTAGCGCTGTTTCAGGAACGACATCGGCACCTTGCCGGGGCGGAAACCCGGGATCGACGCGGTTTCGCCGACCTGGACCAGACGCGCCGTGACTTTTTCCTCGATCTGGGCGGCGGACACGAGAATCTTGAACTCGCGCTTCAACCCTTCGGTTTTCGTTTCGGTGACCTGCATAGGAGTGCTCTGTTCTTGTCCAAGAAAACATGACAAAACGACGGCACCGGCGCGGAAACGGGCGGACTTGGCCAACCCGGACGCGGCGGAACCCTCGCGCGAAATCCATCCGAAGCGGTTCGTGACCAAGGGCGGGACACGGGTCGGTGGTGCGGGCGAAGGGACTTGAACCCCCACGGCTTTCGCCACCAGAACCTAAATCTGGCGTGTCTACCAATTCCACCACGCCCGCAATCGCCCCGTGCCGCAGGCACGACGAATCGCCGGAGCCGGGTTCTATAGCACGCCCCCCGCCAAGACAACATCTTTAATTTGCGGCGGCAACCCCGGCCAGGCCGCGCAGAACCGCGGGCAGCATCTCGGGGATGTCCTCGGCGATCAGGCCGGGACCGAAGCGCCGGGCGGCGTCGCCATGCATCCAAACCGCCGCCGCCGCCGCGGCAAGGGGCGGCATCCCCTGCGCCAAAAGCCCGGCGATGATCCCCGCCAGTACGTCCCCCGCCCCCGCGGTGGCCAGGGTGGGCGGCGCGTTGTCGTTGATCAGCGCGGCGCCGTCGGGGGCGGCAATCACGGTGTCCGAGCCCTTCAGCAGCACCACCGCGCCCGAGCGCGCGGCGGCGGCGCGCGCCGCGCCCAAATGGTCGAGAGCGGCCAGGTCGGGGAACAGGCGGGCGAATTCCCCGGCATGCGGAGTCAGCACCGCCGGCCCGGAAATCAGGCGGAACAGTTCGTCCGGCCGCTCGGCGAAGGCGGTCAGGGCATCGGCGTCCAGAACCGCCGCGCGCTCCGCCGCCAGAATCTCCGCCACCCGTCCGCGCAGGCGCGGTGCGTCGCCGTGGCCGGGGCCGATCAGCACCGCGTTGCGGCGGGGATCGGCCAGCGCGGCGCGGAACACCCCCTCCCCCGCCTCGCTGGCGTCGGTCAGCACGATCGCCCCCGGCGCGTCGGAGGCGAACAGGGCATAGGCTCCGGGCGGACAGACCACGGTGGCCAGCCCCACCCCGGCACGGCGGGCGGCGCGCGTCGCCAGGCGGGCGGCGCCGGTCATTTCGCCGCCGACCACCAGAAGGTGGCCACGGGTGTACTTATGCGCGGCGGACGCAAGCTCCGGCAGCCGCCACAATCCCGGCCGGTTGAGCCAGGCGCGCGCGCCCAGACCGCGCAGCACGGATGCCGGAATGCCGATGTCGGCCACCGCCGTCTCGCCGCAAAGCTCGCGGCCGGGCAGCAGTTTGTGACCGGGCTTGAGGCGGAAGAAGGTGACGGTCAGGTCGGCGGGCGCGGCGCAGCCGAGCACCCGGCCGGTGGCGCCGTCGAGCCCGCTCGGCACGTCCACCGCCACCACCGGCAGCCCACGGACCCGCAAGGCGGCGACCATCGCCGCCGCCGCGCCGCCGAGCGGTCGGTCGAGCCCCGCGCCGAACAGGGCGTCCACCGCCAGAGCCGCGCCGTCCAGAACCTCCGGCGACAGGGGTTCCGGCGCTTCCCCCCAAAGGGCGGCGAAATGCGCCGCGTCGCCGGAAAGACGGGCAGGATCGCCCAGGGCGGCAAGGCGCACCGGCCAACCCGCCTCGCGCAGGGCCGCCGCCGCGACGTAACCGTCGCCGCCGTTGTTGCCCGGACCGCACAGAACCGCCACCGGACGCGGCGACCAGCGCGCCGCGATCTCGCGGGCGACAGCGCGGCCGGCGGCCTCCATCAGGGCGGTTCCCGGAATCCCGGCGGCCATGGCGCGGCGGTCGGCCGCGCCCATTTCGGCGGGGGTCGGCAACAGAAGCGGCGAGTCTTCCGCCGCGGCGAAGGCTTCGGCATCTCGGGAAGCGGCGTCTTGGGACACGATGCACCTCTGCGGCATTGCGCGGCACGAACGATGGGGCTTTAATGTAGCGCGCCGGACGGTCGGGAAAAACCGTCCTTCCGGTGAAGGTTTTCCGTTTTTATCCGCAAGGCTGTTCCCCATGCGCGTGATCGTTCTTGGCGCCGGAGTGGTCGGCGTTTCCGCCGCCTATGCCCTGGCGCGACGCGGTGCCGAAGTCCTGGTCGTCGACCGCCGCGAAGCCCCGGCGATGGAAACCAGTTTCGCCAACGGCGGCCAGATTTCCGCCTGCCACGTCACCCCCTGGGCCACCCCCAACACGCCGCATCAGTTGGCGAAGTGGTTCGGCCATGCCGACGCGCCGCTGTACCTGCCCTTCTGGAAGCCGGATGTCGACCTTTGGCGCTGGGGGCTTTTGTTCCTGTCCAACACCTCGGCGACGAAAAGCTGCCGCAACCTGGAACGCGCCCTGCGCGTCGCCCTGCACAGCCGTGGCGTGATCAAACGCTGGCGCGAGGAACTGGGACTCGCCTACGACCACCTGGAACGCGGCATCCTCAATTTCTATCGCGATCCCCGCGAATTCGACGCGGCGATCCGTGCCAACGCGGCGATGAACGCGCACGGGCTGGACCGCGCCGCGAAGACCCCGGACGAATGCGTCGCCCTGGAACCCGCCCTCGCCACCGTGCACCCCCGGCTGGTCGGCGGCATCTACAGCCCCTCGGACGAAAGCGGCGACGCCTTCCTGTTCACCCAGGCCCTGGCGAAGAAGGCCGAGGAACTGGGCGCGGTCTTCCGCTTCGACACCCCGGTCGCGGCGCTGGAAGCCGACAACGCCACCCTGTCCGCGGTGCGCCTGGAAAACGGCGAACGCCTGACCTGCGACGCGGCGGTGGTCGCCCTGGGCAGCTTCAGCGGCAAGCTGACGCGCGGCGTCGGCTTCGGCCTGCCGATCTATCCGGCGAAGGGATATTCGATCACCGTGTCCACCGCCGGACACGACGGCGCGCCCACGGTCAGCCTGATCGACGACGAGAACAAGATGGTCTTCTCCCGCTTCGGCGAGCGCCTGCGCGCCGCGGGAACCGCCGAACTCAACGGCTGGAGCGACGCCATCGACCAGCGCCGCGCCGACGTCATCCTGAACAAGACCCGCGCCCTGTTCCCCGACGCCTCGGACTATGCCGAGCCGAACTTCTGGGCGGGACTGCGCCCCTCGACGCCGGATTCCGCGCCGATCCTCGGCAAGACCCCGGTCAAGGGCCTGTGGCTCGACACCGGCCACGGCACCCTGGGCTGGACGATGGCCGCCGGATCGGGCGACGTCATCGCCGACGCGGTCCTCGGCCTGCCCACCGCCATCGACATGGACGGCCTGGGCATGGACCGTTTCGGCCGGTAACCCAAATAAAAACTTCGCGGAGGGACTCCGTCCCTCCGCACCTCCCCTAATGGTTTTTCGCCGCGTAGCGGCAGGCAACACCCACGTTGCCGCCGCACCGATTTATGGCGCTACGCGCAAAACCCAAGTTAGGGGGTGCGCGAGGGAGCTCTGTCCCCTCGCAAAGTTTTTAGCGCCGTTTCCACGGCGAACCGCCCGCGTCCGGCACGCCACCGCGCCGCCGCGCCCGTTGCGAGGGCATCCAGATCGGCGAAATCTCGAACGCCTGGCTGCGGGCCGGCTGGAAGAGCCGCACCTCGCCCCGTTTCAGCAGGAAGATCAAGGCGCAACCGGCGACGAAGCCGCCGACGTGGGCGAAATGCGCCACCCCGCCCTGCGCGCCGGGCGGCGTCTGCAAGCCGCCGATGGTCTGCATCAGGAACCAGCCGAACAGAATCGCCGCGGCGGGCACGCTGATCACCCGGAAGAAGATCAACACCACCACCAGGGTCCGCACGTTGGCCTTCGGATAGAGCAGCGCATAGGCCCCCAGAACCCCGGCGATCGCCCCCGAGGCGCCGATCATCGGCACCGTCGAATGCACATCCAGCACCGACTGGAACAGCGCCGCCGCGTAGCCGCAGGCAACGTAGAACAGCAGGAAGCGGCCGCGCCCCATCGCGTCCTCGACGTTGTTGCCGAAGATCCACAGGAACAGCATGTTGCCGCCCAGGTGCAGCCAGCCGCCGTGCATGAACATCGAGCTCAACGGCGACGCCCAGGCGGGAATCGCGCGGTATTCCGGCGGCAGTTCGTCGCCGCCTAGGAAGAGTTCCGGCACCACGCCGTACTGCACCGATACCAGGCGCGCTTCCTCCAGGCTCAGACCCGACTGCCACAGGAACACGGCGACGCAGGCGACGATGAGAAGCCAGGTGACGTAGGCGGGTCCCCGCGCCGGGTTGTCGTCGTAAAGCGGCAGGAAGAACATGAGGGGCTTTTTCCCTGTTTCAGGCGGCCAGCAGCGCCAGCGCGGCGCGCACCGCGTTCTGCTCGAAGCGAATCGCCTCGCGCGTCGGCAGGAAGGCGGTGACGTTCATCCGCACCTTGGCCTCGCCGGTAGTCTCGAAGACGATCACCGGATCCACGCCCTGCAAATCCAGCCCCGCCTTACGTTCGATGGTTTCGTTGGCGCGGCGCGCCTTGTCAAGATGCGGCGCCATGTCGCGCGAAAGACTGTCCAGCACCACCGTCTCGACCGCCGCGAAGTCCTTGCCCGCATCGAAGATCAGGGAAAACTTGTGATAGACGTACTTGCCATAGAAGGTTTCGTTGCGCACCGCCTGGGACAGGAACACCGCGTTCGGGATGGTCACCAGCCGCCCGGTGAACTCGTAGGAACGGCCGTCGGAATGGATTTCCTGCAAGGTGGTCGACAACAGGTCCATCGCCACCACCTGGCCACGGATCTTGTCGATCTCCACCCAGTCGCCGACGCGGGCGGAGTTCGACACCAGTCGCACCACGCCGCCGGAGAGGCACATGATCAGTTCCTTGGTGGCGATGATGATCGCCACGGTGAAGGCGGTCAGCGACAGCGCCAAGGTCTTCAGCGACGGCGCCCAGATCGCCACCAGGCCGACGACGATGATCAGGAAGGCGGCGTTCTTTACCTTGGCGAGGACACGCCACTGCTTTTCGCTGATGAACTGCTGACGGCGGCGCAAGTACCGCTCGAACAGGGTGCGTCCGATCATCACCGCCAGCACCAGGGCCAGCGACAGAACGATCTCGACGGCGGGCAAGCCGCCCCAATCCAACGCGAAGAAGCGTCCCCAGGTCATTGTTTCTCCTTGTATTTACGGCACGGAAAGCACCGTCCCGCCCATCCCGTGCACCGGATGCCCGGTCTCGGGAACCGGTTCGGCGCGCAGGTCCTGCACCACCCTGGTCATGTAGGGCAGCAACCGCCGCCAGGGAAGGTCTTCCAGCCCCAGCACATAGACGTCCAGCGCCCGCGCCTTGCCCAGGATGCTGCCGAAACGGCTTTGCCCCAGGTCGTCGGTAAAGTCGGTGGTGGTGAACAGGAAGGCGGAGTCCCAGGGATAGCCGAACTGGTCCTGGGCGTTGTCGATTTCGTTGAGGAAATTGATCAGCGCGCCGCGATAGTTCTGCGAGCCCGAGGCATTGGGCGCGGGCTTCATCGCCTTGCACGAGGCGAAGGCCAGACGTTCGCCGATGCGGGCGATGACGTCCACCTCGTTGTCGCCTTCGTATTCGTCGACCCGCCAATGGATGCCCTGGTGGAAGGTGGCGGCGTCCGCCCCGGCGGAAAGGAACGCCATGTAGACGTATTCCTCCAGCCAGCCGCCGCGCAGGAACAGGTCGGCGTCGTGTCCGGCGGGATGCACCCCGCCGCCCCGCTGCGGCAACAAAAGCTTCGCCTCTTCCAGATAGTCGCGCACCTGGCGGGTCTGCGGCGCCAACGCCGAGGACCGCGCCTGGTGCATCAGCCCGCGCCGCAGGACGTCGTACTCGGCGAAATGCTCGGCGAGGAAACGGGCGTGCGGAAACCAGGCGCGGGCACGGCGGATTTCCTCGGGCGAGGGCTCGCTGTTGAGGATCACCCCCCTGCCCTCCAGCATCCGTCTGAGTTGCTTCATGCGCTCCCCCTTGTCGGTTCAGGATGCCATCGGGGGACGGCGATCACAACCCATGCCGCCTAGGGAAGGAACGGATAGTCGGTATATCCCTTCGCGCCATCGCCATAGAGGGTGTCCATGTCGAGGGCGTTGAGCGGCGCGTCCTCGGCCAGGCGGCGCACCAGATCGGGATTGGCGATATACGCCTTGCCGAAGGACGCCGCGTCCGCCTCGCCGCTTTCCAGCAGGACCTGGGCGGAGGCCTTGGTCAGGTTCTCGTTGGCGATGAAGGCGCCGCCGAAGACCTGCTTCAGCAACGGCCCGATCCGCCCCGGCCCCATGTGTTCGCGGGCGAAGATGAAGGCGATGCCCCGCCGCTTCATCTGTTCGGCGACGTAACCGAAGGTGGCGACCGGGTTGGCATCCCCCATGTCGTGGGCTTCACCGCGCGGCGAAAGGTGCAGGCCGACGCGGTCCGCCCCCCATTCGGCGATCGCCGCGTCCACTGCCTCAAGCATCAGACGGGCGCGGTTCTCCACCGGGCCGCCATAGGCGTCGGTGCGGCGGTTGGTCGAATCCTCCAGGAACTGATCCAGCAGATAACCGTTGGCGCCGTGAATCTCGACGCCGTCGAAGTTCGCTTTCCTGGCGTTCGCCGCCGCCTGCCGATAGGCGGCGACGATGCCGGGAATCTCGTCGGTTTCCAGGGCGCGCGGCACCGGAAAGGGCCGCAGCGGCCGCAGCAGGCTGACATGCCCCTCGGCGGCGATGGCGCTGGGCGCGACCGGCGGCTCGCCCCCCAGGAACGACGGGTCGGAAATCCGGCCGACGTGCCAAAGCTGCATGAAGATGCGTCCGCCCGCCCGATGCACCGCGTCGGTGACGAGTTTCCATCCCTCCACCTGTTCCGCCGACCAGATGCCCGGCGTCGCGGCATAGCCGACGCCCATCGGCATGATCGAGGTCGCCTCGCTGAGGATCAGCCCGGCATCGGCGCGCTGCGCGTAGTATTCCGCCATCAGGGCGTTGGGGATGCGGGAATCCCCGGCGCGGGCCCGGGTCAGGGGCGCCATGACGATGCGGTTGGGCAGGGTCAACGCGCCGAGCTTCAGGGAATCGAACAGGGAGGGCATGGAAAACACCTTTCGCGGGGAAGATCGTGACACGCCCGATGTGTGCAAGCCGTCCGGGCTTGTCCAGGGGCGGCGGCGGCGAAACCGCGAAGAGTGTGAAACCGTTCTCAAAAAAAATGCCGCGCCGTTGCCGGCGCGGCCAGTTTCGCTGCCTCTCAATGCGATCGAAAAACTCTAACCCAACAAAAGAACCACCAGGGGGGCGGCCAGGACGTTGGCGACGCCGGACAAGATCATCACCAGACCGGCGATCGAGCCTTCCTCGCCGCCGATCTCGGTGGCCTTGGCGACGCCCGCGCCATGCGCCCCCATGCCGAACAGGGACCCGCGCGCCACCGTCGAACGCAACGGCAACCAGCGCAACAGAACTTCGCCCACGGCGACGCCAATCACTGCCGTCGCCACCACGAACACCGCCGTCAGGTCCGGCACGCCGCCGATGCCGCCGGAGACGATCAGGGCGAAGGGCATACTCATCGAACGCGGCAAAAGGCTCAGCCGCAAGGCGTCGGATAGGCCGAACAGCGAGGCCAGCCCCCAGGCGGAACCGATCGCCAGCGAACTGCCGACCACCACGCCGATCAACAGCACCGGCCAATAGCGGCGGATCGCCGCGCGGTACTCGTAGATCGGCAGGGCGAAGGCCACGGTGGCCGGGCCCAACGCCAGCATCAGCCAATGGGTGCCACGGATGTAGGACTCGTAGCCGACCCGCGTCGCCAGCGCCGCCGCCAACAGAAGCGCCGGCGCGACCAGCAGCGGCGACAACCACCAGCGCGGCAAGCGGCGATAAAGCGTCCGCGCCGCCAGATAGGCGGCGATCGTCGCCACCGACCAGAACACGCCCGAGGCGAGAATTTCAGCGGACGGCATGACGCACCCACCAACGATAGGAGAGGTCGACCGCCAGCGCCGTCCCCAGCATCACCGCCAGGGTGCCCAGCAACACCGCGCCGAACAGCTTCAGGCCGGTCAGGCTCAGCCACTCGGCGTGGTTCATCACCGCCAGCACCGCCGGAACGAAGAACAACAGCATCTCGCCGATCAGGAAACGCGCCCCGCGCCGCACGCTGACCGGGCTCACCCAGCCGGTGGACAGCAACAGCAGCATCAGCCCCAGGCCGACGATGGCGCCGGGGAACGGCAGGCCGAGCAGACGGGTCGCCTGGTTGCCCGCCAGCCACACCGCCGCCAGCGCCGCCACCTGCGCGGCGCGGCTGCGCTGCATCTGGGCGTGAAGGACGCGGACGGGGCGGAGACGAAGCATGGTCTGACCTTTCAACTAAGAACACTTCTCAAATATCGCGTTTGGCTCCATTCGTGAAATGAATTGATGGAATGATATGAATTCCGTATTAGAATAACGAGAACACGGGAGGATGAAATGGAGCTGCGTACCCTGCGTGCCTTCGTCGAGGTGATCCGCCAGGGCGGCTTTTCCGCCGCGGCGAAGACCGTCTTCGCCACCCAATCGACGGTCAGCAAGGCGATCCGCCAGTTGGAGGACGAACTGGGGACCCCCTTGATCGACCGCGCCCGCATGACGCCCACCCCGGCGGGAGAAATCGTCTTCCGCCGCGCCCAGACGATTTTGGCGGAACGCGAGGACCTGCTGCGGGAACTCGACGACCTGCGCGGTCTGCGGCGCGGCGAACTGCGCCTGGGGCTGTCGCCGATCGGCGGCGGCACCCTGTTCGCGCCCCTTTTCGCGCTCTATCGCAAGCGCTTCCCGGACATCGACATCCGCCTGCAGGAACACGGCAGCGGACGGCTGGAGGAACTGCTGACCGCGGGCGAACTGGAGTTGGCCGCCTCGCTGCTGCCGGTAGGCGAGGAATTCGCCTTCCAGCCGGTGAAGAGCGAACCGATGGTCGCCCTGCTGCCCCCCGGGCATCCCGCCGCAGCAGGCGACCGCGTCGACCTGGCGGCGATCGGGGAGACGCCGGTGGTGCTGTTCGACGCCGCCTTCGCGGTCAACCGCATCATTGCCGAGGCCTATCGGCGGCGAGGCCGCGCGCCGGTGGTGGCGGCCCGCACCGCGCAGGTGGAATTCATGGTGCAACTGGTGGCGGCGGGATTGGGCGTGGCCTTCCTGCCGCGAATGACCGCGGCGGAGCACCCCCATCCGGCGGTGCGTCAGGCGCTTCTCGCCGAGCCCGGCACCGATTGGCGGCTGGCCCTGGTCTGGCGGCGCAACGCCTTCCTCTCCGCCGCGGCGCGGGCCTGGCTCGACCTCTCGCGCGAGGTCTACGGCTGAAGGATTTCGGCGTCCTCGACGACGCGCAGGGGCAGAAGGTCGCTGTCGGTGGTGATGATCGGCGAGGCGTCCACCCGCGCGCTTGCCCCGGCATAGCGCCCGCCGACCGAGAAGGTGCCGATCTGCACGTACTCGCCGTCGATGCGGGGCAAGGGGAAAAGCTGCTGGAAGATCTGGTTGCGGTCGGCGAAGCGACCGTCGGTTTCGCCGATCAGGCCGCTGTCGGCATCGAACAGGGCGACGTTGGCGCCGCAACGGCCGACGATCGGCTTGGTCACGTAGCCCTTCTCGCGCAGGTCGTCGTCGAGATCGAAGCGGGTATCCAGCAGATAGGGATGGTTCGGGTACATCGACCAAAGGATCGGCAAAATCGCCTTGTTGCTGGGGATCAGGGTCCAAAGCGGTTCGAACACCTTGACCTCGGGACGCAACAGAACGTCGGCCAGACGCGGCGGACGGCCGGGGTCGCGGCTGCGATGCAGACGCAGGTCCTCCTCGTCGTCGGCGCATTCGGCGCGGATCTGGTCGATCACCGTCTCCCACGCCCAGGTCTTCCACACCCAGGAAATCGGCACGCCGTCGGCGTCGACCACCCGTCCCTCGCCGTCCCAGCGCAGGCCGGAAACCCCGGTGATCACCTTGCAGGGGATGCCCGCCGCCTCAATCGCCGATTTCATGAACAGGGCGTGATAGGTTTCCTCGGCGTCGTGGTCGCGCATGATGTGCAGCACGCCATCCACGCCCGCGGTGCGCCACGCCTCGACCAGATCGGGGATCAGTTCCTTGCCGGAACAGCGCCCGTCCTCGCAGCCGTAGTGATGCGCCCAGGCGCATTGCACCTTGCCGCACTCCATGTGGCACGAGGCGGAATCCGCGTTGTATTCGTAGACCTTGAGCCCCCGCTCGGAGAGCGAGAAATCGAACCGGCCGGTGATCATCCGGCTGCGCCGCCCTTCCCACGAACGGCGCAGGCGCGGCCACAGCACCGGCGGCAGGTTGAAACGGCGCAGCAGGTCGTCGTCTTCCAGCACCGCGTTGGTGGCGTGCATGAACATCGCGTGCAGTTCGTTGGTGGCGCGCTTCAATTCGCGCTCGGCGGTTTCGCCGACGCGGAAATAAAGGGTTTCGTGCGCTGGAATCCCGGCGATCTTGCAGCCGCCCATCTTCGCCATGAAGGCGGCCTCTTCGGGAACCGCGGGATTCAGCCAGACCTGCCCTTCCCGCCCTTGCGCATCGACGTGGCGGGCCGCCAGGTTGAACAGCCTGGGGTCGGCGTCGACGATGGTTTCGGCGTGGGTATCGTCGTCGGTCTGGATCACCCAGCCGAGGATGGTGGCGTCGCCGAAGGTGCATTCGATCCAATACGAACCGTCGTGGCCGACCGTCGCCGTCAGTTCGCGGGAATAGGCGCGGCCCTCCGGCCAGGGGCGGTTGTCGACGTTCTGCTCGACGCAGCGCACCCGGTCGGGAAAGACCTCGGTGACCACCGCGACATGGCCGGTGACGACGAACTCGCCGCCTTCGTTCCAGATCAGCAGGGCACCCGGTTCCGGCCAGCGCTTCGCGCCGTTACGGAAGGAACGCAGCGGCAATTCCTCGCCGCTGGCCATGTCGCGCAGGCTGCGCAACTGGAAAATGTCGTAGGCCATCGCCACGTCGCCGAAGATCCGCCCCTGGGTGCGATAGAGCCAGCGTCGGGCGAACTCCACGCACTGCCATTTGTAGCCCATGAAGATGCCGTCGACGTAATGACGGAAGGCGGCGCGGTTGGGCAGCTCGGCCCGGTTCACGCTGTCGTAGTCGCTGGAATAGACCGGCACGCCGCCCGGCGCATGGCCAAGCACGGTGCCGAAGGCGGCGGGAGGCAGGAAGGGACGGTCGGGCATGGGAGGCGGCATCCGGAAACGAAGAAACAGGCTTCACCCGAGATAGGATACGGCGCGCGAAAGCGCCAGCGGCGCCACCCCGAAAATCCGCCGACCCGACCGGGGAGATAACTTTCCCAAAGCCTTACCGGAAATTTTCCGGTACATTCAACAGCCTTAGTCCTGTTTTTACGAGTCGATCGTTGACCACCCAGACGGCAAGCAGCAGACGCGTTGTTCTATCCCTGATTTTCGCCGTGATGGCACTCAACGGGTTCGCCATCCTCTCGGCGTTGGTCGGCCTGCAAGAGGTGAAACAGCGGGACATCCAACGCAGCAAGACGAACAGTCAGGACCTGTCCCTGGCGGCCAGCCAAAGCGCCGCCAACATCATCGAGAAGATCGACCTTTCCCTGCGCATGGTAGCCCATGAGATCGAAAGGACCCTGAACCAAACGTCGTCGAACGGCCCAAGCATCGACGACATCGTCGCCAGGCAGTTTAAACTGGTCGCCGAGTCCGAGAACCTGTCGGTCACTGCATCGGACGGAACCGTCATTTCCCACCAGGGGCTAAAGAAACCCGCCACCTTCAACGTCGCGGACCGCGCGTACTTTATCGCCCTGAAGCGAGGCCACGAGGGTCTGTACGTCTCCAAGCCACTGATCAGCCGCCTGTCGGGAAGCCCCATCCTGATCTTCGCTAGGTCCTACCGGCATCCCGACGGCAGGTTTGCCGGCGTCGTTGCCATCCCCGCCGCCTTGGAACATTTTCAGAAGGTGGTTTCCGGGTACGGCCTGGGAGAAACCAGCCAACTTAGCCTGCGCGCCGACGACTTTTCCCTGATCGTTCGCCATCCGGACAGCATTCATGGCGAAAAGCTCGAAGCCGGCAGCCCGGTGATCCTGTCGCGGGAGATCAAAGACGCCCTCGCACGGAACCCGGACAGCGGAACCTATCTCGCCGCCAGCCCCATGGACGGGCTGCGGCGGATTTCCTCGTACCAGCGATTGCCCAACGCGCCGATCTATGCGCTTTGCGGCATCGCTGAGGAAGAATTCCTCACCGATTGGTTCAACCTGCGCTGGGTCACCCTGAGCTCCCTGACCATCTTCCTGGCGCTCACCCATCTGGCCGCCTGGGCCCTTTACCGCTTCTGGAGAAAGCAGCAACAGGACGCGACCGAACTTCGGCAAAGCCACGCACAGCTTCAGGCAGCACTGCAAGAGGTACACGACCTCGACAAATCCCTGCTGGCCGCACGCGAGGTCGGAGGACTTGGAACCTATTCCCTCGACCTTGTCCACGATGCCTGGACAAGATCCCCCGAGCAGGAAACCATCTTCGGCGTCGGGGCGGATTACCCACGCACCAGGGACTCCTGGCGGCGACTGGTTCATGAAGACGATCTCTCCCTGCTGCTGGAATACTTCGCAGACTGCGTTCGCACCGGCACCCAAGCCTTCGACTTCGAATACCGCATCACCCGCCCCCTCGACGGGGCGGTACGCTGGGTCCAAGGCGTCGGCAAGATGGAATACGACAACGGCGTCCCCATCCGCCTGATCGGCGCCGTCAAGGACGTCACCGAGCAAAAGGAAAACCGGAAGCGCATCGAACATCTGGCTTATCACGACCCGCTCACCGGGCTGCCAAATCGCGCGCTGCTTGCCGATCGCCTGCATCAGGCTTTGGCGCGGGCGCGGCGGCACGACGAATTGCTCGCGGTCTGCTATCTCGACCTCGACGGTTTCAAGCCGATCAACGACGCCTGGGGACACGACGTCGGCGACGCCCTGCTGATCCAGGCGGCGCAACGCCTGCAGCTCTGCACCCGCGACGGCGACACCGTGGCGCGTCTGGGGGGCGACGAGTTCATCGTGCTGCTGTGCGGCATTCGAAACGACGCCGAACTGGAAAAGGTCGCGCAACGGATGCTGGTGGAAATCGGCAAGCCCTATCTGGTGGGGGACAAGACCGCGACCCTGACCATGAGCATGGGGATGACCGTCTTTCCGCGCGACGACGCCGAGGAAGCCGATGCCCTGATCCGGCACGCCGACCAGGCGATGTACGACGCCAAGCGCAACGGCAGGAACCGCATCCATCGCTTCGATTCCGAAAGCGACAGGCTCCGCCAGGAACACCAGGACCATTATGCCCGTATCGTCGCCGCCCTGGAAAACGACGAATTTCGCCTTCACTACCAGCCGAAGGTGGACATGCGCAGCGGCGCGGTCATCGGCATGGAAGCCCTGCTCCGCTGGCAACATCCGGAATGCGGCCTGTTGCTGCCGGGCAGTTTCCTCCCCGGCGTGGCGGACACCGACTTCACCCGTCCGCTGGGCGACTGGGTCCTGCGCGAGGCGTTAAGCCAAAAAAGAGACTGGCAGGCCCAGGGGCTGGACATCACGGTGTGCGTCAACATCTTCGGCCATCACCTTCAGCAGGCCGACTTCATCGCGCGCTTCACCGAAATTCTTGCGGAATTTCCCGACGTTCCGGCCAGCGGCCTGGACATGGAAATCCTGGAAACCACGGCGATGCGCGACCTGGACGCGGTGTCGCGGCGGATTCAGGAGTGCGCCGCCCTGGGGGTGGATTTCGCCCTCGACGACTTCGGCACGGGGTATTCCTCCCTCACCTATTTCCGCCACCTTCCGGTGAGATTTCTGAAAATCGACCGCTCGTTCGTCGCCAACATCCTCGACAGCGCCGAGGACCAAGCCCTGGTCGAAAGCCTGGTCGACATGGCCCACGCGTTGGACCGCAAGGTCATCGCCGAGGGCGTGGAAACCGTCGAACACGGGATTCCCCTGGTGCGCTACGGCTGCGATTACGCGCAGGGATTCGGCATCGCCCGCCCGATGCCCACCGACCAGGTGCTGCCCTGGATCGACGCGTGGCGGATGCCCGAAGGCTGGAAAGCCGCGATCGATTCCTGACCGTTCGCGGCAAAACGAAAGGGCCGGTGCGAAGCCGGCCCTCTCGGTTGTGTTTCCCCGACGGTCAGATCAGGTGCGCCAGGTGATAGTCGATGTAGATCTTGCGCAGACGCTTGGTCAGCGGGCCGGGCTTGCCGTCGCCAATCGGCTGGCCGTCAATCTTCACCACCGGCTGCACCAGCTGGGTGGCGGAGGTGACGATCGCCTCGGCCGCGGCCTTCGCCTCGTCGACGGTGAACATGCGTTCTTCCACCGGAATGCCCGCCTCGCGCGCCAGCGACAGAATCGAGCCACGGGTGATGCCGGGCAGAATCGCATGGCTGAGCGGCCGGGTGACCAGCACCCCGTCGCGGGTGACGATGTGGGCGGAAGACGAAGTCGCCTCGGTGATGTAGCCGTCCTGATACAGCCAGGCGTCATAGGCGCCCTGCTTTTCCGCTTCCATCTTCGCCATCGACGGATAGAGCAGCTGCACCGTCTTGATGTCGCGGCGGCCCCAGCGCAGATCCGGCAGGGTGATCACCGACACGCCGTCGCGGACATGGGCGTCGTCGTCGATGAACTTCTTCGCCTGGGTGAACATGGACAGGGTCGGAACCGGCGCCTTCGGGAAATGGAAGTCGCGGTCGGCGGGGCCGCGCGACAGCTGCAGATAGATCAGCCCCTCGTCCAGCGAATTGCGCGTGACGATTTCACGATGCGCCGCCAGCAGTTCCTCGTCGCTCACCGGGCAGACGATGCCGACCTCGCCGATCGAGCGGTGGAAACGCGCCACGTGCCCCGGGTAATCCAGCAACTTGCCCTGGGTCACCGCGGTGACCTCGTAGATGGCGTCGCCGAACACGTATCCCCGATCGAAGATCGAGACCTTGGCCTCGGCTTCCGGCAGCCACTGGCCGTTTAAATAGACAATCCTGTTCATTTTCCAATCCTTGAGACGATCTCTTCCAGGGGACGGCGCAACGCGACCGCCTCCGGTCGGCAGGCAGAGTAGCCGGTTTCGGCCGCCGCCAGAAGACGGAATACCGCCGGATGACCAAAAATTTATCCGGATAAATTACCGCCGAAAAATTAGGCAGTCGATTGCCGCGCGCCCCAAACGGACGAAGCCCCAAGGTTTCCCTTGGGGCTTCGATGGTGGGCGGTACAAGGATCGAACTTGTGACCCCTACGATGTCAACGTAGTGCTCTCCCGCTGAGCTAACCGCCCGTCTGAGGTCTGCGCCGAACCGGCCCTCGCCTCGGAGGTCATGGCTTTTATCGAAACCCGGCCGGGTTGGCAAGGCCAAATTTTGCCGAAACGCATCGAACACCACAACCCTTTCTCGAACAAGTGAATCGAATTCCTCGAAACAATTTGGTAAAATACCGCCGGGATGGAAGTGGGAGACTGTCGAGGAGGTATGCCGTGTCCGACGCCTTTTGGTCGGAGCGAATATCCGGCGTTTTGGAAATCGTCCATCCGGACGTCCAAACCCTGCCGGTGGTTCTGGCCTCGCCGCACAGCGGTTGCGACTATCCGCCGGAATTCCTGGCGGCGAGCCAACTGGGGCCGACCGCTATCCGTCGCTCCGAGGACGCTTTCGTCGATCGCCTGGTCGCCGACGGGCCGCGGCGCGGTGCGCCGCTGATCAAGGCCCTGTTCCCGCGCGCCTTCATCGACGTCAACCGCGAGGCTTACGAACTCGACCCCGAAATGTTCGACGGTCCCCTGCCGCCGTTCGTCAACATGATCTCTCCGCGCGCCTCGATCGGCCTCGGCACGATTCCGCGCATCGTCAGCCAGAACCAGCCGATCTATGCCGGAAAGCTGGACTTCTCCGACGCCCAGGACCGTATCGACGCGCACTACTACCCCTATCACGCGCGCCTGGAGGGACTGATCCGGAAAACCCGCGACCGTTTCGGCGTCTGCGTTCTTCTCGACTGCCATTCGATGCCGTCGACGACCGCCGACGCGGAACCCACGGACGCGGACGTCGTGCTGGGCGACGGCTTCGGCGGCTCGTGCGACGCCATGGTCACCGACACCGCCGAACGGACGCTTTCGGACCTCGGCTTGGTGGTGGCGCGAAACCACCCCTATGCCGGCGGCTACACCACCCGCCACTACGGACGGCCGACGCACGGCGTGCATACCTTGCAAATCGAAATCGCCCGCCGCCTCTATATGAACGAGGCCGAACTGACCCCCCTGCCCGAACTGCGCCGGATCGCCGACGCCCTGTCGGTCCTGATCGCGCATCTGGGCAAGCTGCCCCTACCGATGACCACCGCCGCGCCGGTTTCCGCCGCGGACTAGCATCCGCAGCGCCGGTTTCAGGCAAAGGCGGGGTAACGCCCGGTGTCCTCTCCGGTCACCGTGTAGATGGCGCGCCCCGCCGCCGCCAGGGTGCCATCGGGGGCGAACACCGAGACCTCGGCATGCAGGATGCGCCGCCCCTGATGCAGGGTGCGCGCCTCGGCCCGCAGGGTGCCGGCCAGCGGGATCGGCGCGAGATAGCTGGTGGTGGTTTCCACCGTCACCACGGTCAGCTTCAGGGTGCGCAACGCCACCCCCGCCGCCATGTCGACGAACAACGCCGCGATGCCGCCGTGCGCGATGCCATAGGAATTGGCGTATTCGCGCCGCAACGGCAGGGACAGCGTCGCGGTGCCGTGGCCGGTCCTCTCCACGGTTACGTCCATGTGCTTCAGAAAGCCCACCGTGCCGAAGTGCAGCCTGATGAATTCCGGCCAGTTTTCGGCGTAGTCCTCGGGATTGATCATGCGCGTGCCTCGATCACCTTGAAGGCCGGGGTCTCGGCGACCGTGACGCGGTCCTTGAACGCCGCGTCGATCGCCGCCTCGTAGGGAAGATGGCGGTTGGCCACCAGCAGCACCCGCCCACCGGGCGCCAGCGCCGCCCGCGCCGCGCGGATGAAGGCGCGGCCGATCTCGGGATCGGCGTCCTTCCCGGCATGGAAGGGCGGATTGCTGACCACCCAATCGTAGGGGCCGAGTCCGGGTTCGCAAGCCACGTCGTGCCAGCGGAAGGACGGCGCCACGCCCCCCGGCGCGGCAAGATTGCGGCGCGCCGCGTCCAGGGCGGCGGCATCGGCCTCTACCACGTCGAGGGCCGCCACCCGCGGACAGCGGGCCAGGATCTCCCGCGACAGATACCCCCACCCCGCGCCGAAATCCGCCACCCGGCCGCCAATTCTGTCGTCCAGGGTTTCCGCCAGCAAACGGGATCCGACATCGACACGGTCCCAACCGAAGACGCCGGGAGCGGAGACCCCGCCGATGGCGTCGACGAAGCGCGGCTCCGCCGCCGCCAGCCACTCCGCGCAGCACGCGGGCAACGCGTCGCCGCGCCGCAGCCAGAACACCCGGCAATGATGCTTCGAGGCCTCGCCGAACGTTCCGACGGATCGCTTCACCGTCTTGGCGATGGAAGCCGCCCCCGCGTCGCCGCGCCCGGCGCAAACCAGAACCCCGCCCTCGCGCAGCAGGGACAGGCCGCGCGCCACGTCGGCCAGCGCCGCCTGCTTCTGCTTGGAGGGCAGGCAGAGAACGAAATCGAAACCGCCCGAGGAGATCCGCGGCACCGCCTCGAACCCGGCGGCGACGAGCGCGTTGGTGTCCGGCTTGAACCCCTGTTCGCACAGCAGCCGTCCGCGCCAGGCGGACAGCGCGGCGTCGGCCCGCGCGCGCAGGAACGCGCCGCGTGCGTCGTCGGCAAGGGTCAGCGCGCCGGTGGCGAACGGCAGAATCAGGGCGGATGTCGGATCTGCGATCATTGCCTACGGTTACCCGCCCCGCCGCGACTTGTCCAAAAGAAAGCGGCGGCGCATTGCATCGCCCTCCGCCCCCCCGCATAATGGCCGCCCCCTCTGCAATTCGAGCATTTCGATGTCCTCCGCGTTTTTCAGTTCAGAAGAAGAAACCGCCATCGCCCGGCGGATGCGCGACCTTGCCGTCCTCGCCGGACGCAAGACCCTGGCGTATTACCGCGCCGCCGACCTGATCACCCGCGACAAGCCCGACGGCAGCCCGGTCAGCGAGGCCGACCTAGCCGCCAACGCGGTGATCATGGAGGGCCTGCGCGCCGCCTTTCCGCGCATCCCCGTGGTCAGCGAGGAAGAAGGCGGCGACACCCCGGAGGACTGGTCGAAACCCTTCTTCCTGATCGATCCCCTGGACGGCACCAAGGAATTCATCCGCGGCGACGGCCAGTACACCGTCAACATCGCCCTGATCGCCGCCCATGCGCCGCTGCTCGGCGTCGTTTACGCGCCGGCGATCGAACGCCTGCAATGGACGCCCACGGTCGGCAAGGCGGTGGAGGAAACGCCGCCGCACGCCCCCGACGCGGTGGGGGAATGCCGTCCCATCGCCTGCCGCGCCGCGGACAACGACGCCCTGGTCGCGGTGCTGTCGCGCTCCCACTATGGCGAACCGACGCGCGAACTGGTGGCCCGCTATGCCGTCGCCTCGTCCAGCCATGCCGGTTCGTCGCTGAAATTCTGCCTGATCGCGGCGGGCGAGGCGGATTTCTATCCCCGCCTGTCGCCGACCATGGAATGGGACACCGCCGCCGCCGACGCCGTGCTGCGCGCGGCGGGCGGGCGCGTCGTCGGCCACCCCGGCGGCGAAGACCTGATCTACGGCAAGCCGGGCCTGAAAAATCCTTTCTTCATCGCCCTTGGCGCCGGGGTCAGGCTGCTGCCGCCGTCCGCGCGGTGACCCCGCGATGTCCGCCCCGGCCATCCGCTTCTCGCTGTTCTATGCCGCCCTGTTCCTGGTGGTCGGCATCCAGATGCCCTATTGGCCGGTGTGGCTGAAGGACCGGGGCCTCTCCGCCGCCGAAATCGGCATTCTGGTCGCGGTGCAGCTTTGGGCGAAGGTCGCCTTCAATCCGGTGGTCGGCCATCTGGTGGACCGCAGCGGACGGCGGCGCACCATCCTGGCCGGACTGGCCGCCGCATCGCTGGTCTCCACCGCCCTCTTCCCGCTGATGCAAGGGTTCGCCGGGCTGCTTGTCCTTTCCGCGGTTTCCGGCGCGGCCTTCGCGGCGATCCTGCCGATGGGCGACAACCTGGCGATGTCCCACGTCGTCCGCCACGGCCTCGACTACGGCCGGATGCGGTTGTGGGGGTCCCTGGCCTTCATCGCCGCCTCGGGCGCGGTCGGACGCCTGCTCGACGACGTCCACCCCGGCATCGTCGTCTGGCTGATCGTCGGCGGCATGGTTCCCCTGTGCGCCGCCGCCGCCGCCCTACCCGACGAACCGCCGCACGGCATGGCGGGACCCCCCGTGCGCATGCGTTGGATCGACCTGCTGTCGTCGCGCCTGTACGGCATGTTCCTGCTGGCCACCGCCCTGATCGTCGCCAGCCACGCCGTCTATTACGGCTTCGCCACCCTGCACTGGCAGGCGGCGGGCATCGACCACGTCTGGATCGGCGTGCTGTGGGGCACCGGCGTCGCCGCCGAGGTCTGCCTCTTCGCCTTCAGCGGCACGGTGGTGAAACGGATCGGCACCTTCCGCCTACTGCTGGCGGGCGGCATCGCCTGCGTCGTGCGGTGGAGCCTGCTGGCCTTCGTCACCGACCCCTGGCTGCTGCTGCCCATCCAATGCCTGCACGCGCTGACCTTCGGCGCGATCCATCTGGGGGCGATGCACTTCATCGCCCGCCACGTCGCGCCGGGCATCGCCGGACGCGCCCAAGGCGTCTACGCGGCGGCGGGGAACGGCCTGATCCTCGGCGCGGCGACGATGGTTTCCGGGGGGCTTTACGCACGGGTGGGCGGCCTGGCGTTCCTGGCCATGGCTCTGCTGGCGGCGACAGGCACTCTTGCCGCCATCGCGTTGCGAGCGATGGCGCGCCGTCCCGCCCCGATCCGATCGGACGGATGAATCAGTCGCCCGAGGAGTCCGACTTCTTGCTCGCGTTCACATAGGCAACCGCCGCGTGCTCCGGGCAATAGGGTTTGCCCGGAATCGCCTTCTTGCCGCAGAAGTGAAAGCCCGCATCCCGCGGATCGCCGATCGGCCAGCGGCAGCAGCTGGGGCCCAGGTCGACCAGAGAGGCCTGCTTTTCCTTCTTCGGCTTGGGCGAGGTCCGCTTGATCGGCGACGGCCGCCCGGTCAACCCCAGGCGATGCGCCTTGCCCACCACGGCATTCTTGGAAACCCCCAACTGACGCCCGATATCCCCGGTCGAAAGCCCCTGCTCCCACAGGCGGGCCAATTCGGCAACCATCTCGTCGGTCCAAGCCGTTCCGTTCTTGTCGTCCAATTTCCCCTACCTTCAGCGATATCCCCTGCCCCAAGGGATACCCTATCCCCCGGGCCGAGTCCATCCGCATCCCCCGATCCCCCGCGCAAAAAGCAATGAAAATTACGGGCGGTCGCTTACGGGCGTTAGTTTCCTATCGTATTCCTCACCCAGAACGTAATATTCGTACTTCTGTGCGGAGGAACGATGACGTTCCAGGCCGCCGTCTGCGCATCGCGCCGAACGTGCGCCGTGTCTTCGTCGAAGATCGACCACTGTCCCGGGAAAGTCTGGGTAAGCTCGATGTTCGCCTCGCGCTCGCCGTCGTTGAACAGGGTGACGTTGAAGTGCTGTTCGCTGGTGCTGCGCGAAACCGCGCGGAAATCCATGCGGCGCGCCGAATAGGCGACGTCGACGACCCGTCCCAGCTGCACTTCCACCGGAGCGCCCTCCGGCACGTGTTCGATGCGGTCCTCGCCAAGGAAAAGATCGGCCTCGTTGGGGCGCACCGCGGTCACCCGCACCACCCCGGCGGGCAACGGCAAACCGTTCCCCGACGGCACGGTATTGTCGAAGATCAGGCGAAGAAACGCCCCCCGGCGCGGCCATTCCCCGGGGGCGGAACGGAACACGCCGACCGGGTCGACCACCCGATAGCTGCGCGCCACCGGCACCGCGCTGCGGTCGAGAAAGGCGATCTGCTTGCGTTCGCCGGCATCGATCGAAACCTTCCTGGCCACCGGGTAAAGGCGATAGCCGGCGACCATCGGCGGCCGCAAGGGTTCGTCCACCAGCATCGGTTTGGCCTCCGCACGGAAGGCCCCGGCGCGCGGCTGCTCGACGACGCGCGCGACGTTACCGGAAACCACCCGCAGGGAAACCCCGTCGAAGGAATCGTCGCTGCCGTTGGCGATGCCGATCCAGCCGCTGAGGTCGAGAAGGTTCTTCTCCTCGTTGTAGACGGCGGTGTAGTCGGCCTGCCAGCGCAGCCCGGGCACCAGATATTGAAGCGTCAGTTGACGCTGGGCGGGGGCCGCGTTGTCCAGGGTGAAGTCCAGGAAGGCCTGTCCCGGCATCGGCGTCTCGGGGGTGATCGGCAGGACGATGCGCCCCGGATGATTGATTTCCAGGCGATCGCCGACGCGCAGGATCGGATGCGGTTCGACGCTCAGCAGGACGGCGTTCTCGGACTTGTCCTCGCCGGTGCGGGGATCTTGGCGCACCAGACGCACCGTCTTACCGATCGACTGGACCAAAAGCCCGTGCGGATCGGTGAAGGGCGGCCGCACCGACATCTCGACGATGGACAGCTTTTCGCCGCGCAGGATGGCCGATTCCGGCACGATGCCCGAGGCGACATCGGCCAGACGGAGACGACAGAGCCCTTTCGGCAAGGTGCCGACGCGGCTTTCCTCGACCTGCGCGAACCCGTCGGAATAAACGGTCAGAACCCGGGATTGCCGGGTGTCCCCGCCCCACAGCAAATCCTTCGCCAAGGCATCTTGCGCCAAGCCGCATCCCAAAACCGCGGCCACAAGAACCATCGGCCAACACCGCTTGCCATCCTTCGCCATCGACATCCCCATTTCAGGACCGGCCCAAGCCGCGACTCTATCAAGGCTCCGGCGGAGACACCACCCCGCTTGTAACGGCGGCCTTCGTCCGCGCCGCGTCGTCGCGCCAATCGGCCAGGGCCGCGGCGACGCGCGTCAGCAGTTCCCCCCAATCGCCCGGCGCCCGCTGCCGCCAGACCCGCGTCCGGGGATACCAGGGGGTCTCCTCGCCCGCGTCGCCCCAACGCCAGTCCGCGACGAACGGCACCAGAACCCAGGCGGGCAGCCCCAGTGCCCCCGCCAGATGCACGCACGCGGTATCCACCGCGATCGCCAGATCGCAATCCCGCAACCGCCGCGCGGTATCCAGGAAATCGGCGACGCCCCGCGTTCCGTCCTCGATCTCCGGCCACAGGCGCTGCACCTCCGCCCGGTCGGCATCCAGTTGGAAATGCACGAAATCGACCCCCGTCACCCCGCGTAGCGGGATGAAATCGGCCAGGCGGCAGCTTCGCCGGGAATCGTTGAAATGCGTCGGGCTCCCCGCCCAGACCAGGGCGACGCGGGGACGGCGACGGACGACGGCGGGCGGAAACGCCGACACCAGATAGGCGGCGCCCCCGGCGCGCGGCGAAAAATCCCCCAAAAGCCGGGGCAGACTCAACAACGGCGCATGGAAATCCGCCTTTGCCTCCTCGTCGAACCCGACCGCCCGCATCGGCAGGTCCGCGCCCCGCAGCAGACGGAGAAGCGGCGGATGCGCCCTGAGCACGACCGTCCCCACCCGCGCCGCGGCCAAGGGCAGGTAGCGCAGGAATTGCAGGGTGTCGCCCAATCCCTGTTCCGCCTGCAACAGCAAGGTCGCGCCGGGACACGCGGCGCCGTCCCAGGGAGCGCCCGGCAAGGTTTCCGGCAGCAACGGCAACCTGCGCCGCAAGCGCCAGTCCCAAAGGGCGAAGCCTTCTTCCCAGCGTCCCGCCATCAGGGCGATCTGCGCCGCCTCGAATCCCGCGTCGGCATGACCGGGAGCGATTTCCAGAACCCGCGCCAGGGCGGCGTGCGCCGCGTCGAACCGTTGCAGGTCGCGCAGGGAAAGGGCCAGGGCGAACCACGCCTCGGCATCGCCGGGGGCGCGCTCCACCGCCAGACGATAGGCCGCCGCGGCCTCGGCGTCGCGATGCAGCTTGGCCAGGGCATGCCCCCGCCACAACGGCAGGCGCGGATCGGCCGCGCCGTGGGCGATGGCCGCCGCCGTCAGGTCGCAGGCATCCTCCCAGGCCCCGGTTTGCAAGGCGGCCAAGGTGGCGTTCGCCGCCGCGTCGGCATGGCCGGGTTCGCGCGCCAAGGCCTGCCGCCAACAGCGGGCCGCCTCCGCCGGGTTGCCCGCCGCGCGATAGGCCACCCCCATGGCGTAATGGAGGTCGGCGTCGTCGCCGCCCCATTTCTGCGCCAACCGGAAATCCGCGACGGCGGCGCGGGCATCGCCACGGGCCAGCCGCGCCGCGCCGAGGATGGCGCGCAGGCGCGCGTCCTCGCCCAGGCTTTCCAAATAGCCGAGAGCCAGGGCTTCGGCGCGCCGGGGATCGTTCGTCCCCAGGGCCGTCCGGCATGCCGCCACCGCTTCGTCGAAACCCGTTTCGGTCGTCGCCATCATCCTGCCTGGACCGGATATCCCCTTCCTGATTAGTGCGCTTCCGGGGGAAATGAAACCCCGTCGCGCACGGATTGACTTGTCATCCCCGGGGATCGTCCCCACACTACAGTCTTGAAGCGCGCCGCCCACCCCGGCGGTTGAAGTTTCCCGCATCAGGGAAACCATGACGACATAACCTGCGGAGCACGCCAATGGCCGCCGAATGGGTCGACACCCCCCAGTTCGCCTCGGTTTTCGACACGAATATCGCCCTTCTGACGGAAACCCGCGACTATCTTCAAAGCAACCTGGCGCTCGGCCACACCCCCACGGAAGATCCGATCGCCAAGCTGACGGCGACGCGCGAGGCCTCGCGTCTGACCGCCCTGTTGGCGGAAACCATGTCCTGGCTGCTGCTCAACAAGGCGGTCAACAACCTCGAGGTTCCGCTGGATTCCCTGTTGGAGGAAGCCGCCAACCTGTGCCGCAACATCGGCGCGCGCGACGAAGACGCACCGGAAATTACCCCGGAGCTTCCGTCCGAGCTTGAGGATCTGTACGGCAAATCCTTGGATCTGTTCGTTTCCGTGCGAAAGATTCTGGCCAACGTCCGCGCCGCGGCGAACTGATCCTTCCTAGTTCCCCAGACAGCCGCGCAGGGAATCCGTCAGATCCCGCAACAGACGCGGATAGGCATCCGGGGCCAGAACAAGGCCGACCCCCAGCGGATCCAGTGTCGCCGCCTTCAGCCCCAACTGTCCGGCCAGGTTGTTCACCGCGTCCGGCGACGCCTGCGCGTCGGCGAAGACGCACACCGCGCCCTTACCGCGCACCTTGTCCCGCACCTCCTTGAGATGACGCCCGGAAACCGGCCGCGACGGATCGATGGTCAGGGCGGCGACGGCGGACAGGCCGAAGGAGGCCTCGAAATACTGATAGGCGTCGTGGAAGACCACGAACCCCTTTCCCCGGACGCCTGCCAGACGTGCGCTCAGATCGGCCTTGAGACCGCCCAGCGTGGCGGCGAACGCCGCCGCGTTGGCGCGATAAAGAGCGGCGCGTTCGGCGTCCTGCGCGGCCAGCCGTTCGGCCAGGGCGGCGGCGATCACCGCCGCGTTGTCCGGGTCGAGCCAAAGATGCGGGTCGAGGTTGCCCCCATGGTGGTGATGCTCGGGCTCGGGCTCGGGCTCGCCCTTGCGTTCGTGGCCATGTTCGACCGGCGCGCCGATCTCGTCGAGACGGCGGAAGGGCCGCCGGGTCAGACCGGGCAGTTCCGCCACCTCCAGGGCGTGCGCCGCCACCCAATCCGCGGGTTTGGCGTCCAGCGCCTTGTCCACCGCCGCCTCCAGAACCGGACCGACCCACAGCACCACGTCGGCCTTGTCCAGGGCCATCGCCTGCGACGGCCTGAACGCGCCGTGGTGCGGCGACTGGCCCGGCGGCAGCAGCAGAACCGGCTCTCCGGCCCCCTGCATCACCGCCGCCGCGATCATCCCCAAGGGGGCGATGCTGGCGGCCACGCGGGGCGGCGCGGCAAGCGCGACAGCGGGGACAAACCCCAATCCGGCCAACAGACAAATCAGAAAACTCGCGCCGCGTCGTTGCATCGACATCCTCCTCGCGCTACAGTCCGGCCAAGGCCTTCCGGTCAAGCCCCATCAAGGGGTAGCGGTAAGGTCGCTACACTATAACAAAATCGCCTCGTCGTCAGAACTTTCAGGGCCATGGCCGAACGAAGCGCGGGGTCCGTCCCGGCCCACACTACGGACCGCACAGCCGCTGCTTCATAACCCTAAGGACGATCGCGTGATGTCCGTTTTCGCGCATCATACGCACGATTTCGCCGCCAACCCGGACGCCGCGCTGCAAGCGGCGGACGCGCATTTCCAGAAGACCGGTGTCCGCTTCACGCCGTTGCGCCGCCGCGTCTTCGAAATCATCCTGCGCGCGGGAAAGCCGATCGGTGCCTACGACATCCTGGAGCGCCTGCGCGACCATGGGAAAATCGCCGCGCCGATTTCGGTGTATCGGGTTCTCGACTTCCTGATCGAGCAACGCTTCGTGCACCGCCTGGCGACGATCAACGCCTACATGGCATGCGTCACCCCCGAGGATCCGCACGCCGCGCAGTTCCTGATCTGCCAGTGTTGCGGCTCGGTGACCGAGATTTCCGACCCGATCATCGACAAGGCGATCGCCGAGGGGGCCAAGACGGCGCACTTCCAGGTCAGCTATCCCCTGGTCGAAATCATGGGCGTCTGCGCCGACTGCGTCCGCGAGGGCAAGACCCCCGCCTCCGGCTGCGCCCCGGATCACGACGACTGAAGGAACGATCCGCCGCGATGCAGCCCCCCTTCCCCGACTCTGCCCTGATCTCGTTGCGGGATATCCGCTTCGGGCTTGGCGGGCAGAGCATCCTGGAAGGGGTGGACCTGGATGTCGCGCCGGGTGAAATCGTCACCGTCGTCGGCCCCAACGGCGCGGGAAAAAGCACCCTGGCGCGCATCGCCGCCGGCCTGCTGAAGCCCGACGGCGGCACGGTCCGCCGCCGCCCCGGCCTGAAAATCGGCTACGTTCCCCAGGATTTCCCCGCCACCCCGCCGATGCCGATGTCGGTGCGGCGTTTCCTCGACCTGCCGGGAAGCCTGACCCAGACCGAGGCGCAGGACGCGTTGACCCTGCTTTCGGCGGCGCACCTGGCCGACAAGCCGATCGGGCGCCTGTCCGGCGGCGAACGGCAGCGCGTTCTTTTGGCCATGGCGCTGGCCGCGCGGCCCGGCATCCTGATCCTGGACGAGCCGAGCAAGGGGCTGGACCCCATTTCGGAAAACGACCTCTATGCCCGCCTGCCGCTGCTGCGCGACCGTTTCGGTTTCGGCGTCTTGATGATTTCCCACGACCTGCACGTGGTGATGGCCGCCACCGACCGCGTCGTCTGCCTCAACAAGCACATCTGCTGCGAAGGGTCGCCGCGGGACGTGGACGCCATCGCCGCCTTCCGCACCCTGTTCGCCGACCCGGAAATCTCGCATCTGGCGCTCTATCACCATCGCCCCCATCTGCACCCCCACGACCACGACGGGGAAGACGGCCACGATGATGACGATTGACGACCCCCTGATCCTGCGCCCCCTGATCGCCGGTCTGGCCCTTGCCGTCCTCGGCGCGCCGCTCGGCTGCCTGCTGGTTTGGCGGCGCATCGCCTTCTTCGGCGAAACCATGGCCCACGTCGCCCTGCCCGGCATCGCCGTCGCCCTGCTCTCCGGCCTGCCGCCCTTCGCCGGGGCCGCCGCCGCCGCCCTGCTGACCGCCCTGTTGCTGGCGATGATGAACCGTCAGGCGGATACCGGCCTCGACACCCTGCTCGCCGCCCTGGCCCACGTCGGCCTCTCCGCCGGGTTGATCGTCCTGGCGGTCTCCGACCGCATCCGCCTGGACCCGATGGCGCTGCTGTTCGGCGACATCCTGGCCCTATCCGCCGCCGACGTCTGGATCACCGCCGCCATCTGCGCGGTCGGCGGCGTCGTCCTGGCGCGCGCCTGGAAGCCGCTGGTCTTCCTGACCCTGCACCGCGACCTGGCCCGGGTTTCGGGAATCTCCGACCGTGCCTGCGACATCCTGTTCCTGGCCGGGCTGGCCGGTTACGTCGCCCTGGCGATGAAGCTGGTCGGCGTGCTGCTGGTGACTTCGCTGCTGATCATCCCCGCCGCCGCCGCGCAACCCTTCGCCCGCACTCCCGAAGGCGCGGCGGCCTCCGCCGCGGTGCTGGCGGGCGGTTCCGTGATCGGCGGCCTGCTGCTGTCGTTCGCCTGGGATTGGCCGTCCGGGCCGGCCATCGTCGCCGTCGCCGGGAGCTTGTTCGCCGCGGCCCGCCTGATGGCGGCGACGCGGCGCTAGACTTCAGTCGAAACGCCGGGGCGAAAAGGCCGAAAGCTTCGCCGCCTCGACGGCGTCGCCCTCGATCTCGGCGGCCAGGGCGAACCCCGCCACCGGACCCAAGGTCCAGGACAGGTCGCCATACCCCGCCGACAGCAGAACGCGCCCCCCCGCATGCCCCAGAAGAGGCCGGGAATCCGGGGCCATCCAGCCGCGCGTCACGTGCAGGCGACCGCCCTCGTCGCGCCAGCCCTTGCCCGCCAAGTCGCGCCAGATGCGGGCATAGGACGCGGCGACCAGATAACGCAGGTCGTCCTCGTCCGGCGCGCCGCCCAGGCGATGCGCCCCGGCGGCGGCGATGCGCGCGGGTCCGCGTTCCAGCCACGCCCCCGAGGCGCCGTCGACCAGAACGCCGCAGGAATCCGGCGCGTCGGCGTCGGGCGGCAGGTCGCGCACCAGGCTGCGTTCGCGATAGGCCAAACAGGCGGAAATCCCGCCGCGCGCGCCCGGCCAGATCGACGCCGGGCCCGCGTCCTCGCCGCGCACCACCCAGTCGAACGACCGCGTCCGCCCGGCATCCGCCACCTCGACCTTGCCGTCGCCCTGCGGCCGCACCCGTTCCGGCCAATGGCGCGCCACCTCGGCGCGGCTTTCCAACCCCGCCTTCAACCCATCCAGCACGGCCTCGGCGTCGACGACGCGGCGAACCCCGTCGATGCGCACGCCGCGCCCGAAGGCGGACGACAGGTGCGGACAGGCCGCCTCGACCTCGGCAAAACTCAGTTCCCGCAACGTACAACCGTGGCGGCGACGCACGTCGTGTTCCGCCCAACCCGCCGCATAGGCGCGTGCGTCGCGATACAGGGTCAGCACCCCGACCTCATCGGTTTCGAACGGCGCCACCGCCGCCAGGGCGGCGAAGGCCGGACGCGCCTGCGCCAGCAGCCAGGCCCGCTCCGCCGCGATCTTTTCCGCCTCCAGGGGACGGCTGGCGGCGACCGCGCGCAACACCCAGGCGACGAACCGGGGATCGACGAGCGGCGCCAGACCGCCGCGCACCGCGTTGCCGAGCAACCGCCGCGCCAGGCCGAGCGGATATCCGGGCAGGGCCAGGGGCTCCGCCGCGAAATCGCGGATCACGCCGCTTGCCGCGTGGGGATTGACCGCATCGCCGCGGAACCAGACGACGCGGTGGCCGCGCCAGGCCAGAATCGCCGCCGCGAACACCGCGGCCACGTCGCAGCCGATCACCGCCACGTCGCGCCGCGCGGTTTCCGCCGCCGGGATATCCAGGTTCGGAAGTTTCAAAGCTTCACGCATCGTTCCCCACGCACTCTCGGCGGCTCAGCCAAGCGTTCCCGCCGCCAGATCATCGAAACCCCGGGGGGCGAACGCCACCACCGGAAAAGCCACGTTTTCCACCGGCGCCCCGGTCAACGCCAAGTCCGGCTCCCGCCCAGGGGGAACCGCCGCCAGGGCCGCCGCGTCGGGCAGCGCCATGGCCATTCCCATGCGCTGTTCGACGACATGGGAAAGAAGGCGTTCCACCGCCGCCGGAAGACCGGCCAACACCACCCGAAGCGGCCGTTCGAACGGCACGTAGACGGCCGGATCCTCGCCGGAGATCAGGGACGAACGCGCCGGGTCGAGGGACACGATCTCCGCGGCGAAATCTTTTCCCAGCAGGCGGAACTGTTCGGCCTCCGCCGCCGACGCCGCGCCGGTTTCCGCCACCGCGCGCAATCCGATCTCCAACAGCGTCGCCACCGCCGACAGCCGCATGAATCCGGCGGACCCCGCCGAACCCGCGAACTTGTGCACCGGCGCGACCAGATCGGCGACCGCGTCGCCCGGCATGCCGGAGCTCAGCCAAAGGGACAAGGCTTCGCCGAAGCTTTCTCCCTTGGGGCGCATCGACTCCACGTATCCGGCGACCACGTCATCCAAGGCACTCATCCTCAGCCTCCGTTTTCCGGCAGGTCCGCCCAGATGCCGCGCAGCCGGTCGGCCAGCGTCATCGGATCGAACGGCTTGCTCAGAACCGCAACCAAGCCGGGAACTTCCGGCGGAGCGACGCTGCCGCTCAGCAGCACCACCGGCAGTTCCGCGCCTCCCGGCTGCCGCCGCAACGCCGCCAGGGTTTGCCCACCATCCATGCCCGGCATCCAGAGGTCAAGCAGGACCAGCTGCGGCAGCCAGTCCCCCCATTCCCGCAGGAAATCCTCGCCGCTGCCCCAGCTGCGCACCGCGAGCCCGCCGATGTCGCGCAAGGCCAATTCGGCGATCTGACGGATGTCGGCATCGTCATCGACATAGGCGATTCGGCAAAGCGGCGGCGTCATGGCAACGGTCCACGTGATTTGCATTTTGCAAAGCAAAATGCATCAGCCCCCGAACCCGCGCCACTGTTTTACGGCATTTTGCTGGCGGTTTTTCTTGGCACAGCCTAGTCCATTGGGGATATTCGAGTTTCCGGCGAACGAACCGCCGCATGGCATTCCGCGTGCATGGTCACGCACCGATACCGGTTTGATTGCCGAGGTTTCCATGGGCCAGCCTCCCCGCATCGACAAGGCCGACGTGCCGCCGCAGACGCGGCTGCCGCGCGCCTCGCTGGCCGAAATTCCAGCGATGCCGAGCGAATCCGTGCTGCGCCGTTTCGTCGAACACGTGCCGGTGGCCGCCGCGATGTTCGACCGCCAGATGCGCTATCTGCTGGCCAGCCGCCGCTGGTATGCCGACTTCGACTTCCTGCCGCCACGCCTGGAGGGCCTGTGCCATTACGACGTGGTGCCGGTCGCCGAACAGTGGCGGGACCGGCATGCCCTTGCCCTGGCCGGAGAGGACATGCCGGTGGTGGAGGTTTCGTTCGAACGTCCCGACAACGGCAAGACCGAGTGGATCACCACCCAATCCCTGCCCTGGACGCGCGACGACGGCGAAGTCGGCGGCATCCTGATCTTCGCCGAGCTGATCACCGCGAAAAAGGAAGCGGCGGCGGCCGAGGAACGGCGCCAAGCCCTGTGGCTGCATCAGCAGAAGATGGAGGCCCTGGGCACCCTGGCCGGCGGCATCGCCCACGAGATCAATTCTCCCATCCAGTACATCAGCGACAACCTGGCCTTTCTGGAAAACGCGGTTGGCGACATCGTGCGCCTGGTCGACGCCTATCGCGGCGCCCTGGCCGAATGCGAGGTTCCGCCCGACATCCGGCAACACCTGCACAAGGCGGAACAAGCCGCCGATCTGGCGTTCCTGCACGCCGAAACCGGCGAATCGGTTCATCAGGCTCTGTCGGGAATCCGCTCGATCAGCCGCATCGTTTCGGCAATCAAGACCTTTTCCCATCCCGGCAACTTCGAACGCGCGCCGGTGGACCTCAACGCCGTCATCCGCGACGCGGTGGTGGTCAGCCGCAACCAGTGGAAGCTGCTGGCCGAGATCGAGGAAGACCTCGACGAGGCCTTGCCGCCGATTCTGGGACACGGCGACCAGTTGGGACAGGTGTTGCTCAACCTTATCGTCAACTCCCTGCAAGCCATCGAGGACGCCGGAACCTCCGGCAAGGGGCACATCCGCCTGTACAGCCGCGACCTCGGCGACCGCGCGGAGATCCGGGTGGAGGACGACGGCATCGGCATCCCCGCCCACCATCTCGGCAAGATCTTCGACCCCTTCTTCACCACCAAGGCACCGGGACGCGGCACCGGCCAGGGGCTCAGCATCGCCCACGCCATCGTCGTGCGCGGCCACGGCGGCAGCATCCGCGGCGAAAGCGACCCCGGACGCTTGACCCGTTTCACCATCGAGTTGCCCTATCGCATCTCGCCGCCGGACGACGAGGGGGGAATCGCATGACGCCGATGCGGATTCTGTTCGTCGACGACGACACGATGGTGCTGCAAGGCCTGCGTCGCGCCCTGCACCGCCGCAACGCGGACTGGGCGATGCGTTTCGTCGAAAGCCCCGAAGAAGCTTTCGCCGAACTCGACCGCGAACCCGCCGAGGTGGTGGTCAGCGACCTGCGCATGCCGGGCATGGACGGCGTGCAGTTTCTGGAACGCATCGCCACCTTGTGGCCGTCCGCGGTCCGCATCATCCTGTCCGGCCAGACCGAACGGGAAACCCTGCTCCGCGCCATCGGCCCCGCGCCGCAGTTCCTCAGCAAGCCCTGCACCGTCGAACGCCTGGAATTGGTGATCTCGCGCGCCTTGCGCCTGCGCCGCATGCTCAAGGACCCGGCGTTTCTGGAACGCATCGGACGTCTGCGCTCGATCCCCAGCCCACCCGCCATCTACACCCGCCTGATGGAGGCGATCCGCAACGAGAAGACGCCCCTCGACGCGGTGGGCCGCGTCGTCGCCGAGGACGTGGCCTTCTCCACCCGCGTCCTCGCCGTCGCCAATTCGCCGATCTATGCCCTGCCGATGACGGTTTCCGACGTCGGACACGCGACCCGCCTGCTCGGCCTCGACACGGTGCGCGCCCTGGCGATGACGCACGGCCTGGTTTCGTCGGTCGCCGGTCTGGACATCGGCGGCCTGCCGGTCGAGCAACTGTGGATGGACGGCATCCAGTGCGGCACCGTCACCCGCCACGTGGCGCTGAACATGCGCGCGCCCTCCGACCTGGCCAACGAAGCCGCCCTGGCCGGCATGCTGCACGGCATCGGCCAACTGCTGCTGGCGATCAACGACCCGCGGCGGCATCGCGCCGCCCGCGCCGCGGCGGAGCAGGGAAAAACCCGGCTGATCGACGCCGAGGAAAAGCTGTTCGGTTTCAACCACGCCCTGGCGGGGGGATACCTGCTGCATCTGTGGGGTTTCCCCGACGCGGTGGTGGAGGGCGTGATCGGCTGGCCCTTCCCGTCGAACATCGGCGAATTGCCCGACGTGCCGACCGCCGCCGACCTGGTCCACATCGCCCGCCTGGCGATGGCGCTCGACCGCCGGAAGCCCCAGACCCCGGCGGACGACGGCGAACTCGCCGATCTGGGCGCCGACCTGGAACGGCTGGCCGCCTGCGGCGCGCGCGACGGACTGGCGCAATGGGTCGGCAACTGCCCGCACCTGGGCCACGGCTCCCTGTAAAAGTTCCCGCCTGACCTGTTGATTTCGCCGGACGAAGCCGTCACCTTGGGAAGGCTTCCATCGACAAGGAAACCCATCCCATGACTCATCCGTTCATCGTCTCCGTGGTCTGCCCGGACCGGCCCGGCCTGATCGCCGCCCTGGCCGAATGCCTGTTCGACCTGGGCGCGAACCTGGGCGACGCCTCGTTCTCGGTTCTTGGGCGCGGCGCGGAATTCACCGCCGTTTGCGAGATGCCCGCCGCCGTCTCGGCCGCGGAGATCGACGCCGCCCTGCGCGCCCTGCCCGAGGCCGAGGGCGGCGAGGTTTCGGTGCGCGCCTTCGCCTTCGCGCCGGAACAGGACGACAGCGGCCGCACCACCCACCTGATCGAGGTAGGCGGCGGCGACCGCCCCGGACTGGTGGCGCGCCTGGCCGAGGTCTTTCAGCAGTACGGCGCCAACATCGTGCAGTTGAACAGCGCGCGCAGCGCCCGCGGCGGCCGCGCCTCGTACGTCATCCGCGTCGCCGCGCACATTCCGGCGGACTGCGGCGAATCGTGCCTCAACACGGTGGCGAACACCGCGGGCGAACTGGGGCTCACCTGCCGCGTCGATCCGGTATAGAAAGGAAACCCGGTCTCAGGCGGGCTGAGGCGCCCCGGCAACCGCGGTCAACGCCGCGCGATCGATGGAAAAGCGCCGCACCCCGGCGGAGCGCAGAACCCCGGCGCGGCGGAATTCCGCGACGGTGCGGCTGGCGGTTTCGGTGGTGATACCCAGCATCGCGCCGATATCCTCGCGCGAGAGGATTTCGAACACCTCGCCCCCCTCGGCAAGCTGCAACAGCAGACGCGCCACCCGCACCCGCGCGCTGCCGGTGGACAACTGGGTCAGCCAGGTATCGGCCTCCACCACCGAGGCATGCCAGAAGGCCATCAGTTGGCGATGCAGGCGCGGCGTTTCGCTTTCGATGCGCAACAGCACGTCGCGCGGAATGCGGCAGGCCCTGGTCGATTTCAGCGCCACCGCCTGATGCTCGCAATCCCGGCCGAGCAGAACCTCCAGCGCGATCGCCGAGCCGCCGCGCGCCAGGCGAACGATGCGTTGCCCGCCATCGGGAAGGAACTGTTCCAGCTTGACCAGGCCCTCGCGGATCATGAACACCGCCTGTCCCGGGTCGCCCTGCCGATAGATCACGCTTCCCGAGGAGAACTCGGCGTCGTCGATCGGCATCTGGCCGAAACGTTGCAATTCGTCGTCGGTCAGGTCGCGGAACAAGGCGACGTCGCGGCTGGCGCATCCACGGCAGGCCTGTTCCAGTTCCGGCAAACCGTCAAATCGCGATAAATCCAACTTGCAGCCACCTATCGTCGTTACCCGTTACCCTTCGGTTTGGACTTCTTCTGTCCTTTTTGCCATTTTTCCGCAAGGATGTCTCGCCGTCATGCCATATGCTCTGCGTCCCGCGCACAACCGGTGACCCCGATGACCACGCCCGACCGCCGCCTGTCCGTCGCGCCGATGATGGACCTGACCGACAGCCTGGACCGCCGTTTCCTGCGGCTGATCACAAAACGCACCCTGCTCTACACGGAAATGGTGACGGCGCTGGCGCTGATTCACGGCAACGCGGAAGGCCTGCTGGCGCATCGCGAGATCGAACGCCCCCTCGCCCTGCAATTGGGCGGCGGCGACCCCGCTCTTCTCGCCGAAGCGGTGCGAATCGCCGAAGGCGCCGGATTCGACGAAATCAACCTCAACGTCGGCTGTCCCTCGGACCGGGTCTCGGCGGGGCGCTTCGGCGCCTGCCTGATGACCGAACCCGACACCGTCGCCGCCTGCGTCGCGGCGATGGCCGGGGCCACCGCGCTGCCGGTCACCGTCAAGCACCGCATCGGCGTCGACGACGCCGACAGCTACGAACTCCTCTCCGCCTTCGTCTCCCGCGTCGCCGACGCCGGGTGCCGCACCTTCATCGTGCACGCCCGCAAGGCCTGGCTTTCCGGCCTATCCCCCAAGGAAAACCGCGAGGTTCCGCCCTTGCGCCATGACGTGGTGCATCGCCTGAAGGCGGACTTCCCGCATCTCGAAATCGTTCTTAACGGCGGCATCGCCAACCTCGACGCGGCGCTGCAACAGATCGGCCCCACCGACGGGGTGATGATCGGCCGCGCCGCCTATGAAACCCCCTATATCCTGGCCGGTGCCGATTCCCGCGTCTTCGGCACGGCGGAACCGCCCCCCACCCGCCGCCGGGTGGTCGAGGGCCTGTGCGCCCTGGCCGACGAAATCGCCGCCGAGGGCATTCCCCTGCCCCGTCTGACCCGCCACGCCACCGGCCTGTTCCACGGCCGCCCCGGCGCGCGGACCTGGCGGCGCATGCTGGGCGAGGACGCCCGCCAACCGCGCTGGAACGGCATCCACGGAGCCGAGCTGATCGCCCGCGCCGCGCAGGCGATTCCCGACACCGTGCTGGATGCCCCACCCGCCGGATAAGACCTGCACGAAAAGCATAGTCAGCGGATATGCAATGCCTCTATAAAGGGGCGTTCGTCCTTCACGCGCCTCTCCGCCCTCCCCGTCATCAGCGGCGGGTTGCGCACGTCTGTCCAACCGCTCAACGGACACGCCATGTCTGGATACGCTCATCGACACCTGCTCGGCACGCGCGGCCTGACCGCCGCCGAGATCACCGACCTGCTCGACCGCGCCAACCGCTACGCGGAGATCAACCGCACCCCCGACAAGAAGCACGCCATCCTGTCCGGGCGCACCGTGGTCAACCTCTTCTACGAGAATTCCACCCGAACCCGCACCTCGTTCGAGCTGGCGGCGAAGCGGCTGTCCGCCGACGTCATCAACATGCAGACCGGCGCCAGTTCGGTGGCCAAGGGCGAGACCCTGATCGACACCGCGGCGACGCTGAACGCCATGCACCCCGACGTACTGGTGGTGCGCCATCACGACTCCGGCGCGGTCAGCCTGCTGTCGCAGAAGGTCAACTGCGCGGTGGTCAACGCCGGCGACGGCAAGCACGAACACCCGACGCAGGGGCTTCTCGACGCCCTGACCATCCGCCGCCGCAAGGGCCGCCTGGCGGGTCTGAAGGTGGCGATCTGCGGCGACGTTCTGCACAGCCGAGTGGCACGGTCCAACATCTACCTCTTGACCACGATGGGGGCCGAGGTCCGCCTGGTCGCGCCGCGCACCCTGTGCATTCCCGGCGCGGAAAGCCTGGGGGTTTCGGTGTTCCACGACCTCAAGGCGGGGATCGCCGACTGCGACATCGTGATGATGCTGCGCATCCAGAACGAACGGATGAGCGGCGGCTTCATTCCCTCCACCCGCGAGTACTTCCGCTTTTTCGGCCTCGACCGCGAGAAGCTGGCGGCCGCCAAGCCGGACGCCCTGGTGATGCATCCCGGCCCGATGAACCGCGGCGTCGAGATCGACTCCGACATCGCCGACGACGTCGACCGCAGCCTCATCCGCGAACAGGTGGAAATGGGCGTCGCGGTGCGCATGGCGGTGTTGGAAACCGTCACCCGCAACCTGGCTTTGGAACGTGGCGAGCCCTGGGGGAACGCGAAATGAAACCGATCTCGGGAAAAGTCGCCTACGTCAACGCCCGCCTGCTCGACCCCGCCACCGGACTGGACGCCATCGGCGGCCTGCTGACCGAGGGCGAAACCATCGCCGCGGTGGGACCGGCGATCACCGCCGCGTCCGCCCCCGCCGACGCGCAGGTGATCGACTGCCGGGGGCTCTGCCTCGCCCCCGGTCTGGTCGATATGCGGGTGCAGTTGCGCGAACCCGGCGAGGAGCACAAGGAAACCATCGCCTCGGCCAGCCGCGCCGCGGTGGCGGGCGGCGTCACCACCATGGTCTGCCTGCCCAACACCGACCCGGTAATCGACAACGACGCGGTGGTGGAATTCGTCGCCCGCCGCGCGCGGAAGGTCGGCCTGACCAAGGTCTATCCCTATGCCGCAGCGACCAAGGGCCTGAAGGGCGAGGAAGTCGCCGAGATCGGTCTTTTGGCCGACTCCGGCGCGGTCGCCTTCACCGACGGTACTCACGCGGTGGGTTCGGCGATGGTGATGAACCGCCTGCTTTCCTACGCCGCGAGCTTCGGCCACCTGATCGTCCAGCACCCCGAGGAACCGACGCTGGCGGGCGGCGACATGAACGCCGGAGCCATCGCCGGACGCCTGGGGCTTTCCGGCATCTCGCCCGCCGCGGAATGGATCATGCTGGAACGCGACCTCCGCCTGGTGGAGACGACCGGCGCCCGCTATCACGCCGCCCACGTTTCCACCGCGGAAAGCGTCGCCATCATCCGCCGCGCCAAGGGAAAAGGCCTGGCCGTCACCTGCGACACCGCGCCGCCCTATTTCATCCTGACCGAGGAAGCGGTGGGCGAGTTCCGTACCTTCGCCAAGCTGTCGCCGCCGCTGCGCAAGGAAAGCGACCGCGCCGCCATCGCCGCCGGTCTGGCCGACGGCACCATCGACTGCGTCGCCTCGGACCACAGCCCGCAGGACGCCGATTCCAAGCGCAAGACCTTCCACGACGCAGCCTTCGGCGGCATCGGCGTGGAAACCCTGCTGGCCGCCACCCTGGAACTCACCCGTTCCGCCGGGCTTTCCATGCTGGACGCCCTGGCCAAGGTGACGGTCAACCCGGCCAGGCTTCTGCGCCTGCCCTGCGGTACCCTGGCGGCGGATACCGCCGCCGACCTGGTGATCTTCGACCCCGCCCGCGCCTGGCCGGTCGATGCCGACACCCTGCGGTCGAAGTCGAAGAATTCCCCCTTCGACGAAACCACCCTGACCGGCAAGGTGGCGCGCACCGTGATCGACGGGCGTTCCGTTTTCATCGACGACGAGTTGACGCATGGCTGAGATTTCGGTTTTCGCCCTCATCTGCGCCGCCATCGGCGGATATCTGCTGGGGTCCGTGCCCTTCGGTCTGGTGCTGACCCGCATGGCCGGGCTGGGCGACCTGCGGCAGATCGGTTCGGGCAACATCGGCGCCACCAACGTCCTGCGCACCGGACGCAAGGGCCTGGCGCTGGCCACCCTGCTGCTCGATTCCGGCAAGGGGGCGATTGCCGCCCTCGCCGCCCTGGCGGCATGGGACCACCGCGCCGCCCTGGTCGCCGGGCTGTTCGCGGTGCTGGGACACAACTTCCCGGTCTGGCTGAACATGAAGGGCGGCAAGGGCGTCGCCACCACCCTGGGGGTGCTGCTGGCCACCTCGCCCATCGTCGGCGCCGCCGCCTGCCTGACCTGGCTGGGAATGGCCTGGCGCTTCCAGTATTCGTCGCTGGCCGCCCTGACCGCCCTGGCCGTCGCGCCGCTGGTCGCCCTGCTGGCCAACGACGGGGCGTACGCCGTGGTCTTCGCCGTGCTGGCGATCCTGGCGGTGGTCCGCCACCGCGCCAACATCGAACGCCTGCTGGCCGGAACCGAACCTCGCGTCGACTTGAAGAAGAAGTTCAAAAAAAAGCAGGAATAAGATGAAGCAACGGGACCTTTCGGATCAGGAAAGGCGGGATTGGCTGCGCCTCTACCGCTCCGAAAACGTCGGTCCCGTGGCCTTCCGCCGCCTGCTCTCCCGCTTCGGTTCCGCCGCCGCCGCGATCGAGGCCCTGCCCGACCTGGCCCGTTGCGGCGGCGCGAAACGCCCCGTCACGGTGGCCGGACCCGGCCTTGCCGAACGCGAACTGGCGGCGATCGGCCGCCTGGGCGGCCGCCTCCTCGCCCTTCCCGACGCCGACTATCCCGAGGCCCTGCGCGCCCTCTCCGACGCGCCGCCGGTGCTGTGCGTCCTGGGCCGCGTCGAGCTGCTGCACGCGCCCTGCGTCGCCATGGTCGGGGCGCGCAACGCCTCCACCAACGGCGCGCGGATGGCGGGCCGACTGGCCCGCGAACTGGCGGCGATGGGTTATACCGTGGTGTCCGGCCTGGCACGCGGCATCGACGCCGCCGCCCATGCCGGAGCGGGCGGCGCCGCCACCGTGGCGGTGATGGCGGGCGGCGCGGACTTCGTCTATCCGCGCGACAACCAGCGCCTGTACGAGCAGATCCGCGAACGGGGCTGCGTGGTTTCGGAAATGCCGCCCGGCACCGAACCGCAAGCCCGCCACTTCCCGCGCCGCAACCGCATCGTTTCCGGCCTAGCCCTCGGCGTCGTGGTGGTCGAGGCGACCACCCGCTCCGGCTCGTTGATCACCGCGCGCCTGGCCGCCGAACAGGGACGCGAGGTGATGGCGGTTCCCGGCTTCCCCGCCGATCCCCGCGCCGCCGGACCGAACCGCCTGATCAAGGAGGGCGCGGCCCTGATCGAAAGCGCCGAGGACGTCGCCGCCGCCCTGGCCCGGCCGCGCGCGCCCGGCCTGTTCGAGGCCCCGGAAGCCGCCGAGGAACCGCCCCTGCCCAGCCGCTTCTCCGGCGGCGAGGCCGCCGCCGAACCCACGGAAAAGCGCCGCGAACGGCTTCTTGAATCTTTGACGACCGCGCCGCTTCCGGTTGACGTGGCGTTGCGCCAGTGTCAATTGTCTGCTGCCGAAGGCGCCGTGGCGCTGCTGGAACTGGAACTCGCGGGACGCATCGAACGCCTGCCGGGCCAGATGATCGCCTTGATTCCGCAATAGGAATTCAAGCACCGGCAGCAAACGGAGAACGGCATTTCCCGCGCCGCGCGTGAATTGGGTGTTGCCAAGCCCCGGCGAAACCTGTTTCCCTTGCGGACGCTTAATTCACAGGTTCTGGTGAGTTCATGGACGTCGTCGTCGTCGAATCCCCGGCAAAAGCCAAGACCATCAACAAGTATCTTGGCGCCTCGTATACCGTGGTGGCGAGCTACGGTCACGTGCGCGACCTGCCGCCGAAGGACGGGTCGGTCGATCCCGACGACGGCTTCGCGATGAGCTGGGAACTGGACGAAGGCGGCGAAAAACACATCAAGGCCATCGCCGACGCGGTGAAGAAGGCCGACCGACTGATCCTCGCCACCGACCCCGATCGCGAGGGAGAAGCGATTTCCTGGCACGTCCAGGACGAACTGGACCGCCGCGGCCTGCTCAAGAACCGCGAGATCAAGCGCGTCGTCTTCAACGAAATCACCAAGCGCGCCATCCTCGAAGCGATGGAGAACCCGCGCGACGTCGACCAGGAACTGGTGCGGGCCTATCTGGCGCGCCGGGCGCTCGACTATCTGGTGGGCTTCACCCTGTCGCCGGTGCTGTGGCGCAAGCTGCCGGGCAGCCGCTCGGCGGGCCGGGTGCAATCGGTGGCACTGCGCCTGATCTGCGAGCGGGAAAAGGAAATCGAGGATTTCCGCTCGGACGAATACTGGACGATCGACGGCAGTTTCCTCACCCCGGCGGGCGCGGCGTTCTCGGCCCGGCTGACCCGTTTCGACGGCAAAAAGCTGGACAAACTGGGAATCTCGGGCGAGACGCAGGCCAAGGCGATCGAGATGGCCTTGCGCCGCTCCGCCTTCCACGTCGGCGCGGTCGAACGCAAGACGGTGAAGCGCCACCCCTACCCGCCGTTCACCACCTCCACCCTGCAGCAAGAGGCGGCGCGCAAGCTGCACTTCGCCGCGAAGAAGACGATGGAGGTGGCGCAGCGCCTGTACGAAGGCATCGACCTGGGCGGCGAGACGGTGGGTCTGATCACCTATATGCGTACCGACGGCGTGCAAATCGCGCAGGAGGCCATCGTCTCGGCGCGCGAGGTGATCGCCCGCGATTTCGGACAGGCCTATCTGCCGTCCGCGCCCCGCCTGTACAAGACCAAGGCGAAGAACGCGCAGGAAGCGCACGAGGCGATCCGCCCCACCGACCTGACCCGCACCCCGGCCTCGGTGGCGCATCTGTTGAGCAAGGATCAGGCGCGCCTGTACGAACTGATCTGGAAGCGCACCGTGGCGAGCCAGATGGAAAGCGCCGCCCTCGACCAGGTGGCGGTGGACGTGGACGCGCCGGAATCGAAGGCAACCCTGCACGCCACCGGTTCGATCATCGCCTTCGACGGCTTCCTCAAGGTCTACCGCGAGGATGCCGACGACAGCGACGCCAAGGGCGACGAATCCGACCGCCGCCTGCCGCCGATGCAGGAAGGCCAGACCCTGGCGCTTGCCGACATCCTGTCCGAGCAGCACTTCACCCAGCCGCCGCCGCGTTATTCGGAAGCCAGCCTGGTGAAGAAGCTGGAGGAACTGGGGATCGGCCGTCCCTCCACCTATGCCTCGATCATCTCGGTGTTGCAGGACCGCGACTACGTGCGGCTGGACCAGCGCCGCTTCATCCCCGAGGACCGGGGCCGCGTCGTCGTCGCGTTCCTGGAGAACTATTTCAGCCGCTACGTCCAGTACACCTTCACCGCCGACCTGGAACAGCAGCTCGACGAAATCTCCGACGGCAAGCTGGCCTGGAAGACGGTGCTGACCGACTTCTGGCGCGACTTCCGCGCTGCGGTGGACGCGACGCGCGAACTGCGCGTGGCGCAGGTTCTGGAACGCCTGGACGCCGACCTGGGCGCGCACTTCTTCCCGCCGCGGGAGGACGGAACCGACCCCCGCGCCTGCCCGCAATGCGGCACCGGCCGCCTGGGCCTGCGCCTGGGCAAGCACGGCGCCTTCATCGGCTGCTCCAACTACCCCACCTGCCGCCATACCCGCCCCTTGAGCCTGAACGGCAACGGCGCCCATGGCGAGGGCGAGGCGGGCATCGAAGGCCCGCGCGTTCTTGGCCCCGATCCGGCCAGCGACCAGACGGTCAGCGTGCGCAAGGGTCCCTATGGCGACTACGTGCAGTTGGGCGAGGAACGTCAGGAACCGCCCGCCCCCGGCTCCCGGTCGAAGAAGCCGAAGACGATCAAGCCGAAACGGGTTTCGTTGCCGCGCGGCATGGACCCGCTGACCATCGGCCTCGACCAGGCGCTCGCCCTGCTCGCCCTGCCGCGCGACCTGGGCGCCGACCCGGCCACCGGCGAGATTGTACAGGCGGGTCTGGGCCGCTTCGGCCCCTATGTGAAGCGCGGCACGATCTACAAGTCGCTGGCCGCCGCCGACAACGTGCTGTCCGTCGACCTGACCCGCGCCCTGGAACTGCTGGCGCAGTCCCCGGCGGCGAAGAACCCGCCCAAGGAGCTGGGACCGCATCCCGCCGACGGCAAGCCGGTAAGCCTGCGCCAGGGTCGCTTCGGCCCCTATGTGCAGCACGGCAAGCTGCTGGCCACCCTGCCCAAGGCCGATCGCGAGGCGGGCGAGGTCTCCCTGGCCCGCGCCGTCGAGATCCTGGCGGCGAAGGCGGCCAAGGCCGGCGGCGCCGCCCCGGCGAAAGCGGCCAAGGCGGAAAAAACGGAAAAGGCGGAAAAGAAACCGGCGAAGAAGGCCACCGCCAAGAAGAAACCCGCCGCGAAAAAGAAAGCCCCGGCAAAAAAGAAGGACGCCCCCACGCCGTGACCGCGAAAAAAACGACGCCGCTGCCCAGCAAGGAGCAGATTGCCGCCTTCATCCGCGAGGCGGGCGGCGACGTGAGCAAGCGAGAAATCGCGCGCGCCTTCTCGTTGTCCGGCGACCATCGGACCTACCTCAAGGACATCCTGCACGAGCTCGCCGAGGACGGCATGGTGCGCAAGGGCGGCAAGCGCCGCTTCGCCGACCCCGTGGCCCTGCCCTCGGTCACCATCGTCGAGATCTTCGACACCGACCGCCAAGGCGACCTGCTGGCCCGTCCGGTGACGAAAAGCGACTGGGACATCGCCAACGCCTCCACCGACGGCGCGCCGCCCTTGATCCGCGTCCTTCCCGCGCCGCGCATCCGCCCGGCGGTGGGTGTCGGCGACCGCCTGCTCGCCCGCCTCGACCGCACCGCGCCGAACGCCTATACCGCGCGGCCGATCCGCCGCATCTCGCACGGCACGGCCCGCATCCTGGGGGTGGTCGAGGCGGTGGGCGACGGTTTCGTCCTCCGCTCCACCGACCGCAAGGAAAGCGGCGAGTTCGCGCTGCGCGCCGACGACCTGGGCCGCGCCAAGCCGGGCGACCTGGTCTCCGCCGAGATCCTGCCCCGCCGCGGCAACCGTTTCGGGCCGAAACAGGCACGGGTGGTCGAACGCCTGGGCAGCCGCGCCGAACCCAAGGCCTTCAGCCTGATCGCCCTGCACGCCAACGACATTCCCTATGTCTTCACCGACGAGGCGGTCGCCCAGGCAGAGGGGGCGAAGCCGGTCACCGCTCTCGGCAAGCGCGCCGACCTGCGCCCCATCCCCCTGGTCACCATCGACGGCGAGGACGCCCGCGACTTCGACGACGCGGTGTTCGCCGAACCGGACACCGACCCCGCCAACCCCGGCGGCTGGCACCTGATCGTCGCCATCGCCGACGTCGCCTGGTACGTGCGTCCCGGCGACGCCCTGGACCGCACCGCGCGCGACCGCGGCAACTCGGTATATTTCCCCGACCGGGTGGTGCCGATGCTGCCCGAACAGTTGTCCAACAACCTCTGTTCGCTGCGTCCGAACGAGGACCGTCCGTGCCTGGCCGCCCACCTGTGGATCGACGCCGAGGGACGCAAGACCCGCCACCGTTTCGAACGCGCGCTGATGCGTTCGGCGGCACGCCTGACCTACAACCGGGTGCAGACGGCGCAGGACGGCGCCCCCGACGCGGACATCGAGCCCCTGATGGACACGGTGATCGCGCCGCTGTACGGCGCCTACGCGGCGCTGGCCCGCGCCCGCACCGCGCGCGGCACGCTCGACCTCGACATCCCGGAAAAGAAGATCTCGGTGGACGAGAAAGGCAACGTCACCGGGGTCGCGGTGCGCGAACGTTTCGACAGCCACCGCCTGATCGAGGAATACATGATCCTCGCCAACGTCGCCGCCGCCGAGGCGCTGGAAGCGGCGCGCCAGCCGGTGATGTACCGGGTGCACGACGAACCCTCGCTGGAAAAGCTGGAGTCGCTGCGCACCACCCTGGCGACGGTGGGAATCAAACTGGCCAAGGGCCAGGTGATGATGCCCAAGCACTTCATGCGCATCCTGGAACAGGCGGAAAGCCTGCCCAGCCGCGAAATGGTGCACCAGATGGTGCTGCGCACCCAGGCGCAGGCGCAGTACGACCCCGCCAACATCGGCCATTTCGGCCTGGCGCTGCGCCGCTACGCGCATTTCACCTCGCCGATCCGGCGCTATGCCGACCTTTTGATCCACCGCGCCCTGATCTCCGCCTTCGGCATGGGCGACGGCGGCCTGCCGCCCGACGTCCTGGCGGGTTTTTCCGACACCGCCGAACACATCTCGATGACCGAGCGCCGCGCCGCCAAGGCGGAGCGCGAGGTGGTGGACCGCTACGCCGCCCTCTATCTGCAAGACCGGGTCGGCGCCAGCTTCCCCGGACGCATCGGCGGGGTGTCGCGTTTCGGCCTGTTCGTTACCCTGCACGAAACCGGCGCCGACGGCCTGGTGCCGATTTCCACCCTGCCCGCCGACTTCTACCGCCACGACGAAGCGCGCAACCGCTTGGTCGGGCAACGCAACGGCCGCGTCTTCTCTCTCGGCGACGCGGTGACGGTGCGCTTGGCGGAGGCCGACCCCCTGACCGGTTCGCTGGTGCTGACCCTGGACGAGGGCGACGCCATCCCGCTACGTGGCAGGCCCGGCCCCCGCCCCGCCCCGCGCAAGGGCGGCGGCAAGCATCGCCGTTGACGTCCGGCCCGCCGGATTCTATACGACAGAGACGGCGGCAAATTCGGAACGGACCATGAACATCCGGTTTCCCTTCTGGCGGCATTGCGGAATCTGTTGCGGCATCGCGGCGACGCTGCTGCTGTGCGCGCTGCCCGCGCGCGCGGCGATCGACGCGCCGGAAGTCGGGCGCATCCTCGCCTATGGTCTGCGCGCCATCGAAACCCGCGCCCTGGAACCGGTGGACACCTCGGAAATCGCGCTGGAGGGCCTGCGCGGCCTGGCCACCATCGAGCCGGGGCTGAGCATCGTCGCCGCCGACCCCGCCGCCATCGCCGCCCTGATCGGCGGACAGGAAATCGGCCGCTGGCCGAAGCCCGCGGGCAACGACCCCGAACCCTGGGCGGAACTTTCCCTGCGGGTGGTCATGGCGGCGCAGGCGCATTCCGGCGCGATGGCGCGCGCCGACGCCGAGGCCCTGTTCCAGGCGTATTTCGATTCCGCTCTGTCGCCGCTCGACCCCTTCTCGCGCTATGCCGGACGGGCGGAGGCGGAACAGCAGCAGGAACGCCGCAACGGCTTCGGCGGCATCGGCATCCGCTATCGCCTGCACCGCGACCATCTGGAGGTCACCTCGGTGCTGGACGGCACCCCCGCCGAGGACGCCGACATCGAGCCCGGCGACCGCATCCTGAAGCTCGACGACACGCCGATCGACGATCTCTCGCGCAGGACGGTACACGATCTTTTGCGCGGACCGGTGGACAGCCAGTTGAAGATCACCCTGTCGCACGCCGGAGCGGAACGCATCATCGAGATCAAGCGCGGCCTGGTTTCCACCCCCACCGCCTTCCTGTCGCAGACGGACAAGATTCCGCGCCTGCGCGTCACCCGTTTCAGCCAGCAGACGGTGTCGACCTCGCGCCGCCTGATCGAGGAATACCTGGCCACCGTCAAGTCGCCGCCCCCCGGCCTGATCCTCGACCTGCGCGGCAACCCCGGCGGGCTTCTGGACCAGGCGGTGGGCCTGAGCGACCTGTTCCTGAAGAAGGGCGAGATCGTCGCCACCCGTGGCCGTCACCCGCACACCTTGCAGAACTATTCGGCGACGCAAACCGACGTGCCGGGCGGCGACATCCTGTCCGGCCTGCCCCTGCTGGTGCTGGTCGATGGCAAGACCGCCTCGGCCGCCGAAATCGTCGCCGCCGCGTTGCAGGCGGACGGACGCGCCGTGGTGGTGGGCACCACCTCGTACGGCAAGGGCACGGTGCAGACCGTGGTGGCGATGCCCAACGGCGGCGAAATGACCCTGACCTGGTCGCGCTTCTACACCCCGTCGGGCTATGCCCTGCACGGCCTGGGGGTGATGCCCACCGTCTGCACCGCCGAGGGCCGCACCACCCCCGAAGCGGTGATGCACGCCCTGGCCAACGGCAGCCTGCCCGCCATCGCCAACTATAACCGCTGGCGCAGCGTCGGCCTGGCCGACGTCGCCGGACGCCACGAACTGCGCCGCGTCTGCCCGCCCGAGGACCATGCCAACCGCGACGCGCTGGACCTCGACGTGGCCGAAGCGGTGCTGGAAACCCCCGGCGCCTATCGCACCGCCTTGGCCGCCCTGGAAACCGCCTCGGCCAGCCGCACCGGCCCTTAAGCGCATCGCCGCGCTTTCGGGCTTGACTTTACCGGCGAAACGGCTATTTTCCGCCCCCTCACTTATGTTTCTCTAGAGATGGAATTGCAGTCATGGCCAAGCCCGCCACCGTGCTCGTGAAGCTGGAAAGCACCGCCGGCACCGGCTATTTCTACGTCGTCAAGAAGAACCCTCGGAACACCACCGAGAAGTTCGAGTTCCGCAAGTACGACCCGGTGGTCCGCAAGCACGTTCCGTTCAAGGAAACCAAGATGAAGTAAGTCGGCCTCGGCCGACCGAAAAAGGCGCCTGGCCCATCGGCCCGGCGCCTTTTGTTTTGCCGGATCAAGGCTCCAGGTATTCGCGCAGACGCGCCAGTACCCGCGGCACCTGAAACGGCTTGACGATCCAGGCGTCGAACGGCGGGTCGTCCCAGGCATCCGCCAGCAGTTCGTCCGGCGACACCGCCGAGCACGCCCACACCGGCACGTCGGCCAGGCCTTCGCAGGCGTGCAGCCGCCGCGCCCAGTCCCGCCCGTCGCCATCGGGCAAACGCACGTCCATCACCACCAGAGCGGGCCGGGAACGCCGCGCCAGCTCCAGGGCCTCCGCCCCGTTGCGCGCGACGGCCGCCTCGCCCCCCGCCAGACCGACCAATTCGGCCATCAGACGGGCGCCGGGCGCGGAATCCTCGACGATCAGGACCAACGGATCGTTCATTCCGGGGTGCTCCTCGCCAGACGAATCGCCGCCAGCGCCGCGTATCCCCAACCCAGCATCAGGGCGACCGCCCCCATCGGCACGATCGCCCCCATCCTCAGACCGAGGAAGGCCTGCGCGTAAAGCCCGCAACAGAACCCCAGGATCCCCGCCGTCCAGGCAACCGCCGCCCGCAGCAGATGCCGGGCCGCCGCCGCGTCGCGCGGCGACACCAAAGGCACCGCCAGCAGCGCCGCCCACAGCACGGTCAGGTGCGGCAGATGATAGCGCACCCCGATCTCCACCCAGCGCACCGCCACGTAGGACAGGCCGGAATGGGCCGAAAGCGCGCCGACGGCGATCGCCAGCACCCCCAGGATACCCGATGCCGCCGCCAAACCGATCCGCAGGTTCTTGTCCATTCCGTACCTCGCCGTTGCCGTCATTCCCGATGTCGGGAATGACGGAACATGAAACAACGGATAGGGAAAAGAAAAAAGGCCGGGCTTGAAAAAGCCCGGCCAGAGTATGCTCTTGAGGGAAAGAGGATACCGATATCGATGGCAGAACCATCGACCAAGTCACCTTGCCGGAATTCCCCCCGGGCCGATGTGACGGCAGTCACTCGGCGAAAAAAGGTTTAATGACGGAACTTCGGGCTAGAAATCCCCGCGAACGTTCTCAACCAAAAGAACGAGTTCGGAGACGTCGCGCACCACGAGGGCGCTTTTCTCGCGCTTGACGACGCCCTGACGGGCCAGGTCGCTCATCACCCGGGCAACGGTTTCGCGGGTCGTGCTGACCCGACTCGCCATGTCGGAATGCACCGGAATCGGCGAGATCTCGGCGCTGCCGTCGGGGCGCACGCCAGCCGCGCGTGCCAGACGCAGAACCTCGGCATGAACGCGGTTGTTGGCGCCGAGGGTGCTGAGGTCGAGAATGCGGCCCGACGAGGTGCGGACCACCGCCGCCAGACGACGCATCACCGACAGCGCCATATCCGGATTTTCCGTCGCCACCCGGCGAAAGGCCTCATCCCCCAGGGACGCGACCAGCGACGCCTCGACCGCCATGACGCTGGCCGAACGGGGTTCGCCGTCAAGGGCGGCCAACTCGCCGAAATGACCGCCGGGACCGATGTCGTCCAGGGTGATTTCGCGCCCCGATACCGAATAGAGAACCACCCGCACCTTGCCCTCGCCGACGAAAAAGACGTCGCGAGTTTCGCTTTGGCGGTCGATGATCTCTTCCCCCGCGCGGAAACGCCGCCACACCAGCAGACGATCCAGTCCGGCGCGCACCTCGGCGGGGAGGGCGGCGAACATCGGCACGTCGGCGGCTGTCGGTTTCGGCTTCATCGGCGCATCACGCTGGATCGACGGGGAAATTCGGCTGCATTCTTGTTGTATAATACAGCCGGTTTTCTCAAGAAAGCATGAAGGCGGGAAAGCCCCTGCCCTCGACGAAAAACCGGAGCGTGCAGCGCACGCTCCGGCCCGGAAGTTGGGGGAAAATTTCCGGTTACGATTACAGACGGGCGGAACCGCCGACGCCGAACTCGGGATAGGCTTCCATGCCCAGCTCGGCCTTGTCCTGACCCTGGAATTCCTCTTCCTCGGTGACGCGGATGCCGACGGTGTGCTTCAGCAGCAGCCAGGTCGCGCCCGTCGTCACGATGGTGAAGGCACCGACGGACAGGATACCGACGATCTGCGCCACGATGTCGCCGCCATCGAAGATGCCGACGCACAGGGTGCCCCAGATGCCGTTGACCAGGTGCACCGACAGGGCGCCGACCACGTCGTCGATCTTCAGCTTGTCGACCAGCGGCACGGCGAGGACCGCCAGCACGCCGCCGACGCCGCCGATGATGATGGCGTACAGCGGGGTCGGCACGTCCGGCCCGGCGGTGATCGCCACCAGACCGGCGAGAGCGCCGTTCAGGGACATCGACAGGTCGACCTTCTTGAACAGGATCTGCGAGGCCATCATCGCCGCGACGATACCGGCGCAGGCCGCGATGTTGGTGTTGGCATAGACGTTGGCGATGGCAACCGCGTCGGCCGCCGAACCCAGGGCCAACTGCGAACCGCCGTTGAACCCGAACCAGCCGAACCACAGGATGAAGGTACCCAGCGTGGCGAGCGGCAGGTTGGAGCCCGGGATCGGGTTGACCGAGCCATCGGCGTTGAACTTGCCCTTACGCGGACCCAGCAGGATGGCGCCGGTCAACGCGGCCCAGCCGCCGACCGAGTGCACCAGGGTGGAACCGGCGAAGTCCTTGAAGCCCATGCCGGCGAGCCAGCCCTGGCCCCAAGCCCAGGAACCGGTGATCGGATAGATCACGGCGGTCAGGACCATGGTGAAGACCATGAAGGGCCACAGCTTCATGCGCTCGGCGACGGTGCCGGAGACCACCGAGGCGGCGGTCGCGACGAACACCACCTGGAAGAACCAGTCGGACATCACCGCATACTTGTTCTCCACCACCGGAGCGATCAGTTCCGCGGTCTTGTCGGTGGCGGCCAGCAGGGCGGCCTCGGCCGAGGACGGATCGTAGAACAGCGAGAAGGTGCCGATGAACCCGCCGTCGACGCCGGTGTACATCAGGTTGTACCCGACCAGGTAGTACATGATGCAGGCCATCGCATAGAGCGAAATGTTCTTCAAGCAGATGGTGGCGGTGTTCTTGGTCCGCACCAGACCGGCTTCCAGCATGGCGAAGCCGGCGGCCATCCACATCACCAGGGCGCCGTGGATCAGGAAGGAAAAGGAGTTAAAGACGAAAACGGTTTCGGAATCGACTCCGGCGTGCGCCGGTCCGGTCGACATCAACATGCCGACGGCGGCCAGTGCCGGGAGAACGGCGAAGGTCTTGATGTTCTTCATCGCTGCTTTCTCCTCAAAGCGCTTCAGCGTTGGTTTCGCCCGTACGGATACGGACGACCTTGGCGATATCGGTGATGAACACCTTGCCGTCGCCGATTTTGCCGGTCTTGGCAGTGCTGACGATGGCATCGACCACGGTGTCGACCATGTCGCTGCTCACCGCGACTTCGATTTTGACCTTGGGCAGGAAATTCACGACGTACTCGGCGCCGCGATAGATTTCCGTTTGTCCCTTCTGGCGGCCGAACCCCTTGACCTCGGTCACCGTCAGACCCTGAATACCAAGCGGCGTCAGAGCCTCGCGGACATCATCCAACTTGAACGGTTTGATGATCGCCGTAATGAGCTTCATCCGTTCTCCTCCAATTATTATGCGGCGATGGGCCGCCTGCCTCTGTCACGCAGCCCCATGGCGCGCAACTCCTGCAATACAAGCCGCGTGCCACTTCGCGTTGTCGCGATAAAATAGCAAAGATCGTTTAATAACAATCGATTGAGAAAACACGCATGACATCGGGCATATTCGGCCCGAATGGCGCCGGGATTTTCTGCACGTTTCGTGTGCAATTTGCCGTTATGGCACCGTCCGCCCCTTTCCCGGTCACCGAAACGCCAGACGAACCACGGGGGCGGCAACCGGCACGGGGAGACCGCAAAGAATATTACCTATGAAATACAGATGATTATCCGAAATCCCGCTGAACGACTCGCTCGAAACCAACGCTGGCGAAAAAATATGCATACAAAAACGGCGCCGGACGAATCCGGCGCCGTTTTCCGTTCGATATGAAAGGCTTCAGTGCGCCACGGTTTCCCCGTGCAGCGCGAAGTCCAGCCCCTCGACCTCCGCCTCGCGCGAGACCCGCACGCCGATCGCCAGGTCGATCGCCTTAAGGATGACGAAGCTGCCGACGCCGGACCAGACGACGGTCAGAAGAATGCCCTCGATCTGGGTCCAAACCTGCGCGGGGTTGCCGTCGATCAGGCCCGACTTGCCGGCGCCGCCGACCGAGGCGACGGCGAAGACGCCGGTCAGCACCGCGCCCAACACGCCGCCCAGACCGTGCACGCCCCAAACGTCGAGAGCGTCGTCATAGCCGAAGCGGGACTTGAGCCCGGTCACCCCCCAGAAGCAGACCGGCCCGGCAAGAATGCCGATGGCCAAAGCGCTGCCCATCGAAACGAAGCCGCAAGCCGGGGTCACCGCCACCAGACCGGCCACCGCGCCGGAAGCCGCGCCGAGCAGGCTCGGCTTGCCGCGCACCAGCCATTCGGTCAGGGTCCACGACACTACCGCCGCCGCGGTCGCGGCATGGGTGTTGATCATCGCCTGCCCCGCCAGCCCGCCGGAGGCCAACGCCGAACCGGCGTTGAAACCGAACCAGCCGACCCACAGCATCGCGGCGCCGATCATCGTCAGGGTCAGGTTGTGCGGCGCCATGTTCTCGACGCCATAACCGTCGCGCTTGCCGACCATCAGGGTGGCGACCAGCCCCGCCACCGCGGCGTTGATGTGCACCACCGTGCCGCCCGCGAAGTCGAGCACGCCGTCGCCGCCCAGATAGCCGCCGGGTCCCCAAACCATGTGCGCCACCGGCACGTAGACCAGCAGCAGCCAAATGCCCAGGAACAGCATCATCGCCGAGAACTTGATACGGTCGGCGGGGGCGCCGACGATCAGCGCCGGGGTGATCACCGCGAAGGTGCACTGAAACATCACGAAGACGTTTTCCGGGATGGTCGGCGCCAACGGCGCCAGGGTGTCGGGCAGGATGCCGTCCAACATGACGCGGTCGAGCCCGCCGATGAAGGCGTTCCCCTCGGTAAAGCTGAGGCTATAGCCGCAAACCAGCCACAGCACCGACAGCATGCCGCTGGCGAACAAGCACTGCATCAGCACCGCCAGCACGTTCTTGCGGCGGACCAGGCCGCCATAGAACAGGGCCAGGCCGGGAAGGGTCATGAACAGAACCAGAATCGAGGACACCATCAGCCACGCCGTGTCGCCGGTATCGAGCCTCGGGACGGGCGCGGCCTCGGCCGCCTGGGCAAAAGCGGGAGACGCCAGGCAAGGCACCGCCCCGCAGGTCGCCGCCAGGGCGGCGACCCGTTTGAAAAGACTCTGCATTCAGGAAATCTCCCTAGAGCGCTTCGACGTCGGTTTCACCGGTACGGATGCGAACCACCTTGGAGACTTGGGTCACGAAAACCTTGCCATCGCCGATCTTGCCGGTCCGGGCGGAGGCGACGATCGCCTCGATCACCGCATCGACCTGATCGTCGGCCACCGCGACCTCGATTTTCACCTTGGGCAAAAAGCTGACGACGTATTCGGCGCCGCGATAGATTTCCGTCTGCCCCTTCTGCCGACCGAAGCCCTTGACCTCGGTTACCGTCAACCCTTGAATTCCCAGCGGCGTCAGGGCCTCGCGCACGTCTTCGAGCTTGAAGGGCTTAATGATTGCCGTCACCAGCATCATGGTGTTTGTCTCCCACGCATTGTCGCGGTTCAGCATCCGCGATGTTTTTGCACACGTTGTGTGCGCCCAGGTTGCATTCAAACCGTGTGCCATATGGGCACGTCTAAAGCATGAACATCTTAACCAATCGGAATCAGTTTATTACGGGGATTCTTACGATTGAAGGAAACACCTCAAAAAATCATGCGGTGAAAAAATGGGCAGCCCCGTGCCTCAAACCCGCGAGTCCATGCCCAACATTTTACCAGATACACGTCCGCATTGAATGAAAAAAGCCCAGCCTTGCGGCTGGGCCCGAAGATAGTTTCGCGGATGGGACGCGTCAGGAGGCGAACAACGCCGTCGACGGCGCGTCGTGACCCAAGCGGGTGGCGGCTTCGCGGATCGCCCGCGACAGCTTGTCGAAGGCGCGGTTCTCGATCTGGCGGACGCGTTCGCGGCTGATGCCATAGGACTTGCCGATGTCTTCCAGGGTCATCGGGTCGCTCTGCAACCGTCGCAGACGAATGATTTCCGCCTCGCGCGGGCTCAGGGCCTGCATCGCGTCGGCGATCAGGCGGTGGCCAAGGTCCATTTCCTGCCGGGTGGACAGCTGCTGTTCCTGGTTCGGCCGGTTGTCGACCAGAAGCTCGATGCGTTCCATCCCCCCTTCCTCGCCCACCGGCGCGTTCAGGGTGGCGTCCGGCCTGGCGAGGCGGCGGTTCATCGTCACCACCTCGTGCTCGGGCACGTCGAGATCCTTGGCGATGCGGGCGACATCCTCGGGAGCGAGGTCGCCCTCCTCGTAGCGGCCGAGAGCCGCCTTGGCGCGCCGCAGGTTAAAGAACAGCTTCTTCTGCGCCGCGACGGTGCCGATCTTCACCATCGACCAACTGTTCAGGATGTATTCGTTGATCGCCGCCTTCACCCACCACATCGCATAGGTGGACAGACGGAAGCCGCGCTCGGGATCGAACTTCTTCACCGCGCGCATCAGGCCGACGTTGCCTTCCGAGATCAGATCGGCAACCGGCAGACCATAGTGGCGATAGCCCATCGCGATCTTGGCGACAAGTCGCAGATGGCTGGTCACCAGCTTGTGCGCCGCCTCGACGTCGCCGTGTTCGGAGAACCGGCGCGACAGCATGTATTCCTCCTCCACCGGCAGAACCGGGAACGCCCGGATCGCCCGCAGATAGGCCTGCAAGCCGCCTTCATCGGAAATGGCGGGAACGCGAATGGTCGTCATGGCATAAGGCTCCTAGCACAAACGGAAGTGGACTTTTCTTGATGGGGCGAACCCCTGGCTCCGGCCGAATCAACAAATTCGGTCGGATTGTCCTGCATCAACGCGAGCGAAGCCGTGACGAAAACAGGCGATCGGAAAGGTCAAGACCACGGTCATATCCTCCATCGAGCAACATGAGTTCCGAAAGCGGCCCGGCTGTCCTCGACACACCGGGTAGGTCGGCCTGAACGGGTAGCACCGACAGGATCAAGGATACAGAATTGCGCGGCCCTTGCAAGACCCCTTGCCCCGCTGGGTTATGAGAGCCAGTTCACAAACCCCGGCGCTTTTCATCGGCCAGTCACGCAAGGGAAACGGCGCGCTTGTCCGGCGGCGGCCGGCGTGGGACACTATCGGTGTCGAAAAAGGCAACGATTTCCGAACGATCCGACAAGGAGGCCCCCGGATGATCCGCTTCTTTCTTCCCCTGGCCACGGCCGCCGCGATGCTGGCCGGAACCGCCGCCAGCCTGTCCGCCGCCGCCGCGGACGCCCCCAAGGCGATCCGCGCCTGCGTCGCCTGTCACACCTTCGAGAAGGGCGGACCGTCGAAAATCGGACCGAATCTGTACGGAATCGCCGGACAGCCCGCCGCCAAGGTTCCCGGATTCGGTAAATACGGGGAAGACATGAAGGCCGCCGCCGCGAAGGGGCTGTCGTGGACGCCGGAAAACATCGCCGCCTACATCGCCGACCCCATCGGCTTCCTCAAGGCGGCGACCGGCAAGTCCGAGGTCCGCACCAACATGATCGCGCGCATCCGCAAGCCCGAGGAGCGGGCCGCCATCGTCGGCTATCTGCAATCGCTGAAGGACTGAGTTCGGCCTTCAGCCGCCCGCCAATTCCTCGCGCAGCAGTTCCAGCTCCAGCCAACGGTCCTCGGCGGCGGCCCGTTCCGTCACCGCCGCCGCCAAACGTTCCGTTGCCGCACGGAAAGCCGCCGCGTCGCGGGCGAACAGTCCGGGATCGGCCAGCTTCGCCTCCAGGGCCGCCTGCTCCTTCTCCAGGGCCTCGATGCGGCCGGGCAGTTGCTCCCACTCCCGCTGGTCCTTGTAGGACAGCTTGACCGCCTTGCGCGAAGGTTCCGCCCGCTGCGGCTTCGGCTTGGCCACCGCCGCGCGCGTCGGCGCGGCGGGCTGCCGCTGCCGCCGGTAATCGGAATATCCGCCCGGGTATTCGCCGACCCTGCCGTCGCCTTCCAGCGCCCAGATCGCGGTCGCCACCCGGTCCAGGAAGTCGCGGTCGTGGCTGACCACCAGCACCGTGCCGTCGTAATCGGCCAGGGTTTCCTGCAACAGGTCGAGGGTTTCCATGTCGAGGTCGTTGGTCGGTTCGTCCAAGACCAGCAGGTTGGACGGCTTGGCCAAGGCGATGGCCAACAGCAGGCGGTTGCGTTCGCCGCCCGACAGCGACCCCACCGGACTTTTCGCCTGGGCGTCGTCGAACAGGAAATCCCGCATGTAGGAAATCACATGGCGCGGACGGCCGCGCACCATCACCTGGTCGCCGCCCTTCGGGCAGAGGGTCTCCCACACCGTCGCCTCGTCCTTCAGCGCGGCGCGCCCCTGATCCAGATAGACGATCGACAGGTTGGTCCCCAGACGCACGCTGCCGCTGTCGGGGGGCAGGTTCCCCATCAGGATGTTGAGCAGGGTCGACTTGCCCGTGCCGTTGGCGCCGACGATGCCGACGCGGTCGCCGCGCAGTACCCGAAGCGAGGTTTCCGCCAGCACCGGCTTTCCCTGCCAGGCATAGGAAATGCCCGCCGCCTCCAGCACCAGGCGGCCGGACAGCGCGCCGCTGTCCGCCGCCATCCGCACCGCGCCTAGGCTGTGGCGTTGTTCCGCCCGTTCCTGCCGCAGGTCGTAAAGCGCGCGCAGGCGCCCCTGGTTGCGCTTGCGGCGGGCGGAAATCCCCTGCCGCGACCATTGGGTTTCCTCGGCGATTTTCTTGTCCAGGCGGGCGCGTTCCGCCGCCTCCTGCTCCAGGATCGTCTCGGCCCAGCCCTCGAACTCGGCGAACCCCTTGTCCATGCGCCGCGCCACGCCGCGATCCAGCCAGACCGTCTGGCGGGTCAAGCGGGACAGGAAGGCACGGTCGTGGCTGATCGTCACCAGCCCGCCGGAGAAGGCCGCCAACCGTTCCTCCAGCCATTCGATGGTCGGCAGGTCCAGATGGTTGGTCGGTTCGTCCAGCAGCAGCACGTCGGGGTCGCCGACCAGGGCGCGGGCCAGCGCGACGCGGCGGCATTCCCCGCCCGACAGCGCCCGGGGATCGGCCTCTGGCGCCACCCCCAGGTCGGCCAGGACGGCGGCGGCACGGAAACGTTCCGCCGGATCGGCCAAGACCTCCGCCACCGCGTCGATCGCCGTGGCGTGGGCGGACAGGTCGGGATCCTGCGGCAGATAGGCCAACCGCGTTCCCGGCTGCACGAAGCGTTCGCCCGCGTCCGCCTGCACCAGACCCGCCGCCACCTTCAGCAGGGTCGATTTGCCGGTGCCGTTGCGTCCGACCAGGCAGATGCGGTCGCCGCGCGACACCGCCAAGTCCGCGCCGTCGAACAGCACCTTGGTTCCGAACCGCAGGGACAAACCCCGCACATGCATCAACGGAGGCGCCAAGCCCAACCCCTTTCCCTTCCGAAGTCCTGACTGCAATACCCGCAGCCGCAGCAAACGGCAACCGTGGTACGCACGGCATCGCGGTTTTGCAAAATTCATGAAAACGCGGTTGAGGTGAATCAAATCCGCAGATACGACAAATTATAGTAAACCGACAACAGAATATAAAAATTAGTCATCGTGCACAAAAAACGTCCAATTCGCATGATGATTTACAGCCCACAGGAAATGTGTTCTGCCTGACTTGTTCTTCAATGCACGAATGGGGAATGCACATGAAATTCCTGAGCAATACACCAATCAAAACGAAAATATGGGGCGGCTTTCTGGGGTTACTGGGCTTTCTGGTCTTGATCGCGGTCGTCGCCAACCTGCGTTTTTCCGGCATGCGCAACGACATCGCCGATTATCAGAAGGTTGCCGCCGACGCGGCGAAGGTCGCGGCGATCAAGTCGCAAACCCTGAGCGCGCAGCTTCTGGTGCAGGAATTCCTCAATCGCCCGGCCAAGGAAACCGTCGAATCCGTGCAGGCCGCGGTCAACGGCGCACGCGGCGGCATCAGCCAAATCACGGGCGCCACCGCCAACGCCGAATGGAAGACCACCCTGACCGCACTGGATGGCGCCTTGTCCGCTTATGCCGCGGCATTCGGCGACGTCGCCCCCCTGCAATTGCGGATCAGCGAAACCGCGCAAGGCGAACTGGAACGCATCGCCTTCGACCTCGAACGCAAGATCAGCCGCATGATCAAGCTGGCTTCGGGCGAAGGCGCCACCGACCGGGCGTTCCGCCTCTCCCAGGGGCTGCGCAGCCTGCTGCTGGCGCGCGTCTATTTCAACAAGTACATGGACGGCTTCGGCGACGCCAACGCCGAACGGGTCGATCGGGAAATTCTCGCCCTGGACAACGAGCTCAAGGCCGTCGCGGCGCGGCTTAACGCCTCGAACGACCGGGACATGCTGGAGCAGATGAGCACCAACGTCGGCACCTATCGCGCCGGACTGGCCGGCATCCGTGGCGACGCGGCGACCCGACTCGCGGTGATCGAAAAGCGCCTCTCCCCCCTGGGCACGCGCATCGTCGAGATTGCCCAAAAATTCGACACCCTGGCCGAGGACGACAAGCAGGCCCGCGCCACGGCCATGGATGCTGGAGCCAGCGCCGCCTACGTTATCGTCACCGCCACCTCGCTGGTCAGCATCGCCGTGACCCTGCTGATGGCGAAGTTCCTGTCCGGCGGCATCGCCACCCCGGTGATCCGGATGACCGAGGCGATGAAGCGCCTTGCCGAGAAGGACCTGTCCACCGAGATTCCGGAACTCGATTGCCGCAGCGAAATCGGCGAAATGGCCCGCGCCGTCCAGGTCTTCAAGGACAACATGGCGCGCGCCGACCGGCTGGCCGCCGAGCAGGCGGCGCAGCAGGCGGAGACCGCGCGGCGCGCCGAAACCCTGGCGCAAATCACCCGCGCCTTCGACGGCGAGGTGGGAGGAGTACTCTCCTCGCTGGCCAGCGCGGGCACGCAAATGGAATCCTCGGCCCGTTCGATGTCCGGATCGGCGCAATCCTCGCTGGACCGCGCCGCCGCCACCGCCGCCGCCGCCGACCACGCCTCGTCCAACGTGCAGACCGTGGCCGCCACCGCCGACGAGTTGTCCGCCTCGATCGGCGAGATCAGCCGCCAGGTCGAGAAGGCGGCAAGCATCGCCGAAACCGCGGCCCACGAGTCCGAACGGGTCAGCGCCATCATCCGCGGGCTCGCCGCCTCGTCCACGCGGATCGGCGACATCGTGAGCCTGATCACCGACATCGCCGAGAACACCAACCTTCTCGCCCTCAACGCCACCATCGAGGCGGCGCGCGCGGGCGACACCGGCAAGGGCTTCGCGGTGGTGGCGGGCGAGGTGAAGAACCTGGCCAACCAGACGGCACGGGCGACCGACGACATCGCCACGCAAATCCGCGCCATTCAGGGGGAAACCGCCGACGCGGTCAGCGCGATCGAGGGTGTCGCCGCCCGCATCGGCGAGTTGCGCGACATCGCCCAGGCGATCGCCGTGGCGGTGGAGGAGCAGAACGCCGCCACCCGCGAAATCGCCCGCAGCGTGCAGAACGCGGCGCAAGGCGCGGGCGAAGTCACCGACAACATCCAGGAAGTCGCCAAGGTCGCCGAGGACACCGGAGCGGCGGCGGAACAGGTGTTGTCCGCCGCCAACCAGTTGTTCGGCCAGACCGAGGGCATGAAGCGCCTGGTCGAAACCTTCCTGTCCAAGGTGCGCGCCGCCTGAGCCCGAACATGGCGGCCTCCCCCCTTGCCGGGGGAGGCCGCCCCCCCTATCCTTCCCTGCGGAACCGCACGCGAAGGAGCCGCCGATGTCCGTTTCCCGCTTCCGCATCGTTTCCCTGGTACCCAGTCTGACCGACCTGTGTTTCGCGATGAACCTGGGGGAGTTTCTGGTGGGGCGCACCGATTTCTGCATCGCCCCGGCGGGACGGGTGGAGGCGGTGCCCTCGATGGGCGGACCGAAAAGCATCGATGCCGCGCGCCTGACCGCCGCGCGCCCCTCCCACGTACTGATCAGCCCCGAGGAGAACGGCCGCGAGGCGCTGCCCCTGATCGCCGCCTGCGGCGCGGAAGCGGTGTCGGTGCATCCGCTGACCCCCGCCGACAACCACGCCCTGTTCGCCCGCTTCGGCGAACTCTTCGACCGGCGCGAGGAAGCGGCGATGCTGTCCGCCCGCCTGGACGCGGCGGCGGCGCGGGCGGCGCGCTGCCGCGCCAAGACGCCGGAGCTGACCGCCCTGCCCCTGGTCTGGACCGATCCCTGGATCACCGTGGGAAGCGGCACCTACGTCGCCGCGATGCTGGCGGCGGCGGGCATCCGCGCGGTACCGCCGGAAGAGGGCCTCTACCCCCGCATCGCCGACCTGCCCCGCGCCGCCGCAAGCGTGGATTGGCTGCTGCTGACCAGCGAGCCCTATCCCTTCGCCGAGGAACACGTCGCCGCCTTGCGCGCCGAACTTGGCCGCTCCACCGTCGCCCTGATCCCCGGCGAGGCGGTGGCCTGGTACGGCAGCCACGTCATCGCCGGTCTGGACGATCTGATCGCGGTGAAGCAACGGCTTCTCGACAATCCCGGAACGCCACCCCAAATCCAGCCGTGAAGCAAGGGAGAACGGCGATGGCGGCACGGCAAAAGGCACTGTTCGGCGCGGGATGTTTCTGGGGCGTGGAGGCGGCCTTCCGCCGCGTCGTCGGCGTGATCGAGGCGACGTCGGGCTATTCCGGCGGCGACGTCGAGAGCCCCACCTATCCCCAGGTCTGCACCGACACCACCGGCCATGCCGAAACGGTTCTGGTGGAGTTCGACCCGGACCGGGTTTCCTTCGACGAACTTCTCGACACCTTCTTCGCCATCCACGACCCCACCCAGGTCGACCGCCAGGGGCCGGACGTCGGACGCCAATACCGCTCGGTCGTCTTCGTCTTCGACGCGGAACAACGCCGCGTCGCGGCGGACCGCGTCGCCCGGATGAACGCCTCGGGCCGTCTGCCCCGCCCGGTCGCGACGCAAATCGAAACGGCGGGCCGTTTCTGGCCCGCCGAGGAATACCACCAACGTTATCTGGAAAAGAACGCGGGGCCGTTCTGCCGCTGATCGCCGTCGGCTAATGCAGGGTAATGTTGCCCTGTATCGGCGAGGATTCCCACGTCCAGGAGGGTTCGGCGGCCTTCAGCGCGTCCTGCAACTCGGACCAATTGGGCATGCCGCCCAACTGGTCGATCAACTGGTCCAGCAGACCGGTCATGGTATAGGTGAACACCCCTTCGTCCCGCGACACGGTGTTCAGCACCAGACAGGATTCCGAAACGTCGCGCATGATCGCGCCGGCGCGCGGTTCGGTTCCCTCGGCCTTGGGCAGGACCACGGTGATCGGCTCGCCGCTGCCCTTCATCGTGCTGAGCACCCGGCCGAGCACGTGTTCGCGCACCTGGTCATCGAAAATCCGCACCGCTTCCTCGCCGCCCTCGTGGGCGACGACGTCGCGCAGATGGCGCAGACCGGACAGGATGCCCGAAACCACGGCCTCGCGGCCGGACAGGCGCGCCGCGGTCTTCACCGAGGCGCCGATCATGCGATGGATGGTGTCGCGCGTTTGCATATTGGACATTCGATATCCTCCGTCGGAGCGGTATCAGGCCCGTCTTCCGCGAACGGCCGCCAACTGCGCGCCGCCCGCGTCGTGCGCCAGCCCGCGGTTGCGGCACCGTCGCGTCTTCTCAACCAACATGTGGGGATTCCCAAGGCCGGAAGCAACCGCCGCTTTCGACGCGGGCGACTCGGTTTTACCGTGCGTTCGCCCTCATCTGCGGTATGATGAAAGAAAAGCAATAATCGGGGGGACAGGGCTTATGTCGCAGCCGAGGAAGGCCACCGTCCGGCACAACCGCGCCGGAAGCGGAACGCATGTCGCTTCCGCCGCCCCCGGTGCGCTGCCCGACCTCGGCGCGTTCGACCTGATCGGCAAGGGAATCTTCTGCCTCGACTTGGAAAACGGCGGGCGCATCGTCGCCGCCGGATCGGCGGGCGCCGCGATCCTGGCACTGCCGGTCGAAGGAATCGTCGGCCTGTTGCCGGACGAAGTCTTCCCCTCCGCCGTCGCCCGCCTGATCTCGGTGCCGCCGCATCCGTCGGCCAGCACGGCACGCGTCGCCGAAACCCCGATGCCGACGACGGAACAGCCCGAACGAACGATCGAATGGACCCTGCACTCCACCGCCCGGGACGGCCGCCTGCTGGGATTGCTGGAAGCGGTGGACATCACGCCCCGCAAGCGCACCGAGGACCAGCTGCGCAAGCTGTCGCGGGCGGTCGAACAAAGCCCGACCTCGGTCTTGATCACCAACGTCAAGGGCATCATCGAGTACGTCAATCCGCGCTTCACCCAGATCTCCGGCTACGGCACGGACGAGGCCATCGGCAAGACCCCGTCCCTCGTCAAATCCGGGTTCACTTCGCCCCTGCTCTATCGCGAGATGTGGGACACCATTTCCAACGGTCGGGAATGGCAGGGCGAGATTCTCAACCGGCGCAAAAGCGGCGAACTCTTCTGGGAACACGTCTCGATCTCGCCGATCCGCAACGAGGATGGCGAAATCACCCATTTCATCGCGGTGAAGGAAGACGTCACCGTCCGCAAGGACTATGAAAAACGGCTGCTCTATCAAGCCCATTACGACGAGCTGACGAAGCTGCCGAACCGTATCCTCACCACCGACCGGCTGAGCCAATCCCTCGCCCGCGCCGAACGCAACCACACCTGCGTCGGCATCGCCTTCATCGACCTCGACGGGTTCAAGAAGGTCAACGACACCCTGGGGCACACCTATGGCGACGACCTGTTGCGCATCGCGGCCCGGCGTCTGGTCGGCTGCATCCGCGCCAGCGACACCGTCGGCCGCCTGGGCGGCGACGAATTCCTGGTGGTGTTACCGGATCTGACCGACGCCACGCACGCCACCACCGTCGCCGACAAGATTCTCAAGGCGTTCGAGGAACCCTTCGTCATCCTCGGCCATTCGATTTCCACCACCGCGTCGATCGGCCTGGCCATCTATCCCGACGATGGGGACGAGGCGGAAATCCTGTTGCGCAACGCCGACGCCGCGATGTACCGCGCCAAGGACGCGGGCCGCAACTGCCGCCGCCGCTTTCACCCCGACCTCAACACCCTGGCGATGCGCCACCTGCGCATGGAATCCCTGCTGCGCGGCGCGATCGACCGCGGCGAGATTTCCGTCGCCTACCAGCCGCAGATCGACGTCGCCAGCGGCCGCCTGATCGGCGCGGAAGCCCTGGCCCGCTGGCGTGGCAGCGACCTGGGCGACATTCCGCCCTTCGACTTCATTCCCCTGGCCGAGGACAACGGCCTGATCGAACCCCTGGGCCGCCTGGTCCTGGACAGCGCCTGCCGCCAGATGGCCGCCTGGCTGAAGGAATTGCCGCCGGAAGCGCGCATCGCGGTCAACGTCTCGTCGCGGCAGGTGGCGTCGGAACGTTTCGTCTCGGACGTGGCGAAGGCCTTGTGGGATTCCGGCCTGCCGCCGCAGAATCTCGAAATCGAACTGACCGAAAGCCTGTTCGCCCTGCATTCTCCCGCCATCGTGAAGACCCTGGCCCGCCTGCGCGACATGGGGGTCCGCCTGGCGGTGGACGATTTCGGCACCGGCTATTCCAGCCTGAGCTATCTGCGCGAGTTCCCGGTGGACAGCGTCAAGATCGACCGCTCGTTCATGATCCCGCTCGGCGATCCCGCCGCCGACGCCCTGGTCCGCGCCATCGTCGCCATGGGGCACAGCCTGGGCCTGCAGGTAATCGGCGAGGGCGTCGAAACGATGGCGCAGATGAACTTCCTGAAGCGTATCGGCTGCGACGCGGCGCAAGGTTTCCTGATCGACCGGCCGCTCGACCCCGAGACCTTCCTGTCCTTCGCGCGCGCCCTGTAGGGACGGAGGCCGCCCCATGCCCGCATGCTGGAAAAGCGGACACTGCCTGGCCACCGCCGCCGCGATTCTGGCGGGCGCCGCCCTGGTGTCCGCCGCCGCCTTCGACGCCGCCTTCGCCCGCATCGCGGCGGGCGCCGCGATTTTCCTGTTCGGCATGCGCTTCATGGAGGACGGCTTCGCCGCCCTCACCGGCGGCACCCTGGAACACCTGCTGAAGCGGTTCACCACCGGCACCCTGCGCAGCCTGCTGTTCGGCATCGTCACCACCACCCTGACCCAGTCGAGCGGCCTGGTTTCGGTGGTCACCATCTCGTTCCTCTCCGCCGGACTGATCGACCTTGCCGCGGGCGTCGGCATCGTTTTCGGCGCCAATATCGGCACCACCACCGGCGCCTGGCTGATCGCCGCCTTCGGCCTCAAGGTCGACATCGCCGCCTGGGCGATGCCGATGCTGGCGCTGGGGGTGATCCTGGTGATGCATCCGGCGCGCGGCGCGCGCGGCCTGGGCAACATCCTGGCCGGGTTCGGTTTTCTGTTCCTCGGCATCTCCTTCATGAAGGACGGGTTCGAGGCCTTCCACCAGGCGGTCGACCTGTCCGCCGTCACCGCCCATGGCCTGAGCGCCGACCTTCTGTTCGCCCTTTTGGGCGTCGTCGCCACCGTGGTCATGCAGTCCAGCCACGCCACCTTGCTACTGCTGCTGGCCGCCCTCGCCTCCGGTCAGATCGGCTTCGAGGGGGCACTGGCCGTCGCCGTCGGCGCCAACATCGGCTCCACCGCCACCGCGGTGATCGGCAGCCTCGGCGCCAACATCGACGGCAAACGCCTGGCCTTCGCCCACCTGCTGTTCAACACGGTCACCGGCGGGGCGGTGCTGGCAATGCTCGGTCCCGCGGAACGCGTCGTCGAGGCTCTGTCCGCCTTCATCGGCATCGTCGACCCGACGCTGAAGCTTGCCCTCTTCCATACCCTGTTCAACGGTTTGGGCGTCGCCCTTCTCGCCCCCGCGTCGTCCCGGATCGCGGCGCTGCTGATCCGCCTGCTGCCGACACCGCAGGCCCCAGGGCTGACCCCGCGCTTCCTGACCCCGGCGGCCGAGGCCTTCCCCGAAGCGCTGAACCAGGCGCTGCGCCTGGAACTCATCCGCCTTTACGACAACGCGGTGGAGATCATGGCGCACGGCCTGCACCTGCACCGCCGCATCCTGTTCGGCGCGGAACCCCTGGAAAGCGTGGTCGAACGCAACCGCGACGTCGTCGCCATCGACTTGGACTCGCAATACGTGGAACGGGTGGAAAGCCTGTCGGCGGCGATCGTCGGCGCGATCAGCCGGGCCGACGCCAAGCCCGCCGAACAGGCGGAAATTCTGCGGACATTCCAGGACGCCTGCCTGGACATCGTCACCGCGGTCAAGGAGACCAAGCACCTGCGCCCCAACCTGACGCTTTACGTGCATCATGCCAACGCCGACATCCGCATCCCCTACAACGCGATGCGCCTGGCCGTCGGCAACGGCCTGCGCGCCATCGACCAGTTGCGCAAGGAGCCCGCCGAGCACCGCGACACCCTGGAATTGGAGGCCCTGCGCGTCCGCTTCGAACAGGACGACCGGGAAATGAGCGGCAAAATCGAAGCGATGATCCGCGACGGGCGCATCACGCCGCGCATGGGGATGTCGCTGATGAACGATTTGCGCTATACCCGAAGCATCGTACGGGCGCTGGCGGGGATCGGCCGCGCCCTCTTCGGCGAGGCGGACGCCACCCACGGCGCCGCCGAGCGCGTCCTCGGTTTGAGCGACGACGACATCTCCCGCCTGGCGCGAGGTCCATCATGAAGACGCAGAAGATCATCGATCTGCTGGACGAGTTCCTGGGAGGCGAACGCATCAAGCGGACGCGCCGCGAACAGGCGGTGCTCGACCTTCTGGACAAGCTGGAACGCAAGGAACGCAAGCTGCTGGAAAAACTGGCCGAGCCGCACGACGCGGACGAAATCCGCCAGTTGAACCTGAAGCTTCAGGTCAACCGCGCCCACCAGGAAAAGGCGCGGCAGGCATTGGAATCCTGGGCGAAGACCGGCGAGGCCGAGAAGTCCGACGACGGCGTCGCCATCTGAGACGGATCACATCCAGCGGGATTTCCAGGCCTGGAACATCACCGCCGCCCACAGATGATATTGCCAGTTGCGGCGGCCGGACTGGTGTTCGTGCCACGCCCGGCCAATCGCCGCCGCGTCGAAAAAGCCGTCCTCGCGCAGGCGTTTCTCGTCCAGCAAGTCCGCCGCCCAATCCTTCAGCGGGCCGCGCAGCCATTCCGCCACCGGCATCGAGAAGCCGGTCTTCGGCCGTTCCACCAATTCGCGCGGCACATGGCGGTAAAGCACCTGGCGCAACAGCCACTTCCCCTGGCCGCCGCGAATCTTCTGGGCGCGCGACAGGCGCCACGAGAACTCGACGACGCGATGGTCGAGGATCGGCACCCGCGCTTCCAGCGCCACCGCCATCGACGCGCGGTCCACCTTGGTCAGGATGTCGTCGGGCAGATAGGCCAGCATGTCGCGGGCCTGCATCCGTTCCATGAAGTCGGGCAGCCAGTCCTTCATGCCGTCGTCCCAGACCGCGCCCCTGGGCTCCACCGCGTCCGGCACCACGCCCTCCCAATGGGTGAGCAGGCGGCGATAGATCGCGTCGGGATCGGATTCCGGCAAAATCCGCGCGATTTTCAGCAGCCGGTCCTTGATCAGCGCCGGGGAGCGTTTGTCGCCCCTCGCCCGCAGGCCAAGGCCGATCAGCCCTTCCGGCGCCGCCGTCAGCACCGCCGCCCCCGCCGAACGCAGCGGAGCGGGCAGCCGCCGCGACAGACGGTGAAACTTCTCCGCCCAGAGATACCGGTTGTAGCCGCCGAACAGTTCGTCGCCGCCGTCGCCGGACAGGGCGACGGTGACGTGCGCGCGGGTCATCGCCGAAACCAGATAGGTCGGCACCTGCGAGGAATCGGCGAACGGCTCGTCGTAGATGTCGGGCAGGCGCGGAATCAGATCCAGGGCGTGCGACGGTTCGGCATAGAGCTCGGTATGCTCGGTGCCCAGGTGGCGGGCCACCGCCTTGGCGTGTTCCGCCTCGTTGTAGCCTTCCTCGGCGAAGCCGATGGAAAAGGTCTTCACCGGACGCTCCGACTGCGCCTGCATCAAGGCGGCGACGGTGGAGGAATCGATGCCGCCGGACAGGAACGCCCCCAACGGCACGTCGGCGACCATCCGCCGCTTCACCGCGTCGGCCAAAAGATCGTGCAGGGCGTCCACCGCCTCGGCGTCGCCCATCCGCCCCTTGTCGGCGGCGGCGGCGCGCGCCGCGCCTTCCACCGACCAATAGGTCTCCGCCGCCGTCGCGCCGTCGGCGCCGATGGAGAGGATCTTCCCCGCCTCCAGCTTGCGGACGCCGCGATAGATGGTGGACGGCGCGGGAATCCAGGTGTGCCGCATATAGGCGGCCAACGCGCCACGGTCGACCTCGGGCGTCCAACCCGGCATCGCCCGCAGGGTCTTCAATTCCGAACCGAAGGCGAAGACGTCGCCGAAGCGCGCCCAATAGAGCGGCTTGATCCCCAGGCGGTCGCGCACCAGGGTCAGGCGGCGTTCCCGCCGGTCCCACACCGCCATCACGAACATGCCGATCAGACGCTCGACGGTGGCGCGCACGCCCCAGACGGCGCAGCCCTCGACGATCACCTCGGTATCGGAATGCCCCCGGAAGGAACGGCCCGCCGCCTCCAGCTCGGGCCGCAAGGCGTCGGCGTTGTAGGCCTCGCCGTTATAGGCGATGACGAACCGCCCGCAGGAGGACGTCATCGGCTGATGCCCCGCCGCCGACAGATCGACGATGGACAGCCGCCGATGGCCGAGCGCGATACCCGCTGCCGCATCGACCCAGACGTCGCCGTCGTCCGGGCCGCGATGGCGGATGGTTTCGGTCATCGCCGAAACCCGGGCGCGCGCCTCGTCCGCCGAGAGACGCGCATCCAGGTCGAAAAATCCGGTCAGTCCGCACATGCGCCCACGCCGCCCCCATGGAAAACCCGGCGGAACTATAGGCCATGGGAGTCAGGGAAGGAAGGCCCGCCCTTCTTCCAGCGGCTCCAGGCCGAAATGCCGCGCCAGGGTCTGCGCGATGTCGGCGAAACTGTCGCGCAGGCCGATGTCGCGCGGCGTGAGCCCCTGGCCGAACGCCAGGATGGGCACCCATTCGCGGGTATGGTCGGTGCCGCGGAAGGTGGGATCGCACCCGTGGTCGGCGGTCAGGATGACGATATCCAGGGGACGCAGGCAGGCTTCCAGTTCGGGCAGGCGGGCGTCGAACGCCTCCAGCGCCGCCGCATAGCCGGCCGCGTCGCGGCGATGGCCGTACAGGGTGTCGAAATCGACGAAGTTGGCGAAGACCAATGAGCCGCTGGGGGCCTGTCGCGCCGCCAGCAGGGTTTCGTCGAACAGTGCCATGTCGCCCGCCGCCTTGACCTCCCGCGTCATGCCGCGATGGGCGAAGATGTCGCCGATCTTGCCGATGGCGACGACCTCGCGCCCCGCCTCCTTCAGACGGTCCATCAGGGTCGACGCGGGGGGCGGCACCGCATAGTCCTTGCGGTTGGCGGTCCGCACGAAGGCGCCCGACGCGCCGACGAAGGGACGCGCGATAACCCGCCCGACGTTATAGGAATTCACCAGTTCGCGGGCGATGACGCACAGATCGTAGAGGCGTTGCAGACCGAAGGTTTCCTCGTGCGCGGCGATCTGGAACACCGAATCCGCCGAGGTGTAGACGATCGGTTTGCCGGTCGCCATGTGCTCGTTGCCCAGGCGGGCGACGATTTCGGTGCCCGAGGCGTGGCAATTGCCAAGCAGCCCCGGCAGACCGGCGCGGCGGACCAACGCCTCGGTCAGCGCCTCGGGAAAGCAGGGCGCGGTGTCGGGGAAATAGCCCCAGTCGAACCGTACCGGCACGCCCATCATTTCCCAATGGCCGCTCGGCGTGTCCTTGCCGTTGCTGACCTCGCGCGCGGCGCCGTGGATGCCGGTGAACGGCCCGGCGTCGCCCATCCCCACCGGCAGGCGTCCGGCGGCCAGGCGCGCCGCCGCGCCCAGGCCCAGACGCTCCATGAACGGCAGCCGCAACGGTCCGCGCGGCAACGCGGCGCAAGCCGCCGCGATGTGGCCCAGGGTATCCGATCCGGCATCGCCGAAGGCCTCGGCGTCCGGCGCGGCGCCGATGCCGAAACTGTCGAGGACGAGAACGAAGGCACGGCCCATCTGTACCCCGATCACGCGCCGATACGGCCCAGCACCGCCGAGACGGGGGCCTCGGCCTTATCCGCCAGGGTGAAGGCGGCGCGCACGCGGGCGGCGGCCCGTTCCCAGGTTTCGCGATCCCGCGCGTGCAGGCGGCACAGCGGCGCGTCCGGCCCCGCATCCGCCCCCACACCCAAGATGTCGGTAAGACCGACCGCCGGGTCAATGGCCTGGTCGGGACGGGTGCGCCCGCCGCCCAGGTCGATCACCGCGAGGCCGAGGGCACGGGCGTCGATCGCCGCCACCTTGCCCACGCCGGGAACGAACACCGGCGCGACGACGTCGGCCACGGGAAGATAGGCGCCCGGCCGGTCGACGAAATCGTGCGGACCGCCCAGGGCGGCGACCATCTTGCCAAAGGTTTCCGCCGCCGCGCCGCCGTCCAGGGCGCGGCGCAGCTTGCGCGCCGCCGCGTCGGGCGCCGCCCCCGCCAGGCGCAACATCTCGACGCCGAGGGCGAGGACGACTTCCTCGAGCCGGGGATCGCGGCAGTCGGCCTTAAGGAAGGCGACGCTTTCCGCCACCTCCAGCGCGTTGCCCGCGTTGCGGCCCAAGGCTTGGTTCATGTCGGTAATCAGGGCGGTGGCGGGCAGACCCGCCTCCCCCGCCACCTTGACCAGACGCTCGGCCAGGGCGCGGGCGGCGGCTTCGTCCGCCATGAAGGCGCCGGAACCGGCCTTGACGTCGAGCACCAGACCGGAGAGCCCCGCCGCCAGTTTCTTCGACAGGATCGAGGCGACGATCAGGGGCAGGCTTTCCACCGTCGCGGTGACGTCGCGAATGGCATAAAGACGGCGGTCGGCGGGGGCCAGATCGTCGGTCTGGCCGATCACCGCGCAGCCGACGCGACGGACCACCGCGGCGAAGGTTTCGGCATCCGGCGCCACGTCGTAACCCGGAATGCTGGCCAGCTTGTCCAGGGTGCCGCCGGTGTGTCCCAAGCCGCGCCCCGAAATCATCGGCACGGAAAGGCCGCAGGCGGCGACCAGCGGCGCCAGGATCAGGCTGACCTTGTCGCCGATACCGCCGGTGGAATGCTTGTCGATCACCGGTTCGCCGGACAGGCCCAGCTTCCGCCAGTCCATCACCCGTCCGGAATCGCGCATCGCCAGGGTCAGCGCGGCGCATTCGGCGTCCGACAGGTCGCGGAACAGCACCGCCATGGCGAAGGCGGCGGCCTGCGCGTCGCCCACCGAACCGTCGGCCAGCCCCCGCGCGAAGGCGGCGATCTCGGCCTGCGTCAATTCGCCGCCATCGCGTTTCTTGCGGATGACCTCCTGCGGCAGGAACAGGGCGGCGGCGGCTACCGCATCCGCGTCGAAGGGCGCGTCGGCGGGGTCCGCCAACACCGCCAGCAGTTCGTCGAACAGGCCGCTGGCGCCGATGCGGAAACGGTCCGGCGTCACCCAATCCGCGCCGAGGATGCGTTCCGCCAGCCGCACGTAGGCCACCGCCTGCTCCAGCGTCCTGATGCCGCCCGCCGCCTTGAAGCCGCAATCGCGGTTGGTCTCGGCTATGGCGGTCAGCATCGCCTCGGCGGCTTCGGGGGTCGCGCCCACAGCCACCTTGCCGGTGGAGGTCTTGACGAAATCCGCCCCGCCCCTGATCGCCGCGCGCGCCGCCGCGCCGATGACCTCCGGGTCCTTCAGTTCGCCGGTTTCCAGGATCACCTTCAGCTTCGCCAGAACGCCGCAGGCGGACTTGCACGCCTCGACGAACTCGACGCATTCCTCTTCCTTGCCCTTCAACCAGGCGCCATAGGGGAAGACCACGTCGACTTCCTCGACGCCGTCGTTGACCGCGCGCAGAACCTCGAACGCCGCCAGCGACGGGTTGAGCGCCCCCGCCGGAAAGTTCGCCACCGTCGCCGAACGGATACCCGAATCGCGTAACAGCACCACCGGCACCAGCACCCGACGCGGCCCGACGCACAGGGCGGCGGGTGCGACCGGCGCCTCCAGCGCGCGTTCGCACAGGGCGATGATCGCCGGATCGTCGTCGGTCTCGTTCAAGCTGGTGTAATCGAGCAGCGCCAGAACGCGCCGCGCCCAATCCTTGCGGGTCAAACCTCCGCTCACGCCGGGTCCTCCATGAATGCGACCAACAGGTCCTTGAGTTTCGCGGCACCGGTGGCGGCACGCGCCAGGGTGCGCGCGTGCGACAGGTGACTGCCGCCCATCCCGGCGGCCAGATTGGTGATCAGCGAGAACGCCGCCACCTTCATTCCCAGGGCGCGGGCGAGAATGGTTTCCGGCACCGTGGACATACCCACCGCGTCCGCCCCCAGGGTCCGCGCGGCGCGGATCTCCGCCGGGGTCTCGAACGAGGGGCCGGTGAACCACATGTAGACGCCTTCCGCCAGATCGATGCCGCGCGCCTTCGCCAGGGCCTGAAAACGGGCGCGCAGGGCGGGATCGTAGGCATCCACCATGTCGACGAAACGGCCGTCGCCAAGGGCGCGCGCCAACGGGTTGCGCCCGGTCAGGTTGATGTGGTCGGCGATCATCATCACCCCGCCCGGCCCCACCTCGGGCAACAGCGAGCCCGCGGCGTTGGTCAGAACCAGGGTGGAACAACCCAGCCGCGCCAGCACCCCCACCGGCACCGCCATGGAATCGGCGCGGTCCGATTCATAAAGATGCTGGCGGCCCTGCAACACCGCGACGTCGTGCCGTCCGAAACGCCCGACGATCATCCGTCCGGCGTGCCCGGCCACCGACAACCGGGGGAACCCCGGCAGGTCGTCGTAGGGAATGGCCACCGCGTCCTCGACGGCGGCGGCCAACTCGCCCAGGCCGCTGCCCAGGATCAGGCCGATTTTCGGCGTCCGTCCGCCCAATCGGGCCCGCGCCGCCATGGCGGCCTTCTCGATTTCCGGCTCGACGGCAAGAAGCAGGCTCATCGCTTTTCTCCCGGCCCAAAGGGCTGCGGCAACAAATCGGCAAGGGAAACCTCGCCCAGCAAAACGCCGTTCGCGTCGGCCACCACGACCACCGTCCCCGGGGCCGCGAATTCCATCAGCCGCTGGCGGCAGCCGCCGCAAGGAAACGCCGGACGCGCGGCGTCGCCGCCGACCACCGCCGCCGCCACCAGCCGCCGCCGCCCCGCCGCGACCATCGCCGCGATCGCCGCGGTCTCGGCGCAAGTGCCTTCGGGGGAGGCGGCGTTCTCGACGTTGCAGCCGACATGGATGCCGCCGTCGTCGTCGCGCACGGCGGCCCCCACCGGATAGCCGGAATAGGGTGCATAGGCATGTTCGCGCGCGGCACGCGCCGCCGCGACCAGTTCCGTCGTCGGATCCATGCGTCTTCTCCCCCTGCGGTTTTTCCCCATCAAATCCGCGCGGCGGGACATGCGTCAACCGGAAAAACCCGGAAGGCCAAACTGCATACGCAGTATATTGAAACGGAATCGTAACAACACCGTATCGTCATCGGGATTGGATAGTCCACGGCAAGCCGCTATGATCTGCGGGCGGCATATCGCCGCCCGGGGGACTTCCGTGCTCAAGCACAATCCGATCCGCGACTGGCTGAACACCGAAGCCTGGAAACTGCCGAAGAACGACGAAAACAGCGGCATCCGGCAGTTCGGCGCGTTGCTTAACGAATACGGCATTCCGGCGCGGCGCCTGCGCATCGCGACGCCGGTGCTGCACCCGGAGTTCAAGGGCTACACCGTCACCTGGGACCGCGAGGACGACCAGGTGGAGGAATTCGAGATTCCCCACAACATCCGCGACGACGACCCCCGGTTCGTCGACAGCCCGCTCTATGCCATCTTTTTCGGCGGCGCCCACGCGGTGCGTTGCCGTCCGGGTTCCCTAAACCGGTGCTGCTCTCCCGATCCGATGGATCGCGGCATGACCGATTTCGCCTCCTTCCGCATGTCGTTCCTGCGACTGCCGACATCGGACGGCGCCTTCAGCATCGCCACCGACATTCCGGGCGGCTTCACCCTGGAACAGTTGACCCTGATCGACGACTTCATGCCCGCGCTCTCCCACGTATCCGAGCTCTACATCATGGAGGAGATGACCACCGTCCTGATGCAGACCTATCTGGGGCAAACCCCGGGCGAGCGGGTGATGAAGGGACAAATCCGACGCGGCGACGGGCTGGACATCCGCGCGGTGATCTGGTTCTCGGACCTGCGCAATTCGACCCGCCTGTCGATGACCCTGCCGCGCGCCGAATACCTTTGCCTGCTCAACCGCTATTTCGACTGCGTCGCCGAGCCGGTCCTGAACCATGGCGGCGAAGTCCTGCGCTATATCGGCGACGCCGCCCTGGCCATCTTCCCCGCGCCCGAGGGACCGGAAACCCAGGATGCCTGCCGCCGCGCCATCGCCGCCGCCGCGGACTCCCGCCATCGCCTCGATCGGCTCAACGCCGAACGCGGCGGCCTCGGCCTGTCCTCCATCGACTTCGGTATCGGCTTGCACCTGGGCGAAGTCACCTATGGCAACATCGGCGTGCCGCGACGCCTGGAATTCACGGTGATCGGCGAAGCCGCCAACCGCGCCGCCCGTTTGCAGAACCAGTGCAAGGTGCTGAACAGCCCGCTGGTGGTGTCGCAGGAATTCGCCCGCGCCCACGGCGGCCACTGGGAACGCCTGGGCTTCATGGACACCCGCGACGTCGAGGGCGGCGTCGCGGTCTTCGGCCCGGCGGAATAGCTTATTTCACCACGCCCAGATCGAAACTCTGCCCCGATGCGACCAGGCCCGCGAAACCGTCGGCCTGGGCATCCGGCGTCGTTCCGCAGCAGTTGAGGTGGTAAAGCCACATGCGGGCACGCAGATCGTCCGGCAGGGTGACCAGATCCCGGTAATGCGCGTGCGCGCCGGTGGGATTGGGCAGGATTTCGCAGTCCTGGAAGATCAGGGTGGAGCGGTCGTACCAGGGTTGCAGGCGGTCGAGTTCGAAGCGGCAGTCCGAGGTCAGCAGCACGCCCCCCGCCGCGGTTTCCAGGAACACGCCATAGGACCACATCAAATAGGCGCCGCCGCGCAGGTGCACCAGCGGCACCAGGGTGAAACGCGCCCCCATCCAGGTGAAGCCTTCGTCGGTGCCGACTTCCTCGACGTCGAAGAAATGGGAAAGGTCGCCCTGACCGAAGTCGATCAGTTCCATTCCCCCCTTCAGGCAGTTTTCCCACAGCGGACGGCGCAGGGGCTCGGCCAGGTACATCGGGATGCGGCGGCCCTGCTCGATGAAATACCGCTTGAACCCCAGCCACTCCAACCCGCCGACGTGATCGGCGTGCAAATGGCTGATGTAGACGGCGTCGATGTCGGCATAGTCCAGCCCCATCGCCGCCAGCCCCCACCGGATGTCGGAACCGCAATCGAAAAGCAGACGGCGGGTCTCGCCGGTTTCGGGATCGGCGGTTTCGAACAGCATGTTGCTGTGAAAGTTTCCCGGCATCGTGGAGAATGCCGATGCCGAACCGACGAAGGTCAGCCGCATGTTCAACCTGCCCGTGATTTATTGCGCAATGCCGCCGGAATGGATCCGATCATATTAAGCCTTTCATCATAGATGAACAAATCTGTCCATATCTGTGGCTTGGATAACACCCGAGGTTGGGACTTGCACGACGCGCCGCCCCCCTGTATCACCCGCATGAACCGCAGCCGGATGAGGCCGATGCCCGAAACCGCCCCCCTTACCGTGATCCTGGAAAAGGCCGCCGCGCGCCGCGTCGCCGAAGGCCACCCCTGGGTGTTCAAGGGCGACGTGGCCTGGAATTCGGCGCTCGACCTGGCCGAACCCGGGGAACTGGCACAGTTCCGCGACGCGCGGCAGAACCTGTTGGCGGTCGGCACCTTCAACCCGCGCACCGAGCTTTGCGGCCGCGTCCTGGCGGCGGGGCCGCGCGCCCGGGTGGACGCGGCGCTGTTCGAAAACCGTCTGGCCCGCGCCCTCGGAAAACGGCAAGGCTGGTTCGGGGTGCCGCATTACCGCTGGGTGCATGCCGAGGGCGACGCCCTGCCCGGCCTGATCCTCGACCGTTACGGCGACGTTCTCAGCATCCAGGTGACGACGGCGGGAATGGAACGGCTGAAGCCCCTGTGGCTGCCCGCCGTGCAGGCCCTCGCCCGGCCCCGCACCATCGTCTGGCGCAACGACCTGCCATCGCGGGCGCAGGAAGGCCTTTCCACCGCCCCGGCGATCGACGGCGAACCCCTCTCCGGCCCGGTGGCGGTCTTCGAACACGACGTCGTCTTCCGCGCCGACCTGGTGGAAGGCCAGAAGACCGGCTGGTTTTTCGACCAGCGGGCCAACCGCCGCCATATTGCCGAACTCGCCCCCGGGCTTTCCGTACTCGACCTCTATTCTCACTCCGGTGGCTTCGGCCTGCCCGCCGCCGTCGCCGGCGCTGCGGACGTGCGCATGGTCGACGTCTCCGCCCTGGCGCTCGACCTGTCGCGCCGGGCCGCCACGGAAAACCGCGTGGCGGAACGCTGCCGCTGGACCGAGGCCGACGTCTTCGACTTCCTCGACCCCGCCCGCGACGACGGCGAACGCTTCGACATCGTGGTCGTCGACCCCCCCGCCTTCATCAAGGACAAGCGCAAGATTCCAGCGGGCCTGGCCGGATACCGCAAGCTGGCCCGCCTGTCCTCGGCACGGACGAAACCGGGCGGCATTTTCTTCATGGCGTCGTGTTCGCACCACGCCCATCCGCCCGCCTTCCGCGCCGCGGTGGAGGCGGGCCTGACCGAGGCCGGGCGCTCGTTCTCCCTGTTGCGCTCCGCCCGTGCCGACCGCGACCACCCGGTCCACCCGAAACTGCCGCAGAACGACTATCTGAAGGCGCTGACCTATCGTCTGGACATTTAATTGTCGCTTTAAAAGCAACAATGATTTGCGGAGATGGCGGATTGTTGTCCGAATAGCCGATACGATATCGGTGGAACATACCATCACGGAGTTCCGCCATGTCCGCCCCTTCCCCCGTTCTCTTCGTTTCCCACGGCGCCCCGACCCTGGCCATCGCCGACGTTCCGGCGCGGCGTTTCCTTGCCGATTACGGCGCGCGGATGCCGCGCCCGGCGGCGATCGCCGTGGTTTCCGCCCACTGGGAGACGCCACGTCCCCGCATCGGATCGGCGACGGAACCGTCAACGATTTACGACTTCGGCGGCTTCCCCGAGGAACTCTATCGCCTGCGCCACGACGCCCCCGGCGCGCCGGACTGGGCTGCGGAAGCCACCGCCGCCCTGACCGCGGGCGGCCTGCCCGCTGAAATGGACGAACGGCGCGGGCGCGACCACGGCGCCTGGGTGCCGCTGATGCTGCTGGACCCGGCCGCGCGCATCCCCGCCTTCCAGGTGTCGGTGCAGCCGCACCTGGGACCCGCCCACATGGAGCGCGTCGGCCACCTGCTGGCGCCGTTGCGGCGAAAGGGAGTGATGATCCTGGCCTCCGGCTCGATCACCCACAACCTGCGCGCCCTGCACTGGAACGCCGCCGACGGCGAGGAGGACGAGAGCGCCCGGGCCTTCGCCGACTGGATCGACGACGCCGTCGCCCGCGACGACCGCGCGGCGCTGCGCGATTACCGCCGTCGCGCGCCGGACGCCGCCTTTCACCACCCGACCGAGGAACACCTGCTGCCCCTGTTCGCCGCGCTGGGCGCCGCCGAAGCCGGGAAAGGACGCCGCGTTCACGCCAGCGCCACCTTCGGCAACCTGGCGATGGACGCCTACGAATTTCCGTGACGCGCTTGTGCTTTTCGCGATTCTGCGCCAGAACCTAACCATCCTTTTCTTCATTCGGGACGTTATCATCATGTCGCGTCATCAAAAGCAACACCCGGACGCCAACGGCTTTTTCGGCACCTATGGCGGTGCCTTCCTTCCGCCGGAACTGGTGCCCCACTTCGAGGAAATCTCCGAGGCCTACGATCGTTTGTCGATTTCCGCCGAGTTCCAGAACGAACTGCGCTATATCCGCAAGCATTTCCAGGGACGTCCGACGCCGGTTTCCTATGCCAAGCGCCTGTCCGACGCCTGCGGCGGCGCGCGCATCTATCTGAAGCGCGAGGACCTCAACCATTCCGGCGCGCACAAGCTCAACCACTGCATGGCCGAGGCGCTGCTGGCCAAGCACATGGGCAAGACCAAGCTGATCGCCGAAACCGGCGCCGGGCAGCACGGCGTGGCGCTGGCCACCGCCGCCGCCTATTTCGGCATGGAGTGCGAGATCCACATGGGCGAGGTGGACATCGCCAAGGAACACCCCAACGTGGTGCGCATGCGCCTGCTAGGGGCCAAGGTGGTTCCCGTCACCTTCGGCGCGAAAACCCTGAAGGAAGCCGTTGATTCGGCCTTCGTTTCCTACCTCGAACAGGCGGATCACGCGATCTACGCCATCGGCTCGGTGGTCGGGCCGCACCCCTTCCCCAAGATGGTGCGCGACTTCCAGGCGATCGTCGGCGAGGAAGCCCGCGCCCAGTTCCTGGAACTGGTCGGCAAAACCCCCGACATCGTCACCGCCTGCGTCGGCGGCGGTTCCAACGCCATGGGCATCTTCATGGGCTTCGTCGACGACGACGACGTGGAACTGCACGGCGTCGAACCGCTGGGCACCGGCACCAAGCTGGGCCAGCACGCCGCCACCATGAGCTTCGGCACCGACGGCATGATCCACGGCTTCAAGTGCCTGCTGTTGCAGGACGAAAAAGGCGAACCCGCGGCGGTGCACTCGCTGGCCAGCGGCCTCGACTATCCCGGCGTCGGCCCGGAACACTGCTTCCTGAAGACCATCGGCCGCGCCACCTATGGCACCGCCGACGACAAGGAAGCCCTGAACGCCTTCTACGAGCTGTCCCGCATGGAGGGGATCATCCCCGCCCTGGAAAGCGCGCACGCCGTGGCCTACGCCATGAAGATCGCCCCCTCCCTGCCGGGCAAGACCATCCTGGTCAACCTGTCGGGGCGCGGCGACAAGGACATCGACTACGTCACCGAAACCTTCGGCTACGGCGACGAACAGTAACCCCGCCCTCAGGGAGGCCCGCGATGACCGACGACGCGAAGCAAAAATTCCCGCCGATCGTGCAGACGCCGCGCAACACCGTGCAACGGCTGAGCCGACGGGCCTCCTATGACCGGGACGTGATCAACGCCATCCTCGACGACGCCTACGTCGCGGTGATCAGCGCCATGGTCGAAGGCACGGTGCGCGCCCAGCCGATCTACTATTGGCGCAGCGGCGACGAATTGTTCGTCCACGGCTCGCGCCACAACGCCCTGTTCGAGGCCCTCCTTAAAGGCGAGGAAGCCTGCCTGACGGTGGCGCTGCTGGACGGTCTGGTGATGGCGCGCTCCGCCTTTCATCATTCGATGAACTACCGCTCGGTGGTGGTCTACGCCCGCGCCCGCGCCGTCACCGACGAAAAGGAAAAAATGGCCGCGCTGAAGCACAGCGTCGACCGCCTCTCGCCCGGACGCTCCGCCGAGGTGCGCAAACCGTCCGAGGCGGAACTGCGCGGCACCCTGGTCCTCGCCTTCCCCATCTCCGAGGCCTCGGCCAAGGCGCGTTCGGGTGGCCCGGTCGACGACCCCGAGGACTACGGCTTGCCGGTATGGGCGGGCGTCATTCCCTGCAAAATCGCCTTCGACGAAGGCGTCGAGGACCCCAACACCCAACCGCCGATCTAACGGCGAACGGGACAACCATCTGATAAACAATAAGAACCAACACCCTGGCGGGAGACCGACCTCCCCCGCCGGGGATTTCGGGGTTGAACCGCACGCGATAAATTCGTTACCCTGATTCGGAAATACAGTCGAAGGAGCCGATCAATCCAAGCGGGGAGAACCGCGTTGCCTGCCAGAAAGAAGGACGATTCCTGGCTTGCCGAGCAAAGCAGACTGACGTTGGCGCGCCTGTTGCCGCGCCTTGAATCACGCTTTGCCGATGGCTTCGACGCGGCCGCCTGGCGCGCCTATACGGATCGATTGAAGCGATATTTTCCGCGCTTCTTCTCTTCCCTTATGACGTTGTACGGCTCTCGCTACGATTTCTTCTATCACCTGGAACAGATTCTGATCACCGCCACCGAGGCCTGGGCGGCGCGCCCCGACGCGCTGAAGGCCCTGGACGCCAGCCGCGCCGCCGACCCGCAGTGGTTCCAAAGCCAGCGCATGGTCGGCGCGATGTGCTATGTCGACCTGTTCGCCGACGATCTGGCGGGCCTGCGCGCCCGCATTCCCTATCTTTCGGAAATGGGGATCACCTTCCTCCACCTGATGCCGCCCTTCCTGTCGCCCGAGGGCGACGACGACGGCGGTTACGCGATTTCCAGCTATCGCGACATCGACCCCAAGCTCGGCACCATGCAGGACCTGGCGGAACTGGCCACCGAGCTGCGTCACTATGGCATCAGCCTGGTGCTGGACTTCGTCTTCAACCACACCTCGGACGAGCACGAATGGGCGAAGCGGGCGCTGACCGGCGACGAGGACTGCCAGGCGTTCTATCGCATGTACCCCGACCGCGAGGAACCCGACGCCTTCGAAACCCAGTTGCGCGCCGTCTTCCCCGACGAACATCCCGGCGCCTTCACCTATCGCAACCGTATCGGCAAGTGGGTGTGGACCACCTTCCACAATTACCAGTGGGACCTGAACTACGAAAACCCGGCGGTTTTCAACGCCATGGCCGGAGAGATGCTGTCCCTGGCCAACGTCGGCGTCGAGGTTCTGCGCCTGGACGCGGTGGCCTTCGTCTGGAAGCGTCTGGGCACCCCCTGCGAGAGCCTGCCCGAGGCGCACGTGGTGGTGCAGGCGTTCAACGCCCTGGTGCAGATCGTCGCCCCGGCGCTTCTGTTCCTGTCCGAGGCGATCGTCCACCCCGACGAGGTGATCAAGTACATCCACCGCGAGGAATGCCAGCTTTCCTATAACCCGCAACTGATGGCCCTGTTGTGGAACACCCTGGCCACCCGCGACGTCACCTTGTTGCAACGCGCCATGGAGCAACGCTTCGCCCTGCCGCTGGATTGCGCCTGGGTCAACTATGTGCGCTGTCACGACGACATCGGCTGGGTGTTTTCCGACGACGACGCCCGCGACCTGTCGATCAACCCCTTCGACCACCGCCGTTTTCTCAACGACTTCTACACCGGCCGCTTTTCCGGCAGCTTCGCGCGCGGCCTGCCCTTCCAGGACAACCCGGAAACCGGCGACATGCGGATTTCCGGCACCACCGCGTCGCTGGCCGGGCTGGAAACCGCCCTGACGGCGCAGGACGACAAGGAAATCGGCCTCGCCATCGACCGCATCCTGCTGCTCTATGGCATCATCCTCACCATCGGCGGCATCCCGCTGCTCTATCTGGGCGACGAGATCGGGGTGACCAACGACTACGGCTACGAGAAGGATCCCACCCTGGTCGGCGATTCCCGCTGGGCGCACCGTCCGAAGACCGACTGGGCCCGCGCCGAATTGCGGCACGACCGCACCACCCCCGAGGGCCGCATCTTCCTGGGGCTGTTGCGCCTGTTCCAGATCCGGCAACAGAACCTCGCCTTCACCCGCGCCGACACCGAGATCGTCGCCACCGGCAACCCCCATGTCTTCGGCTATTTCCGGCGGCACGAGAGCCAGAGCATGCTGGTCCTCGCCAACTTCTCGGAAACCGAACAGGTGCTTTCGGCCCGCCGCCTGCGCACCCTGGGACTGCGCAAGACGGTCACCGACATTCTGGCGGGCAAGATCATCGTCGCCACCGAGCAGATGCAGCTTGCCCCCTATCAGCTCGCGGTGCTGCTCGCCGCGGCCTGACGCACGACAACCGGAGGAACCGCCCATGGCGTCCGCGCCAAGCAAGGGCCTGTACATCCTGCATTTGAGCCTGCACGGGCTGATCCGCGGGCACGACCTGGAACTCGGCCGCGACGCCGACACCGGGGGACAGACCCTCTATGTCGTCGAGCTTGCCCGCGCCCTGGCGCAGCGGCGGCGGGTGTCGCGCGTCGACCTGATGACCCGCTGGATCGACGACCCCGCCGTCGGACCCGACTATGCCAAGGCGGTGGAAAAAATCGCCCCCAAGGCCCGCATCCTGCGCGTTCCGGCGGGCGGCGGCGACTACATCCGCAAGGAACTTCTGTGGGACCACCTGGACAACCTGACCGACACCGCCGCCGAGATTCTGCGGCGGCAGGAGCGGCTGCCCGACATCATCCACAGCCACTATGCCGACGCCGGTTACGTCGGCACCCGCTTGGCCAAGCTGTTCGGCCGCCCGCTGATCCACACCGGACACTCGCTGGGGCGGGTGAAGCGCCTGCGCCTGCTGGCGGCGGGCATGGAAAACGCCGAGATCGAAACCCGCTACGCGATGCGGCGGCGCATCGACGCCGAGGAGGAAACCCTCTCCAACGCCGATCTGGTCGTCGCCAGCACCCACAACGAAATCGCCGAGCAGTACGAACTCTACGATTGCTACCACCCCGAGGGCATGCTGGTGATTCCGCCCGGCGTCGATCTCGCCCGTTTTCATCCCCCCGCCGGGGACGAGGCGGACACCCCGCTGGCGGCGGAAATCGCCCGCTTCTTGCGCGACCCCGGCAAGCCCATGGTGCTGGCCATCGCCCGCCCCGACGAGCGCAAGAACCTGCCCGCCCTGGTGGAAACCTTCGGCACCCATCCCCGGCTGCGCCAGATCGCCAATCTGGTGATCGTCCCCGGAACCCGCGACGACATCCGCGATATGGAGGACGGGCCGCAGGACGTGCTGAAGGACCTGCTGCTGGCGATCGACCGACACGACCTTTACGGCTCGGTGGCGTTGCCCAAGGCGGTGACCGAGATTCCCCTGATGTACCGTCTGGCGGCATCGACGCGCGGCGTCTTCGTCAACCCGGCCCTGACCGAGCCCTTCGGCCTCACCCTGCTGGAGGCGGCGGCCAGCGGCCTGCCGATCGTCGCCACCCACGACGGCGGCCCCACCGACATCATCCGCAACTGCGGCAACGGCCACCTGATCGACCCCCTGGACCCGGCGGACATCGGCCGCGCCTTGCTGGCCGTCCTGTCCAACCAACGGGAATGGCGGCGGATGCATGCGAACGGTCTGAAGAACGTGGCGCGGCGTTATTCGTGGACTTCGCATGCGGTGGCCTATCTCGACCGCGTCGAGCCCCTCCCCGGCAAGACGCGCACGCCGCGCGCCGTCGCGCGCCGCCACACCGTCTATGCCGACCGGGCGCTGATCGCCGACCTCGACCAGGCGCTGATCGGCGACGCCGACGCCCTGGCCGAACTGGCCGGAATGATCCGCGCCGAACGCAAGACCGCGGCCTTCGGCGTCGCCACCGGGCGCCCCCTGGAATCGGCGCTGCGGGTCATCCGCAGCCACGGCATTCCCGCCCCCGACATCCTGATTTCGGCGCTGGGCAGCGAAATCCATTATGGCCGCGAGCTGGTTTCCGACGACAGGTGGGCGCGCCACATCGACCACCAGTGGAACCCCCGCGCGGTCAGGCACCTGCTGGACGGCGTGGACGGCTTGGTCCTGCAACCGAAGGAACAGCAGACGCCGTTCAAGGTCAGCTATTACTACGACGCGGCGCAGGCCCCCTCCGCCGCCGAGTTGCAGGCCCTGTTCTATCACGCCGAGCTGACCGTCAACCTGACCCTGTCGTTCGGCCAGTACCTCGACATCATGCCCAGCCGCGCCTCGAAGGGGCTGGCCCTGCGCTACGCGGCGCATCAGATGGACATCCCCCTCGACCGCATCCTCGTCGCCGGGGCCTCGGCGGGCGACGCCGACATGATGCGCGGCAACACCCTGGCGGTGATCGTCGCCGACCGCCACGACGACGAACTGGTCGGCCTGACCGACCTGCCGCGCATCCTGTGCCCGCAAGCCAAGCACGCCGCGGGCATCCTGGAAGCGGTCGCCGCCTGCGATTTCTTCGGCGCCTGCGGCCTGCCCAAGGAGCCGCCGCCGTGACCGCCCCCATCCTGCTGTGCTGCGACCTCGACCGCACTCTCATCCCCAACGGGCCGCAGCCGTGTTCCGCCGCCGCCCTGCCGCGCTTCCGGCGCGTCGCCGCCCGGCCCGAGGTCACCCTTGCCTATGTCACCGGACGTTCCCGCGCGATGGTGGAAAACGCCATCCGCCGCTGGGAATTGCCGCTTCCCGCCATCGCCGCCGCCGACGTCGGCTCGGCGATCTTCGACGTCGGCCCGGAAGCCGCCTGGACTCCCTGGGCGGACTGGGAGGAACGCATCGGCCGCGACTGGCACGGCCACGGCGCCCCCGACATCGCCGCCGCCCTGGCCGAAATCGACGGCCTGTCGCCGCAGGCGGAGGACCGGCAGACGCCGCTCAAGGTCAGCTTCACCGCACCGCCGGAAACCGACGCCGATATCCTGCTGGCCGAGGTGGCAACCCGCCTGCGGGACTTAAACGTCGCCGCCGCCACCGTGTGGAGCATCGACGAAACCGTGCCCGTCGGCCTGCTCGACGTGCTGCCCGCCAGCGCCACCAAACGGGGCGCCGTGGATTTCATCCGCCAACGTCTGGGCTTTCCCGCCGAACGCACCCTGTTCGCCGGGGACTCCGGCAACGACCTGCCGGTACTCGCCGGACCCTGCCGCGCCGTGTTGGTCGCCAACGCCGCCGACTCGGTACGGCGGGAAGCCCGCCGCCTGGCCATGGACGGCTCCCTCTATCTGGCGAAAGGCGGCTTCCTCGGCATGAACGGCGCCTATGCCGCGGGCATCCTGGAGGGACTGGACCATTTCTTCCCGGAAACCCGAGCCTGGATCGCGCCCGAATAATCCCCCTACGCACACTTGGTTATTGCATTGATATCATTAAGAATGCATCGCACCATCAATATAATCCACTGTTACCTAAGGCGATTATTTTCCGATTGATGATTATCAATGCCATACGAAAGCCCCCTCGCTAAGCTAGGTCATCTTTCTGGGGAAGGCTCATCCATGTTGCGCATTCTGTCCGTTCTCGGCACCGCGCTCGGCCACCTGATCCATCCGCGCACGCGGCTGGCCAAGGCCATAGCCCCCCTGATTCTGCTCAAGCTGACCATTATCGTCTGCGCCCGCGTTTTCTGGTTCGGGCCGATGACCCACCCCATCGCCCCGAACGACGTGGCGGACAAGTTCGTCGCCGCCCCCGCGCCGTCCCAGCAAGGAGACCGTCCATGATCGACCCCGTGGTCGTCGATTTGTCGCGTCTGCAGTTCGCCATGACCGCGATGTACCACTTCCTGTTCGTGCCGCTGACCCTTGGCCTGTCGCTGATCCTGGCGATCATGGAAAGCGTCTACGTGATGACCGGCAAGGCCATCTGGAAGGACATGACGCAGTTCTGGGGCAAGCTGTTCGGCATCAACTTCGCCATGGGGGTGGCCACCGGCATCACCATGGAATTCCAGTTCGGCACCAACTGGTCGTACTATTCCCACTATGTCGGCGACATCTTCGGCGCGCCGCTGGCCATCGAGGGGTTGATGGCCTTTTTCCTGGAAAGCTCGTTCGTCGGCCTGTTCTTCTTCGGCTGGGACCGCCTGAGCAAGCGCGGGCACCTGCTGACCACCTGGCTGGTCGCCATCGGCTCCAACCTCTCCGCGTTGTGGATTCTCATCGCCAACGGCTGGATGCAGAACCCGGCGGGGTCGGCATTCAACATGCAGACCATGCGCATGGAATTGACCTCGTTCTACGACATCATCTTCAACCCGGTGGCGCAGGCGAAGTTCGTGCACACGGTCGGCGCCGGATACGTCACCGGCGCGATGTTCGTGCTGTCGATCAGCGCCTGGTACCTGCTGCGGAAGCGCCACGTCGCCTTCGCCCAGCGGTCGTTCATCGTCGCCGCCAGCTTCGGCCTCGCCTCCGCCTTGTCGGTGGTGGTTCTGGGCGACGAAAGCGGCTACACCGTCACCGAACACCAGAAGATGAAGCTGGCCGCGATCGAGGGGATGTGGGAAAGCGAACCCGCCCCCGCCGGCTTCACCCTGATCGGCATGCCCGACCAGGACGCGCAGGAAACCCATTTCGCGATACGGGTGCCCTGGCTGCTCGGCCTGATCGCCACCCGCTCCATCGACACCCCGCTGCCCGGCATCAAGGACCTGGTGGCCGAGGCGGCGACCCGCATCGAGGACGGCAAGCAGGCCCTGGCCGCGCTCAAGATCCTGCGCAAGGACCCGCACGACACCGCCGCGCTGGCCGCCTTCGACGCCGCCAAGGCCGACCTGGGCTATGCGCTGCTGCTGAAACGGTTCACCGCGGCGCCGGAAACCGCCGACGCCGACACCGTGATCAAGGCGGCGGAAAGCACCGTGCCGCACGTCGCCTCGCTGTTCTGGTCGTTCCGGCTGATGGTCGGCCTCGGTTTTTACTTCATCGCCGCCTTCGCCTTTGCCTTCTATCAGGCCAGCAAGCTCGATTTTTCCCGCCGCTGGTTCCTCACCCTGCTGGTCTGGAGCCTGCCGCTGCCCTGGTTCGCCGCCGAACTCGGCTGGTTCGTCGCCGAACACGGCCGCCAGCCTTGGGCGATCGAGGGCGTGCTGCCCACCTTCCTTGCCGCCTCCAGCGTGTCGGTGGTCAAGGTCGGCTTCACCCTGGCCGGGTTCGTCGCCTTCTATTCCACCCTGTTGGTGATCGACGTCTTCCTGATGCATCGATACGTCAAGATGGGACCGGTGCAGGCCCTCGGCCTGACCCCCGCCAAGCCCGCCGCCACGAAGGGAGCCTGAGCCATGTTGTTCGACCTGATCGACTATCCGACCCTGCGACTGGCGTGGTGGGCGCTGCTCGGCATCCTCTTGATCGGCTTCGCCATCATGGACGGCTTCGACCTGGGGGTGGCGGCCCTGCTGCCCTTCGTCGCCCGCACCGACACCGAACGCCGCGTCGCCATCAACGCCATCGGCCCGGTCTGGGACGGCAACCAGGTCTGGCTGATCCTCGGCGCGGGGGCGATTTTCGCCGCCTGGCCGCCGATCTACGCCACCGCGTTCTCCGGCTTCTATATCGCCATGTTCCTGGTGCTGTCGTCGCTGATCCTGCGGCCGGTGGGCTTCGACTTCCGCAACAAGCTGCCCTCTCCCCGCTGGCGGCGGAACTGGGACTATGCCCTGTTCATCGGCGGCGCGGTACCCGCCCTGGTCTTCGGCGTCGCGGTCGGCAACGTGCTCTTGGGCGTGCCCTTCACCATCGACGAGGAACAACGCATCTTCTATCACGGCAGCGGCCTGTTCGAGCTTCTCAACCCGTTCGGCCTACTGGCCGGGGTGGTCAGCCTGACCATGCTGGCGGCGCACGGCGGCACCTATCTGGCGCTGAAGACCGACGGCCCGGTGCGCGAACGCGCCCGGCGCGCGACGATGGGCCTGGCCCCCGCCGCCGCCGCCGCCTTCATCCTCGGCGGATTGTGGATCGCCTCGGGCATTTCCGGCTACCAGATCACCTCCGCCATCGACCCCGCCGGGCCGTCCAACCCGCTTTTGAAGACGGTGACCACCGGCGTCGGCGTCTGGACCTCGGTCTACGGCCGGGTTCCCGCCGCGATGGCCGCGCCGCTGCTCGGCATCGGCGGATTGCTGGCCGCCGCCGGTCTGAGCATGCTGCGCAAGGAGGGACTGGCCTTCATCGCCAGCGCGCTGGGCATCGCCGGGGTGATCCTGACCGCCGGGGTCAGCCTGTTCCCCTTCATCCTGCCGTCCAGCATCGACCCCAACGTCAGCCTGACGGTTTGGGACGCCTCGTCCAGCCACCGCACCCTGTTCGTCATGGCCGCCTGCGCGGCGCTGTTCGTGCCGATCATCCTGGTCTACACCAGCTTCATCTTCCACGTGCTACGCGGCAAGCTGACCTCGCAGTTCGTCGAGGACCGCAGCAAAAGCCTGTACTGAGAAGGAGGTCTCGCCATGTGGTATTTCTCGTGGGTTCTCGGCCTCGGCCTGGCCTGCTTCTTCGGCATCCTGAACGCGCTTTGGCAGGAAAACCATCTGCCGCCGATTTCCGGCGCCGACGAATAACCCTCTGGAATCTTCGCGACGCGCCGCATACCCTTGCGGCGCGTTTTGTCCGTGCAGGAGCCCGCCGATGTCCGCGCCCTTCGTTCTCGACCCCCGATTGGAAGCCGACGGCCCGCTGGTCGGCCGCGCCGGGGGATGCCAACTGCGCATGGTGGACGACGCGCGCTTCCCCTGGCTGGTGCTGATCCCCGAGGACGCCGGGGCCTCGGAAATCTTCGACCTGCCGCCGGATCGGGCGGCGGCGGTGCTGGACTTGGCCCGCCGCGTCGGCGCGGCGATGAAAACGGCGTTCGCCGCCGACAAGATCAACCTCGGCGCCCTCGGCAACATGGTGCCGCAACTGCACCTGCACATCGTCGCCCGCCAAACGGGCGACGACGCCTGGCCCGGACCGGTGTGGGGCGCGGGCACCCGACGGCCGATGGCGGAAGCCGAAAAGACGGCGCGCCTTGCCACGTTGCGCCGTTTGTTGGAATAAGTCTGATCTTTCGGCTTTGTCCCGAAAGCTCCCGGACCTATCCTCTCCGGGTCATCTTCCTTCTTCTTTTCGCACGGAACTCCATCATGCGCAGATTCCTCGTCGTCGCTTCCGCCCTGGCCCTCGCGGGCTGCGTCACCACCAAGGACGCCCCCAACCTGGCCAATCTGACCGTCGATTTTTCCTGGGGCGACACCCCGGCATGCGGCGGCACCAAGGCCCCGGCATTCACCGTCGGCAACATCCCCGCCGAAACCAAGTGGCTGGAATTCCAGATGACCGACTTGGATGCCCCGGCCTTCAACCATGGTGGCGGCACCGTTGCCTACGCGGGAAGCGGCAATATTCCCGCCGGGGCCTTTTCCTATGTCGGCCCCTGCCCACCCATGCCGCATCGCTATCAATGGACGGTGACCGCACTCAGCGGCGGCAAGGACGTCGTCCATGGCCGGGGCAAAACGACCAAGACCTTTCCTTGATCGCCCATGAAAAAGGGCACCGTACGGTGCCCTTTTTTAGATGCGTTTCCGAGCGAAGGCGGCTTACGCCTCTTCCTCGAGTTCGCCCACGGCGTCGCGGCCGCTGCTGTAGACGGCAAGGTTGAGCTCGCCTTCCGACTTCGCGACCAGGGTCGCCACCATGCTGTCGCCGACCACGTTGATCGAGGTGCGCGCCATGTCGAGGATACGGTCGATACCGGCGATGATCGCCACGCCTTCCAGCGGCAGACCGACCGAGGACAGCACCAGGGACAGCATGATCAGACCCGCGCCCGGCACGCCCGCGGTGCCGATCGACGCCAGGGTCGCGGTCAGCACGATGGTGACGTAGTCGCCACCCGACAGATGCACGCCGAACACCTGCGCGATGAACAGGGCGCAGACGCCCTGGTAAAGCGCGGTGCCGTCCATGTTGACGGTGGCGCCAAGCGGCAGGACGAAGCTGGCCACGCCCTTGGAAATGCCCAGGTTCTTCTGCGCGCAGCCCATCGTCACCGGCAGGGTGCCCGAGCTGGAGGTGGTGGTGAAGGCCACCGTCGCCGCCTCGGCCACGCCCTTGTAGAAGTGCCACGGGTTGAGGCCGACGACGCGAAGCGCCACGCCATAGACCAACAGCGCGTGCAGGATGCAGCCGACGTACACCGCGGCAATCACCATGGCGAGCGGCAGCAGCAGCGACAGGCCATAGGTGCCCGCCGTCCACGCCATCAGGGCGAAGACGCCGAAGGGAGCGAACCAGATGACGATGGAGGTCAGCTTATAGATCACCTCGGCCAGGGCTTCGAAACCGTTGCGCACGGTTTCGCCGTACTTGCCCGACAGGTTCACCGCGATGCCGAACAGAATGGCGAAGGCGATGATCTGCAACACGTTGCCCTGGGCCATGGCGGCCACCGGATTGGTCGGGATCAGGCCGACCAGGGTATCGATCAGCGACGGAGCGGCCTTCGGCGCGACGGCCTTGGCGGCTTCCATGCCGACCCCGGCGCCCGGCTGCAGAACCGCGCCCAGGACCAGGCCGATGACGATGGCGAAGGCGGTGGTGATCAGATAAAGCGCGATGGTCTTGATGCCGACACGGCCCATCTTCGCCGGATCGCGCATCGAGGTAACGCCGCAAACCAGCGAAACGAACACCAGGGGCACGATCAGCATCTTGATGCCCGCGATGAACACCGAGCCGATCGGCTTCAGCGAAGCGGCGGGCTTGCCGAAGACCAAACCGACGATCAGGCCGAGAACCAGACCGAGAAGAATGCGCTGCCACATGGGAATGGAATTCCAGAAACCCAGAATCCCAGGCTTACGATGCGAGGCGTCTTGAGACACGATGTGTCCTCCGTTAACGGATGGCCGGAGTCCCCACCGACCTCCTTATTGATTATTGCAAAAACCTAAAGCCACTTCTTCCGGCGGAAATAGATAAAGGGGACGACCGCGGATAGTAGCATCAACCCCAGCGCGATGGGATAGCCGTAACGCCACTGCAATTCGGGAAGGACCTTGAAGTTCATCCCATAGATGCTGGCGATCAGGGTGGGCGGCAGAAAAGCCACCGACGCCACCGTGAACAGTTTGATGATGTTGTTCTGCTCGATGTTGATCATGCCCAGCGTCGCGTCCAGCAGAAAGGACACCTTGGTCGACAGGAAGCTCGCATGATCGGCGATGGAACTGGTGTCGCGCATCAGAGTCTTCATCCGCACCTTGACGTCCTTGCGGATACCGGTCTGCCCGCCAAGGAACAACAGCAGACGGTTCAACCCCAACAGGCTGTCCTTGGCCTTGGTCGCCAAATCGCCGGCGCGGCCGACGCGTTGCAGGATGTCCTTGAGGTCCTGCCCCTTGACGTCGCTTTTGCGGAAGATGTCGCGGGAAATGGTTTCCATGTCGGCGGTCGCGCCTTCCAGCACGTCGGCCAGACGGTCGGCGATCTGTTCCAGGACGCCGACCAGCGCCTGCTCGCCCGAGGCGACCAACGCAGGCTGACGCGCCAGACGCCGCACGAACATCGAAAACGGCAGCGGATCGACGTAGCGCACCGTCAGCAGCCGGGTTCCCGCCAGGATGAAGGTCACCACCGCCGATTCCGGCTCGTCGGTCATCGCGCGGGAGAGCACCGGCATGGTCATCACCAGCGCGCCGCCTTCCTCGTACAGACGGCTGGACGCCTCGATTTCCTTCATTTCCTCGTGGGAGGGGATGTCGATGTTGAGCAGGCGGCTGATCGCGGTTTCGTCGTCGCGGGTCGGGGTCAGCATGTCGATCCAGACGGTCTGTTCCGGCAGTGCTTCCAGCAGGCCGTCAACGACGGTCTGTTGCAGAATCCCCTGTTCGAAATGAAACAGCGTCAGCATGGCGGCCCCTCAAGAAACCTCGGGCGGTGGCCGCGTTGGGGCGCCTTTACACGCGATGCCCCGTCGCCGCTGGCCGACCCGTATCGGCGGCAGAATCGACAAACCAACTGGGAGGTTCGGTCATCATCGTTTTACCCTGAATCCCCGCGACGCCAGCCTGGCGGCAGGCCTGGGCGGTCTCGGGGCCGTCCTACCCTGTTCACCCCACCTTGTCAACCTGGGGAAGGATCGCCGAATTGCAATCGGCGTCGCATTCTTCCGGGGATGCCTGCCGCTTTTCCGCCTTCAGCGGAATTCAAGGGACAGGGCGGGCATCAGGCGTTTCAGGTTCTGCAAGGATTTGCCCTGCCACGGCACCGCCGTGGAACCGACGATGGCCAAAGCGAGATCGCCGCGGTTGCGGGCCTCGATGACGAACTTCGACAGGACCGCGATACCGGAACTGTTCAGGAAGGCCAGACCGGAAAGATCGAGCCGCAGATCCTTCGCCCCTGCGGCGGCGGTGGAGAGAAGCCGGACGATCGGCTCGTACTCGGCCAAACCGTTAAGCCGCAAAGTTCCGGTCAGGGCCACCGTGCGCGATGCCTCGTCAAAGGAAACGCCATAGTTTTCTCCGGTAAATCCAGGCATTTATCGGTTTCTTTCCCCATCTTGCGCGCGACCGCCACGGCACGGCTTTCCACGGCATCCCGAGTCGATTCCGCAGGGCCGCGGCCACCGATTCAGAAGCGCGATCCGCGTTTTCCCCGGCGCGCGCATCCCTAAGCTTCGTCCATCCCGTTTTTCCTTCCCTTCATATCACGCCGTGCCCGGAACCGACCACGAGAATGCCGTGACAATCCACGGCGCCCCCGCCGCCGTTCCGCCGTTTCGATGACGTTTTTTTTGCCGAGAAGCGGCAGATGAAATCTGCTATTCTCCGCGCCCGGCCGCGCTTCCAAGCCGACGACGCACCCGCAAACCGCATGATCGTCGGCCCGGATATTGCCGCGGCACGAGTTCCGGCCCCGCAGGGACCTTGGAAGAAACGACGGAGTTTTAGGGGGAATAATCGATGAAACGCGGCCTGTCGGCCCGGCGTGCGCTCGAACCCATCGAGACCGCCAGCCGCGACGAAATTTGTGCTTTGCAACTCGGTCGTCTGCAGTGGACGGTGAAACACGCCTACGAGAATGTGCCGCATTACCGCGCCAAGCTTGACGCGGTCGGGGTCCGCCCCGAGGACATCCGGGAACTGTCCGATATCTCCCGCCTGCCCTTCACCACCAAGGAAGACCTGCGACAGAATTATCCGTTCGGTATGTTCGCGGTGCCGCGCGAACAGGTGTCGCGCATCCACGCCTCCAGCGGCACCACCGGCAAGCCGACCGTGGTCGGCTATACCAAGAAGGACATCGACACCTGGGCCAGTCTGATCGCGCGCAGCATCCGCGCGGCTGGCGGCGAACCCGGCGACATCGTCCACGTCGCCTACGGCTACGGCCTGTTCACCGGCGGCCTGGGCGCCCACTACGGCGCCGAGAAGCTGGGCTGCACGGTGATCCCGATGTCCGGCGGCCAGACCGAACGCCAGGTCAAGCTGATCCAGGACTTCAAACCCGACATCATCATGGTCACCCCCAGCTACATGCTGGCCCTCGGCGACGAGTTCCGCCGCCAGGGGATTGACCCCCGCACCAGCTCTCTCAAGATCGCCATGCACGGCGCCGAGCCCTGGTCCGAGGCGATGCGCGCCGAGATCGAGAACACCTTCGACATCGACGCTCTGGACATCTATGGCCTGTCCGAGGTGCTGGGCCCGGGCGTCGCCAACGAGTGCATCGAAAGCAAGGACGGCCCCCACCTGTGGGAGGACCACTTCTATCCCGAGATCATCGATCCGGAGACCGGCGCGGTCCTGCCCGACGGCAGCCACGGCGAACTGGTGCTGACCTCCCTGACCAAGGAGGCGCTGCCGATCCTGCGCTACCGCACCCGCGACCTCAGCTGCCTGCGTCCGGGCACGGCGCGCAGCATGCGCCGCATCGACCGCATCAACGGACGTTCCGACGACATGATCATCTTCCACGGGGTGAACGTCTTCCCCTCGCAGATCGAGGAACTGATTCTCGGCGACAAGCGCCTCTCCCCGCACTACGTTCTGGAGCTCGGCCGCAAGGGTAAGCTCGACACCCTGGACGTGGTGGTGGAAATGCGCGAACCGCCGCAAGTCGATCCCTACGTCGCCGACATCACCGCCAAGGACCTGGCCCGTCACGTCAAGGCGATGGTCGGCGTCTCCGTCGGCGTGCGCATCGCCGAACCGGGCGGCATCGAACGCTCGATCGGCAAGGCCAAGCGGGTGGTCGACCTGCGCCCCAAGGACTGAAGAAAAAAGACGAGGACAAACCTGATGACAGCCGCCCTGAACGCGCCCGCGGGAACCAGCCTTCTGCTTTCCGGCAACGAGGCCATCGCCCGCGGCGCCTGGGAAGCCGGAGTGAAGGTCGCCACCTCCTACCCCGGCACCCCGGCCACCGAAATCCTGGAAGCCATCGGCCTGTATCCCGGCCTGCACGCGCAATTCTCGGTCAACGAGAAGGTCGCGATGGAGGTCGCCATCGGCGCCGCGATGTCCGGGGTGCGGGCGCTTTGCTCGATGAAGCACGTCGGCATGAACGTCGCCGCCGACGCCTTCATGACCTACACCCTGACCGGCACCAAGGGCGGTCTGGTCATCGTCGTCGCCGACGACGTCGGCTTGTCCTCGTCGCAGAACGAACAGGACTCCCGCTATTGGGGCCGCTTCGGCCACATGCCGGTGCTGGAGCCCGCGGACTCGCAGGAGGCCCTTGCCATGGTCAAGGAGGCGTTCGAAATCTCCGAACGCTTCCTGACGCCGGTGATCCTGCGCGCCACCACCCGGGTCTGCCACGTCAAGGCGATGGCCACGGTGGGCGAACGCCAGGCCCCGGCCAAGGCGGAATTCGTGCCCGAGCCGCAGCGTTGGGTGATGGTTCCCGGCAACGCCAAGAACCGCCTGCCGCTGATGGCGGCGCGCGACAAGGACCTGCGCGCCTTCGCCGAGGAAACCGCCCTCACCGTCGTCGACGAGGGCAACGACCGCCGCATCGGCTTCGTCACCTCGGGCCCGGTGGCGATGAGCCTGCGCGAAACCTTCCCCGAGGCGCCGATCCTCAAGCTCGGTTTCTCCCACCCGCTGCCGGTCGAACGGATCAAGGCGTTCGCCGCCACCGTCGGCGCCCTGGTGGTGGCCGAGGAGACCGAACCCCTGATCGAGAACGAACTGAAGGCGGCGGGCGTGCCGGTCCGCGGCAAGGACATCCTGCCGCTGTTCGGCGAACTGCTGCCCCACGTCCTGGCGGCGGCGGTGCGCCCCCTGCTCGGCCTGCCCGCGCCGGCCGCCCCGGCGGCCCCCGCCAAGCTGTTCCCGCGGCCGCCGACGCTGTGCCCGGCGTGCCCGCACCTGGCGGTCTATCACACCCTGGCGCGGCTGCGGAAAAAGGTGCTGATCGCGGGCGACATCGGCTGCTACACCCTGGGCGCCGGACATCCGTGGGGGGCCCTCGACACCTGCGTGTCGATGGGGGCCTCGATGGGCGTCGCGCTCGGTATGGACAAGGCCCGCGACGCCGAGGACCGCGACAAGGCGGTGCTTGCGGTGATCGGCGATTCCACCTTCCTGCACATGGGCATGCAGGGGTTGATGGACATCACCTACACCGGCGGCAACGTCACCGTTCTGCTGATGGACAACTCCACCACCGGCATGACCGGCGGCCAGAACCATCCGGCCAACGGCCGCGACCTTCTCGGCAACCCCGCCCCCAAGGTGGACTTCGCCAAGCTGGTCACCGCCCTCGGCGTGCCGCCGGAACGGGTGCACACCGTCGACCCCTATCAGTTGCCGGTGCTCGACCGCACCCTGCGGCAGGAAATCGCCACCCCCGGTCCGTCGGTGATCATCACCAACCGGCCCTGCACCCTGATCGACGCCTTCGAGCGTCACAAACCCTTCCACACCGACGAGGACGCCTGCACCGGCTGCGGCAAGTGCATCGACATCGGTTGCCCGGCGATTTCGGTGTCGCGGCGCGAAACCGCGGTGCGCAAGAACGGCAAGGAGGTGGAACTCACCTTCGCCCGCATCGACACCGCGATCTGCACCGGCTGCGGCATGTGCGTCAACGTCTGCGCGTCCGAGGCGATCGTCCGCGACGAACCCGCGGCAAAGGAGGAGGCACGATGAGCATCACCAATATCCTGGTCGCCGGGACCGGCGGCCAAGGCGTGATGACCGCCACCGAGATCCTGGCCCTGACGGCGGTCGCCGAGGGCTTCGACGTCAAGAAGACCGAGGTCGCGGGCATGGCGCAGCGCGGCGGCGTGGTCAATTCCCACCTGCGCTTCGGCGAAAAGGTGCTGTCGCCGGTGATTCCGGCGGGCGAGGCCGACGTGCTGCTGGCCTTCGAGGCGGCCGAGGCCCTGCGCTGGCAGCACGAGGTGAAGCCGGACGGAGTGATCCTGGTCAACACCCTCAAGCTGGCGCCGCCGGTGGTGTCGTCGGGGCTGTTCTCCTATCCCGACGATCCGGTGGCGGCGCTGCGCGCCACCGGGCGCAAGGTCTATGCCTTCGACGCCGGGGAAATCGCCCGCGAACTGGGCGAGATCAAGCTGATCAACACCATCATGCTGGGGGCGATCTCCGACCACCTGCCCTTCCCCGCCGCCGAACTGAAGGAGCGAATCGTCGCCAGCTTCCGCGCGCGCAAACCGGCGCTGGCCGACGTCAACGCCCGCGCCTTCGACGCCGGGCAGGCAAAAGCCCGCGCCGCGGCGTGAGTTACGGGATGTTCCGCGCGGCGGGAATGAGAGCTTTCCCGCGCGCGGCGGTAGCTGTACCTTTGGGCAGGGTCTCACTCCGGGAAAAGCCATAGGAGTCGCCATGAAGGTTGGCATCGTCGGCGTCGGCAACGTCGGAGCCACCGCCGCGTTCGCGATGGTCTTGCGCGGCGCGGCCAGCGAAGTGGTCCTGATCGACAAGAACCCCGCCCTGGCGCGCGCCCAGGCCGAGGACATCCTGCACGCCACCCCCTTCGCCTATGCCGCGCGGGTACGCGCCGGAACCTACGCCGACCTGGCGGGCGCCGGGGTGGTGGTTCTGGCGGCGGGCGTGGCGCAACGCCCCGGCGAAACGCGGATGGAACTGCTGTCCCGCAACGCCGCGGTTTTCGCCGAGATCATTCCCGACATTCTGTCGGCGTCGCCCCACGCCATCCTGCTGGTCGCCACCAACCCCCTGGACGTGATGACCGACATTGCCGCCCGCATTTCCGGCCTGCCGCCGGGGCGGGTTCTGGGCTCCGGCACGATCCTCGATTCCGCGCGGTTCCGCGCCCTGGTCGGCCAGCACCTGGGGGTCTCGCCGAAGTCCGTGCATGCCATGGTGCTGGGCGAACACGGCGATTCCGAGGTTCTGTGGTGGACCGGCGCCACCGTCGCCGGCCTGCCCCTGGCGGACATGGCGGCGCAACTTGGCCGCCCGATCGGGGAGGTTGAGCGAGACAATATCGACACCGGGGTGCGCCGCGCCGCCTATACCATCATCGACGGCAAGGGCGCGACCTGGTTCGGCATCGGCGGCGGGCTGGCACGCATCGTGCAGGCGATCGCCGCCGACGAACACGCGCTGTTTTCCGTCTCCGCCCCCACCCCTCGGGTGGCGGGGATCGACAATGTCACCTTGTCTCTACCGCGCGTCATCGGCGCCGCAGGGGTGATCTCGACCCTGGAGCCCGCGCTGGACGAGGCGGAACGCGACGCCCTGCGTAAAAGTGCCGAGATCATCAAGGCCGCGTCGGAAATACGCGTCTGAAATATAAAACGCCGGGGGGACAAGCCCCCCGGACTAGGTCTGAGCCGGAACGGGAGTGTGGATCTGTGTCGAAGGAAAAATGGATTGCCGTAGACGGTAACGAGGCCTGCGCCTCGGTTGCCTATCGCGCCAGCGAAATCGCCGTGATTTATCCGATCACCCCATCCTCGACGATGGGCGAACTGGCCGACCAGTGGTCGTTCGAAAAGAAACCCAACATCTGGGGCGACATCCCCGAGATCACCGAAATGCAGTCCGAGGGCGGCGCCGCGGGCGCCGTGCACGGCGCGTTGCAGGCGGGCGCCCTGGGCACCACCTTCACCGCGTCGCAGGGCCTGCTGCTGATGATCCCCAACATGTACAAGATCGCGGGCGAGCTGACCCCGTTCGTGATGCATGTTTCGGCGCGCACCCTGGCCACCCATGCCCTGTCGATCTTCGGCGATCATTCCGACGTCATGGCCTGCCGCCAGACCGGCTTCGCCATGCTGGCCTCCGCCTCGGTGCAGGAAGCCCAGGACATGGCCGCCATCGCCCATGCCTCGACCCTGCACGGGCGGGTGCCGTTCCTGCACTTCTTCGACGGTTTCCGCACCTCGCACGAGGTCAGCAAGATCGAATACCTGGGCGACGACCAGTTGCACCGCATGATCGACGACGACACCATCGTCGAGACCCGGCGGCGCGCCCTCTCCCCCGATCATCCGGTGGTGCGCGGTACGGCGCAGAACCCCGACACCTTCTTCCAGGCGCAGGAAGCCCGTAACCCCTACTACGCGGCGCTGCCCGGTATCGTCCAGGCGGAGATGGACCGCTTCGCCAAGATCACCGGCCGCGCCTATGCCCTGTGCCAGTACAGCGGCGCGCCGGATGCCGAACGCGTCGTCATCGCCATGGGCTCGGGCGCCGAGACCCTGGAACAGACCGCCGCCAAGCTGAACGCGACGGGCGAAAAGGTGGGGGTGATCAACCTGCACCTCTTCCGCCCCTTCCCCGCCTCGCTGCTGGTCGCCGCCCTGCCGAAAACGGTGAAGGCGATCGCCGTTCTCGACCGTTGCAAGGAACCCGGCGCCCCGGGCGAGCCGCTCTACCTCGACGTGGTCGCCGCCCTGGCCCAGGCGGAACAGGACGGACGCCTGCCGATGGCGGCGATGCCCAAGGTGACCGGCGGACGCTATGGCCTCTCGTCGAAGGAATTCACCCCCGGCATGGCCAAGGCGGCGTTCGACGAACTGAAAAAGGCCGCGCCGACGCGCTCCTTCACCGTCGGCATCACCGACGACGTCACCGGCCTGTCGCTGCCCTTCACGCCGAACTTCTCGCTCGGCACCCCCGGCACCAAGCGTGCGGTGTTCTATGGCCTGGGTTCGGACGGCACCGTCGGCGCCAACAAGAACTCGATCAAGATCATCGCCGAGAACACCGACCTCTTCGCCCAGGGCTATTTCGTCTATGACTCGAAGAAGTCTGGCGGCCTGACGGTGTCGCACCTGCGCTTCAGCCCGCACGCGATCCGCGCGCCCTATCTGATCAACGGCGCGGACTTCATCGCCTGCCACCACTTCGTCTTCTTCGACCGGGTGGACGTGCTGGGCATCGCCGCCAAGGGGGCGACGCTGCTGCTCAACGCCCCCTACGCGCCCGCCGAGCTGTGGGACTATCTGCCCCGCCCGGTGCAGCAGGAGATCATCGACAAGGAAATCAAGGTCTACACCATCAACGCCCGCACCGTCGCCGAGGGCGCCAACATGGGACGCCGCATCAACACCGTGATGCAGACCTGTTTCTTCGCCCTGTCCGGCGTGCTGCCGCGCGACGAGGCGATCGCCGAGATCAAGAAGTCGATCAAGAAGACCTACGGCCGCAAGTCGATGGCCCTGGTCGAAAAGAACTACGCCGCGGTGGACGCCACCCTGGAGCAGCTCTACGAGGTTCCGGTTCCCGCCACCACCAACGGCCACGAACTGCCGCCGACGGTTCCCGGCGACGCGCCCGAGTTCGTCAAGCAGGTCACCGCGATGATGCTGGCGGGCAAGGGCGACCTGCTGCCGGTGTCCGCCTTCCCGGTGGACGGCACCTGGCCGGTCGGCACCGCGAAGTTTGAAAAGCGCAACATCGCCGATGAAATCCCGATCTGGGATCCCGAGGCCTGCCGCGAGTGCAACAAGTGCACCATGGTCTGCCCGCATGCGGCGATCCGCGCCAAGCTGGTGACCAAGGAGGCTCTGGCCGCGGCGGGTGCCGACCTGAAGTCGCAGCCCTATCGCGGCATCGAGATGAAGGACGGCATGTACGTGCTGCAGGTGGCGCCCGAGGATTGCACCGGCTGCGGCATCTGCGTCAGCGCCTGCCGCCCCGGCAAGATCAAGGGCGAGCCGGAGCGCAAGGCCCTGTCGATGGCGGAAAAGGCGCCGCTGCTGGAGCAGGAGAAGGCGAACTTCGCGGCCTTCCTCAAGATGCCGAACTTCGACCGCGCCGACCTGCCCAACATCAACATCAAGACGGCGCAGCTGATCACCCCGTACTTCGAGTTCTCCGGCGCCTGCATGGCGTGCGGCGAAACTCCGTACATCAAGACCCTGACCCAGCTGTTCGGCGACCGCCTGATGATCGCCAACGCCACCGGCTGCTCGTCGATCTTCGGCGGCAACCTGCCGACCACGCCCTACACCACCGATGCCGAAGGGCGCGGTCCGGCGTGGGCGAACTCGCTGTTCGAGGACAACGCCGAATTCGGCCTGGGCTTCCGCCTGGCGGTGGATCATCAGAAGCGGCTGGCGCGCGCCCTTCTGGCGGCCATGGCCGACAAGCTGCCCGCCCGCCTGGTGCAGGACATCCTGGAAGCCAAGCAGGACGACGAAACCGGCATCCGCGACCAGCGCAAGCGGGTCGCCGACCTCAAGACCGCCCTCGCCGGGATTTCCGACCTGGCGGCGAAACGCCTGATGGAAATCGCCGACACCCTGGTCGAGCGGGTGGTCTGGATCGTCGGCGGCGACGGCTGGGCCTATGACATCGGCTACGGCGGCCTCGACCACGTGCTCGCCTCGGGCCGCAACGTCAACATCCTGGTGCTGGATACCGAGGTCTATTCCAACACCGGCGGTCAGGCGTCCAAGTCCACCCCGACCGGCGCCGCGGCGAAGTTCGCGGTAGGCGGCAAGGCGCGTCCGAAGAAGGACCTGGGCCTGATGGCGATGTCCTACGGCGACGTCTACACCGCCTCGGTCTCCTTCGGCGCGAAGGACGCGCAGACGGTGCTGGCGATGCAGGAGGCCGCCTCCTACCCCGGCGTCTCGCTGATCGTCGGCTATGCCCACTGCATCGCGCACGGCTACGACATGGCCTGCGGCCTGCAACGGCAGCAGATGGCGGTGGAATCCGGTTATTGGCCGCTCTATCGCTACGACCCGCGCCGCCTGGGCACCGACGAAAGCCCGCTAGAACTGGACGCCAAGGCCCCCTCGATGTCGCTGGCCGACTTCATGGAGGCGGAAACCCGGTTCCGCATCACCGAAAACGCCAACCCGGCCGCCTACAAGGAGTTGGTGGCGCAGGCGGTCACCCACGCCGAACGCCGCGCCGACATCCTGAAACGGATCGCCGGCGCCTGACGCCCGCATCCGTTCCGACCGAACGCAAGGCCCCCGGTTTTCCCGGGGGCCTTGTTTTTTCGCCGCGCCGACAATTTTCCTGAAAGTTGTATCTCTCGGCGCCTTTGACAATTGTCATCAGCCGAAAAATTAGGCACGTCGCGGAATTCTGGGCGCGAACCCATGAGTATTTTATCTTTATAATATTTCTACAACAAATGAGGAAATATTCACGATTTAGTGCTTGATCGAGGCATAAATTATTACTAATTATATACGCCGTTTCGATGTATAGGGCGCTCGACACAACAAGAGATTTCGGCACGTTCGTTGCAGGATCAAGAACATGCCTAGCGCATTGACGGTTCCAGAAGACTCGGAAACCTCCGCACGGGCACACGCATAGAATGTGCGGGCAAGGCCTCCCCGGCTCGGGCTCCGCGTCCGGCCAAAACAGGCCGCCATCATGTGGAAGAGAGGGCAGCATGCGTTTATTCGGATCGACGTCCCTGGTGAACAAGGTCACGTTGGCCACCATGGTCGCCCTGCTGGCGACGATGATCGCCCTGACCACGGTCAGTTACCGCATCATCAAGTCGGAGCTGATCGCCGAGGCCCAGGATCGCCAACAAAGCGCAATGAAGGTGGCCTGGAACGTCCTGCACGGAATGGGCACCCCCCGCTTGCTGGACGGCACGCTTTACGCCGGGGAAACCCCGCTGAACGGCACCGTCGCGGTCGTCGACAAGGTCAAGGATCTGGTCGGCGGCACCGCGACGATTTTCGCCGGAGACCTGCGGATTTCCACCAACGTGATGAAGCCCGACGGCACCCGCGCCGTGGGGACCAAGCTGGCTGCCGGCCCTGCCCTCGACACGGTTCTCGGCCAGGGCAAAAGTTTTCGCGGCGAAGCGAATATCCTGGGCGAGCCCTACCTGACCGCCTATGACCCGATCCGCGACGAACAGGGACGCATCGTCGGCATTCTTTATACCGGTCTCAGCCTCGCCAACATCGAGGCCAACGCCAGCAAGCTGCTGGCGACGATGGCGGGCGCGGGACTTCTGGTTCTGGCCGGGCTCGGCCTGGCCGCCTATCTGACGATGCGGCGGCAACTCGCCCCCATTCGCGGCATGACCCAGGCGATGCGCGCCCTGGCCGAGGGCGACACCTCGGCGGCGATCCCCGGCCTCGGCGCCCAGGACGAGATCGGCCAAATGGCGCACGCGGTCGAAGTCTTCCGCCAGAACAAGCTGGAGGCCGACCGCCTGGCCGCCGAACAGGCCGCCGAGCAAACCGCGCGGCGCCTCCGCGGCGAAAAGATCGACCGCCTGGCCGTGGAATTCCACGGTCTGGTCGACGAGGTGATGACCTCGCTGTCCTCCGCCTCCCGGCAGATGGAAGGCACTGCCCAGGCCATGGCGGCGACCGCCGAACAAACCACCCAACGCAGCATGGTGGTGGCGGAAGCGACCGCCAACGCCTCCGCCAACGTGCAGACGGTGGCCTCCGCCGCCGAGGAACTGGCCGCCGCGATCAAGGAAATCGCCCGGCAGGTCGAGCAATCCTCGCAGGAAGCCTCGGCCACGGTGGGCGAAATGGAACGCGCCAGCGTCACCATGCGGGAAATGGCCACCGCCACCGACCGCATCGGCGCGGTGATCGGCCTGATCAACGACATCGCCAGCCAAACCAATCTGCTGGCGCTGAACGCCACCATCGAGGCGGCGCGCGCCGGCGAGGCGGGCAAGGGCTTCGCCGTGGTCGCGGGCGAAGTGAAGACCCTGGCCAACCAGACGGCGCGGGCGACCGAGGAAATCCAAGCCCAAATCGTCGCGGTGCAGGACACCTCGCGCCAGGCGGCGGCGGCGATCGACCGCATCGCCGCGCACATGGACCGGATCAGCGCGATTTCCGGGGCGATCGCCTCGGCGGTGGAGGAACAATCCGCCGCTACCGGCGAAATCGCCCGCAACGTGCAACAGGCCGCCGCCGGAACCCACGAGGTCTCCGACGGCATCGCCGAGGTCAGCCAGGCCGCGGAAGCCACCGGCCAGGCCTCGTCCGAGGTCCTGCAAGCGGCGCGGACCCTGTCGCAGCAGGCCGAAACCCTGAACCGCGAAATCGACCGCTTCCTTTCCGAGGTCAAGGCCGCCTGAGCCCAACACATTGCCCAGACCAACGTCGCCCCCGGCCCATACCGGGGGCGACGCATATATGCATTTACGTGTGTATACTTATACGCTTACGTGCATATACTTACGGGTGATTCTTTACCGATGAACTTCAAGCCTCGATCCCCCATCCCCATATCCCCCTAAGTGCCACACATCCATCTTCCGGCCATGTCTCCAGGAGGGCATGCACATGAAGAACCTCTCCATATCGAACAAGATCAATGTATTGGGCTTCATTCTTGGTGGCCTGGCCCTGATCATCGGCTTGGTTGGCCTGCACAGCATGTGGGTCTTCAACCAGCGTACCGACGACATGCTCAACCTGGGACAACGCGCATTGGTCGGCGAGCGGGTGAACGGTCTGGTCCTGGCCGTGGTGATGGACAGCCGCGGGCTTTACATGTCGAAGACGCCGCAACAGGTGGATCGGTTCTCGAAGCCATTGCTGAAGAACCTCGAACTCCTGCAAAAGGACGTCGCCGCATGGAAGGAACTCTCCCCCCCCGAACGCCGCGACAGTTTCGCCGCGCTGGAAGCCGCGACCAACGATTTCGTCCGCTTCCGCAGTGAAACCGTGCGGCAGGCCCGCGAAGGCGGCGGAGAAGCCGCCAATCTCTATGGCAACAATGACGACAATCGCAAGAACCGGCAGGCTCTGAACGCACAAATTCACGAACGGGTCACACGCAACACCGAGGCGATGGCCAAGGTGAACGAGGAAATGGACTCTTTCTTCAAAACCCGCCTGACGATCTCCCTCTCTGTCCTGGCGATCGGCCTGATCGTCGGTTTCATGGGATCGCGGATGATCGGACAGGGGATGATTTCCAGCCCCATCGTCAAGATGACGCAGGCGATGCATGAACTGGCCGACGGCAACACCGGGCTGACCATTCCCAGTCTCGGCGCCCGGGACGAAATCGGCGAAATGGCGAAAGCCGTGGAAGTCTTCCGCGCCAACAAGCAGGAAGCCGACCGCCTGGCGGTCGAGGCCGAGGCAGCCAATACCGCGCGCGAGGCCCGCGCGCGTGCCATCGACGAAATGATCGCGCGGTTCCAGGCCACCATCGAGGAGATCCTGCAAACCCTGGGCACCGCCACCGGGGAATTGGAAGCCACCGCGCACGGTCTGGCCACCACCGCCGAACAGGCCAGCCAACGCTCCACTGCGGTCGCCGCGGCGACCGAGGAAGCATCCACCAACGTGCAAACGGTGGCCACCGCCGCCGAGGAACTTTCCGCCGCGATTCAGGAAATCTCCCGTCAGGTGTCGCAATCGAGCGACCTTTCCGCCTCGGCGCAACGGGAAATGTCCCGCGCCAAGGAGACCATGGATCACTTGGCCACCGCGTCCAGCCGCATCGGCGACGTGGTCAACCTGATCACCGACATCGCCAGCCAGACCAACCTGCTGGCGCTGAACGCCACCATCGAGGCGGCACGCGCGGGCGACGCGGGCAAGGGCTTCGCCGTGGTCGCGGGCGAGGTGAAGAACCTGGCCAACCAGACGGCCAAGGCAACCGACGAAATCCAGTCCCAGATCGGCGCGGTGCAGAGCACGGTGGAGGAAGCGGTCCGGGCGATTTCCGGAATCGCCCAGCACATGGACAAGATCGGGGAAATCTCCTCCGCCATCGCCTCGGCGGTGGAGGAACAATCGGCCGCCACCGGCGAAATCGCCCGCAACGTGCAGCAGGCCGCCGCCGGAACCCAGGAAGTGGCCAACGGCATCGCCGGAGTGAGCCAAGCCGCCGGAGAAACCGGCGAGGCATCGAGCCAGGTTCTGCAATCGGTCAAGACCCTGTCGGAACAGGCCACCATTCTCCGCCGACGCATCGGCACCTTCCTGTCCGAGGTCAAGGCCGCCTGAACCCGACGCTTCGTCGAACCCAACGCCGCCCCCGCTCCGCCGGGGGCGGCGTTGGCTTGCGTGCGGAACCCGTCGCCCCCTCCGCGAAACTCCCCCCAATCCTCTTGGAAGCTCATGGCGTTACCCGCCGAGGAGCGCCCTTTTTGCGTTTGTCGTCAGCATTATAATTCTTGGAAATTGTAATTCAGTCTCTTGAAAAGACACATCACGCCACGAAATACGCCTTATTGGTTTATTCCGGCGACTTTCGCGGATATCAAGCCTTCACCCCAAATTCGATTACGCGATGGAGCATTTCATGGCGCATGCATCGGCTTCGCTGACCTGGAACCAGGCGCTCTCCCTTGACGTTCCCCTCATCGACGCGGACCACAAAGAGCTGGTCGACGCCATTTGCGAACTGGAGAACCTGGCGGCAAGCGACGCGCCGGAAGAGGTCGTCGCCGCCCGCGTCCGGGATCTGCACACGAAGCTTCGCGGCCACTTCGCGCGCGAGGAAGAGCTACTGCGCCCCCACCTCTCGCCACGGGAAGCACAAGAGCATTTCGCCCACCACGCGGATGCCGACCGTTTCTTCAAGTCCCTGTGGGGGAACGAGGAACGAACCGTCCTGCGCATGCCGAAGACGATTCTGGCACACTATCTCCACACCTGGATCCTCGAACACATCCTGATCGGCGACAGCGAGATCCGCGACACCATGGCCAAGGCGGCCAACGCCCCGCCCCGCAAAAGCCAGGCGCCTTCCCTGTTGGCCCGGGTCAGCATCGGCACCCGGATCCTGGCGCTGGCGGCGCTGCCGCTGCTGCTGCTGGCGGCGGCGGCCCTGCACCTCTCCTGGAGCGAGTTCCATAACGAAACCAACTTGAAAGAGGTGGCGCACCTGACCCGTCTGGCCAGCGCGATGGGCAACGTCGTGCACAGCCTGCAAAAGGAACGCGGCGCATCCGCCGGTTATCTCAACACCGCGGGCAAGCAATTCAGCAACGAAATCGCAGCCTTCCGCGACGAAACCGACAACGGCCTGGCGGCTCTGCAAGCCCAATTCACCGGCAACGACACGGTCAAGCTCGGCAAGCACGCCGACGGCATCCGGGCCATGGTTTCGGGGATGGGCGAATTGCGCCGCCGCGTCGACACGCTGTCGATCCCGGTCGCCGAGGAAATTTCGGCTTACACCCAGCGCATTCACCTGCTTCTCAGCGGCATCGAGGCCATGGCCCAGGTCTCGGAAGACGCTGACATCTCGCGCGAGCTGACCGCCTTCTCGATTTTCCTGCAAGGCAAGGATTACGCGGGCCTGGAGCGGGCCGCCGGATCGGCCGGATTCGGCGCGGGGGCGTTCTCCCCAGCCTTGTACCGGAACTTCATCTCTCTCGGCGCCACCCAGTCCTCGTATTTCCAGGCGGCGATTTCCGCCGCCTCCCCGGCGATGGCGGAGATTCTGAAGAAATCCCTGGCCAGCCCGGCGGAAGCGCGGGTGAGCGAACTGCGGGAAATCGTCGCGAACAGCCTGGATAGGGGCAACGTCGAGGGTATCACCGGACCCGTCTGGTTCACCGCCTCGACCCACCGCATCGACGCCTTGAAATCGGCGGAAGACACGATCGGCCTTTACGTCGGCGCGCTGGCCTCGGCCAAGGCCGCCGACGCGCGGCAAACCGCCATCGCCGCCAGTGCCGGGCTCGCCTGCCTGCTGCTTCTGGTGACCGGCATCGTCATCGTGGTGATCCGCTCGATCACCCGCCCGGTCGGACGGCTGAAGGAAACCATCGAAAGCCTTTCCTCCGGCGACACCACCGTCTCCATCGCCGACCGGGAACGTCTGGACGAAATCGGCCTCATTGCGCAAGCGGTGCATGCCTTCCGTCAGAACCGGATCAAGGCCGACCTTTCCGAAGCGGAACAGCAGGCCGCGGCGGAGATCGAGGCTCACCGCCTGCGCACCCGCGAACACCTGACCGAAAAGTTCCGCCATGACGTCGAAATTTTCCTGACGTCGCTGACCCAGGCCGCCGAATCCCTGAAGGAAGCGGCAACCAGCATGGAAAACTCCGCCTCGCAAAGCCACCGTCAGGCGGTGTTCGTCGCCTCGGCGGCGACGCAGGCGGCGCAAAACGTCGACGCGGTCGCCGCCGCATCCGAGGAACTGGCCGCCTCGATCGGCGAAATCGCCCGGCAGGTCAGCCGTTCCACCGAGGTCAGCCACATGGTCACCGACAGCTCGGACAACGCGCAGACCGCGATGTCGTCCCTGGCGAACAGTGCGTCGCGCATCGGCGACGTGATCGGACTGATCAACGACATCGCCGGACAAACCAACCTGCTAGCGCTGAACGCCACCATCGAGGCGGCGCGCGCGGGCGAAGCGGGCAAGGGCTTCGCCGTCGTCGCGGGCGAGGTGAAGCAGCTGTCCAACCAGACGGAACGCGCCACCCGCGATATCGGCGAACAGATCAATTCGGTGCAAACCGCGACGCGCCAGGTGATGTCCGCCATCGACGGTGTCGCCGCCAACATCCTGCAAATGAGCGAAATCGCCGGAACCATCGCCAGCGCCATCGAGGAACAACGCGCCGCGACCGAGGAAATCAGCGCCAGCGTCGCCAACGTCGCCGACGGCACCCGCGAGGTCACCGTCAACATCGCGGGCGTCGCCGACGCCAACGACCAGATCGGCGTGATGTCGAAGACCGTCTCCGACGCGGCAAGCCAAATGGCCTCGCAGGCGCACGACCTGCGCGGCCAGGTGGAAACCTTCCTCCGTGTCGTCGACGCCGCCTGACCGATACCCAAAACCGATGCGTTCCTGTAGGGTTATGAAAACCCTACGGGAACGTGCCATGCCCCACATTCTGCTTTGCTATGCCAGCCACGACGGCCAGACCCGCCGCATCGCCCAGCGCCTCGCCCGGGGCATCGCGGCGGCGGGCGGCGCGGCAACCCTGGCCAACCTGGACGAACGCCAGCCGGACGAAAAGGAAATCGCCGCCACGGACGCGGTGGCGGTGGCGGCGGCGATTCGCTATGGCCACCCCTTGCCCGCCGCCCGCGCCCTGCTGGCGCGGCACCGCGACGCCCTGGCGGCCAAACCGCTGGCGATGATCTCGGTCAACCTGACCGCGCGCAAGCCGGGCAAGCGCACCGCCGAGGGCAGCCCCTACCTGCGTAAATGGATCCGGCGTTCCCGCCTCTCCCCAGACCTTGCCGAGGCGGTGGCGGGCATGCTGGATTATCCGCGTTACGGATGGTTCGACCGGATGATGATCCAACTGATCATGCGGATCACCGGCGGCCCCACCGATCCCTCGCTGACCGTCGAGTTCACCGACTGGGATCAGGTGGACGCCCTGGCGGCGAAAATCGCCGCCCTGGCAACGCCGGACGGCGGCTGACGCCGCCGCCCGGTTGCGCATCAGAACTTCACGCGCAGACCGGCATAGGCGGAAATCCCGGCATTGTTGAAGCCGTACATCTGCCCATAGTCCTTGTCCAACAGGTTGATGACGCGGCCGTAGACGGTCACGTTCTCGTCGAGGACATAGTCGGCGCCCGCATCCCAGGTCGCGTAACCGCCGATACCGTAACGGCCGGTGACGTTGCCCGCCATATTGGTGATGGTCGAAACGTTTCCGGTGGCGAAATTCATCCGCGTCCACGTCCGCAAACCCGGCACCGCTTCCGGCGCATAATCGACACGCAGCATGCCGACGTGACGGGGCGTTTCGTCCAGTTGTTCCCCATCCTCGTTGTCGCGCGATTCCAGATAGGTATGAGTGGCCGACAGGCTCCACTCGCGGGTCGCGTCGAAACTCGCGGAGCTCTCCACCCCCATCGCCCGCGTCGAACCGACGTTGCGGTATTTGCCGTTTGTGGTGCCGCCGACCAGAACGATCGCGTTGCTCATGTCGGTCTTGAACACGGTGACGTCCAGGCGCAACCGGTCGCCCAGCAACAACTGCTCGACGCCGACGTCAAAACCGCGAGATTCCTCGGGCTTCAGGGTCTGCGTCCCGGATTTGCCGTAGAGCTGCACCAGCATCGGCGCCTTGAAGCCGGTGCCATAGCTGGCGTGCGGCCGGGTACCGGTGGAGCGGAGGGCATACGATACCGTGCCGCGATAGGTATTATGCTGACCGAAGGTATCGTGGAAATCCTGCCGCGTGCCGAGATTAACGTTCAATGCCTTGTCGAGAAAAGCCATTCCCCAGTCGCCGAAGACGCTGCTGTTAACCTGCGACGCCGTACGGTTGGAGGTCGCCTTGCTCAATTGGCTGCGATAGTGATCGCGTTCCTGCTCCGCCCCGAAGACGAAGGTATGGTCGTCCATCGGGCGCAAAGTTCCCTGGTATTCGTACTTCTCCAAATCGCCGAAATAGCGGTTGGCCGCGGTGTTGGTTCCCTTCGTCCCCTGATAGACATAGGAATCCATGCGATTGACCGCGAAGGTGTTGTCGAGCAGGCCGCCGAACAGATTGACCTTCGTCTGGAAACGCGAAGTGTCGGTGTTCTGATAAAGAAAGCTGTTGACGTCCGCGCTGGTCGAGGTGTCGTACTCCGCCCAACCGTGTTCATGGTTGTGGCTGACCTCGAAGTTGAGCAGGTCGAGAACGCCGAAATTCTTTACCGCGTCGGCACCCAATTTCAGGTCCACCGCGGCATTGCTGGAACCGTCGTTCTCGCTCGGCGCGACCCGCTTGCGGATGTCGTAACCCTCGGTATCGAAACGCGAGCCGGACACCTTGTAATAAACGTCGTCGATGCGGCCGCGCACCGTGCCCCCGGTTTTGTAGGTCTGGAAACTGCCCGCCTCGGCCATGGCATCGCCCTCGACCGCCTTCTGCGAATCGCGGCCCGACTTGGTGGTAATGATGATCACGCCACCGATCGCATCCGAACCGTAAAGGGCGCTCTGGTTGCCGCGCAGCACCTCGATGCGTTCGATGTCCGAGGCTTGCAGATGACTCAACGGCCGGTCGTACATCGAGCTCGCCTGATTCTCGACCTTCACCCCGTCAACGAGGAACACGATGTGCTGCCAATCCATGCCGCGCAGGTTCACCCGCACGCGATTCTGCGAATTTCCGTTGGAATAGACGTACAGGCCGGGAACCTCCTTCAAGGCGTCCTCGAACGTCACCGCCTGCTTCTTTTCCAGATCCTCGGCGGTCACCACCGAAACCGAGCTGCCCACCTCGTCGGCGGCGGTCTCCACGCGGTTGGCGGAAATTACCATGGTCCCCAGGTTCTGCGCCGATTGCGCCAACGCCTGGGCCGACACCGAAGTCAGCAAAATAACGGCCAGCGCGGCGACGCGCCGGTAACGAAGGTCAATCATCCTCTCTTCCCCCTTTCCGTATGGGTGGTGCAAATAGGACGCATTTCCCCCTACGCCCGACCGAACGCATACGGCGGCATGCCCCCAGGGTCAACGATATATAATGTTATAATGAAGCTTTGCTGCCTGGTGATGTAACAATGTCACATATCATCGGTAGCGAAGGCGACCAGGGGACAGCCCAGATCGGGATGGCGGATCACCGAGGCGGACAGGCCGTAGACCGCCCGCATGTTTTCCGGGGTCAGACAATCCTCCGGCGTGCCGGAAAACACCACCCGCCCGTCGCGCATGCCGACGAAATCATCGGCGAAGGGCGTCGCCAGGTTGACGTCGTGCACCACGGCCAGAACGGTTAGCCCGGCGTCCGCCAGCATCCGCGCCCGCCGCAGCACCGAAAGACCGTGCGCCGGGTCCAGGCTGGCGGTCGGCTCGTCGAGCAACAGCACGCCTGAGCCCGCCGCAGCCGCGTCGACGGCCTGCGCCAGCACGCGGGCAAACTGCACGCGGCGCTGTTCGCCGCCGGAAAGATCGGGATAAAGGCGTTCGGCGAACCCCGACAGGCCGACCTGATCCAACGCCTGAACGGCGAGATCGCGATCGGCCGCCGAGGGCGGGAACGGCAGACGCCCCAGGCGGACCACGTCCTTGACCCGGAAATTGAAATTCAGGGCGCAAACCTGCGGCAACACGGCACGTCGGCGGGCGATTTCGGCCCGGCGCCAATGGCCGAGCGGCCGGTCGAACATCGTCACCTCGCCCGCGTCGGCGGCGATGTCGCCGGAAAGCACGCGCAGCAAGGTGGATTTCCCTGCGCCGTTGGGGCCGACGATCACCGTCACATGCCCCGGCTGCGCATTCAGGTCGACGCGGTCGACCAGGCAGCGCCCTCCGCGCCGCACGACGATACCGCGGGCCGCGATCACGAGACGCCTCCCTTCGCGCCGACGCGCATCAGCAGCCACAGCAGGAACGGACCGCCAAGAAGCCCGGTCAGCACGCCAAGCGGCAACTCCATGGGGGCGGCGACGGTACGCGCCGCCAGATCGGCCAGCAGCACCAGGACCGCGCCCAGCAGGGCCGAACCGGGAATCACCAGGCGATGCCGCGCCCCCATCATCAAACGCACCAGATGCGGCGCGACCAGGCCGACGAACCCGATCATGCCGACGAAGGCGACCCCCGCCCCCACCGCCAGGGCGACCGCGGCCAGCACCCGTCCGCGCACCGCCACCGCGTCCAGCCCCAGATGACCGGCGACGTCGTCGCCAAGCGTGGTGGCGTCCAGCGCCAAGGCATGCCGGAAGACCACCGCGCCGCCCACCGCGCCGACGGCGGCGACCACCCCCGCCTGTAGCCAGTTGGCGGAAGCCAGACTGCCCATCATCCAGAAGGTCAGGCTGCGCAACTGTTCGTCGTTGGCAACCGAGATCAGCAGACCGATCGCCGACCCCGCCAAGGCGTTGAGCGCGATGCCGGTCAACAACAAGACCGCCGAACTGGGCAGGGCCACGGCGCGGGCCACCGCCACCACCAGGGCGGTGCTGGCCACCGCGCCCAGGAAGGCGGCGGCGGGCACCGCGAAGACGGCGAAGTCGTGACGGCGGGTCAGCATTCCTTCCAGAACGATGGCGGCCACCGCCCCCAGGGCGGCGCCGCTGGCGGTGCCGAGCAGGCCGGGTTCGGCCAAGGGATTGCGCAGCACCCCCTGCATCGCCGCCCCGGCGAAGCCCAGGGTGGCGCCCACCGCGCAGGCAAGGCACAGGCGGGGCAGCCTGACCTCGGTCAGGACCAGGGCGAAGCGGCGATCCGCCACCGCCGGATCGGTCAGGCCGAGGGCCGACCCCAGCACCCGAAAAATCGCATCGCACGGAATCGCCAAGGCGCCGGTCAACAGATTCCACAGCATCGCCGCCGCCACCGCCGCCAGCAGCAGGGCGAAGGCGCGTGCCTCGACGCATCGTTCCCCGAAGATTCCGTCCTTGCGTCTCATCGGCCGTACGCCGCCTCGCGCAGACGGCGCACGGTGGCGCCGATCGTCGGCCCCAGACCGATATAGGCGGCATCGTCATCGACGACGATGCGGCCGTTGCGCACCGCGCCGGATTCCTTCATCCCCGGCATCGCCAGCAGACCGTCCAGCCCGCCGACGCGCGCCAAGGCCCGCTTCAGGATAATCACGACGTCGGGATCGGCCGCGACCAACGCCTCGGCATTCAGGGGGCGATAATCGGCAAAGCCGACCACGGCGTTGTCCACCATCGCCGCCGCCATCACCGCCTCGGCCCCGGTATTCCGTCCCGCCACCATCAGGGGACCGTTGCCCATGGTATAGATGAACAGGCCGCGCAGGGGCTTGGCCGGCCGGGGCAGCGCCTCGGGCCAGGCCAGGTCGCGGTCGATCCCGGCCAGAAGATCGCGCCCCTGATCCCCGCGCCCCAAGCCCTCGGCGACGATCCGGATTTTCTCCCGCGCGCCCGCGACGGTGGCGGCGCGGGGAACCGCGACCACCTTCACCCCCAACCCCTGCAACAGGGACATGGTTTCCGCAGGCTTCACGTCGGCATAACAGACCACCACGGTCGGCGACACCGCGAGAACGCTTTCCACGGAAACCGAGCGTGGGCCGCCGACCTTGGGCAGCTTCCGCGTGACCTCGGCGGGGAGCTGGCTGCTGCGGTCGACCGCGACCAGACGGTCGGCCAGCCCGAGATCGACGACGACCTCGGTCAGGGATCCGGACAGGCTGACGATGCGCATCGGCGCTTCCGCCCATGCCGGAAACGCCACGACGCACGCGGCCAAGAACAGAAGAATTCCCCGGGCCATCCCCACCCCCACTAAGGGTACACTATAACGTGAGCGGGAAAGTGCCGGGCGGGGGAGACCTTGTCAAGAACGGATCGGCGCGGGATCCCCCAGAATGAAGGCGTCGAGCAGATTCTGCATGCCCGCGTCGTCGAAGGGATAGCCCTGACCGGGGGAAAGCGCCGACAGGGCGTCGACCCCAGCCAGATCGCGCTGCACCATCGCCGCGGCCTCGGCGGAGAGTTTCGCCTTGCGGCACAGCGCCAGGATCACCTCCGGCCGTTTCGAATCGAGGACGTCGCAAACGAAACTGAGCGGCAGATCGGTCAGAATGATCAACGCCGCCTTGACGAAGGTCCAATGCTCGTAATCGATGGAGCGCCGGATCAATTCCTCGGAAATCGGCGTCTTGGCGTGCATGGCGCGCGCCGTCGCCAGTTCGCGGTCGATCAGGGCGCGGTGACGGACGTCCTCGGCATCCGCGCCGCCATAGTTCTCGGCCAGGCGTTCGTGCACCGCCTGGCGCACCGTCACCAGGGTTTCCTCGTCCAGATCCTTGCGGCCCGCCAGCACCGTCAACAGGTTGTCGGCGACGAAGGTGGCCAGCTTGCAGGCGGCCCGGCTGGGCAGTACCGGATGACGCACCAGGGGTTCGTGCAGGCGCGGCCGGGCGCGGGCGCGGTCGACCAGGGCGTCCAGGGTATCCTCGCGCATTTGCGCGGTGGGATTGTTGAGGAGCTCGATCACCGCGTCGTCGTCGTCGCTGCGCGCCAGACTGTCGGCGACGTCGCCGCTGACTCCGCGGCGGCGGGAAATCGCCGACAACGCGCCGGGGATCGGACGGCTGCCGATGATCTCCAGAAGGTCGGCGTCGGCAAGGATCGGAGAAAACTCCAGCATCGGCGCGGCGACCACGATCTCGATGTCGCGCGCCAGACGCTGCACGATGTGCGGCGGAATCCGCGCCTCGCCCTTCAGCACCTCGGCGACCACCTGACGCACCATCGGCATCTGGTCGCGGGCCAGTTGCTCAAGAATGCCCAGGGTCAGGTCGTCGTAGGGCTTCGCCACCGTGCGGTCGGCGTGCGGCACCAGGTTGGCGATCTTCGCCGCCAGGGCGGAACGCACCGCCGGTTCCTCGTCGTTGGCCAGCTTGCCGTCGGCCTGGCGCGGCGTGCCGGGATTGGCGGCGATCTGGCGCCGTACCTCGGGATCCGGATCGTCGACCATGAAATAGAGGATTTCCGGCGCGACGTCGGGACAGGAGGCAACGGTGACCCGGCGACGGCGGTCCGGATGCCGGGCCATCACCTTGGCTTCTTCGTAATTGCGCGGCGGGGCGACGGTTTCGTCCGAACCGTCCGCGGAGGATCGTGCGGATTTGATCACGACGCGACTTTCATCACCGGCCCGTTTCGACAGGGCACCGGAACGGGAAGAGGATCCTGAACTTCTCCAACAAGATAGTGCCATCATGGGGGAAACGACAAGACACCCTGCCCGTTCATACGCAGGAAAACGCGTTTTCCGTCCGCAATAAGGAAAAAGATCCGCCACGTTCGTCTTCGGGCGACAGCCCGCCCCGTAACGGACGGAGAGAATTCCGCACGAAGATTACCCCCTCATGCGGAGGGCAACGGACGCGGCTTGCGCCCCTCATCGATGGCGACGTAGGTGAACACCCCCTCCGTCACCTTGATATGGTCGAAACGGTCGCCGCGCCGCACCCAGGTGTCGATCTTGATCCGGATCGAGGTCCGCCCGAGGCGCAAAACGGTGGTATAGCAGCTGACCTCGTCGCCCACAAAAACCGGCTCGTGGAAGGTCATCGCCTCGATGCCAACGGTGGTGATGCGCCCCTTGGCGATCTGCCGGGCGGTGCTGCCGCCCGCGATGTCCATCTGCGACAGCAGCCAGCCGCCGAAGATATCGCCGCTGGGGTTGGTGTCGGCGGGCATCGCCATGGTGCGCAGCGCGGGGCCATGCTCGAAGTCGGGATGAATATCCTGGTCGGTCGAGGTCTCGCTCATGCACGTCCTCCGTTTCAAATGCCGCCGCCGCAGGATGGCGACCGCATCGGGAAGATAAGCACGATCGACGCCAATGCCTCCCCGCGAGCAACAAAAAACCGCCGCGTGACGAACGGCGGCGGTGCGGACGAAAAAAAACGCGAACGGTTCCCTCAAACAGAAGGAGAAAAGGTCTAAAGCAGAACCGCCTGTTGGCCTTTTCGCGTTTTCAACTCATCGCCGTATTCCAAAAGGCCGATAGAGCCGATTCCAATTCCCGTACCACTTGGTTCCCCGCCCCTAAGGGAGAAGAGACGATCCTCTCGCGCAATTCCGCAGAGGCCTGCACTGTCCGATGACCGGCGGCGGCCAAACGACGGCAGATATCAACGAAACCTTCCTCGCTTTCGGCGATCCAATCCCGCCGTCCGATCTGGTTAAGTAGACTGGCGCTTACCCTGGCGCACTGCCGATCGCCATACAGCGCAACCACAGGAACACCCATCCAGAGTGCGTCGCATGTAGTTGTCGTCCCGTTATAAGGCACACAATCCAAGGCGACATCGACAGCGGCATAGCTGGACAAATGATCGCCCATCAAAGCGGATTGCCCGGCAAAAACAATTCTCTCGCCATCGACCCCTTCACACACGAAACGGGCACGAATTTCGTCTTGCAACGCACCGTCAGACAAGGCCTTGCGCTTGAGCAAAAGGCGACTGCCTGGAACGGCACGCAATACCGCACTCCACAACGCAACCGTGGCGGACGACAACTTGGATAATGTATTGAAGGAACAGAAAGTAAATGGAGCCTCGTCCGACGGTGGCGGCGCGGGGGGAGATTCGAAAAAAGGCGTGAACCGATGATAACCGCAACCGAGACGCAGGGGGGACTCACTATGCAAACCCAACGCGTCCTCGCCCCGCGGGAAAACCACCTCATCGCCGACGATGAAATCGACGGTGCATAATCCAGTGGTTGCCGGATACCCCAACCATGTCCCCTGAAGAGGGGCTGGCCTGCGCGCCATCACCCCCAAACGACTGCCGTCCGAATGGCCGTTCAAATCTATCAGGATATCAATCCGATCACGGGCGATCAGCCGAGCCGCCTCGTCATCATCCAAGCCTACCACCGTCCGCCAGTTGGGGACCAGCCTTCTCATGCGATCCGTGACTTCATCGGGTTTGTTCACGTTGGCATAGCAATAGACGTCGAATCGTTCCGGATCGTGTCCTTCGAGAATGCCCAGGAAAAAGGATGCAACGGCATGACGGCAAAGCCCCGAGGACAGGTAGCCCAAACGCAAAGGCCTTCCCTCCCTGGCTGTCCTCTTCCGCCGCACCCGCGCTAGCGGTGACATGCGCTGCCCCCACGCCAGATGCTGACCCGCGACAATATCGGCGGAAAGATCGTCACGGTACAGTTGGGCCATCAAGCAAGAATGTTGGACCAAGTCGTCTGGCGGCACCACCGCCGCCAGGGAGGCAAAGCGACTTGCCGCCGAGACAGTTCTTCCGGCCAAGATTTCCGCTGCTGCCTGCAGAAAATCCAGATTCTTTCCTTCGATGCCCCGTGATCTTGCCTTCTCGGCCACCCCAATGGCATCCAACGGACGCTCCAGGGCCACCAACGACTGCATCAGAAGTTTGGTGACGATCTCCGTCTGATCGGGAGCGGCACGCAACACTTCGACCGCCTCGTCGTCCTTGTTGCTCGCACGAAAGAGCGTTGCCAAATGCAAGCGGGCGGCTTGATCGGATGGAGAATAGCGAAGTGCGGTTTGCAGCACCCGAATGGCATCCGCCGTTCGTCCTCCGCGGGCCAGGCAATCTCCCAGCAGACGAGCTGCTCCGGGAAACGATGGCACCAGTTTCAAAACCTGCGTCAGATGGGGAATAGCCTCGGCGCCACGCCCACATTGGCACAGACAGGTCCCCAGATTGAAATGCACGACCGGATCGCCCGGAGCTGCTTTTGCCAATTGCACCAGAAACGGAAGTGCTGCCTGCGGCCGTTTCTGTTCGAGATAATGCTTAGCTTTATCCCAAAGAGAATGAGGATCGATCATGGGCTGAATGCTGTCGAGAAAAGTAAAAAAACGGGTTACTCGAAATACCCCATTTATTCCCGCCCATTCAAGCTTAAAAATGGGCCTGAGATCTCCACATTCTGGGCCTGCACAACGGCATCCCGCCTGAACCCGTCGCTGAAGCTACCTTTGCCCATCCCAGTCACCTTGGCCTCGAATTCCGAGGACAAGACGCACCGCATTCCGCACCTCTCACGAATACACCTTAAACAGAAACGGGCGCCGTTCCGAAAGGAGCGGCGCCCGAGAAACCATTTTGAGAACACCGATACGATGCGATCCTTCGCCCTATCGGAAAGGTCAATTAGGCATATTATGCACGACCGGGGCAGGAGCGGTTTCCACCTTCTCCACCTTGTTAAAGATGGCCCCGCCGCCGGACGCCCCGGAAACGAACGAATTCACGATGTTCGGCGGATCGTATTCGCGATGCTGACGCTTCAGGCTGACGCCATTCATCCCAAAGCTGAAGCGCACCCCGACGATGCCGAAGCCGGCGCCCTTGTTCCCGGCGCCCACACTGGCGAACAGGCTCATCGGGGTATCCTCGAAGGGCTGGCTTTCCACATCGAACGAAACCGAACGGTAGTCGCTGTAACCGCCGACGCCCGCACCGAGAACCAGATTATCGGTCAGATAGTATTGCGCCTGCAGATCGGCATAGGCCCAATTCTCGCCGAAATTCCGCTGATAGCCAGCCGACGGGGCCACTGTGAAGTCGCCCATATAGAATTCGCTTTCCACGCCGGTGCGATAGATCTGATGTTCTTTTTCCCGATCGACGAGTACGGCCATGCCGGTCAGCCCGATCATGTAGGCATCGGGATCGCGCCGGAAGATATGGGCCGCGGCCCCGCCGCTTTTCACGCCCTCCCCCTTCGTCGCGCCGACGTCCATCTGCATGCCGTAAGCATGAGCAAGCGGCAAGCCAACGGTTCCGGCGAAAGAACCATTCGCGTCGCCGCCGATATCGCCACCGGAGAAATCGACCTTACCATTGATGTCCGCAATAGCCGGTTTGGTTTCCTCGGCTTTTGCAGACGCAACGCTCAATGCGACCAGCGCCATGGCCGCGCCCGTCAGCAACACAACTTTCCTCATATGACACCCTCTGAGCTTGGCGGAAGGAAACCAAGACCTTATGGATACCCACCGCGAACATAAACAAACACAAAACAGCATTAAGAGAAGACGGAATATACTCTTCCATTCTTTAAAGTAAACCACCATACATACAATTCGATTATATCATCACAACATGAGCACGCCCGCACTCACCCAATTCATTATTTCCACGAAACATGGCGTTTTCATGTGTGCGCAATGAAAGGTTGAATGCGCGCTCGCGCATGCACTTCCGAAACCTCCACACCTCCGAAACCGGTTTTGCCTGGGCTGGCATCTCGCGGAACGGACAGGAAACAGCCACGGCAGGACAAAAAGCCGCCGTGAGAGGGAAACACCCGCCCGGGGCCTCAGTTGGCGCGACGCATCGGAATGGCGGCGACCGAATGATGCCGATCTTCGCGGACGCCTGCGACGTCCGTTTCATATGCGTTCTATGTGGGGTTGGCTTGTCGGTCCGGAACGGCGCAGAGCCGTTGAAAAGATTGGCGTCCCCAAGGGGATTCGAACCCCTGTTACCGCCGTGAGAGGGCGGTGTCCTAGGCCTCTAGACGATGGGGACCCTTGGACCGTGGCGAAGGAATTAGCACGAAAGAGCGGAGCTTGTCCACTGCCGCGCGCGCCGTCGCCAAGCGACGCTCCGTGGCGACCCCAACGGGATTCGAACCCGTGTTACCGGCGTGAAAGGCCGATGTCCTAGGCCTCTAGACGATGGGGTCGCGGCCGGAAACGGAGCGCCCTTCTACCCGCTTGGGATTGCCCGCGCAAGCTTTTTTTCGGCGCCGGGAAAATCAGCGTGCCGGACGCGGCGGCCGACTGTCGACGTCGCCCATTTCGATGCGCCCGACGACGCGGTGGCGGCCCAGATCGACCACCAGCAGACGGTCGGGCAGACCGCCGTCGCGCACCGTCAGATAGACCAACGATCCTTGCGCCGTCACCGCCGCGATGACCGATCCCGCCGGCTGCCCCAGTCCCACCGCGTCGAATTCCGCGACCTCGACCAGCGGCGCCACGGGAACCGCGGGAACCTGCGCCCGCGCGTTTTCCTGCTGCGGCTTTTCCGACTGCGTCTTATACAATAATCCGTAGACCAGAACCCCGAGCCCGCCGACAAGCAGGACTCCCAGGGCAATGGATATCCCTTTCACGAACTTGATCACGGTGCCGTCCGCTCCATGTCCCAGAATACCGATGCCGCCGCCGTCCCGCCGCTGAACGCGGTCTGGCCCGGAGACGCCGCTCCCACCCGACTGGACAAGGCCTGCGCCATCCTCTTCCCCGAGGTGTCGCGTTCGCGCCTCAAGGCCTTGATCGAGGACGGCCGGGTCCGCGTCGATGGCGGCACCTTAACCGACCCCTCGGCCAAGGTCAAACCGGGGCAGGCCCTCGACCTGGTCCTGCCGCCGCCCACCCCCGCCGAGCCCGAGGCTCAGGACATCCCGCTGACCGTCGTCTACGAGGACGACGACCTGCTGGTCGTCGACAAACCCGCCGGGTTGGTCGTCCACCCCGCCGCCGGCAATCTCGACGGCACCCTGGTCAACGCCCTAATCGCCCATTGCGGCGAGGGACTGTCCGGCATCGGCGGGGTGAAGCGGCCGGGCATCGTGCACCGTATCGACAAGGACACCAGCGGCCTGATGGTGGTGGCGAAAAACGACGCGGCGCACCTGGGGCTGTCGCGACAGTTCGCCGCCCACGATCTGGACCGCGCCTACACCGCCCTGGTCTGGGGCTTCGTCTCCCCCGACGCCGGGGAGTATGAAGGCAACATCGGACGCAACCCGCGCGACCGCAAGAAGATGGCGGTGGTGAAGTCGGGCGGCAAGACCGCGCTGACCCGTTACCGGGTTCTCGAACGCTTCGGCGCGCTGGCCACCCTGGTCGAATGCCGCCTGGCCACCGGGCGCACCCATCAGATCCGAGTCCACTTCTCCGAGCATGGACACCCCCTGGTCGGGGACCCTCTCTACGGCCGCAAAACACGCCCCGGTATGAGGAATTTTCCGGACAACTTGAAGGGTTTTATCGATCAATTTCGGCGCCAGGCGCTCCACGCCTATCGCATCGGCTTCAACCACCCGATTTTAAACGATTTTTTTTCGTTCGACTCTCCCCTCCCCGAGGACATGAAAACCCTGATTGCCGCGTTCCGCGAGGCCACGAGAATCTAATTGTTGACTAACCACATGGGGAATTGCAGGATGGTTCTAAGAAGCGAGGACAGCCTATAACACGCCTCGCGGATATAAGCGCAACCGGCCCGCCCGGAAGCGCACCAGGACCAGAGTTCGGCTGAGAAGGGAGGGCAGAATATGTCCGCAACAACCATCGATCTCGTGATCGGGCCGGAACAGAACCTAACTCGTTATCTTCAAGAAATCCGGAAGTTCCCCATGCTCTCCCCCGAGGAAGAGTATGAGCTGTCGACGCGGTATCGCGACCAGGGCGACATGTCCGCCGCGCACCGCATGGTGACCAGCCACCTGCGTCTGGTCGCCAAGATCGCCATGGGTTATCGCGGCTACGGCCTGCCCATCGGCGAAGTCATCTCGGAAGGCAACGTCGGCCTGATGCAGTCGGTGAAGCGGTTCGACCCCGAACGCGGTTTCCGGCTGGCCACCTATGCGATGTGGTGGATCCGCGCCTCGATCCAGGAATACATCCTGCACTCCTGGTCGCTGGTGAAGATGGGAACCACCGCCGCGCAGAAGAAGCTGTTCTTCAACCTGCGCAAGCTGAAGGGGCAGATGCAGGCGATCGAGGAAGGCGACCTCCGGCCCGAGATCGTCACCGCCATCGCCGAAAAGCTGGGCGTCGCCGAAAACGACGTGGTCAGCATGAACCGGCGTCTCTCCAGCCCCGACCACTCGCTGAACGCGCCGTTGCGCATCGACGGCGACGGCGAATGGCAAGACTGGCTGGTCGACGAGCACGACGACCAGGAAACCCTGCTGGCCGACCGCGAGGAACTGGGCGAACGGCGCCGCCTGCTGAAGGACGCCCTGTGCCTGCTGAACCAGCGCGAACGCCGCATCCTGCAGGCTCGCCGCCTGTCCGAAGCCCCGGCGACGCTGGAAGACCTGTCCCGCGAATACGGCATCTCGCGCGAACGCATCCGCCAGATCGAGGTGCGCGCCCTCGAAAAGCTTCAGAAAAGCATGCGCGCCGCCGCGGTGGAGCAGAACCTCCACCTCTGAACGGCACCCCGACCCCACGAAAAACCCGCGCCGTCCGGCGCGGGTTTTTTCTTGGGGAAACGACGGTTTCAGACCTTGGACTTCGAGACTTCGGGTCCCCAGGTCTGCACCAGGCGGGATTGCGTCGCCTTCAACTGGGTGATGCGGCGCTGCGCGGAAAGCTGCATGAAGGTTCCCACCACCGGCGGCAGGGCGACGAACATCATCCAGCCCAACCCGGCGGCGCCATAGATCGCCATCAGATTGAACACGTCGGTCAACTGCGCGGCGGCGGCCTCCACCGTATGACGCCCCGCCCACAGCGCCAGCAGAAACGGCGAGGCCCCGGCGAAGTTCATGCCGCCGACGCAGATCCATTCGTATTTTTCCGGGCTGCGGTCGACCACGTAGGCGACCACGGTGGGCAGCATGGCGAAGAATAGAAAGATCACCGTCGGCAGGAACATCAAGGCGCCGAACACCGCCAGCGACACCACCAGGATGCGACTGAAGGTCCCGCCCATCGGACCGGCGGGGCTGCCGGCCGGCATGGATCTTTGCTTTTTTGCCTTCGACGGAGGAGCCTTTGCCATCTCTCACCACAACTGCATGGCCAGAAGCACGCAAATCGTGATCAGGCCGATCATCACCGATACGATCGCCGAGGTTTGCTGGCCGATTCTTTGCGCCTGCACCTCGCGTGCCGGGGTGTCGGTTTCCAGGTCCTGAATTTCCTGTTCCGCGCCCGCGTATTCCGCCTTCGCCCAGGCGAAGCCGTCCAGGTCCTTTTGCCGTTCCTCGACGTCGTCCAAAAGGTTATAGAGCTCGGGCAGACTGCCCTTGCGCACCAGCTTCGGCACCTCGCGCTCCAGGCGGCGGCGGGCCTCGCGGTTATGATAACTGGCGATGATCGGGCCAACCAAGCCGCCCAGCCACCCCGACAGGCCGTAAAGGGCCTCTGGTCCCAGACGCCATTGCAGCACCGCCAGCAGGCTCAACAGCCCCAGCGCCGAGGTATCCGCCTGGCTGCTGTTGAGGGCGTTGATCTGCTTGTCGACATCGAAATTGAAGCGTGCCGCGACGAAAGCGATGATATGCCGATCCGCTGGCCAGGATTTGGCGTCCACCCGCTTCGCCGCCACGTCCAGGGCGGGCAGCAAGTCCTCGGCTTCGAGAACGTATTCCTTCTGCACCAGGGGGCTCAGGCAGGGCAAGGTCTCGTTGGCGTCGTAGAGACAGCGTTCCACCCCATAGCCCGGCTGCGGCAGGCGCAAATGCTGACGCAAGGTTTTGATCTGCCCCAGCATCTGGAAGAAAATCGGATCGAAGACCGCTTGCGCCCCGAACCAAGCCTCCGGCAGCTCGCGCAGGATGCAATCGGCGGCCGCGCGCACGTCCTTCTGCCGCGTCACCGCGACGGCCATCGCCAGTCCCAGGGAGTCGGGGAATGCGCGCAGGCCGCGATAACGGATCGGCCCCTGCGGGTCGAGCAGCATGCAGACCTTCGACACCACCACGTCGGTGCTGGCGTCCTCGGCGTTGGCGGTGGGGAAAGCCGCCGCCCGCACCAAGTTGGCCACCGCCTCGGCCATGGTCTTTTCGTCCAGCGAACGCCGCAGCCAGACCTCGACCTGGCCGTCCATCACCGGCCCCGCCGCCTGCTCCCAACTTTCGGACAGGATGTAGGCCAGATCGCGCCGCGAGAAAACCTCGGTATTGCCGAAACGGAAGGGCCGCTGCGCCCGCTTTTCCGGCTTGGCGAGCAACGGGCTCAGGCGCCGTCCGGCCAGCCACAGCTTGATGCCGTCGATATCCCAGCGCAGCAGCGGATCGTCGATGATCAGGCCGCGCAGAACCTCGATCATCGCCAGGGAGAAACGCGCATCTCCGGCCAGGGCGGTATAGCTGCCGAGGGATATCTTCGCGCGCAACAGTTCCCCGCCCTTGAGGGGAGCACCGGGACGCCGCCCGATCAGGGCGTGCAGCAGGGTGACGCCGAAGGCGTACATGTCGTCGGGAAAGCCGCCGGCTCCCCTGCCCTCCGGCTGCGCCATGCCGGAATCGATGGTCTCGTAAAGAATCGGCTGGTCGAACGCGGGCGGCGTGCTGACGCACTCGCCGAACACCAACCGAGTCCGTTCCGCATCCATGAAGAACAGGTTGTTGAGGCGGATACCACGGTGCACCACGCCCCGCCCCTTCAGTTCCTCCAGCCCCTGCAACAGGGGCTTGAGGACGATCTTCTGATAGTCGGCGTCGGACATCGTCTGGAAGGTTTCGTCCAGGCTGGAGACGAAACGCCCGCCGAAGGGCCGTTCGAAGATGACGAGAACGATTTCCCGCTGCAACGGCGGCCAATAGATGAAGGCATAGTCGAGCAGCGACAGCACCGCAGAAAACTGCTGCCCCTTCATCGCAACGATGGTGTTCAGGCGCGGCGGCAGATCGGGCGGCAGCACCAAGGCGAAGCACGGCCGGTTGCCGCGCTTATCCTCGGCGGCAAAGGCGGGCGCGTTGGGGGAGTCGAATTCCGGCAACGCGCGACCCGGAAAAACCGTGAAGCGGTCGTGGACGAGAACAGCCCCGTCGTTCCCGCCGGAAACCGGGGGGGTCTGTTGTCCGGGCTGGGCGGGAGCCCCTTCGGCCATCCGCTGCGTACTCCTTTGAATGCCAAGCCTTTCCCGCGTTCCTAGCGGTCAGAGTTTGGCACTTTCCCGGGGCGGACGCAATGCGGCGTAGGATCAGTCGGCAAAGGGATCCTGCACCAGAATGGTGTCCTCGCGTTCCGGGCTGGTCGACAGCAGCGCCACCGGGGTTTCCACCAGCTCCTCGATCCGCCGCACGTACTTGATGGCGTTGGCCGGAAGCGCGCCCCAGGAGCGCGCGCCGAAGGTGCTCTGCGACCAGCCTTCCAGGGTTTCGTAGATCGGCTTCACCGCCGCCTGCGCGGTCATCGAGGACGGCAGCAGATCGATGCGGCGGCCATCCAGTTCATAGCCGACGCAGACCTTCACCTCGGGCAGGCCATCCAGGATGTCGAGCTTGGTCATCGCCACGCCCTTCACCCCACCGGTCTTCAGCGCCTGGCGCACCGCCACCGCGTCGAACCAGCCGCAACGCCGCCGCCGCCCGGTCACCGTGCCGAATTCGCGGCCGCGATCGGTCAGATACTCGGCGGTCTTGTCGAAGAGTTCGGTGGGGAACGGCCCGCTGCCGACGCGGGTGGTATAGGCCTTGGCGATGCCGAGAACGAAGCCCACCGCCGACGGCCCCAGGCCCGAACCCGCCGCCGCCTGGCCGGACACCGTGTTCGACGAGGTGACGAAGGGATAGGTGCCGTGATCGACGTCGAGCATGGCACCCTGCGCGCCTTCGAACAGGATACGCTTGCCCTCGTGGCGCAGACGGTCGAGTTCCAGCCACACCGGCTTGGCGAAGGGCAGAATCTTGTCCTTGATCGCCAGAATCTCGGCCTTGAGGGCCGCGCCGTCGATTTCCGCCACGCCCAGACCGCGCCGCAGCGCGTTGTGATGGGTCAGCAGGCGCTCGATCTTGTCGTCGAAGGCGGCGACGTCGTCGAGGTCGCAGACGCGCAACGCGCGGCGCGCCACCTTGTCCTCGTAGGCCGGGCCGATGCCGCGGCCGGTGGTGCCGATCTTGCCCGCGTCGCTGGCGTTTTCGCGCAGCTGATCGAGATCGCGGTGCAGCGGCAGAATCAGGCAGGCGTTGTCGGCCAGGGCCAGGATGTCCGGGGTGATCGCCACCCCCTGCTTGGAAATCCGGCCGATCTCGTCGATCAACGCCCAGGGGTCCACCACCACGCCGTTGCCGATGAACGAAGGCTTGCCCCGCACCACGCCCGAGGGTAGCAGGCTGAGCTTGTAGGTGATGCCGTCGATCACCAGGGTATGCCCGGCGTTGTGCCCGCCCTGGAAGCGCACCACCACGTCGGCGCGCTCGGACAGCCAGTCCACCACCTTACCCTTGCCCTCGTCGCCCCATTGGGCGCCGACCACCGCAACATTGCTCATCTTTTTTCCGCCATTCGTGATGCGTGAAGAGTCACCGAAAGATCAAACGCCGCCATCCACCGGATGGGGACGTCCGCCTTCCAACACATGTCCACAGCCCAGACGCCGCGCCTCGGCCTGCCGGTCGGCGCAGGGCGCCACCGCGCCCACCGTCACCCAGCCGTCCACCTGCAACGCGGCCAACGTTTCGGGGACGGTTTCCTCCAACGGCACGAACACCCGCGCCGCCGGTTCCGGTTCCGGCAAGATGCCGACCAGGGAATGCAGGTAGAGGCTGGCGCCGATCGCCGGTTCCTGCCCGCGTTCGCCGCCATAACGGCCGCCGCGCCCCAGGTGGTTGCGCCACCCCGGAGCGAAGAAGGTGAAGCAGAGCCCGGTGTGGTACTCGAACCCGCGGTTTTCCACCACGTCCAGGCTGAGGGACAGGCCGGGGGCCAGCGTCCGCAGACGCGCCACCACCGCCGCCAGGCGGTCGCGCCAAACCGCCGCCGCGGGCGGCAAATCGATTTCGGCCAGCAACGGGAAGGCCGTCTCGAACGGACCGCATACCGCCAGCAGGTGCCCCAGAACCGGCGCCACCGACGGCGGCAACGCCGCGACCAGGGCGGCGTCCTTGTGGTCCAGAGCTTCGCGCGCGTCGTGTTTTTCCTCGTCGGAAAGTCCCGCCGCCGCCAGAATCAGCGGCACCAGGGGCGGCAGGGTCAGATCGACGCAGACCTCGGGCACGCCGATGCGGGCCAGCGCCTGCGCGGCGATGCAGATCACCTCGGCATCCGCCTCGGGCGTGTCGCAGCCGATCAGTTCCAGCCCCGCCTGGATGAACTGGCGGTCGGGACGCAGCTGCGACCCCTTCACCCGCAACACGTCGCCCGCATAGGCCAGACGCAGGGGGCGCGGTTCGCGCGACAGGCGGGAGGCGGCGATACGCGCCACCTGCACCGTCATGTCGGCGCGCATGCCCATCATCCGCTGCGTCACCGGGTCCATGACGCGGAAGGTCTGCGCCGCCAGGTCGCCGCCCGCGCCGGACAGCAGGCTATCCTCGAATTCCAGAAGCGGCGGCTTGACGCGTTCGAAGCCGAACGCGGAAAAGGTGCCGACAAGGGACTGCACCACCGCGGCCTCGTGCGCCGCCTTGCCGGGCAGCACGTCTCGCAAGCCCGCCGGAAGAAGCGCCCGGTTCATCGGTTCGGTCATCGTCACTCCGTGGTCGATCAGCCATCACGCGGCAGAGTGGTGTACCCCGTTTCGCCGCCGCAGGGCAACATCTATGCGTCCTTGCGCACCGTATGCGCATGGTTGAGCGGACCGTTGCCCCGGCCGAAGCCCGGCGCGGTTTCCAGCGCGGTCCGCACGAAGGCCCGCGCCCGTCCCACCGCCTCGGGCAGGGGCAATCCCTGGGCGATGCCGCAGGCGACCGCCGAGGCCAGGGTACAGCCGGTGCCATGGCTGTGCCGGGTTTCGATCTTGAGCTCGGCGAAACGGGTCAGGCCGTCGCGGGTCAGCAACAGGTCGATCGCCAGGCTGCTTTCCAGATGGCCGCCCTTCAGCAGTACCGCCTTCGGCCCCAGCTTCAGAAGCGCCTTGGCGACGGCCAGCATGTCCGCCTCGTTGACGATCCGCTGGCCGGACAGAACCTCGGCCTCGTAGAGGTTGGGGGTGATCAGGGTGGCGCGCGGCAGCAAAGCCCACTTCAGGGTCTTCACCGCCTCGGGCTCCAGCAGCAGGGCGCCGCCCTTGGCCACCATCACCGGATCGACCACCAGGGGAATGTCCTTGGCGATTTCCTCCAGGCATTCGGCGACGCCGCGAATCACCGGCGAGGCCCCCAGCATGCCGGTCTTGATCACGTCGCAGCCAAGATCCTCGGCCACCACCCGCATCTGCTTCTTGATGAAGTCCACCGGCACCGGAAAGATGTCGTGCACGCCCATGGTGTTCTGCGCGGTCAGCGCGGTGACCGCGGTCATCGCGAAGCCGTTGAGCGCGGTCACCGTCTTGATGTCGGCCTGAATGCCCGCGCCACCGCCGGAATCCGAACCGGCAACGATCAGAACCCGTCCTCGCATCCCCCTCTCCATCATTAGGCGGCTTTGGCTTCCAGCATCGAAACCAGCCAATCCACCACCGCCTGGATGGCCTTTTCGTCCTCGCCTTCCGCCATCACCCGGATCACCGGCTCGGTCCCCGAGGAGCGGATCAACAGCCGCCCACCACCGGCGAGACGGCGCTCCGCCTCGTCCAGGGCCTGCTTCACCCCGTCGTCGGCAAGAATCTGCCGGGCCGCGTCGCGGCTTTTGAAACGGACGTTCTTCAACACCTGCGGCAGCGGATCGAAGACGTGCAGCACCTCGCTGGCGCGCCCCCCCTTCTCGACCAGGGCGGACAGCACCTGCAACGCCGCCGCCAAGCCGTCGCCGGTGGTGGCGTGATTGCCCAGAACCACGTGCCCCGACTGTTCGCCGCCCAGGTTGTAGCCCTGGTCGCGCATCGCCTCGACCACGTAGCGGTCGCCCACCTGGGTCCGCCGCAGGTGCATCTTGCGCGCCGCGAGGAAGCGTTCCAGCCCCAGGTTGGACATTACCGTGGCGACGACGCCGCCGCCCACCAGTTCGCCGGATTGCGCCCATTTCTCGCCGATCAGGCCCAGCACCTGGTCGCCGTCGATCTCGCGCCCGCGCTCGTCGCACAGGACGACGCGGTCGGCGTCGCCGTCCAGCGCGATGCCCAGGTCGGCCCCCTGCTCCACCACCGCGCGGGACAGCCCCTGCGGATACATCGCGCCGCACGCGGCGTTGATGTTGGTGCCCTCGGGGTTCACCCCCAGCGACACCACCTCGGCCCCCAGTTCCCAAAGAACCGTCGGCGCGACGCGATAGGCGGCACCGTTGGCGCAGTCGAGAACGATCTTGAGGCCGTCCAGACGCTGGCCGGAGGGAAAGGTGCTTTTCACGTATTCGATATACCGGCCCGAGGCATCCTCCAGGCGGCGCACCCGGCCCAGACGCGCCGATTCCACCAGGGCCTTTTCCAGGCCGTCGCCGACCAGGCGCTCGATGGCAAGCTCGGTGTCGTCGGAAAGCTTGTAGCCGTCGGGACCGAACAGCTTGATGCCGTTGTCCTCGTACGGATTGTGCGAGGCGGAGATCATCACCCCCAGGTCGGCGCGCATGCTGCGGGTCAGCTTCGCCACCGCCGGAGTGGGCAGCGGCCCCAGCAACAGCACGTCCATGCCCACCGAGGTAAAGCCGGCGGTCAGCGCCTGTTCCAGCATATAGCAGGACAGCCGCGTATCCTTGCCGATAACCACGGTGTGGCGGTATTCGCCGCGCTGAAACAGCCGCCCGGCGGCCATGCCGATCTTCAGGGCGGTCGCCGCCGTCATCGGTTCGATATTGGCGGTGCCGCGCACCCCGTCGGTTCCGAACAAACGCCTTGCCGTCATTTCCTCGAACACCCCCACTGACGCTACGAACCTGCATGCAACCTAGAGCATCGTCCGGCGGCGGGAAAGGATTTCCCGCTTATTCCGCGCGGCAGATGGCGTTCTGCAACGCCAACGCCTGCACCGTTTCGGCGACGTCGTGAACCCGCAGAATGTTGGCCCCCGACGCCGCGCCGGACAACGCCACCGCCAGAGATCCGGGCAGCCGTTCCTTCGGCGGCACGTCGCCGCAGACATGGGCGATCAGCGACTTCCTGGACGCGCCCAGCAACAGCGGCACGCCGAGGGACCGGTACAGCGGCAGCCAGCGCAGGATCGACAGGTTGTGCGCCATGGTCTTGCCGAAGCCGATGCCGGGGTCGGCGCACAGCCGCGCGCGATCGACGCCCGCGGCGGCGCAGGCGTCCAGGCGTTCCGCCAGATAGTCGAAAACGTCGAACGGCGCGCAGTCGTAGACCGGCGCCTTCTGCATCGTCTGCGGCTCGCCCTGCATGTGCATCAGCACGATGCCGCAGTCGGCGCCGCGCACCACGTCGAGCGCATCCGGGTCGCCGGACAGCGCGGTGATGTCGTTGACGATGCGCGCCCCGGCTTCCAGGGCCGCCGCCATCGTCGCGGCGTTGCGGGTGTCGATGGAAACGCACACGCCGCGTTCGGCCAACGCCCGCACCACCGGCTGGGTGCGGCGGATTTCCTCGTCCGGCGGCACCGGCGCGGCGCCGGGGCGAGTGGATTCGCCGCCGACGTCGATGATCGTCGCCCCCGCCGCCACCATCGCCAGGGCGTCGGCCAGGGCGGTGTCCGCATCGAAGCGGTCGCCGCCGTCGGAAAAGCTGTCGGGAGTGACGTTGACGATGCCCATGACGTGGGTCCGCGCCATATCCAGACCGGCGAAGGCGGGCAACGGCGCGGTTAGCGCCGCCAGGGCGGCGTCGGCCCCGGGGTGGTGCCCCGCCGCCTCGCGCGCCGGCAGGCGGTGGACCCGTACCTCTTCCCCGTCGCGCACCGCCAGATAGGCGCAACAGAATGCCCGGTCGGTGCCGCCGAACCAGACGGCGCGGCCGGATTCGACGATCCCCCGCGCCAAGTCGCCGGACACCAGGTCGGCGGGGGCCAGATAGACCCGGCCCCCGGATGAAATCGCGGCACCCGGCGCAAGGGCCGGGTACCGCACGATTCGCGGTTTGATTTCGCTGGTCACGTTTCCCCCACCCGCCGATCCAGGATCAGGCCCCCGGTTGCGGCTCCGCGCCGTCCGAGGCGGGCGCGGCACCCGCGGTCGGCACCGAGGACCGGCGTCCGCCGCCCGGGCCACGCGCCGCCGGGTCGTCGCGGACGATGGTTTCGCCGCGCAGCAACGCCTTGATTTCCTCGCCGGACAGAGTTTCGTACTCCAGAAGCCCCTGGGCGATGGTCTCCAGCTGGTCGCGTTTTTCCTCGAGGATATTCTTCGCCTTTTCGTTACCGACCTCGACCAGCCTGCGGATCTCCTCGTCCACCTTGCGGGCGGTTTCGTCCGAGATGTTCTTGTTCCGCGTCACCGAATGGCCGAGGAAGATTTCCTGGTCCGGCTCCTCATAGGCCAGCGGACCCAGCGTACTCATGCCCCACTGCGTCACCATGGCGCGCGCCATGCCGGTCGCCATGCGAATGTCCTGCTGCGCGCCGTTGGTCACCTTGTCGGCCCCGAAGATCATCTCCTCGGAGAGGCGGCCCGCCATCGCCACCGCGATGCGCGCCTCCAGGAACTCCTTGGACATGCTGTAACGGTCCTTTTCCGGCAGCCCCATCACCAGGCCCATCGCCCGGCCGCGCGGAATGATCGTCGCCTTGTGGATCGGATCGGAAACCGAGAACTGCATCTGCACCAGGGCGTGACCCGCCTCGTGATAGGCGGTCAGGCGCTTTTCCTCGGGCGACAACACCATCGAACGGCGTTCCGCGCCCATCATCACCTTGTCCTTGGCTTCCTCGAACTCGCTCATGGTGACGACGCGCTTCGAGCGCCTGGCCGCCATCAGCGCCGCCTCGTTGACCAGGTTGGCCAAATCGGCGCCGGAGAACCCGGGGGTGCCGCGCGCCAGAACCTTGGCGTCGACGTCGGGACCGATCGGAACCTTGCGCATGTGCACGCGCAGAATCTGTTCGCGCCCCTGCACGTCCGGGTTCGGCACCTGCACCTCGCGGTCGAAACGGCCGGGACGCAGCAGCGCCGGGTCCAGCACGTCGGGACGGTTGGTGGCGGCGATCAGGATGACGCCTTCGGTGGATTCGAAGCCGTCCATCTCCACCAGCAACTGGTTCAGGGTCTGTTCGCGTTCGTCGTTGCCGCCGCCCAGGCCCGCGCCGCGATGGCGGCCCACCGCGTCGATTTCGTCGATGAAGATGATGCAGGGCGCGTTCTTCTTGCCCTGTTCGAACATGTCGCGCACGCGCGAGGCGCCGACGCCGACGAACATTTCGACGAAGTCGGAACCGGAAATCGTGAAGAACGGCACGTTGGCCTCGCCCGCGATGGCGCGCGCGAGCAGCGTCTTACCGGTGCCGGGCGGGCCGACCAGCAGCACGCCCTTCGGAATTTTGCCGCCCAACCGCTGGAATTTCTGCGGATCGCGCAGGAACTCGACGATTTCCTGCAACTCGTCCTTCGCTTCGTCGATGCCCGCCACGTCCTCGAAGGTGACGCGGCCCTGATGCTCGGTCAGAAGCTTGGCGCGCGACTTGCCGAAGCCCATCGCCTTGCCGCCGCCGCCCTGCATCTGACGCATCAGATAGATCCACACGCCAACCAGCAGCAGCATCGGAAACCAGGAAATGACGATGCTCCAGAAACTGGGCGCGTTTTCCGGCACCGGCTCGGCGGAGATCTTCACCCCGGCGGAGCGCAGCACCGGCACCATCTCGGGATCGCCGGGAACGTAGGTGGAAAAGCTTTCGCCGCTGGACATCTGTCCGGTGACGCGTCGGCCCTGGATGGTGACCGAACGGACCCCGCCCTTTTCGACCATGCTCATGAAGTCGGAATAGGCGACGGCGTTTGCGTCGCGCGTCTTGTCCGACCCCTGGAATTCGCTGAAGACCGCCAGCAGCAGCACGCCGATCAGAACCCACAGCGCGATGTTTTTACCGAAGTTCAAGGCAGGAACCCCTTCCCGAAAAGTCTTAAGGTCCAACACCGCGGTGCGTCCGCGCGCATCGGCATCAGGTCAATACATAAGGTCGGCGCCCGATGGCGCAAGCCAGGCCGCGCACGCCGTGATCCCCTGGGGTGGGGCGAAGCGCGCGCCGCCGGGATCATAGCCCAGTGGCGGCGGCGCGCAAACACCATCGATGCCTTCGGTCAACGGGATCGCCGCCAGAACCGTGGGCGGCGGCGGCGCCTCCCCGTCCGCGGCGGAAAAAACCGCCGCCACGCGGGCGCGTTCCGCGGCGTCGCGCGGCAGACGCAGCCGCGCCGCGACGGCGGCGCGGCGTTCCCGCGACAGCCAGGCGCCGCCCCGTTGCGGACGCACGACGCAGCCGCCCAGGGAAAAGGCGGTGCTCGCCGCCAGCGCCGCCAGGGCGCGGCCCAGGGCTTCCCGCCCCGGCGAATGAATCCGCCCGCCGACGCAAACCAGCAGCCGCGCCAACAAATCGGCGTCGCCCGCGCCGCCTTCCCAGGCCCGGGCGTCGACCCAGGCGAACCCCAGGGGCGACAGCCGCACCCACGCCTGCACCCGCCGCGCCCGGTCGCGCTGCCCCGCCGCGCGCGCCGCCTGCGCCAGGGCGATACCGCCATCCAGCCCCGTCAGCGCCGCGGGCGGGGCCGCGGCCAAACGCTTGCGCACGCGATTGCGTTCATAAATATCCGAGGCATTGCTGGGGTCCTCGATCCAGGCCTGGCCAAAGGCGCGGACGCATGCCGTCAGGTCCGCCTTTTCCAGTCCCAGCAACGGCCGCAGGATGCGCCCATGACCGCGCCAGTCCAGCGCCGCCATCCCCGACGCGCCGCTTCCCGGGCCGCGCGCCGCGCGCATCGCCACGGTTTCGCGTTGGTCGCCCGCATGGTGGGCGAAAAGCAGATGCAGAATTCCCGCCGCGCGGCAGGCGTCCTCCAACAGGGCGTGGCGCGCCGCGCGGGCCGCCGCCTCCACCCCGGTGCCGGGCAACGGCGCTGCGGGCAGCAGAATCCGATGGCCGATGCCGAGCGCCGCCGCCCAGGCCCCCACCGCCGCCGCCTCGTCGGCGGATTCCGGACGCAGACGGTGATCCACGGTCAGGGCCAGCACCTCGCCCCCCCGTTCGCCGCACCAGGCGTGCGCCAGGCGCAACAACGCCATGCTGTCCGCGCCGCCGGACACCGCGACCGCCAGTTTCGGATGGGTTTCGAAGCCGCCGAAGGCGGCCATCGCCGCGTCGAAACGCGCGGCGGCGGCGGCCGCGCGGCCGCCGTCTTCCGTCCCGCCCTGCGGGATCAGCGGCACTTCATTTCGCCGCGAGTCTTGCGCGCCAGATCCAATTGCGCCTTCGGCGCGCTGGGGAATTCCTTGAGCAACTGGTCGAGGGCGGCGCACGCCTTCTCGGACTGGTTCAGCTTACGCATCGAGAACCCCAGCTTGAGCAGGCTGTCGGGAGCCTTCGCCCCCTTGCGGTATTTCTTGTAGCCGTCGGCGAAGGCCACCGCGGCCGGTTCGAACTGGCCGCGCACGTAATAGGTCTCGCCCAGCCAGTACTGGGCGTTGCCCGCGTACTCGGTGTCAGCGTGATCCTTGAGGAAAGCCTTGAACGACACTTCCGCCGCCGCGTAGTCCGCCTTCTGCAACAGGCGGAAGGCCTCGCGATAGGCTTCTCCGGCATCGCTCGGCGGCGGTTTCAACTTCACCGGGGCGCTGCCGCTGGCCTGCGGCGCGGCCTGGGCGGCGGTTCCGGAAGGCGTCAGGTCGGCCGGCGCCGACGACGACTGCGGCGCGGCGGACTGCGGCGCGACGCCGCCTTTTTCCAGAGACTGGAAGCGGAAATCGTTGTCCGCCGTCATCCGGTCGAGCCGCTGGTTGACCTGATTGATCTTGAAGTTGATTTCCTCGATCTGACCGGTCAGGTCGCGCATCTGTTCCTCGACGTGCCCCAAGCGCACGAAGAGAGAGGCGGAGCCATCCGAGGAAACCGCGCTTTCGCCGCCGCCCGAGGTCTGGTCGCGATAGACCTGACGCTGCAACACCGTCAGGTCGCGCTCCACCCGGTCCAAACGACCGGCCAGACCGGCGTCCTGGGCCAAGGCGGCACCCGCCGTAATCGCCAAGCCGCACGCGGCAAGCCCCCAAAGTCTGCCCGCGTCGCGCAAGGCCGCGCCCCAATTCCAGGTCATGCCGGTTTCCTCTTTTCCGCCAAAAAACGGAACGCCCGCCATCCTTCGCACGGCGAGGAACGGCGGGCGTCCAACGTCTTGATCCGCTTCAGGGAAGCGAATCCGGTCTTACTTCGCCACCACCGTCACGGCACGGCGATCCTGGGCATAGGCGTATTCGGTGGTGCCTTCGACCGCCGGACGCTCCTTGCCGTAGGAAACCACCTTCATGCGAGCGTCGGCAATGCCCTGAGCCTTCAGGAACTGCTTGACGGCATTGGCACGGCGCTCACCCAGGCCGATGTTGTATTCGGCAGTACCGCGCGGGTCGGTATGCCCTTCGATGGTCACCATCGCATTCGGATAGGTCTTCAGCCACGCGACCTGACCCATCAGGGTCTTCACCGCAGCCGCGTCCAGGTCGGAACGGTCGAACGCGAAGAACACACGGTCCTTGGCCTTCGCGACGAAGTCCTCGGCCGAGCCCGGAACGATCGCCCCGGCGCCCTTACCGGACGCATCACCACCCTCTTGCGGACCAGAGGCGCAAGCCGCCACGAGCAGGCTGGCCGCCACAACGCTCAACACACGAATCTTCATTGCCTTCATCTCCCCACTCGGGAATTAAAAACGATACGGCCACACGGCTGCGGCACGACGCCGGAGAACCGAATTGGTTGGCCATTGTCTTACGTCAACCACATTGGGTTAGCTACAGGAATTCAGAATTGTACCGCGCCACACCCCCTCAGTGTGATGTTCTTGCCACACCGGTATTTCTTCCCGCGATCACGGCATTAACGGCGACCACGCCGGATGCGACGCCTCGATCGGAGTCACAACCCTGCGCTCATTATAGCCGGTCAGATCGATACTGTAGAGATAAGAATTCACCCCCCGCCCGCGCGTGTCCGAGGGACTCTCGCGGAAGTACATCAAGACTCGGCCGTTCGGCGCCCAGGTCGGGCCTTCCACCAGGAAGCCGTCGGACAAAAGACGCTCGCCGGTGCCGTCGGGCCGCATCACGCCGATGAAGAAACGGCCCTGCGCCATCTTGGTGAAGGCGATGAAATCGCCGCGCGGCGACCACACCGGCGTCGCGTACCGGCCCTCGCCATGGGTGATGCGGTGCACGTTGCCGCCATCGGCGTTCATCACGTAAAGCTGCTGGTTGCCGCCACGGTCCGAGTTGAAGACGATGAACTGCGAATCGGGGGAATACGACGGCGAGGTGTCGATCGCCGAGGTGTTGGTCAGGCGGCGGCGTTCCAGCGTGCGCAGGTCCATCGTATAGATGTCGGTGCTGCCGCCGCGCGCCATGCTCATGATCACCTTGTTGCCGTCGGGCGAGAAACGGGGGGCGAAGGTCATCCCCGGAAAGTTGCCCAGACGCTCCCGCTTGCCGGTGTCGATGTTGTACAGGTACACGCAGGGCACGCCGTTGTAATACGACATGTAGGTGATTTCCTGCGTCGAGGGCGAAAAACGGGGGCTCAGTACCAAATCCGCGCCGTCGGTAAGGAAGCGGTGGTTGGCGCCGTCCTGATCCATGATCGCCAAACGCTTGATGCGCTTGGTCGCCGGACCGTTTTCCGCGACATAGACGATGCGGGTATCGAAATAGCCGGATTCGCCGGTCAGCCGCTCGTACACCGAGTCCGCGATGATGTGCGCGATGCGGCGCCAGTTGCCGACGTCGGTAACATAGGCCTGCGCCTTCAACTGCTGGGTGGCGAAGACGTCCCACAGACGGAATTCGACGCGCAACCGCCCGTCGGGCTGGATCGTCGTCCGACCCTGCACCAGGCCCTGCGCGTTGATCGCCTGCCAGTCCGGAAAGCGCGGCTGCACCTGCATCGAGGAGAAGGACTGGATGAAGGCACGCGAATCGACGCTGCGGAACAGCCCCGAACGCTCCAGATCGGCCACCAGCACCCCGGCGAGGTCGCTGCCGACCTTGATCGCCCGCTCGTCGTCGCCGCCGAAGGCGGGAACGGCAATCGGAATCGGATCGACATTGCCGCGCGTAATGTCGATGCGCAGTTCGGCGAAAGCCGGCGCGGCGAAAGCCGCAAGGCCAAGGACGATGCCCAACACCGCCGCCGAAGCCCGCTTCCAGGCACGGAACGCCGCAGTCATCATGGTTTTCCCTTCATCCTTCTCGTTCATCACAAACGGTCCTGCGGGCGGAAGAACAACCGCACTTCGCGCCAGACCTCATATTTCTTCGCCGGGGCCTGCACCGGGCTGGCCATGAACACGGCGCGCAAGGCGCTTTCAGCAAGAGAGCGGAAAGCCGGGTCGGACGCAAGCCGCGATTGATCGACGATCTTCGCGGTGCGCACCGCGCCATTGGGATCGAAGGAGACGGCGATCTCGATCACCATGTCGAGGGCCCCCGCCTTACCCGGATCGACGTTCCAGTGACGCTCGATCTGGGCGCGGATCATGTCCATCTCGGACAGCGTCAGCACGTCGCCGAAACCGTCGCGATCCTTGGAAATCGCGGCCACGTCCTTCGCCCCGGCGGTGCCGGTCTTGCCCCCCGCCGACTTGCCGGGCGGCATATTGGCCGACGGCACGTCCTTGCGCATCTTTTCGACCGAGGCCATCAGATCGTCGAAGGACGGTTTCTTCGCCTGGGCTTTCTTCTTTTCCTCGGCCTTCCTCTTGTCCTCGGCCTTCTTCGCGTCTTCGGCCTTCTTCTTATCCTCGGCCTTCTTCGCGTCGTCCGCCTTCTTCTTGTCCTCGGCCTTTTTCTTGTCCTCGGCCTTCTTCTGTTCGTCCAGGAGCGCCGCCTTCGGCTCTTCCTTCTTCGGTTCTTCCTTTTTCGGCTCGGGCTTGGGCGGCGCGGGCTTCGGCGGCTCGGGCTTGGCTTGCTCGGCCTGTTTTTCCTCAAGCTTCCGTTCGTCGGGAATCGGTTCGCCCTTCGGCTTGTCGATGGCGGTCGCCTTGGGCAACGAGGTCTTTTCCCCGATCTGCACCTTGGACAGGTCAACGATCAGGATGCGTTCGGTCATTTCCGGCGGATCGGGCCGCAAATAGGGCAGCCCGACGAGCCCGAACAGGATCACCGCGATATGCAGGGCCAGAGAATACCCAAGCTCACGCCGCATGGCTCATCCTCACGGCTTGCCCTTGGCCTTGGTCTTGGCCTTGCGGTCGGCGTCCTTGCGGGAAGGCTCGCCGGTGCCGGTTTCCAGACCGACCTTTTCGATGCCGGCATCCTTCAACACCTGCATCACCCCCATCACCGCGCCATAGGTGGCCACCTTGTCGCCGCTGATCACCACGCCGAGTTCCGGGTTGGCGCGGCGCATTTCGACGACGCGGCCGACCAGTTGCTGCACGTCGGAAACCGGATCGGTACCGATGTAGACGACGCCGTTCTCGTCCACCGAGATGCGCAGGGAGCGATTGGCGTCGGCCAGCACCTGACTGCCGCCCTTCGGCAGGTCGAGGGGCACGCCGGTGGTCATCAGGGGCGCGGTGACCATGAAGATCACCAGCAGCACCAGCATCACGTCGACCATCGGCGTGACGTTGATGTCGGCCATGCGCGCCGTCTTGCCGCGTCCGCCGCGGCGGCGTCCCCCGGAAACCGCCATCCCCATGCTCAGCGCCTTTCGTCGAGCTGCCGCGACACGATCGCCGAGAACTCGCCGGAGAAGATTTCCAGCCGCTTCGCGTAGCGGTCGATGTCGGTGGACAGCTTGTTATAGGCGATCACCGCCGGGATGGCCGCGACCAGGCCGAGAGCGGTGGCGAACAGGGCCTCGGCGATGCCCGGCGCCACCACGGCCAGCGAGGTGTTCTTGCTCATGCCGATGGCGTGGAAGCTGTTCATGATGCCCCACACCGTGCCGAACAGACCGATGAACGGCGACACCGAACCGGTGGAGGCCAAAAAGCCCATGCGCGCCTCGATGCGCTCCAGCTCGCGTTCGCTGGTGATCTGCATCACCCGCTCGATGCGCTGGGCGAGAGAGGTCTTCAGCGAGGCCGCCTCGGTACGGGTGCGTTCGATCGAACGGCGCCATTCGCGCATCGCGGCGACGAAGATCGCGCTCATCGGATCCTTGGCGTTCTTGCCGATGCGTTCGTAAAGGTCGTCGAGCGGCCCGCCCGACCAGAACTGTTCCTCGAAGTCGCGGGCCTCGCGGTTCAGCGAGGTCAACCTGCGGATCTTTTCGAAAATGATCGCCCACGACCACACCGATGCGCACATCAGGGCGATCATCACCGCCTTGACCACCAGATCCGCCCGCAAAAACAGGGTGATCATCGACAAATCGGTTTGCGCTTCCATACGCCGCCTGCCTTTCCTTCGTCCCGGCGAGAAACCGCCGGGATGCCCTTGGTCCTTAATCCGCCAGCCGCGCCGACAACTCGGCGCGCATCTTCTCGGGGATTCGCGCCGGTTTCAAGGTCACCGCGGACACGCACCCCAGTTTCGCCACCGCCTCGGCCAGAATCTCGTCGCCGCGCAGCACGACCTGCGCCATTTCCAGGGTGGCGCCGCCCACCCGCCGTACCCGCGTGCGGACCTGCAACAGGTCGTCGAGCATCGCCGAGCGCCGGTAATCGACGGAAACGTGCCGCATGACGAAGGCCACCCCTTCCTCCTGCCCGGGATAGTCGCCACGGGAAAGACGCCCGTTTTCCCAGCCGCCCAGGCGCAGCATCGCCGAGCGCGCGCGTTCGGCGAACTTCAGGTAGTTGGCGTAATAGACCACGCCGCCCGCGTCGGTGTCCTCGTAATAGATGCGCACGGTCAACACATGGACGTCGCCGTCGAAAAAGGAGGCGCCGCCCTCGCCCGCCGTCTGCGCCGCTTGCCGCTGGCTCATGGTCACGCCATCCCCTCGCCGGAATCGAGCAGCCCCAGCTGTTCCGGCGCGCGCGCCGGTTCGGCCAGACCGAGGTGGCGATAGCCCTTGGCCGAAAGCACGCGCCCGCGCGGCGTGCGCTGCACCAGGCCCTGCTGCATCAAAAACGGTTCGATGACTTCCTCCAAGGTGTCGCGTTCCTCGGCCAGGGCGGCGGCGAGGGTTTCGATCCCCACCGGCCCGCCGCCATAGGAATCGACGATACAGAACAAATACCGCCGGTCCTGACTGTCAAGGCCGAGAGCATCGACTTCCAGGCGGGTCAGGGCTGCGTCGGCGACGGCCTTGTCCACCGCCCCCGCGCCGCCCACCATGGCGAAGTCGCGCACCCGGCGCAACAGGCGTCCGGCGACGCGCGGCGTGCCGCGCGAACGGCGCGCGATTTCCTTGGCGCCGTCGTCGGTCATCGCCAGGGAAAGCTTCGCCGCGCCGCGCAGGACGATGCGGGTCAGGTCCTCGGTGGAATAGAAACGCAAACGCAACGGGATGCCGAAGCGGTCGCGCAGGGGCGTGGTCAACAGCCCGGCGCGCGTCGTCGCCCCGACCAGGGTGAAGGGCTGCAAATCGATGCGCACCGAGCGCGCCGCAGGGCCTTCGCCGATGATCAGGTCGAGCTGGAAGTCTTCCATGGCGGAATACAGCACTTCCTCTATGGCGGGAGAAAGGCGGTGAATCTCGTCGATGAACAGGACGTCCCGCGCCTCCAGATTGGTCAGGATGGCGGCCAGGTCGCCCGCCTTGGCGATCATCGGACCCGAGGTGGCGCGGAAGCCCACCCCCAGTTCGTGCGCGACGATCTGCGCCAGGGTCGTCTTGCCCAGGCCGGGCGGACCGTGCAGCAGCACGTGGTCGAGGGATTCGCCGCGCGCCCGCGCCGCGGTGACGAAAACCTTCAGATTCTCGCAGGTTTCCGGCTGCCCGGTGAAGTCGGACAGGCTGCGCGGCCGCAACGAGGCGTCGGCGTCCTCGGGCTGCGCCTCGGCGGAGACCACCCGATCCTCGCTGTCGTCCCAGCCGCTCATCGCCGCTCACCCCCCAGGTTGCCCGCCCGCGCGATTTCCTTGAGCGCCCGCGCGATCAGCGTGGACAGATCCGGCGCCGCGTCCCCCGACGCGGAAATCACCGCCGCGACCACCGCGAAGGCCTCGCTCGAACCATACCCCAGATTGACCAGCGCGGACACCGCGTCCGCCGCCAACGCGGCGCGCGGATCGTCCGGCGCGGCGGACGCCGCCGGGGCGGACGCGGCCTTTCCCGCCACCGGGGCGAGGGCGAACCCCGCCACCTTGTCCTTAAGCTCGGAAAGCACCCGCAACGCCAGCTTCGGTCCCACGCCGTTGGCGCGGCACAACGCCGTCTTGTCGCCGGCGGCGATGGCGCGCGCCAAGTCGCCGGGCGACAGCACCGACAGGATGCCCAGCGCCACCTTGGCGCCCACCCCCTGCACCGTGGTCAGACGGCGGAACCACTGTTTTTCCTCGGCGTCGAGAAAGCCGTAGAGCAGGATCGCGTCCTCGCGCACCACGGTTTCCACCCACAGCGACGCGGGGGCGCCGACCGCCAGATGCGACAGGGTGCGGGACGAAGCCGCCACCAGATAGCCGACGCCGCCGACGTCAATCACCGCGGTATCGGTGTCCAGAGCCTCGATGCGTCCCTTCAGGTGCGCGATCATCGCCGTCCTCCCGCCTCGGCCCGGGCAATCGCCCGTTCCAGGGTCTCGCCGCTGGCGCGGTAGCGGGCGTGACAGATCGCCACCGCCAGGGCATCGGCGGCATCCGCCATCTCGGGCGCGGCGCCGGGCAGCAGCATGCGGACCATCAGGTCCACCTGCCCCTTCGCCGCATGGCCGGTGCCGACCACCGTCTTCTTGATCAGGTTTGGGGGGTACTCGGCGACCGGGATGCCGCACATCGCGGGCGCCAGCATCACCGCGCCGCGCGCCTGCCCCAGCTTCAGGGTCGAGGTCGGGTTGCGGTTGACGAAGGTTTCCTCCACCGCCGCCTCGTCCGGGGAGAAGCGGGAGAGAACCTCCAGCACGCCCTTGTGCAGGTGCATCAGGCGCTCGGCCAGCGAGGCGTGCTCGTCGGAACGGACCACGCCGCAGGCGACGTGCGACAGCCGGTTGCCGTCGGCGTCGACGACCCCCCAACCGGTAACGCGCAAGCCTGGATCCAGTCCGATCAACCGCATCAGCGTCGCTCCACGGAGAACCGTGGCGGCACGACCGTTACAGGCCCAGGCGCGCCGCCACCTCGTCCGAGATTTCGTAGTTGCCGCAAACCCGCTGCACGTCGTCGTTGTCGTCCAGCGCGTCGATCAGCCGCATCAGGGTGGCCGCCGCGTCGGCGTCGACCTCGACGGTATTGAGCGGCTTCCATTCCAGACGCGCCACCGTGGCTTCGCCGAAGCTCTTTTCCAGCGCGTCCTTGACCGCGTGCAGGTCCTCGGGCGAGGTCAGCACGTCGTGGCCGTCGTCGGTGGAAACCACGTCGGAGGCTCCGGCTTCCAGCGCCGCCTCGAACATCGCGTCGCCGTCCGCCGCCTCGGGCTTGAACTGGATCAGGCCGACCCGCTCGAAGTTGAAGGCCACCGAGTTCGCCTCGCCCATCTGGCCGCCCAGCTTGTTGAAGATCGCCCGGACTTCCGACGCGGTGCGGTTGCGGTTGTCGGTCAGCCCCTCGACGATCAGCGCCACGCCGCCCGGACCGCGCCCTTCGTAACGCACCTCGTCGTAGTTGGTGTCGTCGCCGCCGGGCAGTGCGCGCTTGATCGCGCGTTCGATGTTGTCCTTGGGCATGCTCTGCGCCTTGGCCGCGGCGATGGCGGCGCGCAGACGGGGGTTGCTTTCCGGCAAAGGTATGCCGCATTTCGCCGACACGGTGATTTCGCGCGCGAGCTTGGTGAACAGCTTGGCGCGCTGGGCGTCCTGCGCACCCTTGCGGTGCATGATGTTCTTAAACTGGGAATGACCGGCCATTGCAAACCTTCGTATGGGTCGAATCGCGCCGCCGACGGCGCCCGAAAAAAACGCGCGGCATTATCCATGCAGGCGCGGAAAAAACGCAACCCCCAAAGCGGGGGGTCAGTCCCCCGGACAGGACTGCTGCAAACGCCCGCCCAGACGCACCGGATGCACCCGCGTCGCCAGTCCGCTGCGGTCGTCGGTGGCGACGAACAGGCCGCACACCGTGGCCTCGCCGTCCGCCGGGGTCAGACGCTCGCCCGGCACCCGGCGGGTGAAACGGGAAATCGCCAGTTCCTTGGTCATGCCGATCACCGAATCGTAGTCGCCGCACATCCCCGCGTCGGTCAGATAGGCGGTGCCGCGCGGCAGGATCTGCGCGTCGGCGGTGGGCACGTGGCTGTGCGAGCCGACCACCGCCGACACCCGCCCGTCCAGCACGTGGCCGAGGGCCATTTTCTCGCTGGTCGCCTCGGCATGGACGTCGACGACGATCGCCGCCACCGTCGCCCCCAGGCGATAGCGCGACAGAATGTCCTCCAGCACCTGGAAGGGGTCGTCCAAGGGCTCCAGGAACAGGCGGCCCATCACCTGGATCACCAGCACCTTGCGCCCGTCGGGCAGCAGCGCCTCGGCATGGCCGCGCCCCGGCGTGCCCTTGGGGAAATTGGCGGGGCGGATCAGACGGGGGTCGCCGTCGATGTGGGAGATCAGTTCCCGCTGGTCCCAGACGTGGTTGCCGGTGGTCACCACGTGCGTGCCCGACGCGTAGAATTCCTCGCAGATTTTCGGCGTGACGCCGAAACCGTGCGCCGCGTTCTCGGCGTTGACGACGATGCAGTCGAGAGCCAGTTTTTCCCGCAGACGCGGCAGGGCGGCCAAGGCGGCGGTGCGTCCGCTGCGTCCGACCACATCGCCCAAATACAGAATGTTCATGCAATCCCTACTTCGACAGGCGGCCGTCGCGCAGGGGAATCACCCCCCGTTCCGTCAGCACCATGTCGAGACGGCGGTCCCAGGATTCATGGGGAACCATCTCGATTTCCTGGATCGCGAAAGCGATGCCCAGGGCGGCGACGCGGTGCCCGGCCTCCGCCATTGCGGCCAGGGTGCGGTCATAATACCCGCCGCCGTAGCCCAGTCGATAGCCGTCGGCGTCGAACGCCAACAAAGGCATCATCATCACCTGCGGCACCAGGGGGGCCGCGTCCTTCGGCGGGTGACGGGTGCCGAAGGGACCGTGTTCCAGCGGCGCGTCGGGCAGCCACTCGCGGAAAACCAGGGGAGCGTCCACCTGGTCGACCGCGGGCAAGGCGATGCGCCAACCCACCTGCCGCAACCAGTCGACGAGCAGGCGGGTATCGACCTCGCCGCCGATCGGATAATAGACGGCGACCACGCCCCGTTCCGGCGGCACCGCGAGAAGCGGCACCGTCGCCGCGTGCCGCACCAGGCATTCCGCGGCATGGCGGCGGTCCACCGCAGCGATGCGGCCGCGCAGGAACTTGGCGTTACCGCGCAAGGCCCGTTTGGTCGCGGATACCGTATCCCCCACCACCGACGGCATGAGCATGGCCCACACTCCCCGTTCGCGACGCCCGCAGGCGACAACGAGACTTCAAAAGACGCACCGTGGAAGGCCGGAAGAATGCGGCGGGGCCGTAGCGACCGTCGGCTTGTGGAATACACAAGGGCCGCTCCAACAAAGTGGGCGCCATGTGACAAGACCACGGTCAGGTCAGGGACGGCTCCCTTTTTACATTCGTTGGCCCCAGTGATGTCGCGGTCCTAACGCGTCGCACAGCACCCGCCTTCCCTTAATCTAAGCGCCCCGCAGGCGTTCGGCAATCGCTTCGATTCGAACGGACAGCGCATCGACCGCATCGACCACCGCGGATTCGGCCGCCGCCTTGGTTTCCGCGCCGCCGGAACCGGTGGCGGAGCGCAGTTCCTCAAGCTCGCCATAGGTCTCGGCCAGTTCGTCGGCGATCAGAAGACCGATCATCGCCAGCAAAAGATTTTCCTGCACCGGGCCGATCGCCGCGATCAGTTCGCGGCCGCGCTGGTCGAGATACCGCCCCAGGCGGCCGATCTGCGCCTCCTGCCCGTCGTCGCAGGAAATGTGATATTGGTGGTCGGCGATGCTGAGGGTGACCTGAGCCATGCGGGATCACCCCTCCAACAGATGCTTCAGGCGCGCCACGGTGCCGTCCAGCCCCGACGAAGCCTGGCGCGCGGCGGCTTCCAGCGCGTCGCAACGCGCCCGCAACGCGGTCATCTCGGCGGCATCCGGCGCGGCGCCCGGCGGCACGGTGCCGGAAAGCGCCACGGCCTCCAGCCCGGACAACGCGACGTCCAGCCGACGCAACGCCGCCTCGACCCGAGAAAGCTTATACACCGCGAATGGTTTCAATGTATTATCGCCATATCCCGTGAAACTGAGTGAAGGATAATTCGTGAACCCCTTGACGTCAATCACAGGTATCATGCAACCGTGGATATCGACGCTTCGCCGATTCTGATCGTCCATGACCGGGCGCAGGCCCTGGCGGCTTTTGCCGCCGCCGCGTCCCTGGGCCGCGCCGTGCAGGTCGAAACCCCCGCCGACATGGGCGACGCCCTGGGGCCGATGTGGATGCGCGCCTTTCTCGACGCGCTTGCCGCCGAGAACCGACAACCGCCGGGACCGCTGGTCTTCCACTGCGGCGACCGCCCCGGTCTGGTGCAGGCGGGGGTGCGCCTGGCCCTGCCCGTGCTGCGTTTCCATCCCGCGCCGGACGCGCCGCCGCGCGTCGCCCAGGCCCTCGCCGAAATCGCCGCCGCCGCCGGGAGTACCCTGCTGCTGGGGCCGCCGCCCGAACCCCGCTGGCGCTTTCCGCCGCCGTCGGGCCGCCCGGACATGGCCGCCCTGACCGCCGCGGCGGCAAAGTGGCTGTGCCGCCCCTTCCCGCCTTCTCCGGAATGATCTAGGGTGCGGGAAGACCCCATACCCGGATGAACGGAACGCCATGCCCTGCCGCCTTTATCTTCTGACCCCGCCCGCCCTGCCCGATCTGCCGGGCTTCGCCAAGACCTTCGCCACGACGCTGGACGCGGGCGACGTCGCCTGCGTGCAATTGCGCCTGAAGGACGTCTCCGACGACGAGGTCCGCCGCGCCTGCGACGTCCTGCGCCCGCTGGCGCAGGAACGCGGCGTCGCCTTCCTGATGAACGACCGCCCCGACCTGGCCCGCGACACCGGCTGCGACGGCGTGCACGTCGGACAGGAAGACGTTTCGTACGCCGCGGCGCGCAAGATCGTCGGCGACGACGCCATCGTCGGCGTCACCTGCCACGATTCCCGCCACTTAGCGATGACCTCGGGGGAGGCGGGAGCGGATTACGTCGCCTTCGGCGCCTTCTATCCCACCGCCACCAAGGTGGCGAAGACGGCGGCGGAGCCGGAGATCCTCTCCTGGTGGTCGGAACTGTTCACCGTGCCTTGCGTCGCCATCGGCGGCATCACCGTGGACAACGCCCAGCCCCTGATCGACGCGGGGGCGGACTTCGTGGCGGTCTGCGGCGGAGTCTGGGACCACCCGCAGGGTCCGGCGGCGGCGGTGGCCGCCTTCAACCGGCTGTTCGCGGCGTAGGCTCGGCCTCCTCATCCGCCGGGGAGCTTCCCCGTCCGGCGAAGACGAAGGTGCCGACCACGGCGGTGAAGGGGGCGGTGGCGATCAGGGCGATGCTGCCGACCATGGTATGGAAGATTTCCGCCGCCACGTAGCCGAGGTTGAGGACGTTGGCCAGCGGCACCCCCTGCCCCATGAACAGCATCAGCATCGTCACGTAGCCGCCGGAATAGGCGAGCAGCAGGGTCGTCGTCATCGTGCCGGTGACCGCCCGCCCCACCGCCAGCGCCGAGGTGAACAGCTCCCGCCGCGGCACGTCCGGACGGTGGCGGGCGATTTCGGACATCGAGACCGCGACGTCCATCGCCAGGTCGACCATCGCGCCGCTGCCCGCGATGAAGATGCCGGCGATGAACAGACCGCCGAGGTCGAGACCGGGGAACCCGGAATAGAGCAGGGTTTCGGAAAACGGCCGTACCGCGCCGTTCAACTTGAAAACCGGAGCCAGAACCACCGCCAGCAGACAGGCGGCGAGAAGCCCCAGGAAGGCCCCGGCGAAGGCGACGGCGCCCCGCCGGTCGAGGCCGCCGACCAGGGCGACGATCGCCGCCAGGATCGCCACGGTGGCGGCGAACCCCATGAGCACGGGGTCATGCCCCTGAAGAAACAACGGCACCATCAGCCGCCAGATCACCAGGACGGTAAAAACGAACGACAGCAGGGCGCGCACGCCGCTGGAAAACCCCAACCCCATCAGCAGCAGGGAAAACACCGCGAACAGGCCGAATTCCAGGTCGAGGCGGTAATGGTCGACGGCACGGGCCGAGGTCACCCGATCCCCCTCCGCCGCCAGGTTGACCAGGGCGCGGTCGCCGACGCGAAAGAAGGCGTCGAGCTCCATCTTCCCCACGATCAGGTTCTCGGCGTCGACGACGCGTCCGGCGAAGGCGCCTTCCTCGATCCGCACCCGCAGGCGCTGTTCCCCCTCGCGCACCAGACCGTACTGGCGGACCTGCTGGTCGTCCACCTCCAGTACCGTGCCGCGGACGGCGCTGACGCCGCCCGGCAGCCGGGATTCGAAGCCGGTCGGACGGAACCACAGAAGCGCGCAGGCGGCCAGCATCAGCAGGCATAGCCAAGTCTCGCGGCCAGGGCGCGGTATCCTGCGGAATTCCGTCATCGTCTCCCCTCCTTCACACGACCGACGGGGGAAGGCGCCAGCCTTCCCCCGCCATCGCGGTCCCCGATCGGGCGATCTTACAGCCCCATCGCCTTCATCGTCTTCTTCGCGATGTCGGTGTTGTCGTAGAACCCGGCGAAGGCTTCCGCCCCCTTGCCGACCGCCGACACCGGCACCGGCACGCCAGTGTGGGAATAGGTGGTCCAGGCCAGGCCCGCCTTGTGGCTGACCAGGTGGTTGAGGGTCATCGCCAACGGATCGTACTCGCCGTAGAGCAGATACTTCTGCGGGTTCTTGGCGTCGCGCTGGTCCTCCGGCAGCAGGCTTTCGGCGAAGGCCGCCTTCAGCATGTCGGCCTCGTAGGGCGCCAGCGCCGCGACGTCGAGACCGTAGGTCTCCTTGATCAGCGGCAGCACGTCGTCGAAGACCAGTTCGGGCTTGGCCTTGCGCAGGGCGGCGAACTTCTCGCCGAAGGCGATGTAGGAGGACTTCTGCCCTTGCAGGGCCTTGATCGCGTTGCCGTACTTGGTGCCCGCGAAGCCGATGGACAGGCCGCCGGTCTCGTGGTCGCCAGTGACGATGATCAGGGTTTCGTTCGGATGCTTCTTATAGAAGTCGTAGACCACCTTCACCGCCCGGTCGAAGGCGACGGTGTCGCCGATCGACGCGCCCGGGTCGTTGGCGTGGCAGGACCAGTCGATCTTGCCGCCTTCCACCATCATGAAGAACTTGCCGCCCTGCAACAGGTCGATGCCCTTCTGGGTGAACTCGGCCAGCGAGATGCTGTCCTTGCCCGCGTCCATCGCATAGGGCAGCGCGTTGCCGTCGGCGTGCACCGGGTTCTCGGCGAAGACCTTCTTCGCGCCGGGCTTCAGGGCGGCGAAGGCGTCGCGGCTTTGCGTCACGGTATAGCCCTTGGTCTTGGCCAGATCGTAGAAGTTGGCCTGATCCTTTTTCTTGCCGGTCGGCTCCTTCACCGCGCCGCCCGCGAAGTACTCGAAACCGCTGTCGAGAAGCTGGGTGGAAATCGCATAGTACTTGGAGCGCTTCTCGACCTGGGCGTAATAGCCCGCCGGGGTGGCGTGGTCGATCGACACCGAGCTGACGATGCCGACGCGGTATCCCTTGTCGTGGGCCAGCTTGGAAATCGGCGCGTACTTGACCTTGCCCTCGGCATCCATGTTGATGACGCCCGAGTTGGTCTTGTGCCCGGAGGCGAGCGCGGTCGCCGCCGCCGCGGAATCGGTGATCACCGCGTTGGCGGAATAAGTGGTGGCCATGCCCTGCACCGGCAGGTTGTCCATGGTCAGCGGCATGACGCCGGGCTTCAGCCCCTCGCCCTCCAGATTCGCCAGGTAAAGCGCGGCGGCGTTACGCTGCGGCATCGCCATGCCGTCGCCGATCATCATGAAGACGTACTTGACCGGCTTCGCCTGCGCCGGCGCCGCGACGCCCATCGCCGCCGTCAGACCGGCGGCGCCCAGAAGAAACCCCTTGGTGAGCCTGTTCATCTTTCTCTCCGCGTGTCAGGACCGGAACGGAGACGCCTTTTCCCAGACGAAGGCGCCGCTCCGCAAAAGAACCCATCCGTGTATAGCCTTCCCGCAAAAAGCGGATGATGACTCTTTCAAGAAATGAAAATCGTTCAATGCCTTGAGCCCGCGCCGCCGACGCGTCATAGTCGCGGGCACGTTATCGTCCCCAGCTCGGCGGATCCCGATGTTCTCGCGTTTCGGCCGTTTCGGCCAATGGCTGTGCCTGCTTGCCGCGTCGGTCGCGGCGACCTTGTTGTTCCGCGCCATCGAACTGCCCGGCGCGCTGCTGCTGGGGCCGATGGCCGCCGGTATCCTGCTGGCGGTGAACGGCGCCGAACTGGCGATGCCGCGCTTCGCCTACAACCTAGCGCAGGCGGTGGTGGGGACGATGATCGCCGCCGCCGTCACCCCCGATATCCTGCGCACCTTCGCCGCCGACTGGCCGTTGTTCCTGGTGGTGATTCTGTCCTCGATCGCCGCCAGCGGCGTTACCGGCTGGGCGCTTTGCCACTGGAGGGTGCTGCCGGGCAGCGCGGCGATCTGGGGCAGTTCTCCGGGCGCCGCCTCCGCCATGGTGCTGATGGCCGAGGAATTCGGCGCCGACGTGCGCATCGTCGCCTTCATGCAATACCTGCGGGTACTGTGCGTGGCGCTGACCGCCGCGCTGCTGGCCCGCTTCTACGTGGGCGTCGACCACGCCGCCGCCGCCCAGAACTGGCTGTCCCTGCGCGACCCCCGCGCCATCGCCGAGACCCTGGCCCTGATCGTCGGCGGGCTGGCCCTCGGACGGGTGCTGCGGGTGCCGTCGGGTGCGCTTTTGCTGCCGCTGGCGGCGGGGGCGGTGCTGCGCGGCCTGGGCCTGATCGACCTGGAACTGCCGCAGCCGCTGCTGGCCGCCGCCTTCGCCGCGATCGGCTGGGTGGTGGGGTTGCGCTTCACCGGGGACATCCTGAAGACCGTGGCGATGAAGCTGCCGCACATGCTGGCGTCGATTCTCACCCTGATGGCGTTCTGCACCGGCATCGCCTGGACGCTGACCCAGTTCCTGGGCATCGACATGCTGACCGCCTATCTGGCGACCAGCCCGGGCGGCGCGGACTCCATCGCCATCATCGCGGCGGCGACCAACGTCGACCTGGGCTTCGTCATGGCTTTTCAGACGGCGCGGCTGATCCTGGTCATCGTCATCGGCCCGATCCTCGCCCGGCGCGTCGCCCGGGCGATGGGCCACCGCCCTATTCCACGGTGACGGATTTCGCCAGGTTGCGCGGCTGGTCGACGTCGGTGCCCTTCAGCGTCGCCACGTGATAGGCCAGCAACTGCACCGGAATCGCGTAAAGAATCGGCGCGACCAGCGGGCTCACCGCGGGCAGCACGACGCTGGCGAAGGCCTTGTCCTTGAAGTGCGCCACGCCCTCGGCGTCGCTCATCATGATCACCTTGCCGCCGCGCGCGATCACCTCTTGCACGTTGGAGGCGGTCTTCTCGAACAGTTCGTCCGGCGGCGCCACCACCACCACCGGCACGGTTTCGTCGATCATCGCGATGGGGCCGTGCTTCATTTCGCCCGCCGCGAAACCCTCGGCGTGGATATAGCTGATTTCCTTCAGCTTCAGCGCGCCTTCCAGGGCGATCGGATAGGCGGTGCCGCGCCCCAGATAGAAGACGTCGGCGGCATCCAGAATGGACTGGGCGATGGCGCGGATCTGGTCGTCGTTCTTCAGTACCTCGGCGGCATAGGCGGGCACCTCGGTCAGCGCCTTGCTGAGCTCCGCCTCGGCGTCGCGGTCAAGCGCGCCGCGCGCCTTGCCCAGGGCGATGGCCAGGCAGGCGAGAACCGTCAACTGGGTGGTGAACGCCTTGGTCGAGGCGACGCCGATTTCCGGCCCCGCCAGGGTGGGCAGAGACGCCGAGGCCTCGCGCGCCATGGTGCTTTCCGGCACGTTGACGATGGCCAGGGTGTGCATGCCCTCTTCCTTGCAGAAACGCAAGGCGGCCAGGGTGTCCGCCGTCTCGCCGGACTGCGAGATGAAGATGGCCAGCCCCCCCGCCTCCACCGGCGCGGCGCGGTAGCGGAATTCCGAGGCGATGTCGATTTCCACCGGCACCCGGGCGAAGCGTTCGATCCAGTACTTGCCGACCATCCCGGCATAGAACGAGGTGCCGCAGGCGACCAGGGTCACCCGCTTCACCGCCGCCAGGTCGAAAGGCATCGGCGGCAGGGTGATGGTACGTTCCACCGGGTTGAAGTGGCTGTTCAGGGTATCGCCGATCACCGTCGCCTGTTCGTAGATTTCCTTCTGCATGAAGTGGCGATAGGCGCCCTTGCCGATCATCGCGCCGGAAAACTGGGTGACGTGCACCGCGCGTTCCGCCACCGCGCCGGAAGCATCGTAAATTTCCGCGCCGTTGGCGGACAGGACGACGAAATCGCCATCCTCCAGATAGGCGATGCGGCGGGTCAGCGGCGCCAGGGCCAAAGCGTCGGAGCCAAGGAACATTTCCCCGTCGCCATACCCCACGGCCAGCGGCGACCCCTTGCGCGCGCCGATCATCAGGCCGTCGTGACCGACGAACAGAATAGCCAGGGCAAACGCCCCCTTGAGGCGCGACAGCGCGGCAAGGGTGGCTTCCTTCGGCGCCAGGCCGGTGTCGACCAGCGACGAGATCAGGTGGACCACCACCTCGGTGTCGGTTTCGGACTCGAAGGTCCGGCCCGCCGCGATCAGTTCGCGGCGCAGGTCCTGAAAGTTCTCGATGATGCCGTTGTGCACCACCGCAACGCGGCCGTCGGAATGCGGGTGGGCGTTGGCCTCGTTCGGCACGCCGTGCGTCGCCCAACGGGTGTGGCCGATGCCGGTGGTGCCGTGAATCGGCTTTTTCGCCACCGCCGCTTCCAGGTTGACGATCTTGCCCTCGGCGCGGCGCCGTTCGATGCCGCCGCCGGAAAGGGTGGCGATGCCGGCGCTGTCGTAGCCCCGGTATTCCAGCCGCTTCAATCCGTCGATCAGAAAGGGCGCGACGTCCGTCTTGCCGATGATGCCCACGATGCCGCACATGACCCGGTCTCCCCTGACTTAAACCCTTACTTCGCCTTCAGCGCCCGCATCTTGTCGCGGAAGCGCGCCGCCCAGCCCTCGACCGTCTTCTGCGGCGCGCGGGTCACCGTAAGGGCGTCCGCCGGGACCCGGTGCGTCACCACCGATCCGGCGCCGACGATGGCGCCGTCGCCCACCGTGACCGGCGCCACCAGCGAGGTGTTGGAACCGATGAAGGCGCCCGCGCCGATGTCGGTGAAGCTTTTATTGAAGCCGTCGTAGTTGCAGGTGATGGTGCCCGCGCCGACGTTGGCCTTCGCCCCCACCCGCGCGTCGCCGATATAGGTCAGGTGGTTGACCTTCGCCCCCGCCTCGACGGTGGATTTCTTTACCTCGACGAAATTACCGATGTGCGCGCCCTCGCCGATTTCCGCCCCCGGGCGCAGCCGCGCATAGGGGCCGAGAATCGCGCCGGGCGCGACGCGGGCCTGCTCGAAATGGCAGAAACCCTTGATCGTCACCCCGTCGCCGACGGTGACGCCGGGCCCGAAGACGACGAACGGCTCGATCGTCACGTCGCGGCCGAGCACGGTGTCCATGCTGAAATAGACGGTGTGCGGATCGGTCATCGTCACGCCCTCGGCCAGCCAGCGGGCGCGCAGCCGATTCTGCGCCAGGGCCTCGACCAGCGCCAGATCGGCACGGCTGTTGACCCCCAGGAATTCCTCTTCCGCGCCCTCGACCACGGCGCAGGCGCGGCCCTCGGCGCGGGCCAGGGCGACGATGTCGGTCAGGTAGTATTCGCCCTTGGCGTTGGCGTTGCCGATGGCCGACAGCAGCCGCCAGGCGACCCGCCCGTCGATCACCATCACCCCGGAATTGCACAGGTCGACCGCCAGTTCCTCGGGCGAGGCGTCCTTCGCCTCGACGATGCGCAACAGGCAGCCCGCGCCATCGACGATCAGGCGGCCATAGGCGCCCGGGTCCTCCGCCGCGAAGCCCAGCACCACCACCGCCGGATCGAGCGCCGAATGCTTCAGCGCCAGGGCGCGTTCCAGGGTTTCGGCGTCAATCAGCGGCGTGTCGCCGAAGGCGACCAGAATGTCGCCGGAAAAGTCCGCCAGGGCCTCTTGCGCCGCCAGTACCGCGTGCGCGGTGCCCAGGCGCTCGGCCTGCACCGCGACCTCCGCCCCGGCGGCGCGGGCCAGGGCCGCCACCCCATCCATGCCGGGCCCGGCGACGACGACGCGGCGCGACGCGTCGACGCTTTCCACCAGGGACAGAACGTGCGCCAGCATCGGCTTGCCGCACACCGGGTGCATCACCTTGGGCAGGTCGGATTTCATCCGGGTTCCCAGCCCGGCGGCCAGGATGACGGCGGCAACGGAGGAAGTCGGCATCGGAAAACTCTCGCTGGAACGGAACGGGGCGGAACGCCGCAACGTGATGTAGCATACTCGCCCCGGAGACACCACATGCATACCGAACTCCGGTATAAGCGCAGTTGACGTTCCTCGGCCAATCACACCGTGTTACGGTGCGTTGCACACCTTCCCGACGAGGCTTCCCCCATGTCCGGTTTTTCCTCTCCCCACCTCAACGGCTATGGCGCCATCCTGTTCGACCTCGACGGCACCCTGGTCGACAGCCTGCCCGCCCTCACCGCTTCCTTGAACGCCATCCTGCGCGAGGACGGGCGCCGCCCCCTCGACACGGCGGAGGTCCGCCTGATGGTCGGCGACGGCATCAAGACCCTGATCGCCCGCGCCTATGCCGCGACCGGACCGCAGGCCCCCGGCAACGCCGCCCTCGACGCCCTGGTGCAACGCTTCCTTGCCCATTACGACCCCGACCCCACCGCCGGATGCTCCACCTTCCCCCATGTGCCGGAAATCCTGACCGGTCTGTTTGGCATGGGCTTCAAACTGGGCTTGGTAACCAACAAATTGCTGTCTCCCACCCGGTCGATCCTGCGCCATTTCACCCTGGAGCCGGTGTTGAACGTGGTGGTCGGCGGCGACAGCACGCCGCATATGAAGCCACATCCCGAGCCCTTTCTGCACGCCGCTGATCTGTTGGAAATTTCGCCCGAGCGGGTAATCATGGTCGGGGATTCGATCAACGACGTGGAGGGCGCCCACCGCGCCGGCATGCGCGCCATCGCGGTCGGTTACGGCTATTCGCGCCTGCCCGCCGCGGAGTTCGGCGCCGACGCCCTGGCCAAGGCCTTTTGCGACATTCCGCGGGCGATCGCCGCGTTGCCGCCCGCGGCGGTGATTGCCCCTTGACAGGCCGCGCGGGGAAAGGCTAAACATCGCCCCTCACCGCACGGGGGGCGCGTAGCTCAGCGGGAGAGCACTGCCTTCACACGGCAGGGGTCACAGGTTCAATCCCTGTCGCGCCCACCATCGGTTCCAAGGGGTTAGCCGGAAACGGCTGACCCCTTTGCCGTTTCATGGGGCCGTTTCCGGACCTCAGCCGAGAGCGGAAACCAGAAAGCCCCGGAAGGCGTCGATCAAATTCGGATGCTCCGAAAGCGCCACTACCGTGGGAATCAGCACCGCCGTGGCGAATTTTCCGACCATCGCGAAGTCGATCACCCGGTCGGGCGAAGCGACGATCTTGGCGTGCAGGTCGACCAACGCGTTGATCGCCCCCATGCTTTCGAAATCGTCCTCGTCGATACCGCCGATGCTGCGCTTGACTACCTTCTCGATCGAAAGCAGCCGGGTTTCCTTGGAGCTTCTGACGATCCGGTGGAGAATCGACTGCGGCCACCAGATGTAGAACACCGTGAACGCGATGAAGGGAACCACCATGATGTGCATGTAGGCATATCTGGCGGACGCGTTGTCGAGGTCGGTGGAAAAGAAGACGGTGCAGAAGACCAGCACCTCCAGCGAGAAGCTGACCGACAGGTGCGCGAACAGATGGGCCAGATGCCGTAGCGCATAGGTCCGCCCCGGCAGGATGAAAAAGTCGAACGCCTCGATGCGGCCGATCCGGCGCACCCACAGCGACGTGGAAAAGGCGATCCACAATCCCCGGCCCGCGACATAGAACCCCAGAAGCACCAGGACATAGATGGCCAGGTTGGTGACGCGGTCGTAGCCGGGCGACATGTGGACGACGGCGCCGCAGCCGAGCAGGCTCAGAACCGCGCCGCAAACGTACGACCCCTTGCCGTGAAAGGCGCCATCGACGAGACGCAGGGTCGCCTCGAACTCCTCCCGACTGGTGGCGATGGACAGCAGATCGTCGCAGACCTTGCGGGTTCGGAGCTCCGCCGACAGGCTCAGCAGCACGCCCAGGCAGCTTGTCATCATGCACAGAAAAAGGATGAGGGTGATGCCGGGGTCGCGCGCCGCACCGGGGGCGCCACCCCCACGGATCGCGGCCAGGGCGAAGACGCAGACGGCAAGGCCGACCACCGCCAGAAGATCCCTGGCTCCCGAGACCGCCGTCGGCCAGACGATGCGCTTTCCCACCGGTCTATACCCTCAACAGCAGTCTTCTGACGATGCCCCGGAATGAGAAGATTTCCGTCGGGTCCTTCTTCTCCTCCAGCATGTCCTCCAGGATCGAACGCACCCGCGCGTCGGACGAGGCGACCCGCGCCAGGATGTCGAGAACGAAGCCGAAGCGCATCCACTTCTGGCCTCTTTCGTAATTGTCGAACTTCGCCCGCAGGCCGCGTTCCAGGTCGTCCGCGTACGCGGCGAGCCCCCGGGACGACAGATCGCCCGCCGCGAAGGCCGCGTCGACGCGCCGCGCCGCGATAATGCCGGTTTCCATCGCCTTGCCGATGCCCTCGCCGGACATCGCATAGGTGGAACCGATCGCCTCGCCGCACAACAGCATCCGGTCGAACACCCTTTCGCAACCGCGCAGGCTGGCGCGGATCGGGCTGCCCGCCAGGCGGGTTTCCGCCGTCGCGTCGGCCAACAGCGCCTTCATTTCGCGGTTGTTGGCGAAGAACTCGCGGAAGATCGCGTTGACGTTCTTGCGCATCTCGCCGTTCGCGTCGGCGAACACCCCGGCGCCGACGTTCAGTTCGGTGTCGGACATGGGGAAGGCCCAGGCGTATCCCGGCGATGCCTCCTTCGAATACCAGATCTTCAGGTGGTCGATGCCGTGCGGCCGGGGGAACGAAACGTACCGGCGCACCGCGAAGGCGGAGGGCTTCGGCGCCTTGCCGCCAGTGAACAGCTCGATCGCCTTTGGGCTGGCCCCGGTGGCGACGATGCAAAACGCGGTTTCATAGCGCCGCGTCTCCCCATCCGGCATGCGGGCGGTGAGGACGATCTTGTCCGCCGCCCGGTCGATGGCCACCACCTCGGCGCCGTGCACCACAGCGACGCCTTGCCCGGCGCAGGCCCGGCGCAGGGCGGCGTCGAAGACGGCGCGCTTGCAGGTATAGATACGGCCGCCAATGTCCGTGGAATAGCCGCCGGGGGAATACGCCCGCAGCGACTTGATGCCATAGAGATGCGGCCGGATTTCCGGCCAGACGCCGATTTCGTCGAGGGCGTTCACCGTATCCGGCAAAATGGCGTCGCCGCACACCTTGTCCCGGTCCGCGCCGCCCTTTTCCAACAGGGCCACGTCGTATCCGTGACGGGCAAGCCAAGCCGCCGCGGCGGTTCCCGCGGGGCCGCCCCCGACGACGACGATCTGATGCGGCATGAGGATTCCCCCAGTCGGCCCATGAGGTTCGACCGGATCATTACCATGTTTCCCCCTCGGGGTCCACGCCGGGGTCCTTTCAATCCCAGTCCATTAGGAGGAGACTCGGGCTATACTCGGCACGACGTTCTTCTTATGATTCCGTTCCCCTGGCGAATCCCGACGCCCCGGCCCCGCCACCCCGGAGAACCCCACGATGTCCCGTTCCGCGTCTCTTGGCCTGTTTCTCGTCCTCGGCGTGCTGCTGCTGACCCCCGCGTCCGCCCGTGCCGACGCCGAGGCCGTCGGCTACCCCAAGTTCGCCGCCGCCCTGGGGGGCCTGCTCTCCGCGATGCAAACCTATTGCCGGGGGGCGGGCGCGGCGGCGGTGACGCCGGACACCGAACTCGGCGACGCGGGGGAAGGGTTCGTCCGCGCCTGCGGCCGCAGCCTGCACGACCGGCCGGTCCCCGGATATCCCGAATGGCGTTTCCTCCATAACGAAGAGACGCTCGGCCCGGGTGCCCGTCTGGTCACCGGGGTGACGCACGCCTTTACCGCCCAAGGACGGCAGTGGGTTCTCAACATCGGCCGCATGGTGACGATCGCCCGGCCGCACAACGCGCCGGAGCGCTATGCCGCGCGCCCCGATGCCTCCCTGTTCATCCAGGAGCCGCAAGGCTGGCGGATCGTCTGGACCTATACCGACACCCAGGCCGCCCGCTGGCACCGCCCGCCGATGCCCGACGGCACGATGCCGCAGGACAAGCGGCGGGAACTTCTGTTCCTGGAAAAGGTCTTCGCCGAGCAGGTCCGCCGCGAATTCCCCCACCTGAGCGGCAACCTCGCCGACACCCGGGGGCTCGGGTTCAATTAAGGCAAAGCCAGGGCAATCGCCCCGCCCCCTCCAGCCCCATGGAGCGACACGCGGTTTACCGGTATAACGGTTGCCGGGAAACGACTTACGCATCCGTCATCAGGAGGGGGATATGTCGGAACACACGCAAAGCGGCCCGGACGCGGCCGCGAACCCGCCCGCCGGGGCGACGCCGGCCTTCCGCGCCATCGACTTTCACGGCACCGGCAAGGAATACTTCGGCATCTGGATTTCCAACCTGTTCCTGTCCATCGTCACCTTCGGCATCTATTCCGCCTGGGCCAAGGTGCGCCGTATCAAGTATTTCTATAACAACACGAAGCTGTTCGACTTTCCGTTCAACTATCACGCCACCGGCAAGCAGATCTTCACCGGGCGCCTGATCGCCTTCGCGGTGATGGTGGTGTATTCGTTCGTCACGGCGATTTTCCCGCTGACCATCATCCCCTTCTCCATCGCCTTCATGTTCGGGCTGCCCTGGCTGATCAACCGGTCCTTGCGCTTCTCGGCGCGGATGACCTCGTGGCGGAACGTCCGCCTGGACTGGCACGGCACCTATGGCAAAAGCTTCCTGTTCTTCATCGTCTGCCCGTTCGTCGCGGTGCTGTCCCTGGGCACCCTGGTGCCGATGATCGCCCGCTACTACTACCGCTATTTCGCCGAGGGCCATTCCTACGGCACCACCCGCTTCCGCGCCGACGCGAAGGTCTCGCAGTACTACAAGGGCTTCCTGACGGCGGCGTTGCTGCCCGTCCTGGCCGCCGCCGGGGTCGCCCTGCTGCTGGCCGCGATTTCCGCCAAGGGGAACGGCGCGCTGACCCCCGCCCACATCCTGTTCTTCCCGATCTTCGCCTTCCTGTTCTTCTTCCAGGTCATGTATCACGCGATCTGCCGCAACATCCTGCTGCGTTCGATGACCCTGGGCGAGGTCGCGACCTTCGATTCCCAGGTCAGCCCTCTCAAGTTCCTGTGGATCGGAATCAGCAACGCCGCCGCCGTTTTGGTTTCCCTCGGGTTGCTGATGCCGTGGGCGATGATCCGGCGCTATCGCTATCTGGCGGAAAGCACCGGCGTCGGCCTGTCCGAGGCCTCGCATGAGTTCCTGGACGCGCAAACCCAGACCGTCGGCGCCTTCGGCCAGGAGTTCATCGACCTCGACGGCATCGACATCGGCATTTGAGGATGAGCACGCCGCACCTTGTGGAGGGGCAGTTCTTCCAGCCCCTCTCCTCGAAAAGCCGGGCCGCGCGGCTGCGCGTCGAACCGTGCGAAGAGGGCCTTTTCGTCACCGCGATCCTGGAAGACGGCGACGAAACCGCCCCCCTGGCGGTGGACGACCTGCAGGCGGAAGGCTGCCTGCACTTCGCCGGGGGCTGCTATTTCAAGGCCGACCGTCCCCTGCCGCAAGAGATCGCGTCCCTGTTCAAAAGCCGGACGCAACGGCGCATCGCCCGCCTGGAAGCTTTCTCCCTGCCCAAGGCCCTGGCCCTGGGGCTGGCCTTGATCCTGTGCGTGCTGGCTTTCCGCGCCGCCATTCCCCTGGCGGCCAGCGGCATCGCCGCCGCCCTGCCCGACCGCCTGGAACGAATGATCGGCGAACAGGCCTATGCCAGCATGAAGGTCACGGGCTTCGCCGACAGCGGCATCCCGCCGGAACGACAACAGGAGCTGCGCCGCCGTGCCGCCGCCCTGGCCGAGACGGCCCGGCTGACCCGCCGCCCGGAAATCTTCTTCCACCGCAGCGCCCTGTTCGGCGCCAACGCGCTGGCCCTGCCCGGCGGGCCGATCGTGGTCACCGACGAACTGGTGGCGCTGCTCGGCTCCGACGACGCGGTGCTGGCGGTGATCGCCCACGAAATGGCGCACGTGGAAAGGCGCCACGCCCTGCAACAGGTACTGAACGTCGCCGGGGCGGCGGCCATGGCCTCGGTCGTCCTGGGCGTCGACGACAGCATGATCGAGGAACTCTCCGCCACCCTGATCAACGTCTGGTCGTTCAAGAACAGCCGGGATTACGAAAAGGAAGCCGACCTGATCGGCCTCGACATCCTGCGCGCGGCGAAACTGGACCCCCGCCTGTTCCTGACCGCCATCGAAAAGCTGACGCTTCAGGGCTGCGCCGACCTGGCTGGAGACGCCCTGGCCCGCTGCCGCGACAAATCCGTCGCCGTCGAGACCGGATGGATGTCCACCCACCCGGCGGCGAAGGACCGCCTGGGCTATCTGCGCGCGGCGATCGGCGGCTGATCAGGACAGGGCGGGACGGCTGACCCGGATGCGATAGGAAAAGCCGATCTTCTCCAACAGCCTGACCTCCACCCCGGTCGCCGGATCGACATATGAATCCCGCCCGGGGATGGAAAACGCCGCGCCCTCCAGATAGCCCTGCTCCGGGTCGGCGTCGATCAGCTTCACCGGCGCGCGGCCATGGCGGCATTCCGCCACTTCGTCGTTGCAGCGCATGATCAGCACGCCGTGCCCGGGCAGCACCTTGTCGAACCGCCCGATCGGCTGGCGGTTCTCGATCAGCATGAAGCGCGTCGGGGTGAAGGGCAGGCGCACCGCCAGCGTCTCCGCCTCCCCGTCTTCCAGTGGGCCGAGGAGAATTTCCTCGCTGCGTCCGGGTTCGACGGTCCGCACCTTCCGGGGCGGCATCCAGCCCAGACGCAGCTTGGTCCACGACGAAATGCCCGGCGGCGGCAGGCCCAGCGCGCGGCAGTGACACGACATCGGGTCCCAATACCCCATGTTGATCAAGGCGTTCCTCCAGCCGGTGTCGATGGTCGGATGGCGGACCTGGATGTCGTGGTCGTAGAGGCAGGGAACCACGCGTTTGCCGTCCCGCACCCCACCCCAAACATGCGCGCAATCGTGGAACAGGGTGCCCAGATGCGCCGAGCAGGTAAAAATCGCCGCGCCGCCGGGAACCGCCTGCCCCTGGCGGGACCTGAGGCCGATATCGGTGCGCCAGCCCAGCATGCCGGGATAGCCGCACAGGCCGACCATGCCATAGTCGCGGAAATAGGCGCGCATGAAGATCGCCACGTGGTCGAAGCGGGAGAAATCCTCGGTTTCCGCCGCGGCGTCGATGGATTCCTGGATCAGGCGCATCACCCGGGACTTGTCGACCTGAAGGTTGACCGGAGAGATGGAAAACTGGCCGATGTCGTCGGACAGCGTGTGCCAGCCCGAAAAGCGGTGCTCCAGGCCCACCGCGCCGTACGACATCGCCCGCACGTAGCCGTCGAGAAGGCCGAAGCGTTCCTTCGCGAAATCCGTGGAGATCGGCCGCCCCAGGCCGGGAAAATCGATCAGGATGACCAGGCCGCGCCGCAGCGCGGGAGCGGCGGTTTCCGCCCGCCCGCTGCCCGGCATCCCGGCCAGGGAAGCCGCCAGCATTCCGGTGATGAAGTCACGACGGGTACAGGGTCGGAACATCGGATGCTCCTTCTGCCGCGCAATGCCTGTCCGATTCTCCGTGGGATCGGCGCCCGCGTCAATCGGAAGGGAGAAAACCACGGCGAAAAACACAACCCATGAGACAAAACCACCGGAAATGTGTTATCCTGCGATTCGGAATCAGTCCGGGCTCCCCGGACCAGAGGACTCGTGGCGATGGACCTGAGCATCTCTTCCGTGACCGGCACCACCAGCAGCCTGCTGACGCAGGCGGTCGGGATGTCGCGCGCGGTAACGGCGGTGCAGGCGACGCAGGCCACCACCCGCTCCCCGCAGCAGAGCGCCGTCCGCCTGTTCCAGGACGACGAGGAAGACACCGGCTCCTGGTCCGACGGCCTGGGCAGCCGCTTCGCCCCGGAAACCGCCAACACCCTGCTCGACGCGCAGGAAACCGCGACCTCGGCGCAGGCGGATCAGACCTTCTATTTCGACCCGCTGGACACCAACAAGGACGGCAAGGTGACCTACTACGAATGGCTGGCGGGCCAGAAGAGCAATTCCAGCGCCTCCACCGCCGCCGGGTCCACCGCCACCGCGTCGAGCGGCGGGCAGACCGCCGCCACCTCGACCTCCCTCGCCGCCTGAGGCCTAATTCTCCCAGGGAAGAACCGCGCCGTCCGGCCATGCGAAGAGATGGCTGACACAGCGCGTGCAATCGCTGCTGCCGAAGCCGGAAATCGGAGTGGAAAAGCCGCGCGCCGCCAGGCTTGCCGCCAGCGCGCATTCGTCGCCGCCGGGGAAGACCCAGGCCCCCGCCGCGCGCCCCGCCTCGGTCAGGCGGTCGATGTGCCAGCGAATGGATTTGCCGGTGCGCAGGTGGCGGGCCAACCGCGCCCGCAGGCCGCCCGGTCCCTTGGCGCTGCCGCAATAGAGATAGCGCCCGGGCGGCAGCCCCGCCGCCGGGACCTCCAGATCCACCCGCAGCACATAGGCGCCGGGCACGGCGGGAATGGTTTCGGCGGTCGGATGGAAGGCGGGGCGCATCGCCGCTGCCGTTACAAGGCGATCAGGGCTTCCAGACCGGGGGCGGTCTTGCTGACCGCCACCTCGGTCACCTCGTAGGCGGCAACCCCGGCGACGACGAAGGGATCGCGCGCCAGCACCGCGTCCAGGGCCTCCCGGCTTTCCGCCGACGCCAGGATGACGCCGCCGGTCCGCGGCACCTTCCGCCCCGAGGCCAGGAAGACGCCCGCCGCGTACTGTTCGTCCAGATAGGCGACATGCGCGGCCAAGGCCGCGTCGACGCGCTCGACGGGGGCGACATAGGTCAAGGAGACGATGAACATGGCGGGACTCCTGGCTCGGAACGGATCAGCCGACGATCACCACCGGTTCCTTGCGTTCCGGGTGCAGGCGCTTTTCCAGGAAGGCGATGACCCGGGTCAGGACGAAGGTGATGATCAGATAGAACGCCCCGGCGGTGACGAAGCTCTCCACCGGCATATAGTTCTTGGCATAGAGGGTCCGTGCCGTGCCGGTCAGGTCGAGCAGGGTGATGGTGCTGGCCAGGGCGCTGGCCTTCAGCATCAGGATCAGTTCGTTGCCATAGGCGGGCAGCGCGATGCGGAAGGCGCGCGGCAGGACGATGCGGGCATAGACCTGCATCGGCCGCATGCCGATGGCGCGCGCCGCCTCCACCTCGCCCGCCGGAACCGCCTGGATCGCGCCGCGCAGGATTTCGGTGATGTAGGCGGCGGTATGCATGGAGAAGGTCAGGACCGCGCACCAATAGGCGTTATAGAGCACCGGCCAAAGGAAGCTTTCGCGCACCGCCTCGAACTGGCCGAGGCCATAGTAGACGAGGAACAATTGCACCAGGAGCGGCGTGCCGCGAAAGAAGAAGACGTAGACGCGCGGAATCAGCGACAGGCCGCGCCGCCGCGACACCCGGGCCAGGGCCATCGGCACCGCCAGGCACAAACCGATGGCGCCGGAGAGGAACAGCAGGTTGAGGGTGAGCAAGGCGCCCTGGGCGAGGCGCGGCACCATGGCGATGACGACGTCCCACTGCATCAGGCGAGCTCCCGCACGCCGACGCTGGCGCGCTTTTCCATCCGCCGGAGGGCGAACGAGGCGACCGAGGTCATCGCCAGATAGATCACCGCCGCGGCGAAATAGAAGGTGAAGGGTTCCTTGGTCCGCCCCACCGCGAACGAGGTGACGCGCATCAGTTCCTCCAGCCCGACCACCGAGACCAGGGCGGTGTCCTTCATCAGGATCATGAACAGGTTGCCCAGTCCGGGCAGGGCGATGCGCCAGACTTGCGGCAGGATGATGCGGGAAAAGGTCTGCCGCCGGGTCATGCCGATGGCGCGCGCCGCCTCGGCCTGGCCGGGGTGGATGGCGATGATCGCGCCACGGAACAGTTCCGAGGCATAGGCGCCGAAGATGAACCCCAAGGCGGCGGTACCCGCGGCGAACGAGCTGACCTCGATATATTCGTCGTAGCCGAAGCGCGAGGCGACCGCCATCAAGACGTCGGTGGCGCCGAAATAGAAGGTGAGAACCACCAGGAACTCGGGCAGGCCGCGCACCATGGTGGAATAGCCGTTGCCGACGGCCCGCAGGACGGCATAGTCGGAAACCTTGGCGGCGGCGCCCAAAAGCCCCAGGACCAGCCCCAGGCAGAGGGCGGCAAGGGCCAGTTGCAGGGTCACGCATGTGCCCGCGAGAAGCTGTTCGCCGAAACCTTGCAGATCGATCATCGAACCGTCCGAAAAGCACCGGCGGGGCCAAGGGCCCCGCCGGGAACGAGAAAAATCAGTAAATCGGGAAGGGGAAGTACTTGGCGTTGATCTTGGCGTAGGTGCCGTCCGCGACGATGTCCTTGATCGCCTTGTTCAGCTTGGTACGCAGCTTGTCGTCGCCCTTGCGCACCGCGATGCCGATCAGATCGCCGTCGAACACCGGCCCGCCCTTGAACTCGAAGTCCTTGCCCGCGGCGGACTGCAGCCATTCGTAGTTGACGAAGGCATCCGCCAGGATCGCGGTCAGACGGCCCGCGGAGAGGTCGAGATAGGCGTTCTCCTGGGTGTCGTACAGCTTGACGTCGGCGCCGGGGCGGTTCTTTTCCAGCCAGTCGCCGCTGATCGTGGCGCGCTGCGCGCCCACCGTCTTGCCCTTCAGGCCGGCCACCGTGGTGTCGATGGAAACGCCCTTCTTGCCGATGAACTGCAGCTTGTTGGTGTAGTAGCGCTCGGTGAAGTCCACCGCCTTCTTGCGTTCCTCGGTGATCGACATCGAGGCGACGATGGCGTCGAACTTACGCTTGTTGAGCGCCGGGATGATGCCGTCCCAGTCCTGCTTGACGAAGGTGCATTCGGCCTTGAGCTTGGCGCACAGGGCCTTGGCGATGTCGATGTCGAAGCCCTGCAGCTCGCCCTTGGCGTCGACGGTGTTGAAGGGCGGATAGGCACCCTCGGTACCGATACGAATCTTTTCGGCGGCGGACGCCCCCGCGGCGGTGAGGCCGATCAACGCCATCGCGGCCAGGGCCGCACCCTTAACCATCCTGCTGAACACCATCATCCTCTCCTGTTCTTCGCTTGGTTTTTTCTCAGTGAACGTGACTTGCCATGAATTGGCGCACGCGGTCGGATTCCGCGTGGTTGAAGATCTTTTCCGGGCTGCCCTGTTCCTCGACCTTGCCTTCGTGCAGGAACATGATCCAGTTCGACACCTCGCGGGCGAAGCCCATTTCGTGGGTGACGATCAGCATGGTGCGGCCTTCCTCGGCCAGCGAGCGGATCACCTGCAACACCTCGTTCACCAGTTCGGGATCGAGGGCGGAGGTCGGCTCGTCGAACAGGATTACCTCGGGCTCCATGACCAGGGCGCGGGCGATGGCGGCGCGCTGCTGCTGGCCGCCCGACAGATGCGCCGGATAATGCCCCATGCGGTCGCCCAGGCCGACGCGGTGCAGCATCGCTTCCGCCCGTTCGTGCGCTTCCTTGCGGGAAACCTTGGAGACGTGGATCGGCGCTTCGACGACGTTCTCCAGCACCGTCAGATGCGGCCACAGATTGAACGACTGGAAGACGAAGCCGATGCGGGCGCGCAGACGTGCCAACTGCCGCTGATCGGCGGGAACCAGGCCGCCGGTCTTCATCGTCTTGGTCCGGACTTCCTCGCCACGCAACAGAACGCGACCACGGTCCGGCGTCTCCAGATAATTGATGCAGCGCAGAAAGGTGCTCTTGCCCGAGCCGCTGGACCCCAGAATGGAAATCACGTCGCCGCAGTTGGCGCTCAACGACACGCCCTTGAGGACGTCGTTGCCGCCGAAACGCTTGTGGATGTTCTCCACCTCAAGGACGGCGGACGCGGCGGGATCGAAGGGGAGTTCGCTCATCGGCAGGGGGATTCCATTGATTGCTTAAGGCGGAACCTTATGACGGTCGCATCCTCGCCACAACAGTTTATTGAACCGATACAAAGTAATCCCGCGCCGAAGCTTGATGCCCGCGCATCCGCGGTATAAACACCACTGTCGTTTTTGAGCCGAGAGTTCTTTAATGCGCCGTTTGCATGCCAACCTGCTGTTGTTGACCGCCTCCTTGATCTGGGGGGTGACGTTTTCCATCCAGCAACTCGCCATGGAACACATCGGTCCGACCCTGTTCACCGGGTTGCGCTTCCTGATGGGCGCGGCGGCGGTGCTGCCGCTGGCGCTGCACGAAGCGAAGACGAAGCGCCGCCGCGAGAACTGGCGCATGCCGCCCGGTTCCCTGCCCTGGCTGACGCTGACCGGCTGCGTGCTGTTCTCCGCCGCGCTGTTGCAGCAGATCGGCATCGCCGGAACCTCGGTGGCCAACGCCGGGTTCCTCACCGCGCTCTACGTGCCGCTGACCCCGATTCTCGCCTGGCTGGTGCTGCGCCGTCCGCCGCATCCGGCGATCTGGCCCGCCGCCGCCGCCTGCCTGGCCGGGGCCTATCTGATGGCGGGGGGGGCGCTCGACACCATGCGCGAAGGCGACCCCTGGGTGATCGCGGGCAGCCTGTTCTGGGCCATTCACATCCTGCTGATCGGCGCGATGACCGCCCGCGTCGGCGCGCCGTTCGTAATTTCCTGCATCCAGTTCGCCGCCTGCGGCACGGTCGGCCTGGTCTGGGGGCTGGCCACCGAGCCCCTGACCTGGACGTCGGTCGTCGGCGCCTGGCCGATGCTGGCGTTCTCGGGCCTGTTGTCGGTGGGCACCGGCTTCACCCTGCAGGTGGTGGGGCAGCGCCACACCCCGGCCGCCGACGCCTCGATCATCTTGAGCGGCGAGACGGTGTTCGCCGCCATCGCCGGCAGCATCCTGCTCGGCCAGTCGCTCAGCCCGCTCGAAATCCAGGGCTGCCTTCTGATCCTGTCGGGCGTACTGGCGGTGGAACTGCTGCCCCTGATCGTCGAAAAGATGCGGAACCGCCGCGCCGCGCGCTGAACGCGGCGGATTTCGTCTTGCCCGGCGGCGGAAGCCATCCTACCTAGGTGGTTCTTCTGCCATCCCTGCCGGAGTGCTTCCCGTGGCCGTTTCCCCGCTTGCCGAGCTTTCCCCCGCCGCCCTTTGGCGGGCCTTCGCCGATCTCTGCGCCATCCCCCATCCGTCGCGGCACGAAGCCGCGGTCATCGCCTTCCTGCACGGCCGCGCGGTGGCGAAGGGCCTGCCCGCCGAGATCGACGGAAAGGGCAACCTGATCGTGCGCAAGCCCGCCACCCCGGGCAAGGAAAAGCGCCCCGGCGTGATCCTGCAGGCGCATGTCGACATGGTGCCGCAGGCCAACGCCGGAACCGCGCACGACTTCGCCGCCGATCCGATCCGCCCGCGCGTCGAGGACGGCTGGGTGAAGGCCACCGGCACCACCCTCGGCGCCGACAACGGCATCGGCGCCGCGGCGATGCTGGCGTTGATCGAGGACACGGCGGTGGCGCACGGCCCACTGGAATTCCTGTTCACGGTGGAGGAGGAAATCGGCCTCAACGGCGCGCGCGCCGTGGCACCGGGGGTGCTGCGCGGGTCGATCCTGCTCAACCTCGACAGCGAGGACGACGGCCGTATCACCATCGGCTGCGCCGGAGGACGCGACGTGACCTCGTCCCTGCCGCTGCCCCGCGTCGCCGCCACCCCCGGCTCCGCCGGGTTCCGGGTACAGGTCAGCGGCCTGAAGGGCGGACATTCCGGCCTCGACATCCACAAGGGCCTGGGCAACGCCGTCCGCATCCTCGCCCGCGCCCTGCGCGCCGCCGCCGCCGCCGCGCCCTCGCTGCGTCTGGCGGAAATCGCCGGGGGCACCGCGCGCAACGCCATCCCGCGCGAGGCCGCCGCCCTGATCGTTCTATCCCCGGGCGAGGAAGCCGCCGCCCGTGCCGCCATCGCCGCCGCCGCCCGCGACATGGCGGCGGAACTGACGCTGGCCGACCCCGGCCTGACGATCGCCGTCGAGGCCACGGCGGCGCCCGCCGCCGTCTTCGCCGACGCCACCCCCCTGCTGCGTGCCATCAACGCCTGCCCCGACGGCATCGCGCGGCTGAACGACACCCTGCCCGGCGTGCCCGAAACCTCCTGCAACCTCGGCGTCATCGCCTCCGGGGAAAACGGCGTCGAAATCGTCACCATGGTGCGCAGCAGCGTCGATTCCGCCCGCGACGCCCTGGCGGACCGGGTCGCCGACGCCTTCGCCCTGGCGGGCGGCACGGCGCGCCTGGGCACGCCCTATCCCGGCTGGAAGCCCAACCCCGCCTCCCCCACCCTCGCCCTTCTCGGCGAGCTCCACCGCCGCCGCACCGGCCAGGAGCCGCTCGTGGACAGCGTTCACGCCGGCCTGGAATGCGCCATCCTGGGGGCGACCTATCCGAACTGGGACATGGTTTCGATCGGGCCGAGCATCCGCAGCCCGCATTCCCCCGACGAACGGGTGGAAATCGCCAGTGTCGGCAACTTCTGGACGCTGCTGACCGCCGCGCTGGAAGCGGTGTAGGGCCGCTTTACAGCGGCCGGTTGTCGACCTTGGGGGAAAGGGCGCGGAACAGGCGGCCGGGATCGGCCAGTTCCGGCCCGAACTCCAGGCCGACGGCACCCCGCCGCAGCAACACCACCGGGGCCGCCTCGCCCGAGGTGATGCGATAGGGCTTGCCGGAAAAGGCGAAGGGTTCCAGGGCGGCGGCCATGGATTCGACGAACTCCGGCGCCATCCAGGGCTGGGCGCTGCCACGGATATCCGCCTGCACCTCCGCCACCCGCTCGCGCAAAATCTCGGCGGGGGGACGGGTGTCTCCCGCCTTCTTCGCCTGAATTTCGATGCGGCGGCGCACCGCGCCGAGGTCGGTCATGGCGAAACCGAAGCCGCCGATATCCAGCGTCTCGATCGACTTTCCCGCCGTTTCGCCGAACGCCGCGGCGGCCAGCATCGGCGGCACCCCGGCCTGGATCGCTTCCTCCGCCCAGGCGCCGACGGCGCGCAGGGTCTCGCTGTCCAGGCCGCCGATACTGACCGCCATGCCAAGCGACACGAAATCCCGCAGGGTCAGGCCGCCCGCCACGCGGAAGCGTTTCGCCGCGTCGTCCATGGCATAGAAGAAATCGGCGTCCACCAGCATTTCGTCGACGCCCTGTTCGCGCAGTTCGTCGGCGTTGGCGGCATAGGCGCAGGAAGCCCCGGTCTCCGCGCAGTCCTTCGCCCACTGGGCGAAGGCCAGATGCACCCCCCGCACCGCGATCTTCGCCTGACGCGGCAGCCCCTTCGGGGTTTCCCGATAGTCGCGAAGTTCGACGCGGTCGATGCGCCAGACCACCGCGCCGTTCTCGGTGAAGGAAATGTCGGAGACCGAACCGCCCGCGCTCAGGGGATCGACGCTGAGAGCGCCGTAACGCACCGCCCCGGCCAGGCCGTTTTCCGCCAGACCGGCGTCGATGCGCGCCCGCGCCCGGGTCTCCGCCGCGTGCTGCGCCCAGACATAGCCGCCCACCGCCAGAATTCCCGCCGCCGCCACCGTCAAACCGACCCAGCCGATGCGCCGCATGATGACCCTTTTCCGCCATGAAAATATCGAAGGGGGCATCAGAACACGCGCGCCCGGTCCTGTCCAGACGGGGGCGTGACGCGTAAGTGCGGGGTTATGTGAAGCGCTTCACTGACGCATGGGGGAAACCGACCGAATATGACTCATGGGTTCGCGGCAGACACCCTCGACATCCCCTCATCTCCCGTCGCCGTGTTCCCTGCCATCCCAAGGCCCAGAAGCCCCGGCCACTCCCACGGCCGGGGCTTCACTTTATCTTATGCGCCGCCGCCGATCCGGCGCAGCACGTGGCGCCCGCCGAAACCCGCTGCCTCCAGCCAGCCGAAAAGCGCCGCCGCCTCGTCGTCCAGACGCCAGGGCGGATTGACCACCGCGACCCCGGAACCGTACAGCCCGCGCTCCTCGCCCGGGCCACGGCGATGCCATTCGCTGACCAGCACCTCGGGGAACCCGGCCTCGGCCAGGGAGGACAGCAGGATCTCGTGCCGCGCCTCGGGCAGCAGCGGATACCAGACGAAGTACACGCCGCCGCGCCAGCGGGCGAAGGCCTTGGCCACCGCCGCCGGAATCGCGCGGTATTCATCCTTCACCTCGTAGGCCGGATCGATCACCGCCACCCCCCGCTTCTCGGCGGGCGGCACCAGGGCGAGCAACGCCTCCATCGCGTCGCGGCGGTGCAGGTGGGCACGCGGATCGCCCCTCAACGCGCGCCTCAATTCCTGATACGCGCGGGGATGCAACTCCACCGCCAGCAGACGGTCGGCCGGGCGCATCAGGCGCAGCGCCAGCAGCGGCGAACCGGGATAGAAACGCCCGTCCGCCACGCCGTTGCGATAGGCGCGCGCCGCCTCGGGCGGATCGGGCAGGGAAAGAAAGCGCCCCACCCCCGCCGCCGCCTCGCCGCTGGCCCGCGCCTCGTCGCAGCAAAGATCGTATTCCCCTTCCCCGCCGTGAGTGTCGATGACGCAGAAGGGGGTCTCTTTCCGCGCCAACGCGGCCAGCACCCGCGACAGCAGCAGGTGCTTGTGGACGTCGGCGAAGTTTCCGGCGTGATAGCGGTGCAGATAGCTCAGCATGACGCCCCGATCGGCAAGGTTTCAACCGGCGCACTCTGCCAAGCTCGGGGCCGTCTGTCCACGGCTTCGCCCCTCAGTCTGCCATGATATCCCGCCGCAACTGCGGCAGGAGGGCACGCAGGCCGAGGCGCCGTTCCTCGGGCGTGTCAAAAACCCGAACCAGGTCGCAGTACAACCCGGCGATGATGCGGGCGTGTTTCTGCGGCGACAACGCCACCCCCTCCTCGGCGGCGGTGGCATGTACCACCTCGTGTATCCGCACCAGCAGGGATTCGTCGACGGGCGGCATCGGATTTTCGATGAACGGCGTCGCCCGTCCCGCGATCAGCCAATCCAGGGAAACCCGGAACATCTCGGAAATCCGCACCAGGGCCTCGGGCGGCGGGAAGCTGACCCCCCGTTCCCACCCCGCGACCGTGGTCAACGGCAACCCCATGCGGACCGCGAATTCGGCGCGCGGCAATTCGCCACGCGCGGCGATCAGGCGTTCGGCAAAAGGCGTACGCGGCTTCAGCTTCCTGGCCATGCTCGGTCCGCCTCGGGCGAGATATTACTTTTGGTTGAATATTCCCACGACAGATCCCGACAACAGATTGAGAAACCCTGAGTACAAACATCTTTATCGCGATCAATCGCGGAAGAAGAGTTTGCGCGCTTGCAAATAACGAAAAACGCGTTTACCGTTATACGCGTGATTTGGGGGATCCGTTTATGGGGGATGGCAACGGAGCATCTCGGCATCTTCTTCGCGTAACTCCGACATATGCATAGCCGCCTCCAGTCCGTTCTCTGGAGGCTCGTGGATGGTTCTCGGTCGAGTGAAGCGATCTTGTTTCAAGCTTGCCCGACCTTTTGCCGCAAAGTCCACAAAACCTTTTTCGTGCTGGAAATAAGGAAGAGAGCGCATACGTGCGCACATAATTCCTAATTATTATCAATACGATAGCATCTCATTGATTTTATTTCGTTCTTTCTCCGAACAAAAAATCCTTCAAGCATCTTGGGAGGGGCATCATGCGGTGGTTCGACAATCTTAAATTGAGCAAGAAGCTGCTCAACATCTTCACCCTTCTGACCCTGGTCGTCATTGCCATGGGCGCCAGTTCCCTGCGGGAAATCGGCCGAATGGGAGAAGCGACGGACGACCTCGCCCAGGTTCGCATCCCGGGAATCAAGACCAACGGCGATCTCCGCTATAATCTCGCGGCCCGGCGAACCTTGGAAAACATGCTGGTCCTGGTTTCCTCCCCCGAGGAGTTCAAACCCCTCGAAGCACAATATGCCGTCTACGTGAAAAAGATCGAGGAAGCGAGCAAGACCCTGGGAACCCTTCTCACCACCGAGAAAGGGCAAGCCGCGCTTAAGGACTTCAACGCCCGATACGCCACCTACGACGCGGCGGCACGGCCGATCCTCGACCTGGCGCGCGGCAATCGCGACGCGGAAGCCATCGCCTTGATCGGCCAAACCCGCGGCAGCTTCCTCGAGATGTCGAAAACCGTCGAAGCCATCGGCGAAATGTCCGCGGCGGCAGCCAACAAGGCGGCGAAGGCGGCGGAAGACGTGCAGGTGCATGCCCGCAACATCACCCTGTTCGTCATGGCGGTGGTGGTGGCGTTGTCGCTGGCCGCCGCGATGATGCTGAAGAACGGTATCGCCACGCCGATCATTGCGATGACCGACGCGATGCGGCGCCTGGCCGAGGGCGACAAGAGCGTCGAGATTCCGGCGCATGGCCGCAAGGACGAGGTCGGCGCGATGGCCGACGCGGTCGAGGTGTTCAAGCAGAACGCCATCGAGGCCGAACGCCTGGCCGCCGAACAGGAAGCGGCGCGCGCCGAACGCGAACGGCGCGCCGCGGCGATCGAATCCTTGACCCGCGATTTCGACCTTAAGGTGTCGCAGGTGCTGAATATCGTCACCGGCGCCTGCACCGAGCTGGACGCCACCGCGCAGACCCTTTCCGCCACCGCCGAGCAAACCAACAGCCAGGCGACCACGGTGGCGGCGGCGACCGAGCAGGCCTCGGCCAGCGTGCAGACGGTGGCCACCGCGGCGGAGGAACTGTCCGCCTCGATCGGCGAAATCGGCCGCCAGGTGGAAACCGCCAGCCGGATTTCCCAGGCCACCGCCGATGACGCGCAGCGCACCAACACCACCGTCAAGGATTTGGCGGACAGCTCGGCGCACATCGGCACGGTGATCAACCTGATCAACGACATCGCCAGCCAGACCAACCTGCTGGCCTTGAACGCCACCATCGAGGCGGCGCGCGCCGGCGAGGCGGGCAAGGGCTTCGCCGTGGTCGCGGGCGAGGTGAAGAACCTGGCCAACCAGACCGCCAAGGCCACCGAGGAAATTTCCAACCAGGTCGCCGCGGTGCAGGACTCGACGCAGAACGTGGTCACCGCGATCGGCCAGATCGTCGGCCAGATCGGCGAATTGAGCCAAATCAACGCGACCATCGCCTCGGCGGTGGAGGAACAGGCCGCCGCCGCCACGGAAATCGCCCGCAACGTGCAGCAGGCCGCCGCCGGGACGCAGGAGGTTTCCTCCACCATCGTCGGCGTCAGCCAGGCGGCGGGGGAAACCGGCGCTGCGTCGAAGCAGATGCTGGCCGCCTCGCAATCCCTGTCGGCCGAGGCGATTTCCCTCAAGGACGTGGTCGAGGACTTCCTGAACGGCGTGCGCGCAGCCTGACAGCACGCGCGCCGCAGAGCCCCGCCGTTCCACTGCCCGGACGGCGGGGCTCGTCTTTGTCATTGCGGCGCCACGGCTTGTCATCGCAGCGCCGCATCGACCCGCTCGGCGACCTCGGCGGGCAACCAGGGACGCCAGACGTCGGCGCGGGTTCTCAGAAAATCCCGGGCGGCGGCCTCGGCACCGCTGGATTTACGCATCACCGTCAGGGCATGCGACACCAGCGCGGCATCGGTCCGATAGGCGGCGACGAAGGCCCGCAAACGCGGCGCGGCGCGGGCGAAATCGGCATTGACCGCGGTCAGCACCCGCGTCGCGGGATAGGCGGTCGGCCGCTCCGGCGGGTCGGAGGTCAGAAAGCGTTGCCAGGCCGCAGCGTCGAAGGCGGGCTCGGCCAGACGCACGCCGTCGAAGGTCCCCGAAATCCAGGACGGCGACCAGCCGTAATAAAGAATCGGCCGTTCCTGCCGATAAGCGGCCGCGACAGCGGCCTCCAGGTCGTCGGAGGTATAGGCACGGACGTTGGTGAAATCGCGGGACAAGCCATAGGCCTGCAGCTTCGCGGTGTTGATCCGCGCCGACGTCCAGCCCGTCACGCCGTTGTAAAAACGGCCCTTGTCGGGTTCCTCGCGGTCGCGGAACAGGAACTTGTATCGCGGCAGATCCGTCACCGCCTTCAGGCCGGGGGCCGGGGCCGAGCCTCCCTCCACCAGATAGCGCGGCACGTACCAACCCTGCTCCGCGTCCGCGTAATTCACCCCGGTCAGATCGATCCGGCCCGAGGCACGCAAGGCCTCCAGCGCCTCCGCCATGTTGTCGGCCCAGATCTCCAGAGTGACGTCGACGTCGCCACGCGCCATCGCCTGCAACAGGGGAAGGGTCGAACCGGGCACCGTCTCGACGGCGCAACCGTATCCCTTTTCCAGGATGAAACGGGCCACCGCCACGTGAAAGGCGTTGGATTCCCAATCCAGATCGGCCATCCGCACCGGCCTGGCCACCTCGCACGACGGCGCGTCCCGCGCCGCTGCCGCGACCGGCGCCAGGAAACCACCCAGACAGGCGAAAAGGACGAACCAACGCACGCGCATGTCGGCCTCACCCGGAAGCGCCCGGCGGAACGGGGCGTTCGACAACTTGGATATGGAGGCACAACCCCCGGTTTTCCACGAAAGAAAATCCGCGACCGCGCGTGCACAACTCGTAATCAGCCCCTTTGACCAATCTTTCGGCAGCATGCTAAAAGATTGGTCAATCGCCCCTGCCGACCCGCCACGGCGCCGATGCGGACCCCCCGCCCTCGTGGGCTCCGCCCGGGAATGGCGGATTGGCATGACTCATGCACACCATGTGCTCCGAACAGTTCCGGCGCCGACCGCCGCGGACGATCGGGCCGGTCCGGCCTTCGTCGCGAAAAGTCGGCGGCGGCCCTCCCTCCCGGAGCACTCGAACCGGAGCACCGGACTTCCATGAAGAAGATCGAAGCCATCATCAAGCCCTTCAAGCTCGACGAAGTGAAGGAAGCCCTGAACGACATCGGCCTCCAGGGCATGACGGTGATCGAGGCCAAGGGATTCGGCCGCCAGAAGGGTCATACCGAGTTGTATCGCGGCGCCGAGTACGTCGTGGATTTTCTGCCCAAGGTGAAGATCGAACTGGTCGTCGAGGACGATCAGGTCGAACGCGCCGTCGAGGCGATCCAATCCGCGGCCCAAACCGGGCGTATCGGCGACGGAAAAATCTTCGTCTCCCCGGTGGAGGAGGCGATCCGAATTAGAACTGGCGAAACCGGAGCGGAAGCCATATAGGATACCTGGCCATCCCCGGACAACCGGGGAGAGCCGAGAGTTTCGGGCCTTGGAATCGAGTGGCGGCACGCACCCGCCAAGGCAACGTATACGCAGGGAGCGAAGCCGCGACAGATTGCGATTATTGCGTAACCGGCACTTCACGAGGGAAGCACCATGTCCGTTGAAAACGTCCTCAAGATGATCAAGGAAAACGACGTGCAGTACGTCGATTTCCGCTTCACCGATCCGCGCGGCAAGTGGCAGCACACCGCGCAGCACGTCTCCACCGTCGATGAAGACATGCTGACCGAAGGCATCATGTTCGATGGCTCCTCCATCGCCGGATGGAAGTCGATCAACGAATCCGACATGACGCTGATGCCCGACCTGTCCACCGCGGTGATGGACCCGTTCGCGGCGCAGCCGCAGATGGTCCTGTTCTGCGACATTCTGGAGCCGTCCTCCGGCCAGCCCTATAGCCGCGACCCGCGCTCGATCGCCAAGAAGGGCCTGGCTTACCTCGCCTCCACCGGCATCGCCGACACCTGCTTCTTCGGCCCGGAAGCCGAATTCTTCGTCTTCGACGACGTGCGCTTCAACGTCTCGATGAACAAGATCAGCTATCAGGTTGACTCGATCGAAGGCGCCTACAACACCGACCGCGCCTACGAGGAAGGCAACACCGGCCATCGTCCGCGCGTCAAGGGCGGCTACTTCCCGGTGGCTCCGGTCGATTCCGGCGTCGACATGCGCGCCGAAATGCTGACCGTGATGGGCGAAATGGGCCTGCCGATCGAAAAGCACCACCACGAAGTGGCCGGTGCCCAGCACGAACTCGGCTGCAAGTTCAACAAGCTGCTGACCGCCGCCGACCAGATGCAGATCTACAAGTACGTGGTGCACATGGTCGCCCACTCCTACGGCAAGACGGCGACCTTCATGCCGAAGCCGATCATCGGCGACAACGGCTCGGGCATGCACTGCCACCAGTCCCTGTGGAAGGACGGCAAGCCGCTGTTCGCGGGTTCGGGCTACGCCGACCTGTCGGAGATGGCGCTGTACTACATCGGCGGCATCATGAAGCACGCCAAGGCGCTGAACGCCTTCACCAACCCGACCACCAACTCGTACAAGCGTCTGATCCCGGGCTTCGAGGCTCCGGTGTTGCTCGCCTACTCGGCGCGTAACCGTTCCGCCTCCTGCCGTATCCCGTTCGCGACCAGCCCGAAGGCCAAGCGCGTCGAGATCCGCTTCCCGGATGCGACCGCCAACCCGTACCTCGCCTTCACCGCGATGATGATGGCGGGCCTGGACGGCATCCAGAACAAGATCCACCCCGGCGACCCGATGGACAAGGACCTCTACGACCTGCCGCCGGAAGAGCTGAAGGGCATCCCGACGGTGTGCGGCTCGCTGCGCGAGGCGATGCAGGCCCTGGAAGCCGATTGCGACTTCCTGAAGAAGGGCGACGTCTTCACCGAAGACTTCCTGCAAGGCTACATGGCCCTGCGTTGGGACGAAATCTACCACTACGAACACACCCCGCACCCGGTGGAGTTCGAGATGTACTACTCCGCCTGATCCCAAGGGATCGGACGAAAAAATCGGGACCGGCGAAAGCCGGTCCCTTTTTTTATCTTCGCCGCGCCAGTCTTCCGCCCCGTCCCGCGTATTACGCAAAGGAAAGCTCTAGAATGTGGGCTTCCCGGCTTTTGCAGCGTCCCCGCACAGGGCGCCAACCTGAGGAGAGAGAATCATGATCTCAGGCGTAGCAGTGGTGGACGACGCCGGCTATCCGTCCGGCGTGTCGGAAATCAAGGCATCATCGGAAACCGGCGCCGACCCGCAATCGGCACGGCAGGGAAACGGCACCGCCACGGCGAACGCCGAGCGCGACGCTTCGTCCCAAACGGCGACCCGGCCTTTCGACGGTTTCGGCGACCGCTTTTCGACGGAAAGCGCGCAGGCCCTTTTGGACGCGCAGGAAACCCTGCCGGTCCCACCGCCGCGCCCCCCCGCCGCCGGAGCGGCCGACACGGATGCTTCCTCCGGCGCCGCATCGGAAGGCGACACCTCCGCCAAGACCGACGCCAACCCCCTGGATACCAACCAGGACGGCATGGTGTCGTTCGTCGAATGGCTGCAAAGCCAGAACGGCGGCAGCGACCTGACCGCGCGCGCCGGCGGCACCGAAACCTCGGTCAACGCCCTTCTCGCCACGGCGAGCGGACGCACCTCCGAGTAACGTGGGCGGCGAAGAATCTCTTTCGGACCGAACGGCGCCTTCGCCGGATGGACGACCCGCCCCCGTCGTCGGCCGTTTCAGGCGCTTTTTTTGTATCAAAGTGTATCGAGCGCGACAGGACCCCGGGGCCTCGTCCGTACCTTCTCCTGAACGGCTCCTTCGCAAGGAAGCGAGCTCTTTGGAGGAAACATCATGATTTCTAGCGTCAATTCCTCCGCCTCAAGCACGCAGGCGCTGCTGATGCAGCTTCTGCAGCAGATGAGGACGCAGGCAAGCACGACGAGCAAGAGCGACGAGAGCGGGGAAACCTCATCCTCCGCATCGTCCGTGCAAAACCTGTTTTCCTCCCTGGACACCGACGGCGACGGACTGATTTCCCAGACTGAATTCGTCAGCTTTGCAGACCAATTCAGCTCGGAAACCGGCTCGGCCCTGATCGGCGCCCAGGAAAGCGGAACCGCCCAGTCCAGCCTGCTCGCCAGCCTGGACGCCGACGGCGACGGCAGCATCAGCGAAAGCGAATTCGAAACCGCCCTCGCCCCACCGCCGCCACCGCCGGAAGAGATGACCGCCTCGACTGACCCGTTGTTCGCCAGTATCGACACCGATAGCGACGGCAACATCAGCGAAGACGAACTTTCCGCCGCTCTGGCAACGATCTCCGATACCGCCGACGATACGACTTCGGCCTCGTCGGAAGCTCTGTTCGCCAGCATCGACACCGACGGAGACGGCAGCATCAGCGAAAGCGAACTCGAAACCGCCCTCGCCCCGCCGCCGCCGCCCAGCGATGCCGTCGCCGAGACGGAGTCCGATACCGACACCACCACGTCGGCGACGGAGTCCGCCTCGACCTCTTCCTCCGCCGCGGCGGGCGGATCGACGGAAACCTACGACCCGCTGGATACCAACGAGGACGGCATCGTCTCCGCAGCGGAGCGGGCCGCCGGCAATCCGGCGCTTGCGGCCACGACCAACCGCCTGAGCAGTGGCGTCATGGCCAGCCTGCTGCAGGACATGGCGGTGGCCGCCTGAACCCAAGACACGAAGGGCCGCCTCTCCCATACGGCCCTTCGTTCCTGCATCCAACCGCCTACTTCGTCACCCCCCTGATCTTTTCAAAAGTGCGCAGCCCACCCAGGCCGAGCATGCCGAACAGCAGTTCCCACAGCATGTCGTCGAGCGTCGGCGGCCGCGGGATCGGATGACCGGCCAAGGCGGCGCCCCACACCACCAACGGCGACACCACGTACTGGAAAGCCATCGCCGCGCCGCACACCCAACCGATCCACGGCCGCCACCCGGCGACGAACAGGGTGCGGTTCGCCGCTTCCGCCGTGTTGGTTTCCTGTTGCCCCCGGTCCCATTCCAGCAGGCTTTGCCGCAATTCCCGTTCCGCCGCGATCTTGGCGTCGGGGTCGGAAATGAACTTGTCGACGATCTTCAGCCCCGCCGCGATGGCGTCGTCGATGCCGAAAGCCATGGCTCACCCCTCCCCGATCATCGCGGCGACGCGGGTTGCCCGCGCGCCCACCTGCCGCGCCCAGGCGCTATTCAAGGCCTCGCGCGCGGCGCCGTCGAAGTCGCCGCGCCGCAGAGCCGCCAACATGCCGTGAAAACCGCTCAACCGGGAAAGCCCCAGGTTGAAGCACATGTTGACCAGCGCCCGCTGCCGCGCGTCGGACAGATCGCGCCACCACGGCAACGCCCGGTCGAGGCCGGCCATGGCACGGCCGATATCGTTTTCCAGCAAGGTGTCCGCCTCGGTTTCGCTGATGCCCACGTCGTCAAGGTTGCGTCCGACGCCGATGGTCAGCTTCCCCACCGTGCAGCGATAAGGCTGGAGACGCAGCCCCTCGTCGCGGATCAGTTCGCGTTTCAGCAAGGCCATGTCCATCGGCATCATCCTTCCTCCTCGGCGCCCTTTTTCGCCTGACGCAACGCCAGGCACAGGCGCACCAGAACCAACGCCGCGCCGCCGACGATCACCACCGCCTGCGCCCAGGCTTCCAGGTGCTGTACCCACAGGGGCAGGCTGACCGCCGCGCCGCCCACCCCGAAATCGGTCAGGTTTTCCTTGCTCACGACAGCCTCACCACGGCAAGCCGCGTCGTCGCGGCAACGGTGTTGTAGGCCGTGCCGATATACTGCCACGCCTGGGCGGTCACATAGTCACCCGCCGCCAGGGGCAATACTGCGGTCACCGAAGACCCACCGTAGGCCGTGCCGTTGGAGTAGCCCCCGAACTGCGCGACGATCACCCCGTTCAAGAGCAGGCGGATGGCAATCTGCCCGTTGTTGCTCGTGTCGATGGAAGAGCAGGCGGTGAGCAGATATACACCCGCGTCCGCGACGGTGATGCGCTCCGGGTTGGTGCTGGGGTCGTGCCAGCCGGGCGCGTCCGCCACCTCAGACCATCCGGTCAGCGTCGCCGACGCCCCATTCGGAATGGCTTGCGCCACGCTCTGCACCAGCGAACAGGACGGCAGGGCACCCGACGCGCTTTCCAGCGTCGCGATGCGCGTTTCGTGATCGGACACGTCGTCGGCAACCTCGGACAGGTCGGCGGCACCCGCCGCCCCGATGTTGCCCCGCGCCGTCGCGGCCGCGCTGGAAAGCTCGGACAGCGCGTTATCCGTGTCCAGATAGCCCTCGCCGGAGACGTAGGCCGCCACCCACGCCGACCCGGTATAGAGCCGCATCGCGCCGGTGGTACTGTTGAAGTACAGCGCCCCGCCAACCAACGGATCGCCGTCGTTGTCGGTCACCGGGTCGGCGGTCTTCGCCCCCAGATAACGGTCGTCGAAGCTGTCGAAGGCGGCCAGGGTGTTCGCCAGCGCCGCCTCGGTGGCCGCTTGCGCCGTCTGCGCGGCGGAGGCATGCCCGGCGGCGGCGGCAACGCTGGCAGCGCAGGCGGTCTGCGCGGCGTCGGGGTCGCCGTCGCTGTTGCTCAGCCCGTCGCCCGCCGCGTTCCACTTCAGCGCCCGCCCCGCCGCCGGGTCCGGCAAGGCCAGGGAAGCGGCGGAGGTCGAGGTCGCCGGGCGCAGCACGGAACGGGACAGATCGTCGCGCAATTGCTGCACCATGCAGACGACGCGGTCGAGTTCGGTGTTGATCACCACCGCGCGGAAGGCGCCGCCCTCCTGAAAGTCGGTGGTACGTTCCTCGGGAACCCGGCGGGTCAGGGTGACCACGGTCCCGTCGGGCGGCGCCGCCGCAAGCGTCGCCAGGCCGCCCGCCGTTTCTCCGGCGCCGGAAACCGTATAACCGGACGTCTGCAAAACGTCGTCCAGGTGGACCAGCAAGTCCGCCGCCTCGAAGATCGGGAACGGATAGATGAATGCCGTGGCGCCGCCGTCGGCGACGTACTGGATGCGCGGCGAAACGTCGCCGATCTGAATATGTTCGCTCATCGATGTCTCCCCTCTATTCGGCGGCTTGCGCCCAACCGTCTGAAAAACCGCTTTCCTCCGCCCCCGCCGCGCTTCCCCCGGCAAGGGCCAGCGCCCGCGTCACCGCCAGCGCGACGCATTCGCCAAGCGGCAGGGAAGCCCGCAGGATTCCCGCCAGACGCGCGTCCTCCACCTTGTCCGCCCGCAGCGCGGCGAAGGCTCTCGCCCCGGCGGCGGCATCGCCCAGCGCCTCGAACTGCAAGGCGGCGCATACCGCCAGCGCCTGACGCAGGCCGTCCCGCCCCTTCCGCAGGCGCCTTCGGCATTCGGCGAAGGCCGCCTCGATCAGCAGCAGACGCGCCGCCGCCAGATCGGCGCACGGGCGCAGACCGGTTCGCCGCTCCAGCTCCGCCACGCCATACCCCAGCAGAGCCGCCAGCCTGGACGCAACGCCGGGAGGCACCGGATCCCCTTCCCGCGCGTCCAAAAGCATGTCCACGGCCACGTCCAGGTCTTCCACCCGGCACGCCGCTTCCAACCGGCAAAATGCCCAGACCGAAGGAATCGTTCCGGCCTCGCCCATCGTTCCCTCCCCCTCGCTCTTTCCGCCGAACGGCACGCCGCCCGAACACACCTTTTGCGCGCTTAATTCCAATTCATCTACCGGAAAGAGAATAACACGACGTGACAACCATTAATCAAATAAGTTCGCGTGAATACACCCATAATGGCATGATGCCGTCATGCTTCCTTTAATAATTGATAATTATATTTTTCAGGTAATCTTTGCGTGTGGCGCGAAAGACTGTAATTCCCCATTCATCGGCAAAGTTTCTCTTCCGCGTCACACGCCAGACCCCATGAACCCCAGAACTTCTCGAAGCGCCCCGCCCCCTACTTCCAGTTCGAGGACATCAACACCTTTCCCGCGGTCAAACCCAGATTGAGCAGGGAGTCCGTGTTCGACGCGCCGCTGTTTCCGGCGGCAAGGGAGCCACGCAGTTCCGCCAGGTTGGTTCCGGCATACAGCAGGGAAAGGTCGCGGTCGGTCTGCGCCTTCGCCGCGTTGGCGACGCTCAACGCCGAGCCCGAGGTGGAATCGACGCCGGTCGCGGCGTTGCGGACGCTCTGCCGGGCCAGGGCTTTTTGCAGAACGTCCTGGCTGCTCCGTTCCTGCGTCGCCAGTTGCAGGGTGTTCTGCATCTCCTGCGCCTTGGTCTGCTGTTTCACCGCCGAGGTCTGCCGCGACTGGCTGGCCATCGAGGCCGCCGTGCTGGCCGCCACCATCACGATCGGCAATGCCGCTGCACCCATGATCGTCTCCTCTTCGTTGCTATTGCGCGATTTCCGTGGAAACCGAAAGAATGGCCGCGGGCAGCCGCGAACTGCCGGTCACCCGCACCGTCGCCCCGCCGTCCTGAAAGCGTCCGCCCCGCCATCCGAGGAAACGCACCTTGCGCACGCCGGTGGTCAGGATCGACGCCGCGTCGAGAACCGCGTCGGCAAGACGCAGATCGGGCAGGGCCCGGCCGTTGACGCTCAGCCCGGCGGAACGGTGGACACGAATGGCGGCGCAGGTCAGGCGGCAGCGCCCCCCGGCGGTGAAGCCGTCGCTGGCCTCCACCGGCATGGTTTCCACCGCCCAGTCGAAGGCGAAGCCGACTTCCAGGGCCGACACCGCGTAAGGCGTCTCCACCGTGCCGTCCGTCACCACCGCCTGGCCGAGCGGCGCGCCGTCGCCGATCAGATCCACCGTCGCGCCGCTCAGATAGGACAAACCGCTCCACGACGCCGTCGGCGCCGCCGAGGTCAGCAGGGTGGAACAATCCAGGCGGCGGTCCGGATCCAGCCTTTCGATGAAATGCCGGGTGACGCCCGCGACCTCCCGTTCCGTCAGGAAATACGGCACGCCGCCGACCACAGCGACGCGGCGCACCGCGCCGCCGGTGACGAGAAGCGTCCAGCCGGTCATCTTCTGGCTTTTGCGGCTGTTGAGAACCGCCACCGAGCCGTCGCCTCCGTTGACCACGTACAAATGGTTGGCGCTGTCGGATTCGTTGCCCAGGCGCGCCGCCATGTCCACCGGCCGCCGCATCAGATGGCCGGAAAGCAACGCCACGTCCTCGGCGCGATAGCTTTGCGTCTCGTAGTCGAAGACCACCTCGTAGACGGTGCCGTGGCCGTCGCCGGGGTTGCGGATGAACATCACCGAACCGTCCAGTTCCGCCGGACGCGCCGCCGCCGCCGGAACTTCGGAGGACCGCCGCAGAGTGAAGTCGCTGGGCGTGACCACCGCGTCGTCGGTGCGCGCGAACAGGCCGCCGGTGGTGAAGGCGAAGAAATCGTTCAAGGCGTAGAGCTGCTGCACCGCGCAGACGCGATCGTTGTCGAAGGTCATTTCCACCGCCTCGTCGTCGAGCGCGTCGTCGGTGGTGGCGAAATCGAAGAAACTGTTGGCGGTGCTGCCCCAGATCGTCTGCGGTCGCGATTTCGAACCGCCGAAGTACAGCCGCCCCTGGTGCAGGAACACCGAACGCGGCCAGCCGCGGGCGGCCGACCACACGTCCTCGGCCGCGCCATCGCCGGAGCCGTCGAAGTCGTACTGCGGAACGTTCTCCAGGACGATGTCGGACAGCGCCCACGCGGTATGCGAACCGCAGCGCATCAGCTTGGCCGGGGAGTGATCGGGGTGCACCAGAATCAGGGTGTCCAGGCTTTGCACCCAGGCCATGTCGGCGATTTCGTCCGCCGCGTAGGTCGTCGCCACGGTGGCGCACAAGGTGCCGTCGGGCAGATAGACGTCCAGCGCCAACGGCCGCAACACCATCAGATAGACCTGCTCGGTGGAAAATTCGAAGCGCAGCAGACGCGCTTCGGCACCGCCCTCGGCCAGTTCGACGAAACGGACCAGGCCGCCGCGCACCGCCACGCCGCCGTGCGGCAGTCCCAGCACGTTGGTCAGGTCGGAACCGCCCTGCGCATAGGCCGAAACGTCGGACCGCGCCGCAAGGTGCGGGTCCAGCATCCCCGCCGAAAAATTGGTCTGAACGGTTACGCCGCGCGCCGTCATCGCCGCACCTCCAGAAGCGAGAAGTCCTCGAAGCGGTTGGGCGTCTGCTGTTGCGCGTCGATCGACTTGGCGCGCTGGAATTCCGCCGCCGCCAACTTTCCCTGCAATTCGCTGCGCGCCGTGTTCTCGGTCAGCGGCAGACAGAATTCGGCGGACAGGCGGGAAATCAGCGCCTGGTCGAAGAACGGCGGGCAGGCCCGTTCGTCGGGGCGGAAGATATAGGTCAGCACCACCGCCGAGGCGTCGGTGTGGATGCGCCGTTCCCGAATGCGATAGGAAACGCCCCGCCCCGACCCCGACTGCCCCACCGACAGGGCCCGCAGGAAATCGTCGGGCAGTTGATAGGCGTGCGCATGGTCGGCCAGCGGCACGGCGGCGATTTCCGCCAACGCCCGCTGCGCGGTGGCGAAGCTCCACGGATAGGAGGAGAGCAGCGCGTCGCGCACCCCGCCATAAAGCATGCCCGCGACGTCCGCCTCGGCGGAACCGTCCTCGAAACTGGTGATCGGCTCGCAGCCGATGGAAAGCAGCGCCCGCGCGCAGACCTGGATCGCGGTCAAGGCCATGATCGGTTTCCTCGTTCGGTTGGGGATGGCACCAGCGGAACGGGACGCCCCGTTCCGCCGTCCCGGGTCGTCAGCGGCTGTCGGCGGCCCCCACCGCCAACAGGTCGGTGGCGTCCACCACGCCCCCGGCGTTCGAGGCGACCACCGCGATGCCGCGTCCGTCGGCGGCGTTCACCAGGATCCAGTCGCCCACCTTCAGCACCCGCGAAGCGGCGTCGAAATACCCCGCCGCGTCGATCGTCGCCTTGGCGTCGGCGGCGCTGGCATAGCCCCACAGCGACAGCACCGCGCCGCCGCCCGCCAGAAGTTCCAGTTTGCTCGGTTCGAAAGCCATGTTGGGTTCCCTTCCTGCCGCGTCAGCCGATGGCCGCGTCGTCGTTGACCTTGATCTTCACCACGCCCGAGGCATCGATCAGGGTCGCCCCCTGGCTCATCATGTTGTTGACGAACCACGCGGCGCGGTCGCCGTGCCAGGTGATGTCCGAGGTCACCTCGGCGCCGATGGCATGGCCGATCGCGGTCTTGTGCCAGAGGAAGCAGTCGCGCTGCGCCGCATCCAGCGGCAGGCCGGTGTGCATCAGCCAGACGATGCCCAGCCATTTGCGGCTTTCCGTGCCCTTGAGCCAGGGAAAGGCGTCGGAGGCGAAGTCCGAACTGGCGAACTCGTCGATGTTGAGGAGTTCGTTCCACTGGTGCGGGCCGACGATGCCGAACCGCTGGCCGTCGTCCGGCACGTCGGCGGCGTTCAGGGTCTCGAACGCCGACAGCAGCAGGTTCTTGGTCAACCCGGTGGAATAGTCGCCGACGCCGACACTGGCCGCCGCGGCGGCGGTGACGATCATCTCGTCGGTCTTGCGGCCGAGAGCATAGGCCCCGGCGTCGACCAGCACCTTGCGCTCGTCGACGTTGGTCTTGATCTCGTCCATCTTGTCCACCCAGTCGCCGGCGTAAAAGTCCTCCAGCGTGCATTCGACCTGGGAGTGTTCGACGTTCATCACCGGCACCATGCCGTGCCGGGTTTTGGTGGCGGCGACGCCGGTTCCCGTCTTCTGGAAAACGGTGGAAGCGCCGGTGGTGCTGGTCTTCACCCGCACCGTGTTGCGCAGTTTCGCGCCCATCCGCTGATAGGCGATATGGACGTCGGCCTCATACTGCCTGATGAAGGCCTGATTGATCGAAACGCTCATGAAAAGCCCTCGTATCCGTTGCCGAAAACCGAGGGCCGTCCACGACGCATCGCCCCCGGCGTCCCGTGGTCGAACGGGACGGTGAAGGCCGATACATCCGGGTCTGTGCCAGTGATATGCCGGACGCCGCGCAAACGCGGGGAAGGATCCTTCCTGGCCGAGCGGCACGATCGCCGCGACGGCGGGGCAAGCCCCTTTCGGAAGATGCGGGCATTATCTCTCGCGAAGACGGAAAAGTCAATAAAAAGTTCTATATTTCAATAAGTTATACGTATTGCGTAAACCCCGCCCGGAAACTTCCGGGGGAAACCGTTGACAGTCGGGTGCGGGAATACCACCCTGCCTCTCTGACCGAAACCGGAGCTTCCGCAATGCCCCTGCCGCGCCGTGCCCACCCAAAGTTCGCCGCGTTCGCCCTGATGGCGGCGTTTGTCTCCGCCCCGGCGCTGGCGGCGGAGCCCGCCTGCCTGGCCGGCATCAAGGAACGGATGAACCTGGCGATCGGCCTGACCCGCATCGAGGTCGCGGCCAGCCACATGGTCGGACAGACCATGGCCGCTGCCAACAATCCGGGGCGCCTGCAACAGCTGGACAAGGCGCGCGACGGATTGAAGGAGCTGAAGATCCGCCTGCGCAGCCGCGCCGACGAATTGCTGGCCGACACCGACGCCAAGGGGCGCTGCTCCGGCGCCGACGCCGCCCTGCTGCCCCCCATTCACGCGGCGATCGTCGGATACTTCCAGACGGTGAACGCCCGCTGGGGCTTCATGGAACGCCGTCTAGAGGAAATCAAACGCCTGCCCGCCGGAGCCGCGCTTCCCGCCGCGCCCGAGGAAATCGAACTCTGGATGCGCGAACCGCTGACCCGCTACGAGGTCTGGCGCACCATCGCCCGCACCCTCAAGCCGCATGGCGAGATGGCCTCGGCCCTGTACGTGATCGGCATGCTGACCCGCTTCGAGTGGGACACCGCGACGGCCCTGCGCGACGCCCTGCGAGAAGGGCACGACCCCCGCGCGTCCCTGCGCGCGGCGGCCGAGGATGCGGCGACCTTGCGGCGGTCCTGGCCGCAGCCGGCGGGGAAGGTCAACCCGGCGCTGTGGTCAGCGCTAGCGGAAATCGGCAAGGCCCTGCCCGACCCTTCGGCGGTGCCGGTCCCCGACGTCACGCCGCAGGAAGGCTGGGTCGCCTGGACCGGCGGCTGGATCAAACCCTATGGCGAGGTCTTCACCCGCAACGTTTCCACCATGCTGAAGGCGCTGGAGGAAGTCGGCCTAGAATAGGCCGACGCTGGCCGCCCAGCCATAGACCATCAACAGAACGATCGCGGCCACCCAGTACCATTTGAAATCGCGCCCGGTCCATTGATTGCGGCCGAGAATCTGGCTCTCCGTCGGCTCGGCGTCCTGATCGACGGCGCGCACCGAGACCCCCTGGGGCGGCACCACCGACGGCCAGCTCCCCCCCGCCTCGAAATAGGCGGACAGGGCCGCCGGAGCGGTCCCGGCGCCGTCGCCCGCCAGGGTCATCCAGCGGCTTTCCGCCGCCATCACCAGCAGGATGAAGGCCGGGCAGACCGCCCGTCCATAGGCCAGGGCCATGTGGCATCGCCGCCGCAGCTCGGCGGCGGCTTCCGCTCCGGCCAGGGGCGCGACCCCCTCTTCCAGGCGTTCCCCCCAGAACTCCGACGCGGCGGACATCACCGCGCGCTGTTCCACCAGCTTCTTGCTGTCGGCCAGCGAAACGCCCATCCGTTCCAGGGCCCGGGCGGCGGAGTCCTCGTCGAACACCTTGGCGGCGGCGGAGAAGGCCCCCTTCACCCCGGTGTCGTTGTTGAAGCGCAACGCCAAGTCGTAGCAGGGGCTGCCCGCCCGCCCGCCGAGGCCGAGCGGATCGATGTCGAAGGCATCGCGCAGCGCCTTGGCGCCCGCGCCGCGTTCGGTCAGAACCGTGCCGGGGTCCATGGCGCGGCTGAACACGTCGTCCGCCAGCTTGGCCAGGATGTCGCCGCCCACCGTCGAGGCACCGACGCAGAAATCGGCGGCGGTCAATTCCGCCGGTTTCGTCGGCGAGAGTTCGGCCACGTCGAAGGCGTCCAGAATCATCGCGCCCGCCCCATCGCGGGCAGCCAGCACCTCGCCATGCACCCAGGCGGTGCCCAGATGCAGACGAATCGCCACCAAGGCCAGGGCATCGCGGAACACGCCCCGGGGATGGGAACGCATCGCCGCCCACAGCGCGGTTTCCAGGGATTCGGCCAACCCCATCTTGCGGACGGCGGTGGTGAAGTCCTCCTGCTGGCTACGGGTCACGGTCTCCAGCAGCGACAGCCAGTCGCGCCGTCCCGCCCCCCAGGCGAGGATGCGCGCCACGTCGGCGACCAAACAGAAAAAGCGTTCCCGCTCCTCGTCGGAATAGGCCTGAACGGCTTTGTGCACCGCCGCCAGCGCCTTGGTGAATACCGCGTGATTGATCGCCTCGCGCTTGCGCGCAAATGACGGAAACAGCTCTGCCATGCCGACTCCCCGGGTTGTCGCGCGCCGCCAGAGACGCGCTGCAAGGACAGCGACTTTCACCTGTCCGCCCGGCGGAATCAAGCCTTTCGCGCGGCGCGGGACAAGATGTCGGAAAGCTTTGGAGAGAAGGCGTCCGGCCGCGGACCCCGGGGCCGTGACCTAACACTGGGTTGGGAGCTCCGAGGTGGGGCTCCGCGGCCGGACCTTGTCGTCGGCTGCGGGGGACGGTAAGCGCCCACCGCACGCCTTCGGCAACTTGCGGAAACTTCGAACAGTTCAAGACGTCCATCTAGGCGCGGATTGTGGCAAGAGTTTGGCGAATAAAACCACAATATCGACAAGAACAGGACGGCATTCGGAAAGACAACCTGAAGTTCGCAGCCCCACCCCAGAAATAACCTGCGGGATGACTCAGCCCGCCGCGTCCGGATACAGACGCGCCCACCCCTCGGCCACCTTGCGGCGCACCGCCGGATCGCCCGTCAGATAGGCGTCGGAAGCCTGCATCGCGCGCAGGGCCGACGCGTCCAACGCCTTGGCCCCGCCCTCGCGGAACGAGGGAACGCCAGGTTCGGCCAGGCGATCCTTGAACGCCTTGATCAGCTTCACCCCGTCGGCGGTGGCGGTCAGGCGGTGCAGCGCCCTTTCGGTTTCCGGATCGCGGGACAGGCTGTCGCCCAGCAGTCCCTGCACCCAGCGCCCCAATCCGGCGAGTTCGCTGTCCACCTTGGAACCGAACACCGACTTCAGCTTGCCGATCTCGGTGTCGCGGTCCACCGTGTCCTCGGCCAGGCGTCCGTAATAGAGGGCGGCGAGTTCGGAGAACGCCTCCTGCCCCAGGCCGTGCTTGTGCGCCCAATCCATCGCCGACTTCGCCAGCGGATCCTCGGCGTCGGCCTGGACCCGCCCCGCCAGGTCCTGCGGCACCGCCAGTTCATAGGCCTCGGGGACCTCGGGCCGCTGCTCCGACAGCAGGCGGCGCAGATCGGCGTGCGACTTCACCAGGGCGCCGAGGTTGGGGGCGGCGGAAGCGGCGTCCCAGAACGCCTCGGGCACCGCCAGCTCCTCGCCCTTGTAGCGCACGCTGCGCGGCGGCAACGCGGTCTCGGCGGTCTTCTTCGACAGGATTTCGTCTTCGGTCATCTCTCTTCCTTTCCAAGTTCGGCGGGCGAAGACGTCAGCCCTGCGCCGCGCCGCGTTCCACCAGTTTCAGGATGTGCCGGGCGAGATGGCGCTGGCCTTCCAGATGCCAGAGCTGTTCGCTGGTGACGTGCGCGCCCATCGCACGGTCCAGGGTCAACGCCCGCAGATAGGCCAGGGCACGCGCCCCCTCCGCCCCCGCGAACAGGCGGGCGAAGACGCGCGGCGCCTCGTCGGCGGCGAACGGCGCGGCGGTCATTTCGCCGCCTCCCCGGCCTGCGCCGCGTCCCCCGCCGCCCCCAGCAGCCGGAACAGGGGGGCCATCCCCGCGTCGCCGTCCCCCGACGGCGCGGCGGCGGGGCGCAGGTGGGTCGCCTTGAAGCCATGCGCCTGCAGGAAGTCGCGGATATAGCGTTCGCGGTCGACCAGCGAGAGCGTGGTCTCCGCGTCCACCTGCATCGCCAGCAGCAGGGCCTGGTTGCGCGCCTGGGCGTCGGCCATGTCCTGATAACGGACCAGCGGCGACACCGGCACCGGATGCACCCGCCGCCCGCCGAGGTCGAAGGCGGAAATCGCGTAGGGGCTGCCCGCCATCGCGGGCGACATCAGGATCGCCAGGCACCGCATCACCAGCGGATAGTCGAGTTCGGACAGCAGACGCAGGCTCATCGGCACGTCGATCGCCATCTGGTCGGACCGGCGTTCGCCGATTTCATAGGCGGTACGATTGCCCGCGCCCTCGGCGGGGGGCAGGCTGGGCCCCTTGATCGCGGCGTCGATTCCCTCCTGCAGGTCCTTGAGCAGCAGTTGCGAAACGTCGAACTTGCCCGGCGCTTCCAGGGGTTTCAGCCCCTCGGACCCCGGCGCCTTGGGGATGATCGCGCCGGGAACCAGCTTGATGTTGGCGGGGTTGAGCACGCCATCGTCCTCCGCCTGCCAGATGCCGGTGACGGCGATGGAGGCGTTCTTCAGGATCAGTTCCTTGGTCTTGTTGGCGGTGGCGATGTCGGCGCGGGCGTCCAGCACCGGACCGCGCCCCATCGTCTCGCCGGTCGCCTTGTCCATGCGGAAGACCACCCAGGGCGAGGTGCGATAGGTCCGCTTCAGCAGCTTGTGTTCGCCGTCGAGGATGAACACCGCGTATTCGTAAAGGCGGCGGCGCGGTTCCCACACCGTCGCCTCGACGACGCGGAACTCGCCGTCCGGATCGTCGACGACGCGGCGTTCGACGTCGTCGGGCAGCTTGGCGTCCGGCCAACGTTCCGCGATGTCGCGTCCCGGCACCTCGAAGGCGCGGAACACGGTACGGATGGTGCCGTCCGGGCTTTCCTCGGGGATCACCTGGGAAACCGGCACCGCCTCGAAGCGCAGGGGATCTTCCGGCGTGCCTTCCCGAATCAGCACCGCGCCGGTGGAAACCATCGCGTCGCCAAGCGCCAAGGGCACCTCCAGATGGAAGTTGGAACGGTCGATCGCGCGATGGAAGCGGCGTTCCGCGTCCTCGACGAAGACCGCCCAGGCCCGCCCGGCTTCCGGATCCATGTCGTCGGCCTCGACGCCGTCGGGCAGGAAGCGGGTCCACGGACGGAACGGCGGAAACAGGTCGCCGTGCAGCTTGGCGCGGCGCCATTTCACCGCGCGGATCGCGGTGCCGTCGAAGATTTCGACGTCGCGCTTGCCGCCGCGCGGCATCAGGGCGGGGTCGTCCTGGTTGGGCAGGGCGAGCCGATAGGTGTCGTGCAGGATGCCATCCCACATCCGGCGTTTGGCCTCGGCGCGGGCGAAACGCGCCAGCACCGGGTCGGCATAGCGATGCGAGGGCGTGTTCATGTCAACCGGCCCCCAACGTGGTCTTCACCCCCTGCTCGCCGGTTCCGGCGAAGGTCAGCAACGACCGTCCGTTGCTGCCGGCCCGCAGGGCGCGCAGCCGCGCGTCGTTCTTCGCCTTCAGTTCGTCGGCCTCGGCCTGAGCCTTGGCGGCGGACGCCTCGGCGGCCGAGGTATCGGCCTTCGGCGCGGAAAACATTCCACCCATGGCAAGTTCCTCCCGTTTCAGGTGTCGATAGAGGGAATAGGGCGTGGTCCACGGTCGGGTGGGCACGCCGATCACATGCGCCACCGAGGCGACGCAACTGAACGCCCAGCGCGGCGACCAGGAACGCGGCTGCCGCGCGACGACGGCAACCGCCGCCCCGCGCCCCGCCGCCGCCTCGGCCAGCACCTGCGCGGCATAGGCGCCGTCCGGCAGCTCCAGGATATCGGTGCGGGCGCTGTGCGGATTGAACAGCAACCAGCCGCCGCCCCGCGCCGGACGCAGCGCATAGCAATGGCGGAAACCCGGACGCAGCGCGCGCAGCCCCCAATGCAGCAGCCGGTCGCGCGGACGGGCGTCGGCGGCCAGGGGCTCGCTGTCGCAGAACGCGACCAGCCACGCCATGCCGCCGGCAACGGTTTCGCGGTCGCCGCTCATCGGTCGCACTCCCGCAGCAGCATCGGGCCATCGCCGATTCCCCGGCTCACCGCCGCGTCGATCTCGGCCAACGCGGCGGGATGATCGGCGGGAACGCGGCACAACGCGTGGTGTTCGGCGCAATAGGGCGAACCCGCGCGGCGCGGCTTGCCGCAATAGCGCCACTCCCCCTTGGGGTCGCCGTGGATGAACCGGCACCCCTCCTCGGCGGGCATGTGGTCCCGCCGGGCATGCCGCTCCGCCTTTTCCAGTTCGGCGAGGATTTCCCGAATCTCGGGATTGCGCTGCCCTGGTTCGGAATTACGTATCTCGTAAATTCGCCAGCGCGGAATACTGCCCCGGGACTTCCAGCCCTGCACCGTACTGACGTGCGCGTGCCCCAAGGCGCGGGCCATGCCGCTCAACCCGCCGAAACACTGCACCAGGCGATCCACGCCGTTCCGCATCGCTGTCATGATCCTGCACGTCCCGTTCTCGATGATGGGATGTATATTACGACTATCGTTACTCGTTGTCCAGGAAAAAATAACGATAATCGTCTGTACGTGCCCGCGAACACCGGATATGATGGCGGCATGGAACAGATCTGGATCGCCGAACGCCTTGCCGAGATCGGCAAAAAGAAGTCCGAACTGGCCCAGGCCCTGGGCCTGCCGCCGACCCGCATTTCCGAAATTCTGCGGGGGCGTCGGGACATCCACGTCTCCGAAGTGCTACCCCTGGCCCGTTTCCTCGACATGGACCCGATGACCGTGCTGCTGCTCTGCGCGCCGCTGCCCGCTCACCTGATGCCGCAGGCGGCGCCCGCCGCCGACGCCCCCGCCTCCCTGAACGACGAGGAACGCGCCTGGCTGTCCGCCTTCCGCGCGATGACGGCTGGCGAACGGGGGCGCTGGCTGCGCGCCCTCAACGCTTTCGAGGATTGATCCGGAAAATCAGGCCGCCGCGCCGCCGCTGCCGGTCTGCACCACCAGGGGCCGCGCCCCCGGCGGGTTGACGATGGCGCGCCCGGATTCGCCGACGCGCACGAACCAGCCGCGCGCCCGCGCCGCCGCCACCAGGGCGCCGGGGGAAATCGCCTGGAACCCTTTCAGATGCTCGGCATAGCTGCCGCCTTCCGACCAGAAGCTGAGTTCGATGCGGAGCTCGATGTCGTTCAGGGCATTCGCCGCGCGGCTGTGCCATTCCTCCAGCAGGGACTGCATCCCCGCCGCGCCCAGACGGTCGACCAAGCCCTCGTCCTCCAACGCCCGGCGCAGTTCGTGCCATGTCGGAGATGCCATCAGCAGATGCAAGGCCCGCGCACGGGCCGACCCAGGATCAGACATCATCACCCTCCACCACTCAACCCAGGATAATTCTTCGCCGAGGTTTGTCTACCCCTTGATGATTCCATGTGAGGATCGACACGCCGGATTCAAGGATTTCCGCCATTTCTTCGCTCGACGCCTCATGCGGCGCATGGACAAGGGCACGCGGCAAAAAGTACAGGCGAACAGATCCATTAAAAACACGTTATTCGCGCGCACCCCAACGGCACACAGAAAGAACAATGACACATTTATGAGGATTTATTTCTCATTAAATGAACGGTTGTTGAAATATTCATGACCGGGTTGACGGGCAAAGACCGGATACTTTTCATAAGGTCTTCGCCCATTACAACTTGGCCGGTAATTGTGACAAAGACCTTCACACCGACTTTGATGCCCGGAGAGACGCTGACGCCGGATGCCCTGGACGCGCTGGAGCGGGAAAGCCGCGTCGCCCCCGCCCGGCAACACGGTCCGGTCAGCCGGTTCCTCTCCCATTTCCGTATCGGGCGCCGAATCTATGCCCTGGTCTGGCTCAGCCTGGCGATGCTGGGCAGCGCCGCGGCGATCCAGACGCTGGGCGAACGCGCCTTGCGCGCCAACGAGGCCGACGCCGAGGCGGCGCGCATCGTCACCGACGAGATGAAAAGCCTGGAGCTGATGCTGGCGCGCATGGAAATCGCCGAAATCGGCATCGCCCGCGCCCCCAAGGCCGCGGCGGATTCCTTCGCCGCGGCGCGCACCGAGGCCCTGCGCCACGCGGCGGCGGCGCGCGGCGCCTCCGCCGCCCTGACCGAGGCCACCGCCAAACTGGCGACGGGCATCGACCGCATCGCCCAGGCCTTCGACGCCGCCCGCGCCGCCCGCGCCGAGATCGGCTTCTCCAACGCCGACGGGCTGCGCGGCCGACTGAAGACCGCCAGTCAGGAAATCGAGACGGAGCTGGCCCTTTGGCCCAATGTCGCTGCGATTTCGGCGAAGATGACCGAACTGCGCCGCTTCGAGCAGGCGTTCCTGGCCACCGCCAGCGCCGAGGACGGCGGCCGCCTGCGCAAGACGGTCAACGAACTCGACTTCGCCATCTATGCCGGTCCCTTCGGCGCGGAGACCCGCAAGCGCCTGTCCGCCTCGGTTTCCGCCTACGGCAAGGCTGCGGCGGCCTACGTGCAGGCGGTCGACCGCCGCGCCACCGCCGACGCCGAAATGGCCGAGGCCTTCGCCGCCGCCCGCATCCAGGCGCGGGAACTGATCGCCGCGGCGACCCGCAACCATGCCGAGGCGCAGGAACGCGCCCGCGTCCAACGCGGCCGCACCCTTGGCGTACTGCTCGGCATCGGCGGCGTCGGCATCGCGGCGTTCGGCTTCCTCGCCATCGCCATCGCGCGCTCCATCCACGCCCCGATCGCCGACATCCGCGCGGCGATGAACGCCCTGGCGGCGGGCGACCGTTCGGTGCGCATCCCCGGCCTGGCGCGGCGCGACGAAATCGGCGCGATGGCGCGCTCGATCGCGGTGTTCAAGCAGACCGCGCACGAAATCGAACGCATCCGCGCCCAGGAACAGGCCGCCAAGGAAACCGCCGAACGCGACCGGCGCGAAACCCTGAAACGGATGGCCGACGCCTTCGAGAACACGGTGCGCAAGGTGGCCCTGGCGGTGCACGGCAGCGCCGAACGCATCGCCGCCGACGCGCAGGGACTGTCGCGCGACAGCGCCAGCACCCGCGACCAGGGGGAAACCATGGCGCGCACCATCGCCCATGCCTCCGACAGCATGGGACGGGTGGTGCGTTCCAGCGACGACCTGCGGCAGAGCGTCGAAAGCGTCGACCGCCGCCTGAGCGAATCCGGGGCATCGATCCGCCGCGCCATCGCCGGAGCCGACGCCGTCACCGGTCAGGTACAGGCGCTGTCCAACGCCGCGCGGGACATCGGCAAGGTGGTGGAACTGATCGCCGAGATCGCCGACAAGACCAACCTTCTCGCCCTCAACGCCACCATCGAGGCGGCGCGCGCGGGCGACGCGGGCAAGGGGTTCGCCGTGGTCGCCGACGAGGTGAAGCAACTGGCGCAACAGACCCGCCAGGCCACCGCCGAAATCGACGGCCGGGTCCGCGCCATCCAGGACGACGTGCAGCAGGCGGTGGCGGCGATTTCCGAAATCTGCGCCGACATCGGCAGCATCCAGGCCCTGGCGGGCAACCTGTCCGACGCGGTTTCGCAACAGACCACGGTCAGCGCCGACATCCGCAACCATGTCGAGGCGGCGGCGGACGGCGCCGGCGCGGTATCCGACAGCCTGGACGACATGAGCCGGGCGATCGCCGCCTCCGCCGCCTCAGCCGAGGGCATGGTGACGGCGGTCGCCGACCTCACCGCCCAGTCGCGGCGGTTGGAAAGCGAACTCGACGCCTTCATCGGCGGCATCCATGCGCTGTAGCCGTTAACCTTTCCCTCATCGGCGGCGGGGTATCCTGCCGGAAGCGCATGAAAGGAGCCGCCGATGAACCGCGCCCGTTACCTTGCCCTCGGCCTTGCCGCCCTCCTCTGCCTGGGTTCCGCCGCCGCCTCTGCGGGACAGCCGGGGGCGCCGCTGCAAAGCTTCAGCTCCGCCAAGGCGAAATCCTCGGTTCCGGTCACCCCGAAGCAGAAGATCTCGTCGAAGAACCGCAAGGCGGGGATCGTCTTCAACGACAAGGGCACGCTGAAGACCCGTTCCCTGACCAACGGCTCGCTTTCCAAGACCAAGACCTCAGGCAAGACCGCGCAATAGGCGCAGAGCCAGCCCCGTCATCACCAGGGCGGTGACGGCGTCGATCGCCCGCCAGACGGCGGGACGCGCCAAGGCGCGCGACAAGGCCGCCGCCCCCAACCCCAGGGAAAAGAACCACAGCACGCTGGCGCTGACCGCGCCCAGGGCGAAGGCCAAACGGTCCGCCGCCGGCATCTGCGCCGCGACGCCGCCGATCAACAGCATCGCGTCGAGATAGGCGTGCGGGTTGAGCAGGCTGACCGCCAGCGCCCCGCCGATCACCGAAAGGCGATCCTGGCGCGCCGACCCCGCCGCCGCCGCGTCGCCGCCGCGCACCGCCCGCCGCGCCGCCAAGGCGGCATAGGCCAGCATGAAGGCGGCCCCCGCCAGAATCAGCAGACGCGCCACCGCCGGATGCGCCGCCGCCGCGACGCCGACGCCGAGCACTCCGCCCGAGATCAGCAACGCGTCGCAGGCGGAGCACACCGCCGCGGTGGTCGCGGGAAAGCTGCGGCGCACGCCCTGGCCGAGAACGAAGGCGTTCTGCGCGCCGATCGCCACGATCAGGCTGCCTCCCAGGGCCAACCCCACGAAATACGCCGAGAACCCGAACATCGTCTTCACTCCGTCGCCGTCCGGCGGGAAGCACCGCCATGCCCGGCATCATGGACTCCCGGAAATCATGAATTCAGCGCATAATGCTTATTCATGATGAATTTTACTTATGGTGTAGAATGCTCGATTCCCGCTGCCTGGAGGCCCTTGCCGCGATCATCCGGCAGGGCAGTTTCGAACGCGCCGCGGAAGACCTGGGGATCACCCAGTCGGCGGTGTCGCAGCGCATCAAGCGCCTCGAATCGCAATTCGGCGAACCGCTTCTGGTGCGCAGCAAGCCGGTGACCGCCACCGCGGCGGGCGACCGCGTCTTCCAGTACGTGCTCAACGCCCGGCTGATGGAGCGCGACCTGCGCGCCGACGGCGGCGACGCGCGGGGACAGCCCTTCGAACGCCTGCGCATCGCCTTGAACGCCGACAGCCTGGCCACTTGGTTCGCCGAGGTCCCCGCCCTGCTGTTCCACCGCCACGGGCTGCTCTCCGACCTCGCCGTCGACGACGAAACCCGTACCCTCGACATCCTCAAGGCCGGGCACGCCCTGCTCAGCATCGGCACCCGCGCCGACGCGGTTCAGGGGCTGCGGATGATCCGCCTGGGCACCCTGGAATACTTCCCCGTGGCGGCGCCCGGGTTCGTCGCCCGCTTCTTCCCCAAGGGCCTGACCGCCGAGGCGCTGCGTCAGGCCCCGGCGGTGATCTTCGGCCGCCACGACGAGCTGCACCACCTCTACCTGGAACGCCGTTTCCGCATCGGCCCCGGCGATTTCCCCCGCCATGTCCTGCCCTCGTCCGAGGGGTTCGTCACCGCGGCGCGGCAGGGCATCGCCTATGCCCTGTGCGCCGAGCCGCAGGTACGCGAGGCGATCGCCCAGGGCGAACTGATCCGCCTGGACGCGCACGGCGTGTCGCGACGGCTGGTTCTGCACGTACGCGGCAACGCCCCCCGCGGCGTCGAGGCGGCGGTCGCCGACATCCGGGCGGTCGCGCAACGCGCCCTGACCGCGCCCTTCCGGCCCGGCCACGAAAAGTCCACAATCCGCCCGTGAAATCCGATCCGGGAGAAAGGATTCCTCTTGTGAGCCCCCTAGGAACGTGTCACACAATTGGTAAGTGCTTCCGTTGCATCGGGGTTAAGGGACGTTTGCGCCCTTCGGTGTGGCGGGGGTAAATATCCACGGAAGGTGGGCTTGCGCGCGCAAATCATGCCCGCGCCCACGCGATAGAAGGTACTACGACGATGGCGACTGGAACCGTGAAATGGTTCAACACCACCAAGGGCTACGGCTTCATCCAGCCGGATGATGGCGGCAAGGATGCGTTTGTTCACATCTCGGCGGTCGAGCGCGCCGGGCTGCGCAGCCTGAACGACGGACAGCGGCTCTCCTACGAGCTGGTGGCCGGTCGCGGTGGACGCGAAGCGGCGGAGAACCTCGTCCTCTCGGACGAGTGAACCATCCATCACGCGCCGGTCGACCACCGGCAAAAAAACGGGAAGCTTGCTTCCCGTTTTTTTATTGTCCGGCGCCCCGCCAAATATGGCCCAAGACTCCGCCATGATGCTCAAATAATCTACATGTTGTGTTCATTGCCGTTTTATGTCGCATTATTTTGATGCGACGGACCGGCAAGTCGTGTACGGTCGTGATCAGGGTTGATGGTTGGAAAGGGTCCGCCGATGCGGTTTTCCCATCTTGCCACGGTCGCGGCGGCACGCCGACCCGCAGATGCGGGATCGGCACACGGCCGACGCGACGTCCCTCCCGCACCGTCAGCCCGTGTTCGTCGTTCCCGGAAGCTCCGCCGCCTCCCGCCTCCTCAGCGGGAGGTTTTTGCTTTTCCGGGTTTGGTACCCCCCGCGCAAAGGACCGTAGCCCATGGGTAAACCGCAACGCAGCCGCAAGATCAGCCCGACCGCGATGCACGGCTTCGACAACGTGCAGCCCCTGACCCCGCCGGATTCCTGCTGGAGCCCGCTCGACGACGGCCGCGACCAAAGCTTCCGCCGCCACGTCCGCCCCTACAACGAGAACCAGCGGATCCTGATGGAGGCGATGGACACCAGCCCGATCACCCTGGCCCTCGGCCCGGCGGGGACCGGCAAGACCTATCTGGCCATCGCCTCGGCGTGCGAGGCGTTCGAGGAAGGGCGCATCGCCCGCATCCTGCTCTCCCGCCCGGCGGTGGAGGCGGGCGAGAACCTGGGCTATTTGCCCGGCGCGCTGGAGGACAAGCTGCAACCCTATCTGCGCCCCCTCTACGACGCGCTCAACGACCGCCTGGGGGCGCGCAAGCTGAAGGCCCTGATGGGCGACGGCTCGATCGAAATCGCGCCGGTCGCCTTCATGCGCGGGCGCACCCTGAACAATGCCTTCATCGTCATCGACGAAGCGCAGAACTGCACCTACAGCCAGATCAAGATGCTGCTCACCCGCCTGGGCTGGCATTCCACCATGGTGATCACCGGCGACCCCGACCAGTCCGACCTGCTGCCCGGCATGTCGGGGCTGACCGAAATCGCCCACCGCCTGGAACCGGTGGAGGGCATCGCCCAGGTCAAGCTGACCGAGGCCGACGTGGTGCGGCACCCCCTGGTCGCCAGCATGATCCCCTATCTATAATAGCCGCCGGACACACCGGAGCCCCCGCGCGGGGGCTCCGCCGCCGGAGGCCGCGATGACCGAAACACCCCGCCACGCCCAGACCACCCTGACCATCGAAACCCGGGGAACCGGTCTTTACCCCTTCTCCGGCAGCGTCGACCGCTGGCTGCGCGAAATCGGCGCGCGCATGGGGGTGGCGACGATCTTCTGCCGCCATACCTCCGCCTCCCTCACCATCCAGGAAAACGCCGACCCGGCGGTGTTGCACGACCTGTCCGAGTTCTTCGACCGCATCGCGCCCGAGAACACCCCCTGGTTCCGTCACATGCAGGAAGGGCCGGACGACATGCCCGCCCACATCCGCTCGGCGTTGACCGACGTCTCCCTCACCGTGCCGGTTTCCGGCGGCGGCCTGGCCCTGGGCACCTGGCAGGAAATCTATCTGTTCGAACACCGCCGCATCCCCCACGCCCGCGTCGTGGTGCTGCACTTCGCGGGGTACTGAGGGGGATCACGCCACCGGCGCCCAAAGAACGCTTTCGATGTCCTCCGCCCCGGCGGCCAGCATCGCCAGACGGTCCACCCCCAGCGCGATGCCCGCGCTTTCCGGCATGCCGAAGGCCAACGCGTCCAGGAAGTCCCGGTCGACCGGCACCCCGGTGCCGTACAGACGCCGTTTCAGCGCCGCGTCGGCCAGGAAGCGTTTCTCCTGCTCCGCCGCGTCGGTGAGTTCGGAAAAGCCGTTGGCCAGTTCCACCCCGGCGACGTACAGCTCGAAGCGCTCCGCCAGACGCGGCTCGCCCGGCTTGCGGCGGGACAGCGCCGCCTGGCAGACCGGATAGTCGCACAGCACGGTGGGCACGCCCTCCCCCAGCTTCGGCTCCACCCGGTCCAGCATCACCTTGAAGAAGACGTCCTCCCACCGGTCGGAGGGCGAAACCGAGATGCCGACGCGGCGCGCCTCGGCGGCCAACGGCGCGGGGTCCGGTTCCGCCGCGTCCTGGTCGGCCAGCACCGCCATCAGGTCGATCCCGGCGAAGCGCGCGAAGGCCTCGGGTACGCTCAGGCGCTCCACCGGCGCGGTCAGGCGGCATGCCATGCCGCGAAAGCGCACCTCGTCGCGCCGCGCGGTGGCCGCCGCGCGGACCAGCAGGGCGGCGCAGTCGTCCATCAACGCCGTGTAGTCCGCCCCGGCGCGATACCATTCCAGCATGGTGAATTCCGGGTGATGGGTGGGCGAGGTCTCGCCGTTGCGGAACACCCGCGCGAACTGGAAGATGCGCGGCATCCCGGCGACCAGCAGCTTCTTCATCGCGAATTCGGGCGAGGTGTGCAGATAACGGGTGGCGCGGCTTTGCCCGAAGGCGTCCTCCAACTCGGTGGAAAACACCCGCAGATGCGGCTCCATCCCCGGACAAACCTGCAAAATCGGGGTTTCCACCTCGGCGAAGCCTTGCTCCGCGAACCAGCCGCGCAGCGCCGCGACGACCTCGCCGCGCAAGGCCAGGGCGGACAACCGCGCCGCCAAACGCTCGGGATGCCACCAGGGTTGAGTCATCTGCGCCCCCAGAACCGAAGGTCAAAACTTTGCGAGGGGACTAGCCCCCTCGCGCTCCCCATTCCTTTTTTCGCCGCGAAGCGGCCATCGGCCACCACGCCGCGTGAAGATTCGATCGCGCTTCGCGCAAGAACCAAAACTCATGGGGTGCGCGAGGGGGCTAGTCCCCTCGCAAAGTTTTTGTTTTGCGGCGCACCATGCTCTATGTATCGCGGACGCACCGCCTTGTCATGAAGGAAGCCATGTCCGCCGCGCCGGAAAAGTTGACGCCCCATCTGCGTGCCCTTGCCGCGCGCTCCCCCGCCGTGGCGCGGCAGTTCCTTGCGTCGGCGGAGGAAGAGGCCCCCGCCGACCCGCACGACGGCACCGACCCCATCGGCGACGCCGCGCACAGTCCGTTGCCCGGCCTGGTTCACCGTTATCCCGACCGCGTGCTGCTGCTGCCGACCATGGCCTGCGCCGCGCACTGCCGCTTCTGCTTCCGCCGCGACCGCGTCGGCGCGGGCCGGATGGGCGAGGCGGAGATCGCGGCGGCGCTGGCCTATGTCGCGGCGCGGCCGCAGATCCGCGAGGTCATTCTCTCCGGCGGCGACCCGATGACCCTGCCCGCCGCCGCGCTGGCCGACCTGATCCGCCGCATCGACGCGCTTCCCTCGGTCGACGTCATCCGCATCCACAGCCGCCTGCCCGTCGCCGCGCCCGAGGCGGCGGCGAAGGCCGCGTCCGTGCTGAACGCCGAAACCCGCGCCGCGCGCTGGCTGGCGCTGCACGTCAACCACCCCGACGAACTGACGGCGGAAACCCGCGCCGCGATCCGCGCCCTGCACCGCGCCGGATTCGCCCTGGTGTCGCAGACGGTGTTGCTGGCCGGGGTGAACGACGACGCGCCGACCCTGGCCGAGCTGTTCCGCACCCTCACCGGCCTGGGGGTGAAGCCCTATTATCTGCACCACCTGGACCGCACCGTCGGCACCGCGCACTTCCGCGTGCCGCTGGACGCCGGGCGCGCCCTGGCGGAGGCCCTGCGCGGCAGCCTGTCGGGGCTGGCGCAGCCGACCTATGTGCTGGACATTCCGGGCGGCTTCGGCAAGGTCTGGGCCACCGCCGCCTTCGTCGAACCCGACGCGGACGGCGCGGGGTGGACGGCGCGCGACGCGAACGGCGGCGCCCACGCCTATCCCGGCTGAATCCGTGAACTGTTGCCCCGCGCGCGGCAAAGTGTTAGGGTCCGCGCCGCCGCGGGGTCGAAGCCCCCGCCCAGACATGCAAACCGGTAGCGAACGCACATGAAAATCCAAGCCAATACCATCCGTCCCGGCATGGTCATCGAGCACAACAACCGCAAGTGGTCGGTTCTCAAGATCCAGCTGATCCAGCCCGGCAAGGGCGGCGCCTTCATCCAGGTGGAAATGCGCGACCTGGACACCGGTAACAAGACCAACGAACGTTGGCGTACCGCGGACACCGTGGAAAAGCTGATGGTCGAGGAACGCGACTGCCAGTACCTGTTCGCCGACGGCGACATGCTGACCTTCATGGACAAGGAAACCTTCGACCAGTTCACCATGCCGCGCGACGCGGTGGGCGATTCCGCCGCTTTCCTGCAGGACGGCATGGAAGTCCAGGTCGAAACCATCGAGGGCAAGCCGGTGTCCTGCACCCTGCCGCTCACCGTGATCATGGAAGTCACCGAGTGCGAGCCGGTGATGAAGGGGCAGACCGCCGCTTCGTCGTACAAGCCGGGCTTGCTTGCCAACGGATTGCGGGTGATGATTCCGCCGTTCGTCGCGGCTGGCGACAGGATCGTCGTCAACACCACGGACTGCTCTTATGTGGAGCGTGCGAAGGGCTAAGGCCCTTCCACTCTTCCTCGTTCGCGTTTAACGCTTCGCTCCCGGAAAGGACAGCGGGCCTATGGCTGCTTTGTCTCCTCTTCTCAACGTGATGATCGCCGCCTCGCGCAAGGCCGCGCGGGCGCTTGCCCGCGATTTCGGCGAGGTCGAAAACCTCCAGGTCTCGGTGAAGGGGCCGTCCGATTTCGTCTCCACCGCCGACCGCAAGGCGGAAGCCATCCTGCAACAGGAACTGGCGAAGGCGCGTCCGCGTTTCGGCTTCCTGTTGGAGGAAAGCGGCGAAATCCCGGGCGAGGATACCTCGCACCGCTGGATCATCGACCCCCTGGACGGCACCACCAACTTTCTGCACGGCATTCCGCACTTCGCGATTTCCATCGCGCTTGAGCGCGACGGACAGATCGTCGCCGGCGTGGTGCACAACCCGGTCAGCGACGAGCTCTATTACGCCGAAAAGGGCACGGGCGCCTTCCTGATCAGCCCCGCCGCCGAACGCCGTCTGCGGGTTTCCGCCCGTTCCCAGTTGGACAACGCAGTGGTCGGCACCGGCATTCCGCACCGTGGGCGCGGCGATACCGAACGCTTCTCGGCGCAGTTGTCGCGGATCATGCCCCAGGTCGCGGGCGTGCGGCGGATGGGCGCGGCCTCCCTCGACCTCGCCTATGTCGCGGCGGGCAAGCTGGACGCCTATTGGGAAGACGGCCTGAAGCCCTGGGACATCGCCGCGGGCGTGCTGCTGGTGCAGGAAGCGGGCGGCGTGGTGATCGCCGCCGACGGCGCGGCGGATCCCTTGGCCAAATGTAACCCGCTGGCGTCCAACCGCAAGCTGCAAGGCCCGATGCTGCGCCTGCTGCGCGGTTCCTGAGCCTCGGCAAGTCTCGATTCCGTAACGGTTTCGCCCCGCATCTCGGGCTTTACGACAAGCCCGCGTATTGGGTATGGTAGGGCGTTCATGCCTGGCGGAAACGCGGGCACGGCTTTTACCGTGCGCGTACCGCCCATTCCGGGGGAGAGGCAAGGTGGCGGGATTTACGAAACGGCCCTGGTTCTGGTTCGCCGGGATGGCGCTGATGTTGGCGTTACCCCATGCCGCTTCCGCCGAAGTGGTAGTCGGCGACGGATCGGGTGTCTTCCTCGACACCTCGGCGATCGACGCAGCCCCGGTGTCGCGCGGCTTTTCCGCCTTCAGCCGTCCGGCGCTGCTGATGCCGGGCGAAGCGCCCACGGAAAGCATCGTCCTCACCCCGCCCGGCGGGCGTAAAGGCTTCGGCGCACGGCCTCTGCTGACGCCGCCGCGCGGCGGCGCCGCCGCCAGCCGCCTGCTGGTGCCGGAAAACCGGCGCATCGTGCTGACCCCGCCCGCCGGGGCGCCGGTGCGGCTGACGCCGCCGTCCTCCGACAAGGTGCGTCTGACCGCGCCGGGCACCCGGCGTCTGAGCGCCCTCTCCACCGCCAAGACCGCCCGCCCCGCCAAGCCGAAACCGGCGGCGAAACCGGCGAGGGAAAAACCGCTGGAACAGGCGATGCCGGAACCGCCGGTGACGAAGCCCGCGCCGCCCGCCGCCGAACCCGTCGCGCCGGTGATGGCGCAACCGACGCCCACTCCCGCGCCCGCCGCCCCGGCGGCCGCGCAGGCCCCGGCCGCGCCCGAGCCCCCCGCCGCCAAACCGGTGGCCGCCCCGGCGCAGCGTTCCGCGCTGCCCGCGCCGCCGCCCGCCAAGCCTGCGGAAACCCCGGCCCCCGCCCTGCCCGCGACGGCTGAGCCGATGCCCTTGATCCCGCCCGCCGCCGACACGGCGAAGGCGCCCGCCCCGGCCCCGGCGGCGGAACCGCCCGCGCCCGCCGCGCCGATGGTCGAGGCCCCGTCCACGCCGATCGCCGACATCCCCGCCGCCCCCGCGCCCGCCGCGCCGCTGGAACCGATGACCACCATCGCCGTCGCCACGCCGAAGGCGATTCCCGCGCCGCCCGCCGGGGCCGACAGCCGTGCCGCCGCGACGCCGAAGGCTTCGGTGATCCTCAATTTCGATGCTTCCGACGCGCGCCTGAACGAAACCCACCGCGCCCTTCTGAAGGACATCGCCGTCCGCCTCAACGAGGATGCCGACGCCAGCGTGCAGTTGCTCGCCTATGCCCAGGCGGAAAATCGCAGCAAGGCCCGGCGCCTGTCGCTGTCCCGCGCGCTTGCGGTGCGCTCCTACCTGCTCAGCCAGGACGTGCGCAACACCCGCATCGAGGTGCGCGCCCTCGGCGACCAGGTGCCCGCGGGCAAGCCGGACCGCGTCGACGTCATCCTGCAACGCCCCTGATCCCCGGGGCCAGAGGCCGCGGCCAGGGGCTTTTTGCGGCCTGGGTTAAGGAATCTCCGTGATGCAGTCGCCTCGCCGCTATCTCCGCCGCATGGTCCTCTTCCTCGCCGCGGTCGCCGCCGCCGCGGCGCTGCTGTTCCCCGTGCTCAGCCACGCCTTCATGGCCAATCCGGCCCTCAACGGCCTGATCTGCGGCACCGTCCTGGTCGGCATCCTGTTCGCCTTCCGCCAAGTCGTGGCTCTGGGCCCGGAGCTCACCTGGGCGAATTCCTTCCAGGACCAAAAATCCGAGCCGTCGGGCAAGACCGAACCGCACCTTCTGGCACCGGCGGCGCGCATGCTGACCGACCGCCAGGAACGCGGCGGGCGCTTCACCCTGTCGGCGCAGGCAACGCGCGCGGTTCTCGACAGCCTTTCCGACCGGCTGGAGGAAAGCCGCGACATTTCCCGCTATTTCATCGGTCTGGCGATTTTTCTCGGTCTTCTCGGCACCTTTTGGGGGCTGCTCGACACGGTGCGGGCGATCGGCGGCGTGATCGCCGACCTCTCGGTCACCGGCGCCGACCTCACCCAGGTCTTCGCCGACCTGAAGAAAGGCTTGCAAGCGCCGCTGTCCGGCATGGGCACGGCGTTTTCCTCGTCGCTCTTGGGCTTGTCCGGTTCGCTGGTGATCGGCTTTCTCGACCTGCAACTGGGTCAGGCGCAGAACGCCTTCTTCAATCAGGTGGAGGACTGGCTGGCCGGTCTGACCCGCCTGTCCTCGGGCGCCGGGCCGACGGGCGACGGCGACGGGTCGGTGCCCGCCTATATCGGCGCACTTCTGGAACAGACCGCGGAAAGCCTGACCGAGCTGCAACGCCTGACCAGCCGCGGCGACGAGAGCACGCTGACCACCATGCGGGAAATCCGCGAACTGGCGCAGCGCCTGGACCTTTTGACCGAACACATGCACACCCAGCAGCAGGTGATGCTGAAACTGGCCGAAAACCAGTCGGCGCTGCTGTCCGGCGTGCACGCCCTGGCCAAGGCCGAGGGCGGCCTGGACGCCGAGACCCGCAGCGCGCTCAAGGCCCTGCCCCGCGCCATCGAAAACGGCCTCGCCGCGGTGCTGGACGAAATGACCCGCGGCCGTTCCGAGCTGTCGCGTGACGTGCGCTCCGAAATCAAGGTCCTGGCCCGCACCATCGCCGCCGTCGCCGAGGACGGCGCCCCGGGCCGCGAGACATGAGCCAGCGGCGCGGGCGGCGGGCGGCCCCCGACATCTGGCCGGGGTTCGTCGATGTCATATCCTCGCTGCTGATCCTCATCCTCTTCCTGCTGATGATCTTCGTCCTGGCGCAGTTCTTCATGGGACAGGCGCTGTCGGGACGCGAGGCCGCCCTCGAACGGCTGGGCCGCCAGGTCGACGAACTGGCGCAGCTTCTTTCCATCGAACGCAAGGCCAACGCGGATCTGCGCCTCAACCTGTCGCAGATGTCCACCGAGCTCGCCAACGCCAACGTCAAGGCCGAGAAGTACCAGGGGATGAGCGAGGAGGCCGAGCGCCTGACCGCCGACATCGCCGCCTTGCAGGCCCTGAAGCAGGAACTGGAAGCGAAGATCAAGCGGATGGACGCGGCGCTGGGGGAAAAGGACTCCGCGCTGGCCGCCGAACGCCGCCTCAGCGAGGAAGCCCGTGCCCAGGCCGCCCTGCTCAACCAGCAACTGGCCGCCCTGCGCGCCGAGATGGCCCGCCTCAACGCCGCGCTGGAGTCCTCGGAAAAGCTGGCCGAGGAACAGAAGATCCAGATCGCCAACCTGGGCCAGCGCCTGAACCAGGCCCTCGCCAGCAAGGTTGCCGAACTGGCCCGCTATCGTTCCGAATTCTTCGGCCGCCTGCGCGCCATCCTCGGCAACCGCGCCGACATCCGCATCCAGGGCGACCGTTTCGTCTTCCAGTCCGAGGTGCTGTTCGAACAGGCCTCCGCCGAACTGGGAGAGCCCGGGCGCCGCCAGTTGGACCGCCTGGCCAAGACCCTGATCGAAATTTCCGGCGAGATTCCGAAGGACATCGACTGGGTGCTGCGGGTCGACGGCCACACCGACAAGCTGCCGATCGCCAACCAGCAATTCCGCTCGAACTGGGAACTGTCGGCGGCGCGCGCGATTTCGGTGGTGCGCTTCCTGATCGATGCCGGAGTCCCCGCCAACCGCCTGGTCGCCGCGGGTTTCGGCGAGTATCAGCCGCTCGACCCCGGCAAGGGCGCCGAGGCTCTGCGCCGCAACCGGCGCATCGAATTCAAGCTGACGGAGCGATAGGGTCTGGACAGCCCCTTCGCTTTCTGATACGGACTACGCCCTCATTCGGGAGCTGAAGACGATGAAAAAAGATATTCACCCGGCCTATCAGGAACTGAAGGTCATCATGACGGACGGAACCGAGTTCGTGACCCGCTCCACCAAGGGCGGCCCGGACGCGGTGATGCGCCTGGACATCGACCCCAAGTCCCACCCCGCGTGGACCGGCGTTCATCGCCTGAACGAATCCGGCGGGCAGTTGGCCAAATTCAACAAGCGCTTCGCGGGTTTCGGCCTGAAGGCCTGAGCTTCGACGCGTTACCGCGCGATGAAAAGCGATGCCGCCCAATCCGGCGGCATCGCTTTTTCTTGTCCTGGAAAAACCGGGCGTGCAAAACTACTTATTAATTCGGCGATTCCTCGGGAAGCGGAACGCCGTCGTCGTTCACCAGACAGGAAACAAGGACACGGCGGACCATGGGCGGGCTGGCCAAAGTCGTTTCCTATGAGCTTTACACCCTGGAGCCTTCCGGCTGGGTTCTGCATGGCCGCTATCCCTCGGCGGAACGCGACGACGCGATAGCCGAGGCCAAGGCGATCGAGAAACACCAGGAACGCGCCACCCGTCTGGTCCGCGAAACCTATTATCCGGAAAACGGCCAGGCCGACGAGGCGGTGGTGCGCATCAGCCCCAACCTCTCGGACTACAAGCGCAAGCTGGCGCGCCCCGTTTCGGGCGGCGGCATCCGCCGTGGCGGCGGCGGCGACATTCCGGATTTCGGCCTTTCCTGGGACAATGGCAAGCCGGGCGACCGCCTGCCCACCGGGCAACTGGTGTCGCGCATCCTGATGATGGTGCTGAGCGCCCTGATCATCGCGGGCGGCGTCACCGTCGTGGTCTCCCTGCTGTTGCGTTCGTCCTTCCTGATCGCCCACGTTTCCGCCTCGACCCGGCCGCAGATTCTGTTCGGCACCTTCCTGGTGGTGTTCCTGCTCTCCGCCCTGCCCCTGGTCAACCGCTACATCCCCACCTGGAACCGGCCGGAACAGGAACCCGGGGCCGCGTCGGACACGTCGTTCCTCGACATGTCGGGCCGCGCCGTCACGGAGCCGCAAGCCACGCCGCAAACGAACGACAAACCCGCCCTGTTCCAGAACGACGCGGGCCTGATCGTACAACCGCAGTCGCCCGAGCCAGAGCCCCAGGAACCGGCCAAGCCGGAAGCGAAAAAGGCCCCCGAAAAGAAACCGGAGCCGGAGGCCAAGAAGGAACCGGAAGCGAAAACGGCCCCCGAACCGGAGCCCGAGGAAACCGAGGAAGAGCCGATCCCCGCCGAAATCGCCGCCCTGGAACGCCACCGCATGACGATGATGCGTTTCCTGACCGGCACCCTCACCGTCCTCAAGGATTCCTGCCCCCACCTCGACGCCTACAACAAATTCGGCCTCAACCTGATCATGGCGGGCGTCTGCGCCGCCCTCGGTCGTCGCGAGGCCCTTTCCGAGGCGCAGGTAACGACGATCACCTGCGAGGCGATCTCGATGCTCGGCAGCAAGCCCGCGCTGGCCGAATCCTTCTGCCGCAACCTCGAAACCCACGTCATGGACCCCCGCTACGGGGCGATGTTCCAGCAGGGCGGCCAATCCCTGGAGGAATACCTGGACGGCACGGGCGCGCCGTTCGAGGCGATCAACGCCGCGATGAGCGCGTGGAACCGCCCCGCCGACCGCATTTCCGGCAGCAACATCGTCACCATCATGTTCACCGACATGGTGGGCTCCACCCAATTGACGCAGCGGCGCGGCGACACCGCGGCCCAGGACTACGTGCGCGCCCACAACGCCATCGTGCGCGCCGCCCTGGCGCAGCATCAGGGGGTGGAGATCAAGCACACCGGCGACGGCATCATGGCCTCGTTCGGCGCGCCCTCCTTCGCCGTCGACGCCGCCATCGCCATCCAGAAGGCGACCCGCCGCCACAACGCCGGAAACCCGCAGCAGGAATTCCACCTGCGGGTCGGCATCAACGCGGGCGAACCGATCATCGAGGACGACGACATGTTCGGCGTCGCGGTGCAGATGGCGGCGCGCGTCTGTTCCGAGGCCGCCCCCGACCACATCCTGATCGCCAACGTGGTGCGCGAACTGCTGGCGGGGAAACCCTATCCGGTGCGCACGCTGGAACCCCGCCATCTGCGCGGCATCAAGGAAGCGCAGACCCTGCACGACGTGCTGTGGACCGAGATTGCCGACGCGGCGCCCGCCCCGGCGACGGAAGCCGCCGCCCCCGCCGCGCCGCCGCCCGCCGCCCCCGCGTCCGGGGCTTGACAGGCGGCGCACCCCAAACCCATATCCCATTCGCCGGTCGCCCCATGCGGGGCCGGCACCTTCCGCGGGTGGCCAAGCGCGCCCGCAATGGTTTGGAATCGCTCATTCATGGAGGATTGCCATGCGCACCTACGACCTGTCTCCCCTGCATCGTTTTACCGTTGGCTTCGATAACGTCAGCCGCCTGATCGACGCGGTCGGCCGTCTGGACGAGAACTCGGTCTCCTATCCGCCGTACAACATCGAACGCTTCGGCGACGACCGTTACCGCATCTCGATGGCGGTCGCCGGTTTCACCGAGAACGACCTCGACATCGAGATCAAGGACAACACCCTGACGATTGCCGGCCGCAAGGAAGAGGAAGGCGACGCCGCCACCTTCCTGCATCGCGGTATCGCCGCGCGCGCCTTCGAACGGCGCTTCGAACTGGCCGCTCACATCAAGGTGAAGGGCGCCAACCTGGAAAACGGCCTCTTGCACATCGATCTCGAACGCGAGGTCCCCGAGGAGCTGAAGCCGCGCAAGATCGCGATTTCCGCCGCCGACGACAAGAAGTCGATCCCTGGCCCGCAAAAGGCCGCCTGATCGTGGCAACAAGAAAAACGGGCGCGGTTTCCGCGCCCGTTTCGTATCGACCGGCGCCGCTGCCGCCGGAGATCACGACCCGCCCGGCGCGGTCCAGGCCCCGGGCAGCAGATACTTCTCGAACACCGCGCGCGACTGCTCGGGCATTGGCACCGGCCGCATCGTCCGACGGTCGATGAAGACATGCACCCAATAACCGACGGCGGCGGGGGCTTCCTCTTCCTTGCGGAACAGCGCGAAGCCGAAACGCACGCTCGACTTGCTCAGCCGCTCCACCCGCATGCCGCAGTCCACCGCGGCCAGGGGATAGTTGAGGGGGCGCAGGAAACGGCACATGTTCTCGGCGGCGAAGGCGGTCACCGTGCTGGCCGGGGGGAAGACGTCGTGACCGCGAAAGAAATCCACCACCGCGCATTCGAAGAAACGCATGAACTGCACGTTGTTGACGTGCCCCATCATGTCGAAATCCGACCAGCGCAACGGCACCGAGGTCTGGAAACCATAGGCGGCGCGGCGCTCCATCGCCGCAGGGGGATGCGGCGGCGGTTCCGGCTCCGCGACGACCGCCGAGCCGGTCACCAAGGGCATCGCCCTTTCCTTCGGCAGATCGTCCATCAGATGCCATCCTCCGGCTTGCCGAACGAAAACAGGGCGTCCGCGCCCGAACGCACGTTCCGTTTCGCGGCGATGGCGGCGCGGGCGCGCTCGGCCTCGCCTTCCAGGCGGGCAATCGCCTCGGTCAGTTCCTCGATCGACAAGGAAGAAAGATCCAGGGGCAGGATCGATACCGGCGCCCGGGGCTTGTCATCATCGTCGTCCATATCGTATTCCCTATCTCACGATGATTTTTCTTCGGCATCGTACCAGAGGGGACTTCCGCCGCGCCAGTTCCGCGCCATCTTTTTGACGACGCATCCGATCACAACAGGAGAGAGACCATGTCCGACACTTTACCCGAGGTCATGACCTGCATCGAGATCAAGGGCTTCGGCGGCCCCGAGGTCCTTGTCCCGACCGAACGGCCGATGCCGGTTCCCGGCGCGGGCGAAGTGCTGATCAAGGTCGAGGCGGCGGGGGTCAACCGTCCCGATATCGTGCAGCGCCAGGGCAACTACGCGCCGCCGCCCGGCGCCACCGACATTCCCGGCCTGGAGGTCGCGGGCGTCGTGGTGCGCACCGGCGAGGGCGTCGCCGAGCCCAAGGTCGGCGACCGCGTCTGCGCGCTGCTGTCCGGCGGCGGCTATGCCGACCATTGCCTGGCCAAGGCGGCCTTGTGCCTGCCCTTCCCCAAAGGCTACGACGCGGTCAGCGCGGCGGGCATTCCGGAAACCTTCTTCACCGTCTGGCACAACGTCTTCGAACGCGGCGACCTGCAGCCCGGCGAGAGCTTCCTGATCCACGGCGGCACCGGCGGCATCGGTTCCACCGCCATCCAGATGGCCAAGGCGATGGGCGCGCGGGTGTTCGCCACCGCGGGCAGCGCGGAAAAGGTTAAGGCCTGCCAGGACCTGGGCGCCGAACGCGGCATCAACTATCGCGAGGAAGACTATGTCGAAGTGGTGCGCGAGCTGACCGGCGGCAAGGGCGTCAACGTCATCCTCGACGTGGTCGGCGGCGACTACCTCAACCGCGACGTCAAGGCGATGGCGCCCAGCGGGCGGCATGTCTCCATCGCCTTCCAGAAGGGCGCCAAGGTGGAATTCAATTTCATGCCGATGATGTTGAAACGCCTGACCTTCACCGGCTCGGTGCTGCGTTCGCAGCCCACCGATGAAAAGGCCCGCATCGCCGGAAACCTGCGCAAGACGATCTGGCCGATGCTCGATTCCGGCGCGATGAAACCGTTGATTTTCAAGACCTTCCCCCTCGCCGAGGCGTCGAAGGCACATCAACTGATGGAATCTTCGCAGCATATCGGTAAAATCATGCTGCTCCCGTAGGGGAGATGCCGCGACATTCTACGTTCCGGCCCCCGCCGCCTCGCGGCGGGGAACGGCCGGGATTTCGACCGACACGGACAAAAACAAGAGGAACGCCATGGCTCTGCCACTGATGCCGAAAGCCACCGCCGTCTGGCTGGTCGATAACACCGCCCTGACCTTCCGGCAAATCGCCGAATTTTGCGGCATGCACGCACTCGAAGTCCAGGCGATCGCCGACGGCAACGTGCAAAGCACCATCGTCGGACAGGATCCGATGGTCGCCGGACAACTGACGCGCGAGGAACTCAGCCGCTGCGAGGCCGACCCCAACGCCCGCCTGCAGGCCCGCGAAACCGACATCCCGACGCCGCAGTCCCGCTCCAAGGGCGCGCGCTATACCCCGGTGTCGAAGCGCCAGGACCGGCCGGACGCCATCTCCTGGCTGCTCAAGCACCACCCGGAACTCACCGACCCGCAGATCGTCTCGCTGATCGGCACCACCAAATCGACCATCGTGGCGGTGCGCGACAAAACCCACTGGAACGCCACCAACATCAAGGCGCGCAATCCGGTGACCCTGGGCCTGTGTTCCGAAGCCGACCTGGAAAAAGCGGTGGTCCTGGCGCAAGGCCGTTCCCCCATCCTGCCCCCCGTGGCGCCGCCAGAAGACGAGGAATGAACGACGGACTTTCCATCGTCTTCCTGATCTACGACGGGCTGACCCCCCTCGACTTCGTCGGGCCGTTCGAGGTTCTCTCCCGCCTGCCCGGCGCGCGCACCACCGTCGCCGCGCCGCGCCGGGGCGAGGTTTCCGTCGCCGGCGGCAAGCTCACGCTTGTCGCCGACGCCGCCATCTCCAACATCAACGCCGCCGACGTCCTGGTGGTGCCGGGCGGCCCCGGCGCCCGGACCCTGATGCACGACGCGGCCGTCACCGCCTGGACGCGCGACATCGCCGCGAAGGCCCGCTTCGTCGCCTCGATCTGTACCGGCAGCCTGATTCTGGGCGGCGCCGGGCTGCTGAAGGGTGAAGACGCCACCACCCACTGGGCGGCGAAACCCCTACTCGAACAGTGGGGGGCCAAGCCGGTGGACGCACGCATCGTCGAACGCGGCAACGTGTTCACCGCCGCCGGGGTTTCCGCGGGCATCGACATGGCTCTGCTGCTGGCCGCCCGTATCGCCGGGGACGACGTCGCCAAGGCGATTCAATTGCGCATCGAATACGACCCGCAGCCCCCTTTCGACTGCGGCTCTCCGGCCAAGGCGGGAACAGAGATCATGCGCCTTGCCCGCGACCTGACCGGCTGACAATCAAACGGCGCGCCCCGGGCAGGGCGCGCCGAAAGATTCAAAGACTGGGCAAAGAAGAACTTGCCAAATTCGCTGCGGCACTATACCCGAACCGCGCGTTCCAGTTCATCCTTCACCAAAAGTTTCTGTTTTTTCAGATTCGTGATCGCATCATCGTCAGGACAAGGCCGAATTTCTTCTTCGTGAATTGCGGCGTCAAGCGCGCTATGCTTCTGTTTCAACGCTTCGAGATGCGCATCAATGCTCATGGGCAACCTCCGTATACGCACTTCCATTGACCTTATTTTAGTGTAAGACTTCCCAACCGGTTTCTCCAGATGGGATGCGGCAAAAACCGAAAATTCCGGCCTTGACAGCCGCAGAAATCCGCCATTTCAGAGGGTCAGCGCATGTCTTCCGCGATCATCGTCGGCATTTCCGGCGCCTCCGGCACCATCTACGGCATCCGCCTGCTGGAAGCGTTGCGCGACCTCGGCGTCGAACGGCATCTGGTGATGACCGAGGCCGCCGAGATCACCCTGGCGCACGAAACCGACCTCAAGGTGCGCGACGTGCACGCCCTGGCCTCCGCCGTTTATCGTCCGGCGGACATCGCCGCGCCGATCTCCAGCGGCTCCTTCCCCACCCTGGGGATGATCGTCGCGCCGTGTTCGGTGGGAACCCTGTCGGAAATCGCCATGGGCGGGGCGCGCGGCCTGCTGACCCGCGCCGCCGACGTAACCCTTAAGGAACGCCGCCGCCTGGTCCTGATGGTGCGGGAAACCCCCTTGCACCTGGGCCACATCCGCGCGATGGCGGCGGCCACCGAAATCGGCGCCATCGTCGCGCCGCCGATGCCGGCGTTCTACACCCGCCCGCAAAGCCTGGACGAGATGATCGACCACGGCGTCGGCCGGGTGCTCGACCTGTTCGGCCTGGATACCGGAAGAATCCGGCGCTGGGGCCGCGACGTCGGCCCCAACGCCGGATAACGCCTTAAAGTTCGCCGACGTAGGTGCCCAGGCCGCGCGCGGTGTGCACCAGGGGATCGCGCGGGTCCAACTGCCGCGCACCGACGGCGACGATGTCGTCGATGTTGACGTCCATCACGCCACGGTCACGCCACGCCACCATGCGACCGAAGCGGCCACGCGCCGCCAGGTCCACCGCATGCACGCCGAAGGCCGAGGCCAGCACCCGGTCGGAGGCCGAAGGGGTGCCGCCGCGCTGCACGTGGCCAAGCACGGTGACGCGGGTTTCCGCCTCCATCAGAGACGACAGGGCCTCGCTCAAATAGTGGCCGATGCCGCCATAACGGCGCTGGCCGTCGGCCATCTTCATGGTGGCGGAGTTGCCGTCCTCCATGGCGACGCCCTCGGCCACCACGACCAGGGCGTGACGGCGGCCCTCTTCCTCGTGCACCTGCTTCAGCTTGGCGGCCACCGCGTCGAGGGTATAGGGGATCTCGGGAATCAGGATGACGTCGGCACCGCCCGCGATGCCCGAATGCAGCGCGATGTGACCGGCGTCGCGGCCCATCATCTCGCAGATCATCACCCGGTGGTGGCTGGCGGCGGTGGGCTGCAGGTGGTCCAGCGCGTCGACGCAGACCCGCACCGCGCTGTTGAAGCCGACCGCCGATTCGGTGAACGGCACGTCGTTGTCGATGGTTTTCGGAATCGCGATCATCGGGATGTCGCCCTGACGGCACAGCCGCCGCAGGATGCCCAGGCTGCCGTCGCCGCCGATCACCAGCAGGGCGTCGAGGTTCAACTCCTTGACCCCGTCGATGAAGTCCTGGGAACGGTCCTTCGAGGTGCCGTCCGGCATCGGATAGGCGAAGGGGTCGCCCTTATTGGTGGTTCCCAGCATGGTGCCGCCCATGCGCAAAACCGTCCCCGAACAGGCGTTGAGATCCAGCTTCTGATATTGCAGCGGGCGGCACATCAGGCCCAGGCTGCCGTCGGTGATGCCGAACACTTCCATGCCATAGGCCCTGACCGCCCGCGCGACGACGGCGCGGATCACCGCGTTCAGACCGGCGCAATCGCCACCGCTGGTCATGACTCCGATACGCTTCACGACTGATTTCGGCATCTGCTTTCCTCTCGGCTCAAAAAATGGCTGTGGCCCGCGGGGTTCCGGGGATTTCACGCAATGCCCGCGCGGCGGCGTACCCCCCGGCCGAAAAATCTGTTACGCTGTGCATCTTAGATCATTTTGCCGATTTGGGGACGATGAACCTTTCGGATGACGATATCCACCGCCGCCTGGAAGCGTTGCGCCTGGAGCACCGCGACCTGGACGACGTAATCGTGCGCATCGATGCCGAAACCGTGGCCAACCAGTTGCAGGTCCAGCGCCTGAAAAAGCGCAAGCTGGTCCTCAAGGACGAAATCGTCCGGCTGGAAGCCCAGTTGTACCCGGACATCATCGCGTAGATTTCGCCGAAGCGGCCCAGATGACCCGTGCGGGGGCGCGGCGGGGCGCCGTCCGTGCTGGTGCGCGTTGCCCGCGGCAACAGGACTGTTCCGCCGGAAACCGATATGCACTACACTCCGCCCTCCCGCCGCGAGCGGACACCACAGACGCAGGAAAACGAACCCATGTCCTCCCCTCTGGTCGGCATCATCATGGGCAGCCAGTCCGATTGGGACACCATGCGCCACGCGGCCGAGACCCTGGGCGCGCTGTCGATCCCCTTCGAGACCCGCATCGTCTCCGCCCACCGCACCCCGGACCGCATGGCCGACTATGCGAAGACCGCGCGCGAACGCGGCCTCAAGGTGATCATCGCCGGAGCGGGCGGCGCCGCCCACCTGCCGGGAATGACCGCCGCGATGACCTCGCTGCCGGTTCTCGGCGTGCCGGTGCAAAGCCACGCCCTGTCCGGCATGGACAGCCTGCTGTCGATCGTGCAGATGCCGGGCGGCATCCCGGTCGGCACCCTGGCCATCGGCAAGGCGGGGGCGATCAACGCCGCCCTGCTGGCCGCCTCCATCATCGGCCTGTCCGATCCGGCAACGACCAAGGCGCTGGACGCCTGGCGCGCCCGCCAGACCGAGGCGGTGGCGCCCGCGCCGGTCGACCCGATCTCCTGCTGAAGCGTACGGCATCATGAGCAAGCCTTTCTCCCCGGCCATCGCGCCGGGTTCGACCATCGGCATCCTGGGCGGCGGCCAATTGGGCCGGATGACCGCCATCGCCGCGGCGCGACTGGGCTATCGCTGCCACATTTTCTGCCCCGAGCCCGACGCCCCCGCCTTCGAGGTCGCGGCGGCGCACACCTGCGCCGCCTACGACGACGCGGCGGCGCTGGACGCCTTCGCCAAGTCGGTCGACGCGATCACCTTCGAGTTCGAGAACATCCCGGCGGCAAGCGCCGCGAAGCTGGCCGAACAGGCGATCGTCCGCCCCTCCTGGTCGGTGCTGGAGACCGCGCAGGACCGGGTGCTGGAAAAGACCTTCTTCAACCGCATCGGCGCCGCCACCGCCCCCTGGCGCGCAGTGGACAGCCTCGACTCCCTGACTTCGGCGCTCAAGGAACTCGGCACCCCGGCGATCCTCAAGACCCGGCGCATGGGCTACGACGGCAAGGGACAGGCGCGCATCGCCTCCCCCGCCGACGCCGCCAAGGCTTGGGACGCGATCGGCCGAGCCCCCGCCATCCTGGAAGGGTTCGTCAGCTTCTCGCGCGAGGTTTCGGTGATCGTCGCCCGTTCGCCGCGCGGCGAGGTCAACACCTTCGACGTGGTCGAGAACGTTCACGTCAACCACATCCTGGACACCACCCGCGCCCCCGCGCAGATTTCGGCGGAACAGGCGGAACGCGCCACCGCCATCGCGCATCACGCGGCGGTCGCCCTCGACCTGGAGGGGCTGCTGGCGATCGAGATGTTCGTCGACCACGAGGGACGCATCCTGGTCAACGAAATGGCCCCCCGCCCCCACAATTCCGGGCACTGGACGATCGACGCCTGCATCACCGACCAGTTCGAACAGTTCGTCCGCGCGGTATGCAACCTGCGCCTGGGCTCGACCGAGCGCCACTGCGACGCCGAGATGAAGAACCTGCTGGGGCACGACATCGACGGCTGGGCGGACATCCTGTCCGAGCCCAAGGCGAAGCTGCATCTCTACGGAAAAACCGAGGCCCGCGACGGGCGGAAAATGGGTCACGTCACCCGCCTTTTTCCGCGCTGGAAAAAGGGCACGAAATAAGGCTATAACTGCCGAGTTCTCAAACCGTCCGAGCCTCCACCCGAAAGAGTGGGCCGGATGGCCCAGCCAGGCCGAGGTCAGTGGATTTCCTTTTAAACTCCCTGAACATGTCGTTGGAGGAGCTTCTCCAGTCCTGGGGATACGTGGCGATCCTCATCGGCACGTTCCTGGAAGGCGAAACCATCGTCATCTTCGCGGGGGTCTTCGCCTCGCAGGGGATGATGTCCCTGCCCCTGGTGTTCTGCACCGCCTTGTTCGGCACCTTCTTCGGCGACCAAGTGTACTTCACCATCGGCAAGCGCTGGGGCGCGAAGCTGCTCTATTCCCACCCGGCGATGAAGCGCAAGACGCGGTCGGTGTTCCGCCTGCTCAAAAGGTACGAAACCGGCTTCATCCTGTCCTTCCGCTTCATCTATGGCCTGCGCAACGTCAGCCCCTTCGTCATCGGCATGAACGGCATCGGCCACCCGCGTTTCGCCGCCTTGAACTTCATCGCCGCCTTCGCCTGGGCGACGATCTTCGCGGGCGGCGGATACCTGCTGGGGAAGACGCTGGAAAGCTTCATCGGCAAGCTGCACGGGGTGATCCTGCTGGTCATCCTGGGGATCGTAGTCTTCTTCAGCGTGCTCAGCATCGTCATCAACCGCCTGCGCGGCAACCGCGATCCCCGTATCCAGCGGCTGAAGCGGATGCAGGCCTTCCGCAAGGAAGCCCGCGAACGCACCGCCGCGCAGACCATGGAAAAATAAGCCGCGCGCGGGCTTTTCCCCGCCGATTAGGCTTCACAACCTCTACCCGATATGATACCAAGTGCGCCCGAACGCCACAGAAGCCCAACCTAACCGGCGGCTTCGGCGGGAAAGGTTGCATTGGTGAAAACCGGCAGGCAGCGAGCATATCGCGCCGCCCCCAACGGAGGATCGTCAGATAGTTCACGTTCTCGTTCGCGACAATAACGTCGACCAGGCCCTGAAGGCGCTCAAGAAGAAGATGCAGCGCGAGGGTGTTTTCCGTGAGATGAAGCTGCGCCGGAACTTCGAAAAGCCGTCCGAGCGCAAGGCCCGCGAGACCGCCGAAGCGGTGCGTCGCGCCCGCAAGCTGGAACGCAAGCGCCTGGAACGCGAAGGCTTCTAGAGCCCGACCTTCACCAATGCAACGGCCCGACCGCCTTGGTCGGGCCCGTATTGTTTTGCCGAAAGGCCGCCCTCGGGCGGCTTTTTTCGTACCCGCCTTCCGCCACCACGAAGCGGCCATGAAAAAGGGCGGCCCACCGGGGGCCGCCCTTTTCGGCGCGGAAAAGCGTCCGGCCTCAGCCGAGGGCCTGGACGATCTCTTCCGTCATCTTCTTGGCGTCGCCGAACAGCATCATGGTGTTGTCGGCGAAGAACAGCGGGTTCTCGACGCCCGCGTAGCCCGACGCCATCGACCGCTTGACGAACAACACCGTCTTAGCCTTGTCGACCTCAAGGATCGGCATGCCGAAGATCGGGCTGGAGGAATCGGTCTTCGCCGCCGGGTTGGTGACGTCGTTGGCGCCGATCACGTAGACCACGTCGGCGGTGGAGAATTCGTGGTTGATCTCCTCCAACTCGAAGACCTCGTCGTAGGGGACGTTGGCCTCGGCCAGCAGCACGTTCATATGGCCGGGCATGCGGCCCGCCACCGGATGAATGGCATAGCTGACGGTCACCCCTTCCTTCTTCAAGGTGTCGGCCATCTCGCGCAGGGCGTGCTGCGCCTGCGCCACCGCCATGCCGTAGCCGGGAACGATGATCACCTTCGAGGCGTTCTTCATGATGAAGGCGGCATCGTCGGCGGAGCCAGCCTTCACCGAACGGTCGCCCGCGACGGCACCGCCGCCGGCGGCGGCGTCATCGGCGCCGAAGCCGCCCAGGATGACGTTGAAGAACGAGCGGTTCATCCCCTTGCACATGATGTAGGAGAGAATCGCGCCCGACGCGCCGACCAGCGCGCCGGTAATGATCAACAGGCTGTTCGCCAGGGTGAAGCCGATGCCGCAGGCCGCCCAACCCGAGTACGAGTTGAGCATCGAGATCACCACCGGCATGTCGGCGCCGCCGATCGGGATGATCAAGAGGAAGCCGAGGGCGAAGGACAGCGCCATCAGCAGGAAGAACAGCGGCGCGCTTTCGCTAAGGGCGAAGGCGGCGATCAACAGCACCAGCAGGATGCCCAGGGCCAGGTTCAGCAGGTGCTGCCCGGGGAAGGAGACCGGCTTGCCGGAGATCAGGCCCTGCAACTTGGCGAAGGCGATCACCGAACCGGAGAAGGTAATCGCGCCGACCGCGGTGCCGAGCGACATTTCCACCAGGGACCCGGTGTGGATGTGTCCGGCGGCACCGATGCCATAGGATTCCGGCGCCAGGAAGGCGGCGGTGGCGACGAACACCGCGGCCAGGCCGACCAGGCTGTGGAAGGCCGCCACCAACTGCGGCAGGGCGGTCATCTGGATCTTCTTCGCGATCACCGCGCCCGCGGCGCCGCCGATGGCGATGCCGAGGACGATCCAGATGTAGTTGACCACCACCGGCGAGGCCAGGGTGGTGAGAATGGCGATCGCCATGCCGGCGATGGCGAAGATGTTGCCCGTGCGCGCCGATTCCGGCGAGGACAGCCCCTTCAGCGCCATGATGAAACAGATGCCCGCGACGATGTAGGCGAGCATGGTCAGGCTTTCAGCATGCATGATCGTGCTCCCTTACTTCGTCTTTTTCTTGAACATCGCCAGCATCCTCTGGGTGACGATGAAGCCGCCGAAGATGTTGACCGAGGCGAGGATCACCGCGAAGAAACCCATCAGCTGCGAGGCCGAGAATTTCGACGGCCCGGCGGCGATGAGGGCGCCGACGATGATCACCGAGGAAATCGCGTTGGTCACCGCCATCAGCGGCGAATGCAGGGCGGGGGTCACCCGCCAGACGACGAAATAGCCGACGAAGATCGCCAGCACGAAAACCGTGAACAGGTACCAGAACGGCCCCACGCCCTCGGCCGCCGGAGCGGCCCCCGAGGTCGCCGCCTGTTCCGCCAGAAGGCGCGCGCCCGCGGCCATCTGGTTGGCGAGATCGGCCAGGCGTCCGGCCTGTTCCGCAACGATATCCGCAGCCATCACTTCCCTCCTTCCGCGGCGAGAACCGGGTGCACCAGCTTGCCGTCGCGGCAAACCAGGGTGCCCTGGACCAGTTCGTCCGTCAGGTTCGGCTTCAAGGTCTTGGTATCCTTGTCGACCATCGTCGACACGAAATTCCAGATGTTCTTGGCATAGAGCATCGAGGCGTCGGAGGCGATGCGCCCCGGCACGTTGGCGTGCCCCATCAGGGTGACGCCGTGTTTCGTCACCACCTTGCCGTATTCCGACAGCGGGCAGTTGCCGCCCATCTCGACCGCCAGGTCGACGATCACCGAACCCGGCTTCATCGACTTCACCATCTCCTCGGTGACCAGAACCGGGGCGGGGCGGCCGGGGATCAGGGCGGTACAGATGATGATGTCGGCCTTGGCCGCCTGCTCGGCGGTGGCCTGGGCCTGCTTCTTCTTGTATTCGTCGCCCATTTCCTTGGCGTAACCGCCGGAGGTTTCGGCGTTCTTCATCGCCTCCTCGTCGACGACGACGAACTTGCCGCCGAGGGATTCCACCTGCTCCTTGGCGGCGGCGCGCACGTCGAAGGCATAGACCACGGCGCCCAGGCGCTTCGCGGTGGCGATCGCCTGCAAGCCGGCGACGCCGGCGCCCATCACCAGGACGCGGGCGGGAGGCACGGTGCCCGCGGCGGTCATCATCATCGGCAGCGCCCGGTTGAACTCGGCCGCCGCGTCGATCACCGCCTTATAGCCCGCCAGATTGGATTGCGAGGACAGCACGTCCATGCTTTGCGCGCGGGAAATTCGCGGCATCAGCTCCATGGCGAAGGCGTCGACCCCCGCCGCCGCCAGCTTCTCCACGTACGGCTTGCTGGTCAGCGCCTGGATGATCGAGAACAGGACGGTGCCCTTTTTCATCTGGGCGATTTCGTCGGTGCCGTCCTCGGCGGACATCGGCCGCTGCACCTTGAACACCAGGTCGGCGTCCTTGTAGAGCGCCGCCGGGGTCTTGGCGATGGTGGCGCCCGCCGCGACATAGGCCTCGTCGGTGAAGCTGGACGCCAGACCGGCATCCTTTTCGATCACCACCTCGCACCCCAGGCCGACGAATTTCTTCACCGTGTCCGGCGAAGCCGCGACGCGGGTTTCGAAGTCCCGCCGCTCCTTCGGTATTGCAATCTTCATCAGGCATGCCTCCCTAGGCGATTATTCTCACGCTGACGCGAACCGCGCAAAGCCAGTGCCACGGCGGCCCGACTCGGCCAACGAATTGGAGCCCATTCTTCCTACCAACGCCGCCCCGGCAAGGCAAGGTCCGAAGCGAGAAATACCCAACGGAACCAACGGTTCCCCCGGCACGGGAGCCCCCGCGCGAGGGTCTTCAAACTTCCAGCGCCTCCAGCTCGTCGATCAGGCCGGACACCACGTCGAGGCCGATCGTCCAGAAGCCGGGATCGGCGGCATTCAGGCCGAAGGGGGCCAGCAGTTCGCGATGCGTCTTCGTCCCACCGGCGCGCAGCATGTCCAGATACTTGTCGGCGAAGCCGGGATGGCCGGTTTGATAGACGCCGTAAAGCGCGTTCACCAGGCAATCGCCGAAGGCATAGGCGTAGACGTAGAACGGCACGTGGATGAAGTGCGGAATATAGGACCAGTAGACGCGGTAATCGTCGTCGAAGTCGAACACCGGACCCAGGCTCTCGCGCTGCACGTCGATCCAGATCTCGCCCAGGCGCTCGGCGGGCAGTTCGCCCGAGCGGCGCTCGGCATGGACGCGGGTTTCGAACTCGTGAAAGGCGATCTGCCGCACCACGGTATTGATCATGTCCTCGATCTTGCCGGACAACAGGATGCGGCGCGCCTTCGGTTCGACGGTGGCGTCGAGCACGGAACGGAAGGTCAGCATTTCGCCGAACACCGAGGCGGTTTCCGCCAGGGTCAGCGGCGTGTCGGACAGCAGCGTCCCTTGCGCCGCGGCAAGACGCTGATGCACGCCGTGGCCCAGTTCGTGGGCCAGCGTCATCACGTCGCGGGTGCGGCCAAGATAGTTGAGCATCAGATAAGGATGCGCCGAGGGCACGGTGGGATGGGCGAAGGCGCCCGAGGCCTTGCCCGGGCGCACCGGCACGTCGATCCAGGAATTCTCGAAGAAGGGCTTGGCCACCTCGGCCATCGCGGGGCTGAACGCGCCATAGGCGTCCATCACCGTGTCCACCGCCTGCCCCCAAGCGAAGCGGCGCCCGTCGTCGCCGGGCAGCGGCGCGTTGCGGTCGGTGTGCGCCAGCTTCTCCAGCCCCAGCCACTTCGCCTTCAAGGCGTAATAGCGGTGGGAGATGCGGGGAAAGGCCGCCTTGACCGCAGCGGCCAGGGCGTCCACCACCTCGTCCTCCACCTGGTTGGCGAGGTTGCGGCTGGACACCGGCCGGGCATAGCCGCGACGGTCGTCGTCGAGCTGCTTTTCCTTGGCCAGGACGTTGGTGACCAGGGACAGAACGCGGGAATTGTCGCGCAGCACCTGGGCGATGACGCCGCCCGCATGGCTCCGCACCGCGCGGGCGGGGTCGGACAGCTTGTCGAAGGCCTCGGTCATCGTCAGCTCGTCGCCGCCGAAGGGAAAGCGCATCGCCGCCAGGGTCTCGTCGAACAGACGGTTCCAGGAGGAACGGCCCACCACCTCGCGCTCGTGCAACAGATTTTCCGCCTCGTCGGAAAGCTGATAATCGCGGAAGGCGCGCACCTGACGAATCCAGGGCTCGTACCGCGCCGCCGCCGGATCGGTCAGCCACTGGGCGATGCGTGCGTCGGGCACGCGGTTGATCTCCAGGGTGAAGAACAGGGTCTTCTGGCTGATCGTGGTGGCGCGTTCGCTGACGTTCTGCTGGAAGCGGGCGACCTCGGGATCGGTAACGGTGATGGCGTGGCGCAACTGCGCATAGCTCAGAATACGGCCCAGGATGTCGGCGATGCCTTCGTAATCGGCGATGGCCTTGGCGAAGCCCGGCCCGTCCAGGGCGTCGACCTTCCCGGCGAAGGCGGCGGCGAAGGCGGCGGCGGCGGCCTCGACACGGTCGAAATCGCGCAGAAACTCGGGGCTGTCGGGCGCGGGATACAGATCGCGCAGGTCCCAGCCCGGCAGATCGGACGGGGCGGACGGATTGGACTTCTCGACGGACATCAACGAACTCCCGGAACGCGGCGGGGGCTTTCTCCGCCACAGATAGTGAACGCCATATAGAACAAAGGGATTATGCTTCCTCGCCTTCCCTCATGCCGGTATATATGAAGCACTTGCCGTTTCGCCGATACCCTCTTCTGCCTTTTCCACCGGATTTCACGACCATGACCCAGATTTTCGAGCCGCCCTACCGCGAGCTTGCGACCCTGCCGGAATTCCTTGCCCTGCACGCCAAACGCACGCCGGACGCCCCGTTCCTCTGGGCGAAGGCGGACGGCGAGTACCGCCCCCTCAGCTGGCGCGAAACCCTGGCAAAGATCCGCGCCTGCGCCGCCGGGCTGGCCGCGCTCGGCATCGGCGAGGGCGACCGGGTGATGCTGGTGTCGGAAAACCGGCCGGAATGGCTGATCGCCGACTTCGGCATCATGCTGGCGGGCGCGGTAACCGTGCCCACCTACGTCACCAATACCGTGCCCGACCACCAGCACATCCTGTCCGACGCCATGCCCAAGGCGGCGATCGTCTCCAGCCGCACGCTGGCCACCCGCGTCGCCGAGGCGATCACCCGCGAAGGCCTGCCGATCCCGCTGATCACCATCGAGACCTTCGAAACCGCGCAGCTTTCGGTGGCCGACGTCCGTTCCTGGGACTCCCTGCTGGCCACGGGCAAGCGCCCGCCCAAGGTGACGCGCGGCCGCGACGACGTCGCCTGCATGATCTACACCTCGGGAACCGGCGGCACGCCGAAGGGGGTGATGCTCACCCACGACAACATCATCTGCAATTGCGAGGGCGCCTGGCATCACTGGCGGAACCTGCTGCCCGCCTATGGCGGCGCGCGGTTCCTGACCTTCCTGCCGCTGTCGCACTCCTACGAGCACACCTGCGGCCAGTGCTTCCCGGTGACCACCGGCGCCGAGATCTATTACGCCGAGGGGGTGGACAAGCTGACCCAGAACATGGTCTCGGCACGGCCCACCATCATGACCGCGGTGCCCCGCCTGTACGACATGATGCGGGTGAAGATTCTCTCCGCCATCGCGAAATGGCCGGCCTGGCGGCGGGCGCAGTTCGCCCTGGCCCTGCGCCTGGGCGGCAAGCGGCTGCTCGACCCCGCCGGATTGACGCCCGAGGAAGACCGCCGCGACCGCATGCTGGACGGCCAGGTGCGGCGCGAGGTGCGCGAACGCTTCGGCGGCGAATTACAGGCGATGATCGCGGGCGGCGCGCCGCTGAACCCGGAAATCGGCCGCTTCTTCACCGCGCTCGGCGTGCAGATCCTGCAAGGCTACGGCCAGACCGAAAGCTCGCCGGTGATCGCCGCCAACCGCCTGCCCGGGGCGAAGATGCACACCGTCGGCCCGATCTTTTCCGGGGTGACGGTCCGCATCGGCGACGACGGCGAAGTCCTGGTCAAGGGCCGCACGGTGATGAAGGGCTATTGGAACAAGCCCGAGGAAACCGCCACGGCGGTCGACGCCGACGGTTGGCTGCACACCGGCGATATCGGCGCGATCGACGAGGACGGCCACCTGATCATCACCGACCGCAAGAAGGACATCATCGTCAACTCGGGCGGCGACAACATCTCGCCGCAGCGGGTGGAGGGCCTGTTGACCCTGGCGCCGGAAATCGGCCAGACGATGGTCTATGGCGACCGCCGCCCGCATCTGGTGGCGCTGATCGTGCCCGCCGCGCCCTTCGTCGCCGAATTCGCGGCGAAAACCGGCAAGCCCGCCGACCCCGCGCTTCTGATCGAGGACGCGGACTTCGTCAAGGCGATGCGCGCGGCGGTGACCCGGGTCAACGGCACCCTGTCGGCGATCGAACAGATCCGCAAGTTCACGATGACGGCGGAAGCCTTCACCGTCGACAACGACATGATGACGCCGACGATGAAGATTCGCCGCCATGCCATCCGCAAACGCTACGGCGCGGCATTGGAAGCCCTGTACGCGTAGAAAGCGGCGCAGGCCCGTAGCGGGACCACGGGCAAGGCCGCCGACGCACCCGGCGGGCGAAAGAACGGGACGGCCCGGCGAAGGGATTTCGTTCGTCCGGGCAGGAGACGGCCGCGGCCCGTAGCGGGACTACGGGCAAGGCCGCCGACGCACCCGGCGGGCGAAAGAACGAGCCGGAATCAGGACTGCATGCCAAGCGCACGCTTGTACAGGTCCAGGATCTCTTCCTGTTCCTTGTAGTCGTGCTCTTCCATTTTGCGCAGGCGGATCAGCTGGCGCATGATCTTGACGTCGAAGCCCTGTCCCTTCGCTTCGGCATAAACCTCGCGAATATCGGAAAGGACGTTCGCCTTGTCCTCTTCCAGGCGCTCGACGCGCATGATCAGGGATTGCAACTGCTCGGCCGCGATACCGCCAACATCGGTGCTCATGCGAATTCCGTCCTAAAGTGTCGTTCCGGTGGTTGCCGCTCTGCGCGGCGGAGGGAGGGGAGATTAGCCGCCCCTTAGACTCTTCTCAACCCGCAAACCGTAACCTATAGTGAATCCACGCCGAAACGCGGGGTCGGCAGGGGGATTCCCGCCAACGCAAGGTATGACGTGAGCGCAATCAGTCTTGAACGTCTGTCCGTACTCCTGGTCGAAGACAACCTCTATATCCGAGACATTCTGGAGAACGTCCTGAAGCAGATCGGCTTCGGCTGGGTGGCGACGGCTCGTAACGGGCAGGAAGGCATCGAATTCCTGCAACTCGCCGGCAAGGCGCAGGGCCAGGCGGCGGGGTTGATGAACGTCGACATGATCCTGTGCGACCTTTTGATGTCGCCGATCAACGGCCTGTTGCTGCTGCGCTGGGTGCGCATGCAAAAGGACAGCGTCAACCGCTTCATGCCGTTCATCATGATTTCGGGCGCCGCCGACCGCGAATACGTCGAGGCGGCGCGCGATCTCGGCGTCACCGAATTCGTCGCCAAGCCTTTCTCGGCGCAGTCGATTTCCGAACGGGTGATGAAGGTGATCGACACCCCGCGCCAGTTCGTCACCTGCACCACCTATTTCGGCCCGGACCGCCGCCGCCGCCGCATGCCGCCGCCGGGCGGCGTCGAGGACCGCCGCCGTCCCGACGATTCCCACGCGACCATCGTCTATTCCGCCGAAAAGGTGGTGAAGCCGAAGAACGCCTCGGACGTCTGGCTGTTCCGCCTGCCCAACACCCTGCGCGAGAAGGTCGGCGGCGCGGGCATCAAGGGGCCGTTGGAGCTGCCCAAGGCCCTGCTGGAAGAAGCGGAAAACACCCTGCAACGCCAGGCCCTCGATTTCGCCGACTGGGCGAAGAACTATCTGACCAAGCTGTCCAAGGTGACGGAAGCGGCGATGATGAGCCCGAACAACCGCCGCAACCACTTCCAGGAAATGAACCTGGTGGCGCACGAATTGCGCGGTCAGGGCGGCACCTTCGGCTACCCCCTGATCACGGTGTTCGCAAAGTCCCTCTACGACGCCACCCTGCCCGGCTGCCCGGAAGACGACAGCGCGCTTTCGGTGGTAAAGGCGCATACCGACGCGATGCGCGCGGTGATCCGCGACCGGATTTCCGGCGACGGCGGCGAGATTGGGCGCGAGCTTCTGAAATCGCTGAAATTCGCCATCGAACGCGCCAGCAACCGGCTTATCTGAGCCTGTCACACAGTTTTCTCTTTAAACCCTCGAACCGCCTTCCTAGGTTTGTGCCATGAGACGATTCCGCAACGCCAAGATCATCGCCACCCTGGGACCCGCCTCCTCCTCCGAGGAGCTGATCGAGTCCCTTTTCTGTGCCGGCGCCGACGTGTTCCGGCTTAACTTCAGCCACGGCAGCCACGACGACCACCGCGCCCGCCTGGAAACCATCCGCGGGCTGGCCAAGCGCCTGAAGCGGCCGATCGGCATCCTCGCCGACCTGCAGGGACCGAAGCTTCGCATCGGCACCTTCGCCGGAGGCAAGGTGACGCTGTCGGCGGGGCAGACCTTCCGCCTGGACCTGCTGGACACCCCCGGCGGCCCGGAACGGGTGCACCTGCCGCATCCCGAAATCTTCGCCGCCCTGGTCCCCGGCACCGACCTTCTGCTCGACGACGGCAAGATCCGCCTGTCGGTCACCGAGGTTTCCCCCGAGTACGCCGAGACCGAGGTGGTAACCGGCGGCACCCTCTCCGACCGCAAGGGGGTCAACGTCCCCGGCGTGGCCTTGAACATCTCGCCCCTGACCAAGAAGGACCGCGCCGACCTGGCCTTCGCCCTCGACCTCGGCGTCGACTGGGTGGCCCTGTCGTTCGTGCAGCGCCCCGAGGACGTCTCGGAAATCCGCAAGCTGGTGGACGGCGCGGCGGGGATCGTCGCCAAGCTGGAAAAACCGGCGGCCCTGGAACATCTGGACGCGATCGTCGAACTGACCGACGCGGTGATGGTGGCGCGCGGCGACCTGGGCGTGGAAATCCCGCCCGAGCGCGTGCCGATCGCGCAGAAACGCATCGTCGCCGCCTGCCGCGCGGCGGGCAAGCCGGTGATCGTCGCCACCCAGATGCTGGAAAGCATGATCACCGCCCCGGCGCCGACCCGGGCCGAGGCCTCGGACGTCGCCACCGCCATCTACGACGGCGCCGACGCGGTGATGCTGTCGGCGGAAACCGCGGCGGGCGCCTATCCGGTGCACGCGGTGGAAATGATGGACCGCATCATCTCCTCGGTGGAGGCCGACCCCCTGCACACCGGGCTGATGGAGGCCTCGAACCGCCCGCCGGAAGCGACCTCCGCCGACGCGATCAGCGCCGCCGCCCGCCAAGTGGCCCACACCCTGAAGGCGCAGGCCATCGCCACCTTCACCTTCTCCGGCTCGACCACCCTGCGCGCCGCGCGCGAGCGACCGGACGTGCCGATTCTCTGCCTCACCCCGAACGTGCAGGTAGCCCGCCGCATGACCCTGGCCTGGGGGGTGCATTCGGTGATCGACGCCGGCATCACCAGCTTCACCGAGGCGGTGCAACGCGCCTCGCACGTGGCGATTCGCGACGGCTTCGCCCACCCCGGCGAACGCCTGGTGGTCACCGCCGGAGTGCCCTTCGGCCGTCCCGGCACCACCAATTCGCTGCGCATCGCCTTCGTCGAGGACGTCTGAGCGGCATCGCCGTTCCCGAAAACACAAAAGGCGGCCGAAAGGCCGCCTTTTTGCTCCGCCCGGGGGAAACCCCGGCCCCAGGATCAGCCCTGGCGCGCCTTGAAGCGCGGATTGGTCTTGTTGATCACGTAGATACGCCCCTTGCGACGCACCACGCGGCAGTTCTTGTCCCGCGCTTTCGCGGATTTCAACGAGTTGCGGACCTTCATGATTCAGACTTCCAACGTTACGGCGTCCCAATGAGGGGCGCACCATACGCAGCCACCGGCAACCTGTCAATACTTCCAATCGCTCAAAGTGGCGACGCTGCCCTTTTTCTTTTCCGACGAATTGGTTGCGTGAAAACGATAGACCCGCAGCGCACCGGCATCCAGCGCCGCCATGCGCGCCGTCCAGCGTTCGCATTCGTCCAGGATGATCGCCCGCGCCAAGTCCGAAACCGCCCCCGGCTTCAGGGCGTCGCGGTATTGCGTCCAGCCGGACAGAACGGCGGCGGCATAGTCGTCGGTGATGTCCTTGGCGACGTGAATCAGGAAATGCCGCTTCTTCAGTTCGGTGGCGACCTGCTGCGCCCGCATCGGCTGCATCCGCGGGAAGTCCCTGTCCCACAGGGTTTTCAGCATCGCCTCGTGCCCCTTGGCATCGCCCAGGACGAAGTCGATCAGTTCCAGGTGGGCGGATGCCTTCAGCCCCTCGGCGAACTGGGCGAACAGGTTGTCCGTGTTCGCCACCGTCGACAGCATGTGACGGCAAAGGATGGCGTCGTACCCGGCAGGCTTGAGGCTCAGGTTCTCGGGATCGCAGGAAAAGAAAACCGCCTTCTTTTCCATCTTCTGCGAGGCGGAACGGCGGTTGGCCTCGGAAATCAGGCTTTCCTCGCGGTCCAGGCCGACCAGCCAGACGCCGAACTTCTTGACCAGGGCCCGCGACACGCCGCCCAGGCCGCAACCGATCTCCACCATCGTCTTCGCCGAGGACAGGGTGCAGGCGCCCATGATCGCGCCGACATCCTCGTGGCTGCCGGGGATCAGGTTGCCGCGTCCCCACAGCTGTTCAAGCACGTCCAGACGCTCGACCGGCCAGGTTCCGGGTTCATAATGCGCCGCCTCGGGCGGCGGCGCGATGTCGAGACCGGCCAGCGGATCGAACGGCTTCGCCGCCACGGCCTTGGCCTTGGCGGCTTTCTTCTTCCCCGACAGCAGGTTCTTCAGTACCACACCGGCCCCCCACAGACCTCAGGATGGAAAATCCTTACACGGAAATGTCGCGGTCGTCACATCAAACCGCAACGCTTTTTTTCCACTCACCCCTGTAGAAGCACCTCGACACACGCGCCGCCTGCGGGCCGCGACGCCAGTTTCCAGCCGCCGCCCCATCCCGCCACCAACAGGCGGGCCAGGAACAAACCGCCACCCAGGACCTCCGCGCCGTCACCCGCCAGCGCGGCGACCAGCGCATCCCGCGCCGCCGCGTCCAGGCCGTCGCCGTCGTCGGCGACGACGATGCGGCGTCCGCCGGCGCGCGCGCCGACGACAATGCGGCGGGCATGGGCGTTGCCCGCGTTCTCGACCAAGGCATTCAGCACCAGCGCCGCCTCGTGCGGCGGCACCGGCAGCACGCATCCGCCATTGCGGCAACGGACCCGGCCATCCCACAGGTCGGGCCGGTCCGCCCGCGCGATGTCGACGATCTCGGCCAGATGCGGCTGCCCCGACGGTTCCGCCTCGCCGTCGAGACGGCGGGCCAGGCGCTGCAACAAGGTCAGCCGCCGTTCCATTTCCGCCAGCGCCCGCGCCAGCTTGCCCGGCAGGCCGCGCCCGTCGTCGGCGACGACGCCGGGCAACTCCAGCATCATCCGCAACGCCTGGAACGGCTGCGCCAGATCGTGCGCGGCGCGCCGCACCGCCGCCGGAAAATCCCGGCGGGATGTGTCGGACGCCTTATCGCGGTCGGCCATGCTGCGTCACTTCCAGGGCGCCAACGCCCGCTGCTTCTCGGCGCGGCGGCCGTTTTCGTCCAGCTTGATGTTGTATTCGAAGGCGGCGCTTTCCCAGTTTCCGTAGGCCGGGTTGGGCAACATGATCCAGCGGCTGCCCCAATAGCTTTCCTGGTTGCGCACCACCTGGGCGCGATGCGCGACGGTGACGCCATAGTCGTCGACGAAGTCGCCCAGGTTGTCGCCGACGATTTGCAGAATACGGTACTTTTCGGCGACCACGGCGCGGCGGCTGCCCTTCTGCACGCCCCAATCGCGGCGTTCGCGCTTCAGCAGGATCGCCGCGTCGCCCGGCGCGGGCAGGATGCCCAGCTCGGCCAAGGCCTCGCGCGACGGGACCTTAAGGCTGGCGGCACGGTTGGAAACATAGAACGGGGTCACCCCGCGCGACATCGCATAGCGGATGTAATCGACCGCGCCGGGGACCGGCGGGGACAGCTTTTCCTCGATGAACTCCGCCCAGGACTGGGCGTTGTAGGTGCCGCCGGTCTTCACCAGCCAAGCCATGTAGGCCGAGTTGTCGAACACCGTCTCGTCGAGGTCGAGGACGATCGCGGGCGGCTTGTCCCGATAGCCGTCCGTCTGCTCCAGGGCGGCGGTCCAGGCGGGATCGGCCAGCGCCCGGTCCAGGGCGGCGCGCGCCGCGGCATAGGCGGACAACGCCGCCGCCTTGTATTCGGCCGAGCCCTGCATCCAAAGAACGGCGTTCAGGTTGTCGCGTTCCGGCACCTGCGGTTCGGCGGCGGCGGCGGGAAGCGCGGCCAAGCCGACGACGGCGCCCAGCACAAGACAACGGATCATCCGCATCGCGTATCCTCCCCGGTCATGGCGCGGGCGGCGGCGGCAGGGGGATGCGGCAGTCCGCCCCTTCCTCCCCGCCGGTTTCGGCTTGCAGGGTCATCGTGGCGAAGGCCTCCATCGAGGTGTCGATCATCCAGCGCACCCGCCGTTCCGCCGCCGCGTCGCCCGCCGCCACCGCCTCGGGCAGGATGTGGCGTTGCAGCACGCCCGCCACCCCGGCCAACGCGCGCGCGGCGGCGCGCAGCCGCGCGGACGGCACGACGATGCCCTCCCCCGCCGCGACGCCGTCGGCGATACGCGTCAAATCCTGCATCATCGCCGCGACGTCCGGCGTCTCGGCCTCGGTCCGCCGCGCCATGAAGCGCAGACAGGCGGCATAGAAGCCGTAATCCTCCGTCATCGACCGTCCCCCTCAAGCTTCTCCGCCAGCCAAGCCATGACGCGGGCGATGGATTTCTCCCGCGCCTGCGGCTCCTGGCCGACGTGCACCCGCTTCTCGCCGGTCTTGTAGACCGAATTCCGCACCAGCACCTCGTGCACCCCCGGCTTCGGCTGGTCGAAGCCATGATGGGCGCCCGCGTAAAGATCGACCTCGACCGTCGGCCCGGGCCGCTGCCGCGCCGCCTCCGCCAGTTTGAGGCAGGGCGCGGCGGGTGTCCACTCGTCCGCCGCCCCCAGTTGCCACAACATCGGCGCCACGCCCGCGTAATCCGGCATCTCCCGCCCGATCTTCGCGCAGCCGGGATAGAAGGCCACCGCACCGACGAAATCCCGCGCCAGGGCGGCGGGACGGCCGGGGCTTTTCTGCGCCATCGTCCACAGCGCGGTCATCGCGCCGTGCGACCAGCCGAGCAGGGCGACGCGGTCGGCGCGGACCTCCCGCCGGCCTTGCAGCCATTGCAGGGCGTCATAGGCGTCGCGCACCCTCTCCCGCTCCGGCAGGACCGGGCGTTCGGTCAGGGAACAGACGGATTTCACGCCGCGCGGATTGAAACTGTCGGGGAACAGAACCGCGTACCCGGCGGCGGTCAGGCGGTCGGCCCAATCCTTCTCCCGCGCCTTCAGGCGGCCGCTCGCGGTCAGAAGACCGCTGCACCCGTGCAGGGCGACGACGCCGGGGAACGGCCCCGTCCCCTCGGGCAGAAACAGCAGGCCGGACAGCGGGGTGCCGTCGCGCGACGGAAAGCGGACCTCGTCCGCCACGGCGGCGGCGGAAAACAGCAGGCACGCGATCAGCGCCGCAAGGCGCGGATGCCAGGGCATGGCCGCCTATCCCCCCCAGAGAGACAACAGCAACACCCAGGCCGAACCGACCAGACACCCCAACAGCAGGAACATGCCGTTCCAACGCAAGCCGACGGTGGTCGCCGAAACCCGCCCGAACAGGGCGACCAGCAGCACCGTGGCGGTGAACGGCGAGGTCGCGCCGGAGAACGCCCAACCGACGGTCATCGCCACCAGGACGATGTCGGGGGACAACCCCAACGCGTCGGGGGCGGGCAGCAGCGGGCCGATCATCGAGACGGCGAGGATCGGATGCATGCCGATCTGCCCCAGCAGCGGCAGGCCGCAGACCAGGCCGACCAGAACCGCCCATCCCGGCACGGCAGAGAGATCCAACAGGTGGGTGGTGACCAGGGGGGCGGCCAGGGCGCCGCCCAGCTTGCCGATGAAGCCCGCCATGTAAAGGAGAACCATCTCGGACTTGTAGGTGTCGAGTTCCTCGCCAAGATAGGCCAGGCAGCGGCGGCCGACCTCGGCGGCGGCGGAGGGCACCCGCGCCTCCGGCGTTGCAGGAAAGGCGTTCTGCACCGCCACCCAGGCGATGCTGACCAGCGGCACCACCGCCATCACCACCATGGTGATGCGCAGCCCGGTCAGCAGAATCCCCACCGCGACGCAAACCATGATCGACAGCAGCAGGGTCAGCAGCGGGATCACCGAGCGGATCGTCCCTTCCTGCGGCGGCGGCGGCGCGTTCGCCGGGCGCGGCGGCTTGAACACGGCGTCGACGAACCAGCCGACGGCGCTCACCACCACCGAGGTGACCAGGCCATAACCGACCGCGCCGCCCCAGCTGCTGCCCGCGATCACCGTGGTGCCCACCGCCATCGAGAAGGCCAGCGGCGACCAGCACAGGGTGGAGACGAAGCCGCGCTGAATCGCCATCAGCATGCGGCGCATCCGCGCCGGATTGCGGATGCGTCCGTCGGCGTCGGTTTCCGCCTGCTCGACCAGGGCGCCGAGAAGCGAGATCGAACCGTAGTTGAGGACCAGCGAGAACAGATGACCGCCCATCGCCAGGGCGAGGTAACGCTTGGCCGGGGTCCGCGTCGCGAGATAGAGGCCGCAACGCCGGATCGAGGGGGAGGACCCGGCGGCGGAACGCAAGGTCGACAGCGCGATGAAAAAGCCGATGACGAAGGCGCCCGCCGCCAGGGCATCGGCCACCAGATGCCAGCCGTCGGGACGCGCCGCCAGGGCGAAGGCCGCCATGACCAGGCCGACGATGATGAAGGCGCGGCGCGACCAGCGCACGTCCTTCGCCACGCAGAACAGGTACCCCATGCCCAGCAGACCCGCCCAGACCTTCAGAACCGGCGCGCCGACGGCCTCGGCGGCGATCAGAAGGACGGTCAGGGCGATCAGCAACGCCCCCTTGGCAAGAACACAAGCACGCATCGACGATAAACTTCCCGGCTGCTGCGGTATCATTGTGCCTGGTGACGGGGAAAACACAATGGCAAGAAAAACCCCGCGTCACCGCGGGGTTCTTCACACTCCGCCCGGATCAGCGGCGGATTTTCCCGACGTCGCGCACCGCGCCCTTCGCCGCGTTGGTCACCATCGCGGCATAGGCGCGCAAGGCCTGCGAAATCGGCCGGTCCCGTCCGGCGGGCTGCCAGGCGGCATCGCCCTTCGCCTCCTCGGCGGCACGACGCGCGGCCTGTTCGGTTTCGGCGACGCGCAACGAAAGGACGCGGTTGGGGATGTCGATGTCGACGATGTCGCCGTCCCGCATCAGGCCGATCAGGCCGCCTTCCGCCGCTTCGGGCGAAACGTGGCCGATCGACAGCCCCGAGGTGCCGCCGGAGAAGCGGCCATCGGTGATCAGGGCGCAGGCCTTGCCCAGACCGCGGCTCTTCAGGTAGCTGGTGGGATAGAGCATCTCCTGCATGCCGGGGCCGCCCTTCGGGCCTTCGTAGCGGACCACCACCACGTCGCCCGCCTTGACCACGCCCTTCAGGATCTTGTCGACCGCCTCTTCCTGGCTGTCGCAGACCACGGCGGGGCCGGAGAACTTGAGGATCGATTCGTCGACGCCCGCGGTCTTCACGATGCCGCCGTCGGCCGCCATGTTGCCGAACAGCACCGCCAGGCCGCCGTCCTTCGAGAAGGCATGCGCGGCGTCGCGCACCGCCCCCTTGACGCGGTCGGTATCCAGGGCTTCCCAACGCTTCGCCTGACCGAAGGCCTCGGTGGTGCGCACCCCGCCCGGCGCGGCGCGATAGAACTCCGCCACCTTGGGGTCGTTGCTGCGCTGCACGTCCCACTTCGCCAGGGCGTCGCCGAGGGTCGGGGCATGCACCGTCTTGCAGTCGGCATGGATCAGGCCCGCGCGCTCCAGTTCGCCCAGGATGCCCATGATGCCGCCAGCGCGGTGCACGTCCTCGACATGCACGTCGGAAACGCTGGGCGCCACCTTGCACAGGCAGGGCACCTTGCGCGACAGGCGGTCGATGTCGGCCATGGTGAAGTCCACCCCCGCCTCCTGCGCCGCCGCCAGCAGATGCAGCACGGTGTTGGTGGAACCGCCCATGGCGATATCCAGGGTCATCGCGTTCTCGAAGGCCTCGAAGCTGGCGATGGAGCGCGGCAGCACCGAGGCGTCGTCCTTCTCGTACCAGCGGCGGCAAAGCTCGACGATCAGCCGTCCGGCGGAGAGGAATATCTCGCGCCGGTCGGCATGGGTGGCGACCATGGTGCCGTTGCCGGGCAGCGACAGGCCCAGGGCCTCGGTCAGGCAGTTCATCGAGTTGGCGGTGAACATGCCGGAACACGACCCGCAGGTCGGGCAGCTGTGGCGTTCGTACTCGGCGACCTCGTCGTCGGTCATCGAATCGTCGGCGGCCTTGATCATCGCGTCGATCAGGTCCACCGCGACGGTCTTGCCGCGGATCGTCACCTTGCCCGCCTCCATCGGCCCGCCGGAGACGAACACCGTGGGGATGTTGAGGCGAAGCGACGCCATCATCATGCCGGGGGTGATCTTGTCGCAGTTGGAAATGCAAACCAGGGCGTCGGCGGTGTGCGCGTTGCACATGTATTCCACCGAATCCGCGATCAGATCGCGCGACGGCAGGGAATAGAGCATCCCCGAATGCCCCATGGCGATGCCGTCGTCGATGGCGATGGTGTTGAATTCCTTGGCGACGCCGCCCGCCTTCTCGATCTCGCGGGCGACCATCTGCCCCATGTCCTTCAGGTGCACGTGCCCCGGCACGAACTGGGTGAAGGAATTGGCGATGGCGATGATCGGCTTGCCGAAATCGCCGTCCTTCATTCCGGTGGCGCGCCAAAGGCCGCGCGCGCCCGCCATGTTGCGTCCGTGGGTGGAAGTCCGTGAACGGTAAACCGGCATCTCATCGATCCTCGTGCAGACGAAAAACGGCGGTTCCCCCGCCGGGGGAACCGTTCCTTCGGTTGATACGCCCGATGTCGTACGCGCGTCAACGACGCGCAACCCTTCGCGCGGCTACATGTGGTCCGGCAGATAGGTGACGATCCCCGGGAACACCGTGATCAACATGACCGCCAACACCAGGATCAGGAAGAACGGCACCGCCGATTTCGCGATGAACAGGATGTCGCGGTTGGACAGCCCCTGGATGACGAACAGGTTGAAGCCGACCGGCGGGGTGATCTGCGCCATCTCGACGACGAGGACGATGAAAACGCCGAACCATACCGGATCGATGCCCGCCGCCACGATCATCGGCTGGATCACCGCGGTGGTCAGCACCACCACGGAAATGCCGTCGAGGAAGCAACCCATGATGATGAAGAACACCGTCAGCGCGGCCAACAGGGCATAGGGCGACAGGTTGAACGAGGCGATCCACCGCGCCAACCCCGCCGGAATGCCGGTGAAGCCCATCGCCATGGTCAGGAACGCCGCCCCCGCCAGGATGAAGGCGATCATGCACGAGGTGCGGGTGGCGCTCATCAGCCCGTCGACGAAGGTGGCCCGGGTCAAGTCGCCGGACATCCAGGACAGGACGAGGGACAGGAACACCCCCACCGCCGCCGCGTCGGTGGGCGAGGCGATACCGCTGTAGATCGAACCGATCACCCCGGCGATCAGCAGGATCACCGGCCCCAGCCGCCGCAAGCTTTGCAGGCGGTGCCGCCAGGTATAGACCTCGGTCAGCGGCGGAATGTCCTGCGGCCGCAGCAGGGCGCGGACGATCACGTAGCCCATGAACAGACAGACCAGCAGGATACCGGGCAGAACCCCCGCGACGAACAGACGGGCGATCGACTGGTCGGTGGCGATGCCATAGACGATCAGGATGATCGACGGCGGGATCAACAGGCCCAGGGTCGCCGATCCGGCCAGGGAACCCAAAATCGCCTTCTCCGCGTAGCCGCGGCGCTTGAGTTCGGGGATCGACATCTTGCCGATGGTCGCCGCGGTCGCCGCCGACGATCCCGACACCGCGGCGAAAATGCCGCAGCCGATGATGTTGACGTGCAACAGGCGCCCGGGCAGGCGGGTCATCCAGGGCACCAGGCCCTCGAACATGTCGTCGGAAAGGCGGGATCGGAACAGGATGTCGCCCATCCAGATGAACATCGGCAGCGAGGCGAGCGACCACAGGTTCGACGACCCCCAGATCGCGGTGGCCAGCAAGGGACCGGCGGGCGAGGTGGTGAAAACCAGCATGCCGAAAAGGCCGACGCCGAGAAGCGCCAACGCCACCCACACGCCGCCGGCGAGCAGGAAGAACATGAAGCCCAGAAGGCAAAGGCCGGGAATAACGCTGTCTTCCATTATTCGCTCCCCGCGCCGAGATCGCAGGCGGAGTCGTGTCCGTCCTGAATGAAGCGCACCGCGCTGTCCACCATCGCCACCGCCAGCACCGAGGCGCCGAAGGCGATCGGAATCTGCGGAATCCACAACGGCACCGGCACCAGGCCCGGCGACAAATCGCCGAATTCATAACTGTCGAGAACCAGCGCCCAGGCATACCAGGCAAGGTAGGCGCTGACCGCGCCGCCGACCAGGCAGACAAGAACGGCGCACGCCCCCTGCGCGGCACGCGGCAGATGGGACAGCACCAGGGTGACGCGGATATGCGCCCCCTTGCGCAAGGCATAGGGCAGCGCCAAAAACGAGGCCGCGGCCAGGAAGAACCCGGCGATTTCGGCATAGGACGGCACCACCAGGCCGACCGGCAGGCCGGTACACAGACCGACCACGAAATCGAGGGCGTTGGCGCCGACCTGCAACAGCACGATGGCGAAGATCGCCACCAGGAATGCCGCCGCCGCGACGCCGCAGGCGACGTACAGGGCGTCCAGAATTTTTCTCATCAAGAGCCTTCCCACACTCCGGCCTCATCCCGTGGGGCCGGATCCCCTTATTTTTCTTCGAGCGAAAAGAAGAAGGAGCCGACGGACCGTCGGCTCCTTCCCGGTATCTTACTTCTTGTTGTAGGCGGCCAGGATCGCCTTGGCGTCGGCGCCGCCCTGCTTTTCCCAATCGGCGACGATCACCTTGCCCGCGGCGGCGAAGGCGGCCTTCAGCTCGGGCGACGGCGGCTGCACGACCATGCCGTTATCCTTGAGGATCTTGGTCTTGGCGGCGGTTTCCGCCTTGCTCATCTCCCAGCCGCGCTTCTCGGCGGCGGCGGCGGCCTTCAGCACCGCCTCCTGCACCTTGGGCGACAGGGCGTTGAACGCCTTGACGTTGACCGCGATCACGTTCTTCGGCAGCCAGGCCTGAACGTCGTAATAGTACTTCACGAAGTCCCAGGACTTCGAGCTGACGCCGGTGGAGGGCGAGGTCATCATCGCCGCGACCTGGCCGGTGGCGAAGGCCTGCGGAATGTCCGGCACTTCCACCTGGGTCGGCACCATGCCCAGCTCGCGCGCCAGCTTCTGCTGCAACGCGTTATAGGCGCGCATCTTCAGGCCCTTGATGTCGCCGGGGGTGGCGGCCTCGAACTTGGAATAGAAGCCCTGCGGCGGCCAGGCGACGGAATAAAGGATCTTGATCCGCTGCTTCGCCAGCAGCTTCTCGATCACCGGACGGGACGCCTGCCACAGCTTTTCCGCCTGATCGTAGTTGGTCGCCAGGCCCGGCAGGGAATCGACGCCGAACACCGGATTCTCGTTGGTCAGAAGCGACAGGAAGAATTCGCCGACCGGCACCTGGCCGTTACGGATCGCATTCTTGATTTCCGGATGCTTGACCAGAGAACCGGCGCTGTGCACGACGATCTTGAGTTCGCCGCCGGTAGCGGCCTCCACGTCCTTGGCGAACTGGCGAACGTTGATGGTGTGGAAGTCGGCCTCGGAATACGGGGTCGGCATGTTCCAGGTCTCGGCCCGCGCCGAGACAGCCCCCAGAAGCGAGGCGGCAAACGCCGTCAGCGCGATGGTACGAAGCGAACGCATGCTGTGGTCTCCCTGTTATGTTTTATGCAGTTGGCGACGAAAGCGAGGGTACATTTTAGTCAGCCGCAGGAAAACCGCCAGAGCCTGATGAAGAAACAGGCACAAGCCGTGGAAAAGTCACCAAGAATCCCCGCTTTGCGCCAGAAACTTGTCCCCTGACAAAAAGGCGATGACGGGAAAAGCTACCCCCGAAGCGGAAAAGTTTCCACGACTCGTTATCCGGGACGTGGCAAAATCATACGCAATACTTATCGATGTTTATAATTTTACGTAATCCATAGGCGCGCCGTCGCCACATAACCCCGGACAAACGCGGCGAAGGCTGGTATACCCCATACACCATGTTCACCTACGACCTTGCCCATTGGACAACCTTCGCCGCAGCGGCCCTGGCCCTGACCCTCGCGCCGGGGCCGGACCTTGCCCTGATCGTCGCCCATACCGTCAAGGGAGGCCGCCGCAACGGCTTCGCCGCCATGGTGGGAATCTGGACCGGCGCCCTGGGACACGTGGCGTTGGCCGCGCTGGGCCTGTCCGCCGTGCTGGCCGCCTCGGCGACCCTGTTCGCGGCGGTGAAGTGGCTGGGCGCCGCCTATCTGATCTGGATCGGCCTGCAATCCTTGCGCGGCGGCGAGTCCGCCATGCGGCCCGCGACGGGTGGCGGCAGCGCCTGGCGGATCTTCCGCCAAGGCATGCTGACCGACCTGCTCAACCCCAAGGTGGCGATCTTTTTCCTCGCCTTCCTGCCGCAATTCGTCGTCGAGGGCGCGGGACCGGTGTGGGCGCAACTGGCGCTGCACGGCGTCCTGGTGGTGGCTTCGGCGGTCTTCGTCGAACCGCCGCTCATTCTCCTCGGCGACCGCTTGGCCGAACGCCTGCGCGGCGACGGGCGCGCCACCCGCTGGCTGGAACGCACCCTGGGCGGGGTTCTGGTGGGGCTGGGCGTCAAGCTCGCCCTGATCGAAAAGCCTTAAGTCTTCACCCTCCGTGGTTGCTCGTTCATTTAGAATATTGTATGTCTTAAAAAGAGTACGCCGTGAAAATTAGAATCTAGAGATAGATTTCCCCCGCCTCCGGAACCCACCATGCCTCGCGCAAATAAATTCCGTCACTGGGCAATCCGGCGAATTTCTCGCCTGATCATGGCGAAGGTCGTCTTCCACGAAGGCGAAGAATACAAGAAGATTCAGTTTCAGTTCCTCATCTCCTTGCTGATGATGGGTGGCATCCTCTCGTTCATTTTCATATTTCTTGAAGTCATCGGCCTCAACGCGCTGGGGTCGACCCAATTCAACAGCACCCTCGCCCTGTTCGCCTGCTCGATCGGACTGCTGGCCCTGATCCGCGAAGACCGGCGGCGGTATCGCCCGATCGCCTGGACGTTCGAGGCCGCCTGTTTCCTCACCTTCATCAGCGCCTTCATCTTCGTGCCGCAGGACGAACTGCGGGTCGTCTGGTTCTACGTCAACATTCCCGCCGCCTACATCCTGCTGGGGCGCTTCGCCGGCGCGGCGATCACCCTGGCCACCCTGCTGACGTTGCCGACGGTCAACCATTTCATGGACACGCCCCTGTCCCGCAACGCACTGACCACCTTCTCCCTCAGCCTGATCGCCGTCAGCATCGTCTTCTACGCCTTCACCGACCGCACCATCTGGTTCTTCAAGCGGATGGTGGCTTCCAACCGGCGCTTGCGCGACTTGGCGATGCGCGACCCGCTGACCGGCTTGCTCAACGCCCGCGCCTTCTATGCGGTCGGCGACATGCTGATCAAACTGGCGCGACGCAACAACGCGCCGTTTTCCATGCTGTTCGTCGACCTCGACCACTTCAAATCGATCAACGACCGCTATGGCCACGCGGTGGGCGACGTGGTCTTGCGCGACTTCGCCGCCAGCCTGGCCCGGCACGTTCGGAAAAGCGACGTCGTCGGCCGCGTCGGCGGCGAGGAATTCGCCCTGCTGCTGCCCGACACCGATCAAACCGGGGCGGTTGCCCTGGCCGAGCTTCTGCGCCGCACCACCGAGGCCATGATCATTCGGGTCGGGGAAAACACGCTGTCGATTACCGCCAGCATCGGCGTGGCGACGAACGCCGCCCACCACCGCAACATCGCCGACATCCAGAAGGAAGCGGACCTCGCCGCCTATGCGGCGAAACGGCTCGGCCGCAACCGCGTCGCCAGCTTCGACGGCGATTGCGCCATGCCGCTCAACGCCTGAAACCGCCCCTCACCCCTTGCGGGCATAGGCGGACGGCAATGCCAGAAGCAAGGCCCCCAGCACCGACTTCAACAACGCGCCGACCAGGAAGGGCTCGACCCCTTTCCCCCAGGCCGCCGCCAGGCCGACCGTGTACCCCAGCCACGCCCCGCCGAACGACAAGCAAACCGCGTGCGCCAGTAACATAAGAGCGAAAATCCGAACCAGCCGCCCCCGGTCCCATCCGCGCTCCACCAGCCAGCCGACAAGCACGGCAGCCAGGGGAAAAGCGAACAGATACCCGGCGGTCGGACCGGTGAACTTCGCCAATCCGGCGCTGGCGTCGGACAGAACCGGCGCCCCCGCCGCCCCCACCAGCAGCCAGATCGCGACGCAAAGCCCGCCCAGACGCCAGCCGTAAACCGCCCCGGCCAGGATCACGACAAGGGTCTGCATGGTCACCGGAACCGGCCCCACGGGAACGGACACGCGCGAGGACAGGGTCAGAAGAACCACCCCCAAGGCCAACAATCCCGCCTGCTGCGGCAACGGCCTGCCGCGCACCCAAGCGGGCAAGGAAACCGGCTCGGAAACGACGGCTGGCTCGCTGGATTGGTTCATGGCATCACCCGCTGACGAAGGCCCGCAGCCGCGCGGCAAGGGAACATCTTTCAAGGCAAAGCAACCGGGGATTAAGAATACCAGCCCCGAACGGCCAAGGCGAGATGGAAACGAAAACAAAACGTAACGAAAAAGCCCGCCGGACGAACCGACGGGCTTTCTGAATGGTAGCGGAGGAGCGCTACCGGCGCAATCAACCTTCGGCGATGTTCGTCATCGCGTGTTGACCGCTACTTCCGCGCCACGCCCTTGATCTTTTCGAACGTCCGCAGGCCGCCCATGCCGAGCATGCCGAACATCAGTTCCCACAGCATGTCATCCAAGGCGGGCGGAGCCTGGATCGGGTGACCGGCCACGTCGAACGCCCACACGGCCAACGGACCGACGACGAACTGTACCGCCAGAGCCAACCCGCAGACCCAGCCGATCCACGGACGCCAGCCAGCAACGAACCAATTGCCGTTTTGCGCTTCCGCTGTGTTCGTCTCCGTTTGCCCTTTATCCCATGTCTGGAGGCTGGAGCGGAGTTCCGCCTCCGCCTGCTGCTTCGCCTCCGGGTCAGGGATGAACTTGTCCACCACCTTCAGGGCGGCGGCGATCGCGTCGTCGATACCGAAGGCCATGTCACTCCTCCACGGGCAGGCCATCCGCGACCGCCTTGACATATTTCCACAGGTCGCACCCACGCCCGAACGCCCCCACTTGCCGCACCCGGGGTGCGCGCAAACGTGTAGGAAATGGCCGTCCGAGAAAGACACAAGGGAAGCGTTCGAACGCTTCGCGTCAGACGCTTCGTGACGCGGTGACGCATGGGGGGCCGCCACCACCGTAGCGGACCAAACCGCCTCAGCCTTCCGTAGCCCGTTTCCGAGGGGTTTCATAATCCATCCCTCTCGCCGAAATAGGCCTGAGGCTGTAGCGCCACGGAACGCAAGAGGGTAGTTTCCACCTGAGCATTCAGACGATGGAGGACGGGATGAAAATCAAAGCGCTTGCCTTCGGCGGCGTAACCATCTTGGCCGCAACAGTTTATTCCGCGATCACCGTTTACCCGGAACATGTCTATTTGTTTCAGACGCTCTACGCTGGCGTCCTTGCACTCACCGCCGCGATTATCGGCGCGACGGCCCTCGTTTGGCAAACCAGGGCGGATCAGGAGTACCAAACCCAACAGCAAAAAAAGCACCTTCGCCACGTGCTGCTTGCCGGAGCCCCCCATTTTGTCGCTTTGAAATCGCAAGTAATATCGCTGAAACAAAATCATCAGAACGCGATCAAAAACAAAACGCCCCCCCCGAAGTTTCAGGAAATCTCCTTTACCCCTCCTGATGAATTTGACCTTGCCGCCACAGAAGAAGGAATAGCCATCCACAAAAACTACTGCGCTATCATTGGCATGATCTCCCAATACAACAATGTTGCAAATAACATAGATGATTACGACAAAATTAATGCTTTTGATTTTATTAAGGAAGACAAAAATAAGTCTGGCAGAGAAGCCTTCATTGAATCTCTCGATATAATTATCGAGAGCGGGGATTATATTTTCAATTACATCCGCGAACGCGCCAAGGATTACATATAAGGCATCTTTCATCTGGCACCCCGCAGCAAATCGTTGAAATCCATGCCGCGCGGCGGACAGGCGACGCTGACCACCACGCCCCGCGCCGTGTGCAGCGCGACCGCGTTTTCCACGCGGCGGATGGTGGTGGACTCGTCCTTCGTATCGTTGTCGCAGCAGATGGTGAGGAAGCGGCAGATCGGCGGCAGTTCCGCGCCGAGGTTCGACGGAGTGTTGGCCGAAGCCCTAGACCGCCTCAGCCGGGATCAGGAAGACATAGCCTCGATCTACAAACGTCTGACGTTCGCCGGGGTTCGCCTTGTCACCGTTTCAGAAGGCGATGTCAACGAGTTGCATGTCGGACTCAAGGGCACGATGAACGCCCTTTTCCTGCGCGATCTCGCCGCCAAAATCCGCAGAGGTCAGAAGGGAACGATTGCAGCAGGCAAAAGCGCTGGAGTCCTCGCCTATGGCTACGACGTCGTGCGCGAGTTCGATGCCAAGGGAGAACCGATTCGCGGCGGGAGGCAGATCAACCAGGATCAAGCCGCCGTCGTGCGCCGCATCTACCTTGAATATACCTCCGGCATGTCGGCACAGCAGATAGCCCATGGGCTCAACGCCGACCACATCCCCGCCCCGTTTGGCGGCGTCTGGCGTGTAGCGGTGATCAGCGGCAATCGCGCTCGAGGAAGCGGCATCCTTTGGAACAGCATTTACCGTGGCCAACTCGTCTACAATCGCGTCCGAATGATCAAGGACCCGGATACAGGAAAGCGCGTCAGCCGCCCCAACCCACCAGAGGAATGGGTGACCGTCGATGCGCCGGAACTGCGCATCATCGACGAGACTACATGGCAGGCCGTTCAGGCAGTAAAGGATCGTTATTCATCCCTCTCGGTGCACCGCGAGCGGAAGCCGAAACACCTGCTATCCGGCCTGCTCCGCTGCCCGGTTTGCGGCGGTTCCTATACGGTCTACGCCACGAACAAGGCCGGGTGCGGAACGCGCCGTGATGCGGGAACCTGCTCCAACGACAGAACCGTCCTGATATCGGACGTCGAGCGCCGGGTTCTGGACGGCATGAAATCGCGGCTCATCCAACCGAAAGCGCTCGCCGCGTTCGTGAAGACCTACGAGGAAGAGAGGAAACGGTTGCGTTCCGATTCCGCGCAACGCCTCTCACGCGCCAAGGCAAAGCTCGCCGAAGCAGAAAAGCAAATCGAAAACATCGTAAACGCCGTCGCCCAGGGATTTGCAAGCGAGGCGATGAAGAAGCGTCTCATGGAATCCGAAGCGGAGGCGAAAGAACTACGCTTGCAGATCTCCGCCGCACCGCCGGAGAACGTCATCTCCATCCACCCGGCGGCGATTGAAGAGTACCGGCGCAACGTCGAGAGCCTTTTCGACTCCCTGCGCGGGGCATCGGAGAGGGGGAAGGCGGAGGCCGCAACGCTGTTGCGTGCGGTCATAGATCATATCGACATCGTCCTCCTCGAAGGACGTGGAAAATATGACCTGAGAGTGGGTTCCCGCCTAGAAACGCTAATCGGCCTGGCGCAAGGCGCACAGGCCGATCGGTTGGTTTCGATGGTAGCGGAGGAGGGACTCGAACCCCCGACACGCGGATTATGATTCCGCTGCTCTAACCAGCTGAGCTACTCCGCCACAGGTTCCGCGTCGCGGGTCGTCCCCGCGCGGGAGGCGCTTTACTTATTCGGAATCGCCCCCTGCGTCAAGACCGGAAATGGCGTCGCCGCCGAGGTTCCGCTTTCCCCTTGTCCCGGCTGGAAATCGCCGCGCCGCCCGGCTACCCTGCGCGGGAAACCGAGGAAGGGGAGACGGCGGATGCGGGCGGTGGTGCAAAGGGTCAGCGAGGCGACGGTGCGGGTGGACGGACAGGTGGTCGGCGAAATCGCCACCGGATTCCTGGTTCTGTTCTGCGCCGAAACCGGCGACGCCGATGCCGACGCCGCCTTTCTGGCCCGCAAGATCGCCGCCCTGCGCGTCTTCACCGACGACGCGGACAAGATGAACCGTTCGCTGAAGGATGTCGGCGGCGCGGTTCTCGCGGTCAGCCAGTTCACCCTGGCGGCGGAATGGCGCAACGGCAACCGCCCCGGTTTTTCCCGCGCCGCGCCCCCCGCCGAGGGCGACCGCCTCTATCGCCTGTTCTGCGACCGCCTGCGGGCGGAAGGCGTGGCGGTGGAAACCGGCGTCTTCGGCGCGTCGATGGCGGTCTCCCTGGTCAACCAGGGACCGGTGACCATTCTGATGGACACCCGCGACCCGCGCTGACCCGCTTTCCGCGCCCCACCTATTCAGAATAAGTCTCAGTCGCATTATCTTGAGAGTCACGGTCTCACCGCGACGAAAGGATCCTGCGATGATCACCCGCCGACGCATCCTGGTCTCCGGCATTTCCGCGGCGGCCCTGTGGCCGTTCGTCCGCCCCGTCCGCGCCCTCGGCTTCGAGATCGAACGCAGCGAGGCGGACTGGCGCGCCCGCCTGACCCCGGCGCAATACCGCATCCTGCGCGAACACGGCACCGAACGCGCCTTCACCAGCCCGCTCGACAGCGAGAAACGGGCGGGAACCTTCGCCTGCGCCGGATGCGTCCTGCCGTTGTTCTCCTCCGCCACGAAGTTCGACAGCGGCACCGGCTGGCCGAGTTTCTGGCAGCCTTTGCCGGACGCCATCGGCACCTCGCGGGATTTCAGCCTTGGCATTCCGCGCGTCGAGGTGCATTGCCGCCGCTGCGGCGGCCACCTGGGGCACGTCTTCTCGGATGGGCCGATGCCCACCGGCCTGCGCTATTGCATCAACGGCGCCGCCCTGCTGTTCGCTCCCGACGCCTGAGGAGGCTCCGCGATGCTGCTGCTGGCCGCATACCTGGGTGGCGCGCTGACCATCCTGTCGCCCTGCATCCTGCCGGTCCTGCCCTTCGTCTTCGCCCGCGCCGACCGGGGCTTCGCGCGTCACGGGCTACCGTTGCTTCTGGGGCTGACCGCCACCTTCGCCACCGTCGCGGCGTTGGCCGCCCTGGGCGGCGCCTGGGCGGCGCAGGCCAACCGCGTCGGCCGCGTCGCCGCGCTCGGCTTCCTGGCCTTGATGGGGGCGGCCCTGCTGTTCCCCGCCGTCGCCGCATGGGCGGCACGGCCCTTCGTCGGCCTCGGCGCGCGGCTGTCCGGCCATGCCGAGGGCGGCGGATCGGCGTTTCTGATCGGCGCCGCCACCGGCCTGATCTGGGCGCCTTGCGCCGGGCCGATCCTCGGCTTGGTGCTGGGCGGCGCGGCCCTGGCCGGGGGCGGCGCAATCCCCGCCCTTGTCGCCTATGGCCTGGGCGCGGCGACCTCCCTGGCCGTCGCCCTGCTGGCGGGCAAGCGGGCGATCGACGCCGCGAAACGCCGCCTCGGCCTCGGCGAGGGGGTCCGCAAGGTTCTGGGAGCGCTGACCCTGGCGGGGGTCGCCCTGGCGGCGGTGGGCACCGAAACCCTGGCCCGCTGGTCGGGACCGGCGACCGAACGCGTCGAACAGGCGATCCTGGATCGCCTGGGCATCGCCCCGCCCCCATCCGCCCCGGACGCTACCCCGCTGGCCGCCCTGGCCCGCGCCGAATCCTGGCTGAACGGCCCGCCGTTGAGCGCGGCGGACCTGAAGGGCAAGGTGGTCCTGGTGGATTTCTGGACCTATTCCTGCATCAACTGCATCCGCTCCATCCCCTATGTCCGCGCCTGGGACGCCGCCTATCGCGACAAGGGCCTGGTGGTGATCGGCGTGCACACCCCGGAATTCGCCTTCGAGAAACTGCCGCAGAACGTCGCCCGCGCGGTGCGCGACCTGAAGATTTCCTATCCGGTGGCGATCGACAACGGCTATGGCGTCTGGCACGGCTTCGCCAACCGCTATTGGCCCGCCCACTACCTGATCGACGGCGAGGGGCGCATCCGCCACCGCCACTTCGGCGAGGGCGGCAGCGACGACACCGAACGGGCGATCCGCGACCTGCTGGCCGAAACCGGCGCTGCCGCCGCGCCGATGGCCCGCGCCGCCGCCACCGGGGTGGAGGCCGCCGCCGATTTCGCCCGGGTGCAATCGCCGGAAACCTATCTCGGCCACGCCCGGGCGGCGGGCTTCGCCTCGCCCGAAGGACTCGTCCGGGGGCGCCGCGAACTCTATGAAAGACCCGAGACCCTGGCCCTCAACCAGTGGGCGCTCGCGGGCGAATGGCGGGTCGACGCCGAGGAAGCCGTCCTCGCCGCCGCGCCCGGTTCCATCGTCATGCGCTTCCACGCCCGCGATCTGCACCTGGTGCTGGGGGCAAAGGATCGTCCGGCACGCTTCCGCGTCACCCTGGACGGCCAGCCCCCCGGCGCGGACGCGGGCACCGACGTCGATGCGGACGGCTTCGGCACGGTACGCGAGCACCGTCTCTACCAGCTGATCCGCCAGGGCGGAGAAATCGGCGGCCGCACCTTCGCCATCGAATTCCTGGACCCCGGGGTCCAGGCCTATGCCTTCACCTTCGGATAAGGAGCAGCAGCATGCCGAACATGGGCTTCCGCAAGCACTTCCCCCGCACCGGCCCGTTGCGGGCGGGCCGCGCCGCGCGTGCGGGCATCCTGGCCGCCGCGCTTGGGCTGTTGCCGGTGGCGGCGGACGCGGGCGCCCTGCCCGCCCCCGCCTTCGACCCGCCCGCCGCCGGAAGCAGCGAAACCGCGGTGCTGGCGGGCGGCTGCTTCTGGGGGATACAGGCGGTCTTCCAACACACCAGGGGGGTGATCCGCGCCACCTCGGGCTATGCCGGGGGCAGCGCCGCCACCGCCGACTACGAAGCGGTGAGCCGCGGCAAGACCGGCCACGCGGAAGCGGTGGAGGTGGTCTTCGACCCGGCGGCGATCAGTTACGGGCAATTGCTGCGGGTCTTTTTCTCGGTGGCCCTGGACCCCACCCAGGTCGACCGCCAGGGACCGGACGTCGGGCCGCAGTACCGCTCGGAAATCTTCGCCGCCGACGACCGGCAGCGCCGCGTCGCCACCGCCTATATCGCCCAATTGGACGCCGCCAAGGCGTTCGCCGCGCCGATCGCCACCAAGGTTTCGCCGCTGGCCGCCTTCTATCCGGCCGAGGCCTATCACCAGGACTTCGCGGCGCGCAACCCGATGCACCCCTACATCGTCTTCCACGACAAACCGAAGGTGGAGGCGCTGCACCGCGACTTCCCCGACCGTTTCCTGACGGAGCCGACCCTGCTGGAACGGAAGTAAAAACGTTGCGGGGAGACCGGTCTCCCCGCGCCCCTCATTCCTTTTGGTCTTTGCGCGAGGCGCGATAAAACCATCACCCGGCGTGATGGTCGATGGCCGCTTACGCGGCGAAAAAGGGCATGGGGTGCGCGAGGAGCCCCCCCCTCGCAAGGTTTTGGTTTTTCAGGATCGGACGATCCAACCGCCGCCGAGCAGGCGGTCGCCGTCATAGAAGACGCAGGCCTGTCCCGGCGCGATGGCGGAGAACGGCGCGTCCAGACGCACCTCCGCGCCGCCGCCGCCCAGGTCGGTCAGGGTCGCCGCCACCGCGCGGCTGGCGGAACGCAGCTTCACGTGGACCCGCGCGCCGTCGAAACCGCCCTCGCCCAGCCAGTTGACCTCGCGCAGGCGGCAGACGGCGCGCTCCAGCGCGGCGGCGGGGCCGACCACCACGCGCCGCCGGTCCGCGTCCAGTTCGACCACGTAAAGGGGTTCCGGCGCGGCGACGCGCAGGCCGCGCCGCTGGCCGATGGTGAATCCGGCGATGCCGTCGTGCCGCCCCAGCACCCGGCCGGAAAGGTCGACGATCTCGCCCGGGCGCATCGCCTCGGCGTCGAGCTCGCGGACCGCCGCGGCATAGTCGCCGCCGGGGACGAAGCAGATGTCCTGACTGTCCGCCTTTTCCGCCACCGGCAGGCCGTATCCGGCGGCCAGGCGGCGCGTCTCCCCCTTGTCGGCGACACCGCCCAGGGGAAACGCCGCCCCCGCCACCTGGGCACGGGTCAGACCGAACAGGAAATAGCTCTGGTCGCGGCGCAAATCGGCGGCTCGGTGCAGTTCCACCCCCGCCGGTCCGTCCACCCGGCGCACGTAGTGGCCGGTGGCCAGGGCGGCGGCGCCCCATTCCATCGCCGCATCGGCCAGGGCGCCGAATTTGATGTGGCGGTTGCACACCGCGCAGGGCAAGGGCGTTTCGCCGCCGCGATAGGACGCGGCGAAGGGACGCATCACTTCGTCAAGAAAGGCCCGGCGCAGGTCGAGAACCCGGTGCGGCAGCCCCAGATGCGCGGCGACTCGCGCGGCGTCCGCCACGGCGCGATCGGCGGCGGCATGGTCGAACAGGCGCATGGTCAGGCCGACCACGTCGAAGCCCAGGTCGCGCAACAGCGCGGCGGTCGCCGAACTGTCCACCCCGCCCGACATCGCGACGCAGATCCGCGCCCCGGGGGCGAGGTGCGCGACGGCGGCGCGGAAAGGATCGAGCATCGGGTCCGTGTCAGGCCTCTTCCTTGGGGGGCAGGGTGACGGTCAGGCCGTCCAGTTCGTCGGACATGCGGATCTGGCAGCCCAGACGCGAGGTGGCGGTGACGCCGAAGGCCATGTCCAGCATGTCCTCCTCGTTCTCCGACGCCGGGTTCAGTTTGTCGAACCAGTCGGGATCGACGATCACGTGGCAGGTGGCGCAGGCCAGCGAGCCCTCGCACGCCCCTTCCAGGGCGACGCCATGCAGGTGGGCGACTTCCATCACCGAAAGGCCGTCCGGGGCCTCGACTTCGCGTCGAGTGCCGTCGCGTTCGATGAATACCAGTTTCGCCATGCCGGAAGTCTCCTTCGAAGATCGTCTGTCCCTGCCCGCGGCGCCCGCCACGGGGTTTGGCTGCTCATAGCAAATTTTCACGTCGGGGAAAGCAAAAATCCGCCTATTGGGCGGCGGCGCCCTGCGTGCCGTGGAACATGCCGCTGGTTCCCAGCAGGCGGTGCTCCACCACGTCGTCCAGGGTGACCGAGCTCAGATACAGATAGATTTGGTTGCCCAGCTCCTCCCACAGGTCGTGGGTCAGGCAGCGTCCCTTGTTGTTGTGGCACCCGGCGGGGGAGCCGGGGGTGCAGCGGGTCGCCTGGATCGGTTCGTCCACCGCGAGGATGATGTCGGAAATGCGGATATCCGAGCCCGGACGCGCCAGCATGTAGCCGCCGCCGGGGCCGCGCGCGCTTTTCACCAGGGCGCCCTTGCGCAGTTTGCCGAACAGCTGCTCCAGATAGGACAGCGAAATTTCCTGGCGGCCTGCGATATCGGCCAGGGCCACCGGCTTGCCCCCCCCTTGGGAGGCAAGATCGGCCATCGCCATCACGGCATAGCGGCCTTTCGTACTCAGCCTCACCTGACCCGCTCCTCAACCACCGTCGCCTTACTCCGCTTTCGGCTTCGCCGTCGCCGGCCCCGCCGTCCCCTTGGCAACCTTTTTCCCCTTGCCCGTCGGCGTCTTCGCCGCGGCGGCCGGACCAGGCGTCTCCGCCTCGTCCTGGCGACCCTCCAACTCGCGCACCCGCCGACACAAGGCCTCGATCTGCCGGTGCACACCCTTCAAATCCTGACCCACGGGGTCGGGATCGCTGCCGATCACGCCATAGGCGCGGAACTGTTCCTCGCAGGTTTCGGGGCGTTCGCGCCGCGCCATCTTCGCCGGAATGCCGACCATCGTCGCGCCCGCCGGCACGTCCTGCAACACCACCGCGTTGGCCCCGATGCGCGCGCCCGCGCCGATCAGCAAAGGCCCCAGCACCTGCGCGCCGGAACCGACCACCACTCCATGTTCCAAGGTTGGGTGTCTTTTCCCAACATCAAGGGAGGTGCCGCCCAACGTCACCCCATGGTACAGGGTAACATCATCGCCGATTTCGGCGGTTTCGCCAATCACCACGCCGGTCCCGTGGTCGATAAAGAACCGGCGCCCGAGGGTAGCCCCGGGATGGATCTCGATTCCGGTCAGCATCTTGCCGAGATTGGAAAGGAACCGCGCCAGAAACGGCATCCGGTGCGACCATAACCAATGCGTCAGATGATGAATCATCACCGCGTGCAGGCCGGGATAGCAGAACAGAACCTCCCACGGACCGCGCGCCGCGGGGTCCTTGGCAACGATATTCTCGATGTCTTCTTTTAGGTTCTTGAAAAAAGGAGCCATAGCTGTGCTACACTTCCGCGCTTCCCGGACCGGCCCGCCGCCGAATGTCCGAGGGGTGAATGTATGCGCGAAGGCCCTGTTATCTCAAGGCTGATTATCGTATATCCGACAAACGCAATCGAATACCGACCCGCCCTCCCGGTCCCTCGCGGCGCTGACCGGCCGCTTTCGGGGAGGAGCGCGCCGGAAAACCGGAACCGCGGCAACCATCCGCCGACATCACGAAGCAGGCCCATTTACCCATGCCAGACGTCATCATCAACGGACCCGAAGGCCGCCTGGAAGGCCGCTACACCCATTCCAAGCAGCCCAACGCGCCGATCGCGCTGGTTCTGCACCCGGACCCGCGCCACGGCGGCACGATGAACAACAAGGTCGTCTACAACACCTATCACGCCTTCGCGCGTAACGGTTTCTCGGTGTTGCGCATCAACTTCCGCGGCGTCGGCCGCAGCCAAGGCAGTTTCGACAACGGCATCGGCGAACTTTCCGACGCGGCGTCGGCCCTGGACTGGCTGCAGGCGGTGAACCAGAACGCGGCGTCCTGCTGGATCGCCGGGTTCTCGTTCGGCGCGTGGATCAGCATGCAGCTTCTGATGCGCCGACCGGAGATCGAAGGGTTCGTCTCCGTCGCGCCGCCCGCCAACCTGTTCGACTTCTCGTTCCTGGCGCCGTGCCCGTCGTCGGGCCTGATCGTGCAAGGCGGCGCCGACGACATCGTGCCGGAAAGCTCGGTGGCCAAGCTGGTCAACAAGCTGTCGGCGCAGAAGAACATCTCCGTCGACTACCACCTGATCCCGGGGTCCGACCATTTCTTCGGCGAATACCTGACCGACATGACCCTGGCGATTTCCAACTACCTCGCCCGCCGCATCGAACCGGGCGCGCGCTAAGCCGCCTTCATGGACGATCGACCCGCCCCCCCGGCAACGGCCGGGGGGCGCCGGTGGTCGCCGGATAGCTGATCGGCAGCCCCCGCTCCGCCCGCACCGCCAGAAAGGCGAAGGCTTGCGCCTCCAGCGCGTCGCCGTCCCAGCCCGCGTCCTCGGCGGCAAGGACCGGCACCGCCAACGCCGCGCGCAGCCCCGCCATCAGCACCGGATTGCGCCGCCCGCCGCCGCACACCAGCCAACGGGACGGCACCCACGGCAGCCGGGGTACCGCCGCGGCCACCGCGCGCACGGTAAAGGCGGCCAGGGTCGCCGCGCCGTCCTCGGCCGACATCTCCCCCTTGCGCAACGCCGCAAAGGCGTTCCGGTCCAGCGACTTCGGCGGCGGCGCGGCGAAGAACGGCGCGGCCAGGGCCCGCGCCAGCCAGGCTTCGTCCGGCTGCCCCCGCGCCGCCAGCGCGCCGTCGCGGTCGCAGGGTTCGCCGGTGTGCGCCGCCGCCCAATCGTCGAGCAAGGCGTTGCCGGGGCCGGTGTCGCAGGCGACCATGGTGCCGTCCGGCGCGATCGCGGTCAGGTTGGCGACGCCGCCGATATTGAGGACCGCGACGCATCCCGCCGGACGCCCCGTCCAGCCTTCGACCAGGGCGCGGTGATAGACCGGCACCAGGGGCGCCCCCTGCCCGCCCGCCGCGACGTCGGCGGAACGGAAGTCCGAGGCGACGGCGATGCCGGTCAGGCGCGCCAGACGCGCGCCGTCGCCGATCTGCACGGTGAGGCGTCGTTCCGGCGCATGCAGGACGGTCTGGCCGTGGAAGCCGATCAACGCGGGACGCCGCCAGTTTTCCGGCGCTTCGGCCAGCAGGGCGGCCACCGCCGCCGCGTGCAGGACTGCGATTTCCTCCGCCGCCGCGGCCACCGCCGGATCGGACCGGTCGTCCCGGCCGAAAACCGCGCGGATGCGCGCCCGCGTCGCCGCCGCGTAGGGAAAGGTGCGGCACGGACCGCAGGCGAGAACCCGTTCGCCGTCGGTTTCGACCAGCGCGGCGTCGATCCCGTCGAGCGAGGTGCCGCTCATCAGGCCGAGCGCGATCACGGGCTGCATCAAAGACTGGCTCCCTGCGGGCGGTTCCGCTAAAAGGGTACGTTTTTCCAAATCAGAGCTAACACAAGTCGAGCATCATGAGCACCCTCAAATCGGACTTCCTGAAAACCATCTCGGACCGCGGCTTCATCCACCAGTGTACCGACCTCGAGGGCCTGGACGCGGTCTATTCGGCGGGAACTCCGGTACCGGCGTATATCGGCTTCGACTGCACGGCGGACAGCCTGCACGTCGGTTCGATGGTGCCGATCATGCTGCTGCGCCGCTTGCAGCGCTCCGGTCACAAGCCGATCGTCCTGATGGGCGGCGGCACCACCAAGATCGGCGACCCCTCGGGCAAGGACACCGCGCGCCAATTGCTTTCCGAGGCGGACATCGCCCGCAACATGGCGGGGATCAAGACCGTCTTCGAAAAGTTCCTCACCTTCGGCGACGGCCCCACCGACGCGGTGATGGTCAACAACGCCGACTGGCTGGACGAACTGGCCTACATCGACTTCCTGCGCGACTACGGCCGCCACTTCTCGGTCAACCGCATGCTCACCTTCGAATCGGTGAAGCTGCGCCTGGAACGCGAGCAACCGCTCTCCTTCCTGGAATTCAACTACATGATTCTCCAGGCCTACGACTTCCTGGAAATCAACCGGAAGCACAAATGCCGCCTGCAGATGGGCGGCTCGGACCAGTGGGGCAACATCGTCAACGGCGTCGAACTGGCCCGCCGCGTCGATGGCGCCGAGCTGTTCGGCCTGACCGTGCCTTTGATCACCACCGCCTCGGGCGCGAAGATGGGCAAGACCGCGCAGGGCGCGGTGTGGCTGAACGACGACCGCCTGCCCGCCTACGACTATTGGCAATTCTGGCGCAATACCGAGGACGCCGACGTCGGCCGCTTCCTCAAGCTGTTCACCGACCTGCCGATGGACGAAATCCGCCGCCTGGAATCCCTGCAAGGGGCCGAGATCAACGACGCGAAGAAGATCCTGGCGAACGAAGCGACCCGTCTCTGCCGCGGCGAGGCGGCGGCGAAGGAAGCCGAGGAAACCGCCCGAAAGACCTTCGAACAGGGGCAGACCGGCGACGCCCTGCCCAGCGTCGAGGTCGGCGCCGACGCCCTATCCCAGGGCTACGCGGTGATCGACGCGATGGTCGCCACCGGCCTGGCCGCCTCGAAGGGCGAGGCCCGCCGCCTGATCAAGCAGGGCGGCGTGAAGGTTAACGACGCGGCCCTGGCCGACACCGAGGCCAAGTTCGCCGCCGAACAGGTGGCCGACGGCCAGATCAAGATCAGCGCGGGCAAGAAGCGCCACGCCCTGGTCAAGGTGAAGTAAAAAAATCGCGGAGGGACTCGGCCCCTCCGCACCTCCCATATTTTCAGTTTTTGCGCGAAGCGCGATAGAACCATCGCGCGGCGTGACGGGTGATCGCCGCACTGCGGCGAAAACCAGTTATGGGATCAAGGGGGTCGCGCCCCCTTGCGGGTCCGGGCAGGGCCCGGCCTGGTTCTACCCTTTCAGCGCCTTCACTTCCGCCAGCACCTCCTCGATGTGGCCGTCGACGTTGACCTTGCGCCAGGATTTGCGCACCGTCCCCTCGGCGTCGATCAGGAAGGTGGAGCGTTCGATGCCCATGAAGCTTTTGCCGTACATCGAGCGCAGCTTCCACACGCCGAACGCCTCGCACAGGCTGCCGTCGGTGTCGGAGAGCAACGGGAAATTGAGCGAGAACTTCTTCTTGAAGGCATCGTGCGAGGCGCCGTCGTCGCGCGACACGCCGAGGACGACGCAATCGAGTTGCGAGAAATCGGGCAGGTTGTCGCGGAACGAACAGGATTCCTTGGTGCAGCCGGGGGTGTCGTCCTTCGGATAGAAATAGAGGACGACGATCTTGCCGCGCAGCGCGGCGAAGGACACCGAACCGCCGCCATCGGCGGGAAGCGTCACGTCCGGAAGTTTGTCGCCGACGTCGATCATGGGGTCTCCTTTTCTCTGGGCAGGGAAGCGGCGGGGCCGTCGATCAGGCGCTCGAAAGCGGCGGCGGTCTTTTCCACCGTGTTTTCCATCTGTTGCTTCAGCCCGGCGAAATCAACCGCCCCCACCGCGCGGCACAGCTTTTCCCGCAGGCCGCCGGGCAGATCCTCGCCCCGGGCGTTCTCGGCCATGGTCAGGCGCAGCATCATCTGCACGGTCACCCAGAACCGCCGCGCCGCCAGCAGGTCGGCGGCGGTATCCTCGGGGATCAGCCGCCGCCGCGCCGCCAGACCGATCGCCCCGGCCGCGCCGCCATGCAGGATTTCCGGCATCTCCGGCGCGTGACGCAGTTGCAGGTACTGGGCGATGAAATCGATGTCGACCAGCCCGCCCCGGCGATGCTTGACCTCCCAATCCGGCACGCGGGGGAAGGATTGGCGGATGCGTTCGCGCATTTCCGCCACGTCGGCGAGCAGGCGGCCGGGATCGCGCGGGGACAGCAGGGTCTTGCGCACGATCGCCGCGATGCGCGGGGCCAGGGAGGCATCCCCGGCGACGACGCGGGCGCGGGTCAACGCCTGATGTTCCCAGGTCCACGAGGACTCCGCGTGATAATGGGCGAAGGAGTCCAGGCTGGCAGCCAGCGGCCCGGCGTTGCCGCTGGGACGCAGGCGCATGTCCACCTCGTAGAGCGTGCCCTCGGCGGTGGGCGCGGTCAGCGCGTTGACAAAACGCTGCACCAGCCGCGCGTAATAGGTGGGGGTGGGCAGCGGACGCGGCCCGTCGGACACCGCGTCGATCGGCGCGTCGTAGATGAGGATGAGGTCGAGGTCCGAGGTCGGCGTCATCTCCCCCGCGCCGAGGCGTCCGAGCGCCAGGATCGCCAGGGAGGCCCCCGCGATACGTCCATGCGCCTGGGCGAACTCGCGTTCGACCTGGGGCAGCAGGGCGCGCAGCACCGCCTCCGCCAGGTCGGAAAGCTGCCGCCCGGCGGTTTCCGCGTCGACCACGCCACGCAGGGTCTGCACCCCGATCTGGAAGGCGCGGTCGTGGGCGAAGCGCCGCGCGACATTCAGCACGTCCTCGAAATCCGCCGCCTGCGCCAGACGCCCGGCCAGGTCCGCCGCCGCAACCTCCATCGGCGGCGGCGCCTGGAAGAATTCCGGCGACAGCAGGTTGTCGAGCAGGCCGGAGTTGCGACCCAACGCCTCGGCCAGCTTGGGCGCGTCGCCCAGCAGTTCGGCCAAGTCGTCCATGATCGCCGGATGGGCGTGGAACAGGGCGAACAGCTGCACCCCGGCGGGCAGGTGGGCGAGGAAGGAATCGAACTGGCGGAAGGCCTCGTCCGGGCGGGCGGAACGTCCCAGCGCGGCCAACAGCGCGGGGGCCAGTTCGGTCAAGATTTCGCGGGCGCGGGTGGATCGGGTGGCGCGGTAGCGGCCGAAGTGCCAGGCGCGCAGGCTGGCGCTGACCACCTCGGGGTGTTCGAAGCCCAGGCCACGCAGGGTGGCCAGGGTGTCGGGGTCGTCGTCGGTGCCGGTGAACACCAGGTTGCCGCCCTGCCCCGACAGTTCCGGCGCGTCGGCGAACAGCGCCGAATAGTGCCCCTCGACCCGCCGCAGGTGACGCAACAACTCGTCCGAGAACGCCTCGGCCGAGGCATACCCCATGAAGGTGGCGAACCGCGCCAGCTTTTCCGGTTCCTTCGGCAGGGTCTGGGTCTGCGCGTCGTCGATCATCTGCAGCCGGTGTTCGACCTGACGCAGGAAGACGTAGGATTCCTTCATCTCGCGCGCGGTCTCCGGCGCGACGTGGCCGATTTCCGCCAGATCGTCCAGGGCAACCAGGGTGCGCGGGCTGCGCAACGCGGGCAGCCGTCCGCCCCAGATCAGTTGCTGCGTCTGGGCGAAGAACTCGATCTCGCGGATGCCGCCGCGCCCCAGCTTGACGTTGTGGCCGGGCACCGTCATCTCGCGGCCGCCCGCCTTGGCGCTGATCTGCCGCTTGATCGAATGGATGTCCTGGATGGCGTTGAAGTCGAGCAGCTTGCGCCAGACATAGGGGCGCAGGGTCTTGACGAACTCCTCCCCCGCCGTCCGGTCGCCCGCCGCCGGACGCGCCTTGATCATCGCCGCGCGTTCCCAGTTCTGGCCGAAGCCCTCGTAATAGATTTCCGCCGCCTGGGTGGACATCGCCACCGGCGTCGAACCGGGATCGGGCCGCAAGCGCAGGTCGGTGCGGAAGACGTAGCCCTCGGCGGTGCGGGTTTCGAAAATCGACACCAGGTCGCGGGTCATGCGGATAAAGGCGGCGCGGGGGTCGGCGATTCCCGCCTCGACCGCGCGCACCTCGTCGTAAAGGGCGATGACGTCGATGTCGGAGGAATAGTTGAGCTCGCGCGCTCCCAGCTTGCCCATCGCCAGCAGGAAATATCCGGCGTCGGCGTCCGGCTCGGCCACGCCCGGCCGCAAGGGCCGCATCAGATGACGTACCGCCAGACCCAGCGCGGTTTCCGCGACGTCGCTGATCATCCCCACCAAATCGTCGAAGGGCAGATCCCCGGCGATGTCGGCCATGGCGATGACCAACGCGGCGCGGCGCTTGAAAAACCGCAGTTGCCGCATCAATTCGTTGCGGTCGGCCTCGTCGCGGCAGGTCCGCTGCACCGCGTCGCGCAGGGCGGCGAAGGCGGCGGCGGGACCCTGGCGCATCGCGGCCAGGGCGGCGGCGGGCTCGTGCAGCAGAACCTGGGACAGATAGGGGCTGTTGCCGAACAGCGCGGCGAGCAGACGACGCGGCGCCGAAGCCTGCGCGGCGGCGGCGATATCCCGCGCCAACGACGGGTCGGACGGGGCGAACCGGTCGCCGAGGGCGGCCCAACGTTCGAATCCGATGTCGGCGGAGACGGAAGACGCACTTTCCGGGATGACGTGGCGTTGAGAAGGAAATACAAAATCTGTCATGGAGGGATTCCGGGGCCAGGATTGGGCCAGGGGGTTGGACAGGTGAGGCGATCATTCTGCGTCAAGTGACAGCATACGCAATCCGCGTCGGATTGGGGATACTGGCGTTCATCCTGGTCTTCGTGCCGAGCCTGGGCGCCGCCCTGATCTGGGGCGTCCGCCAGGGGCCGGTTTCGATTGCCCAGGTACTGCCGCTTCTGGAGCATCAGGTGCAGGCCCGCACCGGCGCCACCGCCACCGCCAAGGGCGCCTTCCTCGCCTGGGACGGCAACCGCCGTCGCCTGGCCATCCGCCTGACCGAGGTGGCGATTTCGGGCACGCCGGGCTCGGTAACCCGCCTGCCCCTGGTCGATCTGTCGTACCGCCTGCGCGCCCTGCTGCGCGGCATGATCCTGCCCACCGCGGTGTCGATCTACAACCCGCGCCTGGTGCTGACCCGCGGCAGCGAGGGCGACCTGACGCTCAGCCTGGGCAGCCATGGCGACGCCGCGACGGCACCGGCCGCCGCGACGGACGCCGCATCCCGGCCCGCCTTCGATCTGCGGACGGTGTTGGCCCCCCTGATGGCGCCCGGCGTGCGCCACCTCGACTTCGTCGACATCGTCGCCGCCGAGGCGACGGTGGTGGACATCCCGCAGGGGCGCCACTACGGCATTCCCCGCCTCGACGCCGGGTTCGAGCGCACCGCCGACGGCCTCGCCGCGCAATTGAACTTCGCAACCCAGATCGGCGGCGTCGACTCGGCCTTTGCCGTCGACGCGGCGTTCGACCTAACCCCGGCCGAGGTCCGCCTGAACGCCGCCTTCGACAACGTGGTTCCCGGCCTGTTCGCCGCCGAATTCTCCACCCTGGCCGCGGCCAAGGGCATCGACGTACCGATTTCCGGCCGCATCTCGGCCCGCCTGCGGCCCGAGGACATCACCCGCATCGACTTGGCCGACCTGGCGAAGGCCGAGGCCCGGGGCGAATTCGTCGGCGGCGAGGGCAGCGTCGCCGCCCCCGCCCCCTTGGGCCTGACCTATCCGGTCAAGGGCTTCCGCCTGAAGGGCGACTACGACGGCCGGGCAGGACAGGCCTCCCTGGAAACCCTGCACCTGGACCTGACGGACGCGGCGATTTCGGCGCAGGCCTCGGCCTCGTGGGTTCCCTCCCCGGCGGAGGACGACGCGGCGGGGCACGCCATCGTCCTTAAGTCGACGCTGCGCCTGACCGACACCGCCCTCGACAGCTTCGAACGCTATTGGCCGGAAGGCATCGCCCCGCCGGCGCGCAGCTGGCTGGTCGAAAACCTGCGGGACGGCCGCGTCGAGGAAGCCCGTTTCGATGCGGAACTGCGCGGCAAGGACCTCGCCTCCCTGGACATTTCGACGTTCGCGGGCGAAGGCCGGATAAAGGATGCCTCCGTCCACTATCTGCGGCCGATGCCGCCGATCGTCGGCGCCTCTGGACGCGTCGTCTTCGGCCTCAAGGAAATCGACGTCTTCCCCGAAACCGGCCACGTCGGCGACATCGTCGTCCGCCCCGGCGGGCGGGTCCGCTTCACCGGGCTGGACGAATACGACCAGTACGCCGACATCGACGCCGACATCGAAGGCCCCTTGCGCGATTCCCTGGAACTGCTGGACCACGAGCCGCTGAAGCTGCTGCGCGGTCTGGGCACGGTGGACCCCAAGGCGATTTCCGGCGTCGGCAAAACCCACCTGACCATGCGCTTTCCCCTGCTGCTCGACCTGCGCCTCGTCGACATGACGGTGCAGGCGAAGGCGGCCCTTTCCGAGGTGACGATCAAGAACGTCATTCCCCGGCGCACCCTGACCGAGGGGGTGCTGAACCTGGCGGTGGACCTGGACGGGTTGGAGGTTTCGGGCGACGGCAAGGTCAACGGCGTGCCCCTGCGCCTGGGCTGGGAGGAACGTTTCTCCGGCCCCGGCTCGCGCACCCGCTACACCATTTCGGGCAGCATCGACGACGCGGGGCGCACCGCGCTCGGTCTCGACTTCATCCCCTTCACCGCGCCCTACATGCGCGGCCCGATCGGCGGCGACGCGGTGGCCACCGTCGACCAGCAGGGGCGCATGTCCCTGGGCGCGCAGCTGGACCTGACCCAGGCGGCGATGGAAGTGCCCGGCATGGGCTGGCGCAAGTTGCAGGGCGGCCCCGCCTCGGGCACCGCGTCGATCCGCTTCGACAAGGGCCGTCTGCGCGACATCCAGCAGTTCCGCATCCTGGCGGGCGACACCCTGGAGGTTTCCGGCAGCGCCAAGGCCGCCGCCGACGGCCGGGTCAGCAGCCTGACCTTCCGCGAAATCAAGCTGGGACGCAGCCGCCTGACCGGCGGCATGACCTTTGCCGCCGACGGCCGGGTCGACGCCTCGCTGACCGGCGAGATCCTCGACCTTCAGCCCCTGGTCGGCGAAGGCGGCTGGAAGGCCTTCGTCGACGACGACGAGGAAGGAGACAAACCGGAAACCGTGCCGCCGCTGACCCTGGCCCTTTCCGCCGACCGGGTCTGGGTTTCCGCGGAAGGACGGATGACGGGAATGACCGCCGCCCTGCACCGCGCCGCCGACAACACCTGGAGCGGCGAAATGACCGGCCGCGTCGACGGCGACAAGACCGCCGTCATCGACGTGCGCCGCGATGGCGAGGTCCGCCGCCTGTCGGTCACCTCCAACGACGCGGGCGCGCTGTTGACCGCCTTCGACTTCACCAAGTCGATCAAGGGCGGCGCGATGACCCTGGAGGGCGTCATCCCGAAGGACGGGCCGATCGTCGGCAAGGCGCGCATCGACAACTTCAGCGTGGTCAAGGCGCCGATCCTCGCCCGTCTGGTCTCGGTCGCCTCGATCACCGGCATCGCCGACCTGCTCAACGGCGCCGGGGTCAGCTTCTGGTATCTCGACGCGCCGTTCTCGCTGGAGCACGGCATCGCCACGCTGTCGGAATTCCGCGCCACCGGGCCGTCGTTCGGCATCACCACCAACGGCATCGTCAACACCGACACCGACGCGGTGTCGCTGCGCGGCGCGATCATTCCCTTCAACGTGGTCAACCAGGTGATCACCGACATCCCGCTGATCGGGCAGATCCTCGGCGGCAAGAACGGCGGCCTGTTCGCGATGAACTACACCATCGCGGGCACCCTCGACGACCCCGACGTTTCGGTCAACCCGTTGTCCGCCCTGGTGCCGGGAGGGGTGCAGTCGCTGTTCTTCCCGAAGGAAACGCCCCCCACGGGGCAGGTGCCCGCGACGCCGCAGACGCCAGCCCCGTAACGGAGGGGCCTCAGGCCTCGGCGGATTCGTCCGCCCCGGCCAGCCGCGACGCCAACGACGCGGCCATGAAGGGGTCCAGGTTGCCGTCGAGGACCCCCTGGATGTCCGAGGTCTCGACCTCGGTGCGCAGATCCTTGACCATCTGGTAGGGCTGCATGACGTAGGACCGGATCTGGTGCCCCCAGCCGATTTCGGTCTTGGTGGCTTCCAGGGCGTTGGCCTTTTCCTCGCGGATCTGCAATTCGCGCTCGTACAGGCGCGCCTTCAGCATGTCCCAGCAGCGGGCCCGGTTCTGGTGCTGCGAACGTTCCATCTGGCACTGCACGACGATGCCGGTCGGATTGTGGGTGATACGCACCGCCGAATCCGTCTTGTTGATGTGCTGGCCGCCCGCGCCGGACGCACGATAGGTGTCGATGCGGCAATCCTTTTCCTCGATCACGATGTCGATGGTGTCGTCGATCACCGGATACACCCACACCGAGGAAAAGCTGGTGTGCCGCCGCGCCGCGGAATCGTAGGGCGAAATCCGCACTAGGCGATGCACGCCGCTTTCCGTCTTCATCCAGCCATAGGCTCCGGCGCCCGAGAAACGCAGGGTCACCGACTTGATGCCCGCTTCCTCGCCCTCGCTCTCTTCCAGGTATTCCACCTTGAAGCCGCGACGTTCCGCCCAGCGCGAATACATGCGGGCGAGAATTTGCGCCCAGTCCTGCGCCTCGGTACCGCCCGCCCCGGCATGGATTTCGACGTAGGCGTCGTTCTGGTCCGCCTCGCCGGAAAGCAGGGTTTCCAGCTTCAGACGCTGCGCCTCCTCGCGCAGGCGGGCCAGGGCGGCCTCGGCCTCGGCGACGACGTCGGCGTCGTCTTCCGCCTCGCCCATCTCGATCAGGTCCAGGGAATCGGCCAGTTCGCGTTCCAGCCGCTTATAGCCGGAAATCGCGGTGTCCAGCTTGGTCCGCTCGCGCATCAGGGTTTGCGCCCGCGCGGCGTCGTTCCACAGGTTGGGATCCTCGGACAGGGCGTTCAGTTCGTCCAGGCGGCGATTGGCTTCATCCCAGTCAAAGATGCCTCCTCAGCAGGGCCATCGCCTGCCGGATTTCCTGGGCCACGGACTCGATTTCGGCGCGCATCGGCGTCTATCCTCGTTCGGTATTCTGCGAAAGGCGGCGACTTTAATAGAGACCGCCGGCTTTGGGAACCCCCGTATCGCCCGGCGTTTCCTCCACCGGGGCGCCGGAACCGGTAACGGTGCGGGCCGAGCCGGGGGTCTCGCCGGGGCGGAACGCCTCGAACATGACCGAGGAATCGCCGGGTTCGGCGCGCAGGCCGGTGTCGTGGTTGATGCGGATCAGCCGCGCCCCCGGCGGGATGCGGAACGGCGTGCCGGGCTTGTCCTTCAACGCCTCGGTCATGAATTCCTTGAACACCGGCGCCGACACCGAACTGCCGGTCTCGTGCTTGCCCAGGCTCTTCGGTTCGTCGAAGCCGATGAACACCCCCACCGCCAAGTCGGGGGAGAAGCCGACGAACCAGGTATCCATGCTGTCGTTCGAGGTTCCGGTCTTCCCGGCCAGGGGCTTGCCCACCGCGGCGATGCGGCGGCCGGTGCCGCGCTCCACCACGCCTTCCAGGATATGCACCACCTGATAGGCGGAGATCGGATCGGCGATCTGCGGCCGGGTATCGGGCAGCTCGGGGGTGGCGTCGCCGGTCCAGAACACACTGCTGCACCCCTCGCAGGGACGGGTGTCGTGGCGATAGATGGTCTTGCCGTCGCGGTCCTGGATACGGTCGATCAGGGTCGGCACGATGCGCTTGCCGCCGTTGACCAGCATGGCGTAGGCCGAGGTCAACTGCAGCACCGTGGTCTCGCCCGCGCCCAGCGACATGGAAAGCACCGGCAGCATGCGGTCGGCGATGCCGAAGCGCCGCGCGGTGGCCACCACCTTGTCCATGCCCAGGGCCTCGGCCAGGCGCACCGTCATCAGGTTGCGCGATTTTTCGATGCCGATGCGCAGGGTGGTGGGCCCATAGAAATCGCCGCCATAGTTCTGCGGCTTCCATTTCGCCTGACCGGGGACCTCCAGCACGAAGGGCGCGTCGAGGATCAGGTCGGTGGGCTTGTAGCCGTTTTCGAGGGCGGTGAGATAGACGAACGGCTTGAACGCCGAACCCGGCTGACGCAACGCCTGGGTGGCGCGGTTGAATTCCGAGCGTTCGTGCGAGAAGCCGCCGACCATGGCGAGGATGCGCCCGGTGTGCGGGTCCATCGCCACCAGGGCGCCGTCGACCTGGGGAATCTGGCGCAAGGCATAGGTGCCCGCGGCCTCGTCCACCGCTTCCACCGCCACCACGTCGCCCGGCTGAACCACCGAGGCGGGAGACTTCGGCGAGGGGCCGACTTCCTGACCCGGCAGGTGCGGCCGCGCCCAGCGCATCTCGGCATAGGGGATGGTGCCGCGCTTGCCGCCGACGAAGCCGATGGCGGCGGCCTGCTGCGAGACGCTCAACACCACGGCGCGCCGCCAGGTGTCGCGCAGCCCCTTCGGCAAATCCGCGTCGCGCAGGCGGATGCCCCAGCTCTGGTCTAGCTCGATATGCCCCAGGGGACCGCGCCAACCGTGGCGGAGGTCATAGGCGGCCAGGCCGTCCCGCAGGCTGCGGGTGGCGATTTCCTGCAGACGCGGTTCCAGGGTGGTGCGCACCGCCAACCCGCCCTTGTAAAGCGCGCGTTCGCCGTAACGGGCGACCAGTTCGCGCCGCACGTCCTCGGAGAAATACAGGGAATGGTTCAGAAACTCGGTTTCGGCACGGTTGATCGCCAACAGCGGCTCGCGCGCCGCGGCCGCGGCGTCGGCGGCGGCGATGTGGCCGTCCTCGGCCATGCGGCCGATCACCCAGTTGCGGCGCGACACCGCCGCCTCGGGAAAGCGTTGCGGGTTATAGTTGTTGGGCGCCTTCGGCAGCGCCGCCAGATAGGCGGCCTCGGCGATGGTCAGTTCGTCCAGGGACTTGTTGAAATAGTTCATCGCCGCGGCGGCGACGCCATAGGAGCTGCGGCCGAGGTAGATCTCGTTCAGATAGAGTTCGAGGATGTGTTCCTTGCTGAACGCCTGCTCGATGCGCAGGGCGAGGATCGCCTCCTTCACCTTGCGCGACAGCGACACCTCGTTGGAAAGTAGGAAGTTCTTCGCCACCTGCTGGGTGATGGTGGAGGCGCCGACCGGCCGCCGACCGCTGCCCGCGTGCTTGAGGTTGGTCAGGGCGGCGCGCAGCACGCCCATCACGTCGACCCCAGCGTGTTCGAAGAAACGTTGGTCCTCGGCCGAAAGGAAGGCGTTGACCACCGCCTTGGGAATTGCGTTGTAGGGAACGAAGACGCGCTTTTCGATGGCGTATTCGGTGACCAGACGTCCGTCGCCGGCGTAGATGCGGGTCATCACGTCGGGGGTATAGGTCTCCAACTGGCGGAAGTCGGGCAGCCCCCGGCCATAGTGCCAGAACACATAGACACCCCCGCCGACGCCGGCGAGAACGATGAAAAGCAAAAAACTGACCACGAAGGTCAGAACGCGCATCATGGCATGGTTCCCTTGCAAACGCGGCCCGCCCGGGGGACGGGCTGGGCTCCCTCACATACGCGATTCCTTGCGGAAACGCCAGCCCAAGCCGGTTGTTCCTATGGGCGTTGCGCGCTTTGCGTTTGATCGAAATAGCGGTCCATGGCCCGCGCCATCGCGTCCGCCAGCTTGTCGCGATAGGCGGCCCGTTGCAGCAGCCGCACCTCGTCGGCGTTGGAAAGGTAACCCATTTCCACCAGCACCGAGGGAATGTCCGGCGCCTTCAGCACCGCGAACCCGGCGAAACGATGGGTGTTGTCCAGGGTCTGCACCTGACGCCCCACCTCCCCCACCGCCAACGAGGCGAACTGCGCCGACAGGTTCATCGACTCCCGTTGCGCCAAGTCGATCAGGATGCCGGTGACCTCGGGGCTTTCCTCCGAGAAATCCATGCCGGAGATGATGTCCGCCTTGTTTTCCTTGTCGGCCAGCAGTGCCGCCTCGCGGTCGGAGGCCCGTTCCGACAGGGTATAGATGGAAAGCCCGCGGGTGCGGCGGTTGGGGTTGCTGTCGGCATGCAGCGAAACGAACAGATCGCCCTTGGCGCGGCGGGCGATGGCGACGCGCTCGCGCAACGAGATAAAGATGTCGCGGTCGCGGGTCAGCACGACGCGGTAGCGTCCGGCCTTTTCCAGATGCGACTTCAACTGGCGGGCCATCGCCAGGGTCAGGTGCTTTTCGTAGACGCCGTTGACGCCGATCGCCCCGGGATCGACGCCGCCGTGCCCGGCGTCGAGGACGATTACCGGCTTCGGCCCCTCGGCGCGGCGCTGGCGGTCGGTCACCGCCGGTTCCGAGGCCTTGACGACCTTGGGTTCGCCGGTGTCGCGGCCCAGGCGGGCCATGAACGCCTCGCGCGAGGTGGGGCGCAGGTCGGCGACGAAACGCCAGCCGTACCCGGCCTGTGGCGGCAGCTTCAACACCCGCGCCACCTCGGCCGGGCCGGAAAGGTCCAGCACCAGACGATAGGTGCCGGGACGGAACATCCCGGCACGCAGACCGCGGATCAGACCGGTGGGCGCGGGCATCTTGTCCGCCGCCACCTGCCAGTCGAATTCCGGAAAGTCGAAGACGATGCGATAGGGATCGGCCAGATTGAAGGTGGCGTGGCTGGGCGCGGCGCCCAGGTCCAGAACCAGACGGGTGTTTTCGGCGTTGCCGCCCAGGCGGGCGCCGGAAACCGGAATCACCGCCCCGGCCAGCGCCGGCAACGCGCCGAGGACGCTCCACGCCCCCACCGCCAGCCCGCCCAGGGAAAAGATGCGCCGCGAAATCGACGGGCCGCCCCCCGCCATCCGGTCGGCGGCGGCCCCATCGCGCAGACAGTGCGGCAACTTCGGTTCGTTCATGGCCTTTTCGTCGCCCGGGCACCCGGCCCGATCCGCCAGTGAAGGTGGACGGCACAGCCGTCCTCGACCTCCTAAAGTATTATAAAATGCCGAGTCGCGATGCAACCTCCGTCACAGGCGACAGAAATTTTTTTGCCTCGCGTGCCCGATACGGCACAGACCGGAACGCCCCGCCTCCCCCGCGAAAGAAAAATGAAATGCAATTGCGCCATTGTCCTTTCGCGGTTTCAAGGCTATCTTTCGCCCGGCGTGGGTTATGCGGTCAGCCGTCGGTTTGGCGTCGTTCGCACGTTTTCTCGATCCTGCCGGGGGGTTCTCCCGGTGCGGATAACCGGATGAAAAATCAAGGCATTCGTCCTTATCCGGGGGGAAACGGCGACACGGTGGCGGAGCGGGCGGCGCGGCAATGGAAACGAATTTTCCGCTGCCGCCGGGGTCGGGACGGCATCGCCACGCTCGCGAAATGAAAGATTTGCTGGAAACGGAATGTCGATCGCCAACCCAGAACCGATGACTTCGGCTTTCCCGATGGCGGCGATGCGCCCGGAAGACCGGCGCATGCGCGCTGTTTCCGGCACGATCCATGGACTCAACGAATATACACGCGCCGCGCCGCATTCGACGGCCTGCGGCGGCGTACCGTCTTGGAGTATTCCCCTTAATGGTCAAACGCATGTTGATCGACGCCACGCATCCGGAAGAGACGCGTGTCGTGGTTATGAATGGGACGCGGCTTGAAGAATTCGACGTCGAAACTTCGACCAAACGTCAAATCAAGGGTAACGTCTATCTCGCCAAGGTCGTTCGGGTAGAACCGTCGCTACAGGCCGCTTTCGTCGATTACGGCGGGAACCGTCACGGCTTCCTGGCGTTCAGCGAAATCCACCCCGACTACTACCAGATTCCGGTGGCCGACCGTCAGCGCCTGCTGGCGGAGGAAGCGCACGCGGAAAAGGCGCACGCGGAAAAGGTCCACGCCGAGGACCACGCCGCCGAGGCCGCCCCCGCCGAGGATGCGCCGGAAGCCGGAGAAGCGCCGGAAGCCGGGGAAACCCCGGCCGAAACCGCCCCCGCCGAGGATGGCGCCGAGGCCGAGCCTCACGACGAGGCGCAGACGGTCGAGCATCTGGGCGGCGACGACGCCGACGACGCCTCCGCCCGCCGCGCGCGGGAGAAGCCCTATCGCCAGTACAAGATCCAGGAGGTGATCAAACGCCGCCAGATCCTGCTGGTGCAGGTGGTGAAAGAGGAACGCGGCAACAAGGGCGCGGCCCTGACCACCTATCTGTCGCTGGCCGGACGCTATTGCGTGCTGATGCCGAACACGCCGCGCGGCGGCGGGGTTTCGCGCAAGATCACCAGCGTCACCGACCGGCGCCGCCTGAAGGACATGATGAGCGGCCTGGAGATTCCCGATGGCATGGCGGTAATCGTCCGCACCGCGGGTTCCGAACGCTCGAAGGCGGAAATCAAGCGCGACTACGAATACCTGCTGCGCACCTGGAGCGCCATCCGCTCCCTGACCCTGCAGTCGCGCGCCCCGGCCCTGGTCTACGAGGAAGCGACGCTGATCAAGCGCGCCATCCGCGACGTCTATTCCCGCGATATCGAGGAAATCCAGGTCGAGGGCGAGGAAGGCTATCGCATCGCCAAGGACTTCATGAAGGCGCTGACCCCCAGTCACGCAAAGAAGGTGCAGCCCTACCGCGACAGCCACCTGATGCCCCTTTTCCACCGCTACCAGGTGGAAAGCCAGCTGGAAGCCCTGCACAACACGCAGGTGACGCTGAAGTCCGGCGGCTACATCGTGCTCAACCAGACCGAGGCGCTGGTCGCCATCGACGTCAACTCGGGCCGGTCGACGCGGGAACGCAACATCGAGGAAACCGCGCTTAAGACCAACCTGGAAGCTTCGGACGAAATCGCCCGCCAACTGCGCCTGCGCGACCTCGCCGGGCTGGTGGTGATCGACTACATCGACATGGAGGACGCCAAGAACAACGCGGCTGTGGAACGCCGGTTGAAGGAGGCGTTGCGTTCCGACCGGGCACGCATCCAGGTCGGACGGATCAGCCCCTTCGGTCTGATGGAACTGTCCCGCCAGCGGCTGCGTCCCAGCTTCGTCGAGAACAGCTACGTGATCTGCCCGCACTGCAAGGGCTCGGGGATGGTCCGCTCCACCGAATCCGAGGTGGTGCGCATCCTGCGCGTGATCGAGGAAGAAGGCGTGCGCCGCCGCTCCGCCGAAATCGCGGTGACGGTGCCGATCGCCGTGGCGCTTTACATCCTCAACCAGAAGCGCACCGCCCTGGCCGAGATCGAGACGCGCTACGGCTTCTCGGTGACGGTCAACGGCGCCGAAACCATGATGCTGGGCGAGGTGACGCTGGACCGCCTGCGCGCCCTGACCAAGGAAGAAAGCGAGGCCCTGGCGGCCAATCAGCCCGCCGAGAGCCGCCCGGTCGAGCCCGAGGATGAACTGGTCGACGAGGACGAGGCGGACGAAACGGACGAGGCGGAAGCCACGGACGACGCCCACACCCCCGACGACGCCCAACGCGACGGCGCGAAGAAGAAGCGCCGCCGCCGCAAGCGCCGTGGCCGCCGTGGCGGCGAGAACGGCGAGGCCGAAACCGGCGAAACCGCCGCCGCCATGCCGGTCAACGAGAATGGCACGGTGACCGTCGACGACGGCGAGGACGAAGCCGAGGGCGAAGCCGCCCCCACCGCCCAGTCCGCCGCGACGGGCGAAGGGGTGAAGAAATCCCGCCGCCGTGGCCGCCGTGGCGGACGCCGCCGCAACCGCCAGACCCAGGCCGACGACGTCACCGTGGAGCAGGTCAACGACATCCTGTCCGAGGATGCGGCGGAGGATTCCTCCACCGACACCGTGACCCTGGCCGCCGCCGTCGGCGTCGCGGTCGAGGAACCCGCCCCGGCGGAAGAATCCGTCCCGGCGCCGATGACGGAAGCGGCGGAAGCCGCCGCGCCCGAGGCGGCGGCGGAGGCTCCGGCGGAAAAGCCCAAGCGCACCCGCAAGCCCGCCGCGAAAAAGACCGCCAAACCCGCCAAGACGGACGCGCCCGTGGCGGAAGCGGCCGAAACGGCGGCGGAAGCCCCGGCGGAAAAGCCCAAACGCTCTCGCAAGCCCGCCGCGAAAAAGCCCGCCAAGGTGGACGCGCCCGTGGCGGAAGCCCCCGTGGCCGAGGAAGCCCCGGCGCCCACGGTGATCCCGATCGCGGTCGCCGAACCCGCGCCCGCGCCCGCCGCCGCGCCGCAGCCGAACGACGCGTCTGCCGAACCGCCGCGCAAGGGCTGGTGGAGCCGCTGACGGCGCCACGCGGCACGGAAACGAAAAAGGGCGGTGGGTTCTCCACCGCCCTTTTTCCTGCCCGCCGCCATCCCCACCTGGAGGAAGCCGCATCGGCGCGGCACGCGCACCGCGACGGGGTTGACCGATGACGCCGCTGAAAAGGAAGTATCTGTCCGCTCTTCTCTCTCTCGCGTCCCTGCTGCCGGGGGCCTGCACCGGCATGCCCGACGGGGTGACCCCGGTCCGCGATTTCGAGATTTCCCGCTATCTCGGCACCTGGCATGAAATCGCCCGCCTCGACCATTCCTTCGAACGCGGTCTGGTCGCGGTCACCGCCGATTATTCCCTCAACCCCGATGGCAGCGTAAGGGTGGTCAACCGCGGCTACGATCCGGCGGCCTGCCGATGGCGCCAGGCGGTGGGGCGGGCCATCTTCGTCGAGGACCCGCGTACCGCCCATCTGGCGGTCAGCTTCTTCGGCCCCTTCTATGGCGGCTACACGGTGTTCGCCCTGGCCCCGGACTACGCCTGGGCGACGGTCAGCGGCCCCAGCCACGGCTATTTGTGGGTGCTTTCCCGGTCGCCCGAGATGCCGGACGACCTCTATCGGCGCCTGACCGAGGACGCCCGCGCCCGGGGCTTCGCCACGGACGGATTGATCCGGCTGAAAACCCCGCCGCCGGAGTGCGAACAGCCCCCCGGCGGCGCGGCGCGATCCCCCGTCAGCGGTTGATCGCCGAGTTCTCGTTCGCCTTTTCCTTGGCCTTGTCGGAGGCACGCTCGGCGGCGGCGTTGCCCTTCTTCACCCCGTCCTTCTTCGCCTTCTTGGCCTTGGCCTTCTCGGCCTTTGCCTTCTTATCTTTTTCCGCCTTGACCTTGGCTGCGTCTTTCTTCTTTTCGGACTTGACCTTCTTGGCCTTGGCCTCGGTCGCCTTCTTGGCCTGATCCGAGCTCACCGTCTGCGTCGCGGTGTCGGAAGCAGCCAATGCGATGTCCGAAGCCATCGGCCCAAATGCCAGAGCGGCTGCCACCGCCATAACCCAAACCGTTTTCATGAGTCCATCCCTTGTCTCATTGACATTACCCAAGTCCGGGTGCCCCTCTTGCCGGACGCCAAGTTGCATCCTATACCTCGAATCGAAATGCCACACGGAGAGAACCGCCATGCCCCCATTCCGATTTCTCATGGCCGCGACGGCGGTGTTGGCTCTCGCCGCCTGCGCCACCGCGCCCAACATCGACGGCAAGCTGGCCGAGCTGCGGGGAAAGCCCGCGCAAACCGCGATTAACGCCCTCGGCCGCCCCAGCAAGCAGTGGAGCAAGGACGGCGAAACCTTCTATGCCTGGGTCTCCGTCTCCGCCGCCGCCGCCCACCGCGATTGCGAGGACCACAGCCACGGCCCCACCGGCTCCACCACCTGCGGCATGATGTCCTCCTCGTCGCGGAGCAGCTATTGCGCGGTGCACATCGTCGCCGACGCGCGCGGCACCATCACCGACGCCTTCCGCGACGGCATCCCCGCCGCCTGCGGCAAATTCGCCCGCAGGCTGGAACCGTAAAACCAGACCAGGGGCGTTGCCCCTGGACCCTATCGGGGTCGTGGACCCCGAACCCCCTTTTTTTCCCCCGACGCGTCGTGCGATCGCAGGCAACGACCCAATGCGGTCGGCTTTTCCGGCGCCATAGTTCCGCCCGGAAAACGGGTGTATAGTCTGCCTCGTTCCACACGGGTTGCGCTTCTCCCTTTTTCGGAAACGATGGAGGCCGTGATGCGGCAGAACACGTTGAGGCTGATGGTCGCGTGTTGCGGATTGGCGGGGTGCGCGGGATACGAATTCCATGAAACGCCGCGACAAGACGCGCTCACCTATTGGGAGACCACGCCCTTCCTGGTGGTCGCCACCGAGGCGGACTGCAAGCAAAGCTTTTCCATTCTCGCCATCCCCACTCACCGCCGCTCGGTCAGCCTGAAGTCCGGTTACGGCTCGACGGACCTCAATATCGACCTCAAGGACGGGATGGTGATCAGCCACATCGGCCAGAAAACCGAGAACAAGATTCCCGACACCCTCAACGCCCTGCCCGGCCTGGCCACCGGTTACGCCACGCTGCTGAGCACCACCCGCGACAAATCCGCCGTCACCGTGCCACGCGCCGAGGCCTGCCAGGTCGGCAGCACTCTTTACGCAATCGACGCCTCGTCCGGCACGCCGACATTCAAACCGGTTCGACAATTCGCGCCCTGATGAAACATGACGGCCAGGGGCGTTGCCCCTGGACCCCATCGGGGTCGCGGACCCCGAACCCCAATCGTTTTCGCGCGAAGCGCCATAGAACCATCGCGCGGCATGACGGTCGATTGCCGCTACGCGGCAAAAACCAGTTATGAGGTCAAGGGGTCCGAGACCCCTTGCGGGTCCGGGCAGGGCCCGGCCTGGTTTTCATGCGAAAGGCCGGGGCAAATGCCCCGGCCTTTCGCTTTCCGCATGCGGGCGGGTCAGCCCAGCAGCTTCTTCTTGATCATCTCATTCAGGATGGCGGGGTTGGCCTTGCCCTGCGAGGCCTTCATCGCCTGGCCGACGAACCAGCCGAGCAGCTTTTCCTTGCCGCCCTTCACCTCCGCCGCCTTTTCCGGGTTGGCGGCGATCACCTCGTCCACCACCTTCTCGATGGCGCCGGTGTCGGTGACCTGCTTCAGGCCCTTTTCCTCGACGATCTTCGCCGGTTCGCCGCCGGTTTCGACCATGATCTCGAACACGTCCTTGGCGATGCGCCCGGAAATCGTGCCGTCCTTGATCAGGTCCACCAGCTTGCCGATATTTTCCGGCGCCACCGGGCTTTCGGTGATGGCCTTGCCGGTGCGGTTCAAGGCGGCGAACAGGTCGCCCATCACCCAGTTGGCCACCGCCTTGGCGTCGTGGCCTTCCACCGCCGCCTCGAAGTACGCGGCGGTTTCCTTTTCCGCCACCAGCACCCCCGCGTCATACGGCGACAGGCCATAGTCGCCGATGAAGCGCGCCTTCTTCGCATCCGGCAATTCCGGCAGTCCCGCCTGGATTTCCGCGACGAACTCCTCGGAAAATTCCAGCGGCAGCAGGTCGGGATCGGGGAAATAGCGGTAGTCGTGGGCGAATTCCTTGGAGCGCATCGGCCGGGTTTCGCCCTTGTTGGAATCGAACAGGCGGGTTTCCTGTTCGATGATGCCGCCCGCCTCGTAGACCTCGATGTGGCGCATCGCCTCGATCTCCACCGCCTGCATGACGAAGCGGACGGAGTTGACGTTCTTGATCTCGCAGCGGGTGCGCAGCGGCTCGCCCGGGTGGCGGACCGAAACGTTGACGTCGGCGCGCATGGAGCCTTCCTCCATGTTGCCGTCGCAGGTGCCGAGATAGCGCAGGATCGCCCGCAGCTTCTTCAGATAGGCCCCCGCCTCTTCCGGGCTGCGCATGTCGGGTTTGGAAACGATTTCCATCAGCGCCACGCCCGCGCGGTTCAAGTCGATGAACGACTTGGTCGGGTGCTGGTCGTGCAGCGACTTACCCGCGTCGATTTCCAGGTGCAGGCGTTCGATGCCGACCTCGCGGCTGGTGCCGTCCTTGAGGTCGAGGATGATCGTCCCCTCGCCGACGATGGGATGGGCAAACTGGCTGATCTGATAGCCGAGCGGCAGATCGGCGTAGAAATAGTTCTTGCGGTCGAACACCGAGCGCCGGTTGATCTTGGCGTTAAGGCCAAGCCCGGTCTTCACCGCCTGACGGATGCACTCGGCATTGATCACCGGCAGCATGCCGGGCATGCCGCAGTCGAGGAACGCCACCTGCGCGTTGGGATCGGCGCCAAAGGTGGTGGACGCGCCGGAAAACAGCTTGGCGTTGGAAATCACCTGGGCGTGGACTTCCAGCCCGATGACGACTTCCCACTGTCCGGTTTCGCCCTGGATCAGATAGCTCATCTTACTTGCCTCCCCGCAGCAGCGTCGGCACGGCGGCGAAGCCGGCCGCCTTTTCCATCACCTGCGCGGTACGCAGGACGGTTTCCTCGTCGAAGGGACGGCCGATCAGTTGCAGGCCGAGCGGCAGGCCCCGCTGCGACAGCCCGCCGGGGAGCGACAGGCCGGGCAACCCGGCCAGGGACGCGGGAACGGTGAACACGTCGTTCAGGTACATGGTGATCGGGTCGACCTTCGCCCCGCCCTCAATCGGGAAGGGGTCGGAAGGCGCGGTGGGCGTCAGCAGCACGTCGACGGTTTTGAACGCCTCGCGGAAGTCCTGGGCGATCAGGGCGCGGACCTTCTGCGCCTTCAGGTAATAGGCGTCGTAGTACCCGGCCGACAGCACGTAGGTGCCGATCAGGATGCGGCGCTTGACCTCCTTGCCGAAGCCCTGGGCGCGGGTCTTCATGTACATCTCGTCCAGGCTGCCGTCGGCGCCGGTCCGCAGGCCATAGCGCACGCCGTCGTAACGGGCGAGGTTCGACGACGCCTCCGCCGGGGCGATGATGTAATAGGTGGCCAGAGCCTTGTCGGTGTGCGGCAGGGAAACCTCCACCACCGTGGCGCCCGCGTCCTTCAGCCAGGAAATCCCCTGGTCCCACAGCGCGGCGATTTCCGAATTCAGGCCGTCGGGGCGGTATTCCTTCGGAATGCCGACCTTGAGCCCCCGGATGTCGCCGGTCAGCGCCTTGGTGAAGTCGGGCAGCGGCACGTTGGCCGAGGTGCTGTCCTTGGCGTCGAAGCCCGCCATCTGGCCCAGCATGATCGCCGCGTCCTCGACGGTGCGGGTCATCGGCCCCGCCTGGTCGAGGGACGACGCGAAGGCGACGATGCCCCAGCGCGAGCAACGGCCATAGGTCGGCTTCAGGCCGACGATGCCGGTGAAGGCGGCGGGCTGGCGGATCGAACCGCCGGTGTCGGTGCCGGTGGCGGCCACCGCCAGACGCGCCGACACCGCGGCGGCGGAACCGCCCGAGGAGCCGCCGGGGACCAGCGCGGCCGCGTCGTCTTCCGCCGTCCAGGGGCTGATGACGTTGCCGTAGGCCGAGGTAATGTTGGCCGAGCCCATGGCGAACTCGTCCAGGTTGGTCTTGCCCAGCATCACCGCGCCGCCGTCCTTCAGCTTGGCGGAGACGGTGGATTCGTACTGCGGCTTGAAGCCTTCCAGAATCTTCGAGGCGGCGGTGGTTTGCACCCCTTCGGTGCAGAACAGGTCCTTGATCGCCACCGGGGCGCCGTCCATCGGCCCCTTCGCCTCGCCCTTGGCGCGGCGCGCGTCGGAAGCCTTGGCGCGTTCCAGCGCCACCTCCGGGCAGGTGACGATATAGGCGTTAAGGTCCTTATGGGCCTCCATCGCCGCCAGATACGCCTCGGTCAGCTCGACCGAGGTGAAGTCGCCCTTGGCCAGTCCGTCGCGGACGCCCGCCAGGGTCAGGGAGGTCAGTTCGGTCATCGCGCTCACTCCACCACCTTCGGCACCAGGAAATACCCGTCCGCGGCATCCGGCGCGTTGGCCAGCACCTTTTCCGGCATGCCGCCGTCGGTGACCTCGTCCTTCCGCCAGAACAGCTTCATCTCGGACACCGAGGCCAGCGGCGCAACGCCTTCGGTATCCACCTGGGCCAATTGCTCGACCCAGCCCAAAATGCCGTTCAGTTCGTGGGCGAGACCCTCCAGGTCTTCCTCGGGAATCTCCAATCGCGCCAGAAATCCGATTTTTCTGACAGTGGCCTTGTCCAGCGACATGGGATATCTGTCTCCAATGGTGGTTCGGGCGCACCACAGCACCCGGCACTGGCTTAGCAAACGCGACGCCCCCGCGCAATCCCGTGCGCCCATGACCGAGAGGAATTTGCCGTGATCTGCGCCCGTATCGAAGACTTCGCCGCCGCCCTGCCCGCCTTCGGCGCGGTCATCGGCATCGACCTGGGCAGCAAGACCATCGGCGTCGCCGCCTCCGACGTGACGCGCGCCATCGCCTCCCCCCTGCTGCTGATCGAGCGCAAGGCGCGGGAAAAGGACATCGCCGCCCTGATCGCCGCGGCGCGGACGCGCGAGGCGGTGGGGGTGGTCTATGGCATGCCGTTGCAGATGGACGGAACCGAGGGCGAACGGGCGGAAGCCACCCGCCGCTTCGCCGACTACGTGGCGGCGGCCTGGGACGCGCCCGCCTGTTTCTGGGACGAACGCCTCTCCACCGCCGCGGTGGAACGCATCCTGATCGGCGAGGCCGACCTCTCCCGCGCCCGCCGCAAGCAGGTGGTGGACAAATCCGCCGCCGCCTTCATCCTGCAAGGTGCGCTCGACCGTTTGCGGATGCTGTAAAACCAGGCCGGGCTCCGCCCGGACCCGGCAAGGGCCAAATGGCCCTTGCATCCCTTTTTCTTTTTTCGCCGCGTGATGGCTCTATCGCGCACCGCGCAAAAACCTTGGCGAATGGGGTGCGCGAGGGGGCCAAGGCCCCTCGCAACGTTTTGTTTTTCCAGGAACTGCCGGTTTCTGCTAGAAACGGACGAGCCCTAAAGCCCTGGGAGAGCCTTCCCGTGAACGCCATTTTCTTCGCCATCGTCGCGATTTCCTTCACCGTCGCCGGGTACCGCCACGCCCTGGCCCCTTCCGGCATGGCGGCGGGTACCTCGCCGATGGAGGTATTGGGAACCGCCGCGATCGAGGGCGCCACCGGCGCGGTGACCCTTTCCCTGGGGCTGGTCGGGGTGATGACCCTGTTCCTCGGCCTGATGAAGGTAGCCGAAGCGGGCGGCCTGCTGGCGGTCATCGCCCGGCTGGTACGTCCCCTGATGGTGCGCCTGTTTCCCGACGTTCCCGCCGACCACCCGGCGATGGGCGCGATGATCATGAATCTTTCCGCCAACGCGCTCGGCCTCGGCAACGCGGCGACGCCGTTCGGCATCCGCGCCATGCAGCAGCTGGACCGCCTGAACCCGAGCAAAGGCACCGCCACCAACGCCATGGTGCTGTTCCTGGCGATCAACACCTCGTCGGTCACCCTTTTGCCGACCGGCGTGGTCGCCCTGCGCGCCGCCGCCGGATCGGTCGACCCGGCGGGGATCGTGCCGACCACCCTGTTCGCCACCATCTGCTCCACCGCCATCGCCATTCTGGGGGCGATGTTCTATCGCCGCTTCTTCCCGGGCGGAACGTCGGTGGCCGGGCTGGCCGAAGCGGACGCCCCCGCCGCCGAAGGGGAGGCCCCCGCGCCGGTGGAAACCGGGGCCTATCCGTTGTGGGCCTCCGCCCTGGCGCTGGGGACGATCTTCCTGATGGTTCCGGTCACCATCGTCTGGGGCAAGGCAATCGCGCCGTGGATCGTTCCCGGCCTGATGATCGGTTTCCTCGGCTATGGTTTGGCGCGGAAGGTGCCGGTCTACGAGGTCTTCGTCGAGGGGGCGAAGGACGGCTTCCAGGTGGCGGTGCGGATCATCCCCTTCCTGGTGGCGATCCTGACCGCGGTGGCGATGTTCCGCGCCAGCGGCGCCATGGACCTGCTGATCACGCCTTTGGGACGGCTCACCGGCCTGTTCGGCCTGCCCGCCGAGGCGCTGCCGATGGCCCTGCTGCGGCCGCTGTCCGGTTCCGGCGCGTTCGGCATCATGGCGGCGATCCTCAACGACCCGGCGCTCGGCCCCGACAGCTATGTCGGCTATCTGGTGTCCACCTTGCAGGGGTCGACCGAGACCACCTTCTACGTCGTCGCCGTCTATTTCGGCGCGGTGCAGGTAAAGCGGATGCGCCACGCCCTGTGGGCGGCGCTGACCGCCGACGCCGCGGGCATCGCCGCGGCGGTGTTCATCTGCCATCTGATCTACGGCTAGTCCCGGGGGGACATGCAGACGGCGAAGGCGGGGTGACAGGTCACCTCGCCCGCCGGAACCGCCCCGCCGAAGGACAGCGCCATCAGGTTCTCGGCGGGCACCCCCGCCATCGTCGGGCCGTTGCCCGAGGCGAAGCCGAAGCGGGTATAGAACGCGGGGTCGCCGACCAGAACCACCCCCGGCGCGCCCGCCGCGCGCGCCGCATCCAAACCGGCACGCATCAGCGCCGAACCGATCCCCCGCCGCCACAGGTCGCGGCGCACCGCCAGGGGGGCGACGATCAGCCAACCCGCATCCGTGCCGCCGATACTCACCGGAGAAAGGCCGACATGCCCCGCCACCTCGCCCCCGTCGTCGAGGGCGACCAGGGAAACCGTCAGCCCCCCGGCGGCGCGCAAGGCGTCGACCAGCAGGTGTTCGGTCTGGTTGCTGAAGGGATGGTCGGAAAAGGCGTCGGCGACCAGCGCGGAAATCGCGGCGACATCCCGCGCGGCTTCGGCCCGGACGATCATCTTCTCAGCCTCCGAGCCGAGGCAGCCAGTCGCGCAACCGCTCCACCGCGGTGATCACGGTGGAGGCGGAGCCGGAATAGGAAAAGCGGATCGACTGCCCGCCGCCCACCGGATCGAAGTCCCAGCCCGGCGCCACCGCCACCCCCGCCTCGTCCAGCATGCGGCGGCAAAGGTCGGCGCTGTCCAGCCCCAGGTGGGAAACGTCGGCGTAGACATAGAACGCCCCGTCGGGCGGCGCGACGCGGGTCATGCCGATGCCCGCCAGCCCCTGCACCAGAAGGTCGCGGTTGCGGGCATAGCCCCGGACCACCGCGTCGTATTCGTCCAGCCGGTCGAAGGCCTGCACCGCCGCCACCTGCGAGATGGTGGGCGGCGAAATGAACAGGTTCTGCGCCAGACACTCCACCGGCCGCAGCATGTCCTCGGGAAGGACCAGCCAGCCGAGCCGCCAGCCGGTCATGCAGTAGTATTTGGAAAAGCTGTTGATCACCACCGCCGAGGGGCTGAACGCGGTGGCGGTGGACGCGGTCATGCCATAGGTGATGCCGTGATAGATCTCGTCCGAGATCAGGCGGATGCCCCGTTCGTGGCAGAACTCGGCGATGGCCTGCAAGGCCTCGGGCGGCAGCATCGAACCGGTGGGATTGGACGGGCTGGCGACGATCAGGCCGTCGACGTCCAGGCCCTCCAGCATTTCCGGGGTCGGCTGGAAACGGGTTTCCGGCCCCACCGGCAGCAGTACCGGCTCCACCCCCACCGCCGTCAGGATGTGGCGATAGGCGGGATAGCCGGGCGAGGCCAGCGCCACCCGGTCCCCCGGCGCGAAGGCCGAAAGGAAGGCGATCAGGAACGCCGCCGACGACCCCATGGTGCAGAACACCCGCTCCGGGTCGAGGTCGACGCCATAGGAGGCGCGGGCATGCGCCGCGATCCGCCGCCGCAGCGCCGGAATCCCCTGCGCCATGGTATAACCCATGGGATCGCCGGAGAGCAGTTCATGCGAAACCGCCTCCGCCACCGCGGCGGGAACTCCGCGCGAGGGCTGACCGATTTCCATATGCAGGACGTTGCCGCCGCGCACCTCGCGTTCCGAGGCGGCGCGGAGAACGTCCATCACCAGAAAGGGCGGCACCCGCCCGCGTTCGCTGATTTTCAGGGTCATGGCTCAGAAGACGAGTTTGGATTTGCTGTTGCCGAACTCCATGCCGACGGCACGGGAAACCCCGGCGCCGCGCGGATCGACCGGCAGGGTGCAGTTGTCCACCTTGGACGGGGCACCGTCGGGGCAGATCACGCCGGTCACCCGGCTGGCCGGATCGCCCGCCGCCGCGACCGCGGCGACCGCGGCCTGGGCGTTCGTCTCGCCCAGATGCCCACGCACGGCGAAGTCCAGCACGTCGGCGACGCCGGAAGCCCCCGCCCCCGCCGCCGCCAGGCGCAGATCCTTGACGTGGCGGTTGGAAACGATCACCGGCAGCATGGTGCCGGCATCGCGGTCGCTCCCCAGCGGCGCATAGGCGAACACCCCCAGCACGCTGTCGACACGTCCGCCGCCAAACATCTGGCCCATCGACAGCACGCAACTGACCGTCATGCCGCCCCGGTCGGCGACGACGAACCCGGTCGCGCCATAGGGCAACGCCCCCGTCCCGGCCGCCCCCGGACGCTGCACCGACTTGCCGTCGGCGGCGGCGGCCCAAATCTTCGCCGCCTGCGGACCGGCGAAGGGCGCGGGCGGGAAATAGGCGGTCTCGTTGCCGACGTCGACCGACAGCGCGTCGGTCCGCGCCGCGCGATAATCGCGCAGGACGGCCCGGCGGGCTTCCTCGCGTTCCGGCGCCTCGCCCGCGATCATCCGCGCCATCTGCCCGGAATAGGCCTCGCCCGCCCCCTTGATCCTCAGCGAGGTCAACGCCCCGGCGATACGCAACTGCACCAGGCTATCGCCCTCGCGCAGCAGGGACCCGTCGGCGCGGGTATAGACGGAACGGATCTCGGCGGGCAGCGCCATCGGCGAGCCCAGCGCCGCCAAGTCCTTGGCCAGGGCGCGCGACACCGGCGCGCCGAAGCGGGCCAGTTGCTCGGCCGAGGCGAGAATCTGTTCCCAGCGCAACACGCCGGAAGCGGCGTGCAGCGCGTACAGGCCGCGCGGCATGCCCGGCGCGAAGCCGCCGCCCGGCAGCGGCTGCGGCAGGAAGGAGAACGCCTGCACCGCCTTGTCCTTGGGGATACGGGACAGGCAGACGCCGCCGCCCATCCACCCGGCGCGGCTGGGCAGGGTGACGGTCAGGGTGGAGGCCATCGCCACCGCCGCGTCGGCGGCGGTGCCGCCCGCGCCCAGGACCTCTTGCCCGGCCAGGACGGCACGCGGCTCCTCGGCGGAGACGAACCCCGCGAAACCGGCGATATAGCCGGAAACGCCCTGCGCCGGTTTGTGCGGATCGCAGGCGCTCAGCATGGCGACCGCGGCAACACAGAAAGCGGCAAGCGCCGTTTGACCTCGCCCGCGGGGAAGGATAGCCTTTGCCTCGCTGTGGCGGAATTCCGGGTACGGGTGAAGCAGAGTGCGCATGAAACTACCGGCTTTGGTTCTGGCGATTGCGGGATGGGCCATGGCGTTCATCGGCCCGGGAAACGATGCGCGCGCCGGAACCGGACTGTCGTTGATCCGCGACGCGGAAATCGAAAATACCATCCATGCCTTTGCCGCGCCACTGCTGCGAGCGGCCGATATGGATGTCTCGACCCTGAAGGTGCATCTGGTCAAGGACTCCTCGCTCAACGCCTTCGTCACCCACGGGCTGAACCTGTTCCTGCACACCGGACTTCTGATGCGGGCGGATGACCCCTCCCAAGTGATCGGCGTGATGGCCCACGAATTCGGCCACGTCGCGGGCGGCCACATCATCCTGCGCGAACAGCAGTTGGAAGCGACGCAGAAGAACTTGTGGCTGTCCTATGCCCTGGGCGCGGCGGCGGCATTGGCCACCGGGCGCGGCGACGCCTTCGTCGGCGTCACCATGGGTACGCAGAGCAGCCTGGTCGAGAACCTGATGTCCTTCTCCCGCGCCGAGGAAAGCCAGGCCGATCAGGCGGGCACCGAATACATGGACAAAATCGGCATGTCCTGCGTCGGCCTGCTGAAGTTCATGCGCCTCCTGGAAAACCAGGAGCTTCTGATTACCGCGCGGCAGGACCCCTATCTGCGCAGCCACCCGCTGACCCGCGACCGCATCGCCTTCATCGAGAACCACGTCAGGACCGCCGGCCTGCCCGCCGATACCGTGCCACCCGCGTGGAAGCTGGCCTATGCGCGGGTGCGGGCGAAGCTGTTCGGCTTTCTCGAAACCCCGGGCCGCACCCTGCAACGCTATCCGGAAAGCGACGCCAGCATTCCCGCCCGTTACGCCCGCGCCATCGCCCACTATCGCCTGGCGGAAACCGATATCGCGGTGCGGATGATCGACGGCCTGATCAAGGACCTACCGCGCGACCCCTATTTCCTGGAGCTCAAGGGTCAGGTGCTGTTCGAGGCGGGCGACGCGGAAGGCAGCATCCCCCCCTATCGCGAAAGCGTGCGCCTGTCGCCGCACGACGCGCCGCTGCAATTGGGCCTGGCGCGCGCCCTGATCGCGCGCGGCAACGACGGCGACTTCAAGGAGGCGGCCAAGGCCCTGGAACAGGCCCTGCGCGACGAACCCGACGCGCCCGGCTACTGGAAGCAACTGGCCATCGCGCGCGGACGTGACGGCAACGAGGCCTGGGCCTCCTACGCCATGGCGGAATACGCCCTACGTACCGGCCGCAACGCCGAGGCCAAGTTCCACGCCGGAAAGGCGCTGACCGCACTGCCCTCCGGCACGCCCGCCCGGCTGCGGGCGGAAGATATCAAGGCCGAGGCCGAACGCCTGCTCGAACTCCAGAAAAAGAAGAAATAGTCTTCCCCCCCTTCAGCCCCCGGCAAGGATATCTCATGCTCCGTTCCTTCCTTCGCACCGTCCTCATCGGTCTTGCCATCGCCTGCGCGCCCGCAGCCGCCCACGCCACCGGCTCCGCCCTCAGCGAAAGCCAGGCCCAGGCGGTGCGCGATCTGGTCCGCCAGACCCTGATCGACAACCCCGAAATCCTGGTCGAGGCCCTGGACGCCCTCAAGGAACGCCGCGCCGCCGAACAGGCCGAGGCGCACCGCGCCGCGATCCGCGCGCATGCGGCGGACCTGATCCGCGCCGACGATCCCTTCCTCGGCAAGGCGTCCGCCAAGATCACCGTCGTCGAATTCTTCGACTACAACTGCGGCTACTGCCGTGCCGCGTTGGAAGACATCCGCGGCGTGCTGGCCGCCAACCCGGACACCCGCGTCGTGCTCAAGGACCTGCCGGTTCTGGGCGACGACAGCGCCGCGGTCTCCCGCCTGGCGCTGGCCGCGCGGGCGCAGGGACGCTATGCCGATTTCCACGTCGCGCTGCTGTCGTTCAAGGGCCGCCTGAACCAAGAGTCGGCCCTGTCCGTCGCCGCCGGGCTCAAGCTCGACGTCGCCCGCCTGAAAAAGGACGCCGCGTCGAAGACGGTGGAGGACGCCCTGGCCCGCAACCTGACCCTGGCCGAGAACATGGGAATCTCCGGCACCCCCAGCTTCCTCTTCGGCGACGCCCTGTTCCCCGGACGCATCGACCCCGACACCTTCGCCAAGGCCCTGGCCGCGATGCGCGGCGCCGGAAAATGAAAAAGGCCGGGGGCAACCCCGGCCTTTCCCGTTTTCACGCACGCACCGCTCAGACGTCCGAGACGCTCTGCAACAGCGCCGCCATGGTTCCCGAGCTCAGGCTGCCCGAGACCAGACCGGCGCGCATGCCCGCCAGACGCTCGGCCATGGAGACGAAGCCGTCCTCGTTGGTGTCCAACGGATCGTAGCTTTCCTCCTCGGCCGCCCCGGCGGACGAAGCCCCGGAAGCGGAACCGGCCGACGCGGTTTGCGCCGTCCCCCCGCTTTCCCCTTCGGACGGGGGCGGAGGCGGCGGCTGCAACGAGGCCAAGCCGGTTTTCAGTTCGTCTTCGCTGATGCTGCCGTTGCCGTCGGCGTCGAGCGCGCTCAACAACGAGGCGACGTCCTCGTCCCCGGCCGCGTCGGTCTGGGAAAGGGCGGCTTGCAGCTCCTCGCTGCCGATCTCGCCGTCGCCGTCGGTGTCGAACGACGAAAGCAGACTGGCGGCCAGGCTATCCACGTCGCCACCGGGCGGCGGCGGCGGGGGCGGCGGCATGCCCGCCTCGAACTCGCTTTGGTCGAGGCTGCCGTCACCGTTGGTATCCAGGCTCGCGAATTTCTCGGAAGACTCCCCGGCCCCGGCCTGCGCCTGCAACAATGCCGACGAGGCCTCGGCCGAAAACTGGTCCGAGAACTTCGTGAACTCTGCCGCGGAAACCAGCCCGTCGCCATCGCTGTCGATGTCGGCGAAAAGGCTCCGCATCCCTCCTTGTCCGGTCGAATTGGCGGATTCGACCGCGGTCCCGCTTTGCGGGGCCGTCCTCTGGCTATTGGCGGCCTGCAACAACTGCGCAAGCAGCGTCGAGGACGAATAGTCAGAGGAGGAAGCACCCAAATTCATGGCCTTCCTCCTTCACGCCACCCGCCGCGAAAGATGCGGGAAGCGCCAACCGTCCGGCGGGAACCGCCGGACACACCGGGGAGAGCCGAACCTTCCGCGTCCCCCGTGATCGCTTACGCGCCCTTACCTCTTCATCGACACCGCGACGTCGATCATCTCGTCCACCGTGCGGAAGTTGGTGGAGGCCATGGTGTAGGCCTTCTGCACCATCATCATGCGGGTGAATTCGTCGGCGAGATCGACGTTCGAGGATTCCAGGTTGCCGACCAGAATGGTGGTGTCCTGCTGCTCCAGCTCCAGATCGCGGACGGCCAATTCGCCCGCCGCCTCGGTGGAGCGGAACAGGTTGCCGCTGACCGCCTCCAGGCTGTCGGGGGCGACGAACTCCGCCACCGCCACCTTGTAGAGGGCGCGGTTGCGGCCGTTGGTATAGCTGCCCCAAAGCACGCCGTTCTTGTCGAAACTTTCGTCGTAGAGGCGCCCGGTTTCGCTGCCGTCCTGCCAGGTGCGATAGATCGTGGTGGAATCGGCGTACTGTTCCATTTCGGTCAGATCGACGGCGATGGTGCTGGTGGTGCCGTCGTCCCAGGTGACGGAAACCTCGACCGGATCCTGCGGCGTCAGAAGCTTGCCGTCGCCGGTGAAGGAAACCGCCGCCGTGCCGGTCGCGGGCGAAGCCACGGTGCCGTTGGAAACCTGGAAGTCCACTGTCCAGTTGTTGGCCGCGGTCTTCGTCCAGATGTAGCTCAGGGTCTGCGAGGCGAAGGTCTGATCGTAGATCGACCCCTGCAAGGTGACCGAATCCCCGGTGTCGGTGTTGGAGGGGATGTTGGCGGCCATCAGCGCCTGGGTGGAGGCGACGCCGGACAGCTCGTCCAGCGAGAACGCGCGCAACGGCACCAGTCCATCCAGGCTGTTGCTGGTGGAAAATTCGCCGTTCTCGTCGGCGGCCCAGCCCATCAGGTACTTGCCGTTGGCGGTGGTGTAGTACGACTGTTCCGCGCCGCTGCCGTCGTCGACGTACTTCTGCTGCAAGGCGCCGTCGCGGGTGAAATAGACGTCGTTGTCGATGGTGCTGCCGAACACGCGCGAGACGATGAAGAACCCCTCGCCGTCGAGCGCCAAGTCGTCCGACCGCCCGGTACTGGCGATCAAACCCTGCGCCATCACCGAGCGCCGGTCCACCGCCTGCGCCGTGAACATCTTGGTGCCGTTCGCCTTCTGCCCGTTGAGCAGGGTGGCGAACAGGGTCTGCTCGCGCTTGTAGGCGGTGGTGTTGACGTTGGCGATGTTGTTGCTGACGGTCTGCATGCCCTGGCTTTGCGCCAACATCGCCAGGGAACTCGAACTCAGCGCGCCGATCAAACTCATGGTGCGGCTCCGTTGCCGGATACAGAAATCTCCAGCTCCATGAGTGCAACCGCCGCGCCAAACGCAGTGCGTTGATTATTCTATGTATTATTTGGGGGAAGGTGGCCCGGCGGCAATTTCTGCCGGGGCGTCCGCTCCCCGGACGGCAGGTTCTGCCGCCCGGGGAAGATCGGATCAGATGCAGTACTGCTTCAGCGGCGCAAAACCGTTGAAGTTGACGCTGGCATAGGACGCGGTATAGGCGCCGGTCGAATGGAATTCGACCTTGTCGCCCGGCTGCAGGTCGACCGGCAGGCAGTAACCCGCCTTGTCGTACAGCACGTCCACCGAGTCGCAGGTCGGACCGGCCAGGATCACCGGCGCGGTCTCGCCGCCGTCGCGGCTGGTGGTGATGCGGTACTTGATCGCCTCGTCCATGGTCTCGGCCAGACCGTTGAACTTGCCGACGTCCAGGAACACCCAACGGCGGGCGTCGTCATAGGACTTCCGCGACACCAGCACCACCTCGGACTGCAGAACGCCCGAATCGCCGACCAGGGAACGGCCGGGTTCGACCATCAGCGCCGGGATGCGGTTGCCGAAGTGATTGGTCACCGCGTGCATCACCGCGTTGGCATAAGCGGGCAGGCCCTCGACCTCGTCCAGGTAATGCGCCGGGAAACCGCCGCCCAGGTTGACCGCCTTAAGCTCGATGCCGCGCTCCTGCAGAGTGGTGAACAGCATCGCCACCTTGGCGATCGCCACGTCCCACTGGTCGAGGGCGGTCTGCTGCGAGCCGACGTGGAAGGACACGCCATAGGGATCGAGCCCCAGGGCACGCGCCTCGGTCAGCAGGTCGGCGGCCATGTCGACGGCGCAACCGAACTTGCGGGAAAGCGGCCACTGCGCACCGGTATTTTCCACCAGGATGCGGCAATAGACGCGGCTGCCGGGCGCGACGCGCGAGATCTTGTGCAGCTCTTCCTGCGAATCGATGGCATACAGGCGAACGCCCCTCCCGAAGGCTTCCGCGATATCGGATTCCTTCTTGATGGTGTTGCCGAAGGAGATGTTCTCCGGCGCGGCGCCGCTCGACAGGCAGAGGTCGATTTCCGGCAGGCTTGCGGTGTCGAAGGACGAACCCTCGGCGGCCAGCATCCGCACCACTTCCGGCGCGGGATTGGCTTTCACCGCATAAAAGACCTGCGCAAGGGGCAAGTGTTCGCGCAGGTTGCGGTAATTCTGACGAATGATTTCCAGGTCGACCACCAGGCAGGGGGTGGGCGGGCGCTGTTGCTCCAGGAAGCGTCGGATACGTTCGGACATCGTTTCAAGTCCCCACAAGTAAGGACCAGGCCGGATCACACGATCACTTAGGCACAGGTCATCGGATAAAGGTCCAACGACATGTCTCCCGGACGAAGGCGCCCGAAAAACACCCCGCAATTCCGACCAGGACAAACTTGAGGTGAAGGAAAGATGACAGCCGAGGCACTCGAGTAATCACCGACCCTCGGTAACCCGTGCCGCCCCCGCGCACCGAACACTCGCGGAAACCGGCTATTCGCCTTGACGTACAATACGCAATACGGCGGTCATCTTTAGTCCACCCCAGGCTTTCGCCTGGTCACGTGTCGTGCGTCGTTGCGTAGCCACCAAGGGTCAGAGGCACGTGCGCAAGGTGCGTCTGTATATGCTCATCGCAGTCTTCGCGTAAAGAAAAAATATAATAAAAAAAATGCGGTCCGGTTATGACCGGACCGCATAGCTTTTCTCGTTGAAATTCAACGCGCTCAGATCAGCCCCGCCAACGGCGACGACGGGTCGGCGTACATTTTCTTCGGCATCCGCCCGGCAAGGTAGGCCAGACGCCCGGCCTCCACCGCCAAACGCATGGCGCGCGCCATGCGGATCGGGTCCTTGGCGGCGGCAATGGCGGTGTTCATCAGCACGCCGTCGCAGCCCAGTTCCATCGCCTCGGCGGCATCCGAGGCGGTACCCACCCCGGCGTCCACCAGCACCGGCACCTTCGCCTCCTCGATGATCAGGCGGATGTTCACCGGATTCTGCAAACCCAGCCCGGAACCGATCGGCGCGGCCAGCGGCATGATCGCGGCGCAGCCCATTTCCTCCAGGCGCTTCGCCATGATCGGATCGTCGCTGCAATAGACCATCACCTCGAAGCCTTCCTTCAGCAGGATCTCGGCGGCTTTGACGGTTTCGACCATGTTCGGATACAGGGTCTTCTGGTCGCCCAGGACTTCCAGCTTGACCAGGGACCAGCCCCCCGCCTCGCGGGCCAGGCGCAGGGTGCGCACCGCGTCCTCGGCGGTAAAGCAGCCCGCGGTGTTGGGCAGATAGGTGTAGACCTTGGGATCGACGTAATCCATCAGCATCGGCTGCTTGGGATCGCTGATGTTGACCCGGCGCACCGCGACGGTGACGATTTCCGCGCCCGAGGCTTCGATCGCCGCCGCGGTCTCGGTGAAATCCTTGTACTTGCCGGTGCCGACCAACAGACGGGAAGAAAAGCTCCGCCCCGCCACCACCAAACGATCTTCCGTCACGATTCCTCCCCGCGGCGCGCCGCCGCCGATAAAATGCACGATCTCGAAGCGGTCGCCCGCGGCGACCGGGGTTTCGGCATAGGCCGATTTCGGCACGATCTCAAGATTGCGCTCGACCGCCACCTTGCGCGTTTCGATGCCCAGGTCGGCCAGCAGGCCCGCCACCGTAAGCCCTTCCGCCACGTCGCGGATTTCGCCATTCAAGGTGATCTTCATCGTGTCTCCGGTGTTGCTTTTCCCCTGCGAGAGCCAGAGTATGGGACCGAGCGGCGACGGATGCAACCGAGCCCTCGCCCCATTCCGCAACGGAGGTCGAACCCGTGTCCAAGCGCGTCCTCATCCTCAACGGCCCCAACCTCAACCTGCTCGGCACCCGCCAGCCCGAGGTCTATGGCCGCGACACCCTGGACGGCATCGCCAAGGCCTGCGCCGCCGACGCGGCGAAGCGCGGCTGGAGCGTCGATTTCCGGCAATCCAACATGGAAGGCGACCTGGTCACCTGGATCCAGCAGGCGCGCGGCACCGCCGACGCCCTGATCATCAATCCCGCCGCCTTCACCCACACCTCGGTGGCGATTCTCGACGCGCTTCTGGTGCTCGACATTCCGGTGATCGAGGTCCACCTCTCCAACATCCACAAGCGCGAGGAATTCCGCCACCATTCCTTCGTCTCCCGCGCCGCCACCGGGGTGATCGCGGGGCTCGGCGCCAAGGGATACCTGCTGGCCCTCGCCGCTCTGGAAGACTAAAAAACCAAAACCTTGCGGAGGGTCGCGGACCCTCCGCGCCTCCCCTTCGTTGGTTTTTGCGCGCTGCGCGATCCAACCGTCACGCGGCGAAAAAAGAATGGGGTTTGGGGCCCAAGGCCCCAACGGGGTCCGGGGCTGGCCCCGGCCTCATCCTGAAGGAAGGCCGCGATGTCTCCGTTGACGCCGGAACTGCTGCTCTCCGCCTATGCGCAGGGGGCGTTCCCCATGGGCCGTTCCCGCGACGACGCCGACCTCGTCTGGCTGTCGCCGCGGCGGCGCGGCGTCATCCCCCTCGACGGGCTACAGGTCTCCCGTTCGTTGCGCAAGACCCTGCGCAAAGGCGTTTTCCGGGTTGCCGCCGACGGCGACTTCGCCGCCGTCATCGCCGCCTGCGCCGACCCCGCGCCGGGGCGGGAGGACACCTGGATCACCCCCGCCATCGTCGACGCCTACGGCAAACTGTTCGAGATGGGCTTCGTTCACACCATTGAATGCCGGATCGACGGCGAACTGGTCGGCGGCCTTTACGGCGTGGCGATCGGCGCGGCGTTCTTCGGCGAAAGCATGTTCTCGCGCCGCGACGACGCCTCCAAGGTGGCGCTGGTCCACTTGGTCGCCCGCCTGCGCGCCGGGGGATACGAACTGCTGGACACCCAGTTCACCACGCCGCACCTGGAACGCCTGGGGGCGGTGGAAATCCCCCGCCCCGCCTATCTGGCGGCGCTGCGCAAGGCAACCCGCCGGGCGGCGTTCTTCGACCCGCCGCAGCCCCTGATCGACGCGGAACTGGCCGCCATCGCCAAGCGATGAACCGCTACTCAAGACGACGTGCGGGCGCCATCGCGATACGACGGCGCAACCACGACCACCAGCCGGTGACGACCATGGCACAGAGGCCCAAGGCAGCGGTCAGATTGAGCGCTCCCGACCAGGCTCCGGCCCAGGTTCCTTCGTGGAGTTCCGAAATCAGCCCCTTGCCGCCGGTCATCGGGGAAATCCCCTTGCCGCCGACCACATAGGCGGCAGGACCGTCCGCCCCCTGCACCGTCACCAGAACGGTTCCGGCCTTGAACCGGCGCGCCGAAACGAAAGCGTCGCCCCGATGTTCCTCGCCCACGCGATCAAGCGCCTGAACCAGACTGACCGCGCCATCCCCACGCGACACCGGCAACGGCAAATCGGCACGGCCGACATGCAGGGTCATCAGAACCGCGGTCAACGGCGTCAGCAGCAAAAGCGGCAAACCGACCCAGCCCAACAGCACATGCGCATCCCTTACCGTCGCGCGCAGACGCGGCAGCATGATCAGGGGAGACAGCAGCAACAGACCCGCCATCATGTAGGTGGCGATCTTGACCAAGAATCCCGCGTCGCTCAGCAGCCGGACATGAAGGGACTTCGCGAAGGCGAACGGATCGAAGGGAATATCGCCGACGCGATCTCCGGTCAGCAGAGAGTAAACCCCGCCCACGCCGGCATCCGGCGTCGACACGGCCAAGCCATGCCCGCCCAGGGCGCCGCCGACGGAAGACGCCGTCCCCGCCGCGTCGATCTTCGCCAACGCCCGCCCCACGCCTTGCGCGTCGGCGGCGACGGGCGGCGCCGCGGGCAGCATCGGCTTCACCGCCAGAACGGCGCCCGACAGGATGATCGCCAGAAAGATCGGGGTAAGGGAGAGGGCGACCCAACGATGGGTCAGGATAAGAGCGCGTTTGACACGTGGCGGGACCATCTTTTCCTCTGAAGGTTATCCGTTCGACCCGCCCATCCTATGCAAAAGAAATCGCCGAAATGTGCCACTGCCTCCGGCAAAGTGTAACGAATTGTAAGCCCCCCTCCCGAGCATCGCGGTCCCGACGCGCTGGGCTGGTGCCGCGATCGGCGGATCAGATATCCAACCCCTCGGCGAAGCGGGCGCGTTCCTGGATGAAGCGGAAGCGCAGTTCCGGCTTGCGGCCCATCAGGTCCTCGACCAGGCGGGCGGTTTCCTTCGCCTCGGAGGCCCCCTCGCCGGTACGGGCGTTGGGCACCATCACCCGCAGCAGGGTACGGCGGTCCGGGTCCATGGTGGTTTCCTTCAACTGCGCGGGCGGCATTTCGCCCAGGCCCTTGAAGCGACTGATCTCCACCTTCCGGCCCGCGAAGGTGGTCTTCAGCAGTTCCTCGCGGTGGGCGTCGTCGCGGGCATAGGTAGTGACCGCCCCCGCGCTCATCCGATAAAGCGGCGGCATCGCCAGATAAAGGTGGCCGCCCTCGATCAGCTTCGGCATCTCGCGATAGAAGAAGGTCATCAGCAGCGAGGCGATGTGCGCGCCGTCGACGTCGGCGTCGGTCATGATGATCACCTTCTCGTAGCGCAGGTGATCCTCCTCGAAGCGGTCGCGCACGCCGCAGCCCAGGGCCTCGATCATGTCTTTCAGTTCCTGGTTGGCGTTAAGCTTCTCCAGGCTGGCCGAGGCGACGTTGAGGATCTTGCCGCGCAGGGGCAGGATCGCCTGCGTTTCCCGGCGGCGCGCCTGTTTCGCCGACCCGCCCGCCGAATCGCCCTCCACCAGGAACAGTTCGGAGCCCTCGGCGGAGGCGCGGGTGCAGTCGGCCAGCTTGCCGGGCAGACGCAGGCGCTTGGTCGGCGACTTGCGGGAAAGCTCCTTCACCTGGCGGCGGCGCTGCCGTTCCTCGGCGCGGTCGAGAACGCTGCCGAGCAGGCGGTTGGCGACCTCGGGATCCGCCGTCAGCCAGTGGTCGAAGTGGTCCTTCACCGCCTGGTCGACCAGACGCGTCGCCTCGGCGGAGGCCAGCTTTTCCTTGGTCTGCCCCTGGAATTGCGGATCGCGGATGAACAGCGACAACAAAACGCAGGCGCCGCCGAACACGTCCTCGGCGTTCAGCTTATCGGCCTTGCGGTTGCCGATCATCTCGGCATAGGTCTTCAGCCCGCGCACCACGACGTTGCGGAAGCCGTTCTCGTGGGTGCCTCCCTCCGGCGTCGGAATGGTGTTGCAATAGCTGCCGAAGAAGCCGTCGTCCGAATCGTCGGGCCACACCGCCGCCCATTCCACATAGCCCATGTCGTCGGACAACTGCGCCGTTCCGGCGAAGGGCAAGGGGGTCAGGCGCGCGCGGTCGCTGGTGACGTCGGCCAGATAGTCGGCAAGGCCGTTGGGGAAATGCAGGGTGGCGGTGGCCGGGGTGGCGTCGCCCTCGACAATCAGTTCCGGCGCGCAGGTCCAGCGCACGGTGACGCCACGGAACAGGTACGCCTTGGCCCGCGTCATGCGATAGAGCGCGGCGGGGCGGAACTTCGCCCGCGCGCCGAAGATGTCGGGATCGGGCAGGAAGGTGACGGTGGTGCCGCGGCGGTTCTGCACCGGCCCCGCGTCGGCCAACGGCCCCAGCGGCATGCCGCGCGAGAAGGTCTGGGTGTAAAGGCGGCGGTTGCGCGCCACCTCGACGGTCAGGGTCGAGGCCAAGGCGTTGACCACGGAAATGCCGACGCCGTGCAAACCGCCCGAAACCTTGTAGGCGCCGCCGCCGAACTTGCCGCCGGAATGCAGGGTGGTGAGGATCACCTCCAGCGCCGACTTGTCGGGATACTTGGGATGGGGGTCCACCGGGATACCGCGGCCGTTGTCGCGCACCGTCGCCGAACCATCGGCGGCCAGTTCGACGTCGATGATGGTGGCGTGTCCGGCCACCGCCTCGTCCATCGAGTTGTCGAGAACCTCGGCCACCAGATGATGCATGGCGCGGTCGTCGGTACCGCCGATGTACATGCCGGGACGGCGGCGAACCGGCTCCAGCCCCTCCAGAACCTCGATGTCCTTGGCGGTGTAGGATTCGGTCTTGGCCGGCGTCAAATCTTGGAACAGATCGGTCATCGAAACGGGCGCCCTGTCTGCGGAACAACCATCCATAGGGGGCCAAACGCCCCCAACCCACAACAAAATGGGGCTGGCGCGTACTTTACCCGGGAAGGATTAAGAAAACAACAAAAGGAAAGTCCGTGGGCTCCGCCCACACCCGCAAGGAGTCTCGGCCCCCTTGATCCCATTCCTGATTTTTCGCCGCATCGGCGGCAATCGACCTTCACGCCGCGTGATGGTTCTATCGCGCGGCGCGCAAAAACCAAAATTCATGGGGGTCCGGGCGGTGCCCGGCCTGGGCTTCCCCTACCCCTTCAGCTTCGCCACCGCGGCGATTTCCACCGGCGCGTTGCGCGGCAGCACGGCGACGCCGACGGCGTTGCGGGTATGGCGCCCGGCGTCGCCGAACGCCTGCACCAGCAGGTCGGACGCGCCGTTGCCGACCAGCGGCTGGTCGAAGAAGTCGGGGGTGGAGGCGACGAAAACGTCGATGCGGACGATGCGTTCGACGCGGTCGAGGTCGCCGCCGCAGGCGTCGGCAAGCTTGGCGATCACCTGCAACGCGGCCAGGCGCGCCGCCTCGGCCCCCGCCGCGACGTCGAGTTCGGCGCCCAGGCGCCCGGTGCAGGCCAGCCCGGCGTCGGTGACCGGCAACTGGCCGGAAACGTAGACCCAGCCGTCGACGACGTGGAACGGCACGTAGTTGGCGACCGGCGCGGAAGACGCGGGCAAGGCGATGCCCAGAGCGGCAAGACGGGTCGTGACGGAGTCGGCCATGCGGGGATCTCTCGTGTCGGGGCGGCGTTGCGCAAAACGCGCATGGCGGAAAGCCGCGGTTGGGCCTATTCTTTGCGAACCCCCGCAAGGGGGCGCAATCGGCAAAGATTAGGTCGGAGACCCCTGGTGAGCAAGCTCTCCCTGCCCAAGGAAAAGATCAAGGTGGTGCTTCTGGAAGGCATCCACGACAACGCGGTGCGCGCCTTCAACGCCGCCGGTTACACCAACATCCTGCATCTTCCCGGCGCGCTGGACGGCGCCGACCTGCGCGAGGCGATCGCGGACGCGCACATCGTCGGCATCCGCTCCCGCACCCGGCTGACCGAACAGGTCATCGCCGAGGCGCCGAAGCTGATGGCGGTGGGCTGTTTCTGCATCGGCACCAACCAGGTGTCGCTGAAGGCGGCGAAGATGGCGGGCATCCCGGTGTTCAACGCCCCCTATTCCAACACCCGCTCGGTGGCGGAACTGGTGCTGGGCGAGACCATCATGCTCTATCGCGGCGTGCCCGAGAAATCCGCCGCGGCGCACCAGGGCGGCTGGCTGAAATCGGCCAAGGGCAGCCACGAGGTGCGCGGCAAGCGCCTGGGCATCGTCGGCTACGGCCACATCGGCTCGCAGCTGTCGATCCTGGCCGAGGCGCTGGGGATGGAGGTGCAGTACTACGACATCGTCAACAAGCTGGCGCTGGGCAACGCCAAACCCTGCCACGACCTTGCCTCCCTGCTCGAGACCTCGGACGTGGTCACCCTGCACGTGCCGGCGACGCCGCAGACCAAGGGAATGATCGGCGAAGCGGAAATCCGCCGGATGAAGGCGGGCGCCATCCTGATCAACGCCTCGCGCGGCAACGTGGTGGACATCGACGCCCTGACCGCGGCCCTGCGGGACGGCCACCTGTTCGGCGCGGCGATCGACGTCTTCCCCGTCGAACCCGCCGACAACGACGCGGAATTCGTCTCGCCCCTGCGCGGCATCCCCAACGTCATCCTGACCCCGCACATCGGCGGCTCGACGCAGGAGGCGCAGGCCAACATCGGCACCGAAGTGGCGGACAAGCTGATCACCTATTCCGACAACGGCTCCACCCTGGGGGCGGTGAACTTCATGGAGGTGGCGCTGCCGCTGCAAGGCAGCGCGACGCGTTTCATGCACATCCACCGCAACCTGCCGGGGGTGATTTCGCGGATCAACGACATCTTCTCGGGCAAGGGCATCAACATCTCGGGCCAGTATCTGCGCACCGACGGCGAGATCGGCTACGTGGTGGTGGACGTGGAGGCCGACATCAAGCCCGGCATGGGCTTCCGCAAGGCGCTCGACGCCATCGACGGTACCATCCGCTCGCGCTTCCTGTTCTGAACCCGCCCGCGCGCCGCGAAAAACCGCCCGGTCCATCCGGGCGGTTTCGTTTTGCCGAAGGGAGTAACCTTGGGTTGATTTTCCCGAAAAACCTCCGACATGAGGGTTTCGGAAAATTCGCACAGGGGAGGTGTCGTATGCCGGATTGCACGTGTCTGCCGCGCTGCCCGTTCTTCAACGACCGCATGGCCGGGATGCCGACCATGGCCCACCAGCTCAAGGAAAAGTTCTGCCAGGGCGACAATTCGGACTGCGCCCGCTTCATGGTGTTCAGCGCCCTGGGCTCGGAAAAGGTACCGGCCACCCTTTTTCCCAACCAGACGGATCAGGCGAAGAAGCTGATCGCCGCCGGATGAAAAGGCCGCACCGGATTTCACGCTGGCCCGTACCCGGCTATCCCCGGTGCGCCGCGATCACCGCCAAAAACGCATCGCCATAGCGTTCCAACTTCGCCTGCCCGACCCCGGACACGCCGAGCAGCGCGTCGCGGTCCGCCGGGCGTTCCGCGGCGAAGGCGAGCAGCGTGGTATCCGGGAACACCACGTAGGGCGGCACCCCCAGCTCCTTGGCGATGGCCATGCGCGCGGCGCGCAGCGCCTCGAACAGGTCCCTGTCCCCCTCCTCCAGCAGCGCCCGCGCGGCGCGCGTCGATTTCGACGCCTTGCCCGCCGCCGGACGGTCCTTGCGCAACAGGACGGTGCGCTCGTGGCGGAAGACGGCGCGCGCCTCCGGCTCCAGCCGCAGCGCGCCGAAGGCCGCGTGGTCGACGCGCACCAGCCCCGCGGCGAGGAGCTGGCGATAGATCGAATGCCAGGTCTTCGCCGGGATATCCTGGCCCGCGCCGAACACCGGCATCTCCACATGGCCAAGGCGCGTGGTCCGTTCGTTGACCGTGCCGGTCAGGACGTCGACCAGATGTCCGGTGCCGAATCGTTCGCCGGTGCGGAAGACCGCCGCCAGCGCCTTGATCGCCGCCTCCGTCCCGTCCCAGGTTTCCACCGGTTTGAGGCAGGTGTCGCAGTTGCCGCAGGCATCCGGGTACGCCTCGCCGAAGTGCGCGAGAATCGCCTGGCGGCGGCAACCGGGGGTCTCGCAGATCGCCAGCAAGGCGTTGAGCTTGGCGCGTTCGACGCGCTTGATCCCCTCGTCCGAGGTTCCCTCCTCGATCATCCGGCTGCGCTGGATGACGTCGGCCATGCCATAGGCCATCCACGCCTCGGAGGGCAGGCCGTCGCGCCCCGCGCGGCCGGTCTCCTGGTAATAGGCCTCCACCGAGCCGGGCAGGTCGAGGTGCGCGACGTAACGGATGTTCGGCTTGTCGATGCCCATGCCGAAGGCGATGGTGGCGACCATGCACAGGCCCTCCTCCTTGAGGAAGGCGTCCTGGTTCGCGTCGCGGTCGCCGCGCTCCATCCCGGCGTGATAGGGCAGCGCGCGGATCCCCTGCGCGTTCAGCCAGGCGGCGGTGTCCTCCACCTTGGCGCGCGACAGGCAATAGACGATGCCGCTCTCCCCCGCATGGCGCGAGAGGAATTGCAGAAGCTGACGGCGCGGCTGGTCGCGCTCGACGATCTCGTAGGAGATGTTCGGTCGGTCGAACGAGGTGGAGAACACCCGCGCCCCGCCCAGACCGAGTTGGTCGACGATGTCGGCGCGGGTGTGCGGGTCGGCGGTCGCGGTCAGGGCGATGCGCGGCACGCCGGGGTAAAGCGCGGCGAGCCGCCCGAGTTCGCGGTATTCCGGGCGGAAGTCGTGTCCCCATTGCGACACGCAGTGCGCCTCGTCGATGGCGAAGAGCGCGATGCCGGTGCCGTCGAGCATCTCTTGGAACCCCCGGGTGACGATGCGCTCGGGGGTGACGTAAAGAAGGTCGAGACCGCCCCGCGAAAGGGCGCGGCGGACGTCGGAGAACTCCTCGTAGGAGAGAGACGAATTGAGCGCGGCGGCGCGCACACCGCGCTGCCGCAGCGCCTCCACCTGGTCGCGCATCAACGCGATCAGCGGCGAAACGACGACCCCCACGCCCTCGCGCGCCAGCGCCGGAAGCTGGAAGCACAGCGACTTGCCGCCCCCGGTGGGGAACAGCACCACCGCGTCGCCGCCCGCGATCACGTGGTCCACCACCTCCGCCTGCCTGCCACGGAAGGCGGAAAAGCCGTAGACCCGCTTGAGGATGGCCAGGGGATCCCGCGTCGCGGAAAGGGTCGCACCGTCTCCTGTCTGCTGCACGAAAACGCCTTCCTGAAATTCTTGCCCGGCCCGCCACGCGGGGGCGGCCCCTATCGCGGACCGTCCGGCGCAGGGATGTCGGCGCGGCGGACGTCACGACGGATCGATACGATGGCGTAGAGATGAACGATATCGAGCCCGCGGTAAAGGTTGTACATCCGGGATGCCCCCGGCACGAGGCCGAACGCTTCCCGGACATGGGGGGACCGGGCGGTGGCGGAGCCGTCGGCGGCCCCGCCATCCGGTTGGCCTCGCCGCCTCAGGCGACCAGGTCGAGGATCTGGGCATCGGCGGCGGCCAGGGCCTTTTCCGCGCCGATCGCGCCCATCGCGAATCCCTCGGCATAGATGAACGACACCTCGGTCATGCCGAGGAAGCCGAGGACCGTCTTCAGGTAGGGGACCTGACTGTCCGCCGGGCCGTCGCGATAGACGCCGCCACGGGCCAGCGCGACATAGACCGTCTTGCCCTTGACCAGCCCCTCGGGGCCGTTTTCGGTATAGCGGAAGGTGGCTCCCGCCCGCGACACCGCGTCGATCCACGCCTTAAGCTGCACCGGAACGCCGAAGTTGTACATCGGCACCCCCAGCACCACCACGTCGGCGGCGAACAACTGGGCGATCAGGGCGTCGTCCAGCGCCGCCCGCGCCGCCTGTTCCGGCGTGCGCTTGTCCGCCGGGGTGAACAGCGCGGCCAGGGCCGCCTCGTCGAGGATCGGATGCGGATCGCGGGCCAGGTCGCGCACCGAAACCCGGGCGTCCGGATGCCGTTCCTTCAGACGGGCGACGATGGCGTCGGCGACGCGGGTGGAGTTGGCCCCGGCGGAGCGGGCGCTGGCGTTGATTTGCAGGATGTTCATGGTTTCGTTCCTTTCATCGTGAAGGCGGGCATCAGGCAAGATCGAACAGCAGGAACTCGGCGTCGGCGGCGGCCAGAACCGCGATTTCGTCGGCGTCCTCGACGGCCAGGCCGTCGCCGCGCCGCATCGCCGTGCCGTTGACCGAAATCTCGCCATCCACCACCTGCACCCAGGCGGCACGGCCGGGGAGCAGCGGATGGACGACCGACCGTCCGGCGTCGAGCAACGCGGCATGAACCCGCGCGTCCTGGTGCAGAGGCAGCGCCGCGCCGCTGCCTTCCGGTCCGGCCAGCAGGGCCAGACGGTTGCGCTTTTCCGCCTCGGGGACGGCGACCTGCGCATAGGAAGGCGGCAACCCGTCGCGCGGCGGCAGAATCCAGATTTGCAGCAGCCGCACGTCTTCCTGGCGCGAGGCGTTGAATTCGCTGTGGCGGATGCCGGTGCCCGCCGACATCACCTGCACCTCGCCGCGGCGGATCACCCCCGCCCCGCCGGTATCGTCCTTATGCGCCAAGGCGCCGGAAACCACGTAGGTGACGATCTCCATGTCGCGGTGGCCGTGGGTGGGAAAGCCCGCGCCGGGTTTCACCACGTCGTCGTTGATCACCCGCAGGGAGCGGAACCCCATGTGGCGGGGATCGAAGTAATGGGCGAAGGAAAAGGTATGCCGGGTGTCGAGCCAACCGTGATCGGCGTGGCCGCGTTCGGCGGAAGGACGAAGAATGGCGTTCATGGCGTTTCCTCCTTGCGGGTGAATCTCACAGTTCGCGGCCGATCGCCGCGTCGAGCGAATAGCGGCCGCCGCCACGGATGGCGAAGGACAGGGCGACGATCCCCCACAGCAGCGGGTATTCGTAACCGCCCGAGGTCCAGAAGAAGCCGCTGCTCAGGTGGACCTGGATCGCGGCGACGAACAGCAACCCGGCGGCCAGGGCGGCCACCGCCCGGGTCGCCAGACCCAGGGCGAGGGCGATGCCGCCGAAGACTTCGATCAGACCGGCGGCCAGCGCCAGAACCGGCGGCAGCCCCAGCTTGGCGGCAAAAAACTGGCCGGTGGCTTCGAGCCCGTAACCGCCGAACCAGCCGAACAGCTTTTGCGCGCCGTGCGGCACCAGGAACAGACCGGCGGCGACACGCACCATCGGCTCGGCAAGCGGAGAAAGCGCCTCGGTCAACGGGCGAAGAACGGGGATCAGGGGCCTGACGGCGGCGGTGGACATGGCATTGCTCCTATCGGTGGGGGGACATGCGTCCCGAATGACAGGATCGATTTAAGCTTGATCGCCCAATGACAACAATCCATGTTATGGGAACAACATTGTTGCACATGGAGAAACTATCATGGACCGCTTCGCCGTCCTGCAGGCCTTCGCCCGCGTCGCCGAGACGAAATCCTTTTCCGAGGCGGCACGCCGCCTGCGTGCGTCGAAATCGGCGGTCAGCCGCCAGGTGGCGGCGCTGGAGGCGGAGCTGGGAGTGCGATTGTTCCATCGCACCACCCGCTCGCTGACCCTGACCGAGGCGGGTCAAGGTTACTACACGCAGGTGGAACGCATCCTCGCCGACCTCGACGACGCGGACGCCTCGGTTTCCCGCTTGCAGGCGGAACCGCGCGGCCGCCTGCGCATCAGCGTGCCGATGAGTTTCGGCTTCCTCCACCTGGCACAGGCGCTTCCCGATTTCCTGGAACGCTTCCCCGAGGTCGAGGCGGACCTGTCGATGTCCGACCGCTTCGTCGACCTGGTGGAGGAAGGTTTCGACCTGGCGGTTCGCATCGGCCTTCTGGAGGATTCCAGCCTGATCGCCCGCCGCATCGCCCCCATCCGCACGGTGGTCTGCGGCAGCCCCGACTATCTGCGGAAACGGGGCGTGCCCGCCCATCCCCGCGACCTCGCCGGTCACGATTGTCTTTGCTACACCCTGATGTCGGGAAGCGATTCCTGGCGCTTCGTCGATGCCGGCGGCGCCCCGATGCAGGTGGAGGTGAAGGGACGGATGCGCGCCGACAACGGCGACGCCCTGCGGGTGGCGGCGCTGAAGGGCCTGGGCCTGTGCCATCTGCCCACCTTCATCGTCGGCGCCGACTTGCAAAGCGGCGCCCTGGCGTCGGTTCTGGGGTCCTTCGTTCCCGACGACTTCGCCGCCTATGCGGTCTATCCCTCCGCGCGGCTGCTCTCTCCCAAGGTGCGGGCGTTCGTCGACTTCCTGACCGAACGCTTCGGCGGCACGCCCTATTGGGATCTGGTGGACTGAAACGTCTCGGCCCGCCGGACGAAGGTCGCGGCGGGCCGATATACTCTACGCTACCACTCCCCCAGAAACTCAGGAACAGCCGGTGGTGGAACCGCAGGTATCGCACTTCAGGCACGTGCCGTTGCGGACCAGGGTGAAGTTGCCGCACTCGGGGCAGCTGTCGCCCTCGTAGCCCTTCATCCGCGCCTGCTGGATGCGGGCCATGCGGGTGTTGGAGGCCGAGGTCGCGGCGCTGACGGTGACCGAACCGGTCACCGCGCCCGAGGTCACGGCGGCGGCCGAGGTTTCCATCGACGCGGTGGGCGCCACCATCCCGTCGGTGCCGGTGGCGGCCAGGATGCCGCCCTCGAACACCCGGAAGTTGCCGCGCACGTAACCGGCCGAGGCATAGGCCTCCACCACCTTTTCGGCGGCCTTTTCCAGGTCGGCCTGCGCCTCGCCCTTGCCCAGGCTGTCGTGACGCAGGTCGTCGGGCTGCACGTGGGCCAGGTCGTTGCGGCCGAGGTAGGAGATGGCGAGTTCGCGGAACAGGTAGTCGAGGATCGAGGTCGCCATCTTGATCGCGTCGTTGCCTTCCACCATGCCGGAGGGCTCGAAGCGGGTGAAGGTATAGGCCTCGACGAATTCCTCCAGCGGCACGCCGTACTGCAGGCCGATCGACACCGCGATGGCGAAGTTGTTCATCAGGCTGCGGAAGGCGGCGCCTTCCTTGTGCATGTCGATGAAGATCTCGCCCAAGTGGCCGTCGTCGTACTCGCCGGTGCGCAGATAGACCTTGTGGCCGCCGACCATCGCCTTCTGGGTGTACCCCTTGCGGCGGGTGGGCAACGCCGAGCGGCTGGGATCGGCGGCGACGATCTTCTCCACCACCTTCTCGACGATACGCTCGGTCACCACCACCGCCTGCTTGGCGGCGGGTTCGTCGGCCAAGTCGTCGATCAACTCGTCGCCGAACGAGGCGGACAGCGGCTGGCAAAGCTTGGAGCCGTCGCGGTACAGGGCGTTGGCCTTCAAGCCCAGCATCCAGCTGTTGAGGTAGGCGGTGGTGCAATCCTCCACCGACGCCGTGCTCGGCATGTTGATGGTCTTCGAGATTGCGCCGGAGATGAACGGCTGCGCCGCCGCCATCATCCGGATGTGGGCGTCCGCCGACAGATAGCGGGTGCCGGTGCGGCCGCAGGGGCTGGCGCAATCGAACACCGCCAGGTGTTCCTCCTTCAGGCCCGGCGCCCCTTCCAGGGTGCCCGCGCCGCAGACGTAGGTGTTGGCGGCGTCGATCTCGGCGGCGGAGAAGCCAAGCCCTTCCAGCATGTTGAACGACAGGTCGTTCAACTGCGCGTCAGCGAAGCCCAGCGCCTCGCGGCAGAAGTCGAGGCCCAGGGTATAGGAATTGAAGGCGAACTTGACGTCGAAGCAGTTGGCGAGGCCTTCCTCAAGCTTCATCAGGGCGACGTCGGTGAAGCCCTTCGCCTTCAGGGTCTCGTGGTTAACCGCGGGGGCGCCGTTCAGGGTGCCGTGGCCGAGGGCGTGACGCAGCATCGCCTCGGTTTCCGCCACGGAATAGCCCAGGCTCTTCAACGCCTCGGGAACCAGGCGGTTGATGATCTTGAAGTAACCGCCGCCCACCAGCTTCTTGTACTTGACCAGGGCGAAGTCGGGCTCGATGCCGGTGGTGTCGCAATCCATCACCAGGCCGATGGTGCCGGTCGGCGCGATCACCGAAACCTGCGCGTTGCGGAAGCCCGCCACCTCGCCCAGGGCAAGCGCGGCGTCCCAGGCGGCGCAGGCGGCCTCGACCAGGTCGGCCTGCGGGCAGTTGGCGGCATCCATCGGCACCGGCAGGATGTTCAGGTCCTCGTAGCCATGGGTCTTGCCGTGCGCCGCCAGACGATGGTTGCGGATCACCCGCAGCATGTCGCCCGCGTTCTTGGCGTAACCGGGGAAGGCGCCCATTTCCTCGGCCATCTCGGCGGAGGTGCGATACGCCTCGCCGGTCATCAGCGCGGTAATCGCGGCGCACAGGGCACGGCCCTTGTCGCTGTCGTAGGACAGGCCGGAGGACATCAGCAGGCCGCCGATGTTGGCGTAGCCGAGGCCCAGGGTGCGGAAGTCATAGGACCGCTTGGCGATTTCCTTGGACGGGAACTGCGCCATGAGGACGGAAACTTCCAGGGTGACCGTCCACAGCCGCACCGCGTAGGAGAAGCCGGGCACGTCGAAGGAACCGTCTTCCTTGCGGAAGGCCATCAGGTTGAGCGAGGCCAGATTGCAGGCGGTGTCGTCCAGGAACATGTATTCCGAGCACGGATTGGACGCGTTGATCCGGCCCGACTGCGGGCAGGTGTGCCAAGAGTTGATCGTGGTGTCGAACTGCAGGCCCGGATCGGCGCAGGCCCAGGCGGCATAGCCGATCTGCGCCCACAGGTCGCGCGCCTTCACCGACTTCGCCGCCTGCCCGTCGGTGCGGCGGATCAGGGTCCAGTCGCCGTCCTGGGCCACCGTCTTCAGGAAGTCGTCGGTGACGCGCACGGTGTTGTTGGAGTTCTGCCCGGCGACGCTGGCATAGGCCTCGTTGTCGAAATCGGTGTCGTAGACCGGCACGTCGATCTCGGTGAAGCCCTGACGCGCGAACTGGATCGACCGCTGGATGAAGTTCTCCGGCACCGCCGCCTTGCGCGCCATCAGGATCGCCCGCCGCAGCGCGGCGTTCTTACGCGGGTCGAACCGCGCGTCGCCGTCGGCCAGGGCGACGCCGTCGCCCTCGCGGGTCGCCTTCATCACCGCGTTCAGGTGGGTGTTGATCAGGGTGGAACCGGTGACCAGGCAGCCGACCTTCTGTTCCTCGTGAACCTTCCAGTTGATGAAGTTCTCGATATCGGGATGGTCGATGTCGACGATCACCATCTTCGCGGCGCGGCGGGTGGTGCCGCCCGACTTGATCGCGCCCGCGGCGCGGTCGCCGATCTTCAGGAAGCTCATCATGCCCGAGGAACGGCCGCCGCCGGAAAGGCGTTCGCCCTCGCCGCGCAGGGACGAGAAGTTGGTGCCGGTGCCGGAGCCGTACTTGAACAGGCGCGCCTCGCGCATCCACAGGTCCATGATGCCGCCATCGTTGACCAGATCGTCGGACACCGACTGGATGAAGCAGGCGTGCGGCTGCGGATGCTCGTAGGCGGAATTGGAACGGACCAGCTTGCCGGTCTTGAAGTCGACGTAGAAGTGCCCCTGGCTGGGACCGTCGATGCCATAGGCCCAATGCATGCCGGTGTTGAACCACTGCGGCGAATTCGGCGCCGACATCTGCATGCACAGCATGAAGCGCATTTCGTCGAAATAGGCGCGGGCGTCGGACTCGGAGTCGAAATAGCCGCCCTTCCAGCCCCAATAGGCCCAGGTCCCGGCCATGCGGTCGAACACCTGCGTCGCCTTGGTCTCGGAAACGGTCTCGGCGCTCACCGCAAGGTCGGGTTCGGACCGCCACAGCCAGGACGGCACGTCGGCCTCCTCGACCCGCTTCAGCGCCACCGGCACCCCCGCCTTGCGGAAGTACTTCTGCGCCAGGATGTCGCAGGCGACCTGCGACCACTCCGCCGGGACCTCGATGTCCTGCAGGCTGAAGACGATGCTGCCGTCGGGTTTGCGAATCTCGCTGCTGGCGAGACGAAACGCGATGGAGTCATAGGGGGAAACGCCGTCCTTGGTGAAATGCCGTTCAATCCGCATGGTCTGACTTCCGTCCCTAGAGAATATCCGGGCGGCGGGCCGAAAACCGGCGCCGAGCCGCGTGAAAAACTTCCGGGGGTAAAGCCGCGCGAAAAATGCAGCCGCGCGTGCCGTCGACCCCTGTTCTACCGAGCAGAAGGGCCCTGCCGCTTTGCGCGAACGCGCCTTGGGGGGAGCCCGCCGCGGACCACATGTTGTGGTGCATCGCGGTAAGAACACAAGCTACAGCTCCGCCTCGTGACGCGCAACTCAAATTTCAAGATTTGGTGTGACGACCGTCACGACACACCATGGAGTGTATGTCTTCCCCCGCCCTCTTCCAGGAAAGCCGGGGAGTCGCCATATCCGGGGAAAGCCCGCCGGACGCGGCGAGAACCTTTACGAAGCCGCCCATGGGTGGCATAGTCCCAGCGTTTCGCAAGGACGCGACCGCCACTTCGGCTGGAAGAGAGATCAAGATGGACCTGGGCACGCGCCTCTATACTTGGCTGCGCGGCGAACTCGTCGGCGAGGACGGATTCGGCAACCGCTATTTCCGCGACCGCAAGACCGCGCGCGGCCGCCGCGAACGCCGCTGGGTGATGTTCAACGGCGCGCCGGAAGCGACCAAGGTGCCGCCGGAATGGCATGCCTGGCTGCACCACACCACCGACGCGCCGCTGGAAGGCGCGCGCCACGCCTGGCAAAAGCCGCACCGCCCCAACCTGTCGGGAACCAAGCACGCCTATTTCCCGCCGGGACACGACCGGCGCGGCGGCAAGCGCGACAAGGCGACCGGCGACTACGAATCCTGGCGCCCGTCCTGAGGACGGCGCCCGCGGCGAGGAGACATTCCGTGCACTTCGGCGAACGCGAGGATATCGGCCTGGGCGCGCTGACCTGTCTGATCGGCGCGCTGGCGCTGGCCTATGTGCACGGGCGCGGCGTCGTTCCCTCCGACGCCGGCGGCTATTCCCTGCACGCGGGCTTCCACCGCAGCGACGGTCTGGCCGAGGGCGCGCCGGTACGTCTGGCGGGGATCAACGTCGGCATCGTCGGCTCCATGGCCCTGCGCGAGGGTTTCCTCGCCCACACCGTCCTGCGCATCGACGACGGCATCCGGGTGCCGTCGGATTCGGCGGCGGTGATCCACACCGACGGCCTGTTCGGCGGCAAGTACATCGAAATCGAACCCGGCGGCGCCGCCGAGAACCTGAACGACGGCGACTCCATCGCCTTCACCCAGGATTCCCTGGTGGTCGACGACCTTCTGGAGCGTCTGGTGGCGATGGCCAAGGCGCAAAAGGCGAAGTGCGCCGAAGCCCTGGCCGCGCCCCGGCCGCCGTCTGAAACCGAAACCACGAAGCCGCCCGTTCCGGGGCTGCTGTTGCCGACCGTCGGCAAGGGGGATTGAGAACCATGCGCAAGCAGGTCATCGAAAGCGTCATGGGAGCCGTGGTCCTGCTGGTCGCCGGCTACTTCCTGGTCTTCGCCTACACCTCGGCGCAGGTGCGCGAGGTGCAGGGCTACCACATCAAGGCCAACTTCCTGAAGGTGGGCGGCCTGCGCGCGGGCAGCGACGTACGGATCAGCGGCATCAAGGTCGGCTCGGTCATCGACCAACGTCTCGACCAGGACACCTTCGAGGCCACGCTGACCCTCAGCATCCGGCCCGACATCCTGCTGCCGGCCGACACCGTGGCCTCGATCGCGACGCAGGGCCTGATGGGCGACAAGTACATCCGCCTGGAGCCCGGCACCCTGCGGGAACGGCTGAAGGACGGCGACATCCTGAAGAACACCCGCGACTTCAAGTCCCTGGAAGACACGGTGGGCGAGTTCATTTTCCTCGCCACCGGCAACGGCGAGGACGCCAAGCCGTGACCGCGCGCCGTTTCCCCCTTCGCCTGGCCGGGCTTTTCCTGGCCGCCCTGTGCGCCGCCCCGGCAGACGCCGCGACCAACATCGACACCCGGTTCGCGGTGCTGCGCGGCCTGGACAAGATCACCGGCCGCATCACCACCCTGACCACGCCGGTGGGCGACACCGTGCGATTCGGTTCGCTGGCGGTCATCGTGCGCGCCTGCCGCACCCGGCCGCCCGAGGAAACCCCGGAAAGCGCCGCCTTCCTCGACATCACCGACATCAAGCCGAACCAGCCGCCGGCGGACGTCTTCCGCGGCTGGATGTTCGCCTCCAGCCCGGCGGTTTCCGCCATGGACCACCCGGTCTACGACATTTGGGTATTGGAATGCCGCGACCCGCTGCCGCAGCAGTCGGAACCGGCGAACAACCCGATCGAAACCGGCTGACCCCTACGCCGTCAGCCAGTCGCGCAGGGCGGCGGAGACCGCCTCCGGCGCTTCCAGGGTGGACAGGTGGCCGCTGCCGGGAATCACCGTAAGCTTGGCGCCGGGAATCGCCGCGGCGATTTCCTGATGACGGTCGGGCGGCGTCAGTTCGTCGGCATCGCCGCAGATCACCGCCGTCGGCACCGCGACGCGGGACAGGTCGTCGCGGCCGTCGGGACGGCCGACGATCGCCGTCTGCTGACGGATGAAGACCTCCGCCCCCACCGCTTCGGCCATGCCGACCACCAGCCGCCGCAGATCGGCGTCGTCGCGGCGTCCCGCCGAGATCAGCTTCGGCAACAGACGCGGCATCACCAGGGCGAAGCGTTCGGACCGCGCCAACGCGATCAACTCGCGGCGCATCGCGCTCTGTTCCGGGGCGTCGGGACGGGCGGTGGTGGAAATCAGGGCCAGCCGCGTCACCCGGCGGGGGGCGCGGCGCATGATTTCCTGCGCCACGTAGCCGCCCATCGACAACCCGGCCAGGGCGAAGCGGCGGGGGGCGGCGGCCAGCACCGCCTCGGCCATCGCGACGACGCTGTCGGCGGCAAGGTCGGGAACGGTCACCCGCGCCAGGTCGGACAGGGCGTCCGCCTGCGGCGCGAACAGGCGGGCATCGCACAACAGGCCGGGCAGCAGAATCAGGTCTTGACGGTTCACGCGGGCCTCCCGCCTCAACGGATCAGGGTCTTGGTGATTTCCTTGAACTCCGGCGTGCCGGAGCATTGCAGCCATTCGAAAATCACCATCTCGATGGTGACCAGATGGATACCGGCGGCGGTGAAGCGCTGCTTGGCGGTTTCCTCGTCGAGGGCGAAGCGCGAGCCGCTGGCGTCGACGACGACGAAAACGTCGTAGCCCTTTTCCTTAAGGTCGAGGGCGGTCTGCATCACGCAGACGTGCATCTCGATCCCCGCGATCACCGCCTGGCGGCGGCCCAGCCCCTCGAACTTCGCCATGAAGGCGGCGTCGCCGGCGCAGGAGAACGAGGTCTTCTGCACATAGGCGTCCTCGTCGGGGACGATTTGCCGCAGGTCGACCATGGTCGGCCCCAGGCCCTTCGGATACTGCTCGGAGATCAGGGTGGGAAGGCCCAGACGCGCGGCGGCGGCCAAAAGGCGCGTGGTGCCGTCGATCACCTTGCGCGGGTCCGCCATCACCGGGGCGAGGCGTTCCTGGATATCGACGATGACGAGGCAGGACTGATCGGCCTTGATGCGCATGGGATTTCCTCCACGGATTGACGGTCGTCTGGCGGCAGTGTCGGGGCAGGCGGCGCCGCTTTCAAGCCGGATTTTCCGCCCCGACGCGGTTTTCCGGCAACACGAAGCGTCGATCGGCAAGGGTTTCTTGCCTCGCGCGTTGACAAGCGGTGATTTCCACCCGATTATCCCCCGCACTTTTCGCGGCGTGCCTTGGTTTCCGCCTAACGCGGCCCGCACGCCCCCGGAAGCCCGCTTCCGCGCAACACCGCAAACGGAACATCGAACCACATGACGTTCGAAGAGCTTGGGCTCGAGCCCAACACCATCAAGGCCATCAGCGAGATGGGCTACACCGCGCCGACCCCGATCCAGGAGCAGGCGATCGGCCTGGTCCTGATGGGTCGCGACGTAATGGGCATCGCCCAAACCGGTACCGGCAAGACGGCCTCGTACACCCTGCCGATGATCGACATTCTGTCGAACGGGCGAGCGCGAGCGCGCATGCCGCGTTCGCTGATCCTGGCGCCGACCCGCGAGTTGGCGGCCCAGGTCTCGGAGAATTTCGAGCAGTATGGCAAGTACCACAAGCTGTCCATGGCCCTGCTGATCGGCGGCGAGTCCTTCGGCGACCAGGAACGCGCCCTCGACCGCGGCGTCGACGTCCTGATCGCCACGCCGGGCCGGATGATGGATCTGTTCGAACGGGGGCGCATCCTGCTCTCCGACGTCAGGATCCTGGTGATCGACGAAGCCGACCGCATGCTCGACATGGGCTTCATCCCCGACGTCGAAAAGATCATCGGCTGGCTGCCGCCGTTGCGGCAGACGCTGCTGTTCTCCGCCACCATGGCGCCCGAGATCAAGCGTCTGGCCGACAAGTTCCTCTCCAACCCGAAGACGGTCAGCGTCGCCCCGCCCGCCTCGCCCGCCGAACTGGTCGCCCAGTCGATGGTGGTGGTCAACGACCGCGACAAGCGCGAAACCCTGCGCTCCTTGATCAAAAGCGAGGAAGTCGCCAACGCCTTCATCTTCTGCAACCGCAAGCGCGACGTCGCGGTCCTCTACCGTTCGCTCGACCGCCACGGCTTCTCCGCCGGGCAGTTGCACGGCGACATGCCGCAGACGCAGCGTACCGAAACCCTGGACGCCTTCCGCAAGGGCGAGATCAAGCTTCTCGTCTGTTCCGACGTGGCGGCGCGCGGGTTGGACATCGCCGACGTCTCGCACGTCTTCAACTTCGACGTCCCCAGCCACGCCGAGGACTACGTCCATCGCATCGGCCGCACCGGCCGCGCCGGGCGCAACGGCCGGGCGCTGACCATCGCCACCCCCGCCGACGGACGCTACGTCGCCGCGATCCAGAAGCTGATCGGCAAGCCGATTCCGCCGATGGCGCTGGAAGGGGTCGAGGCCCCGACGCTGGAGGAAGGCGAAAGCGACCGCCGCGGCGGTCGTCGCGGCGGACGGTCGCGCGGCGGCAAGCCGACGGAGACCAAGCCCGCCAGGCCCGCCGAGCCCAAGGTCGAAAAGACGGTCGTCGCCGAGGCCAAGCCCGAGACCAGGCCCGAGGAAAAGGCCGAGCGGAAGCCGGAAAGGAAGACCGAAAGGCGGACCGAGTCCAAGCCGCCGCGCGGCGGACGCCGTGGCCGGTCGCCCCTGCCCGCCGACGAAGTGGGAGAAATGACCCACGCCGACGACGTGCTGGCCTTCGGCGACCACATGCCCGGCTTCCTGTTGCGCGACCCCCTGGCGAAATAAGGCGCCCCTTGCCGCCCCGGCGGCGCGGAGCCTATATAGACCGCGGGCGGCACGCCGCCCCGGCCCCCGTTTCCGTCGCGCCGGTCGATTCTCTGTCGGAGTCTTCGTCTTGCAGCGATCCGTCGCCCTGCTTCTGTCCGCCGCCGCCCTGGCCGCCGCGCCCGGCTGCACCCCCAGCTATTCCCCCAACACCTATGCCTCCACCGCGGTGCAGCAGGTCAACAAGGTGGAACCCGGGGTGGTCATCGGCTTCCGTCAGGTGAAGATCAGCGCCAACGGCACCGTCGGCGCGGTCACCGGCGGCGCGGCGGGCGGCATCCTGGGGGCGCAATCGCCCCTGGCCACCGACAACGCCGCCCTCGGCGCCGTCGCCGGATCGGCGATCGGCAGCATCGTCGGCACCACCCTGGAACACGCCACGGGCGATACCTTCGGCTGGGAATACATCGTGCGCAAGGACAACGGCGACCTGCTGTCGGTGACCCAGCACGAGGAAACGCCCCTGGCTCTCGGCCAGAAAGTCCTGGTCATCGCGGGCAGCCAGGCCCGCATCGTCGCCGACTATTCGGTGCCGGTGGAACTGCCCGCCAAGCCCGCGAAGAAACCCGCCCCGGCCAAGGAAACCGCCAGGAAACCGGCCCTCAAGCCGGTGGTGCCGATCGTCGAGCCCGCGTCGCCCGATCCGCAGCCGGTGGTCCCCCTCGCCGACGCGGCCGCCGCTCCGGCGGCCACGCCCGCGCCAGAGGCCGCTCCCGCGCCGGAAGCCCCTGCCGCCCCGGTGACGGACCCCACCCCGGAGGCCACGCCGCAGGCGGAGCCGACGCCGCAGGCGGAACCCGTGGCGCAAGCGCCCGCACCAGCGGCGAACGACGTTCCGTCCGCCGTCGAGGTTCCGGTTCGCTGATTCCTCAGCCGTGCAGGGTCTTGTACTTGGCTTCCAGCTGCGCGCGGGTTTCCGCGTGGGCGGTATCCGGCTGAATGGCGTCGGCGGGACAGACCAGGCGGCATTGCGGCTCGTCGAAGGCGCCGACGCATTCGGTGCAGCGGGCCGGATCGATTTCATAGGCATCCGCGCCGGGGGAAATCGCCTGATTCGGGCACTCCAGTTCGCAGGATCCGCAGAAAACGCAATTACTGTTTATCTTCAACGCCATATCGGCCACCACCCTTCGCTTTCCGAACGACGCGGCGTGATATACTCCTTTCCGCCGCGAAACGGAAGCGAACAAGCGATTCGGTCGTGGACACGCACCCCCATACGTGTTTAGAAACGATGATCCCCTATGGGAAAAATGCGGCGACACAGACCGCAAACGAACGGATGGCCGCAGGACGGGCAGCGGCCGGAACAGGGCTCATTTCGAGACTTCACGGCAGGAGTACCATGACTGAACATCTGCTTTCCCTGGCTCTGACCGGCTCCGGCGGCGCCGGAGTGATGACGGTCGGCCAGATTCTTCTCGACGCCGCGGCGCACGCTGGCTGGTACGGTCTTATGCGTCGTTCCCTTGGTCCCCAGATCCGCGGCGGCGAATCCGCCGCCCTGATGCGATTCGGTTCGCGTCCGATCCTCAGCCACGGCGACACCTTCGATGTCCTGTTCGCCTTCGACTGGGGCAACATCACCCGTTTCGCCGCCGAACTGCCCCTGCGCTCCGACAGCGTGGTGCTGTACGACCCCGACGCGGGCGAGGTGCCCGAGGTGATCGCCCGCAGCAACGCCCGTTGCGTCGCCGTGCCGCTGACCGCCACCGTCAAGTCGGAACCCGGCCTGCGCGCCAACATGATCGGCCTGGGCCTGGCGGCGCACATCCTGCGCCTGACCCCCGCCGACCTGCAGCCGCTGCTCGCCGATTTCCTGGGCGACAAGGGCGAGGAAGCCCTGGCCCTGTCGTTGCGCGGCATCGAGCTCGGCGCCGGACTGGCCGACGCCCTGCCCGCGTCGACCTGGCCGGTCTGTCCGCGTCCCGCCAAGTCGGAAAAGCCGCGCTGGTCGATCACCGGCAACGAGGCGGCGGGCCTGGGCGCGGTCAAGGGCGGCGTGCGTTTCGTCGCCGCCTATCCGATCACCCCGTCCACCGAAATCCTGGAATGGCTGGCGCCCAACCTGGCCCGCCTCGGCGGTCAACTGGTGCAGGCCGAGGACGAACTGGCCTCGATCAACATGCTGGTCGGCGCCTCCTATGGCGGCGTGCCGTCGCTCACCGCGACCTCGGGCCCCGGCTTGTCGCTGATGATCGAGGGCCTGGGCATGTCGGTCGGCGCCGAGATTCCGGTCACCGTGATCGACGTGCAGCGCGGCGGTCCCTCCACCGGCATCCCGACCAAGTCCGAGCAGAGCGACTTCAACATCGCGGTCTACGGCCTGCACGGCGACGCGCCGCACATCGTGGTCGCCGCCACCTCGATCCCCGACTGCATGCCCACCGTGCAGTGGGCGGTTTCGGCGGCCGAGGCCGCGCAGTGCCCGGCGATCGTCCTCTCCGACCAGAACATGGGGCAATCCCGCGCCATCATCGACCCGCCCGCCGAGGGCGGCCCGGTGGCGGCCCGCCGTCTGGCGGCGCCCGAGGACGGCACCCCCTATCTCCGCTACGCGCTGACCAACGACGGCGTCTCGCCGATGGCGGTGCCCGGCATCGCGGGCGGCGAATACACCGCCGACGGCCTGGCGCACAACGAACGCGGCACGCCGTCGACCCAGGCCGCCGACCACCAGTCGCAGTTGGACAAGCGGCAGCGCAAGCTGGAAACCCTGGACTGCGCCAACTTCTGGGCGGAGCTGGAGGGCGACGGCCCGATCGCGGTGATCGCCCTCGGCTCGCTGACCGAACCGGCACGCGAAGCGGTGCGCGCCGCCAACGGCGCAGCTAGGCTGATCGGCCTGCGCGTCGTCCTGCCGTTGCAGGCCGAGGCGATGGCCAAGGCCCTGGCGGGCGCGACCAAGGTTCTGGTCGTCGAACAGAACCACAGCGCGCAGTTCCACCACTTCCTGCGCGGTCACTACGACCTGCCGCCGGTGGTGGACAGCCTGCACCGCGCCGGTCCGCTGCCCTTGCGTCCGCTGGAGATCCTTGCCGCAATCAACGCCCTGAAGGGAGACGCGTGATGAACGAAGTCACCCCCACCCCCGAGCTCGAGGCCTTCGACTACAAGTCCGACGTCAACCCGGTGTGGTGCCCCGGCTGCGGCGACTACGCGGTGTTGTCGGCGATCACCAAGGCCCTGGCCGAACTGCGCCTCGCGCGTGAAAACGTCGCGGTGATTTCGGGCATCGGCTGTTCGTCGCGGATCCCGGCCTATACCTCGGTCTACGGCTTCCACGGCATCCATGGGCGCGCCCTGCCGATCGCCCAGGGGCTGAAGCTGGCCCGTCCCGACGTCACGGTGCTCTGCGCGGGCGGCGACGGCGACGGCTTCTCGATCGGCGGCAACCACTTCATGCATGCCTGCCGCCGCAACATCGACCTGACCTACATCGTCATGGACAACACCGTCTATGGCATGACCAAGGGCCAGGCCTCGCCGACCACCGAGGCCGACTGGCGGGAATCCAAGCTCACCCCGGAAGGCCCCGGCGTGCCGCCCTTCCAGCCCCTGGACATCGCGCTTGCCGCGGGGGCCAGCCACGTCGTCCGCGCCTTCTCGGGCCGGGTGCAGATGCTGACCAAATACATCGTCGAGGCGATCCAGCACCCCGGCTTCTCGTTCATCCAGGTGATTTCGCCCTGCGTCACCTATCGTCCCGAGATGCGGGCGTTGAAGACCCGGGTGCACGACGGCTTCGCCGAGACCTCGACCAACCGCCTGGAGGCGCGCCGCCGTCTGCTCGACGACGACGGCTATTCGCTGGGCGTGTTGTTCAAATCGGTCGAACCGTCGTACAAGCCGTGCGCGACCTCCGACGAGGCCGTCGCCGATCTGGAAAGGCAATTCGTCCTATGAACAGCATGGAACTGTTTCTCGCCCACGCGCTTCGCCTGGAAGAGGACTCCGCCATCAACTACGACGAGATGGCGGACGCCCTCGAAGTTCACCACAAGGGCGAGGTTTCGCGCCTTTTCCGCAAAATGGCGCACTATAGCCGCCTCCACCTCGCCGAGGTGGAGCGCCGCGCCGCCGGTCTTTCCCTGCCGCGCCTGAAGGCGTGGGAATACCAGTGGCCGGGCGACGACAGCCCGGAAAACGCTCCGGCGGGGGAAGCCGACTACGCGATGAACGAACACGACGCCCTCATTCTCGCCCTCAAGGGAGAACAGGGCGCCCTGGCCTTCTACGCCTCGGTCGCCGAGGCCTCGTCGGATGCGGCGGTCGCCGCCCTGGCCAAGGAGTTCGTCGCCGAGGAAAGCGAACACGTGGCGCTTCTCGAGGAACGGCTGGCGAAGACCCCGGATACCGGCCCCGAACACGACCCGGATCCGCCGGTCGCCGCCGGTTGAGACCAGGACCGCGTTCGTAAGGGATGTCCGTTGATGTTGCTGGGCGCCGTGACTCTGCTGCTGGCCTGCCAGCTTGCCGGGGAAATTCTGACCCGGCTGCTTGACCTGCCGGTTCCCGGCCCGGTGCTGGGAATGGTGTTCCTGTTCCTGATCCTCTGCGTGCGCGGCCGGGTGCCGGAGCCGGTGGAACGGGTCACCGGCACCCTGCTCGACCATCTGTCGCTGCTGTTCGTCCCCGCCGGGGTGGGGGTGGTGCGCTATGCGCAGCGCATCGAACAGGAATGGCTGGCGATTACCGTGTCCTTGATCGGCGGCACCGTCGTCGCCCTGGCGGTCACCGCCTGGGTGGCGCAGCGCCTGATGCCGCCCCATCGCGGCAAGGACGCCGGATGATGGACACCCCCGCGATCGGCGAACTGTGGGTCTATCTGGCCAGCGCCCCCCTGTTCTGGCTGACCCTGACCCTGACCGTCTACCAGGCCCTCGACTGGCTGTTCCGCAGAAGCGGGCGTTTCCCCCTGCTCAACCCGGTGCCGTGGAGCATGCTGCTGCTGGGCGGCCTTCTGGTCGCCACCGGCACCTCGTACGAAAGCTATTTCGCCGGGGCGCAGTTCATTCACTTCCTGCTCGGCCCCGCCACCGTCGCCCTGGCGGTGCCCCTCTACCGGCAGTTCGGCGCGGTGCGCCGTTCGTTCGCCGCGCTCGGCGTGTCGCTGGTCGTCGGCTGCGTCGTCGCCGCCGCCGCCGCGGTGGCGATCGCCGGGCTGCTGGGGGCGGAGACCTCCACCCTGGTTTCCCTGTCGCCGAAGTCGGTGACCACGCCGATCGCCATGGGGGTTTCGGAAAAACTCGGCGGCGTGCCGTCGCTCACCGCGATCTTCGTGGTGCTGACCGGCACCATCGGCGCGGTGCTGGCCGCCTTCGTCTATCGTGTCTTCGGCATCCGCGACCAACGCGCCATGGGCTTCGCCCTGGGGCTTGCCGCGCATGGCCTGGGCACCGCGCGCGCCTTCCAGTTCGGCGAAACGGCGGGCGCCTTCGCCGGCATGGCGATCGGCCTCAACGGTCTCGCCACCGCCGTTCTGCTGCCCTTGCTGCTGCCCGTCCTGCTGCGGTTTTTCGGGTAAGGAGCCAACCCCGCCATGGCCGATACCGCCCAGGTCCGCCGCGCCACCCTGATCGGCGCCACCGCCATCCTGCTGTTTTCCACGCTGGCCGTGCTCGCCGCACTCAGCGGCCCGATCCCGCCATTCCAGATGGTGGCGGTGTCGTTCTCCGTCGCCTTCGTTTCCGGTCTGGCCGCGTCCTGGGCGCGGGGACGGCCGCTCTCCGCGGCGTTTCCCCGCTCCGTGGCGGTCTGGGGGCTCGGCATCTACGGCCTGTTCGGCTACCACTTCGCCTATTTCACCGCGTTCAAGCATGCGCCGCCGGTGGACGCCACCCTGATCAACTATCTGTGGCCGCTGTTGATCGTGCTCTTTTCCGCGTTCCTGCCGGGCGAACGCCTGCGCTGGTTCCACGTCGGCGGCGCGTTGGCCGGGCTGGCCGGATGCGCCGTCCTGGTGCTGGGCATGGAGCGCGGCGCGGGCGGCGGCACCATCCTCGGCTATGGCATGGCGGCGGCGGCGGCGGTGATCTGGTCGTCCTATTCGGTGATGTGCCGCCGCGTCGGGCATGTGCCCACCGACGCGGTGATCGGCTTTTGCGGCGTCACCGCCCTGCTGGCGGCGACCTGCCATCTGATGCTGGAAAGCTGGGTGCAACCCGACCCGCGCACCTGGGCCGCCCTGGTCGGCATGGGCCTGGGACCGGTCGGCCTGGCCTTCCTGACCTGGGATTACGGGGTGAAGCGCGGCGACATCCGGGTGATGGGGGCGATGTCGTATGCCGCGCCCCTGATGTCCACCGCGTGGATGATCCTGGCCGGATTCGGCGAGGCGACGCCGCGCGTCGGCGCCGCCTGTCTGTTGATCATCGGCGGCGCGTGTCTGGCGACGCGGGATTTCTGGTACCGGCATTGAACCCCAGGTGACGCAGCATCGCCCGGCCGTTGCAGATCAGGTGACCGACGAAGGCCGCGATGAACGCCCAACTGGCGTACAGATGCACATCCTTGAGCAGGTGTTTCACGGTCGACGGCGCGGGCGGCGCGCCGCCGAAGCCGCGTCCTCCGCCCGGGTACCCCAGCCATAACCACAGACCGGTCACCGTCAGCAGAATCGTGGTGACCAGCAGCACCAGAGCAAGCGGGCGCTTCCAAGCAATCATCGTTCATCCCCCCCCATGGAAAACGGCGGCGCGTGAGTGGCCGCGCCGCCGTTCCTCGGTTCAGCGCACCGGCATGCCGGTGGCCTTGCTGACTTCGACCGTGTTGACCAGGGAGTTATCCTTGGTGACGATCTGCACGGTATAGCTGTTGTCCTTGGTCTCGCTGATCTTGCCGACCTTGAGGTTGTCGTTGTTCATCATGATCAGGTGCGCCTGCGCCAGGGTGCGAACCTGGTCGACCGACAGCACGCGGTTGGGATCGGCCTTTCCCGCCATCATGCCCCAGCCGCCGCGCGGACCGTGCATGCCGGCACCCCTGCCGGGGCCCTTGCCGTCCGGGCCCATCCGGCCCGCGCCCATGCCGGGGCCGTAGCCCGGGCAGTTCACGGCGGCCTGCGCCGCCGGGGAGGTATCCGTCGTCGCGGTCTCGGCGAAGGCGCCCTGCGACAGGGCGAAACCACCGGCGGTCACCGCGCCGACCAGGGCCAGGGTCTTCAGCATCTTGTTCATCGTCGTCTCCTTCGATCGGGTTTTGCGAGGGACGGTGCTTCCCGTCCGATGTCTTCGATCTAACACCCCTTCCGTCGCAGGAATTCGCCAGGTCCAGGCCAAAAGTGTCGCGGAGTGTGACAAACCGCCCCTCCGTTACAATTCGATACGATTTTTTTCGCGCGGTGGCGACATCCCACACTATTCTTGACCCTGACGCAGCAGCACCCGGGCCGAAAATGAGCGAAAAGACCCCGCATATCCTGGTCGTCGACGACAACGCCGAGATTCGCGACCTGTTGAGCAAATACCTGACCCGCAACGCCCTGCGCGCCACCACCGCGGCCAGCGGGGCGGACGCGCGCAAGGTTCTGGCGGCATCGGCGATCGACCTGATCGTCCTCGACATCATGATGCCGGGCGAGGACGGCCTGTCGGTCTGCCGCCACGTGCGCGAAACCAGCGACACGCCGATCATCCTGCTGACCGCGGTGGCCGAGGACACCGACCGCATCATCGGCCTGGAGATGGGGGCCGACGACTATCTGACCAAGCCGTTCAACCCGCGCGAACTGCTGGCGCGGATCAAGGCGGTGCTGCGCCGCGCCAACAGCCTGCCCCGCCCCACCGCCGCCGAGGAAACGGCCGAGGAAACCGTAATCCGCTTCGGCGACTGGCTGTTGCGGGTGGACCGCCGCGAACTGGAGGACGCGGAGGGACGGCTGATTTCCCTCTCCACCGCCGAATTCGCCCTGATCAAGGCGTTCACCGACCATCCGCGCATGGTGCTGTCGCGCGACCAGCTTCTCGACCTGACGCAGGGACGCGCCGCCAACGTCTTCGACCGCAGCATCGACAACCAGGTCAGCCGCCTGCGCAAGAAGATCGAACCCGACCCCAAGACCCCGACCCTGATCAAGACGGTCTGGGGCGGCGGCTACATGCTCAGCGTGGGGGTGGAACGCCATCCCGAACGGCGAGGCGGATGATATGCGTCTCCGTCTGTATCCGCGCGGCCTGACCGGCCAGTTGACGCTGCTGCTTCTCGCCGCCCTGGCGGTGGCGCAGGCGGTCGCCTTCCAGGTCATCCACGACGAACGCAAGGTCGCCCAGCGCACCGTGTTCAAGTCGCAGGTCCTGGAACGCATCGCGGCGGCCAGCCGCCTGATTTCGGATTCGCCGATGGACCTGCGCCCGCAGATGCTGCGCGCCCTGCAGACCGAGGACCTGCGCTTCTGGATCGCCGCGTCGCCGCACCTGCAGGAAACCGCCCCCGATCCGGAATCGCAACGCATCCAGCGGCGGCTGGCGGCCCTGATTTCCCACCCGGACAGCGACCTGCGGCTGAGTATCCAGACCGAACGCGAGCGCGTGCCGTTGCCCGTGGTGATGCCCATGTCGGAGCATCACCTGCTGCCGCCGCCAGACGACGACCGCGGCCGAGGGCGCGTGTCGTGGCGGCGCTGCATCGATCCTTCCACCGGCGTCGTCGACATGGACTGCATGCGCGCCTGGCGCGCCAACCGTCCGCCGCAACTGCGCAACAACCCCTTCATCATCGCCGCCGCCGCCTCGCTCAAGCTGCCGGACGGACAGTGGCTGAACGCCGAAACCAGCCTCGATATGCCGCCCCTGGAATGGGCGTGGCCGTCCCTCGTCACCTTCGGCCTGTCCGCCGTCCTTATCGCGCTGGTCGCGGTGGTCACGGTGCGCCGCATCACCCGCCCCCTCACCCGCCTGGCCGACGCGGCGGAATGCCTGGGCCGGGGCGAGGCGGTGGCCGACCTGCCGGTGACCGGGCCGGATTCCTTCCGCGCCACCACCCGCGCCTTCAACCTGATGAACCGGCGCCTGCAACGTTACGTCGGCGACCGCATGCATTTCCTCGCCGCGGTGTCGCACGACCTGCGCACGCCACTCACCAGTCTGCGCCTGCGCGCCGAATTCATCGACGACGAGGAAACCCGCACCCGCATGCTCGCCACCCTGGACGAGATGACGCAGATGATCGACGCGGTGCTGTCGTTCGTACGCGAGAACACCCGCGAGGAACCCACCGCCCGCGTCGACCTGGCCTCGCTGGTGGAAAGCGTCTGCGACGACTTCTCCGACCTCGGCCTGCCGGTGGCCGTGGAACCGCCGCCGCCTCGCCTGCCCAAGACCGTGGCCTGCCGCCCGCTGTCGGTGAAGCGCGCCCTGCGCAACCTGATCGACAACGCGATCAAGTACGGGAAAAGCGCCACCGTCTCGATTTCCGCCGATCCCACCGGCGTGTTCATTCACGTCGACGACGACGGGCCGGGGCTGTCCGACGTCGACATCGACCGCGTCTTCGACCCCTTCGTCCGGCTGGAGACCTCGCGCAACCGCAGCACCGGCGGCGTCGGGCTGGGGCTATCCATCGCCCGCTCCATCGCCCAGGGGCACGGCGGCGGCATCGCCGCGCAAAACCGCGTGGAAGGCGGCCTCCGGATGAGCCTGCACCTGCCGCTTTAAGAAATTCCCCCTTGAATCTCCGAAGATATCTCCCTTCATTGAGGGGAACCTTCCGCTTTCCCTGTCAGGGCTGAACACTCATGGACGTCGCCTCCTTCCTCGACCAGAACGGCCTGGACCGCATTGTCCAGGCGATCATCGAAGTCCTCACCACCTACGGCCTCTCCGTGGTCGGTGCCACCGCCATCCTCATCCTCGGCTGGATGGCGGCGGGCTGGCTCTCGCACATGACGGCGCGCAGCCTCGAACGCATCGGGCGCATCGACGACATGCTGCGCGGTTTCCTCGCCAGTTTGGTGCGGTACTTCGTCATCGCCCTCACCATCATCGCGGTGTTGAGCCAGTTCGGCGTGCAGACCACCAGCCTCGTCGCCGTCCTCGGCGCCGCCGGTCTGGCCATCGGCCTCGCCCTGCAGGGAACTCTCGCAAGCCTCGCGGGCGGCGCGATGCTGCTGCTGTTCCGCCCGTTCAAGGTCGGCGACTTCATCGAAGGCGGCGGCCACATGGGCACGGTGAAGGCGCTCACCCTCTTCACCACCGAGCTCGCGACGCCGGACAACGTGCGCATCGTGGTGCCCAACGCCGACCTCTGGGGCAAGGCGATCAAGAACTACAGCGCCAACCCGACGCGCCGCATGGACATCGTCATCGGGCTGTCCTACGCCGACGACATCGACGCGGCGCTCGCGGTGTGCCGCGACGTCGCCGCGGCGGATAGCCGCATCCTCGCCGACCCGGAACCCCAGGCCTTCGTCGCCGAACTGGCCGACAGCTCGGTGAACATCGGCCTGCGCATCTGGTGCGACGCCGCGGTCTACTGGGACGTGCGCTGGGATACCACCAAGACGCTGAAACAATCCTTCGACCGCGCCGGGCTCTCCATCCCCTTCCCGCAACGCGACGTCCACGTCATCCCGGCGAAGGAAGCCTGAGGCGGGTTTGGCGCACTAAAAACCAAAACTTCGCGGGGGGACTCGCCCCCCCCCACGCCCCCCGTAAGTTTTTTCGCCGCGAAGCGTTTCACCGAGACTGAGGCATCGCCGTAGACGGAGGCTTCCCGTGTCCCGTGCCGTTCATGCCGCCGTGGTCGTTCCCACCTTCAACAACGCGCCGGAAATCGGCCGCGCGGTGGACAGCGTGCGCGCGAGCGCCGTGGCGGCGGCGGGTTACGGCCTCGACCTTCGTCTCGACCTGGTGCTGGCCGACGACGCCTCGTCCGACGGCAGCGCCGAACTGGCGGCGGAGCTTGCCGCCCTCCCCCGGGCCGAGGGCATCCGCGTCCTGGCCGTCCGCAACCCGCGCAACCTGGGCGCGGGACCGGCGCGGAACGCGGGCGCCGCGGCAAGCGGGGCGGACTTTCTGTTCTTCCTCGACGCCGACGACGAGTTCCTGCCGCCGCACATCGGGCTGTGCCTGGATGCGCTGCTCTCCGACCCGTCCATCGGCTATGTCTGGGGGCGGCGGGACTGGGACCTGCCGGTGCACGAAAGCTGGCGGGACCGGCTGGACGAATCGAGCGTGATGAATCTCTGCGTGCGCCGCCCCTGGCACGACCTGATCGGCGGCTTTCCCGAGCACCCGGATTTTCGCGACCACGGTTACGAGGATTGCGTCTATCGCGTGGTGCTGCGCCGCCTGACGCGCGGGCTGCCGATCGCCGAAATCACCACCCGCGTCCACCTGCGCGGCGCCAACGCGCTGGAGCGCCAACGCGACAAGTTCGCCGCCCGCTTCGAGGATTGGCAGGCGGAAGACGACGACCGCCAGCCCACGGAAGCGATGCTCGCCGAGCTGGAAGCCCGCCTCGCCAACGCCCGCAAGGTCCGCGAGATGTTCCTCGCGGGGTAAGAACCGAAACCTTGCGAGAGGGGTCGCCCCCCGCAAGGTTCTTCCTTCACGAATCAGCCTCCGGCACGCGGTACCACACCGCGTAGAGGGCGGGGAGGAAAAGCAGGGTGAGCAGCGTCGCCACCACCAGGCCGCCCATGATCGCGAAGGCCATCGGCCCCCAGAAGGATTCCGAAGTGATCGGAACCATCGCGAGGATCGCCGCCGCCGCGGTCAGCAGGATCGGCCGCATGCGGTGACAGGTGGCATTGATCAGGGCGTCGCGCCGTTCCATGCCGGAGCGGCGATTGCGCTCGATCTGATCGATCAGGATCACCGAGTTGCGCACGATCATGCCGGTGAGGGCGACGCAGCCGAGCAGCGCGACGAAGCCCATGGGCTGGTCCGCGGCCAGCATCACGGCGACCACGCCGATCAGCCCAAGGGGCGCGACGCTGACCACCAGGATCAGGCTCGAAACGTTCTGCAACTGGAACATCAGGAAGGTCAGCATCAACAGCGCGGTGACCGGCATCATCGCCATCACCGAGGCATTGCCCTTGGCGCTCTCCTCCACCGCGCCGCCCACCGCGAGGCGATAGTCCGGCGGCAACGCGGCGGTGAAGGCGGCGATTTGGGGGGCGAGATCGCGCACCACGGTGGCGGCGCGCACCCCCGGCACGATATCGGCCTGCACCGTAATCGTGGGCTGGCGGTCGCGCCGCCAGATGATCGGCTGTTCGAAGCCGTAGGACACCGACGCGACGTCGGAGAACGGCACGCTCTTGCCGCCGCCCACGGGGATCTGCAACTGCCGCAGGGTGTCGAAGTCGCGCCGCTCGGTGGGCGTGGCGCGGGCCTGAACGTCCACCAGATAGATGGAATCCCGCATCTGGGTCACCGTGGCGCCGCTGAAGGCTGCATGCAGCGCCTGCGCCAAGTCCGCCGAAGTCAGACCGAGCAGGCGGGCCTTGTCCTGGTCCACCTCGACTCGCACGGTTTTCACCGGCTCGTTCCAGTCGAAATTGATCAGCCGGGTTCCGGGATGGCTTCCCACCAGGTTGGCCAGGTCATAGGCCTTCTGCCGCACCGTCTGCGTGTCTGGGCCGCTGATGCGGTACTTCACGGGCCAGCCCACCGGCGGCCCCAGTTCCATCGCCGAGGCCCGCACCGTCGCTTCCGGCAGTTCGGTGGAAAGACCGGATTGCAGCCGGGCGGCGAGCGCGTCGCGCACCTCGACGCTCTTCGCCACCACCACCGCCTGGGCGAAATAGTCGTGATCGAGTTGCACGTCCATCGGCAGGTAGAAGCGGACAGCCCCCTGTCCGACATAAACGCTATAGCTTGCAACGTCCGGGTCGGCGGCGAAGCGGGCTTCGAGCTTCTTCACCATCGCCTCGGTCGCTCCGATCCCGGCATTCTGCGGCAGGGTCAGCTCGACGAAGAGCTCCGGCCTGTCCGACGGCGGGAAGAATTGCTGTTCCAGGCGTGGATAGAGGCCGAGGGCGGCGGCGAACGCCGCCACCGTTACGGCGATCACCCACCAGCGGCATGCCAGGCAGAACAGCAGGACGCGGCGGAAGGCCCCGACGATGCGTTCCGCCAAGCCCTCCGGCGCGCGGATCATGGCGGGGGGAAGGATAGCCACGCCGATCAGCGGCGCGAACATCACCGCCACCACCCAGGAAATCAACAGGGACAGCGCCATGATCGCGAACATGGCGAAGCAGTATTCCGCGGTGGCGCTGCGGGCGAAGCCCACGGGCACGAAGCCGGTCACGGTCACCAGGGTGCCGGTCAGCATGGGAAAGGCGGTAAGGGTATAGGCGGCGACGGCGGCGTCGTGACGGTTCGCGCCTTCCTCAAGCTTCGCCACCATCATCTCGACGGTAATCATGGCGTCGTCGACGAGCAGGCCGAGGGCGATGATCAGGGTGCCAAGGGAAACCCGGTGCAGGTCGATGCCGACGAACTCCATGCCGACGAAGGTGGCGGCAAGCACCAGCGGGATCGACAGGGCGACCACCGTCCCGGCCCGCAGCCCGAGGCTGAGAAAGCTCACCACGAGGACGATGATCACCGCCTCGGCCAGGGATTTGACGAAACCGTGCACCGAGGACTTCACCACTCCGGTCTGGTCGGCGACCTGGACGACGTCGATACCGACCGGGCGATGCGCGGTAAGCTCATTCATGCGCTGATGAATCGCCGCGCCCAGTTTCAGGATGTCTCCGCCATCGGCCATGGAAACGGCGAGTCCGATCGCGGGCTTGCCGTCGACGCGGAACATCGGCTGCGGCGGATCGGCAAAGCCGCGGCGCACCGTGGCGACGTCGGCCAGGCGGAAAAACCGGTCGTTGGCGCGCAGGTTGATCCGCGACAGGTCCGCCTCGGATGCAAAGCTCCCGGACACCCGCAGCAAGAAACGCTCGCCCGCCGCCGTCACCTCGCCCGCGGGTACCACCGCGTTCTGTGCCGCCAGACTTCTCAGCACGTCGGCCTGGCTGATACCCATGGCGGCGAGCCTGCGGGTGGAAAACTCCAGGGTGACCACCTCGTCCTGGGTGCCGATCAGCGCGGTCTTGCCGACGTTGGGAAGGCGCACCAGCGCGGCGCGCACGCTCTCCGCATAGTCGCGTAGCGCGCGATAGCCGAAACCGTCGCCGGTGAAGGCATAGACGATGCCGTAGGTATCGCCGAACTCGTCGTCGAAGTACGGACCGTAAACCCCGGACGGCAGTTCGTGGGCGATGTCGCCGGTTTTCTTGCGCACCTGATACCAAAGGTCGGGCACCGCCGCGGGCGGCGTGCTGTCCTTCAGAGTGACGAAAATCACCGACTCGCCGCCGGTGGTGTAGCTCTTCAGGTAGTCGAGGTTGTCGAGATCCTGCAGCTTCTTCTCGATCCGCTCGGTGACTTGCAGGAGGGTCTCGTCCGGGCTCGCGCCCGGCCACACCGTCTTCACCACCATCGTCTTGATGGTGAACGGCGGATCCTCGTCGCGCCCCAGCGTGGCATAGGACCACGCTCCGGCCAGCGCCGTGAGCACCATGAAATAGGCCACCAGGACGCGGTGGGTGAGCGCCCACTCCGAGAGGTTGAGCTTCATGATCCGCTTCCGTCCCCGAGGTTCACCGCCTGTCCCGGCCGCAGGGTCTGCACCCCGGCGGCGACCACCCGCGTGCCTTCCGCCACGCCGCCCGTAATCAGCACCGTGCCGGGGTCGAGGCGCGCCACCTCGACCTTGACCAGCGACACCGTGGACGTGGTGGGATCGACCACCCACACCGCGGGGGCGCCGTCCTGCTGGAACAAGGCGGAAGACGGCAGTTCGGCGACCCGGCTGCTGCCCGCCGCGAAATGCCCGAACACGCTCATGCCAAGACGCATCGCGGCGGGGGCGTCCTCCGGCAGGGCGGCCTTGACCGTGTAGGTGCGGGTCACCGGATCGGCGCTGGGCGAGATTTCGGTGATTCTGGCAGCCACGGAAATCTCCGGGGCATCCAGTAGCGCGACCGTCACCCCGGCGTCCTTCGGCAGGGAGAGCAGCAGCGCCTGGGAGAGGGAGAACACCGCGTCCTTATGGTTCAGGCGGGCGAGGCGCGCCACCATCTGCCCCGCGGCCACCACCTGTCCCGCCTCCGCGCCCAGCGCCGTCACCGTGCCGTCCGTCGGCGCGGTGAGGTCGGCATAGGCGCGCTGGTCGCGGGCGAGGCGCAGCTTGGCGCGCGCCGCCTTCACCGAGGCGGTGGCGGCGGCATGCGCCCGTTCCGCCGCTTCCAGGGCGGCGGCGGTGGCCCAGCCGTCGGCATGCAGCTTGGTCTTGCGGCGCGCCTCGGCGGCAGCCTGCACCAGGGTTGCCCGCGCGGCGGCAAGGTCGGCCTCGGCGGCGGCGACCTGGTTGCGCTGATCCTGCGCGTCCAGGCGCGCGATCACTTGCCCCGCGTGCAGCACCTGGCCGAGGTCGAGGTTGCGTTCGGCAATTCTCCCGCCGATGCGGAAGCCGAGGTCGCTTTCGTAATGCGGACGGATTTCCCCCACCTGCACGGCGACCGTCGGCCGCCCGGCATAGTGCACCCGCAGAGTCTCCACCGGACGCACCGGCGCCTGCGGCGGTGGCGCGTCGTCGCATCCGGAAAGCCCCACCGCGATCAACGCCGCCGCGCCGAAAACCACCCAACCACGCCGCATCACCGAACCTCCTGCAATCCGCTCAACACCGTGGAAATCACCTGCGCGAGCAGGCGCCGGGGCTCGCAAAACGGAAACTCCACGCAGGTCATGCGCAAGCTGATCGCCCCGTGGATCGCCGCCCACAGCGTCTGCGTCGCAAGGTCGGCGTCGATGGGGGCGATCCGCCCCTGCTCGATCGCCCGCCCCATGCAGTCGCGCGCCAGGTAATACGAGGTGAAGTCGCGGGTCTTCTCGCGCACCTCTTCAAGATCGTCGCCCCCTTCGGCGAGGAACAGCATGCGGAACATCGCGGGCTCGTTGACGGCGAAGTCGGCATAGGCCTCCGCCACCGCCCGCAGCCCCTCGATCGGATCGGACTCCTGGGTGACGATGCGGCCCAGGCGTCCTTCGAGCCCACGCAGGCCCTCCTGCCAAAGCGCAGCGGCAAGGTCGGCCTTGCCCGGAAAGTAGCGGTAGATCGCCGCCGCCGACATCCCCGCCTGCGCCGCCACCGCACGCATCGAAATCGCCGCGGCGCCCTCCGCATGGAACAGCCGCAACGCGGCGTCGAGGATATGCGCGCGGGTTTCTTTCCGCTCCTGCTCGGTCTGGGGATTTCTCGGCATGCCGGCACCTATCCGTAAACGCGTTCAGTAAACACGTTCACGAATATGCCCGCACACTGCCGCTGTCAAGAACCGTTCGCTTTTCAGGCGGTGGTTTTGACCCGGCGATAGACGGAATGGCTGACGTAATCCTTTGCCGGGCCGCAGACGGTATAGGTGACCTCGAACTCGTCCTCGGTCTCGAAGCAGAACATCGCCTTGTAGGTATCCTTCAGACAGAAATGGGTGTCGCCGGAACACAGTGGCCAATCCGCATCGGGGTCCGAGGGGAACAGGATGTCGACGAAGTGTTCGCCGTCGTTGGGGCCGTCGGCGAAGCGCACCTCGATGCGGTCGGGATGCAGCAGATAGGTATGCAGGCGTTCGCCCTGCATGCTGCGGCCGTCGTTCAGGGTAAGGACGCCTTCCTCGGCATAGTGCAAGGTGGTGGCGTTCTCTCGCACGAAACTGGCGGAGCCGGAGAACCTCCCCTTCGGGCGGATTTCCCGCTCGATCACCCAATTGCCCACCAACAGGGCGAACACCCGGTCGGCGAGCGGCGGACGATCCGTCCCGGCGTGGGGCAGCTTGGTTTTCGCTTTCGGGGTCGCGGGTTTCTTCATGAGCCACCATCCTTCAAAGGGGCGGGAACGGAACGGATGATCCGGCGGGCCAGGTCCGGCTTCGCGTGCGGCCCGGTCAGGCGGAAATGCGCCGCGACCACCGGGGCCTGCCGCACATAGTCGGACATGTCGGCGACCTCCGGGCCATCCGGGAACACCCCGACCTGATGCGCCAGGTCGTCGGCCAGACGCACGTAATCGCCGTGGGGAAACTGCGGACGCGGGCGCCGGTTGCGGATCTGCCGTTCCATATCGACCCCGGCCCGCATCTCCGCAAGGGGCGGACACGGGATTTCCCCGGCGGCGACGCGCGCCACCCAGCGTCCGTGCAGTTCCATGATCGGGAAATACGGCCCGCGGTAATACCCGGCGAAGGCCAGTCCGGGCAGGTCGGGCTGGAAGACCTGCTTGTGCAGCAGCACCGGCTGCAACTGGTCGGTGGGATCGAACTCCAACGCCGCCAGCACGTCGGGGCTGAGGAAGGGCAGAGCCGAGGCATAGCCGGTGCACATCACCACCGCGTCGATGTCCTCGCGCGTGCCGTCGTCGTAAACCACCCCCGAGCAGTCGAAGCCGAAGGCGCGGGACCGCCGGACGTGGACGCGGCCGTCCGCCACCAGGGGCAGGAAGTCGTCGGCGGTGACCACGGTCAGGGGGGCGTTCTCGATATCGTCGAAGGCCAGGTGCGGCGAAACCTCGCCGGGATCGCCACCCAGTTGCCGCAGGTATTCGCGCGACCGGGAGGTCAGGGGATTGTCGAGGCTGCGGTTATAGAACACCAGATCGGCGGGATACGACGGCGCGCCCGGCCACGGGTGGACCCAGCGCGGCAGGAACCACATCGGATGGCGCAGCCCCACCGTCACTTTCTCGGCGATGCCGCTCAACTGTCCCGCGATCTCGGTGCCGGAGAACGCGGCGCCGACGATCAGCACCCGCTTGCCGCCGAAGTGTTCGCGGTTGACCTCTTCGGAATAGCAGTCGGCGGCGTGGAAGATCTTGCCGCGGAAAGAGATCAGTCCCTCGAACTCCGGCACGTGCGGACGCGAGAAGACGCCGGTCGCCACCACCACGTAATCGAAATCGCGGCTTTCGCGGCGGCCGTCGCACAGGGTGGTCAGGTGCCACCGGTGTTCGCCGCGCGGCTCGACCAGTTCCACCGTGGTGCCGAAACGGATGTGGCGTTCCAGATCGAAGGCCGCGGCATAGCTTTTCAGATAATCGACGACGCTGCGCCGCATCGGAAAGACATCGGTGCCCTGCGGCCAAGGAAAGTCCGAGAACGAACAGCTGTAGTGGGACAGGTTGGTCCGCGCATAGGACGACCACGCGCCGCGCCCGGGCGCGCCCCACATGCCGCCGATGGCGGTGGCCTTGTCGAAGACCTCGGGAACCACGCCGTGTTCCAAAAGGGCCTTGGCCACCGCAAGACCGCTGGGACCGCTTCCGATGACGGCGACTTTCGGCATCCTGGTCCCTCGCTTTTGCTGTTCAGCGGCAAACCCTTATCCTTGACAATTGTCAGGCGGGACCGCTTTTTCAAGACGCAGATTCTTGAAAGCAAAAGAAAATCGGGACGAATCAGCGCGCCGCCAGAACCTCGGCGACGACCCGGCGCACCGGTTCGCGCCAATCGGGCAACTCCAGGCCGAAGGTCCGCCGCAGCTTGCCGGTATCCAGACGGGAATTGCCGGGCCGCGCCGCCGCCGTCGGATACTCGGATGAAGGGATCGGCGTCACCGCGTCCGGCGTCGCCCGCAACGCCACGCCCAGATGGGCGGCGGTCTCGACGACCAGGCGGGCATAGGCGTGCCAGGTGGTCTCCCCCGCCGCCACCAGATGATAGATGCCGGAAAGCCCCTCGCCCCCCGCCAGGGCGGCCCGCAGCGCCTGCGCGGTGACCCCGGCGATCAGGTCGGCGCCGGTGGGCGCGCCCCACTGGTCGGCGACGATGCGCAGGCTCTCGCGCTCGGCGGCCAGGCGCAGGACGGTCTTCAGGAAGTTCGCCCCGTGCGCGCCATAGACCCAACTGGTGCGGAAGATCATGTGGCGGCAGCCGGAGGCGAGGATCGCTTCCTCCCCCGCCCGCTTGCCGCGCCCATAGACGTTGAGCGGCGCGCACGCGTCGGTCTCGACATAGGGGGCGGCCTTGGCGCCGTCGAAGACGTAGTCGGTGGAATAATGGATCAGCCAGGCGCCGCACCGCGCCGCCGCCGCCGCCAGCACGGCGGGGGCCTCGGCGTTGACGCGGTCGGCCAGGGCGGGTTCGCTTTCCGCCTTGTCGACGGCGGTATAGGCGGCGGCGTTGACGATGGCGGCGGGACGGACGCGTTCCACCAGGGCGGTCAGGGCGGCGGAATCGGACAAGTCGGCCTCCGCCCGGCCGCAGGCATGCACCTCGCCCAGGGGGGCCAGGGCGCGGCGCAGTTCCCAACCGACCTGGCCGTCCTTACCCAACAGCAGGATGGTCATGCGCCGGTGCCCCCGTACTGCTGCGTCATCCAGTCGCGGTAGGCGCCGCTGGTCACCTTTTCCACCCATTCGGCATGGCCGAGGTACCAGGCGATGGTCTTTTCGATGCCGGTCTCGAAGCTCTCCGCCGGACGCCAGCCGAGTTCCCGCTCCGCCTTGCGCGCGTCGATGCCATAGCGGCGGTCGTGCCCGGCACGGTCCTTGACGAAGGCGATCTGCTCGGCATAGCCCCGGCCGTCGGCGCGCGGCCGCACCGCGTCGAGACGGGCGCAGACCGTCCGCACCACGTCGAGGTTGGTCTTTTCCTGGTTGCCGCCCAGATTGTAGATCTCGCCCGGGCGTCCCGCCTCCAGCACCCGGCGCACCCCGGCGCAGTGGTCGGCGACGTAGATCCAATCCCGCACGTTGCCGCCGTCGCCATAGATCGGCAGGGTCTTTCCGGCCAGCGCGTTGCGGACGATCAGGGGGATCAGCTTTTCGGGAAACTGGAAGGGACCATAATTGTTCGAGCAATTGGTGGTCAGAACCGGCAGGCCGTAGGTATGGAACCAGGCGCGCGCCAGATGGTCGCTCGCCGCCTTGCTGGCGGAATAGGGGCTGTTCGGCTGATGGGGGTGGGTCTCGGCGAAGGGCGGATCGTCGGGAGCGAGGGAACCGTAAACCTCGTCGGTGGACACGTGCAGGAAGCGGAAGGCCGCCGCCTCCGGCCGCGGCAGCGCCTGCCAATGAGTCAGCGCCGCGTTGAGCAGGCGATAGGTGCCGACGACGTTGGTCTGGATGAAGGCCTCGGGGTCGGCGATCGAACGGTCGACGTGGGATTCGGCGGCGAAGTGCACCACCGCGCGCGGCGCATGGCGGCCAAGCAGCCCGGAGACCAGGGCGGCGTCGCCGATGTCGCCGTGCACGAAAACCAGCCGTGGGTCGCCCCGCAAGGCCGCCAGGTTGTCCAGGTTGCCGGCATAGGTCAGCTTGTCCAGCACCACCACCGGCTCGCCCCCCGCGGCCAACCAGTCGAGAACGAAGTTGGCGCCGATGAACCCGGCGCCGCCGGTAACCAGTATCGTCATGCCCCTCCCCTTCCCCAAAACGGTCCGTACAGGGTTTTACCGTCTCCGCGCGGTGCCAGCAACTTCAACCGCAGGGCAGGAAAGCGGTGACAGCGCCGCCCCGGGACGATATTCCATGAATCCGGAAAGGGAAGGAATAAACGCCGATGACCGACGAGGAACGCCAAACCCTGGACACCCAGATGACGTTGCAGGCCATCTTGTTGATGGTGCGCAACCTCTATCTGTTCGTGAACAAGATGGATGGGATGAGCGGCGACGTCGCCAACAACCTGCGCGCCTTCCTCGACGAGGACCTGCCCGCGATGACCCTGCCGATGGAAATTCCCGGCGAAGTGATGGAGGCGATTCGCTCGGCCCTGGCCGCGCCCGTGCGCCTGGTCGTCGACGACCTCGACCGGGGCGAGGAAGTCCGCCCGCAGGGACCGAAACTCACCCTGCTGCACGGCGGCCTGGACGACGCGGAGAAATAAACCTTCCCGCTCGCATCGGAACGGCAAAGACGGCCGAAAGACTCCGCCTTGAAGCGCGGGACGACGAATGGCATCCTTCCCAAAGGCTGCCCAGAACGGGGAAGACATGCGCCACAGAACTCACGAAACCTGCGAGCTTCTTCCCAACTGCAGATTCTTCAAGATTCATTCTGCTCTGGGGGAAAGGGAATCCCAGGACCTGATCAACCTCTACTGCCGCGGCGGAGAGGACATGGAATGTCTGCGCAAACGCTTCGCCCAGGCCACGGGGCGCACGCCTCCCGACGGCATGCTCCCCACCGGACAGATGCTCCCCGCCCCCTGCTCCGGCAAGGCCGAAACGCCGCCGTCCCAGCCCGCCGATTCATCTAGCCCTGCATCACCAGGCGCACGTCCTCGGGGGTGACCAGCCTGCCCAGGATGCGGCTGGAGACCTTGGCGGCGGCGGACATCACCGCGTTCGTCGCCTTGATGCCGGTCAGGCCCTTTTCCTTGGCCGCCAAGGACGCCTCGGCATAGGCGCGAAGAATGATGATTTCTGCGTCGTGGCTCATTTCCAATCTCCCCAAGCATCGATCCGTCACCGATGCGCGGGATCTTGTTAGAACGAGCCAAACCGCCGAAACAACCGCACCCGGACGATTTAACCGCGAATTCACGGAACCGCATGCCGCCGAAAGAGACCCAATGGCCCAACAGATTCAAGGCCCGGCTTCCTCTCGGAAACCGGGCCTTGAATCTGGCGGAGGGACCGGGACATTCCGACTCCCCCACCCCAACCCCGCAGAAGCCTTGATTTCCGCCATATTCAAGGACATAACGTGTGGGGGAAACGTGTGGGGGAAACCGCGAGAATGTACCTGGAGAAGCGCCGGAAGCGGTGGTACGCGATCCACGAAATCCCAGAGGACGTGAGGAAGGCGCTCGGCTGCGGCAAGCAGTTCTTCAAGAGCCTGGAGACCGAGGACAAGACGATGGCGAAACGCCGCGCCGCACTCCTCGAAGTCCGCTGGCTCCACGAGATCGAGACAGCCCGCAAGGGCGGAACGCTGGATCATGTCGAGAGGGACGCGCTCTACTGGCGCAAGGTGCTGGCGGACACCCCCGAGGACCAGCGAGAGGTCGTCATCGGCCTGATCGCGGATGAAGCGCAAGACCGCGTCGAAGCAGTCCTGGACCGCGAGGGTATCGTCGATGAACGCGACCCTCGGGCGGCAGAGCTGACCGTATACGACGAAGCCGGGCGCTTCTTCGGCATCGCTACCGGCAAGATCGTCCGACTCACGGAACACCTGGACGAGTGGATCGCCACGCTGGACAACGAAGCGAAGACCAAGGACATGAAGCGGTCCACCATCCAGCGGTTCGCCGAGAAGTTCCCCTACGTCACCGACGTTCGCGGCAAGGAAGTCCAGCGATGGGTAAACGCCCTTGCCACCGAGGAGGAGAAGAAGGCGAAGACGATCCGCCGCATCCTGTCAGAGATTCGCGGCTACTGGGCCTATCTCGTCTCCATCGAGGTCGTGCAGAGCGATCACCAGCCGTTCACCCAACTCCGGTTGCCGAAGGCCAACGGGAGCAAGGTCGGTTCGGAGTCCTGGGTTCCGTTCACCTCTGCCGACGTCGTCCGCCTCCTCCAGGCAGCCGAAGCCCGGAAGGACGACACCCTCGCGGACCTGATCCGCATAGCCATGTGGACCGGGGGACGCATCGAAAGCCTGTGCGCCCTCAAGGTGAATGAGGTCGGAGACGGCTTCTTCGACATCCTGCACGACAAGTCCGAAGCCGGGCGGCGAACGGTCCCGATCCACTCCAAGCTCAGGCCGACGATGGACCGGCTTCTGAAGAACGCGAAGGTGGACGGCTACGTTCTACCAGGGCTGACCGAGAACAAGTACGGGGACCGCTCCGACGCCATCGGCAAACGTTTCGGTCGCCTCAAGACTACCCTCGGCTTCACCGAGCAGCACGTCTTCCACTCGATCCGCAAGACCGTAGCAACCCTGCTGGAAAACGCCGGGGTTCCCGAGAACGTAGCGGCAGACATCATCGGCCACGACAAACCGACGATGACCTATGGCCTCTACTCGGGCGGCGCGAGCCTGGAGGTCAAGCGGCACGCCCTGGAGAAGATCGACTACCCAGAGGGAGAACCGGACAGATAGACGTGGTGTCGGCAGATCAGCGCATCGCTCGTATTAGGGAGGAATGGTTCCCAGGGGCGGTTTTCGCTGCCCCTGAAAGAAAATCGTTCCATCTCAATGCATAAGCCCAACCTCTAACCGCTGTGCTTGCACCTCCGTCGTGGCCCTCCCGCAAGACCTCAGAAGCGTACCGAATGCCATGAATGCGGGATTGACGGGGTGAAACGCTAAGGTGATTGTCAAGCCAATCAGCCGGTTAGCGCAATAAGAATGAGCGTCATAATTGTACCTGTGGTACACGTCCCGGTCTGCATAATCTCACCCAGCGGGATCACCATGGAAACCATCCTCATCATCTACCTATGCCTCACAGGTCATAATGCCGTCACCGCCCAGGTCCAGACCCTCCGCTTCGACAACATGGAGCAGTGCAGAGCCGTTGAAGCTGGCGTGAAGGAACTGATCGGTGGGGTTACGAAGACCACCTGCGTCTCCGTGAAGGGGAGCTGAGGTGATAGAGCCGCGTTCCCCTCTGGTGGAGGTCATAACCACCGTCATGCAGCAGCTCTCCCTGCTTGGTGAGACGCTCATCTACACCGCCCTGATTGGCTTTGGGGGATTCCTGGTGGACTTTGGGTGGCAAGGGATCACTCATGGGGAACCGCTGGGTGGCCTTATGGCTATGTTTCCGGTCCTGGTGGTGTCCTGGGTAGGCGCGAAGGTGCGTAATGGGCGCTGACAGAGGTCATTTTGGGGTAAAAATCTGAGCGGCTTATCGCTATAGAGCTGAGGGGCGTTTCCCCCCGTACCGGGGCCACTTCCTCCCTGGGGCTGCCCCTTGTGGCACTTCGTGTAAGCATCCTTCCGGCAGCCCTGTGGCCCGCCGCCGTCTGCCCTGCTGGTGACGGGCGGCCTCACTGAGCCACTTGACAGCCTGACTCCCCGGCGTGTTACGTTCTAGTCAACGCTCGTTGCAGCATGTAACAGACCAGGGCAGCCACCATGAAACGCTTCGTCGCCTACTACCGCGTCAGCACCGCCAAACAGGGACACTCGGGCCTCGGGCTTGAGGCCCAGCAGCAGGCCGTCAGGCAGTACCTCAACGGCGGAGCCTGGGAACTGGTCGGGGAGTTCACCGAGGTGGAGAGCGGCAAGAGGGATGATCGTCCTCAGCTTGCCGCAGCCCTAGCAGCTTGCCGCCGCTACAAGGCAACCCTGGTCATCGCCAAGCTCGACCGGCTGGCCCGCAACGTCGCCTTCATCGCCAATCTCATGGAGGCAGGGACGGACTTCGTCGCGGTGGACATGCCCGAGGCGAACAAGCTGGTCCTCCACATCATGGCAGCCATGGCCCAGCACGAACGGGAAGCCATCAGTGCCCGCACCAAGGCAGCCCTGGCAGCCGCCAAAACCCGAGGGACGAAGCTCGGGGGCTTCCGGGGTGTGAAGGTCAACCAAGCGATGGGCGCTCAGGCAAACGCTGAGAAGGCCAAGGCGTGGGCACAGGGGGAGATCGGGCAGGAGGTTGCCGACATGAAGGCGCGGGGCTGGAGCCTCTGGGAGATTGCCCACCACCTGAACGACCTCGGGGTGAAGACCCGACGCGGCGGCGAATGGCAGGCAACGACGGTCAAGCGTGTGCTGGACAAGGTCGCGGCGGCAGGGTGATGCATCCGCAAGGGGAAGCAATTCAGGCCCGCTTTCGTGAGTCCCTTCAATGGCCTCGTTCAGAACCCATCCGCTCGCGTGAAGGTCTCGAAAAGATACATTTGACCGTTGATTCTGCTGGGTATTACGACCTTCCCCCACGTTCATCACACCAACCACTGGGGGAGACCACCACCATGAAGCTGCGCATCGACATCACCCGCTTCTTCTTCCTGGAGATCGACGGTTTGACTGCCTTCGTCCGCCTGCCGTTCATCGGGCAAGGCTACCTCAACCCGTTCTCCGGGATGAGCGCCTGGGATTCCTGGGCTGAGCTCAAGACCAGCAGGGAACTCTGCTGAGGAGACACGCCAGGACTCCGTCAGAGAGTCGCTGAGGGGTCATCAACGACAGGCCGGTGGGGGTGACAGCCACCGGCTTTGTTGTGTCTGGAGGGATGCGGGAGGGGTTCGGTTGCACCATAGCATATGGGGCACGGCTGGGGCGGTGGAGGGCCGGAATAGGTTGCACTTATGATAAGCCTATTCCACAGTTTCTGTGTGTTATATATCGGTTTCGTCCGACACCCTGGTCCCCGTTGCGGCCACCGAAGACGGCAAGGCGTACCTCTCGCCGAAGGCCATCTGCGACAGCCTCGGGATCAGCTGGCAGGTCCAGCACCGCAAGATCATGGACGACGCTGTTCTCTCCTCTTCCGTCACCGAAATGATGATGGAAGTTCCCCGCGCCGACACCGGCAACATGACCAGCCGGAACGTCGTCATGCTTCCCAAGGAGATGGTCCCCGGCTGGCTCTTCACGATCAAGAAGGTCTCCCCCGAGGTCCAGGCCAAGCTCAACCGCTTCCGCCTGGAGTGCTTCGTGGCGTTGGATACGTGGTTCAACAAGGGGCTGCGGTGAGATGTAGGACCGAGTTAGCCAGCCGAGATATACTAGGGGGAAGTCTGTTAGGACTGGCTTGCGCAGGGAACACGCTCTCGATGCACATTCAGAAATACAGGGAAATAGCCTCGACGCTCAGGGGGATAATGGAGAATATTGATAGGAGTGGATGGGGACCAGCCCTTGAACAGTTCCCCCTCGGCTCCTGCGGAGATACATCCGAACTGCTTTGCCGGTTAATTAGGGAGTACTTTTTCGTTGATGCTCTTTACGTGTGCGGTGAGATATTCGCGCCTGAGTACTGTAGTCATGCCTGGGTACTATCGGAAGACCTGATTATCGACATTACTGCTGACCAGTTTGGGCAAGCCCCCGTCATCGTCTCACGCGACAGTGCTTGGCATCAGAGATGGACCGTCGATGATCCTCCTCGCCTCCCTTGTATGCCCTGTGGATGGCCCGAATACCCGCTCCGGGCTTGGGGAAGTATACTCTCTGGGTTCCACTTCAAGGCAAAGCCTTAGTACACCTTCACAGCTCCGCCCTGGTCCCGGTCGATCACTCGGCTGCGCCTCGCGTCCACGTCAAGGACGGCAAGGTGTTCGCCAACAGCCGCGATGTGGCTGCGTTCTTCGGGAAGCGTCACGACCACGTCCTTCGGGACATCAACGAGCTTCTGACCCACGCCCCAAATCTGGGGGATGGCCTGCTCAGTGGCTACTTCACCTGTGTTCAGACCCCGCATCCCACCGTGGTGGGCCGCATGATCCCGTCCTACGACATGACCCGAGACGGCTTCACGCTCCTCGTCATGGGCTACACCGGTCCCAAGGCGATGGAGTTCAAGGTCCGCTACATCCAGCGGTTCAACAAGATGGAGGAAGCCCTCAAGCAGCAGCTGGCTGCCCCGGCGCTCCCGACCAACTACCGTGACGCGTTGATTGTCCAGATAGCCACGACGGTAGTGGCTACCACTCCAAGGATCGAGACAGCCAGAGATGCTATGGTCACCCAGAACCGGATGGTGTCACGGTTTTGTTCCCGATTGTAGTCCTCTCGGGTACGCCACGGGTCATTGCTCCCCGGAAAGGGAACGAGTTCGACCCTTAGTCGATTGTCATCGGTGACGGGCAGGTTTTTGATCAGCACTTCCTGTTTCATGAAGCCCCCAGATGTCATTCTCGTTCATCTTTTGAGTGGTACGGCTGCTCCGCACAGACAGCAGAGTAATCCGGCTGCATCGAAACCGGAAGGTGAGGTGGTCTGGGGGTGATACCCACTTCCTCCGCTCTGCCATCGTCGCGGACACTTGGGCCTAACATCACGAAACGTGAGGTTAGTTGTCCCAATCGTGGCTTCCCTTTCGTTCCGTAGGGTTCCTCTCCGCTTCCCCAATTTCGCCCGATAGCTGGGCCTGAAAGGAACCTCAAATGAGCAAGAACGCCCTCTCGACCTTCATCTTCGGCTCCTCCCTCATCCGCAACTGCGTCGAAATCCGCGTGATCACCATCGACGGTGAGCCGTGGTTCGTGGCGAAGGACGTGTGCGAGGTGCTGGGCTACACGAACAGCCGTGACGCCATTGCCACCCATGCCGCCGGTCATCAGACCCGGGTGATGTCGAAGTCTAACGTAGCGAACGGCGACGTTAACTTCCCGAACCGGGGTCTCACTATCATCTCCGAAGGTGGCCTCTACTCCCTGATCTTCGGCAGCAAGATGCCCGCCGCCGAGCAGTTCAAGTCCTGGGTCACCGACGTGGTCCTCCCGGCGATCCGCAAGGATGGCGCGTACATCATGGGTGAGGAGAAGGTGGCGACCGGCGAGATGTCCGAAGACGAGCTGAGGTTGGCAGCCTAGCCGGGGATTAGGTTGCTCTTATGATGGAGCAGAAACGCCACAGCGGCCCTCGTTGGCGGGGGTTGGGTGGCACCATAGCACATACCCTACGGTTTGTGCCGTCCCCTGGTGGTCGTGGTGGGCCACCTCGGTGACGTTCTGACAGTGGTTGTGGTTCCTTTCAGTGATGACGGGCGGGGCTTCTTCGGAGGCTTCGCCCGTTCCCTTTTTCCGGGACCGCAATCTCTCCCTCACCACCACCACCGCCATCATCACCCCACAGCAAGGAACCCATCCATGCCCAAGCTCTACGCGGCGAGGCAAAGCGCCTGCCGTAAGCCCAAGTTCTTCCGCCTCGATCAGACCAACGAGGTCCGCCTAAGTGCCACCCTGGCCCGCTATGCCGGGATCATCGGCTCTGAGGTGTCCCTCTCGGTCCTCATCCCCCGCGCCTTGATGGCGCTCAACGACGAACTGAACAGGGCTGAGGAACACGAACCGGCTGCCGGTGAAGTCGCCATGCCGACGCTGGAGTCCCGCGAGAGGTTCATCCTCAGCACCCTCAGCCCATCGTAAGCGTCCACCTCAGTCCACCCTGCCCCCCCCCCACGGAATACCATCACCTACACATAGCCAAAGGAAAACAGAGATGCCCCACGAACCGAACTACATTGCGACCACATTTCACTCACCCATCGCATTCTGCCAGACGCCCATCCGCGCGTTGAAGATCAACGGAAAACCCTGGTTTGTCGCAGCAGACCTCGCAGAGGTGCTTGGCTTCAAGACGACAGCTGGTGCCGGTTGGTATGCTCGCCATCTGGACCCCGAGGAGCGGAATACTATCACCCTGACCACGGGTGTCCGAGGCAATCCCCAAAAGACCATCGTCTCCGAGAGCGGACTCTACAAACTGGTCATGCGTTCCGATAAGCCCGAAGCCAAACCGTTCCAGGACTGGGTCACCAAGGTGGTCCTTCCGGCGATCCGCAAGGATGGCATGTTCGTCATGGGCGAGGAGAAGGTGGTGACCGGCGAGATGTCCGAGGATGAGCTGATCCTCCGCGCCTACGACGCCCTCCGCCGCAAGGTCGCACAATCCGCCACCGCCTGACACTGCACTAAGCCCACTGATGAAGGCCCCAGGCGTCCCCTGGGGCTTTCGTCGTTTCAGTCACCACCACCATCACGAAGGAACCTCGCTCATGAGCGATACCACGACCACCACCACCGAAGACCAGTGCCTCCCCAAATCTGGGGACACCCCCGAAGACCTCACCGACCCCGTCATCATCCACACTGATGGAGCTTGCAGCGGTAACCCCGGCCCCGGAGGTTGGGCCGCAGTGCTGGAGAGGCCCGATCTTCCCGAGGATGCCCCTGAGAGGAGCCTGGAACTCCACGGGGGTGACCCTTGGACCACCAACAATCGCATGGAACTGATGGCCCCCATCAAGGCCCTGGAGTGTCTGAAGGGCACGGGCAGGAACGTCCACATCATCACCGACAGCAAGTATGTCCTGAAGGGAATCACCGAGTGGCTCCCCGGCTGGAAGGCCAGGGGTTGGAAGACCTCAGCCGGGAAGCCGGTGCTGAATGCCGACCTCTGGGAACGGCTAGAGGCAGCCACAGGGAAGCATCGGGTGTCCTGGGAGTGGACCAAGGGCCACGATGGGAACCCTGGGAATGAACGTGCGGATGTTCTGGCCCGTAAGGAGGTGACTCGGCTTCAGCGATGGGAGAACCAACCTTGGAGGAATACCTACTGATGGACACCATCATCACGAAGACCAAGGAGGCTTAACCATGCACTACTTCCGGGAGGTCACCGACCTGGAGACAGGGGAAGTCCACCGTATCAGCATCGGGGAACACCTGACCTTCACCGAGGCTGCCGAGCGATTCCAGATTTCACGGTCTTCCCTGATCAAGGCTCTTCTCCATCTGAACCTCTGCCAGAAGGAATACGACAAGGTGGCGCGGGAGTTCCGCTATCGCCTCCACCCCGAGGCAGTGAAGAAGGGCATGGGATACAGGATCATGGGCAAGCATGGCCCATTCGATGTTCTGTCCCCCAGCTCCCTCGAATGGCTGGGGGAAGACCTCAAGGCCTTGCTGTCTGTCACTGAACAGGACAAGGAGACCGTTGAAGCCTTCCAGGCTCTCAGGGACTTCGAGGCTGATCCCCTGCTGAAGATGGACCTTGAAGGGAGGGTCTACTGGCTGGTCAACAACTTCCCTCGGCTCCAGGTGCGTCAGATGGCGAAGGGGTTGGGAGTCAGTGAGCGGGTGATCCACCGCTATCTTGCGAGGAGGAGGTCTCAGATTGAGAGGTCTTCAGCCTGGAGAAGGCAGCCGAACGTGGAAGCTTCGGGGGAACCTGAGGTCTCACCAAGGGAGCCGATGGCGGCATAAGGAGGGCAGTTCTGTCTCCTTATTACAGGCGGTATGAACACCCCCGAATCAAGTCCCCCCCCCCGACACACTGAGTAGTCCTACTTCGCGTTGATTGCCTCTATGAGCGCCTTCCTGTCCTGCTCCCATTGGGCAGGGGGGTGTTCATCAGACCAGCCTTGATACAACTGCTGTTGATCCTCGGTGAGGAATGGGCCGTAGGTGGCGTCCATATAGAGGATGGCCCGAGCAAGCTCTCCCCTGACGGCTTCACGGGGTTCTGCAACGCCTTTCGACACCTCGAAGTCACACTCCCCGTACTCGCGGGGTTCACCTTCGATGAGGCCGTAGGGCTTGTCTCCCCGGTCCCCGTTCAGTTCCCCTGCGGCGGGGAAGAGGTTGTGGAGGTCGGCTTCAGCCCGCCGGAACTCAGGGCTGACCTTCTGGCAGCACTTCCGACCCTTGAAGGCTTTCCCGTTGCTCCCGATACAGGCCGGGTCTCCCTGGGTCCAGCACGACTGAAGGCGACCGAACCAAGCCGCCGGGGTGGCGTGTTCCCACTCCAGCCGCAATGCACGGCTTTCGTTTTTCCTGGCCTTGATCCCACAGCTGTCAGCATCGATCACTCCACCTGAGGCCCCTTGATCCTCGAAGCGACAGCCGCAGTAGATCGTTTCCTTGTGGTTCGCGTAGACGACATCACGGGCAAGGCGCTTGGCTGCGTCGAAGGTCTCGGGAGGTTGCGCCTGGGCCGTGGAGGACAGGAGGGCGAACAGGATGGGTAGGAGGCACATGGATGCGCTGCACATTCTCCGGCTTCTCATGCCTTCTTCCTCTTCAGCCCGGGTGAGCTTTTACCGCCGTCCGAACAGCATGGAGGCAAATTCTTGCGTCGGAACAGGGAGAAGGTCTTGAGGGTGATCACCGCCGAAGCTGGCCCATTTACTGCTTGCGCTTCGTACTGTCGAGGCCACCTTGCTTTCTGTCTTTGCGTCATAGACCGCATAGCGGATTGTTATCCGGTCCGGAATGCCAGACCACTCCGTAGCACGGTCTTCCCAGTGCAAGATGGTCAGATCAACCACGTAGTCAGAACCGTTCTCTCTGGCTTGAGCAAAAGCCTTGTCTAGCGGGAGGGGCGTAGGGGCCTTGGTTACCTTGTCCGAGTATGTAACTAACGCGACGTAGACCTCCTGTTGCACCATGTACCCAGACTGGGAGTATACGGTTCCTCCATATCGCCCGTTCTCTGGAAGAAGGACATATATTCCGCTGTCTCGTTTTATGGTTGAGATCGTGTCTGACTCGTCAACGCGATATTTGCTGGCGCAACCGGCCACGAAGACAGCCAAGGCAAGAATGAGCAGTCTCTTCATCCTCCTCCTCCCACGCTTATTCGCATATGTTCCCGGGCGAGAGGGTGACTCTGAAAAGGTATGGTTGCAAGGATGATGCGTTCATCCTGCTGGTGAGGCAGATGAGGGCCTAACCAGCTTCCTCCTCGGCAACTTTTCTCCATTGCCGTGGCCCATCCTGCCTAGAGTTGTTACCAGAGAAGTGTGGCTCGCCAGGATAGCTGAAGCTACCGCCCCGAGGGCAGGAGGAGGAGGAGACTGTTCATCTATCCCCCGTTATTGGCCGGGATTGCTACTGGTGGACTGTCTTGGTTGGCTCTCAACACGGTTCGGAGTCGTTACCCCTGAAGTCATGCCCATGCCCGTCCCGGTGCTGCCACTCGATGCGCTCTTGGTAAGCAATATCCCTGACGGGGCAAACCTCAACATTACCGAATTGGTCCGTATGTCCGCACCACCGACGAACGCCCCGGCGATGGGAATGAAGGTCTCAGGGCGGGTCTGGACTTCCGCGTAGCTGTAGATCAGCATCCGCGATCCATCCGGCATCAGGATGTTTCGGTTTGGCTGCCCGAGGGCCGTTACGACATCAGCCGCCGTTGCCTTCCCGACCTCGAATTGAGCCAACTGCTCTTCTTTGACCTGGACCCCACTCGCGGCACACGCCGCCCCCAGCAAACAGATGCAGGCAACAAAAAGCGATCCCCGCATTTCCCCCTCCAGCTGATTGCGATGCAATCTTGGCATGAATGGGGGTGAGGGTCACTGAGGAACTGGCGAATCTCAGGCCTGCCCCAGATGGCGAACAGACCAAAAGACGCTGAAGCGTGTGGGGGAAACGTGTGGGGGAAAGAAAATCCAGCCCTCCCTATGACGTTGAAAAATAAGATAAATTCAACGTCATGGGAAGCTGGCGGAGGGACCGGGACTCGAACCCGGGGACGGTTTTAAAGCCGTCACGGATTAGCAATCCGCTGCATTACCGCTCTGCCACCCCTCCGCACCCATCGGCGGTTCCGCCGACAAGAGCCGAATGTCTAGCCGAAGCCGCCCGCTTCGTCAACTGCGACGGGCCGCTGCCGATACGAAAGCGGGGTTCAGCCCCGGACGTCCAACCGCTTCCGCAGAACCTCGCCCAAAAGCTCGTATTCCTTCCGCCGGGGGGATGACGCCCGCCAGACCAGGGCGACGCCCCGGCTGGGCCGTGGCGCCACGAAATGCCGCGCCACCACGCCCGAACCGTCGTGCGCCTCGGTCGGCACCGCCATCGCCGGAATCAGCGTCAGGCCCAGTCCGTTCGCCACCATCTGCACCAGGGTATTCAGGCTGGTCGCCTGCACCGCCTCGTTGGTGCGCAGGGGGTGCCCGGCGCACGCCCCCAGCGCATGGTCGCGCAGGCAGTGGCCGTCCTCCAGCATCAGCATCTCTTCGCTTTCCAGGCGCTCGGGGGCGATCGTCTCGGCGGCGGCCAGGGGATGCGCGGCGGGAATCGCGACCAGAAGCTCGTCCTCGCCCAGAGGCAACGAGGCCAGGTCGCCCAAATCATAGGGGGTGGCCAGAATCGCGCAGTCCAGACGGCCGGCGCGCAACCCGTCGAGCAGCCGCGCCGACTGATCCTCGCGCAGATAGAGCTTGAGGTCGGGATAGGCGTCGCGCACCTCGGGCAACGCGCGCGGCAGGAAATACGGGCCGATCGTCGGAATCACCCCCAGCCGCAACCGCCCGGCCAGGGGCCGCCGCCCGGATTCCGCCACCTCGGCCAAGGCCTCGGCGTCGCGCAGCAAGGCGCGCGCGCGCTCCACGATGTCCTCGCCCAAGGGCGTCAGCATCACCTGGCGGCGGGTGCCGCGTTCGATCAGTTGGCAATCGAGGACCGATTCCAGATCCTGGATGCCCGAACTCAGGGTCGACTGGGTGACGAAACAGGATTCCGCGGCCCGCCCGAAATGGCGCAGGTCGGCCACCGCAACCAGGTAGTGCAATTGTCGCAGCGTTGGAATCAGCTTCATCGTTTTTCTCGATCAAAACGGAACGGAATACCGGTTTTACAGAAACACACACGGCGAATAGGGTTATCCGTGTTCGCAAGAACGCGCGCCAGGGATGGGGGCCCGGCCTCCCGCCGCGAAACCCGCGGGAAACGTTGCCTTCCCCCCTTGTCGCAACCCGGAGCAAAACCCACAATAACCGGGATCGAATGAACCTTCCACCCGAGACAAGGAGACACGCATGTCCAAATCCGTCGCCGTCGACCTCTCGAAGCCGCAAGCCATCGACATCGGCATCCCGGAGAAGGAGCGTCAGAAGATCGCCGCCGGTCTCAAGCACCTGCTGGCCGACACCTATACCCTCTATTTGAAGACCCACAATTTCCACTGGAACGTCACCGGCCCGATGTTCAACACCCTGCACCTGATGTTCGAGACGCAGTACGACGAACTGGCCCTGGCCGTCGATCTGATCGCCGAACGCATCCGGGCGCTGGGCGTCTTCGCCCCGGGCAGCTTCAGCCAGTTCAAGGAACTGGCGACGGTGAAGGAGGAAACCGGCGTTCCCTCGGCGGTCGAGATGATCTCGCAATTGGCGAAGGACCACGAGACCCTGTCCAAGGTGGCGCGCGAAATCCTGCCCCTGTCGGGCAAGGTCGACGACGAACCGACCAACGACCTTCTGACCCAGCGGATGCAGGTCCACGAAAAGAACGCCTGGATGCTGCGCAGCCTGCTGGGCTGAACCGCGAACCCCGAACAATGAAAAAGAGCGGCAGTCGAAACTGCCGCTCTCTTGGTTTGGAAAATCCCGCGAAGGACGATTATTCGCAGAGATCGACCTTCATGTCCCAGTTCTTGACCTTCATGGTGCCGTTCTGCGCCAGGTTCAGCTGCATCTTGAGGGCACGATCCCACAGCTGCGGCTCGTGGCCGACACCCTTCGCCAGGCAATCCTTCTTCGCCATGTCGTAGTATTCCTGAAGGATCGGCTGGTATTCCGGATGCACGCACTTGTCGATGATGCACTGGGCGCGCTCACGCGGCGCCAGACCGCGCAGATCGGCCAGGCCCTGCTCGGTGACCAGAACGTCGAGATCGTGCTCGGTGTGGTCGATGTGCTGAGCGTGCGGGACGATGCAGCTGATGCCGTGCGGGTCGGTCTTCGACGGACGCACCGACGGGGAGTGCATGATCTTCAGGAAGCCGCTGCGCAGGAAGTCACCCGAACCGCCGATACCGTTCACCATGCGGGTACCGTTGATCAGGGTGGAGTTGGCATGGCCGTAGATGTCGAATTCGACCGGCGTGTTCATGGCGATGACGCCAAGACGACGGCTGACTTCCGGGTTGTTGGAAATCGCCAGCGGACGCAGGACGATCTTCGACGAGTAGAAGTCGCGCTTTTCCAGGAAGTGGGCGAAACCGGTCTCGGACAGGGACAGGGAGCACGCGGAAGCGCTGTCCAGACGGCCGGCGTCGAACAGGTCGAGCATGCCGTCCTGCAACACTTCGGTGTAGACGCTCAGGTTGTAGAACGGACCGCTGGCCAGACCGCCGACGACGGCGTTGGCGATGGAGCCCACGCCCGACTGCAACGGCAGCAGGTTCTTCGGCAGACGGCCGGCCTTGACTTCCGCCTTGAAGAAGTCGAGCAGGTGGTTCGCGATGTCGACGGAGCTTTGGTCGGCGTCGGCCAGCGCGCGGCCCTGGTCGGGAAGCTCGGATTCGACGATGGCGACGATCTTCTTCGGATCGCAGGGCACATAGGTGGTGCCGACGCGGGTATCGGCGGCGGTGATGCCGATGACTTCACGATGCGGCGGAGCCTTCTGGACGATCACGTCGTGCATGCCCTCGAAGGACGGCATGGCGGTGTTGACCTCGACGATGATCTTGTCGCAGACCTGCAGGATTTCCGGAACGATACCGCAGGAAGCGGTGAGCACCAGGCCGCCGTCCTCGGTGATCGCGGAGACTTCGATAATGCCGATGTCGAGCTTACCGGACGGAGTGTCCTTGGTGTAGAAGCCATAGGCCATGTCCTGGGCGAACAGCGACAGATGCTTGTCACCCATGCGGATGCTGCCGGTGTTGATGCCCTTGGCGATGTCCTTACCGGTCTGGTACGGCCAACGACGGTCGATCATGTCGTTGCGCGCCCAACGGTTTTCGATGGAGGCGGTGGAAGACGCGCCGACGAACAGGCTGAAACGCAGCTTGCCCTGCAGGTTGTTCTTCTCGACATAGTCGGCCAGGGCGGTCGGCACCGCCTTCGGACAGCCGGCGGGGGTAAACCCGGAGAAGGCCACGTGCATCCCGTCCTTGAACATCGGAATGACACCGTCGATCGGAACGACCTTGGACATCAGGGATTTACAACGGATGCGTTCATCCAGTGTGCCGTACTTACCCATTATTGTAGTCTCCTGTTAGATGTTTGCCCGTTTTCGAACACCAAGTCTCTGCCCACGGCAGCCCGATTGCAGTCAGGCGGCCGCGTGGCGACATCCATCCTCCGCCGAAACGGTCACCCATCCCGGCAGGATCAACTTCAAGAAATCGTGTTTGGCGCGCCCCTTATGCAACGACAAGGTCTTCGCCCCCCCACTCCGTGTCTTCAGACCGCCCCCGGCACGCGGACGCGCGCCACGGGACGGATCCATCCCCCCGCACCGAGAAACGGGACGCGATGCCCGCCGCGATGCGACTGGCGACCCCAACGGGATTCGAACCCGTGTTACCGGCGTGAAAGGCCGATGTCCTAGGCCTCTAGACGATGGGGTCAGCAGTCCGCTTTCTTAGCCGATAAAGGCCGGTTTGTTCAATCCTTTTCGGTAGGATTCGCGCCGAAATCCGAGGTTCCGCGCGGGACTCTTGCAGGGGGCAAGAAAAGTGTCCTATACCACTGCCGCAGCCCCCTCCCCGCGAAGGAAACCCGCGATGACGCAGACCCCGATTTCGGTGATCAAGGTCGAGCCTCCGATCGAGGTCACGGTGCGCGATTCCCGTGCCGAGGATCTGCCCGAAATCCACCGCATTTACGCCTTCAGCGTCATGAACGGCACCGGCTCGTTCGAGGAAACGCCGCCCACCCTCGACGAAATGGCGGCGCGGCGGCAGGGCACCCTGGACCACGGCCTACCCTATCTGGTAGCCGAATACCGGGGCGGCATCGTCGGCTACGCCTACGCCGGACAGTTCCGTCCGCGCTCGGCGTATCGCTATACCCTGGAGGATTCGGTCTACGCCGCGCCCGAAACCCGGGGGATGGGAGTCGGACGCGCCCTGCTGGCGGTTCTGGTCGAACGTTGCGCCGCCCTCGGCCATCGGCAGATGGTGGCGGTGATCGGCGATTCCGACAACCAGGCCAGCATCCGCGCCCATGCCGCCTGCGGCTTCCGCCACATCGGCACGCTTCGGCACGTCGGGTTGAAATTCGGCCGCTGGCTGGATTCGGTCTACATGCAGCGGCAACTGGGCGACGACGATCAGCCCTCGGACTGATCGTCCGCCCAGGCCAGATCCTCGACCACGAACTGCACGTCGTTGCGCCCCTGCCAGGTGTCGGCGCGCAACACCCCCAACAGATGCATCAGACGGTCGCGATGCCCCAGCATGGCACGGCCGAGATCGTCGTCGGCGGCGCGGAAGGCGATGACCTTCAGCCTGCCGCCGTTGCGGCCATAGGCAAAGGCGCGCACGTGCCCGGCGCCGACCACCTCGGCACGGCCCAGACGGACCGAGGGCACCACGAAGCGGGGTTCCTCGTTGCCCGCGCCGAAGGGCTCCATGCGCGACAGCACCGAAACCAGTTCGGGGTTCGCGCCGCGGATGTCGATGGCGCCGTCGACCGGCACCGGCGGGGACTCCGCCGCGTCGGACTGGGAACGCACATGGTCGCTGAGGAAGGCGCAGAAACGCGACAGGTCGCGCCGCGCCAGGGTGAAGCCCGCGGCCATGGCATGGCCACCGCCGGTCAGCACCACCCCCGCCTCGCGCGCCGCCAGGATCGCCGCCCCCAGGTTGACGCCGGGAACCGAGCGCCCCGATCCCTTGCCGTTCTCCCCCAGGAAGGTGACGGCGCAGGCGGGCACGTTGAAGCGTTCCTTCAGGCGCGCGGCGACCAGACCGACGACGCCGGGATGCCAGTCCTCGCCCGCCGCCACCACCACCGCGCTGTCCGGCGGCAGGGTCGCCGCCACCTGCTCCACCGCCTCGTCCAGGGCGGTGGCCTCGATCTCGCGGCGGGCGGCGTTGTGTTGTTCCAGTTCCTCGGCCAGGGTCCGCGCCTCGGCGGGGTCGTCGGTGGCGAGCAGCCGGGCGCCCAGGTCGGACTTGCCGACGCGCCCCCCGGCGTTGACCCTGGGCCCCATGACGAAGCCGATGTGATAGGTCTCGAACGGCGGCTTGATGCCGGCCACGGCGGAAAGCGCCGCCAGGCCGGTGTTGCCGCATCCCGCCAGCACCTTCAGCCCCTGGGCGACGAAGGCGCGGTTGATGCCCGACAGGGGCACCACGTCGCAGACGGTGCCGAACGCCACCAGATCCAGCAGCGCCATCAGGTTGGGTTCCGGCCGCGCCGTGTCGAAGACGCCGGCCTGACGCAAGGCCCGGTTCAGCCCCGCCAGCAGCAGGAAGGTCACCCCCACCGCCGCCAGACCGTCGGTGCCGCTGTCGTCGTCGCGGCGTTTCGGGTCGACCACCGCGAATGCGGGCGGCAAGGTTTCCTCGACCTGATGATGGTCGACGACGATCGTCTCCAGCCCCGCCGCCTGCGCGGCGGCCAGGGCGTCGAAGGCGGTGACGCCGCAGTCCACGGTCAGCAGCAGGCGCGCCCCCGCCGCATGCAGGCCCAGCAGGGCCGCCGCGTTGGGGCCGTAGCCTTCGGCGATGCGGTCGGGGATGTGGACCCGCACCGCCATGCCGAGGGCGCGGAAATAACGGACCAGCAGCGCCGACGAGGTGGCGCCGTCGACGTCGTAATCGCCGAACACCGCGATCGCTTCGTTCGCGCGCACCGCCGCGACCAGGCGGTCCACCGCGCGGTCCATGTCGGCGAGACGCGACGGATCGGGCATCAGGGCGCGCAGGGTGGGATTGAGATAGGCCTCCGCCGTTTCCGCCGAGATCCCCCGCGCCGCCATGGCGCGGGCGACCACCTCGGGCAGGCCGAAACGGCGGATCAGCAGGGAAACCAGATCGGCGTCCGCCGCGGTCAGCCGCCACGGACGCCCGCGCGCCGAACGCCGAACCCCCAGGAAATCCGGCTCGCCGGAAGTCCCCTTGCTGGTCTCGGCATGATCGGGCACCGGCATTTCTCCGGTCAGCCTTGCGCGCTGTCCGCGGCGCGGCGCGGATCGTGGAAGGCGGTGACGTACCGCACCGTCCCCGACTTCGACCGCATCACCACCGAATGGGTCACCACGTCGCGGCCGACGCGGCGCACCCCCTGCAACAGGGCGCCGTGGGTGACGCCGGTGGCGGCGAACATCACCTCGCCCGGTGCCATGTCGGCGATGCCGTATTTGCGGTCGAAGTCGGTGATGCCCAGGCGCAGCGCGGCGGTACGCGAGGACTCGTCGCGCAGGCGCAGGCGCCCCTGCATCTGGCCGCCGGAGCATTTCAGCGCCGCCGCGGCCAACACGCCTTCCGCCGCGCCGCCGGTGCCGAGATAGATGTCCGGCCCCACCCCCAGGCTGCCCTGGGCGGTGGCGATGGCGGCGGAGACGTCGCCGTCGAGAATCAGCATCACCCGCGCGCCGCAGGCGCGAACCTGGGAAATCAGGCCCTCGTGGCGCGGCCGGTCGAGGATGCAGACCAAAAGCTCGCCGACCGTGACCCCCTTCGCCTTGGCCAGCGACGCCAGGTTGTCGCCGGGTTCGGCGTCGAGGTCGACGACGCCCACGGGCAGGCCGGGGCCGACGGCGATCTTATCCATGTAGACGCGCGGCGGATTGAGGAAACCGCCCTGCTCGGCGATGGCGATCACCGACAGCGCGTTCTGCCCGCCACGGGCGACGATGGTCGCGCCTTCCAGTGCGTCCACCGCGATGTCGACGCGGTGCCCGCCGCCCGCGCCCAGCTTCTGCCCGGAATAAAGCAGCGGGGTTTCCCCCTCCATTCCCTCGCCGACGGTGACCACGCCGTCGATGTCGATGCACGATAGGGTGCGGTGCATCGCCCGGATCGCCGCCAGGTCGGCCGCCTGCTCGTCCCCCTGCCCCATCAGCCGCGAGGCGGCCAGGGCGGCGGCCTCGGTGGCGCGGACCGCGTCGAGCGCCAGGTTGCGGTCCATGCGGGCATCGACTTCCTGGCATTCGTCCGTCGTCATCGGATGGTCGGACATAAGGGTTCCTTCCGTGTTGCGGTCGGCGATTACACCGTTTCGATGCGGATGGCGCGCGGCGTGTCCAGCACGCCCTCGACCGTCCGCATCCGTTCGAGGGCGCGCATGAAGGCGCCCTCGGTGGTTTCGTGGATGGTCAGCACCACCGCCACCGGTCCGTCGGGATGACGGCCGTGCTGCAACACCGATTCCATCGAGACGTTTTCCTCGCCGAGGGCGGTGGCGATGGCGGCGAAGACGCCGGGCTTGTCGACCACCATCAGACGCACGTAGTACGACCCGAAATGGTCGCCCATCGGCGCGGGAACCAGCGCGGCCTGCGCGGTGGTCGGCACACCGAAGGGCGGCGTTCCGCCGCGCCCGGCGGCGATGTCGATGAGGTCGGCGACCACCGCCGAGGCGGTCGGCCCCTCGCCCGCGCCGCGCCCGCGGAAGGCCACCTGGCCGACCGCGTCGCCCTCGACCATCACCGCGTTGTAGACGCCGTCCACCGAGGCGATCGGCGAGGCCTTGGACACCATGCAGGGGTGCACCCGCTGCTCGATCCCCGCCTCGGTCCGGCGCGCGATGGCCAAAAGCTTGATGCGATAGCCAAGCTCGTCGGCATAGGCGATGTCCTGGGCGGAGACGTGGCGGATGCCCTCGACATGCACGTGCGCGAAGTCCACCGCCGTGCCGAAGGCCAGGCTGGTCAGGATCGCCAGCTTGTGCGCCGCGTCGACGCCGTCGATGTCGAACGACGGGTCGGCCTCGGCATAGCCCAGGGACTGCGCCTCGGCCAGCACGTCGTCGAAGTCGCGGCCGGTTTCCCGCATCACCGTCAGGATGTAGTTGCAGGTGCCGTTAAGGATGCCGACCACCTGCTCGATGCGGTTGGCGGCCAGACCCTCGCGCAGCCCCTTGACGATCGGGATGCCACCCGCCACCGCCGCCTCGAAGGCCAGCACCGCGTCGTGGGATTCGGCCCGCGCCGCCAGGGCGGCCCCATGATGGGCCAACAGCGCCTTATTGGCGGTGACCACGGCGCGGCGGGCGTCGAGAGCCGCCTCCACCATCGCCTTGGCCGGGCCGTTGGCGCCGCCGATCAGCTCCACCACCGCGTCGGCGTCGGCGGAGCGCGCCATCTCCACCGGGTCGTCGTACCAGGCCAGTCCGTCGAGGGAGACGCCGCGGTCCTTGCCGCGGTTGCGCGCCGCCACAGCGGTGACGACGATCGGCCGCCCCGCGCGCGCCGCGATTTCGGCGGCGTTCTTCTCCAGCACCTTCAGGACCCCGGCACCCACCGTGCCCAGTCCGGCGATCGCCACCTTGAACGGCGCGGCCTTGACCGCGCCGCCGGATTTCTTGGGTTCTTTCACGGTTTGCTCCCTGCTTTTCCCGCCTCGTAGTCGGCCAGGATCTGGTCGGCGCGGGACAGGAACGACTTGATGCTGCGCAACGCCTGACGCGTGCGGTGTTTGTTTTCGACCAGGGCGATACGGACGTGGTTGTCGCCGTATTCGCCGAAGCCCAGGCCCGGCGCCACCGCGACCTCCGCCTCCTGCAACAGCAGCTTGGAGAACTCCACCGAGCCGAGATGGGCGAAGGCGGGCGGAATCGGCGCCCAGGCGAACATCGTCGCGGGCGGGCTGGGCACGTCCCAACCGGCCTGGGCCAGACCCTCGATCAGCACGTCGCGGCGTTCGCGGTAAAGGGCGCGAACTTCGTCGACGCAATCCTGCGGACCGTTGAGGGCGGCGGCGGCGGCGACCTGGATCGGCGTGAACGCGCCGTAGTCGAGGTACGACTTGATCCGGGTCAACGCGGTGATCAGGCGCTGGTTGCCCGCCGCGAAGCCGATGCGCCAGCCCGGCATGCTGTAGGTCTTGGACATCGAGGAGAACTCGATGGCGATGTCCTTCGCCCCCGGCACCTGCAGGATGGAGGGCGGCGGGTTGTCGTCGAAATAGATCTCGGAATAGGCGATGTCGGACAGCACGTAGACCTCGTGCTTGCGGCAGAAGTCCACCACCTCGCGATAGAAGTCCAGGCTCGCCACCCGGGCCGTCGGGTTCGACGGATAGTTCAGGATCACCGCGATCGGCTTCGGAATGCTGTGCCGCACCGCGCGGTCCATCGCCTCGATGAAGGCGGCGTCGGGGGTGGCGGGAACGTGGCGGATGGCGCCGCCCGCGATGATGAAGCCGAAGGCATGGATCGGATAGCTGGGGTTGGGCACCAGCACCACGTCGCCCGGCGAGGTCATCGCCATGGCCAGGTTGGCCAGGCCTTCCTTCGACCCCAGGGTGACGACGACTTCCTTGTCCATGTCGAGGTCGACGCCGAAGCGGCGTTCGTAGTATCCGGCCAGGGCCTTGCGCAGGCCGGGCACGCCCTTCGACGCGGAATAGCGGTGGGCGCGCGGGTTGCGCGCCGACTCGCACAGCTTTTCAACGATGTGTTCGGGGGTCGGCTGATCCGGGTTGCCCATGCCGAAGTCGATGATGTCGGCGCCGTTGGCCCGAGCTCGGGCCTTCATCGCGTTGACCTCGGCGAAGACATAGGGGGGCAATCGTTTGATGCGGTAAAAATCCTGTTCCATTTCGGGCCGTTGGACTTCGTTCTAGGGTTGACGGGTTGGTTTTTTCATTCACAGGAACCGCCCGGTTTTCCGGGTCGGGGGACGAATTGTACGCATGGGCACGCGAACTTGGCGAACAGAAAAAAGGCCCGGCGATCGGGGCCGGGCCTTTTTTCGTTCGCGTCGGGACGCGACTGGCTCTCCCCATCAGTGGTTCAGGAAGACCTCGGTTCGCCGGTTGTAGGCCTCGCCGGAGGGCATGACTTCCTGATAGACCGGCTCTGCGTCCGCAACTGCGCCGACGTACAGGGCCTTGGCCGGCACGCCCTGCTTGACCAGGGCCAGTGCGACCACCTCGGCGCGGCGGTAGGAAATGTCGAAGTTGGCGATCTTGTGGGCGACCGCCGTCATCTCGCCGGTGCGGCTGGAGGCATGGCCGACCACGGAAACCACGCCGCCCTGCTTCTTGTACTGCTGGGCGACCTGACGCAACGCGGCGGTATCGGCGGCCGACAGATGCGCCGAACCATGGCTGAACGGCACCGTCGCGGCCAGATAGGACAGGCCGTAATTCTGCGGCGAGAAGGCGTCCAGGCCGTGCATGCCTTCGGTCTGCGCCTCGGCGGACTGTTCGCCGGAAGCCTTGGCGCGCGACGCGGACCTGGGGTCCCCCATCTCCAGCGGCGCGCCGGGGGCCGCGGCGGGCAGATCGCCCGCCTGGGCGACGGCGGCGGAACGGTCGCCGGTGGCCACCGACGGCGCGACGCGATCGACCGGGGCGGTGGGCGCGGCGGCGGGAGCGGAACCGACGGTCACCTTCGGCGGCTTGTCGGAACGCAGCGGACGCACCACGGTCACGTCGGAACGGCCACCCTCGGCATAGGCATGGCCGGAAGCATCGCCGGAAAGACCGCGCGGCAGTTCGCCCTGGTCGGCGGTATCCTCGTCGGGCATGGCGATCTGCTGCGGCTTGGCCGAGCCGTCGCCGAACCAGTTCACCGGGTTGTAGGAGCTGGAACACCCAGCCAGAAGAAGCCCCAAGGTTCCGGCAAACCCGACGGCCAAGAACCGCTTGGCCCGTCCCCCGGAGGCCCCCAAACCCTCTGCCCCGATCTGCATCGTTCGCGTTCCTTTGCGTCACAACAACGGATGGACGGCGGCAAAACCGGCGCACTGGCCCCCTGCGACCGACCCCGCCCGCGCGTCACCTTATCTTCCGGTTATCCATATACCATCAAAACCGAACCGGATGAAATCCCAAACGCGCGCCGGGACTTCGCCGCGCGGCGGTTTTTCCTAAAGCCCGCTTTCGGTCTTGTACTGTTGCGCCAGTTCGACGTAATGGCCCGCGTGCGGCTTGAAGTTGTCGATTTCCTCGGGCCGCAGCTTGCGCAGGAACTTCGCCGGAGCGCCGCCCCACAACTCGCCCGAGGGGACGCGCTTGCCCTGGGTCAACAAGGCGCCCGCGCCGACCATCGCGCCGCTTTCCACCACCGAGCCGTCCAGCAGGGTCGCCCCCATGCCGACGAAGGAACGGTCCATCAGGGTGCAGCCGTGCAGAATCGCGCCGTGGCCGACGGTGACGTCGTCGCCGACGATGGTCGGGGCGTTGCGGCTCAGGTGCACCATGGTGCCGTCCTGGATATTGCTGCGCTTGCCGATGCGGATCACGTCGACGTCGCCGCGCAGCACGCAGCCGAACCAGACGTTCGACTCCTCGCCGATGGCGACGTCGCCGACCACCGAGGCGCCGGGCGCGACGAAGGCGGTTGGGTGGATGTCGGGGCTCACCCCCTTGTAGGGCAGGATGATCGGCTTCATCGGAGTCCTCTGCTGCAACGCAAAAACCGTATATGGGGAAGCAACGCGCCTATGGGAACATCGGCACCTGGGCCAGGCCCAGGGTTTCGTCGAAGCCCAGCATCACGTTCATGTTCTGCACCGCCTGACCGGAGGCCCCCTTGGTCAGGTTGTCGATGGCGCAGGTCAGGATCGCGGCGTTCGGCCTGCGGTCGGCGACCACCCCGATCAGGGCAAGGTTGGAGCCGCGCACGTGCCGGGTATGCGGCGTCGCGCCGAGGGGCAGCACCTTGACGAAGGGCTCGCCCGCGTAGCGCGCCGCCAGGGCGGCATGCAGGTCGGCGGCGGAGGCGCCGCCCGTCAGGTTGACGTAGATGGTGGACAGCATGCCGCGATTCATCGGAATCAGGTGCGGCGTGAAGCTGACGATCACCGGCCGCCCGGCGGCGGCGGACAGCCCCTGCTCGATCTCGGGCGCGTGGCGGTGGCTGGCGACGCCATAGGCGTGCATCCCCTCCGCCACCTCGGTGTAAAGGGAGCCTTCCTTCGCCGCCCGTCCCGCGCCGGAAACCCCGGATTTGGAATCGATGACGATGGCGTCGGGATCGATCAGCCCCTTTTCCAGCACCGGAATCAGCGGCAGCTGCGCGGTGGTCGGATAGCAGCCGGGATTGGCGACCAGACGCGCCTTCGCCACTTGGTCCCGCATCAGTTCGGTGAGGCCGTAGACCGCCTCCGCCTGCAGGTCCGGCGCCTGGTGCGGGTGGCCGTACCACTGGGCATAGGTGTCGAGGTCGGTCAGCCGGAAATCGGCGGACAGGTCGCAGATCTTCTGGTCGCGCGGCAGGGCGGCGATGATTTCCTGGGTGGTGCCGTGCGGCAGGGCGCAAAAGACGAAATCCGCCGACGCCGGATCGAAGGCGTCGAGGGAAATCAGGTCGGGCAACCCCATCGGCGCCAGATGCGGAAACACCGAGGCCATGCTCTGCCCCGCCTTGCGGTCGGCGGTCAGCGCGGACAATCGCACGCGCGGATGACCGGCCAAAAGGCGGATCAGTTCCGCCCCGGTGTATCCGCTCGCCCCCAAGATCGCCACGTTGGCCAGGTTCGCCATCGCCTTGTTCCTCGCTTTTCCGCGCCGCGCAAAATCGCGCCGCATCACATTATGAAAAGCGCCGCCGCGCCGCAACCCGCGGCGCATGAAAAAGCCCGCCGTTCCCGGCGGGCCTGAAACGACCGGGGCGCGGCCCTCAGACGCCCTCGATCCGGTCGCGGCCGTTGGCCTTGGCGCGATAGAGCATCTCGTCCGCGGTTTTCAACATGCCGTCCAGCGCCCCCTGTGCCGCGTGACAGATGCCGAAGCTGGCGGTGACCGCGAGCGCCTGCCCGTCGTGCGGCACCGGCTCCGCCGCGATGGCCGCGCGCAGGCGCTCGAAATAGGTCCGCGCCCCGGCCTCGTCCATGTCGGTCGCCAGGATGGCGAATTCCTCGCCGCCGAAGCGGGCGACGACGTCGGAAGCCCGGGACATCGACCGCAGCACCGCGCCGATTCGCCGCAACACCGCGTCGCCGCCGTCGTGGCCGTAGGTGTCGTTGACCGCCTTGAAGTGGTCGACGTCGATCATCGCCACGGTCACCGGCACGCCGTCGCGCGCGGCGCGGGCGATCAGCGTGCGCCCCGCGTCGAACAGGAAGCGGCGGTTATGCAGGCCGGTCAGGGGGTCGATGACGGTCAGCTCGGTCAGACGCTTGACCATGTCCAGCATGCGGACGTTCTGCATCACCCGCCAGAGGAACTCTTCCGGCAGGAACGGCTTGTTGATGAAGTCGTTGGCGCCGAACTTGATGAACCGCGCCGACAGCGCGCTGCCGCCGCCCGAGGAAACGCCGATGATCGCCAGCCGGTCCTGGTCGTGGGTGGCGCGCATGCGCTTGACCATCTCGACCCCGTCCATCACCGGCATGTGATAGTCGGTGACCACCAGGCGGATGTCGGGGTCGGCGGCCAGCACGGCCAGCCCCTGCTCGCCGTCCTCGGCCTCGACCACCTGGAACTGATAGCTTTGCAGAAGCCCGGCGATGTGATGGCGGGCGGTCGCCGAATCGTCGACCACCAGAACCTTGTTCTGCCGATTGCGGGAGAGCTCCTCGACCAGGCCCATCAGGTAGTTCAGGCTGGAGGGCGTGTCCTTGACCACATAGTCGATGATGTGCTGGGCCAGCAGGCGTTCGCGCAGTTCATCGGAAAAGATGCCGGTGAAGACGATGCAGGGCACGCCGTGGCCTTGCAGCCAGTCCACCACCTCGCCCTCCTGGGCGTCGGGCAGGATCAGGTCGGCCAGAGCCAGGTCGAAGGGACGCGCCGCCGCCTCCACCTTGACCTTGGCCTCGGCCAGGGATTGGGCGGTCACCACTTCGGCGTCGATACGCCTGGCGATCTCGCGGCAGACGAGGGTCCGAAAGAACTTCGAGTCCTCGACGACCAGAATGCGCGATTGGTTCGACATGCCTGCCCCCACGGCGACATCTGCGGGCGAATTCCCCGGTTTGGACAACCGGCCCGGTTATACCCCCTATTCCACTGCCCGAAAAGACGGAAGCCCGGACATGCCGGGCTTCCGATTTCGTGCAAAACGGCGCGACAGAATCAGCGCTTGCTGAACTGGAAGCTCCGGCGGGCCTTGGCGCGGCCGTACTTCTTGCGCTCGACGACGCGGGAGTCGCGGGTCAGGAAGCCGTTCTTCTTCAGCACCGGGCGAAGCTCCGGCTCGAAGAGGTTGAGGGCCACCGAAATGCCGTGACGCACCGCGCCCGCCTGACCGGACAGGCCACCGCCCTTCACCGTGCAGACCACGTCGAACTGACGCTCGCGGTTGGTCACCACGAACGGCTGGTTGATCACCATGCGCAGCACCGGGCGCTGGAAATAGTCCAGCACGTCGCGGCCGTTGACGGTGATGCGGCCGGTGCCGGCCTTCACCCAGACGCGGGCCACCGCGTCCTTGCGCTTGCCCGTGGCATAGGACCGGCCCTGCGCGTCGCGCTTCGGCTCGGCCTTCGCCGGAGCCGCCGCTTCCACGCCCTTCAGGGCCTCGAGGGACTTGAGATCGTCGGCCATGGAGTTACACGCTCCTCTTGTTCTTCGGGTTCAACGCCGCGACGTCGAAAACCTCCGGCTGCTGCGCCTCATGCGGATGCGCCGCGCCGGGGTACACCCGCAGCTTCTTCAACTGGGCACGGCCGAGGGGGCCCTTCGGCACCATGCGCTGCACCGCCTTTTCGATGACGCGCTCGGGATGCTTGCCGTCCAGGATCTCGCCCATGGTGCGATCCTTGATCCCGCCCGGATAACCGGTATGCCAGAAGAAGCGCTTATCGGTCAGCTTGCGACCGGTCAGCTTCACCTTTTCGGCGTTGATCACGACCACATGGTCGCCGCAGTCGATGTGCGGCGTGTAGGTCGGCTTGTGCTTCCCCCGCAGAAGGTTCGCGATAATCACCGCCAACCGGCCGAGAACCACGTCCTCGGCATCGATCAGCAGCCACTTGCGCTCAACTTCGGAGGGCTTGGCGGAATAGGTCTTCATCACACCATCCGTCTTGTTCTGAGTCGATGACATCATCGGCCGAACCCCATCGGTCCGGCCATCAAGGGCGCGGAGTATGCCACAGAAGAAAGTCCTGTCAACATCGATTTTTCCATTATTATCAATGTCTTGACATGTGGTATTTAATTACCTCTTAGTTTATCCATAAATATCAACGTATTGGCTGTTATTTTCGCGCACCCCAACAATGGGAATGCGCTGCAATTTGACAAGACGGGATTCGCGAAATGCGAATCCCGGACGCGAAAACGCCCCCTCACCCGTTGGTGATTCCTTTCTATTCAAGGCATTACCGGGTTTTCCAGGCTTGGCATAACGCATGCTTTTAATTTTGCAGGGAGCTATTCAAGGCAGGAGAACAGCATGAGCAGCGGCGCCATTTCCATTCGTCAGGACCACCACATCTGCGGCGCCTTCGACGCGGCCTTCGCCTCGCGCGACATTTATCGTTTCGGCCTTTACATCGGCATGCGCGCCGGAAAAAGCGGCGTGCGGAAAATCGTCGTCGCCTCCGACCGGCGCGAGATCAACCGCACCCATGTGCATTTGGCAATCGGCGGTCTGCAAGGGGCGGACTGCGACGTGGTCTTCCTCGGATGCGTCCCCTATTCGATGTTGAACTACGCCTGCCGCGCCCTGGAGATTCCGCACGCCCTGATGATGACCTCGGCCGAGGCCGAGGACGGCACCATCGGCTTCCGCCTGATTCTCGGCCAGGCGCCGATCCCCAGCTTCGAACTGAAGGAGATGTTCGAGGAAAGCCGCACCGCAGACTTCGAGGGCGCGGGCGGCAACGGGCGACTGACCGAGGTCGACCTGAGGCACGGCTATCTGCGCTGGCTGATGCACGGCGCGCGCCCCGCGGGCAAACCCCTGTCGGTGTACTGGGACGCCGGAAACGGCGCCGCGTCGGACATCGTCACCAGCCTGGCCACGATGCTGCCCGGCCGTCACGTGGTGGTCAACCAGGGCAATCAGCCTCCCCTCGCCGCCCGCGACGTCGAGGCCTCCCTGGTCGAAATGGGCGAGGCGGTGATCGCCGGCGGGTTCGACCTCGGCATCGCCTTCTCCGGCGACGGCACCGGGCTGGTGATGGTGGACGACCACGGCCAGCCGATCCGCGAATGGCACCGGTTGCGCATCCTGTCCACCCGGCGCGGCCGCCAGCCGATCGCGGGCAACGGGCTGCTGGCCTCGCGCCGCAAGGCGCGCAGCGACATCATCAAGCACGCGCTCAAGGTGATTCAGGCGATTTCCGAAAACGGCCGCGCCGCCTCCGCCCTGCGGCTGGAGGCCGACGAGCGCCCGGTGGTTCTGGGCAAGGGATCGGTGATGCCGTACGTCGCCGGAGGCACGGCGCAAGAAACCGCCGTGCGTCTGGAACGGGAATGACCGGCGCCGCTTGAAGCCGCCGGTCCATCCAGGCATCATGGGGGCAATCTGTTCCGTACGGGAACCGCCATGACCGCATCGCCTTCCGACGACGACATCCGTTCCATCCTGACCTCGGTCCGGACCATCGCGCTGGTCGGCGCGTCCGCCAACCCGCACCGCCCCAGCCACGAGGTAATGGCCTTCCTGCAAGCCCGGGGCTACCGGGTGATTCCGGTCAACCCCGGCCTGGCCGGGCAGACCCTGCTGGGAGAGACCGTCCACGCCTGCCTGACCGACATCGGCGAACCGGTGGACATGGTGGACATCTTCCGCAACAGCGCCGCCGCCGGGCGGGTGGTGGACACCGCCATCGCCACCGGCGCGCGCGTCGTCTGGATGCAACTGAACGTGATCGACGAAGCGGCGGCGGAACGCGGCCGGGCGGCGGGACTGACGGTGGTCATGGACCGTTGCCCGAAGATCGAGATCATCCGGCTGGGGCTGCCCGCCGTTAAGGGGGACTAGGGGATGACCTTCGTGACCTTGATGGGGATCGCGCTGGCGATCGGCACCGCCGTCATCCTGGGAATTGCGCTCGTCTCGTACATGTCGTCTCTGGCGCGCAGCGCCTACGAGCTGAAGGTCGAGATGCGCAAGGACCTGGACGACGGCATCAAGCACGTCGAAACCGAGATGATCAAGCAGACGAAGTGGGCGCGCGGCGACCTGATGGCCGAGGTGGAACGCACCCGCACGGCGATGCTGGAGGATCTGGCCCGGCGGCAGCAGGAGGTCGAGGCCGCCTTCGCCGCGGAACTCAAGAAACGCGACGAAACCCGGGCCGCCGAACACGAGGCCCTGACCACCGCCGTCGCCGACCTGGGCGAACGGGTGGCGCTGCTGGAACAACGCCTGCGTTCGCGCCTGCGCCCGGCCGAGGAAACGGCCCCCGAGGCGATGCCGCCCCAGCCGCCGGCGGAGCCCACCGCCACGCCGCCCCTGCTGCCCGAACTCGGCGGCGGACCGGCGACCGCGCCCCTGCGCTGAACGCGGCCAAGGGAAAGCGACTCGCCCGATCCTCGGCGAGCCTCATGGCAAGGCGGAACGAAACCGAAACGCGAACGTCGTGTGCCAACCTCGGGGAAACGGGTGTCCAACCTCGTTGGCCGGAAGGCAGCAAAAACCCCTTACGCAACGAAGCGTAAGGGGTTTTATGGGGCGAGTGATCGGAATCGAACCGACGACATCCAGTACCACAAACTGGCGCTCTAACCAACTGAGCTACACTCGCCACACGGGGCGCTGTTGATAACGCCCTTCCGGGGCCTCGTCAAGCGATACGATTCATCGTCCGCGCTTCGCCGGACGGGCGGGCGGCGGCGTCACGGCGTCGGGACGAATTCCCCAGGCGCGCGCCCATCTCAGCCCGGGCAGGGTGCCCATCCGCGGATGGTATTCCAGCCCCACCCAGCCGCCATAGCCGTGCGCGTCCAGAAGGTCGAACAGATAGGGATAGTTGACCTCGCCCGCGTCGGGTTCGGCGCGGTCGGGCACCCCGGCGATCTGCACGTGCGCCAGACCGGCCATCGACGCCTCGATGGTTTCGGTCAGGCGGCCCTGGGTGTTCTGCGCATGAAAGACGTCCAGCATCAGCCCAAGGCCATGGTCGTCGACGTCGGCGATCACCGCCAGGGCCTGTTCCGGCGTCGCCAGCATGTAGTCGGGAATCACGGCGGGAGAAATCGGCTCGATCATCACCGTCAGGCCACGGGCGCGCGCCTCCTTCGCGGCGCGCCTCAGGTTGCCGACATAGGTGTCGTAGACGAGGTCGAAGTCCTCGTCCTCGGGGATCACCCCGGCCATCACGTGAATCCGTTTTGCCTCGACGAAATCCGCCAGGTCGAAGGCCCGTTCCAGTCCGTCGAAGAATTCCCCCTTGCGCCCCGGCAGGGCGGCAAGGCCGCGTTCCCCGGCATCCCAGTCGCCGGCGGGCGCGTTAAAGCTGACCAGTTCCAGGCCGTTCATCGCCAAAAGGTCGCCCAGCCGCCCCAGGCCGAAATCGTAGGGGAAGGGAATCTCCACCCCCTTGAAGCCGACGTCCCTGGCCGCGACGAAACGTGCCTCGGCCTCCCATTCCTGGAACAGGAAGGACAGATTGGCGGCGAATCTCGGCATGGCGGCATCCTTGAAAAAACATCGGGTGCGGAAGTGTGACGGGACGCGCCGCCCCTTGCAAGCCCCTCGCCTACAGCCTAGGTTCAGCTCAGGAAAGGGAGCATCCATGCCGACCGAGTTGATCGCCAAGTACGACACGCGCATCCCGCGCTACACGTCCTACCCCACCGCTCCGCATTTCCACGCCGGGATCACGCCCACCGATTTCCGCGCCTGGCTGGATGCCCTGCCGCCGACGCAGGAACTCTCTCTCTATCTGCACGTACCCTATTGCGAAAGCCTGTGCTGGTTCTGCGGCTGCCACACCCGCGGCGCGCCCAGCTATGCGCCGGTGACGTCGTACGTCGAAACCCTGAAGCGTGAAATCGCCCTCGTCGCGCGGCGCCTGGAACGCGACGGCAGCGCCCCGCATCCGGTACGCCACGTGCATTTCGGCGGCGGCAGCCCGTCGATCCTCGCCGCCGCCGACTTCGCCGACCTGATCGCCGCGCTGCGGCGCGATTTCCGCTTCCGCGACGACGCGGCGATCGCCGTCGAGCTGGACCCCCGCACCACCCACGCGGACCTGATCGCGGCGATGGCCGGGGCGGGCGTCACCCGCGCCTCGGTGGGGGTGCAGGACCTGACCCCGAAGGTGCAAAAGGCGATCCACCGCATCCAGCCCTTCGCCATGGTCGAACGCACCATCCGCGGCCTGCGCGACGCCGGCATCGGCCACATCAACGTCGACCTGATGTACGGCCTGCCCCACCAGACCGAGGCCGACGTCCGCGAAACCATCCGCCGGGTTCTCGAACTCGCCCCCGACCGCTTGGCGGTGTTCGGCTACGCCCACGTGCCGTGGATGCGCAAGCTGCAAAACCTGATCCCGGAAGACACCCTGCCCGGCGCCGAGGCCCGCTGGGCGCAGGCGATGGCGGCGCGGCAGATGCTGCTGGAAAACGGCTACGTGGCGATCGGCTTCGACCACTACGCCCACCCCGACGACGACTTGGCGCGGGCGCTGGCCGACGGCACCCTGAACCGCAATTTCCAGGGTTACACCAGCGACACCGCCACCGCCCTGATCGGCATGGGGGCGTCGGGGATCAGCGAGCTGCCGCAGGGCTACGCGGTCAACGACGGCGACATCGCCGCCTATGCCGAGTCCATCGCGGCGGGCGAATTCGCCACCCGGCGCGGTATCGCCGTCTCGGTGGAGGACAAGGCGCGCCGCGCCATCATCGAACGCCTGATGTGCGACCTGCGGGTCGACGTCGCCGCCACCGCCGCCCTGCACGGCGTCGACGTGGACGGTCTGCGCGCCGATTACGAGCGGCTGCGGGAAATGGAAACCGACGGGCTTCTGGTCCGCGACGGCGACGTGGTGCGCGTCACCGAGAACGGCCGGCCCTTCGTCCGTTCCGCCTGCGCCGCCTTCGACCGCTATCTGGTGGCGGGCGAACAGCGGCATTCCCGCGCGGTGTGATTCCTCAGACCAGACCCCGCCGCCGCAGCTCGGCGGCGATCTCCACCGCGGCGTTGAGCGGCGAAGTCGCCAACCCCGGCAAGGCGGCGGCCGCCGCCGCCGCGTCCTCCAGACGAAGCGCGCGGTGCGCCGCGACCAGGGCGTCGTGCAGGCGCGCGTGCTTGGCCGAGGTTTCCTCGGCCGGAGCGTCGATCAGCACCGGACAGGCGGTGCCGCAGGCCTCGGACACCATCGACATCGAATCGCCGGTCACCACCACCGCGTCGGCCCAGGCCAGCATTCCGAAGTAGGGATTCTCCCCGGCGTCGCCCCAGCGATAGGCCCAAACCCCAGGCGGCAGCTCGGCGAACACCGCCGCCTCCGCCGCGCGGCCGGTGCGGCGCGAGGTGGTGACGAGCAGGCTTCCCCCCAGTCGCGCCGACAGTTCGGCCAGGCCGCGCCCCAGGCGGGCGGCGCGGGCGACGGAAAACGGCGTCGCCTTGGTGGTGCCGCCGACCAGAACCGCCAGACGCGGCGCGGCGAGCACGCCCAGGGTTTCCGCCCAGTCGGCGCGCGCCCGGGCCAGCTTCGCCGCGGTCACCCGATGCGGCGAACCGGTGATGCGCAGGATGTTGCCGCCGTCGGGACACGACAGGTCGTGGGTCGGCACCGCGATCAGGTCGAAGTCGCCGCGCCCCGGCCAGCCCGGATCCATGACCTGGCACAGGGCGCAGGTCTGCCCGGCCCGCGCCGCCCGTGCCTTGATCCAGCGCGCCACCGGGGCGAGTCTCCGCCCCGCCGCGACGACCAGGCGCGGCCAGCCCCGTTCCCCCGGCCGCGGCCGCGAAGCGGGGGTGCAGCCGAGCAGGCTGGCGCCGCGCAGAAGATTCGGCAGCCGCGCCGCGGCGGCATAGGCAACCGGCTTTTCGACGAAGGGTTCGCCCAACGCCTCGGCGACACCCAGGGATTGCGCCGAGTTGCCCGCACGGTCGTCGATCAGAACCCAGATGTCACGGCCGTCCACGGCATCGCCCTTCCCTGTCCGCGCGGCGTCGATCCCTTCGCCACGTTACCTCTTTCCGCAAGCGATAGCCCTTTTCAGGGCCGAAAAAAAGCCGTATATCGGCGAACGCATTCCCCGACCCGGCCATGGAAGGAAAACCGATGTCCACCGCTTCCCGTACCTCCGAACAGCGTCGCACCGGACAGACCGTCGCGCACATCCTGATGGAGATCGGCGCCGTCAACTTCCGTCCCGAGGATCCCTACACCCTGACCTCCGGCTGGGTCAGCCCGGTCTACATCGACTGCCGCAAGGTGATCTCGTTCCCCCGCGCGCGGAAGGAAATCACCGAACACGCGAAGCAGATGGTGTTCAGCAAGATCGGTTTCGAATCGATCGACGCCATCGCCGGCGGCGAGACCGCGGGCATCCCCTACGCCTCCTGGCTGGCCGACTCCATGGAACAGCCCATGCTCTACGTCCGCAAGAAGGCGAAGGGTTTCGGCCGTAACGCGCAGATCGAAGGCGATCCCCGCCCCGGGCAGCGGGTGCTGCTGGTCGAGGATCTGGCCACCGACGGCGCCAGCAAGATCAATTTCGTCAACGCCCTGCGTAACGCCGACCTGCAGTGCGCCCACGCCCTGGTGGTGTTCTTCTACGGCGTCTTCCCCGGCGCCCTGAAGCTGCTGGAGGAAAGCGGCGTCACCCTGCACTATCTGGCCACCTGGTGGGACGTTCTGGAAGCGGCGGAAGACGGCGGCTATTTCTCGAAGGAAGCGATCCAGGAAGTCCGCGCCTTCCTGCACGACCCGGTGGAATGGTCGACGCGCCACGGCGGCCGCGGCCCCGGCGCCGCCTCCTGACCGGCAACGAAAAAGGCCCCCGGAAACCGGGGGCCTTTTCCTTTCGGTGACGACGCGCTCACGACCACAGTTTCAGCGCGGTATAGATGGCGTCGTGCATCGGCGTCGGAATGTTGTTTTCGTGGCCGAAGCGGCTGACCGTGCCCGACAGCCACGGCACTTCCAGCCGCTTGCCCTGCAACATGTCGGTCAGCATCGAGGTTCCCATCGACGGCGGCATCGCCGCGAACATCTGCATGATGGTGTCCTTGAGCGTGGGCTCCAGCTTCACCCCCTTGCTCGCGGAAACCTTGATCACCTCGACGATGGCGGCCTCCAGCATCGCCCGGGTGTCGGGGTCGGAGAGGATTTCGCCCAACGGACGCCGCAGCAACGCGGCCATGCCGGACAACGGCGCCAGATAGGCGAACTTCTTCCAGATCTCCATGCGGATGTCGTCGCTGACCGACGCTTCCAGACCGGCCTCGACGATGACGTCCTTGATCGCCTCGGCGCGAAGCTGCGGCGCGCTTTCCGGCATCGCCTCGCCCTGGGCGGTGGCGCCGGGGGCGAACCGGCCGACGATGAAGCGGCCCCAACGGCCGATCTGGTGAATGATGCCGGGGGTTTCGATGAACGACATGGTATAGGCGACGCCGCCCAGAACCATGTCGGGGCCGAACGCCTTCATCAGCGGTTCGGCGGCGGTCAGACCGTTCTGGAGCGAAACCAGCACCGTGCCCGCGCCGACCATCGGCGGGATCAGCTTGATCGCTTCGTCGCTGTCGTACAGCTTGACGGTCAGGAACACCACGTCGCAGGCGCCGACCTCCTCGGGATTATCCGTCACCTGCGGATGGGAAAGGAACGTGTTGCCGAATGCCTCGCTTTTCACGGTCAGCCCGGACAGACGCATCGCCTTCATCTGGTTGTCACGCGCGATGAAGTGCACGTCCTGGCCGGTTGCCGCCAGCTTGGCCCCCAGGAAGCCACCGACCGAACCCGCACCGAAAATGCCGATCTTCATGTTGTGATCCTCCGTTCGGATTGTTCCGTCGCTCCGGCGGAATTGGCGCTGAAGGCGCCGTCACGGCCGCAAATGGCCGCGATTCACGGGAAGAGGAACCCCCCTTTCCCTACTTCTGATATAGGTTATCACCATTATTTTTACAGGCTTTTCCCGCAAAAAAGCACGCCGGGCGCGTCCTTGAGGGACGCGCCCGGCGGCGATGGGAAATAACGACGGAAGCCGCGTCAGTGCGACATCAGCACCGGCACCGTCATATTGCCGAGAAGGTGGCGGGTAACGCCGCCCAGGATCAGTTCGCGCAACCGCGAGCGGCCATAGGCGCCGGTCACCAACAGATCGACGCTGTCGTCGGCGGCGCGCGACAGCAGGATCGCGCCGACGTTCATGTCCTCGGCATAGACGGTCTTGGCGGTGGCGGTGACGCCATGCCGCGACAGGTGGGCGCAGATCGCCGAACACGGAATGTCGCCATGCACGCCCTCGGCGTCCTGGGGATTGGCGGCGACCACCGTCACCGACTTGGCGGTCTTGAGGAACGGCAGGGAGTCGTGAATGGCGCGCACCGATTCCCGGCTGGCATTCCAGGCGCACATCACGGTGTCGCCGATGGTGGGGAAGGTTCCGGCATAGGGCACCACCAGAACCGGGCGCCCGGCGTCCATCACCACGTTGTCGGCCAACGCCATTTCGCCTTCGCGGTGTTCTTCGTCGGGGTTGAACTGGCCGATCACCACCAGGTCGACGTACTTCGAATGCAGACAGACCGTCTCGATCATGTCGCCTTCGTCGCAGCGCCACTCGCCCGACCGCCCCGCCTTGGCGCAACGGTCCAGGAAGTCCTTGCGCACCGCCATTTCCTCGCGCTCGGCGACGCGTTTCTGGGTCTCGTAAACGTCGGGACCGATCTGGGCGGCGACGAAATGCGGAACATAGGGAAGCGACCGCACGAAGAGGCCGATGACGCGGGCGTCGAACTTCGCCGCCAGACGCAGGGCGACCTCGATCCGCTCGCCGCACGCCGTTCCGGGATCCAAGTGAACCAGAATGTCCTTGATGCTCATGAGTACCCTCCGTGACCTTATCGCCTTGACCTTTTCATGGTACTCCGTCCGCCGCCCCGCCGCGAGGGGAATCACGCGTCGAAACAAAGACGTAACCCGGATGCGACGGCCTACCTGGCGGCGTCGCCGCCGACTTCGGGGGAAACCACGCGATCCTCGACCGCCAGTTCGGTGACCGGCTCGACGACGCCGATCGGGTCCAGATGGACGATCACCTCGGCGGGGGCGAAGGCGGCGGCGACCGCGTCCTCGACCCTTTGCGCGATGTCGTGCGCCGCGGTCAGGCGCATCGAGCCCTCGACCTCGAGATGCAACTGGATGAACCGGTTAGGGCCGGACATGCGGGTGCGCAGATCGTGCAGCGCCAAGGCGCCGCCTTCCGCCAGGACGACCTCGGCCAGACGGGCGCGGTCGGCCTCGGGCATTTCCTTGTCCATCAACTGGTCGAAGGCGACGACGCCGATTCCCCAGGCGTTGATCGCCAGATAGGCGGAAATCAGCAGGGCGAAGGCCGAATCGGCCCACACCCAGCCGAGCCAGCGGTTGAGCAGAAACGCGACGATGACGCTGGCGTTGACCAGGATGTCGCCGGTGTAATGGGCGGAATCCGCGCCGATCGCCAACGACTGAGTCTGCCGCACCACGTAACGCTGGAAAGCCACCAGCAGCGCGGTCGCCGCCATCGAGAACAGCATCACGCCGATACCCACCGCCTCGCGCGTCACCGCCACCGGGTTGACCACGCGCTGCGCCGCCTCCAGCGCCAGGAAAACCGCCGAACCGGCGATGAAGGCGGCCTGCGCCAAGCCCGCCACCGATTCCGCCTTGCCGTGGCCGAAGCGATGCTCGTGGTCGGCGGGTTGCAGGGCATGGCGCACCGCCATCATGTTGACCAGCGAGGCCGCCGCGTCGAGGCTGGAATCGACCAGACTGGCCAACAGGGCCAGCGACCCGGTGCTGAGCCAGGCCACCAGCTTGACCGCGATCAGCAAGGTCGCGGTGCCGACCGCGGCGATGGTCGCCAGATGCATCAGCCGGTGGGCGCGCGGCATATCCTTGGGGAACGGCATCGCGCCCTCCTAGGGGTAAAGTTTCTCGACCGTCCAACCGCCATCGGCGCGGTGATAGACGTTGCGGTCGTGCAGACGGAACGTTTTGTCCTGCCAGAACTCGATCAGCTCGGGCAGCAGACGGAATCCCGACCAATGCGGCGGACGCGGCACCTTGCCCAGGCCGAACTTCGCGGTGTATTCGGCGACCCGCTTTTCCAGGGCGAAGCGGCTTTCCAGGGGGCGCGACTGCTGCGACGCCCAGGCGCCGATCTGGCTGCCGCGGGCACGGCTGGCGAAATAGGCGTCGGCTTCCTCGGCGGTCACCGGCTCCACCGGCCCCTCGACGCGCACCTGACGGCGCAGGCTTTTCCAATGGAAGCACAGGGCGACGAAAGCGTTGCCCGCGATCTGTTCGCCCTTGCGGCTTTCCAGGTTGGTGTAGAAGACGAATCCCTTCTCGTCGACCGCCTTCAACAGCACCATGCGCGACGACGGGCGGCCCCGTTCGTCCACCGTGGCCAGGTTCATCGCGTCGGGGTCGTTGACCTCCTTGGCGGAGGCCTCCTTCATCCAGGAATCGAAAAGGTCGAAGGGTTCCGACCATGGGATCAGGGTCATCGGGATATCCGTTTCAACTGTGTTGCTGCGCGTTTCCGGCCGAGACTTCGGCGGCGGGACGGAGGGGAGTCTTCCACGGAACGTCTTCCACGGCAAGCCCGCCGCGGGGGGGCTGGCACGATGGACTCGTACTCCATAAATCATTAACGTCTTCGGTCTAGGTTAGGCCCTTGATCCGAGGGCGGAACTCGTTCGAAAGGGAAAGAGGATGGTCGCGCGTGACCCCTATGCCGTTCTGGGCGTTGCCAAGACCGCCGACGCGGCCGCCGTGAAAAAGGCTTTCCGCGCCAAGGCGCGGGACGCCCACCCCGACAGCAACCCCGACGACCCCAAGGCCGAGGATCGTTTCAAGGAAATCAACAAGGCCTACGAAATTCTGGGCGACGCGGAGAAACGCGCCCGTTTCGACAGGGGCGAAATCGACGCCGACGGCAACGAAATGGCGCCGCACTTCGGCGCGCAGGGGCGGCGGGGCAAGGCCTATTCCGGTTTCGGCGGCGGCGGGCGCGGCTTCTCGTTCGAGGACATCTTCGGCGACACCGACGCCTTTTCCGACATGTTCCGCGGCGGCAACGCGGGCGCGCGCAAACCCTTCCAAAGCCGGGGCGCCAACGTCAGCTACACCCTCAAGGTCGGCTTCGCCGACGCGGTGGTCGGCACCACCAAACGAATTGCCCTGACCAACGGCAAGACCCTCGACGTGCGCATCCCGCCCGGCACCGAAAGCGGCCAGACCCTGCGCCTGAAGGGCCAGGGCATGGCGGGCGCGCAGGGCGGCCCGGCGGGCGACGCCCTGATCGAGATCGAGGTTTCCGCCCATGCATTCTACAAGCGGGACGGACACGACATCCGCCTCGACCTGCCGGTCACCTTGAAGGAGGCGGTGCTGGGCGCGAAGGTGCCGGTGCCCACGCCGTTCGGCGCGGTGGCCCTCAGCATTCCCAAGGGGTCGAGCAGCGGCAAGGTGCTGCGCCTGCGCGGCAAGGGCGTGCCCTTCACCCCGCCCGGGGAAACCATCGAACGTCACGGCGACCTGCTGGTCACCCTGATGATCGTGGTGCCGGAAGGCGACCCGGCGCTGGAGGCCTTTACCGACGCCTGGCAACCGGCCAACGCCGCCGACCCCCGCAAGGGCATGGCCTGATCAGGCCGGACGCCCCTCCACCACCGTGCGCACCGGCGCCGCCCAGGCGGCGCGTTCGGCGTCCAGACTGGCTTCCACCGCGCCGTGCAGGCCGTCCCGCCAAGCGGCGGGCAACCGCCCGGCATTCTCCGCCGACCAGCCGAGGCCAAGCGCCGCCAGCAACGCCGACATCGGCGTTTCCGCCAGATCGCGGGCGAGCAGCCATTCGCCGTCGTCGGTGCGTACCGCGAAGCCGCCCGCCTTCAGTTCGTCGAGGACCGCCTCGACCGCGGCCTCCGAGGCGGGACTGGCGGCCAGCACCGTCTTGCGCTTTACCCGCGCGCCGGTCTTCTGCGCCTCGCGCAGCAGGGCCAGAACATCCAGGGCGATGCCGACCCTGGACAGCCCCGGGGTCGAACCGCCGCCGGTCGCGGTGTGCGCCCGCCACTCCGGCAGGGCGGCGGTCATCACCGCGCCGAACAGGATCACCGCCCACGACAGGTACATCGACAGCAGGAACAAGGGGATCACCGCCAACGCGCCGTACAGGGTGCGATAGGTGTTGGCGCTGGCGACGAAGCGCCCGAACCCGAAACGCAGCAGGGCGAACAGCACCGCCGCCACCGCGCCGCCGATCATCGCGTCGCGCCAGGCCACCGGCCGGTTCGGCACCGCCAGGAACAGAAGCGAGAAGGCGACCCAGGAAAACAGGGTCGGCGTCAGCAGCCCGGCCCAGGCGGAAACCCCGGCGAAGGCGTCTCCGGCGACCGCCTTGCGCAGGGCGAACAGGCCGCCCGACAACGACGACGACGCCCCCAGCAGCAGCGGCCCCAGGGTCAGAACCGCCCAATAGACCAGCACCCGCGACACCATCGGCCGCTGACGCGACACCCGGAAGATGGCGTTGAAGGCGGTCTCGATGGTGGTCAGGGTCAACAGCGCGGTCACACCCAGGCCGACCACGCCGACCGTGGTCAGCTTGCCGGTGGCGTTGATGAACTGCCGCAGATAGACCTGCACCGATTGCCCGGCGTTGGGCAGCATCGACTGCGAGATGAACCCCTCCAGCTGTCCCCGCATCGAGGAAAAGGCGGGAAACGCCGAAAAGATCGCCACCATGATCGCCAACAGCGGCACCAGGGCGATCAGCGAGGTATAGGACAGCGACGCCGCCACCCGCAGGAACTGATCCTTCTGGCCGCGATTGAAGACATAAAGCGCGAGATTCACCCAGGGGGCCGTCCGCCTCAGCCAGGCGCGCACGCGCCAAGCCTGCCGGGCCGGTTCGTCCGCCACGTTTTTCTCATCCATCCCGTTCCCCTTTGCCGGTTGCAGGGTTTCGTGTAGGATACGCGCGCTTTGCCGCCCACACACCCCGTTTTCTGCAAGCGGAACAGGATCGTGGGCGTTCTGGTTTTTCCGCCGTAGCAAGAGGAATTCAATGACACTCGCCGCATCGTTGATGGCCGGTAAGAAGGGCCTGATCATGGGGGTCGCCAACGACCGATCCATCGCTTGGGGCATCGCCAAGGCCTGCCACGAGCAAGGCGCCGAACTCGCCTTCACCTATCAGGGCGACGCCCTGTTGCGCCGCGTGCAGCCGCTGGCCGAAGAGGTGGGTTCGAACCTGCTCTACCCCTGCGACGTCACCGACGCCGCCAGCATGGACGCCCTGTTCGCCTCCCTGGAAAAAGACTGGGGCGAACTGGACTTCGTGGTGCACGCCATCGCCTTCGCCGGCAAGGAAGCGCTGAAGGGCAAGTATTACGACGTCACCGCCGACAACTTCTCCCGCACCATGCACATCTCGGTGTTCTCGTTCACCGACGTCTGCCGCCGCGCGAAGCCCCTGATGAAGGAAGGCGGCAGCCTGCTCACCCTCACCTATTACGGCTCGGAAAAGTTCGTGCCGCACTACAACGTGATGGGCGTGGCGAAGGCGGCTCTCGACGCCTCGGTGCGGTATCTGGCGATGGACCTGGGCGAGGACGGCATCCGCGTCAACGCGCTGTCCGCCGGGCCGATCAAGACCCTGGCCGCCTCGGGCATCGGCGACTTCCGCTACATCATGAAGTGGAACGAGGTGAACTCGCCCCTGAAGCGCAACGTCACCATCGAGGACGTCGGCGCCTCGGGCATGTATCTGCTGTCCGACCTCGCCAACGGCGTCACCGGCGAGTTGCATCACGTCGATTCCGGGTATCATGTCAACGGCATGATCAACCCCAGCGGCGCGGCGGAAAACGCCGAACTGATGAAGTCCTTCGCGGAAGGCTGATTTTCGCGCCAACCCCTGAAAGGGGCGTCACCCGATCGGGCGACGCCCCGTCCGATCGGAGACCAATCCCATGGCCGGCAACGCATTCGGCAACGCCTTCCGCTTCACCACCTTCGGCGAAAGCCACGGTCCGGCGATCGGCTGCGTGGTGGACGGCGTGCCGCCGGGAATCCCGCTCGCCGAAGCGGATATCCAGCCTTTCCTCGACCAGCGCCGCCCCGGCCAGTCGCGCCACACCACGCAACGGCAAGAAGCCGACGCGGTGAAGATCCTCTCCGGCGTCTACCAGGGCCGCACCACCGGCACGCCGATCGGCCTTCTGATCGAGAACACCGACCAACGCTCCAAGGACTACGGCGACATCGCCCAGGCCTTCCGCCCCGGCCACGCCGACTATGCCTATCAGGCGAAGTACGGCATCCGCGACCCGCGCGGCGGTGGGCGGTCCTCGGCGCGGGAAACCGCGATGCGGGTCGCCGCCGGAGCGGTGGCGCGCAAGGTGCTGAACGCCATCCTGCCCCAGGGCGTCGTCGTGCGCGGCGCGATGACCGCGATGGGCGGCCACGCCGTCGACCGCGCCCGCTGGGATTGGGCGGCGGTGACCGGCAACGACTTTTTCTGCCCCGACGCCGAAACCGCGGCGGCCTGGGCGACGGAGCTGGACGCCATCCGCAAGCGCGGTTCGTCGATCGGCGGCATCGTCGAGGTAGTGGCCGAGGGCGTGCCGCCGGGCCTGGGCGAACCGGTCTACGACAAGCTCGACGCCGACCTCGCCAAGGCGCTGATGAGCATCAACGCGGTGAAGTCGGTGGAAATCGGCGAGGGCCTCGGCGCCGCCCTGCTGCACGGCGAGGACAACGCCGACGAAATGGAACCCGACGGCCAGGGAGGCGTGCGCTTCCTCTCCAACCACGCGGGGGGTATCCTGGGCGGCATCTCCACCGGGCAGCCGATCGCCGCGCGCATCGCGGTGAAGCCGACCAGCTCCATCCTGATCCCGCGCAAAAGCGTCGATCTGGCGGGCCAGGCGGTGGACATTCTGACCAAGGGCCGCCACGACCCCTGCGTCGCCATCCGCGCCGTGCCGGTGGCCGAGGCGATGGTCGCCTGCGTGCTGGCCGACCATCTGCTGCGCCATCGGGGCCAATGCGGCGGCTTCTAAAGTAAGGACGACGGAACATGCGTATCGTCATTCGCTGGCTGGTAATCGTATTCGCCCTGATCGGCGCCGCGGCCTGCGCCGCCCTGATCCTGGTCGTCTCGCTGGCGGGGTCCGCCGAACCCGCCAAGGTGTCGGTGCACAAGGGCGATTACCTGCTGCTCGATTTCGACCGGGGGATCTCGGCGCGGGCGCCGGACAACGCCTTCGCCGCCCTGTCGCGCGGCAAGTCCTATGTGCTGACCGACCTGATCGCCGCGCTTCGCCGGGGCGCGGCCGACCCCAAGATCGTGGGTCTGGCCGCCCATATCGGCACCGCCCAACTGGCGCCCGCCACCGCCCGCGAACTGGCCGAGGCCATCGCCGACTTCAAGAAGGTCGGCAAGAAGACCCTGATCTATTCCGAGTCCATCGACGGCGGCCCCGGCGCGGTGGCGCTGGCCACCGCCTTTCAAGAAGTCTGGCTACAGCCCTCGGGTCTGGTCGGCCTGCGCGGCCTCGCCCTGGAGGCCCCCTTCCTGCGCAAGGGGCTGGCGGACTATGGCGTCCGCGCCGAAATCGTGCAGCGTTACGAATATAAAAGCGCGATGGACTTCCTGACCCGCGACGACATGTCGGCGCCGGTGCGCGACAACCTGTCCGCCGTGGTCGGGGACATCGCCGCCTCGCTGAACGGCGCCATCGCCGCCGCGCGCGGCATCCCCGCCGCCACGGTGGACGACCTGGCCCGCAGGGGCCCCCTGTTCGCCGCCGAAGCCTTGGACGCGCGCCTGATCGACAAGCTGGGCTATCGCGGCGACTTCCAGGAGGCGGTGAAAAACGCCTTCCCCGGCAAGGGCATCGCGGCGGAGGCCTATGCCGCGACCACCGAGACGCCGGACACCGCGACCAAGGTCGCCCTGATCCAGATCTCCGGCCAGATCGTCGCCGGGGAAACCGAGGACGGCCCGATGGGCGAACGCGGCTCGGTCGGCGCGCTGACCATCGCCCGCGCCATCCACGACGCGTCGCAAACCAAGGACGTGCGCGCCATCGTCCTGCGCCTGAACAGCCCCGGCGGCGACTATGCCGCCTCCGACACCATCCGCCAGGCGGTGATCGCGGCCAGCAAGGGCGGCGTGCCGGTGATCGTGTCGATGGGCGACGTCGCCGCCTCCGGCGGCTATTTCGTCGCCTCGGCGGCGGAAACGGTGATCGCCGAGGACACCACCCTCACCGGCTCGATCGGCGTGATCGCCGGTAAGATCGTGCTGGAGGACGCCTGGAACAAGCTGGGGGTGCGCTGGCACACCCTGAAGACCGGGGAAACCGCCGCGATGTGGTCGTCCAACCACGGCTTCACCCCCGCCGAACGCGCCCGCCTGGAAGCGATGGTGGACGCCGCCTACGCCGACTTCACCGGCAAGGTGGGTTCGGGGCGCAAACTCTCCGCCGAGGCGGTGGACAAGGTGGCGCGCGGCCGCGTCTTCAGCGGCCGCCAGGCCAAGGAACTGGGGCTGGTGGACGACACCGGCGGCCTGATCAAGGCCTTCGCCTATGCCAAGCGCGCCGCGGGCATTCCCGCCGACCAGATTCCGGCGGTCCTGCCCTTCCCGCGTCCGAAGTCGCTGATGGAAAGCCTGCGCGGCCTGCTCGGCGGCGAGGCGGAAAACCCCATCGCGCAGATGACCGCCCCCCTGCCCGAACCGCTGGCCACCCTGCGCGCGTGGAGCCGCCTCGACCTTTCGCACGGCGCGGCGATCCTGCCGCCGATCACGCTGCGGTAAAAAGCGAGGGGACATACCCCCTCGCGCCGCGCGCAAGAACCTTGGGAATGGGAGGGGCGGAGGGTCCAAGACCCTCCGCAAGGTTTTGGGCCTTTCAATCGGCCAACCGCGCGCCGATCAGGAATTCGACGTTGCCGTCGGGCCCCGGAATCGGGCTTTCGACGATCCCGTCCACCCGCCAGCCCAGCGCGGCGAACCAGTCCGCCACTTCGGCGCAGACGCGGGCGCGCACCTTCTCGTCCTTGACCACGCCGCCCTTGCCCACGTCCTTCGGCCCCGCCAGGAACTGCGGCTTGATCAGGGCGATCGCCCAGCTTCCCGGCGCCGCCAGGGAAAGCGGCGCCGCCAACACGGTTTGCAGGGAAATGAAGCTGGCGTCGCAAACCACCGCGCCCACCGCCTCGGGGACTTCGGCGGCGGACAGATAACGCGCGTTCACCCCCTCCAGCGACACCACCCGGGAATCGGCGCGCAAACTGTCCGCCAATTGGCCGTGACCGACGTCCACCGCGTAAACCCGCGCCGCCCCGGCATGCAACAGCACGTCGGTGAAGCCGCCGGTGGAGGCCCCCACGTCCAAACAGACCCGCCCCGCCGCATCATAGCCGAAATGCGAAAGCCCGTGCGCCAGCTTCAGGCCGCCGCGCGACACCCAGGGCAGGGGCTCGCCGCGCACCTCCAACAGGTCGCCCGCCGCCACGCCGCGCGACGCCTTGTCCAGAACCGCGCCGTTGACGAAAACCGCCCCCGCCTCGATCAGCATGCGCGCCCGCGCCCGGCTGACCGCCAAGCCCCGCGCCACCAACGCCTGATCCGCCCTCTCGCTCATCCGTGCTCCGTAAAAACCAGGCCGGGGCCAAGCCCCGGACCCCGCTGGGGCCTCAGGCCCCAGACCCCATGACTTGTTTTTGCGCGCAGCGCGATCAAACCATCACGCCGCGCAAAGGTCGATAGCCGCTGGCGCGGCGAAAAACAAACGGGATCGAAGGGCCCAAGGCCCTTCGCGGGCCCGGGCAGCGCCCGGCCTAGTCTCCCTATCGCCCCAGGGCGGAACGGACCGCGCGGGCGATGCCCTCGGCATCGAGGCCCGCCGCCCGGATCTGGCCGGTTTGGCTGTCCTGTTCGAGGTAGGCGTCGGGCATGTGCAGGCTGCGCACCTTGAGCCCGGCGTCGAGATCGCCGGCGTTGGCCAAGTGGTCCAGCACATGCGCGCCGAAGCCGCCGACCGCGCCTTCCTCGACGAGGATCAGGACGGCATGGCGGCGGACCAGGTCGTCGACCAGGGCGGTATCCAGGGGCTTGGCGAAGCGGGCGTCGGCGATGGTGACGGAAATTCCTTCCGCCGCCAGGGTTTCGGCGGCGGCCAGGGAGTCGGCCAAGCGCGTGCCGAGGCTGAGGATCGCCGCGTCCGTCCCCTCGCGCAGGATGCGCCCGCGCCCGATTTCCAGAGGCTCGGGGTTTTCCGGCACCGGTTCGCCGCGACCGCAGCCGCGCGGAAAGCGGATGGCACAGGGGCCGGTGTCGTGCACGGCGGCGGTCGCCACCATGCGCGCCAGCTCCGCCTCGTCGGCGGGGGCCATCACCGTCATGTTGGGCAGGCAGGACAGGAAGGTCAGGTCGAACGCCCCCTGGTGGGTGGCGCCGTCGGCGCCGACGAACCCGGCGCGGTCGACGATGAAACGCACCGGCAGGTTCTGCAGGGCGACGTCGTGCGCCACCTGGTCGAAAGCGCGTTGCAGGAAGGTGGAATAGATGGCGACGAAGGGACGCAGGCCTTCCGCCGCCAGACCGGCGGCGAAGGTGACGGCGTGCTGTTCGGCGATGCCGACGTCGAACATCCGTTCCGGGAAGGATCGGGCGAAGGCGTCGAGGCCGGTGCCCGAGGCCATCGCGGCGGTGGCGGCGACCACCCGGGAATCGGCGGCGGCAGCACGCACCAGGGCGGCGGAGAAGACCTCGGTGAAGGATGGGCCGTTGCCCTTGGACACCGCCCGTTCGCCGGTCTCGACGTCGAAACAGCCGACGCCGTGGAACTTGTCGGCGGCCCGTTCGGCGGGGCCATAGCCATAGCCCTTGCGCGTCACCACGTGCACCAGCACCGGGCGGCTGGCCTTGGCGTCGCGCACGTTCCGCAGCACCGGCACCAGATGGTCCAGGCGGTGACCGTCCACCGGCCCGACGTAATGGAAGCCCATTTCCTCGAACAGGGTGCCGCCGGTGACCAGGGTGCGGGCGTATTCCTCGGCCTTGCGGGCGGCGCGTTCCACCGCCGCGGGGAACAGCGAGGCGACGTCCTTCATCGCGCTGCGGATCGAGTGATAGGACTGCGACGACAGCAGACGCGACAGGTACGAACTCATCGCCCCCACCGGCGGCGCGATCGACATGTCGTTGTCGTTGAGGATGACGATCAGGCGGGAGTTGGACGACCCGGCGTTGTTGAGCGCCTCGAAGGCCTGGCCCGCGCTCATCGCGCCGTCGCCGATGACGCAGATCACCGCGCGCTTCTCGTGCTTGAGGTCGCGCGCCATTGCCATCCCCAACCCGGCGGAGATGGAGGTGGAGCTGTGCCCGGCGCCGAACGGGTCGAAGGCGGACTCCTCGCGCTTGGTAAAACCGGACAGGCCGTCCTTCTGGCGGATGCGGCCGATGCTGCCGCGCCGCCCGGTAAGGATCTTGTGCGGATAGGACTGATGCCCGACGTCCCAGATCAGCCGGTCCTCGGGGGTGTCGAAAACGTAATGCAGGGCGACCGTCAGTTCGACCACGCCCAGACCCGCGCCCAGATGCCCACCGGTGGTGGAAACCGCCTCCACCATCGCGGTGCGCACGTCGTCGGCCAGGGCGGGCAGCTTGTCCTCGGCCAGGGCGCGCAGGTCGGCCACCGAATTCACGGTGTCGAGAACCGGCGTCTCGCGGGCGGAACGTTCCCCCTTGCTCACGTCTTTCTTCTCCCCTTTCCGGGCCGTCAGCGGCGGCGGTCCACCACGTAACGCGCCGCCGCCGCCAGCAGGGCGGCACGGCCATCGAACGCATCCAGGTGTTGAACCGCCTGGTCGATCAAAAGACGCGCCTGATCGCGGGCGCGTTCCACCCCCAGCACGGTGACGAAGCTGGCCTTGCCGCGTTCGGCGTCCTTGGCGGTGGCCTTGCCGACCTCGTCGGCCGAGCCCTCGACGTCGAGCAGGTCGTCGGCGATCTGGAAGGCCAGGCCGACGTTCTGCGCATAGGCCGCCAGCGCATGGCGCAGGCGCGGCGCGGCGCGGCCCATGATCGCCCCGCATTCGCAGGAAAAGGAGATCAGGCAGCCGGTCTTCATCCGTTGCAGGCGGGTAATCGCGGGCAGATCCAGGTCCTCGTGCTCGGCCAGAAGGTCGAGCATCTGGCCGCCGACCATGCCATGCGCGCCGGACGCCTGAGCCAGACGCGACACCAGTTCGCAGCGCACCGCCGGATCGGCATGCACCTCCGGGTCCGCCATGGTGCCCAGGGCGGCGGTCAACAGCGCGTCGCCCGCCAGAATCGCCGTCGCCTCGTCGAAGCGGCGGTGCACCGTGGGCAGGCCGCGGCGCAGATCGTCGTCGTCCATCGCGGGCAGGTCGTCGTGCACCAGGGAATAGCAGTGCAGCATTTCCGTCGCCGCCGCCGCCCGTGCCGCGGCACGGGAATCGACATGGAACAACGATGCCGATTGCAGCACGAAAAACGGGCGCAACCGCTTGCCGCCGTTCAGGCAGGCATAGCGCATCGCCTCCACCAACCGGTCTTCCGGCGCGTCGGTCAACGGCAGCAGCCGGTCCAGTTCGGCGGCGACGCGCGCCGCCGCATCTTCCAGCGCCGCGCGGAAGGCGGCGTTGTCCTCGGCCTTTTCCACGCCGACCTCCTAGTCCATGTCCGGCAGGGGCGCCAGGCCAAGCGCGCCGTCCGGGGCGCGGGTAATCTGATCGACCCGTTCGCGTGCCTCGGAAAGCTTCTTTTCGCAGTGCCGCTTCAACAGGACGCCGCGCTCGAAGGCGCCGACCGCAGCATCCAGTTCGACCTCTCCGGTTTCCAGACGGCGGACGATGGTCTCCAACCCGGCCATCGCCTCCTCGAAGCTCATCGTCGCGATATCGGCGGGTTCGTCGGGAACCGCTGGCGTTTCGGCCATGGCTTTTCGTCTCTCGTTTCCGGTTGCGGCAAAAACGGCGCGGGCGGCGCGAAGGCCGCCCGCAGCCGGAAGCCGATACTTTACGCCGATGCGCCGTTCGCGACAACCGCCATGCGGCGGCCGGTCGCCGCGCCGGAGCGCTGCAAACATCACTGGATTTTTTGCATCGTTACATTATAACAATCCATCGTCCGCCATCGGGAGGCTCCTCCGTGTCGCCGAAATCGTTTCTCGTCTGTCTGCTGCTGGGGCTGGCCCACGCCTCGCCCGCCCCGGGCGCCGAGGCCGCCGTGCCCAAGAAGAAACCCGCCGTGCAGGTTTCCGTCGACGCGGTGCGCCGCATCGCCTCGGACGAGACGGTTCCCCTGCTCGGACGTATCGTCGCCCTGCGCGAAGGCCCCATCGCCACCGAGGTGGCGGGCGTGGTCGCGAAGATCCATGCCGAGGTTGGGGAACGGGTCCGGGCGGGGGCGCCGCTGCTGAGCCTCGACGCAACGCCCTTGCGTCTGAAGGCCGAGGTCGCCCGCGCCGAGGAAGCCTCGCGCGCCGCCCGCCTGGCCGAAGTCCGGGCCTCCGCCCGGATCGCCCGCAGCGAACTCGACCGCATGGAGAAGCTGAAGAACTCCGCCGCCTTCACCCCCTCGCGCTACGAGGACAAACGACAAGAGGTCGCCCGCGCCGAGGCCGCCGCCGACGCGGCGGAAGCGGACCGGCGCATCGCGGTGGCCAACCGCAAGCTGGTCGAACGCGACCTGACCAACGCCACCCTGGCCGCCCCCTACGACGGCGTCGTCATCGAGCGCAAGACCGACGTCGGCGCCTACATCGCCAAGGGCGAGGCCACCTTCGTCATGGTCAGCGACCGCGACATCGAGGTCGAGGCCGACGTCCCCGCCGACCTGCTGTCCCACACCGCGATGTCCGGACGTAGCCTGCAAATCGAACTGGCCGAGGGCCACGATCTCCTGGGGTCCATCCGCGCCATCCTGCCGCGCGAAAACCCGCGCACCCGCACCCGCCTGATGCGCGTATCCCTGCCCCTCGACACGGCGGGGCACGCGCTGGCGGTCAACCGCACGGTGAGAATCGCCTTTCCCTCGGGCCTGCGGCGGGAAATCCTGTCCGTCGCCAAGGACGCGGTGATCCGCCGCAACGGGCAGACCCAGGTGATGCTGGCCACGCCCGAGGGCGCCGCCACCCGCCCCGTCACCCTGGGCGCGGCAATCGGCACCCGCTTCGCGGTGGTCGACGGCCTGGCCGAGGGCGACCTGGCGGTGGTGCGCGGCAACGAACGCCTGGCCCCCGGCACCCCACTGAAATATCAGGTCCCCCGCTGATGGACGTGATCCGAGCCTCGCTGCACCGCCCGATGGTGGTGCTGGCCCTGGTGGTCAGCGTCGTGCTGTTCGGCATCGTCGGGGTGATCACCATCCCGATCCAGTTGACCCCCGACGTCCGGCGGCCGGTGATCACCGTGCGCACCGCTTGGGGCGGCGCCGCCCCCGCCGACGTCGAGCGCGAGATCCTGTCCCGCCAGGAAGAGGTCCTGAAGGGGGTCAGCGGCCTGCAGTCCATGGAGTCCTCGGCGCGACGCGGCTCCGCCTCGATCAGTCTGGAATTCGCCATCGGCACCGACATGGACCGGGCGATGCTGCTGGTGTCCAACCGCCTCAACCGGGTCTCCGGCTATCCCGAGGAGGTGGACGAACCCACCCTCGACACCGCCGGTTCCGAGGACACGCCGATCGCCTCGCTGCTGCTGGAACGGACCCCCGGCAACACCCGCCCCACCCACACCTACGGCGACTTCGCCGACACCGTCGTCGCCGAACGCCTGGAACGGATTCCCGGCGTCGCCTCCACCCGCATCCACGGCGGCAGCGAGCGCGAATTGCAGGTGATCGTCGACCCGGCGCGCCTGGCCGCCTATCGCCTGACCGTGTCCGACGTGGTCAACGCCCTGCGCGCCGCCGACGTCGCCGCCAGCGCCGGCTTCGTCAACGACGGAAAACGGCGCTATCTGGTACGGGTGGACGGCAACCTGATCTCGCCCGAGCGGGTCGCCGCGGTGCTGCTGCGTAGCGAACGCGACGCCGCGGGCAACCGCACCGCCCGGGTCACCGTCGGTGACGTCGGCGACGTCGCCTTCGGCTACAAGCGCCCCAGCATGGTGCTGCGCAGTCTGGGCGACCCGGCGCTTTCCATTTCCGTTCTCGCGGAAACCGGCACCAACGTGATGGCGACCATGGAGCGGGTCCGCGCCGCCGTCGACGAGCTCAATGCCGAGGTTCTCCCCCGCGAGGGCTTGCACATGCGCATGGTCTACGACCAGACCGACTATGTCAGCCGGGCGATCGACCTGGTGGTGCAGAACATCTACGTCGGCGGCATCCTGGCGGCGTTGGTTCTGTTCGTCTTCCTGCGCTCGCTGCGCGCCACCCTGGTGATATCGCTGGCGATTCCGATTTCGACCATCGGCACCTTCGTCGGCATGAACCTGCTGGGGCGCACCCTCAACGTGATTTCCCTGGCCGGGCTGTCATTCGCCGTCGGCATGGTGGTGGATGCCGCCATCGTCGTCCTGGAAAACATCTACAGCCACCGCGAAAAGGGGCTGTCGCGCGCCCGCGCCGCGGAAATCGGCGCCCGTCAGGTCTGGGGGGCGGTGCTGGTTTCCTCGCTGACCACGATCGTGGTGTTCGTGCCGCTGCTGCTGATGAAGCAAGAAACCGGACAGTTGTTCCGCGATATCGCGGTGGCGATCGCGGTTTCCATCTCGCTGTCGATGGTGGTGGCGATCACCGTGGTCCCGGTTCTCGCCCGCCGCCTGCTGGGGCCGCGCGCGCAGGAACGCCCGCCGCTGGCCCTGCCGCTGCTGGACCGCTTCGGCCACGCCTTTGCCGCGTGCCTCGACCGCGCCCTGGCACGCATCACCGCCGACCGCCGGTCCGCGCTTTTCGCCGTCGGCGGCATCACCGCCGCCTGCCTGGCGTTGTCCGTGCCCCTGGTCCCGAAGCTGGAATACCTGCCCGAGGGCAACCGCAACATGGCCTTCGGCTCGGTACGGCCGCCGCCCGGCTACAACCTGGCCACCACCCTGTCCATCGCCGAACGCATCGAAAAGACGGTGCGCCCTCTGTGGGCACGGGATACCGGGCGGGAATCCCCCCCCGGCACGCCGCCGAAGATCGACAACTTTTCCTTCAACGCCTACGACAGCGGCTATATCGAGGTGACCGCCACCGCCGTCGATCCCTCCCGCGTCACCGAACTGATTCCCCTGATGCGCGCGCCGATCTTCGACGAGCCCGGAACCTATGGCTTCATGACCCAGCCGTCGCTGTTCAGCCGCAGTTCCAGCGGCGCGCGGGCCATCGCCGTCGACGTCACCGGCAACCAGCTGGAGGACGTGGCCGCCGTCGCCCGCCGCCTCGCCGCCGAGATCGAGACGGTCTTTCCCCGCCGCGCGGGCAACCAGTTGCAGCCGCGCCCCGGCCTGGAACTCGGCGCGCCGGAAGTCCGCCTGACCCCGGACCCGGTGCGCCTGCGCGACGCCGGGGTCAGCGCCAGCGAATTCGCCCGCTCCATCGATGTCTTCAACGACGGCATGCGGGTCGTCGAAATCAACGTCGACAACCAGCGCGTCGACCTGACGCTGAAGGGCAAGGACGATGCCCTCGGCTCCACCCAGGACATCGCCAAGCTGCCGGTGGTCACCGCCGACGGCACCGTGGTGCGCGCGGCCAGCCTGGCCGACGTCGAGGTCACCGAGGGCCCCACCGAAATCCGCCACCTGGACGGACGGCGCGCCATTACCCTGCAACTGCGCCCGCCGAACAGCACCGCCCTGCAAGACGCCATCGAACGCCTGCGGAACGAAGTCATCGCCCCAACCCTGCGCGGCGGCCTGCCCGACGGCGTGCGCGTCGACGTCAGCGGCGTCGCCAGCCGCCTGGCCGCGACCTGGTCGGAGCTGCTCTGGCAACTGCTGATCGCCACCGCCGTGGTCTATCTGATCATGGCGGCGCTGTTCGAGAACATGCTCTATCCGCTGATCATCATGGTCACCCTGCCGATGGCCTCGGCGGGGGCCTTGGCCTGCCTGGGGCTTCTGAACCTGTTCGTCTATACCCCCCTCGACATGCTGACCATGCTGGGTTTCGTCATCCTGATCGGCATCGTCGTCAACAACGCCATCCTGCTGGTCCATCAGTCCCTGTTCCTGCAACGGACCGAGGGCCTGCCGATGCGGCAAGCGGTGATCGTCGCCACCCGGTCCCGCATCCGGCCGATCTTCATGTCCACCCTGACCAGCCTGTTCGGCATGGCGCCCCTGGTTCTGTTCCCCGGCGCGGGGACCGAACTCTATCGCGGCCTGGGAGCGGTGGTCTTGGGGGGGCTTGCCCTGTCCACCTTCCTCACCCTGTTGGTGATTCCCGCCCTGATGTGCCTGACGGCGCCACGCACGCCCGCCACCGACGGCGGCAAGCTCGCTTGACGGAACCGGCTTTTCCGCAGAGAATCGCTCGCAATCTCTTGAGGAAATCAACAAGAACGCACCAGCGGACCGCCCATGGATATCGAGCTCCTGCAACAGAACGCCCGCCGCGCCAGCGCCCTGCTCAAGGCCTTGAGCAACGAGCACCGGCTACTCATCCTCTGTCAGCTGCAAAGCGGCGAACATTCGGTCGGCGAACTGGAACGCTTGGTGGGGCTCAGCCAATCGGCGCTGTCCCAGCATCTGGCGCGCCTGCGCCGCGACCGCCTGGTGCGCACCCGCCGCGTCGCGCAGACGATCTTCTATTCCCTCGACGGCGAGGAAGCGACGGCGGTCATCCGCACCCTGCACGGCATCTATTGCGCGGCGCCCGCCGCGATGCGCGCCATCGCCGAATAGGTTCAACCCACCGCGCGGAAACGCAGCACCCCGTCCACCCGGCTTTCGGCCAGGCGGTCGCGGTATTGCAGATAGCGCACGTGCGCCAACGCCTCGCCCGAGGCGATCACCCGTTCGTGGTCGTTGAGTTCGGTGTCGAACAGCACGCCCAGCATCTCGACGATGCTTTTCGGCTCGGCGCAGGCCGCCACCACCTTTTCCAGGCGGTCGGCATGGTGTTCCTCGATCTGCCGGATGCGTGCGTGCAGGCCGCGGAACGGCCGCCCGTGCGAGGGCAGGACCAGGGTATCCTCCGGCAGGTCGCGAAACGGCGCGAAGCTGCCGAGATAGTCGCCCAGGGGGTCGCCCTCCGGCTCCGCCGGATAGATGCTGACGTTGGGGGTGATCGAGGGCAGCAGGTGGTCCCCGGCGATCAGGATGCCCGGGTCCGCCGCGAACAGGCAGATCATCTCGGGCGAGTGCCCGGCGGCGGCGATCACCCGCCAGGTCCGCCCGCCGATGGTCAATTCGTCGTCCCGGCGCAGGCGGTGCATCACCGGCGGCACCGGAATCACCTTCGCCGCGTAGGCGTTGCCCACCGCGTCCAGGCGGGCCAGCTGCGCCGCGTCGTAGCCGAGGCGGGCATAAAAATCGCGTTGCGCGTCGAGCAGCGACTGGGTGCCGTCGATCCCCAGGCTGCGCGCCATGCACCATTCGATGTGGCTGGCATAGAACGGCGCGTCATAAGTTTCGCACATCCAGGCCGCCAATCCGATATGATCGGAATGGTAATGGGTGCCGATCACCCGGCGGATGCGGCGGAAGGCGAACTGCCCGGACAACACCGCCTGCCAGGTCTCCCGGCTTTCCGGCAGATTCATGCCGACGTCGACGACGGTCAGGTCGTCGCCGTCCTCGATCAGCCACAGGTTGACGTGGTTCAGGCGATAGGGCAGGCGCATCCGCAGCCAATGAACGCCGGGCACGACCTCGCACACTTCGCCGGTGCGCAAAACCGGGATGGGAAACTCCAGAACAGGGGGACGCGACATGGGAAAAACGATCTCCGGCAAGGCGGCCACGACGCCGCAGGAACCCAGTGTGAGCGCGGCGGCGCGGGTTGACAACCGGGCAGCGGCGAAAAATCGCGCCCCGGCGATCGGCATCGACATGGGCGGCACCAAGACCGAGGCGATCGTCCTCTCCCCCGAAGGGACGGAGATGAACCGCTGGCGCGTCCCCTCGGCGGTCGGCGACTACGACGGCACCATCCGCCTGCTGCGCGGCATGATCGAACGGGCGGAAACCGCCTTCGGCACGGCGGGCAGCATCGGCCTCGGCATCCCGGGAACCATTTCCCCCGCCAGCGGGCTGGTGAAGAACGCCAACTCCACCTGGCTGATCGGCCGCCCGCTCAAGGCCGACCTCGAAGCCGCCCTCGGCCGCGCCGTGGCGGTGGCCAACGACGCCGACTGCTTCGCCCTGTCCGAGGCGACCGACGGCGCGGGCGCGGGCGCCGCCACGGTGTGGGGGGTGATTCTCGGCACCGGCGTCGGCGGCGGCATCGTCGCGCATGGCCGCCTGCTCGCCGGACCGAACGCCATCGCCGGGGAATGGGGGCACTGCCCCCTGCCCTGGCCCGCCGACGACGAACGCCCCGGCCCCGCCTGCTATTGCGGCAAGAGCGGCTGCATCGAAACCTTCCTGTCCGGCCCCGGCTTCGCCCGCGACTTCCGCGCCCACGGCGGCCCCGACATTCCCCCCGCCGAAATCGCCGCGCGGGCGGAAGCGGGCGATCCCCTGGCCGCCGCCGCGGTGGACCGCTACGTCGACCGCCTAGCCCGCGCCTCCGCCATGGTCATCAATATCCTCGACCCGGCGGTCGTCGTCTTGGGCGGCGGCATGTCCAACTTGTCGCCGGTCTATGCCCGCGTTCCCGCCCTGTGGCCGCGCCATGTCTTTTCCGACCGCGTCGATACCCGCCTGTCGCCGCCGCGTTTCGGCGACTCCAGCGGCGTGCGCGGCGCCGCCTGGCTAGGCAGATCCCACGCCCAACACCCGGAATAATTTTCCAGATAGGCAAGTTTTGCCGACTATCGGTTGCGATAGCGCCTTGATTCTTAACGATTGATTAAGGCACGGCGGCTGCATGGGTACTTCCCTGACCGCCAATGGACCGTCATGAACAAGCCGCTGACCCTTACCACGCCCCGCCCGCCGTCCCGCCCGATCCCGCTGCGGCTGCCGCGGGAGGACGAACCGTTTTTCGAGCCGCCGCTGGCCGCCCTGCCGCCGCCGCCCGCCGCCCACCCGGTGCGCGAGATCAGCCCGCGCGGATTGGCCGCCCTGGCCTTCGAGCTTTACGTGGAAGGCCGCATTCCCCTCGACGATTACCTGTTGATCGGCTTCCCCTCGGAACTCCACCCCGCCTACGACCGCACCATCGGCGCGCTGACCGGGCGCCGGGCACGCCCCGACCGCCCCCGCGACATGATCCGCGAATGGGAAAACCGGGTGCGCGAGTTGCGCGGATCCTCGGCGCCGATGGCGGAGCTCACCGCCCGCGCCGAACGCGTCCTCTCTCTCTTGCGCTGGCTGGAACGCCCGGAGCTGGGAAAACCGTAGGGATAAGAAAAACGCGGGCGCCACCCGCACCCGCAGAAACGTTGCGAGGGGTCTTGGACCCCTCGCGCACCCCATTCCTGGTTTTTGCGAACCGTCACGCCGTATGAAGGTTGACGGTCGCTGACGCGGCGGAAAACAAGTTATGGGATCAAAGGGCCCAAGGCCCTTTGCCGGTCCGGACAGAGCCCGGCCTGGTTTCCCCCTACTCCGCCGAGGGCTCGGTGGTGGCCTTGAGCTTCGGCTTGGGCAGGTCGAGCTTGATGTGCAGTTCGCGCAGGCGTTCGGGTTCGACCTCGGCCGGGGCCTGCATCAACAGGTCCTGCGCCTGCTGATTCAGCGGGAAGGCGATGATCTCGCGGATATTGGGCTCGTCGGCCAACAGCATCACCATGCGGTCGATGCCGGGGGCGGAACCGCCGTGCGGCGGCGCGCCGAACTTGAAGGCGTTGAGCATGCCGCCGAACTTCTCCTCGACCACCGAGGCCGGATAGCCCGCGATTTCGAAGGCCTTGTACATGATGTCCGGGCGGTGGTTCCGGATCGCGCCGGAGGACAGTTCCACGCCGTTGCAAACGATGTCGTACTGATAGGCCTTGATGGTCAGCGGATCCTGGGTTTCCAGGGCCTCCATCTCGCCCTGCGGCATCGAGAACGGGTTGTGGCTGAACTCGATCTTGCCGGTTTCCTCGTTGAGCTCGTACATCGGGAAGTCGACGATCCAGCAGAACTTGAACTGGCCTTCGTCGAGCAGGCCCAAGTCGGCGCACAGGCGGGTACGGACCTTGCCCGCGAACTTGGCGGCGGCCAGCGGCTTGTCGCAGGCGAAGAAGACCGCGTCGCCATCCGCGGCGCCGGTCGCCGCCTTGATCGCGGCGACGCGCTCCGGCTCCAGATTCTTGGCGATCGGGCCCTTCGCCTCGCCGTCGGCGAAGGTGATGTAGCCCAGGCCGCCCGCCCCTTCCTCGCGCGCCCAGGCGTTCAGGTTGTCGAACCACGAACGCGGCTTGGCCGCGCCGCCCGGGGCGGGAATGGCGCGCACCACCGAACCGGCGGCGACGCCCTTGGCGAAAATGCCGAAGCCCGAGTTGCGATAGGCCTCGGTGACGTCGGCGATGACGATGGGGTTGCGCAGGTCGGGCTTGTCCGAGCCGTACTTCAGCATCGCCTCGTCATAGGGGATGCGCGGGAACGGCGCGTCGGTCACCGGACGGCCTTTGCCGAATTCCTGGAACACGCCGGCCATCACCGGCTCCACCGCGGCGAAGACGTCTTCCTGGGTGACGAAGCTCATTTCCAGGTCGAGCTGATAGAACTCGCCCGGCGAACGGTCGGCGCGGGAATCCTCGTCGCGGAAGCACGGCGCGATCTGGAAATAGCGGTCGAAGCCCGCCACCATCAACATCTGCTTGAACTGCTGCGGCGCCTGCGGCAGGGCGTAGAACTTGCCCGGATGCATGCGCGCCGGAACCAGGAAGTCGCGCGCGCCCTCGGGGCTGGAGGCGGTGAGGATCGGCGTCTGCATCTCCATGAAGCCCTGGTCGATCATGCGGCGGCGGATCGAGGCGATCACCCGGCTGCGCAGCACGATGTTGGCGTGCAGGCGCTCGCGCCGCAGATCGAGGAAGCGATAACGCAGACGCATTTCCTCGGAAAAGTCCTCGTTCGAGGCGACCTGGATCGGCAGCACCTCGGCGGTGGACAGCACGTCCACCGCGTCGACGCGCACCTCCACCTCGCCGGTGGGCAGCTTGGTGTTGACCGTGTCGGCGTCGCGCTTCACCACCCGCCCGGTGACGCGGATCACCGATTCCGGACGCACGTTTTCCAAGGTCGCGAAAACCGGGCTGCCGCTGTCGGTGACGCACTGGGTGATGCCGTAGTGGTCGCGCACGTCGACGAACAGAAGGTTGCCGTGGTCGCGCTTCCGGTGCACCCAGCCGGAGAGGCGCACGGTGGCCCCGGTATGGCTGGCGGAGAGGTCGTTACAGGTGTGCGTGCGGTAGGCGTGCATGTCGCGGTCCTTCGGTTCAAGTTAAGCAGGCAAAAGCACAACGAAGCCGCGCCTTTGTCAAGGCGGGATTTGCGCGGGGCCCGCCCCCGCCTCCCGGTGCGCCCAGCGATGCAACCCTTGCCAGACACCACGCCTTAAGAGTATAGCTTGCCGCCATGAGCCTGATCACAGACACCCAGGCCCTCGCCGCTCTGTGCGCGCGCCTGGCAAAATCACAATTCGTCACCGTCGATACGGAATTCATCCGCGAGAAGACCTATTGGCCCAGGCTGTGCCTGATCCAGGTCGCGGGCGAAGAGGAAGCGGCGGGCATCGACCCCCTGGCCGAAGGGATTGACCTCGAGCCCTTCTTCGCGCTGATGCGCGATACCTCGGTGCTGAAGGTCTTCCACGCGGCGCGCCAGGATCTGGAAATCCTGTTGAAGCTGATGGGCGACCTGCCGTCGCCGATCTTCGACACCCAGGTCGCGGCGATGGTCTGCGGCTTCGGCGAATCGGTGGGCTACGAAACCCTGGCCACCAAGCTGGCCGGAGCCCACATCGACAAGTCCACCCGCTTCACCGACTGGTCGAAGCGTCCGCTCACCGAGCGGCAGGTGGTCTATGCCCTCTCCGACGTGATTCCGCTGCGCAAGGTCTACCGCAAGCTGGCGGCGGTTCTGGACCGCACCGGCCGCGCCGCCTGGCTGGACGAGGAAATGTCGGTTCTCACCGACCACGCCACCTATCAGCCCGACCCGCGCGAGATGTTCCGCCGCCTGAAGTCGCGGACCAAGAACCCCCGCTTCCTCGCCGTGCTGCGCGAACTCGCCGCCTGGCGCGAGTTGGAGGCGCAACGCCGCGACCTGCCGCGTCAGCGGGTGATCCGCGACGAGGCCTTGCTGGAAGTCGCCGCCTCCGCCCCGACCACGCACGAGGCCCTGGCCGATACCCGTCAGTTGCCGAAAAGCATGACCGACGGCCCGGTCGCCGATGCGATCGTCGAGGCGGTGGAATCCGGACTCGCCGTGCCGATGGGCGAATGCCCCGACCTGCCCGAGCACAAAAACCATCCGCCCGGCCTGGCCCCGGTGGTGGACCTCTTGAAGGTGCTGCTCAAGACCAAGTGCGACGCGCATGGCGTCGCCCCGAAGATCGTCGCCTCCACCGAGGAGCTGGAGGACCTGGCCGCCGACGACACCGCGCCGGTGCGCGCGCTTTCCGGCTGGCGGCGGGTGCTGTTCGGCGAGGACGCCCTGCGTCTGAAGCACGGCCACATCGCCTTGGCCATCTCCCCGGAAAACGGCCGCATCGAGCTGATTCCGGTCGAGGACGACGCCGACGGCGTCGAGGCCATCGCTACCGGCCTGCCTTCCGCCTCCACCGACGCCGCCTGAACCGTCCCCCCCCGCGAGAATTTCCGCGCGGGGGTTGACGGCGCCTTAATTCGTAACCAACTAGGTTGCGAGAAAGGAGCCGTCATGGCCAAGAACTGCCGCTTCACCGTCGCCACCCACATCTGCGCGGTCATCGCCCTCGCCCCCGAGCGGGCGGTCACCTCGGACGACGCGGCGGGCAGCGTCAACACCAACCCGGTGGTGGCGCGCCGCATCCTTGCCGCCCTGGCACGGGCGGGTCTGGTGTCGTCGCAGCGCGGCCCTTCCGGCGGATACCGCCTGGCGCTTTCCCCGCAAGAGATCGACCTGGCCGCCATCGCGCGGGCGATCGACGGCGCGGAAGGCCCGGTCTTCGCCCCCCACGCCCCCAACCCGGTCTGTCCGGTGGGGCGCGGCATCCAGCCTCTCTTGACCGAAATCGTCCGCCGCGCCGACGGCGCCCGGCTGGCAGAACTGGCCAAGACCCGGCTTTCCGACATCGTCGCGCGTCTGGCGCCGCCATCGAGCGGCTGACGCGCCCCACCGCATTCGCCCCCGTTCAACCCAAGGAGTTGCAGCATGAGCAAGATCGCCGTCATCTATCATTCCGGCTTCGGCCACACCGCGAAGCAGGCCGCGGCCGTGGCCGAGGGCGCGCAAGCCGTCGCCGGAACCGAGGCCCGTCTGATCAAGGTGGAGGACTTCGAGGCCGAGGGCGCCTTCGTCGACGCCGCCGACGCCATCGTCTTCGGCTCGCCGACCTACATGGGCTCGGTCTCCGGCCCCTTCAAAACCTGGATGGACGCGACCGGCGGCCGCTGGTACGCGCGGGCCTGGAAGGACAAGCTGGCCGCCGGGTTCACCAATTCCGCCAGCCAAAGCGGCGACAAACTCGCCACCCTGATGCAGTTGGCGGTGTTCGCCGCGCAGCACGGCATGATCTGGGTGGGGCTCGACCTTTTGCCGGGCAACAACAGCAGCCAAGGCTCGGTGGAGGACCTCAACCGCCTGGGCTCGTTCTTGGGCGCGATGGCGCAGTCCAACAACGACCAGGGGCCGGAACTGGCGCCGCCTCCCGCCGACCTGGCCACCGCGAAGGCGCTGGGCCAGCGCGTCGCGGAACAGGCGAAGCGCTTGAAATAGGGAAAGGCGGGCCGGGAAGCATCCCGGCCCTTTTCTTCAGACCCGTTCGATCGCCGCCTCGCGGCCGATGCAACGGGCTAGGCGCTCCAACCGCTTGTCGAAGGCCGACACGTCGAAGGCCGGATCGTCGGCGGGCACCCGCAACACCAGGCGGCGGGGTTCGCGGATCAGGCGGCATTCGCCGAGGATGCCGGGCGCGCCGCCGGAAATCGCATGGGCAAGGCGCAGGCCGCAGCCCACCGCCTGCACCCGCACCCGATCCTCGGGGGACAGCATCGACAGCACCCCCTGCGCGTCGTGAATTTCGTCATAGGTCTGATAGCGATAGAGCACCATCAGCGAGAGGGCGGCGCGGTCCTGGTGATCGAAGCCGACCACCGGCAGACGCAAGGTCTTGAAGAACGCCTGCTGGCCGCGGAAATCGGGATGCTCGTCCCAATAGAGGTCGCCCAGCATGCAGGCGGCGAACCGCTGCCTCAGCTGCTTGTCGCTTTCTTCCTCGAACAAGGGGTCGAGGAAACGCATCAGCAGCGACGGCTGCTGCGCGAAACGGTGCCCGTTGCCCGCCACCGCCTCGCACATGTCGACGATCGGGTCGCGGTCGCGGATGCCCGACGGCAGGTTGGTGTAATAGAACCCTTCGCGCATGCCGTGGATGGAAAACACCAGCCGTTCCGGCTTCACCGCCGAAAGCAGAATTTCCAACAAGCGCGCGGCATAGGGCAGCACCGCGATGCGCCGCCGCGAGATGCCGGGAATCTTGTCCATCGAGCGCCGCCCGATGCGCGCCACCAGGTCGGTCAACTCCAACGCCCGCTGGCGGGTCAGGGTGTATTTGTCGAGCACTTGCAGGGGGTGGTTCTCCTGCTGCATGCACAGCTTCGCCAGCGCGCGCCACGAACCGCCCACCGCGTACAGATTTTCCACCGGACGGCCGGTCGCCCAGGGCGCGCGCTCCAGGTGCTTCGCGATGGCGGCGTCCACCGCCGCGTCGCCGCCGCGCGCGATATCGTCCAGGCGCAGCACCCCCAGGGGGAACGAACACATCCGCCCCACCGGGTCGGCCCGGACGCCGTCGATTTCCACCAGCTCCAGGCTGCCGCCGCCCAGGTCGGCGACGATGCCCCGCGCGTCGGGGGTGCCCAGCAGCACGCCGAGCGCGGCCAGGCGCCCCTCGTCCTCGCCGGAAAGCACCCGCACCTCGGCGCCGAAGCGTTCCGCCAGTTCGGCGACGAAGGAGGGACCGTCGGTGGCGTCGCGCACCGCCGCGGTGGCCAACAGGTCCAGCCGCCCCACGCCCATGGCGCGGGCCAGGCGCACATAGCGGCCCACCGCCGACACCGCGCAGCTTCGTCCCGCCGGGTTGAGGACGCCGCTGCTTTGGATGCCCGCGCCCAGAGCGCAGGCGGATTTTTCGTTGAACAGCTGCACCGGCGCGCGTGTCAGCCCGGCAAAGACCACGAAGCGCACCGAGTTGGACCCGATGTCGATGATGCCGACCGGACGGCCGTCGCCGGAAACCGAAAGCACCTCGGGGGCGACGTGATGCAGGGGATGCGCGCTCATGCTTCACCGAAAGGCCGGGCGGCGTCCCATGCAGCGGGCGCGGCCGGCGGCATCTTAGCGATCCGTTGGTTCCAAGGACAAGGGTTGAATCTCGTTCTCCCCGTGCGAAACCCGCGCGCTGCCGCGTCCCGACAGGCTGGGGTTGGTCATGAAATAGGTGTGGGCGGAGAACCCTTGCCCGGCTGGCTGACAACGCCGATAGACGCCGTCGGCATGCAAGACCCAGCTTTGCGCCACGTCCTTAAGGTTGGCGACCATGATCTGGTCCAGCACTTGGCGGTGCACCGTCGGGTTCTCCACCGGCACGAAACTTTCCACCCGGCGCAGCATGTTGCGCTGCATCCAGTCGGCGGAGGAAATATAGATCTTGGCCTGCGGCGAGGGCATCGGATGGCCGTTGGCGAAACAGGCGATGCGCGCATGTTCGAGAAAACGGCCGACGATGCTCTTCACCCGGATGTTCTCGGAAAGCCCGGGCACGCCGGGACGCAGGCAGCAGATGCCGCGGATCACCAGGTCGACCTGCACCCCCGCCTGCGAGGCGCGGTACAAGGTGTCGATGATCGCGGTGTCGACCAGCGAATTGAGCTTCGCCCAGATCGCCGCCGGACGCCCCGCCTTGGCGTGCGCGATTTCCCCCTCGATGTCGGCGATCAGCCGCGCGCGCAGGTTCAGCGGCGCGATCGCCAGCTTTTCCATCTGCTCGGGCTGGGCATATCCGGTCATGTAGTTGAACATCTTCGCGGCGTCGCGGCAAAGCGCCGGGTCGCAGGTGAAGAAGGACAGGTCGGTATAGATCTTGGCGGTGATCGGGTGGTAGTTGCCGGTGCCGTAATGCACGTAGGAGCGCAGCGCGTTGCCCTCGCGCCGCACCACCAGCGACACCTTGGCGTGGATCTTGAGGTCGATGAAGCCATAGACCACCTGCGCCCCGGCACGTTCCAGGCGGCGGGCCCAGCGGATGTTGGCCTCTTCGTCGAAACGGGCCTTGAGCTCGACCATCGCGGCGACCGACTTACCCGCCTCCGCCGCCTCGACCAGGGCGGCGACGATCGGCGAATCGTTGCTGGTGCGATAAAGCGTCTGCTTGATCGCCACCACGTCCGGGTCGCGCGCCGCCTGGCGGATGAACTGCACCACCGCGTCGAAGGATTCGTAGGGGTGGTGGACGACCAGGTCCTTCTTGCTGATCGCGGCGAAGCAGTCGCCGCCGAAATCGCGAATGCGCTGCGGGAAGCGCGCGGCGAAGGGATAGAACAGCAGGTCGGGGCGGTCGTTGACGATCACCTCCTTGACGTCGGCCATGCCGATCAGGCCTTCGAGGTCGAAGATGTCGTCGGGCGCGGTGTCCAGGGCGCCGGAGATCAGGTCGCGCAGTTCGGGCGCCATCTCGTGGGTGGTGGTCAGGCGGATGACGTGGCCGCGGCGGCGGCGCTTGAGCGCGCTTTCGAAACTCCGCACCAGGTCTTCGGCCTCTTCGTCGATTTCCATTTCGCTGTCGCGCAGGATGCGGAAATGGCCGCTTTTCGCCACCTCGTACCCGGGGAACAGACGGTCGAGGTGCAGCATCACCACCTGTTCCAGCGCGATGAAGCGTATCCCCTCGCCGGGCAGGCGGATGAAGCGTCCCACCTGGGCGGGCAACGGCACCAGGGCGTGCAGCAGGGCCGTTCCGCCCTTCGCGTGCAGCTCCAGGACCAGCGCCATGCCGAGATTGGGAATGAAGGGGAAGGGATGCGCCGGATCGATCGCCAGCGGCGTCAGAACCGGAAAGATCTGCCCCATGAAGTGCTCGGCCAGCCAGACACGGTCAGCCTTGGTCAGTTCCTTGGGTTCGATCACCGCAAGGCCTTCCTTGCGCAGCTCGCGTTGCAGCACCTTCCAGCAGTTGACCTGGCGCCCGACCAGGGTCCGTCCCTCGGCGTTGATGCGGACGAGCTGCTGTTCCGGGGTCAGGCCGTCGTCGGAGGGAGTGTTGACCCCGGCGTCCACCTGCCCCTTCAGACCGGCGACGCGCACCATGTAGAACTCGTCCAGGTTGGACGCGGAGATCGACAGGAAACGCACCCGTTCCAGCAACGGGTGATTGGGGTTGTCGGCTTCCTCGATGACCCGGGTGTTGAAGGCCAGCCACGACAGTTCGCGGTTGATGTAAAGCTTGTCGACCGGCAGGGACGCGATGTCCAGGGACTTGGCCGCGGCGGCGGGCGTGGCTCCGCTCATGAGGAAAATCTCCCGATCTGTGGCGCCGATCCCGCGCCGCGCCTTCGCGCCGCTGGACACGACCGCTTATTGTGGCGGAAACTCAGCCGCCTAGAAAGAGTCAACTCGCATCCGCATAGCGGAATATCGAACGGTTTCAGGATGATGTTTTGATGACAAAGACGCTGATCTTGTTGCGCCACCTGAAATCCGACTGGGGCGACCCCGCCCTCGCCGACCGCGACCGGCCCCTGGCGGAACGCGGCATGGCGGCGGGCATTCTGGTGCGGGCCGCCCTGACCGAACGGTGTCCGCCGCCGGACACGGTGCGGTGTTCCCCGGCGCGCCGCACCCGCGACACCCTGGACGCGGTGCGGGATGCCTTTCCCGCCGCCGAGGTCCGCTTCGAGGACGCCCTCTACCAGGCGTCCGTCGACACCCTGCGCGGCCTGGCCGCCGGTCTGCCCGAGACGGCGAAGACCGCCCTGCTGATCGGGCACAACCCGGGACTTCTGGAATTCGCCTGGTTCCTGGCGCGGCCCGAGGATTTGTCGGCGCACCCAGTCTTCGCCAAGTTTCCGACCGGCGGCGTCGCCGCCTTCTCCCTGCCGATCGACGGCTGGGGGGCGCTTGCGGGCGGCGAAGGACGGTTGCTCGCCGCCTTCACGCCGAGGGAACTGGCCCGGGATCGCCGCTGAGGGTCTCGCGCAGCAGGGCGACGCTGACCCGGCGCTTGAGCGCCAGGGCGCGCCGGTCGGCCCGCTCCACCACCCCTTCCGCCGCCGCGATGGACCGTTCCATGTGGGTCAGCAGGAAGGCGATTTCCGCCTCGCCGACGATCAGTTGACGGTCGTGGAACAGCTTCGCCAGAACCGCCGCCATCAGGCGGTCGTCGGGGCGCCCGATTTCCGCCACCGGAAAGGTCAGCAGCCGCGACCGCCAGTCGGGCAGGCGCAGCGGAATCGCCGACGGCATCCGGGAACTGGTCAACAGCAGCGGCACGCCGCGTTCGCGGGCGCGGTTGAACAGATGGAACAGCGTCTCCTCCGGCGGGTCGCGGTCGACGTCCTCGACCACCAGGGCGGCAACCCCCGGCTCCGGCAGGTCGCCACGCAAGGCCGGATCGGCGGCGGACATCACCGCCGCGCCGCTGTCCTTGGCGAACATCCGCGCGATGTGGGTCTTGCCGGCGCGGCGCGCGCCGACCACGACGACGCCGCCCGCCGGCCAGGCGGGCCAGGCGTCCAGCCACGCCATCACCGCGTCATGGCAATCCGACACCCAGAAGTCCTCGCCCCCCAGGGCGGCGCGGTGCGGCAGATCGAGGACGTACTGCGTCGGCGTCTCAGCCATCGCTGCCGCCGCGATAGGCGCCACTGACGAGATAGCGGCGCAAGGCATGACGGGCCAACACGCCGATCACTGCCGCCACCGGCAACGCCACCAGGATGCCGAGGAAGCCGAACAGCGACGACCCGGCGAACAAGGCGAACAGCACCCATACCGGATGCAGGCCGACCCGGTTGCCGACCAGGCGGGGGGTCAGGACATAGCCTTCCAGCACCTGTCCGCCCATGAACACCGCGACCACGCCAAGGATCGACGGCCAGTCGGAAAACTGCAACACCGCCAGGAACACCCCCAACACGAACCCGGCGATGCCGCCGACGTAGGGAATGAACGACATCACGCCGGTGGCGATGCCGACCAGCAGACCGGCGTCCAGCCCGGCGGCGCTGAGCCCCAGGGCGTAATAGACGGCCAGGATCAGGCACTCCGTCGCCTGGCCGCGCAGGAACCCGGCCAGGGTGATGTCGATGTCGCGCGCCATGCTGCGGATGACCGGGGCGGTCTTGCGCGGCAGCCAGCCGTCGACCCGCGCCACCATGCGGTCCCAGTCGCGCAGAAGGTAGAAGGTGACCACCGGGGTGACGATCAGGAACGACAACACGTTGATCACCGCGAAGCCGCGCGACACCAGGCCGCGCGCCAGCTTGCCGGTCCACTCGACCAGGGTACCGCTGTAGTTGCCGAACGAGTCCTCAAGCGCCTTCACCTGCTCCGGCGGCAGGTGGTCCAGCACCCAGTGCGCGTGCGGCTTGATGTCCCGCCAGGTCTGCTCGGCATAGGCGGGGCCGTTCTCGATCAGCGAGGTCACCTGCACCTGGATCAACGGCACCAGGATCACCACCAGACCGATCAAAGCCAGCATCACCGACACGGTGATCACCACCACCGCGGGCGTGCGTTTCAGCCCCGTCCGCTCCAACCGGTCGGCCAGGGGGTCGAGAAAATAGGCGAAGGCAAGGCCGGAAACGAACGGCAGCAGCATGCCGCGCAGCAGATAGAGCAGCAGGAAGAACGCCGCGAAGGCGATCACCCAAAGGCGGAAGACGTCGCGCCGGATCACTCCTGGTCTCCTATCGCAAGGGCGGCGTCGCCGGTTCGGGGCTGGGAGTCACCTCCCAATAGCCGTCGCGAACCTCGACGAAAAAGCCGACCCGTTGCACCGCGCCGCGCAGGGCCTCGGCATCGCCGGAATACTGTATCGCCGCCTGCACCACGTCGGAACGCGAAGCCCGCAGCACCACCGCGCGCACCCCGGGCAGGGCGCGCAGGGTGCGGTCCACCCGCACCCAGTCGGCGACGCCGGTGACCGGCACCAGAATGGCCAGGGATTCGGTCTCGCCGACCATGATGGAGCTGGTCGCCTGCGGCTTTCCGCCGCGCGCCACCGCCAGAACCGCGTGCGCGGCCAGGTCGCCCAAGGCCGCCGCCGTGTCGTCGGCGACCGGCGAAGACAGTTGCGACAACCCGGCGGGCAGCGGACGCGGATAACGTTTCAGCGACAGGTTCGCTCCCTGCCCCGGCAACGCCTCCGCCACCGCCACCACCACCGCGTCGGCGCCATAGCGGGCCATCAGGGCATCCATCGCCTCGACGTCCAGGGCGATCGCCTTTTCCGCCGACATCTGAGCGATGTCGACCAGATCGCCCAGGGGCACCGCCACCGGGAACAAGCCGCGCGATACCGCGGTCTGGGTCAACAGGGGCCGCCAGGGATTGGTTTCCTCCCACAACTGGGGGGCCGCGCCGGGATTTTCGCGGTAAACGCCCAGCAGCACCACCGTCTCGTCGCTGCCGCGGGCCAGCGCCACGCCATGCGCCTTGAACAGTTCGGCCACCCGATCGGGATCGAAGTGCACGGTCAGGGTGGCGATATAGCGGGTAGCGGAGGCCCGTTCGTCGGCCAGCGAAAGGTCGGCGACCATCGCCTCGACCTCGGTGGCGGAGAGTTCGGGCAGACGGGCGCGTTCGGAGTCGGGGACCAAACCGGCGACCAGGCGCCGATAGGCCTCCACCTGGCCCTGCAACAGGGCCTCCCCGCGCGCCTTCGCCGCCGAGGCGGCGCGCACGTCGATGCGAATCCCGCCGACGGTGAAGGCGTCCGCCCAGGCTTCCCCCCAGGACGCCGAAACCAGAAAAACCGCGCAAGCGAAAAGCGCCGCGCGCCCCGCCCGCATCATCACGCCACACATTGCCGTCATGCCCATCCCCGATGGATCGATTCCCGGAGGATTTGCTAAACTTCCCCCGTCAGCGCCTTTGCAAAAGGCGTCAGAAACCGTATGGTTCAACTCCGTTCGCGGGGCAAGCCCCCAGCGATGCGACACCACTCTAACAAAAGAGGCGGCCATTTCCAGTTTTCCCGAGAAGGGCCGAGGCGAACACGGCCTCAGCTACCGCGACGCGGGCGTCGACATCGACGCCGGCGACGCCCTTGTCGAAGCGATCAAGCCCCTGGCGCGCAGCACCATGCGCCCCGGCGCGGATACCGAATTGGGCGGCTTCGGCGCGCTGTTCGACCTGCGCGCGGCGGGCTTCACCGACCCCATTCTGGTTTCCTCCACCGACGGCGTCGGCACCAAGCTGAAGCTCGCCATCGAGACCGGCATCCACGACTTCGTCGGCATCGACCTGGTCGCGATGTGCGTCAACGACCTCGTGGTGCAGGGGGCGGAGCCCTTGCTGTTCCTCGACTATTTCGCCACCGGCCACCTGTCGGTGGAAGCCGGACGCGCCATCGTCTCGGGCGTCGCCGAAGGCTGCCGTCAGGCCAACTGCGCCCTGATCGGCGGCGAAACCGCCGAGATGCCCGGCATGTACGCCGAGGGCGACTACGACCTCGCCGGGTTCAGCGTCGGCGCGGCGGAACGCGCCAACATCCTGACCGGCCGCGACGTGGCGGCGGGCGACGTGATCCTGGGCATGGCCTCGCACGGGGTGCACTCCAACGGCTTCTCGCTGGTGCGCCGCATCGTCGAACGCTCCGGCCTTGCCCTGTCCGACGCCGCGCCGTTCGCCCCGGGCAAGACCTTGGGACAGGCGCTGCTGACCCCCACCCGCATCTACGTGAAAAGCTGTCTGGCGGCGATTCGCGCGGGCGGCGTCGCCGCCTTCGCCCACATCACCGGCGGCGGCATGGTCGAGAACATCCCGCGCGTCCTGCCCAAGGGCCTGCACGCGGCGATCGACGCCCGCCGTTTCCCGGTTCCGCCGGTGTTCGGCTGGCTGGCCGCGACCGGCGGCGTGGAAAACGCCGAAATGCTGCGCACCTTCAACTGCGGCATCGGCATGATCGCGGTGGTCAAGCCCGCCGCGGTGGCCGCGGTCACCGCGGCCCTGACCGCGCAGGGCGAGACGGTGTTCGAGATCGGCGCCATCGAAGCCGGGGCGGAAGCCTCGACCTGCCGCGTCGAAAACTTCGAGCCCAGCCGCGCCGGAACCGCCCGATGACGGCACGGCCCCTGCGACTCGGCGTTCTTATCTCCGGGCGGGGCAACAACCTGCAGGCGTTGATCGACGCCTGCGCCGCCCCCGGTTTCCCGGCGGAAATCGCCCTGGTGGTTTCCAACGTCGCCGGGGCGGCGGGCCTGGACCGCGCCCGCGCGGCGGGGGTGCCGGTGGCGGTGGTCGACCACAAGGCGTTCCCGGGGCGCGAGCCCTTCGAAGCGGCGGTGACCGCGCAACTGGAAGCGACGGGGGTGGGACTGGTCTGCCTGGCCGGGTTCATGCGCCTGCTCACCCCGGGGTTCGTCGAACGCTGGCGCGACCGGCTGATCAACATCCATCCGTCGCTGCTGCCCGCCTACAAGGGCCTGGATACCCACGCGCGGGCAATCGCCGACGGCGCGCGCTTTTCCGGCTGCACCGTGCATTTCGTGCGGCCGGACATGGACGCCGGGCCGATCGTCGTGCAGGCGGCGGTGCCGGTGGCGCAGGACGACACGCCCGAAACCCTGGCCGCGCGGATTCTGACGAGCGAACTGGAAATCTATCCGCTGGCGGTGCGCCTGATCGCCGAGGGACGGGTCGCCGTCGAGGACGAACGGGTGCGCATCCGCGACGGTTCCGCCCTGCCCGCGCCCGCCGTCAACCCGCCGCCCGGCGCCTGACCCCGGACAAAGCAAAACGGCCCGGAATTTCCGGGCCGTTCGTCTTTTCGTCGTCGCGTGGCTGGGTTCAGCCGACGATCTCGACCTTGCTGAAGAAATAGCTGATTTCCTCGGCGGCGGTTTCCGGCGCATCGGAACCGTGCACCGAATTGGCCTCGATCGATTCCGCGAAATCGGCGCGGATGGTGCCCTCGGCCGCGTTGGCCGGGTTGGTCGCGCCCATCACTTCGCGGTTACGCGCGATCGCGTTCTCGCCTTCCAGAACCTGCACCACGACGGGTCCGGAAATCATGAATTCCACCAGCTCGCCGAAGAAGGCGCGTTCCTTGTGGACCGCATAAAAGCCCTCGGCCTGCTCGCGGGTCATCCGAATCCGCTTTTGCGCGACGATACGCAGACCGGCTTCCTCGAGGCGGGCGCAAATCTTGCCGACGAGATTGCGGCGCGTGGCGTCCGGCTTGACGATAGACAACGTGCGTTCAACGCCCATCTTGAGTTCCCTTGATTGTCATGTTGTCCGGCGCGCCGTCCGGCGCCGCCGGTGGTCCCCTGGCCGCCGCGCATCCCCGCGCGCGGTCCCGGACTGGCCGCATTACATACCCGCAACGCAAGCCGAACGCAACCGCGAGAGTGTGGCAGCCGTCACACTTCCGGTTTTTCCCCCGAATCTTCCCGGGAAAAGGCTCCCTTGGCCGTCCTTCCGCCCTGTGCTATGACCGCCGCCATGCTGCACATTAACGACCTGAGTTTCCGCATCGGCCCCCGCGTTCTTCTGGAAGGCGCGACCCTGCACGTCTCCGCCGGGCAGCGGGTCGGCCTGGTCGGGCGCAACGGCAGCGGCAAGACCACCCTGTTCCGCCTGATCCGCGGCGAGATTTCGCCCAACGCGGGCGGCATCTCGATCCGGCCGCGCGCGAAGCTGGGCTTCGTTTCGCAAGACGCGCCGGACGGCGAGAAAACCCTGCTCGACTGGGTGCTCGACGCCGACGCCGAAAGGAAATCCCTGCTCGACGAGTTGGCCGCCCTCGGCGACGACGCGGCATCGGGGATCCGCACCGCGGAAATTCACGAACGCCTGCTGGCCATCGACGCGCATTCCGCCCCGGCGCGCGCCGCCGCCATTCTCACCGGTCTGGGATTCTCCACCGATCAGCAGGCGGAACCGGTGAAGAACTTCTCCGGCGGCTGGCGGATGCGCGTGGCCCTGGCCGCCGCGCTGTTTCCCCGCCCCGACCTGCTGCTTCTCGACGAGCCGACCAACCACCTGGACCTGGAAGCCACCTTGTGGCTGCAGAACCACCTGGCCGTCTATCCCGGCACCCTGGTCGTGATCAGTCACGACCGCGAACTTCTGAACGCGGTGCCCGACCGCATCGTGCACCTGGACGGCAAGCGGCTGGTCGCCTATGGCGGCAACTACGACGCCTTCGAAAAGACCCGCCGGATGAAGCTGGACCTGGCCGCCAAGGCCCTGACCAAGCAGTTGGAGCAACGGCGCAAGATCCAAGGCTTCATCGACCGCTTCCGCGCCAAGGCGACCAAGGCGCGCCAGGCGCAAAGCCGCATCAAGATGCTGGAGAAGATGGAGGTCCCCGCCCCCATCGTCGAGGAACGGGCGATCGCCTTCGACTTCCCCGACCCCGAGACCCTTTCCCCGCCGCTCATCGCGCTGGAAGGCGCCGCCGCCGGATACGACGGCCGCACGGTGCTGAAGGGACTGGACCTGCGCATCGACCCCGACGACCGCATCGCGCTTCTGGGGGCCAACGGCAACGGCAAGTCGACCCTGGCCAAGCTGCTGTCCGAGCGCCTGGGCCTGATGGCCGGGTCGATCCGCCGTCCGCCAAAGCTGAAGGTCGGCTATTTCGCGCAGCACCAGGCCGAGGAACTCAACCTTGCCGCCACCCCCTTCGACCACATGGCGGAAAAGATGCCGATGGCGACGGAGGCGAAGATCCGCGCCCATTTGGGACGCTTCGGCTTCGGCGCGGAGCTGGCGGACAACCCGGTCTCCGCCCTTTCGGGGGGCGAGAAATCCCGCCTGCTCTTCGCCCTGATGAGCCGCGAGGCCCCGCACGTCCTCATCCTCGACGAACCCACCAACCACCTGGACATCGATTCCCGCACCGCCCTGATCGCCGCCTTGAACGCCTTCGACGGCGCGGTAATCCTGATCTCGCACGACGCCCACTTGGTCGAGATGGTCGCCGACCGCCTGTGGCGGGTGGGCGACGGCGGCTGCCGCCCCTTCGACGGCGACCTGGCCGACTATCGCCGCGCCCTGCTGGAAGAACGCCGCGCCGCCGCCCGCGAAAACCGCGAGGCCGACCCCCGTGACGCCGCCCCGGGAAAAAAGGAAGACCGCCGCGCCCGCGCCGAACGCCGCGCCGCCCTGGCGCCGCTGAAACGCCGGGCCGCCGATGCGGAAAAGACCCTGGAGCGCCTGACCGCCGCCGCCGCGAAAATCGAAAACGCGCTGGCCGACCCCAAACTCTACGAACGCGAGGGATCGGCGCAACTGGTGGCGATGCAAAAGGACCTGGGCGCGCTGAACCAGCAAATCGCCGCCGCCGAGACCGCCTGGATGCAGGCGATGGAAGACCTGGAAACCGCCGAGGCGGAGCAGGATTAGGGCAAAACCTTGCGAGGGGTCGCGGACCCCTCGCGCACCCCATTCCTTGGGGTCTCGCGACAACGCCGTAAAATCATCTCGCCGCGTGAAGGCCGATAGCCGCTGACGCGGCGAAAACGACGTTATGGGTCGCCCCCCGTCATGCCCGGCCTCGCGCCGGGCATCCACGTCTTTACGTATTGCGTATAACCCATTGAAAATCATGGAAAACACGTAAACCGCGTCAAGGCATTTATTGTACCACCAATGAAATAGTTCGCTTGCCTTGCCGCGTGCCGGGTTCCATGATCGTTCCCATCATGCCGAATCGTGCGCGGAGGGGAAAATGGCGCGGCATCTCGGGTGGCGAAGGGTTCTGGCGATTGTGGCGGTGTGCGCGGCAGGCCCGTCCTGGGCGGGGGACGCGCCGCCCGCCAGCGGAGGTACGGCGCCCCCGGCGGCGGCGGAGAAATGCCCCGACGTCTATGGGGTGTGGGAGACCATGTATGCAGTCGGCAAGTTCGGCATCGAGGACGCCACGCCCTGGTGGGGCGGCCTGTTGCTCAAGGCCACCATCGGGCGGGAGAAAACCACCCTGGTCTGGCTGAAAAGCGACGACTTCCCCAACGCCTATGCCTCCTCCGTCTTCCGGCGCGACCGGTCGATGAAACAGGGGGACGACTACTTCTACGGCCGCAACGCGGGTGGCGTGAAAGTTTCCGCCCGCATCATTGATGGTCGACGACTGAAGTTTTACCCCGACCATCGCTGCATGCTGGATATCGGCGCGATCTACCCACGGCAGGGAGGCGGCACCAACCTAGGCCTCACCGTTCTCATGCGGAAGGTGAAGTAAGCGGCTCAATCGTAATTACCGTTTGTACGGCGAACCACGCGGTTCGCCGGGTTGTGAAAAACGGGGGCAAAGATGAAGGGCTGGCGAAGGGGTCTGGCGATTGTGGCGGTGTGCGCGGCGGGCCCGTCCTGGGCGGGGGACGCGCCGCCCACCAGCGGAGGCACGGCGCCCCCGGCGGCGGCGGAGAAATGCCCCGACGTCTATGGGGTGTGGGAGACCGAATACTTCGTCGGCCGCTTCGGCGTCGAGGAAGTCGGCCCCTGGTACAGCGGCCTGTTGGTCCGCGCCATCATCGGGCGGGAAAAGACCGGCCTGGTCTGGCTGAAGGAAAAATTCCCGGAAAGCAAGGACGGCAAGTTACTACCCAGAATCTATGCCTCCTCCGTCTTCCGGCGCGATACCTCCTTCGACCAGGGAAACGGCTATTTCTTCGGCCGCAACGCGGGAGAGGCGGAGGTCTCCGCCACCGTCATCGACGGTAGGCGGCTCACCGTCTTTCCAGATCATCGCTGCATGCTGGACAGCCTACTCGCGACAGGGAGGGGGCTACAATCTTGGGCAGCGGGTGATCATGCGGAAGGTGAAGTAAGCGGCTCAATCGTACCGTTTGTACGGCGAACCACGCGGTTCGCCGGGTTGTGAAAAACGGGGGCAAAGATGAAGGGCTGGCGAAGGGTTCTGGCGATTGTGGCGGTGTGCGCGGCGGGCCCGTCCTGGGCGGGGGACGCGCCGCCCGCCAGCGGAGGTACGGCGCCCCCGGCGGCGGCGGAGAAATGCCCCGACGTCTATGGGGTGTGGGAGACCGCCTATTTGGTCGACAGGCAGGGCGTCCGGGAAGCCCCGCCCTGGTTCGGTGGCCTGTTGCTCAAGGCCACCATCGGGCGGGAGAAAACCACCCTGGTCTGGCTGAAAAGCGACGACTTCCCCAACGCCTATGTCTCCTCCGTCTTCCGGCGCGATACCTCCTTCGACCAGGGAAACGGCTATTTCTTCGGCCGCAACGCGGGAGAGGCGGAGGTCTCCGCCACCGTCATCGACGGTAGGCGGCTCACCGTCTTTCCAGATCATCGCTGCATGCTGGACTACTCGCGACAGGGAGGGGGCTACAACCTTGGGTAGCGGGTGATCATGCGGAAGGTGAAATAGCGTCCCCGCTATCCGATCCAACTGGTACGACGAAGCGGGTGCTTCGTTGGGTTTGTTTGCCCTTTTGATTACGATAAACAGGAGAAAACCATGGCAAATGCCGTAAATCAGAACACACCCAAGAACGCCCGAGCGATTCCGCCCCGTCCGGTACCGGACTACGACGCCCAACGGCGAAATCACCTGAAAGATCGTGAAGGAGTTGTCCCCCGCGTCTACACGGACTCCGCGGGCATTCCCACCATCGGTGTGGGCCACGCCCTGATCACCAAGGACAAGAACGGCCATTACACCCTGCGCAAGCGTAAAGACATTGACAGGGATTTGGGCGGAAATCCCCCCTCCATCGTCACCGACGACGACTACAAGCGTCTGCAAGATGTGGAGGCTCTTCTCAACGGCAAGATGCCGGAGAAGGATACGGACAGATACGTAAAAGATGAGGAATATAGAAAATGGTACGATGACAGGAAGAAGAGGGTGGAAACTGACCGAAAAGAACGTCCCGGCATCGCGCAAGAACTCATCCCGCCCTACAAGGCGGGGGAGAACTCGAAGGAAAGGAACGTGTTCTCGTTCTATCTGGACAAGGCCGATCGCATCCAGGCGCTGAGCCGGAAGGCCTGGAACGAGCATCGGGACAAGGTCTGGGCGCTGGTCGAGGCGGAGGCCCGGTCGCACGGCTGGTCGGATGCGGAAATCGCCCGCTACAAGAAAGCGTTCGAAGGCTCGTGGGAGGAAATGATGCTCACCTCCCTCCGCTTCAACAACGTCCGCTCGCCCGAGGCGGTCAAGGCGCTGCTGGACGGCGACCGGGCGAAATTCCGCGCCGAGATCGAATTCCGTTCCAACCTGAAGACGGAAGACAACGAAGAATTCCGCGACGGACTGGCCCGCCGCCGCCGGGACGAGGCGGAGAAGGCGGCGCCTCTGGCGGCGTTCACCGAGGCGGAGAAGAAACGCTGGTCGGCCCTGGTGGCCGAGCACTAGGCGTATCGCAAGGAGTTCGCCGACCTTTACGGCCTGGGCGTTCCCCACGTCGTGCGGTCCGGGGAAACCCTGGACAGCATCGCCAAGAAAGCCCGCTGCACGGTGGAGGAACTGAAGGATCTGAACGACCTCGACGATCTGACGGGAGAGGTCGGCAAAAAAATCTTCATCCCCACCGACGCCTACCGCCAGGAGAAGGCGGAGCGGGACAAGGTGACGGCCCTCTCCCCCGAAGCGGAAAGGCTGATGGCGGCGATGGGCGCGCCGCTGGCCGACGCGGCGCGGGAAATCCTGCTGAAATCCCCGGCGCTGTGGACCGGGGACGAGGTCCGCGCGGTGATGGAGGGCGACGACTACCAGGGAACGAACGGCGCGGCGGAGCGGCGGGAAGCCTTCGACCGGGTGGCCGAATGGTTCCGCCTGACCTATGGCGACGGGGGCGCGCGGCTGGACGTCACCGGGCGGCCGTTGCCGCCGACGCCGGTGCGGCAGGTGCCGCGCGAGGCCACCCCCGCCCGCACCCCGGGGGGAGAGGACGCCCACGCGGCGGCCCGGGACGTCGCCCTGCGGGTGGCGCGGGCGGCGTCGAGCGACGGCCTGGAAAGCGCCATCCGGGCGTTGCAGGGCGGCCTCAACCGCTTCGCCCCCCGGCACGGCGACACGCCGGATCTGCGGGAGGACGGCGTCTGGGGGCCGAAGACCCATCTGGCGCTGACCCGCGTCGTGACGAAGGAGGGCGCGGACACGGCGAAGGACGCCTTCGACCTGGAACGGCTGCTGGAACTGATCCGGCTGGCGGACGAAAACGGCCTGTTCGACGGCCTTGGGGAAAGACTGCAACAGTTCCTGGATAAGGTTTTCGGCGGCAGCCCGGGCGCGGGGGTGGAGGGCGCGGCGCTGCAAACCCTGCTCAACGACATCAATACCGGCGGTTATCCGCCGGTGGACGTGGACAACGAAATCGGCCCGGAAACCACGGTCGCCTTCGCCCAGGCGCTGCGCGAACACGACCCGGAAAGCCTGGTCCGCCGCTTCGGCGAGGCGCGCGCCGGGATGGTGCGGGTGCGCGCCTATAGCCAAAGCCGAAGCGGCCGCATGGTCGCGGTCGCCGAGCATCAGCGTTCCGCCCCCCACCACGGCATGGCGTAAGAAATAAAACCTTGCGAGGGGTCGCGGACCCCTCGCGCACCCCATGCCTTGGGTTTTGCGCGCAGCGCCATAAAATCATCACGCCGCGTGACGGATGACAGCCGCTGACGCGGCGAAAAACCAGTCATGGGATCGAAGGGGCCGCGCCCCTTCGCGGGTCCGGGCGGCGCCCGGCCTGGTTTTCCCTTACCGCGCCACCGGGTCGAGGTGGATCAGTTCGTCGAAGCCCCGCCGCCACCACAGGCCGAACAGCAATCCGGCGGCGAAGCTGATGGACAGCGGGAACAGCACGATGCCGAGCAGGCGCCCCCCCGCGCTCAGCGACTTGAACTTCACCCAGGCGTCGCGGCGCAGCTTGAGGATGGTGCCGTCGCGGTCGAGGACGCGAAAGCCGTATCCGGCGGCCAGGGCGCGCAGGCCGGGGTCGTCGCAACCGGCCGCGCCGAACAGCTTGCGGGCGCGGATTTCGCCGAGCAGGCGGGCGACGTCGGGACTGGCGGGCATGGCGCGGCGGTCGGGAAAATAGCGCACCGCCAGGCCCAGCCCCGTCCCCAGACAGGCCAGCAGAACCAGAAGAACCGTCAGAATCATACCGGAGTCTCCGCCGTCTTGGCGGACTTCGCCTTTTCCGTCCAGCGCCCGTCGGCATCCTGCTGCCAATAGGACAGGTCGTGCCCGGCATCGCGGGCGCGCGTCCAGCGGGTCCGCGCCGCCGCCACGTCGGCTTCCACCGCGCCGTCGAAAAGGTCCAGGCAGCGGGCATAGCCGCCCACGTCCTGGATGTCGGCGCCGTCGGTGATCACCAGGATATCCGCGCCGTTGGGGTTTTCGTCCCGGTCGGTGATCCACACCGGCTGCGCCGCCGCCTCGCCGCCACCGGCGGCGCCGTGCGGCAGCCAGGAATCCTCGCGATAGCACCAGAGAAGGGAATCGAGGGCACGCACCCGTTCCTCCGAGGCGGCGACCACCACCGCCTTCATTCCCTTCGCCAGCGCCCGTTCCAGAAGTTCGGGCAGGGCGCGTTCCAGCGGCCATTTCTGCAAGTGGTAGAAATCGACCCGGGACATGCCCCGCCCTCCTTCCGTCAGTCCTTGCCGATCTTCAGCGCCAGGAACCGCTTGCGGTCGCCCAGGCGAAGCTGCAACAGCACCGACTGGCGGCCGGACTTCTGCGCCGTTTTCAGGGCGTTACGCAGGTCGTCCGGGCTGGAAACCGGATGCTGCGTCACCGCCTCGATCACCACGCCGGGCTGGATGCCCTTGGTCGCCGCCTCGCTGCCCGGATCGACCGCGGTGACCACCACGCCCTTCACCGTGTCGGCGAGTTCGAACTTCTCGCGCAAGGCCGGGGAGAGACCAGCGACGGTCAGGCCCAGGCTGCGGAATTCGCGTCCGGCCAGGGTCTTCTTGTCCTCGGGCGGCTGCGGCTTGGCGGCGGCCTGCTTGGTCTCCTCGGCCATTTCGCCGACCTTGACCTTGCGGGTCATCTGCTTGCCGCCGCGGATAAACTCCACGCTGACCGACTTGCCGATCGGGGTCTCGGCGACGATGCGCGGCAGGCGCCGCATTTCGTCCACCGGCTTGCCGTCGAAGGAAACGATCACGTCGCCCTCTTCCAGCCCCGCCGTCGCCGCCGGGCTGCCCGCCTGCACGCCCTGTACCAGGGCACCCTTGGCGTGCTCCATGCCCAGGCTTTCGGCGATGTCGTCGGTGACGTGCTGGATGGTCACCCCCAGCCAGCCGCGCCGCGCCCGGCCATAGGCCTCGATGTCCTTGATCACCGCCTGCACCGTCTTCGCCGGAATGGCGAAACCGATGCCGACGCTGCCGCCCGACGGCGAGAAGATCATCGAGTTCACGCCGATCACCTTGCCGTCCATGTTGAACATCGGGCCGCCGGAATTGCCGCGGTTGATCGGCGCGTCGGTCTGGATGAAGTCGTCGTAGGGACCGGCGTTGATGTCGCGGCCACGCGCCGAAACGATGCCCGCGGTCACCGTACCGCCCAGGCCGAAGGGATTACCGATCGCCAGCACCCAGTCGCCGACGCGGGCATGGTCGGAATCGCCGAACTCGACGAAGGGCAGCGGTTCCTTGCTTTCCACCTTAAGCAGGGCGACGTCGGTCTTGGCGTCGCGGCCGACCAGCTTCGCCGGCAGTTCGCGGCCGGAGCTGAAGCCGACGACGATCTCGGTGGCGTCGTCGATGACGTGGTTGTTGGTGACGATCAGCCCCTTGGCGTCGATCACGAAGCCCGACCCCAGCGAGCGGGTCTTCTGCTTCTTCGGCTGGCCGCCCCGGTTCTGGAAGTGCTCGAAGTAGTCCTTGAAGAACTCCTCGAACGGCGAACCGGGCGGAAGCTGGGGCATGTTCAGGTTCTGCTGGTCTTCGCCCTCGACGATATGGGTGGTGGAAATGTTGACCACGGCGGGTTGCAGCTTTTCCACCAGATCGGCGAAGCCGTCCGGCACGCCGCGCGCCGCCGCGGGCGACGCCGCCACGAAGGCCCACAACGCCACCGCGAAGAATCCTCCCAGCAGGCGGGGCATCCCCCGATGCACCCGCGTCTTCCCCGTCGTTTCCGTCACGGTTTCCATTCCTTGCTTACCTCGTCACTTCTTTCCACGCGCCGCTTCGAAAAAGCGGAAGAACTCCGAATTGGGGGACAGCACCAGCGTGGTGTCCGGCCCCAGCGACTCGCGATAGGCCTCCATCGAGCGGTAGAAGGCAAAGAATTCCGGGTCGCGGCCATAGGCCTTGCCCAGGATCTGGTTACGCGTCGCATCGCCTTCGCCGCGCAGGGCCTGACCCTTGCGCCGCGCCTCGGCCAGGATGACGGTACGTTCGCGTTCGGCCTCCGCCTGGATTTTCGCCTTCATCTCGGCGCCGTCGGCACGATAGCGCGCCGCCTCGGCGAAACGGTCGGAACGCATGCGGTTGTACAAGGAATCCGCCGTGTCCTTCGGCAGTTCGGTGCGCCCGATACGGACGTCGATCACCTCGATGCCGAATTCCCCTTCCCGCGCCTTCACCGCCTCGCTGATGCGGTCCATCACCTCGACGCGTTTTTCCGACAGCACGTCGGGCAGCAGCACCTTGGCCACCTCGACCCGCACCGCGTTGTTCAGTTCGCGGCCCAGGCGCTGGCGCAGCACCATCTCGTTCCCCGCCGACTTACGGTATTGCAGGGGATCGACGATCTTATAGCGGGCATAGAGGTCGACGATGATGCGCCGCTGGTCGCGCAGGTTCATTTCCTCGGGTTCGGGGTCGAGGTCGAGAACCCGCTTTTCATAGAACGCCACGTCCTGAATGAACGGCAGTTTGAAGTAGAGCCCGGGTTCCTGGTACACCGCCTTGGGATCGCCGAACTGCATCACCAGCGCCTGCTTGGTCTGATGCACCACGAACATTGCGTTGAGGGCGACGAAAAGAACGATTACGGCGCCCAAGCCGAGAAAGGCATGACGGCGGTTCATTTATTTGCCCCCCTTGGCCGGATTGCGTTTCTGGATTTCCGGCAGCGGCAGGTACGGCACCACGCCGGACCCCCCGCGGTCGCCGATCACCACCTTGTTGGCGTGTCCCAGGACTTCTTGCAGGGTTTCCAGGTACAGACGCTGACGGGTCACCCCCTCGGCGACGCGATAGCTCTCGTAGACCGAGTTGAAGCGGTCGGCCTCGCCCTGGGCGTCCTTGACCTGACGTTCCTTATAGGCCATGGCGTCCTGGATCATCTTCTCCGCCTCGCCCTTGGCGCGCGGCAGGATGTCGTTGCGATAGGCCAACGCCTCGTTGCGCTGACGATCCAGGTCCTGGCGGGCGTTGTTGACGTCGTGGAAGGCCTCGATCACCTGCTTCGGCGGGTCCACCGCCAACAGCTTGACGCCGGTGATCAGAACCCCCGCCTTGTAATAGTCCAGCAGTTCCTGCAAGCGCTGCATCACCTCGACCTGCAGGGCCTCTTTCCGGTCGGTCATCAACTGGTCGAGGCTGGAACGGCCCGCCACCTCGCGCATCGCGCTTTCCGCGGCGCGGCGAATGGTCGCCTCGGGATCGCGGATGTTGAACAGGTAGTCCTCGGCCTTGGCGACGCGCCAGAACACCGAATAATCGGCGTCCACCACGTTCTGGTCGGCGGTCAGCATCTGCCGTTCGTCGGTCTCGCGGCGGACCGAGGCATAGCGGCGCGAGGCTTCGTCGCTCTGCGCGCCGACGTTGATCTGGCGGATGTTGGTCACCGCCACCGTCACTACCTCGCCCACCGGCGCGGGGAACCAATAGTGCAGACCGGGTTCGGTGGACTTGACGAACTTGCCGAAGAGAATCTCGACGCCCTGCTCGTCCGGCTGCACCTTGTAGAAGCCGGAGCTCGCCCACGCGGCGACCAGCACGCACAGCCCCAGGATCAGGGCCTTCGGCCCCTTCGGGCCGCCGGGGAACATGCCGCGCATGCGGTCCTGTCCCCTGCGCAGCAGTTCCTCAAGATCGGGCGGCTGCTGTCCCGGGCCCTTGCGCGGGCCGCTTCCCCAGGGGCTGTTGGAGTTGTTGCCGGGCCGGTTGCCACCGCCCCAGGGCCCACCCCCATTGCCGTTGCCGGTATTCCAGGGCATCGTCGTTCATCCCTTCTTGGACTGATTATTGTGAATCGCAGGTTTGCCAGAAGCGTCCTAGGCACCTTATATCGAAGAACCCTACCGGAAAACCCGCATGATCGAGACACCGCAAAAGTGAACTGGCGAAATTTTCTTCCCCGCATATCGGGACAACCCGACCCCATGTCAACGCCCGGAACCGGCGCCGCCGCCGCCAATGCCGAGGCCATTCGCCGTCTGCTGGCCGATTTGCCCTCTCCCGAGGCCCTGCCCGGGTGGACGGCGGCGGAGCATGTCGACGGACTTTCCGTCGCCGGGGGACGGGTGCTTCTGGCCCTGTCCGCCAAGGCGGAGGAAGCCGCCGCCCTGGAAACCGTCCGCGCCGGAATCGAGGCGGCGATCGCCGCGCTTCCCGGGGTTTCCCAGGCCAGCGTCGTGCTGACCGCCGAAAAGCCCGCCGCCCCCGCCGCGCCGCCGCCGCGCATCGGCCAGCACCCCACCGGCGGCCGCATCGAGCTGCCCGGCGTCGCCCGGGTCATCGCGGTGGCCTCGGGCAAGGGCGGCGTCGGCAAGTCGACCACCGCCGCCAACCTGGCGATGGCGATGGCCGCCACCGGCTTGCGGATCGGCCTGCTCGACGCCGACATCTACGGCCCGTCGGTGCCCACCCTGTTCGGCTGCGAGGGCATCCGCCCCGAGGCGACGCCCGAGGGCAAGATGCGGCCGGTGGCCAGCCACGGCATCAAGCTGATCTCCATCGGCTTCCTGCTGCCGCCCGACGCCGCGGTGATCTGGCGCGGGCCGATGGTTTCGGGCGCGATCGAGCAACTGTTCCGCGACGTCGACTGGGGAACCCTGGACGTGCTGGTGGTCGACCTGCCGCCCGGCACCGGCGACGCGCAATTGACGATGAGCCAGAAGGCGCCGCTGACCGGCGCGGTGATCGTCTCCACGCCGCAGGATCTGGCGCTGATCGACGCCAAGCGGGCGATCGCGATGTTCCGCAAGGTGGAGGTGCCGGTCCTCGGCCTGGTCGAGAACATGAGCTATTACGAATGCCCGGCCTGCGGCCACCGCGAGCACATCTTCGCCCACGGCGGCGCGGCCACGGCGGCGGCGGAGCTCGACGTGCCCTTCCTCGGCGAAATTCCGCTGACCCTGGCCATCCGCGAGGCCTCCGACGCCGGATCGCCGATCGTCGCCACCGACCCCGACGGCCCGCAGGCGAAGGCCTATGGGGCGATCGCCGAGGCCCTGCTCGCCGAGTAAGGCCGAATCGAAAAGGGCCGGGGAAAACCCCGGCCCTTTTTCCGTCTCAGGCGTCGCGGCCCAGGGTCGCCATCAGCTCCCCCCATTCGCGCTTGGACAGGCCGCTTTCCTCCTGCGTCACCGTGCCGCCGGCGATCAGCCGCCGCACCACCGCCAGATCCTTCGCCGACAGTCCGGCGCCGCCGACGCGATAGTCCATGAACGCCTCGTAGGTGGCGGGCACCCAGGCCTTCAGCACCTTCAGCATTTCCTCGGCATAGACCCGGATTTCGTACTGCGCGTGGGCGTCGGCGCGCAGGGAAAGGAAATGCATCAGATTGTGCAGGTCGGTCTTCCAATACCATTGGGTATAGGTGTTGAGGGTCAGGTCCATGCGCGCCAGTTCGCGCGCCAGGCCGTCGCGCGCCGGATCGACCGGTTCGCCCGCGTCGTCGACGTTGAGCATTTCCTCGTAGTGGGCGAAGTTGGTCTCGGCGTCGTCGCGCAGCATCGCCAGCACCCGCGCCGCCTCCTCGCCCTCCAGCACCGCGCCGCGCCCCTGGCGGTTGTTCTGCGACTGCGCCGCCAACTGGCCGGGCGCCGGGATGTAGTATTCCTTGTCGAGAATCGAATAGCGCGCCGAGATCTCGTTGACGCTGGCGGTGCGGTGGCGAATCCACTGCCGCGCGACGAAGATCGGCAATTTGACGTGGAACTTGATCTCGCACATCTCGAACGGCGTGGTGTGACGGTGCCGCATCAGATAGCGGATCAGCCCCCGGTCCTCGGAGACCTTCTTCGTTCCCCGGCCATAGGAAACCCGCGCCGCCTGCACGATCGCCGCGTCGTTGCCCATGTAGTCGATCACCCGGATGAACCCGTGGTCGAGCACCGGCATCGCCTGATAGAGCATCGACTCCAGCTCCGGCACGGTGGGGCGCAGGGTGGCGGCCTCTTGCGCGCGGGCGGCGGCGATTTCGGCAACCTGTTCCGGGGAAAGCGGCATGGCGGGACCTCTTGCAGGAAACGACGGCGAAAGAGAAGGGAGCATAGCCGCAACCGCGCGCCGGGCGAACCCCCTTTCGGATGCCTCTTCCCCCAAGGGCACAAACCCCTTATATAGAAGGCGTCCGGAAACGGACTATGGCGCTAAACCCATCACGGAATAAGCGTTGCGGACCCGGGGGCAGTGCCCGGCGCCTCCACCATCTCCCCCTTCTTGGGGACCATGGGGGCGAAACAGGATCGACGTGCGTGGTAAAGGTTATGGCTGTGCTCGGCATGGTTCCGCCGTTATCGGGCCAACGTTGTAGCTGCGAACGATAATCGCACTCCGGTTCTGGCCGCCGCGTAAGCGGTTTCCAAACCGAGCCTGAATTCCTGATGCCTTGAGCGGTTTCAGGTGGGGAGTGGGGCTTCCTAGCAACAGAAATGCCCCATTTTCTTGTCCATTTTTCCTGTATGGGATTTTCCTCGCCGGTCAGTGTGCGTAATATGGGCTCCGTTTCGGGCCTTTTCCGCCCGCGTCCCTTGCCGAGGTTCTGTCCGTCCCATGCCCATGGATCCACGACCGCTTTTCGATTACGACGCCCTGGTGGAGCAGGCCCTGCGTGGCGTGGTGCGCGAGGCGCTGTCCCGTGCCGCCCAACACGGCCTGCCGGGAAACCATCACTTCTACATCACCTTCCGCACCGACGCCGAGGGGGTGATCATCCCGCCGCACCTGGCCGCTTCCCACCCCGAGGACATCACCATCGTCCTGCAGCACGAATACTGGGATCTCGCGATCAACCGCGATGCGCCGGACAGCTTTTCCGTAACCTTGAGCTTCAACGACCGGAAGGAGCGCCTGGTGGTGCCCTTCTCCGCGGTCACCGGTTTCGCCGATCCGTCGGCGAAATTCGGCCTGCAGTTCCAGTACGAGGACGATTTCGAGGACAGCCTCGACGACGACCTGATACTGGACGCCCCGCCGCCGAACGAACCCGACGTCCCCGAACCGCAGCAGCCGAAAAAGGCCGCCATGCCCGGGGCCGACGACCGCAAGGTGGTGGTGCTGGACGCGTTCCGTAAAAAATAACCCCGCGTGCCGGCGGGGCGATCAACGAAAAATCAAACTGGGAGGACTGTTCCATGCCGTTCGACGCCGCCTATGCCGAAATGTTCCCCCTGGGTCAGGACGACACCCCGTTCCGCAAGCTCTCCTCCGACTTCGTCAAGGTCGAGAAGCTGGGCGACAAGGAGGTCGTGGTCGTCGATCCCCGGGCGATCGAGCTTCTCACCTACGAGGCATTCAAGGACATCAACCATCTGCTGCGTCCGACGCACCTGGAGCAGATGCGCAAGATCATGGACGACCCGGAAGCCTCGCCCAACGACCGCTTCGTCGCCCTGGAACTGCTGAAGAACGCCAACATCTCGGCGGGCATGGTGCTGCCGATGTGCCAGGATACCGGCACCGCCATCGTCATGGGCAAGAAGGGCCAGCAGATCTGGACCGGCGGCGGCGACGCCAAGGCGATCAGCGACGGGGTGGGCCGCGTCTACACCGACCTCAACCTGCGCTATTCGCAGAACGCCGCTCTCGACATGTACGAAGAGGTCAACACCGGCAACAACCTGCCGGCGCAGATCGACATCTTCGCCACCGAGGGCGACGCCTATAAGTTCCAGTTCGTCGCCAAGGGCGGCGGCTCGGCGAACAAGACCTTCCTCTACCAGCAGACCAAGGCGGTGCTGAACCCCGCCAGCCTGCGCAAGTTCCTCGCCGACCAGATCAAGACCCTCGGCACCTCGGCCTGCCCGCCCTATCACCTGGCCATCGTCATCGGCGGCACCAGCGCCGAGCTGACGATGAAGACGGTGAAGATGGCGTCCACCCACTACTACGACGCCCTGCCGACCAAGGGGAACAAATTCGGCCAGGCCTTCCGCGACGTCGAGCTCGAACGCGAGGTCTTCGAGATGACCCGTCAGTTCGGCATCGGCGCGCAGTTCGGCGGCAAGTACTTCTGCCACGACGTGCGGGTGATCCGCCTGCCGCGCCATGGCGCGTCCTGCCCGATCGGCATCGGCGTGTCCTGCTCGGCCGACCGCCAGTGCCTGGGCAAGATCACCCGGGACGGCGTGTTCCTGGAACAGCTGGAAACCAACCCGGCGCAGTACATGCCGGACGTGAAGTCGGAATCCCTGGGCGGCGAGGCGGTGAACATCGACCTCAACCAGCCGATGCCGGAAATCCTCAAGACCCTCTCCAAGTACCCGGTGAAGACCCGGGTGATGCTGACCGGCACCATCATCGTCGGCCGCGACATCGCCCACGCCAAGATCAAGGAACGCCTGGACAAGGGCGAGCCGATGCCGGAATACCTGAAGAACCATCCGATCTATTACGCGGGTCCGGCGAAGACCCCGTCCAACTATGCCTCCGGCTCGTTCGGGCCGACCACGGCGGGCCGCATGGACTCCTACGTCGACCAGTTCCAGGCGGCGGGCGGCTCGATGGTGATGCTGGCCAAGGGCAACCGATCCAAGGCGGTGACCGAGGCCTGCCAGAAGCACGGCGGCTTCTACCTCGGCTCGATCGGCGGCGCCGCGGCGCAGTTGGCCAAGGAATCGATCAAGAAGGTCGAACTGCTGGAATACCCGGAACTCGGCATGGAAGCGGTGTGGAAGATCGAGGTCGTCGACTTCCCCGCCTTCATCGTCGTCGACGACAAGGGCAACGACTTCTACGCCCAGATTTAAAGCAAAACCGTTCCGGAGGGACTCGGTCCCTCCGGGCCTCCCCTTTGTTCGGTTTTTGCGCGTAGCGCGATAAGCCCGTTGTCGATGCAGCAGGGGTTGGCTGCCGTTTCTCGGCAAAAACGTAATGGGGTGCGCGAGGGGTCCAAGACCCCTCGCACCGTTTTGGTTCCAGGGCCTCCGCCATGACCGATTTCCTCGTCGACGCGCCGTCCGATCCCGTTGCGCTGCTGGTCCTGGCGCACGGCGCGGGCGCGCCGATGGACAGCGGCTTCATGGCCGCGATGGCGGCGCGGCTGGCGGCGCGTGGGCTGGCGGTGGCGCGCTTCGAATTTCCCTACATGGCGCGGCGGCGCGCGGACGGAAGCAAACGTCCCCCCGACCGCATGCCGGTGCTGCTGGCCGCCTTCGCGGCGGCGGCGGCGTCCGCACGGACGCGCTGGCCCGGATTGCCCCTGCTGATCGGCGGCAAGTCGATGGGCGGCCGCGCGGCGGCGATGGCGGCGGCGGAGACCCACGCCGCCGGAACGATCTGCCTGGGTTATCCCTTCCACGCGGCGGGCAAGGCGGCGACGCCGGAACGCCTGTCGCCGCTGACAGCGCCGTCCTGCCCGACGCTGCTGGTGCAGGGCGAACGCGACGCCCTGGGCAACGCCGCCGAGGTGGCGGAATACGGCCTCGGCACGGGCGTGGAAATCGCCTGGATCGCCGACGGCGACCACTCGCTGAAACCGCGCCGCGCCTCGGGCCTTGCCCCTGAGGCGGCGCTCGATCTGGCCGCCGACGCGGCGGCGGCCTTTGCGCGAAAGATTCTGGGATGAGCGACGAGGTGAAGAAACGCTCGGTGACCATCGACCGCCACCGCACCAGCATCTCCATCGAGGAACCGTTCTGGCAGGCCCTGCGCGGTATCGCCGAGGAACGCGGCATCAGCCTGCATGCCCTGATCGAGGACGTCGACCGCGACCGCGGCGACATCGCCGGAAACCTGTCCGGCGCGCTGCGCGTCTTCGTGCTGCGCACGTTGCAGGAAAAACTCGCGGGAAAATGAAACCAGGCCGGGGCTCCGCCCCGGACCCGCCAGGGGACTCGGCCCCCTGGACCCCATTTATTTGTTTTTACGCGCAGCGCGATAGAACCATCACGCGGCGTGACGATCGATTGCCGCTAACGCGGCGGAAAACTATTGGGATCAAAGGGTCCGCGACCCTTTGCGGGGGCGGGCGGCGCCCGCGCGTTTTTACTTCGCTGGAATCGACTGCAAGGTCTCGCGCAGCACGTCCTTCAGCTTGACCTTGGCGGGGGGCGGCGGTTCGTCGCCCGTCGGCGCGGCGGTATTCTTCTTCGACAGGCCCTTGAGGAAGCGGCTCAGCCCCTTCTGGATCATGTAGCCCTGGAATTCCCCGGAATCGAAGATGACGCGGGGGGATTCCCACATCCCTTGCAATTTGAGACCCAGCGGCGGCGCCTCCTTGAGGCTGGCCAGGGCGAAGCGGACGTCGGCGTTGATCCGCCGCGCCGCCAGGTCGGCGGTGCCGACGGCGGAACCCAGGCCGGAGGGCGCGACCATCTTAAGGTCGTCGCTTTTCAGCACGCCGCCCGCCACCGCGAAATGCCCGGAAAGGGAGGAAAACGCGGTCCGCCCTCGCCCCCCGGCCTCGACCGCAGAAACCAGATCCTGCAAGGATTTGACCTTGCCCAGACGGTCGTTGACCGCGCCGAGGTCGACCCCGGCGAAGGAGCCGTCGCGCACCGAAACCTCGCCCTTGCCGTCAAGGCCGCGCAACAGGGTATTGACGTCGCCGCCCGTGCTTTCCCCGGCGGCGGAAAGGTCGAAGCGTCCGGCCAGGGGCGCGTTGCCCGCGAACAGCGGCGACTTCGCGTCCACCGCGATGTCCTTGGCGCGCACCGTCGCCGTCAGCTTCGGCAGGGCGGTCAGGTCGGCGCGGCCCGATGCCTCGGCGTTGCCGCCAAGCAGGCGGGCGGCCAGGCGTTCGACGCTCAGCACGCCGTTTTCCAGACGCGCCTTCGCCGCCACCGCCTCGGCGGACAGGGTGGGCCCGACCACCGCGTCGAAGGCGGCATCCAGGCTGCCGTCGAAACCGCGCAGGGCGGTCCACCAGGCGGCGGGCGCGGAGGTGGCGGGGGTATCGGCGGAAACCGCGGAGGCGGACGGCGCGGCGGCGCGGCGGTCGGCGGTCCGGCGCTCGGCGGCGCGCAACGGCGCGAACAGCGGCAACAGATTGCCCTTCAGCCGGGCGTCGAGGCGCGGGCGCGGTCCGTCGGTCTTCGCCGTCAACTCGCCGGTCAGGGCGATGTCGCCCGCCGTCGCGGTAAGGGCCGGAATCGCATAGCCATGGGTGTCGCCGTTCAGCGGCACATAGATCTCCACCGTCCCCTTGCGGGCGAGTTCGGGGGCGACCTCGGCACCGAAGGCGGCGGCCAAGGCCCCCAGGGTGGGCGCCGACAGGGTGACGTCGCCGTCGCCGACCGGCGCCATGCGCACCGCGTCGAACCGTCCGCCCAGGGTGAAGCGCACGTCGGCGACCGCCGCCGAGGCCTCGGCCTGCAAGTCGGCCAGCGGCCCGTCCGCCGACAGGGTGGCGGTCAGCGCCCGCCAATCCCGGACAAAACCGGGCAGGGAAACCGGCAAAAGCCCGAGCAGCCGGTCGGCGCGCGGGGTGGCGACGACGGCCTTGAGCGCGTCGACGCGGGGCGCGCCCTCGCCTTTCGCGGCGATGCGGCCCGAGGCGGACAGCTTGCCCTCGCCGCCGATGTCCGCCTGCAGGGCGGAAACCTCCAGCACCCCGGACTGCCAGCGCCCGCGCGCGGCGAAACGGTCCAACGGCTGGCTGCCCACGGTCAGGCGCCCGACCCTGAGGTCGAGGTTGGCGTCGAAACGCTCCCACAACGGCAACGCGGGTTCCCGCGCGGCGGCGGGCGCGGCGGGCTGATCCGCCGGGGCGGCGGCGGGGACCGGCCGCGCGGCGTCCGGCGCCGCCGCGGCGGCGGCCTCGGCGCGATAGGCGTCCAGGTTGAGCTGGTCGACGGTCAGCGACAGGCCGAAGGCCGGCTTGTCGCCCCAACGCAGGTCGAGCGCCCCCTTGCCGTGCGCGGCATCCAGCAGCAGGTCGGCGTCGCGGACACGGATCATCCCGTCGGGGGTGACGCCGACGGTGGCGGTCACCGCCGCCCGGCGCAGGCGGTCGGCTGGCACCGTGCCGGTTCCCACGCCCAGCCATTCCAGCAGACCGCGCAGGTTGGAAGCGCCCGCCTGCACGGAAAGATCGACGTTACGCTTGGCGGGGTCGCTGCCGACGAAGCCGAAGACGCGCACCTGCGCCGCCCCCGGCAAGTCGGCGGAAAGGCCCTGGATTACCATGTCGCCACGGCTGAAGGACACCTGGCAGGAGGCCGCCTGAATCGCCTGACCGCGCCAGACCACCGCGTCCGCGCCGAGGGAAAGGTCGAGATCGAGGCCGCGCGGCGGGGAATACCCCAGGGCGGCGGCCAGCGAGGGCGCGGCGTCCGTCTCCGCGACGGCGGTGGAGACCAGGGCCGGCGTCGGCACGCCGCTTCGCGCGGCGCGCGGCGGCGCGGCGAAGGCGTCGAGGTCGACGCGGCGGGATTTGATCTCGGCGGAGAACTTGGGGCGCGCCCCGTCCATCGACCAGGACAGCTTGGCGGTGCCGTCCACCGGCCCGACGCGCAACGCCCCCTCGGTGAGGTCGCCGCCGACGGCGGTCAGGCGTATCTGGCCCGCCAGCGATACCGGCCTGCCCGCCAGTTCCGGCACGGCGACGCCCGCCCGCTTCGCCAACTGGGCGGCGTCGGCGGCGGTGAGCTCGGCGGCGGCCTTCAGCACCGGCCCCTCGTCGGTGGCGCGCAGCAGCAACCCGTCGAGGTGCAGGCGCGCCGGTTCGACGCCGAGGTCGAGGCGCAGGGTGACGGCGCGGTTGGTCTGAATCTGGCCGACGTTGCCCGAAAGCGTCACCGGCTGCCCGGCGACGCGGGCGCGGGCGTCCACCTGGAACGGGCCGGTCGCCGCCTGCGCGTCCACCCGCGCCTCGATCTTTTCGGCGGTCAACGTCTTGTCGCCGTTGGCGTCGCGATAGGAAATCCGGCCGTCGCGCACCGTCACCCGGTTGAAGGCGACCAAGGCGGCGACCTCGGCGGCGGCCGAGGCGGCGGGGGGCAACACCGGGGCGGCGGCGGCCACCGGGGAAGAGGCGGGCGCGGCGGCGGGACGCGGCGGCAACTGACCGGGCGCCACGAAATTCCAGTTGCCGCGTCCGGCGCGGCGTTCCAGCAGCAGCACCGGGGAATCGAGTTCGAGGGCGGCGACCGTCAACTCGCCGCGCAGCAACGCCCACGGCGACACCGTGGCGGTGACCTTCCGCACCTCCAGCATCCAGGGCTCGGAGCTGTCCGGCCAGTTGGCGAGCCGCACGCCGTCGGCTTCCAGGCGGGGGGTGGGGAAAAACGAAAAGCCAAGGTCGCCCGCGACCGTCAGTTCGCGCCCCGTGGCCTCGTAGACGGCGCGGGAGATGCGCCGCTTCACGGTGTCCTTGTCGATCAGCAGGGCGGGCAGCACCGCCACGGCAAGCAGCAGCAGAAGGACGGCGACCGCCCCATGGCGCAACGTTTTCCTCACGGCGACTTTTCCCCCGGGTCGAGCGTGGACGGCCTTGTCGGCCGTTCGTGTTGTGGCATCCGGCCCGCGCAGCATAGATCAAGGCGCGGCGAGAATGAACCTTCCGTAAGCAAAACGCGGAAAAACCCTCGCCGGACCTTGCCGCGGCGGGCGTCTCGCGATAAGTCCATGGAGCAAGCGGCGGCAAGGAAGCTCTTCACATGAGTATCTGGGGCAAGATTATCGGCGGCATGGCCGGATTCTCGGTCGGCGGCCCGCTGGGCGCGGTTCTCGGCGCGGCGCTGGGCCACGCGGTGGACAAAATGCACGACCGGAGCGGCGAGCCCCCGGTCTGGACCGAAAACCCGCCGCGTTCGGACGAGGAACGCCAGGCCGCCTTCACCCTGGCGGTGATCGTGCTGGCGGCGAAGATGGCGAAGGCCGACGGCGTGGTCACCCGCGCCGAGATCGACGCCTTCAAACGGCTGTTCCAGATTCCGCGGCAGGACATGAACCAGGTCGGCCGGATGTTCGACCAGGCGCGGCAGACCGCCGACGGTTTCGAGCCCTACGCGGCGCAAATCGCCGACCTGTTCCGCGACAGCCCGACGGTGCTGGAGGAACTGCTGCACGCCCTGTTCCAGATCGGCCGCGCCGACGGCGACCTGCACCCCAGCGAGGAAGCCTTCCTTGCCCGGGTGGCCAGCATCTTCGGCTTTTCCGAAATGCAGTTCGCCGCCATCCGCGCCCGCGCCGCGGCGGGCATGGGCGGAAGCGCCGCCGCCGACGACGACCCCTACGCGGTGCTGGGGGTGGCGCGCGACGCCTCGGACAAGGAAATCAAGGACGCCTATCGCCGCCTGGTCCGCGAGAACCACCCCGACGTGCTGACCGCCAAGGGCATGCCGCCGGAACTGGTGGCCAACGCCAACCGCACCCTGGCGGCGATCAACGCCGCCTTCGAAAGCGTCAAACGGGCGCGGGGCCTGAAGTGAACGACCGCCTGGGACGGCGCGATACCCTGCTCGCCACCCTGGTGGTGACCTTCTGGGGGCTCAACTACGTCGCGGTCAAGCTGGGGGTGGCCGAACTGCCGCCCTTGTTGATGACCAGCCTGCGCTTCGCCATCGTCGCCTGCCTGATCCTGCCCTTCGCATCGATGAAGCGGGAATACGTGAAGCCGTTGTTGCTGCTCTCCTGCACCATGGGCAGCCTGCACTTCGGCATGCTGTTCGTCGGCATGGTGCGGGTGGACGCGGCGACCTCGGCGATCGCCCTGCAAACCAGCGTGCCCTTCAGCGTGCTGATCGGCGCCCTGTTCTTCCGCGAGCGCATCGGCCTCCGGCGCGGCCTGGGGGTGGCCCTCGGCTTCCTCGGCATCGTCGTGCTGGCGGGAGAAACGGGGGAGGTTCACCTGCCGTCGCTGGCGCTGATCGTCCTCGCCGCTCTTTGCTGGTCGGGTTCCAGCGCGCTGTTCAAGGTGATGCCCGCGATCCCCAGCCTCACCTACATCGGCGGCACCGCCGCCTTCGCCGCGCCGCAGACCTTCCTCGCCTCTCTGCTGCTGGAGGATCACCAGATCGCCGCGATGCAGACGGCGTCGCTTTACGGCTGGGGCGGCGTCGTCTTCACCGCGATCGGCGCCTCGATCATCGGCCACGGGCTGTGGTACGGTCTGGTACAGCGTCACGACCTGTCGCTGGTGGTGCCGTTCACCCTGCTCGGCCCGGTGATCGGAGTGATCTCCGCCGTGGTGTTCCTGCACGAGCCGATGACCGTGGAAAAACTGGTCGGCGCGGTGCTGACCATGGCGGGCGTCGCCGCCATCCAGTTCCAGCCGCGCCGCAGACCACAGGGAGGATAAGCCCATGCCGCTGCCGCCGATCCGTACCGACCGGGTTTCGCCCAACCACGAGCCGCGCCCGGAAAACACCCCGGTCGACATGCTGGTGCTGCACTATACCGGCATGGAAACCGCCGAGGCGGCGCTGGCCCGCCTGACCGACCCGGCGGCGAAGGTCGGCGCCCACTATCTGATCGACGAGGACGGCACCGTCTTCGCCCTGGTGGCGGAGGACCGCCGCGCCTGGCATGCCGGGGTCTCCCGCTGGCGCGGCGAAACCGACGTCAATGGCCGCTCGATCGGCATCGAACTGGTCAACCCGGGGCACGAGTTCGGCTATCGCGACTTCCCCGCGCGGCAGATCGACGCGCTTTGCGACCTGTGCCGCGGCATCCTGGCCCGCCACCCGATCCCGCCGCGCAACGTCGTCGCCCATTCCGACGTCGCCCCCAGCCGCAAGCAGGACCCGGGCGAACGCTTCCCCTGGCCGGTTCTCGCCCGACTGCGCATCGGCCTTGCGCCCGCGCCCGCGCCAGTGCCGCACTGGGGCCTAGCCTGGACCGCCCCGGCGCTGGCCCGCTTCGGCTATGACACCGGCGACGTGCACGCCGCGCTCTCCGCCTTTCAGCGGCATTTCCGGCCGAAGCGGGTGGACGGCCTGCCCGACCGCGAAAGCGCGGAAATCCTGGCCGGGCTGTTGAAGGCGGCGGGCGAGGACGCGGCGTAGTTTCCGTTTACTTCTCCCCCCCTCCCCCCTTATCATCCGCCCGCGTCAGAGGGTCGGATGGCCGCGTCCCCGCTTGCCGGGGCCGAGGAAAGTCCGGGCTCCACGAAAACACGGTGCCGGATAACGTCCGGCGGGGGCGACCCCAGGGAAAGTGCCACAGAAAGCAAACCGCCTGCCGAAGCCCCTCGGGGCAAGGCAGGTAAGGGTGAAAGGGTGCGGTAAGAGCGCACCGCGGACCCGGCGACGGGGACGGCACGGTAAACCCCACCGGGAGCAAAACCGAATAGGGATGGCACGCCGCAAGGCAAGCGGGTTTTCGCGCCGCCGTCCGGGTTGGTTGCTTGAGGCGTCCGGCAACGGGCGTCCCAGATGAATGGCCATCCATCCCCCGCAAGGGGGAGGACAGAACCCGGCTTACAGACCCTCTGACGCAAATCCCCCCGCATTGAAGGCGAACGGAAAGTCGTGGCAAGATGCCGGATGCCATCGGCGGGCGTGCGCCGGGAGAACGATCATGGCGGCATGGATACGGTCGGCGGCGGTTCTGGGCATCGCCCTTTGCCTGGCGGCGGGAAACGCGGCGGCGGAAAAGAAACCGGTTCTGCCCTCCTCGCCGCAAGAGGTGGCGGACCGGCTGCTGCGCATGAACATGGCGGACGGCTGGCCCCGCCATGAGGTCGTGGATATCCTCGACGGCATCATGAAAAAGCGCTTTTCCTGCCTGCGCAGCAACGCCACCGGCAACCGCGACCGGTGGTGGACGCTTTATGACGACGTCTCGATTCTGGCGCTCGACATGGGCGGACCGCGTAAATTCGTCGAGGTTGAAGGCCGCTATGTCATCGGTTGGTCCTGCCGCACCCATTCCTGCGACGAAAAGGGCCTGAGCGTCTTCGATAAGGCGCGCAACGACTTCGTCTTCGCGATCAACCACTACATACGCTGGGACGCCAAAACGGTAACCTGGGCGGAGAATAGGGATATCGGCATGATCTCCATCTTCGTGCCGCCGAACTATCCCCGAACGGAGTGGGAAGGTCTGAAGAAAGTCGCGCGCAAATGGGGGGCCGACCAACACGATGGTGTCCCGCCTCCCATTCAGGTCTACACCGTGGACTGCCGGGTGCCGAAAAGCCTACCGGGGCGGTAACAGCGGGCGCAGGTAATCGGCTTCGGCCTCCCTGCGGGGTTTGTGATTGTCCTTGAAGTTCCGCAGTTCGGCGTCCATCGCCGTCCAGTCGCGATCGGTCAGCGTCTTCCAAAAGCGGGGGGTGGCTTTTTCCAGGCCCGGGCCGTACTGCATGGCGACGCTGAAGGCGACCGTCTTCGCCTCCTTCGGCAGGTCGGCGAGCATCCCCGCCTGTCCGTCGCCCGCCGTGTCGCGGCGATACCCCACAAGGTCCAGCGCGTCGCGGGTGCGCCGTCCGTCCTCCGCCCGCGGCGGCGTGTCGCCGCCCACGGCGGAACCGACGCCGAACGACGACTGCGTCCAATCGGAAATGGAATCGAACAGCGGCATCGCGGCCTCCCACAGAGATGACGATTTCCGATATTTATGGTCCATAATAACGATTATTGTCAAATTAAATTACGACTACCGTCTACCCTTGTTGCCTCGCCACTCTCAAGGCGTCCTCCGACTCCGGGCGATTTGCCGTGCCGGAAGACCAGGCACAAATAGAACATAACGAGAACGCAGTCGAAGCCGCGTGATCGCCGTCACAGCCATGAAAACCCGGGCGAGTGCGGGGGGATTTTTCCCGTATTGAGCAAAATCGTGGATTCCGAAAGCCTTACGGGAAGCTCCCGAGAAACCGCGCAAACTCTAGGAAAAACTTGAGGTTATTCGGCAGCTTTTGGCGGCTAGCGGCATTGACTGGCAAGAAATCCCATGTTAACCCATGAATACCCACGGAAGAGACGTTTCCGGGGCGGCGCCGGACGCGGCGCTGGATCAGAAAGGTGCAGGCGCCATGGCGGATCTGGCGAAGGCCAAGGCCTTCATTTCGACCACGACCGTGAAAGTCGACAGCAAGGGACGGGTCTCCGTCCCTGCGGTGCTGCGCAATCTTCTGATCGAAAAGGGCATGCAGGAAGTCGTCGCCTTTCCGAACTTCAAGCTGCCCTGCATCGAATGCTGCGATTGGGACCGCATCAACGCGATGACCGACGCGGCCGACGACATGGACGTGTTCTCCGACGAAGCCGACGACATCGCCAGCCTGGTCTTCGCCTCCGCCCAGCCCCTGCCGTGGGACACCACCGGACGGATCAGCCTTCCCGAGCATTTCCTCTCTCACGCCGGCATCGCCGACGCGGCGGTGTTCGTCGGCAAGGGCCGCACCTTCCAGATCTGGCGGCCCGAGGACTTCCACGCCCATCAGGCCGAACAGCTGCGCCGCGCCCGCGAAAAGGGCCTGTCGCTGACCCTGCGCCGCAAGGCGGAGGACGCATGATGCCCGGCCTGCCGCACATTCCGGTCCTGCTGCCCGAGGTGGTGGGCGCCATCGCCCCCAAGGACGGCGGCATCTACGTCGACGGCACCTTCGGCGCGGGCGGCTATTCCCGCGCCATCCTCGCCGCCGCCGAATGCACCCTCTACGCCATCGACCGCGACCCCTCCGCCCGCACCGCGGCGGAGGCGGTGGCCTCCTCGTTCCCCGGGCGCTTCCATTTCCTGCCCGGCCGCTTCGGCGACATGGCCGACCTGCTGCCGCCCGAAGTGCATGGGCGGATCGACGGCATCGCCCTCGACATCGGCGTCTCCTCGATGCAACTCGACCAGGCGGAACGCGGTTTTTCGTTCCAGAAGGACGGCCCCCTCGACATGCGCATGGGCGGCGACGTCCCCACCGCCGCCGATCTGGTCAACACCCTGCCGGAAGCCGAGCTTGCCGACCTGATCTATACCTATGGCGAGGAACGGGCGTCGCGCCGTGTCGCCGCGGCAATCGTCGCCGCCCGCGCCGAAAAGCCCTTCGCCACCACCCTGGAACTGGCCGCCTGCGTGCGGTCCGCGGTGCGGCCGTCGAAGGACGGCATCGACCCGGCGACCCGCACCTTCCAGGCGCTGCGCATCGCGGTCAACGACGAATTGGGCGAACTGGAACGCGCGCTGGCCGCCGCCGAGGCGTTGCTGGCGCCGGGCGGGGTGCTGGCGGTGGTCAGTTTCCACTCGCTGGAGGACCGCATCGTCAAGCGGTTCATGGACGCGAAAAGCGGCCGCGCCGCCGCGCCGTCGCGCCACCTGCCGCAGACCGCCGAAACCGCGCACGCCACTTTCGCCCAGGACCGCCGCCGCCCGCTGTCCGCCACCGAGACCGAGGCGCGGCTGAACCCGCGCGCCCGCAGCGCGCACCTGCGCGTCGCGGTGCGCGGCGACGCCCCCCGGGGACGGAGGACCGCGCGATGATCCGCCTGTTCGTCGTCACCACCATCCTGTTCAGCCTGATCAGCGCCGGTCTGGTCGCGGTGAAGGGGCGCGTGCAGGACATGGAAACCCGCCTGGTTTCCCTGCAAAAGGGCATCCAGACCGACCGCACCGCGATCCGCGTGCTCAAGGCGGAATGGAGCCACCTCAACGACCCCGCCCGCCTGAAGCACCTGAGCGAATCCCATCTCTCGCTGGTTCCGGTGAAGCCGGGCCAGATCGCCGCCGCCGCCGCCCTGCCCTTCGCCGAGGAAGGAACCGCGCCGCGCCTGGCCGGGGAACAGACCGCGCCGAGCGCCGTCCGCCGCCCCGCCGCGCCCGAGGTCGCCAGCCGGAGGAGCGAGCCATGATTTTGCGCAAGGCCGCCGCCCTCTTCTCCGCCCCCGCCCGGCGCCCCGGCGAAGCCGCCGCCCGTCCCGGCACGGTGCTGATCGAAGGCGCCAACAAGACCGCCCTGGAAACCGGCCGCACCCGTCTGGTCTTCGCCGGCGGCGCTTTCCTGCTGCTGTTCCTGGCGGTGGCGGTGCGCCTGGTCGACGTCGCCTTCCATCCCGAGGCCGAACGGGTGGCCCGCGCCACGCCGCATCCGGAGCTGCCGGTCAAGGCGCTGCGCGCCGACATCACCGACCGCAACGGCATCCTGCTCGCCACCGACCTGCCGACGGTCAACCTTTATGCCGACGCCCGCATCGTGCGCGACGCCGACCGCATCGCCGCCGACCTGGAAAAGGTGCTGCCCGACCTCGACCTCGCCAAGACCCGCGAGCGGCTGAAAAGCGGTCAGGCCTTCGTCTATCTGCACCGCAACCTCACGCCGTCCCAGCAGTTCGCGGTGAACCGCCTGGGCTATCCGGCCCTCGGTTTCGAGGACGGCGAGATGCGCGTCTATCCGCAAGGCGGCCTGTTCGCCCACGTCGTCGGCAAGACCGACATCGACAACCACGGCATCAGCGGCGTCGAGCGCCGTTTCGACGCCGCCCTGAAAGACGGCCGCACGGTGCGCCTGTCGTTGGACATGCGGGTGCAGACGGCGGTGGCGCGCATCCTGCGCGACGCGGTCGCCACCTACAAGGCCGAGGGCGCGGCGGCGGTGGTGCAGGACGTGCGCACCGGCGAAATCGTCTCGCTGGTTTCCCTGCCGGACTTCGACCCCAACCGCGGCAGCACCCTGACCGACGACGCGATGTTCAACCGCGCCACCCTGGGCGTGTACGAAATGGGCTCGGTGTTCAAGGTGTTCAACACCGCCATCGCCCTGGAAAGCGGCAAGGTGCGGGTCACCGACCGCTACGACACCAGCCCGCTGAAGATCGCCAACTACACCATCCACGACCTGCACTCGCTGCGCGGTCCGGCCTCGGTACCGGAAATTCTCATTCAGTCGTCGAACATCGGTTCGGCGCGCATGGCGCTGGAATTCGGCGGCGACACGCAGAAAAACTATCTGGCCCGTTTCGGCCTGCTCAAGCCCGCCGGTCTGGAACTGCCCGAGGTCGGCGGCCCGCAAGTGCCGCCCGGCAACTGGCCGTCGATCACCGTCGCCACCGTCGCCTTCGGTCACGGCATTTCGGTGTCGCCGGTGCAGGTGACCACCGGCGTCTCGGCGGTGGTCAACGGCGGCATCTTCCATCCCGCCACCCTGATCGCCCGCGCCGCCGACGAACCCGTCCCCGGCAGCCGCGCGGTCAGCGAACGCACCTCGCAATTGATGCGCCGCCTGATGCGCCTGGTGGTCACCGAGGGCTCGGGCAAGAAGGCCGACGTCGCGGGCTATCGCGTCGCGGGCAAGACCGGCACCGCCGAAAAGGTGATCAACGGCCGCTACGCCAAGCACACGGTGCTGTCCAGCTTCGTCGCCGCGTTCCCCGCCGACGCGCCGCGCTATGCCGTTCTCGTCTCGCTGGACGCGCCGAAGGGCATTCCCGCCACCGCCAATTTCGTCACCGCCGGATGGAACGCCGCGCCGACCGTCGGCAAGATCGTCGCCGCCATCGGCCCGATGCTGGCGGTGGAGCCCACCGCCGACCCCTTCGCCGGGAACGACCCGGGTTACGGCCCCCTGATGGTGGCCGCGATGCGGAGGGATTGACCATGCGCATTCTCGATCTTCTCTCCGCCGCCCGCGCCGCCGAACCCGGCCTTGCCGTGAGCGGCGATTGCGGCATCGCGATTTCCGCCGTCGTCCTCGACTCCCGCAAGGCGGCGCCGGGCGCCCTGTTCGCCGCGCTGCCGGGCAGCAAGACCGACGGCCGCGCCTTCATCCCGCAGGTCGCGGCGGCGGGCGCCGCCGCCCTGCTGGTCCCCGCCGACACCCCCGACGCCGACCTGCCCGCGGGCCTGACGGTGGTGCGCAGCGCCGATCCGCGCCGCGCCCTCGCCCACGTCGCGGCGCGGTTCTTCGCGCCGTTGCCCGCGACGACGGTGGCGGTCACCGGCACCAACGGCAAGACCTCGATCGCCGAATTCACCCGCCAGATCTGGACGGCGCAAGGCCACGCCGCCGCCAGCCTGGGTACGCTCGGCCTGATCTCCGCCGCCGGACGGATTCCCGGCAGCCTGACCACCCCGGACACCGTGTCGCTGGCCGCCGCCCTCGGCGACCTGGCGGCGCAGGGCATCGACCACGTCGCGCTGGAGGCCTCCAGCCACGGCCTCGACCAGCGCCGCCTGGACGGCCTGACCCTCGCCGCCGCCGCCTTCACCAACCTGACCCGCGACCACCTGGACTATCACCGCACCGAGGACGCCTATTTCCGGGCCAAGACGCGGCTGTTCGACACCGTCCTGCCCGACGGCGCCGCGGCGGTGATCAACGCCGACGTGCCGCAGGCGGAAGCCCTGTCCGCCATCGCCGCGCGGCGGAACCTGCGCCTGATCGACTATGGCAAGGGGGCGCAGGCACTGCGCCTGATCGCCCGCCGCGCCACCGCCGCCGGGCAGCATCTGGAACTCTCCCTGTTCGGACGTCCCGCCCGGCTGGAACTGCCGCTGGCCGGAACCTTCCAGGCAATGAACGCGCTGGCCGCCCTGGGGCTTGCCTTGTCCACCGGCATCGAGCAGGATGCCGCGCTCGCCGCGCTGGCAAGGATCGAGGGGGCCCCCGGCCGCTTGGAACTTTCCGCCGCGCGGCCGGACGGCGCCACCGTCTACGTCGATTACGCCCACACCCCGGACGCCCTGGAAACCGTGCTCGCCGCCCTGCGGCCGCACGCCGCGGGCCGCCTGATCGTGGTGTTCGGCTGCGGCGGCGACCGCGACCGCGGCAAACGCCCGGTGATGGGCGGCATCGCGATGCGTCTGGCCGACCGGGCGATCGTCACCGACGACAACCCGCGCACCGAGGACGCCGCCGCGATCCGCGCCGAGGTGATGGCGGGCTGCCCGGAGGCCGAGGAAATCGGCGACCGCGCCGCCGCGATCAAGACCGCGATGGCGGAAATGCGGGCGGGCGACCTGTTGCTGGTGGCGGGCAAGGGGCATGAAAGCGGGCAGATCGTCGGCGCGACGGTTCTGCCCTTCGATGACCGCGCCGTGGTCAAGGACTTCGCACGGGAGCTATGGTGAGATGACGAAACCTCTGTGGACCTCCGCCGATCTGGAAAAGGCCCTCTCCGCCAAGGCCTCCGCCCCCTTCGCCGCGACCGGCGTATCCATCGACAGCCGCGCCGTCGCGCCGGGCGACCTGTTCGTCGCGCTGGCCGGTCCGGCCCACGACGGCCATGCCTTCGTCGCCGACGCCTTCGCCAAGGGCGCGGCGGCCGCCATCGTTCACGCCGACGGCGACTTCCCCGGCCCGACGATCCGCGTCGCCGACACCCTGGCGGCGCTTTCCGCCCTGGGCGCGGCGGGACGCGCCCGGGCGAAGAAGACCGCCGTGATCGGCGTCACCGGCAGCGTCGGCAAGACCGGCACCAAGGAAATGCTGGGCACCATCCTCGCCGCGCAGGGCGCCACCCACATCAGCCTGGGCAGCCACAACAACCACTGGGGGGTGCCGCTCACCCTCTCCCGCCTGCCTCAAGACGCCCGCTTCGCGGTGCAGGAAATGGGGATGAACCACGCGGGCGAGCTTGCCGCGCTGACCCGCATCGCCCGCCCCGACGTCGCGGTGATCACCACCGTCGGCCCGGCGCATCTGGAATACTTCGGCACCCTGGAAGCCATCGTCGAGGCGAAGTGCGAGATCTTCGAGGGACTGAGCGAAAAGGGTACCGCCGTCCTCAACGCCGACCACCCCTTCTACGGCACCATGGAAACCGCGGCGATCCGCGCCGGAGCGGGCAACGTCATCACCTTCGGCAAGGCGGCGGACGCCGACCTGCGGCTGATCGAAGCCCGCGTCATCGCCATGCGCACCGAGGTCGAGGCGGCCATCGGCGGCCAGGAAATTTCCTATTCCCTGCCCTTCGTCGGCGGCCACTGGGCGATGAACAGCCTGGCCGCCCTGGGCGCGGCGGCGGGGGCCGGGGCCGACCTGTTCCAGGCGGTGGAAGCCCTGGAGGCGCTGACGGTGCCGGAAGGACGCGGCGCGGTTTCCGAAATTCCGATGGACGGCGGCGAATTCGTCCTGATCGACGAAAGCTACAACGCCAATCCGCAGTCGATGACCGCGGCGATCGAGGCGCTGGCCGCGGTGGCGCGGGTGCGCCAGATCTACAACACCGGCCGCGCCATCGCCGTGCTGGGCGACATGCGCGAGCTTGGCCGCACCGAAAAGGCGCTGCACGCCGAAATCGCCAAAACCCTGAAAACCAACGAAATCGACCGCCTGTTCGCCTGCGGCCCGCTGATGGCGGAGGCCTTCGCCGCCGCGCCGATCAAAATGCAGGCGGCGAAGACCGAAACCTCGGACGCGGCGATCGCGGCGCTGATCGCGGAAATCCGCCCGGGCGACGTGGTCATGGTCAAGGGATCCCACGGCATGCGGATGGACCGCATCGTCGCAGCGTTGAAGTCAACCGTCAGCAAAGCTTGAGTGAAAGCGGAACGCCATGCTCTATCACCTGCTCTATCCCTTGGCCGACCAGTTCCAGGCGTTCAACCTGTTCCGCTACGTCACCTTCCGCACCGCCGGCGCGGTGCTGACCGCGCTGTTGTTCGCCTTCGTCTTCGGCCCGGCGATCATCCGCTATCTCCGCCGTAAGCAGGGGCGCGGCCAGCCGATCCGCACCGACGGACCGGAAAGCCACATCCTCACCAAGCAGGGCACGCCGACCATGGGCGGCATCATGATTCTGCTGGGGGTGGGAATTTCCACCCTGCTGTGGGCGAAGTGGGACAACGGCTACGTCTGGGCGGTGCTGCTGGTCACCCTGGGCTACGGCGCGATCGGCTTCTACGACGACTTCACCAAGGTGACCAAGCGCAGCACCGCGGGCTTCGCGGGCAAGAAGAAGCTGGCCGCCGAACTGGGCATCGCCCTCCTCGCCACCGCGTGGATTTCCTGGGTCGGCGGCGCCGACCGCATGGCCCTGGCCATTCCCTTTCTCAAGGACGCGACGATCAACCTCGGCCTCTTCTACCTTCCCTTCGCCATGCTGGTGATCGCCGGGTCGGGCAACGCGGTCAACCTCACCGACGGCCTGGACGGCCTGGCCATCGTGCCGGTGATGATCGCCGCCGCCGTGTTCATGATCATCGCTTATCTCTCCGGCCACCTGGTCTTCGCCAACTACCTGCAAATCCACCACACCCCGGGTTCGGGCGAGCTGGCGGTGTTCTGCGGCGCGATGGTCGGCGCGGCGATGGGCTTCTTGTGGTTCAACGCACCGCCCGCGCAGATCTTCATGGGCGACACCGGTTCGCTGGCCCTGGGCGGAGCGCTGGGCGCGATTTCGGTGGTGACCAAGCACGAACTGGTGCTGGCCATCGTCGGCGGGCTGTTCGTTCTGGAAACCGTGTCGGTGATCGTGCAGGTGGCCAGCTTCAAACTGACCGGCAAGCGGGTGTTCCGCATGGCGCCCCTGCACCATCACTTCGAAAAGAAAGGCTGGGCCGAGCCCACCGTGGTGATCCGCTTCTGGATCATCGCGATGATCCTGGGCGTGATCGGCCTGACCACGCTGAAACTGCGCTAGGGAATAGAGGGAACCGGGGATGATCCCGCTGACCGCGTTCAAGGACGGACACTATCTGATCGTCGGCCTCGGCAAGTCCGGCAAGGGCGCCCTGCGCGCGCTTGCCGCCGCCGGGGCGACGGTGTCCGCCTGGGACGACAAGCCGGATACCCGCGCCGCGGCGGGCACCGCCGCCCTGTCCTCGCCCGGGGACATCGACTGGAGCCGCCTGGACGCGGTGATCTGGAGCCCCGGCATCCCCCACACCCTGCCCCAGCCGCACCCGATCGCCGAGGCCGCGCGCGCCCACGGCGTGCCGCTGATCTGCGACGTCGACCTGCTCGCCCGCGCCAAGCCCGACTGCATCTTCATCGGCATCACCGGCACCAACGGCAAGTCCACCGCCACCAGCCTGGTCGCCCACATCGTCGAAAAGAGCGGCCGTCCCTGCGCGGCGGGCGGCAACCTGGGCACCCCGGCGCTCGACCTGGCCGACCTTCCCGCGGGCGGCATCTACGTGCTGGAACTGTCGTCGTACCAGTTGGAGCTGGTGCCCTCGCTGCGGCCGAACGTCGCGGTTCACCTCAACATCAGCCCCGACCACATCGAACGCCACGGCAACCTGGACGGCTACATCGCGGCGAAGAAGCGCCTGTTCGCCAATCCCGCGCCGAACGCCACCGCCGTCGTCGTCACCGACGACGCGGACTCGCGCGGCATCGCGGCGTCGGTCGGCAAGCGCGGCGGCTGGCACCTGTTGCCGGTGTCCACCGAAGGCGCGGCGGCGAACGGCGTCTACACCCAGGGCGGCCATCTGTTCGACGCCACCGAGGGCGCGGCGGAACACATCCTCAACCTCGCCGAGGTGCCGGTGCTGACCGGGCGCCACAACCACCAGAACGCCGCCGCCGCCTATGCCGCGGTGCGCGCCGCCGGCATCCCGGTCAACGACGCGGTGGCCGGTCTGCGCACCTATCCCGGCCTCGCCCACCGCCAGGAACGGGTGGGCGAGTTCCGCGGCGTCCTCTACGTCAACGACAGCAAGGCGACCAACGCCGACGCCACGGAAAAGGCCCTGATCGCCTACGACACCCTGTTCTGGGTTCTCGGCGGCCTGCCCAAGGCGGGCGGCATCGCGCCGCTGAAGAAGCTTTTCCCGCGCATCGTCCGGGGCTACCTGATCGGCCAGGCGGCCGAAGCCTTCGCCCGGACCATCGGCGACGCCTTCCCCTTCGCGCAGTGCGGCACCCTCGACGTCGCGCTGGAACGGGCCGCCCAGGACGCCGAGGCCTTCGCCGCCGGGCACCCCGGCAGCCGCCCGGTGGTGATGCTCTCCCCCGCCTGCGCCAGTTGGGACCAGTTCGCCAGCTTCGAGGCGCGCGGCGACGCCTTCCGCGAAATGATCCGCCGCCGCATCGCGGCGGAAGGAGGCGCGTCATGAGCCGGGGCTTCACCCGCGCCGATACCAGCGTCCTCGGCCGCTGGTGGTGGACGGTGGACCGCTGGACGCTGTCCGCGCTGGCCATTCTGATCACCGTCGGCATGATGCTGACCGTCGCCGCCGCGCCGATGAAGAAAGGCGCCGAGGCCCTGCACTTCGTCTGGCGGCAGGGGATGTTCGTGCCGATCGCGGTGGCGATCATCTTCGCCCTGTCGCTGCAAACCCCGAAAACCGTGCGCCGCGTCGCGGTAATCGGCTACGGCGCGATGCTGTGCCTGATGGCCCTGACCCTGGTCGCCGGGGTCGAGGTCAAGGGCGCCACCCGCTGGATCCGCTTCGCCGGGTTCTCGTTGCAGGCCTCGGAACTGATGAAGCCCTGCTTCGTCGTGGTCACCGCCTGGATGCTCTCCGCCCACCGCGAGGACCCCACCTTCCCCGGCCGGACCATCGCCATCGCCCTGCTCGGCGTCACCCTCGGCCTGTTGATCATGCAGCCCGACTTCGGGATGAGCGTGGTGGTCGCCGCCACCTGGAGCGGCCAAATCTTCCTCGCCGGGCTGCCGATCATCTGGATCGTCGGCCTTTTGGTCCTGGGCGTCGGCGGCGCGTTCGGCGCCTATGCCACGCTCAGCCACGTGCAAAGCCGCGTCGACCGCTTCCTCGACCCCGCCTCCGGCGACACCTATCAGATCACCAAGGCGTTGCAGGCCTTCCAGAACGGCGGCCTGTTCGGCCGCGGCCCCGGCGAGGGCCGGGTCAAGGAGGTCCTGCCCGACGCCCACACCGACTTCATCTTCGCCGTGGCGGGCGAGGAATTCGGCATGATTCTCTGCCTGATCCTGATCGCCCTGTTCGGCTTCGTCGTGCTGCGCGGCTTCGTTCTCGCGATGAAGGACGAAAGCCTGTTCGTGCTGCTGGCGGTGTCGGGGCTTCTGGCCGAATTCGGCATGCAGGCGTTCATCAACATGGGCTCCAGCCTGCACCTGATCCCGACCAAGGGAATGACCCTGCCCTTCATTTCCTATGGCGGCTCGTCGATGGTCGGCCTGGCGATCGGCATGGGCGCGGTGCTGGCGCTGACCCGCAAGCGGACCGAACGGGGGGATGTGTGATGGCGGCGCGCGAAACCAAACGGGTGATCCTGGCGGCCGGCGGCACCGGCGGACACGTCTTCCCGGCGGAGGCCCTGGCCGAGGCGCTGCTTTCCCGCGGCGTCGAGCTCGCCCTGCTCACCGACCGCCGCGGCCAAGCCTATGGCGGCACCCTGGGCAGCCTGCCCACCCACGCCCTGCGCGCCGGCGGCATCGCCGGGCGCGGCCTGGTTTCCCGCGCCCGCGCGGTGGTCGACCTCGGCATCGGCGTGCTGCAAGCGCGCCGCCTGCTGGCCGAACTGCGCCCCGACGTCGCGGTGGGCTTCGGCGGCTATGCCTCGATCCCCGGCATGGTGGCGGCGGTCTGGCGCGGCGTGCCGACGGTGCTGCACGAACAGAACGCGGTGCTGGGCCGCGCCAACCGCCTTTTGGCGTCGCGGGTGTCGTGCATCGCCACCGCCTTCGCCGAGGTCGCCTTCCTGCCCAAGAACGCACGCGTGGAAATGGTCGGCATGCCGGTGCGCCCGGCGGTCGCCGCCCTGGCCGACGCCCCCATGCCGGAAATCGCCGCCGAGGGCCCGATCGAGATTCTGGTGATCGGCGGCTCGCAGGGGGCGACGGTGCTTTCGCAGGTGGTGCCCGCCGCGTTCAAGGCCCTGCCCGAGGCGATCAAGGCACGCCTTTCGATCAGCCAGCAGTGCCGCCCCGCCGACATCGACCAGGCCCGCGCCGCCTATGCGGACAGCGGCATCAAGGTCGACCTCGCCACCTTCTTCGACGACGTGCCGGATCGTCTGCGCCGCGCCCATCTGGCGATCGCCCGCGCCGGGGCCTCCACCGTCGCCGAGTTCACCGCCGCCGGACGCCCCGCCATCCTGGTGCCCTATCCGCACGCCATCGACGACCACCAGACCGCCAACGCCCAGGCCATCGCCGAAACCGGCGGCGCCTGGCTGATGCCGCAGGACGTCTTCACCGCCGAAAGTCTGGCCGCCCGCCTGGAAAGCCTGTTCGCACAGCCCCGCGCCCTGGCCCACGCCGCCGCCTGTGCCCGCGCCGCCGGACATCCCGACGCGGCGGCGAAGCTGGCCGACCTGGTGATCTCCCTGCTGCAACCGGAGGCCGGACGATGAGATCCCTTCCCCTCGATTTCGGCCTGCTCCACTTCGTCGGCATCGGCGGCATCGGCATGAGCGGCATCGCCGAAGTGCTGCACAACCTGGGCTACAAGGTCCAGGGCTCCGACCTCGCCGACAACGCCAACGCGCAGCGCCTGCGCAAGATGGGCATTCCGGTGTTCGTCGGCCACGCCGCCGAACACCTGGGCGACGCCCGCGCGGTGGTGATCTCCTCGGCGGTGAAGGCCGACAATCCCGAGGTCAAGGAAGCGCGCGGCCGCTCCATCCCGGTGGTCCGCCGCGCCGACATGCTGGCCGAGCTGATGCGCCTGAAATGGGCGGTGGCGGTGGGCGGCACCCACGGCAAGACCACCACCACCAGCATGATCGCCAGCCTGCTCGACACCGCCGGACTGGACCCCACCATCGTCAACGGCGGCATCATCAACGCCCTCGGCACCAACGCGCGGGTCGGCGCGGGCGACTGGGCGGTGGTGGAAGCCGACGAAAGCGACGGCACCTTCACCCGTCTGCCGGTCACCGTCGCGGTGGTCACCAACATCGACCCCGAGCACCTGGACTTCTATGGCGATTTCGAAACCGCCAAGGCCGCATTCAAGACCTTCGTCGAGAACGTGCCCTTCTATGGCTTCGCCGTGCTGTGCGTCGACCATCCCGAGGTGCAGGCCCTGATCTCCAAGGTTTCCGACCGCCGCGTCGTTTCCTACGGCTTCTCGCCGCAGGCCGACGTGCGCGGCGTCAACCTGACCTTCGACGCGGCGGGGGCGCATTTCGACGCGGTGATCTCGGACCGCCGTTCGGGCGACACCGTCACCCTGACCGACCTGGCCATCGCCATGCACGGCGAGCACAACGTCCTCAACGCCCTGGCCGCCGTCGCGGTCGGCCATGAAATGAAGATCGCCGACGACCGCATCCGCGCCGCCCTGGCCGGGTTCAGCGGGGTGAAGCGCCGCTTCACCAAGACCGGCGAGGTGGACGGCGTCGCGGTGATCGACGATTACGGCCATCACCCGGTGGAAATCGCCGCGGTGCTGAAGGCGGCGCGCCAGGTGGCGGGCGAGAATCAGGTGATCGCGGTGATGCAGCCGCACCGCTATACCCGCCTGCACAACCTGTTCGACGACTTCTGCGCCTGCCTGGCCGCCGCCGACCGGGTGATCGTCGCCGACGTCTACGCGGCGGGGGAAGCCCCGATCGAAGGCGCCGACCGCGACTCCCTGGTCGAGGCGTTGCGCGCCCGCGGCCACCGCCATGCCGAACCGCTGACAAGCCCGGACGCCCTCGCGGCGATGATCCGCGACGCGGCGCAGCCCGGCGACCTGGTGGTCTGCCTCGGCGCGGGCAGCATCAGCCAGTGGGCGAACGCCCTGCCCGCCCAGTTGGAGGCCCTGAAATCCGCCGCGAAGGGAGGTGCCGCATGAACGCCGCCCGCCGCCTCGACTCCCCCATCGACCGGCTGCCGACGGTGCGCGGCCGCCTGTCCTTCGACGCGCCCCTGGCGCCGATCACCTGGTTCGGCGTCGGCGGCCCCGCCGACGTGCTGTTCAAGCCCGCCGACGCCGCCGATCTGGCCCACTTCCTGGCGGAAAAGCCCGACAACCTGCCGGTGACGGTGCTCGGCGTCGGCTCCAACCTGCTGGTGCGCGACGGCGGCCTGCGCGGCGTGGTGGTCCGCCTGGGCAAGGCCTTCGCCGACGTCGCGGTGGACGGGAACACCCTGCGTTGCGGCGCCGCCGCCCTGGATTCCTCGGCGGCGCGGCTGGCGCAGCGCGCCGGGTTGACCGGCCTGGAGTTCCTTTCCGGCATTCCCGGAACGGTGGGCGGCGCGGTATTCATGAACGCGGGCGCTTTCGGCCACGAAATCAAGGATGTGCTGATCAAGGCGACGCTCCTCGACCCCTCCGGCTTCCGTCACGTTCTCGACGCCCGCGACCTCGGCCTCTCCTATCGCCATTCCGACATTCCCGCCGACTGGGTGGTGGTCGAGGCGACCTTCGCCGCCGTGCCCGGCGAGGCGGCGGAAATCGCGGCCAAGATGGAGGAAATCCGCCGCACCCGCGAGGACAGCCAGCCGCAGCGGGTGCGCACCGGCGGCTCCACCTTCGCCAACCCGCCGGGCGGCAAGGCGTGGGAGCTGATCGACCGCGCCGGATGCCGCGGCATGACCCTGGGCGGCGCCATGGTGTCGGACAAGCACTGCAATTTCCTGATCAACGCGGGCGGCGCCACCGCCCATGACATCGAATCCCTGGGCGAGGAAGTCCGCCGCCGCGTCAAAGCCTTGACCGGCGTCGACCTCGTCTGGGAAATCCGCCGCATCGGCGACCCCCTGCCCGAGGAGACCGCGCCATGACCGCCAAGCACGTCACCGTCCTGATGGGCGGCTTCTCCACCGAGCGCGACGTCAGCCTGACCAGCGGCAAGGCCTGCGCCGAGGCCCTGGCGAAGGCGGGGTACCGGGTGTCCACCCTGGACGTGCCGCGCGACGTGCGCGCCATCGTCGCGGGAATCGCGCCGGACACCGACGTGGTGTTCAACGCCCTGCACGGCCGCTTCGGCGAGGACGGCTGCATCCAGGGCATCCTCGACATCATGGAAATCCCCTACACCCATTCCGGCCGCCTCGCCTCGGCCCTGGCCATGGACAAGCCGATGGCCAAACACGTCTTCGCCGCCGCGGGCATTCCGGTGGCGCGCGACCTGCTGGCCGACCGCGAGACCCTGAACGCGGGTGACCCGATGCCGCGCCCCTATGTGGTGAAGCCCTTCAACGAGGGTTCCAGCGTCGGCGTGCGCATCGTCAAGCCTGGCGACAACCTGCCGCCCTACTCCGCCGAAACCTGGCCCTATGGCGGGGCGGCGATGGTCGAGGAATACATTCCGGGGCGCGAGGTCACCGTCGCGGTGCTCGGCGACCGGGCCCTGGGCGTCACCGAAATCCGCCCGGCGGAAGGCTTCTACGACTACGCGGCGAAGTACACCGAGGGCAAGGCGACGCACATCTGCCCCGCCCCCCTGCCGCCGGAGACCACGGCCCTGGTCATGGACCTGGCGGTGCGGGCGCACGCGGCGCTGGGCTGCCGGGGCGCCAGCCGCGCCGATTTCCGCATCGACGATGCCGACCCGCGCCGTCCGCGGGCGGTGATCCTCGAAGTCAACACCCAGCCCGGCATGACGCCGTTGTCCCTGGTTCCCGAACTCGCCCGCCACGCCGGGATCGGCTTCGAGGAACTGGTCTCCTGGATGGTGGAGAACGCGCAATGCGACGCCTGACCCCCAGCCTTTCCGACGCGCCGAAGAAACGCGCCGCCCCGGCCAAGGGCGGCAACGCCCGGCGCCAGGCCCGCGCCTGGCGGCGGCGGCTGGCGATGGCGGGCATGGCGGCGGCGGTGTCGGCGGGACTGGGGCTGGCGACGGTCGCCGCGATGTCGGACAAGCCCGCGCAACTGTGGCGCATGGCGACGGCCGAGACCCTGACCCTCACCGCGCGGGCGGGCCTGACGGTTTCCGATATCCAGGCGGTCGGCCGCCAGCGCACCGGCACCCAGGACATCCTGAAGGCGCTGGGGGTTTCGGCGTCGACGCCGATCCTCGGCCTCGACCTGATGGACGCCAAGCGGCGCGTCGAATCCCTGCCCTGGGTGGCCAACGCCGAAATCGAACGCCGCCTGCCGCACACCCTGCGCGTGGTGATCACCGAACGGGTGCCGATCGCGATTTCCCAGGCCGACGACCGCTCGGTGCTGATCGACGCCAAGGGCACCGAAATCGTCGCGGTGTCGCGCCACGTCGCCGACCTGCCGATCGTCACCGGACGCGGCGCGGCGGAAAACTTCGCGGCCCTGCGCGCCGAACTGGCCAGGGTTCCGGCGCTGGCGGCGCGGGTCAAGGCGGCGGTGCGGGTGGGCGACCGCCGCTGGAACCTGAAGCTCGATTCGGTCGAAAACGGCATCGAGATCCGCCTGCCGGAAACCGGCAGCGCCGCCGCCTGGACGCAACTGGCCGAAATGGACGCGAAGCACCGCCTGCTGGCGCGCGACATCGCCCTGATCGACCTGCGTCTGCCCGACCGCGTGGTGGTCCGTCTGTCCAACGGCCGGACGATGCCGCCGCCCAACCTGGGCCCGACGCGCAACAGGGGAGGACAAAGCGCATGACCGCCGCCGAACCCGCCCGCCGCGACATCGTCGCCGCGCTCGACATCGGCTCGACCAAGGTCACCTGCTTCATCGCCCAGGGCGAGGGAGCGGAAGGCATGCGCGTGCTGGGCATCGGCACCTATCGCTCCACCGGTCTGAAGCACGGCGTGGTGGTCGACATGGACGCCACCGAAACCGCCGTCGGCAACGCGGTGGACGCCGCGGAACAGATGGCGGGCACCCGCATCGAACGGGTGATCCTGGGGGTTTCCGGTTCGCAGATCCGCTCGCACCGGCTGAAGGCCGAGGTTTCGGTCGCCGGGCACGCCATCCAGGCGGCCGACGTCGCCGGAGTGATCGACAGCGCCTCGGCCGCGCTGCGCGCCGCCGAGGACAACGCCGGAACCGATTCGGTGCCGATCCACCGCATTCCGGTGGGCTTCGCGGTGGACGGCGGCGCCGGGGTGAAGGACCCCACCGGCATGTTCGGCGAGACCCTGTCGGTGGACGTGCTGCTGGCCACCGCCGCGCCGGGACCGGTGCGCAACCTGGAAACCGCGATTTCCCGCTGCCACCTGGGCATCGAGTCCCTGGTGGTTTCGGCCTATGCCTCCGGCCTGTCCTGCCTGGTCGACGACGAACGCGACCTCGGCGTCACGGTGATCGACATGGGCGGCGGCACCACCTCGGTCGCGGTGTTCCTGGAAGGCTACGTGGTGCACGTGGGCGTGCTGCCGATCGGCGGCCAGCACGTCACCAACGACATCGCGCGCGGACTTTCCACGCCGGTCGCCTCCGCCGAACGCCTGAAGACCCTGTACGGTCACGCCTTGCACGCCCCCACCGCCGACCGCGAGCTTCTCGACGTGCCGCTGATCGGCGAGGACGAGGACGGCCAGGTCAACCAGGTGCCGCGCTCGATGCTGACCCAGATCATCCGGCCGCGCCTGGACGAGACCTTCGAACTGGTGCGCGCCCACCTGGAATCCGCCGGATTGTTCCACGCCGCCGGGCGCCGCGTCGTCTTGACCGGCGGCGCCAGCCAGATCAACGGAGTGCGCGACGTCGCCACCGAAATCCTGCAACGCCAGGTGCGCCTGGGCCGTCCGCTCGGCCTGCGCGGCATGGCCGACGCCGCCGCCGGGCCGGGCTTCGCCGCCTGCGCCGGGCTGTTGCGCTACGGCATGATGAGCTTGCCGTTCGACCGCGGACTCGAACGGTACCGCAAATCGTCCGCATCCGGCGAGGCGGGGAAGCCCCGCGCCCCCCGCGCCGCCAGCCGTTTAGGGAGATTGGGACAATGGTTCAAACAGAACTTCTGAAGCCGCAGAACGCGCCTTCGGCCGATCCCGAAGGGCGGACGCGCGACGAACCGATCGACGGCGCGAAGCCGTTAGCTGACTTTTCACCTTCTGATTTGTATGCTTCGAACATTGCAGCGGAGACCACCATGGCGATCAACCTCGGACTGCCCCAACAGGGTGAAACCCCCTTGTTGAAACCCCGGATTCTCGTGATCGGCGTCGGCGGTGCCGGCGGCAACGCGGTCAACAACATGATCCAGTCGGACCTGGAAGGCGTCGACTTCCTGGTCACCAACACCGACGCGCAGGCGCTCTCCTCGTCGAAGAGCCCGCGCACCATCCAGCTCGGCACCGCGGTGACGCAGGGCCTGGGCGCCGGAGCGCGTCCCGACGTCGGCCGCCGCGCCGCCGAGGAAAGCCTGGAAGAGATCATCAAGGAAATCCAGGGCACCAACATGGCCTTCATCACCGCGGGCATGGGCGGCGGCACCGGCACCGGCGCCGCGCCGGTGATCGCCTCGGCCGCGCGGGAACTGGGCATCCTGACGGTGGGCGTGGTCACCAAGCCCTTCGACTTCGAAGGCATCCACCGCCGCCGCCTGGCGGAAAAGGGGATCGAGGAACTCTCGCAGTTCGTCGACACCCTGCTGGTCATCCCCAACCAGAACCTGTTCCGGGTAGCCACCGAAAAGACCACCTTCGCCGACGCCTTCAAGATGGCCGACGACGTGCTGCACTCGGGCGTGCGCAGCGTCACCGACCTGATGATCATGCCCGGCCTGATCAACCTGGACTTCGCCGACGTGCGCACCGTGATGAACGGCATGGGCAAGGCGATGATGGGTACCGGCGAGGCCGAGGGCGACGACCGCGGCGTGCGCGCCGCCGAACTGGCGATCGCCAATCCGCTGCTCGACGACACCTCGATGGCGGGGGCGAAGGGCGTCCTGATCAACATCACCGGCGGCCCCGACCTCGGCCTCTACGAGGTGGACGAGGCGGCCAACCGCATCCGTTCGGAAGTCGACGAGGACGCCAACATCATCTTCGGTTCCTGCTTCGACGAACGCCTGACCGGCAAGATCCGCGTCTCGGTGGTGGCCACCGGCATCGGCGGCGCCGCCGCGATGCGTCCGGCCGAACCGGCGCAGATTGCCTCCACCCTGGCGGTGCCCGCCGCGCCCGCGCCGCTGCCGCCCACCCCGCCCTCCGGCGGGCCGAAGGGCCCGGCGCCGGAAAAGGCGGAAGCCGCCTTCGATCCGCTCGGCCTGTCGCTGTTCGACCGCCCGGCCCCCACCCCGGCGCCCGCCCCGGTCGAGCAACTGGACGCCTTCATCCCCACCGCGCCGGTGGCGCCCGAAGATGTCGCCCCGGTCGAGCCGCCGAAGGCCGCCGCGCCGGTCGAGGAAGAACCGCACCTTGAGGTCGAACCCAAGATCGATCCCGTGCCCGAGGCCGACAACGTAGTCCGTCCGGCCCGCCGCTGGGCCTTCTGGGGCAACGCCGAAAAGGCAGACGAGCCGCAGGCCGCCGCCGCGCCGAAGCACGCCGACGCGGCGCCGGTGCAGGAGCGCCTGAACCTCGACGCGGGCGAACGCGCCACCCTGTCGGTGTCGCTCGATCCGCAGATCGACAACATCCCGGCCTTCCTGCGCCGCCAGGCCAACTGACAGCCAGACTCCGCCGCCGGTTCCGACGACCGGCGGCGGAATGTTTCAGCACACCGCATCTAGAACGCGACGCCGCACAGAACCACTATATGTGGCGCCAAGCGTCCTCGGAGTCGCCCACCGAGCGACTGTGAACCTCTTCACATATCCCGATGATTCGACAGGGTTTTTCCCGGTTTCACGGTGTAACAATCGGTAACAATCATTGATTTGAGGGCGTGACGCCATGGGGGTACAAACCTCATGGTTCCAAGAAAGGGCGCGAACGGCCCCTCGCCCAGGGTTTGGAACCCTCGCGGCCACATCGACGGCGCATTTTGTTTCAGTCGCGCCGGTGACCGCCCGGAAGGGCCGGTTGTCTCTTGCGATTTGTGGAATAGCGCCATGTTCGATGCCACGCACTCCTCCGAAGCTCCGGCCGGCAACCGCGAAACGGGCCGGGCCGTCGAGTTCAAACAAAAGACCCTGAAGTCCGCCATCGGCTGCTCCGGCATCGGCCTGCATTCCGGCAAGAAGATCACCATGACCCTGAAACCCGCGCCGATCGGCACCGGCGTGGTGTTCAACCGCATCGACGCGGCCCCCGGCTGCGACCCCCTGATCCCGGCGCGTTTCGACGCGGTGGTCGACACCCGCCTGTGCACCTGCGTCGGCAACGCCGCGGGCCTGTCCGTCGGCACCATCGAGCACCTGATGTCGGCGATCGCCGGCATGGGCATCGACAACCTGACCGTCGACATCGACGGCCCGGAAGTGCCGGTGATGGACGGCTCCGCCGCGCCGTTCGTCTTCCTGATCGAATGCGCGGGCGTGGTCGAACAGGATGCGCCGCGCCGCGCCATCAAGATTCTGCAGCCGGTCAGCCTGGCCGAGGGCGGCATCATGGCCCGCCTCGACCCCGCCGACGACGATTTCTCGATCTCCTTCGAAATCGCCTTCGACAACCCGCTGATCGGCCGCCAGCGCCTGGACGTGACCTTCCCGCTGACCGAATCCCCCGCCTCCGGCCCCTACCGCGCCGAGGTTTCCTCGGCCCGCACCTTCGGCCTCCTCGAAGACGTGGAGCGCCTGAACAAGATGGGCCTGGCCCTCGGCGGTTCGCTGGAGAACGCGGTGGTGATCAGCGGCAACAAGGTCCTGAACGAGGACGGCCTGCGTTTCGTCGACGAATGCGTCCGTCACAAGACCCTGGACGCCCTGGGCGACCTCTACCTCGCCGGGGCACCGATCATCGGCCGCTTCACCGGCGTGAAGTCGGGGCATGCCCATTCCAACCAGTTGCTGCGCGCCCTCTTCGCCAACCCCGCCGCCTGGTGCTGGGTGGAGCTGGACGACCACCGCGCGGCGGTCGCCGCCGATTGGCGCACGGAAGCGATTTCCGCCTGATTTACCGGGCGTTGCGAACCACGAAGCGGGAGGCTGACAAAGCCTCCCGCTTTGCTTTATAGTCCACTGACTTCCCGCGCGTCCGCCAAAGGATATTTCCGCCGTGCTTCGCCCCTCGCCCCTGTTCCGCGCCGCCGCCCGGCGGCGCCTTCTGCCCGTCGCCCTGGCCGCGGCCTTCGTCCTGTCCGGCTGCGCCGGCGACGATAAGAAGGACGACTACGTGGAAAAGCCGATCGCCACGCTCTACGACAACGCGATGGGCATGATGGCGGAGAAGGAATACAAGTCCGCTGCCAAGGCCTTCGAGGAAGTGGAGCGGCAGCATCCCTACTCCACCTGGGCGGTGAAGGCGCAGTTGATGGCGGCCTACGCCTATTACCAGGCGGGCAAGTTCGACGACGCCATCGTCGCCGCCGACCGCTTCATCGAGCTCTATCCCGCCAACGCCGACGTTTCCTATGCCTATTACCTGCGCGCGCTTTGCTACTACGAACAGATCAGCGACGTCGCCCGCGACCAGAAGATGACCCTGCTCGCCCGCGATTCGCTGGGGGAAGTGGTGAAACGCTTCCCGGAAAGCGAATACGCCCGCGACGCGCGCCTGAAGATCGACCTCACCAACGATCACCTGGCGGGCAAGGAAATGGAAATCGGGCGCTATTACCTGAAGCGCGGCTTCTGGCTGTCGGCGATCAACCGCTTCCAGAACGTCGCCGAGAAGTACCAGACCACCACCCACGCGCCCGAGGCCCTCTACCGCCTGACCGAAACCTACATCCGCATCGGCCTGACCGAGGAAGCGAAGAAATCGGCGGCGGTGCTGGGGTACAACTATCCCGGCTCCGATTGGTACGTGATGGCCTATCGCCTGGTCGAGCCCAATTCCCCCGCCCCCGAGCCCAAGCCCGAAAAGAAGACCTGGACGCAGCGGGCGATGGATATTTCGCCGTTCTGATCCGGTAACCGGCAATCCGGGGGAGAGGCCATCCATGCTGGTTTCCCTGTCGATCCGCGACGTGGTGTTGATCGAACGCCTGGACCTGTCGTTCGAGGCGGGTCTTAGCGTGCTGACCGGCGAGACCGGCGCGGGCAAGTCGATCCTGCTCGACGCGCTGGGTCTGGCCGTCGGCGGACGCGGCGAGGCGGCGATGGTCCGCGCCGGGGCGGAACGGTTGAGCGTCACCGCCGCCTTCGCGCCGCCGCCCGGACACGCGGCGTGGGCGATGCTGGCGGAACAGGGGCTGGACGCCCCGGCGACGGAACCCCTGGTGCTGCGCCGGGTGGTCGGCCGCGACGGGCGCGGCAAGGCCTTCGTCAACGACCAGCCGGTGGGGGTGGCGCTGCTGCGCGGCCTGGGCGACACCCTGGTCGAGGTTCACGGCCAGTTCGAAACCCAGGGCCTGCTCAATCCGGCGACCCACCGCGCCATTCTCGACGCCTTCGGCGTCGCCCCCGCCCTGCTCTCCGCCGCCGCCGAGACCCATGCCGCCTGGCTGGCGGCGAAGGACGCCTTCGCCGAGGCCGAGGCCGCGCTCTCCCGCGCCCGCGCCGAGGAAGACTTCCTGCGCCATGCCGCCGACGAGCTGGAAACCCTCGCCCCCGAACCGGGGGAGGAGGAAACCCTGGCGGAACGCCGCCGCATCCTGCAACACAGCGGCAAGCTGATCGAGGCGATCGAAACCGCGCAGCGCGAGCTTGCCCACGCCGAAGCGCCGATGACCGCCGCCGCGCGGGCCCTGGAACGCGCCGAACAGGCGGCGGAGGGACGTTTCGCCCCGGCCCTCGGCGCGCTGGAACGCGCCCGCATCGAACTGGAGGAGGCGGAGGCGCAACTCGCCCCGCTGGCCGCCGACATCGACCTCGACCCGGCACAGGCGGAAAGCCTGGAGGAACGCCTGTTCGCCCTGCGCGCGGCGGCGCGCAAGCACGGCGTGGCGGTGGACGCCCTGCCCGCCCTGCGCGACGACATGCGGGCACGGTTGCAGGCCCTCGACCTCGGCGCCGACGGCTTGGCCGCCCTGGCGCGCAAAGAGGCCGCCGCCCGTCAGGCGGCGCTGACCGCGGCGCACGCCCTGTCGCGGGCGCGCCAGGCGGCGGCGAAACAGCTCGACATCCGGGTCGGCGGCGAACTGCCGCCCCTGAGGCTGGAAAAGGCGCGTTTCGTCACCGAGGTGGCCACCGACGAAACCGCCCCCGGCCCGCACGGCATCGACAGCGTGCGCTTCCTGATCGCCGCCAACCCGGGCAGCCCCCCCGGTCCGCTGGGCAAGGTCGCCTCGGGCGGCGAGCTGGCCCGCGTCATGCTGGCGCTCAAGGTGGTGCTGGCGCATGCCGACCCGGTGCCGACCCTGGTCTTCGACGAGGTGGACGCGGGCATCGGCGGCGCCACCGCCGCGGCGGTGGGCGAACGCCTGGCGCAACTCGCCCGCGACGCGCAGGTCCTGGTGGTCACCCACTCGCCGCAGGTGGCGGCGCAGGGCCGCACCCATCTGCGGGTGCGCAAGGACGGGGCGGACCGCATCGCCACCACCGTCGAACGCCTGGACGACGCCGCGCGGCGCGAGGAAATCGGCCGCATGCTGGCGGGCGCCACCCTCACCGACGAGGCGCGCGCCGCCGCCGACGCCCTGCTGGCGGGGCGGCGATGAGCGACACGCGTCCGGTCGCCGACCTCAACCCGTTGGAGGCCGCGGCGGAACTCGCCCGTCTGGCGAAGCTGATCGCCACGGCGGACGCCGCCTATTACCAGGACGACGCCCCCGACCTCGCCGATGCCGACTACGACGCGCTGCGCCGCCGCAACGCGGAGATCGAAGCCGCCTTCCCCGGCCTGGTGCGTGCCGACAGCCCCAGCCGCCGCGTCGGCGCCACCCCGGCGCAGGGCTTCGCCAAGGTCCGCCACGCGGTGCCGATGCTTTCCCTCGACAACGCCTTCTCCGACGAGGATCTGGCCGAGTTTCTCGCCTCGGTGCGGCGTTTTCTGAAGCTGCCCGAGAGCGAACCCCTGCCCCTGGTGGCGGAACCGAAGATCGACGGCCTGTCCTTTTCCGCCCGCTACGAGAACCGGCAATTCGTGCGCGGCGTCACCCGCGGCGACGGCGCCGAGGGCGAGGACGTCACCGCCAACCTGCGCACCGTCGCCGGACTGCCGCGCGCCCTGCCCGCCGACGCGCCCGAGGTGCTGGAGGTGCGGGGCGAGGTCTACATCTCGAAGGACGGGTTCGCCGCCCTCAACCGCGCCCAGGCGGACGCCGGGGAAAAGACCTTCGCCAACCCGCGCAACGCCGCCGCCGGGTCGTTGCGACAGAAGGACGCGAACGTCACCGCGCGGCGGCCGTTGTCGGCGTTCGCCTATGCCTGGGGCGAGGTCTCCCAACTCTCCTGGGACAGCCACTGGGGGTTCCTCGCTCGGCTGGCCGAATGGGGATTCCCGGTCAACCCCAGGAACCGCCGCTGCGCCACCACCGCCGAGGCGGTCGCCGCCTTCGCCGAGCTCGACCGCGAACGGGCGCGCCTGCCCTACGACATCGACGGCGTCGTCTACAAGGTCGACCGCCTGGACTGGCAGCAGCGCCTGGGCTTCGTCTCGCGCGCGCCGCGCTGGGCGATCGCCCGCAAGTTCGCCGCCGAACAGGCGCGAACCGTGGTCGAGGCGATCGACATCCAGGTCGGCCGCACCGGCGCGCTGACCCCGGTGGCGCGTCTGAGCCCGGTCACCGTCGGCGGCGTGGTGGTCAGCAACGCCACCCTGCACAACGCCGACGAAATCCGCCGCAAGGACGTGCGCATCGGTGACACCGTGATCGTGCAGCGGGCGGGCGACGTGATCCCGCAGGTGGTGGCGGTGGTGACGGCGGAACGCCCGGCGGTGACGACACCCTTCGTCTTCCCCGAAACCTGCCCGGTCTGCGGCAGCCACGCCGAGAACGACGACGACGGCGTGATCATCCGTTGCACCGGCGGCCTGACCTGCCCGGCGCAAGCGGTGGAACGCCTGAAGCACTTCGTTTCCCGCGACGCGATGAACGTCGACGGCCTGGGCGACAAGGCGGTGGAGGAATTCTTCGGCCTCGGCTGGGTGAAGCGCCCTTCCGACCTCTTCTCGCTGAAACGCCGCCTCGACGGCGGGGAAATCTCCTTCGCCGGGCGCAAGGGCTGGGCCGGAACCTCCATCGCCAACCTGTTCGCGGCGATCGACGCGCGGCGCAGCGTGCCGCTGGCCCGCCTGATCTTCGCGCTCGGCATCCGCCACATCGGCGAGACCACCGCCAAGGCCCTGGCGCAGCTTTACCGCGACCTGCCCTCGTGGGTGGCGGCGATGCGCCGCCTGGCCGCCGGGGACGAAGCCGCCCGCGCCGAACTGACCGACCGCGACGGGCTGGGCGACGCCGCCGCCGACGCCCTGGCGGAATTCTTCGCCGAGGCCCACAACACCGACGAACTGGCCCGCCTTGCCGACGAAATCGCGGCGGAGCCCTATGCCGAGGCCGCCGTGCGCGCCTCCGCCTTTTCCGGCAAGACGATGGTCTTCACCGGCACCCTGGAACGGATGTCGCGCAACGAGGCGAAGGCCCGCGCCGAATCCCTGGGGGCGAAGGTCGCCTCCTCGGTCTCCGCCAAGACCGACTTCCTGGTGGTCGGCGCCGACGCCGGTTCGAAGGCGAAAAAAGCCGCCGAACTGGGGGTGAAGACCCTCTCCGAGGACGAATTCCTCGCCCTCTGCGACGCCGCCGTCTGAGCCTTTTTCCCTTCCGCCGACGGTTTGCCGTCCAACCCCTATGGGTCGGACGAACGAACCGCCTTCACTTGCCTGTCAGCAATGGAAAACCATTTTCCCATGACAAAGACAACATAGAACGCGTCCAATTTTACCGGTATCGAAACAATTGAAATAATTCGTTATTGAAAGATTGAGAAACAAAACGTGAGAATCTTATCTGTTCCATAATCGTCCGCGTTCTGCAAATCTTCGTCGCTCGAAGTCACCGGCATGACCGGGGAAGTCATGCCAGAGCGAGGGGAACGACGATGAAGAACAAGGTGATCACCGCGGCGCAAGCCGCCGCCCTGATCCAGGACGGACAAACCGTGGCCACCGGCGGGTTCGTGGGGATCGGCTTTGCCGAGAACCTGGCCGTGGCGCTGGAAAAGCGTTTTCTCGAAACCGGCGCGCCGCGCGACCTGACCCTGGTTTTCGCCGCGGGTCAGGGCGACGGCGCGGACCGCGGCCTCAACCACCTGGCGCACGAAGGTCTGCTCGACCGCGTCGTCGGCGGCCACTGGGGCCTGGAGCCGAAGCTCCAGCGGCTGGCGGTGGAGAACAAGATCGAGGCCTATAACCTGCCGCAGGGCGTCATCTCGCACATGTTCCGCGACATCGCGGCGAAGAAGCCGGGCACCCTGACCCACGTCGGCCTCGGCACCTTCGTCGATCCGCGCAACGGCGGCGGCCGGATCAACCCGCGCACCACCCAGGATCTGGTGCGGCTGATGGAAATCGACGGCCAGGAATTCCTGTTCTACAAGGGCTTTCCGATCCACGTGGCGATCCTGCGCGGCACCACCGCCGACCCGGACGGCAACGTCAGCTTCGAAAAGGAAGCGCTGACCACCGAGACCCAGGCGATCGCCATGGCCGTCCACAATTCCGGCGGCATCGTCATCGTCCAGGTGGAACGCCTGGCCGAACGCGGCGCGCTGCACCCCAAGCTGGTCAAGCTGCCGAGCATCCTGGTCGACCACGTGGTGGTGGCGGAAAAGCCGGAATACCAGCAGCAGAGCTTCATCGAGCCCTACAACCCGGCGTTTTCGGGCGAGTTGCGGGTGCCGATGACGGCAATCGCGGCGATGCCCCTGACCGAACGCAAGGTAATCGCCCGGCGCGCCGCGCTGGAGCTGGTTCCCGGCGCGGTGGTCAACCTGGGCATCGGCATGCCCGAGGGCGTCGCCACGGTGGCGGCGGAGGAAGGCTGCGGCGACCTGATGACGCTGACCGCCGAGCCCGGCGTGATCGGCGGCATTCCGGCGGGCAGCCTGAACTTCGGTGCGGCGACCAACGCGCACGCGATCATCGACCAGCCCAGCCAGTTCGACTTCTACGACGGCGGCGGGCTGGACATCGCCTTCCTCGGCCTGGCGCAGGCCGACGCGCGGGGCAACGTCAACGTCAGCCGCTTCGGGCCGCGCCTGGCCGGCGCGGGCGGCTTCATCAACATCTCGCAGAACGCGAAGAAGGTGGTGTTCCTGGGCACCCTGGCGGCGGGCAAGCCGCGCTATGCCATCGGCGACGGCAAGATCGAAATCTCCGACGACGCGGGCGAGGCGAAGTTCCTGGAACGGGTGGAACAGACCACCTTCAGCGGCATTCACGCCGCGGCGGGCGGGCGAGCGGTGCTCTATATCACCGAACGCTGCGTCTTCGAACTGACCAAGGACGGACTGGTGCTGACCGAAATCGCGCCGGGGCTGGACCTGGAACGCGACATCCTGGCGAAGATGGCCTTCCGCCCCCTGATGCCGGAAGCGCCGAAGACCATGGATGCCCGCATCTTCACCGACCACAAGATGGGCCTGCGCCACGACATCCTGCGCTGACCCCGGATTGCCCGACGCCGTTCCGTGGGGGAACTGTCTCGCCCCCCACGCACGGCGGCCCCTGGCGGCGCGACACCCCCCCTGTCGCGCCGCCATTCTTCCATGGGGCGGAATCAGATCGGCCGGGTCGCGGCGTCCAGCCAGATCGCGGTCTTGGCGTCGAGCAGCGGGCTGACCACCTCGGCCACCCGCTCGTGATAGGCGTTGATCCAGTCGCGCTGTTCCGGCGTCAGCATGTCGGTTTCGATCAAACGGCGGTCGATCGGCACCAGGGTCAGGATCTCGAACCCCAGCATCGGCCGCTCGCCGCCTTCCACCGCGCGCACCGCCTGCAGGTTCTCGATGCGGATGCCGTATTCCCCGGCCTTGTAATAGCCGGGCTCGTTGGACAGCACCATGCCGGGCTTCAGCGGCACCGCGCTCGGCACCTTGCTGATCCGTTGCGGCCCTTCGTGCACGCTCAAATACGAGCCGACGCCGTGCCCGGTGCCGTGGTCGTAGTCCAGGCCTTCCGCCCACAGGGGGCGCCGCGCCAGGGCGTCCAACTGGCTGCCGGTGGTGCCCGGCGGGAACACCGCCATCGCCAGGTCGACGTGGCCTTGCAGAACGCGGGTGAAATGCTGGCGCTGCTCCGCCGACGCCTGGCCGAGGATCAGGGTGCGGGTGACGTCGGTGGTGCCGTCGCGGTAATGCGCGCCGGAATCCAACAGCAGCAGCTGCCCCTCTTCCAGGGTACGCGCGGTCTTCGCCCGCACGTGATAGTGCACGATGGCGCCGTTCGGCCCCGTCCCCGCGATGGTGGGAAAGCTGGGACAGACGAACAGATCCTGTTCCTTGCGGAAATCGAGCAGGCGGTTGGACACCGTCTTCTCGTCGAGGCCCAGGGCCTCGCGGTCGAACCAGGCCAGGAACCGCGCCATCGCCACCGCGTCGCGCCGGTGGGCGCGGCGGAAACCGTCCAGCTCCACCGCGTTCTTGCAGGCCTTGGGCATCAGGCAGGGGTCGAGGCCGCGGCTGACCCGCGCCCCGGTCGCCTTCAACAGGGCGGTGACCGCCGCCGGAATGCTGGACGGATCGACGCGCACCGCCAGCCGCCGCGCCGCCAGGTCGCACAGGGCGGAACGGAACTCGCCGCGCGGGCGCAGGGCGACGCCCTCGCCCAGGTGGGCGCGCACCGCGTCGTCCACCTTCGCCGCGTCGACGAACCACTCGACGCGGGCGTCGCGGTGCACGATGGCGAACGACAGCACCACCGGCGTTCCCGGCAGGTCGCGCCCGCGGACGTTAAGAAGCCAGGCGATGGAATCCGGCAGGGTCAGCACCGCCGCGTCCTCGCCGTCGCGTTCCAACTGGGCGGCGACCTCGCGCCGTTTGTCCAGCGCGACGCGGCCGCTCAGTTCCACCGGATAGACCTCGGCGGGGGCGGACGGCGGCGCCGGACGGTCGGGCCACACCGCGTCCAGGGGGTTGTCGTCGCAGGCGACCAGCGACGCCCCGGCGGCGCGCGCCGCGTCTTCCAGCCGCTTCACGTCGTCGGGAATATGCAGCCAGGGGTCATAGCCGACGCGCTGCCCGGCCTTGACGTTGCGTTGCAGCCAATCGTGCGGCGGGTCCTCGGTGATGTGGCGGGTCTCGTAGCGGGCGGTGTCCACTTCCTTGCGGATCTGCAAGGTGTAGCGCCCGTCGGAAAAGACCGCCGCCACCTCGGGCAGCACCACCGCCACCCCCGCCGAGCCGGTGAACCCGGTCAGGAAGGCCAGCCGCTTCGCCGAGGCGGGAACGTACTCTCCCTGATGCTCGTCGGCGCGCGGCACGACGAAGCCGTCCAGGCCGCGCCGCCGCAATTCGGCGCGCAACAGATCGAGGGGGGAAAGGGTCGTGGGGGGAGAGGCAACATCCATCATACCCAACCACATAATACGACGAACGCCGGAAGGACAGGGGAAAAACCAGGCAGGGGCGCTGCCCCTGGACCCCGCCGGGGCCTGAAGGCCCCAGCCCCCCATTCCTTCTGTCGGCGACAATCGACCATCGCGCCACGTGACGGTTTTATCGCGCGGCGCGCAAAAACAACATTCATGGGATCAAAGGGTCCGCGACCCTTTGCGGGGCCCGGGGCAGAGCCCCGGCCTGGTTTCCCCCTAGATCGTCACCGGGCCGCGCGGGGTGAAGCGCGGCAGGCGGATGCGCCCGGGGGTGCCGGGGCCGGTCTTGCGCAGGACCAGGGTGCTCCAGCCGCGATGCCGGAACGAGGCGACCTTGACCAGGCCGCGCGCCCGGTGGGCGGACAGCACCATCGCCTCCTGCTTGGTCAGCAGGCCGGACAGCACCGCGATGCCGTTCGACGCAAGCGCGCGGTCGAGCGCCGGGGCCATCTTCATCAGCGGCTTGGCCAGGATGTTGGACAGAATCAGGTCGTAGGGCGCGCCGTGGCGGACGATCGGGGCGCGATAGCCGTCCCCCGCCTGCGCCCGCAGGCTGGCTGCGACATGGTTGCGCGTCGCGTTGAAGCGGGTGACGCGCACCGATTCCGGATCGATGTCCACCGCGTCCACCGCGATCGGCCAAATCTTCGCCGCGCCGATGGAGAGAATGCCGGAACCGCACCCCATGTCGAGAACCCGCCCGGGCCGCCGATCCAGGCGCTTCAGCGCATGCAGGGCGAGCAGGCAGCCCATGGTGGTGGGGTGCTCGCCGGAGCCGAAGGCGGTGGCGGCGTCGACCAGGATGGCGACGTGACCGGAACGGTTGGGCGGCGCCAGATGGCAGCCATGCACGAAAAAGCGGCCGATCGGCAGCGGCGGGAAGCTGATCAGGTTCTCGCGCAGCCAGTCGCGCTGTTCCAGGGCCTCCAGCGTATAGTCGGGCACGGCGATGCCCAAACGCGCCGCGACCTCGGCCAGGGCGGCGGCGATGCCCGCGCGGTCGGGTTCGTCCTCGCCGATCGCTTCCAGCGACCAAAGGCCCTTTTCCTCGTCCGCCTCGAACGCCAGCAGGGCGGGGGCGAAGGGTTCCAGGGCTTCCTCGAAGGCCTCGACCTCGGCCTTGCCGCCGATCAGGGCCAGACGCCATTGCTCGCTCATCGCGTGTCCTTTCATGCGGGGGCGACGAAGCCCGCCATCACCTTTTTCAATCCCGCCTTGTCGAAGGCGATTTCCAGCTTGTTGCCGTCCACCGCCCGCACCTCGCCATAGCCGAACTTGTCGTGGAAGACCCGTTGGCCGCGCGCATAGGCCCCTTCCTTCCCGGCGGCGCCGACGGACGGCGGCGCGGCGGCGAAAGCCGGAGCGGCGGAACGGGCCAACGGCAGGGATCCCCCCATGCCGGATTCCGAGATGCGCTCGATATGGTCCTCGGGCAAGTCGTCGATGAAGCGGCTGGGCATGTTGTTCTGCCACTGGCCATAGATACGCCGCGCCGCGGCGAAGGTCACCGTCACCCCCTTGCGGGCGCGGGTCAGGCCGACGTGGGCGAGGCGGCGTTCCTCCTCCAGGCCCTTGGCGCCGGTCTCGTCGAGGGCGCGCTGGTTGGGGAAGATGCCATCCTCCCACCCGGGCAGGAAGACGCGGTCGAATTCCAGACCCTTCGCCGCGTGCAGGGTCATCACCGACAGCCGGTCGGTTTCGTCGCCGCCCTGGTTTTCCATCACCAGGCTGACGTATTCCAGGAATTCGCCCAGGTCGGCGAATTCGTCGAGGGCGGCCAGCAGTTCCTTCAGGTTCTCGACGCGGCCCGGCGCGTCGGGGGATTTGTCCTGCCGCCACATGTCGAGATAGCCGGACCCTTCCAGCACTTCGGAAAGCAGGCCGCGCGCGTCCGCCGTGGCGGCGAAGGCGCGCCAGTCCCCGACGTCGGCGAGGAAACGGGACAGCGCGCCGCGCGCCCGCGCCGACAGGTCGTTCCGCGCGATCATCTCCTCGGCGGCGCGGGTCATCGGCGTCCCCGTGGCGCGGGCGCGTTCGCGCACCTGCTCCACCGTGGCGTCGCCGATGCCGCGGCGCGGCAGGTTGACGATGCGTTCGAAGGCGAGATCGTCGGCGGGCTGACGGATCAGCCGCAGATAGGCCACCGCGTCGCGGATTTCCTGCCGTTCATAGAATCGCGGGCCGCCGACCACGCGATAGGGCACGCCCTGGCTCATCAGCCGTTCTTCGAAGGCGCGGGTCTGGTATCCGGCGCGCACCAGCACGGCGATTTCCGACAGCGGCGTTCCCCGGCGTTGCAGGGCCTCCGCCTCCTCGACCACGACGCGGGCCTCGTCCTCGCCGGTCCAGACGCCGCGCACCTTGACCTTCTCCCCCCAGTCGCCCGAGGCGGGACGCAAGGTCTTGCCCATGCGGTCGGCGTTGTGCGCGATCAGGGCCGAGGCGGCGGCCAGGATGTGGCCGGTGGAGCGGTAATTGGTTTCCAGGCGGATCACCCGCGCGCCGGGGAAATCGTGGGTGAAGCGCAGGATGTTGCCGACCTCCGCCCCGCGCCAGGAATAGATCGACTGGTCGTCGTCGCCGACGCAGCAAAGGTTGCGGTGCCCCATCGACAGCGCCTTCAGCCACAAGCCCTGGGCGACGTTGGTGTCCTGGTACTCGTCGACCAGGATATAGCGGAACCGCCGCTGGTAACGCGCCAGCACGTCGGGGGCGGCGCGGAACAGCTCCAGGCACTTCAGCAACAGGTCGCCGAAATCGCAGGCGGACAGACGGGCGAGTTCGTCCTGATAGGCGCGATAGACCGCCACCGCGCGGCCGCCCGCGTATTCCGCGCCGGGGTCGGCGCCCACCTGGTCGGGACCGACGCCGCGGTCCTTCCAGCGCTGGATCACCGAGGACAACGCCTGCGGCGGCCAGCGTTTGGGGTCGAGCCCCATGCCCACCGCCACCTGCTTGATCAGACGCAACTGGTCGTCGGCGTCGAGGATGGTGAAATCGCGGGGCAGGCCGATGCGTTCGCCGTCGCGGCGCAACATCCGCGCGCCGAGGGAATGGAAGGTGCCGAGAGCCACCGAGGCGGCGTCGGCGCCGACGATCTCGGTCACCCGTTCGCGCATCTCGCGCGCGGCACGGTTGGTGAAGGTCACCGCCAGGCACTGCCACGGCTGGACGAAACCGCCCGCCAGCAGATAGGCCAGCCGCGTGGTCAGCACGCGGGTCTTGCCGGTGCCCGCGCCGGACAGCACCAGCACCGCCCCCTCGGTGGTGCGCACCGCCTCCGTCTGTTCGGGGTTGAGCCCGGCCAGCAGGTCTTCCGGCGCGGGGCCGGACGGCGGCGGAACCTCGGTTCCGTCCTCGATGGCGAAGGGATCGATCATCGGCATTCCTTACAACGGCAGGGGGTTGTTGTGCCCCAATCCCGGCCCGCCTGGCAAGGCCTTGTCTCCGGCGGCGGGAGGTTTCGTGGAACGCGGAAAATTTTCCGGCGAAACCCCTGGACGGGAACGACCCCGACCGACTAAGAATACCAAGCATTGGCAGGCTCCACAGACCGGAAACTCTCCACCTCCGCGCGAGGCTTCCAGGATGCGCCCGACCGGACCTCCGGCCTGGGCCACGGCATCCGGGAAAAGCGGCGTTCTTCGTCCGCTCACGGTTCCCGGTTCAGCCGCAAACCCCGGACCGGAACGCTTTTGAAGACCCGATGACCATTTCTCTCTCCCGCCGACGGATCGCCGCCCGTCTGAAGAAAGCCAAGAACGCCGCGCCCTGGCGCATCATCGAACGCTGGCCGCAACGCCTGTCGATCTGGCTGGGCGGCATCGTCGTCGCCCTGTGCGCCATCCTGTTCGCCTGGTCGACGGAATACGCCTTCTCGCTGTTCGAACGGGCCATCGCCTGGCACCCCGCCGCCGCCTTCGCGATTACCCCGGTGGGGTTGGTCCTCGTCGCCTGGCTGACCCTGCGCTTCGTGCCCGGCGCCCAGGGCAGCGGCATTCCGCAGACCATCGCCGCGCTGTCCCTGTCGCCGACCCAGCGCAAAAGCGTGCTGTCCCTGCGCATCGCCTTCGCCAAGATTCTGCTGACCTCGATCGGCCTGGCCTCCGGCGCGTCGATGGGGCGCGAGGGACCGTCGGTGCAGGTCGGCGCCTCGCTGATGCTGCGCATCGGCAAGCTGTTCCGCATGGAAGGCACCCTCAACGAACGCAGCATCACCCTGGCGGGCGGCGCCGCCGGCATCGCGGCGGCCTTCAACACGCCGCTGGCCGGCGTGGTCTTCGCCATCGAGGAACTTTCCCGTTCCTACGAGGCGCGGACCAGCGGCACGGTGCTGACCGCGGTGATCCTGGCGGGCGTCACCTCGCTGTCCCTGGTCGGCAACTCTCCCTATTTCGGGCACGCCGAAATGGTGCTGGAACTCGGCAAGGGCTGGTTCGCCGTCGGCCTGATCGGCCTGAGCGGCGGCATCCTGGGGGGATTGTTCTCGCAGATGCTGATCGTCGCCAGCCAGCACGGGCTTCCCGGGCGGATCGGCCGTCTGGCGCGGCAGCAACCGATTCTCTTCGCCGCGATCTGCGGCCTGATCCTGGCGGCGATCGGCTTGGCCTCCGGCCACACCACCTACGGCACCGGCTATCAGGAAGGCCGCGCCCTGCTGGAAGGCGAGGCCCTGCCCTGGACCTTCTTCCCGCTGAAAATTCTGGCCACCCTGTTCTCGTATTTGAGCGGCATTCCGGGCGGCCTGTTCTCGCCCTCGCTGTCCGCCGGGGCGGGCATGGGCTCGGCGATGGCGCACCTGCTGCCCGACACCCCGGCCAAGGCCTGCATCCTTCTCGGCATGGCGGCCTATTTCACCGGCGTCGTGCAATCGCCGATCACCGCGGCGGTGATCGTCATGGAGATGACCGACAACCGGGAGCTGATGGTTCCCCTGATGGCGACGTCGTTCGTCGCCTTCGGCGTGTCGCGCCTGGTTTGCCCGCACCCGCTGTACAAGGCCCTGGCGATGAAGTTCCTGGCGCACAAAAGCAGCGGCAGCACCCAGCCGGTGCGCACCGACCTCAGCGACGAGGTCGCCCCTCCGGCGGCGCAGGACCAGGAGCCTCGCCTACCCTCGACCAAGGAATGACGCGTTAGGGGGCGGTCACCGCGCGGTTGCGCCCGCCCGCCTTGGCGGCGTGCAGGGCCTCGCCCGCGCGACGAATCAGCTCGACCGGCGTCTCCCCGGTGCGCCATTCCGCGATGCCCAGCGACAAGGTCACCTGCCCCAGGGTGGTGCGGGTACGACGGTTGACCACGCTGCGCGCGGCGATGCCGGTGCGGATGCTTTCCGCCGACCGCTCGGCCTGTTTCTCCCGGGTGTCGGGCAGGATTACCGCGAAAGTCTGGTCGGCATAGCGCGACACCGTGTCCTGTCCCTTGACGTTCTCGGTAATCGAACGGCCGATCAGGCGCAGCACCTGGTCCCCCACCCGTTCGCCGAAATTGCCGAGAAAGCTTTGGAAATTGTCGATGTCCATGATGATCACCGACAGGGGCAGGCGGTCGTGCTCGGCCAGCAGCACGGATTCCTTCAGCGCAATATCGAAGACGCGGCGGCTGGCCAGACCGGTCACCGCATCGGCGCGTCCCTCGCGGCGCAAGGCGGCCAAGTGCTCGCGCACCTGCTCGATCTCGCGCGAGGACTGCGCCAGGTCTTCCTCCAGCGAACGGTTGAAGTCGACGAAGCGGCGCGTTTCTTCCGCCGCCTGGGTCAGGACCAGGGCCAGGTCCTCGCCCTCCGCCGCCTGGTCGAGGCGACCGGAAACCGCCTCGATGGCGCGGCCGTAACCGCTGGCGCCGCGATGCGCCGCGCCAACGCATTCCATGGCGCGCAGCACGCTTTGGCGAACGCTTTCGCTGGCCGCCTCCCACGAGGTGTCGGCTTCCGGCTCGGCCAGGAAGCGGGCGTAGAGACTGGCGCAACGGGCCTCGGTGAAGGGATGCCCGGCGTCGATCGCCGCCTCGATGGCGCGGCGGAGATCGGGGATCGCCCCCAGGACATAGGCATACCACAGGGCATAGTTGCGCGGATGCGGCACCACGCCGTGCCGCGCCATCGCCTCGTTGGCATGCCGTGCCGCCGCCAAAGCCTTTTCCGGTGTTTCGGAGAAGTCCATCGCTTCCTTCCGTGCCCCACCCAACCGGGCGTGTCCCATGGTGGGGCCAGTCGCGGCGCAGGACAAGCCCCGATTCAAACGCCGAAGTACTTCGCCTGCGGATGATGCAGGACGATCGCCGAGGTGGACTGTTCCGGCTCCAGCTGGAACTCGTCGGACAGGACGATGCCGATGCGCTCCGCCTTGAGCAGGGACAGAATCTGCGCCTGATCCTCCAGGTTCGGACAGGCCGGATAGCCGAAGGAATAGCGCGATCCGCGATACCCCTGGTTCAGCATCCGTTCGATGTCGCGATCGTCCTCCGCCGCGAAACCCAGCTCGGCGCGGATGCGCTTGTGGGTATGCTCGGCCAGGGCCTCGGCCAGTTCCACCGACGCGCCGTGCAGGTACAGATAGTCCTGGTAGCGGTCGGCGGCGAACCAGTCGCGCGCCACCGCCGAGGCCCGCGCCCCCATGGTCACCGCCTGCAGGCCGATGACGTCGCGTTCGCCGCTGGCCGCGTCGCGGAAGAAGTCGGCGATGCACAGGCCGCCCTCGCCGCTCTGCCGCGGAAAGGCGAAGCGCGCCACCTCCTTTTCGCCGTCGTCGGGATCGAACAGGACCACCGCGTCGCCCTCCGCCGCGCACGGCCAATAGCCATAGACCGCCTGCGGTTTCAGGATGTCCTCCGCCTCGCAGCGGGCGAGAAGGTCATGGAAGACCGGGCGGATTTCCTTCGCCGCGAAGGCCTTCCATTCGTCCAGGCTGCGCCCCTGCTTCTTGTAACCCCACTGGAACTGATAGAGCATGCGTTCGTTGACGAAGGGAATCAGCGCCTTCACCGCCACGTCCTCGACCAGACGCGGCCCCCAGAACGGCGGGGTCGGCACCGGCGCGTCCTTGGCCAGTTCGGCGCGGCGCAGGGCCAGCGCGGCATAGTCGACGGGGCGTTCCGCCGGGCGCTTGGCGCGGCCGAGTTCGCGTCCCTGGTGGCTGGGCTTGCCGGCGCGCTTTTCCTGTTGCGCGGCAAGGTAGGCGTCGAAGCTGCCGTCCGCCACCTTGGCCATCAGGTCCAGGCCGTCGAAGGCGTCGCGCGCATAGGCGACGCGGCCGCAGGTTTCGTAGGCGGCGACGCAATCCTCCTCGACGAACTTGCGGGTCAGGGCCGCGCCGCCCAGGATCACCGGCGTGGTCAGGCCACGGCGCGCCATCTCCACCAGGTTGTCGCGCATGATCACCGTCGACTTCACCAGCAGGCCGGACAGGCCGATGACGTCGGCCCGGTGTTCCTCCGCCGCCTTCAGGATGTCCTCGACCGGCTGCTTGATCCCCAGGTTGACCACCTTGTAGCCGTTGTTGGTGAGGATGATGTCCACCAGGTTCTTGCCGATGTCGTGGACGTCGCCCTTCACCGTGGCCAGCACCATCACGCCCTTGTGCGTGCCCCCGGCCTTTTCCATGAAGGGCTCCAGAAAGGCGACCGCCGCCTTCATCGTCTCCGCCGATTGCAGGACGAAGGGCAACTGCATCCGGCCCGAGCCGAACAGTTCGCCCACCGTCTTCATCCCGTCGAGCAGCAGGGTGTTGATGATTTCCAGCGGCGAATGGCTTTGCATCGCCGTCTCCAGGTCCGCGTCCAGGCCGACGCGGTTGCCGTCGACGATGCGGCGCTTCAGCCGTTCCTCCACCGTCGCCGGTTCGGCCTGGACCTCGGCAACGGCATCGCCCTTGCCCTCGAACAGGGAGATCAGCGCCTGCAAGGGATCGTAGCCCTCGCTCCGCCGGTCGAGAATCAGGTCCTCCGCCGCCTTCGCCTCCGCCTCCGGAATGGCGTGCAACGGCATGATCTTCGACACGTGCAGGATCGCGCCGGTCATCCCCGCCTTCGCCGCAAGGTCGAGGAACACCGAATTCAGCACATGGCGCGCGGCGGGTTTCAGACCGAAGGAGACGTTGGACAGCCCCAGCACCACCTGGCAGTCCGGCATTTCGGCGCGGATCCGGCGGATCGCCTCCAGGGTCTCCAGCGCCAGGCGCCGGTCGTCCGGATTGCCGGTGCAGACGGTGAAGGTCAGGGGATCGAACATCAAATCCGACGGCGGCAGACCGTGACGCACGCAGGCGAACTCGTAAAGCCGCTTGGCGATCGCCAGCTTGCCGTCGGCATCCTTGGCCATGCCGACCTCGTCGATGGTCAGCGCCACCACCGCCGCGCCGTACTTGCGGGCGAGAGCCAGACGCTGGGCGGCTTCTTCCTCGCCGTCCTCGAAGTTGATCGAGTTGATGATCGCCTTGCCGCCGTAAAGCTTCAGCGCCGCCTCGATCACCTTGGTGTCGGTGGAATCGACGACCAGCGGCGCGTCGACGGAACCGCGCAGGCGGGTCATCACCTCGGTCATGTCGGACATCTCGTCGCGGCCGACGAACGCGGCGCAGACGTCGAGCGCGTGCGAGCCCTCGCGCATCTGTTCGCGCGCCATGCCGACGATGCCGTCCCAGTTCTCGGTTTCCTGGAACTCGCGGAACTTCTTCGAGCCGTTGGCGTTGCAGCGTTCGCCGATGGAGAACACCGCGTTCTCCTGGCGCAACGGCACCTGGCCGTACAGCGAGGCGACGGCGGGCACCCAGTGCACCGACCGCTTCACCGGCAGGGGACGGTCCTTGCCGCCGCCCAGACGGCGCAGCATGGCGTCCACCGCCTGGGTATGCTCGGGCCGCGTGCCGCAGCAGCCGCCGACCATGTTCACCCCGTCCTCAAGGACGAAGCGTTCGTGCCAGGAGGCCAGCTCCGCCGGGGTCAGCGGATAATGGGTCTTGCCGTCGACCAGTTCGGGCAGTCCGGCGTTGGGCTGCACCGAGATCAGCCCCGGCCAGTTCTCGGCCAGCCATTCGATGTGCTTCGCCATTTCCGCCGGACCGGTGGCGCAGTTCATCCCGAACGAATCCACCCCCAAGGCATGGATGGCGGTGGCGGCGGCGGCCAGGTCGGAGCCGACCAGCAGGGTGCCGGTGGTCTCCACCGTCACCTGCACCAGGATCGGCAAGGTCTTGCCCGCGGCGGCCATCGCCGCCTTGGCGCCGTTCACCGCGGCCTTGATCTGCAAGGGGTCCTGACAGGTTTCGACCAGGAAGGCGTCGGCGCCGCCCGCAATCAGACCGGCGCACTGCACCGTGTAGGATTCCTCCAGCGCATCGTAGGAGACATGCCCCAGGCTGGGCAGCTTGGTCCCCGGCCCCACCCCGCCCAGGACGAAACGCTGCCGCGAATCGGCAAAGCCCTCGGCCGCCTCGCGGGCGATTTCCACGGCGCGCCGGTTGATCTCGAAGGCGCGGTCGGCCAGGTCGAATTCCGCCAGGGTGATCGGCGAACCGCCGAAGGTGTTGCTCTCGACGCAGTCCGCCCCCGCCGCGAAATAGCGTTCGTGGATGCCGCGAACGATGTCCGGGCGGGCCAGCACCAGCGCCTCGGTACAATTCTCCCGTCCCAGGAAGTCGCGTTCCACGGACAGGTCGAGGGCCTGCACCAGGCTGCCCATGCCGCCGTCGCACAGCAGCACACGGTCGGAAATGGCGGTCAGAAAATCACGCATCGGCCTACTTTCAAGCAGTGTTCGAGCAAAAGCGGCGCCGTCCCGCCTCTTGCCGGGCGGGATCGGCGCGAACCTCACGTCACGCGCGCGGGCGCACCCCCAGCAGATGACAGATGGCGAAGGTCAGATCGGCGCGGTTGAGGGTATAGAAATGGAAGTCCCGGATACCGTCCTCGGTCAGCGCCTGAACCATTTCATAGGCCGTGGTGGCGGCGACCATGCGGCGGGTTTCCGGGTCGTCGTCCAACCCGTCGAAGGCACGGTGCATCCACGCGGGCACGGTGGCGCCGCAAGCGGCGGAGAACTTCACCACCTGGGCGAAGTTGGTCACCGGCAGGATGCCCGGCACCACCGGAATGAAGATGCCCGCCGCGGCGATGTCGTCGCGGAAACGGCGAAACAGGTCGACGTCGAAGAAATACTGGGAAATCGCCCGCGTCGCCCCGGCGTCGATCTTGCGCTTCAGGTTGTCGATGTCGGCGGCGCGCGACGGCGACTGCGGATGCCCCTCGGGATAGGCGGCGACGGAAACCTCGAAATCGGCGATGCGCTTCAGCCCCGCCACCAGGTCCGAGGCATAGGCATAGCCGCCGGGATGCGGCACATAGGTCCCCTGCCCGTCCGGCGGATCGCCGCGCAGGGCGACGACGTGGCGGATGCCCGCGTCCCAATAGGCGCGGGCCACCGCGTCGATCTCGTCCGTCGTCGCGGCGACGCAGGTCAGGTGGGCGGCGGGCCGCATCGCGGTTTCGCGGGCGATGCGCACCACGGTTTCGTGGGTGCGTTCGCGGGTCGAGCCGCCCGCGCCGTAGGTGACGGAAACGAACTCGGGGGCCAACGGCTCCAGACGCTTCACCGCCTCCCACAGGGATTCGGCCATCTTTTCCGTCTTCGGCGGAAAGAATTCGAAGGAAACCCGCACCGGATGCAGCGCCGCGCTGGCGATCGGCAACCCGCGCGCGGGCAGGTCGCCCCGATTTTCCGTATCCTTGCCGTTCATTCCTTGCTTCCTTCCGTTGCAGGTTTCCGCGCCACCCAGATACCGACGCTCAGCGGGTCCCCCGGCAGATGCTGTTCCGCGACGGGCGTCAGACCCGCCCCGGCGAACCAACGCGCGACCTCGGCCGGGGGGAAACCGAGACGCAGATGATTGTGCCGATCGCGCAGTTCGTCCAGCGCGTGCGGCAGATAGTCGACGATCACCACCCGGCCGCCGGGACCCGCGGCGCGCGCCGCCTCGCGCACCGCCTGGGCGGGACGCGCGGCATAATGCAGGACCTGATGGAACATCACCACGTCGAAGCCCGCGGCGTCGCCCGGCAGATGCTCCATGTCGCCGTGCCGTACCCGGCAATGACGCAGCCCGGCGCGCGCCAGGTTTTCCCGCGCCACCGCCAGCATTTCCAGCGACAGATCGATGCCCTCGGCACGGGAAACCGAACCGCCCAGCACGTTCAGCATGTGGCCGGTGCCGGTGCCGACGTCAAGCAGACTGTCCACCCGCCGGTCCAGCACCAGGTCGCGAATCGCCGCGTCCACCACCGACTCGTCGGCCTGCAACCCGCGCAGCCGGTCCCAGTCCGCCGCCACCGTGGCGAAATAGGCATGCGCCCGCGCCGATTTCTCGGCGGCCAGGCGGCGCAGGCGTTCGCGGTCGGCGGCCAGCGCCGGATCGCTGTCGGCAAGGGCGGCCAGCGCCGCCTCGATCAGGCCGATCGTCGGACTCTGCCGCGCCAGACGGTAGAAAACGAAGCTGCCTTCGCGGAAGCGTTCCAGCACCCCGCCCTCGACCAAAAGCTTAAGGTGGCGGGACACCCCGGGCTGGCTGACCCCCAAAAGCTCGGTCAGTTCGCCGACGCTGAGGTCGCCCTCGGCGCACAGACGCGCCAAACGCAGGCGAGTCGGTTCGGCCAGGGCTCTCAGACAGGTCAGGGCGGCGTGCACGAAGGAACCTCTTCGATGTTTCCTCTCGAATATATAAACGGATGTTTATATGTCAATACGAGATAATGTGATGGCCGTCACAGCCCTGCCCGCGACTGTTCGATTTTTGCCACAGGGAACGGGAAACCGCTGACCCGACAGGAGAATATTTCTGGAAAAGAACCCCGGGCAATGGTATCTCAAAAATGCATCCGGACGGCTCGCCCGGGTGTCTTCGTCGTTTGCCGCAGGCTCCGCTGAAATCAAGAGAGACCGCCATGCCCGGGATAATTCCCTCGTCGATCCGCAGTGTTCTCCGCCGCACCGCTCTGTGCGCGTTCTGCGCCCTGTCGCTGGCGGCAACCCCCGCCCTAGCCGACGTCGACGAAGCCAACGATCCGGCCGAGCCCTTCAACCGGGCGATGTTCGATTTCAACATGGCGCTGGACCGGGCGCTCCTGGCGCCGGTGTCGCGCGGTTATCGCGACTACACCCCCGACCCGCTGCAGACCGGCATCCATAACGCCCTGGTCAACCTGCGTTCGCCGATCGACCTGTTGAACACCCTGCTGCAGGGCGACTTCGCCCGCGCCGGCATCGTGATCAAGCGGTTCGTCGTCAACTCCACCGCGGGTATCGGCGGGTTGATCGACGTCGCCGCCGAAACCGGCGACGAGCGTCAGAAGGAAGATTTCGGCCAGACCCTGGCGGTGTGGGGCGTGGACGGCAACCCCTATGTGGTGTGGCCGCTGCTGGGCCCCTCCAACCCGCGCGACAGCATCGGCGCGGTCGCCGATCTGGTCAGCGACCCCCTGTTCTGGCTGGGCATGAACTCGGATTGGGACGCCGCCGAGCCCCTGATGTGGACCCGTTTCGGCATGACCGTGATCGACAACCGCGTGCCGCTTCTCGACCCGCTGGAAGAGCTGGAACGTACCTCGGTCGATTTCTACGTCGCGGTGCGCGATTTCGTCCGCCAGCAGCGGATGCTCGAGATCATGAACCGCAAGTCCTCCGACCGCCCGAGCGAAGGCGAAGGCTACCGCTTCAGCTTCTCGCCGCAGCAGTCGTAGGCCCCACGTGTCGTTCTGCGGAGCCTTCCCGATGTTTAATCCGATCCACCGCGCCGCGAATGCGGCGCGGGGCCTTTTCTGCGCCGTCGTCCTGCTGTTCGCCGCCACCGGCAACGCCCTTGCGGCCGACACCGCCAACGCGACGCGGTTCATTACCGACCTGGTCGACCGGGCGGTCAACGACGTGATCGGCGCCGACCTCTCCAACGCGGAAAAGGAAGAAAGCTTCCGCCGCATGTTCGTCGAGGCCGCCGACATTCCCGGCATCGCCGGTTTCGTCATCGGCCGCGAATGGCGGACCGCCTCGCCGGAAAAGAAGGCCGCCTTCATCGACCTGTTCGAGGACGTCTCCATCCTCACCTGGATTTCCCACCTGGACGAATACCGGGGGATCAAGATCGAGGTCACCGGCGCCTACGCCGACAAGAACGACGTCTTCGTGGAAAGCCGGGTCGGCCCCAAGGACGGCCAGCCGGTGGCGATCGTCTGGCGGGTGCAGGAACGCGACGGCGGCGTCCTCAAGCTGATCGACGTGGTGATCGAGGCCAACTCGATGCTGATCAACACCCGCAAGCAGTATGCCTCGGTGATGAAACGCGACGGCGGCCTGGACGGCCTGATGGCCAGCCTGTCCAAGATGCGCGACGACCTGCGCGCCGGCAAGAAACCCACCGCCCAGGCGCAGCAGTAGAACCAGGCCGGGCGCTGCCCGGACCCGCTGGGACCCTGGGTCCCAGACCCCATGCGTATTCGAAGAAAAAGGGCCTCCCTTGCGGGGGCCCTTTTTCTTCGAACATGTCCGGGAGGTCCGGAGGGCCGATGGTCCTCCGGCGGGGTCCAGGGGCGGGAGCCCCTGCCCTGTTTCTACCCCCGCGTCAGGGGCTTGAACTTCAGCCGGTGCGGCTGGTCGGCGTCGGCGCCCAGGCGGCGGTGCTTGTCTTCCTCGTAGTCCTGGAAGTTGCCCTCGAACCACTCGACGTGGCTGTCGCCCTCGAAGGCGAGGATGTGGGTGGCCAGACGGTCGAGGAACCAGCGGTCGTGGCTGATCACCACGGCGCAGCCGGGGAAGTCGGCCAGCGAGTTTTCCAGGGCGCGCAGGGTTTCCACGTCGAGGTCGTTGGTCGGTTCGTCGAGCAGCAGCACGTTGACGCCGGACTTCAGCATCTTCGCCAGATGGACGCGGTTGCGTTCGCCGCCGGAAAGCTGGCCGACCTTCTTCTGCTGGTCGGGGCCCTTGAAGTTGAACTGGCCGACATAGGCGCGGGACGGCATCTTGCGGCTGCCCAGGTTGACCTCCGCCTCGCCGTCGGAGATTTCCTCCCACACCGTCTTGTCGGCGCGCAACGCGTCGCGCGACTGGTCGACATAGCCCAGCTTCACCGTGTCGCCGACGCGGAAGGTTCCGGCATCCGGCGTTTCCTGGCCGGTGATCAGACGGAACAGGGTGGATTTGCCCGCGCCGTTGGCGCCGATCACCCCGACGATGCCGCCGGGCGGCAGCTTGAAGGACAGGTTGTCGAAGAGCAGGCGATCGCCATAGCCCTTGGCCAGGTTTTCCGCCTCGATCACCAGGCCGCCCAGGCGGGGACCCGGCGGGATGACGATCTGCGCTTCGTCCGGTCCGCGTTTCGCGGCGCGTTCGACCAGTTCGTCGAAGGCGGCGATACGCGCCTTGGACTTCGCCTGACGCGCCTTCGGCGACTGGCGGATCCACTCCAGTTCCTCGCGGATGCTGCGCTGACGGGCGCTTTCCTCGCGCGCTTCCTGTTCCAGGCGTTTCTGCTTCTGCTCCAACCACGAGGAATAGTTGCCCTCGTAGGGGATGCCCTGGCCACGGTCGAGTTCGAGAATCCAGCCGGTGACGTTGTCGAGGAAATAGCGGTCGTGGGTGACCACCACCACGGTGCCCGCGTACTCGCGCAGGTGCTGTTCCAGCCACTGCACCGATTCCGCGTCCAGATGGTTGGTCGGTTCGTCGAGCAGCAGCAGGTCGGGCTTGGACAGCAGCAGGCGGCACAGCGCGACGCGGCGGCGTTCGCCGCCGGAGAGGACGGAGACCTCGGCGTCGCCGGGCGGGCAGCGCAGGGCATCCATGGCGATTTCCACGGTGCGTTGCAGATCCCAGCCGTTGGCGGCGTCGATCTTTTCCTGCAGTTCCCCCTGTTCGGCGATCAGGTCGTTCATCTCGTCGTCGGAAAGTTCCTCGGCGAAACGGGCGGAAACCGCCTCGAAGCGGTCCAGAAGGCTCTTCACCTCGCCGACGCCGTCCATCACGTTGCCCAGCACGTCCTTCTTCGGGTCGAGATGCGGCTCCTGCTCCAGATAGCCGATTTTGGCGCCCTCGGCGGCCCAGGCCTCGCCGTTGAACTCGGTATCCAGCCCGGCCATGATCTTCAACAGGGTCGACTTGCCCGCGCCGTTCGGGCCCAAAACGCCGATCTTGGCGCCGGGCAGGAAAGACAGCCACAGCCCCTTCAGGATCTCCTTCCCGCCGGGATAGATCTTGGAAAGCTGCTTCATCACGTAGATGTACTGATAGGCGGCCATTGACGACTCCGCTGGATGTTCCGGTGGCGCAGACTCTACGGACCCGCGCGGCGAAAGCAACCCCCTATTCGCCGGGGGCGCCTTGTCGCGCGGCAAGTTCCGGCCTACCCTCTTACCTTAACCCACCCCAAGGCCGGAGACGCGCGCCCATGGACCAGTCGAACCGCTACGCCGACCTGACGCTTGCCGAGGACCGCCTGATCGCGGGCGGGCGCCATGTCCTGTGCGCCTATGCGATGCGACCGAAGGAGGGGGACTACCTGGCGGCGGCGGCGCATTTCGCCGCCGAGTCCTCCACCGGCACCAATGTCGAGGTCTGCACCACCGACGACTTCACCCGGGGCGTCGACGCCCTGGTTTACGAGATCGACCCGGCGCGCGAACTGACGAAGATCGCCTTCCCGGTGGAGCTGTTCGACCGCAACCTGATCGACGGCAAGGCGATGGCCGCCTCGTTCCTCACCCTCACCGTGGGCAACAACCAGGGAATGGGCGACATCGCGTACGCCAAGTTGCTGGATTTCCACGTGCCGCCGGATTTCCTGAGGCTGTTCGACGGCCCGGCGGCGAACATCGCCGACTTCTGGCGGGTGCTGGGCCGCCCGCGAGCCAACGGCGGCATGGTGGTCGGCACCATCGTCAAGCCGAAGCTGGGGTTGCGGCCACGCCCCTTCGCCGACGCCTGCCACGACTTCTGGCTGGGCGGCGACTTCGTCAAGAACGACGAACCGCAGGGCAACCAGGTCTTCGCCCCGCTGAAGGAAACCATGCGCGCGGTGGCCGACGCGATGGCCCGCGCCCAGGACGAAACCGGCGAGGCGAAGCTGTTCTCGGCCAACGTCACCGCCGACGACCCGGCGGAGATCATGGCGCGCGCCGACGCGATTCTCGAGATTTTCGGCGCGAACGCCTCTCACGTCGCCTTCCTGGTCGACGGCTACGTCGCCGGGCCGACGGCGGTGGCCTGCGTGCGCCGCAACTATCCGGGACAGTTCCTGCATTATCACCGCGCCGGACACGGGGCGGTGACCTCGCCGCAGTCGAAGCGCGGCTACACCGCGCTGGTGCTGGCGAAACTGGCGCGCCTGCTGGGCGCCTCGGGCCTGCACGTCGGCGCCATGGGCTACGGCAAGATGGAGGGCTACCCCGCCGACCGCGCCATCGCCGACATGCTGACCGCCGACGATGCCCAAGGAAGCCACTTCCGTCAGCCCTGGTGTGGCATGAAATCCACCACGCCCATCATTTCGGGTGGCATGAACGCCTTGCGTTTGCCCGGACTTTTCGCCAACTTGGGGCACGCGGACGTGATCCAGACCTGCGGCGGCGGCGTGTTCGGCCACCTCGACGGTCCGGCGGCGGGGGCCCGCTCGATCCGTCAGGCGGTGGACGCCTGGCGCGCGGGCGCCGACCTGCCGTCCTACGCCAGGGATCATGCCGAACTGGCCCGCGCCTTCGCGTCCTTTCCGCAGGACGCGGACGCGCTCTATCCCGGCTGGCGCGCCATTCTCGGCGGCTGACCGGACGAACCCGCAAGGGGGGAGTCACCATGTCGCGCAGATTTCCCATCGTCGTCGTCACCGGATCGTCCGGTGCGGGAACCACCACGGTGCGCGAATCCTTCGAACACATGTTCCGGCGCGAAGGCATCGCCGCGACGATCATCGAGGGCGACGGCTTCCACCGCTATACCCGCGCCGAGATGCAGGGCAAGATCCGCGAGGCCGAGGCGCAGGGAAAAAGGATCAGCCACTTCGGACCCGAGGGCAACCTGTGGCCGGAACTCGACCAGCTGTTCCGCGACTTCTCCAAGGAAGGCGGCGGCCGCTATCGCCGCTATCTGCACAACGACCAGGAAGCCCGCCCCCATGCCGACGCCGGGCTGAAGGCGGGCGACTTCACCCCCTGGACCGAGGTCAAGCCGGGCACCGAGTTCCTCTTCTACGAGGGGCTGCACGGCTGCCTGCGCGCCGGGGAGATCGACCTGGCCCAGTACGTCGACCTCAAGGTCGGCGTCTCGCCGGTGGTCAACCTGGAATGGATTCAGAAAATCCACCGCGACACCCACGTCCGCGGCTATTCCGAGGAAGCGGTGGTCGACACCATCCTGCGCCGCATGGACGACTACGTGCGCTACGTCATCCCGCAGTTCGAGGCCACCGACATCAACTTCCAGCGGGTGCCGATCGTCGACACCTCGAACCCGCTGATCGCGCGCGACATTCCCACCGCCGACGAAAGCCTGACCATCATCCGCTTCCGCCAGCCGGAACTGTTCCGCATCAACTTCCCCTACCTGTTGCAGATGTTGCAGGGGTCGTGGATGACGCGGCGCAACACCATCGCGGTGCCCGGCGGCAAGACCGGCCTGGCGATGGAAATCATCGTCACGCCGATTCTGCGCCGCATCGCCGAGGACCGGCGCTGCCTGATCCGCTAGGAGACACGCCATGCACACCGGCGGCTGCCTGTGCGGCGCGATCCGTTTCGAGATCGCCGCCGATCCCCTGACCGGGGTTTCCTGTCACTGCCGCGACTGCCAGTACGTTTCCGGCGGCGCGGAAGCGAACATCGCGGTCTTCCCCCGCGCCGCCTTCACCCTGCGGCAAGGAACGGAGCGGGTCTACCGCTCCACCGCGGACTCCGGCCGGGAAATCTGGCGGTCGTTCTGCCCGGTCTGCGGCACGCCGCTGTTCTCGGGCGGCGAGGCCCATCCCGACCTGCTGTTCGTCCGCGCGGGCTGCCTGGACGACCCGTCGGCCTTCCAGCGGCGGCTCCACATCTGGACGGATTCGGCGCCCTCCTGGCACCGGATGGACGACGACCTGCCGAAATTCCCCAAGAACCCGCCGGAACGGTAAGCCTATCCGGTCGTCGGCAGCCAGTCGCGCCAGCCGCGCAGGACCTCGGCCAGGGCCAGGGCGGCGCGCGATGGCGGATAGTCGCGCGCCCAGGCCAGCACCGCCTGGCGGCGGATCACCGCGTCGGAAAACGGCAACACCCGCAACACCCCCGCCGCCGCGCCCAGACGGCAGGCGGCGCGGGGGAACACCGAACACCCCATGCCGCGCGCCACCAGGTCGAGTTGCAGGTTCATCGAGGCGATTTCCACCGGCACGGTGACGGTGCACCCGCGGGCGCGCGCCTCGCGCTCCACCGCGTCGCGCAGGCCGTGCTCGGCGGAAGGCAGGATCAGGGGCTCGTCCATCGCCTCGGCGAAGGAGATGTCCATCCGTCCCCGCCAGGGATCGCGGTTGGGGGCGACGAAGGCCAGGGAATCGCTCCACAAGGGCTCGACCCGCAGGCTGGGTTCGGCGACTTCGGGGAAAATCACCGCGAGGTCCAGACGCCCGCGCAAAAGCGCGTCGCGCGCCACCGCCGACAGCACCGTCACCGCCTCCACCCGCACCGCCGGATGCACCGCCAGGAAACGTTCCAGCACCGCGCCGCCCAACGCCGCGCCGATGCTGGGGGCAAAGGCCATGCGCACCGTGCCGGAAATCTCGGCGACACGGGCGCGCATGTCGGCGTTCAGGGCCTCGAATTCGCCGAGCAGGCGGCGGGCGCGCCGTTCCAACTCCAGCCCGGCGTCGGTGGGACGCATGCCACGGCCGGTGCGCACCAAAAGCGGCAGGCCCATTTCCTCCTCCAGCAGGCGCATCTGACGGGTCAGCGCGGGCTGGCTCAGCCGCAGGCGCTGCGCGGCGCGGGAAAGGCTGCCGGTCTCGACGACGTGGACGAAACTGCGAAGCTGGCGAAGGTCCATGCCGGCCATGATATCAGTTATGCTGATATCTGATAGAAGCAAATAGCGTCTCGATGAATATCCGGGAATTCGCTACATCGAAGGAAGCGTTCATGCCAAGGGAGTTCGCGTCCGTGTCCATCGCTTCCGCCCCCGCCGTCCCCGCCCCCGGCGACGATCCGGCCTCCGGCGCCACCGCCGCGGTCCTGGCCGCCACCGTCGCCCTGGCCTTCAAGGGGGTGGTCGCCAAGCTGGCCTACGCCACGGGGATGAGCGTCGCCGCCTTCCTGGTGCTGCGCTTCGCGGTGGCGGTGCCGCTGTTCTGGCTGGGGGCGCGCTGGCTGGTCCGGGGCGGCCTGGGCCTCACCCGCGCCCAATGGATCAAAAGCAGCGCCACCGGCTTCGCCTTCTTCCTGGCCGCCTATACCGACTTGACCGCGATCTCGCTGATCGAGGCGGGAACCTCGCGCCTGATCCTCTTCACCTTCCCGGTGATCGTCATCCTGCTCAACGCGGTGCTGGAGCGCCGCCCCCCCGGCCTGCGCGACGTCCTGACCTTCGCCGTCACCTACGCCGGGGTGGCGATGGTGGCCCTACCCAAGGGATTCTCCGCCCTCTCCCCGACCCAGATCGAGGGGATGTGCTGGGCCGTCGCCTCCGCCGTCACCTATGCGATCTACCTGACCGCCAGCCAGCCGGTGATGAAGGAAATCGGTTCCGCCCGCTTCACCGCCTCGTCCAACACCATCACCCTGGCGGCGATGCTGGTCGCGGTGGGGATCACCCCCGGCTTCTCCGAACTCACCTATCCGGCGGAGGGAGTGACCTGGGGCGTGGTCAACGCCATCGCCTGCACGGTGATTCCCTTCTTCCTGCTGTTCGAGGGCATCCGCCGCTGCGGCGCGGTACGCGCCTCGCTGCTGACCCTGTCCGGCCCGGTGGTCACCGCCATCGCCGCCTGGGCGATTCTGGGCGAGACCCTGTCGCCGTTGCAGATCGGCGGCTTCGCGGTGACCATCGCCGGGGTGGCCTCGCTGTCGCTGCCCAAAAGCCTGTTCTCCCGCCTGTTTTCCCGGAAAACCGCCGCCTGACGCGGCGGTTTTTTCTGGCCCGCGGCTTCCCCTTTCCCATATACGGGATGGGCGACGCCATGCCACAGCGTTCGTGACGTGCCCTCCTCCAACAAAGGACCGCCGCCCATGCTGTCTCTCCGCCGCTTTTTCTCCGCCAATCCCGACGCCGTCGGCGGCGTCCTGCTGCTTGCCGCCGCCGCGCTGGCCATCGTCCTCGACAACTCCGCCCTGTCCGGGGTCTACGATTCCCTGCTCGCCACCCATTTCTCGGTGCGCCTGGGCGCCGCGGGGCTGGACAAGCCGGTGCTGCTGTGGATCAACGACGGCCTGATGGCGCTGTTCTTCGTCCTGGTCGGGCTGGAGATCAAACGCGAGTTCCTGTCTGGCAGCCTGTCCACGCCGCGCCGCGCCGCCCTGCCCCTGATCGCCGCGGTCGGCGGCATGGCCGCCCCCGCCCTGGTCTATCTGCTGTTCAACGCGGGCAGCCCGGAAAACCTGCGCGGCTGGGCCATCCCCACCGCCACCGACATCGCCTTCGCGGTCGGCATCCTGGCGCTGCTCGGCAGCCGGGTGGCGCCGGGGCTGAAGATTTTCCTGCTGGCGCTGGCGGTGATCGACGACCTGGGCGCGATCGTCATCATCGCCCTGTTCTATACCGCCGACCTGTCGCTGACCGCCCTGTCGGTCGCCGGGGTCTGCCTCGTCCTGTTGACCGGCATGAACCTGGCGCGGGTAACCCGCCTGACCCCCTATGCCCTGGTCGGCGCGGTGCTGTGGGTGGCGGTGTTGAAATCCGGGGTGCACGCGACGCTGGCGGGGGTGGCGGTCGCCCTGGCGATTCCGGCGCGCGGCCGGGACGACGCCGACCATTCCCCCCTCGAACGGCTGGAGCACCGCCTGCACGGCTGGGTGACCTTCCTGATCATGCCGCTGTTCGCCTTCGCCAACGCCGGGGTTTCCCTGAACGGGCTGAACTGGGGCGACCTGCTGGCGCCGCTGCCCCTGGGGATCGGCTTCGGCCTCTTCCTCGGCAAGCAGGGCGGGGTGATGGCCGCCTCGTGGCTGGCGGTGCGCACCGGCCTGGCCGGGCTGCCGCCGGGGGTCGGCTGGCGCGCCATGTACGGCGTGGCGCTGCTGACCGGCATCGGCTTCACCATGAGCCTGTTCATCGGTATGCTGGCCTTCGCCGATCCGGCGCATGCCAACGCGGTGCGCCTGGGGGTGCTGAGCGGCACCCTGGCCTCGGCGGTTCTGGGATTCCTGTGGCTGCGCCTGCTGCCACGGCGGCAAGCGGACGCGACACATGCCTGACGCGGTGGTCATCGGCGGCGGCCCCGCCGGGTTGCTGGCGGCGGAGACCCTGGCCCGCGCCGGGGCCGACGTCGTCGTCTGCGAGGCGATGCCGACGCCGGGACGCAAGTTCCTGCGCGCCGGGGTCGGCGGCCTCAACCTCAGCCGCGACCTGGACCTCGACGCCTTCCTCGCCGATTACGGCGCGGCGCGGAATTTCGTCGCGCCCTACCTTGCCGCCTTCGGCCCGGCGGAGGTGCGCGCCTGGGCCGACGGCCTGGGGGCGGAAACCTTCGTCGGCTCCTCGGGCAAGGTCTTCCCCAAGGCGATGAAGGCGGCGCCCCTGCTGCGCGCCTGGCTGGCCCGCCTGGACGGCCTGGGGGTGTCCCTCCGCACCCGCCGCCGCTGGCGGGGCTGGACGGCGGACGGCGCCCTCGCCTTCGAAACGCCGGAGGGGCCGGAAAGCGTGAGCGCGGCGGCGACGGTGCTGGCCCTGGGCGGGGCAAGCTGGCCGCGCCTGGGTTCGGACGGCGGCTGGTGCGGCCTGCTGGCGGAACGGGGCGTCGGCATCGCCCCCTGGCGGCCCGCCAACTGCGGCTTCGACGTGGCGTGGAGCGAGGTCTTCCGCGCCCGTTTCGCCGGAACGCCCTTGCCCACCGTGGAATTCTCCTTCGCCGGAACCCGGCGGCGCGGCAACGCGACGCTCACCGTGCACGGCATCGAGGGCGGCGCCGTCTATGCCCTGTCCGCCGCCCTGCGCGACGCCATCGCGGCGGAGGGCGCGGCGGCCCTGACCGTCGACCTCGCCCCCGACCGCTCCGTGGCGGCGCTGACCCAGGCCCTGGCCAAGCCGCGCGGCGCGCGCTCGTTCGCCACCCACCTGGCGCGCGCGGGCCTCGACGGCGTGCGCGCCGCCCTGCTGCGCGAAACCACGCCCGATATCGCCGCCCTGCCCCCGGCGGCGCAGGCGGCGGCGATCAAGGCGGCGCGCATCGCCTGCCTGCGCCCCCGGCCGCTGGCCGAGGCGATCAGCTCGGCGGGCGGCGTCGGCCTTGCCGAAGTCGACGCGGCGCTGATGCTGCGCCGCCTTCCCGGCGTCTTCTGCGCCGGAGAGATGCTGGACTGGGAAGCCCCCACCGGTGGCTACCTGATCACCGCGTGCCTTTCCCTGGGGCGCGCCGCCGGGGCCGGAGCCGCCGCTTTCCTCGGCCTACCCATCGGGGTCGGCATGGACGATGCGCCCGGAATCCGCTAATCTACTATTCGTCGAGTTTCCGGCCAAAAAAAGCACCCAGCGGAGGACAACCATGTCAGAGAACCGTGTTCCAACGGTCGTCTCGACCGTGCCATTCGAGGATCAAAAACCGGGAACCTCCGGCCTGCGCAAGGCGGTGCCGGTCTTCCAACAGCCGCACTATCTGGAAAACTTCGTCCAGTCGGTCTTCGACAGCCTGCCCGACCACGCCGGACAGACCCTGGTGGTCGGCGGCGACGGCCGCTTCCTCAACGTCGAGGCGACCCAGACCATCCTGCGCATGGCCGCCGCCAACGGCATCGGCCGCGTCCTGGTCGGCCGCAGCGGCCTGTTGTCCACCCCCGCGGTTTCCTGCCTGATCCGCAAGTACAAGGCGTACGGCGGCTTCGTCCTGTCGGCCAGCCACAACCCCGGCGGCGCCGAGGGCGATTTCGGCATCAAGTACAATATCGGCAACGGCGGCCCCGCGCCGGAAAGCCTGACCGAAACGATCTTCGCCGCCAGCAAGACGATCAGCCGCTTCCTCACCGTCGACGCCCCCCATTGCGATCTGGCCCACCTGGGCGACTGCCGCCTGGGCAACACCGCGGTCCAGGTGATCGACCCGGTCGCCGACTATGCCGCGCTGATGGAAAGCCTGTTCGATTTCGACGCGATTTCCGCCCTGCTGAAGACCCCCGGCTTCCGCATGCGCTTCGACGCCATGCACGCGGTGACCGGCCCCTATGCCACGGAAATTCTGGAAAAGCGCCTGGGCGCGCCCGCGGGCAGCGTGGTCAACGCGGTCCCCCTGCCGGATTTCGGCGGCGGCCACCCCGACCCCAACCTCACCCATGCCGCCGATCTGGTCGCGGCGCTGCGCGGCAAGGACGCGCTCGACTTCGGCGCCGCCTCGGACGGCGACGGCGACCGCAACATGATCCTCGGCGCCAACGCCTTCGTCACTCCCAGCGACAGCCTGGCGATCATCGCCGCCAACAGCGGCCTGGTGCCGGGGTACGCGGGCCGGCTGACCGGCATCGCGCGGTCGATGCCGACCTCGCGCGCCGCCGACCGCGTCGCCGCCGCCCTGGGCGTGCCCTGCTTCGAAACGCCGACCGGCTGGAAGTTCTTCGGCACCCTGCTCGACGCGGGCAAGGCCACCTTCTGCGGCGAGGAAAGCTTCGGCACCGGCTCCGACCACGTGCGGGAAAAAGACGGCCTGTGGGCGGTGCTCTATTGGCTCAACATCTTGGCCAAGACGCGGAAGCCGGTGGGCGAAATTCTCGCCGCGCACTGGCGGGCCCATGGCCGCGACTACTATACCCGCCACGACTACGAGGCGATCGACGCCGACGCGGCGCAGGCCCTGATGCGCGACCTTCGCTCGGCGCACCTGACCGGCCGCAACCTCGGCGGGCGCGAGGTCACCCTGCACGACGACTTCGCCTACACCGATCCGGTGAACGGCGAAAAGACCGCCGGACAGGGCATCCGCGTCGGCTTCGCCGACGGCGCGCGTCTGGTCTTCCGCCTGTCGGGCACCGGCACCAGCGGCGCCACCCTGCGCATCTATATCGAGCGCTTCGAGGCGGCGCCAGAGCGCCAGGGGCTCGACCCGCAGACGGCGCTGGCCGACCTGATCGCGGCGGCGAAGGAAATCGCGGGAATCGAGTCCCGCACCGGACGCACCGCCCCCGACGTGATCACCTGAAGCGGCGCGGGTTTCCGGCAACGACAAGGAACGGCTGGATTTTTTCGCCCATCCGACGGATGATTGCTGCGCGGGACGTGAAATACGTCGCGCGGGGGGCGTTCCGCCTTCGCGGTCAGCCCAGGCGCAGTCCCCGGCGTATCGTGTGTTGTGGTTCTCCAACTGGAACAAGGATCAGCCCGCCATGACCGAACACACCGAATTGAAAATCCGTACCCGGGCCTACGCCTTGTGGCAGGAACACGGCTGCAAGGAAGGCCAGGACATGGATTTCTGGCTGCTCGCCGAACGCGAGATCCTGGGCGCCGCCGCAACGCCCGAGACCCTGCCGAAGGCTCCGGCCAAGGCCGCAGCGAAACCCAAGGCGGTGGCCAAGCCGAAAGCCGCGGCGAAACCCAAGGCTCCGGCCAAGCCGAAACCCGCGGCCAAGTGAACCGGTCGCGCCGCCCCGCCGCCAAGACGGGGCGGCGCGCGGCCGGAACCTGGCCCGTCCACGCACAAGGGATGGAGATGGGAAACCCCCAGAAAAAGTTCGGCGACGACGCCGGATTTAGCCGGATTTTTCACGCCACCCACAACGATCCCTTCGGTTTCCTGGGGCCGCACCCGGACGCCGGGGAAACGGTGATCCGCGCCTTCCTGCCCGAGGCCGAGCGCGCCGAAATCGTCGCCCCCGACGGCCGCCTGCTGGCGCCGATGCAGGCCGGACCGTATCCGGGATGCTTCGCCGCCCGCCTGTCCGGCTTCGACGTCGCCGCCCCCTATCGCCTGCGCCTGCGGCACGGCGAGCACGCGTGGGAAATCGACGACCCCTACCGCTTCCCCTCCTGCCTGGGCGAACTCGACCGGCACCTGATGGCCGAGGGCCACCACCGCCGCATCTTCGACAAGCTGGGGGCGCACCCCGCCGCGTTCGGCGGAATTTCCGGCGTCGATTTCGCGGTCTGGGCGCCCAACGCGCGCCGCGTCAGCGTGGTCGGCGACTTCAACGGCTGGGACGGACGCCGCCACCCGATGCGCCTGCACCCGGGCTGCGGCGTGTGGGAGGTGTTCATCCCCGGCCTCGGCGAAGGCGCCGTCTACAAGTACGAACTGCTTGGCCCCAAGGGCGAACTGCTGCCTCTCAAGGCCGACCCCTACGCGTTTTCCTGCGAAACCCCGCCCCGCACCGCCAGCCGGGTGGCGCGGCGCGGCACCTATGCCTGGAACGACGGCGATTGGATGACCGGACGCCAGGCGGCCAACGCCTGGAACGCGCCGATGTCGATCTACGAGGTGCACCTGGGCTCGTGGCGCCGCAAGCCGGAGGACGGCAACCGCTATCTCAGCTATCGCGAACTCGCCGAGCAACTGGTGCCCTATGTGAAGTATCTGGGCTTCACCCACATCGAGCTTCTGCCGGTGTCCGAGTATCCCTTCGACGGGTCCTGGGGCTATCAGCCGATCGGCCTGTTCGCGCCGACCAGCCGCTTCGGCTCCCCCGACGATTTCCGCTTTCTGGTGGACGCCTGCCACCGGGAAGACATCGGCGTCATCCTCGACTGGGTGCCCGGTCACTTCCCCGAGGACGCGCACGGTCTCGGCTGGTTCGACGGCACCCATCTTTACGAACACGCCGACCCGCGCCAGGGCCGCCACATGGACTGGGGCACCCTGATCTACAACTTCGGCCGCGCCGAGGTGCGCAACTTCCTGATCGCCAACGCCTTGTTCTGGCTGGAGGACTATCACATCGACGGGCTGCGGGTGGACGCGGTGGCCTCGATGCTCTACCTCGACTACAGCCGCAAGGACGGGGAATGGATTCCCAACGCCTTCGGCGGCCACGAGAACCTGGAAGCGATTTCCTTCCTCAAGCGGCTGAACGAAATCCTTTACGAGGAGCACCCCGGCGCCTTCACCGTCGCCGAGGAATCCACTGCCTGGCCGATGGTGTCGCGCCCCACCCACCTCGGCGGCCTGGGCTTCGGCTTCAAGTGGAACATGGGCTGGATGCACGACACCCTGCGCTACATGGGCAAGAACCCGGTGCACCGCGCCTATCACCACAACGACCTGACCTTCGGCCTGCTTTACGCCTTCCAGGAGAACTTCGTCCTGCCGCTGTCCCACGACGAGGTGGTGCACGGCAAGGGCTCGCTGATCGGCCGCATGCCGGGCGACCGCTGGCAGAAGTTCGCTAACCTGCGCGCCTATTTCGCCTTCATGTGGACCCACCCGGGCAAGAAGCTGCTGTTCATGGGCGGCGAGTTCGCGCAAGAGGCGGAATGGAACCACGACGCCAGCCTGGACTGGCACCTCAACGACGACCCCCTGCATGCCGGCATGCAGGCGACGATCCGCGACCTCAACGCCCTTTACCGCCGTTCGTCCGCGCTCTACCGCTCCGACTTCGACCCGGCGGGCTTCGCCTGGATCGACTGCTGCAACCCGGAACAGAGCGTTCTGGCCTATCTGCGGCGCGACCCGGCGGCCCCGGGCGGCGAAGTGGTGACGATCGCCAACTTCACCCCGGTGCCGCGCGAAACCTATCGCCTGGGGGTGCCGCGCGCGGGATTCTACGTCGAGGAAATCAACACCGACTCCCACATCTACGGCGGCGGCAACGTCGGCAACGGCGGCGGCGTCACGGCCGAGGCGGTGCCCGCGCACGGCCAGCCCTTCTCCATCGTCATCACCCTGCCCCCGCTCGCCACCCTGGTCCTGAAGGCGGCGGACGCCCCCGGCGGAGGCTGAAATGGCGATGAAGCTTTGGCCGGGCCGCCCCTATCCCCTGGGCGCGACGTGGACCGGCAACGGCACCAACTTCGCCCTTTTCTCGGCCAATGCCGAGGCGGTGGAACTGTGTCTGTTCGACAGCGAAGGCAAGCAGGAAACCGCGCGCATCCCGCTGCCCGAATACACCGACCAGGTCTGGCACGGCTTCCTGCCCGAGGTGACGCCCGGCCAGCTTTACGGCTATCGCGTGCACGGCCCCTACGAACCCTCGGCCGGGCACCGCTTCAACCCCAACAAGCTTCTGGTCGACCCCTACGCCAAGGCGCTGTCCGGCGACGTCGTCTGGCACCGCAACAACTATGCCTTCCGCCTGGAGCACCCGCGCGGCGACCTGTCGTTCAACCGCCAGGACAACGCCCGCACCATGCCGAAATGCGTGGTCGTCGACATCCCGGCGCAACGCCGCCCGCACACCCCGCCCGACGTTCCCTGGCAGGACTCCCTGATCTACGAAACCCACGTGCGCGGCATGACCATCCGCCACCCGCAGATCCCCCTGGCCACGCGCGGCACCTTCGCGGGCATGGGCGAACCGTCGGTGATCGCGCACCTGAAGTCCCTGGGGGTCAACGTCGTCGAGGTCCTGCCCATCCACCCCTGCGTCGACGAACAGCACCTGGTGGAAAAGGGGCTGACCAACTATTGGGGGTACAGTTCCTACAGCTATTTCGCGCCGTCGCCGCGGTACCTGTCGGGGCCGAACGTCGCCGAATTCCGCACCATGGTCGACCTGCTGCACGACGCGGGCATCCAGGTGGTGATGGACGTGGTGTTCAACCACACCGGCGAGGGCAACCACCTGGGGCCGACGCTTTCCTTCCGGGGCATCGACAACGCCTCGTACTATCGCCTCAACCGCGACGACAAGCGCTATTACACGGACTTCACCGGCTGCGGCAATACCCTCAACATCTCGCACCCGCGCGTCCTGCAAATGGTAATGGACTCCTTGCGCTATTGGGTCGAGGTGATGCACGTTGACGGCTTCCGCTTCGACCTCACCACCACGCTGGCGCGGGCGCCGGACGCATTCTCGCAGGAAAGCCCGTTCCTCGCCGCGGTGCGCCAGGACCCCGTGCTCTCCCGCGTCAAGATGATCGCCGAGCCCTGGGACCTCGGCCCCAACGGCTATCAACTGGGACAGTTCCCGTCCGGCTGGTCGGAATGGAACGACGTCTACCGCAACAAGGTCCGCCAGTTCTGGCGCGGCGATTCCGGCCTGATGGGGGATTTCGCCTCCAGCATCACCGGCTCCTCGGCGCTGTTCGAACGCGCCGGGCGGCGGCCGCGCGCCACCATCAATTTCGTCACCGCGCACGACGGCTTCACCCTCGCCGACCTGGTCAGCTACGAACGCAAGCACAACGAGGCCAACCAGGAAGGCAACCGCGACGGCAGCGACTATAACCTGTCGTGGAACTGCGGCGCCGAGGGGCCCTCCGACGACGCGGCGGTGGCGGCGATGCGGATGCGGCAGAAGCGCAACGTCATCGTCACCCTGCTGCTGTCGCAGGGGGTGCCGATGCTGACCGCGGGCGACGAGCTGGGCCGCACCCAGAAGGGCAACAACAACGCCTATTGCCAGGACAACGAAATCAGCTGGCTCGACTGGTCCTCGATGACCGCCGAGGACCGCGACTTCCTGGAATTCGTGCGCGCGGTGTCGCGCCTGCGGCGCGAGCACCCGGTGTTCCGCCGCCCCCGCTTTTTCCACGGACGGCAGCTCGGCGACGGGCCGCTGCGCGACATCACCTGGCTGTCGCCGCGGGGCGGCCAGCTCGCCGCCGAGGACTGGGGCCTGTCCTACGCCCGCTGCCTGGGTTTCCACCTGGGGGGAGAAGTCGGCGAATACTTCTCCCGCCACGGCACCAGCCTGGACGACGACCAGTTCGTCGTGCTGATGAACGCCCATTACGGCGCGGTGCCCTTCCGCCTGCCCGGAGAAGAGCTGGGCAAGCGGTGGCGGACCCTGTTCGACACCAGCGAGGCTCTGCCCTATGCGGAAGCCGAACAGCCGATCTATCGCGCCGACGACATCTATCCCTTGCAGGGCCGCACCCTCGCCGTGCTGATCCACGCCGATCCGCGCGTCCCCACCGCGCCGAAGGAGGACTGATCCGGTGACTCCCCGCCCCGAAGACGAATCCCCCGACCGCGCCCTCGACCTTCTGTCCGAGGCGGCGGGAATTCACGCCTCGTTCTGGGACATCGGCGGCACCCTGCACGTCACCACGTCCGACGCCAAGCGCGCCATCCTGACCGCCATGGGCATCGACGCGGACACCGACGCGCAGGCGGCGCGCAGCCTGCGCGACTGGCGGGAACGCCCCTGGCGGGAACCCCTGGCCCCGGTCACCGTGATCCGCCGCGCCTGCCCCGCCGACGCGGTGGCGGTGGAAATTTCGGTCCCCGACGAGCTGTCCTTTTCGCGCCTGGAATGGCACCTTTCGGTCGAAAACGGCGACCGGCACGAAGACGCCGTCGCCGCCTGCGCCCTGCCGGTGGTGGCGATGGCCGACGTCGGCGGACGCACCCTTTGCCGCCGCCGCCTCGACCTGCCCACCCCCCTGCCCGACGGCTATCACGAATTGTCGGTGACCCTGGCCGGGGCCCAGGCGCACGGGCTTCTGGTACTGGCGCCGGACCGCGCCTTCGTGCCCGAGTGGATGGAGCGGGGCGAACGCCGCTGGGGCCTGTCCTGCCAGGTCTATGGACTTCGCCACGCCAAGGACTGGGGGATCGGCGACTTCGCCTCCCTCGCCGCCTATGCGAAAAGCGCGGGCAAGCTGGGCGCGGCGATGGTCGGCATCAACCCGCTGCATGCGTTGTTCCCGGTCTGGCCGGATGCGTGCAGTCCCTATTCTCCCTCCAGCCGGGTCTTCCTCAACCCGCTGATGATCTCCATCCCCGCCATTCCCTGCGCCGCCACCAGCCCCGGCCTCAAGCGTCTGACCTCCTCCCCCGCGGTCAAGGCGGCGCTGCGCGCGGCGCGGCGGAGGGACCTGGTCGATTATCCGACGGTCGCCGACCTCAAGGACAAGGCGCTGGCCGAACTCTACGAGGACTTCCTGCAACTGCCGCCGGAAAGCCTGACCGACTTCGAGGAATTCTGCGCCGTCGGCGGCGACGCCCTGCGCCGCTTCGCCGAGTTTTCCGCCCTGCACGAAACCATGGGCGGCCTGCCCTGGGACACCTGGCCCGCGCCCTTCCAGGACCCGGAAAGCCCCGAGGTCGCCGCCTATGCCCTGGCCAACGCCGAACGCGTCACCTTTCACGCCTTCCAGCAATGGCTGGCGGAAGCCCAACTGGCCGCCGCCGCCAAGGCCGCGCCGGGCGTCGGCCTCTACCGCGACCTCGCGGTGGGGGCCAGCGGCGACGGCGCCGACGCCTGGGCCAACCAGGGGGAACTGGTCAAGGGCGCCTCGTTCGGCGCGCCGCCCGACGCCTTCAGCGCGGTCGGCCAGGACTGGGGCCTGCCGCCGCCCCACCCGCACCGCATGCGCAACACCGCCTATGCCGGGTTGATCGCCGTCTTGCGCGCCAACATGCGCCACGCGGCGGCCCTGCGCCTGGACCACGTGATGGGCCTGATGCGCCTGTTCTGGATTCCCCGGGGCGCGCCGATCGGCAACGGCGCCTACGTTTCCTATCCCTTCGACGACATCCTCGGCATCGTCGCCCTGGAAAGCGTGCGCAACCGTTGCGCGGTGATCGGCGAGGACCTGGGCACCGTGCCCGACGAATTCCGCGACCGCATGGCCCGCGAACGCCTGCTCTCCTACCGCGTCGTCTATTTCGAAAAATGGCCGACCGGCCTATTCAAGCGTCCCGACACCTATCCGCCGCTGGCGCTGGTCACCGCCACCACCCACGACATGCCGACCGTCGCCGGGCACTGGCTGGGGCTGGACGTCGAGGCGCGGGCGCGGGCCGGGGTGTTCGGCGACGGCGCGGAGGCCGAACGCCAGGGCCGCGCCGAGGAACGCCGCATGCTGGCGGGGGCGCTGGCCGACCAGAACCTGCCCGCCATCGCCGCCGACGCACCGGCCTGCGGGGAAAGCCTGGAAACCCTGACCGACGCGGTGCACCGCTTCGCCGCGCGCACGCCGTCGCAACTGCTGATGATCAACCCCGGCGACCTGACCGGCGAGACCTCGCAGATCAACCTGCCCGGCACGGTGAACGAACACCCCAACTGGTGCCGCCGCATGGCCACCGACGCGGCCAAGATCGCAGACTGCCCCAAGGTCAAGCGCGGGGTCGACGCGATCAAACGGGAACGCTAGACGCGGGGACGGCGGATTCCACCGGCACCTCGGCGACCAACAGGACCTCGGCCTCGCTTCCGGCGCGGGCGATGTCGTTGCCGTCCGGCCCGGCGATGGCGCTGAGGCCGGTATAGGTCAGCGCCCCCTCGACCCCGACATAATTGGCATAGACGACGGGGACCGCGTTTTCCAGGGCGCGGGCGCGCACCGCGACGGAAGCCGCGGCGGTGTACGGCATCATGTTCGCGGTCGGCGCCAGGATCAGGCCGCATCCGGCGGCGGCAAGGCGGCGGGCCGGGTCGGGGAACTCCACGTCGTAACAGATCAGAAGCCCCGCCGACACCGCCCCCAAGGCGGCGGTGCGCAGCGCCTCGCCGGGGGTGAAGACGCGGCGTTCCTCGTCCCCGAACAGATGGATTTTCGCATAGTCGGCAACGGGATTTCCCGCCGCGTCCCACAGGGTGGCCATGTTGTAGACCGCGTCCCCGTCACGCCCCGGATAGCCGAGGACAAGGGCGATGCGATGGCCGCGGGCCAGGGCGGCGACCTCGGCCAGCGCCGCGTCGCCGGGACGCATCGCCAGTTCGGCGGTTCGGGCGCCCAGGGCATAGCCGGTCAGATACATTTCCGGCAGGACCAGGATTTCGGCGCCGCACGCGGCGGCGCCGCGCGCGGTGGCGGCCAGGCGGTTCAGATTGGCGCGGATGTCCCCGGTCAGGGCCCGGCACTGGTAAACGGCGACGCGCATGGCTTTCCCCTTCCGCGAACGGCACGGGGGCGACGGAGGTTTCCGCCGCCCCCGCAGGAGCCGGACTCAGTCGGCCTTCGCCTTGGTCCACACCGCGTCGTAGAGGCGGATCTTGTCGCCCAGGTCCTTGACCAGGGACAGCTTCTTCCGCACCTCGTCGGAGGGATAGAGGAAGGGATCGTCGCGCAGGCCCTTGTCGATCATCGGCAGGGCGGCCTTGTTGGGGGTGCCGCCGTGCAGCCAGTTGGCGTTCTGCGCCGCCACCTCCGGGCGCATCATGTAGGCGAAGAACTTCTTCGCCGCCGCGACGTTCTTGGACTTGGCCAACAGGCACATGTCTTCCTGGAAGCCGTTGGCGCCTTCCTTCGGGATGACGTAACCCACCGCATCGGGCTTGGAGGAGACGGTCTGCGCCGCCGAACCCGACCACCAATGCGCCACCGCGAAATCGCCGTTGATCACCTTGTCGCCGATGCCGTCGGTCAGCAGGGCCGCCCAATAGGGCTTCGCCTTCTTGATGGTGTCGCGCGCCTTGGCCAATTCCTTCGGATCGGTGGAGTTGAAGGGGAAGCCGTTGTAGACCAGCGCCGCGCCGATGGTTTCGCGGATGTCGTCGAGCATGGCGATCTTGCCGCGCAGGGCCTCCGGCGGATCGAACACGATCTTCCAGCTGTTGACGTCGTAGCCCTTGGTCAGGGCCTTGTTGTAGATCAGGCCGGTGGTGCCCCAGTTGTAGGGCATGCAGACGTCATGCGCCTTGTCGGTCTCGGCCAGGAAATACTTCTGGTCGAGGTTCTCGTAGCCCTTGATCGCCTTCAGCCCGGCGGAGGTGACCAGCCCCAGCTGGGTCATGATGTCCTGCATGAACACCGAGGGGAACACGATGTCGTAGCCTTCGGCACCCGCCTGAATCTTGGCGAGCATTTCCTCGTTGGTGCCGTAGTTGTCGAGGGTGACCTTGACGCCGCTTTCCTTCTGGAAATCGGCGACCACCGCCGGGTCGATATAGATCGTCCAGTTGTACAGGTGCAGTTCCTCCGCATGGGCCTGGGAGCCCAGGGCCGCGGCAAGGAGCGCGGCGGCGGTCAGGTGACGTGTGATACGCATGAGCAAACTCCATCGCATGAGAGGGGACATCTACGCTTCGGTCTTGTGCTGGCGCGGCCGACGCAGCCACAGGGCGGCGCCGACCACCAGCATCGAGGTCAGAATCATCAGCACCGAGACCGCGTTGATCTCGGGGGAAACATTGCGTTTGATCGCACCGAACAGATAAACCGGCAGGGTGGTGGCGCCGACGCCGCAGGTGAAATAGGCGATCACCAGATCGTCGAAGGAAATCACCACCGACAACAGAAAGCCGCCGACGATGCCGGGCATGAGCTGCGGCAGGGTAACGCGGCGGAAGGTGGTCCACGGCCCGGCGCCGAGATCGGCGGAAGCCTCTTCCAACTGCGTGTTCATCCCCGCCAGACGCGCGCCGACCACCACCGCGACGTAAGAGGCCAAAAACACCGTGTGCGACAGGATCACCGAAACCCGCCCCAACGGGAAACCCAGGGTGGCCAGGAACACCAGCAACGCGATGCCGAGGACGATGTCGGGGATGACGATCGGCAGGAACAGCGCGACGCGATAGGCGACGCGTCCGGGAAACCGGCAACGGGCCAGCCCCAGGGCGGTCATCGTGCCGACCACGGTGGCCAACCCGGCGGACGACAGCGCGATGATCAGGCTGTTGACCGCCGCGGGGCCGAGGTTGGGGTCGGAATACAGTTGCAGATTGTCCGACCCGGCCAGGTCGCGGGCGCGGTCGATCAGCCCCAGATTGGCCAGCACCCGCAGGTACCAATCGAAGGTGAAGCCGTTCCAGGTCATCATGCTGACCGCGTTGTCGTTGAAGGAATAGACCACCAACATGACGATCGGCAGATAGAGGAACAGGAAGAAACCCCAAACGTGGGCGCCGAGGGCGACGGACGGCAGGGAAGCGCGGCGGCGAGACATCAGGCGGTCTCCTTCCCTCGGGTTTCGCTGCGCGCCATGGCGAACAGGCACAGCAGGACAAGGGAGCTCAGCACCGTGGCGACGGCGGAACCGAAGGGCCAGTCCCGCGCCGAAAGGAACGCCTGGGCGAGCAGCGGCCCGACCTGCAGGTCCTTGGACCCGCCGATCAGGGTCGGCGCGATGAAGTTGCCGAAGGACGGCACGAACACCAGCACCAGACCGGCGACCACCCCCGGCATGGCCAGCGGCAGAACGACGCGGCGGAAGGTCACCGCGCCGCCCGCGCCAAGATCGCGCGACGCCTCGATCAGGCGCAGGTCCATCTTCTCGATGGAGGCGAACAGCGGCAGCACCATGAACGGCAGGTACTGATAGACCATCGAGATCACCACCGCGCCGGGGGTGTAGATCATCTGCAAGGGGGCGTCGATCAGCCCCAGGCCGCTCAGGATGTTGTTGACCAAGCCGTCGGCGCGCAGGATCAGCATCCAGGCGTAGACCCGCACCAGGGCGTTGGCGAAGAACGGCAGGGTGACCAGGGTCAGCAGCAGGAACTTGCGCCGGTCCGGTTGGCGGGCGATGTACCAGGCGGCGGGAAATCCGGCCAGCAGGGTGGCGAACGCGGTCGCCGCGGCGATGCCCGCCGACTTGGCGAAGATGCCCAGATAGACGAAGTCCCACTCGCGCAGCATGTCCTCGTTCGGCAAGCCGAAGATGCGGGCGTAGGAATCCAGATCGACCCGCCAGACCACCCCGCCATAGGTGCCGCGGGTCAGCAGGCTGTAGACCACGACGATGCCCACCGGCGCCAGGAACAGCAGCACGAACAGAACGAAGCCGGGGAACAGCTTGCCCATGCCGGGGCGCAGGAACGGCCGGTGCGGGCGGGCGAGAACGCGAACCAGATCCATGCCGCCCCCCTCAGCGTTTCAAGACGCGCAGGTCGGCGGGGTCGTAGCAGAGGGAAATGTCTTCCCCCTCCACCGGGAACACCCCCGCCAGGGTGGTGAGGACACGGTCGCCATCCGCCAGTTCGACCGACAGCCGGGTGGTGGTGCCAAGATAGATCGATTCCCGCACCCACCCCGTCAGGCGCGGCAGGGACGGGGCCGCCGAGGCCAAGCGCAGTTTTTCCGGCCGCAGGCAGACGGCGGTCGGCCCGTCGGCAAGGGCGACGGGCAGTTCCAGCAGGGTGCCCGCGTCGGTCCGCAGGCGCGTATCCCCGTTACGGGCGGACACGCTGCCACGGAAGATATTGATCTCGCCGACGAAGCCCGCGACGAACTCCGTCTCCGGCGCGTCGTAGATCTCGCGCGGGGACCCCACCTGTTCGACCCGGCCCTGGTTCATCACCACCACCAGGTCCGACATCGACAACGCTTCCTCCTGGTCGTGGGTGACGCAAAGAAAGGCGATGCCAAGGTCGTGCTGCAAACGCTTCAGCTCCACCTGCATGTCCTTGCGCAGCTTGCGGTCCAGGGCCGCCATCGGTTCGTCGAGCAACAGCACCCGGGGCCGCAGGACAAGGGCACGGGCCAGCGCGACGCGCTGCTGCTGGCCGCCGGAAAGCTGGGCCGTCTTGCGGGCGTCCATGCCGGTCAGGCGCACCAGTTCCAGCGCCTCGGCGACGCGGGAGGCGATCTCCGGCTTCGGCACCTTGGCCACTTCCAGGCCATAGGCGACGTTCTGCGCCACCGTCATGTGCGGGAACAGGCCGTATTGCTGGAACACCGTGTTGGTCGGGCGCTTGTGGGCGGGCACCCCCTCCATCAGCACGCCGTCGATGAAGATCCCCCCCGCGTCCGGTTCCTCGAAGCCGCCGATCAGGCGCAGCAAGGTCGTCTTGCCGCAGCCGGACGGCCCCAGCAACGTGGTGAAGCGCCCGGCCGGAATGTCCAGCAGGACCTCTTTCAGGGCGTCGACGGTTCGCCCGTCCGGCGTCTGGAAGCTTTTGGAGACCGAGGAAACTTTGACGATAGGCGGCATCGGGGCGGCTTCCATCCGTCGGAACGTCTGGTTAAAATCAGTGCAACGAAAATCGATGCATATTGTTTATGCAATCTGCGGCACGCCGTGATGTTCGTCAAGAACAATTTTGCTTCGATGTTTGTTGACTAACATTTTTGCCTCCGCCATCCTGGGAACGCCGCCTTCACAATCCCGCGAGGACACGCCCATGCCGGTTTCCGCCCCTTCGACCCATTCGCCTTCCGGCAGGCCGCGCGCCCGCGGGCTTGGGTTGCCCTTGCCCGGAACGCCCGGCCCGTTGAACGCGATCACCGACGTTCCCGGGGTCACGGTGGGGACGACCACGCTGTCCGACGACGCCGTGCCGTCCATCCGCACCGGCGTCACCGCGATCCTGCCGCGCCCGGCGGCGGATCTGCTGTCCCCGGTGTGGGCGGGGCGCTTCACGATGAACGGCAACGGCGAGATGACCGGTACCCACTGGATCGACGAATCCGGCTGGTTCACCGGACCGGTGACCTTGACCAACACCCTGTCCCTGGGCGTGGCGCACCACGCGACGAACCGCTGGATGATCGACCGTTTCCGCCCCCGCCTGGAGGAAAAGGGCCTGTGGCTGCTGCCGGTGGCGGCGGAGACCTATGACGGCTGGCTCAACGACATCTACGGCCAGCACGTGACCGAGGCGCATGTGCTGTCCGCCATCGACGGCGCCGCCGGCGGCCCGGTGCCGGAGGGCTCGGTCGGCGGCGGCACCGGCATGATCTGCTACGAGTTCAAGGGCGGCACCGGCACCGCGTCGCGCCGCCTGACCGCCGCCGGGCAGGAGATCACCGTCGGCGCGCTGGTGCAGGCCAACCACGGCCTGCGCCCATGGTTGACGGTGTGCGGCAGGCCGGTCGGCGCCGAGATGCCGGGGGCGACGGTGTGGACGCGGGAGAAGGGTTCGATCATCGCGGTAATCGCCACCGACGCGCCGCTGCTGCCGATCCAGTTGCAGCGCCTGGCGCGCCGCGCCGCCATCGGCATCGGCCGCGGCGGCACGCCCTCGGGCAACAATTCCGGCGACATCTTTCTGGCCTTCTCCACCGCCAACGACCCCGGCCCCCTGCCCGAGCCGCGCCGCCTGAGCCTGGAGGCGATCGGCAACGACCGTCTGGATGCGATTTTCATGGCGGTGGTGGAAGCCGTCGAGGAAGCCGTGCTCAACGCGATGCTGGCGGCGGATCCCTGCACCGGACACATGGGCCGCCATGTCGCGGCGATCGACGGCGCCCGGCTGGCCGAACTGGTGCGACGGTGATGGAACGCATCCTCGCGCAGTTTCGCTCCCCGCCCGCGCGGCGCACCAAGGCGGGACGGCGGCTGTCCGACTATTTCGCCAAGAACCTGCACGCCGTGCCGTTCGAAACCGCCGCCTCGATCGCCGCGCAGCTGGACCTGAGCCCGATGACGGTGACCCGCTACCTGCGGGAACTGGGCTATTCCGGCCTGGACGCACTGAAGACCGAACTGCGCCACGGCCCCATCAGTTCCGCCTGGGACATCACCGAAAGCGTCGAGGACCTGCGCCGCGACCAGGGTAACGGACGGGTGCTTTCGGACCTGGTGGTGCAGCAGATCGAGGTCTTGCAGAACCTCAACAAGCTGTCGCGCACGCCCGCCTGGGACACGGCGGTGGAAGCGCTGACGACGGCGTCCTCGGTGTTCATCGCCTCGTATCAGAACATCGGCGGCATCGTCCGCTATTTCAGCGAACAGGTTTCCTATGTCCGCCCCGACGTACGCTACATGGACGGCCTGAACGGCACCTACCTGGAGCTGTTCGAGAAGACGCCGGAGGACCGCCTGCTGGTGCTGGTGGACTGCCGCCGCTTCGCCACCAAGTCGCGGATGCTTTACGAAACCGCGCTGGAGGCCGGGGTGCGCGTGCTGCTGATCACCGACGCCCATTGCGACTGGGCGCAGGACGACCGCGCGACCACCCTGGCGATTCCGGCGATGCGCTGGCGGACCTGGGATTCCTTCATGCCGCTGGCCGCCCTGCTGGACCTGCTGGTGACCAGCGCCATTCTCGCCCTGGGGGAAAGCGTGGTGGAACGCGCCCAGCACATCCGCCGCCTCCAGGACCGCTTCGGCGACTTCGAAAAAAGCTGACGCCGCCCCTCAGACGGCGGGCGCCTTCACGCCGACACGGAAGTATTGGCGGATCATCGCCTCGACGGCGGCCTGGGCCTTCCGGCCGTCGGTCTGTCCGGCCAACGGCGCGATCTCGCCCACGACCGCGACGAACGCGTCCAGCACCGCCGCGTCGAAATGCCCGCCGCGCCCCTGCTCCAAAATTTCCAGGGCCTCGTCCACCGGCATCGGCGGCTTGTAGGGGCGGCGGCTGACCAGGGCGTCGAACACGTCGGCCACCGCGAAGATACGGGCGACCAGGGGGATACCCGCTCCAGCCAGCCCGGCGGGATAGCCGCTGCCGTCGAATTTCTCGTGGTGGCAGGCGACGACGTCGCGGGCGTCCTTCAGCCAGGCGTCCCCGGCAATGATCTCCAGGCCGTGCTCCACATGCTGGCGCATTTCGGCGAATTCCGCCGCGCTGAGCTTGCCCGGCTTCAGCAGGATCGCGTCGCGCACCGCGATCTTGCCGACGTCGTGCAGCAGCGCCCCCTTGATCAACGCCCGCATCTCCCGCCCGGACAGACCCATCTCCTGGGCGATACGGACCGCGTACAGGGTGACCCGGTAATTGTGGTCGGCGGTGTCGTTATCGCGTTTGGCGGTGGCGCAGCCCAGGGCGTTGAGCATTTCGAGATTGGCTTCGAGCAGCCCTCGGAAGGTTCGCATCAGGTTGCGCTGTAGGAAGCGCACCACCGGATACATCAAAAGGACCGCCAGGATCAGGGTGACGGCGACCAGGCCGATGACGGAGGCGTAGGCGGAACCGACCAGCCGCATGGTTTCGGGACTGGCCCGATAGACTCCCTCGAACATCCAGCCGGTACTCGGCCCGAAAGGCACCCTGACCAGAAGAAATCGCGCGCCGTCGCCGCCCTCGGCCTCGCAACTGCGTCCGGAATCGAGGGCCCCGGCCCCCGAACAGGCTTCGAAACGCCGTTCGATCCCCTCGAACAGCGGCAGGACGGTTCGGCTCATCACCCGGCCGCTGTCGTCGAAAACCGCCACCGCGACGAAATGGTCGCGTGTCCGCATCGCCAGGTCGGACAGCACGCGCCGCTTCCCCTGCGCCCGCAGCGGGTCGTCCTCGTCGGAATTGAAGGTCTCGCCCAGTTGCCGCGCCTGGGACGACGCTAGGTCGCTCAGCAATTGCCTGGAGATCTCCGCCCCCAGGTGGTGCACGATGAAATAGGCGGCGGCGCACAGAATCGCGCCGAACACCAGAACGGCCGCCACCACCCTGCGCCGCTGGGCGGTCAAGGCCTGCCAGATGTCTTCGTCCATGGATTGATGGCCCGGAACGGCTTATCCGCGTCCCGGCTCTTCTTGTCCGGTTTTCTCCGCGCCGCATTCGGCGCAGGCCCACTGCCCGCGGACCACGGCGAAGACATAGTCGCGCGCGGCGGCGCGCGCCAGCCTTTTTCCGCTCTATTTCAGGCCGTCGATGCGGTCCGCGTCGAACAGGCGCTTGCAATAGCTGTGGCTGGTATAGAGGGCCGCCACGGGGTTGTGGCCGAGCACGCGGTCCTTGGCGATCAGGGTGGTGACCGGCGCCTCGGAATGACGGATGAACAGGCTGTCGTGACCGACGCACAGGCCGACGAGGACGTTGAGGTCGGATTTCCACTGGTTGAGCAGCATCGCCTGCAACACCGGGTTGCAGCAGGATTCGTCGTTGCCGGGCTTGACCTTGATCTCGTCGGGGATGCCGATTTCGGTCTTGTCGATAGAGCCCACCTTGCACAGCACGGCATAGGGTTCCATGCCGCCCTGCTTGAGGAACTTGGCGAAGACGCGGGTTTCCTCGATCAGGCCGATGCAGGTGGCGATACCGATCTTCCGGGCGCCGATTTTCCGGGCGAAGACCAGGGTTTCCTCCACCCGGGTCAGCTTGCCGTAGTACTGGCCCTCGACCTCGGCGGAGGCGCGGGCCATCCGCGCGTCGAGCTCGTCGCCGCGATAGGTGGCCAGAACCTCTTCGCGCTGGCCGGGCTCCAACGCCTCGGTCAGGCAGAAGGTGGGATACATCTTGTCGTGGCGGTAACAGTTGAGCTGGCGGCAATCGGCGCAACTGTGGTCGTCGTTCCTGGGCATTGGCGGCTCCTCGGCGATGGTTCCCGGGGAGTATACGCCGACGCGGCGCCACATGTGGCTGGACCAGATGATTTTTCTGGAGAAACCCGGCGCCGCGCGATGGCGCGGCGCCAGGGGCCGATCACACCTCGCGCACGGCGCCTAGGAACGCCTCGACCTGACGGCGCAGTTCGCCGGTAACCTCGACGACCTCCTCCACGGCGGAGAACACCTGATCCGCCGACTGGCCGGTCTTCTGGCTGGCCTCGGCGACGGCGCCGATGGTATGCGTCACCTGCTGCGTGCCGTCGGCGGCCAGGTTGACGTTGCGGGCAATTTCCTGCGTCGCCGCCGACTGTTCCTCGATCGCCGCGGCAATGGCGCTGGAACTGCTGTCGATGCCGCCGATCGCCGAACTGATCGCCCGAACGGCGTCCACCGCCTCCTCGGTGGTGCTTTGGATCTTGGTGACCAGGGCCTCGATCTCCTCGGTGGCCTTGGCCGTCTGGTTGGCCAGGTTCTTCACCTCGCCCGCGACCACCGCGAAGCCCTTGCCCGCGTCGCCCGCGCGCGCCGCCTCGATGGTGGCGTTCAAGGCGAGAAGGTTGGTCTGGTCCGCGATCTGCCGGATCAGGGCCACCGCCTCGCCGATGTTGCGGGCGGCTTCCATCATCGCCTCGACGATGACGTTGGTGCGTTCCGCCTTGTGCGCCGCGTCGCGTGCCTCGTTCGCGCTGGCGCCGACCCGCCCGGCGATTTCGCCGATCGAGGCGTTCAGCTCTTCTGTCGCCGAGGCCACGGTTTGCACGTTGCCGGTGGCGCTGGCCGCCGCAAGCGCGACTTCCTCGGCCTTCTGGCTCGATTCCGTGGAAAGCTCCCGCATCGCCCCGGCGGTATTCCGCAGATCGGACGACGAACGCGCCAGGGCGTCGACGGACTGTTGCACCGCGGCGTCGAAGGTTCGGCACAGATCCGCCAGCTTGGCCGCACGCGCCACCTCGGCGGCGCGGCGCGCCTCGTCCTCCGCGGCCAGGCTCTCCGCCCTGGCGGCGCTGTCGCGCAGGCTCTCCAGCGCGTGCGCCAAGCCGTGGAACTCGTCCTGGTAGGGCGGCATGGCGACTTCGGTCAGGTAGTCCCGCTCCGCCAGCCGCGCCACCGCGCCCTGCAGCCCGCGCACCGGCCCCATGATCCGCCGCCGCAACACCAGCAGGCTCCACGCGGCAAGCAGCAACGCCGCGAACAAGCAGACCACCGCGATGACCGCGTTACGCACGTCGGCGCTTTCTTCCTCTTCCGCGAAGGCCACCGCCTCGTCCAGGGCCAGATTGCCGATGGCGACGATGCCGACGAACGGCGCGTTGCACCGTTTCGTCCACTCCGCGGCGGGAACGATCGCCTTGCCGCCACCGTCGAACTTCGCCACCACGTCATCGATCCAGGCGGTGGCGTCCTTGACCTCCGTTCGCATCGCCGCGAACGCGGCACGGACCGACTGGGATGCGTCCGGTCGGCTCAACAGTCCCGCCAGGGTTCCCTCCGCCGCCGCGACGCCGCTGCGCAATCCGCCGAGCCGCTTGGTCTCGTCGAAGGTCAGGGGCCGCGCGTCGGCGACGTTGGGACGCAACAGGGAGCAGTTCATCCCGAAGGAACTGCGGATCGCCCATGCCGCCTCGCGGATCTGGGTCAGCTCGGCCAGGGCCGGATCGACCATGCGGATATCCATCGACACCTGCCCGCCGATCGCCACGATGGCCGCGCCCATCGCCTGCGTCGATTGCACCCAGGGACGGACATTGCGCAGGTCGCGCTCGGCGCGCGGCTTCGCCGCCTCGCCGTAGAGCAGGGCGTCCTGCGTCTTCATCGCGTCGTGTTCTTTCTTGAAGCGGGCGATGAATTCGGCACCGGCAGCGGTGCCGAGCTTGCTCAGTTCCGCCACCGCCTGATCCATGACGGCGTCGGCCTGGCCGCGAATTTCCGCGATCCGGGTTTTCGGATCGTCCATGGTTTGCAGCGCCGTCTGCGCGCCGCCGCCCTGCACCCGCGCGGTCTGCATCGCGGCGAACAAGGCGCGGTCGACGCGCGTCAGCTTCACGACGTTCCGGGCCGTGTCCAGGCGGTCCACCGCAACCGCCAACATCCAGACACTGGCGGCGACCACGGAAAGGATCGGGATCGCCATAAGCACGGAGAGAACGCGAACGATCGACTTCTTCGTGTCCATCCCACCATCTCCCAGCCATACCCCCACGCTCGTTATCCCCCTCTAGGGAATAAGGATATATGAGAATTCCATGACGGGAAACGTGCGTCCGTACCTCCCCAGGAGGCACGGACGCACGACGGGAGAAAACGCCTACATATCCAGGGGTTGAATATTCCAGATTTTCCTCGCGTACTCGTGAATGGTACGGTCCGAGGAGAATTTCCCCATGTTGGCGACGTTGAGAATGGCGCGACGCGTCCATTCCGCCGGGTCGCGATAGGTCTGGTCCACCTCTTCCTGGCAACGGATATAGTCGGCGTAGTCGGCAAGCAGCAGGAAGTGGTCGCCGCCGCGCAGCAGCGCGTCGATCAGAGGCTTGTAGCGGGTGGGGTCGGCGGGCGAGAAAAAGCCGTTACGGATCATGTCCAGGGTGCGGCGCAGTTCGTCGTTGCCGTTGTAGTACTCCCACGGGTCGTAGGCGCCGCCGCGCAGGGCCTTGGCCTCCGGCGCGTCGAGGCCGAAGATGAAGATGTTCTCGTCCCCCACCTCGTCATGAATCTCGATGTTGGCGCCGTCCATGGTGCCGATGGTCAGCGCGCCGTTCAGCGCGAACTTCATGTTGCCGGTGCCAGAGGCCTCGGTCCCCGCGGTGGAGATCTGTTCCGAAAGCTCGGAGCCGGGAATGATGATCTCGGCGCTGGAGACCTTGTAGTCGGGGATGAAAACCACCTTCAGGCGGTCGCCGACGGCACGGTCGTGGTTGATCGTCTCGGCGACGTCGAGGACCAGACGGATGATCAGCTTCGCCATGTCGTAGCCCGGCGCCGCCTTCCCCGCGAAGATCACGGTGCGCGGCAGGATGTCGCGGCCGGGTTCGTCCTTGATGCGGTTATAGCGGGTGATCACGTGCAGCACGTTCAGAAGCTGCCGCTTGTATTCGTGGAAGCGCTTGACCTGGGTGTCGAACAGGGCGTTGGGGTCGACCGTGACATGGCTGTGTTCGGCGATTTCCTTGGCCAGAAGCCGTTTGTTGGCCAGCTTGATTTCCTGGAACCGCTTCTGGAAGAAGGCGTCATCGGCGAACGGCGCCAGGGCGTGCAGCCGGTCCAGATCCTTTTCCCAGCCGGGACCGATCGCCTCGGTGATCAGTTCGGAAAGCTTCGGGTTGGCCTGACGCAGCCAGCGGCGCGGCGTGATGCCGTTGGTCATGTTGACGAACTTCTCCGGCCAGATGCGGGCGAAGTCGGCGAACAGGCCGTCGCGCAGAAGCTGGGTGTGCAGTTCGGCGACGCCGTTGACCTTGTTGCTGCCGACCACCGCCAGGTGCGCCATACGGATGCGGCGGGTGGCGTCGTCGACCAGGGAGACGCGGGACAGGATCGACGGATCGCCGGGGAAGGAACGCCGCACCTCGCGCAGGAAGACGTCGTTGATCTGATAGATGATCTCCAGGTGGCGGGGCAGGATCGCCTGCAACATGTCGATCGGCCAGGTTTCCAGCGCCTCGGGCAGCAGGGTGTGGTTGGTGTAGCCGAAGGTGGCGCGGGTGATCCCCCACGCGGTTTCGAAGTTCATCCCGTGCTCGTCCATGAGCAGGCGCATCAGCTCGGCCACCGCCATCGCCGGGTGGGTGTCGTTCAGCTGGATCGCCACCTTCTCGGCGAAGTTGAGCAGGTTGTCGTGGGTGCGCAGGTGACGGTGCAGGATGTCCTGCATCGAGGCGGAGACGAAGAAGTACTCCTGCTTCAGCCGCAGTTCCTGGCCGTCCTGGCTTTTGTCGTTGGGATAGAGAACCTTGGACAGGGTTTCCGAGATGGTCTTGCTGCGCACCGCCTCGATGTAGTTGCCCTGATTGAAATAGTTGAGGTCGAACTCGCGGGTGGAACGGGCCGACCACAGGCGCAGGTTGCCCACCGTCTCGGTGCCGAAACCCGACACCGGCACGTCGAAGGCCATCGCCATCACTTCCTCGGCGTCCACCCACTGGCAGCTGTCCTCGCCGCTGGCGTTGCGGAAGCAGAGATTGCGCCCGCCCAGACGGACCTTGTAGAGGACCGAGGGCCGCGCCACCTCCCACGGATTGCCATAACGCAGCCAGTTTTCCGGCTGCTCCAGCTGCTGCCCTTCCTCGATGCGCTGGGTGAACATGCCGTATTCGTAACGGATGCCGTAGCCGATGCCCGGATAGTCGTGGGTGAACAGGGAATCGAGGAAGCAGGCGGCCAGCCGCCCCAGGCCGCCGTTCCCCAGCGCCGCGTCGTATTCGTAGCTTTGCAGGTCCTCGAAATCGAGCCCCATGTCCTCCAGGGTGCGCAACGTCACGTCCATCACGCCCAGGTCGATCAGCACCTTCTTCAGCGAACGGCCGATCAGGTATTCCATCGACAGGTAATAGACCAGGCGCTTGTCCTGGGCGTAGCTTTTGCCCGAGGTCTTGACGTTGCGTTCGGACAGGACGAAGCGCAGCAGATGCGCCAGAGCGAGGAACCAGTCCCGCACCTCCGCCCCGTCGGGGGAACGGCCGACGGTCTGGATCATCGACCGCATCAGGGCCTTTTTCAGGTTCTCGGGGTCCTTGAACACCTTGAAGAGCTGTTCGTCGATGTAGCCTTCGGTCTTCATACGAATCGACATGGGGATCACCTACGGCTTGTTCTTCTTGATGGATTCGTACACCTCGCGGGTACGGACGGCGGCGGCGCGCCACGAGAAATCCTTGTCCATGGCGCGCGCCTGCACCGCCCGCCAGTCCGCCGGACGGGCATAGAGGCGTCGCGCGCGGGACAGGGTCTCGGCCAATGCCTCCGGGGTCTCGCCGTCGAAGACGAAGCCGGTTCCCTCGCGCGATTCGTCGACGTCGGCGACGCTGTCGGCCAGCCCGCCGGTCCGCCGCACCACCGGCAGGGTACCATAACGCAGGGCGTACATCTGCGTCAGACCGCAGGGTTCGAAACGCGACGGCACGACGAAGACGTCCGCCCCCGCCTCGATCCGGTGGGCGAAGTCCTCGTCATAGCCGACATGCACGGCGACGCGGCCGGGATAGGCCGCCGCCGCCTCGCGGCACAGACGTTCCAGCCCCGCCTCGCCCGCGCCCTGCATCACCACCTGGAAGCCCAGGTCCAGAATGCGCGGCAGGGCGGCCAGGACGATGTCCACCCCCTTCTGCCAGACCAGACGCCCCAAAAAGCCCAACAACGGCGCTTCCGGATCGGCGGCCAGGCCGCAGGCCCGTTGCAGGGCGGCCTTGCACACCGCCTTGCCAGACGGATCGGCGGCGGAAAACGGCGCGGCGATGGCGGGGTCGGCGGCGGGGTTCCAGATGTCCTGGTCGATGCCGTTCAAGATGCCGCGCAGGCTATGCGCGCGCTGCCGCACCACGCCGTCCAGGTTGCAGCCGAAGGCGTGGGTCTGGATTTCCCGCGCGTAGGTGGGGCTGACCGTGGTCAGGCGGTCGGCGTACACCAGCCCCGCCTTGAGGAAGCTGACGTTGCCATAGAATTCCAGCCCGTCCATGACGTTGAACGCCGGGTCGACGGCGATCTCGGGCAGCACGTCGGCGCCGAACACCCCCTGGTAATGCAGGTTGTGGATGGTGAACACGGTACCCGGGGCGTTGCCCCGCCATTGCCGCAGGTACACCGGCACCAGACCGGTCTGCCAGTCGTGGGCATGAACGATGTCGGGCTGCCAGCCGATCAGGCCGCCCGCCACGCCGATCAGCGCGGCAACGCGGGAAAGCAGGGCGAAACGGCGGAAGTTGTCGGGCCAGTCGCGGCCCTCGGTATCCAGGTAGGGGCCGCCCGGACGGGCGAAGGCCTCGGGACAGTCGAGCAGGAAGACTTCCAGCGAACTGTCGGGCATGCGCGCGGGAATCAGGCGCGCCTCCCCATAGCCCAGCGAGTCGCCAAGGGAGAGCGGCGTTCCGGGATCGACGACGCGGGCCAGGGCCTCGGGATAGGCGGGCAAAAGGACCCGAACCTCGTCGCCCAGGGCGCGGAAGGCTTTCGGCAGAGCCCCCACCACGTCGGCCAGTCCCCCGGTCTTGATCAACGGGAAGACTTCCCCGGCGACAAACAAAATTTTCATTTTCTACAACGATCCCTTCTCTCTCCCCGTCCTCGACTATGGCACACCGCGTCCTCCGGCTGTAGGGACAAAACGCAGGCGGACATGGCTTTTACGTCAAAGGCATGACACGCACCGAGGGGGCGCGCGATTGGCCTTTGCGTCGGCTTCCCCTTGGCATACGTTAGAGGGGCGAACGGGGACCGGCATGGGGAGGATTCGTCATGGATATCCGTCAATATGACCTCAACACATCCCTGAAGAACACCCTGGCCCTGGTGTTGGCGGGGGGGCGCGGCAGCCGCCTGATGGACCTGACCGACAACTTGGCCAAACCCGCCATTCCCTTCGCCGGAAAATTCCGCATCATCGATTTTCCCCTGTCCAACTGCCTCCATTCCGGCATCCGCAAGGTGGCGGTGCCCACCCAGTACCGTTCGCACCAGCTGATCCAGCACGTGCAGCGCGGCTGGGCCTTCCTCAAGGCGGAGTTGCAGGAATTCATCGAGGTCTGGCCGGCGCAGCAACAGACCGCCGACGAAAGCTGGTATCGCGGCACCGCCGACGCGGTCTATCAGAACATGGATTTCATCCGCGCCATCGACCCCACCTACATCCTGGTTCTGGCGGGCGACCACGTCTACAAGCAGGACTATTCCAAGATGCTGGCACAGCACATCGAACGCGGCGCCGAGGCGACGGTGGCCTGCGTCGAGGTGCCGCGCTGCAACGCCTCGGGCTTCGGCGTGGTCAAGGTGGACGAAAACGACCAGATCGTCGAATTCCTGGAAAAGCCCACCAACCCGCCCGGCCTGCCCCACAATCCCGAGGTCGCCTTCGCCAGCATGGGGATCTATATCTTCAACGCCGACTTCCTGATCGCGCAGCTGATCCGCGACGCGGGCACGCAGGGGTCCAGCCGCGACTTCGGCAAGGACATGCTGCCCAACCTGGTCGGGCGATCGAAGCTCTATGCCCACCGCTTCGCCGACAGCTGCGTGCGGCCGGACAACCAGCTCGAACCCTATTGGCGCGACGTCGGCACCCTGGACGCCTATTGGGAGGCCAACATCGACCTCACCAGCGTCACCCCGGCCCTCGACCTCTACGAACCCGACTGGCCGATCTGGACCAGCCAGGAACAGCGTCCCCCGGCGAAGTTCGTGTTCGACGACGACGACCGCCGCGGCGTGGCGCTCGATTCGGTGATCGGCGCGGGCTGCATCGTTTCCGGCGGCACGGTGCGGCGGTCGCTTCTGTCCAACAACGTGCGGGTGAACTCTCACTCCCTGGTCGAGAATTCCGTGATCCTGCCGAACTGCGACATCGGTCGCCACGCGCGCATCGACCACGCGATCATCGCCCAGGACACCCGCATCCCCCCCGGCCTGGTGATCGGCGAGGACCCGGAACTCGACGCCAAGCGGTTCTACCGCTCCGAAGGCGGCATCGTCCTGGTCACCGCCGCAATGATCGCCGACCTGTAACCCCAGAGGAGGTTCCCCATGCCCTGCTTGACCGCGCGCAACGAAGGCGCCAGCCGTTTCTCCGTCACCCATTCCGCGTCCGGCATCGGCATCCTCACCGACGCCCCCGCCGGTCACGGCGGCGACGGCGTCTCGTTCTCGCCGATCGACCTGTGCGTCGCCGCGCTGTTGAACTGCACCGGCACCCTGATGGCGGTCAAGGCGAAGGCCCTGGGGCTCGACACCACCGGCATGACCATGAGCGCCGACTACACCATGGCCGACGCGCCGCGCCGCATCGTCGCCACCACGATGACCGCCAACGTGCCCTTCGCCGCCGACGAACGGCAGCGGCAAAGCATCATCCGCGCCGCCGCCACCTGCCCGGTGCGCAACAGCCTGATGGCGGAATGGAAGATCACCCTGGTCCTCAACTGGGCGGACGGCACCAGCCAGACCGTCGAGGATTGATCCGTCCTCAGGCGGGCTCCGCGCCCGCCACCGCGCGGAAACCGCGCATCGAACAGAACCCCTCGCCGCACATCGTGCAGTGATGGTCGCCGTCCGCCGCCTCGCCGCGATAGGCGGCGGCGGTGGCGGGATCGATCGCCAACGCCACCTGATCCCCCCAACGGAAATCGAAGCGGGCCCGCGACAGCGCGTCGTCGCGGGCGCGGGCGGCGGAATGCCCCTTGGCCAGGTCGGCGGCATGGGCGGCGATGCGGAAGGCGGTCACCCCGGCGCGCACGTCGTCGCGGTCGGGCAGGCCCAGGTGTTCCTTCGGCGTCACCACGCACAGCATCGACACCCCCTGCGCGGCGATCATCGCCCCGCCGATGGCGCCGGTGATGTGGTCGAAGCCGGGCGCGGCGTCGGTGACCAGCGGCCCCAGGGTATAAAGCGGCGCCTCGCCGCAGGCCTCGGCATGGCGGACCATGTTCTCGGCGATCTTGTGCATCGGCACGTGGCCGGGGCCTTCGATCATCGTTTGCACGCCATGCTCCGCGGCGACGCGGGCCAGTTCGCCCAGGGTCGCCAGTTCGCCGAACTGGGCGGCGTCGTTGGCGTCGGCGGTGCAGCCGGGGCGCAGGCCGTCGCCCAGGGACACCGCCATGTCGAAGGCGGCCAGGATGTCGCAGATCTCGGCGAAACGTTGGTACAGGAAATTCTCCCGCCGGTGGGCGGCGCACCAGCGGGCGACGATGGCGCCGCCCCGGCTGACCACGCCGGTGACGCGGTGGGCGGCCCGGGCCAGATGCGGGCGCAGCACCCCGGCATGGATGGTGACGTAGTCGACCCCCTGCTCCGCCTGCGCCACCAGGACGTCGCGATAGACCTCCCACGATAGGTCCTCGGCGCGGCCGTTCACCCGTTGCAGCGCCTCGTACAGGGGCACCGTGCCCACCGGCACCGGCGCGGCGCGCAGGATCGCCCGCCGCGTCGCCACGATCTGCGGACCGGTGGACAGGTCCATCACCGTGTCGGCGCCCCAGGCCACCGCGTCGGCCATCTTGGCGACCTCCGCCTCGGTGCCGGAAACGTTTCCCGAGGCGCCGATGTTGGCGTTGACCTTGACCCGGAAATTGCGGCCGATGACCATCGGCTCCACTTCCGGGTGGTTGAGGTTGGCGGGAATGATCGCCGCGCCGCGCGCCACCTCGTCGCGCACGAACTCGGGCGAGACCGGCTCCGCCGCGCCCAGGGATTCGCGGATCGCGACGAACTCCATCTCGGGGGTGACGACGCCCGCCCGCGCCAGGTCGCGCTGGGTGACCCGGCGGCCCGGCCTGGCCTGACGAACGACCCCTTCCTGCCGCATATCCGCCGCGATGTCGTCGCGCCGCTCCAGCCAGGCCAGGCGCTGCGGCGGCGGGTCGTCCGCCCGGCGGGCGGTGCCGGTATCGTACAGACGCAGGGGGGCCTCGCCGCGCGGCGTCACCTCGCGGCAGGGAACGGCGATGTCGGCATGCCGGGTTCCGGCGACGAAGACGCGGCGGCCGCCACACGGCGCGGCGGAAGACGGAAAGGTTTCGGCTGACATGGTGGTGGGCTCCTCGCACAAGCGGTGGAGACCCGGGATGCGAGGCAAGGGCGCGCCGGAATGCGGCGGACGCGGTCCCATCCCTTCGCCGGTATGACCCGGATCAGGTTCAAAGGGTCACCGTGTCGCCGCATGGCCGACGGTATCTCAGCCCCCTAACGGGGCCCCCCTTGGGTTCGCGCCCAGGGTGCCCGGCGGGGGTCCGGCTGTCAAACCGAAACCCGATCTTCACCGTCGAAGTTCTGGACGGGGGCGCCGTCGAAGTGCTTACTGGAAGGATCGAGAGAATGCCCTGTAGGGTTGCAGCCTCGCGCGCCAGGAGATTCACCCCCATGCCTCATCGCCGTTTCACCGTCACCGCCATCGTCGAGAACGCGCCGCGCGAAGGTTTCACCGTCGAGCACGGCCTCTCCTTGTGGGTGGAGACGCCGCGGGGGGCGCTGCTGTTCGACACCGGCCAGGGCAAGGCGCTGCTGCCCAACGCCGAACGTCTGAACCTCGACCTCGGCGCGGCGGAGTTCCTGGTGCTGAGCCATGGCCACTACGACCACACCGGCGCCGTCGAGGACGTCCTGGCCCGCAACGAGAAGTTGATGCTGGTCCACCATCCCGAGGCCTTCCGCCGCCGTTTCAGCGTGCGCCGGGACGAGGCGCCGCGCGAAATCGGCATTCCCGCCGCCGCCGCCGCCGCGATCCGCGCCCTGCCGCCGCGCCGCGTCTGCCGCAGCGCCGCGCCGGTGGAACTGGGACCGGACATCGGCACCACCGGCGAGGTGCCGCGCGCCACCCCCTACGAGGACGTCGGCGGCCCCTTCTTCCTCGATGCCGAGGGCAAGACCCCCGACACCATCCCCGACGACCAGTCGCTGTGGATCCGCACCGGCAAGGGCCTGGTGGTGATTTGCGGCTGCGCCCATTCCGGCGTGGTCAACACCGTGCACCAGGCGCGCCGCGTCACCGGCGAACACCGCATCGCCGGGCTGATCGGTGGCTTCCACCTCAACGCCGCCTCGGAACGGCGTCTGGAGGAAACCGCCCGCGTCCTCTTGGATTGGAACGTCGGCTTCATCATGCCGTGCCACTGTTCCGGCGCCGCCGCCACCGACTATCTGCGCGGCATCTTCGGCGACCGGGTGCAGGCCTTCGGCATGGGCGACACCCTGAAGTTCTGAAGAACACGGAACGCCGCGACGACGAAGGCCCCGCGCACGCAACGCGGGGCCTTTTCCGTTTCAGATCCGCTCGTTTCCGTTCACGGCTTGGTGAAGCCCTTGCCGTCGTCGCGCAGCCAGACGTAGATCGCCGGAATGGTCAGCAGGGTCAGGGCGGTGGAACTGGCCAGACCGAACACCAGACTGATCGCCAGCCCCTGGAAGATCGGGTCCGCCAGGATGAAAGCCGCGCCGATCATCGCCGCCAACGCGGTCAGCAGGATCGGCTTGACGCGGATCGCCCCCGCCTCGACCAGGGCGTCGCGCAGGGTCATGTCGGGATGCGCGGCGCGCAGGTGGCGGATGAAGTCCACCAGCAGGATGGAATTGCGCACGATGATCCCGGCCAGCGCGATGAAGCCGATCATCGAGGTGGCGGAGAACGGCGCGCCGAACAGCCAATGGCCGAGAACGATGCCGATCAGGGTCAGCGGCACCGGCACCAGGATCACCAGCGGCACCTTGAACGAGCCGAACTGCGCCACCACCAGCAGATAGATCGCCAGCAGCGCCACGCCGAAGGCCGCCCCCATGTCGCGGAAGGTGACGTAGGTGACCTCCCACTCGCCGTCCCACAGCAGGGTCGGTTGGGATTCGTCGACCGGCTGGCCGTGATAGGCGACGGCGATGGGGCTGCCCGCCTGTTGCTTCAACGCCTTCTCCACCGCGAACATGCCGTAGATCGGCGCTTCGAAGGCCCCCGCCAGTTCCGCCGTCACCATGTCGGCGAAGCGGCCGTCGCGGCGATAGACGGTGGGCGAGGCGGTGTCCTCGACCACCCGCACCACGTCGCCCAGTTCCACCACCCCCCTGGCGCCGGGCACCGGGGTGGAGAGCAGGCGTTCGTCGATGGCCAGGCCCGCACGCGGCAGCCGCACCGCGATTTCGATGGGGTTGGTGCCATGGCCGCGATGGGAATAGCCGACCGACACGCCGGAAAAGAGGGCGCGCAGGGTGTCGAACACCGCCTCCTCCTCGACGCCGTGGAACTCCAGGGCCTCCTGATCGACCACCAGACGCAGGCGGCGGGCGGCGGAGCCCATCGAATCGTCAATGTCGACGACGAAGGGCACGTCGCGGAAGGCCTGCTTGACGCGGGCCGCCGCCTCGGCGCGGGCCGCCGCGGTGGGGCCGTAGACCTCGGCCAGCAGGGTCGCCATCACCGGCGGTCCGGGCGGCACCTCGACCACCTTGACCGCGGTGCCCGCGGGCGCCGTCAGCCCGTCCAGGCGGCGGCGGGCGTCGAGGGCGATGTCGTGGCTGGCCCGGCTGCGGTCGCCCTTGGGCTTGAGGTTGACCTGCAATTCGCCGAGCTCGGGCGAGGACCGCAGGTACGAATGCCGCACCAGCCCGTTGAAGTTGAAGGGCGCGGCGGTACCCGCGTAGGCCTGGATGTCGGTGAGTTCGGGCAGCGAGGCCAGACGCGCCGAGGCCGCCTGCAACACCCGTTCGGTTTCCTCCAGCGACGACCCCTCGGGCAGGTCGATCTGCACCTGGAATTCCGACTTGTTGTCGAAGGGCAGCAGCTTCACCGTCACCGCCTTCAGCGGGAACAGCGCCAGCACCAGCACGGTGGCGCCGCCCACCGCCAGCAGGAAGCGGCGGGAATTCCGCCGACCGGTCAAAAGCGGCACCGCCGCGCGCCGGTAAGTGGCGGCCAGACGCCCGCCGCTTTCGTCGTGGCCCGCGCCGCCCGCCATCGCCCGCCGCGCCGCCATGCGATAGAGCAGCCAGGGGGTGATGGTCACCGCGACGAAGAAGGAAAAGATCATCGCCGCCGAGGCGTTGATCGGGATCGGGCTCATGTAGGGCCCCATCATGCCGGAGACGAACAGCATCGGCAGCAACGCGGCGACGATGGTCAGGGTGGCGACGATGGTCGGGTTGCCGACCTCGGCCACCGCCTCGATCGCCTTTTCCGCCGCGCTCTTGCCCTCCTCCTTCATCGCCCAGTGGCGAGAGATGTTCTCGACGATGACGATGGCGTCGTCGACCAGGATGCCGATCGAGAAGATCAGCGCGAACAGGCTGACCCGGTTGATGGTGAAGCCCATCAGGTGGCTGGCGAACAGGGTCAGCAGGATGGTCGCGGGGATCACCACCGCCACCACCAGACCCTCGCGCCAGCCGATGGCGAAGGTGATGAGAAGGACGATCGACACCGTGGCGAGGCCCAGGTGGAAGAGAAGCTCGTCGGCTTTCTCAAGGGCGGTCTCGCCGTAGTTGCGGGTGACCTCGACCTCGACGTCGTCGGGGATCAGCCGCCCATGCAGGGTGTCCAGGCGTTCGAGAATGTGCTCGGCCACCGCCACCGCGTTGGCCCCCTTGCGCTTGGCCAGGGCGATGCTGACCGCCGGACGGGCCTTCAGGCCGGAAACCGCCGCGCCGTCCTTGGCCAACTGCCAGACGCGGGCGTCGGCGGTGGAGGCGCCGACGACGATCGACGCCACGTCCTTGACATAGACCGGCCGCCCGTCGCGGCTGGTGATCAACAGGTTGCCGATGTCGCCCGGCCCTTGCAGAGTGTGCCCGGCGACCACCGCGGGCTGCGCCCCCGCCTCGCGCACCCGCCCCAGGGAAAAGGCGCGGTTGGCGTTCTTCACCTTGTCGACCAGCTGGTTCAGGGTAACGCCGTACAGGCTGAGACGTTCGGGATCGGGCTCGACGCGGATCTGATCCGGGTGCCCCCCGGCGATGAAGGTCAGGCCGACGTCCTCCACCTTCACCAGTTCGTTCTGCAACTCGTCGGCGATGGCGTGCAGGGCGTTGTCGTTCCAGCGGTCCTCGTGCCCCGGCTTGGGGGCCAGGGTCAGCACCACCACCGGCACGTCGTTGATGCTGCGGCCGACGATCAGGGGTTCGGGGATGCCGATGGGGATTTCGCCCATATGGGCGCGGATGGTTTCGTGCACCCGCAACAGCGCCGCGTCGCGGTCGGTGCCGACGAAGAAACGCGCGGTGACCATGGTCTGGTCGTCCACCGTCTGGGAATAGACGTGCTCGACGCCGTCGATGCCCTTGACGATGGTTTCCAGAGGCTTGGTCACCAGTTCCACCGCGTCCACCGCCTTCAACCCGTCGGCGGAGACCAGAATGTCCACCATCGGCACCGAGATCTGCGGCTCTTCCTCGCGCGGCAGCTGGATCAGGGCGATCAGCCCCACCGCCAGCGCCGACAGCAGCAGCAGCGGCGTCAGCGGACTTTGCAGGAAGGTGCGGGTCAGACGGCCGGAAATGCCCAGGTTCATCGCGCCGCCCCCTCGTTCGCGGGCTGCGGCAGCAGCACGTCGCCGTCACGCAGGCCGGACAGCACCTCGACCCCGCGCGGGCCGCGCCCGCCGGTCTGCACCGCCAGCGAGGAACCGTCCGCCAGGCGGGCGAAGGTGACGCCGAAGCGCGTCGTCAAATAGGTTTCCGGCACCACGAAGATGTCGCGGCTGCCGGTCTTCACCCCGACCAGGGCGCGTTCGCCGACGAAATAGTCGCCCAGGCCCGCCACCTCGACATCGGCGACGACCCGGCCGTTGGCCAGCTTGGGATAGACCTTGATCACCCGGCCCACCCGATCCTGGTCCGGCGTCTCGCCGGGGGTGCGGCCGCGCGGCCCGACCAGCACGGTGTCGCCCTCGCGGGTGAAGCGGGCGTGCCGTTCCGGCACCTCCATGCGCAGCAGATAGGCGCCGGTGGCGATGGTGGCGATGGGTTCGCCCGGCATCACCACCGCGCCCTCCACCACGTGCACCGCCAGCACCCGTCCGTCGCCGGGGGCCAGCACCGCGCCTTCCTTCATCTGCTGTTCCACCACCTGACGCGACGCCGCCTGCGCCGCCATGCCGCGGTCGGCCACCGCCAGGGCGGTGCGCGCCGCGTCCAGCCGCGCCTTCGCCACCACCCCCTGCTTGAACAGCTGCTCGGCGCGGGCGAGATCGGTTTGCGCCTGGGCGCGTTCGGCCCGCAACGACTGGGTCCGCGCCTCCAGCGACTGAATCTGCAACATCAACTTGGGATCGCCGATCGCCGCCAGCTTCTGCCCGGCGACGACGCGGGCGCCCTCGTCCACCATCAGACCGGCGACGGTGCCGCCGTTGCGGGCGCGCGCCTGCTGGGTGCGCGTGCTTTCCACCGTGGCATAGACCGTCTTGATGTCCTCGACCGCCTGGCGGCGCACCGTCAGCGCGCCGTCCTCGGCGGCTTGCGCCGCCGACGCCACCATCATCGCGAAAGCCGCGCCGATCATCCGTCCCGTCAAGCCTGGCATGGAGTCATCCCCTCGTCGTTCGCCCGGGAACCCGGGCTTCAGGAATTGCGTTGTTGACCATTATATAAGTTGATGCTAATTTAGCAACCATGAATATTAAGACCGTCGCCAACCACGCCGAGCAGGCAACCGAACTGTTGCGCGCCCTTTCCAACCCGGGGCGCCTGACCATTCTGTGTCTGCTCTCCGCGGGGGAGCGCAGCGTCGGCGATCTTGCGCGGGCGACCGGGCTGTCGCAATCGGCGTTGTCGCAGCACTTGGCGATCCTGCGCCACGGCGGCCTGGTCGAAACCCGCCGGTTTCGCCAAAACATATTCTATACCATCAAAGATAATCGCGCGATGCGCGTGATCGATACCCTGGCGGGATTGTATTGCCCGTCTGGCGTGCCGACATCCAAAAGCGCGGACGACCTCAACCCTGACGAGACAGACGAACAGAGATAATCGAGCCGCAAGATCCGGGAGGAGACAGGCAACATGGCACATATCGTCATCATGGGCGCGGGTATCGGCGGGGTGCCGATGGCTTACGAGATGCGGGAAGCCACGGGCAAGGACGACACCATCACCGTGGTCAGCAACAACCCGAATTTCCACTTCACGCCGTCCAACCCCTGGGTCGCGGTCAACTGGCGCAAGCGCGAGGACATCGAGATCGAGCTTGCCCCGCTGCTGAGCAAGCACGGCATCGAATTTTCCGCCGCCGGAGTGGCCAAGGTCCACCCCAAGGAAAACCGCCTGGAACTTCTGGATGGGTCGGAGATCGTCTACGACTATCTGATCATCGCCACCGGCCCGGCGCTGGCCTTCGACGAGATCGAGGGTTTCGGCCCGCACGGCGGCCTGACCCAGTCGGTCTGCCACGTCGACCACGCGGCGCATGCCGCCGAGGCGTGGGAAAAGTTCTGCGCCAATCCGGGGCCGATCCTGGTCGGCGCGGTGCAGGGGGCCTCGTGCTACGGTCCGGCCTACGAGTTCGCGGCGATCATGGATACCGACCTGCGCCGCCGCAAGATCCGCGACAAGGTGCCGATGACCTTCGTCACCGCCGAACCCTATATCGGCCACCTCGGCCTGGGCGGCGTCGGCGATTCGCGCGGCATGATGGAGGGCATCCTTCGCCAGCGGCACATCAATTGGATCTGCAACGCCAAGATCGAGAAATTCGCCGACGGCGCGGCGCAGGTTCTCGAACTCGACGACGAGGGCAAGGAAAAGAAACGCCACACCGTGCCCTTCGCCTATTCGATGATGCTGCCCGCCTTCCGCGGCATTCCCGCGGTGATGGGGGTGGAAGGACTGGTCAACCCGCGCGGCTTCATCGTCGTCGACAAGCACCAGCGCAACCCCACCTATCCCAACGTCTTCTCGGTCGGGGTGTGCGTGGCGATTCCGCCGGTGGGGCCGACGCCGGTGCCGGTGGGCGTGCCGAAGACCGGCTACATGATCGAATCCATGGTCACCGCCACCGCGCACAACATCGCCAACCTGCTGGCCGGCAAGGAACCCGACCGCGAGGCCACCTGGAACGCCATCTGCCTGGCCGATTTCGGCGATTCCGGCGCGGCGTTCGTCGCCCTGCCGCAGATTCCGCCGCGCAACGTCAACTGGTTCTCCACCGGCTGGTGGGTGCACGCGGCGAAGATCGCCTTCGAGAAGTATTTCCTGCACAAGGTGCGCGCCGGAACCTCGGAACCGATCTACGAAAAATACGTGCTCAAGGCGCTGGGCATCACCAAGCTCAAGGACAAAATCCTGCACTCCGCCCCCGCCGAGCCGAAGCTCTGAGGCGCGGACGGGACAAAAGCTTCGCGGAGGGTCTTCCCTCCGGGGGCTTCCCACCCTCAAATCGCCCCACCGGGGCGATTTGTCCCCTTTTGGGACCCAGGGGCAGCGCCCCTGGCCTGGCGTCACCGCCCGCGATAGGGCGGCACCTCCTGTTCGGGAATCCACACCCCACGCGGTGCCTCGCCGCTTTGCCAGAAGACGTCGATCGGCATGCCGCCGCGCGGATACCAATAGCCGCCGATGCGCAGCCACACCGGGTCCAGCGTCTCCATCAGGCGGCGGGCGATGGCGACGGTGCAGCTTTCGTGAAAGGCGCCGTGGTTGCGGAAAGCGTGGAAGAACAGCTTCAGCGACTTCGATTCCACCAGCCAACGGCCGGGGACGTAGTCGATCACCAGATGGGCGAAGTCCGGCTGTCCGGTGACCGGACACAGCGAGGTGAACTCCGGACAGGTGAAGCGCACCAGGGTACGGGCCTTGTCGTCGCCGCTCCAGGGAATGCGCTCCAGCACCGCTTCCTCCGGCGACGCCGCCGCCTGGGCCGGACGGCCCAATTGGGTCAGGATGGGTTCCACCTTGTCGTTCATGCGTGCCTCCTCGGGTTTCCCCGGGCATAGCCGATTTCCCGGCGCACCGCACCCCCCACGTTTTTTCTTGCCGCGAGAGGGGGCTTCGGGTTTCCCTGGACGCACCCCAGACGGAGCCCCGCATGTCCTCCCGCTGTAACGACTGGCACGTCCTCGACGCCGCGACCACTTGGCTGTCGCATGCCGCCGTGCTTTCCCCGCCGCCCGGCGACGAGGCTTCGCGCCCGGTGTGGAAGGCCCTGGCGGAAAACCGTTTCGACCGCGCGATGGCCCTGGCGCAGGGCGCCTTCGAGGCGGGCGGCGGCGGCGACTTGTGCGAGGCGATAGCGCTGCTGTGCCGCATCACCAAGCGGGAGGACCTGGCGGCGGATTTCTTCGCCCTGGCCCCGCCGCCCGATGCCCGCGCCTGGCGCAACCGCGGCGTCGCCGCCCTGTGGGCGCGCCGCTGGTGCGAGGCGGCGGCGGCCTTTTCCTGCGGCGCGGGCGACGACGGCGACGCCGGATGGTGCCACGACGCCTATGGCCTGATGGCGACGGTGGCGCGCCGCTGGGACCTGGCCTCCGCCGTTCTCGGCCCGCCGGTGCATCCGCCACGCGGCGACGGCCTGGGGGCCTTGGCCCACCTCTGCCGCATGGCCGCCGCCTTCGCCCTGCGCGGCGACGCCGCCGAGATGGGGCCGGACCTGCGCCCCGCCATCCTCGCCGCCCCGGAAACCGCCGTGCCGCCGCCCAATCCGGGCAGCGGGCGGCCGGAGCGCGGGCTTTCCGGCGACCTGGCCCTGTTCCTCGCCTGCGACCCCAAGTATCTCGACCGGCACGGTCTGGCCGCCCTCGCCTCGTTCGCCCTGGCCCATCCCGGCAAGCGGCTGGGGGCGCACCTGCACCTCTACGACCCCACCGCGGCGGCCGCCGCGTCGGCCCGCCAGGCGGCACGGACCCTCGGCCTCGACCTGGTCCTGACCGAGGAAACCGCCCCCGCCGAAGCCGACCCGGCGCGGCGCGGCACCTATTACGCCTGCGCCCGCTTCTGCCGCCTGGCCGAGGCCCTGGCCGCGCACGACGCGCCGATCCTGGCGCTGGACGCCGACGCCATCGTCCGCCGCGACGTCACCCCCCTGCTGGCCCGGGTACCGCACGCCGCCCTGGCCTGCTCCCCCCTCACCGTGCCGTGGAATCGCCATCCCGCCGGATTCGTCCTGCTCAACCGCTCCGCCCAGGCCGCCCGCTTCCTCGCCGAGGCGGCGCTCCTCGTCGGCGACTCCCTGGGACGGGGGCGGCGGTTGTGGTTTCTCGACCAGTGGGCGCTGCTGCTGGCGGCGCGCCGCGCCCCCCACGCCATCCGCCGCCTGCCCTGGCGCTGCGTCTACGACACCGAATTCGGCGAAGACTCCTGGGTGTGGCAGGCCAACGACCGGCGCAAGAGCCAAGACCGCGCCTATCTGGCCGAGGCGGAACGCCTGCGCCGGGCGGCGCTGGCAACCGGGGCGTGATATCCGAAGTCCACTTTTCGACTGTTGCCCACCAGCCAAGCGAAGGAGTATCTTTCGCCGGGGATAATGAAAAAATCATACTACCGCATCAGTCCAAACGGTGCGGCATGACGGGGGAAACGAAATGCGCATCGCCGAGGCGTCGATCCGGCGCAAGCTTTTCCTGTTCTATCTGATCGCCGGCGTCATCCCCCTCGTCATCGTCGGATTGCTGGGCGTCCGCTTCGCTTCCAGTGCCCTGCTCGACAAGTCCGCCGACCAGCTGGTCACCGTGCAAAGCCTGCGCAAGGCGCGCATCGAACACGATTTCGCGATGCGCGTGGAATCCGTCAAACGGCTGAACCAGCGCAACGACATCATCAACCTGTTCACCGAGATCGGCGCCCTGCGCCAGCCGCGGAAATCCGCGACGGCGGGAAGCTTCGACCCCTCGGCGCCGGAATACCGCGCCATCGTCAAGCGGTTCACGCCGTCCCTGCGCCACTATCTGGCGACCTATTCCTATCGCGACCTGCTGCTGATCGGCGCCGACGGCCGGATTCTCTATTCCCTGAACGAGGACTCCGGCCTCGCCTCCTCGCTCGACACCGGCCTGTTGCGCGACAGCGGCCTCGCCAAGCTGTGGCAGCGCATCTCGGTGACGCGGCAGACCGCGATCGTCGATTTTTCGCCCTATGCCGACGGCGCCTACGCGGCGTTCATCGGCCAGCCCTTCTTCGACCGCAACGGCCAGATGTCGGGGATCATCGCCCTGCGCCTGGGGCCGGAACTGCTGGACGCCATCGTCTCTTCCCGCGACGGCATGGGCGAAACCGGCGAGTCCTATATCCTTGCCTACGACAAGGAAAAGGACCGCTTCGAATTCCGCACCACGGTGCAGACCACCGGCAACGGCCGCTGGACCATGGGCACCACCCTGCCCCAGGCCCTGGACTATTGGACCAAGGTCCGCGACACCAACGGCCGCCACGGCATCGGCGAATACGCCGACAGCGAGGGCAAGCCGGTCCTCACCGCCTACGAGGGGTTGGATATCCCCTACGTCGACTGGTACCTGATTTCCAAGATCACCCACGCCGAGGTGGTCGCGCCGATCCGCCGCCTCGGCTTCGACACCATCGTCCTCGCCTTTTTCATGGTGATCTTCGTCAGCCTCGGTTCGCTGGTGTTTTCCAACGGGTTCACCGCGCCGATCCTGAAGGCGACCTCGCTGGCGCAGTCGGTCGCGGCGGGAAAATTGGACGTCGCCATCGCCAACGACCGCCCCGACGAACTGGGCGACCTGTCGCGCGCCCTCGACGCGATGGCGCGGCGCCTGCGCGAACACCGGTGGATGCGCCTCGGCAACGAACGCCTGGAAGACTCCCTGCGCGGCGAACACGATCCGACGCAACTGGCCTGGCGTCTGCTGGCCTTCATGATCGAACACTTCCAGGTGCCGCTGGGCGCGATCTACCTGACCCGCAACGACGCCCACGTCCTCAGCCTTGCCGCCCGCCACGGCTGGACCGACCGCGACGCCACCCGCTTGGCGACGGTCGGCTTCGGCGACGGCCTGATCGGCCAGACGGCGGAAAACGGCGCGCCGGTATTCATCGACACCACCGACCCCGAGGCGCCGGTGCTCGACTATGGCGCGGGTGAGGTCAGCCCCACCCACTTCGCCGTCGTCCCCCTGATCTTCGAAGGCTCGGTCCTCGGCGTCCTGATGCTGGCCGGTTTCGTCGGCTTCGACCCGACGCAGCGGAAGTTCCTCGAAACCTGCCGCGGCAACGTCGGCGTCCTGCTCGCCGCGGCGGAAGGCCACCAGACCATCGAGATCCTGCTGAAGAAGTCCCGCGAACAGGAAAACGACCTGCGCATCAACAACGCGGAACTGCAACGCCAGGCCCAGGCCCTGATCGAATCCGAACGCGAGTTGCAGACCCAGCAGGAGGAACTGCGCGTCATCAACGAGGAACTGGAGGAGCAGACCCGCGCCCTGCGCAAGTCCGAGGGCGAGCTGCAATCCCAGCAGGAGGAACTGCGCGTCACCAACGAGGAGTTGGAGGAACGCACCCAGGAGCTGGAACAACGCAGCAAGGCGATCCAGATCAAGAACGAGGAACTGACCGTCGCCCGCGACGAAGTCCGCCAGAAAGTGCGGGAACTGGAAACCGCCAACAAGTACAAGTCCGAGTTCCTGGCCAACATGAGCCACGAACTGCGCACCCCCCTGAACAGCATCCTCATCCTGTCGCAGCTGATGGCGGAAAACCGGTCCGGCAACCTGTCGGCGCGGCAGGTGGAATCGGCGCGCACCATCAACGCCTCGGGCAGCGACCTTTTGAAGCTGATCAACGACATCCTGGACCTCTCCAAGGTCGAGGCGGGACGGATCGAGCTGACCATCGAGGAGATGGCGATCGCCGATTTCGTCACCGACCTCGAACGGGTGTTCCGTCCGGTGTCCGAGAACCGGGGCGTCCCCTTCGCCGTCGCCATCGCCGAGGACGTGCCGCACAGCCTGACCACCGATTCCCACCGCCTGCAACAGGTGGTCCGCAACCTTTTGTCCAACGCCTTCAAGTTCACCGAGGCGGGCGGCCAGGTTTCCCTGAACATCGCCCGGCCGCGGGCCGCCGACCTGCCCACGGGCTGCACCCTTTCGCCGGAGAGCGCGGTGGCCTTCGCCGTCACCGACCAGGGCATCGGCATCCCCGAGGACCGCCAGGCGGACATCTTCGAGGCCTTCCGCCAGGCCGACGGCGGTACCAGCCGCAAGTACGGCGGCACCGGCCTGGGGCTTTCCATCTCGCGCCGCCTGACCGAGGCCCTGGGCGGCGTGATCACCCTGAAAAGCAAGCCGGGCGAGGGCAGCACCTTCACCATCATCCTGCCTGCGGGCGAGGCTTCCGCCGCCACCAAGGACGACCAGACGACGAAACCCGCCGCGCCGACGCCCGCGCCCAAGGCGGCACCCGCCGCCGCGCCCAAGGCGGAACCCGCGCCGCCGCCCGCCCCCGCCAAGGCGGCAAAACCCCGCGGGCCGGAACCGTCCCTGCCCTCGATCGGCGCCGCCGAGGAAATCCCCGACGACCGCCGCAGTCTCGCCCCCGGGGAAAAGTCGCTTTTGGTCGTCGAGGACGATTCCGACTTCGCGCGCATCCTCTCCGACCTCGCCCGCGATCACGGGTTCAAATGCCTGGTCGCCGCCGACGGCGAAACCGGCCTGCACTTCGCCGACTACTACAAGCCCAGCGCGATCATCCTCGACATCGGCCTGCCCGGCATCGACGGCTGGGAGGTGATGGCCCGCCTCAAGGACAACCCGGAAACCCGGCACATCCCGGTGCACTTCATCTCGGGCACCGACAACGCCCTCGACGCCCTGCGCATGGGGGCGGTGGGTTTCCTGACCAAGCCGATCAGCGTCGAACGCGTCGAGGAAGCCTTCTCCAAGATCGAGGACGTGATCAACAAGCCGGTCAGTTCGCTGCTGGTGGTCGAGGACGACCCGGTGCAGCGCGAAGCGATCCGCCAGTTGATCGGCAACGGCGACGTGGTCTCGACGGTCGCCGGCAGCGGCACCGAGGCCCTCTCCGCCCTCGCCGAGAAGCCCTTCGACTGCATGATCCTCGACCTCGGCCTGAAGGACATGAGCGGCTTCGAACTTCTGGAACGGATGCGCGCCCTGCCGCAGTGCGCCCGCCTGCCGATCATCATCTACACCGGGCGGGAACTGACCAAGGACGAGGAAGAGGAACTTCAGCGCCAGGCGGAAAGCATCATCATCAAGGGGGTGCGTTCGCCCGAACGCCTGCTCGACGAAAGCGCCCTCTTCCTGCACCGGGTGGAAGCGACGCTTCCCGAACGCCAGCGCGCGATGATCCGCATGATGCACGACCGCGACGCGGCGCTGAAGGACCGCACCGTGCTTCTGGTCGACGACGACATGCGCAACGTCTTCGCCCTTTCCAGCGTGCTGGAGGAAAAGGGCATCAAGGTGGAAATCGCCCGCGACGGCCGCGAAAGCCTGTCCAAGCTGGCCGAGCACCCGGACGTCGACCTGGTTCTGATGGACATCATGATGCCCGAAATGGACGGCTACGAGGCGACGCGCGCCATCCGCAAGAAACGCGAATTCGCCAAGCTGCCGATCATCGCGCTGACCGCCAAGGCGATGAAGGGCGACCGTAACAAATGCGTCGAGGCCGGGGCCAACGACTATCTGGCCAAGCCGGTGGACACCGAGAAGCTTCTCTCCTTGCTCAGGGTGTGGCTGTACCGATGACCGATCCGACCCGCGAACTGGAAAACCAGCGCCTGGAGGTCCGCCTGCTGCTGGAAGCGATCTACCTGAAGTCCGGGTTCGATTTTCGCGGCTATGCCGCCGCCCACATCAAGCGCCGCCTGGACCACGTGCGGGTGCAGGCGGGGATGGCCGCGTTCACCGACGTCATCCACCGCCTGATCGAGGACGACGACTTCTTCGACACCGTGCTGACCGCCCTGTCGATCAACGTCACCGAGATGTTCCGCGACCCTTCGTTCTATCGCCGCATCCGCGAAACGGTGATCCCCCACCTCAAGACCTATCCCTTCATCAAGATCTGGCATGCCGGATGCGCCGCCGGGCAAGAGGTCTATTCGATGGCCATCCTGCTCGCCGAGGAAGGGATGAAGGCCCGCACCCAAATCTATGCCACCGACATCAATCCGCCGGTCCTGGAAGCCGCGCGGCGGGGCATCTATCCCCTCGAGGTGATGCGCCAATACACCGCCAACTACCAGAAGGCGGGCGGCACCACCTCGTTCTCCGAGTACTACACCGCCAGCGAGGACGCCGCCCTGCTGAACGGCGCCCTGAAGGACAACGTCCTGTTCTCGCCGCACAATCTGGTCACCGACGGCATCTTCGGCGAAATGAACCTGATCTTCTGCCGCAACGTGCTGATCTATTTCGGCGACGATTTGCAGAACCAGGTGATCAAGCTGTTTCTCGACAGCCTGTGCAACGGCGGTTTCCTCTGCCTGGGGTCGAAGGAAAGCCTGCGCTTTTCCGAACACGCCGACGCCTTCGAGGTGATCGACGCGCGGGAAAAGATCTATCGCAAGAAACCCGTCCGCGCCCGGCAGGAAAGGAAAGAACCATGACCGTCGGCGCGATCGTCATCGGCGCCTCGGCCGGAGGCCTGGACGCGGTGGGCAAGCTTCTCGATTCCCTGCCGCAGGACTTCGCCGCGCCGCTGATCATCGTGCAGCACATTCCCGCCAACGCCGGCGACGCCCTGCCCCGCCGCTTCCAACGCCACTGCCGCCTGCCGGTGCGCGAGGCGGAAGACAAGGAACCGGTGGCGGCGGGCACGGTTTTCGTCGCGCCGCCCGACTTTCACCTTATGATTGAGCCCGGGCATCGATTCAGTTTATCAAGAGAGGAACGAGTCAACTTTTCCCGTCCGTCGATCGACGTTCTGTTCGAGACGGCCGCCGAGGCTTATTGTAGCGGACTTGCAGGCGTCATCCTGACCGGCGCCAGCGCCGACGGCGCCGCCGGTCTTGCCAGGGTCAAACGCATGGGGGGAACGAGCATCGTACAGGATCCCGAAACCGCCGAGGTGGACGTGATGCCCCGCGCCGCGATCGCGGCCTGCGCCGTGGATCATGTGCTGCCGCTGGCGAAAATCGGGCCTTTGCTGATCTCCCTGACGTCGGAGGGCAAGAATCCATGCAAGCCGACATCCTGATCGTCGACGACAACCCCAACAACCTGTTCGCGCTGGAGAACCTTCTCGCCGCGCCGGGGCTCAACATCATCAAGGCGCAGTCGGGCAACGAAGCCCTGGCGAAGACCCTGTCGCACGAATTCGCCATCGCCCTCCTCGACGTGCAGATGCCCGAAATGGACGGCTTCGAAACCGCCGCCCTGATGCGCGGCAACTCGCGCACCCGCAGCATCCCGATCATTTTCGTCACCGCCAACCGCACCGAACGGGAGCACGTCTTCCGCGGCTACGACGCGGGGGCGGTCGATTATCTGTCGAAGCCGCTCGACGCCGGGGTCCTGAAAAGCAAGGTCAACGTCTTCCTGGAGCTGTACCACCAGCGTCTGGAGCTTGAGGAAAAGACCCGCGAACTGGACGCTAAGATCGCCGAGATGGAACGCCTGCAGACTTTGTTGCAAGAGCGCAACGAGCAACTGCGGGTGTTGTCGCGGACCGACCGTCTGACCGGCATCTTCAACCGCCTCTCCTTCGACGAAACGCTGGACTACGAATGGCGCCGCTGCGCCCGCACCGGCAAGGCGCTGACCCTGATCATGGCCGACATCGACCACTTCAAGGCCTACAACGACTGCCTGGGGCACATCGCGGGCGACCACTGCCTGAAACAGGTGGCCTGGGCGCTGTCCGCCGCCCTGATGCGCCACGTCGACACCATCGCCCGTTATGGCGGCGAGGAATTCGCCGCGGTCCTGCCGGAAACCGACGAAAGCGGCGCCATCGCGGTGGTGACGCGGATGCGCAACGCGGTCAAGGCGCTGTCCATCGCCCATCCCGCCTCGGCGACCGAAAAGCACGTCACCATCAGCCTGGGGGTGGCGGCGATCGTGCCCAACACCGAAACCCCGCCGATGCGCCTGATCGAAATGGCCGACGCCGCGATGTATCAGGCGAAATCGCAGGGCCGCGACCGCCACGCCCTGTTCAGCCAGCTGTTCTGATCGCCCCTTCGCCGACGGCACGCTCGGGCAACCCAGAATTTCGCGGCGCCGCACGCCCCCGACAGACAACCGGCTGCTGCCGCATTGTCGGCATCCCCACATTGCCCATTTTTTTGGCCACGGTGCCCTGCCGCTGCCGCAGCAATTGCATATTCCTGCGGCAGACGTCTGTCGCATCCGGCTCGAAACCCCAGGATTTCCGCCATTGGTATGGCGTTTGCCTCCGTCGGAATGACGGAAGAATTCCATTCACTACGGGGGACGCGCTCATGTTGCAATCCAGGATTGTTCTCTCTCGCTCCAACGCCACCCGCAAACTGGCCGCCGCCGCCGCCGCGATCGCCAGCGGCGACCGCTGGCAGAACGTTCCCTTCTGCCAGGCACGGGGGGCGACCGGCGACCTGGCCCGTGCCCTCGACGCCCTGCGCCAGGCCCTGATCGACGCCGACAGCGCGATTGCCGAGCAGGAAGCCGACCGCGACTTCCAGCAACAGCGCCGCGCCTCGGTGGAAGCCTTTGTTAACAAGTTCGAAACCACCGTGGACGGGGTGCAGCGTTCCCTCTCCAACGCTTCGGAAGGCATGCGCTCCGCCGCCGCCAGCCTGGTCGGCCAGGCCGAAACCGTGTTCTCGCACACCCAAGAGCTAGATTCCGGCGCTTCCGTCGCGGCGCGCGAGGTGGGCAACCTGTCCGCCGCCGCCGCGCAGGTGGACGCCTCGGTCGCCGACCTGGAAACCCGGGTCCGCCGCGCCACCACCGAGGTCGGCCAGGCGGTCGGCATGGCCGACACCGCCGACGGCACGGTGCGCGGCCTGTCCGACGCCGCCAACCGCATCGGCGACATGGCGCAGACGATTTCCGCCATCGCCGGGCAGACCCGCATGCTGGCCCTCAACGCCACCATCGAGGCGGCCCGTGCCGGCGAGGCGGGCAAGGGCTTCGCCGTGGTCGCCTCCGAGGTGAAGAACCTGGTGGGCGGCACCGAACAGGCCACCGCCGACATCGACACCCGGGTGGGCGGCATCCAAAGCGCGGCGAAACAGGCGGTGGAGGCGATCTCCGCCATCGCCGAGGCGATGCACGAGGTCAACGACCTGGTCACCGCCGTCGCCGCGGCGATGGAACAGCAAAAGGCGGCGGGCCGCGCCATCTCGGACGGTGCCCGCACCTCCGCCAGCGAAACCCAGACGATGATCCGTTCGATCCGCGACGTCGCCACCGCCACCGAGCAGACCCGGCGCGAGGCCGGGGCGGTGCGCCAGGCGGCGGAGGACCTGACCGGCCAGTCGGAAACCCTGCGCAGCGCGGTGACCACCTTCCTCGACGACCTCGACCACGGTGCCATCCGCGTCGGCATCCTGCACTCGCTGTCGGGCGGCTCGGCGGTGGGCGAACGGCCGTTGCGCGACGTGCTGCTGATGGAGGTGAAGGCCCTCAACGCCCGTGGCGGCCTGCTCGGCCGTCCGGTCGAGGCGTTGCCCTACAACCCCCGCTCGGACGCCGAACGCACCGCCGAACTGGCCGCCCGCGCCTTCGCCGAGGACCATGTTCAGGCACTGTTCGGCGCCTGGTCGTCCACCGGGCGCAAGGCGTTGCTGCCGGTCCTCGACAAGCACGACGGCCTGCTCTTCTATCCCTCGCAGTACGAAGGGCACGAGGCGCACGCCCGCGTCATCTATGGCGGCGCGCCGCCCAACCAGCAGCTGATCCCCGCCATCCGTTATCTGATGAGCCCGGCGGGCGGCGGCTACAAACGCGTCTTCATGGTCGGCAACGACACCCTCTACCCCCGCCTCACCCACCAGACGCTGCGCGCGTTCCTGCGCGGCGAAGGCATCGGCGACGCGGCGATCGGCGAAACCCTGCTGCCGGTGGGCGCCGACAACTGGGCGCAGGTGGTGCGCGACATCCGCGCCTTCGCCAAGGCTCCCGGCGGGCGGGCCCTGGTGGTCAGCACGGTGGGCGGCGATTCCAACTTCTATTTCTTCCGCGAACTGGGGGGCGCCGCGATCCCGGTGCTCAGCCTCTCCATCGGCGAGGCCGAGGCGCAGTTGATGAACCCCCGCCTGATCGCCGGGCACATGGTCGCCTGGAACTATCTGATGACCCTGGACACGCCCGAGAACCGCGACTTCGTCGCCGATTGGAAACGTCACTGCGGCGACCCCAAGGCGGTGGTCAACGACGCGATGGAAGCCTCGGTGCTCAATTTCCGGCTGTGGGTGAAGGCGGTGGAACGGGCGGGAACCACCGCCCCGGACAAGGTGCGTCAGGCGCTGGCCGGACTTGCCGTGCGGTCGCTCTCCGGCCACGAGGTACGGGTGGACGAAAGGAACGGCCACCTCCACAAACCGGCGATGGTCGGCCGCGTCGAAAGCGACGGCCGCATCTCCATCGTCTGGCGCTCGGAAGGCCTGATCGCCCCGGAACCCGGCGACGCAGCATAATCGGAAAGGGAAAGGATTGGAGCGGGTGAGGGGAATCGAACCCCCGTCGTAAGCTTGGGAAGCGGTTCAGAAGCCATTATGGCGTCAAGAGGATTCTGTTAGTTCATTATTTTCCAATGCATTAATGGTTCACATGAGTCGCGGAGGGTTCCCCTGAGTTCTCCAATCGCGGTCCAATTTGGTCCAGAATACGGGGAACCGAAAAGTCTGCCGTACAGCGGCCGCGCGGGGCTGGCACTCACCCACATCGGCTCGCGGGCGATCCTTAATCAATGAGACAGCCCCCCCTCACTCAGGTTGACGGTCACCCCACCGACCCGCTGGCGTGAAAACGACGACCGCCGCGACCACCGACGCTCGGAGGATCCCAGTCGATGCCATCTCGACAGCGGTAAGATCGAACCTTCGCTCTCTGACGGAAGGGGCCTGCCTACAGCGCTCTAGAAAAAATGTGATCTTCGTGCTACACATAAATTCGATCTGTAGCACGAAGGTAGCAAATGCCGACACCCCACATCCCTTCTGCCGCTGTACGGCGTGCACTGCACAAACTTGGCGCCGACATCTACGACGCCCGTCGGCGTCGGCGTCTGCCCATGGCGGTCATCGCCGAGCGCGCCTTCACCTCGCGCTCCACCCTCCAGAGAATCGAGGCAGGCGATAGCAATGTCAGTATCGGCATCTACGCCAGCGTCCTGCAAGCGCTCGGCCTACTGGAAGGCCTGAGCCAGATCGCCGATATCCGCAATGATAGTGTCGGACAATCACTGGCCAGCGCCGACTTGCCGAAGCACGCCCACCCCAAGCGCCCGACTAGGACGTCGCGCGATGGCTGATTTCGAAGTTCATCTCGACTTGCACGGTCAAACACGACCAGTGGGAATGGCCAGAAGCAACCGCGTTCGCGGCGCCGAGACCATCATGTTCGAATATGACCGAGCGTGGCTCGAAGACCCGGATCGCTTCTCACTGGAACCGGCTCTCGTCCTGACGCGCGGGGCCTTCCCGCCGCCCGCTGGCCTCGCGACCTTCGGCTCCATCGGCGACTCTGCGCCAGACACCTGGGGACGCCGCCTCATGCAACGCTCCGAACGCCGCAAGGCCGAACGTGATGGCCGCGCTATCCGCACCTTGGGGGAATGCGATTATCTTCTCGGTGTGGCTGACGAGACCAGGCTTGGTGCGCTCCGCTTCCGCTGGGTCGGCGAAGAGCAATTTCAGGCGCCTATCCGTGCTGGCGTACCCGCTCTGATCGAACTCGGCCGTCTGCTCCAAATTTCCGAACGCATTTTGCGCGATGAAGAGACCGACGAAGATCTCCAACTCATCTTCGCGCCCGGCTCCTCGCTCGGTGGCGCGCGACCAAAAGCCTCAGTCATCGACCAACACGGCCATCTGTCCATCGCCAAATTCCCGAAAGAGACCGACGAATACAGCATAGAGACGTGGGAAGAGATCGCTCTGCGGCTAGCAGAGCACGCCGGTATCACCACCCCCATGCACGAACTTGTCGATGTTGCCGGCAAGAAAGTAATGCTGTCGCGTCGCTTCGATCGTGATGGCGTAATCCGTATCCCATTCCTCTCCGCGATGGCGATGATGGGCGCCAAAGACGGTGAGCGCGGCAGTTATCCCGAGATCGTAGATGCTCTCGCGGAACATGGCGCCCAGGGGAAGCCGGACGCCCATGCCCTCTACCGCCGCGTCGTTTTCAATGTACTGATCTCCAATGTCGACGACCACCTACGCAATCACGGCTTCCTATGGCTCGGAAAGGCGGGATGGTCGCTTTCCCCCGCCTACGACCTCAATCCGGTCCCGGCCGATCTCAGGGCGCGGGTACTGACGACCAACATCGATCTCGACGAGGGCACATGTTCGCTCGACCTGCTAGAGGAGGCTTCGGAATATTTCGCGTTGACGCTGGCACAAGCTCGCGACGTCATCAAGGAAGTGGCAACCGTGACGGCAACCTGGCGCGAGACCGCCAGAGCAGTCGGCGCGCGTCCTGCCGAGATCAATCGCATGGCGAGCGCCTTTGAGCATGACGACTTGACGCGAGCGCTGGCCCTATGACGAGAACCTTCCTCCATAGCTTCGATCCGGCCTCGGCCACCCCCATCACCGGCGCGACGGTCGCACTTGACGTGGTCGATATCGAGGACGCCGGAATACGAGAGGTGCTTCAAACCCCCGGCGCCGCTTATGGCGCATGGTCAGTTCTCGACGCACTACTGTCCCCAACCGGAGCCGGAACGCCATTCATCTTCCGCGAGCCGCTTGGTCAGGCACGCGAGGTGAAGGTTGCCTTGTCGGGCCTCTTCGGGCGCTTCGTCGCCCGCGCCTATCTAGAGCGCTACTTCAATCTTTCGATCTTTGCTCATCTTGGCAGCCAAACAATCGATCTCGACCGCAGGCAAAAGGTGAAGATCAAGCGGTTGTCGGGTGGCGACCTGCCCGACTGGATTGCCTGCGCATCCGATTTGACGTCCCTCACGATCGCCGAGGCCAAAGGCTGCCACGATCTCAGCGGACCGGCGAAAGCACTGGCTCGCGCGTGGGCGCAAGCGGGCCGCATCGACGTCACCGCAAACGGGCGTAAGGTGACGGTCAAACGCATCGCCATCGCCACACGATGGGGCACGGCAAGCACTGGTCCTGTCGAAACCCACCTCTCGGTCAAAGACCCATTGGACGAAGGTGAGCCTATCGAACCGCAGGAGAAGGATGCACTCTTCATCGGCATGCTTCGGCTGCACATCGCCAACCTCATTCGACCGCTGGGCCACGTCAAACTTGCTGACGCGCTATGCCGTCTGACCCAACAACCTCTTGCTCGTCGGCTTCACGAAGATCTCTACCTTGCCCGAGCAGCGCTCGACGCAGCTCGGGTCGGAGAAATGGACAAGGCCGCAACATTTGATGGGCTGGTCGGCGGGATTGTCACCCGTGCCGGTCCTCTCGCCAATGCGGATATTACGCCCGCCGACCAAAAAACACTCGCGCGCCTCAACCTAAGGCCGGTGTTCGTCGGTGTCGAACGTGATTTCATCCGGGCCGCCATTGACGCCGAGCCCCAAGCGGCAGGGGCGAGGCTGGTCCAATCGATCCGCCCCGATGACTTCGCCCGCCCCGATCGCGCGGGCGGGTGGATCGTGCCGTTGGGCCAAGAGCGGCACATCATCGGCGGAACATGAGGACAAGAGGGCCAACTGGGGAGGTTGCCGATAACGGCAAAACAAACAAGGGGCGGAACCATGGACGCAAAGGACAGCGATCTTTCCAACGAAGCGGCAGCTCTTGCCGATATCCTCAAATGGTCGGCGGACATACCGGCCTGGCAACGCGACGCCCTGCGGCGTTTGTGTAGCCAAACCAAGTTAGAGCCGACCGACATAACCTCTCTGGTCGCGATCTGCAAAGCTGTGGAACAAGGTCGGCCACTCGATGCAACCCACGTTAGAGACCCTGCCGCCAGCCATGCCGTCGTCACGCTGGGCGCTCTCCATGGCCTGTCGAACGTCAACGCCCTTGCCCCCGGAGAACGGCTTTCGTTCGGGAAGGCCGGACTGACCGTCATCTACGGCGATAATGGAGCTGGCAAATCTGGCTATGCCCGCGTCCTCAAGCAACTCTGCCGAGCACGATCACCCAAGGGTGACGCGATCCTACCCAACATCTACACAGCCACCTCCGGCACACCCTCTGCCAACGTGGAGTTCTATATCGGCGGTCAGAAGCACACCGTCTTATGGACACAGGGCTCTCCAGCCGACGTGATGCTGTCGGCAGTCAGCGTCTTCGACTCGCACACCGCCAATGTCCATGTCGAGAGCACCAACGATCTGGCCTACACACCCATGCCACTACGCATCCTCGCCGGCCTCGCGCAGGCCTGCCAGGATGTGAGGGCTAAACTGACGGCCGAGATCAAGGCCCTGCAGAACCAGACGCCGGCCGTTCTCTCAACACCCGATTGTCAGCCGCACACCGAAGTGGGCAAACTTCTCGCCGCGCTCTCCGGCGAGACCAAAACGGAGGCCGTCGAAAAGCTTGCCGGGCTCAGCGTCGAGGAGGACGCCCGGCTTCAAACCCTCATCACCGATCTTGCCAGCGATCCGACACGCACCGTGCGCCAGCTCCAAGGTCATGAAACGCGCCTCAACACCGCCATCGACCAGCTCACGCAAGTGGCCGAGATCGCGACCGAAGAAACCTGGACCAGGCTGCATGCGCTTTATGAGAGTCTCGACACGGCACGCAGGGCCTCCGCGACAGCTTCAGCCGATCTGTTCTCCGACGAGCCATTACCCGACATCGATTCGGATGTGTGGAAGTCGCTTTGGGAGGCCGCCCGCGACTTTTCCCGCGCTTCAGCGTATCCTGATAGGACTTTCCCCGTCATCGATGCCGGCGCGCACTGCGTCCTTTGCCAGCAGCCGCTTAACGAAGAGGCAGCGGAGCGCCTGAGAAGCTTCGAAGCTTTCGTTCAGGACGAAAGCAAGCGCCATGAGGAAGAGGCGAAAACCGCCTATAACGATGCGCTTCGCGATGTAACCACACAGGCCATCTCGATGCACACGCTTCCAGCGATCGTCAGCCTGCTCCGCGATGATCTCGGGCAGGATGAGCTTGCCGCATCAGTCCGGCGGGAAATCCTTATGCTCGCCTTGCGGCTGCGGGCCATCCTGAAATCGCACACCTTCGAAAGCCGTCCGGCTCTCCCACCCGCCTGCATGGTATCGCTTGAGCCATTGCGAACGGCTCTCGCTGGCTTAGCGACGCGGATGGACGGCTTGCGATCCGAGGCCAACTCACCTCAGCGCATGGCTCTCATCGCCGAACGCAACGAGCTTGCCGATCGCAAATGGCTGGGCATCGTGCAGGCCGACGTCACCGCCCAGATCGCACGCCTCAAAAGCATCGAGACGCTCGAAAAAGCGAACAAGGACACGACGACCAACAAGATTACCACTCAGAGCGCCCGGATTGCGCAGGCACTCGTCACCGATCGCTTGCGTGGGCGGTTCGCCGTCGAGGTCGATAAGCTAGGCGTCGCCGGCCTCGCCATCGAACTCCAACAGGCCAAAACGACTGCGGGGGTGCCGTTCTTTCAGGTCCGGCTCATCAACAAGCCGACCGAGCCGGTCGGAAAGGTGCTGAGCGAAGGCGAGCATCGCTGCGTCGCTCTCGCCGCCTTCCTCGCTGAACTCTCAACGATCGACGCGCAATCGGCGATCGTGTTCGATGACCCGGTGTCGTCGCTCGATCATCTGCATCGTGATCGAGTTGCAGCCCGCCTCGCCGAAGCCGGACAGACCCGTCAGGTCATCGTCTTCACGCACGACATGGCCTTCCTGCTGCTGTTAGAGGAAGCGTGCCGTGCAACCAACGATCGCGAGGCGACGCCCGTGAGCTATCGCCTCATCAGCCGAGGGAATGAGAATTCCGGCTTTTGTCACCAAGATCCTCCTGCGAGCGTCATGCCGCTCGACAAGGTGCTCGACAGCATGAAGGCACATCTTGCCAATGTAAAAATTCACCATGATCGTGGAGATCAGGCCAAATGGCTCCGCGAAGTGACCTCCTTTCAAGATCAGTTGCGCACGACATGGGAGCGCGCAGTTGAGGAAGTGGTCGGCCCGGTGATCCGCCGGCTCTCGCGCAAGGTCGATACTACCGGCCTCATCAAGCTTACAGTTCTCACAGATGCTGATTGCATAGCGATGCGCGAAGCTTTTGGTCGGTGCTCTGCCCTTCTCCACAGCCAACCCGGCGAGATCAACCCGCGCCTACCGGCGCCTACCGCCATACAAACGGAGATTGAAGCGCTTGAAAAGTGGATCGCCGATATCCGAAGCCGTCAGGAGAAGGTTGCATGAAGGAATTCAAGCGAGCCTCCCGCATCGTGTCGCTGGCCTGCGCCCACTACCTTAAGATGAGATAGAGCTTTACGATATTCCATCCAGAGACGAGAGTGCCGTCGATTCTGCGGGCAACGAATCCCTCAAGGCAGCCCACCAATTCGTCACCCCCGTGAGTAACATACACGACAAAAGCGTATGTTACTCACACCAACTCATAAACTTCATTGCGTATCACATACCTATTACACGACATAAACATAGTTTAGAAGATCATACTCAATATATGTTGACGGTATACTGAGGTTCGTCTAGGCTATCTATATCCCGTCGCCCCTGCTAAACGGTCGTGCAGGGGATAGGTTTGACACCCGGGTCGCATGAGAGCACGTATGGTTGCCGTTGGCCTCTAGGGGCCGTAAAGCCATGTCAGAAGGCGCTTTGGCCTGCGCAACGCCTGACTAGTTCTGCCTCCGAATGAGGGCCTCTTTGCTCAAAGTAAAAGCCCTAAACCCGGTGTCGGTCACTCCTTGGTGCTGATGATCCTGTCTATGGGATGGCAGGTCACAGCTGAGGTGTGACCACGATGGCTCTCTCCGACTACGTCTCTCGCAAGGACTTGGCCGCCCGCGGCCCGATCCCATACGCGACCCTAAAAAAGCTGGCTCGCGATCCAGCCGGCCCGCCGTGCGTTCGCGTAGGCGACCGGGTTTTTTACCACATCCCATCCGTCGAGGCTTGGCTCGCCGCTCAGGCTGGCGTTCCCGCGCCGGTAACGCGACGCCGCGGCCGACCGACCAAGGCCGAACAGATCGAGCGCCAGCGTCTCCGCGAACAGTCGGCGCAAAACGCCGACGCCGCCCGCTGAAATCGTACATCTGGTGCAGACAGATGACGACATCAGGGACGGCGCCCGTTGCATCCACGCACCGATCGGGCGCAGACGCAACATCAAAAGTAGTTGATGGCGAGGGGAAGGTCAAGCCGCGTCCCGTGCTCCAGCGGGATGGTCGCGCGACGCGGTATGACACATACCTCGACGCAGATCGGCGCGCAGAGAGCTTTGCCGGCGTATCGCCCGACGCACGGATAACTACAGCGCGGGTCGTAGGCCTCGTCCTCAAATCCGGTGACGCCCTGGGAGTCGGGCCCGCCACACGCGTTGTGCTCGCCGCCATCGTCAATCGTGTATACGACGCTGCCCGATGGATATCTGGCGACCTCAGTGTCTCGGTCTCGGCGCAACGCCTCGCCCTTGAGTTGGGCATCTGCGAACGGCAGATGCGCCGTCACCTTGCGCTGCTGGAGGCCCATGGCTGGCTCATCAGGCGGTACGCCTATGCTAACCGCCGCCTCGCTCGCGAGGCACTGGATCTTCGCCCTCTAGGCGCGAGGCTCGATGAGCTACTCGCGGGAGCAGCCGAGGTTGATGTGGCGATCGAGCTGCATCGGCGCGCCCTGGCGACCGAGTGCGACGACACCTGCGCCGTCGCTGAGGCCATCGCAGATATCGCCCCAGTGTCCACCTCAGCGGACAGAAATGACCGCGCTGAATCTACGTCCCTTAATCCCCCGTCTATGGACGGTGTACAGGCTCGGCAGGACGCGCCATCCCGGAGCTCGGAGACAGGCGATCGCGTGCTCGCCGAGCTCATGGTCGTTAGTCCCACACTCCAGCATAGCCTCGGTGCTGCGGATATCGATGACCCTGATCCCGCACGTATTGTCCGGGCAGTGATGTGGATCGCCGACCAACACGGAATCCGGCGTCGCCTCGATCCGACACTATGGTCCGATGCGATCCGGCACCATGGCCTCGCGGCACTTGCGGCCGTCCTTATCGCGATCGACCGCCCCGGTGTCCGTGACTCTGCGGCCTACCTCGCGGGCATGCTCCGACGGCCTCGCCTGCGCGAGACAGTCATCCACAGCCTGCGACTGATCGACCGCCCCACCCCCTCAACCCCCGGAGAAAATTGATGAAAAACAAAGTCTTGTCGGTTTTTGTGCGCTACGCGGTAATGGCTGTCCTCGACATGGGCGGCATGCTCGCAGTGCTTGCGGCGTGGTCATTTTGCATGGGGCTTGCGATCTCCGCCGCGGTCGCGGCGAACCGGCCGGATGCGCTGCTGTGGATGCGCGATCACACTTTTGCGCTGGTGGTGTGCGGCGTCATCGTCGCTCTCGTCAACATCGCGCTTTGGTACGGCGACTGGTCGCGCGGCGTCGCACGGCGAGCAGCCGCCCGCCTCCTGCCGACGCGGGAGGCATGAGCATGGCGACCACAGATTTTTTCGTGCCGCAAGCGAGCGACTGGGCGGCGGGCGCGATCTCGACACTTTTCGAGAGCGACGGCGTTTTGTCGGCGTCAATCGGCCTCTACAACTTCATCTTCGCGTCGATCGGCGGCGTTTCGCTGCTTTGGCTCCTGCTACGCGTCGTGATGGAGACGGGGCAGCATGGCTCGATTGCCGGCAAAAATTCGGAGGTGTGGTTCCCAATTCGCTTTGTCGTGACTGTCGGGTTGCTCGCCCCGCTTCCGCCCGTTGGCCTGAATAGCGCCGAATACGTGGTAATCGGCGTGGCGCGCGCAGGATCCGCCGCCGCGAGCGCCGTGTGGGACACGGCGATCGATGTGTCATCGAAAATGCGCCCAATCGTCGTGCCCGTGCCGCCGTCCGTCGCCGACCTCGCCGGTGGGCTGTTCATGATCGAAATTTGCCAACAAGTTCAGAATATGTCTGCCGCCGCGACCGGCGGCACGCGCATCACGCCAACGCGCCGCGACACGTCGCGGCTGCTGCGCGTGTCGTATGACGGCGACACCGCCGCCGGTGGTGCAGTCGGCCAGTGTGGGGCGATCACTTTTCCGACAGTCGATCCGTCCTCGACTGACGCCGCCGATGCTGCCGCGCAGAAAATTCTGAACGTGCAGTACACGGCGACTCTCGCCCTGCAAGCCGAACTAGCGGCGGCAGCTGCGGAACTAGCCCCGCAACTGCTGCCGCCGTTCACGTCCGGCAAACCGCGCGCACCGTCGATCGATATCACCGCCGCGATGCGCCGGTACACCACGACGCTGATGGCCGGCGCGGGCGACGTGATTGCCGAGGAGAATGACCGGCTTAAAAAATACTCTGCAACCGCTACGAATGCTGGCTGGGCAAAGGCAGGCGCCTGGGCGATGGCGATGGCACAGACAAACGGCACCCTTCTGAACGCGGTGCAGGATGGGCTGCCCGAAATTACCGAGCCGCAATACAACTGGTGGGCAGACAAAATCTATAACGCAGAACGCGTGGCGATGATCTCTGCCGGCCAGTGGTGGGCGACAGCGTATGCGACCCGCACCGCGAGCACGGAGTGGGACGACTACAACGCGACCGCCGCGACCGGCGAGGCATGGCGGCTGACGAGCGTGTTCGATGTGGCTCGCTATAAATTCCTCTATGACAAAATTCTTATGAAAGAGGGCCAGAACCCCCTCAGCGAGATGGTCGCGCTCGGCCACAGCCTGTTGAATATTTTTTGGGGAACGGTGGCCGCTTACGTCGGCTTGCGGGTGGCTGCGATGGGTGCTGACGCGGAAGCCGGGAGCCATATCCTTGGCATCCTCGCGAATCAAGCTTTCCCAATCAAGGCCTTAAGCGCTGGCGCAGTTGAGGCGCTCCAAACCGTCGCACCGATTTTCTGGCTCATCGCGCTCGCCTTCCTTTCCGCTGGCTTCGCCCTGGCCTACGTGCTCCCGCTGACGCCCGCGCTAATCTGGTTGTACGCCGTTGCGCGCTGGCTGATGCGCGTCATCATGACCGTCCTCGGCGCGAACGTCTGGGCCATCGCCCACCTCGAACTCGAGGGCGAGGGGATCGGACAAAAAGCGGCTCATGGCTACATCTTCCTCCTCGATCTACTGATTCGGCCAATGATCATGACCATCAGCCTCATCGCCGGATTCGCCGCGCTGATGGTTTTTGGCGAGCTTTTCTCGATGACCTATTTCGAGGCCGTCCGAAACACGATCACCGGCCACCACGCTGGCATCACCGGCTTGGTCGCATATACCATCATCGGGGCCGGAGCGATGATCCAGCTGTGCCGGATCGCGATGTCAGGTGTCGATGAAGCCGCCGACTACGCGCTCGGCATGGCCGCGTGGCACCTCACCCACCGTGGGGGCAGCGCTGACACGGATACGCAGCAGACCGAACACCGGGCGGCGTCGGGTGCTCACCAGGGCCAGCAGGCGATGGCGGCAGGGGCCGCAGGCGCTGGCATCGGCAAAGGAGGCAGTGGCGGCGAAAAAGCGAACCCCGGCGCTTCGCCGGGGCACTCTATGCAGAACTCTCTGCCGGGGGAAATTGGGCCTGGAGAAATCGGGCGAGATTCGAAGAACTAATTGGTCACCTCGATGGGAGCATGCGGATGCTCCTATCGAGTTCAATCTGCTCCACCTGTGCCGATTGAAGGGCTATATCCTGAGGGAGGCCAAGCTCTACGGCCCTGTGAACAAAAGCGGGGCAATGATGCTTCGCAAGGGCGGCCTTGACTTGCTCTTGGACCGCCGGCGGAAGTGTAGAGAGAGCGGAAATTATTCCTGCAATGTTCGCCCGGTTTATCGTTCGGTATGCCTTCTCGTGCGCTAACTGCTGAGACAGAGAGGCAATCTGGTTGTTCAGCTCCTGGGCATACTGCCTCCACTCCGAGTCAACCTGCGACGCTTCACGGCGCCCCGCAGTCAGGCCCGTCATAAATCCCAAATCCCCAGGGAGAACCATTAGTGCCTCCGATGCGGTAGTCCCAGTGCGCCGACAGTCGTATCCCACATCTCAATGTACCGCGGGTCCGCGCCCATGTCGTGCCGATAAACCCCTCGACGGGCGTCGATCGTCGCGGCGAGTTCGTACGCCAAATCGCTCTCCGGCGGCAGCTGCGCAAGGATTGGCTCATACTCCTCGGGGGCACTGAAAAATCCAAGGTTGTCGAGTTCCGCCGTCAACGCCTCAAGTCGCTCGCTATCCATCATCATTCCTCCGAACTCCCTCCGCACATTTTCTGGACTCCCTTCAAGAAGTCACTCAACTCCGCCTCAACGTCACGCTCCCCGTCCTCCGAGACTTCTGGCTCTTCGTGAGCGGCAGCGACCGGCGGCATTGGAGCCGGTGTTGGCGCCATTCTCGCCGCCCGAGACACGCTCTCTTCCTCGCCGAGGTAGCTGCGGATCGCCCTGCGGAGAATCTGACTCGCGCTCAGGTCATCCCGTCGCGCTGCCGCGAGGAATGCATCGCGCAAGTCTCGGGGCAGTCGGATGGTCATCATGACGGTGTCGGACGGCATTGACGGGCCCCAATCTGTATGTACAACGCACCGCGTTTCGATAGACATCGTATAGCGAATTTACGCGACGTAGTATAGCAAATAGAAGCACATCCGCTATCAAAATAGCAGCGTTCCGATATCTAATGATGTGCTCTGTATGTACGTTTTCGATGCCAAATCGAGACCCATCTTAAATGGGCGGGATCGACCCCAGTAAGAGCAAGGCTCCTCGGGAGGGCCCTGCTGCCGCAGCACCCACCCGAGCCTTGCAAAGGGGCTACGCCCCCTTGGACCCCCGCTTCGCACGATAGGGAGAGAAATTGTCACTTGATGTGAGGCGCATCATAGGTGATATTTGATGTGTGGCACATCAATCGCGGAGACTTATATATGGGCAATTTTGCGATCAGGAATCTCAGTGAGCGTGCCCACGAATGGATACGCCGCAGAGCCTCTGCGAGGCGGTCGTCGGTTGAGCACGAGGCCCGGGAAATTTTAGAGACGGCTGCTGTAGGAGATACCGCAGTCCGTTATCCTATGCACGTGGCTCAACGAATAAAAACACTGCTTGAGTCCTATAATGAAGGGCAAAATATAACGACTAAGCCATCTCATATTTCCATGAGGCTTGGGCATGATGTCGGCTCAGTTTTTGACGATTGGTTAAACGCTCTAAAAGAGCCATCATTCAAAGATATGGCGGATATTTGTGAGCTGTTTGGAGCCAATCTGGATTGGCTGGCGCACGGCGACGGACAGCCGTTCACCGTAGAGCGCTTACATACGTTCGAATACAAATATATTTGTGAGATTCTTTCGCGCCCGACAATTCGTCACGTACATTTCATACGAGCCAACAGCTCTGATGGAGAGCTGGCGATAATTGTGCGCGCTGATAATGATACATTTAAAACATACTCGACGCCGCTACATGTTAGCGAGAATGTAGGTGCTACAGGCGAGGCCATGCTCGTTACACTCAGTAACGTATGCCAGTATTTTTGGGTGTACCGGAGAGATAACAACATCGACGTCTCGTCGCATATCTTGGACTATGATTTATATATCAGCCTTATTCATGGAATAAAGCACCCTCGGGCAATTTTGAAACGCTGTCGCTCTGTCTACTGGTGGGAGGAAATCTATGAGCCCCACCGAGAAGGAGGAGCAGCCTCCTTCTGGCCCGGATTTTCGGAGTTGCAGAAACAGATCGGCTTTTACGTCGAGAATGCTACGTGGGCAAAGCGTGATAGGGTTTTGGCTGAAGCGGGAATGAGAGAAGCGGAATAGCGAGGAACCTACGGACGGCGCTGCGGGCGTGAGCTCTGACGAAGTCCCATGGCTTGGCGGGTTAGCGCCTCGTTCCAATCCACTGCCGGCGCCGGAGGGGTCTCATTGGCAAAATCCCTTTCTGCCTCGATTGCAGCAGCCTTAATTTTTTCCGCGTATGCCCGCCCAGCCGCATCATTGTCGCATGCCGATACGACCATCATCCCCGCGGCAAGCCGCGCTATCACCGCCCGAAGTTCGTCGTGAGGGACACCATTTCGGATCGCCAGATAGCGTGTGGTCGTGCGCTCATCGGGTGACGACAGCTCGTAGTGCGCCATCGCGTCGATCGGCGATTCGACGACCACCAGTCGACTATCTGCCGCATCTGGACGTGACATCCACATTCCCGGCAGGGCGCCAGCGGTGTATGCGCGAAAAGATCGCTCGGAGCCTGGCGCTGGTCGATTTCGTCGCTCAACACCAACCAGTCCACTGGCGAGGTGGTACGGGAAAACCGCATTGTGATGGCTATCGACCCGGAACGTCCCCCGGAAACGCAAGGACACCAGAGTCGCGGCGGAGATTCCGCGTTCCTGCTCAAGAAAAGCGCAGTACGTCGCGACCGTGGCCGAACTCCACTCTTCAGCCGCGAGCTTGGCATTTCCTTCCTTTTTGCGAGGGGCAGGAAGGGGCGCTTGCGCGGGCGTTTCAGAGGGCGGGGCGATCAACAACGATTGCAGTTGAGATGCGGCTTCGGCAACGGTTGCACCGGTGCGCCATTGCAGCAGATCAATCGCCGTCCCCTGGCGACCGGCGTTCGACGAAAAGACCCAGTGGCCCGTCGCTGACATGCCGACGATCAGCTTCGTTCCGTCCGGGTGGCGCATCGCCGTATGATTTTGGTCGCTCGCGCGCTCATCGACGAGGAAGCCGAGCCTTGCCGCGACCGACCGGAGATCCACTTCCGTTTTAATCCTCGCGAGGTCCGGGCGCCCCTGCCGGGGACGATTCACGCGCCGTCGAGCGCTTTGCTCAGTTCGCCGCACAGCGACACCAAGGAGTCCACCCGCGTCGCTAAGGCGTCGAGCCACTGCGTTAATTCCGTCGCTTGGGCCACGTACTCCGCCTGCATCCGGGAGACGGTTTGCAGGAGCTCGCGCTCCATCGGCGTCAAACTGTTCATCCTTCAACTCCCTCCAACGTGCTTCTTCCTCGCGGAAAAGACCGGATAATTCTGGATTCGAAACGGAGATTCCCGCCCTCACGGCTTCGCAAATCGCCAGCCGTTGGAACTCCGGCGCCCCCTTCACGGTGATCTCCTTCCAGCCCTTCGCCTGCGCCTCGGCGATCATCAATTTCACCGCCAGCTCAGAGGTTTTGGAGGCCGAAATCCGTTCGCCGTGGTCCGTGACGACTGCTCCGTCAATAAGCCGCACCGTTCGCGTGTTTCGGTCGATCCGCCGCAGCGCCATCAGCAGTTCTTCGGGCAGAGTCATGCCGAAAATGACCAGGAAAAGGTGGGCTTTGTAGTGGGCTTTGCGGACGGGGTCCGGCTCTACCACCTCAATCTCCGCGTTGCCGAGGTCGAGGATGGGGGTATCGCCCACGCCGTCCTGATCGCAAAGCAACTTGGCTTTTTCCGACTTCGGCGCCGGAATGATGGGCGGCGTGTCGATTGCAGTCGGAACCGGCGAAACATTCGGGGGCGGTATTTCAGATGTTTCCCACTCTGGTCCGCCGTAGCGAAGCCGATGAAATTTTGCGCGGGCGTTCACGAGCCTGTTGAGTCGCTGGGTACATTCGTCCAAGACGAGGCGCGGCGTAGCGTCGGTCGAGATCGGACCAAGCGCCTCGGGCGAGATAAAGCTTTCACTAAAAAGGCGACCGCGAAGGCGGAAACGCTTGCCCTGGTCGTTCATCAGGGTGATGTAACCCTTCCCCACTCGCGGAATCTGCACGCCGTTTCCGCGCAGTTTCTCAATTAGTTCATCTCGGGAGCGAATCTCACCAGCAGCAAATGCTGCCTCGGCAAGCTCCGCCGCCTCTACCGCGATGTTCTCTTTTGGTACTCCCCCGGCTCTCTCCGCTGCTGCCGCGATTTTTGAGACCCAGTCCGGAACAGCCGTGAGGCGTGCGCGACGCGGATCTTCGGGGTCGGCCCAGCCGTAGCGCGCATTCATCACGTCCCGGAAGGCATCCCAGAGCTTCTGATTTGCACCACCTGGCGGCGAAGGATTGATGGATTTGATGCGGCCATCACCAGCTAAAATTGCTCGCGGGGCGCAGAAATTGAGTTCGAGGCGGCCAGTGTCAGTATGCGTCGTCCAGAGGCACGGGGGACGGTGCTCCTCAGCAATCCCCGCATACGCAGCCGCCTCAAATGCTCTTATAACCCTGTCAATTTGCTCACGGAGCACCGGATCTCCGGTGTTGAAGCGAGCGATATCAACATCCTCTCGCTCGAATGAGAGGACCGCTGACGAGTATCGATGCTTGAAATCGATAGACCTGATGGCCTGGCGCATCAGCCCGGGATCGCCACGGAGAATTTCAGGCGCAGGGTTGCGGTGTAGGAGAACCCTTCCATTCCCGTTCAGGGAAGTCTTCCAGACAGCCGCGTTGCACAGGTAGTTCACGACCCCATTGCCACCGGGATCGTCCGCGCCGGTGTGCTTCGACCACGCGACTAGCATGACGCATCCCCTGCGTCTGGCGGCGTTTGATCCAAGCCGAATTCGTTGCGCAGCAGGCGCTCAATGCGCAGCAGGGCGAGCACAACGGTGCTGGCCTCGATTGCCGCTTTGTGAGCGTTCGCCCACCGGGACAGTTGGTTAAGATTGTTGCCGATTTTTCCCAACTGAAACGTCCGGCGCCGCCAGTCTGAGCGGTTGACGACGACTGCCTGAGACGCTGCCAGACGTAGGAAATCGGCGAGATTCATGCCCGCATCCGCCGCGAGGGAAATCAGGCGCTGCCGCTCGGCATCGCTCAGCCGGATCTTCGCTACGTGCGCGCGGCGGGTGCGGGGCTTTGGCATCATCTCTCCCTATCGCGCGAACCGGGGTCCTAGGGGCTGCGCCCCTAGCAAGGTCTCCGGTGGCCCAAAGGGCCCTCCGGAGGAGCCTTGCTCCCAAGCAGAAAGAAAAACGAAGACCACGTCAAGAGAAAATTTGCGTAGATCTATCCAGTATTGCGTAACCACTACAGGATACACAATATCAGTTGCGGTTTTTATCGTATGTTACATACGTGTATTTCCACCGTATGTTACACACGCTTCAAATATCTCGTTGGCATCGATGACGCCCACGAAATCCAGCTCACGGAGAATGGCCACGGCGGCCGCACCGCGAGGCGCATTCTGCGCGTACCACCATTTTTTGACTGCCGGTGCCCCCGCCTGAAGCTCTCGAGCCAGGAGACGAATACGTTCGGCGTCCCGTGCAGAAGGCGCGAGGCGCTCACCGGCGGCGCGGACGGCAACGGAGAAGGCTTCGATCTCGGCTTTGCGTTTGGCTGAAACGGATTTCACTCAGCCCTCCTTGGGACGCTGAAGCGCGCTTGAAATGGGATAAAATTTATCCCATTCTTGATAGCGAAATTTGAGGCCAGAGACCATGAGAAAAACCACTCCGTCCGCGCATCCGCATCTGCGCCTCGTCTATTCCCGGCCCGAGCCCAATGAGACAATGAGGCAGCGAATCATCATGGCGGTGCCAGACCCAGAACCGTCAATCGCTGGAGAGTGGCGGCACGGGACGCTCGACGATTTTTGTGATGACATCATGCTTGTCGCGAAAGAAATTTTCGACGCGGAACCAAAGGATTGAATCATGCGACCCGCCGCTACCGACGTCACCGCTCGGGTGATGCTGATTTTTCACCGACTCATCGCCCGCCGGATCTCTGTCGATCCGGCGTTGCTTGACCAGGTGCGTGAGACGCTTGCGCACCAATCCGGCCACGACGAATGGAAGCAGTTGCTGCAGCTCGACGCCGAGGCCCTGCTGCAGGCTATCGTACGGCGAGATGAACGGATGACACGGCTGCGATCATGCTCGCCGCTCGCGCCTCTGCTCGACGTGCGCGACCCAGGACGGCGACGGCGGGCTTGGAGATCAGCTCGGCGGGCCGTCAAAAATGGAGGATGGCCGTGCGCGTCGGCCACATGAGCGACCTGCATCTGGAATTCGAGGAACGCGGTCCGGATTACCCCACCGGCGCGTGGTTCGCACTACAAAAAGCCCGACGCGCGCTAGCCGCTGACGGACACCCTCGGGTGGGGCCGCTACTCGCAGATTTGCGCGAACAAATCGACCTCATGGTCATAGCCGGCGACACAAACACTCCTAGGGGCCGCCGAAAAGGACTTTCCGGTGTCCGCTATGGCGACCAAGTGGCGCGATACCTCGGCGTTCCTGTCGTAGTTCTGGCAGGGAATCACGAGTTCTTCGACGGCGATCTAGAAGAGGAAATTCGAGAGCTGCGGAAAGAGGCTACCGAAACCGAGGGGCGTGTCTCGTTCCTCGAACAGGATCACCTTGTGTCTGATCTGCCTGTCGGCAAGCTGCATATCCTGGGCTGTACGCTCTGGACAGATTTTGCGCTATTCGGTGATGTCGAGATGGCTGCCGCCATTGACCTGCTATGGGAATTTTCCTCCAATTTGAAGTAGAGTCCGGCCCAGCAGGGAGACGGACTTGTGAAGCGGAGCAGGTTTTCGGAAGAGCAGATCATCGGCATCCTGAAGGAGCAGGAGGCGGGTGCGACGACGGCGGACGTGTGCCGGCGGCACGGAGTGTCGAGCGCGACGTTCTACAAGTGGAAAGCCAAGTATGGTGGCCTTGATGTCTCGGAGGCCCGGCGTCTGAAGGCGCTGGAGGACGAGAACGCCCGACTGAAGAAGCTTCTGGCGGAATCGATGCTGAACGAGGCCGCGCTCCGCGATCTTCTTGGAAAAAAATGGTAGGGCCCGCCGCGAAGCGGGAAGCTGTCGCGCATCTGCGAAGCGATTTCGAGATGAGCGAGCGACGGGTCTGCACGGTGCTCGGAGTGGATCGCACGACGGTCCGCTACCGCTCCATCCGCCCTGCCGACGAAGAGTTACGGGAACGCCTGCGCGACCTCGCCCAGGAGCGGAGGCGCTTCGGCTACCGGCGTCTGTTCGTCCTGCTTCGCCGAGATGGTGAGGCTTCCGGGATCACCCGTATCTACCGCCTGTATCGGGAAGAAGGCTTGGCGGTGCGCCGGAGACGGACCCGACGCAAAGCGATCGGCACGCGAGCGCCGATCCTGGTGGAAGCCGTCCCCAATGCCCGCTGGTCTCTCGACTTCGTGCACGACCAACTGGACAACGGGCGACGCTTCCGGGTTCTGAACATCGTCGATGACGTGACGCGGGAGTGTCTGGCGGCGATTCCCGACACCTCGATCTCCGGCGTGCGGGTGGTCCGCGAACTGGCGGCCTTGGTGGCAAGGCACGGCAAGCCCGGAATGATCGTCTCCGACAACGGCACCGAACTCACGTCCAACGCCGTGCTGAAATGGACCCAGGATCAGCGGATCGAATGGCACTACATCGCCCCCGGCAAGCCGATGCAGAACGGCTATGTCGAGAGCTTCAACGGGCGGATGCGGGACGAACTTCTGAACGAAACGGCCTTCACCAGCATGGTTCAGGCTCGCGCTGTGATCGCCGCTTGGCGGACCGACTACAACACCACCAGGCCGCATTCGGCCCTGGGATACCAAACCCCGGCGGCACGTGCCGCCGAACTTAAGGCAATGGAGGCAGTCCCTCCGCCCGTTCCGGGCTCCGGGGCTACCCCCATTGCTCACACCACGCCTGACGGTGTAACTTCGGCAAAGGCTCTACTTTCGGCCGGATGAAAGTTCCATAGCAGGTCAGCATAAATGGGCAATTTAAACATCGTTTTCAAAAAGAATATGGACATCGGCGCCGCCTCGGCAGAGCAGGATTCTACATACCTGCAAGACTGCTTTATTGATACGGGAGACTTTGAGGTCCTCAACAACATAAAGGACAGCCACTCCGTCATAGTCGGCCGCACAGGTGTCGGGAAAAGTGCATTAATAGAAACACTAAAGAACAAAGAAGATCACGTCCTAGATATAGAAGCTGATGCCTTATGCCTACAATACATATCAAACTCTGACATCCTGAGATTCCTAGACGCGATGGGCGTGAATTTAGATATTTTTTATCAATTACTCTGGAGACACATACTGTCTGTTGAGTTGATAAAGTACAAATTCAAAATAAAAAACGAGGAAGACAGCAACAATTTCTTTAGCTGGATTTCTGCATTAACCGGAAAAAACAAGAAGAAGGAAAAGGCTCTCGATTATATTCGAAGCTGGGGTGATAAATTCTGGATAGATACAGACGAACGGATAAAAGAATTCACCTCAAAATTAGAGAGAGAGCTCTCTGTCGGCGCTGACTTGTCTTCTCTAGGAATACCTATAGATGCCTCCGCTGCATCGAAACTCTCAGCCGAGAAAAAAACTGAAGTGATCGTCCGTGCGCAAAAAATTGTATCTTCTGTCCAAATTCAAGAATTAAACAGTCTAATGCAGGTACTTGCGGATGACGTTTTTGACGATAGAAAGAATTACTATTTCATCACGATAGATAGACTTGATGAGAACTGGGTTGATGAACGAATTAAATACAGACTAATAAGATCCCTGATTGAAACCATTAAAAAATTCCGGCGAGTGGAGCAGGTTAAGATCGTAATTGCTTTACGTGCAGACCTTCTGCTCAGCGTCATACGGAACACCAAAGATGCTGGATTCCAGGAAGAAAAGTACGAAGACCTATATATTCATCTAACGTGGGACAAGACTCACATGCTGTCCCTAGTCGATAAGCGCATTACATCTCTTTTCCAGGACAAATACACCAAAGAACGTATTTGCTTTTCGGATGTGTTTGCCGGACATATCGGGACAGAACCCACATTTGATTACATGCTCAATCGAACACTAATGCGCCCGAGGGATATAATCCTCTTTGTAAACCAATGCATAAAACAAGCCCAGGGTCAGAATCATATTACAGCAGCAATGGTACGATCTGCTGAGACATTATATTCCAAAAAGCGTCTGCTTTCTCTTTGTGAGGAATGGGCTGGTCACTACCCGAAACTTCAGACCTACCTAACTCCTTTCGAAGGAAAGCCTAGCAAGAGGCATTTAAACGAATTTAGTCGGCGAGAAATTGAAGATCTTGCATCACTTCTCCTATCCGATGACCCGGAACCCAGAGATGAACTGTCCGTCATGGCGCGTGCTCTGCTGGATTCGAAAATCAACCGCCGCACGTTCACCCGAGAGTGGATCAAGGCCTTGCAACGGGTAGGGGCAATCGGGGTGAAATCCGATTCGTACAGCCCCGTCCTCTGGTCACACGAAGGTGATCTTTCTGTCGAAGACAATGAAATAAAGACCAATACAGTGGTGTATTTACACCCAATTCTCTGGTCAGCGTTGGGAATACATGAGCGAACCCCCCATGTGTAGCTGCCTCATTAATTAGCTACCCCAACTTGGCCCCCAGCCTATCCGCGCGAAGGTGAGTATAGCGGGTAAGCATTTCCGGGCGCAGGTGGCCACTGATCGCCATGATCTCGTTGTCGCGAAGATCGGTGCGTTCGAATAGGCGACTGATCGCCTCATGCCGAAGGTCATGCCAGCGCAGATCTGGAAAGTTCTCATCGTTCACGACGCCGCGCCAAGCGTGGCCGAAAGCTCGCGGTGTCTCGACCGGAAACACCGCCCGCTTGCCGAGAATTGCAACACCCTCAGGAATCAAACTGCGGAACGCTGCAACCGCTCGGGTAGATAACGGCACCCGTCGCGGGCGGTCGTTCTTGGTTCGCGGCAGATCGCAGCATGGGAATTCGACGTTCAGCATCACCCGGTCCCAGGTCATTCCTGCCAGCTCTGCCTGGCGCATCGCGGTTTCCAGGCTGATGATCACCGCACCTCGCAGCCATGGCCGTGAACTTATTGCGCAGGCCGCCAGGAGCCGAGCTTCCTCGTCCTTGCCATCCGCATCGAGATGAAGACTCAAGCGCCTGTCCCGCCCCTGCCCCAGTGGCGGCCGCACTTTCTCCCCCACCGGATTGGTCACCTCCATCTTCTGCGCCAGGGCGAAATTTATATAGACTTGGGAGAGGGTATTTAGGCGATGCACGAGCGTTTGCGGCGCACAGTCGCCTTCATTCAGCAACTCATCACGCCATTCGATCAGATCCCATGGCTTGAGCGATACCAGCGACCAGTCCGCAAACTCCGACGCGCACCAGTAGCGCAGGCGCGAGAGCTGGTTTTTCGCGTGCGCCGTCTTCGGCATCCGCTTTTCGGTCTTACGGTCCTTCGGAGCGATCCGGTCCTTGAACCATTCGCAGGCCTGCCGGACGGTGGTCGCCTGGACCAACTTGCGGTCCACGTACTCGTCGCCAACCACCTTCCCCTCCTGGATCATCGCCCAGGTCTGTGCGTCCGTCAGACTGGTGAAGGTTTTGGAAATTGTAACGACACGATCGCCGGCCTTGCGGCGGATCCTAGCGCGGTACTGATAAGGGCCGCGTGCGTCGATGCTGGCCATATGTACGCCTTCCCTCGAATCCCGAAACGAGCGGACACATTTGGACCACCCTTGGACCATCAAGTTTGGTCCATTTTGGTCCAATAATCCACGGAAATTCGAGAAAATCGACCGGAAAGCCGCAGAAATCTTGGAGCGGGTGAGGGGAATCGAACCCCCGTCGTAAGCTTGGGAAGCTTCTGCTCTACCATTGAGCTACACCCGCGGCCAGCCGCCCGAAGGGCGGGGCGAAGGGCCGGATATTAGGGTAGGTGGCGCCTGCTTGGCAAGGGGGCTTTTCCGCCGCCCCCGTCGGCGATTTCGGGAAAAAGCGGTTGCATCGGGGCGTTCCCCTGCCAACATCTTTGGCGTGGCGACCATGCGCCCCGCCGAAGGAGACCTGCCGTGAACCAGCCGACGAAGAAATCCAAGCCCGTCCCCGCCGCCAACGCCTCGCCCGCGCGCCCCACCCGCGAGGAAGCGGAAGCCGCGGTGCGGACCCTGCTGCGCTGGGCGGGCGACGATCCTTCCCGCGAAGGACTGATCGACACCCCGGCGCGCGTCGTCCGCTCCTACGAGGAATTCTTCGCCGGATACGCGATGGACCCCGACGAGTACCTGCGCCGCACCTTCGAGGAGGTCGAAGGCTACGACGAAATGGTGCTGCTGCGCGACATCCGCGTCGAAAGCTATTGCGAACACCATATGGTGCCGATCATCGGCCGGGCGCACGTCGCCTATATGCCGCATCGCCGCGTCGTCGGCATCAGCAAGCTGGCCCGCGTCGTCGAGGCCTATGCCAAGCGCCTGCAAATCCAGGAAAAAATGACGGTACAGATCGCCAACACCATCAACCAAGTGCTGGAACCGATGGGGGTTGCCGTGGTCATCGAGGCCAGCCACCAGTGCATGACCACGCGCGGCGTGCACAAACCCGGCGTGTCGATGATCACCAGCCACATGCTGGGGGTTTTCCGCTCCAACCCGACGACGCGCAAGGAACTGATGGCCCTTTTGGGCTCCTCGGGCGGCAACCCGCTGCACCCGTGACCGAAAAAGGCTTGAAACCGGGGGGAGAAGACCGGACATTCGGGAACCGTCCTTTCCGTCAGTCCGTGAGTGTATCGATGAGCAGAGAAACCGCCCTTCCCGAACTTCGCCAGCTGCGCTCCAGCATCGACAACATCGACGCGGCGCTGGTCTATCTGCTGTCCGAACGGTTCAAGTGCACCAAGCGGGTCGGCGCGTTGAAGGCGGAGCACGACCTGCCGGCCTCGGATCCGGCGCGCGAAAAGGAACAGATCGCCCGCCTGCGCACGCTGGCGCACGACGCCGACCTCGACCCCGAGTTCGCCGAGAAGTTCCTGACCTTCATCATCACCGAAGTCATCCGCCACCATATCGAGGCGAAAAGCGCCTGAGCCCCCCGCCGGTAAAACCGGAACTGGACAGGTTCAGTCGGCCTTCACGGAGGTTTCCTTCGTTTTCGCCAGCACGAAATGGGCGAAATGCTTGTCGGTGCGCGTGCTGTGGCTGATCAGCCAGTCGTAAAGGAACTGGTGGACGCGGAACAGGCAGAGCAGCATGTCGTGGCGGCCGGACAGGATCTCCCGCTTGGTGGCCAGCAGGCTTCTGACGAAGGCGGCATGTTCGTGCGCGTGCTCGGCCAGGAAGGGATAGCCGTATTCCCGCATATAGGTTTCTTCCGTATCGAAGTGCTCGACGCCATAGGCGGCCAGGAAGTCGAAGACTTCGCCGACCACTGCGGTTTCGTCCTTCTGGATCGCCTGCGACAGCTTGTTAATATTGTCGAGCAGCCCCCGGTGCTGCGCGTCCACATCGGCCAGTCCGGTGTCGAAGTCGTCCCGCCAGACGAGCTGCTGGCGAAACTCCCAGGCGCTGTCCCGCTTCTCGCCGCGGCATCTCTCCAGATAAAGGGCGGCGACCGGATCGCCGGGAACCTCCTTCAGACATTGCTCCAATAGCGGCACGGCGCGCGCGCATTCGCCCAGGTGGCAATAGGCAACCGCCTTTTCGAAGACGTCGAGGACGGACAGCTTGCCGCGCGCCACCTCCGGCGGATCGCCATCGAACACCTCGTAGACGGAAACCGGACGGATGCGCCCCTTCACCGCGACCCGATCGACGAACCGCACCGAATAGGCTTCCGGGTTTTCCAGGCTCGCCAGGGTGTCCTCGCTGATCAGGATGCCGACCCGGTACTGTTTGGTCAGTCCCTCGATGCGCGAGGCGACGTTGACCGCGTCGCCGATGATCGTCGTGTCCATGCGTTCCATATGCCCGACCACGCCCAGCGTGGTGAGCCCGGTGTTGAGGCCGATGCCCATGCCGACCGGCGCCTCGCCGACCTGCCCGCGGCGGCGGTTATAGTGATCGAGGGCGGCACGCATGGCGAACGCCGCCGCCAGCGCGTCTTCCGCGCGCTCGGGAAAGAAGGCCATCACCGCGTCGCCGATGAACTTGTCGACGATGCCGTGATGCATCTGCACCGCGGGCTCCATCTGCCCGAGATAATCGTTGATGAAGGCGAAGGTCTCGCCGGAGGATTTGCTTTCGGACAGGGTGGTGAAATCCCGGATGTCCGAAAACATGATGGTGATCCGCTTCTCCGCCTCGTGCCCCAGGTTGACCTTGAGGATGTCCTCCGCGCCAAGAAGCCGCAGAAAGGATTTCGGCACGAAATGACCATAGGCCTCCTGCGTCTGCCGCAGGGTATAGGCGGTTTGGCGGTAATCGGACCGCACCTTGAGAAGTTCCGCCTCGAGATCGGAAACCGCCGCAGCATTCCGTTCGAGCGATCCGTCTTCCGCCATCATTGCCCCGGCAAGATTGCCGCCCCCCATGAAAAGACACGACATGAGTAATATATTACTCATGTCAGCCAGACTTGGCTTCCTGCGTCGTTTTCAGATGGTCCTGAACAGACGAGAATCAATGAATATTTTGTCTCGCCCAATGGCGAGATCATTTCAGAAAACCTATGAGAATAGTTGTGATCGGCGAAACTCCGCGCCTTTAGCCAACAAAAAAGCCCCCACGAGGGGGGGCTTCCTTGTTGGCTGGGGGACGAGGATTCGAACCTCGACTAACGGAGTCAGAGTCCGCGGTTCTACCGTTAAACTATCCCCCACCAGGGACCCGGCGTTGCCGCCGGTCGTTTGCAAGGGCGGCTGTATAGCACAGCGTGACAGACCTGTGTAGACTTTTTTCACGGATCCCGCCGAGCGCCGGAAGAACGACGCCTTTCCCAGGATTCGGTTGCTTTTTTTATCGCCCTACCCCACTAAGATAGCCCTGAAGACGACGTTTGCCCCGAACTTCACGGACCCCCTTGCGATGATCGTTCTGGTTACCGGCGCCGCCGGATTCATCGGCTTTCACACCTCTTTGCGCCTGCTGGCCGAAGGGCACACGGTGGTCGGCATCGACAACCGCAACCCCTATTACGACCCAGCCCTGAAACAGGCGCGCGTCGATATCCTGACCGCCAAGCCGGGATACACCGACGTGGTCGGCGACATCGCCGACCTGGAGACGCTGAAGTCCCTGTTCGCCACGCACAAGCCCGAGGTGGTGATCAACCTCGCCGCGCAGGCGGGGGTGCGCTATTCGGTGGAGAATCCCTTCGCCTATGTCAGCAGCAACCTGGTCGGCTTCGTCAACATCCTGGAATGCTGCCGCCACGGCGGCGTGAAGCATCTGGTCTATGCCTCGACCAGTTCGGTGTTCGGCGCCAACCAATCGATGCCGTTTGCCGAGTCGCAGGGCACCGCCCATCCGATGAGCCTGTACGCCGCGACGAAAAAGTCGAACGAGGTGATGGCGCATTCCTACAGCCACCTGTTCGGCCTGCCGACCACCGGCCTGCGCTTCTTCACCGTCTATGGGCCCTGGGGCCGCCCCGACATGGCGCTGTTCAAGTTCACCAAGGCGATCCTGGCGGGGCAGCCGATCGACGTGTTTAACCACGGACAGATGACCCGCGACTTCACCTACGTCGACGACATCGTCGAGGGCGTGGTGCGCGTCGCCGCCAACCCCGCCGCCGCGGACCCTGCCTGGCGCGCCGACGTCGAAAACCCCGATCCGTCGCGCAGCGGCATCGCCCCCTACCGCGTCTTCAACATCGGCGGCGGCTCGCCGGTGCCGCTGATGACCTATATCAACACGCTGGAAGCCTGCCTGGGGCGGAGCGCCCAGCTCAACCTGTTGCCGATGCAGCCGGGCGACGTACCCGCCACCGCGGCGGATACCTCCGCCCTGCGGGAAGCCGTCGGCTATGCGCCGGGCACGCCGGTTTCGGTGGGCGTGGCGCGCTTCGTCGAATGGTACCGCGCGTACTTCAAGGTTTAGATAAGGCATCGTCCCATGTCGCATAATCGTCGGATTTCGGTCATCGGCCTCGGTTACGTCGGCCTGCCCGTCGCCGTCGCCTTCGCCAAGGCGGGCACCCCGGTGGTGGCCTTCGACATCAACGCCCGGCGCATCGCCGAGCTGAAGACCGGCTCCGACCACACCGGCGAGGTTTCCGACGCCGATCTGGCTGCGGCGGGGCTGTTCCTCACCTGCGATCCCGCCGACCTGAAACGAGCCGATTTTCACATCGTCGCCGTGCCGACGCCGATCGACGACGCCCACCGCCCCGACCTTTCGCCCCTGATCGCCGCCAGCCGCACCGTCGGCCGCATCCTCAAGCGGGGCGACATCGTGGTCTATGAGTCCACCGTCTATCCCGGCGCCACCGAGGAAGACTGCGTGCCGGTGCTGGAAAAGGAATCCGGCCTGAAGTTCGGCGTCGACTTCGCCGTCGGCTACTCGCCCGAACGCATCAATCCCGGCGACAAGGAACACCGCTTCACCACCATCGCCAAGGTGGTTTCCGGCTCCGACGTCGCCACCCGCGACATCGTCGCCGCGGTCTACGGCTCGGTGGTGGCCGCCGGGGTGCATCCGGCGTCGTCGATCCGCGTCGCCGAGGCGGCGAAGGTGATCGAGAACACCCAGCGCGACATCAACATCGCCCTGATGAACGAACTGTCGGTGATTTGCCACAAGCTCGGCATCGACACCCTGGACGTCCTCGCCGCCAGCCGCACCAAGTGGAACTTCCTGCCCTTCGCCCCCGGCTTGGTCGGCGGCCACTGCATCGGCGTCGACCCCTATTACCTGACCCACCGCGCGGAAAAGGCCGGACACCATGCCGAGGTCATTCTCGCCGGGCGTCACATCAACGACGGCATGGGCGGCTTCGTCGCGCGCGAGGCGATCAAGGCGCTGATGAACCAGGGCTGCCCGGCCAACCCGCTGGTCACCGTCCTCGGCCTGACTTTCAAGGAAGACGTGCCCGACGTGCGCAACACCCGCGTCGTCGACATCGTCGCCGAATTGCAGACCTTCGGCGCGCGGGTGCAGGTGGCCGACGCCATGGCCGACCCGGCCGAAGTCACCCACGAATACGGCGTCACCCTGACCCCCTTCGCCGAACTGGCCCCCGCCGACGCGCTGATCCTGGCGGTGCCGCACCGCGCCTATCGCGAGATGGGCTGGGACGTCGCCCGCCTGCTCAAGGGCGGCACGGGCTTCGTCGCCGACGTCAAGGGCTGCCTGGACCGCGCGAGCAAGCCCGCCGGGATCGACCTCTGGCGGCTGTAAGAAACGCACGCCCCCTTTTTTCCGACGGGACGCGCCCCCATGTTGAAAAGCGTTCCGGAAGGAAGGAGAAGCGGCATGCGCGTCGTTCTGCAAACCATCGGCATCCTGCTGATCGCGGTTCTGGGCTTGGCCGCGGTGGTCGGCTCGGTGCTGTTCCACGTCTCCTTCGTCATCTACCTCGCCCTGCTGCTGACGGTGCTGGCGATGGCCGGTATCATCAGCCTCTGCTGGGGCAAGCTGGAAGACCCCGATCCCCACTGAACGGACGGGCCCGCCACCGACCTCCGGCGCCTTTCGCCGGAATTTCCGCATGGCGGGATCGTCCCCTCCGGGCGCGTCTTCGGATGCGCCCACCCCAAACGTTTAAGGACAAGACATGGTTGGACCCTTGGTCAACGCCGCCGCGATTCTGTTCGGCGGCGCGGCGGGAGCCTTTCTCGGCAGACGCATCCCCCGGCGCATCGGCGAACGGCTGCCGCTGGTTTTCGGCTGCGTCGCGATCGGCCTCGGCATTTCGATGATCGTCAAGGCGACGAGCCTGCCGCCGGTGGTGCTGTCCCTGATTCTCGGCACCATCCTGGGCGAAACGATTCAGCTGGAACGGCTGTTCCGCTGGATCGCCCGCATGGCGCGGCGCGGCGTCAACGCCCTCTCTCCCCGCAAGACCGGACAGGCCGACGACGACCCGGTCCATGCCGAGACCTTCATTTCCGCCACCGTGCTGTTCTGTTTCAGCGGCGTCGGCATCATGGGCGCCCTGACCGAGGGAATGACCGGCGACGCGACCCTGCTGTTCGTCAAGGCGATCATGGACCTGTTCACCACCCTGGTCTTCGCCATTTCCCTTGGCGCGTCAACCGCGGTTCTCGCCCTGCCGCAGACCGCGGTGCAGATGGCGCTGTTCGCCTCCGCCTCGGTCATCCTGCCGCACACCACCCCGGAAATGATCGCCGACTTCGGCGCCTGCGGCGGCTTCATCATGATCGCGACCGGCCTGACGATCAGCGGCATCAAGACCTTCCCCCTTGCCGGGATGCTGCCGTCGTTGCTCCTCGTCATGCCGATCACCGCCCTGTGGAGCCGTTTCGCGCCGTAGAAACGAAAAGCGCGGAGGGGCCACAAGCCCCTCCGCGCCATTTTGTCCTTCCCGGCCTCACTCCGCCTTGGGCGGGGCCCAGCGCAGCACCGGTTTGCGGGCCGCCAGGGTCTCGTCGAGACGGCGGCGCGGGGTCAGCCTGGGCGCGGCGTGGAAGAAGTCGGCCTCCCCCGCCTTGGCCTTGGCGGCCAGCGCCCGCACCGTGTCGATGAAGGCGTCCAGGGTCTGCTTGCTTTCGGTTTCCGTCGGCTCCATCAGCAACGCGCCATGCACCACCAGCGGGAAGTACATGGTCATCGGGTGATAGCCTTCGTCGATCAGCGCCTTCGCCAAGTCGAGGGTGGTGACGCCGGTATCCTTGAGGAAGCCGTCGTCGAACAACGCCTCGTGCATGCAGGGGCCTTCGAAGGGCGCGGAAAGCACGTCCTTCAGGCGGGCGAGCAGGTAGTTGGCGTTCAACACCGCGTCGCCGGAAGCCTGGCGGAAACCGTCCTTGCCCAGGCTCATCGCATAGGCCAGCGCCCGCAGCATCACCCCGAACTGGCCGTGGAAGCCCTTCATCCGGCCGAAGGGATGGGCATCCGCCCCCGCCTGGGCGCGGGTTTCCACCAGTTCGAAGCCGTCATCGCCCCGGCGCACGAAGGGCAGCGGCGCGAACGGCGCCAAGGCCTGCGAGAACACCGTCGGCCCCGCCCCCGGCCCGCCGCCGCCGTGCGGCGTGGAGAAGGTCTTGTGCAGGTTGATGTGCATGGCGTCGGCGCCCAGGTCGGCGATCTTCACCCGCCCGATCAGGGCGTTGAAGTTGGCGCCGTCCATATAGAAGAACGCCCCCGCCGCATGCACCAGATCGGCGATTTCCCGCACCTCGCGTTCGAACAGGCCGCAGGTATTGGGGTTGGTCAGCATCAGCCCGGCGACATCGTCGGAAAGCTTGGCCTTCAACGCCGCGATGTCCACCCGCCCCTCGGCGGTGGCGGGGATCGCCACCACCGAATAGCCGCACAGGGCGGCGGTGGCGGGATTGGTGCCGTGCGCCGATTCCGGCACCAGGATGATCTTGCGCGGATTGCCCTTGGCCTCCTGCGCGGCGCGGATCGCCATCACGCCGCAGAGTTCGCCGTGCGCGCCCGCCGCCGGCGACATCGCCACCCCGGCCATGCCGGTCAGGCCGAGCAGCCAGGCGGCCATCGCGTCGATCGCCTCCAGCGCCCCCTGCACCGTGGACACCGGCTGCATCGGATGCAAGTCGCCGAGGCCGGTGGTGCGCGCCACCTTCTCGTTGAGGCGGGGGTTGTACTTCATGGTGCACGAGCCGAGCGGATAGAACCCGGCGTCGATGGAATAGTTCTTCTGCGACAGACGGGTGTAGTGACGCACCACCTGCGGCTCGGAAAGGCCGGGCAGGCCGATACGGCCCTTGCGGGCGAAGCCGGTCAGGTGATCCGGCACGTCGCGCGGCTCCGGCAGGTCGACGCCGCAGCCCGCTTCGCCGCCCATCTCGAAGAGCAACGGTTCCTCGACGGTGAGGCCGCGGTTGCCGGAAACGGTGCCCGCCGGGGCGGACGGAAAGACATGAACCTCGGTCATCGCAGGACCTCCGTCAGGGCCGCGACCAAGGCGTCGAAGTCCGCGTCGCCGTTGGTTTCGGTGGCCGTTACCAGCATCAGGTTCTCCAGTTCGGGGAACTGCGGATAGAAGCGCGACACCGGCACCCCGCCCAGGATTCCCTTCGCCGCCAGGGCTTCCACCACCGGCGCGGCGGGCTTGTCCAGAACCACCGCGAACTCGTTGAAGAAGGGACCGGACAGCGGCTTCACCCCCTTCACCGCGGACAGGCGCTTGGCCAGCGCGGCGGCGGCCTTGTGGTTGACCTCCGCCAGCTTGGTGAAGCCGTCCTCGCCCAAGAGGGCGAGGTGAATGGAAAAGGCCAACGCGCACAGGCCCGAGTTGGTGCAGATGTTCGAGGTCGCCTTCTCGCGACGGATGTGCTGTTCGCGGGTGGACAGGGTCAGCACCCAGCCGCGCCGTCCGTCCACGTCCAACGTCTCGCCGACCAGACGGCCGGGCATGTTGCGCATGTACTTTTCGCGGGTGGCGAACAGGCCGACGCCGGGCCCGCCGAACGACAGCGGCATGCCGAGCGAGGAACCGTCCACCACCACGATGTCCGCCCCCATTTCGCCCGGCGGCATCAAGGCGCCGAGGGAAACCGGCTCGGCCACCGCCACCACCAGCAGCACGCCCATGGCGTGGCACTGCGCGGCCAGCGCGGTGAAGTCGGACAGACGCCCGAAGAAGCCGGGGGTCTGCACCAGCACGCAGGCCAGGTCGTCGTCGACCCGTCCGACCAGGTCCTCGATCCCCATCGGGTCGGGGGCCAGGCGTTCGCAGGAAATGCCGGTGAAGCCGGTTTCGGTCAGGATGACGTCGACATAGTGCGGATGCACCGAACCGGAGATCAGCACCTTTTTCCGCCGCGTCACCCGCGCCGCCATCAGCGCCGCCTCGGCGCAGGCGGTGGCCGCGTCGTACATCGAGGCGTTGGCCACCTCCATGCCGGTCAGCAGGCAGACCTGGGTCTGGAACTCGAACAGGGCCTGCAAGGTGCCCTGCGAGATTTCCGGCTGATAGGGGGTATAGCTGGTCAGGAACTCGCCCCGCTGGATCAGGGCGTCCACCGCCGCCGGGATATGGTGGCGGTAGGCCCCGGCGCCCAGGAAGGTGGGTGCGCAGGACGGCGACAGGTTCTTGACGGCGAAGGCGTTGAAGGCCTGCTCGACGGCCATCTCTCCCTGGTGGTCGGGCAGGTCGAAGACCGGCCCCGGCGGCACCTCTGAGGGCACGTCGCGGAACAGATCCTCGACCGAACCCACGCCGACCGCGTCCAGCATCCGGGCGCGGTCGGCGTCGTTCAACGGCAGATAGCGCATTATTCCAGGCCCTCGACGAAGGCGTCGTAGTCCTTGCGGTTCATCAGATCGTCGAGTTCCGATTCGTCGGACAACTTGATCTTGAAGAACCAGCCGTCGCCCTCGGCGCTCTGGTTGACCTGGCCGGGCGCGTCGGCCAGGTCCTCGTTGATTTCGACGATCTCGCCGGAAACCGGGGAATAGACCTCGGAGGCCGCCTTCACCGATTCCACCACGGCGACGTCGTCGCCCTTTTCGATCGCCGTCCCCACTTCGGGCAGTTCGACGAAAACCACGTCGCCCAGTTGTTCTTGCGCGTATTCGGTGATGCCGACGGTACCGATGCCGCCTTCGACCGAAATCCACTCATGCTCTTCGGAAAAATAGAGTTTCGCCATCTTGGTTTCTCCCCTTGACCTGATACGCCCTGTCATCCCTTGAAATAGCGGTGCGGCGCGAACGGCATCGTCACCACCTCGGCGGCCAAGGCCTTGCCCCGCACCATGCAGGAGACCTTGGTTCCCGGCGCGGCATGCGCCGTTTCGACATAACCCATGGCGATCGCCGCCTGCACCGTCGGGCCGAACCCGCCCGAGGTGATCTCGCCGATCTTCCGTCCCGCCGCGTCGACGATGTCGGTATGCGCGCGGGCGGGCTGCCGTCCTTCCAGGCGCAGACCGACGCGGGTGCGCGGCGCGCCGTCCTTGATCTGTTGCAGAATCGCCGCCGCGCCGGGAAAGTCGCCAGCCTCGCGGCGGCGCTTGCCGATCGTCCACTTAAGGGCCGCCTCGGCGGGGGTGGTGGCGGTGTCGATGTCCGAACCGTAAAGGCACAAGCCCGCCTCCAGGCGCAGGCTGTCGCGCGCGCCCAGGCCCGAGGCCCCGACCTCCGGCTCCGCCAGCAGGCGGCGGGCCAGGGCTTCCGCCCGGTCGGCGGCGACCGAGATCTCATAGCCGTCCTCGCCGGTGTAACCGGAGCGCGACGCCCAGACCGGAATGCCGGAAAGATTCAACGGCCCCGCGGTCATGAAGGTCATCGTCGCGGCGGCGGGGTCGAGACGCGCCAGAACCTTTGCCGCCATCGGCCCTTGCAGGGCGACCAGGGCCCGGTCCTCCAGCACCTCGACGGTGCATCCGGCCAGATTCGCCCGCATGTGGGCGAAGTCGGCGGTCTTGCACGCGGCGTTGACCACCACGAACAGGTGATCCCCGGCGTTGGTGACCATCAGGTCGTCCATGATGCCGCCCGCGTCGTTGAGGAACAGGGTATAGCGGATCGCGCCTTCGCCCAGCGACGCCAGGTCGCCCGGCACCAGGGCCTCGAAGGCCTTGGCCGCGGCGGCGAAGCCGTCGGGATGGCGGACCACCGCCTGGCCCATGTGGGAAACGTCGAACAACGCCGCCTTGTCGCGGCACTGCGCGTGCTCGGCCAGAATGCCGGAATACTGCACCGGCATGTCGTAACCGGCGAAGGGGACCATGCGCGCGCCCAGCTCGCGATGCAGGGCATCGAGCGGCGTGGTCAGAAGGGTCTCGGAATGGATCTCGCCCATCGGGTTCCTCGTCGACAAAAGACCGCACCGCCCAAGGGACGAATGCGAATCGGCCACTGAACCGGTTTCCCGGTCCGACGGCCCCCCTCTGTCTTCGGAACCTGAAAGATTCGCCGGGAACGAGGGGAAACCACGCTCGGGCTTACATCTTCGGTGAGGCCTGCGCGCAATGCCGCGCACGCCTGCTTTCCAGAGGTCCCCCTGACCGTCGCGGTTCCTGGTGCCTGAGAGTTTCCGGGGGCGGTTGCTCCTTCGGCGGCGGCGTCGGACCCTGGGGTCCGCGCCGCGCTCTCCCGCAGCGGCATTCGGGGACGATCCCCACTTTTACGGACGGATCGCCGCAGGTCAACTACCGGCGTGCAATGCTTTGCATTTTCCCGCCGATCCCGGCTTGAGTGAACGGCCAGAGCGGCTTATTCTGCGCGCGGCGGAAGCCTTTTCCGGGAGGAAACATGCGTTTCAAGACCCCCCACCTGGCTGCGGCGGGAATCGTTGCGGTCTGCGTGGTCTGGATCGGCTCGGGGCTGATCGGCAAATCGGCGGCGCCGCCAGCGGCAACCGGAAGCAAGGCGGCGAATACCGCGCGAGTCGGCGTGGTCGAATCGACCGCGCGCCCGGTTACCGCCGAAATCGTCCTCACCGGCACCACGCGGGCGCACCGCAGCGTCGTGATCCGGGCGGAGACCAAGGGCCGCGTGATCGAGGTTCCCGCCGAACGCGGCGCCCGCCTGCACGCGGGCGACCTGATCGCCCGCCTGGCGATGGACGACCGGGCCGCTCGTCTCACCCAAGCTTCCTCCCTCCTCGCGCAGCGTGAAATCGAATTCACCGCCGCGACCAAGCTTTCCGACAAGGCTTTCGCCAGCCGGGTACAACTGGCCACGTCCAAGGCGGCGCGCGACACCGCCGCCGCCGAAGTCGCCGCTGTCCGCCTGGACATCAAACGTACCGAGATCCGCGCCCCCTTCGCCGGCATCCTCAACGACCGCCCGGCCGAGGTCGGCGACTATCTGGCGGTGGAAGGCGCGGTCGGCACCCTGGTCGACCTCGACCCGCTGAAGGTGACGGTGCAGGTTTCCGAAAACGCCGTCGCCCGCGTCGCGCGCGGCGCGGTGGCGACGCTGACCCTGACCGACGGCCAGAAACGCGAGGGCGTGGTCACCTTCGTCGCCTCGTCGGCGACCGCCGCCACCCGTACCTTCGCGGTGGAAATCGAAGTCCCCAACCCCGACCTCGCCATCGCCGACGGCATGACCGCCGAGGCGCGGCTGCCGCTGGGTCAGACCATGGCGCACCGCGTCTCGCCCGCCGTGCTGACCCTGTCCGAGGACGGCCGAGTCGGGGTGAAAACGGTCGACGCGAACAATGTCGTCTCCTTCCACCCCGCCGACCTGGTGCGCGAGGACGAACACGGCCTGTGGATCGGCGGCCTGCCCGCCACCATCCGCCTGATCACCGTCGGACAGGATTTCGTTTCCACCGGACAGACGGTCGAATCCCACCCCGACACCCTGCTTGCCCCGGATAGCCAGGCTTCGCGATGAACGGACTGATCGACGTCGCCCTGGGGCGCACCCGCACCGTCCTTCTGACCCTGTTCCTGACCCTGACCGCGGGGTTGTGGGCGTACATAACCATCCCCAAGGAATCCTCGCCCGACGTCAACATCCCGGTGATGTACGTGCTGCTCACCCACCAGGGCATCTCGCCCGAGGACGCCGAGCGCATGCTGATCCGTCCGATGGAACGCGAACTGCGCTCGATCGAGGGGGTAAAGGAAATGCGCGCCACCGCCTACGAGGGCGGCGCCAACGTCGTGCTGGAATTCGACGCGGGCTTCGACGCCGACAGGGCGCTGTCCGACGTCCGCGCCAAGGTCGACATCGCCAAGGCCGACCTGCCCGCCGAAACCGACGAACCCAGCATCCACGAGGTCAACGTCAGCCTGTTCCCGGTCCTGGTGGTCACCCTGTCCGGCGCGGTGCCGGAACGCACCCTGCTGAAGATCGCCCGCGATCTCAAGGACGAGATCGAGGCGATCCCCGCGGTGCTGGAGGTCAACATCGGCGGCAACCGCGAGGAGCAGGTGGAAATCGTCGTCGATCCGGCGCGGGTGGAAAGCTACAACCTGGTGGCGCAGGACGTCACCGGCTTCATGACGCGGACCAACAAGCTGGTGGCGGCGGGGGCGATCGACACCGGCAAGGGCCGTTTCTCGATCAAGGTGCCGGGGGTGATCGAAACGGTGCAGGACATCATGACCCTGCCGATCAAGACCTCGGGCGACGGGGTCATCCGCCTGTCCGACATCGCCTCGATCCGCAAGGGCTTCCAGGACCCGACCAGCGTCGCCCGCGTCGACGGCCGCCCCGCCCTGGCCCTCGAAGTCTCGAAGCGCAGCGGCGAAAACATCATCGAAACCATCGACCGCGTCCGCGAGGTGGTCGACGAGGAACGCACCCACTGGCCGGAAACCGTTTCCGTCGGCTATTCGCAGGACCAGTCCGACGACATCCGCTCGATGCTGTCCGACCTGCAAAACAGCGTCATCGCCGCCATCGTCCTGGTCATGGTGGTGGTGGTGGCGGCTCTCGGCCCGCGTTCCGGCCTGCTGGTCGGGGTGGCGATTCCCGGGTCGTTCCTGATGGGGATTCTGGCGCTCGCCGCGATGGGGCAAAGCATGAACCTGGTGGTTCTGTTCAGCCTGATCCTCGCCACCGGCATGCTGGTGGACGGCGCGATCATCGTCGTCGAGTACGCCGACCGCCGGATGGCCGAGGGCGAGGGCCGCCGCGCCGCCTATACCCAGGCGGCGCAGCGCATGGCCTGGCCGGTGATTTCCTCCACCGCGACGACGCTGGCCGCCTTCCTGCCCATGGTGTTCTGGACCGGCATCGTCGGCGAATTCATGAAATACCTGCCGATCACCCTGCTGATGACGCTGTCCGCGTCGCTTCTCATGGCGCTGATCTTCGTGCCGACCCTGGGCGCCCTGGTCGGCCGCCCCGGCGCCGCCGACACGGAAACCCTGGCCGCCCTGGCGCTCAGCGAGGAAGGCGACCTTTCGCAACTGAAGGGCTGGACCGGCCGCTACGCGCGGCTTCTTTCCGCCGCGCTCGCCCGGCCGGGCATGGTGGTGGCGGGGGCGTTCGGGCTTCTCGTCGCCAGTTGGGTTCTCTATGGCGCGTTCGGCCGGGGCGTGGAGTTCTTCCCCGATATCGAGCCGAAGCAGGCGGTGGTCTATGTGCATGCGCGCGGCAACATGTCGATCGCCGAGCGCAACGCCATCGTGCGCGAAGTGGAACGCCGCGTCCTCGAATACGGCGACGCCTTCGACACCGTCTACGCCCGCGCCGGGGAAATCGCCGACCGCGAGGCCGCCGAGGACGTGATCGGCGCGATTTCCCTGGAACTCAAGGACTGGCAGTTGCGCCGCCCGGCCAAGGCGGTGTTCGCCGACATCCGCGCCCGCGTCGCCGACCTGGCGGGGATCGAGGTGGAGATCCGCAAGAAAGAGGAAGGCCCGCCGGTCGGCAAACCGGTGCAACTGCAACTCGCCAGCCGCGACCCCAAACTGCTGCCCGCGGCGATCGAACACGCCCGCCGCGGCCTGGCCGAGCTTGGCGGCTTCGTCGACGTCGAGGACAACCGCCCGATCCCCGGCATCCAGTGGGAGCTCAAGGTCGACCGCGCCCAGGCGGCGAAGTTCGGGGTGGACGTTTCCGCCGTCGGCGAGGTGGTGCAGATGGCCACCAAGGGGCTGAAGATCAGCGCCTATCGCCCCGACGATTCCGACGACGAGGTCGACATCGTCGTCCGCTATCCGGTGGACTTCCGCACCGTCGAGCAATTGAACCGCCTGCGGGTGGCCACCGCGCAGGGCAGCGTGCCGATCTCCAGCTTCGTTTCGGTGACGCCGCACCAGCGCACCGGCAAGCTTTCCCGCAGCGACGCGAAACGGGTGATGACGGTGAAGGCCGACGTCGATCCCGGTCTTCTCGTCGATGCCCAGGTGCACCGCCTGCGCGGCTGGCTGGCCGCCAACCCCCTGCCGCAGGGGGTCTCGTTCACCTTCAAGGGCCAGGACGAGGAACAGAAGAAAAGCCAGGAGTTTCTGGGCCGTGCCTTCCTCGTCGCGCTGTTCCTCATCGCGATGATCCTGGTCACCCAGTTCAACAGCTTCTATTCGGCGTTCCTCATCCTCTCCGCCGTGGTGATGTCCACCATCGGCGTGATGCTGGGACTGTTGATCACCCACCAACCCTTCGGCGTGATCATGAGCGGCATCGGCGTCGTCTCGCTGGCGGGAATCGTGGTCAACAACAACATCGTGTTGATCGACACCTACGACCACCTGAAACGGGAATTCGCCGACCCGCGCGAGGCGATCGTCCGCACCGGCGCGCAACGCCTGCGGCCGGTGATGCTGACCACCGGCACCACCGTTCTCGGTCTTCTGCCGATGATGTTCATGGTCAACATCGACTTCGTCAACCGGGGGGTGACGGTCGGCGCGCCGTCGATGCAGTGGTGGACGCAACTGTCCACCGGCATCGTCTTCGGCCTGTCCTTCGCCACCGTGCTGACCCTGGTGGTGACGCCCTGCGCCCTGCTGCTGCAGGCCCGCCTGGCCGAGGGGATGGGGCGCCTAGGCGCCCGCCTCCGCCGCCGCAAGGGCTGAGCCTCGCCCCGCCAGAAGGCCGATCAACGCCCGCGCCTGCGGCGGCGGACGCCGTTCGACGCGGCGATAGACCGAGCCGTCCGGGGTGCGCACCGCCAGCCCGATGTCGACCAGCCAGCGCCGCAGCAAGGCGTGGTCGCCGAAATCGTGCCGGGCGTCGAGCCGGCGGTTGACCTCGGCCTCGTTCATCCCGCGGCGGGGCGGCAGGGCCGCCCACAACGCCCACAGGCAGAGTTCCCGCTCCCACTGTTTCGGCGGCCAGTGCCGCAAGCGGCCCTCGGCGTCGAACAGCCGCATCGTCCGGCGCAGTTTCAGGAAGTCGACGGCGGCTTCCGGCGCGGGCGGCTCGGTCAGCGCGGCGCGGGCGGCCTGCATCGCCCGCCAGTGCTGGAAGTTGCGGCAGCCGCCGGCGCGGGCCAGCATGTTGAGAAGTTCCACGTGGCCGGGCACGTGGCCGCAGGTCCGCAGTTCGCCCATCAGGGTGCGGGCGAAGGCGGACAGGTCATCCGTCTGAAACGGCAGGGGGTTCTGGACATCGCTCATCCTCGTCGATGCACCGCCTTGGTCCTGCGAAGGATCGGGAGTCGTCGGCTTGCCGGAGGCGGCACGGGATAAGGGTGTCGAACTCAGGAAAAAATCGCGGCAGGTTTAGCTCCCCTCGCGGGGCGACGACGTCTGGGTGAACTGCCGACCGGAACGGACTTTAGCGCGCCCGCCCCTGCCGTGCAAGTTGCAGCGGCGGGACGGACGGCGGATTACAGCCCGGCGTCGAACAGGTCGTCCTCGTCGTCGTCGGCGGCTTCGCCCGCGGCTTGTTCCACCGCGCGGCGGGCATAGGCCCGCATGCTGAAGGGAATGCTGGCCACATAGGCCAACCCCAGCGCCGACAGGGTGAACCACGGCTGCGTCACCAGGAAGGCGGCGATGGCGCCGATCAGCAGCAACAGGGGCAACACGCCGCGCACCGGCACCCGCCCCTTCTTGAACGAGAAGGTGGGCACGCGGCTGACCATCAGGAACGACACCCCGGCGAGGAACGATCCCACCACCACGGGATGGGAAAAGACGCCGTGATCGAATTCGATGGAGAGGATCAGCGGAATCAGCACCACCAGGGCGGCCGCCGGGGCGGGCACGCCGGTAAAGAAGTTGGCGGCCCAGGCGGGCTGGTCGGGATCGCCGATCATGGTGTTGAAGCGCGCCAGACGCAGGGCGCAACACACCGCGTAGCACAGGCACATCGCCCAGCCGACCCCCGCCGAGCCGTGCATCGCGAACTGGTGCAGAATCAGCGCCGGGGCGACGCCGAAGCAGATGATGTCGGACAGCGAGTCGAGTTCCGCGCCGAACTTCGAGGTGCCGCGCAACAGCCGGGCGATGCGCCCGTCCAGCCCGTCCAGCACCGCGGCGATCAACAGCGCGATGACGGCGCGTTCCCAACGTTCCTCGACGCCGAAGCGAATCGCGGTGACCCCGGCGGACAGGGCCAGCAGGGTCAGCATGTTGGGGATGATGACGTTGAAGGGCAGGCTGCGGATTGGGCGGCGCGGGGCTCCGGGCATCAAGGGCATCTTAGCGCATCTCCCCCCGCGTCGGCGGGTCCTGCACGGCCAGGCGAAGGTCGGCGAGAACGGTCTCGCCCGCCAGCATGCGCTGGCCTTCCGCCACCTTCGGCGCGATGCCGTGCGGCAAATAAACGTCGAGGCGGCTGCCGAAACGGATCAGGCCGAAACGTTCGCCGGTGTCCAGGGTGTCGCCCTCCTGCACGAAGCAGACGATGCGCCGCGCCACCAGACCGGCGATCTGCACCACGCCCAGGCTGCCTTCGGCCAGGCCTTCACGCGGCGGCAGGTCGATCCTCAGGCCGTTGCGTTCATTGTCGACGCTGGCCTTGTCCAGGGTGGCGTTGAGGAACTTGCCGGGGCAATAGGCGATCTTCGCCACCCGGCCCGCCACCGGCGCGCGGTTCACGTGCACGTCGAAGACGCTCATGAAGATGCTGATGCGGGTACGCGGCTCGGCCCCCAGGTCGAGTTCCGGCGGCGGCGTCACCTCGGCGATCGCCTGCACCGTGCCGTCGGCGGGGGAAATCACCCAGTGCCCGCCTTCCGGCGTTACCCGTTCCGGGTTGCGGAAGAAATAGAAGCACCACACCGCCAGCACCGTGCCCGCCACGCCAAGCGGCGCCCACAGCAGCCACAGCAGCAGCGCCAGAACCACGAAAATGGCAACGAAACGCCGCCCTTCCGGATGCATCGGCGGCGCCAAATACCGCCGCCAGGACAAATCGACCATGCCCATCAACCCGTCTGTTTCTTCTCGCGCGCACTCTAGAGCATATTCCGCCCTCAGGGAAAGCATCCTTCGCCGAACCCTCGCGAATGTTCCGACCCCGGCTTGGCGGGGTTCTGGCCGCGTGATAAGCTGCCCCCTTGCGCGGCTTTCCCGAGTGGTTCCATTGTGACGCGACTGGTCAAGATCGGCGAACAGGTGTTGCCCCTGCAACTGGGTTCGGTGGGCATCGAGGACGGAGAGCTGGTCATCCTGCCGCCGGAGCCTCCGATGACCTATCGCGGACCGGTCAGTTTCAGCTTCCGCTACCTCGACGCCGACTTTTCGGTGAAATACCTGGAAATCGGCAAGTCCGCCCGCCTCAAGGTGGCGGGGGAGATCGCCCGCCTGCCCTCTTCCGCCGACAAGGCCCGGCGCAACCGCGTGCTCGCCCTGATCGACCTGATCCGCGAGGACGTGGGCGACGGCCTGACCCTGGGCGAGGACGAGGTCGTGCGCTTTTCCGCGCAGACGCCGCTGGCGACCCCGGTCTCCGGCGAAAGCCTGATGGTCGGCCTGGCCCAGGCCCTGGCCTGGCACAAGCCGTTCCTCCGCCTGATCCAGGAAGAAGCCGCCTGAAACCGGCGGCGGATCAGCGCCACAAACGCTGCATCCAGAACCATTGTTCCGGGCGTTCCCGAATCCAGGATTCCAAAACGGCAAATGCCCGTTGCATGACGTCCGCCTGAAACGCGGCGGCGGGCAGCGCATAGTCGACGGGCAGCGGCTCGTGCACGGTCACCCGGTAACGCGCCGCCCCGGTACGCTCGACCCGGATGGGAACCGCCGGACAACGAAACCGCCGGGCCATGACCGCGAGAGTGGGGGCGATGACCGCCCGCCCCCCCAGGAAATCCACCTCGATGCCGCGATTGTACCGGTGATCGATCAACACGCCGACGAAGCCGCCCGCCGCAAGGACCGAAAACGCCGTCTTCGTCCCTTGCAGGCTTTTGGGGATGAAACGCACCCCCTGGGCCGAGCGGCAGCGGGAAATCAAATCCGCGACGTACGCGTTATTCGGCGCACGGTACATCACCGCCGCCTCGAACCCGCCTTCCTCGGCAAGCATGGGCACACATTCCCAATTCGCCTGATGCCCGGAAAAGAAAACGCCACCACGTCCCTCCGCCTTCAGCCTCGCGATGACGTCGAGGCCGTGGAATTCGACCAGACCGCGCCGGTGCATCTCCACCAGGTGCGGATATTCGAACAGCGTCCGGCCGAGATTCGCCCACACCTCGCCCAGCAGCCCCTCGACATCGCGGCCGGGGAAGGCCCGCCGAAGGTTCCGCCGGGCGACCCGCCCCGCCCCGATCGCGGGGCCGATGCCGCGCAGCACCCACCCCCCCAGGCCGGACGCCGTCTCCGGCGACAGGCAACGCGACAGACGCTCGAACGAAAACGCGGCCCCGGCTTCAAGCCGGGCCAGGGCCCGTTTGACGATCGAACCGTCCATCCCACAGCCTCGCGTCGTTACCAGAAGGATTTCGCACAGGTCGCGCAGATCGGAATCTTGTCCTGCCGCCCCTTGCGATGCAGGCCGCGAATGCGGGCATAGGCCTCGTTGACCCAGATCTTCGCGATGCTCTGCCCCGGGTCGTTAAGGTCGCCCAGAACCACGCTACCGTCATAGTCCAGGCAGCACAAGGCAACGCGCCCATCGCTGAGAATGGTGAAGGTCTGCCAGACCCGCGCGCAGGGTTTGCGCAAGCCATGGCCGCCCCGCGCGCAGGAAACCTCGGCGCTGTCCCAGTTCGCCCAATTGTGAATCCGGCCGAAACTGAAGCCGTCCACATGCTCGGCCAGCCGCGACATGGTGGCATCCTTGTCGGTGGTCGACGAACAGGTGACCTCGATCTTCAGCCTGTCCCTCGCCCCCATGGCATTGCGCTGATGAACCAGGGCGATGACGTTCTCCACCACCGTTTCATAAGACAAGGGCTGGCGGATGTACTCGAACTCCTCCTTGTTCGCGCCGTCGAAGGAAATCTTGATCTCGTCCAACCCCGCCTCGATCAGGCCGCGCGCCCTTTCCTCGGTCAGCAGGGAACCGTTGGTGAAAATCTTGACGCGCCGGATGCCCAGGGATTTGCAGTGAGAAATCCGCTGCGGCAGTTTTCTGTCCAGCAGCGGCTCGCCGAAATTATGCAAATGCAGGGTATCCACGTCGTTGTCGGCACACTCGGCGACGATGCGGCGGAACAAGCCGTCGTCCATGTTGACGACCTTGCGCCCCATCTCCGCGTGCGGACAGATCACGCAGCGGGCATTGCAGCCGTTGGTGGTTTCGATGCGAATGGTTTTGGGAAACGCGCGGCGCACAAGGTCCAGCCCCGCACCGGCCAGGTGGGAGATCAGCGAGTTCATGCGTACCTCTCGACAAGGAACCCCGGGAAGCCGCAGCCACGTTCGTGGCTGCGGCGGGCATGCGGGGCGAAGGCGGATCAGAAGCCGTAGCGCAGGCCGAGGGTGATCTCGTGCGACTTCAGGTCGCCCTTCGAACCGTTGAAGTCGTTGCCGGCCGAGGTCTTCCCGGCGTCCCACTTCAGGCGGCCGCCGTCGAAATAGCGGTACCCGGCGTCGAGCGACAGATTCTCGGTGATGGCGAAGCCGGTGCCCAG
>QJZR01000010.1 GCA_003246625.1 Alphaproteobacteria bacterium
TCGCAGACGGCGATCACCACCAGCGGCTCGATCGACGGCGCCGCCTTCACCACCACGACGCCCCGCCTCGAATCCGACGGCGCGCAGATCGGTCTCGCCTTCACCCTCGACACCTCCGACGCACTCTCCATCCGCGCCGAATATACCGGCGAACTCCGCGAGAACTACCAAAGCCACGTCGGCCAGGTCAAACTGACGTGGGGATTCTAGGTGAGGAAGGGAGCCGATACCGTGGAAGCCCGCTTGTCATCGAGAACGCTGTTGGTGGGGGCGCTCTTCTGCGCCCTGGCGGTTCTCTCCCCGGGCTCGCCGTCTGCGGCAGCGGCCGAAAACCCGCTCTGGGGCAGGCAGTGCGCCAAGAACGGCAAGAAAGACGTCTGCGCGGTGCAGCAGTTCGTCACCGCCCAGCCCGGCGACCGGCAACTGCTGTTGGCGCAACTCGGCTATCACGGCCCGAACGGCAGCCCCAGGCTGATTCTGGCGGCGCCGCTGGGCGTTCTTCTGACGAAGGGGGTTTCCTTCGGCATCGACGGGAAAAAGCCCCTGACCGTTCCCTTCGAGACCTGCAATTCCGGCGGCTGCCTGTCGATCATCGACATGGACAAGGCCGCGCTCGACCGGTTCCGCAAAGGCAATGTGCTGACGGTGCGGTATTATCTTGCCGGGGAAGAAAAACCGCTGGATCTTCCGGTTAAGCTGGAAGGACTGAACGCAGCCCTGAAGTCGATCGCGCCCTAGATCAAGGGGAACCTTCGTCATGAAGTTCCGCAAGGAAAAGGCCAAGCAGCCTGCTTCCCAGCCGCAGGGCATGACGATCGAACAGGCGATCGGCACCGCCTATGCCCATTGGAGCGCGGGTCAGGCGCCGCAGGCCGAACATCTCTGCCGCCAGGTGCTGGCCCTCTGGCCGGAGCATCCCGACGCCCTGCACATTCTGGGGCTTCTGGCCCACGGTTTCGGCAACCTCGACAACGCGTTCGGCTATATGCGCCGGGCCTGCGCGGCGCCCCGCGCGCCCGCCCTGTTTCACAGCAACTTCGCGGAGATGCTGCGGCAAGGCGGCCAACTGACCGAAGCGGAAACGGAAGCCCGCCGGGCCGTGGCCCTGGACGGCAACGCCGCGTCGGCATGGGGGAACCTGGGCATCATCCTGCAGGAAGCCGACAAGCTCGCGGACAGCCTGCAATGCCTGATCCGGGTCTGCGAGATGACCCCCGCCAGCCCCGAGGCCCACAACAACCTGGGCAACACCTACAAGCGCCTGGGCCGGTTGGACGAGGCACGGAAGGAGTACGCGGAGGCCATCCGCCTCAACCCGTCCTACCCCGAGGCCCACAGCAATCTGGCCAACCTGTTGCACGATCTCGGGGCCCTCGACGAGGCGATGGCGATGGCGCGGCGCGCCATCGAACTCGCCCCCCGCAACGCCGACGCCTATCTCAACGCCGCCGCCGTGGCCCTGGCCGGAAATCAGCCGGGCGAGGCGGTGCGCTGGATCGACAACATCCTGTCCTTCGCCCCCGGGCATCCCGGCGCCCTGCGGGCCAAGGCCGAAATCCAGCGGCACGCCGTGGCCGTGACGCCGCAAAGCGGCGCGGCGCAGGCGGAAAACCACCGGCAAAAGCCGCCTCGGGCGCCGGAAGAAATATGCCCGGCATCCGCCCCCGGGGAGCGGCGCGACGGCATGAACACGGTCCTGACCCAGCAGGAAGCCGAACTCCAGGCCCGTCAGGCGCTGGATGCCGACGACCCGGAAAAGGCGGAGGCCCTGGCCCGCGCCTTGGCGGCGGGCGGCATGGGGACGTTGCAGACATGGTCGGTTCTTGCCAAGGCGTTGGGCCGCCAGGGGCGGTTGGCGGAGGCGAAACCGATCCAGGAAATGCTGGTCGACCAGCTGCCGGGCAACATGGAACTGCGCTTCGACCTGGCCGTGACGCTGTTGCAGTTGGGCGACTTCGACAGGGGCTGGCGGGAGTACCGCCATCGCTACAACATGGTTCATACCGCGGCCTTGGAGCGCAAGGTGCGAAAGCCGCGCTGGGATGGCGGACCTCTCGCCGGAAAGACCCTGCTGATCCATGACGAACAGGGGTACGGAGACACCTTCCAGTTCATCCGCCTGCTCCCCTGGGCCAAAAAGAAAAGCGGCGCCCGCCTGGTGTTGCAGATCGTGCCGGAGCAGGAAAGTTTCGCCCGCCGCATGGACGGCATCGACGAGATCGTGCTGCGCGGCCAGGTGCCGCCGCCCTTCGACATGTATTGCGAGATGATGAGCCTGCCCATGGCGATGGGATTGACGCTTTCCGACCTGCCCGGAACCGTCCCCTACCTGACGGCGCACAAGGGACGCCTGCAAAAGTGGCGCCGCAGATTGAAGAACCTGCCGCGGCCGATCGTCGCCCTGGTCTGGGGCGGACGTCCCGAGCATGTCGACGATGCCAAGCGTTCGATTCCCCTGGCGACCCTGGCGCCCCTGGGCGGGGTGGAAGGCTGTTCCTTCATCTCGGTCCAGAAGGGGCCCAAGGCCGCCGAGGCCAAGACGCCGCCCGCCGGACTCGCGTTGACCGATCTGGACGAAGAAATCGCCGATTTCGACGATACCGCCGCCATTCTCTCCGTCGCCGACCTTTTGATCTCGGTGGACAGCGCGCCGGTGCATCTGGCCGGGGGGCTGAACCGTCCGGCCTGGGTGATGTTGCCCTTTTCCAGCGAATGGCGCTGGCTGACCGAACGGGAAGACAGCCCCTGGTATCCCTCCCTGCGGCTGTTCCGCCAGGACAAGGCGGGCGACTGGGACGGCGTGGTGCGGCGGATGGCCGACGCCTTGCGCGAATTCCGCGATCGCGGCAGGGCCTGAACATGATCTCCTGGAGGAAATACGCCGCGCTTCTGCTGTGCCTGGCCTGTGCCGCGTGTTCCGGCGTCGGCGAACGCCGCGCGGTTGCCCCCCGCCTGTCCGAGGGCGCGGGCTGGACCTGGGAGATACTGAGCGGCGGCCAATTCCAACTCGCCGCCGCCGTCGCCCCGGCGCAGGCCTCGCCCCGGCTGGCGGTCTACCTCGAAGGCGACGGCCTCGCCTACGTCCGCGCCTCCCGGCCTTCGCAGGACCCCACGCCCAGCGATCCGGTCGCCCTGCGCCTTGCCTTGGCCCACCCCCGAACCGCTGCCCCCGTCAACGTGGCCTGGCTGGGTCGGCCCTGCCAGTACGTCGCGTCGCCGCGCTGCACCAGCGCCTATTGGACCGGCCGTCGCTATTCGCCGGAAATTCTCGATGCCGTCGATGCGGCCGTCGACCGGCTCAAAAACCGCGCCCATGCCCGCGAGCTGGTTCTGGTCGGCTATTCCGGCGGCGGCGCCATCGCCGCGCTGCTGGCGGCCCGGCGCAACGACGTGAAGGGCATCGTCACCGTGGTAGCCGACCTCGACCTGACATACTGGACGAAACGCGACGGCCTTTCGCCTTTGCCCGGCTCCCTCGACCCTGCCGCCGCCGCCGCCGCGTTGGGGTCGATGCCGCAGGTACATTTCACCGGCGGACGGGACGATGTGGTCGGCACCGATGTCGTCCGTTCCTACCTGCGGCGTCTGCCGCCCGGCGCCCCGGCGCAGGTGATCGAAATCCCCGGATTCACCCATTCCTGCTGCTGGGCCCGCGACTGGCCCGAACTGGCGAAGGCCGTGGCCTGGATGCCTGGAAACTGAGCGCCCGCCCGCTTCTTGGCGGGCTTTTCGTTGGCCGAACACACGGCGCAAAACGAGGGCGCGCCGAACGGCGGAGGAGGTGTTCCCTTCTGCGCTTGCCCGGCGTTCTTTCTGTCTCCATGATGGTTCCTTCAGATCGGAGGGCTGTTTTTTGTCCCTCTCCCTTCCCCCCCTAAAAGCAAGATCGCATAGGTCGGGGTTTCGATCCGTCGGCACGTCAGTGGAAAAAAGTTCATGGGTGATTCGTCCTGTTCTCTAGCGGCCCTTCACCCGTTGAGCGCTGCCCAGCAAGTTATTTTCTTTGAGCAGGCCCTTTTCCCGGAATCTCCATTCTACAACATCGGGGTGCGTTGCCGGATCGACGGGCCCGTCGATCCAGAGACCTTTCGCCAAGCCGCGGCGCGCTTGATTCAGGAAACCGATGTTCTGCGCCTGAGGTTGACAGAAAGCGCCGGCACCCCGCTTCAGTCCTTTTCCGGCGCGGCTTCCGATGTCGAGGTTGTCTTCCGCGATTTTTCGGACGCCGCCGATCCTTCCGCGCGGCTTTCGGCGGAGTTGGAACGCGCGGTTCGGAAGCCGTTCCAGATATTCAACGAGCCCTTATCCCGCTTCGCGCTCTATCGCCTTGCGGCCGATCGTCACGTATACGCGTATATCTGCCACCACATCGTGCTCGACGGCTGGGGGCTTTCGCTCGTCACGCGGCGGATCGCCGCCATCTATACCGCATTGACGCGGGGCGAGCCGGTTCCTCCGCCGCCAGGGGGAAGCTATCTCGATCTCGTCGAGGACGACGCTGCCTACGCCGTGTCCGCATCCCGAGAGCGTCATCGGCAATATTGGCGGGAAACGTATGCCACCCTGCCGCCCCCCCTTCTTCAGCGGCGCGCGGGCCATGTCGACGGGACGACGCCGGTTCCCGGGGGCGCTCATTCCTGGCATCTGTCCCGTTCTTGCTACGGACGCCTGGAAGCCTTGGCCCGGACCCATTCGGTTTCGGTCTTCCATGTCCTGCTCGGCCTGCTGTACGTCTATTTCACCCGGATTGCGAACCAGGACGAATGCGTCGTCGGCATTCCCATCCTCAACCGTCGTACGGAGGCGTTCAAAAGTACGATCGGGCTGTTCGTCGGCATGCTGCCCGCGCGCTTTTCGTTCGGTCGCGAGGTCGACTTTCCCGGCTTGCTGCGTGCGATTTCGCAGAACCTGCGCGAGAGCCGCGAGGCCCGGCGCCTGCCGATCAGCGAAATTCAACGCGTGGCGGGGAGCCTGTCCGCCGGACGCAAGAAGCTGTTCGATATCGCCCTTTCCTTCGAGTCCTACGATCATTCCGCCCGTTTCGGGGCGGCGCCGCCTTGCGAAACCGTAATTCTTGCCAACGGACACGAGCAAACGCCGCTTTGGGTCGCCGTGCGGGATTTCTCGAAGGATCGGGATGTCCGGGTCGATTGCTTGTACAACCTGGCGTATTTCTCGCCGGAGGACATGGTCCGTACCGAGGCGCGTCTTCGGAACCTGATCGAAGACGTTCTGGCCGATCCCGCGCGGCCCCTCCATCGATTCGACATCCTGCCCAAGGCCGAACGCCGCTGCCTTCTGACGGACTGGAACGCGACGGCGGCGCCGGTGGCGGCGGATTGCGTGCATCTCCTGTTCGCGGCGCAGGCGGCCAAGACGCCGGACGCCGTCGCCCTGGTGTGCGAGGATTGCCAACTCTCCTATGCCGAACTCGATGCCCAGGCCAATCGTCTGGCCCACGGGCTCGTTGCACGCGGTATTCGTCCGGACGATCCGGTGGCCATCGCGTTGGAACGTTCGCCCGCGATGATCGTCGCCCTGCTCGGGGTCTTGAAGGCGGGGGCCGCCTATGTGCCTCTGGACCCGAATTATCCCATGGAACGTCTGCGGTTCATGCTTGCCGACAGCCGGGCTCGGCTGCTGATCACGCAGACGCCGCTTCTTGGGCGCTTGCCGCGTGGGGAAGCCGTCCCCTTGTGCCTGGATGCCGAGGCCGGGGCCTTCGCCGCCTTGCCGGAGACGTCGCCCGGCGTCGCGGTTTCTTCCGACAACCTTGCCTACGTCATCTACACATCGGGATCCACCGGAACCCCGAAGGGGGTTGCCGTCCGGCATGGGGGGCTGGGGAATTTCCTTGCCGCGATGAGGACGTCTCCGGGGCTGGAGGCGCGCGACACCCTCCTGTCCGTGACGACTTTCGCTTTTGATATCTTTGGGTTGGATGTCTTTCTGCCGCTGCTTCAAGGGGGGCGGATCGTCCTGGCCACGGCGGATCAGGCCTCCGACCCGAAGGCGTTGAGCGAACTGATCGAAGGCCGGAACGTGACCGTCATGCAGGCGACCCCCGCGACGTGGCGCATGCTGGTCGACGCGGAATGGCCGGGCAAGCCGGACCTGAAGATGCTGATCGGCGGCGAGGCGCTTGCGGGGGGGCTGGCCGGCCAACTGATCCGTCGGGGGCGGTCGCTGTGGAACCTTTACGGCCCAACCGAAACCACCGTCTGGTCCACGATGCATCGGGTCGTTCCCCAGGATGCCGACGGCGCGGTCGTCCCCATCGGCCGACCGATTGCCAACGTACGCCTGTATGTTCTGGGCGGGCGGGGCGAACTGGCGCCGATTGGGGTCCCGGGGGAGTTGTTCATTGGGGGGCAGGGCCTGGCGCGCGGTTATTTCCATCGCCCGGAACTGACGGACGAACGCTTCGTTCCCGACCCCTTCGGTCCGTCCGGCGGGCGCCTCTACCGGACCGGCGACCTGGTGCGCTGGCGTGACGACGGCACCTTGGAGTTCCTCGGGCGTCTGGATCACCAGGTGAAGATTCGCGGCTTCCGCATCGAACTCGGCGAAATCGAGGCTTCTCTGCGGGCTCATCCCGGGGTTCGCGCGGCGGCGGTGGATGCCCGCGGCGATGGCGCGGGCGAACGCCGCCTGGTCGGGTACGTGGTGCCCGGGGACGAAGCACCGGCCCCCGGCGATTTGCGCGCCTTTCTCAAGACGCGTTTGCCCGACTACATGCTTCCCGCCGCCTGGGTCTTCCTGCCCGCCCTGCCGCTGACCCCCAATGGCAAGCTGGACCGCAAGGCCCTGCCCGAGCCCGAGGCGCGGATCGCCGTCGACGCGACGGCCCCGCGCGACGCCTTGGAGGAAATCCTCGCGGGTCTTTGGAGCGAGGTTCTGCATCTCCGCGCCATCGGCATTCACGACAACTTCTTCGACCTTGGCGGCCACTCCCTTCTGGCGGCCCATCTGATCGCCGAGATCGAGAAGCGTCTCGGCAAGCGCTTGCCGATGCGGGCGCTGTTCGAGGCTCCGACCATCGCGGGCCTCGCCAGTCTTTTGCGGCATGACGGCGAACTCCCCGAGTTTTCCTGCCTGGTCAATATCCGTTCCGGGGGGGATTGCCCGCCCTTCTTCTTCGTTCCCGGCGCCGGGGGATTCGTCAGACACCTGTACCCCCTGGCCCGCGGCATGGACGAAAGGTTCCCCTTCTTTTCCTTCCAGGCCAAGGGGGTGGACGGAAAATCCCCCCTTCACGCAAGCATCGAGGAAATGGCCGCCCACTATGTGGAGCTTCTTCTCGAAATCCAGCCGCGTGGCCCCTATTACCTGGGAGGGCATTCGTTGGGGGGGCTGGTTGCCTTCGCCATGGCGCAGTGCCTGATTGCGGATGGGCACGAGATCGGGTTGCTGGCCATCGGCGACACCTTGTCGCCGGAAGCGTTGGATTCGGAAAATCTTCCCGTTCTGGGGGATGGCGTTTTCCTGTTCTTTCTTGTGAGGGTTCTGTTCGGCCTGGGCAACCGCACCTCGCTTCCCGACGCGGCGGAACTGGCCAACATGACCTTCGACGAGGCCCTGGACGTGACCGCCCGTCACCTCAAGGAGGCCGGTCTCTACCCCGAGGACACCGAGACCGATTACCTGCGGAATCTCTTCACCGTGTTTCGAATGGGCTTCCGGCTGCAGAACGCCTATCACCCGGCGACCTCCAGCCCCGTGCCGGTCGTTCTGTTCCGCGCCCTGGAGCCATTGGAAGGGGGGCTTCCCGTGGACCACCTTGCGGAAGACTTCGGATGGAGCCGTTATTCGACCCTGCCGGTTTCCATTCGCTACGTGCCGGGGAACCACATCTCCATGATGGCCCCCCCGAATGTCGAGGAGCTGGCGCGGGCTCTCGGTGCCGAACTGGCGGCCGCCTACCTAAGGGAAAGCCGGGCCGCCACCCCCTGAAGTGCTTTCCGGTTGGCGGAGGACGGGGTATCCCCCCAAATCTGGTATGCGGCTCTTCCCGATCGCATGAAATCTGGATTCCGGTGGCGTCCCGTGCGATAAAAATACCGAATGATGGGGGCGGTCCGATGACGCCGGGAAACATTCTCGCGGTGGCGACGTTGAAGGGGGGCAGCGGCAAAAGCACGCTGGCCAGTTGCCTTGCCGTCCATTGGCGGCAAACCGGGCGCGACCCGGCCCTGATCGACGCCGATCCGCAACGTTCGCTGTTGCGTCTGGCGGCGCGGCAGGGGGCCTTGGGCGGCGTTCCGGTGATCGAGGACAGCGGTGACACGGTGATCGCCACCGCGCGGGCTCAATCCCAGGCCCATGCGCCGGTGATCGTCGACACGGCGGGGTTCCGTGCGCCGTCCACCCTGGCGGCCTTGGCGGCCGCCGATCTTGTGGTGGTGCCGGTGAAGGCGTCGCCCCTTGACGTCGATGTGATGGTGGACACCGCCCGTACCCTGTTCGCCGCGCGCGATGGGCGGCGGCCGCGTTTCCGCTGCGTTCTGACCCAGACGACGCGCGACAGCGTCATCGCGCGGCACATCCGCTCGGAACTCATGGCCGCGGGTTTTCCCTTGTTCGAATGCGAGATAGTCAACCGCATCGCCTATGGCGAGGCGGCGCTTTACGGCACCACGCCGACGATTGCCGAACCGCGGGGCGCGGCCGCACGTGAGATCGCCGCCCTGGCGGAGGAGATCGAGAGCGTGTTGGCGCGAAAGGGAGACCCGGAATGAGCAAGAAACTGCCTCGGGCGACGTCCGCCACTCTCGACGGCATCCGGGAGGAGGCCGCGCCCGCCGCGGCGAAAGCATCCCGCCCCGCCGCCGCCCGGAAAGCGCCTCGGCCCGCCGCCGCCCGGAAGACGTCCGCCGCCAAGGCGCCCCCCTCGCCGGAGCCGGAGGCCCCGCCTTCCGCCGCCGCTTCGCCGACGGAGAACGAACTGGCCCTGCGCCGTGCTCATGCGCGCGAGACGGTGGAACGCTATACCGCCTATGCCGCGGTCGGCGGCCTGATTCCCTTGCCGTTTCTCGATACCTTGGGGGTGATGGCGACGATCGGCCTGATGATCCAGGCGGTGGCGGAAATCTACGGTCAGCCGTTGCGCCGGGAAACGGCGCGGACCCTGGCGGCCAGCGTCGCGGGCGGCCTGGGACAGGCCGGGGCGGGTGCGGCGACGGCCTCGGTTCTGGCCAAGCTGACCCCCGGGGCGAACGTCGCCGGAATCATGGTGTCCTCGGCGGCGGCGGCGGCCATGGCCCACACCATCGGACGCGCCTTTATCCTGCATTTCGAAACCGGGGGGACCGCCCTGCGTTTCGACGCCGCGGCGATTGCCGCCTATTTCGCGGCGAACCATTGACCCGGTCCGAGGCCGGGGCCGCGCCGTGGATCGCCGCGTCGGCAGGACGGCAAAAGGATCAGGCGGCGGAAGCGGCTTCGTCCTTCTTGGTTTCCGTCTTCGCCTTCGCCAGTTCCGCTTCGTAGAAGGCGCGCATCTTGTCCGGGTCGAAGTCGAGCAAGGTGCCGCCGGTCTTGAAGTGGGTGTTGAAGACGCGCCCCAGCGCCAGGGTCGAGGCGGCGGAGAGGCCGGGCATCGCCGCAAGGCCGAGGATGGGGCCGACGAACGGCACCAGCTTCATTGCCGAGGAGAGGCCGCCCGCCAGAATGGTCGGCGCACCGCCGCCGATCAGGGCGGAAACCACGGCCTTGGCCCGGTTGCCGGAGAAAGGCACGTTGTGCAGCTTCGCCAGTTCGCGCACCAGCCAGATCTGAAGCCCGCCGATCGCCACCAGGTCGACCAGAGGAATCGGCACGAGGCCGAGCCCCGCAGATCCCCACGCGCAATTCGTGATCAAGCGTCGCGCCGCCTTGTCGGCATCCTCGGGGGCGGCGGCCTCCGTCTGGGGTTCCGTCATCGCGATCTCCTTTGCACGCGCCATCGGCCATCCCGTCTCGAACGGATGGACTTCATGGGAAGCATTCAGCCGGGCCAACTATCACGCACGGAATATCTTCCGTCAACGTCCCGAAGTCGATCCGTCTTCGTCCCGGAGAAGGAACGGACGCGCGGCAAGCATCGCGGGGAGGGCATTCTTTTCGAGGTGCCGAGCGGTCTTGATTCTTGGCCCGCCGCATTGCGGGATGACATGCGGGAGGGTGCATGTTACCGTTTATAAGGAAGGTGTAAGTCGATGGTGGTAAGGGGATTTCCTCGATCTCAAGAATGCGCCGCGCGGCCTAAGACGTATGGAATGTATCGGGCCTTTCCATAATTCCGCTGATGCATCCAATGGTTTTTATCTGTGGCCGAGTGGGTCAGCCTTGGCGGTCACTGTAGCGGTGTTTCGGCGATGATTCTTGAACTCGCCCTCCTCGGCGCGACTTATCTCGGGGCGAAGAGGCTCAAGGAGGACGGCCCGCTTGCCTCCAAGGTGCGGGAGTTCACCGGCAGAGTCATCGACAGCATCCTTCCTCCCCCCAGCCCGGCCGCCGCGCCGTCTCGGGAAGACGCCGCCGCGCCGACCCTGCCGCCGGAGCCGGAGCCGGACCTCGAAGCCGCCGACGCCGAACCGGAGGGGAAAGAGCCGGTTATCGCGATTCGCAAGCATTACCGCGACGTCAGCCTGTTCTCGGTCGGCGCCCTTGCGGTTCGCGGTTTCGTGCCGTTCGCCGGGGTGGCGGGGGTCGCCGCCTATGTCTATGGCCTCGCGCCGCATCTTCTGTCCGTCGAGGACCACCTGAAGAAGAAGCGCACGGTCAATGTCGATTGCCTGTTCCTGTTGGCCGATGTGTTGGCGCTGTTGTCGGGAAGCTATGTCGCGGCCGCGTTCAGCCTTTACCTGATTCAGTCCGGCCGGTTGGGCGTGGTCCTGGCCAAGGACAGCGGGCGGCGGCACATTCAGCACCTCTTCCGCGACCTGCCGGGGCGGGTCTGGGTGGTTCGGGACGGCGTCGAGGTGGAAGTCCCCCTGTCGTCGGTGGACAAGGGGGACGTGCTGGCGCTGCACGCCGGGGCGGTGATTCCGGTCGACGGGATCGTCGTCGAGGGCGCCGCCGCCGTCGATCAGCGCATGCTGAGCGGGGAATCGGCGCCGGTCGAGAAGGGGCCGGACGACGTGGTTCTGGCCAATACGGTGCTGATCAGCGGGCGGCTTCGGGTGCGTGTCGAGCGTTCCGGCGCGGAAACCACCGCCGGACGGATTGCCGACGTCATTCTCCATTCGGTGGACCACAAGTCGGATGTCCAGCTTCGTGGGGAGGAATGGGCCGACAGCCTGACCAACCCGATGTTTTTTACCTCCCTGGCGCTGTTGCCCTTCCTGGGGCCGGTTTCGACCTCGGTGTTCATCAACTCGCACATCGGCGTGCGAATCCGCATCCTGGCGCCGATGAACACGCTCAAGCACATCAGCCGTGCCTCCAGGCAGGGGCTGCTGATCAAGGACGGGCGAGCGCTGGAGAAGTATCTCGGCATCGATGCGATCCTGTTCGACAAGACCGGAACCCTGACCGACGACGCGCCCGAGGTTTCCCACATCTTCGCCGCCGACGGCCGATCCGCCGACGAGGTCTTGCGGTACGCCGCCATCGCCGAGCAGAAACTGGCCCATCCGATCGCCAAGGCGGTGTTGGCCAAGGCGCGCGCGGCGCGGGTCGCGTATCCCGATATCGACGATTCCCAGTATGCGATTGGCTATGGCATCCGCGTCGCCTGCGACGGAGAGGTGATCCGGGTGGGGAGCCTCCGCTACCTGTCGGGCGAGGGGATTCCGGTTGCCGAGGAATGGACCGGCCTGCAACGGGCGGAGGAGAACGCGGGGCGAAGCCTGGTGTTCGTCGCCGTCGATGGCGGGCTGGCCGGCGCCTTGCGTCTGGAGCCGCGCGTCCGGCGGGAAATGCACGCGGTGATCGCCGATCTGCGTCAACGCGGGGTGAAATACATGGCCATCGTTTCCGGCGACGCGGATGCCCCGACCCGGCGGCTGGCGGCGGACCTGGGCATGGACGACTACCATGCCGAGGTTCTGCCCCAGGCCAAGGCCGACATCGTCGCGAAGCTTCAGGCCGAGGGATACCGGGTCTGTTTCGTCGGCGACGGCATCAACGACGCGGTGGCGCTGAAACAGGCGGACGTTTCGGTGTCCTTGGCGGGGGCCAGCACGGCGGCGCGGGACATGGCGGAAATCGTGCTGATGAACGGCCACGTCCGGTCGCTCGCCGACCTGCACGAGATTTCCGCCAATCTGGAAGACGATCTTCGGAAGTGCCTGACTCTCAGCGTCGTGCCGGGGGTAATCAATCTGTTCGGGGCTTTCGTTTTTGATTTCAATACGTTGGCGTCGTTGCTGGTGAACAGCGGCTTCGGCTTCTGGGGCGGGCTGCAAGCCATGCCACGGGACGACGACGAAACAACCGGGGAGAAGGACGAGGATGGCGTACGGGGCGAGTGAACGGGACGACGTCGCGATCATCGGCATGAGCTGCCGCTTTCCGGGGGGGGCGAACTCGCCCCGGGAATTCTGGCGCATTCTTGCCGCCGGTATCGACGCGACCGGCGAGATCCCGGCGTCGCGGTGGGATAAATCGGCCTATTACGACCCGGACGTGAGCGCCCCCGGCAGGATGTGCACCACGCGCGGCGGTTTCCTCGACGTGCCGGTGGACCGTTTCGACCCGGCCTTCTTCAACATCTCGCCGAAGGAAGCCGCCGACATGGACCCGCAGCAGCGGATCCTGCTGGAACTCTGCTGGGAGGCCTTCGAGGACGCGGGCATCGACCCCGCGACGTTGCGCGGCAGCGACACCGGCGTGTTCGTCGGCGTGTCGAGCAACGACTATTTCGACATCGGCGTCCACGAAAACATCGACAACGCCACCAGCTATTCCCTGACCGGGAATTGCCACAGCGGGCTTGCCGGGCGCATCTCCTTCACCTTCGGCCTGGAAGGGCCCAGCCTGTCCATCGACACCGCCTGTTCCTCCTCGATGGTGGCGATCGACGACGCCTGCGCCAACCTGCGCCTGGGGCGCGCCGACATGGCGGTGGCGGGCGGCTTCAACCTGATTCTCAGCCCCGACATGCAGATTTGCCTGACCAAGCTGCGGGCCCTGTCGCCCGATGGCCTGTGCAAGGCCTTCGACGCCGACGCCCGCGGCTACGTGCGGGCGGAGGGCGGTGGCCTGGTGGTGCTCAAACGGTTGTCCGACGCCTTGGCGGCGGGCGACCGTATCCTGGGGGTGATCCGTGGGGGGTGCGTCAACCAGGACGGCGAGAGCACCGGCATTTCCGCGCCCAACGGCCGCGCTCAGGAGAAGGTGATCGCCGGGGCGCTGCGGGCGGCGGGTCTGGCGGCGGAGGACATCGACTATATCGAGGCCCATGGCACCGGCACGCGGGTCGGCGACCGCACCGAACTCACCGCCATCGGCAACGTGATGGAGCCCGCTCGCGGCAAGGACCGTCCGGCCCTGGTCGGTTCGGTGAAGTCGAACATCGGGCATCTGGAGGCGGCGTCCGGCATCGCCGGTCTGGAGAAGGTTCTGCTGGCCTTCCGGCATGGCATGATCCCCGGGAACCTTCATTTCAAGACCCCCAACCCCGAGATCGACTGGAACCGTTATCCGGTCGAGGTGGTGGCGGCCAACCGGCCCTGGCCGCGCGGCGACAAGCCGCGCGTCGCCGGGGTCAGCTCGTTCGGTTTCGTCGGCACCAACGCGCACCTGATCGTCGAGGAGCCGCCGGCCGGACGGCAGGGCCGCCCGGCGGCGGAACGCAGCCATCACACCCTGCTTCTGTCCTCCCGGACGCCCGATGCCTTGCGGACGTTGTTCCGGCGCTACGCCGCCTTCCTCAAGGAGCCGGACGCGGGCGACCTTGCCGACATCTGTCATACCGCCGCCGTCGGACGCCATCATTTCGAATACCGCGCGGCGGTGACCGGCGAGGACGCGGGGGCGATTCTCGACGGTTTGAACGACCTTCTGGAGCAGGGGGACTTCGCCCAGATCGGGCGCGAACGGGGCGTCGCCTTCCTCTACACCGGGCAGGGGGCGCAATACGTCGGCATGGGACGGGGGCTGTTCCGCACCCAGCCGGCCTTCCGCCGCGCCATGGAGGACTGCGACCGGGTCTACCGCGAGGCCGAGGGCACCTCGCTTCTCGACATGCTGTACGGCGAGGACGCGGATGCCGCGGCCGTGGGCAACACCCGCTATGCGCAGCCGCTGTTGTTCGCGGTCGAATATGCGCTGACCGCGATGTGGCGTTCCTTCGGCGTGGAGCCGTCGGCGGTGCTTGGCCACAGCGTCGGAGAATACGTCGCCGCCTGCGTCGCCGGGGTGTTCGGGCTTGAGGACGCGCTGCGTCTGGTTTCCCTGCGCGGGCGGTTGATGGGAAGCGCGCCGGGCGAAGGGGTCATGGCCGCGGTCGCCGCGCCCCCCGAAACCGTTCTGCCGCTGCTGCGGGGACGGGAAGACCGGGTCGCCATTGCCGCGCTTAACGCGCCGGACAACACGGTGGTCAGCGGCTTCGCCGACGCGATGACGCCGATCCTGGCGGAGTTGGAGGCACGCGGAATCGGAGTCCATTCCCTGCGCGTTTCCCACGCCTTCCATTCGCCGCAGATGGACCCGGTTCTGGACGACTTCCGGCGCGCGGTCGCCGCCGTTCCCCTGCGCGATCCCCGGATTCCTTTGATCTCCAACGTGACCGCCGCCGTCGCCGAAGCGGGTCTGCTGACCGAACCGGAATATTGGGTCCGCCATCTGCGCGGCACCGTGCGGATGAGCGAATCCCTGACCGCCTTGCAGGCGGCGGGTTGGGCGGCTTGCCTTGAAATTGGGCCGATGCCCGCGCTGATTTCCTTCGCCGAACGCTGCATGGATGGGACTCGTCCAAGGATGGCGGCGTCCATGCGGTTCCGCGTGCCGGACCCGCAGGCGTTGGGGGAAGCGGCGGGCGAACTGTATCAGGCTGGCGTGGAAGTCGATTGGGCGGCCTATGACGCCCCCTTCGGCGGGAGCAAGGTGTCGTTGCCGACCTATCCCTTCGCCGGACAGCGATGCTGGGTGGAGGGCGGGACGTCCTCGCGGCCGCACCGGGCGATGGCGCCCGCCGCCGTTGGGCATCCGGTCATCGGCACACGGATGGAGACGCCCGCCCTGCCGGGCGCCGCGATCTTCCAGGCGGATGTCGCCCGCGGACGCCATCACTTCTTTTCCGAGCACGTCATCCTCGGCGTCGAGACCGCACCGGGCGCGGCGTTGTTGAGTTGGGTCTGGCTCGCCGGGCGCGACATCTTCCCCGGCGAGGATTTCCGCCTGGCCGAGATTTCGCTGATCCAGCCGTTGATCCTGTTCGACGACGACCGGGTGGCGCAGGTCATCGTGCGCGATACCGGCGCGATGCGCTGCCCCTTCGAGGTGCAGAGCCGCGAAGCGGGATCGGACGTCTGGGTGAAGCATTGCGAGGGTTGGATCGAACGCGGCGGCCTCGCGGCGGAGGTTCCGGCCATCGACCTGGAGGAGATGGCCGCCCGTCTGGATTTCCGCATCGGCGGGGCCGACTTCTATGCCGCCATGGAGCGGTTGGGCTATGCCTACGGTCCGTTGTTCCGGGGCATCGCGGACGCGGGCAGCGTCGGCGACGATTGCCTGTGTTCGGTGCGGGTGCCGCCGCGCGACGCGCGGACCGCGGACTATTGGATCACCCCGGGCGAATTGGACGCCATCTTCCAAACCCCCGCGGTCGCGCTGATGCGCGCGGACGCCGCGCCGCAGGAAGGGTTGATCCACGTTCCCTTCTATATCAAGTCGCTGACCGTCCACCGCCCCTTCGCCGCGGGGGCGTTGCGCGTTCACACCCGCACCCAGTCCGCGGCGGCGGACGGCGGGGCGGGGGCGCTGGAAAGCGCGATGCACGTCTATGACGAACGGGGCGCGTGCGTCGCCTCGGTCGAGGGCTTCGTCAGCGCGGCGGTGTCGCGGCAATCCTTGCGGCGAGAGGAAAACCTGAAGCATCTGCGGCGGGTGGCGTATGTCGAAGACTGGCGGAAGCAGGCTCTTCCGCCGCGGGACGGCGACGCGCCGTCGCGGGTCTGGGTTCTGTTCGGCGAACCGCATCCGGCACGCGACGCCTTGGCCGGAATTCTCGCCGCGAAGGGAGACGTGCTGCGTCTGGAACCGGCCGACCGGGTCGAGGATCGCGGCGCGGGCCGTCTGGGCGTCGATTGGGCGAGGGACGGCGCATTTGCCGAGGCCTTCGCGCGGGCGGGCCTGGACGGCGGGGCCGAGGCGGCGGTCGTTCATATGCTCCCCGCGGCATCCGGCGGTTGCCCGTGGGATCCCGCCACCGGTGCCGAACGCCGCCTGCGGAGTTTGCTGACCTTGGCCCGGGCGGTGGAGGAGGCCGCCTTCCCGGCGCGGCTGTGGGCGGTGACGGCGGGCGACCGCGAAATCGTCGAGGAGGACGCCGGAACCGCGCCCCGTTCCAGCGGGATCGAAGGATTCATGGCGGTCGCCGCGCTGGAGATGCCGGGCCGCCGTCCGGTTCATGTCGATCTTTCCGCCGATCCCGACGACGCGGAACTGGCGGCCCTGGCCGCCGAGATGGACGCCGACGGACCGGAGTCACGGGTCGGCCTGCGTCACGATCGCCGCTTCGTCGCGCGTTTCGCGCGGGTGCGCGACGGCGACGAGGTTCCGTCTTCGGCGCGGGAAAGCCGCACCCTGGCGATCGGCGGCGGCGGCCTGGACGACATCCGCCTTGTCCCCCAGGAACGGCGGGAACCGGGACCGGGGGAAGTGGAATTCGAAATCGTCGCCTCCGGCATCAACTTCAAGGACGTTCTGCGATCCTTGGGCGAACTGCGCGACACCGTAACCGGCTTTGGCGGCGAGTCCTCGGGCATCGTCACCCGGGTGGGGCCGGGGGTCGACGATCTGCGTCCGGGCGACGCGGTGATCTGCCGGGACATGGCGGGCGGCGGCTTCAGCGACTATCAGACCGCGCCCCTCCGGTTTATTACCCGCAAGCCCGACTTCCTCACCTTCGAGGAGGCGGCGACCGTTCCCGTCGCCTTCATGACCGCCTGGCACGGCCTGTTCGAGCAGGGGAACCTGAAGACGGGCGAACGCGTCTTGATCCACGCGGGCGCGGGCGGCGTCGGCATGGCGGCGGTGCAGTTGGCGCTCCGCGCCGGGGCGGAGGTGTTCTCCACCGCCGGGTCGCGGCGCAAGCGCGCGGTTCTTGCCCGTCTTGGCGTCCACCACGTGATGGATTCGCGTTCTCTCGACTTCGCCGACGAGGTGGCGCGGATCACCGCAGGACGTGGCGTTCACGTCGTGCTCAATTCCCTGACCGGCGAGCCGCTGCGCCGCAGCTTGCGGCTGCTCGCCGAGGGCGGACGCTTCATCGAACTGGGGAAACGGGAGATTCTGTCCGAGCCCGAGGTGCGGGCGCTCCATCCGACCGCGGTTTACCGTGCCTTCGATCTGACCGACGTGGTCGGCGAGGCGGAAAACGGCAGGGCCGATATGATGGACGCGATCCTGCGGGCGATGGAACAGGGCGAACTGTTTCCGCCGCCGGTCAAGGTTTTCCCGTTCGGGCGGGCGCCCGCCGCGTTCCGCTTCATGTCGCGCGCCCTGCACATCGGCCGCGTGGTGTTGTCCCACCGCGCCGACATCCGGCGGCGGGCCCTGCCCGAGGGCGAAACGCTGCGTGGCGACGGCACCTATCTGATCACCGGCGGCCTGGGGGCGCTGGGGCTGGAATTCGCCGAGTGGCTGGCGGGCAACGGCGTCGGCGCCGTGGTGTTGACCGGCCGCAGCGAGCCCTCGGCCGCCGCCGCCGTCCGTATCGCGGCGATGCGCGACGCGGGGGTCGAGGTGCTGACCGTCGCCTGCGACGTGGCGGATGCCGAGGCTTGCCGTGGGCTGATGGCGCGTCTGGACGCGTTGCCGCATCCGTTGCGCGGGGTGATCCACGCGGCGGGGGTTCTCGACGACCGCACCATCGCCCAGATGGATTGGCCGCGCTTCGCCGCCGTGCTTCGCCCCAAGATGCTGGGCGCCTGGAATCTGCATCAGGCGACGCGGGACCGGATGCTCGATTTCTTCGTCGTCTTCTCGTCGGCGGCGGCCACCTTCGGCAACCGTGGGCAAGGCAACTATGCCGCGGGCAACGCCTTCATGAACGCATTGGTCGCGCACCGCCGTTCCCTCGGCCTGTGCGGCACCGCCGCTTGTTGGGGGCCGTTCGCCGAGGTCGGCATGGCCGCCACCGGGGCGCGGGCGGGAGAACTGATGGCGCGCGGCGGCATCCATGGGATCAAGCCCGCCGACGGCATCGCCGTGCTGGCGGCGATCCTGCGGCGGGACATTCCAGCGGCGACCGTCGCCGACATGGACTGGGGAACCTATCTGGAGACGCTGCCGGAAGACCTGTCCGCCACCGTGTTCGAAGGTTTGGCGGCGGCGCGCGCCGCGTCCGCCGTCTCCGCCCCGCGCGCCGAGGAGGAAGCCGCCGGTCCGTCCCTCGTGGAAACCATCCGTGCCGCCGCGGCGGCGGAGCGCCCCGTCCTGGCCTTGGCCGCGGTGCGCAAGGTCGCCGCCCGGGTGATGGGCTACGAGGATGCGGCGCTGGTTCCGGTCGACGTTTCCCTGATGCGCCTCGGCCTCGATTCCCTGATGGCGATGGACTTCCGCAACCAGGTGGAAAAACGGTTGTCGGTTTCGGTGCCGTTCGGCTTCCTGGCGGAACAGGCAAGTCTGGAAACCATCGCCGCCCACGTCGCGCGGGAGATCGGAGGATGAGGCCGGACACGGAGAGAGGGACCCGCCGGTGACCCTGCCGCCACAGATCGTCCGCCGCGTGCCGATGTCGTCGGCGCAGCGCCGCCTTTTCCTGCAATGCCAGCTTCCCGGCGGCGACCGGGCCTATCATCTGGTGGTCCTGGCGCGGGTGCGCGGACCTTTCCCGATGGCCGCCGTTCAGGCCTTCGTGGAGAGGACGATGGAACGGCACGAGGCGCTCCGTTGCGCCTTCCGCGTCGTCGATGGGGAATTCGTCTGCGAGGTTCACCGCCAGGTCGAGGTGCGCCTTGCGCTGCGCGAAGAGGACGGTTTCGACCCGGAAACCGACCTCGACGCGCTGGTCGAGGCCTGCGACCTTCCCTTCCAGCTTGCCGTGCCGCCGTTACTCCGCGTCGTCATCCAGCCATGCGGGCCGGATGACCTGATCCTGGCGTTCGTCTGCCATCATCTGATCTTCGACGGCTTCTCGGGGGGGGTGGTCGCAAAGGAAGCCGAGGCGGCTCTGGCCGGAACCCCTCTGCCCCCGCCGGCACGCGGCTATGCCGACTTCGCCGCGTGGGAGACGGGGTTCTTCGCCTCGCCGGATTATGTCCGGCAGCGGGATTTCTGGCTTGGCCGCTATCCGGCGCCGCCGGAGCGTCTGGCCTTGCCGATGGATCGCCCGCGTCCGGCCCGCAAGGACTTCGCGGGGGCGTCGCTGATCCGCTATCTCGACACGCGCGACGTGCGGGCGCTGGCGAAGGGGTGCGGCGCGACGATGTTCATGACCCTTCTCGCGGCCTTCTTCTGCACCCTGCACAAGGTGACCGGCGGACGGGACATCACCCTCGGTACCCTGGTTTCCCCGCGCGAGGCGGGGGGGTTCGGCAACGTCGTCGGCCTGTTCGCTAACACGCTGCCGCTGACCGCGCGTGTCGCTCCCGAGGATCGCTTCGTCGATTTCCTGGGGCAGGTGCGGTCGCTGGTTCTCGACGCCTTGCGCAACGCCGAGTTTCCGTTCGAGCACCTGGTGGAAGGTCTGCCGTTCGCCGAGCCGAACCAATGGAACCCCCTGTTCGACGTCGTCTTCAATTTCGAACGGACGATGCCGCGCCGCGCGGCGGCGACGGGCGGCACCCGTGTCGAGACGTTGGACCGTTATGCCCGGGTCAGCATGTTCGATCTTTCGATCGACCTGGTGGAGTACGAGGACGAGGTCCGTCTGCGCGTCGAGTACGCGACCGCCCTGTTCCGCGAGGAAACGGTGCGCGGCCTGCTGGATGGCTTTTGCGCCGTGGTGCGCCAGGTCTGCGAACGGCCCGACCTGCCGGTCGGCGAAATCTCCCTGCTTTCCGAGGAAGCCCGGGCAAGCCTTGCCGCCTGGAACGACACCGCCCGGCAGATCGAAACCGGAACCTTCCTCGACACCTGGCGGAAACAGGCGGCGCGGCAGGCCGACTTCCCGGCGCTGCGTCTGGGCGCGGCGGAGCTTTCCTACGACCGGGTGGAAACCCGCGCGAACCGGCTGGCGCGGGCGCTGATCGCGCGTGGCGTCGTCCCCGGCGCGGTGGTGGCGGTGGCGTTGGACGGCGGGATCGACTGGCCGGTCGTCCTGCTGGCGATCTGGAAGGCCGGGGCGGTTTATCTGCCGATGTCGCCCGATGCGCCGCCGCGGCGGACGGCGCACCAGTTGCACGACACCGCCGCGGTCCTTCTGGTGACGCGGGCCGCGCACCGGCAGGCGTTCGCCGACGTGGCGGTCGCGGCGACGATCGAGGATATCGAGGCCGAGGCGCGCGGCCTTGCGGCGGACGATCCCGGGCCGGGGGCGTCGCCGGACGATGCCGCCTATATCATCTACACCTCCGGCAGTTCGGGAACGCCGAAGGGGGTGGTGGTCGGGCACCGGGCGGTGCATGGCCACATCGATGCGGTGCGCGGCGTCTATCGCGCGCGGCCGGACGACAACCTGCTGCAATTCGCCGCCCCGGTTTTCGACGCGTCGCTGGAACAGGTCCTGGTGGCCTGGGCGGCGGGCGCGTGCTCGGTGCTCGTCGCCTCGCGGCATGTCGCCCCCCGGGCGTTGCTCGACGAGATGGCGGCGGGGGAGGTCACGATGGCCGAATTTCCCCCGGCGCTTCTGCGCGAGCTCGTGCCGCTGCTGACCCCCGGGCGGACGCGCCGTCTGCGGCGTTTGATTTCTGGCGGCGACGTCCTCGACCCGCGGACGGCGGCGGAGGTGACGGGAAGCCTGCCGCCCGAGGCCCGGCTCATCAACATTTACGGTCCCACCGAGGCGACGATGGCCGCGTCCGCGTTCAACGTCCCGGCGGAGGTTTCACCCTGGGCCGGGCGGCCGAGCCTGCCGATCGGCAGGCCGTTGCCCAACACCCGCTTTTACATTCTTGCCCCGGACGGCGGGCTCTTGCCGCCGGGCGTTCCCGGCGAACTGTGCATCGCGGGCGACCGCCTGGCGCAGGGATATCAAGGCCGCCCAGACCTGACCGCCGAGAAATTCACGAACCTCGGGCCGCCGGGCGCGGCCGAGCGCGTCTACCGTACCGGGGACCGGGCGCGCTGGCTGGACGACGGCAACGTCGAGTTTCTCGGGCGCCTCGACCGGCAGGTGAAGCTGCGCGGTCACCGCATCGAACTCGGCGAAATCGAACGGACCCTACAGGCCCATCCAGAGGTCGCCGAGGCCGTGGTGGTCAAGCGCGGGGAAGGGGCGGCGCGTCTGATCGGTTTCGTGGTGCCGCGCCGACCGGGCGGAACCGACGAAGCCGCGCTTGCCGCGTGGCTGCGCGAACGGTTGCCCGAGCCGATGGTCCCGTCGGCGCTTTCCCTCGTCGAGGCGCTGCCGCGGAACGCCGCGGGCAAGGTCGACCTTGCCGCCCTGCCGGAAACCGCCGACGGCGGCGCGGCGGTGGAAACGGATGCCCCGATCGACGCCCTCGAATGGGCGGTGTGGGAGATCTGGCGGGAAGCCCTGGGCTTCTCCGGGTTCGGGCGTTCGGACACTCTGTCGCGTCTTGGCGGCAATTCTCTGACCGCGGTGCGGATCATGGTCGAGGTCCGCAACCGCTTCGGCATCGACCCGCCGCTGGCGTTGATGCTGCGGGCTCCGACCGTTGCCGCCGTCGCGGATTTCCTGCGCGCCGCCGACGCCCCGGAACCGGCCTCCGCCGTGGTCCGGTTGGGAGGAGCGGCCGACGCCCGGACCGTGGTTCTGCTGCCGGGACAGGGGGGGTGGCTTCTCGACCTTCACGAGTTGTCCGCAGCGTTGCGCGACGATTTCCGTGTGCTCGGGGCGCAATATCCGGATGACCTCTGGAAGGTCGAGGATTTGGCGGCCCGCCTTGAACGCGACCTCGGCGCGGCGGCCGGGGTTCGCGGTGGCCTGCTGGTCGGTCATTCCTTCGGCGGGCACGTCGCGGTCGAACTTGCCGGACGGCTGGAGGCCGCGGGGAACGGCCCGCGGTCGGTGATCCTGCTGGACGCGGCGCCGCCGGAGGCGGAAAGGCGCCGCCCCGCGCCGACGCGGGAGGACCTGCTCGATCTGGCGGTCTGGATGCTGCTGGGCCGCCGCGACGAGAGTGTCTGGCCCGCGACGTCCGCCGGTGTCGCGTCCGGCGATCCGTTCGAGCGGGCGGTCGCTCTTTTGAAAGCCGCGGGGCGTGTGCCGGAAACCATGGACGCGGAGGCCTTCGCAAGGGGGATCGACGTGGTCGCCGCCCGCGCTGGAGGCCTGCGGCGCAAGGGATCGCCCATCCGGGCCGACATCCATTTGCTCAAGGCGGCGGACGGGCCCGCGGCCGACGATTGGGACTGGTCGTCGGCCACTTCGGGGCGGTTTTGCCGTCACACGGTCGACGGCAACCACTTCGACATGATGAAGGGGCGGAATGCCTGGCGGGTGCGGGACGTCATCCGCACGATCGTCTCGGCCACGGGCGAGACGCGCGCCGGATAGTCCCTGGGATATCGCGATCCGGGGTTACAGACGGGCCAGCAGGCCCTGGGCGAAGGTGGAGAGGGTGTCGTCGCGCGCCCCCATCACCACGATGCGGTCGCCGGGGCGGGCGAGGGAGAGGATATGCTCGCCGCAGGCCGGGCGGTCCGGAAAGAACGCCGCCCGCCGCCCGCGCGCCGCGACGCCGTCGACGATGTCGGCGCCGGTGACGGTGCGTTCCACGGTGCCGCCGAAATAGACCGGATCGGGCATCACCAGCACGTCCTCGTCGGTCAGGTGGGAGGCGAAGGCGTCGACGAAGCCGTCGCGCATCAGGCGCAGCGGGCCGAAGCCGTGCGGCTGGAACAGAATCAGCAGGCGGCCGGGGAATTCGTGCAGGGCGGACAGGGTGGCGGCGATCTTGTCGGGGTTGTGGGCGAAGTCGTCGATCACCGTCACCCCCCCGGCGGTGCCCACGGTTTCCAGACGGCGGCGGATGCCGACGAAATCGGCCAGGGCGGCGGCGGCCTGGGCCGGCGGCACGCCGCAGGCCTTGGCGGCGGCGATGGCGGCCAGCGCGTTGGCGGCGTTGTGCCGGCCCGGCACCCGCAGGCGCACCGCGACCGCCGCGCCGTCCCTTTCCCGCACGGTGAAGCCGATGCCGTCGGGGGCGGGGCGGATGTCGCTGGCCGCGAGGTCGGCGGTGCCGTCGCGCAGGGAATAGGTCAGCCGCTTCGCCGCCGGGACCCCGGCGGCAAGGCGGGCGGTTTCGTCGTTGTCGAGGTTGAGGACCGCGATCTCGGCCTTGGCGACGAAGTCGCGAAACAGGCCGCGCAGTTCGTCGAGGGACTTGTGGTCGAGGGCGACGTTGTTGAGAACGGCGACGCGCGGCAGGTAATGGGCGATCGAGCCGTCGCTTTCGTCCACCTCGGCGACGAAAAGTTCGCCGTCGCCGACCAGGGCCCCGGCGAAGGGCATCTCGGCGGTGACGAAGTTCTTCATCACCGCGCCGTTCATCACCGTCGGTCGCCGCCCGGCGGCGTGCAGGATCCAGGCGATCATGCCGGTGGTGGTGGATTTGCCGCTGGTTCCCGCCACCCCCACCGACAGCGGCGCGGCGTTGAACAGCTCGGCCAGCAGCTCGGCGCGGGTTTTCATCACGGCGCCCAACTGGCGCGCCGCGCGCACGTCGGGGATGGTGTCTTCGACCGCGGTCGAGGTGACGAAAACCGTGCCGGGTTCGCCGAGGCCGCTGCCGTCCTGCGGGAACAGGGCGATGCCGCGCCCGCGCAGAAAGGCGAATTTCTCCGCCAGCAGGCCCTGGTCGAGGGAACGGTCCGACCCGGCGACGGCGTGGCCGCGCTGCTGGACGATCAGGGCCAGGGGCAGCATGCCGCTGCCGCCGATCCCACAGAAAAAATAGTGCTTATCCCCGTGCATGGGCGAAGGCTACAATTTGCCCGCAAGCGCGGCAAGCGGAATGGGGATGGCATGAAGATCGGCGTGGTCGCCCCGGGGCGGCCGATAACTCCCGAGATCGCAAGGACTCTGCAAGCGTTGGCGGAGGGAATGGCGGCGGCGCGGCGGCCGGAGATCCACGTCCATCCGCAGTGCTTCCTGTCGTCCGGCCACTTCGCCGGGGACGACGCGGCGCGGGCCGGGGCCTTTCTCGACGCCGCCAACGATCCCGGCCTCGACGCGGTGTGGTTCGCCCGTGGCGGCTATGGTTCCTTCCGTCTGGTCGAGGCGGTGCTGCCCCGCCTGGGCGCGGCGGCGAAGAACAAGATCTATCTCGGCTACAGCGACGCGGGCGCCCTGATGGGGGCGCTTTACGGCGCGGGGATCGGGCGCGTCGCCCATGCGCCGATGCCGGTCGACCTGATCCGTCCGGGGGGCGAGGCCGCGGTGCGGCGGACGCTGGATTTCCTGGCGGGCGACGCCACGGCGCTGGAACCCGCCACGGCGCGGCGGGCCCCGGCGGCGGCGTTCAACCTGACCATCCTCGCCCATCTGGCGGGGACCCCCTATCTGCCCGACCTGACCGGTCATCTGCTGCTGCTGGAGGAGGTGTCCGAGCCGATGTACCGCATCGACCGGGCGCTCGGCCAGATCGTCAGCGTGCCCGCGATCCGGCGGGCGGCAGGGCTGATGCTGGGGCGGTGCAGCGACATCCCCGCCAACGACCCGGATTTCGGCAGGGACGAGGACGCGGTGGCCCGCGACTGGTGCGCCCGTTCCGGCATTCCCTATCTCGGCCGCGCCGACATCGGCCACGACGTCGGCAACAAGGTGGTGCGGTTCGGCGACTGGTAGGCGGGGATCAGGCGAGGCCCAGGGCCTCCGCCCGGGCGCGGTAGTCGTCGCGCAGGGCCAGCTTCGCCGCCGCCGCTTCGTCCAGCATCACCGTCGCCTCGGGGTGGAGTTGCAGGGCGGAGGCGGGCACCATCGCGCCGACCGGGCCTTCCGCCATTTTCGCCACCGCTTCGGCCTTCGACGCGCCGGTGGCGAGCAGCAGGACGCGCCGCGCCGACAGGATGGTACCGATCCCCATGGTGATCGCGGTTTTCGGGGTTTCCTCGCCCAGCTGCGCGAATTGCGGGCGGTTGGCGGCGCGGGTGGAAGCGGACAGGGCCACCGGCCCGGTGCGTCCGGCCAGGCTGGCCCCCGGTTCGTTGAAGCCGATGTGGCCGTTCTGCCCCAGTCCCAGGATTTGCACGTCCAGTCCTCCCGTCGCGGCGATCGCCCGTTCGTGCGCCGTGCAGCGGGCGGCGGCGCCCTCCACCGGCTGTCCGGCCAGCAGGTGGACGCGCGCGGCGGGCAGGCCCAGGGGCTCGACGAAATGCCGCAGGACGGTGGCGACGCAGCCCGCCGGGTGGTCGGGGCCGACCCCCAGGTATTCGTCGAGGACGAAGGCAGCGACGCGGGAAAGGTCGACCTCCGCCGCACGGTGGGCGCGGATCAGTTCGGCGTAGGCGGCGATGGGGGTGGCCCCGGCGGCCAGGCCGATCGCGGCGTTCGGCTTGCCGCGCGCCACGTCGGCGATGAAACGCGCGGCGGCCAATCCGACGGAAGCGGCATCGGGCAGGATGAGAATGCGCACGGCGGGAAACTTCCTTCAGGGGGAGGGATTTCCAGTTTACGAGTCCGCCGTGGAAATGCATCAATGAAAGCGTCGGTGCGGAAAGGGGGGGACGGGGTGTCGCAGGCGAAACGGGAACAATTCCGCGAGGCGGAAAGCGTGCTGGTCTATGTCGGCCTCGACCTGGTGGGCGACGCGACGATGAAGCTGCCCTTCGTCTACGCGCTGCGCCGCGCCTTCCCCAAGGCGCGGCTGACCTGGCTGGCGGGCAAGGGGAAAAGCGCCTTTGCTCACCAGATGGCGGCGTTCGCCGATGGCGTTCTCGACGAAATCGTCGAGGACGCGGGGATCGGCAGCCGCCGCGCCGAATTGGTGGGGCGGAAGCCGCTGTCCGGCCGTTCCTTCGACGTCGTCATCGACACTCAGCGCCGCGCCCTCGCCACCCTGATCCTGCGCCGCATCCCCCATCGGCGGTTCGTGTCCGCCGCCGCCGGGTTCCTGTTCTCCGACGCGCGGCCGCGTCGCGGCGATCGTCCGCGTTCGGTGGCGGGGCAGTTGGCGCAGTTGCTGGACCTCGCTTGCGGCTATTCCCAGGCGTGGAGCGGCGGCGTGCCGGTGCCAACGGATGCCGCCCGTGACGCGGCGACGCTGCTACCCGACGGGGCGCGTTACGTCGGTTTCGCGCCGGGGGCGGGCAATCCGGTGAAGTGCTGGCCGTTGCCGAGATACGTCGAACTGGCGCGGGCCCTGGCGGCGGAAGGCCGGGTGCCGGTGTTCCTGTTGGGGCCGTCGGAGGCGGCGATGGTCGAACCGATACGCGCCGCGCTTCCCGCCGCGTTGCTGCCCTTGCAGGCGGTGGCGGAGACGACGCCCGAACTGACCGTCGCCCTGGCCGCGCGGATGGAGGCGGCGGTCGCCAACGATTGCGGCGCGGGACATCTGATCGCCGCCTCGGGTTGCCCGATGCTGTCGCTGTTCGGGCCGACCTCGCCCGACAAGTTCGCCCCCTGCGCCAGCCGTCTGGCGGTGATCCGGGCGCAAACCTGGGGCCGCGACGCGATGGAAGCGATTCCGCTCGCGGCGGTGCTGGCGGCGGCGCGTGGCCTTCTGAACGGCGACGCCGCCTGATCTTCATGTCTGATTTTGCGGGTTTGACCCGGAACCGCGCAGCCGCTACCATCGGCCCCGCCGAACGCCCCTTCGCAAAGGCGGCCCGGCGACCCGGGACGGTCTTTCTCCCCCGGTAGGTTCTCTTACAGGACATCTGAAATGCTCGTTTTCCGTAAGTTTCGTGCCCTCGCCGCGGGGATTCTGGCGGTTGCGGCCCTCTCCTTCGCCGCCGCGCCGGACGCGCTGGCCGCGGGGATGAAGGACGGCGACAAATTTGGCGATTGGGTCGCCAACTGTCCGAGCGCCGCCGGTCAGCCCTGCAATTTGATGCAGATCGAGCAGATCACCGGCAAGGACGGCAAGCAGGTTTCCGTTCTCAAGGCGGCGGTGTTCCGCCTGTCGCCGAAGACCAACGACATGGTGTTCTTCACCTATCTGCCGCTCGGCTACACCATCGCGCCGGGGGTGGACATCTCGATCGACGGCGGCAAGGGCATTCCGATGTTCGCCCAGCGTTGCTCGCCGCGGGGATGCGAAATCGCCTTGAAGCTGGAGGGCACCTTCCTCGCCCAGATGAAGAAGGGCAAGCAGGCCAAGGTGGAATTCGTTCTGGGCGACAAGCGCGCCGCGGTTCCTCTGTCGCTGAAGGGCCTGTCCGAAGGTCTGTCGAAGATGTGATCCGCCGCCATGCGGACGACGAAAAAGGCTCCCGGAAACGGGAGCCTTTTTCTTGCGGCGGCTGGTGCCCGCTGCCGGAGTCGAACCGGCACGCCCGTTCCCGGGCTACGGATTTTAAGTCCGTTATGTCTACCAATTCCATCAAGCGGGCCCGCCGCCGAACCTAACCTGCATCCGGACCGGATGGAAGCGTCCGCTTGCGTCGCGCCGCCATGGGGGGTAGCCTCCCCCTCGCGATTTTTTCCGGTGGTTCCTCGATGATCGAACTGAACGGCGTCAGCGTGCGTTTCGGCGACCTGACCGCCCTTTACCCCGTCAGCCTGTCCCTGGCCGAGCGCCGCGTCGCGGTGGTCGGTTCCAACGGTTCGGGCAAAAGCACTTTCGCCCGCCTGCTCAACGGCCTGGTCGTTCCCTCCACCGGCGAGGTGCGGGTCGACGGCCTGTCCACGGCCCGGGACGCCCGCGCGGTGCGGCGCAAGGTCGGCTTCGTCTTCCAGAACCCGGACAACCAGATCGTCTATCCCCTGGTCGAGGAGGACATCGCCTTCGGCCTGAAGAACCTGAAGCTGCCCAAGGCGGAAATCGCCGCCCGCGTCGACGCGGTGCTGACGCGTTACGGCATGGAGGCGTTGCGCACCCGTCCCGCCCACCTGCTGTCCGGCGGGCAGAAGCAGATGCTGGCGATTTCGGCGGTGCTGGTGATGGAGCCGGACTACGTCGTCTTCGACGAACCGACCACCTTGCTCGACCTCCGCAACAAGCGCCGCGTCGCCCGCGCCATCGCCGGGCTGCCGCAGACCGCGGTGGTGGTCTCCCACGATCTGGAGTTCCTGGCCGATTTCGAGCGCGTCCTGGTGTTCGACGCGGGCCGTCTGGTCTGCGACGGCCCGCCCGCCACCGCGATCCCCTTCTACCGCGACCTGATGGCGGCGGAGGCCGACGGTGTTTGAGATCTGCCTGTCCCGCGTCACCTGGCTGCACCGCGTTCCCGCCGGGATCAAGCTTTCGGTGCTGGCGGTGGCCGGGGCGGCGGTGTTCCTTACCGACGACCGCCGCGTCCTGGCCGGGCTGGTAGGCTTCGCCTTCTCGTTGCCGCTGCTCGCCTGGCTGCCGTTGCGGCCGCTGGCGCGGCAGGTTCTTCCGGCGGCGGTGCTGATCGCCGCGCTGGTTGTCTTCCACCTGGCCCTCGGCGACGCGGACAGCGCCGTTCTGGTCGCGGCGCGGCTGTCCACGGTGATCCTGCTGGCGGTGACCCTGACCCTGACCACCCGGGCCTCGGCGATGGTGGAGGCGATGGAACGCATCCTCGCGCCGCTGCGCTTCGTCGGGGTGTCGCCGGCCAAGGCCGGGTTCACCCTGTCGCTGGCCATCCGCTTCATTCCGGTGCTGTTCGCCATCACCGGCGAAATCCGCGAGGCGCAGAAGGTGCGCGGCCTGGAACGCAGCGTCGTCGCCGTCGCCCTGCCGCTTCTGGTGCGGACCCTGCGCATGGCCGACGACCTGTCCGAGGCGATCGCCGCCCGCGCCTATGACGGCGACTGAAGGAAGGAAATCGAGATGACCGTCAAGGACATGGTTTATGCCGCCCTGTTCGCCGCGGTGACCGCGGCTCTCGGCCTGTTGCCGATGGTGGTGGTGCCGATGGTCGCCGCGCCGATCACCGCGCAAAGCCTGGGGGTGATGCTGGCGGGCGGCATCCTGGGGGCGAAACGCGGCGCCCTGGCGCTGGCGGTGTTTACCGCGCTGGCCGCCGCCGGGCTGCCGCTCTATGCCGGGGGACGCGGCGGCATCGGCCTTTTCCTCGGCCCCACCGGCGGTTTCGCCCTGGGGTATGTCCTGGGCGCCTTCCTCACCGGTTGGCTGACCGAACGGATGTGGAGCCGCCTGAACGCCGTCAAGGCGTTCGTCGCAGGTGTCGCGGGCGGCATCGGCATGGTCTATTTGCTGGGCATCCCGTGGCTGGGCGCGGTGGCGCGGATCGGCCTTCACAAGGCGTTCATCGGCTCGATGGTCTTCCTGCCCGGCGACCTGCTCAAGGCGGCGCTGGCCGCGGTCATCGTGGTGGCGATCAAGAAGGCCTATCCGATCATCGGGAAGTAAGGGAATATCCCCGGCAGGTTGATTTTGCCGCCTTGCGCCTTTCGGCGGGGGGGGAATCGGGTTATCTTGAAAACGAACCGGAGGGACGGTTCGTCCGGGGCCGCGAGAGGGGCTGCACGCGCGAATGAGCCAATCCAAAACGCCGGATCAGGCCGTGACGGCCGAGTTGGCGGAAGAGAACCAGCGCCTCAGGCGCCGGGTCGAGGAACTGGAACAGGCTTGCTCCGACCTCGACATCGCCTTGGCCACCGCGATCGAGCATGGCGACCTGATCGAGGAGTCGCTTTACGCGGCCAACGCCAAGCTGCGGGTGGAGATGCGCGACCGCGTCGTCGCCGAGCGCCGTCTTTCCCAGATTCTCGGCGCAGTGAGCCAGCAGAAGGCGGACCTGGAACTTCTGGTCGAAACCATCACCGAACACAGCGACGCCATCGACGCGCAGTGGCTGCGCCGTTACACGGCGGCGGAACTGCTGTCGCGGGAGGACCCGCTGACCGGCCTGTTCAACCGCCGCGAGGTCGACGCGCGCCTGGACGCGGAATGGCGCCGTTGCGCCCGTGGCGGGCATCCCCTTGCCCTGGTGATGGCGGACATCGACCACTTCAAGGATTACAACGATACCTACGGTCATCCCCGTGGCGACGCGGCGTTGAAACGGGTGAGCGAGATTCTCTGCGGGGTCTGCCACCGGACCGCCGACCTAGTGGGGCGCATGGGGGGCGAGGAGTTCCTGCTGATGCTGCCCGAAACCGACGCCGCCGGGGCCAGGCGCATCGCCGAAACCGTGCGCCGGACGGTTTGGGACGCGGACATCTCCTTCGCCGATTCCGCCAACGGCCGGTTGACGCTCAGCATGGGAGTCGCCGTGGCGACGCCGACCCGCGACAACGATTGGGCCGATCTTCTGGCCCTTGCGGACAACCTGCTCTACATGGCGAAGCGCGATGGCCGCAACGCGATCAGGTTTCCCGACGATCTGCCGGAGAATTGAGGAAAAGGACGCCAGGGCAAATGAGCGAGACGTTCGGAACGTTCCATCCAGGGGACGAGGAAAGCGCGGTTCAGGAAAATCTGTTGCTGAGTTTTTCCCCCAGCCTGCTGCCGTTGCAGCAGCGTTGGCGCAACAACGGGTTGTCGGCGGATTTCCTGGCCGACTACGTGACCACCTTCTTTCCCAAGGACGAGGCCGACCCGGCCAGCGCGGCGCGCCAGTCCACGGTCAAGGGGGCGGTCAGCTACATCGCCAACGAACTGCTGGAAAACGCCATGAAGTACAGCGAGAGCGTCGGCGACGTGCATCCCATCACCATCCGGCTGGTCCTGCAGACCGACCGCATCCTCTTCGAGGAAACCAACGCCGCCTCTCCGCCCGCCGCCGCCAGCTATCGCCGCTTCATCGACGAGGTGCAGACCAACGATCCTTCCGACATCTACTTCCGCAAGGTGGAAGCGATGGCGGAGTCCGGGCATGAGTCGGGACTGGGGCTGATCACCATGGTCGTCGACTATTCGGCCAGCCTGGCCTGGCGGTTCGAGACGCTTGCCGACGGCTGCGAGGTGGTGACCACGCAGGTCTGTTTGGAAATCTAGGTGAAAAAGACAAGAAAGAACCGTGCCCAAGAGGCGCGGATGGGAAAGAGCACGATCCATGACTGAACTTTCGGGCGAGAACTATGCGGCGCGGTGCGATGTCGCGGACCATCGGGTGACCCTGACCGGAACGCTCCGGCTGAACGGCCTGGCGGAGTACGCGCCGGTCGTCGCTCTGCTGTCGGAGGCGGCGGCGGGCGCCGCGTCGATGACCCTTGACGTGTCGGGGCTGGAGTTCCTCAACAGTTCGGGCATCGCGGTGCTGTCGAAGTTCGTCATCGAGGCGCGCAATCGCGGCGACCTGGCGCTGACGATTATCGGTTCCACCGCGATTCCGTGGCAGGGCAAGTCGCTGCAAAACCTGAAGCGGTTGATGCCGTCCTTGAGTATCGAACTTCGATAGGGGCCGTCTTCCGGCCGTTCGGCGAAAGGGCAGCGTGACATGGGCGAGGACGGTTCCAGCGGCGGCGGATGGCAGGCGCGGTTGCGCCGGGTGCCGATCGGACGGCGCATCTCCTATACCTTGATCGTCTATCTTCTGGCGGTGGCGGTGATGGTGGTTTCCGGGTGGCAGGTTTCGCTGCTGACCCGCTCCTACCGCGAGGATTCCGCCGCCCTGCGCGAACAGACCCGGAAGATCACGGCCATCCGCCACGCCATCGGCACCCTGGGCGTGCTGGGGGATTTTTTCCTGCGCGGCGGCGACACCAGCATGGTCGCGCAGTTCAACGTCATGGCGGCGGACCTGGAGCGCGACCTTTTGCCCTTCGTCGACGACGCGGAGGCGCTGGACCTGGAACCCCGGCGCCTGCAGATGTCCCTCGAAGGCTACATCCGGGCGTTCGGCGACGCCGTGGAGCTGTCGATGTCGGCGCACGAGCTGTACACCGGCTATCTGTCCTCGTCCGAGGATCTGATGCGGCGGCGTCTGCTGCGCCTGGCCGAACAGTCCGACCTGTCGCCCGAGATGCACGAGACCCTGTTGCAGGCGCGCTTCGAATTTTCCCAGGCGCGCAGGGCGATCCTGGCGTTCATGAGCTCGCAGGAGGGGCTGGGCGCGGTGCCTGCGGTGGCGGGGCTGCGGCGGGTCGAGGAACGCCTGCGGTGGGCGGTGACGCTGGACGACCGGCAGGACTTTTCAACGGATTTCCAGAAAGCCGACGCGGTGCTGCAAAACATGAAGCAGCAGATCGCCCGCATCAAGATGCTGGCCGACCGGCGGACGAAGATCTCGCAGGGGTTTCTTGCCCTTTACAACCTTGGCATGAACCGCAGCGCCGACCGTCTGGTCGATCTGGTCGCCGAGCGCGAGGGCGCGTTTCAGGAACGCCTGAAGCGGAAGATGAACGTCACCCTGGGGATCACCGGCGTCGGCGTGCTGTTCCTGCTGGTGGCGGGCTTCGCGGCGAGCGGCCTGATCGCCAGAAGCATCCGCGACCCGATCCTGCGCCTCAACGCGGCGATGCGCGAGGTTTCGGAAGGCAACTGGGAACGCGACCTGGCCGAGGACGAGGGCAGCGACGAAATCGCCGAGATGACCGGCACCCTCGACGTCTTCAAACGCAACGCGCTGCGCCTGCGCGAGCTGGAGGTGGAAAAGCGCGAGGCCCTGGCCCGCGAAAAGGAGGAGACGGAACGCGCGCTCGCCGACCTCGACGTGGCGAACCACGAAATCCGCATGCTCAACGACCGCCTCAACGAGGAGAACCTGCGCCTCGGCACCGAACTCGACGTTTCCCGCCGCCTGCAACGCATGTTGCTGCCTCGGCCCGAGGAACTGGCCGAGGTCGCGCCGCTGGACATCGCCGCCTTCATGGAACCGGCGACCGAGGTGGGCGGCGACTATTACGACGTGCTGGCGGACGGCGACGGCGTGTGCATCGGCATCGGCGACGTCACCGGCCACGGGCTGGAAAGCGGCGTGGTGATGCTGCTGGCGCAAAGCGCGGTACGGACCCTGGTGGCGGCGGAGGAACACGACCTGCCGCGTCTTCTCGACGTGCTCAACCGCGCGATGTACCAGAACATCCGGCGCATGGGTTGCGAAAAGAACCTCAGCTTCGCGCTGCTCGACTATCGCCCGCGCGGCGCCGACGAGGCGCTGCCCGCCGATGCCGCCGGACGCCTGCATATCGTCGGCCAGCACGAATCGGTGCTGATCCTGCGGCGTTCCGGCGAGCTTGAGGAACTCGACACCCTGGAGCTCGGCCTGCCGCTCGGCCTCGTCGACGACATCGGCGCCTATACCGGCGTCGCCGTGGCAGATCTTCGCGGCGGCGACACGGTGGTGCTTTATTCCGACGGCATCACCGAGGCGGCGGACGGCGCGGGGAACCTCTTCGGCGTGGGGCGCCTGAAGGCGGAGCTTCTGCGCCACGCGGGCGACGACGCCGCCACGGTCAAGGACGCGTTGATCGCCGCGGTGCGCGCCCACATCGGCGAGGCCCCGGTTTACGACGACATGACGCTGCTGGTGATCCGGCAGAAGTGACGGCCGGGTCTATTCCTGCATGCCCGCCATCGGATCGGTGTCGCTGGGGGCGTGGCCGAGGTTGCGGAACATCGCCGCCACCTTGTCCATCGCGGCGTCGAGGTCGGCGCGGTCGGTGGAGCGGCCGACGATGCAGGTGCCGATGCTTTCCCCCAGACCGAAGGGATAGCTGCCGATGTCGACGCCGGGGTGGGCGGCCTGGATGGCGGTCAGGGCCTCGGCGATGTCGCCCTCCCGCGCCGCGGCGGTGACGGCGCGGGACAGCACCGGGGGACCGCCGGACAGGGTGTGGGCGATGCCGTCGAACATCGCCTGCATGATGCGCGGCACCCCGGCCATGACGTGGACGTTCTCCAGGCGGAAGCCGGGGGCGGCGCTGACCGGGTTGAGGATGAGGTCGGCGCCCGTGGGCAGGTCGGCCATGCGCAGGCGCGCGGAGTTGAGGGTTTCGCCGTAATAGGCTTCGAGAATGCGTTCGGCCCCCGGGTGGCGCCCCATCGGCACGCCGAAGGCGGCGGCGATGCTGGCCGCGGTGATGTCGTCGTGGGTGGGGCCGATGCCGCCGGTGGTGAAGACATAGGTATAGCGCGCCCGCGCCGCGTTGACCGTGGCGACGATTTCCGCCTCGATATCGGGGATGACGTGCGCCGCCCGCACCGGAACGCCGATGGCGGACAGCGCCTTGGCCAAATAGGGCAGGTTCTGGTCCTTGATGCGGCCGGAAAGGATTTCGTTGCCGATGACGATGACGCAGGCGGTGGGCTGGGCGGTCATGGCGAGGGTTTCCTTTCCTTTATCGGATCAGCGCGTCCTGCACCGCGGCGATCAGCGGCACGTCGGCGGGCGGCATGGGGAATTCGCGCAGGCGGTTGGGCGCCACCCAGGCGAGGTCCTGGCCCTCGCGCCCGGTGGGGGTGCCCCGCCACGAGCGGATGACGAACACCGGCATCAACAGGTGGAACTTCGCATAGGCGTGCGAGGCGAAGGTCAGGGGAGCCAGGCAGCCGGGCCGGGTCTCGATGCCCAGTTCCTCGTCGAGTTCGCGGATCAGGGCCAGTTCCGGCGGTTCGCCGTCGTCCACCTTGCCGCCGGGGAACTCCCACAGCCCGGCCATCGACTTTCCCTCCGGCCGTTGCGCCAGCAGCACCCGGCGGTCGGGATCGACCAGCACCGCCGCCGCCACCAGGACGATCGGCAGGCCGGGAACCAGGGTCGGGCCGTGCGCGTTCCAGCAGCCGCGCGGGCCGCCGTCGATGCCGGACAGCGGCCGTTCCTCAGGTGCGGTAGTCGGCGTTGATGTTGATGTATTCATGGGTCAGATCGCAGGTCCACACCGTCGCCTTGCCCTTGCCGACGCCGACATCCACCGCGATGTCGATGACGCGGCCCTTGAAGTGCGCCGCCACCGGGGTTTCGTCGTAGCCGGGCACCACTTGTCCGGCGGCGGCGACCGGAATGCCGCCGATGCTGATCGCCAGCTTGTCGCGGTCGGCCTTCTCCCCCGACTTGCCCACCGCCATCACCACGCGGCCCCAGTTGGCGTCCTCGCCCGCGATCGCGGTCTTGACCAGGGGGGAATTGGCGATGGCCAGGCCGATCTTGCGCGCCGCCTTCGCCCCGGCCGCGCCGGAGACGGAGATGGCGACGAACTTGCTGACCCCCTCGCCGTCCTTGACGATTTGCTGGGCCAGGTCGATCAACAGCGCGTTCAGCGCCTTCTTGAAGGCCTTGAGCCGCTTGTCGGTGGGCTTCTTCACCGGCTTGTGGTCGGCGGCGCGGGTGGCGAACAGCAGCAGGGTGTCCGAGGTCGAGGTGTCGGAATCCACGGTGATGCAGTTGAACGAGCGGTCGGTGCCGTCCTTGAGCAGGGCCTGCAACACCTCGTGCGGCAGGTTGGCGTCGGTGAAGACGAAGGACAGGGTGGTCGCCATGTCCGGGGCGATCATCCCCGAGCCCTTGGCGAAGCCGCTGATGGTCACCGGCACGCCGTCGATCTCGGCGGTGGCGGAGGCGACCTTGGGGAAGGTGTCGGTGGTCATGATGGCGCGCGCCGCCTTCTCCCACGCCTTGGCGGAGAGGGCCTTCTTCGCCGCGGGCATCTTGGCGGCGATCTTGCTGGCGTCGAGGGGCACGCCGATGGTGCCGGTGGAGGCGATGAACACCTCCGAGGGCTTGCAGCCGAACTGCGCGGCGGCGGCGGCGGCGGTGGTTTCCACCGCCTCCACCCCCAGCTTGCCGGTGAAGGCGTTGGCGTTGCCCGAATTGACCACGAGGACGCGGGCCTTGCCGCCGCAAAGGGCGTCGCGGCACCAGTCCACCGGGGCGGAGCGGGTCTTGGAGCGGGTGAACACCCCGGCCACCGCGGTTCCCTCGGCCAGTTCGGCGACCATCAGGTCGTCGCGCCCGGCATAGCGCAGCCCGGTGTTGCCGGTGGCGAAGCGAACCCCGGCGACGGGGACCAGCTTGGGCAGGTCGGCGGGGGCGAACGGAGAAACGTAGGCGTCGGACATCGGGTGTCTCCTTGCGGCGTCGAAAGGGTGCGGGGCCGGGAAATTCCCGGCCGCCGGGTCAGGGTTTGGCGGGGCTGCCGTCGATGGCGAAGCGCTTGATCTGCGCCTTGCCGCGCAGGCCCTTGACGATTTCCATGGCGATTTCGCCCGCCGCCTTGTCGTGCAACTGCGGCTTCAGTTCCTCGAAGGAGGGGGCCTTGGCGGTGCGCCGGTCCTCGACCTTGATCACGTGCCAGCCGAACTGGGTCTTCACCGGTTCCTTGCTGAACGCGCCGACCTTCAGCGCGAAGGCGGCGTCGGCGAAGGGCTTCACCATGTCGGCCTGCTTGAAATAGCCGAGGTCGCCGCCGCTGCTCGCCGACGGGCCGGTGGATTTCTCCTTGGCCAGGGCGGCGAAGTCCTTGCCGGAGTTCAGCGCCTCGATCGCCGCGCGGGCGTCCTTCTCGCTTTCCATCAGGATGTGGCGGGCGTGGATTTCTTCCTGCGGCGGGTTCTCCTTCAGCCAGGCGTCGTAGTCCGCCTTGAGCTGGGCATCGGTGATCTTCTTGTCGATCTCGCGGGTCAGGTAGACGGTGCGCAGAATCTGCCGTTCCGCCGCCTTGAGGTTGCGCTGCACCACCGGGTCCTTTTCCAGGCCGGTCTTGCGCGCCTCGGCGGCGACCAGGGCCAGGTCGACGACGTTGTCGAGAAGCGCGTCGTAGACGTGTTCCAGCGGCACGTCCTTGAGATAGGGGATGGCGGCGCGGATCTGTTCCAGGGCGGAACGGTGGATCGCCTCGCCGTTGACGGTGGCGACCACCGGGTCGTCGGCGGCCAGGGCGGGCGCGGCGGCCAGGCACAGGGCCATGGCGAAGCCGGCGGCCCGAAGTTTGAAAGCGGAAATCGTGGCGTGCATGAACGGACTACCTGAGGGATGGGAAAAATCGCCGGGCGGGCGCGCGAACGCCGCCGCGCAAACGGCTTTTGCATATATCCGCCGCTTTCGCGCGGCGCACAAGAGGGGGCGTTCCCCGCAAGCGGGGAATTTTCGATGACGGACGGCAAGGGGCCGGGAAAGACCCCTCCGCCGGATCAATCGGTGGTGTCGCGCCGCTGCACGCGCGAGGGCGTCGCCTCGGAAGCGCGCACCGAAATCGGCACCGCCAGGTCGGCGACGAACTGCGCGATGCCGGTTTCCGCGATGCGGTCCTGCTTCGGCGAGCCGCGCACCACCATCACCGCGCCGCGGTCGGACTGGTTGCGGGCGCCGTCCTGGTTGACGTCGGGCAGGGCGGCGGCGGCCTTTTCCGACGCCGCGTCGGCCTGCGCCGTGGGCGACGTCAGCCGCCCGGAGAAGCGGTCGAGGGCCGACCCGCCGCCGAACGCGTCGTCTCCGCCTTGGGTGAAGAACAGGCCGTTGTTCACCGTGGACAGGTCGACCGTGTTGCCCGAGGCGTCGGACCCCATGTTGCCCGGTTCCGACAGCAGGGCGCCGACCGGGTTCGCGGCGTTGCCGTATTCCAGGGAGGCCAGGCCGATTTCCACCGACACGTCGTCGGGGGATTCGGTTTCCTTCTTCATCTCCATCTTCACTTCCATCTGGCGGACGATGAAGTTGAGTTCCTGGCGGACCTGGGTGTCGATGGTCGGCGGTTCGACGGTGCCGACCAGGCGCTTGATCTCGTTGCGCAGCACGTCCACCACCTTGCTGCCGGAAATCGTGGTCTGGCTGTTGGTGACGCCATAGACGGTCATCAGGCGGTTGAGGCGGGCGGTGACTTCCGACATCGCGTCGTTGGCCGAGGAACGGACCGCGGCCTGGAAGCCGGGGGCGGTGTCGGCGTTGGTGGAACCCGATTCCTCGGCGATGCGCTGTTGCGCTTCCGAGGAGAGCTGAACCTTGTCGTCGGGGAAGACCGCCTGCGAGGTTTGCACGGCGGTACCGGCGTAGGCCTGGGTCAACCGGGCCTGCGCGCGTTCGCTGACCTCTTGGGCGCGCAAGGACGTCGTAACATCGGACATGGCATCCTCCTTCTGGGGGCTGGTCCATCCGCGATCGCGGCGCGACGACTTTCGGTCGCACCGACGTGTTTGCTCTCCTTCTAAGAGCATCGAGCAATTCTAAGACACGCGGTCCCGTCCAGCAAGCGGCAAAGAAAGGCGGGTCGGGGGGTTTCATTGACAGGCCGCGTCGCGGGCTCTACATCTTTTCCCGCGCCCTTGGGCGGCGCGGACTGTTTCCAACACGATGCGGTGCGGGGGTCTTGGCGCCGCGTCGCCAGAAACCGGGGTTTTCGATGTTCGGTGCCATTGCCAGGCGCGTTTTCGGCAGCGCCAACGACCGTATCATCAAGGGGATGAGGAAGACGGTCGCCGCCATCAACGCGTTGGAGCCGGAGATCTCGGCCCTGTCCGACGCGGACCTGCGCGGCAAGACCGACGTCTTCCGCGCGCGGCTGGCCGAGGGCGCCGACCTCGACTCGTTGTTGCCCGAGGCCTTCGCCGTGGTGCGCGAGGCGGCCAAGCGCGCCCTGGGACAGCGGCACTTCGACGTGCAGCTGATGGGTGGCATGGTCCTGCACCAGGGCAAGATCACCGAAATGAAGACCGGCGAAGGCAAGACCCTGGTCGCCACCTTGCCGGTGTACCTGAACGCGCTTTCCGGCAAGGGCGTGCACGTGGTCACCGTCAACGACTATCTGGCCAAGCGCGACGCCGCGTGGATGGGGCAGGTCTACCGCTTCCTCGGCCTGTCGGTGGGCTGCATCGTGCACGGCCTGGACGACATGGAACGGCGCGAAGCCTATGCCGCCGACGTCACCTACGGCACCAACAACGAATTCGGCTTCGACTATCTGCGCGACAACATGAAGTTCGGCCTGGACGAGATGGTGCAGCGTCCCTTCAACTTCGCCATCGTCGACGAGGTGGACTCGATCCTCATCGACGAGGCGCGCACCCCCTTGATCATCTCCGGTCCCGCCGAGGATTCGTCCGAGATGTACGTCAAGGCCGACACCATCATCCCGCAGCTTGCCGCCGATCATTTCGAAAAGGACGAAAAGCAGCGCGCCGTGACCCTGACCGACGCGGGCGTCGAATTCGTCGAGGCGATCCTGCGCGAACGGGGCGAAATCGGCGAGCACGGCAGCCTCTACGACATCGAGCACGTCAGCCTGGTGCACCACGTCAACCAGGCCTTGAAGGCGCACAAGCTGTTCGCCCGCGACACCGACTACATCGTCAAGGACAACCAGGTCGTCATCATCGACGAGTTCACCGGCCGCATGATGGAAGGCCGCCGCTATTCCGAGGGCCTGCATCAGGCCCTGGAGGCGAAGGAGAAGGTGAAGATCCAGCAGGAAAACCAGACGCTGGCGTCGGTCACCTTCCAGAACTACTTCCGCCTCTATCCGAAGCTCGCCGGGATGACCGGCACGGCGCAGACCGAGGCCCCGGAATTCGAGCAGATCTACAAGCTGGCGGTGATCGAGGTGCCGACCAACGTCGCGGTGACCCGCAAGGACCACGACGACGAGGTCTACCGCTCGGCGCGCGAGAAGTTCGCCGCGATCATCGACCTGATCGAGGACTGCCATTCGCGCGGTCAGCCGATCCTGGTCGGCACCACCTCGATCGAGAAGTCGGAAATGCTGGCCGACATGCTGCGCAAGAAGGGCAAGATCAAGCCGCAGGTGCTGAACGCCCGCTATCACGAGCAGGAAGCCTTCATCATCGCCCAGGCGGGCGTGCCGGGCGCGGTGACCATCGCCACCAACATGGCGGGCCGCGGCACCGACATCCAGCTGGGCGGCAACGTCGACATGCGCATCGACGCCGAACTGGCCGACGTCGCGGACGAGGCGGCCCGCGCCGCCAAGGAAGCCGCGATCCGCGCCGAGGTGGAAGCCCTGCGGCAGACCGCGCTGGCGGCGGGCGGCCTTTACGTGGTCGGCACCGAACGCCACGAAAGCCGCCGCATCGACAACCAGCTGCGCGGCCGTTCCGGCCGTCAGGGCGATCCCGGCGCGTCGAAGTTCTTCCTCTCGCTGGAAGACGACCTGATGCGCATCTTCGGCTCCGAGCGCATGGACGGCATGCTGCAGAAGCTGGGCTTGCAGGAAGGCGAGGCGATCACCCATCCCTGGATCAACAAGGCCCTGGAAAAGGCGCAGCAGAAGGTCGAGGCGCGTAACTTCGAAATCCGCAAGAACCTTCTCAAGTTCGACGACGTGATGAACGACCAGCGCAAGGCGATCTACGGCCAGCGCAAGGAACTGATGCTGGCCGAGGAAGTGGTCGAGCTGGTCACCGACATGCGCCACGAGGTGACCGAGGACTTCGTCGCCGCCCACATCCCCGAGCGGGTGATGCCCGAACAGTGGGACGTCGAGGGGCTGGCCCTCGACGTGCGGCGGATTCTTGGCCTCGACCTGCCGGTCGCCGAGTGGGGGAAGGAAGAAGGCATCGCCGACAAGGAAATCCTCGACCGCCTGCTGCGCGAAGGCGACCGCCTGATGGCGGAGAAGGCCGCCAACGTCGGCCCGGCGACGATGCGGGTGATCGAAAAGTCGCTGGTGCTGCAAATCCTCGACCAGACCTGGAAGGAGCATCTGCTCTCCCTCGACCATCTGCGCCAGGGCATCGGCCTGCGCGCCTATGGCCAGCGCGACCCGCTGAACGAGTACAAGCAGGAAGCCTTCGACATGTTCCAGCGGATGCTGTCGCTCTATCGCGAGCGGGTGACCGCCATGCTCTGCCGCCTAGAACTGCGTTTCGACGACCCCGAAACCGCCCCGCCCCCGGCCGCGCCGCCGTCCGCCGCGGGCGTCGATCCCGCCGATCCCTCGACCTGGGGACGGGTGCAGCGCAACGCGCTATGCCCCTGCGGCTCGGGCAAGAAATACAAGCACTGCCACGGCAAGCTGGACTGAGCGAAAACGGCGGGGGAAACCCCGCCGTCGGCTTTTCAGCGGATTTCGGCGACGGCTTCGCGTCGATCGGCCAGGGCGGAGGCAAGGATCGCCAGGTCGGACTTCAACAACGGAATCCCTTCGAGAACGGGGAAGCACAGGCCGGTTTCGTCCGAGAAATAGAAGCCGTCGATCTTCGCCAGCGGATGGTCGGTTCCGGGGACGGAAAAGATGTCACCCGGCCTCTCGTCTCGCCGCGGAACCGGGGCGGCGGGCGGCGTGATGACGAAACAGGCGGTCGGGTTCAGCGGGTTGTCGCCGTGGGCGATGGCGATCCGCTCGTCGAGCCTGCCGCCGAGGCGTTCGACCTCCCCCGCGACATCCTTGATGTAGCCCAATTCGTCCATCCGCCGCTTGCCCGCGTCCGAGTTGATTTCGTAGCAGGGCTCGAACAGCACGAGCTTGCGGGCGGTCACTCGGAAGAGTTCGGCAAGCAGCTCGCCCAGCCTGCCGCCGTTCGGCTCCAGGGAATGGCTGGTCATCGTGACGTCGACGGATTTGTCGCGCAAAGGAATCTCGCCCATGTCGGCGACGAAGGGTTCGAGGCGGCCAATCTCCGCCCCCATTTCCTTGCGGGCGAAATCGCGGCCCGTGAAGAGGCGCGACCAGCTGATGTCGAGGGCGAGTATCCTTTCCGGCATGGGGAAGAGGCGCGGCGCGAGCAGGCCGGTGGTGGTCAGCTCCCCGGCCCCGGCGTCGAGCAGCGTGTCGCCGTCGTTCAGGTGGCGGCCGAGAATGCCGGCGGCCTCCGCCGCGAAGCGGGCGTAGGCGTCCACGTTCGCCTCGACGATCCTGGTGGTCGTTCCGGCGTGCAGGTCATAGGCGGTTTCGATGATCTCCGGCGTGTTGAGGGCCAGCCCCTTCTTCCTGCGCAGCAGTTCGGTGACGTTCCGGCCTTCCCGGCGGGCGGTCCTGGCGTCCAGAAGGTCCGAATAGTCGATGCCTCTTTTGCCCATGCTCTCGTCCGCCGTTGCTATGGTCCTGAATCCGGTTAAGACACCGGAACGAAAGGCGGCAAGGCGCTATTTTCGCCAACGCCGCTGCCGACCACCATGGTCCGAAGCCCATGACGAAGCAAGGCGTTCAAGACGGGGAGGTGGAGAGATTCGCAAAACCCTGTAATCGTGCTAAACTGAGTGTTCGATTGGCGCGACGCGGAAGGAACGGGCGATGGACGCGGTGGCGGCGGTGGTGATGAATCAAGCGCTGTTGCAGCAGACCCTGGCGGTGGCCGCGGTGAAGCAGTCCGCCGAGATGCCGCAGGTCGCCCAGATTCTGACCGGCGTCACCCCCACGCCGCAGGACAACGCCCCCTCGGTGCCCGCCGGGACCAACGGGCGGCTTCTCGACATCCTGGTCTGATCAGCCCTTTTCCTGCGCCGGTCCGGCGGGCGGAACGAAGCGTTCCGGTTCCTCGGCATGCGGCGGCGCGGGCAGGCTTTCCACATAGACCGACTGGCTGGGGAAGGCGAAGGACGCGCCCGCCTGCAACACGATCTCCCGGACGCGATAGGCCAGAACCTCCTTCACCCGCAGCCACTCCCCCCAGTCGGTGGAGACGGTGAAGCAATAGATCAGGATGTCGATGGAGGAATCGGCGAACTTGTCGAAGCGCACGAACAGGGGCGCTTCCGGCGGCTGGGCGATGTCGCTGCTGGAGCGCAGAAAGGCCTCGATGTCGTCGCGGATGACGCGCAACTGCTGCGTCGTGGTGCGGTATTCGACGCCGATCGTCCAGTTGATGCGGCGATAGGTCATCTGCGAGAAGTTGGTCACCGCGTGGTCGGACAGGGCGGTGTTCGGCACGTAGACCGGCGCCTTGTCGAAGCGGCGGATCAGGGTGGAGCGGAAGCCGATGGTTTCCACCGTGCCCTCCACCACGCCGTCGACGCGCACCCAGTCGCCGGGGTTGAAGCGTTTCTCGGCGATGATCAGCAGGCCGGAAATCAGGTTCTTGAACAGGTCCTGCGCGCCCAACGCCACCGCCACGCCGAACAGTCCGAAACCGGCGAGGATCGGCCCCACCTTGACCCCCCAGAGGTCGAGGATGGTGGCGCCGCCGATGAGGACGACGAGGATCTTGATCGCCTTGATCGTCCAGGCCAGCAGCGACACCGAAAAGACGCTTTGCAGCCGGTTGATGACGAACGACAGGGGCTCGACCAGGGCATAGAGGAACCAGAACAGGTCGAACACCGCGAACGACCGCACCAGCGACATGTGAACCGAGGCGAACTCGCGCGAAAACCGCATGTGCTGCCCGGCAAGCAGCAGGCCGACGATGAAGGGGATCATCTTCAGGGGGCCGCGCAGGGCATCCAGAAGCTGCCGCCGCCGCCCCTTGCCCGGCGGGGTGCGCAGTTCGATCCGGCGCAGGACGAAGGCGCTGAACAGCCGCCGCATGACGATGAAGGCGGCCAGAATCGCCAGCGACTCCAGGGTGCGGCGCATATCCGGTCCCCACAGGTCGGAGAGCTGGAACGTGGCGATGGAATGCCCGACGTCGGCGAAGAAATGGGTCACGGGGTCCTGGGCGGCCAAGGTTGGTCCTTTCGACCGCGCCGCAAAGGCCCTTGTTGGCCGCGGCGCGATGAATTAAACTGATACGTTGAATGCGTATGTCCCACGCATCCGGTCCCGTATGACGGAACGATAGAAAGCCTAGAATGGAAAGCGACGGCATCAAGTCAAGCGGTGTAATGCGGCCCCAGGATCTTGGGGTGCGTCCGCAGGTGCGTCGTGTCTCGACCCAGATGTCCGGGTTCGAGGCGAATAGCGATTCGCAGGGCGCCGTCTCCAACCGCCGGGTGCCGGAAACCCAGAACCTGGTCTCCGCCAACGGCCAAGTCTACGACCGTACCTCCCCGCGCGGCACCTACCTCAACATCCTGGTGTAAAACCAGGTCAGGGCGCCGCCCTGGACCCGCCGGGGTCGCGGACCCCGGACCCCATAAGTTTTGATTTTTTGCGCGTAGCGCCATAAGCCCGTGCGTCGGCAACGGGAGATGTCGTCTGCCGCTACGCGGCGAAAACATAAGGGGGCTGGGGACCGAGTCCCCAGCAGGGTCCGGGGCGGCGCCCCGGCCTGGTTTTACGGCAGGCCCATCAAGCCGCGGGCATAGTCGCGGGCGGAGAACGGGCGCAGGTCCTCCGCCGCCTCGCCGACGCCGACGAAGTGCACCGGCAGGCCGTGCTTTTCCGCCAGGGCGACGATCACGCCGCCCTTGGCGGTGCCGTCCAGCTTGGTCATCGCCAAGCCGTCGACGTGGACCATCTGGCGGAAGATTTCCACCTGCTGGTGGGCGTTCTGGCCGGTGGTGGCGTCGAGCACCAGAAGAGTGGTGTGCGGCGCGTCGGGCACCTGCTTCTTGAGGACGCGGGAAATCTTTTCCAGTTCGGTCATCAGTTCGGCGCGGTTGTGCAGGCGTCCGGCGGTGTCGATCAGCAGCACGTCGTCCTTGCGCGCGGTGGCCAGTTTCAGGGCGTCGAAGGCGACCCCCGCCGCGTCGGCGCCGGTTTCGCGCGCCATCACCGGGCAGCCGGTGCGCTGGCCCCAGACCTGAAGCTGTTCGACGGCGGCGGCGCGGAAGGTGTCGCCCGCCGCCAGCACCACCTTGCGGCCTTCGTCGGTCAGTTGCCGGGCGATCTTGCCGATGGTGGTGGTCTTGCCCGCGCCGTTGACGCCGACCACCAGCACCACGTGGGGCTTTTTCTCGGGGTCGAGGATCAGGGGCTTGGCCACCGGTTCCAGGATCTTTTCGATCTCGGCGGCCAGGTGTTCGCGTACCTCGGTTTCGCTGGTGTCGCGGCCCAGGCGGGCGGCGCGCAGGGCCTCGGCCAGGCGGGCGGCGGTGGCGACGCCGATGTCGGCGGTGATCAGCAGGTCCTCGAGGTCGGCCAGCGCCGCCTCGTCCAGCTTGCCGCCGCCGAACAGGGAGCCGATTCCCGCCCCCAGGCGGGAGGAGGAGCGCGCCAGTCCCGCGCGCAGCCGGGCCAGCCAGCCGGATTGCCGTTCTTCGCTCATGCCAGGGTCCCAAGCAAGGAGGTGCCGTCGCTGCCGCCGATGGCGACGGTTGCGACCGTGCCAACCGAGGCGGCGGGCGTCAAGCCCGGATCGTCCAACTTGACCGGCAGATAGTGGTCGGAATGCCCCTGGCCGGGGTTTTCCAGCAGCACGCGGGCGGTGCGCCCGACCCATCCTTGCAGCAGTTCGGCCATCCGCCGGGCCCCGGCGTCGCGCAGGGCGCGGGCGCGTTCCTTGACCACGTCGCCCTTCACCTGCGGCATCTTCGCCGCCGGGGTGCCGGGGCGCGGCGAGAAGGGAAAGACGTGCAGGTGGGTGATTTCCGCCTCGTCGACCAGGGCCAGGCCGTTTGCGAACATCTCGTCGGTTTCGGTGGGGAACCCGGCGATGATGTCGGCGCCGATGGCGATGTCGGGGCGTTCGGCGCGCAGGCGGTGGGCCAGGTCGACGACGTCGGCGCGGGTATGGCGGCGTTTCATCCGCTTCAGGATCATGTCGTCGCCCGCCTGCACCGACAGATGCAGGTGCGGCAGCAGTCGGGGCTCGGAAACCAGCAGGCGGAACAGGCCGTCGTCCACCCCCACCGGGTCGAGGGAGGTCAGGCGCAGGCGGGTCATTTCCGGCACCTCGTCCAGCAGGTGGCGCACCAGGCCGCCGAGGCCGGGGCCGTCCGCCATGTCGGCGCCGTAGGAGGTGATGTCGACGCCGGTCAGCACGATCTCGGCGACGCCCGAGGCGATCAGCCCCCTGATCTCGCGGGCGATGCGTTCCGGCGTCTGGCTGCGGTTGGGGCCGCGGGCGAAGGGAATGATGCAAAAGGTGCAGCGGTGGTCGCAGCCCTGCTGCACCTGGACGAAGGCGCGGCTGCGGCCCTCGAACCCCTCCAGCAGATGGGCGGAGGTCTCGCGCGCGGTCATGATGTCGGTGACGCGGATGGTTTCCCCGGCGTCGGCGGCATAGGCGGCGGGGTCCATCTTTTCGCGGTTGCCCAGCACCCGCGTCACCCCCTCCATGGTCGCGTAGCGTTCGGGGGCCAGTTGCGCTGCGCAGCCGGTGACGACGATGCGGGCGTCCGGGTTCTCGCGGTGCAGCTTGCGGATGGTCTGGCGCACCTGGCGCTCCGCCTCGGCCGTCACCGCGCAGGTGTTGACGATGATCGCGTCGGACATGCCCGCCGCCTCGGCGTGCCCGCGCATCAACTCCGATTCATAGGCGTTCATGCGGCAGCCGAAGGTGACGACGCGGGGATGGGCGCCGTCGCTCATGCCGGATCGTCCATGGGGCACAGGTCGCCGATCGCCCCTTCGAAGGCCAGTTCGGCGGGACCGGTCATCAGCACGTGACCGTTTTCCGCCCAGGTGATGCGCAGGGAGCCGCCGTCCAGGATCACTTCCGCCTTGCGGTCGGTCAGACCCCGCCGCGCCGCCGCCACCAGCGCGGCGCAGGCGCCGGTGCCGCAGGCCTGGGTGATGCCGACGCCGCGTTCCCAAACCCGCATGCGCAGGCGGCCGTTCCCGGCGACGGAAACCGCCTCGACGTTGGTCTTTTCCGGGAACAGGGGATGGGTCTCGATCACCGGTCCCAGGGTGGACAGGTCCACCGCCTCGGCGTCGGCGACGAAGAACACCGCGTGCGGGTTGCCCATCGACACCGCCACCGGATATTCCAGCGCCCCCATCAGAATCGGCAACGACAGGGTGTCGCACGCCTCGGCCAGGGGAATCTCGTCCCACTTCAGACGGGCGGCTCCCATGTCGGCGGTGACCTTGCCGTCGCCCGCGGCGACGGCGCGGATCAGTCCGGCGCGGGTGCGCAACGTCGCCTCGCCATGGCCGCTTTCTTCCATCAGCAGACGGGCGACGCAACGGGTGGCGTTGCCGCAGGCGGACACCTCCGTCCCGTCGGCGTTGAAAATGCGCATGAAGGCGTCGGCGGTCGCGTCGCCCGGTTCGATGGCGATGACCTGGTCGCAGCCGATGCCGCGCCGCCGGTCGGCCACCGCCGCCGCCTGGGCGGGGGACAGCGCCAGGGCATGCTTGCGCGCGTCGAAAACCACGAAATCGTTGCCGAGACCGTGCATCTTGCGGAAGGGCCGTCCCCGCAGGGCGGCGAAAGCGGCGTGTGCGGTGTTCATAGCCTGCTATTAAGGGATGCGCGGCCGGGAAGTCCAGGGGAAAACCGGGAGAAGGCGGAACAGGAAAAACCCTTGCGAGGGGCCTTGGCCCCCTCGCGCACCCCATTCGTAAGGTTCTTGCGCGGAGCGCGATAAAGCCATCACGCGGCGTGATGGTCGATTGCCGCTACGCGGCGAAAGAAACCTCATGGGAGGTGCGGAGGGGCTGCGTCCCTCCGCGACGTTTTTGTTTTCACCGGTCGCGGAGCAGCGGGCCGAAGTTTTGGACGAAGGCGCGCATGTGGAATTCCGCCTGCGCCTGGCCATAGGCGTATTCGCGTCCCACCGGGCAGGCGTGGCGGGCGTGGCAGCCGTTCATCAGGCAGGCGTGGCCGGTCAGGGTTTCCAGGTAGTCCAGGCAGCGGCGGGCGTCATAGCCGTCCTTGGTGATGGCGCCGCTTTGGCAGGCGGACAGGCAGGGGCGGTCGACGCAGCCGTCGCAGGGGTTGGTCGCCCGGGGCGCCGGGCTGGCGAGGGCGGGGTCGGCCTTGGGCGACAGCAAAGCGGCGCGCAGGCCGAACCAGGTGCCGTAGCGGGGGTGGATGGCGGGGGCCATCGGCGAGGGGAAGAACGCCCCGGCCTTTTCCCCCCAGGCGTGGAAGGGCAGGAACGGCGGGCCGGCGAAGGGATAGACCGCCTCCATGCCGAATTCGGCGGCCAGCGGTTCGATCGTCCGGCGGGTCCAGGAGTCCAGGGGGTGGGCTTCCTCCCGCCGTGCCGCCTGAAAGGCGCGCCACATCGCCGGTCCGGCGTTGCCGACCAGGACGACGGCGCGCGGGACCAGCCCGTTCGACAGGGCCGGCACGCCGTCGCCCGCATCCGGGGCGAATTCCCCGAGGACGATCAGGCCGTGCTGGGCGAGGCGGAGCGCCAGGGCGGAGGCGCAGGACTCTTCCGTGCGTGGAGTGTCGTCGTCGAGGTTGCGGCGTTTGTGGGATGCGGACACGGGGGACGCCTTCCGTAAAAGTGACATAGAATGTTTCTATGGTTGCTTATCTTCGTTCCTGATCAATGTGGGGTGTGGGCGCGGTTCGGCCAAGGGGGGCTTTGATCTTGACTCCGGGCGGCGGATTGCGTATGTCTGCCGCTCTTCCGGTGTCGAATTGGCGCGGTTTCGCGCTTGACGCTTCCGAGGAAGTCCGTCCGTCCGCGAGGGTTCGCGCACGGGCGCGTTGGGTTTTGGGCGGTTTTCGCCGTAACGGATGGACCGATGTTCGAGAGCCTGAGCGATCGTCTGGGCGGGATTTTCGACAAGCTGAAGCGTCGCGCGACGCTGTCGGCCGTCGACGTCGACGCCGCGATGCGCGAGATTCGCGTCGCGCTGCTGGAGGCCGACGTCGCCCTGCCGGTGGTCAAGGACTTCGTCGCCCGGGTGCGCGAGGAAGCCCTGGGGCAAGAGGTCATCCGCTCGGTGACGCCGGGCCAGATGGTGGTGAAGATCGTCCACGACGCCCTGGTCGAGACCTTGGGCTCGGACGCCACCGAACTCGACCTCGCGGCGGTGCCGCCGGTGCCGATCCTGATGGTCGGCCTGCAGGGTTCGGGCAAGACCACCACCTCGGCGAAGATCGCGCTTCGCCTGAAGGAAAAGGACAAGAAGAAGGTCCTGCTCGCCTCGCTCGACGTTTATCGTCCGGCGGCGCAAGAGCAATTGGCGCAGTTGGCGCGGCAGGCGGACGTCGCCGCCCTGCCGGTGATCGTGGGCGAGATGCCGGTGTCGATCGCCAAGCGCGCCATGGAGATGGGCCGCAAGGAAGGCTTCGACGTCGTCATCCTGGACACCGCGGGCCGCCTGCACATCGACGAAGCGTTGATGGACGAGGTGGCGAAGGTCCGCGACGTGGCCAAGCCGCACGAAACCCTTCTGGTCGCCGACGCGATGACCGGTCAGGACGCGGTGACCCTGGCGCGCGAATTCAACGAGAAGGTGGGCATCACCGGCATCGTGCTGACCCGGATCGACGGCGACGCGCGGGGCGGCGGCGCGCTGTCGATGCGCGCGGTGACCGGCAAGCCGATCAAGTTCCTGGGCGCGGGCGAAAAGCTCGACAAGCTGGAGGTCTTCCACCCCGACCGCATCGCCGGGCGCATCCTGGGGATGGGCGACGTGGTGTCGCTGGTCGAGAAGGCGGCGGAGACCTTCCAGGCGGACGAGGCGGAAAAGCTTGCCAAGAAGATGCTGTCGGGCAAGTTCGACCTCGAGGACATGCTGGGGCAGCTGAAGCAGCTGCGCAAGATGGGCGACGTCAAGGGTTTGCTCGGCATGTTGCCGGGCATCGCCAAGGTGAAGAAGCAGTTGGACGCGGCGAACGTCGACGATTCGCTGCTGAAGCGGCAAGAGGCGATCATCCTGTCGATGACGCTCAAGGAACGTCACGCCCCCGATCTGATCAAGGCGTCGCGCAAGAAGCGCATCGCCGCCGGTTCCGGCACCTCGGTGCAAGAGGTCAACAAGCTCCTCAAGCAGTTCGAGCAGATGGAGCTGATGATGAAACGGATGAAGAAGCTGGGAATGAAGGGCGGTATGCCCCCCGGGTTCGGCGGCGGCATGCCGCCCGGACTGGGCGGTGGCGGTCTGCCCCCCGGCGGCTTCGGCGGAGGGTTCCCCCCGGGCGGTTTTCCGGGCGGGTTCAAGTTCAAGTAGGCCGGGTTTCCGGCGATTGAGTTTGGGCGGCATGCCGCCCATCGGGTTCGTCCCGGGGTTCCGGGGCGGAAGGTACACACAAGAACGAAGGGCAAGAACAGAATGCTTCGTATTCGTTTGACTCGCGGCGGCGCCAAGAAGCGCCCCTTCTACCGTATCGTGGTCGCCGATTCCCGCGCGCCGCGCGACGGCCGCTTCATCGAAAAGCTCGGGAGCTACAACCCGATGCTGCCGAAGGAGCACGCCGATCGTCTGATCCTCAAGGAAGAGCGCGTGAAGTACTGGCTGGGCGTCGGCGCCCTGCCGTCGGACCGCGTGGCGCGTTTCCTCGGTCTGACCGGCGTCGCTCCGGCTCCGGCGCTGCCGACCGAGCAGACCAAGAAGTCCGCGCCGAAGGCGAAGGCGCAGGAACGCGCCGCGGAGAAGGCGAAGGCTGCCGCCGAGGCCGCCGAAGCCGCCGCCGCTCCCGCCGAGGCTTAAGGTCCTGACGGGCGAGGCGAAGGTGAGCGTGGAAAACGGCCGAATCTGCCTGGGCGTCATCGTCGGCGCGCACGGCATCAAGGGCGATGTCCGCGTCAAGCCGTTCACCGCCGAGCCCGAGGACGTGGGCGCCTATGGCCCTCTCTCCGACGCGCCGGGAACGCGGACTTTCCGCATCACGGTGCGGAGCGTGGTCAAGGGCGCGGTGGTGGCGAAGGTCGACGGCGTCGCGGACCGCGACGCGGCGGAGGCCCTGAAGGGCATCTCGCTTTACGTGGACCGTGACCGCCTGCCCGCGCCGGAGGACGAGGACACCTTCTACCACGCCGATCTGATCGGGCTTCGCGCCGAAGCCCCGGACGGCAGCCCCCTGGGGCAGGTGGCGGCGGTGTTCGACCACGGGGCGGGCGACATTCTGGACATCCGGGGCACGGATGGCCGGGTGGTATCGGTACCGTTCACCAAGGCGGTGGTGCCGCTGGTGGACGTGACGGCAGGACGCATCGTCGTCGCCATGCCCGAGTGGCTGGCGGACGACGCGGCGGGAGAGGACGAATGACGGCGAACCTTCCGGGGACGGAAGACGCGGGACGGGATGAGCGGCCGTCGCGGCCATGGCTGGCGACGGTTCTGACCATCTTTCCCGGCATGTTCCCGGGGGCCTTGGGGTTCTCGCTGGCCGGACGCGCGCTGGAACGCGGCGTCTGGGAAGTGGCGGCGGCGAACCTGCGCGATTTCGCTCTCGACCGCCACGGCACCGTGGACGACACGCCGTTCGGAGGCGGGCCGGGCATGGTGATGCGACCCGACGTGCTGGACCGGGCGATCCGGTCGGCGCGCGAGGCGGCGGGAGACCGCGCCGGGCCGTTGATCTATTTCACGCCGCGCGGGCGGCGCCTGGACCAGAAGCGGGTCCGGGAGCTGGCCGCCGGGCCGGGCGCGACCTTGTTGTGCGGCCGGTTCGAAGGCGTCGACGAGCGCCTGCTGGAGGCGCACGAAGTCGAGGAAATCAGTCTCGGCGACTTCGTGCTCTCGGGCGGGGAACTGCCGGCGACGGTGCTGCTGGATGCGGTGGTGCGGTTGCTGCCCGGGGTTCTGGGCGCGGCGGAATCGCTCGACGAGGAGAGTTTCGAGCGCGGCTTGCTGGAATATCCCCAGTACACGCGCCCGCAAGTTTGGGCCGGACGGCCCGTACCGGATGTGCTGAATTCCGGTCATCACGCCGAAATCGCGGCGTGGCGGCGGATGAAGGCGGAGGAAGTCACAAGGATCAGGCGACCCGATCTCTGGGAAGCCTACCAGGCGTCCCAAGGACGGAAGGAAGAGGAATAGGTCATGAACATCATCGAAACGCTCGAAGCCGAACAGATCGCGAAGCTGGTCGAAAAGCGGCCGGTCCCGGAATTCAAGCCGGGCGACACGCTCCGCGTCCACACCCGCGTCGTCGAAGGCGAACGCGAACGTATCCAGGTCTACGAGGGCCTGTGCATCGCCCGCCGCAACGCCGGCCTGAACTCGTCGTTCACCGTGCGTAAGATTTCCTTCGGCGAAGGCGTGGAACGCGTGTTCCCGCTGTACTCGCCGAACGTCGCGGAAATCGAAGTCACCCGCATCGGCAAGGTGCGCCGCGCCAAGTTGTACTACCTGCGTGCCCTGCGTGGCCGCGCCGCCCGCATCTCGGAAGATACCGCCGCGATGCTGAAGGCCCGCGCCCGCGCCGCCGAGGCCGCCGCCGCCGCGACCCCGGAAGACAAGGCGTAAGCCGACCCCTTCCGTCCGCTTCGGGCGCCGGGCGGCCTTGCCGCCCGGCGGCCGCGCGTTCGTCGCCGCGGGCTTGGCTTGCGGCGGAACGCGCATTATCTCGTTTAACCGGCCCGGGGCCGTGCCCGGGGTGAAGCGAAGTCTCCGTGTGCCCAAGGGAGCCCGACCGATGACGACCGCACCGCGTACCCTGTTCGACAAAATCTGGGAAAGCCACCTGGTGGACCGTCAGGAAGACGGCACCTGCCTGATCTATATCGACCGCCACATGGTGCACGAAGTGACCAGCCCGCAGGCGTTCGAAGGCCTGGCGATGGCCGGGCGCAAGGTGCACCGTCCCGAACAGACTCTCGCGGTGGCCGACCACAACGTGCCCACCACCGACCGCTCCAAGGGCATCGCCGATCCGGAATCGCGCACCCAGGTGGAAACCCTGGAAGCCAACGGCAAGGCCTTCGGCATCCGGGTGTTCTCGATGGACGACATGCGCCAGGGCGTGGTTCACATTGTCGGCCCGGAACAGGGCTTCACCCTGCCCGGCATGACCATCGTCTGCGGCGATTCCCACACCGCCACCCACGGCGCGTTCGGCTCGCTGGCCTTCGGCATCGGCACCTCGGAGGTCGAGCACGTGCTGGCCACCCAGACCCTGGTGCAGGCCCCGGCGAAGAACATGCTGGTGCGCATCGACGGCAAGCTGCCGAAGGGCGCCACCGCCAAGGACATCGTGCTGAAGATCATCGGCACCCTGGGCACCGCGGGCGGCACCGGCTATGTCATCGAGTACGCGGGCGAGGCGATCCGCAACCTGTCGATGGAAGGCCGGATGACGGTCTGCAACATGACCATCGAGGCGGGCGCCCGCGCCGGCCTGATCGCCCCCGACGAAACCACCTTCGCCTACGTCAAGGGCCGCCCGATGGGCCCCAAGGACGCCGACTTCGACAAGGCGGTGGCGTACTGGAAGACCCTGCACACCGATCCGGGCGCGCACTTCGACGCCACCGTGGTGATCGACGCCGCGACCATCGTGCCGCAGGTCACCTGGGGCACCAGCCCCGAGGACGTGGTGGAAATCACCGGCCGGGTGCCCGATCCCAAGGACGCCCGCGACGAGGCCAAGGCCAAGGCGATGCAGCGTTCCCTGGAATACATGGGCCTGACCGCCGGTCAGCCGATGGAGGACGTGGCGATCGACCGGGTGTTCATCGGCTCGTGCACCAATGGCCGTATCGAGGACCTGCGCGCCGCCGCGTCCATCGCCAAGGGGCGCACCGTCGCCGCCACGGTGAAGGCGATGGTGGTGCCCGGCTCCGGCCTGGTCAAGCAGCAGGCGGAGGCCGAGGGCCTGGACAAGATCTTCACCGCCGCGGGCTTCGAATGGCGCGAACCGGGATGCTCGATGTGCCTGGCAATGAACGCCGATAAGCTGTCGCCCGGCGAACGCTGCGCCTCCACCTCGAACCGCAATTTCGAGGGCCGCCAGGGGCGCGGCGGGCGGACCCATCTGGTCAGCCCGGAAATCGCGGCGGCGTCCGCGATCACCGGCCGTCTGACCGACGCGCGCAAGTTTCAGGACTGAGGGGGGATACCGAGATGGATAAGTTCGAAACCCTGACCGGCGTCGCCGCGCCGCTGCCGATGATCAACGTCGACACCGACATGATCATCCCCAAGCAGTTCCTGAAAACCATCAAGCGCACCGGCCTGGGCAAAAGCCTGTTCTTCGAGATGCGCTACGACGAAGCGGGTAAGGAAATCCCGGATTTCGTCCTCAACCGCCCCGCCTATCGCAACGCCAAGGTGCTGGTCGCGGGCGAGAATTTCGGCTGCGGCTCCTCGCGCGAGCATGCGCCGTGGTCGATCCTCGACTTCGGCATCCGCTGCGTCATCGCGCCCGGCTTCGCCGACATCTTCTATAACAACTGCTTCAAGAACGGCATCCTGCCGATCAAGCTGCCGCAGGAAACCTGCGACAAGCTGATGAAGGCGGCGGAGAACGGCGCCAACGCCACCTTCACCGTCGACCTGGCGGCGCAGGAAATCACCACCCCGGACGGCGAAAAGGTCGCCTTCGACGTCGATCCCTTCCGCAAGCACTGCCTGCTGAACGGCCTCGACGACATCGGCCTGACCCTGGTCAAGAAGACCAAGATCGATACCTACGAAACCGCTCGCAAGACCGCCCAGCCCTGGGTCTAGACCGGGGAAAGCCAAAACTTCGCGGAGGGTCGTGGACCCTCCGCACCTCCCATTCCGAAGAGTTTTTGCGCGCAGCGCGATAAAGCCTTCACGCGGCGTGACGGTCGATAGCCGCTGACGCGGCGAAAAACCAGCGAATGGGATCAAAAGGCCCAAGGCCGTTTGTGGGTGTGGGCGAAGCCCACGGGTTTTCGGCTCGGTGGCATAAATACCGATATTCGTTATTTATGCTTGTGTGGGCGAGCGGATTTCGATAGGATATCCCCATATTTTCCCGGTCCGGAGGATTTTCATGCCCAAGAGAGTACGAAAATCGTTATTGCCAGCCGACGCAAAGCAGGCGAGCTTCCCCATCGTTCCGGTGGGCGACACGGTGGAGCAGAAGCTGCGTTCGCTGATGGAACATCCGCTCTATTCCGATCCCGTCGATGGCAGGCTTCGCGACCACGTCGGCGAGTTGTATCGGCGGGCCTATCCCGGCGAGGCGCGTGCCGATGCGACGGGGCGAACCGAGATCGCCGCACCCGCGATCCGACCCGAAGACGTGGCGCCCTTCGATCCGAGCGGCGGCGACGGGGGAACCGGCGGCACGGTGCATGTGTGCGAACACACCCGGGACGGGCACAAAGTCTCCGCCTATGACCGCGCCGCCCCCGGCGGCGGGAGCGGTACGCAACACCAAAAGCCCCACGATACTCCGCAGGGCGGGATTTCACCGCCGACACGTAGAGGTCGTGTCCGAGGCGTCGACGGATGGGGGGATGGGGGTTATGGGGCCAAGAGGAAAAGAAACGGTAGCGAATACGCCCACCAAGGAACGGACTTCGCCGCCGAACCGGGAGAAGACGTGCTCAGCACCATCTCCGGCACGGTCATCCGAATCGACGTAGACCCCTATGGCGATGGCAAATTCACGGGCGTGATCATCCGTTCCGATGACGGATATGAGGCAAGAACGGTTTATGTCAAACCCAACGTCGGTGTTGGGGCGAGAGTGGAAAGGGGAGCCCCTATCGGAACGGCGCAAGATTTGCGGCAGAAATATCCGGGCATTACCAATCACGTCCACACCGAACTCTGGAAGGGCAAGGTAAGGGCGGGTATCCCTGTGGATTCCTATTCGGAGCCCATAAAATGATGCGCTATGGGGTCACGACCAGGGGGACGGAACCGCGCTTTTCGAGAATCTCGGTTCGTCTGGAATCGATCCTTAAAGGCAAGCCGATTTCGCCCTCCATCCCCCAGTCGTCGATTGTCCATCGGGAACCATTCGAGTTCAGGAAATGTATGTAGATATCCGCCCATTCGTCGCGGAACCGTTCCACCGCGACCACGGCATGTAATGCCTTCGCAGCATCTCTTTTTTCCTGGGAAATCAGCACCCACAGGATGCGATAGGAAACTTCCGTCGGCGGGGCTTCGGCCGGGTCGAAAGGTTGCATCGTAATGGATCGGCAAAGTTTCGCCTCCCTTCGTGCGAAACATCCCAGCAAGGTTTCCACCGCGCAGACCGGGGTCTTGGGGGCGCCGATGCAGGACGACGTGGCGGAGGTGGTGGTGATGGTGCGGACCTCGGAGGGGTAGGTCTCCGCCGCCCGCGCCGCCGTGATGCCCAGCAGGAAAATAGCAACCACTACACCCGTGGCCGATGTTCGCATCGCCCGTTCCTCCCCCTCCGCAACTCTAGCCGGGCTCAAGGAGCGGAACAAGAGGAGAACTGAGGTTGGTTCCACCGGAAAACCAGTCCGGGCTCCGCCCGGACCCGCCAGGGGTCGCCGACCCCTGGACCCCGTTCCCCTTATTTCAGCGCAAACCCGAAAATAGCCCCCGCGCCGCGCATGGGCTCAACACCGCTGCGCGTGAAAACTAGGGGTGACTGAAAGGGGCCGGGAGCAAGAAGGGCGGGTTTGGGCCTCAGCAATTGGCGAAGCAGGCATTCGCACTTAGTAGGCGCATAGTCGCTTTCGGCCCCGTGTGGTCGCCCCCAGGCGCAAATTCACTCCCGGCCCTTCTGGGCTGCGTCCGGCGTATCGCTGTGCAGAGGGGCGTGACCAGCGTCTATGGGCTGTCTCTACAATTTCAGGCGCAGTTGGCAGATAGCGGACCTTTCGCTTCATCTGAGGGACGCTACCGCCGCTCGGCGCTTGCTCTCCATCTCATCGACGGCGGCTTGGAGTTCCGGCGATATTGGATTCTCTGGTCCCGGCAGCGGGAGGTCGGCCAGGAACCGCCAGCGGCGATCGAGTGCAACAAGTGATACCTCATCGGTATGTCCTCGCCGTGTTTGCCGAAAGAATAGGCTTTTCAGCTCGTCCGACACTGGCTTGCCCTCGCGCATCCTCTTCGCGGTCCAAAGCGTGACATCGACAAGTTCGAGCCCAGCACTTTCATCGCCAGGTTTGTATTCAGGTGGAATCTCCGGGAGCGTCGAATAATCGAACTCGGGCATGCCAGGGCCGAGGCTGGATTTATGGCCGCGCAGATTCTGGTAAATTCCTGCCAACTCCGCTTGCGCTTTATTGAACTCAGTCTGACGGTCGACAGTAATCTTATGCACTTTCTGTCCCATGGCCGTTGCCTCCGTGCCGATTCCGTAAAGGACCGATTGGAAGCCGACCAAATTTGGGGAGATATGCAACGAGGTATCGTGGTTGCCCACGCCGTAGCTGATCTCATCGGGATTTGCATCTGCCCAGCGGATGGCACCGTCGATGAGTTCCCGTGAGCGGGCATCAGGCAGCTTGTTGATGTTGGCAAGTAGCCGCCCGTGCACATCCTGAAGTATCTTAGCACAGCGCGCAGTGTTTTTCTCTAGTCTCGCCTTCCACGCAGCTTTTGCGATGCCCTCATCGAACAAGTGCGCAACTTTGAGGAGTAATGGGTAACGCAACGGAGTCCAATAATGATGCCACGCGACTGCGTCATTCGAGCCTGCATCGAATACTTGGTCGAAATAGCTAATGATTGCATGATCTTTCTTGTTGACCGTGAAGATCGAAAACCGAAGATCGTTCTTCTTGCTAAATTTCTCGAGCCGTTCAGCAATTGTCGTCAGCTTTGCGACGCCAAGCTCATTGGCGTGAATTCGTGTCACGCCAAGCTCTTTTCTAAGCGTCCGTAACAGTGGGGCAGAAATCACGTCCAGATTGGCGCGGGCTCCGAGAACCCCATAATAGAGCAGCGGCTGGGCAGGGTCGAATAGATGCAGCCCTGTGTTTCCGCTTTCATCTACATAATAATACATAATCCCCCCCCCAGCGGACCGAACAGACTATGTGCCGCAGCATATCTCGCAGTCAACGTCCCGACAGCCAAGTCCGCTTTCCCGCCCCCTATAGTCCTTCGCACATTACGCAACGAACGGCAGCTTTGCAGACCGGACCGAGAAGCCTCGAAGGCACGAAATGGGCGCGAAGGTGACGGTTGTGGTTTTGGCGCGGAGCGCGAGAGGACCGGCGTTCCGGGTGACGGTTGATTGCCGCTGACGTGGCGGGAAACCGGTATCGGGGTTCCAGGGGTCATTCGGCCCCTGGCGGGTCCGGGCGGCGCCCGGCCTGGTTTTTTCCTTTTTTTCTGGCGTTTTCGGGCGGGAGCGGAATAATCCGTTCCCTCACACGTGCATGGAAGAGGCTTGGCGAAATGACCGCGAAAAAGAAGAAGGTGATGCTGCTGCCCGGCGACGGCATCGGGCAGGAAGTGATGGCGCAGGTGGTGCGCATCATGGAGTGGATGGACCAGGCGGGCATGGCCTCGTTCGAGCTGATGGCGGGCAAGATCGGCGGGTCCTCCATCGACGCCTTCGGCGAGCCCCTGACCGACGAGACCCTGGCCGACTGTCTGTCCTGCGACGCGGTTCTGATGGGCGCGGTGGGCGGTCCGAAGTGGGACGACGTACCCTTCGACAAGAAGCCGGAGCGCGGCCTTCTGCGCATCCGCAAGGACATGGGCCTGTTCGCCAACCTGCGCCCGGCGCTGGTTTTCGAGGAACTGGCCGAGGCCTCGACCCTGAAGCGCGAAGTGGTGGCGGGGCTCGACATCATGATCGTGCGCGAGCTTACCGGCGGCATCTATTTCGGCCAGCCGCGCGGCATCGAGACCCTGCCCAACGGCGACCGCAAGGGCTTCAACACCCTGGTCTACACCACGCCGGAGATTCAGCGCATCGGCCGCGTCGCCTTCGACCTGGCGATGAAGCGGAACAAGCGCGTCACCTCGGTGGACAAGGCCAACGTGCTGGAATCGACCATCCTCTGGCGCGAGGAAATGGAAAAGGTGGCCAAGGACTATCCGGGCGTCGAGCTGTCGCACCTGTACGTCGACAACGCCTCGATGCAGCTGGTGCGCAATCCGAAGCAGTTCGACGTGATGGTCACCACCAACATGTTCGGCGACATCCTGTCCGACTGCGCGTCGATGCTGACCGGTTCGTTGGGCATGCTGCCCTCGGCCAGCCTGGGCGCGACGGACGCGGCGGGGCACCGCAACGCGCTCTACGAGCCGGTGCACGGTTCCGCCCCCGACATCGCGGGCAAGAACCTGGCCAACCCGTTGGCGATGATTTTGTCCCTGGCGATGATGCTGCGCTATTCCTTCGACATGGACGCCGCCGCCGACCGTCTGGAGAACGCGGTGAAGGCGACCCTGTCCGACGGCGTGCGCACCGGCGACATCATGCAGGAAGGCGCGACCAAGGTCGGCACCAGTGGCATGGGCGACGCGGTTCTGCGTCATCTGGCCGCCGGTTGAGCGCTTTTCCTTGCGCCTGCCCGCGGTTCGGGTAGGCTTCTGCATTCTCGAAAAAACCGGGGAAGGCCCATCGCGGGCCTTTCCTTCGTTTCGACACGACAGAACGGACGGATATCGACATGGGCTACAAGGTTGCGGTCGTTGGCGCGACGGGAAACGTCGGCCGCGAAATGCTGAGCATCCTGGCGGAGCGGAACTTCCCGGCGGACGAGGTGTTCGCCGTGGCGTCGAAGCGCTCGGCCGGATCGGAAATCTCCTTCGGCGAGGACAAGGTGCTGAAGGTGAAGGACCTTGAGACCTTCGACTTCGCCGGCATCGACATCGCCCTGTCGTCGCCGGGCGCCTCGGTGTCCAAGGTGTTCGCGCCGCGCGCCGGGGCGGCGGGATGCGTGGTGATCGACAACACCTCGCAGTTCCGCATGGACCCGGACGTGCCGCTGGTGGTGCCCGAGGTCAACCCGCAGGCGTTGGCCGGTTACAAGAAGCGCCACATCGTCGCCAACCCCAACTGCTCGACCATCCAGATGCTGGTGGCGCTGAAGCCGTTGCACGACGCCTTCAAGATCAAGCGCGTCGTCGTCTCCACCTATCAGTCGGTGTCCGGCGGCGGCAAGGAGGCGATGGACGAGCTGTTCGACCAGACGCGCGGCATCTACATGAACCAGCCGATCACCCAGACGCAGAACAAGTTTCCGAAGCAGATCGCCTTCAACGTGATTCCGCAGATCGACGTCTTCATGGACGATGGCGCGACCAAGGAAGAATGGAAGATGAAGGTCGAGACGGCGAAGATGCTCGACCCCGACATCGCGGTGCACGCCAACTGCTGCCGCGTGCCGTGCTTCATCGGCCATGCCGAGTACGTCAACATCGAGACGGAGAAGCCGATCTCGGCGGAGGCGGCGCGCAAGGTGCTGAAGGCCGCGCCCGGCCTCGCCGTGGTCGACATGCGCGAACCCGGCGGCTACGTCACCCCGGTGGAATGCGCGGGCGAGGACAAGGTCTACGTCTCGCGCATCCGCGTCGACGACACGGTGAAGAACGGGCTTTCCTTCTGGTGCGCCGCCGACAACCTGCGCAAGGGCGCGGCGCTGAACGCGGTGCAGATCGCCGAGGTCCTGATCCGCGACCACCTGAAGAAGTAAGGATGCCGGGGCCGCGAGGCCCCGGTTCCGCATCGGGGGCAAGATGACCGCAGCCGAGCATCCGGAACGGGCCTTCATCTGCCGCGTCGTCGAACGCGGCGAGCGCGACGTGCCGGTGACCACCAACCCCCTGGCCAAGGCCCTGGGCATGGTGATCCGCGAGGCGTCGTTGGGCCGCGTCGTCGCCGCCTTCCATGCCGGAGACGACTGGATTCAGGGCAACGGCGTGGTGCAGGGGGGCATCGTCTCGGCGATGCTGGACTTCGGCATGGTGTTCGCCGTGTTCTCGACGATCGGTTCGGGCACCACCATCGCCACCCTGTCGCAGACCACCAACTACCTGCGTCCCGCCCCCGCCGGGGATTTCACCGTCGAGGGCGCGGTGGAACGCACCGGCCGCACCGTGGCGCATGCCCGCGCCACCCTGTTCGACGCCGCCGGGCGGCAGGTCGCCACCGCCATCGCGCCGTTCGCGGTGCTTGCCGAATGACCCTCTACATCGACGCCGACGCCTGCCCGGTGAAGGACGAGTCGATCCGCGTCGCCGAACGCCACGACGTTCCCGTGGTCCTGGTCAGCAACCGGGGGTTCCGCACCGGCGGCCACCCGCTGGTGCGCTCGGTGATGGTGCCTCCCGACCCCGACGCCGCCGACAAATGGATCGCGGCGGCGATCGTGCCGGGCGACGTCTGCGTCACCAACGACGTTCCCCTCGCCGCGCGGTGCGTGGAAGTGGGGGCGAAGGCGGTCTCGCCCTCCGGCAAGGTGTTCGACGCCGACTCGGTGGGCATGGCCCTCGCGGTGCGCGACCTGATGACCACCCTGCGCGATACCGGCGAAATCGCGGGCGGCGGCGGCAAGGGATTTTCGCGCCAGGACCGCAGCCGCTTCCTCGACGTCCTCGATTCCCTGCTGCGATAGGAAAACCAGGCCGGGGTTCCACCCCGGACCCCGCACAGGGGCTTGGCCCCTGTGAACCCATTCGTCTTTTTCGCCGCGTCAGCGGCAATCAGCCATCACGCCGCGGGACGGTTTGATCGCGCTGCGCGCAAAAACCAACGGAATGGGGTGCGCGAGGGGACCGAGTCCCCTCGCAGGGTTTTTCTTTTGCATTCCCCCGCCCCCGCCCCTGGTCCGCGCGCCGCCGCGCGCTTACCTGAGTCGGGGGGGCATCCGCCGGGGGAAACCATGTCGCTTGCAAGCCGTCTCAACTGTCCGTCCTGCCTGATTCGCGGGGTGCGGGTCTTTTTGGTCGTTCTGGCCTCGTACGGCGCCGCGTACTTCTGCACCGGGCTGGTGCACCCGGCCTCGGCGCAGTTCGGCGCGTTGTGGGCGGCGGTGTCCGGCATCGTGGTGCTGCAAGAGGATGTCGCCGAGACCCGCCGCGCGGCGTTGCTGCGGGCGTGGGGAACCCTGGTCGGCGGCTTGGTGGCGGCGGGCTATCTGGAGCTGCTGCCGATTTCCGCCCCCGGCCTGGCGGCGGCGGCGGGGGTGGCGGCGCTGGTCGCGGTGCTGTTGCGGCAGAAGGACGGCGGCCGCCTGGCGGCGATCACCGTCACCGTCATCCTGCTGCTGGGCGAGATCAATCCCGGCCTGCATCCGCTGCTGGCGGCGGCCTTGCGCTTCCTCGAATCCTGCCTGGGCGCGGCGTTGGCCTTCGCCATCGTCTGGGGTTGGCGGGCGATCGCGGTGCGGATCAGATCGCGACGGCGGCGAAACGCCGTTTCGGGGTAAGCATCGTCGCGCCCGCCGCGATCAGTTGCAGTTCGCGGGTTCTCGCCGCATGGGTTTCGGCGAACACCTGGAACAGGCCGGAGACGGTGGCCGACAGGGCGTCGGGCACCGGCTTGCCGTCGAGGGTATGGCCGAGGAACAGGGCGGCCAGCGCGTCGCCCGCGCCGTTCAGCGGAATCGGGAAATCCAGCAGCGGCGTCGACACCGTCCAGGCGGCGTCGGCGGTCACCGCCAGCACGCGGATCTGGTCGGCGGGGGCGTCGGGGGTGGCCAGGCTGGTCACCACCACCACCTTCGGCCCACGCGCGACGACGGCGCGCGCCGCCGCCACCGCCTCGGCGGTGGAGGACACCGTGCGGCCGGTGATCATTTCCAGCTCGAACTGGTTGGGGGTGACGATGTCGGCCAGCGGCACCGCGGCTTCGATCATCAACTCGGGGATGCCCGGCTGCACGAAGACGCCGCGTCCGACGTCGCCCATCACCGGGTCGCAGCAGTACAGCGCCCCCGGGTGGGCGGCGCGCACCCGGGCCACCGCCGCCGCGACCTCGCGGATGGTGGCGGCGCCGCCCATGTAGCCCGATAGCACGGCATGGCACGAGGGCAGGGCGCCGCGCGCGGCGATGCCGTCGAGAAGCTCGCCGATGATCGCCGCGTCGAAGACCTGGCCGGTCCACGCGCCATAACCGGTGTGGTTGGAAAACTGCACGGTATGGATCGGCCAGACCTCGTGCCCCATCAGTTGCAGGGGGAACACCGCGGCGGCGTTGCCGACATGGCCGTAGGCGACGTGGGACTGGATCGACAGAACGTTCATGGGCGAAGACTCTTTGGAAGTGGTACAAGTGTGCGGCGGCGCATCTTGCCACCATCCCCCCTTGGATTAAAGTGTCTGCGTCATATCTTTCCCGCGGGGTTCATCCGCGCTTTTCCAGGAGGTTTTCATGGCCGTTTCCGTCCGCCCGCGCCGCAGCGTGCTCTACATGCCCGGTTCCAACGCCCGTGCCCTGGAAAAGGCGAAGACCTTGCCCGCCGACGGTCTGATTCTCGACCTTGAGGACGCGGTCTCCCCCGACGCCAAGCCCGAGGCCCGTGCCAACATCGTCAAGGTCCTCGGCGCGGGCGGCAAGCCCTATGGCAAGCGCGAGGCGATCGTCCGCGTCAACGGTCTCAACACCCCCTGGGGGATGGACGACATCGCGGCGGTGGCGAAGCTCGGCGCCGACGGCATCGCCGTGCCCAAGGTGGAAAGCGCCGACGGCATCCGTCAGGTGCAGGCGGCGGTGCGCGCCGCGGGCGGGCCCGAGGACCTGCCGGTCTGGGCGATGATCGAAACCCCGATGGGGGTGCTGCGCGCCGAGGAAATCGCCGGTGCCTCGCCCGCCGTCGCCGGGCTGGTGATGGGGACTTCGGATTTGGCGAAGGACCTGCATTGCGAACACACCTTCGACCGCGAGCCGTTCCTCACCGCGTTTTCCCTGATCATCCTCGCCGCCCGCGCCCACGGCGTCGCGGCGCTGGACGGGGTGCATCTCGACCTGGCCGACGACGACGGCTTCGCCGCCGCCTGCGCCCAGGGCCGGCGCCTGGGCTTCGACGGCAAGACCCTGATCCATCCGAAGACGGTGGCGGTGGCCAACGCCGCCTTCGCCCCCTCGCCCGAGGCGGTGGAGAAGGCGCGCGAGCTGATCGCCGTCTATGCCGACGCGGTGGCGCGGGGGCAGGGGGTGGTGGTTCTCGACGGCAAGCTGATCGAGCAACTGCACGTTGATAACGCCCGCCGTCTGGTGGCGTTGGCCGAAGCCATCGCGGAGATCGGCGCGGCGGCTGGGGTTTCGGCGTAAGGATTGTCTTTCGGCCTGTGGTTTGCCTTGACCGGATATATCGAAGGATGTATCAGGGGCAACTCTCCGCCGTGGTTCGGCTTGCCGGGTTGGGGAGCCTGGTTTATGGTACACGGGTTTGATCTGCTGCGCGAATTTGGATGGGAAAGGGGACTTCGCCGGTCCTGGTTTGTTTTCCCGCCTCCACTCTCTCTAGAGGGGCATCCGTCATGACGCTGCTGGAAGAAAGAATCAACCGCGGGGGGCCGGTTTCTCCGCACCTGCAAGTTTACGACATGTTCAAGTTGACGTCGTTCCTGTCGATCATCCACCGCGTTTTCGGCGCGGGGTTGCTGGTCGGCACGCTGTTGTTCACCTACTGGATCGCGTCCGCCGCGGCGGGTCCGCAGGCCTACGACTGCGCGATGAACTTCCTCGGCTCGTGGTTCGGCTACCTGTTGGTCTTCGGCTGGTCGTTCGCGCTGTTCTATCACATGTGCAACGGTGTCCGTCACATGCTCTGGGACACCGGGCGGATGCTCGCCTTGAAGGACATTTACCAGTCCGGGTACGTCATGGTGGCCTGCGCGAGCGGCCTGACCGTGGTCGCCTGGGTCCTTGGTTTGAGCCTCTGAAGGGGAGGGAGCAAAAATGGCAATGCGTTCCGCTTTGGGCCGCGCCCGCGGCATTGGCTCCGCGAAGGACGGTTTCCACCACTGGTGGATCGAGCGTCTGTCTGCGATCGCCCTGGTCCCGTTGACTCTTTGGTTCGCCTCCGCGGTGATCAGCGTCGCCGGGGCCGACTATGCAACGTTTTCCGCTTTCCTGGCCAAGCCGTGGAACGCCGGACTGATGATCTGCTTCATCTGCGCCGGTTTCCTGCACGGCAAGATGGGCATGGAAGTGATCGTCGAAGACTACGTCGAGCCCCGCTGCGTGCAGGTTGCGGTTCGGATCTTTCTGAACATCGCGGTCTATGTGCTCGGCGTGATCTCCGTGGTTTCCGTTTTGACCGTCGCCGTGAGGGGGTAACGCACGATGTCCGCCTATCAGATTATCGAACATGAATACGACGTCGTGGTCGTCGGCGCCGGCGGCGCCGGACTGCGCGCCACCTTCGGCATGGCTCAGGCGGGTCTGAGGACCGCCTGCGTGACCAAGGTCTTCCCCACCCGCAGCCACACCGTGGCGGCGCAGGGCGGCGTTGCTGCGGCGCTGGCCAACATGGCCGACGACTCCTGGCAGTGGCACATGTACGACACCGTCAAGGGTGCCGACTGGCTGGGCGACCAGGACGCCATCGAATACATGTGCCGCGAGGCGATTCCCGCGGTCTACGAGCTCGAGCACTTCGGCGTGCCCTTCTCGCGCACCAAGGAAGGCAAGATCTATCAGCGTCCGTTCGGCGGGCACATGCGCGACTACGGCAAGGCGCCGGTGCCGCGTGCCTGCGCCGCCGCCGACCGTACCGGCCACGCGATCCTGCACACCCTCTATCAGCAGAGCCTGAAGCACGACGCCGAGTTCTTCATCGAGTACTTCGCCATCGACCTGATCATGGACGGCGACACCTGCCGTGGCGTGATGGTGTGGAACCTGGCCGACGGCACCCTGCACCGCTTCCGCGCCCACATGGTGGTTCTGGCCACCGGCGGGTACGGCCGTTCCTACTTCTCGTGCACCTCGGCGCACACCTGCACCGGCGACGGCAACGCCATGGTCGCCCGCGCCGGTCTGCCGTTGCAGGACATGGAATTCGTGCAGTTCCATCCGACCGGCATCTACACCGCGGGCTGCCTGATCACCGAGGGCGCGCGCGGCGAGGGCGGCTATCTCACCAACTCCGAGGGCGAGCGCTTCATGGAGCGTTACGCGCCGACGGCGAAGGATCTGGCCTCGCGCGACGTGGTTTCCCGCGCCATGACCATCGAAATCCGCGAGGGCCGCGGCTGCGGTCCGAAGAAGGACCACATCGACCTGCACCTCGAGCACCTGGGCGGCGACGTGCTGCACAAGCTGCTGCCCGGCATCACCGAGACGGCGAAGATCTTCTCCGGCGTCGACGCGACCAAGGAGGCGATCCCGGTTCTGCCGACGGTGCACTACAACATGGGCGGCATTCCGACCAACTACCTGGGCGAAGTGCTGAACCCGACGAAGAAGGACAGCGAGGCGGTGGTCCCCGGCCTGATGGCGATCGGCGAGGCGGCCTGCGTCTCGGTGCACGGCGCCAACCGTCTGGGCTGCAACTCGCTCCTCGACATCGTGGTGTTCGGCCGCGCCGCGGCGATCCGCACCGCCGAGCTGGTCAAGCCCGGCGAGGCGCACAAGCCGCTGCCCGCCTCCGCCGACGATCCGGCGATCGCCCGTTTCGACCGTCTGCGCAACGCCAACGGCTCGCGCCGGGTGTCGGAAATCCGTCTCGACATGCAGCTGGCGATGCAGAAGGACGCCGCGGTGTTCCGCACCGCCGAGTCCCTGAAGGCGGGGGTCAAGTCGGTGACCGCGATCGCCGATACCCTGAAGGACATCAAGCTGGCCGACCGGTCGATGATCTGGAACTCGGACCTCGCCGAGGCGATGGAACTCGAGAACCTGATGGTCTGCTCGGTCACCACCATCGTCGGCGCCGAGGCCCGTCACGAAAGCCGCGGGGCGCATGCGCGCGAGGATTTCTCCACCCGCGACGACGCCGAATGGATGAAGCACACGCTGGCGTGGTGCAACGACAAGTATCGCGTCAAGCTGGACTACCGCCCGGTGCATACCTACACCCTGACCAAGGATGTGGAGTATATCGAGCCGAAAGCCCGCGTGTATTGACCCTAGGACTGCAAGGGGTGTCCTTTCGGACGCCGAGGAGAAACCATGGTTCAGTTCGTTTTGCCTCGTAACTCCCGCGTCAAGCCCGGCAAGTCCCACAAGGCTCCGGCCGGTGCCAAGAACGTCAAGGAGTTCCATATCTACCGGTACGACCCGGACGAGAAGAAAAACCCGACGCTCGACATCTTCGAGGTTGACCTCGACGAGATCGGGCCGATGGTTCTCGACGCGCTTCTCAAGATCAAGGACGACATCGACCCGACCCTGACCTTCCGGCGGTCCTGCCGCGAGGGCATCTGCGGGTCGTGCGCGATGTGCATCGACGGCATCAACACCCTGGCGTGTCTGAAGCCGATCGCCGACGTCAAGGGTCCGGTGAAGATCTATCCGCTGCCGCACCTGGAAGTGATCAAGGATCTGGTCTGCGACCTCGACCACCTCTATGCGCAGTACGCCAGCATCGAGCCTTGGATGAAGACCAAGACCCCGATGCCGAAGCAGGAACGCCTGCAATCGCCGGAAGAGCGCGAGAAGCTCGACGGCCTGTGGGAATGCGTGCTCTGCTTCTGCTGCGCCACCTCGTGCCCCAGCTATTGGTGGAACGGCCATCGTTACCTCGGCCCCTCCATCCTGTTGCAGGCGGCGCGCTGGGTGATGGATACCCGCGACGAGGGTCAGGGCGAGCGTCTGGACGATCTTGAGGATCCGTTCAAGCTCTACCGCTGCCACACCATCCTCAACTGCGTGAAGGCCTGCCCGCGCGGCCTGAACCCGGCGAAGGCGATCGCCGACCTCAAGGTGCTGATGATGGAGCGCATCCTCTGATCCCACGCGGATCGAGGTTCCGAAAATCCGCCGCCCCGGGGCAACCCGGGGCGGTTTTTCGTTTCAGGAAAAGCGTTCCGCCAGGGCGGCGGCCAGCGCCGCCAGCGGTTCCGCCCAGTCGCCGGGGGCGGCCTGACGGAAGACGCGGGCCTCGGGATACCAGGGGGAGACCTGGCCCGGCAGGCCCCAGCGCCAATCGGCGGAAAACGGCAGCAGCGCCCAGGCGGGAAGGCCCAGCGCCAGGGCCAGATGAATCGGCGCGCTGTCGATGGAAACGGTCAGGTCCACCGCCGCGGCGATGCCCGCGACGTCGGCGAAGTCGCCGATCCCGGCGGAGAGCGGGCGGACCCGCGTGTCGGCCTCCAGGGTCGCCGCGTCCGGGGCGTCGACGTCCTTTTGCAACGGCACGATGGCGGCCCCGGCGGGCAGGGCGGCGAGCAGCCGGGCCAGGGGAACGGCGCGGGTCAGGTGCGGTCCGCGCCGGGTTTCGGCGCGGCCGGACCAGGCGATGCCGATGCGCGGATGGGGCAGGTCGGCCAGCCGTCCGGCCCAGTGGGCGGCGGCCTCGGGGGGGACGGTCAGCCAGGCGGCGGCGACCGGCGCGGGGCCGAGGCGGCGGGGCAGGTCGGGCAGCGGGCAGCAGGCGTCGGCGCAGGTTTCGGCGGCGGTGGCGGCGATGCCGGGCTGGGCGGCGAGCAGGCGGAGCAGGGGGGACGGCGCTTCCACCACCAGGCGTTCGGCGCGTTGCGCGGCCAGCGGGATGAAGCGTCCGAATTGCAGGGTGTCGCCATAGCCTTGCTCGGCGGCGAGAAGCAGGGTTTCCACCGGGCGGCCGTTCCATTCCGGCAGTTCGCTGCAACGGCGGGCGACCGGGCGGCGCTTGCGGAAGAAGCGGGAGGAAAAGTCGGGCCAGGCCTCGGCGAATTCGCCCAGGGTCAGGCGCGACAGGGCGCGGCAAAGGCGGATGTCGGGGGCGCCGGGGGAGAGCGCTAGGGCGCGTTCGTAGGCGGCCAGGGCGTCTTGGGGGCGGCCGAGGTCGTCGAGGACGAGGCCGAGATCGTGCCAGGCGTTCAGCCGCGCGGGATCGGCGGCGGTGGCGGCCTGGTGCGCCGCCAATCCTTCCGTCAGGCGGCCCAGGGCGACCAGTGCCTCGCCCCGGGCGTTGAGCAGGCCGGGGTGGCCGGGGGTGGCGGCCAAACCGGCTTCCGCCGCGGCCAGGGCCTCGTCCGCCCGGCCGCATTCGACCAGCGCCAGGGACAGGTTTTCGCGGATGTCGGCGTCGCCGGGGGAGAAGGCGGCGGCGGCGGCCAGGTCGCGCGCCGCTTCCGCGAAGCGGTCCTCGCGGGCGAGCAGGGTGCCGCGGTTGTACAGGGCGTCGGCGTCGCCGGGATCCGCCGCCAGCACCGCGTCGAGATCGGCGATCGCCGCGGCGCGGCGTCCGGCGCGGGCATGTACCCGGGCGCGTTCCAGGCGGGCGCCGCGATGGCCGGGGGCGCGGGTCAGCGTCTGGTCGAGGGCCTCCAGCGCTTCCGGCAGGCGTTCCAGGGCGATCAGCGCGGCGGCGCGATTGAACTGAGTTTCGGCGTGGTTGGGGCGGCGTTCCAGCGCCGCGTCGAAGCTGGCCAGGGCCACCCCCGCCCGGCCGCGGCGCAACAGGGCGATGCCCCGGTTGTTCCAGGCGGCGGAATGGTCGGCGGCCAGGGTCAGCACCGCGTCGAAGCAGTCGCGCGCCGCGTCCCAATGGGCCAGCGCCAGTTCGGCGCAGCCCAGGTTGAAAATCGCCTCGATGCCATAGGGGGTCAGGTCCACCGCCCGGTTCAGGCTGTCCGCCGCTTCCTCGGGGCGGGCCAGCGCCAAAAGGGCGCGGCCGCGCCGCGACCAGGCGTCGGCGTCGTCGGGGGTGGCGGCGATGGCGGCGTCGAGAACCGCCAGCGCGGCCTTCGCCTCGCCCAGGTCGAGCAGCGGCAGGGCCAGGTCGGCGCCCGCTGGCGGGTGCAGCGCGGCGGCGCGGGACAGCACGTTGCGGGCCTCGGCCAGGGCGCCGCGCTGATAGAGGGCCAGGCCGAACAGGCGCAGGATTTCCGGGGCGTCGGGGGCTTGCGACAGGCTGGCGCGGTATCCCGCCAGGGCGGTGTCGAGGTCGCCGCGGCGATGCGCGGCGAGGGCGGCTGGGAAGGGGTCGTCGGCCGCCGTCATGGCCGGATGCCGACGCCGTATTCGGCGGACGAGGTTCCCGGGTCGACGCAGACGAAATTGGCGCGCGCCGGATAGAACAGGCGGCAGTCCATCTTGGTCTGGCCGACCAGGCGGGCGACGCGGCCGCTCTTGGCGCAGACCGCGTCGGCCATGGCCTGCACCGCCGCGGGCGTGGTCTTCCAGGTGTTGTAGCAGATCGACGGCGCGTCCGGCGTGGAATCGCCCCGATAGGTCAGTTCCTCCATCGCCGCGTCGCGGCGGCGGTCGACGAAGGCGCCCTCGCCGCATCCCGTCAGCGTCGCGCCGCCGAGGGCGAGAACGGCAAGGACGGCAAGGCGGCGGGCCCGGCCGCGGGACGACGAACACGGGGAAACGGACATCGGCAACTCTCCGCTGGCGAAACGCGGCGGAGACTCTAGCAGATAGAGGCGGGGAAGAGAACGTCCGCGGATTGACCTTGCCGGGGTTTTGCCCATTTATGTCGAGGGACATCAGAAGACGGCGAGGTTGTTGCGGCGATGACGATGGCGTTCGGGTACGGCGCGGGAAAAGGCAAGGACACCGCGCAAGGCGGCGTTGTCGCCCTTTACCGCGACAGGCTGGCGCAGGGCGCCCTGGCCCCCGACCCGGTACAGGAAAACGCCGTCGCCGTCCTCGACGACTTGGCCGCGCGCCTGCGGGACTATCGCCCCGCGCCGGTGGCGGAGGGATTCGGCGGCTGGCTGGACCGCCTGCGTTTCGGCCAGCGTTCCGCCCCCGCCGCGCCGCCGCGCGGCCTGTACGTCTGGGGCGAGGTGGGGCGCGGCAAGTCGATGCTGATGGACGTCTTCCATCAGGCGCTCGCCACCCACGCCAAGCGCCGCGTCCATTTCCACGTCTTCATGCGCGAGGTGCACGAACAGCTTCATGCCCTGCGCCGCCAGCCCCACACCTTCGCCAAGGACGACATGGCCGACCCCCTGCTGGCGGTGGCCCGCCTGGTCGCCCACGATCTTTGGGTGCTTTGCCTGGACGAACTGGAGGTTCAGGACATCGGCGACGCGATGATCGTCGGCCGCCTGTTCGCCGCGTTGACCGACCTGGGGGTGGTGGTGGTCACCACCTCGAACCGGCACCCCCGCGACCTCTACAAGGACGGCTTGCAACGCGAGAAGTTCCTGCCCTTCATCGACCTGATTCTGTCGCGCCTGGACGTGCTGCACCTGGATGCCGCCCGCGACTACCGCCTGGGGCGGCTGAAGGGCGCGCGGCTTTACGTCACCCCCCTGGGCGAGGAGGCGGACGCCCACCTCAAGCACCTGTTCGACGAACTGGCGGGCGGCGCCGAGCCCCATGCCGACGAACTGATGGTGAAGGGGCGCCGCCTCGCCGTGCCGTGTTCGTCGGGCAACGTCGCCTGCTTTCCCTTCGCCGACCTGTGCGAGGCGCCCCTGGGCGCCACCGACTACATGGAAATCGCGGCGCGTTATCAGACGGTGATCGTCTCGGGGATTCCCCGCATGGGGGCGGACCGGGCTTCCGCCGCGCGCCGCTTCGTCACCATGATCGACGTTTTCTACGACCACCGGGTCAAACTGATCGCCTCCGCCGCCGTGGCGCCGGAAAAACTCTACGAGGGCGAGGCCGGGGGCTTCGAGTTTCAAAGGACGGTTTCGCGCTTAATCGAGATGCAGGCGGAGGATTATCTGAGCGCGGCGCATCTGGCATAGGCGGGGTGCGGCGTCGCCGCTTGCTCCGGGTGGGTAAACAAGGTAGTCAGGTTGGGTGGCGCAGTTCGTGCGGGCGTCGCCGCGCGGCCTTTGGCATCAATCCGATAGCTTTCGCACAGGCGGGAGGGGGAAGGACATGGCAAGGAAGAAAATCGCGTTGATCGGTTCCGGTCACATCGGCGGTTCGCTCGCCTATCTGATCGGACTGAAGGAACTGGGCGACGTCGTCCTCTTCGACGTCGCCGACGGCATTCCGCAGGGCAAGGCCCTGGACATCGCGCAGTCGACGCCGATCGAAGGCGTCGATGCCGCCTATGTCGGGGCCACCGGCTACGAGGGCATCAAGGACGCCGACGTGGTGATCGTCACCGCGGGCGTGCCCCGCAAGCCGGGGATGAGCCGCGACGATCTTCTCGGCATCAATTGCAAGGTGATGAGCGAGGTGGGCGAGGCGATCAAGACCTATTGCCCGAAAGCCTTCGTCATCTGCCTGACCAATCCCCTCGACGCCATGGTCTGGGTGCTGCAAAAGAAAAGCGGCATCCCCGCCGAACACATCGTCGGCATGGCCGGGGTTCTGGATTCGGCGCGTTTCCGTTATTTCCTGTCGCAGGAGTTGGGGGTTTCGACCAAGGACGTCAGTGCCTTCGTGCTGGGCGGCCACGGCGACACCATGGTCCCCCTGATCCGCTATTCCACGGTGGCGGGGATTCCGGTTCCCGACCTTGTCCGCATGGGATGGACGACGCAGGAGAGGATCGACGCGATCGTGCAGCGCACCCGCGACGGCGGGGCGGAGATCGTCGGCCTGTTGAAGACGGGGTCGGCGTTCTATGCGCCGGCGGGGGCGGCGGTGGCGATGGCCGAAGCCTACCTCAAGGACAAGAAGCGCGTGTTGCCCTGTGCCGCGCTTCTGAAGGGAGAATACGGGGTGAAGGACATGTTTATTGGCGTGCCGGTGGTGATCAGCGGCAAGGGCGTCGAACGGGTCGTCGAAATCGAACTGAATGCCGAGGAAAAGGCGATGTTCGACAAGTCGGTGGCCGCGGTGGACGTGCTTTGCAAGGCAGCAGCGGCCTTGATGTAACGGGGCCGGAGAGCCCCGAACGGAAGGAAACCAACCCGACATGAATATCCATGAATACCAAGCGAAACAGCTACTGAAGGGATACGGCGTCGACGTCCTCGACGGCGGTGTCGTCTATTCCGAGGTGGATGCCTTCACCGTCGCCGAGCGTCTTGGCGGTCCGGTTTGGGTGGTCAAGTCCCAAATCCATGCCGGCGGACGCGGCAAGGGCAAGTTCAAGGAAGAGGAAGCCGGTCCCGGCGGCGGGGTGCGTCTGGCCCGCTCCGAGCGCGACGTCGAAAAGATCGCGTCGCAGATCCTCGGCAACACCCTGGTCACCAAGCAGACCGGACCCGACGGCCAGCGCGTCAAGCGGGTCTACATCGAGCAGGGCTGCGATATCCGGCGCGAGCTGTATCTGTCGATCCTGGTCGACCGCAAGGCGTCGCGCGTCGCGATCGTCGCCTCGACCGAGGGCGGCATGGAGATCGAGGAGGTCGCCGAGAAGACCCCCGAGAAGATCCTCACCCTCGCCATCGATCCGGTGGAAGGCCTGCAACCCTATCATGCCCGCCGCATCGCCTACGAACTGCAACTGACGGGCAAGCAGGTCAAGGCCGCCGAGCAGTTGATCGCCGGCATCTACAAGGCGTTCGTCGAACTCGACGCGGCGATGATCGAGATCAACCCGCTGGTGGTCACCGGCGACGACCGGGTGATCGCGCTCGACGCCAAGATGAGCTTCGACGACAACGCGCTCTACCGCCACCAGAGCGTCGAGAGCCTGCGCGACGAGGACGAGGAAGACCCGGCGGAACTGGAAGCGGTGCGCCACTCCCTCAACTACGTCCGTCTCGACGGCAATATCGGCTGCATGGTCAACGGCGCGGGCCTGGCGATGGCCACCATGGACATCATCAAGCTGCACGGCGGCGAACCGGCCAACTTCCTCGACGTCGGCGGCGGCGCGACCAAGGAACGCGTCACCACCGCCTTCAAGCTGATTCTCGCCGACCCCAATGTCGAGGGCATCCTGGTCAACATCTTCGGCGGCATCATGCGGTGCGACGTCATCGCCGAAGGGGTGATCGCAGCGGCGCGCGAGGTCAGCCTCAACGTGCCCCTGGTGGTGCGTCTGGAGGGCACCAACGTCAATCTCGGCAAGCAGATCCTGAGCGAAAGCGGCCTGCCGATCATCGCCGCCGACAATCTGGCGGACGCGGCCGAGAAGGTCGTCAAGGCCGTGAAGGAGGCGAAGTAAATGGCGGTTCTCGTCGGAAAACACACCAAGGTGATCTGCCAGGGCTTCACCGGCGCGCAGGGGACCTTCCACTCCGAGCAGGCGATCGCCTACGGCACCAACATGGTCGGCGGCGTGACGCCGGGCAAGGGCGGCAGCAAGCACCTGGACCTGCCGGTGTTCGACACCGTCTGGGACGCGCGCGAGGCCACCGGTTGCGACGCCACGGTGATCTACGTGCCGCCGCCGTACGCGGCGGACGCCATCCTGGAGGCGGCGAACGCCGGGATCGAACTGATCGTCTGCATCACCGAGGGAATCCCGATTCTCGACATGGTGCGGGTGAAAAGAGCGTTGAAGGGCTCGCAATCCCGCCTCGTCGGCCCCAACTGTCCAGGGGTGATCACGCCCGGAGAATGCAAGATCGGTATCATGCCCGGACACATCCACAAGCGGGGCAAGGTCGGCATCGTGTCGCGGTCCGGCACCCTGACCTACGAGGCGGTGGCGCAGACCACGGCGGCGGGGCTGGGGCAGACCACCTGCATCGGCATCGGCGGCGACCCGGTCAACGGCACCAACTTTATCGATGCGTTGGACCTGTTCATGGGCGACCCGGAAACCGAGGCGATGATCATGATCGGCGAGATCGGCGGTTCGGCCGAGGAGGACGCGGCGCGCTTCTATAAGGACAGCAAGTGCAAGAAGCCGCTGGTCGGTTTCGTTGCCGGGGCGACCGCGCCGCCCGGACGCCGCATGGGCCACGCCGGGGCGATCATCGCCGGCGGCGACCACACCGCGGCCGAGAAGATGGACTTCATGCGCTCTTGCGGTCTGTTCGTCGCGGATTCGCCCGCGACCCTGGGGCAGACCATGGTCAAGGCGTTGAAAAAGGGCTGAGGCCCAGGGCAAACAAATCGTTGCCGGACGCCGGAATTCCCGGCGTCCGGCCGTGATGCAAAGCAAGGAGGCTTCACGGCGGCAGCCGTGTCGACCCGCGTACATGGTAGGACAGATCGACCCTTCGTTCCTGACCGGCGCCAACGCCACGTTCATCGCCGAGCTTTATGCCCGGTATCTTGAGGATCCCGCGTCGGTCGACGCCAGTTGGGTCCCCTATTTCACCGAACTTGCCGACGATCCCGCCGCGGTGCATGGCGACTTTATCGCCACCCCGTGGGCGCGGCGAGGCACCCAGGTGATCGGCGTCCCCGATCCCGATGCGCCGCCGCCGAAGAAACCCGGCAAGGGCCTCAAGGAAGGCGCCGCCGCGCTGGCCGGGGCGGGCGCCTCGGAGGACGAGATCCGCAAGCGCATCGTCGATTCGATCCGCGCCCTGATGATGATCCGCGTCTATCGCGTGCGCGGTCACCTGATGGCCGATCTCGATCCCCTGCGGATGAGTAAGCCGCCGCAGCACCCGGAGCTGGACTTCCGCTCCTATGGCTTCACCGAGGACGACCTCGACCGCGAAATCTACATGGATTACGTGCTGGGGCTGGAGAAGGCGACCCTGCGCCGCATCCTCCAGGTGGTGCAGGCGACCTACTGCGGCACCATCGGCGTCGAGTTCATGCACATTCAGGACCCCGCCCAGAAGGCCTGGATTCAGAAGCGCATCGAGACCGAGGCCAACCAGCCGCGTTTCACCGACCGCGGCAAGCGGGCGATCCTGGAACGCCTGACCGAGGCCGAGGGGTTCGAACGCTTCCTGCAACTGAAATACACCGGCACCAAGCGCTTCGGCCTCGAAGGCGGCGAGACGATGATCCCCGCCATCGAGCAGATTTTGAAGCGCGGCAGCCAGTTGGGCATCCGCGAGGTGGTCCTGGGGATGGCGCATCGCGGCCGTCTCAACATGCTGACCACGCTGCTGCACAAGCCCTACCGCGCGATGTTCTCGGAATTCCAGGGCAACCCGGCCAATCCCGAGGACGTGCAGGGCTCGGGCGACGTGAAGTACCATCTGGGCACCTCCGCCGACCGCGAGTTCGACGGCGTGCCGGTGCATCTGTCGCTGACCGCCAACCCGTCGCACCTGGACGCGGTGGACCCGGTGGTCCTGGGCAAGGTGCGCGCCAAGCAGCAGCAACGCGGCGACGTCGAGCGGAAAGAGGTGATGGGCCTTCTGCTGCATGGCGACGCGGCGCTGGCCGGGCAGGGGGTGATCGCCGAATGCCTGATGCTGTCGCAGCTGAAGGGCTACACCACCGGCGGCACCCTGCACGTGGTGATCAACAACCAGATCGGCTTCACCACCGCGCCGCGCTATTCGCGCTCCGGCCCCTATTGCACCGACGTGGCGAAGGGGATTCAGGCGCCGATCTTCCACGTCAACGGCGACGACCCCGAGGCGGTGGTCCACGTCGCGCGCATCGCCGTGGAATTCCGTCAGGAGTTCAAGACTGACGTGGTGGTGGACATGGTCTGCTATCGCCGCCACGGCCATAACGAAAGCGACGAACCGGCGTTCACCCAGCCGATCATGTACCGCAAGATCGCCCGCCATCCGACCACCCGGCAGCTCTATGCCCGGACGCTGGAGGAGCAGGGCACCATCGCGGCGGGCGAGGCGGACGGCCTGGTTACCGCCTTCCACGACCGCCTGGAGCAGGAGTTCGCCGCGGCCAAGGCCTATCGCCCGAACAAGGCCGACTGGCTGGAAGGCCGCTGGAGCGGCCTGATCCAGGGGCAGGACCCGGACAGCGACACCCCCGAGGAAGGCGCGGTCTTCCAGGAGGAACGCACCGGCGTGCCGCTGGACGACTTGCGCGCGGTGGGCCGGGTGCTTTCCAGCGTGCCCGAGGGCTTCAACGTCAACCGCAAGATCCAGCGTCAGTTGGAAGCCAAGCGGGAGATGTTCGAAAAAGGCGAAGGCCTCGACTGGGCGACCGCCGAGGCCCTGGCCTTCGGCACCCTGCTGAAGGAGGGCACGCCGGTCCGCCTGTCGGGGCAGGACTGCGGGCGCGGCACCTTCTCGCAGCGGCACGCGGTGCTCACCGACCAGGACAGCGAGGACCACTACGTGCCCCTCGCCCACGTCGGCGACAACCAGGGCTTCGCCGAAATTCTCGACAGCCCGCTGTCGGAGAACGCGGTGCTCGGCTTCGAGTACGGCTATTCCCTGGCCGAACCGCACCAGTTGGTGCTGTGGGAAGGCCAGTTCGGCGACTTCGCCAACGGCGCGCAGGTGCTGTTCGACCAGTTCATCAGTTCGGCGGAATCGAAGTGGCTGCGCATGTCGGGCCTGGTCTGCCTGTTGCCCCACGGCTTCGAGGGGCAGGGGCCGGAACACAGCTCGGCACGGTTGGAGCGCTACCTGCAACTCTGCGCCGAGGACAACATGCAGGTCGGCAACCTGACCACGCCCGCCAACTATTTCCACGCGCTCCGGCGGCAGGTGCGGCGCAACTTCCGCAAGCCGCTGATCCTGATGACGCCGAAATCGATGCTGCGCGACAAGCGGATGGTCAGCCCGCTGGCCGACTTCACGCCGGAGACCCGCTTCCTGCGCACCATCCCCGAGGTCGAGACTCTCGCCGCGGACGACAAGGTGCGCCGCGTGCTGCTCTGCTCGGGCAAGGTCTATTTCGATCTTGCCGCGGGACGGGCGGAACGGGGGATCGACGACGTCGCGATCGTCCGCGTCGAACAGCTCTATCCCTGGCCGAAGAACACCCTGATGAAGCTTCTCGCGCGGTATCCCAACGCCGAGATCTTCTGGGTGCAGGAAGAACCGGCGAACATGGGGGCGTGGTTGTTCGCCCTGCCGCGCCTGATCTTCATGATGGAGGAACTGGGGCGCGCCGACGCCCGGCCGACTTATATCGGTCGCCGCGCCGCGGCCTCGCCCGCCACCGGTCTTTTGCGTAACCACAACGCCGAACAGGCGGCGATCGTCGAACAGGCCCTGATCGGCAAGCGCGACGAATTGTTCCAGCCTTTCCGGCGCAGCACCAACCTGGCGCGCCTGTTGCCGCAGGGGTCGGTGCCGAAGAAAAGATGAAACGCCCCCTCCGCGGGGCAACCGCGTTCTTGATGCCAGCAGTGGTCAGATAACATGCCTTATGAAATCGTCGTCCCGACGCTCGGGGAATCGGTGGTCGAAGCCACCGTCGCGAAATGGTTCAAGCAGGTTGGCGAGGCGGTGGAAGCCGACGAGCCCCTGGTCGAACTGGAAACCGACAAGGTGACGGTGGAGGTTAACGCCCCCGCCGCTGGCGTTCTGGCGGAAATCGTCGCGCCCGAAGGCGCGGAGGTCGAGGTCGGCGCGCTTCTCGCCCACCTGGGCGCGGCGGGCGCCCTGCCCGAACCGCCCAAGGCCGCCCAGCCCAAGGCCGCGCCGCCGAAGGGGGCCGAGGTTCTGGCCGCCGCGGTGGCCGCCGCCGCCCAGCCCGCCGCCGTTCTCGACGACCTGGCCCCGGCGGTGCGGAAACTGGTCGCGGAAAAGGGCCTGGACCCGGCGGCGATTCCCGCCTCGGGCAAGGACGGCCGCCTGACCAAGGAAGACGTGATCGACTTCCTGGAAGGCCGCACCCGCGTCATGGCCGGTGCCGCCGCCGCCGCGCCGCTGGCCCCCGCCGCTCCGGCCGCCGCGCCGCTGCCGCCGCGCGCCGCCGATCCGCGCGAGGACCGGGTGAAGATGACCCGCCTGCGCCGCCGCATCGCCGAGCGCCTGAAGGGCGCGCAGAACACCGCCGCCATCCTGACCACCTTCAACGAGGTGGACATGACCGCGATCCTGGCCCTGCGCGAACAGTACAAGGCCGCCTTCGAAAAGAAGCACGGCACCCGCCTCGGCTTCATGTCGTTCTTCGTCAAGGCGTGCGTCGCCGCGCTGCGGGAGATCCCGGCGGTCAACGCCGAAATCGCCGGCGACGAGATCGTCTTCAAGAACTACTACGACGTCGGCGTCGCGGTGGGCACGCCGCAGGGTCTGGTGGTGCCGGTGGTCCGCGATTGCGATGCCAAGTCCTTCGCCCAGATCGAAAAGGAAATCGCCGCCCTGGCCGGTAAGGCGCGCGACGGCAAGCTGACCGTCGACGACATGAGCGGCGGCACCTTCACCATCACCAACGGCGGCGTCTACGGTTCGCTGATGTCGACGCCGATCCTCAACCCGCCGCAGTCGGGCATCCTTGGGATGCACAAGACGATGCAGCGGCCGATGGTGATGCCCGACGGTTCGATCCAGGCGCGGCCGATGATGTACGTGGCGCTGTCCTACGACCACCGCATCATCGACGGCGGCGAGGCGGTGACCTTCCTGGTCAAGGTCAAGGAAGCCCTGGAGGACCCGGCCCGTCTGGTCCTGGGGGTGTAAAACGCGCGGGTTCCGCCCGCACCCGCACAGGGCCGTGGGCCCTGTGTGCCCATGAGTTTTTATGCCGCGCAGCGGCGATCGGCCATTGCGCGGCGCGGCGGTTTTATCGCGCTTCGCGCAACAATTAAGGAATGGGGTTCGGGGCCCAAGGCCCCGATAGGGTCCAGAGGCAGCGCCCCTGGCCTGGTTTCATGACAGAGGCGAACATGGCGACGAACAAGGACAGGGCTTTCGACGTGGTGGTGGTGGGCGGCGGCCCGGGCGGATACGTGTGCGCGATTCGCGCCGCGCAGCTGGGGCTTTCGGTGGCCTGCGTCGAGAAGCGGGGGACGCTGGGCGGCACGTGCCTGAACGTCGGCTGCATTCCGTCGAAGGTGCTGTTGCAGTCCTCGCACCATTACCACACGGCGAAGGAAGAATTGGCGGCGCACGGCGTCAAGGTGGCGGGGGTGGAACTCGACCTCGCCGCGATGATGGGCCGCAAGGAAAAGGTGGTCGCCGACTTCACCAAGGGCATCGAGTTCCTGTTCAAGAAGAACAAGGTCGCCTATTTCAAGGGCGCCGCCGCCTTCACCGGCCCGAACGCGCTGACGGTGACGGGCGCCGAGGGCGAAACCGCGATCACCGCGAAGAACGTGGTGGTCGCCACCGGTTCGGTCTCCGCGCCGCTGCCGGGGGTGGAGATCGACGAAAAGCGGCTGCTCTCCTCGACCGGCGCGCTGGCCCTGGCCGAGGTGCCGCAGTCGCTGGTGGTGATCGGCGCCGGGGTGATCGGCCTGGAACTGGGCTCGGTGTGGGCGCGCCTGGGGGCGAAGGTCACCGTGGTCGAATTCCTCGACAAGATCCTGCCGCCCTTCGACGACGAGGTGTCGAAGCAGATGCAGCGCCTGCTGGAACGCCAGGGCATGGCCTTCAAGCTGGCGCACAAGGTCACCGGCGTCGCCGCGACGAAGTCCGGCGCCAAGGTGACGGTGGAACCGGTGAAGGGCGGCGACGCCCTGGAAATCGCCGCCGACGCGGTGCTGGTGGCGATCGGCCGCCGCCCCTATACCGAGGGCCTCGGCCTGGACGCGGCGGGGGTGTCGACCACCGACCGGGGCTTCATCCCGGTCGACGCGCACGGCCGCACCAACGTCGCGGGCATCTATGCCATCGGCGACGTGGTGGGCGGCCTGATGCTCGCCCACAAGGCCGAGGAAGAGGGCGTGGCGGTGGCGGAAACCATCGCCGGGCAGGCGGGTCACGTCAATCACGCGGTGATCCCCTCGGTGGTCTACACCAATCCCGAGGTGGCCAGCGTCGGCAAGACCGAGCAGCAGTTGAAGGCCGAGGGCGTGGCCTATGCCGTCGGCAAGTTCCCCTTCCTTGCCAACTCGCGGGCCAAGGCCAACGGCGACGCGCAGGGCTTCGTCAAGATTCTGGCCGACGCGCGCACCGACCGCGTGCTCGGCGCGCACCTGATCGGGCCGCAGGCGGGCGAGCTGATCGCCGAGGTGGCGATGGCGATGGAATTCGGCGCCTCGGCCGAGGACATCGCCCGCACCTGCCATGCCCACCCCTCGCTGGCCGAGGCGGTGAAGGAAGCGGCGATGGACGTCGCCAAGCGCGCCATCCACGCGTAGAACCAGGTGAAAGCGGCGCGGAGGGTCTTGGGTCCTCCGCACCGCCCGTTCCTCCCGCGCGAAGGCCGATAGCCGAAAACCAAAGGAACGGGGTGCGCGAGGGGTTCCAAACCCCTCGCAACGTTTTTCCTTCCCGGCATAAATTTCCCGTAAAGAGCGGACGGTATCTTTAGGTGCGCCGCGTGGCGCGGCGGCGGCATGCTGACGGCGGTTCTTCCGTTTCAGGCACGGATCATGTCGTCGGGTTCGTTTCAGTTCGTCGCGTTCGTCATCGGGGTCTTGCTCAACATCGTCGCATCCGCGATGGCGATTCCGGCGGCGGTGGACTATTTCGCGCATAATTCCGAATGGCGGGGCTTCGCCGCGGCGATGGCGCTGACGTATTACGTCGGCCTTTCCCTGATGGAGGCCAATCGCGGCGCCCCCCGCCGCGTCTCCTTGCGCACCGGCTTTCTGCTGACTTCGCTGAGCTGGGCGATCGTCACCGTCTTCGCCGCGCTGCCGCTGGTCCTTTGTTCCTCGCGGATCGGTTTCGCCGACGCCTTCTTCGAGGCGATGTCGGGGTTGACCACCTCGGGCGCGACGGTCCTGGTCGGCCTGGACGACATGGACCCCGGCATCTTGCTCTGGCGGTCGATGTTGCAGGGGATCGGCGGCTTGGGCATCGTCGCCATGGCGATGATCATGATGCCGTTCCTGCGGGTCGGCGGCATGCAGTTGTTCCATTCCGAGTCCTCGGACATTTCCGAGCGTCCGGTGCCGCGTGCCTTTCACGTCGTCGGTTTGACCGCGCTCGTCTACGTCGGGCTGATCGTCGCCTGCGGGGTGGCGCTGGTGGTCGCCGGGATGTCGCCGTTCGACGCCGCCAACCATGCGATGGCGGCGGTGGCCACCGGCGGCTTTTCGACCAAGGATGCCTCGGTGGGGTTCTATCGTTCCCTGCCGGTCGAAATCGTCCTTATCGTCTTCATGACCGCCGGGTCGTTACCCCTGGTGTTCTATGCCCGCTTGGCGATGAACTGGCGGCGGGCCTTTTTGCGGGAAAGCCAGGTGCCGGTCTTCCTGTCGGTCCTGGTGCTGGCCATCGCCGGGGTCGCTTTTTTGCGCTATCGGACCGGAGACGTGCCTTTCCTTCTGGCCCTGCGGGAGTCCGCCTTCAACGTTACCTCGATTCTGACCGATACCGGTTTCGCCTCCACCGATTACGCCGCCTGGGGAGACTGGGCGAACGCCGCGTTCATGCTGTTGATGTTCATCGGCGGCTGCGCCGGGTCCACCGCCGGGGCGATCAAGATTTTCCGCTGGCAGGTGCTGTTCCGCAGCATGGGGCATCAAATGTTGCGGACGCTGTCGCCGCATCGGGTGGCGGTGGTACGCCATCAGGGAACCCCGCTGGACGACGAGACCGTGGGGTCGGTGCGCAACTTCTTTTTCATGTACGTTTTGACCTGGGCGGCGCTGTCCACCGGGTGCATGATCGCGGGCATGGACTATCTGTCGGCGACCAGCAGCATCGCGCAGGGAATGGCCAACGCCGGGCCCGGCCTGGGGCCTCTGGTCGGTCCGGCGGGAAGCTTCAAGGACGTGCCGGTTGCCGCGAAGTGGCTGATTTCGGCGGCGATGCTGCTGGGGCGGCTGGAGTTGACCACCGTCTACGTGCTGTTTACCGCCGCCTTCTGGAAAGACTGACCGGAACGGACGAGGACGCGCGATGCACCCCGTTTCATCTCCCCTGATCCGTGCGACGATGCCGCTCCGGCGGCGTCTGGTCCCGTATGCCTGGGGGCTGGCGGCAGTGGCGTGCGCGGGCGGCATCGCCTATGGCCTGGAAAAGGTTCTGCCCCTGCCCAACCTGTCGCTGGTGTTCCTGTCGGCGGTGCTGCTGGTGGCGATGCGCTACGGCGCGGTTCCGGCGATCTATGCCGGGCTGTTGAGCAGCGCGGTCTACAACTTCTTCTTCACCGAGCCGACCTTCACCTTTTTCGTGGAGCACGAGGCGGACAGCCTGACCCTGGCCTTCTTTCTGGCCGTGGCGGCGCTGACCGGGCATCTGACGGGCGGGGTGCGGGGGCAGTTGGTGACGACGCGGCGGGCGGCCCGGCGCGCCGCCCTGCTTTATGCGTTCAGCAGCAAGGTCGCCGCCGCGAGCGACCTGGGCGAAGTGGTCGAGGCGGTGCGCGGTCACGCCGCCGAGACCCTGGGGGCGGAAGTCATGGTGCTGCTGCCCCTGCCCGGACGCGCGGGCGGTCCCGACCTGACGGAACTGTCGGCCGCCGACGCGGCGGCGGCGGACATCGCCTGGCGTTCGGCGGAGCCGGCGGGGCGCGCGGCGCGCGCCTGCCCGGACGCGGAACGTCTGTACATGCCGCTGACCACGGCGCGGGGGCGGGTGGGGTTGCTTGGCTTGACCTTCGCCGACCGCCGCCGCGCGGTGAGCCCGGAGGACGAGGAACTTTTGCGCGCGGTGGCCGATCAGGCGGCGGTGGCGGTGGAGCGGGCGCAATTGGCCGCGGCCGCCGAGGATGCGCGCCTGATCACCGAAACCGAAAGTCTGCGGACCGCGCTGCTGTCGTCCATTTCGCACGATCTGCGCACGCCGCTCGTCTCGGTGATCGGCTCGGCGACGACGTTGTCCACGGTGGGCGGCGTGATCCCGCAAGAGGAACGCGCCGATCTGGTGCGCACCATCCTGGAGGAGGCGCGGCGCCTCGACCGCTTCGTGCGGAACCTGCTCGATATGACCCGGTTAAGCCACGGCGGTCTGCGCCTGCGCCGGGATTGGGTGGATATTGCCGACGTCATCGGTCACGCGGTGGCGGCGACCCGCGACCTGTTGGGCGCCTTCCGTCTGAAGGTGACGGTGGATCCGGCGGTGCCCCTGGTCTTCGCCGATCCGGTGCTGCTGGAGCAGGTGCTGGTCAACACCCTGGACAACGCGGCGAAATATTCGCCCCCCGGCGGGCGTATCGGCATCGTCGTGGCCTGGCGTCACGGTGCCGCGGAAATTCGCGTCGCCGACGACGGGCCCGGCATTCCCGAGGCGGACCGGGAGCGGGTGTTCGACATGTTCCATCGGGTGCGTGCCGGGGACACGCAGGCGGCGGGGACCGGCCTCGGGCTGTCGATTTGCCGCGGCCTGGTGGCGGCGCATGGGGGAACCATCCGGGCGGAAGCCGGCGCGGGCGGCGTGGGGACGGAAATCATCGTCACCCTGCCGTCGTCCCTGCCGCCGCCCGACGACGGCGATGACGAAGGAGACGTGGCGTGACCGAAGCGACGCGGCAACGCATTCTGGTGGTGGACGACGAATCCCAGATTCGCAAGTTCTTGCGTATCAGTCTGGTCGCCCATGGATTCGCGGTGATCGAGGCCGCCCGCGGCGAGGACGCGATCCGCAAATTGGCCGAGGAGGCCCCCGATCTTCTGGTTCTCGACCTCGGCCTTCCCGACATCGACGGGCAAGAGGTCATTCGCCGTGTCCGCGAGTGGTCTGGGGTGCCGATCCTGGTGCTGTCGGTGCGCGACGACGAAAGCGAGAAGGTGCTGGCGCTGGAGAAGGGGGCCAACGACTACGTCACCAAGCCGTTCGGCATCGCCGAGCTGGTGGCGCGCGTGCGGGTGCTTTTGCGCGGCCGCGACGCGGCGGCGGAAGAGGCGGTCTACGACCGCGCCGGTCTTCGTCTCGATTACGCGGCGCGGCGGGCGACGGTGGACGACGTGGAGGTGCGCCTGACCCGCAAGGAGTTCGACCTGCTGCGCCTGCTTGCCCGCAACGTCGGCAAGGTGTTGACCCACGACGTCCTGCTGCGCGAGGTCTGGGGGGAGCGTCATGCCGCCGAGACCCACTATCTGCGGGTGCACATCGGTCACCTGCGGCAGAAGCTTGCCGACGATCCGGGCTCGCCGCGATTCATCGCCACCGAGCCCGGCGTCGGTTACCGCCTGATCGGCTGAATGCCGCCTACATGGTCAGCAGGTTCTTGCGCGAGGTGGCGGTGGTGAACGAGGTCATGCTCTCCATCTGCGCGCGCAGTTCCTCGTCGGACATGTATTTCTGCTCGACCACGCCGTACCAGCCCAGGCCGTCGTAGGCCTCGTAGCCGATGGTCTGGGCGAAGGCGACGACGCGGCCGTCGGCGGTCACCGTCATCCCCTTCGTTTCTCCCTTGGCGTCGAATTCGTAGGCGCGGTAGAGGTCGTTGCCGTCCGAGGAGGCGATCACCCGGCGCCGGGAGTCGAGCAGCAGCACCCGGGTCCGCGCCCATTCCGCCTGCGAGAAGGTGGGTTCGTCGTGGACGATGGTGTGGGACTGCGCCCCCCAGTCGAAGAACACCCCCAGCGCGCCCACCGGGCGGCCGTCGATGGCGCCGTTCTCGCGCACCGCCGCGGCGTAAAGGGCGACCGGCGAATCCCGGTGCGCCGGGTCGGTGAAGATGTCATCGACCACGTAGTCGTCGCCGCTGGCGGTGGCGATCGCCTTGTGGAACCAGCCGGTCCCGGCGAAGCTGTGCCGCACCACCCCGGGGAAGCTGTCGGGGCGGGAGCAGGCGACGACGTTGCCGTCGATGTCCACCAGAACCAGGTCCAGATAGACGGAATAGAAGCGGTTGATCACCTCCAACCGTTCGAAGGCGCGGGCGGTGCGCTCCTCGTTGGGTTCCTGCAAGGCGCGCCAGAAGGCTTCGTCGGTGGCCCACCAGCGGACGTCGGCGGTGCGTTCGTAAAGGTTGCGGACGATCAGCTGCACCAGGGTCTGCGCCATGTCGATCAGGCGGGTGCCTTCCAGGTCGCGGACCAGGGTGTCGCTGATGTCCAGTCCTTGCCGGATGCGGTTGAGGACGACGTTGCGCATATCCTCGGAATTGGTGGCGGCCTGCCGGGCCAGGGTCTTCACCTCGCCCGCGACCACCGCGAAGCCCTTGCCCGCGTCGCCGGCGCGGGCCGCCTCGATGGTGGCGTTGAGGGCCAGAAGCTGGGTCTGGCTGGCGATCGCCTCGCTGCTTTTGGCGAAGCCTTGCACATCCTTTTGGATGGTACTCATGATCAGGCGCATGCGGCGCGGCATGTTCGTCTCCCGAGAGTCGTTGCGTTTGTCGTCGAGTCCCCACCCGGCGACCTTGCAAGCAACAATCGCGCCACTTAAGCAGCAACGCATATGCGGGAAATCACGTATTTATCAATGGGTTGCCGCCTATGCCGAAAGGCCGAGGCGATTTTTTCGCGCGAATTTGCCGAAAAAATCGTCATGAAATGGCTGTTGCCCACGAAAAAGGCTGGCGATTAGTCGGGCTTGCGGTCGCGGGGGTGCGCCGCGCCGTGCACCGCCTTCAGGCGGGCGGTGTCGACCTTGGTATAGCGTTGGGTCGCCGCCAGCGAGGCATGGCCCAGCAGTTCCTGAATGGTGCGCAAGTCGCCGCCCGCTTCCAACAGGTGGGTGGCGAAGCTGTGGCGCAACGCGTGCGGCGTCGCGGTGTCGGGCAGGCCGAGGCGGCCGCGCAAGAGGCGCAGGGCGCGTTGCAGGACGCCGGGGTTGAGCCGTTCGCCGCGTGCGCCGACGAACAGCGGGTCGGCGCCGGAAAGGGCGAAGGGGCAGGCCCCCAGATAGGCGTCGATGGCGCTGGCGATGGCGGGCAGCACCGGCACCACGCGGGTCTTGTTACCCTTGCCGGTGACGCGCAGGGCGCCGCCGTCGGGTTTGTCGGCGACGGCAAGGGCCAGGGTTTCGCCGATACGCAGCCCGGCGCCGTACATCAACAGCATCGCCGCCGCGTCGCGCAGGCCGATCCAGGGCTCGGGGGCGGCCTGCACCGCGTCGCGGATCGCCGTCAGCGCCTCCTCGGCGGAGAGCGGCCGGGGCAGGGGCGCGCGGCGGCGCGGCGTGCGCAGGGCGGCTAGGCCGGGGCACTCGCCCAGGCCGCGCCGTTCCATCCATTTGACGAAGCCGCGCAGCGACGACACCTCGCGGGCCAGGCTGGAGCGTCCGATGCCCTCGCCGTCGCGGGCGGCGAGATAGGCGCGGAAGTCGCGGGCGGCGAGCTGGCGGACGGTCTCCAGGCCGGGCGGCGCGCCGTGATATTCGGTCAGGAAGGCGCAGAACCGCGCGAGGTCGCGGGCGTAGGCGTCCAGGGTGTGGGCCGAGGCACGGCGTTCGGCGGCCAGCCAATCCCGCCAGTCGGCGACGGCGGCGGCCAGGTCGGGGGCGGCGGCCAGGCCGCCTAGGGGGTCGGTGCGCACCATTGCGACAGGACGATTGCCAGAAGCCGGGTCAGGAATTGCAACAGGTCGGTCGCCTGCTCGGGGTGGAAGGCGCCGGGGGTGAACGAGCCCAGGGCCAGCAGCCCGGCGACCGGGGAGCGGTGCCCGCCGCCCGGTTCCCAGGTGGCGGGTTCGTCCAGGCGGGCCAGCGCGTCGGAACGGATGCGCGTTCCCAGCGCGCCGAACAAGAGGTTGCCGCCGCCGCGTTCGGCGGTCAGCATCACCCGGGTTTCCGGCTCGTCGGCGAACAGGCGGTCGATGGTTCCGGCGGGCACCCGGGCGACGCCGCGCGGGCCTTCGTGCAGGTCGGTGGCGGTGGCGTCCTCGATGATCAGGGCGACGGCGTCGACGTCCAGCACCTTCGGCCATTCCTGGATGACCACGCGGTGGAAGTCGGCGGGGGTGGCGACCTCGGCCAGCAGCAGGGCGGCGGAATGGGTGCGCTGTTGCTGCGTCAGGTTGCCGCGGCTCAGGCGCATCAGGTCGATCGAGGTCTGCGACAGGCGGTCGATGTCGCCCTTCAGGCCACGGATCATCGCCGACTGGAAGTCGGCGACCGGGTCCTCGCCGGAAAAGCGCGACGGCGGCGTCATCGCGCGCAAAAGATCGGGGCGCTCCGCCAGGAAATCGGGATGGCGGCGCAGGAAGGCCTCCACCTCGTCGGGGGCGGGCAGGGTTGCGGTGACGTCGGCGTCGGGCAAGAATGGCATGGCTTTACGCAGGGGCCTGTCGTAGATCACGGGAAGATCGCAGGGAGTGTATCCGATGACCGCGCCGCACGCCATATCCAGTGCCGCGCCGCCGCCCGAATCGCGGGACGCGCGGCGGGTCGCGGTGTGCGTGCCGTTGCCGCTGGCCGCGCCCTACGACTATGCGGTGCCCGAGGGGGTGGAGGCGGCGCCGGGCGCGGTGGTGCGGGTGCCGGTGGGCGGCCGTACCCTGTGGGGGGTGGTCTGGGGCGACGCGGCGGGCGGCGTCGACCCGGCGCGCCTGAAACCGGTGCTGGAGGTTTCTCCGCTGCCGGGTTTCTCCGCGGCGATGCGGCGCTTCGTCGATTGGGTGGCCGCCTATACGGTGACGCCGCCGGGGGCGGTGCTGCGCATGGCGCTGTCGGTGCCCGCCGCGCTGGAGGCGGAGGTCCCGGCGATGGGGGTGATCCGCGCCGATGCGTGGCCCGCCGCCGCCCGCCGCACCGCGGCGCGCGAACGGCTGTGGCGGGAACTGGCGGAACGCCCCCCCCTGCCGATGGCCGAGGCGGCGCGTCTGGCCGGGGTCTCCCCCGCGGCGGTGAAGGGTTTCCTCGGCGAGGGCGGGTTGCTGGCCGCCCCCTTGCCGCGCGCCCGCGCCCTGCCCTTCGCCGATCCCGACCCCGAGGCGGCGCCGCCGGTGCTCAGCGCGGAACAGGCGGCGGCGGCGGGCGCCCTGCGCGACGGGGTGGGGAAAGGCTATGCGGTGACCCTGCTGGACGGCGTGACCGGCTCGGGCAAGACCGAAGTCTATTTCGAGGCGATCGCCGAGGCCCTGCGCCAGGGGCGCCAGGCCCTGGTGCTGGTGCCGGAAATCGCCCTGACCGCGCAATGGCTGGAACGCTTCGCGCGGCGTTTCGGCGCGGCGCCATCGGTGTGGCATTCCGAACTGTCCCCCGCCCTGCGGCGCGACACCTGGCGCGCCGCCGCCACCGGTCGGGCGCGGGTGCTGGTGGGGGCGCGCTCCGCCCTGTTCCTGCCGTTCGCCGATCTCGGTCTGATCGTGGTCGACGAGGAACACGAACACGCCTTCAAGCAAGAGGACGGGGTGATCTATCAGGGGCGCGACATGGCGGTGGCGCGCGGCCGTATCGAGGAAATCCCGGTGGTGCTGGCCTCCGCCACGCCATCCCTGGAGACCCTGGCCAACGTGCGCGCCGGGCGCTACGCGGCGCGCGCCCTGCCCAATCGCCACGGCGGCGCCGCGCTGCCCCGCATCGAACTGGTCGACCTGCGCGCCGCGCCGCCGGACAAGGGGACCTGGGGGCGGGGATTCCTGGCGCCGCCGCTGGTCGCGGCGATGGCCGAGACCTTCGCCCGCGGTGAACAGGCGCTGCTCTACCTCAATCGGCGCGGCTATGCGCCCCTGACCATCTGCCGCAGTTGCGGCCACCGCATGCAGTGCCCGCAGTGCACCGCCTGGCTGGTCGAGCATCGCGGGCGGGGCGGCGGCGGGCGGCTGGTCTGCCACCACTGCGGCCACGTCGAGGGGGTGCCCGAGTCCTGTCCGTCGTGCGGCGCGGCGGACAGCTTCGTCGCCTGCGGCCCGGGGGTGGAGCGCGTCGCCGAGGAGGTCGCCGCCCGTTTCCCGCAGGCGCGGCGGCTGGTGCTGTCCAGCGACCACGTCGCCGGTCCCGCCGCCTTCGCCCAGGCGGTGGCGGCGATCGAGGCGGGCGAGGTGGACGTGGTGATCGGTACCCAGGTGGTGGCGAAGGGGCACCACTTCCCCGGCCTCACCCTGGTCGGGGTGATCGATTCGGACCTCGGGCTGGCGGGGGGCGACCTGCGTGCCGCCGAACGCACCTATCAAATGCTGTCGCAGGTGGCGGGGCGCGCCGGGCGCGCCGACAAGCCGGGGCGGGTGCTGTTGCAGACCTTCGACCCGGCGCAGCCGGTGATCGCGGCGCTGGCCGCCGCCGACCGCGACGCCTTCGTCGCCGCCGAGCAGGTGGGGCGCCGCGTCCTGGGCATGCCGCCCTTCGGCCGTCTGGCGGCGGTGATCGTCGCCGCCCGGTCGGAGGAACAGGCGGCGGAACTGGCCGCCGCCCTGGGGCGCGCCTTTCCCGACGCGGGCGCCGGGGTGAAGCTGTACGGCCCGGCCCCGGCGCCGCTGGCGCGTCTGCGCGGCTGGTCGCGCTATCGCCTGCTGGTCAGCGCGCCGCGCGACGTGCGCCTGCAACCGATCTTGCGCGCCTGGTTGCGGGCGGTGCCGATTCCCCGTTCGGCGCGGGTCAGACTCGACATCGACCCCTACGGTTTTCTCTAGGCGCGCGGGGTTTCCGCGCGCGGCGGCGGCGGCGGAAACGCGAAACGCCCCATTTTTGTCACGGTTTTCCGCATTCGCGGTTTGCAAGCGGTGATTTTCTTGTAAAATCCCGGCGTCCTTGGCGGAGAGCGGGGTTGCGGGGGATTGGCAACAATGCTAAACATCCTCCCCGCGAACGGGGGAGTCCGCCATAGCTGTCGTCCTGGGGAAACGTCGGTTTCTGCCGGGCATCCACTCTAACTCGAGGGTTTGTCCCAGTGTCATCAAAGACGTCTGATGTTTTGGGGCTTTCCGGCCGTTACGCGGACGCTCTGTTGGAGCTGGCCGTCGACAACGGTGCGGTGGAGTCCGTCGAAGCCGATGCCAAGCTGCTGCGCCAGATGGTCGCGGACAGCGTCGATCTTCGCCGTTTTATCGAGAGCCCGGTCTTTTCCCGCGCCGACCACATGAAGGGTCTGGACGCGGTGATCGAGAAGGCCGGCATCGGGGATCTCACCCGTAAGTTCGTTCTTCTTATCGCACACAACCGCCGCCTGTTCGCGCTGTCCGAGATTCTCGAGGTTCTCCTCAAGAAGATGGCCGAGCGCCGGGGCGAGGTGACCGCCGCCGTGACCTCGGCGCGCGCCCTCACCGCCGCGCAGCGGACGGCTTTGGCGAACGCTTTGAAAAAGGCCACCGGCCAGGACGTCAACGTCGAGGCGTCGGTGGATCCGAAGGTTTTGGGCGGACTGGTCGTGCGGATCGGTTCGCGCATGGTGGATAGCTCGCTGCGTTCGCAGCTGCAACGCTTGCAACTCGCTATGAAAGGGGTCGGCTGATGGAAATCCGCGCCGCGGAAATCTCCGCCATTCTGAAGAGTCAGATCGCGAATTTTGGCATCGAGGCGCAATCGGCCGAGGTGGGACAGGTGCTGTCGGTCGGTGACGGCATCGCCCGCGTCTACGGGCTGGACGGCGTGCAGGCCGGTGAGCTGGTGGAATTCCCCGGCGGCATCAAGGGCATGGCGCTGAACCTCGAAGCCGACAACGTCGGCGTCGTGATCTTCGGCAACGACCGGACGATCAAGGAAGGCGACACCGTCAAACGGACCGGCGACATCGTCTCGGTGCCGGTGGGCAAGGGTCTTCTCGGGCGCGTCGTCGACGGCCTGGGCAACCCGATCGACGGCCGCGGCGACCTGACCGACGTCAAGGTGACCCTGGCCGAGGTCAAGGCCCCGGGCATCATCCCGCGCAAGTCGGTGCACGAACCGATGCAGACCGGCGTCAAGGCGATCGACAGCCTGATCCCGATCGGCCGCGGCCAGCGCGAACTGGTGATCGGCGACCGCCAGACCGGCAAGACCGCGATCATCCTCGACACCATCATCAACCAGAAGCGCATCAACGACCTGGCGAAGGACGAGAGCGAGAAGCTCTATTGCATCTACGTCGCGGTCGGACAGAAGCGCTCCACCGTCGCGCAGGTGATGAAGACCCTGGCCGACGCCGGTGCCCTCGAATACACCATCATCGTCGCCGCCACCGCCTCCGAGCCCGCGCCGCTGCAGTTCCTGGCGCCCTATACCGGCTGTGCGATGGGCGAATACTTCCGCGACAACGGCATGCACGCGGTGATCTTCTATGACGATCTGACCAAGCAGGCGACCGCCTATCGTCAGATGTCCCTGCTGCTGCGCCGCCCGCCGGGGCGCGAAGCCTTCCCGGGCGACGTGTTCTATCTGCACTCGCGCCTGCTGGAACGCGCCGCGAAGATGAACGACGAGCACGGCGCCGGTTCGCTGACCGCCCTGCCGGTGATTGAAACCCAGGCGGGCGACGTTTCGGCGTACATCCCGACCAACGTGATCTCGATCACCGACGGCCAGATCTTCCTCGAAACCGAACTCTTCTATAAGGGCATCCGCCCGGCGGTGAACGTCGGCATCTCGGTGTCGCGCGTGGGTTCCGCCGCGCAGGTCAAGGCGATGAAGAAGGTTTCGGGCTCGATCAAGCTGGAACTCGCCCAGTACCGCGAAATGGCGGCCTTCGCGCAGTTCGCCTCGGACCTCGATCCGGCGACGCAGAAGCTGCTGGCCCGCGGCGCCCGCCTGACCGAGGTGCTGAAGCAGCCGCAGTTCTCGCCCCTGCCGGTCGAGGAACAGGTGGTGGCGATCTACGCCGGCACCAACGGCTATCTCGACGGCATCGACGTGACCGAGGTGACCCGCTTCGAGGCGGGGATGATGCGCACCCTTCGCGCCAACCATCCCGAAATCCTGGAATCGATCCGGGTCGAGAAGCAGATCTCCGACGCCGTCGATGCGAAGCTCAAGGCCGCGCTCGACGCTTTCACCAAGGCGTTCGAATAACCCCTTGAACTTGCGGAAGGTGAGAGCCCATGCCGAGCCTTAAAGACCTGCGGCTGCGCATCAGTTCAGTCAAGTCGACGAGGAAGATCACGTCGGCGATGAAAATGGTCTCCGCCGCCAAACTGCGCCGTGCGCAGGAAGCGGCGGAATCCGCGCGTCCCTATGCCGAACGCATGAACGGCATGATGAGCAACCTGGCCGCCTCGCTGGCGTCCGGCGCCAAGGTCCCGCGTCTGATGACCGGTACCGGCAAGGACCAGGTGCACCTGATCGTTCTTTTTACCTCCGACCGTGGCCTGTGCGGCGCGTTCAACGCCTCCATCGTCCGCAGCGTCCGCCAGAAGGCGCGCGAGCTGGCGATGATGGGCAAGACGGTGAAGTTCTTCGCCGCCGGGCGCAAGGGCCGCGACCTTTTGCGCAGCGAATTCGGCGACGCGATCATCGACGCCCGGCAGGGGATCGGCCGCAAGGGCGTCCGCTTCGCCGAGGCCGACGAGGTGGCGCAGACCCTGGTTCGCCTGTTCGAGGAAGGGGCCTTCGACGTTTGCTGGGGGGTGTTCAACCGCTTCCAGTCGGCGATGACCCAGGTGGTCACCTGGCAGCAGCTGATTCCCTTCGTCGCGCCGGAAACCGACGCGGCGGACGAAGACGAAGCGCCTGTTTTCACCGCGCCCTACCAGTACGAACCCTCGCAGGAAAAGCTTCTGGAAACCCTGGTGCCGCGCAATCTGTCGGTGCAGGTGTTCCGCTTCTTCCTGGAAAGCCAGGCGTCCGAGCATGGCGCGCGGATGACCGCGATGGACAACGCCACCCGCAACGCCGGCGACATGATCGACGACCTGACGCTGACCTACAACCGCACGCGTCAAGCCTTCATCACCCGCGAGTTGATTGAAATCATTTCCGGCGCCGAAGCCGTATAAGCACAGACTTACGCGGCAGGCAGCTCCCTGGCCGCAGTTCGATAGGAGTGACACTCATGGCGAAGAAAAACGTCGGTACGATCTCCCAGGTCATGGGTGCCGTCGTGGACGTCAAGTTTGCCGGCGATACCATCCCGGCGATCCTGACCGCTCTGGAAACCACGAACCAGGGACGGCGCCTCGTTCTCGAGGTGGCGCAGCATCTGGGCGAAGGCGTGGTGCGTACCATCGCGATGGACGCCACCGACGGTCTGGTGCGCGGCCAGGAAGTGGTCGATACCGGCGCGCCGATCGCGGTGCCGGTGGGGCCGGAGACCCTGGGCCGTATCCTCAACGTCATCGGCGAACCGGTGGACGAACGCGGCCCGGTCGAAACCAAGATGATGCTGCCGATCCACCGTTCGGCGCCGGAATTCGTCGAGCAGTCGACCGAAACCGAGGTGCTGGTCACCGGCATCAAGGTGGTGGATCTGCTGGAACCCTATCCGAAGGGCGGCAAGATCGGCCTGTTCGGCGGCGCGGGCGTGGGCAAGACGGTGTTGATCATGGAACTGATCAACAACATCGCCAAGGGCCACGGCGGTTATTCGGTGTTCGCCGGCGTCGGCGAGCGCACCCGCGAGGGCAACGACCTCTACCACGAAATGATCGAATCCGGGGTTATCGACCTCGAAGGGCCGAACTCCAAGTGCGCCTTGGTCTACGGCCAGATGAACGAGCCGCCGGGCGCCCGCTCCCGCGTCGCCCTGTCCGGTCTGACCCTCGCGGAATACTTCCGCGACGAGGAAGGCCAGGACGTCTTGTTCTTCGTCGACAATATCTTCCGTTTCACCCAGGCGGGTTCGGAAGTCTCCGCGCTTCTCGGCCGTATCCCGTCGGCGGTGGGCTATCAGCCGACGCTGGGCACCGACATGGGCGCCCTGCAGGAACGCATCACCACCACCAAGAAGGGTTCGATCACCTCGGTGCAGGCGGTCTACGTGCCCGCCGACGACTTGACCGACCCGGCGCCGGCGACCACCTTCTCGCACCTGGACGCGACCACCGTGCTGTCGCGTCAGATCGCCGAGCTCGGCATCTATCCGGCGGTGGACCCGCTCGACTCGACCTCGCGCATTCTCGACCCGCGCGTCGTCGGCGAGGAACACTACACCGTCGCCCGCGAAGTGCAGCGCATCCTGCAGACCTACAAGTCGTTGCAGGACATCATCGCCATCCTGGGCATGGACGAACTGTCGGAAGAGGACAAGCTGACCGTGGCGCGCGCCCGCAAGATCCAGCGCTTCCTCTCTCAGCCGTTCCACGTGGCCGAGGTGTTCACCGGTTCGCCGGGCGTGTTCGTGCAGCTTGAAGACACCATCAAGGGCTTCAAGGGCATCATCGACGGCAAGTACGACCACATGCCGGAACAGTCGTTCTACATGGTCGGCACCATCGAGGAAGCCATCGCCAAGGCCAAGAAGATGGCGGAAGCGGCGTAAGGCGATCAGGGAAGGAAGGTTGAGATGGCGGGAACCACGCTTTTCGAACTCGTCTCTCCCGAGCGGCTGTTCTTCAGCCAGCCGGTCGAGATGGTGGTGGTTCCGGGCACCGAGGGCGACTTCGCCGCTCAGCCCGGACGCATGCCGAAACTGGCGACGGTGCGTCCCGGCGTCATCGTCATCTTCGAGAACGGCAAGGCGAAGGAACGCATCTTCGTCGCTGGCGGCTTCGCCGAGGTGACCCCGGAAACCTGCACCGTGCTGGCCGAGGAGGCCGCGGTGGTCTCCGACATCACGATGAAGGCGGCCGAGGAACGCTTCGACGCGGCGCACAAGGCGCAGCACGAACTGTTCCTTTCCTCGGACGAGGAGGCCAAGGCCGCCGCCGCCAACGAATTCGCCATCGCCAGCGTGATGCTGGCCGCGGTGAAGGGCGAATTCGCCTACCGCTGAGTGCCGATATCGTTATATCGAACGCCCGCTGTCTCCGGCGGGCGTTTCGTTTGCCGGGCGATGAAAAAGCCCCCGCCGTAATGCGGCGGGGGCTTTCCGTGTGGGGCGGAACGAATCAGAAGCCGTAGCGCAGGCCGAGGGTGATCTCGTGCGACTTCAGGTCGCCCTTCGCCCCGTTGAAGTCGTTGCCGGCCGAGGTCTTCCCGGCGTCCCACTTCAGGCGGCCGCCGTCGAAATAGCGGTACCCGGCGTCGAGCGACAGATTCTCGGTGATGGCGAAGCCGGTGCCCAGCATCGCCTGCCAGGCGAAGCTGTTGGCGGTGCCGTCCGGCGCGGTTTCCTTGACCCCGGCGACGGTGGCGCCCTGGGCGTCCTGCTTGTTGTGCGCCCAGCCGATGCCGAAGCCGACATAGGGCTTGAAGCGGCCCAGGTCGACCGGCACGTCGAAATAGCCGTTCAGCATCGTCGCGTAGGAATCGATGTCGCCGTCATAGGCGGTGCCGTTGACCTTGTCGTCGATGGCGAAGCCGCCGCGATAGGTAAAGGTCAGGTCGGTGCGGAACATCGGGTTGATACGATAGCCGACGCCTAGGCCGAGCAACGGCGAATTGCCGATGTCGTCGATGGTGTCGGTGCCGCCGGCCTGCTTGATCCCGGCATTGGCGGCGAAGCCCCAGCCGGTGTCGAGGCGGACGTAAACGTCCTTCGTCCATTCGGCCGCCTGGGCCGAACCTGCCACGGACATGACCATCGCCGCCGCGGCCACCCACATTCCCTTCATTTCCGTCTCCTTTCGATGGCCCGACCGGGCACCCACTCACGCAAGCCACCGGGAGAGCGCGCCCCGCCTCCGTCGAAAGCCGATGACAGCGGCCGCCAAACACGGGATAATCGATCCCTTGGAGAGCCGAGGCCTGAAGCAAGGCGCGACCGCTCCTTTTCCCTGTCATCCGCCGCTCGGGCGACAGGGTGTTGTTGTTTGTCGAGGACTGAAGACGCTGTCGTCGGTTCGAGGTGAAGCCCTACTCCCCATCATGACTTCGTTCCATGCCGGGAGAGTGTCACGTTCATGATTGGTCCGCAAGTGGAAAACGTCACGTTTGTGGCATATCGCAAAGACAGGTGGCTTCGAGGCCACACAGCGCGGGTCTTTTCCCGATGAGCGCCGCACGCCCATCCCCCGGGGACGCGGCCGTCGGCGACGCCGAATTCGTGGCGCGCCTGCGGCGGATCGTCGAATTGGCGGGCGGCATCGCCCCCCTGTCACGAAAGAGTCAGCTCTCGCGCGGGGTAATCCACAAATACCTGAACGGGGAGTCCGAACCCTCGCGCCCGCGTCTGGTCGCCCTGGCCCAGGCGGCGGGGATGACCGTCGAATGGCTGGCCACCGGGAACGACGACGCGCGAATTTTATCCTCCGCGACGGTCGCCGCCTCCGATCCGGTAAGCGGGCCTCCGGCGGACAACGAACCGTCAGCCTTGCCGGAACTCTCGCAACAACAGCTGCGGAAATTGGTCGAGAAGCATATACAAGATATGTTTCCCGCGGACGGACGTGGACGGCGCAACCTGATCAAGGAGGCCTACGAGGTCGTCCGAAAAAAAACGGGAACCGAAGACCGTCTGATCATGCTCGGCATTTTTCTTCACGGCCTCAGCCTTGGCGGAGACTGTTCGTTTCACGACTTTCTCATTCCTCCCGTGGACTTGCGGCTTCTCGGCCAGCGCACCCCCCTGTTCCACATTTGGCAATGGCGTTACGCCCGGAAAACGGCCCCCACCCCCCAGGAGCTGTCCCCGGAGGAACGCGCGAACTTCCAATCGTGGCAGGAGGGTCTGCACACGTTCTCGGTTGGCGAGTTGCTTGACGGTACCTGGGAGGGGGACTGCCCGGAAGGGTTCCGGCATTTATATTTCGAATGGCGCGGGGGGCAATCCTACGTGGTCCATCAAATGGCTCTATCCGGAAATTTTGGCAGCGACATACCCCGGAATGGATTGTGGGGAATTCATAACCACAACCTCGCATTCGCCATTCTGGACCCCGACCATAAAAGGAAACAAACCCTCTATATGGTTTCCGAGAGTGCGACCGACCGGTTCTACGCCGTCGTCTTCAACGGCAACAAGACGTCACCGGACGGCATTCTGATCTTCAGCCATACCCGGGGCTGCCCCGATCGTCCCACAGACATCGAAACGGACCCGCTAGACAGACAACAGGCAGGCTGAACTCCGTCTTACTTTTTCTTCGGGGCGACGAAGGTCTGGCCGGGATAGATCAAATCCGGATCGCGGATCTGCTTGCGGTTTGCCTCGAAGATCACGGTATAGGCCATGCCCTCGCCATAGATCCGCCGGGCCAGCCGCCACAGGCTGTTGCCCGGCTGCACCACGACGATCACGTCGCCCGAGATGCTGGCGTCACCCGGCTCGATGCGGAAGGTCACCTCGACCCGCTTCACCACCGTGCCCGCCGCATCCAACTGGTCGGCGCGCAGGGCGTGTTCGCCCTCGCTCAGGGTGGCGGTGCCTTGCAGGCGCCAGTCGCCGTTGGCGGCCGTCGTGGTCTTGCCCAGTTCGGCGTTGTCCATGTAGACGGCGATGCGCGCGCCCGCCTCGGCGGAACCGGAAACCCCGATACGGCCGGTGCGGTCGTAATCCACCGCGGCGATGGAAAGCCCGGTCGGCATCTCGCCCGGACGCTGCAACACCCGCGAAATTCCGCCCTTCGGCGCCAGCTGCACGGCGACGACGCCGCCCTTGCCGGATTCCGGCACCACCAGGACCACGTCGGATTCCGAACGCAGCGCGTGTTCGGGGTTGTCGTCGGGGAAAACCGCCAGATTCAGGCGGCGGGTTCCGGCCGGCAGGGGCTTTTCGGACAGATAGACCCACTCGCCGCGCTCGTCGGCCTTGGCCCGGCCGATCTCGACGTCGCCGTCATAGATCACCACCTGCGCCCCCGGCGCGGCACGCCCGGCGATCACGGTGTCGCCCTCGGGGCTGATCCGCACGACATCGAAGCTGGGGCGCACCGGTTGCACCGTCTGCACCGCCGCCGGAGCGGTGGTGGTGGCGACCGGCGCGGCGGGTTTGCGTCCGTCGTCCGCGCCATCGCGCAGCATCCACAGGGCCACGCCGACCAAGGCCAGCCCCAGCACCACAACCCCGTACGTTCCGACGCGCTTCACGTTGTGACCCCACACCTTCGCATGACCCGATGCGCAAAACACCCCCGCCCCGAAGGGTCAGCGCCATCGTCAACCTACGACCGAACCGCGTTTGGCGCAACGGCGCTCTGTGCATGGCGGGGGTGTGCATTGAAACCGGGGGGCGGGGCTTCTATGTTTGGCTCATCCCACGTGTCCGGGGCACTCCCCGGCAGGGCGGCACTCCACCCTGAACGCGCCACCCCAACCATTCGGGAACATCGTCATGACGAAAATCAAGGTCGCCAACCCCATCGTCGAACTCGACGGCGACGAAATGACGCGCATCCTTTGGGCGTTCATCAAGGACAAGCTGATCCTGCCTTACCTCGACGTCGAACTTCTCTACTACGACCTCGGCATGGAAAACCGCGACGCCACCGACGACCGGGTCACGGTGGACGCCGCCAACGCCATCAAGCAACACCGCGTCGGGGTGAAATGCGCCACCATCACCCCCGACGAGGACCGGGTGAAGGAATTCGGCCTGAAAAAGATGTGGAAGTCGCCCAACGGCACCATCCGCAATATCCTGGACGGCACCGTCTTCCGCGAACCGATCATCTGCAAGAACGTGCCGCGCACCGTGCCCAGTTGGACGCAGCCGGTGGTGATCGGCCGCCATGCCTTCGGCGACCAGTACAAGGCCACCGACTTCACGGTTCCCGGCGCGGGCAAGCTGACCATGACCTTCACCCCGGCGGACGGCGGCGAAGCCATAACCCGCGAGGTGCACGACTTCCCCGGCCCCGGCGTGGCGATGGGAATGTACAATCAGGACGATTCGATCCGTGGCTTCGCCCGCGCCTGCATGAACTATGCCCTGGAACGCGGCTGGCCGCTTTACCTCTCCACCAAGAACACCATCCTCAAGGTCTACGACGGCCGCTTCCGCGACCTCTTCGCCGAGGTCTTCGCCGCCGAGTTCAAGGACGCCTTCGCGGCGAAGGGCCTGACCTACGAACACCGGCTGATCGACGACATGGTCGCCTGCTGCATGAAGTGGTCGGGCGGCTTCGTCTGGGCGTGCAAGAACTACGACGGCGACGTGCAGTCGGACTCGGTGGCGCAGGGCTTCGGCTCCCTTGGCCTGATGACCTCGGTACTGATGACCCCCGACGGCAAGACGGTGGAGGCCGAGGCGGCGCACGGCACCGTCACCCGCCACTACCGCCAGCACCAGCAGGGCAAGGAAACCTCGACCAACCCCATCGCCTCGATCTTCGCCTGGACGCGCGGCCTGAAGTTCCGCGGCAAGTTCGACGGCACGCCCGAGGTGACGCGCTTCGCCGAAACCCTGGAAAAGGTCTGCGTCGGCACCGTCGAGGCGGGCTTCATGACCAAGGACCTCGCCTCCCTGATCTCCGCCGACCAACCGTGGCTGACCACCACCGGCTTCCTGGAAAAGCTCGACGCCGAACTGAAAAGGGCGATGGGATAGAACCAGGCCGGGCTCCGCCCGGTCCCGCTGGGGACTCGGTCCCCAGCCCCCATGCGTATTCGAAGAAAATGGGCCCCCGCGAGGGAGGCCCATTTTTCTTCGAACCGGTTTGGGAGGTCCGGAGGGCCCAAGACCCTCCGGCGGGGACCGGGGCAGCGCCCCGGCCTAGTTCGCCTTCGCGGCCAGGGTGGCCTCGATCGCGGCGATCGCCTCGGCGGCCTTGTCGCCGTCGGGGCCGCCCGCCTGCGCCATGTCGGGGCGCCCGCCGCCGCCCTTGCCGCCCAGGGCGGCGGACCCGGCGCGGACCAGGTCCACGGCGTTGCAGCGTTCGGCGACGTCGGCGGTGGCGGCGACCACCAGCGAGGCCTTACCCTCGACCACCGAAACCAAGGCGACAACGCCGGAGCCGATCTGCGTCTTGATCTCGTCGGCCATGCCCTTCAGGTCCTTGGCGGGAACGTCTTCCAGCACCTTGCCGACGAAGGCGACGCCCGCCACCGTCTTCGGCCCTTCCGCCGCCGAGGTACCGCCCATGGCCAGCTTCTTGCGGGTATCGGAGAGTTCGCGCTCCAGGCGCTTCTTGTCCTCCAGCAACTGGGTCAGGCGGTCGGGCAGTTCGCCGACCGACGCCTTCAGGGTGTCGGCGGCGCGGGCCAGGATCGCGTCGTGTTCGGCGACATAGTGTTCGGCGGCGGCGCCGACCACCGCCTCGATACGGCGCACGCCCGCCGCCACCGCGCTTTCCGCGACGATCTTGAACAGGCCGATGTCGCCGGTGCGGGAAACGTGGGTGCCGCCGCAAAGCTCGACGGAATAGGTGTCGTCGCCCTCGCCCATCGACACCACGCGGACTTCCTCGCCGTACTTCTCTCCGAACAGGGCCATCGCCCCGGCCTCGACCGCGGACTCGGGGTCCATCAGACGGGTGGTGGAAACCAGGTTGGCGCGGATGCGGTCGTTGATTTCCGCCTCCACCACCGCCTTGTCCTCGGGGGACAGCGGCTTCGGATGGCTGACGTCGAAGCGCAGCCGGTCCGAGGACACCAGGGACCCCTTCTGCGTCACGTGGTTACCCAGGCGATGGCGCAGCGCGGCATGCAGCAGGTGGGTCGCCGAATGGTGCGCGCGCAGGGCGGACCGGCGTTCGTGGTCGACGACGCAGCGCGCCGCCTCGCCCACCGCGATCGGCCCGCCTTCCAGCACGCCGACGTGGACGAACAGGCTGCCGACCCGCTTCTGGGTGTCGGTCACCGACAGACGCGCGCCGTTGGCGAAGAGGATTTCCCCCGCGTCGCCCGACTGGCCGCCGGATTCGGCATAGAACGGCGTCTGGTTGAGCAGCACCGCCACCGCGCCGGGTTGCGCGGTCTGCGCCGACTGCCCGTCCACCACCAACGCGGTGACGGTGCCTTCGGCTTCCTCGGTGTCGTATCCCAGGAACTCGGTGGCGCCGACCTTGTCCTTCAGGTCGAACCACACCGCCTCGGTCGCCGCCTCGCCGGAACCGGCCCAGGCCGCCCGCGCCTCGGCGCGCTGCTTGGCCATGGCGGCGGCGAAGCCCGCCTCGTCCACCGTCATGCCGCGGGCGCGCAGGGCGTCCTGCGTCAGATCCAGCGGGAAGCCGTAGGTGTCGTACAGGCGGAAGGCCACCTCGCCCGGCAGCACGCCGCCCGAGGATAGGCCGGTGGTCTCGTCCTCCAACAGGCGCAGGCCACGGTCGAGAAGCTGCTTGAAGCGGGTTTCCTCCAGCTTCAGGGTCTCGGCGATCAGCTCCTCGGCGCGGGCGAGTTCGGGATACGCCCCACCCATCTTCGCCACCAGGGCGCGCACCAGCTTGTGCAGCAGCGGCTCGCGGCAGCCCATCATGTGGGCGTGGCGCATCGCCCGGCGCATGATGCGGCGCAGCACGTAGCCGCGCCCCTCGTTGGAGGGCAGCACGCCGTCGGCGATCAGGAAGCCCGAGGAACGCAGATGGTCGGCGATGACGCGGTGCGACACCTTGTGCGGGCCGTCGGGATCGACGCCCGAGGCATGCGCCGAGGCCTCGATCAGGAAACGCATCAGGTCGATGTCGTAGTTGTCGTGCTTGCCCTGCAGGACGGCGGTGATGCGCTCCAACCCCATGCCGGTGTCGATCGAGGGCTTGGGCAGGACGATGCGGCTGCCGTCGGCCTGCTGTTCGTACTGCATGAACACCAGGTTCCATATCTCGATGAAGCGGTCGCCGTCCTCGTCCGGGCTGCCGGGCGGGCCGCCGGGAATGTCCGAGCCGTGATCGAAAAAGATCTCCGAGCACGGGCCGCAGGGGCCGGTGTCGCCCATCGACCAGAAATTGTCGTGGGTCGCGATGCGGATGATGCGGGATTCCGGCAGACCGGCCACCTTCTTCCACAGGTCGAAGGCCTCGTCGTCCTCGGCATAGACGGTGGCGAGCAGGCGATCCTTGGGCAGGCCGAAGTCCTTGGTGATCAGGGTCCAGGCGAAATCGATGGCGTCGGCCTTGAAATAGTCGCCGAACGAGAAGTTGCCCAACATCTCGAAAAAGGTGTGATGGCGCGCGGTGTAGCCGACGTTGTCGAGGTCGTTGTGCTTGCCGCCCGCGCGCACGCACTTCTGCGAGGTGGTGGCGCGCTTATAGGCGCGCTGCTCGGCCCCGGTGAAGACGTTCTTGAACTGCACCATGCCGGCGTTGGTGAACAACAGCGACGGATCGTTGCGCGGCACCAGGGGCGAGGAATCGACGACCTGATGTCCACGGTCCTTGAAGAAGTTCAGAAACGCGGAACGGATATCGTTGGTGGTGGTGGTCATGGCGTTTTCACCGGCACAAAAGTTCGACCCGGCCCCCGGACGCCTTCCGGCCTTCCGCGAAGCGAAGGACCTATGTATCGCGCGCCCTGGAGGAAGTCAAAAAGTTCGCCGCCGCAAGGGGGCGAAGGATCCTCGCCCCCTTGTCCGGGGTTTCGCGGTCAGGCCACCGGGGTGCAAAGCTCGACCAGGAAGCCGTGCGGGTCGCGCACATAGGCGACGGTCTGTCCCCAGGGCTTGTCTTCCGGGGTCTTGAGCAGGGTCGCGCCTGCGGCGAGCGCGCGCTCCAAGGCGGCGGGCACATCCGGCGTCAGCAGGGCGATTTCCGCGCCGGGCGCGGCATCCTCGGGCCGCAACGGCCGGAAACCCAGGTTTTCGCCTTCCAGCATGGCCTCGGAGACGAAGGCCAGCGCGGTGGCGCCGGTGTCCATCTCGGCGAAGTTGCCGCACTCGGTGATCATGCGTTGCGACAGGCCGAAGGCGCGCTCGTAAAACCCAACCGCGGCCGGAACGTCCGGCACGTACAGAATCACGTAACCCAGCTTCATGATCTCTCGATCCTTTCCGAAAAAGGCGAGGCCTCGCGCCCCGCGCAGGTCAGAGGCAGAACGTCCCGTCGGCCTGACGGCGCTTGCGCCGCGGCGTCCACGACCACCACGCCGTCGCCTCGCCGGTCCGCGCCTGATGCACCGCCGCGGCAAAAACATCCCACACGCACGGGTCATGGCGACACCCGGATGCGGCATTCAGACGGAGATACAGATCATCGGGGTCGCACGCGGCGAGTTGCGCGACGCTTTCGATGCCGAGCGCCGCGAAATCGCGGCGCGTCGCCGGGCCGACATTGGCAAGGGACATCAGGTCGTCCCCTTCCCTGCCGCGCCCGGTTTTCGCCATGGCCTTACGGCTCGTCCACCGGTTCGGTGGTGTCGACCAGCATGCCCTCGGCGATCAGACCCGCGTTGGCGCGAATCGCCGCCTCGATTTCCGCCGCCGCCTCGGGGTTGTCCTTGAGGAACTGCTTGGCGTTGTCGCGGCCCTGGCCGATACGCTGGTCCTTGTAGGAGAACCAGGACCCGGACTTGTCGATCAGGCTGCCCTGCACCCCCAGGTCCAGCAGTTCGCCGGTCTTGGAGATACCGACGCCGTAATCGATGTCGAATTCCACGGTCTTGAACGGCGGCGCGACCTTGTTCTTGACCACCCGCACGCGGGTCTGGTTGCCCACTACCTCGTCCTTCACCTTGACCTGGCCGATGCGGCGGATATCCAGGCGCACCGAGGCATAGAACTTGAGCGCGTTGCCGCCGGTGGTGGTTTCCGGGTTGCCGAACATCACGCCGATCTTCATGCGGATCTGGTTGATGAAGATGACCAGGGTGTTGGAACGGGAGACCGAGCCGGTCAGCTTGCGCAGAGCCTGGCTCATCAGGCGGGCCTGCAGGCCGACGTGGGAATCCCCCATCTCGCCTTCCAGTTCGGCGCGCGGGGTCAGGGCCGCCACCGAATCGACCACCAGCACGTCCACCGCGCCGGAACGCACCAGGGTGTCGGTGATTTCCAGGGCCTGTTCGCCGGCATCGGGTTGCGAGATCAACAGGTCGTCCAGGTTGACCCCCAGCTTTCTGGCGTACGAGGGATCGAGGGCGTGTTCGGCGTCGACGAAGGCGCAGGTGCCGCCGCGCTTTTGCGCCTCGGCGATGACGTGCAGCGCGAGGGTGGTCTTGCCCGAGCTTTCCGGGCCATAGATTTCGACGATGCGGCCGCGCGGCAGCCCGCCGATGCCGAGAGCGAGGTCGAGCCCCAACGATCCGGTGGAGACCGCCTCGATATCCACGGCGTTCTCGTGCTGGCCGAGACGCATGATCGAACCCTTACCGAAGTTGCGCTCGATCTGCGCCACCGCCGCTTCCAAAGCCTTCTGTTTATCCATGGTTTCCTTATCCACCAGGCGAAGAACGGTTTGCATCATGGCCGAGCCTCGTTATCCCATATTTCGCGGCGGGGGTCCAACGCCCCTCATCTGCGTTCATATGGTCACGTTTTGTTCCACCCAGCAAGCAGAAACGGAACGGAAGAGGAACACGCGCGGAATCAGGGGGCTGCGGTGGCCTCCGCCACCTTGGCGGCCAGGGCGTCGAGGGAGAACGGCTTGGCGAGGAACAGCACGTCGGGCGAATCGGCCAGGTCGTCGGAGGCGATATCCTCGGAATAGCCGGACATCAGGATCACCCGGATCGAGGGATATTCCTGCCGCACCAGCCGGGCCAGGGTCGCCCCGTCCATTCCCGGCATCACCATGTCGGTGATCAGCACGTCGACCTCGTCGTGATCCTGCAACAGCGAAATCGCCTGTTCGCCGTCGGCGGCCTCCAGCACCGTGTAGCCCCGCGCCTTGAGCGCGCGCGAGGAGAAGGTCCGCACCGGGTCCTCGTCCTCGACGATCAGCACCACCTTGCCTTCCGGCGACGCAATCGCGGCGGGGGCCTTCCCCGCCGGTTCCTCGGCCGGCTGCGCGGCGGCGGCGCGGGCGCGCAGGTCCGCCTCGTCGAAGCGGGGCAGATAGATGGTGAAGGTGGCGCCCTCGCCCTTCCGGCTTTCCACCGTCACCGTGCCCTCGGTCTGGCGGACGATACCGTAGACGGTGGACAGCCCCAGGCCGGTGCCCGCCGCCGCCGAACCCGCCTTGGTCGAAAAGAAGGGTTCGAAGATGCGGTCCAGGTCTTCCTTGGCGATGCCGGTGCCGGTGTCCGCCACCTCGATCATCACGTAATGGCCGGGGGCGACGGTCTCGCTGCCCACCTTGCGCGGCTCGGCCAGGCGGACGGCCTCGGTGCGGATGGTCAGGGCGCCGCCGCCTTCCATGGCGTCGCGGGCGTTGACCGCGAGATTGAGGATCACCTGGTCGAACTGCCCGGGGTCGACCCGCACATAGCCGACGTCGCGCCCGTGGATCATCTTCAGCTCGATGGTCTCGCCCAGAAGCCGGCGCAGCAGGTGCGAAAGCTCGGCCAAGGCGTCGGGCACCTTGACGAAGCGCGGCAGCAACGGCTGCCGTCGCGAGAAGGCCAGCAACTGCCGCACCAGATTGGCGGCGCGGTTGGCGTTCTGCTTGATCTGCATGATGTCGGTGAACGAGGCGCTGCCCGGCCCGTGGCGTTGCAGCAGAAGGTCGCAGAAGCCGATCATCGCGGTCAGCAGGTTGTTGAAGTCGTGCGCCACGCCGCCCGCCAGCTGCCCCATCGCCTGCATCTTCTGCGCCTGGGCGGTCTGCATCTGCAAAACCCGGCGGTCGGTGGTGTCGATGACGTGGATCAGCAGGCGGGCGGGCCTGCCGTCGTCCTCGCCCGCGCCGTCCTCCGCCGGGTCGCCGGGCAGCGGCCGCAGGAACAGCATGGCGGTCAGGTCGCGCGGCGTGTCCAGCCGCACCTCGACCGGGGCCACCGGCTGCCCCGCCGCCGCCCGTTCGAACACCGCGGTCAGGTCGGCGCGCATCGACGGATCGACCAACTCCTCGATGCGGAAGCCGATCAGGTCGTCGCGCGAACGCCCCAGCATCGCGCCCAGGGTCTCGTTGGCGTCGGCGAGCATGGGATAGGGCAGCCCGCCGACGTCGGCCACCGCGATGCCGACCGGCGCCTCGTCGAAGACCAGGCGGGAGAAATGCCCGGCGGCGGCGGGTTCGTCGGCGGTGGCGTCGATGGCGTCGCGTACCGCCACGGCGCGGGTCAGGGTCTCGCCGTTCTCGTCATAAAGCGACTGGGCGACCAGGGCGGCGAAACCGCCGCCGCGCGGCCCTCGGAAGCGCACCAGACCGCGCCAGGCGCCGTCGGTTTCCGGCCGCGCCGAACCGTCCGCCAGCACCGCGGCGAAGGGTTGGCCGATCAGGGCGTCGGGGGTGGTGCCCAGCCACTCCGCCAGGGTCAGGTTGACGTAGCGGAAGGTCTGCCCGGCGGTCAGCGCGAACACCCCCACCGGCAGGAAATCGAGAAAGTCGCTCAGGTACTCGCGTTCGCCCTTGAGCACGTTTTCCACCGCGCGGCGGGCGGAGACGTCGGCGGCGGCCAGCAGCCTGGCCCCCGGCGGCTGCGCCAGGGCCTTGACCTCGACGCGCACCCAGTCGCGGTTGTTGAGGTGCCCGTCGCGCACCGGCGTGAGGGAAAGTTCCTGCGCCGCGTCGAGACCGGCAGCATAGGCGCCGCGCAGGCGTTCCAGCGCCTCGCGGTCGGCCTCGGTGTCGCACCGCCGCGCCTCCAGCATGGTCAGGGGATCGGCGCTCCCCCAGAAGCGGCGGCCCTCGGCGTTGGCGGCCAGCGTCCGCCCCGCCGCGTCCACCACGCGCAGCGCCCGCTTGTCGCGCATCAGGCAGGAATCCAGGGCCTCGGCACGGGACACCAGGGTCTGGCGGGCGGACACCTCGCGCAGCATGACGAGGGCGCCGAAAAGCCCCAGCCCCGCCCCCGCCGCCATCGTCCAGGCGCCGACGCCGCTGCCGGTGGCGCCGCCCAGGGTCACCCCGAAGCCCAGCACCACGATCAAGGCGCCCCACGTGCTGAATCCCTTCATCCCACCCGTCCATGATCCTGACCCGCGGGGGAGCGGAAACCTCCGCGTCCCCGGCCTTGGCGCCCGCCCGCGCGGTCAGTGTGGCAGCCGCCGCCCGCCCTGTCAGCGCGTTTTTTTCTTCAGCTTCATCACGTAGCTGATCACCTCGGCGACCGGGCGGTAATGCTCGGGCGGGATGAACTGGTCGACCTCGACCGAGGCATAAAGGGCGCGGGCCAGCGGCGGGTTCTCGACGATCGGCACGTCGTTCTCCTCGGCGATTTCCCTGATCTTCTTGGCGATCAGGTCGGCCCCCTTGGCGACCACCTTGGGGGCCTCCATGTCCTCCATCTTGTAGGACAGCGCCACCGCGAAGTGGGTCGGGTTGGTGATCACCACGTCGGCGTGCGGCACCGCCTGCATCATCCGGCGGCGGAACTTCTCCAGACGGATCGACCGGATGCGCGACTTGACCTGGGGGTCGCCTTCCGACTGCTTGTACTCGTCCTTGACCTCCTGCTTGGTCATCTTCAGCTTTTTGTGGTTCTGATAGCGGGTATAGAACATGTCGGCGCCCGCCACCGCCAGCATCACCGCCACCACCGCGGCGATCAGAAACAGGATGACGATGCGCACCTGCATCAGCATCGCCACGGTTTCCATTTCGGGCAGGCGCAGGATCCAGGGCAGGCGCGGCCACACCACCACCGCCAACGCGGCGACCACCAGCGCCAGCTTGAGCAGGCTCTTGCCCAGCTCGATCACCCGGCGCAGCGAGAAGAACTGCTGCAACCCCTTGATTAGGCTCAGCTTCCCCAGGTCTGGGGCGGCACGCTTCGGCGAATAGACGAAGCCCACCTGCCCCATCACCGACAGCACCGCCAGGATCACCAGCACGGTGATCGGGAACAGCAGGATCAGGCCGACCTCGGCCAGGGTGCCCGCGATCAGGTCGCGCAAGGCCTCGAAGTCGGTGGCCATCTCGTGCGGCCGGGCGATGAAGGGACGCAGCGTGGTCTTGAGGTCGCTGGCCACCGAGGGCGCGAACATGCCGACGGAAATGACGCCGCCGACCAGCATCAGCAGGCTCTTGATCTCTTGCGAGATCGGAACGTTACCCTCTTCCCGCGCCTTTTCCAGGCGTTTGCCCGTGGGTTCTTCCGTTTTTGAGGCGTCGTCTTCTTCCGACATCGTCGGAGACTCCCTTCCTCAAGGCCCCGCGACGAAGGCGCGCAAGCCGCCCTCGTAGTGGTGCATCAGCCACAGCATCACCGTCGGCAGAACCAGGAACGCCATGCCCAGGGCCAGCAGAATCTGCATCGGCAGGCCGACGAAGAAAACGTTCATCTGCGGCATCAGACGGGCGGTGACGCCCATCGCGGTCTGAAAGACGATGGAAAAGACGATGAACGGCGAGGCCAGGCGCAGACCGACCGCGAAACTGCGCGCCAGGGTCTGCGCCAGATAGTCCGCCATGTCGGAAACCGGCAGCGCGCCGCCCGGCGGGAACAGGGTGAAGGTCTCCGCCACCGCCTGCAGCATCAGCATGTGGGTGCCGGTGACGAAGATCAGGACCAGGGCGACCAGATTGAAGAAGCCGGTGACCATGGCGCCCTGCGATTCGCTGACCGGGTCGAAGACGAAGGCGTTGGCGAGGCCGGAGGACAAGCCGACCACGGTGCCCGCGAAATGCAGGGCCGACAGCAGAACCTGGGCGAGAACGCCGACGAACGCCCCCACCGTCAGTTCATAGGCGATCAGACGGAACAGCCCGCCGATGGTGTCGGGCGGCGGCGGCAGAAGGCCGGACAGCAGGGGCAGCAGGACGATGCTGACGCCGAGGGAGATGAACAGGCGCACCCGCACCGGGATATAGGAAGCGGCGAACCCGGGCAGGGCCAGGAAGGCGCCGCTGATCCGGCAGAACACCATCGCCAGGCGGTAGATGTCGAGGGCAAGAAGCTGTTCCAGCATCGCCGCGCCTACCGCGGGAGGATGATCAGGTCGAACAGATGTTCGCTGAACGCCTTGATCTCGTGGAACATGAAGGGCAGCAGCAGGATCAGCGAAACGAACACCACCAACAGCTTGGGGACGAAGGTCAGGGTCATTTCCTGAATCTGGGTCAAGGTCTGGAACAGCGAGATGGCCAAGCCGATCGCCATGCCGACCAGCAGCACCGGGGCCGAGACCACCACCAGGGTCAGCACCGTGTCGCGTGCGATATCGAGAACCTGAGCTTCGTTCATCGGTTGCCGTCCGATCCGGCGCCCCGGCGCCGTCAGATCGTCATCTTGAGGATTTCCTGGTACGCCGACAAGACCTTGTCGCGCACCGCGACGACCGTTTGCAGGGCGGTCTCGGCATTCGCCACGGCGTTGACCACCTCGCGCAGGTCGGCCTTGCCTTGCAGGGCAAGGATGCTCATCTGTTCGCTCTTCTTGCCGGCTTGCACCGCCTCGGTCAGGTTGTCCTTGACCAGGTCGGAAAAGGCCTGCCCCGGCTGCACCGTCGCGGCGTCGGAACCGGACTTGCCGGAAAGCGACTCGGAAACGCTGCCCGCCGCGGCGCGGTAGGCGTTGAGGGCCGTGTTCATCGCAACCGTCATTTCGCCTTATCCTTTCCGTTGCGGGCGGCAGGCGCCGTCACTTCAGCATGTCCACGGTCTTCGAGATCATCTGGCGGCTGATCTGCATGGCGTTCAGGTTCGCCTCGTAGCCGCGCTGTGCCTCGCGCATGTCCATCATCTCGACCAGCGGCTTGACGTTGGGCAACTGCACGTAGCCGTCCGCCCCCGCCGCCGGATGCGCCGGATCGTAGCGCCGTTCGAAATCCGAATTGTCCGTCGAAATCTTCTTCACCTTGACCATATCGGCACCGACCTCGCGATTGAGCTCGCTTTTGAAAGACAACGTCTTGCGGCGGTAGGGGGCTTCCCCTGGCTTGGTGCCCACCGAGTCGGCGTTGGCGATGTTTTCCGAAACCACGCGCAGGCGGGTCGCCTGCGCCTTCATGCCGGACGTCGAGATCCGGGAGCTGGCCATCAAGTCATCCATCGCGATCCTCCTTCACCGGCTCACGACCCACCGCGCCCAAGCGCGGTGCGGATGAGGGAAATGTTCTTCTGCACCAGGTTGGTGGCCAATTCGTACTGGGCGCGGTTGCTGGCCGCCTTTTCCATCTGCTCCTCGAGGTCGACGCCGTTCTTGTCCAGCGTGTATTCGAAGGGCCGGCGTTCGGTCTCCACCCGGTAGGGGCCGCTTTTCGGCAGGCTGCCGGTCAGGTGCTTGGGATCGGTGCGCGCCACCGCCACCGACTGGGTATCCTTGGACAGGGAACGCGACAGGGTGTCCTTGAAGTCGATCTCCTTCAGATCCCTCGCGGCATAGCCGGGCGTGTTGGCGTTGGCGAGGTTCTGCGACACCACCTTCTGCCGCTGCGCCAGCCAGTCCATGCGCTCTTGCGCCACTTGAAAGAACGTCAGGTTCTGCAGGTCCATGGGACGTCCGCTCCACTGTGCGAAGGCCACGCCGCGATGACGGCACGACTCCGATCCAGGGTCAGTATCCCGCTTTGGCTTTAACAATCGGTAAAAGCGAAAAGCCGCGCCGATTAAGGGTTTATTTAATCGTGGGCGGAATACTGGAAGCTCGATTCGAAGCCAAGGAGTCCCTTTTCATGTCCGCCCGCGAGCCGCGCGACCGCACCGCGAAGACCGAAACCCGGGTTCACGACCTGGGCCAGGTTGCGGTCGCCCTGCACTACGACCAGGCGACGGACGAGGCGCCCAGGGTCGTCGCCTCGGGGCGCGGCGCCATCGCCGAGCGGATATTGGAACTGGCCTTCGCCAACGGCGTCAAGGTGCGCGAGGACGCGGACCTGGCGGAAATCCTGGCGGCTGTCGACGTCGACACGGAAATCCCGCTGGAGGCCTTCGCCGCGGTGGCCGAGATTCTGGCCTATGTCTACCGCGCCAACGGCGTGCCCCTGGCCCCCGTCCCCGAGGAGAGGACGACACCATGACCGAGAACACCCCCTATTCCGAAATGATGATTCGCATCCAGGCGCTGCGCCGCAGCATCGACGACGCCAACCGCGCGCTGGTCAAGGGCGACGTCCTCAGCCTCTCCCGATTCCCCGAGGAAATCGCCCGTCTGTGCGCCCTGGCCGCCCACGTGCAGGGCGAACGGCGGCGGCAGGCCGCCTTTGCGCTGCACGCCCTTGACGCCGACCTCAACGCCTATGCAAGAATCCTCAGCACGCGGCGACGTACCGCCGCGCAATCGCGTTTCTTCGAGGGAGCCTTCCGCCCGTGACAGCCGAATCGATGATCGACGGCGCCACCCTGACGCGGCTGACCGCCGTGCTGGCGCTGGTCATCGGACTGATCCTGCTGGCCACCTGGCTGATGCGGCGGGTCGGCCTGGGCGCGGCGCGCGGCGTGGCGAAGTCGCGCCGCCTGTCGGTGGTCGAGGTCAGGCCGATCGACGCGCACCACCGTCTGGTGCTGGTCGGACGCGACGACGTCTTCCACCTGCTGCTGATCGGCGGCGCCCACGACCTGGTGGTGGAAACCGGCATCCCCCGCGAAACCGCCGAGGACCCGCTGGAACGGGTGCGCTTCCGCGACGTCATCCCGGAAGCCGGACGCGGCGGCGCCCGCATCCTCCGCCCCGGGCAACGCATCGAGCCGGAGGACGAGGCATGACGATCCGCCGCGTCCTCGGCCTCGCCCTGCTGCTGGCCCCGGTTCTCCTGCTGGCCAACGCCGACGCGGCGCTGGCGCAGTCGGTGTCGATCAACCTGGGCGGCGAAGGCGGCGGCAGCACCACCTCGCGCGTCATCCAGCTATTCCTGCTGATCACCATCCTCAGCCTCGCCCCCGGCATCCTCTTGATGGTGACCTCGTTCACCCGCATCGCGGTGGTCTTGTCGATGCTGCGCCAGGCGATCGGCACCAACACCACGCCGCCCAACATGGTGCTGGTGTCGCTGGCGATGTTCCTGACCTTCTTCGTCATGGCGCCGACCGTGGAACGGTCCTGGGAACAGGGCGTCCGCCCCCTGATCAACGAGGAAATCTCGGAAGCCGAGGCCCTGGAGCGCGCCGCCAAGCCGTTCCACGACTTCATGATGAAGAACGTCGGCGAACACGACCTCGCCCTGTTCGTCGACATGGCCAAGGTGCCCGAGGGCACCGCTCCCGACGCCCTGCCCTTCACCGCGCTGATCCCCGCCTTCATGATCAGCGAGCTCAAGCGCGCCTTCGAGATCGGCTTCCTGCTCTATCTGCCGTTCATCGTCATCGACATGGTGGTGGCTTCGGTCCTGATGTCGATGGGCATGATGATGCTGCCGCCGGTGATGCTGGCCCTGCCCTTCAAGCTGATCTTCTTCGTCCTCATCGACGGCTGGTACCTGATCGCGGGATCGCTGGTGCAAAGCTTCGCGTCATAGCGGCCGTATCGACCGCCGCCAAACGGAAAAGGCCGGGATCTCTCCCGGCCTTTTCCGTTTCCGTTGCCGCGCGCCGGATCACTGCGCCGCGTCGTAGGCCCCGGCCTTCCAGCGATAGACGACGAAGCCCGGCACCTTAAGGTCGCCCTTGGCGTCGAAGGACAGCGAGCCGATCACCGTGTCGAAGGTTCCCTTCGCCATGGCGTCGCGCAGCGGCTGGTACTTCACGCTTTTCGCCTGCACCGCGGCCTGCTGGAACAGCTGCATCGCGGCATAGGCGTAAAGGACGTAGCCCTCGGGCTCCATGCCCTTGTTGCGGAAGGCGTCGACCACCGGCTTCGCCCCCGGGTTCTTGCGCGGATCGGGCGAGAAGGTGAAGTAGACGTTGTTCACCGCCGGACCGGCGATGCTGGCCAGTTCGGAGTTGGTCATGGTGTCGCCGCCCATGACGATCAGGTCGAGGCCGGTTTCCTTCGCCTGACGGACGATCAGGCCGACCTCGGTGTGATAGCCGCCATAGGCCATCACCTTGACCCCCGCCGCCTTCAGCTTGGTCACCAGGCTGGAATAGTCGCGTTCCCCGGCGGTGATCGATTCCTCAAGGACGGGCTTCACCCCCTTGGCCTTCATCGCCTTCCCCATCTCGCCGGCCAAGCCCTTGCCATAGGCGCTTTTGTCGTCGATCACCGCGACCTTGGCCTTGGGGAAGTGCTGCGCGATGTATTCGCCCGCCACCTTACCCTGCTGGTCGTCGCGGCCCATGATGCGGAAGATGTTCTTCAGGCCGCGTTCGGTGACCTGCGGATTGGTCGACACCGTGGCCATCGGGATGCCCGCCTCGTTATAAATGTCCGAGGCCGGAATGGTCGAACTGGAGCACCAGTGCCCGTGCATGAAGACGATGCCGCTGGTCGCCATGCGGTTGGCCACCGCCACCGCCTGCTTCGGGTCGCAGGCGTCGTCGCCGACCACCAGCTTCAGCTTTTCGCCCAGCACGCCGCCCTTGGCGTTGATTTCGGCGATGGCGAGTTCGGCGCCCATGCGGATCTGATCGCCGGCGGAGGCGTACTGCCCGCTCATCGGCCCGGCGATGGCGACCAGGGTCTCGGCCCGGGCCTGGCCCGCGATCAGACAGGCGGCCAGACAGGCTCCGCCGATTATCGACTTCTGCAGCATCAAAACAGTCTCCTTGCCTCGTTTGATGGTGGGACGATGCTCCCCCCCGCCCGCGTCTTCGCGCGGTTCAGGACGCAAACCGGACTTCCCGCCTAAGGGATCAAAAGCTCCTGAATGTACCCCGGCAGGACGAACGCCGCCAGATGAACCTCGGGCGAATAATAACGGGTGGACAGGCCGCGCGCCACGGCGCGCAGGTCCTCGATCGTCCGCCGCCGCGGGGCGGAATCGGCGGACGCCCAGCCCAGCGTCATCAGGCCGCCGACATAGGTGGGCACGGCGCAGACGGTGAAGGCGACGTCGGCGAAGGCCGAACGCAGGCGGCGGAAACTGGCGGTCACCCCGGCGGGTTGCAGGAAAGGCACGCCGCACTGCGTCGCCAGGACGCCGCCGGAATTGAGGGCGCGGGCGCAATCGGCATAGAAGGCCTCGGTGAACAGCACCTCGCCCGGGCCTTCGGGGTCGGTGGAATCGACCAGGATCGCGTCGAAGCGTTCCTCGGTTTCGGCGACGAAGGCCAGGCCGTCGCCGACCACCACCCGCGCCCGCGGATCGTCGAACGCCCCCGCCGACAGGCCGGGCAGGAAGCGTTGCGAGGCGGCGATCACCGCGGCGTCGATCTCGACCAGGGTGACCGCGTCCACCGGATGCTTGAGGACCTCGCGCAGGCAGCCGCCGTCGCCGCCGCCGACGATCAGCACCCGCTTCGCCGCGCCGTGCGCGACCAGGGGCGGATGGACCATCATCTCGTGATAGATGAATTCGTCCGCCTCGGTCGCCTGGATCACGCCGTCGAGGGCCAGCACCGTGCCGAAGCGGGGGGAGGAAAACACCTCCAGCTTCTGGAACGGCGTGGTCTCGGCATGCAGCGGGCGAATCTCGCCGAACGTCTGCCCCCAATCGGCGTGCAGGGTTTCGGCGTACCGACCGGACGCGACGGTCACCACGTCGTCATCCCGCGCTTGTGTTCGTTCAGGGTGACGTGTTCGGGATGGAACGCCTCGCGCAGGAACGGAATGCATCGATACGGGTCGCACGATCCGCACATGAAGACGTCCAGGGCCGCGTAGTTGCGTTCCGGCCAAGTGTGGATCGAAATGTGGCTTTCCGCCAGGACCACCACCCCCGACACCCCGCCGTTCGGCGTGAAGTGGTGCAGATGGGTGTGCAGAATGGTCGCCCCGGCTTCCTCCGCCGCGGCTTCCAAGGTTGCCTCGATCAGGTCGAGGCGGTCGAGGTTGGTCGCCCCCCACAGATCGATGATCAAATGCGTTCCGGCGAACTTGACGCCGTTCCGCTCCACAAAATAGTCGTTGTCGTTGTCGACGACCGGCCACAAACGGGCCTCCGCGGGTTTTACCGCGGTGTTGTTACGCGCACCATTTCGGGAGTCTCTCAGAACCGCTTCCGAGTTCATCCCCAGTTGGGTCGCGAGAGAAGCATTTTGCATGATTCCCCACTCCTAACCAGCAGATGGACCAGACATTTTCTGGAGATAGGGTTCTGCGAAGAAAAGCCACGGAATGCAAGGAAAATCGCCCTCGATTCCCTAACGCACGGATAAATAAGCTCTTTTTTCCGAGGTCAGTTGATGCCGCTCAGCCCCGAGGCACGGGCGCGCGACTTGTAATCCGCCATGAAGGAGCGGAAATTCTCCGCCTGTTTGATCTGTTCCTCGACCGAGGCCATGTCGATCAGCCCGGCCTGGGAACGGTTGGTCAACAGGTTGAACGCGTCGAATTCCGGCGTCGCGTTCATGAACGGCAGATAGTCGCGGCGCAGCTGCGCGATTTCCCGCCGCTGGTCGGACAGACGCAAGGCGGTCACCCATTGCAGGACGCGGCGGCGCATCTCGGGCGGCATCTGGCTGCCCGGTTCCGGCGGCCGCACGGTCCGCGACAGGGCCTCCGCCGCGCCCACCCAGTTCTTCCGCCGCCACTGGATTTCCGCCTTCAGCAGGTTGGCGTCGTCGCCGTTGTCGGCGGCGATGATCTGCAGCGCCTTGTCCGGCTGCTCCAGGTCGGCAAAGGCGCGGGCGCGCAGCAACTCCGCCTGATGGCGCAGTTCCGGCGTCATTTCGGGGGTTTCGCTCTTCTTCAGGGCGGCGACGGCCAGGGCGGGCTGTTTGTTGAACAGGTAAACCAGGGCCAGGCGCACCCCGACGCGGCTTTTCTCCAGACCGTTCAGGCGGGTGTCCACCTGATGGTCGAGAAGCTGCGCCGCCTGGTCGAGCAGGTCGACCGAGACCAGGCGGTCGGCCAGCTTACGGATCATTTCGTCGCCTTCCGTGCCGGGCGGGGTCAGCTCGCGGAACTCCTCGAACAGGGCGATGGCGCGCACCGGCGGCATGTCGTCGGCGCGGTCGTTGAGGTAAAGCTCGCGGAAGGTGGTACGCATCAGTTCGGTGATGTCCTTGGCGTCCGGCGACTGGCGGAAATAGCCGACCATCTGCTTCAGCACGCGCAGACCGTCGCCATAGCGTTTCGCCGCCAGCTCCATCTCGGCCAGGGTCTTCAGAAGGGTATGTTCGAACGCGTCCCCCCGCCAGGCGAAGCGCAGGCGGTCCAACCCGTCGATCGCCTCGTCGTCGGAAATCTTGCCCATCTTGCGCATCAGCACGATACGGTCGAAGGCGGCGCGGGCGCGGAAGGGGCGGACCATCATCTGCTCCGCCTTCTTCCAGTCGTCGATCGCGGTTTCCAGAGCGCCGGAAATCGCGTTCATCCGCCCGGTCAGATAGGCGATTTCCGCCTGTTCGGCCAAGTCGAGGTCGTCGCGCTTGGCGACTTCCAGGTATTTCCGGACGCCGACGTCGTCCTTGGCGTCGGCCAGCGCCTCGGCCGAGGCAAGGGCCAGCCGGGTACGCAGGTGCGGCGGATAATCCTTGAGCACCGGGGCGGAGGCCCGGACGATCAGAACCGCCTCGGCCTTGGCGTCCTTGTCGTCGGTTTCCATCGCCGCCAGGGCGCGCCAGTACTTCGCCTCGGACGAACCGCCCAGGACCTCTTGGCCAAGATCGCGCATCGCCTCGTCCGGGCGGTGCATCAGATAGGCGGCGCCGCCGCGCACCGCCAGGAATTCCGGCAGGTTCTGCTGCTGCGGGTCGTCGTTCGCCATCACCTTGAGCACGCCCAGGGCCTCGCCCCCCATGCCGTGCGCGAAATAGAACCGGGCCAGGGCCAGCCGCGCCGCGTTGCGGCGTTCGTCGGCGGCGGCCGCCGCCGCGCCGATCAGGCGGCGTTTATCCTCGACGAAGCTTGCCTCGCCGCCACGGATCCAGGCCTTGAGGTCATAGGCCTTGGACACCGGCGCGGCCTCCGCGTCCTCGGCCAGGGCCACCGCCGACGAGGCTTGCGCCGACAGCCGCAGGCCGCCCTTGCGCGTCACCTCGATGCCGGTGCGGTTGGAAACCACCTCCACCTCGTCGGCGCGCGGCACCACCACCACGCCCTGCGCGGTGACCGGCAGTTCCGCGTCGATCCCCCGGCGTTCCGGCGAAATGCCGTAGCCCAGGGGGATCACCGGCACCACCCACATCGCCTGGCCGGTTTCCATGTCGGTCAGGGAGATCGGCGAGCCGCCCTCGTTCATCGGCAGGAACAGCCGCGCGCCGCCGGGGACGGCGGGCTGCGGCACCACGTCGATCGCCCGCACCGGCCGCAACGGCTGCTTCATCAGGTCGACGATCCACAGCAGACCCTCGCGGCGCAGACTGGGGTTATAGCCGGGCTGCGTCACCAGGCGCACCACGGTGGCGCGGCCATTGGGAATCTGCTCGATGTCGTCGACCACCCCCTTGCCCATGCGCCGCATCAGGGAAATGTCGACCGAATGCGGCCGGTCGAAGACCACCCAGACGTATCCGGCGCGGCGGAACACCGCCGCCCCGGTCGGCTGGTCCCAGGCGAAGCTGAGGCTGACCACCCGCCCCGCGCTCTCCGGCGTGGCGGCGGGCGCGACCTTCTCCACCTTCGCCACCGGCACGGCGGGCGGCGGCGCGGGGTCCGCCCCCTTCGGCTTGGCGGCGGGCGCGGGCGGCGGCGCGGCGGGTTTGGCCTCGGGTTTGGCCTCGGGCTTGGCGTCCGGCTTGGCCTCGGCTTTGGTTTCCGCCGGTTTGGCCGCGGGCGGCGCGGCCGCGGCAGCGGCGGTCAGGGGAACGTCGACGGCGACGCCGTTCGCCCCCACCCGGAAATGCTTGGGCGCGGCGGCGGCGGGCAACGACACCGCCAGCGGATTGCGGTCGTCCTCGCGCACCGTTTTCAGGGCGGCGGGCAGGCGGGCGCGCAAACGGGGCAGGTCGATCCGCGCCGGGGCGTCGAAACGGACGAAGACGCGCCCGTCCTCCACGTTCACCGCATAGCCGACGCGCTTCGGCCAGTCGAAGACCAGGCGGACGTATCCCGCGTGTTCGCCGACGCGCACCGGAATCGTCGCGCCGGAGGCGGCAACTGGCGGCGGCGCGGCGACGGAAGCGGCGGCGGGCGGCGGGGTGCGCCTTTCCAGAAGGTCGAGAACCACCGAGGAGCCGAAATCCTGCGCCTTCAGGGTATAGGCGCCGCGCAGGTCGAAGACGACGCGGCGGTTGCCGTCTTCCCGCCGCGCCGCGCGCAGATAGGCGGGCAGGCGCGGCACCAGGGACGCGGGATCGGCATCCACCGCGCGATTGAAGGTGACGACCAGCCGCTCGCCCTCGATCCGCGCCGTGTGCTTCACCGGCTGCGGCCATTCGAAGACCAGACGGCCGAACCCTTCGTGCACTCCGGCCCGCATCTCGACGCTTTGCGCAAAAGCGGGCAGCGCCCCGCCGCACAGCAGCAGAAGCGCCCAAAACCATCCCCGCAACGAACCCCGCCCCCACATCATCCACGTCTCCAACTGGGCAGGATCACAATATCGACGCGGCGCGACAAAACCAAGCGCTCGGCGGGCGGCAATTCGGGCAAATCGTCGAAGCGGCCGTCCGCCATGCCATAGATGCGGATTTGCTGGCGCACGCCGACGCTGCGCAGATGGTTGGCCACCGCGGCGGCGCGGGCGAGCGAAAACTCCCAGTTCGAGCGATAGGCGGACCCGCCCTCGGCCATCGGCGAGGTATGGGCGGCCACCGCCAACTGGTTGGAAAGACCGTTCAGCACCTCGCCGATCGACGACATCACCGGCTTCGCGGCGGGGGAGATGGCGGTGCCGCCGCCGGAAAACAGGGCGTCGGCGGGCAGCGACAGCACCAAGCGGTCCCCCGCCAGACGCACCGTCGCCGCCTTGAGCAGCGGCGTGTCGGCAACCACCGCCTCGAACAGGCTGGCCAGATAGGGCAGGCTGGTCGCCTCGCGCGGGGTGACCTGCGGAATGTTGCGCAGCGCGGCACCGCTTTTCGCCGGGTCGTCGACGGTCGGGTTGAGGCTGCGGGACAGCGTGTCCACCACGTCCTGCCAGCGGTCGTCCTTCACCCCCGAGACCGCGAACAGCAGCACGAAGAAGGTGAGCATCAACGACACCAGGTCGGCGAAGGTGAGCATCCAGGCGTTCGACGTCACCGGCGGCGGCGCGGCGTCGAGTTCGCCGCCTTCCCAGGCGATCAGGCGGGACGGCTCGGTCATCGCGCCTCCCCCGCCGGGACTTCGTCCACGGCGTCGGCGTCCCGTTGGTCGTCGGCGACGACACGGAAGACGAAACGCGCCTGGGTGGGATCGCCGTCCTCGATCGCCACCGAAATCGCGCGGCGCGGCGCGCCTTCCTCGACGAAGGCCCGCGCGACCACCCCGGCGCGGCGCATCGCGCGGTCCTCGGCCACCGGCAGGGCGGCCGCGTCGACGCCGAACACCGCCTCCGCCTCGTAGCGCAGGCCGGGCGGCGGCGCCGACAACGAGGAAATCAGCTGCGCGATGGCGCGCCGTTGCGCCGGACGCAGGGTCTCGGTGTCGTGCTCGAACAGGGAATCGACGTGGAAACGCATCTCCATCAGGCGGCCGGACACCACCGCCGTCACCCGCGCCGCCGGAATCGCCGTCTCGTAGACCGCGGCGACGCGGTTCATGAAGGCGGAGGGGGAAACGTAGGTGTCGAGGTCCGAGGAGAAGCTGCGCGCGTCCGGCCGCGTCTTGACCGACGCGAATTGCGCGCCGACGCGCTCCATGATCTCGTGCGTCTTGGCGTTCTCGCCGCTGGAAATCGCCACCAGCATGATGAAGAAGGCCAGCAGCAGCAGATAGAGGGAGAGGAACAGCGAAGTCGACCCGTCGCTCCGCTTCGGGGCGGCGATGGCATCCGTCAGAATTCGCGGTTCCATGGTTGCGCCCGGCATCGCCGCATGCTCCGAATCGTGTGTCGCCGATCGGCCGCCCGCGGCGACGGAAGTTCAGCTCAAACTCGCCAGCAGCGCGTCGATATCGTCCTGGCTGGACGGCACCGAGGCCGCCGGAGCGGCAGCGTCGCCCCCGGCCAGCAGCGCGTCGATGTCGTCCTGGCTGGACGGTGCCGAGGCCGCCGGAGCGACAGCGTCGCCCCCGGCCAGCAAAGCGTCGATGTCGTCCTGGCTGGACGGCGCCGGGGCCGCCGGAGCGGCGGCGGCTCCGCCGGACAGCAACGCGTCGATGTCATCCTGGCTGGCCGCGGCGCCTGGGCGCTGCGGGCCGTTCAACAGGTGCGCGTCCTCGCGCGTGTCCAACGGCGCGCCGACCTTGCCGGGCGCGGCCTTCAGGGCACCTTCGATCTCCGCGCCGAAGGCATAGACCAGGGCGTTCACCCGCGCCTCGATCTGTTTCAGGGTGTTGACCACCTTCGAGATGCGCTGCCCGGTCAGGTCCTGGAAGTTGCAGCCCTCGTAGATCTGCATGGTGGCGTTGGTCAGCGCCTGGCTGGCCGCCGCGTCGACGTTGGGAATCACCGCCTCGATCGATTCCACCGCGTCCAGGATGGTGTTGGCGGCGGTTTCCGTGGACTGCACGATGGCGTCCAGTTCGTCCGCGGCGGTGGGCAGGAACTCGTCCTTGATCTCGTCGGGACGGATGTCGGCGATTTCCCGCTTGGCGCGGCGGATCACCTCGGCCAGGGATTCGAGTTCGTTGTAGACGTGCAGTTCGTTCGCCGAGATCTCGCCGCTCATGGTGTCGAGAATGGCGCGCACCACCTCGGCCACGTCTTCCAAAGGCACGGAATTTCCCCGGGCAGCGCGGATCAGATCGAGGCGCTTCTGCAGGGCGGTTTCGGCATCGTCATGTGACATCGCGTGCTCCTCAAGCAGCCCTCGCGACGCGGAAGAACCGTCAGAAATCGCCCAGAACGCTGGCCATCTTGGTCTTCAGGGTCTCGGCGTTGAACGGCTTGACGATATAGTTGGAAACGCCCGCCTGCTTCGCCGCGATCACGTTCTCGGTCTTGCTTTCCGCCGTCACCATGATGAAGGGCAGTCCCTTGAGATGGGCGTCGGCACGCACTTCGCGCAAGAGCTGCAAACCGGTCATCGGCTCCATGTTCCAGTCCGAGATGACCAGCCCATAGGTGTTGCCCGAACGCAGCATCTGAAGCGCCATGCTGCCGTCGGTCGCCTCGTCGATATTGTTGAAACCCAACTGCTTCAACAGATTGCGGATGATGCGCAACATCGTCTTATAGTCGTCGACGATGAGGACGCGCATATTCTTGTCAACTGCCATGGGGACCTCTCCCGAAGGGACCTTTCACTCGAAACATAAACCGGCAAGGCCAATTACCGAAGAAAATTATAATGTTGGGATATAAAGGAAGCCAAGCAATCGACGCAAGAGTTTTCCGCCGGGCCTTCCCGTCCCTCCCACATCACCGCCTGACCCCGGCCTCCCCGGCCAGATCGGGCGGCAGCTGCATCTGCGTGGCCAGTTCGGTGGTCACCGCGTTGGCCCGGTCCGACGACAGTTCGGCCATGATCGCCGCCGAGGTCCGTTCCTTCATTCCCTTGATCACCCGGATCAGGATCGACATGTCCATCTGCTCGAAGATGCGCGCCGCGTCCTTGGGCTTCATCGCCTGATAGATCTTCACCAGGTTGTCGATCTTCTTGTTTTCCTGTTCGTCGTGCTTTTCGATCAGGTCCTCGATGGTTTTCTGGATCTCGCGCAGTTTCTGGATCTTCGCGTCGATCTGCCGCTCCGCCGCGGAGAGCACCGCCAGCCGCTGGTCGAGCTCCCGTTCCCGCTGTTCGATCGCCTCGCGCCGCGCCGCCAGGCTTTGCAGCACCTCGATCTCGGATTGCGAGAACCCGGCGGGGTCGCTCATCCCCGGCAACGGCGCGGCCTCGCCCGCCGGGGCGGCGGCCGGCGTCGCCGACGGCGCGGCCGGGCTTTGCGCCAGGGCGGGGGAAATCAACTGCTGCTCCACCGCGCCGCCGGACGCCGCCGGATGCTCGGCGCCGTTCTGCCACAGGCTGCCCAGGCGGGCGCCGAACATCAGCGCCCCGGCCAGGATGAACAGCGGCAGCAGGCGGAAGCGCGGCGTCGAAAATCGGGTTTTCCGGTCCATCTTTCCCCCGCCCTAGCGCGACGCACGGATGGCGCGCAGCAACTGGCGTTCCGCCTCGGAACGGTCGTCGTCGCGCACCTCGGGCCCGCCCGCGTCCTCGGCGAGCAGGGCGGTCAGCAGGGTCGGCCCCGGCGCGATGCCGCCGACGACGCGCGCGTTCTCGCCGATCTCGCGCACCTTGTCCATGCCCAGGGGCTCGGGCAGGTCGTCGATGGCGGCGGCCTCCGCCGCCAAGCCGGGACGCGCCGCGCCGCGCGCCTCGCGCAGTTGCGCTTCCAGCCGGTTGGCCATGGAATCCGCCCGCTCGGTCATGAAGGCCAAATCGTCGCGCAGGGTCTGCGCCTTCTCCATCGACGTCTGCAAGGCGTCGCCGACGTCCTGCACCGCGCGGCGCATCTTCGGGATGCCCGCCTCGGCGCGCACCGTCGCCTCCTGGAACGAGGAGATCATCTTCGCCAGGTCGTCGCGGTTGCGGCGCAATGTCTCGAGCTTGCGGTTGAGGATCACCGCATAGATGATCGTCGGCACCAGCAGAACGACAATCACGACGTCGAGAAGAACGTTGGGAGACATCAGCAGCGATCCTTGTTTCCTGTATCCGTCACGCCGTCAGTTACGCTTGCGCTTGATCTTTTCGTCCAGACAAATGGCGATGTTGTTGCCCTTCCGTCCCATCCGGCCCGCCCACATCGGCACGTCGCCGCAGCGCATGACGACGCGGGATTCCGGGGATGCGTTGAACATCAGGCGGGCGCCGACCTCCATGTTCAGCACCGAATAAAGCGGCAGGTATTGCTGGTCCAGCACCGCCTCCAGCTCGATTTCGGTCTGCCAGAGTTCCTCCGCCAGGTGGATTTCCCAGATCGAGTCGCGGCCGAACTTCTCGCCCATGAACATCTGCAGCAGAAGCTCGCGCACCGGCTCCAGGGTGGCATAGGGCAGCAGCAGTTCCAGGCGGCCGCCGCGATCCTCCATGTCGATGCGCAGCTTGGCGACGATCGCGGCGTTGGAGGGACGGGAAATCGTGGCGAAACGCGGGTTGGTTTCCAGGCGGTCGAAGCGGAAGGCCACCGGCGACAGCGGATCGAAGGCCGCCGACAGGTCGGCGAGCACGACGTGGATCATCCGCTCCACCAGATTGCGTTCGATGGTGGTGTAGGGGCGGCCCTCGATGCGCATCGCGGCGGTGCCGCGGCGGCCGCCGAGAAGCACGTCGACGATCGAATAAATCAGCGAGGAATCGACGGTCAGCAGGCCGAAGTTGTCCCACTCCTCGGCCTTGAACACCGCCAGCATCGCGGGCAGCGGGATCGAGTTGAGGTAGTCGCCGAAGCGCAGGGACACCAAGTTGTCGAGCGACACCTCGACGTTGTCCGAGGTGAAGTTGCGCAGGGAGGTGGACATCATGCGCACCAGGCGGTCGAACACCACCTCGAGCATCGGCAGGCGCTCGTAGGAGACCATGCCGGAATTGAGAATCGCCTGGATGCCGGAACGGCTTTCCCCGGCTTCGCCGCCGCCGTCGAAGCCGAGCAGGCTGTCGATTTCGTCCTGATTGAGAACGCGCGCCGATTCCCGCCCCGAGACGTTGGTCATCAGTTCGGTTTCTTCGCCGTCGCCGCCCGGCTCGTCGGCGCCCAGCATCGCCTCCCACTCGGCGGCGGCGCCGCCGTCCTTGGCGGCCTCGGCGGGCTTGTCGTCGGCCATCGCCTCCCATTCCGCCATCAGGGCGTTCTCGTCATCGGCGCTGCGCGGCTTGTCCTCGCCCGGGGTCATGGCCCGACCTGCCCTTTCGTCTCGGCGTCAAACGCGCCTATTGCACCAGCACGTCCTGGAACAGGACGTCGTTAATCTTGGCCGGGGCCGCGACGCGGTTGACCCGCATCATCAGCTCCTCGCGCAGGCGGTACATCCCCGCCGCGCCTTGCAAATCCTCGACCCGAAGCTCCCGCAGGTAGACCTGGAAGGCGTCGACGATGCGCGGCAGCATCGCCTCGATCTTCGGGGTATCGACGGCGGAGGACAGTTCCAGACGCACCTTGATCTTCATGTGCGCCGGACGCCGACCCTGCCCGGGGCTGAGGTTGACCAGCATCTCCGGCAGTTCATAGAACACCGGCGGCGCGGTCACCCCCTTCTCCTTGGGGGCCTCGGCCTCCTTCTTGCCGCCGCCCAGCATCGCCACCACCGGATCGGCGAGCCCGGTGAAATAGGCCCCCGCCGCGGCGCCGACGATCAGCAGCAGCGGCAGGACCACCAGCAGAATCAGCTTTTTCTTTCCGCCGGAGGACTTGTCCGTTTCGGGCGAGCCGCCATCCGCGGCATCGTCGTCATAGTCTTCGGCCATCGCCGTTTCCACCCGCTGATGCTTCCGGTCTTCTCCGCGTCCGAGGCGCACGCGGAGCGCATCCTTACGGTAGCCGGAATTGTTTAAAAAGACGTTGAAAGATACCACGCCCGCGCGCAAGCGGAACCCCGCGCCGCGTCCTCCCGGCGATTTTTGCCGCCCCGACCCGGCAGCAATGCGCTTTCCGCCCCGGAAACGCCCGCCGGAAAACCGATATCACCTTTATAAATCATACAGATAACCTGTTGGCACAGGGGGTGCATATGGAACGGCAAGAAACCCGAGCCGCCGCTTGAACGGCAGGCCGGAAACGACAAGACAAAGACGGGAACGATCATGGAAAACGCCGGGTACATCGCGCTGAGCCGCCAGACCGCCCTATGGCGGCAGATGGACCAGATCGCCAACAACATGGCGAACGTCAACACCCCCGGATTCAAGGGGGAGAAGGTGCTCTTCACCGATTATCTGGCGAAGGTGCGCACCGACCGTTCGCTGTTCCGCGACACCATCGCCTACACCGAGGACTTCGGCATGGCCCGCGACCTCACCGAGGGCGCGATGGAGACCACCGGCAACCCCTTCGACGTGGCGATCAAGGGCGACGGCTACTTCGCCGTGGAGGCGGAGAACGGCAACCGCTACTACACCCGCAACGGCCATTTCAAGCTGAACGCGGACGGCCAGATCACCACCACCTCGGGCGAGCTTCTGCTCTCCGACAACGACCAGCCGATCATCCTGGCCCCCACCGAAAGCGAGATCACCATCGCCCGCGACGGCAGCATCTCCACCGAGAACGGCCCGATCGGCCGTCTGCGCCTGGTCGGCTTCGACGATCAGCGCGCCCTGAAGAAGGTGTCGAACGGCCTTTACGACGCGGGCGAGCAGACGCCGACGGCGGTCGCCAACCCCCACGTGGTGCAGGGAATGCTGGAAGGCTCCAACGTCAACCCGATCAACGAAATCACCCAGATGATCTCGGTGCAGCGGTCCTACGAGACGGCGCAGAAGATGATCGAAACCGAAAACGACCGGCAGCGCCAGGCGATCGACGCCTTCGCCAAGCAGTTCAGCTGACCCCGGCTAGGAAAGGAAGACCACCATGCGCTCCTTGAGCATTGCGGCGACCGGGATGCAGGCCCAGCAGACCAACGTCGAGGTGATTTCGAACAACATCGCCAACATGAACACCACGGCGTACAGCCGCCGCCGGGCCGAGTTCAACGACCTGCTCTATCAGAACCTGCGCCGCCAGGGCGCGGCGACCTCGGACGCGGGCACGGTGGTTCCGGCGGGGGTGCAGTTGGGCCTGGGCGTGCGCACCGCGGCGGTCTACCGCATCACCGAACAGGGCAGCCTGACCAACACCGACAACACCCTCGACCTCGCCATCGAGGGCAAGGGCTACTTCCAGATCACCCTGCCCTCGGGCGAGACCGCCTACACCCGCGCCGGTTCGTTCCAGCTGTCCTCCACCGGGCAGATGGTCACCAACGACGGCTACACGGTGCAGCCGGGCATCACCATTCCGAACAACGCCACCTCGGTCACCGTCAACGCCTCGGGCGAGGTGTGGGTGAAGATCGACGGCCAGACCACCCAGACCAACGTCGGCGCCCTGCAGATCGCCACCTTCATCAACGAGGCGGGGATGGAGGCGATCGGCGACAACCTCTACATGGAAACCACCGCCTCGGGCACGCCGACCACCGGCACGCCGGACTCCACGGGTTTCGGCTCGATCCTGCAGGGGTACCTGGAAACCTCGAACGTCAACGTGGTCACCGAGATCACCGACCTGATCAGCGCGCAACGCGCCTATGAAATGAACTCCAAGGTGATCCAGACCTCGGACGAGATGCTCAACACCGTCACCTCGATGAAGTGATCGGGAAAACGGCGTGAGGAGGTTCGCGATGAAACGCATGGCATGGATACTGGGAACCCTGGCCGCCCTGGGCGCCGCCCTGCCGCCCGCGGCGGGCACGGCGCTGGCCGCCGGAACCGTGGAGGTCTCCCCCTCCCGCGCCGAGGCGTTCAACACCCTCAACCCGGTGATTCCGGTGCGCGGCGCGGTGGTCAAGGTCAGCGACATCTTCACCGGCCCGATTCCGCGCGGCGACCGCGCGGTGCTGGCCGCCCCCGCCCCCGGCGAGCGGAGCGTCCTCGACGCCGACCTGTTGCTGCGCATCGCGCGGGCCTATGGCCTGGACTGGAAGCCCGCCTCGCGCGAGATCAAGGCGGTGGTGAAGCGGGAAAGCCGCACCCTCAGCCAATCCGAGATCATCGCCGAGGTGCGCGCCGCCCTGGAAGCCGAGGGCGCGCCCCAATCGGCCGAAATCGTGCCGTCGTCGTCGTCGCTGTCCATCTCCCTGCCGGCCGACGCGGTTCCCACCGTCGACGTCGGCCAAGTGTCCTACGACCCGCGGACGAAGCGTTTCTCGACGGTGGTCGACATCACCGCGGCCGAGGACGGCCGCGTCGTCTTCACCCGGCAGATGACGGTGGGCGGACGCATCTATCCCACCGAGCCGGTGCTGGTGCTGACCGCCTCGCTCAACCGCGGCGACATCATCCGGCCGGAACACGTGACCGTCGCCAACCTGCGCGCCGACACGGTGCGCGAAGGCGCCATCACCGATGCCTTCGCCCTGGTCGGCAAACAGGCCCGCCGCGCCATCCGCGAGGGCGAACCGATCCGCGCCAACCAGGTCCAGACGCCGGTCCTGGTGCGTCGCGGCGACGAGGTGGTGGTCTTCTACGCCCTGAAGACGATGAACCTGACCGCCAAGGGCAAGGCCCTGGACGCGGGCGGACAGGGCGAACACATCCGCGTCCTCAACCCGAAAAGCAACCGCATCCTGACGGCGAAGGTCGTCCAGGCCAATCAGGTGGTGGTCGATACCGCCACCCAGACGGCCCAGCGCTGAGGGAGGGAAGGCGACGATGAGCACCCACGCGAAACGACCCGATCCGGCCCTGCGCCTTGCCGCGCTGACCCTGGCAGGGCTGCTCCTCACCGGTTGCAACGCCCTGACCCGCCTGTCCGAGCTGGGCGAGGAACCGAAGCTGAGCGAAATCTCCAACCCCACCGAGAAGGCGGGCTATCGGCCGGTGACGATGCCGATGCCGGACACCGAAACCCCGCGCCCGATGGCCAATTCCCTGTGGCGGCCCGGCGCCCGCGCCTTCTTCAAGGACCAGCGCGCCGCCAAGGTCGGCGACATCCTGACGGTGTCGGTCTCCATCGCCGACAGCGCGTCGCTGTCCAACACCTCGAAGCAGAATCGCGGCGGCGACGGCGAAAGCATGGGGATCACCAGCCTGCTCGGCCTGGAAAACAGCATCAACAAGGTGCTGCCGAACACGGTGGACCCGACCACCATGGTCTCGGGCGTCACCAGTTCGCGCGACCACACCGGCACCGGCTCGATCGCCCGGACCGAGACGATCAAGATTTCGGTCGCCGCGGTGGTGGTGCAGGTGCTGCCCAACGGCAACCTGGTGATCGCCGGCAGCCAAGAGGTCCGCGTCAACTACGAATTGCGGCAGTTGCAGGTTTCGGGCGTGATCCGGCGCGAGGACATCAGTTCCACCAACACCGTCGCTTCCAGCGCCATCGCCGAACTGCGCGTCGCCTATGGCGGGCGCGGCACCATCAGCGACATGCAGACGCCGCGTTACGGCTCGCAGCTCCTGGACGTCATCCTGCCCTTCTAAGTCTTTCGTTTCCGCGGCGTTTTCCCGTCTGCCGCAAGGGTCCGGCCTCTGGCCGGACCCTTTTTTCATTCGCCGAAAACCCGGGTGCGTTGATGACTTGGTAAGGATTCCGGGTTAAACCTTAAGTGGAGAGTTTATGCATCCCCTCGGCGCGCCCGAATGGCGTGAAGGGAACCGCATCGTGAACGGCCCGTCGGCGAAAAATGGCGGGCGCACTCATGGGAGACAGCCGAATGACCACCGAGAACAAAACGTTGTCCAGCTTCGAGGAAGACGCGTTCGCCCTGACCCGCGCGGCGGTGGACCTCTCCCAGGCGCTGGAAAATGGCGACCAGACGGCGTTGGCCGCCGCCCTGGACGAGAACCTGAACCTGTGGACGGCGATCAAGACCCTGGTCGCGCGCACCGACTGCAAGCTGCCGGAGGACATCCGCACCAACCTGACCCGACTGTCCGAATACACCGCCAAGGTGACCTTCGACCTGTCGAAGCAGCGGCAGACGGAAAAGATCGAGGTTCTGATCAACACCAACCTGCAAATCGCCGAGGGCCTTCTGGAAGGCGCCGCCAAGTCGGCGAAGCAGTAACCCTCGCGACGGCGCCCCGCCAAACGAAAACCCCCGCCGAATTCGGCGGGGGTTTTCGCATTCCGGAAGCGGCCCGGAATCATTCGTCGCGGTGGGTACGCTCCAGCCGCTCGTGACGCTCCTGCGCCTCCAGCGACAAGGTGGCGATGGGGCGGGCCTCCAGACGGCGGATGCCGATCGGCTCGTTGGTTTCCTGGCAATAACCGTAGGTCCCGGTTTCGACCCGTTGCAGGGCCTCGTCGATCTTGGCGATCAGCTTGCGGGCCCGGTCGCGGGTGCGCAGTTCCAGCGCACGGTCGGTTTCCGACGAGGCGCGGTCGGCGATGTCCGCCTCGTTGACCGGACCTTCCTTGAGGTGGTCGAGGGTTTCCTCGGACTCGCGCAACAGGTCGGCCCGCCAGTCCAGAAGCTTACGGCGGAAGTACTCGACCATCCGCTCGTTCATGAATTCTTCGTCCTCGGACGGCCGATAATCCGGCGACAACACCACGGTCATACCTGCCTTATCCTCCCCAGCTCGGACATGCCCCTTCCCGGGGCCCGGGCCGACGCCCAAAACTTCGCGGCTGGCAATATAGGGACGGACGGTCATCTGAGCAACAACTTCCGTATGGGGAAAAGCATCCGGAACGCGCATCCCACCCGCGCGACCCGGCAGACGTGCGTCACATCCCCCGCCGCAGCTTGGCCAATTCGACCTCGGCGCGCAGTTCGATCTCGTCGAGAATGGCCGACAGACGGGGGTCGATTCCCTCTTCCCGCTTGCTGCGCACCATCCGCGCCAGGTCGGCCAGATCCTCTTTCGGCACCGCCCCCGCCAACAGGCCCAGGCGCACGCCGTCCAGCCGGTCCAGAATTTCCTCGCCGCGCCGCGCCTGACGCTCGCGCGATCGCGCGCCGCCGTCGGGGTCGACCATCTGGGTGGCGAGAATCGCCTCCACCCCGCTCAGCGACACCGGACCGTCGACGGCGCCGACGTCGTCGGTCTCGCCGATCGCCCGGTCAAGGATGTCGGCGAAGCCCGCCGCGGCAACCTTGCCGCGCGTATCGGTCTTGCGGGTCCGCTGCGTCGCGGACGTCGAGCCGGTGGCACCGACCTTCATACGATGTTTTCCTTCCCGTATCCGCCCAGGCTGCCGCGCACCCCGGGCGGGGATATTCTATCGCCATCGGAGTCCCCGCTAAATGGGCAATATTTGCCGCCCACGCAAGCCGGAAACGGCGGGCGGCAGTTCTTTCCCAGCACCTCGCGCTTTTTGCCGCCCGGCGGCCGGATTTTTCCGGAATTTTCCGGATTATGCGTTGCTTATCAAGCACATGACCTGTGGCACGGGTTTCGCAAGTGAATGCCGGGAAGGAGTCCCCCTTCCCGGACTTTCGTGGTTTCAGCAATCGGGTTTCGACCATGGGCATGCGGACTGACAGCAAAACCGGCTTGCGCGGCGGCCTCCTCGGACGGCTTTTCGCGGCGGCGGCGATGGCGGCGGCGGTCGTCGCGGCCCCCGCCGACGGCTGGGCTTCGTCCCGCATCAAGGACATCGCCACCGTCGAAGGGGTGCGCGAGAACGTCCTCATCGGCTACGGCCTGGTGGTCGGCCTGAACGGCACCGGCGACAGCGTCAACGACATGACCTTCACCAAGGAAAGCCTGATCGCGATGCTGGAACGGCTGGGCATCAACACCCGCGACGGCAAGGTCGACGCCGACAACATCGCGGCGGTGATGGTCACCGGCACCCTGCCGCCGTTCGGCCGCCAGGGCAGCCGCGTCGACATCACCGTTTCGGCGATGGGCGACGCGAAGAGCCTGCAGGGCGGCACCCTTCTGGTCACCCCCCTGATCGGCGCCGACGGCGAGGTCTACGCCGTCGCCCAGGGCAACGTGACGATCGGCGGCTTTTCCGCCTCTGGCCAGGGGCAAAGCGTGGTCAAGGCGGTGCCGACCTCGGGCCGCATCGCCAACGGCGCGATCATCGAGCGCGAGATCCCCTTCTCGATGAACTCGATGCAGGACGTGAAGCTGTCGCTGCGCAGCCCCGACTTCACCACCGCGCGGCGCATCGCGCAGGCGGTCAACGCCTTTCTCGGCACCCGCACCGCGCGCGCCATCGATCCCAGCACCGTGCAGATGACGATTCCGCCCAACTATTCGGGTAGCGTCGTCGACATGATCACCGACGTCGAGCAGCTGCGCGTCGAGCCCGATCAGACCGCCCGCGTGGTGATCGACGAACGCTCGGGCATCATCGTCATCGGTTCGCAGGTGCGGATCAGCGAGGTGGCGATCGCCCAGGGCAACCTGACCATCCGCGTCACCGAGACGCCGCAGGTGTCGCAGCCCGCGCCGTTCTCCACCACCGGCACGACGACGACGGTGCCGCGCACCGACATCCAGGTGGACGAGGACAAGAACAAGCGCTTGGCCATCGTCAACGAGGGCGTGTCGCTGCAGGAACTGGTCGACGGACTGAACGCGCTGGGCGTCGGCCCCCGCGACATGATCGGCATCCTGCAGGCGATCAAGGCCGCGGGCGCCCTGCACGCCGAGATCGAGGTGATGTGATGAGCACCGCCCTCCCCCTCTCCGCCACCGCTTCCGACCTCGCCTCCCTGACCGGGGGCGGGGCCCGTGCCGCCGCGGCGGCGAACGCGGCGAAGACGGCCTCGGGCCGCGACGGCGTCACCAAGGCGGCCCAGGACTTCGAGGCGATGTTCCTCAGCCAGATGCTGCAATGCATGTTCGAGGGGGTCGACGCCGACCCCGTCTTCGGCGGCGGCAACGCCGAGAACATGTACCGTTCGCTGATGATCGACGAATACGGCAAGCAGGTCGCCAAACGCGGCGGCATCGGCATCGCCGAACAGGTGAGCCGGACCCTGCTGGCCGCACAGGAGAAACGGATATGACCCCCGCACCGCAGACCGAACCCGTCAAGACGGACCGGAACCGCCGCAGCCTCGACGACCTGCGCCTGGTGATGGCCAACCTGGCCGAACTGATCGACGCCGAGAACAAGGCCCTGGCCGGGCACGACATCGACGCGGTGAAGGCGCTGTCCGCCAACAAGTGGACGCTGACCCGGAATTACCGCAACCAGATGCAGGCGATCGCCGACGCCCCCGACATCCTGCAGATCCTGGAGGCGGACGAACGCGACAGCCTGCGCGACCTGGGCCTGCGCCTGCAAAACGTGACCGAACACAACGAACGCCTGCTCTCCGCCAACATCACCGCCGCCAACCGGGTGATGCATGCGGTGGTCGAGGGCGTGCGCCAGTCCCAGGAACGCAACGCGATCTACGGAAAATCCGGTTCGCTGCGGGGCGGCACCGCCGACGGCCGCCCGATGGCGGTGAGCTTCAACAAGGAACTTTAGGACCCTACGCCCCCGGCGCCACGGCGCCGACAGGAACGCACGGGAGAAACGGAATATGTCGATCACTCTCGCCTTGGGTGCCGCGATGTCCGGTCTGTCCACCGCCCAGCAGGGCCTGGACTCGGTGTCGCGCAACATCGCGAACGTCAACACCGCGGGCTACACCCGCAAGGTTTTCGTGCAGGAAAGCCAGGTGCTGGCGGGCAAGGGCGTCGGGGTGCGCGCGGTCGGCCTGGAACGCACGGTGGACGAAAGCCTGCTGCGCGACATCCGGCGCGAGGCGGCGTTGGCTGGCGACTATTCGGTGAAGAACACCTACTACTCCCGCCTGCAGGACCTGTTCGGCACGCCCGAGGACAACAGCTCGATCTCGCACGCCGTGGAAAGCCTGGCCGAGCAGTTCGAGGCCCTGGGGCTCGACGTTTCCGACGTCACCCAGTCGCTCAACACCGTGCAGTCGGCGCTCGACGTCACCGACCAGCTGAACCGCATGGCGCAGTACATCCAGGACTTGCGCCTGGAGGCCGACCGCGGCATCGAAAGCGACGTCACCAAGGCCAACAGCCTGCTCTCGTCGATCGACACCCTGAACGCCGAGATCATGCGCAGCCAGAATACCTTCCAGGACACCGGCGACCTTGAGGACCAGCGCGACCAGGCCCTCAGCGACCTCGCCCAGTTGATGGACTTCACCTATTTCAAGCGCGACAGCGGCGAGGTGATCCTCCTCACCAACACCGGGCGCAGCCTGCTCGACAAGAACCCGGTGACGATCTCCCACCAGGCGGTGACCCAGACCTCGGCCGAGCTCAGCTACGACAGCGGCAACTTCAACACCATCTCCGCCGGCGGCTACGACCTCACCAACGACCTCAAGAGCGGCAGCATCGCGGGCTATGTCGAGATGCGCGACACGGTGCTGCCCGCGATGCAGTCCGAACTGGACGAATTGGCGTCGCAGATGAAGGACGCGCTGAACGCGGTGCACAACCGCGGCACGCCCTATCCCTCGCTGGCGCAGGACTTCACCGGCACCCGGCGCTTCATCGACCCGACGACGCAGACCGTCACCCTGGGGCCGGGCGACGTGCAACTGGTGCTCTACAACACCGACGGCAGCCAGGCGGCCAACGCCTCGCTCAAGGACCTGTTCGCCACCCTCAACGGCGGCACCGCCACCAGCACCGCCACCATCGACGGCGCGGCGGGCACGGTCAGCGTGGTCAACGCGCTCAACAGCTTCTTCTCCGGCTATGCCGGGGCGCCGGTGACCTGGGCCTCGGTGAACGGCGACGGGCAGTTGTCGATCGACATCCCCTCCACCCAGAACGTCGGCTTCGCCATGCGCGACGAGGACACCACCGGCGCCGCCGCCGACATTCAGATGCGCTTCAACGCCGACGCCGACGTCGGCGGCATCTACGAGGAAACCGTGAACGGTTTCTCCACCTTCTTCGGGTTGAACGACTTCTTCGTCAACGACACCAAGAACTACCTCTACGACAGCAAGATCGTCTCGACCTCGTGGAAGGCCTCGACCACCACCGGCATGAGCTTCGGCGTCGAGGGCAACCCGGGCATCGCCACCATCACCATCGGTCCGCAGGACACGGTGAAGACCATCGCCGAGAAGATCAACGCCAACACCGACCTGGCCGCCGCCAACATCACCGCCAGCGTGGTCGACGAAGGATCCGGCGCGCGCCTGCGCATCCTGCAGAACGACGGCCTGGAAATGGTGGTCAGCGAAACCACGTCGCAGGGCGTGCTGAACAACCTGGGCCTTGCGCCGTCGAACGCGGGGGTTTCGTCGTCGATGACGGTACGGCCCGACCTGGCGAAGGATTCCTCGCTGCTCAGCACCGGCATCCTGCAATACAACGCCGACACCGGACAGTACGTCCTGGCGGAAAGCGACAACTCCATCGTCAACGCGATGGCGGCGACCTTTTCCTCCTCCTTCAGCTTCGGCGAGGCGGGCAAGCTTTCCTCCGGCCTGCAAAGCTTCTCGGAATACGCCGCGGCGATCCTGGCGCAGAACTCGGCCGAGGCCAGCACGGTCGAGGATCAGAGCAACACCCAGCAGACCCTGGTCAACACCCTGAGCCTGAAGCAGGGCGAGGTCAGCGGCGTCAACCTGGACGAGGAACTGACGCAGTTGATGATTTTCCAGCAGGCCTATACCGCGGCGGCGCGGGTGATCACCACCACCCAAAGCCTATTCGACGTTCTTAACAGCATCGTGCAATAAGGGAGCAACGCCATGACCCGCGTTCCCACTCTCGCCTCCCATACCCTGATGTCGATTCGTCTGATGAACACGCAGTCGAAGGTCTACGACCTGGAGACGCAGCTCTCGACGAAAAAGAAGTCGCAGGACTATACCGGCATCGCCTCGGACACGCTGCGCCTGATCAACTTCGAGAACGAAGCGAACCGCACCAACACCTACATCACCACCAACACCGTGGCCAACACCCGCCTGTCGGCGATGAACTCGGCGGTCAGCGGCGCGCGGGATTCGCTGATCACCTTCCGCGACGACCTGTCGAGCTTCCTGTCGCGCGACCTGACCTCGATGGACGACACCGAGGTCTCCGATTTCGAGGACCTGCAGGCCCGCGCCTTCAACTTCATGAAGGACATGGAGGACTATTTCGACCTCAAGCTCGACGGCGAGTACGTGTTCGCGGGCGGCAAGTCGAAGACCCCGCCGGTCGACCTGGGCTTCGACAGCCTGGAGGAATTCCAGGCGGTCTACGACGGCAACGACATCCTCGCGCCGGAATCCCGCTTCGCCCACATGAACAACACGGTGGTCACCTCGACCGACACCGGCAACCTGACCTTCGCCACCTCGCGCAGCTACGACAACACCGACACCGGCGGCGTCGGCTTCAACGCGGGTACCGGCGACATCATCGCCACCAACCCCGGCACCTTTTCCAGCGTCAAGGCGGGCATGACGATCACCGTCGCTGGCAGCGCTACCGTCAACGACGGCAACTACACGGTGACCGGCGTCTCCGCCGACGGCACCACCCTGTCGGTCAACCCGCCGATCACCACCGGCGCCATCGGCGACCCGGCCACGGTGGTCACGGTCAACGAGCTCGGCACGATTTCCGCCGCCAGCGCCGGGGCCTTCAACCTGCAAAGCTACAACGCCGCGGCGACCGGCGGCGTCACCTTCGACACCGCCAACGGCACCATCACCGCGGCGACCGGCGGCGCCTTCTCGAACGTCGAGGCGGGGATGATGATCCGCGTCGGCGACAGCGGCACCGACAACGACGGCTTCTATACCGTGCGATCCGTCTCCTCCGACGGACGCACCCTGACCCTGACGCCGGACCTGGCCGCCGACGGCGCGGGCGGCGCCAACGCGACGATCACGGTTCCGGCGATCCAGCCCGGCCAGATCACCATCACCGGCAGCGACAACAACGCCCGCACCTTCACCGTCTCCGACATTTCGACGGACGGCACCACCCTGACCGTTTCGCCCCCGCCGACGGCGGAAACCATCGCCGCGCCCAGCGACGCGACGCTCAGCAACGTCATCTACTACAAGGGCGGCGAGACCTCGGTGGAACATCGGGTCAGCGAGACCCGCAGCATCGAATTCGGCATCAACGCCAAGGACGGCGCGGTGGAAAAGGCCTTCCGCGCCTTCGGCATCGTGTTGCAGGGAATGCCCACCGACGCCACCACCGGCGAGGTCGACGGCGTGGAACTGACCCGCCGCCTGGAACAGGCGCTGTCGGTGGTCAACGACGCGATCGAGCACGAGGTCGGCAACCCCAGCGAAAGCAACCAGGACTTCGGTCGCCTGGAAAACCAGCTGGCGAGCAACCAAGTGGTGCTCAACACCGCGATCACCAACCAGAAGACCTATTCCTCGTTCCTCGCCGTCCGCGCCTCGGACATGGAGAACGCCGACCTGACCGAGGTGGCGACCCGGATCAACGACGAAAGCAACGCGTTGCAGTACTCCTATGCCGCGCTGAGCATGGTCAACCAGCTTTCGCTGCTCAACTACATGAATTGAAGCGCCGCCACCGCCTCCGCCAGCGGCTCTCTCCACTCTCCCAGGCACTGCTGGCGGAACAGGCGGACGGAGGGATACCACGGGGTATCCCTCCGCTCGCGTAACCAGCGCCAATCCGCCCCCCGGATCAACAGAACGCAGGTCGGCACGCCCAGGGCTCCGGCCAGGTGGGCCAGCGCCGTGTCCACGGTCAGCACCGCGTCCATCCCGGCCAGCCAGGCGGCGGTGGCGGCGAAGTCGGCAAGTTCCCCCGACAGGTCGATCCATCCGGCGGGGATGGCCTTGGCCGGGGCGCCGAGCTGGAAGCTGAAGACCTCGGCGGGAAATCCGGCCAGGGCCTCGTCCAGCAGCGCCGGGTCGATGGCGCGGTTGCGCGGGCGGGGCTTGCCCGCCCAGGCCACGCCCAGGCGCATCCGTCCCTCCCGGCGGGGCGGCGCCCCACCGACAAGCGGCGGCGCGGCAAGATACGGCACCCGCCCGGCAATCGCCCGCGGCGTCGCCCCGAACAGTCCGGCCAGGCTTTGCATCGGAATCTCGGCGGCGCAGGCGGGCGGCACCGCCGTCAGGTCGACGCAGGCCGCCACCCCGGGCAGGGCGGCGAACAGCCGATGCAGCGAGGCGTTGGCGGAAACCGCCACCGGCGCCCCGGCGCGCGCCGCCGCCAGGGGGATGAAGCGGGCGAACTGGATCTGGTCGCCATAGCCCTGCTCGCCGCGCACCCACAACCGGGCGCCGGGCGGCAAGGGCTCGCCGCGCCAGCGGGGGCAGGACGGCCGGGGATAGGCGTCGCGGAAGACGCGGGTACGCCAGCGCGCCTCGTACTCCGGCCAGGCCTCGGCCCAACGCCCGGCCAGCAACAGGGCGATGGCGCGGGTCATCCGCGCCTCGGCATGGTCGGGGTCCAGGGCCAGCGCGCGGTCGCAGTCGGCGACCGCTTCCTCGCAGCGGTTGAGGTCGATCAGGGCCGCCGCCCGGTTCATCCAGGCGGTGGGGTCGCCGGGCCGCGCCACGACGACACGGGCCAGATGCGGTTCGGCGCGGTCGGGCCGCGACACCGCCATCAGACAGGCGCCCAGGGTCTCGGCGAAGACCGGATCGTCCGACATCTCCACCGCGTCGGACAGGGGCGGCAACGCCGCCTCGACCCGGCCGCGCTTGAACAGCAGCAGCCCCCAGGCATGGCGCAGCAACGGGTCGTCCGGACGCAATTCGGCGGCACGGCCCAGATGATCCGCCGCCGCCGGATCCTCCAGCAGTTCCAGCGCGCCGCCCAAGATGTAATGGGCGTCGGCGTCGTCCGGCGTCTCGGCCAGCGCCTGCCGCGCCGCCTCGGCGGCGGCCTGCGGCAACCCGGCCTCCAGATATCCGGCGGCAAGGATCAGATCCTTCCTCATCGCCGCCGCAGCTCCCGTTCGAAGACCGACGGCCCCAGACCGCCGCGCGGTCCCTCGGCGCACCAGCGGCGCCACATCGCGCGGTAGGCGTCCTCCAGCGCGACGATGAAGCCGCCCTCGTCGCACAGGGGCGAGGCCAGCAACCGCCGCCGGAAGTCGCCGCGCCGCGCCGCCAGCTCGTCCCGCCGCGCGGCGAACCCGATGGCGCGGCGGACATAGTCGCCGACGTCGCGGCCCAGGAACTCCTCCGCCAGGCCCAGCGCGGCCAGCAGGCTGCCGCCGACCCGGGCGCAATGGCGGTCGCCCGCCAGCGACAGCACCGGCACCCCCATCGCCAGGGCCTCGCAGGTGGTGGTGGTGCCGTTGTAGGGGAAGGTGTCGAGGGCCAGGTCGATGCCGCCGTAAAGGTCGAGATGCGCCCCCAGGGTGGGGGTGAAGGCCAGCGCCGTCAGCCGTTCCGGCGCGACGCCGCGCGCCGCCAGGGCGCCGGTCACCCAGGCGCGGGTGCGCGGCGAGGCGAACTGCTTCGCCTTCAGCAGCAGCCGGGAATCCGGCACCGCGCGCAGGATCTCCGCCCAGGCGTCGAACAGGGGATCGTTCATCTTCATCGCGGTGTTGAACGACCCGAAGGTCATCGGCAACCCCGCCGCCAGCGGCCCCGCCGCCACCGGCGGCAGGTCGGCGGTGGGCCGATAGCAAAGAAACGGGCGCGGCAGGCGCACCAGCCGCTCGGAGGCGAAGGCGTCGGCTTCCCCCGGCGGATCGCTGAGCGCATCGACGATGCGATAGTCCATCGCCGACAGACCGGTGGTGTCGGGATAGCCCAGCCAGTTCACCTGCACCGGCGCGGCGCGGCGGGCGAACAGCGGCAGCAGGTTGTCGCCGGTGTGCCCGGCCAGGTCGACCAGGATGTCGACGCGATCGGCGCGGATGATGTCGCGCATCGCGGCGAAGGTCGTTCCCGAAACGTCGCGCCACAGGTCGACGCCGTCGCGGAACCAGCGGGTCGCCTCGTCGCGGCGGGAAACGTTGCCGTAGGCGACCACCTCGAAGCCCTGGCGGCGGTGCCCTTCCACCACCGCGGTCATGAAGAAGGCCACCGAATGCGCCCGGAAATCCGGCGAGACGTAACCGACGCGCAAGCGCCGTTCCGGGTCGGGCGGATTGGCGAAGACCGCCTCGGGGTCGTCGCCCGCGCCGCCGAAGCGGGTCTCGTACGCCCGGTGCGCGGCGAACAGCGCGGCGGGGGAAACCCGGGGGTCGTAGTGCAGGGCGTAGACGCGGTTCGAGGCATAGGCCGACGCCTGCGGCACGGACAGCGCGGCGGCGATGCCGAACGACCGCTCCGCCGCGTCGATCTCGCCGCAGGCCAGACGGGACAAGCCGATCAGGTCGTGCAGTTCCAAGGCCTCGGGGCGCAACGCCAGGGCGGCCTCCGCCTGGGCGACGGCGCCGTCGTAGTCGCCGTCCTCGTGCAGGATCAGGGCCAGGCGATAGCGCGCCGCATAGCAGTCCGGCACCCGTGTCAGAAGGTCGCGCAGCAGCACCCGCGCCGCATCGACGCGGCGGCTGCGCGCCAGCAGGCGGGCCAAATGTTCCGTTGCCTCGGCATGGTCCGGCGTGTCCGCCAGGATGGCGCGGAAGCGGGGCTCGGCCGCCGCGTCGTCGCCCTCCTCGAATGCCGCCAGCGCCTCGCCCAGACGCGCCGAGGCAAGCCCGGGCGCGGCGGCGGCGGCCTGGGCGAAACAGGTCCGTGCCTCGGCGAAACGGGACAGGCCGCGCAACGCGCCGCCACGGTTGACCAGGGCCAGGGGATGATCGGCGAACTCCGCGGGCAGCCGGTCGAGCACGGCCAGCGCCTCGGCGAAGCGCCCGGCGCCCAGGCGATGCGCCGCCAGCACGTTGAGCAGGTCGGGATGGTCGGGATGATGCGCCAGCGCCTCGTCCAGCACCCGGTCCACCGCCGCGTCGGCGCCCCCCGCCGCGCGTTCGCGCCGTGCCCAGGCCGCCCAGATCGCGGCGTCGTCGCGGGCCGCCGCCGCCTGGGCCAGGGCTTGCCGCCCGGCTTCCGGCTCGCCCAGGTCGAAGGCGGCCAACCCGGCCAGACAGGCCAGGGCGGCGGTTTCCGAGGAATCGGCGGCATGCGGCAGGGCGGCGCGCAACAGGGCGTGGGCGGTGGCGGCATCGCCCCGCGCGGCGGCGACCGCCGCCTTGAGGCGGGCCAGACCGACCGTCCCCGCCGCGTCCTCGGGCAGCGCCTCGGCGAAGAAGGCCGCGCCCTCCGGGTCGCCCAGATGCAAACGCCGCCAAGCCGGGAACGATCCCGGCGCGACGGCGCAACCGAACAAATCCGGCAGAAGAAAGAGCGGGTCCAGGGTCACCGGCGCCCCCTCGGCGGCGACGGATCAGCCCGCCGTCGTTTCCTCGGGCTTCATACGCAGGCCCGCGGCAAGATTACGGTTGATGTTGATCAGGGTCTCCAGATCGGCCGGATCGCGGGTGCGCAACGCCTTGGCCGTCTGTTTGTCGACGAAGATGCTGAGGCTCATGATGTTGGCCTTGATCTCCGGCGGCAGCTTGTTCTCGGGCTCGACGATGTCGGCCTGGATGATCGTCCACAGCAGGTGGTTGAAGCGCAGCGCCTTGCCGTATTCCTGAGGATTGTCGGTCAGCTTCTTCGCGTCTTCCAGCTTCAGCGCGGCGCGGGTGAACGCCATCGCTTCGAGCTCACGCCCCGACAGGTTGGCCTGCTGGGCTTGCTGGTAGGCTCGCAACTGATCATTCGCCATGTGACATGACCTCCGACTCGTAATCGATCAACTTCCGGCACGTTTTCAACGCTTTATAGTGATCTCCAGCGATGATGTGCTCGGACATCTCCATCATCATGTCCAAACCCTCTTCCCCAAGAGGCATGACCAACAACTGCTTTAACAGCAAAAAGTAAAATTTGTGGAAACTCCGCTCCTGCTCGGGCGTCACGTACATATTGAGGATGGTGTAGTAGATCCGTTTTGCAACGGTATCCGCTTCCTCCTCGGTCATGATGTCCTTTTCGCGCAACACCGGCACATGGTTCAGCACCACGAACTCGGACTTGCCCTCGCCGTTCTGGAGGACGGCGTTGCCGATCAGGATTTTTTCGTTTTTTCGGAGCGTCAGTTTCAGAGGCATGGCCGGTCCTTGTCGGTCGATCGGCCGCAGGAATCCGCGGCGGCGCGCCGCGACAGGCGCCGCGGACCGCCATTATGCGCAAAGCCGCCGCGTCTGGCAAAACGAAACGGCGGGCCGAAGCCCGCCGTTTGCAACCATGAAACGGAAAGTCCCGATCAGAACAGACGCAGGATCGACTGTTCGGACTGCTGGGCGATCGACAGGGCGATCGAACCCAGGGACTGACGAGTCTGCAACGACAGCATGTTCGCGGACTCTTCGTTGAGGTCGGCGTTGACCAGGTTGGACGCGCCGGATTCCAGGGTCTTCACCAGGTTGTCGGTGAATTCCTGACGAATCTGCAGCAGCGAGGCGTTGGTACCGAAGGTCTGCGCCGTGGTGCGCACCGTGGTCAGGGCGGAATCGATTTCGTTGATCACGGAGTCCAGACGCGCGGCGTGCGTGCCGTCCGAGATACCCCAGCCGGCGCCGGTGCCACCGGACGCGGCGGCGGAACCGATGGTCGCCGACTTGACGCTCAGGGCGCTGGCGGTGGTGTTCGAACCGGCGATCGACAACTGGCGCTTCGGCGTCACGTTGTTCTGTTCCGAGAACTTCACCGTCAGGGTGTCGGCGCCGCTCTTGATCAGGTTGACGCCGTTGTAGGACGCGTCGTTGACCAGATGGTCGACCTGGCTGCGCAGTTCGTTGAACTGGCTGGAGAGCTTGTCGCGGGTGGTGCTGTCGGCAGCGGAGGTGGACTTCGCCGAGGAGGCGACGGCCTTCATCTGCTTCAGGATGTCTTCGATGCTGGTCAGCGCCTCGGTGGTGGTGGTCAGCACCTGAATGCCTTCGTCGATACCGGACTTGATGGAGGTCAAGTCGGAAGCGCGGTCGTTCAGGTTACGCGAGGTGAAGAACGACAGGGCGTCGTCGATGGCGCTGTTGACCTTCTTGCCCGACGACAGGCGGTCCTGCGTGCGGCTGATCAGATCGGTGGTCTTTTGCAGGGAAAGCAGATTGCTCCGCGTGGCGGACGACAACGTGATATCACTGGCCATGGCTCATTCTCCTATTCTAGGTTGGGGCCGGACATATCGGCGACGGGCAGAGACGTTTCTCGGCTCCTTCCCGGCGTGAAGACAATAATGACAGCCCGACAGTCCATAATCAAGCCTCAAAGCCGGAGTCCCGACCCCGGTACAATCCTATTTATACATCCCGAGAGTTACCAAAGCCCTAACGAAATCGCCCACCGCCCCGAGCGGAGGTTTGACGCGGGGGGCGGGAACCGCCATGCTGCGACTCGGACGTCCGCACCGGGAATCGCCATGAGCAACCCCGCCCTGATCGCGCGCATCGCGCTGCTAAGCCGGACCGCGCTGACCGAGAACCGGCCGGACGCGGCGGAGACCTTCTGCCGCCTCGGCCTGATGACCGATCCCCGCGCCGGCGTCCTGCATCATCACCTGGGCCTGTGCTCCCTGCTCAAGGACGACACCCGGGCGGCGCAGCCCTTTCTCGACGAGGCGGTGGACCTGTTCGGCGAGGACGCCTCGCCCGAGGCGGAGGACGCGCACCGCGACCGCATCGTCGCCCTGCTGATGACCGGGCGCAACGCCGACGCCCTGGCCGCCGCCGACCCCGCCTGCCGCCGCTGGCCGAAAAGCGCGCCGCTGGCCCGGCTGTGCGCGCAGGCGGCGGAACTGTGCGGCGACGGCATCCTCGCCGCCGAACGCTATGCCCAGGCGCTGGAGCTGCTGCCGCCGGACCACCCCGAACGCGCCGAGGTCGCCTTCTCCCTCGGCGTCGCGGAATACGCCCGCCACCGCCTGGGCGCCGCCTACGCCGCCTACCGCGCCGCCATCGACGCCGACCGGGGGCACGCGCGGGGCTGGTGCAACCTCGGCACCGTGCTGTCCGAAATGGCCCGCCCCGCCGAGGCGCTCAAGGCCTACGAAACCGCCCTGACCATCGACCCCGCCTATCGCTTCGCCCACGGCAACGCCCTGCACGCCCTGCACTATCTGCCCGGGCAGAGCGCCCCCTCGCTGCTCGCCGCGCACCGCGCCTTCGCCGCCCGCCACTTCCCCGCCGACCCGCCGCGCCCGGATGCCCCGGGACGGTCGCGTCCCCTGGTCGGCCTGGTTTCCGAGGACCTGCGCCGCCACCCGGTGGGATACTTCTGCATGGGCTGGCTGCCCTTCGCCGCCGAGGCGGGTTTCGACGTCGCCGTCTATTCCTCCGCCCGCGTCGAGGACGAAATGACCGCCGCGATGCGGCAATCGGTCGCCCTTTGGCGCGACGTCGGCAAACTCGACGACGCGGCGCTCGCCCGCGCCATCCGCGCCGACGCTCCCGACCTTCTGATCGATCTGGCCGGGCACACCGGACGCAACCGTCTGGCGGCCTTCGCCCTGCGCCCGGCGGCGTTGCAGGCGACCTGGATGGGGTACGTCGGCACCACCGGCATGAAGCAGATCGACGGCCTGATCGCCGACCGCGTTCACGTGCCGCGCCTGGAGGAATCCTCCTACGTCGAGGAAATCTGGCGCATGCCCAACGGCTACGTCTGCTATGCGCCGCCCGCCTACGCGCCGAAACCGCGCGGCGGCGCGGCGAAGCGCAACGGCTTCGTCAGCTTCGCCGCCTTCCACAACCCGGCGAAGGTCAACGCCGACCTGATCGCCGTCTGGGCGAAGATCCTTGCCGCCGTGCCGGACAGCCGCATCCGCCTGGCCTTCCGCGGCTTCGACGAGCCGCAGGTGCGGGATTTCGTGGTCCGCACCTTCCAGGCCCACGGCATCGCCGCCGAACGCCTGGACATCCGGGGCGCGGTGCCGCACGCCGAGCTGCTGGGGCTCTACAACGACTGCGACTTCGCCCTCGATTCCTTCCCCTACGCGGGGGGGCTGACCACCCTGGAAGCGCTGTGGATGGGCATCCCGGTGGTCGCCGCGCCGGGCACCACCTTCGCCGGGCGTCACGCCGCCAGCCACGTCACCTTCGCCGGGTTCGGCGACGAACTCGCCACCGGGCATTCCGACTACGTGCGCACCGCCACCGCCTGGGCGAATTCCCCCGCCATGCTGGCCGCCGACCGCGCGGCGCGGCGGGCGCGGTTCGCCGCCTCGCCCCTGCTCGACGGGCGGCGCTTCGCCGCCGACTTCCGCGCCCTGCTAGCGCTTGCCCTGGCGAAGCCGCGATGAACCGGAACGACGACGCCGACTGGCGGCCCGACGCCCCTTCCGCCGACCTCGCCGCCGGGCTGGACGCACTGGCGGGCGGGCGCCTGGCCGAGGCCGCCCACCGCCTGGCCGCCGCGCCGGAAAACGCCGACGACCCTCACGCCGCCTATCGCCTGGGGGTGGTGCAGTCGCTGTCCGGCGACCCCGCCGCCGCCATCGCCACTTGGCGGCGCGTCCTGCGCATGGACGCGCAGTTCGCCCCCGCCCTTTACGACTTGGCGCTCGCCTATCTGGCGGCCGACGACATGGGCCAGGCGATGCTCGCCTTCACCCGCCTGCTCGGCGCCTGCCCGGACCATGCCGAGGGCCGCTTCAACTTCGGCAATCTGCTTTTCCGCCTCGGCCGCACCGAGGAAGCGGTGGCGGCCTACGCCCCCCTCACCGGGGGAGAAAACCCGCCGCGCGGCGTTCTGGTCAACCTGGGGCGCGCCCTGCGCCGCCAGGGCCGCCTGGAAGAGGCCCTGGCCTGCTACGGCCGCGCCCTGCTCGCCGACCCCGCCGACCATTTCACCTGGTGGAACCGTTCCCACGCGCTGTTCCTGATGGGGCGTTGGGCGGAGGGCTTCACCGATTGGGAACACCGCCTGTTCATCGGCAAGGGGCCGCCGTTCAAGCCCGCCCTGCCGCGCTGGACCTCGGGCGGCCCGCCGCCCACCCTGCTGGTGATGGGGGAACAGGGACACGGCGACGCCCTGCATGCCCTGCGCTGGCTGCCGCCCCTGCTCGACCGGAGGTGCCGCCCCACCCTGGCCCTGCATCCGGCCCTAGTCCCGCTGGCGCGGGCGCTGCTGCCGGGAATTCCGGTTCTGCCCTTCGACCGGGCCGCGTCGGCCGACGCCGAGGCTTGGTCGCCGCTGTTCAGCCTACCGAGTCGCCTGGACCTGCCCGCGCCCGCCGACACCGCCGAGCCCGCCGCCTGCCCCCTCTGCGCGCCGGGCATCGCGGCGATCCGCGCCGCCGCCGGAGGTGCCGGCCCGCGCCCGCGCATCGGCCTGGTCTGGGCGGGAAACCCGGAACACGACAACGACCGCTGGCGGTCGATGCCTCTCTCCGCCCTGGCGCCGCTGTTCGCGGCGATGCCGGACGCCGCCTGGATCGGCCTGCAAACCGGCGCGGCGGCGGCGCAGGCGGACGCCTTCCCGCGGCTTTCGTGCGCCGAACCGCCCGCCGATTTCCTGGAAAGCGCCCGCCGCGTCGCCGGGCTCGATCTTCTGATCACCGTGGACACCGCCGCCGCCCACCTGGGCGGCTGCCTCGGCGTGCCGACCTGGATGCTGGTCGCCGCCGAGCCCGACTGGCGCTGGGGGCTGAAAAGCCGCCGCACGCCGTGGTACGCCTCGCTGCGCCTGTTCCGTCAGATCGACCTCGGCGACTGGAGCGCGCCGGTGGCCGCCGCCGCCGAGGCCCTGCGCGCGTGGATGCCGGAACCCCGGTCATAAAACCGGGCCGGGGCCAGTCCCGAACCCGATTCCTGTCTTTTCGCCGCGTCAGCGGCTGTCGACCGTGACGCCGCATGACGGTGCGATCGCGCTACCGAAAAATGGGATCAAAGGGTCCGCGACCCTTTGCGGGCGCGGGCAGCGCCCGTGGATTTTTCCCTACCCCCAGCCGAGGGCGGCGAAAAGGGCGTCGATCCGCTCCGTCCACGCCCATTCGCGCATGAAGTCCGCCCCGGCGCGGCCGATCGCCGCCGCCTCGGCGCGGTGGGCGCGGACCCATTCCAGACGTTCGACGATCTCGTCCGGGTCGCTTTCCCCCCAGTCGAGGAACAGGTCCGAATCGTCCCGCGCGCCGCCCGTCACCGGCCCCTGGACATTCAGGGGAATCGCCGCGCCCGCGCGCTCCAACAGGTCCAGGTGCCCGGTATTGCGCGACAGCAGGACGGGCACGCCGCAGGCCATGCACTCCATCGCCACCAGATTGGTGCCGCCCTCGCAGCGGTTGGGGAACAGCCCGGCGTCGCATTCGCGCAACAGGCGGGGCATGTGTTCGTGCGGCACCTCGCCCAGGTCGATCACCGCGTCGGAGGGAATTCCCAGGCCGGACAGCCACTCGGTCATCCGCCAGGGACCGTTGCCGTCGCGCCCGGGCCTGCCCAGGCGGTGCGGCGACAGACGCAGGCTGTCGACCGAAAGGTCCCAATGATTGTGCCAGGCACACATCAGCAACGCCTCGGGATGACGGGCGTGGAAGCGGCGGAACGCCTCCACCGCGATGTCCTGCCCCTTGCGGAACTCCAGCTTGCCGCCGGAAAAGACGACGAAGCGTCCGGCCAGCGCGCCGCTGCGGGGCGCGGGGTGGAAGCGGGTCGGATCGATCCCCTGCGGACAGAAGACGACGTTGGAAAATCCCAGTTCGCGCAGAATTTGCGCGTTCCACGACGACCCGGCGATCATGCCGGCGAAACGGTCGCGGGCGCGCGCCACGTCGGCGGCGGGAATCGCCCGGTGCTCGAAGAAGACGACGCCGGTTTCGGGCTCGCCGCGGATGTGGGCGATGGGGTCGGCGACCGACAGGTCGTTGCCCAGCCCCATCAGGAAGGGATAACCGGTGCGGACCTCGCCCTCGTCCAGGGAAAAGAATTCCTTTTCGACGATCCAGGTCCGATGCAGGGGGGAAAGCAGGCGTTTTTCCAGCGCGTCGGGAACGAACTTGGACGATATGTAGACCGGCACCGGGATCAGGCCGCGCTGCGCCCCCCGCAGGGTCAACGCCAGGCCATAGACCCCCCATCCGGTGGTGCCGCCGACCTGCCAGCCGATGCCGAATTTCGTTGCCATCGTCCTCTCCACCGGACCGGGAAGGCGCGGAAAGCCCCCCCCGGAATTGCCCCATGACAGTCCCCGACGCATCCGCTATGGTGGCCGGACCATTCGCTTTTTACCAGGGGTCGGAGCCATGAGTGAAGGATTGATTGAACGGGTGCAGGGACTTCTGCAAACCGTCTCGGATGACGTCAACCGTCTGTTCAACGAGGCCCAGAACAGCAACGAGGTGTTTCTCGAGGCTCTCGACGACGTGGCCGCCAACGTTCTCGGCCTGCAATCGATCATCGCCGCGATGGTGAAGAAGTATCCGGTGGACGCCGACGAGGCGAAGTCCTGGCTGAAATCCAACATGACGCCCGACGCCGAGGGCACCGAAAAGGCCGAGGCGGTGGTGGACTTCCTGCTCGGCAACAAGTGATGCCCGCTTCGCCCGCCTATATCGGCGTGATCCCGGCGAAGGGCGGCTCCAGCCGCCTGCCGAACAAGAACATGGCGGACCTGCTGGGCCGTCCGATGCTGGACTACACCGTCCTCGCGGCGAAGGAATCCCGCCGCCTGGGCGCCCTTTACATCTCCACCGACAGCGACGAGGTCGCCGCCCATGCCCAGTCGCTGGGGGTGCCGGTGATCCGCCGCGGCGCGGAACTGGCGGGCGACGCGCCGATCATCGCGGTCTACCGCCACGCCTGGGAAAGCCTGGGCCGCCCGGCGCTGACCGCCGTGGTCGGCCTGCAGCCCGACCACCCCGACCGCGAGGTGACGATCGACGCGGCGATCGACGCGTTCGAGGCCGCGAAGGCCGACATGCTGGTCTCCACCGAGGCGGACGGCACCAAGAACGGCTCCCACTACATCGTCTCGCTGGCGGTGCTGGAAGGCGCCGAGCCGCGGGCCAAGCACGTCGTCGTCGACGACTGCACCAACGTCCATTATCAAGCCGACCTCGACCGCGCCGCCGCGCGCCTGGCCGGGGCGAAGGACTGAGCGCGATGGCCGCGCCGGTGATCGTGTCGGGCGTCGCGCTCGACGACGCGCCGGAGGCCGTCGCCCTCCTGCAAGCGGCGGGCACCCTGCGCTGCCTGCCGCCGGACCGCGACGCCCTTCTGTCCGGCATCGCCGACTGCACCGCCTATGTCGCCTCGGCGGCGGTGCGGGTCGACGCCGCGTTCCTGGACGCCGCCCCCAACCTGCGCTTCATCGGCTCGCCGCACACCGGACGCGACCACCTGGACCAGGCGGCAATCGCGGCGCGCGGCATCGTGCTGCGCCACATCGCCGAGGAACGCGCCCTGCTCGACGGCTTTTCCGCCACCGCCGAACACGCCTTCGCCCTGATCCTGGCGGTGATCCGCCACGTCGGCCCGGCGATGCTGGCGGCGCGGCAGGGCGACTGGGCGCGCGAACGCTTCACCGGGTTTCAGCTTCTCGGCAAGACCCTGGGTCTGGTCGGCCTGGGCCGCCTGGGCAGCATCGCGGCGCGCATCGGCCAGGGGTTCGGCATGCGAGTGATCGGCTGCGACCCGCGCCCCGTCGACCTGCCGGGGGTAACGCGCCTGCCCTTCGACCGCGTCCTGGCGGACGCCGACGTGGTGTCCCTGCATCTGCACCTCGCCCCCGAGACCGAGGGCCTGATCGGCCGCGCCGCCTTCGCCGCGATGAAGCCCGGCGCCATCCTGATCAACACCAGCCGCGGCCGCATCGTCGACGAGGCGGCGCTGATCGAAGCCCTCGACTCCGGCCGCCTGGGCGGCGCGGGGCTGGACGTCATCGACGGCGAATGGATGGACGACGCGGCGCGGCGCGAACACCCGCTGCTGGCTTATGCCCGCGCCCACGACAATCTGGTGGTCACCCCGCACATCGGCGGCGCCACCGTCGAATCGATCACCGGGGCGCGCATCTTCATCGCGCGCAAGGTGGCCGATTTCCTGGCCGGACGGCCGGTCTGAGACGCCGGATTAAGGCATTTTTCACCGGCACGGGTAGAGACTGACGGCACGGTCGAGAAACGGCCGTCGCACGGAACGGAGGCCGCATTGATCGTCCTGGGCATCGCCGACAGCCATGAATCCCATGCCTGCGTCCTGCGCGACGGGGTCCTGCTTGCCGCCGTCGCCGAGGAACGCCTCTCCCGCCTCAAGGCCGACATGGGCTATCCGCGCCTGGCGATTGACCGCGCCCTCGCCATCGCCGGGGTGGCGCCGTCCGAGATCGACCTCGTCGCCTTCGCCGGGCGCGACGGCAACGCCTTCATGCGCCTGTACAAGCGCAGCGCCCTGTTCTCGGTCGGCGACTGGGTGGCGCAGAACCGCGAATACTTCCGCCCCCGCATGTTCGAGGGCAAGGCGCTGACCCCGCTGGACGACTTCCGCCAGCGGCGGCACCTGCGCCCGGACGTCGAGGACGACCCCTATTACCCCTTCGTGCCGCTGGCGGAAAAGGCCGACCCCAAGGACTGGCCCGCGCTGTTCCGCCGCGTCCGCACCGAGGCGGCGGTGCGGCAACTGGGCATCCCGGCGGAACGGGTGCGCTTCTACCGGCACGAGGACTGCCACCAGATCTACGGCGTGCATTCCGCCCCCTGGCGGCCGGAACGCGCCCTGATCGTCACCGCCGAGGGCGGCGGCGACGATTCCTCGGCCACCCTGTCGCTGCTGGAAAACGGCACGCCGCGCGAGATCTGGAAGTCGAACCAGGCCAGCCTGGGACGCTTGTACCGTAACGTCACCCTGATTCTCGGCATGAAACCCAGCCAGCACGAATACAAGGTGATGGGGCTGGCGCCGCACGGCAGCGACTATGTCGGCCGCCGCAGCCTGGAGCTGTTCCGCCGCGTCGACAAGGTGGAGGGCCACGCCCTGGTGCGGCAGCCGGACCTGCCCGACCTCTATTTCTCGCTGCGCGACGCGCTGGAGGGCGAACGCTTCGACGGCATCGCCTGGGGCCTGCAAACCTATGTCGAGGAAACCCTCTGCGCCTGGATCGACAACGCCTGCGCCGAATTCGGCGTCGGCGACGTGCTATTTTCCGGCGGCGTGGCGCAGAACATCAAGGCCTGCAAGGCGATCCTCGACGGCACGCGGGCGGAACGCCTGTGGTCGGGGCCGGTGGCGGGCGACGGCTCGCTCGGCATCGGCGCCGCGTGGCTGGCGCATGTCGAGGCCACCGGCACGCCGCCCGCCGGCCTATCCTCGGTCTACCTGGGCAGCGCCCACGACGCGGCGGCGGTGCGCCAGGCGGCGGAAAAGGAAGGCGTGGCGGCCCTGGGCACGGTGGTCGAACGCCCCACTCCGGAGCAGGCGGCGGCCTGGCTGGCGGCGGGCAAGGTGGTCGCCCGTTTCTCCGGCCGCATGGAATTCGGCCAGCGCGCCCTCGGCAACCGTTCGATCCTGGCCGATCCGCGCGGCATCGCGACGGTGGAGCGGATCAACGCCAAGATCAAGCACCGCGACTTCTGGATGCCGTTCACCCCGTCGATGCTGGACGCCGACTGCCCGCGCTATCTGGTCAACCCGAAGGGCATCGATTCGCCGTTCATGACCATGGCCTTCGACACCACGGCGGCGGCGCACGCCGATTTGCCCGCCGCCCTGCACCCCGCCGACAAGACGGCGCGGCCGCAGATGCTGAAACGCGACGCCAATCCCGGCTATTACGACCTGATCGCCGCCTTCAAGGCGAAAACCGGGGTCGGAGCGGTGCTCAACACCTCGTTCAACCTGCACGGCGAGGCGATCGTCGATTCCCCCACCGACGCCATCGACACCTTCCGCCGTTCCGAACTCGACGTGCTTCTGTTCGACGACCTTGCGGTGGTGCGCGATGCCCCATAAGCCCTGCGATACCGGCGAAGACGTCCTGGCCGTCCTTGAACGCACCTATCTGCTCGACCGCCACGCGGCCACCGCGGGTTCCTGGAAGGCCCTGGATATCCTGAACGAATACCTCGACATCGAGGTCCATTCCTTCGCCTCCGGCAGCGAGTGCTTCACCTGGCGCGTCCCGCCGGGCTGGGCGGTGGAACACGCGGAAATCCGCCTGGGCGACCGGGTGCTGCTGCGCCACGCCGACCACCCGCTGACGGTGCAGCCCTATTCCGATTCCTTTACCGGCCGCGTCGGCCGCGACGACCTGCTGAAGCATCTGGTGTGGTCCGAGGCGCGTCCCGACGCCTATGCCTATCGCTCGCAGCTCGCCTATCAGACCGACCTGCGCCGCGACTGGCAGATGTCGCTGCCCTGGGCCCTGGTGCGCGACCTGCCCGAGGGCGACTACGACGTCGACCTGCGCACCCGCTTCTTCGACGGCGCGATGCCGGTGGGCGAGGCGTTGCTGGAGGGCGACAGCCCGCACTCCATCCTGATCGTCGCCCACATCTGCCACCCCGGCATCGCCGACGACGGCCTGTCGGGCGCGGTCACCGGCATCCGCCTGATGCGCTGGCTGGCCACCCTGCCGCGCCGCCGCTACACCTATCGCCTGCTGCTGCCGGTAGAGACCATCGGCTCGGTCGCCTGGCTGTGGAAACGCCGCGACCTGCTGCCCCACCTGGCGGCGGGACTGGTGCTGGAAAGCCTGGGCAACGCCGCGCCCTTCGCCTGGAAGCGCAGCTATCCCGGCGACACCCGGATCGACCGCGTCGCCCGCCACGTGGCGCGCCGCTTCGGCGAGATCGAGGAACGGGACTTCCGCGACAAGGTCGGCAACGACGAACTGGTGTTCGGCGACCCCGACTTCGCGGTGCCGATGGTCGGCCTGCAACGCTGGCCGTACCCGGAATACCACACCAGCGACGACGCCCCCGCCGCCCTCACCGCCGCGCGCCTGGACGAAGGCTTCGCCTTCGCCCGGGGGATCGTCGAGGTTCTGGAGGCCGACGCGGTGCCGGAACGCCGCTTCGTCGGCCCCCTGCACCTCAGCCGCCACGACCTGTACGTCGACGCGCGGCAGGACTTCGCCCTCTATTCCCGCATCTGGCGGATCATGCAGATGATGGACGGCGAGACCACCCTGTTCGACATCGCCGAGGCCACCGGCCTCGACTTCGCCGCGTTGCAGGCCTACCTCGACCGCTGGCGGGAAAAGGGGCTGATCCGCGACCGCGCCCTCGACCCGCGCGCGGTGTTCCCGCGCGGCGCGCCGATGTGGCTGGTCTGCGGCCGGGACTGAGGGGCTATTCCACCGCGCCGCGCGGCAACGGCTGCCCGGCGGCCACCGCCCGGGTCAGGCGGCGGCCCAGCACCAGATCGATCTCGCCGCTGGAAAATTCCGACGCCGGGCGGGCGAACACCAGATCGTCCGCCGTCAGCACCGTCCCCGCGGGCAGGTCGCGCGCCGCCGCCAATCCCTTGCGCAACGCCGCGCGGGCGGCCGCCTCGCACTGCTGGGGGCGTTTCTCGCCGTCGCCCAGGGCGGCGTGCACGGCGCGCACCGAAACCACCAGATCGGCCAGTTCGGCGGGTTCCAGCGACAGCGCATGGTCGCGGAACACCCGGTCGGCGCGGGTTTCGGTGACGTGGACCTCGACCATCTCCGCCCCCAGGGCGACCGCCGCCAGGCAGGCCTGGGTGCCGATGACGTGGTTCGACCACCCCACCGGCAGGCCGAAACGCCGCTTCAGCGCCGGAATGGCGCGCAGGTTAGCCTCTTCCACCGGCGTCGGATAGGCCGACACGCAGTGCATCAGGACCAGCCGTTCGGCCAGGGGCACGCCGTCCAACGCCGCCTCGAACAGGCGCACCGCCGCCGCCACTTCCTCCATGTCGGCGCAGCCGGTGGACAGGATCGCCGGACGCCCGCTCCGCGCCACGGCGCGCAGCACCGGGGCGAAATCGATGTCGCCGCTGGCGATTTTCAGCACCGGGCAGATTTCCGCCAGCAGGGGAACCCAGTCCTCGGACACCGGGGTGGAAAAGAAGCCGATGCCGCGCCGCTCCGCCTCCGCCGCCAGACGGCGGTGCGCCGCCGCGTCCAGGCCGAAGCGCCGCACCCGCGCCAGACGCTCGGCGTCGGTGGCGGCGATGAAGCGTTCCGGCGTATAGCTTTGGAACTTGATCGCGTCCGCCCCCGCTTCCGCCGCCAGCGCCACCAGGCGCAACGCGGCCTCCAGGCTGCCCTCGTGGTTGACCCCCGCCTCGGCGACGACCAGGGGCGCGCCGCCCAGAACCTTGCCGAACATCTCCATCCGTCTATGCCTCTTCGCTGATCGCCAAATGGCGCTCGACCAGGGTCTGCGCCAACTGCGCCGCCGCCGCCAGAATCTCGCTTTCCCGCCCGCCGCTGGCCGCCCGTTGCGCGGTCAGCGCGGCGTTGACCGTCGCCGCCAGGGCCTCGTGCAGCGGGCGGCTGTCCCGGTGCATCCAGGCGGCATCGAGCAACAGGAAGGCCGCCGCCTCGTGCGCGTGCGCCGACGCCAGCCGCCGCGCCAGGGCCAGAATCGGCGGCACCGCCAGGGGATCGCGGTCCACCGCCGCGGTCAGGGGATCGACCGCCGCCTCGGCGTTGGGAAACAGGGTGTCGACCGCCGCCAGACGGCGGTATTGCGCCTCGTAGGCGGCGGCGACGGCGGGCCAGGCGAACACCGCCTCCACCCGCTTGCGGCCCGCCGCGCCCAAGGCCGCGCCGCCGTCGGCCCGCGCCAGCACCCGGATCGTCGCCGCCGCCAGGCGCTGCGGCGACGGCGCCTTGACCAGCACGCCGGTCTGGCCGTCCACCACCTGGAAGCGGGTGCCCGGCGCGTCGGCGGCGACGACCGGCAGGCCGCAGGCCATCGCCTCGCAGGTGACGTTGCCGAAGGTTTCCAGCACGCTGGGATTGAGGAACAGGCTGGCGGCGCGATAGACGCCGGGCAGTTCGGCGTGCGGCACCGCCCCCAGCAGGTGCACGCGGTCGGCGACGCCCAGTTCCGCCGCCAGGGCGGCCAGCGCCCCGGCATCCTTGCCCGCGTGCAGCAGGTGCGCATCCGGGAAGGCGGCAAGAACCTGGGCGAACGCCTCCACCCCCGCGTCGAAGCGCTTGCTCGGAATCGCGCGTCCGGCCATCAGCAACACCGGCGCCGCCGCCGGAATTCCCAGGCGGGAGCGCAGGTCCGCGCCGTTCCCCGGCGAAAACGCCGCGGCGTCGACGCCGTTGGGGATGCGGACGATGCGCGCCGGATCGGCCATCGCCGCCAGTTCCGCCACCACGTCGTCGCTGATCGCGACGCACAGGTCGCTGCCCGCGATGGCGGCGGAAATCGCCGCATCGTTCGCCGGGTCGAGCCGCCAGCCATAGCCGATTTCCGGCATGCGGTTGATGTCCATGCCATGGCAGCGGGTCAGCACCGGCACCCCGTGCAAGGCGCGCAGGGCCAGGGCGAAGGGCGCCGCCTCGAAGGCGCTGTGCGCGGAAATCGCGTCGAAGCGCCGCACCAGATGGCGGCGCAGGAACTGCTGGTGCAACGACCCCGGCAACAGGCCGAGCGGGCGATGGCGCGGCCGTTCGGCCAGCGGCCCACGGGCGAAACCGCCGGAAAAGCGGGCCAGCGCGTAGGGAGCCTCGGCATCGCCTCCCGGTTGCTGCTCGGCGGGGGCGAACACCGTCACCGCGTGGCCGCGCGCCACCAGTTCGCGGGCCAGCCGGTCCAGTTGCAGCTCCAGACCGCCGACCACCGGCAGGAAGGAATTGGTCAGCATCGCCAGGTTGAGGGGCTTTTCCGGCGGCGCGGCGGCGGGCAGCGGCACCTTCGCCGCCGACGGGCAGAGCACCGCGCAGCGGGTCTTTTCGCCGCCATAGACCGGGAACACCGTGGCGAGACGGCTTTTCGCGCTCATCGTATAGGCGCGCATGCCGAAGCGTTCGGCGAACAGTTCCGCCATGTCGCGCAGGATCTGCCGGATCGGGAAACGCCGCCCGCCGCCGCCCTCGTGCGGGTGGCGCATGTCGGTCTTGCGCGGCGGCAGCAGCGGCGCGAAGGATTCGTATTCCGGCATCTCGTAGAAATGCAGCGCGTCGGTCATGTCGACGCCGCAGAACACCACGTTGCGGCAGCCCAGCATCGCGGCCAGCGCGAACATCGCGGGCACCGTCGCGGTCGGCTTGGGCAGGAAGGCCGCCCCCCGCCCGAAGCCGAACAGACCGTGATCGATCAAATGGCGCAGCAGCAGCACCGGATTGGCCGCGCAGCCGGAATACTGGAACAGTTCGCGGGTGAACAGGCAGCGCGGCCCGCATTCCCGCATCAGGGTGCGGCCGAAGGGCCGTTCGTGGAAGCGGAAGAAGTTCACCTCGTCGCCACGACAGATGAAGGTGGTGTCGCGATAGTCGGGCAGGCGCAGGCGCAGCAGCTTCTCGATGCCGCTTTCGCCGTTGTCGGCAACGCGGGTGGTGGAGATGGTCAGGTAATAGTCGGTGGCGAAGGGATGGACCAGCCAATGGTTCATGCCGATGCTGGTCTGCCCGGCGATGTGCGCCCACTCGCGGTCGGTGATGTCGAGAATCGACGGCCCGCTGCCCATCAGGAAGGCGGTGTCGCCCTTTATCGGCAGCACCGTGCGCCGGTTGAGGTCGGCATAGCCCATCTTCATGTAGGCGGCGACCGAACGCGCGGCGTGGCCGGTCTGGTCGGTGGGGTCCCAAAGGGTGCGCACCGCGGCGCGCAGGCCCATGCCGAAATCAGGCATCGCCGTCCTCCCGCCTCGCGGGCAGGCCCGGGCCGTCGGCGGCGAAAACGCCGGAGGGCAACGGGCCGCCGTCCTCCGCCGCCCAGTCGGTCAGCAGCAGGGCGCCGTCGCGGCAGATCAGGAACGGGCCTTCCCCGCCGACGCGGACGATCCGCCCCGGGGTGCCGCGCACCTGCGGCGCCGCGTGCCGCGCCGCGAAGACGCGGACGATCCGCCCCGCCACCTCCAGCCAGGCGCCGGGATAGGGGCGGGTCAGGGCGCGGATGAAGCGCAGGGCCTCCGCCGCCGTCGTCCGCGCCGGGGCCAGCCGCCCGTCGGCGTCGGCGCGCTGATGCCAATAGGCGGCGCGCGCGGCGTCCTGCGGGGTGCCCGTCTCGCCGCGCTCCAGGGCGGCGATGGCGGCCAGCGCCAGGCCGGGAAACGCGGCGTTGGCCTTGTCGTGCAGGGTGGCGATGGTGTCGTCGTCGCCGATCGGGATACGCGTTTCGGCAAGCAGCGGCCCGCTGTCGATCCCCGCGTCGACGCGGATGGCGGAAATTCCCGCCGCCGCCTCGCCCATGATCATCTGCCAGTTGAGGGGGGAACCGCCGCGGTATTCGGGCAGGCGGCCGCCGTGCAGGTTGACCGCGCCCAGCCGCGCCGCCGCCAGCAGCGGCGAACGGAAGATCTGCGAGAACCCGGCGATCAGCAGCACGTCCGGCGCCAGCCCGGCCAGTTCGGCCAGGAAGTCCGCATGGTTGACGTCCGCCACCGTCTCCACCGCCAGGCCCAGGCCGCGCAGCTCGTCGGCGACGCCGGCCGGCGCGGCGGGCGGCACCACCGCCAGAACCACGCCGTGCCCGGCGGCCAGAACCGCCCGCACCGCCGCCAGGCCCCGCGCCCCGTTGAGGAAGACGACGACGCGGCGCATCAGCCCTGCCCCAGACTCGCGGCGGTCTTTTCCCACTGCGCCTTGTACCAGTCGCAATAGGCGGCATAGCCGACCGACAGGTCCCTTTTCGGGGTGAAGCCCAGGAACTCGCGCGCGCGGTCGATGCGCAGGGTGCCGCGCTTCGGCTTTTCCTTGGCGGCGGGGGCTTCCTCGAAGCGGGCGTCCGGGAAGCGGTCGCGGATGATCGCCGCCAGTTCGCTGACCGGGCGCGCCGCGCCGTAGGTCAGGTTGAAGGTGCGGCTGAGACCGCCGGGCAGGGCCATGGAACGCACCAGCCCGTCGGTCAGATCGTCGATGTGGGTGAAGTCGAGCAGGCCGGAACCGCCGCCCTCCAGCCGCGAGGGCTTGCCCATCAGGGCGTTCTCGACGAATTTCTGGGTGACCCGCTGGGAGATGCAGCGGATGCCGTACAGCGCGCTCGGCCGGACGATGGTGTAGGGAATGCCGTACAGGCGTTCGTGTTCGCGCATCATCCGCTCGCCGATGTACTTGGCGTTGGCATAGACGCCGCGCGGACGCGGGCGCACGGTTTCGTCGACCCAGTCGTTTTCGAAGTCGCCGTAAACGGTGCTGGAGGAGAAGAACACCACCTGCCCGGTCTCGGACTGGCGCAGGCGGCACAGTTCCAGCAGGTTGCGCAGGCTGGTGATTTGCAGGTCGTAGGCCAGGGCCGGGGCCTTGTTGGCGGTGACCGCGCTGGAAATCGCCGCCAGGTGCACCGCCTTGGTCGGCATGAACTCGTTGAACACCTCGGACAGCTCGTACATGTTGCGGGCGTCGACCACCCGCATATCGACGTCGGCGTCGCGCATCAGGGCGAAGCGTTCCAGGACGAACCCCTGATAGAGGGCGCGGCGCACCGGATCGATGTCGCGGCGCACCACCAGGCTGACCAGATTGTTGATCAGCACCGAATCCGCGACCATCACCTCGGCCCCGGCGCGGCGCAGCGCCAACGCCAGGTGGTGGCCGATGAACCCGGCGCCGCCGACCAGAAGAATGCGTTCCCCCTTCAGGGAAAGGGCCTCGGTGGGCATGTCGATGGTATTGGCGGACACTTTGCGTTCCTCCCTCTAGCCTTCCTGGAAAAAGTCGGCGACCGCCGCGGCGATCGCGTCCATGTCGTCGGCGCCGAGATGCGGGCCGCAAGGCAGGGACAAGGTCTGCGCCGCGATCCAGCGCGCCACCGGAAAGGCCTCGGCGGCGGGATGGTTCCGCGCGGCATGATAGCGCGAAAACGGCAGGGCGACCGGATAATGCACGCTGAAACCGATGCCGCGCGCCTGCAAATGGCGCATCAGGGCATCGCGCGACACCGACCCGTCGCGCGGCAGGGTCAGGTTGACGCAGAAGCAGCAGCTTTCCGCCGCGCCGTGACGCAGCGGGAACAGGGTGACCCCGGGCAGACCGGCCAGGGCGGCGTGCAGGCGCTCGGCGTTGGCGCGGCGGCGGGCCAGAAAGTCCGGCAGGCGCGTCAACTGGCACAGGCCGATCGCCGCCTGCACCTCGTTCATCCGGTAGTTCCAGCCCAGGTCCTCGATGTCGTAGAGGCCGGGCATGGCGCGTTCGCCCAGCCCCTTGTCATAGGAAAAGGCGCGTTTCTTGCGCGCCGCCTCGGCCAGGGCGTCGTCGTCGGTGACCAGCATGCCGCCCTCCAGGGTGGTCATCAGCTTGGTCGGATAGAAGGAATAGGCCCCGGCGGTGCCGATCGTCCCCGCCTGGCGGCCGCCGAAGCGTCCGCCCAGGGCGGCGGCGGCGTCCTCGATCACCGCCAGACCGCGCGCCGCGGCGACGGCGCCGATTTCGTCCATGGCGCAGGGCAGGCCGATATAGTGCACCGGCATCACCGCGCGGCTGCGCGGCGTCAGCGCGGCGCGCAGGGCCGCCGGGTCCAAACCGCCGGTTTCCGCCGAGACGTCGGCGAAGACCGGGGTGGCGCCACAATGTTCGACCGCATGGGCGGTGGCGACGTGGGTCATCGCGGGGACAATCACCTCGTCCCCCGGGCCGACCCCGGCGGCGACCAGGGCCAGATGCAGCGCGGTGGTGCAGGACGAGGTGGCGACGGCGTGCCGCGCCCCGACGAATTCGGCGAACGCCGCCTCGAAGGCGCGGCCTTCCGGCCCGTGGGTCAGTACGTGGCCGGACAGGACGCGTTGCGCGGCGGCCCGTTCGGCATCGCCGAGCAGCGGGCGGGCGAAGGGAATCTCGCGTTTGCTTTCCCGGTCGGTCATGGCTTCGTCCCCTCCCCCTACATCAGATAATCGACGGCGACGGAGCGGCCGCTCTGCACCGCCTGCCAGATCGCGAAACAAACGTCCATGACGCGGAAGATCTCCACCTCGCGCACCGGCGGTTCGCCGCCCGAACGCAGGGCGGCGACGAAATCCGGCAGGTGGTCGCCCTTCTCGACGCCGGGATAGGGCGTGGCGAAGGCTTCCTCGTCGCCCTCGCCGTCACCGTGGAACAGGCGGGCGTCGGGCATGCCGTTCTCGAACGAAAGCCGGGTACCATAGAGGTTCAAGGCATGGAACTTCCGCCGCTTCGGCCCGTACATGGTGGTAGTCTTGCCGGTGGCGCCCGAGGCGAAACGCAACAGCGCGGTGATGGTGTCGGGCCAGCGATAGGCGGACCCCCGCGTCAGGATGCCGTTGCCCATGGCGCAGACCTCGGTCACCTCTTCCCCGGCGATCCAGCGCATCAGGTCGATCAGGTGGATGCCGCCGCCGTAGACGGTGCAATAGAACGCCATCTTGCCGCGCCAGCCCTCGGTGATCTTCCACAGGATGTCGTGCAGATAGTCGCCCTCGATGTGCACCAGGTCGCCGAAGGCGCCCTCGTCCATCATCGCCTTGATCCGCTTGAAGCGCGGGCTTTGCCGCAGGATCAGGTTCGAGGTCAGGCGGCGCTTGCTGTCGGCCAGGGCGCGGGCGACGCGTTCGGCGTCGCTGCGGAACAGCACCACCGGTTTTTCCACCATCACATGCTTGCCCGCGGTCAGCGCGGCGATGGTCTGTTCGGCGTGGGCGTCGTCGTAGGAGCAGATCGAAATCACGTCGAGGTCGGCTTCCACCAGCCGCCGCCAGTCGGCATGGCGGCGCGGCACGTCGTGGCGGTCGGCGACCTCGGCCAGACGGACCGGATCGATGTCGCAGACGTCGGTGACGGTGCAGCCGGGAATCGCGTTATAGGCGACGACGTGGCGTTCCCCCACGCCCAGGCCGATGACCCCGGCGCGGATCGGGCGGAACGGCGGAACGGCGGTGCGGCTATCGTCCATGGGTCACCGCCGCGCGATCAGAAGGTGTTTGTTCTTAAGGATCCCCGCGCCGTTGGTCTGCAGGTTGCGGCCCGCCGCGTCGCGGAAGGTCCAGGTGCGGATGGCGGCCAGGTCGGGGCGGAAGGGCAGGTCGGCATCCATCTCCACCGCCTCGAAGCGCAGGCTCGCCACCCGGCCATCGAGGATTTCCCGCACCGTGCGCTGCGCGTGCACGTTCCAGTCGGTGTTCCAGACCTGCGAGCGGCTGCCCGGCGAACGGTCGCGGAACTGCATGCGCACGTCGACGTCCAGCGGGTTGAAGCGCCCGTCGACGATCAGCAGGCCGCCCGGCGCGACCAGGGAGGCGAGCTTTTGCAGGACCTCCGTGGGGTCGGTGAAGATTTCGACGACGCCGGTGGAGATCACCACGTCCCACTGTCCCTCGGCGGCGAAGACCGAGGCGGCGGAAAAATCGATCCCCGCCAGTTCCGGCGCGGCGGCGGCGGCGGCGATGTAATCCGGCGACAGGTCGATACCGGACAGGCGCCAGCCGGGAAAGGCCTGTTTCAGGCGATAGAGGCATTCGCCGTTGGCGCAGCCGACGTCGAGCAGGCGCAGACCGGGCGCCCCGGCGGTCTCGGCGGCCAGCACGCGGATCAGGTTCTTGTGGTCTTCCTTGAACAGGTCGGCGACGCCGCGCCGCGCATAGGGCGTGTTGGCGGGTTCGACCACGAACAGTTTCTCGTCGCTCATCGAGGGATTCTTCCCGTGCGGAGGTGACGGCTCCGGGCCCCCTTCGGAGCCCCAACCGGTACTGTGCGCCCCCGCCGGTTAAGAAGTGGTTGACCCTTCGGGGGGCACGGCGCGTTCCAGAATCATCCGGCGCAAATGCGCGCCGATGCGGGCATACGCGTCGGACCGGAAGTGACGGATGCTGTCGGTGTGGTCCTGCGGCCCCAGCACGTCGAGCCGCAGATCGCACAACCCGACGCCAGGATGACGGGCAACCACCGCGTCCAGGATGGCGTTGAAGGCACGATGCCGCAGGTGGCGGTTCTTTTCCGTCGAATGCGGAAACTCCGTCTCCACCGCGTTGACCAGGATCAACGGACAGCGCCCTTCCAGACGCGCGATGATTTCCTCCAGATTCGCTTCGAAGCGTTGCGGCGAAATGCCGCCGAGAAAACGGTAATTCTCGGCGAACCAGGGCAAGAATCCGGGGTCCGCGCCAAGGCCGGGAACCCGCGATATCTGGTGCGCCCAGTTCGCCGGGTCGGTGATGTCCCATTCCAGGTTGGCGAAGGGCACCACGAACCCGCTGTCGCGATGCTGATATAGCCCCTGCGTGTAATCCATCAGGGTGCCGAGAACCCGCACCGCGCCATCGTCGCCGAAGACCCGCGAGGCATAGGCGGAGCGGTCGATGAAGGGCAACCGGTCGATCAACGCGCCATGACGGTCGAGCACGTCCGTGCCGTTGCGCACCAGAATCTCGGTGTGGTCGAGGTGCATCGGAATCCCGTGACGCCCGGGCGTGGTGAATTCGGTAACCGCCGTGATTCCGCCGCCGATGTGGGGCGTGGATTCGAACAGGTCGCAACTGCCCTTGAGCAACGCCACCACCGGCGGCGGCGACGTGCGGACACGGGGGGCGGCGTCGGCCGCCAACGCGACGTAAAGGTCGCGCAACGACGCCGCCAACCGGTCGTAGGCATACCGCTTGCGCGCGAAATCACGCAGCGCGGCGCGATAGGCGGGGTCGCGCCCGCGTTCCATCGCCTCCTTCACCGCGGCGTTGATCGCCGGCGGATCGGTGGGGTCGAAATAGGTGGCGAAGCCGCCGAAATATTCCCGTTCCGACGAACGGTCGCTCAGCGCCAGGGGGGTCCCCGCCGCCGCCGCTTCCAGCGCCGACAGGGGCGCGCCCTCGGCCAGGCTGGGCAGGACGAAGGCCGCCGCCCCGGCATAGGCCGAGGCCAGCAACGCGTTGTCGCCGACCTGCCCGGTGGCCAGCCAGCCCGGCCGCAGGTGCCGCCGCACCTGCTCGGCATAGGGGACGTCGCCGCCGCCGCCGATCAGGACCAGGGGCTGCGGTTCGTCCCGCCAGGCCACCGCCAGGGAGAGCTGGTTCTTCCGCCGTTCCAGGTTGCCGACGCAGAGGACGTAATCGGCAAGGCCGCTGACGCGGCGGAAGGCGTCGGGGTCGGCCCCCTCCAGCCAGTCGGTTCCGGCGGCGTTGCGGATGATCGAATGACCGCAGGCGCCCAGGGGCTCCAGCGCGGTCATCGCCGCCTTTTCGTGCTCGGAAAGGAAGACGACGTGGTCGACGGTGTCGAGAATCCGCCGCAGGCAGAGGCGATAGTTCGGCGACAGCGCCCGCAGGTTGCCGTCGACGCCGGGATTGATCCGCCGCAACTGCTCCATCATCGGCGCGTACAGGCCCGCCGCCTCGTCGAGGTCGGAGGACTCGGTGAACATCTTGGTCAGGCCGAAGCCGATGCTGAATTCGCTCTGGTCGAGGAAGATCGGCGAAAACACCAGACGGCGGCAGCGCGGACGGAAGTATTCCACCTGCGCCAGCGCCTCCTCGGGCGACCAGATGTTGTGGACGTGGACGACGTCGAAGCCGCCCGCCAGCATCTGGTTGCCATAAACCACGTCGGCCCGCACCCCCAGGCCGTCGAGGGCGCGGGCGGTCGCCAGGACCCGCCGGGTGGGACCGCCGAACTGGCCGTTCCTCCCCTCCGGCGGATGCAGCGCCAACAGCACCCGTGGCCCCGGAACGGCGCGCTGGCTCCCCTCGGCCAGATCCTCCAGGGCCCGACGCACGGCGCCCGCGATGTCGCTCCAGGAAAAGTCGGCCAGACGCTTCTGCCCGCGCATCACCAGACGGCTGGACACCCGCAGATCGCCAAGTTCGCGGATCGCCTCGGCCAGTTTCGCGGCGTTCCCGGCGGGAAAGATCAGGGCGGCGGCGCCCGCCACCTCGGGCAGCGCGCCGCCGTCGGAACAGATCACCGGGCAGCCGCAGGCGAAGGCCTCCAGCACGGTCAGGCCGAAACCCTCGTAATGGCTGGGGTTGACCAGGGCGAAGGCATGCGCCAGCAGGCAACGCAGTTCCTCGTCGCCAGCCTCCATGCCATAAACGCCGTCCTCGCCCAGTTGCTGGACGAAGTCCTCCTGCACCGTGCCGTCGCCGACGAAGACCACCAGGGGGCGCTCCGCCTCGGGCAGCAGGGCGACCGCCGAAACCAGGACGTCCGCCCCCTTGTAGCCGCCCTGCGACCCCAGATAGACGACGTAGTCGCGGTCGATGCGATGCTTCTTCAGCACCGCGCCGGGGTTGTCCGGCAGCGGCGTCAGGAACGCCGGGTCGACCGAGGAATGGGCGACCGACACCGGGCGCGCCGCGGTCTCGGGGAACAGGCGCAAAAGGTCGCGGCGGGTCGTTTCGGAAACGCAGACGAAGCGGTCGGCGCGGTGGATCAGATCGTGTTTTTCCACCCACATCGGCGACGTCAGGTCGAAGCCCAGAACCTCGGGGATCATGTCGTGGATCATCGCCAGGGTCGGCGTGGTCAGCGGCCGCGCGTAATAGGTGGAGCAGAAGGCGGCGGCGTCGAGATCGTCGCAATAGGCCTGCATCACCGCCGGATCGCTGTCCAGGCGGTTATAGTGATGCGGCTCGACGGTCAGGGTTTCCAGCCCCTCGAAACGGGGCGCGGTGCCGCCCCGGTCGAGCAGCACGACGCGGTCGAGGAAACCGTCCTTGCGCCATTCGGCGAAGATGTTCTTCCACACCCGGGCGATGCCGCTTTTCGTGCTCAAGTGGAAGAAGCTGCCGTCGATGACGAAGGGCTTCCGCTTGGCGGAAAGGGCGCGGCGCGGCGCGGCGGCCCCGGCGGCGGCAAAGGGCGCGGCGACGCCGAGGTCGCGGCGCAGCCAGACCCCCGCCTGTTCGCGGCGGCTGCGGCGCAGGGAATCGACCAACTGGGGGAAGAAACTGTCGTTGGCCAGCTTCCAGCACATCTCCTCGACCGCCTGCGCCCTCAGCTTGCGCGGCGGATCGAGGACGAGAAGATGGATGCGGCCGGTGCTGTGCAGGCGATAGCCGATGCCTTCCGCCAGGCGTTGCAGGCCGGTCATCGCGGGCAGGAAGCGGGTCTCGTCGCGCAGGTCGTCGAGGACGCCGCCGCCCCGCGCCTCGCTCCACACCGGGCAGTCGAGGACGATCACGTCGGGACGCGCGGCGGCGGCGCGGGCCAGGGCGGCGGCGGGATCGGCCTCCGCCTCGAACCGGCTCCACAGCACCGCCTCGGCGAAGTCGCCGGACAGGTTCGGCACCCCCGCGTGGGCCGAGGCCGGGGCCCGGCGCGGACGGCAGGCGGCATGCCCCCGCTCGCGCAGCAGGGCGGCCAGCAGGCCGTCGTCCATGCCCTCGACCAGCAGGGGCTCGGTGCGCGGCGCCCCGGCCAGAAACAGGGCGGCGTCGGCGCGGTCGGCCAGGGTTTCGGCATGACCGGCGAAGCCGGGCGGCAGGGGACCGGGGGCGGCAAACGCCCCCTCCACGCTCAGGCTGCCGCACGCGGCGCACTGAAAGACGGCGCGGGCGGGCCGTCCGTCCGCGACGCCGCGGACGAAGCGTTCCCCGGTCTCGCCGCCGCACACCCGGCAGGGCGGCGCGGCGACGGCACGCGGCGCGGAAACGGCGGAGGCGGCGTCCCCTTCCACCCGCAGCATCGCCGCGACCAGGGTTTCCGCCGCGGCGGCCCAGGTGGACGACGCGGCGTGACGGCGCGCCCGGTCGCCCAGGACGCCGCGGTCGAGGCGGCCGTCGCGGAAATCGCCGATCAGGCGGGCGACCGCCGCGATATCGTTGGGATCGACCTGGATGCCGACGTCGCCCGCCACCTCGGGCAGCGAGGCGCGGTTGGAAACCACCGCCGGGCAGCCGCAGGCGAAGGCCTCCATCGGCGGCAGGCCATAGCCCTCGTAGTACGACAGATAGAAGAAGCACATCGCCCCGGCATAGAGGGCGGGCAGGTCGGCGTCGGGCACGTAGCCGGTGACCGTCACCTTCTCGCGCAGGCCGGGAACCGCCGCGATCTGGCGCTGCAACTGTTCGTTCCCCCAGCCGCTGGCGCCGGTGAGAACCAGCGAGGTCGGCGCGCCGCCCGCCGCGACGAAGGCGGCGAAGGCGTCGACCACCGCCTCCATGTTCTTACGCGGCTCCAGGGTGCCGACGCTGAGGATATAGGGCTGCCCCTCGGGAATGCCGTAGGCGCGGCACACCCGCGCCACCTCCGCCGCCGCGACCGGGCGGTGGAAGCGGTCGTCCACCGCCGGATAAAGAACGTGGGTGCGCGCCGCGGTACCGGGATAGAGGCTGAGGAAATCCCGCCGGGTACACTCCGAAATGCAGACCACCTGGGTGTCCGGGCGGATGAACTGCAAGGTGTCCTTGCGGAACCACGCCTCGTAGTTGCCGGGGAACAGCTCGGGATAAAGGACGGGCAGCAGGTCGCAGATCACCAGCCAGTCGTGGATCGCCGGATTGCGCAGTTCGCCGAGCTCGACGCCGTAATAGGGGGCGAAGACGTGCAGCGGCTCGTCCCCGGCATAGGGCGGCTTGCCGATCAGGTCAGACATGCCGGATTCCGCCAGGTAACGCGAAAGCGGCACGTGCCAACGCGGCGCATAGGCCAGCGACAGGTCGACGTCCGGCCTGTCGTGCAGAGCCCGCAAAAGCTGGCTGGACAGGCTGTAGACGCCGGTACGGGCCAGCACCTCGGCCTGGGCGAACCCGATCACCGAGGCCTCGAACAGGATGCGAACCACGTCCCCCTCCGAAAACCGTCTTCGTGCCAGTGTCTTTTCTGACCCGTTAACGATTTGCGAACAACCCCGGATTATTCTGTGATAGGTTTAATGAATCACCACCACGGGCAGAATGCCCCGGGAGGAGATGTCTCATGAGCACGACGATCCTCAGCAACGACGGGCTGGCCGGCATCAGCTGGCAGCAGGTCGTCTACAACCAGATCACCGAGCGCAAGGCGACGGAGCTGGAAAGCGAAACCGCCGACATCGAGGCGCGGTACGACGCGAAGACCGCCGCCTTCGACTCCCAGGCCAACAACTGGGCCAAGGTCAAGGCCAGCATCAGCAACGCCGAACTGGCGGTGGACAACGGCCAGGAAGGCATCGACGAGATCAAGGACATCCTGCTGGAGATGCGGATTCTGCTGGGCAACTACCCGGAGTCCCTGTCCCCCGACCAGCAGCGCGACCAGTTCGACGAATACGTCGACCAGATCAACCGCATCGCCGACACCTATTCCAAGGCCTACAACCCGATCGGCAACGTGGTCAGCACCGACTGGACGCCCAACACCATCGCGTTCACCACCGACCTGGCCGGGAACGAGACCTCGATGACCGGCACCTACGTCGGCGCGGATTTCTATATCGAGTCCGACGACGACACCATCTGGGTGCCCGAATCCGGTACGTCGACGATCACTCAGTACACCGTCTACAACACCGAGAACGAACCCGACAGCACCAAGGCGGAGGGCTTCGCCTCCACCCGCAACGGCCTCAAGCTGCTCGACTACAACGCCGAAACCGGCGAGGTGACCGTCGTCGTCGACCCGGAAAACGATCCTCAGACGGTGCACGGCACCCTGAAGACCGGCGGCCTGGACCTGATGCAGTCCTGGTTCTACAAGGGCCTCGACACCGAGGACGGGCGCGCCGCCGCCCTGGCCGCGATCGAACACGCGGAAACCATGATCACCGCCGCGGAATCCAAGATGGTCGGCATGTCGGCAACGGTGAAGGCCGCCGACCTTAAGGCCGACGACGCGATGAGCGAGCTCAAGGACGACCGCTCCGAGGCGATGCGCGACCAGTTGACCGAAACCTACGCCGCGCAGATCAAGCAGCAGCAGGAACTCCAGATCCTGCAAAACACCTTCTCGAACATGGCGACGCAACAGGCCTACATCGAGCAGATCTTCGCCTCGGTCAACAAAGGCCCCTTCTACGACATCTCCGCCTGAACGGCGCCTTCGCCGGGTGGGTAAGAATCCACCCGGCGGGGCGGCAGAAGTTGCCGCCCACCCCCCTTCATCGCGGCCGCCACGGCCACCCACATCCATAAAATCCATTATATAACAACGGGCTGAAAACCGGCCCGGATTGGCCCAAGGCTTGCTGGATACCCGACGCAATCGTGTTTTCCGGCCAAAGCTTGAAGAGGACGGGCCATGGATCTTTATGCGCTGCTCGCGAAAAAATCGGCGGAGACCTCGCAGACCGGCACCGCCACGGCGTCCCGCGCCAAATCGTCGCAGGGTTTTGCCGACGCGTTGAGTGCCGCGCGCGTCCGTCTGACCTCGAACGACCCCACCGCTGCGCTGGGCAACCTGTTCAAGCCGTCCACCGACGCCTCCTCCGACAACACGTCGGAATTGGTCGACGACGGCGCCTCGTCCCGCCGCCGCGCCGTGCGCGCCGAGGCCGCCGACGACAGCGACAAGCCCCGGACGCGCGGCCGCCGCGCCGACAAGTCCCGCGACACGGAAACCGCCGCCGAGGCGCCGCGCGACGCCGCCGCCGAGGACACCGCGTCCGCCGACGCCACGGCCGAAACCGCCGACGCCGCCAAGCCGGCGAAGGACAAGCCCAAGACCGAAGCCGCCGAAACCGATCCGGCGGAACAGGCCGCCGCCCCGGCCCAGGCCGAGGTCCCCGCCGACGCCGCCCAGGCGCAGGCCGCCGCCGCGGCCGCCGCCGCCCAGGCGCAGGCGGAACTGCCGGTCGCCACGGCGAAGACGGACGGCCAGACGGCAGCCCCGGCCGCCGCCCCGGCGGAGATCGCCGCCCAACCGCAGGACCCGACCGCGCAGCAGCAGATCGCGGCGCCCCAGGCGCAGACGCAGGCCCAGGCCGCCCCCACCGCCGGGGAAAACGCCCCGGCGCAGAACCCGGCGCAGCAGGCCCAGACGACTCAGACCCAGGCGCCTCAGGCGCAGGCACAGACCGACGCCGCCCCCACCGCCCAGCCGCAGGACCGGAACGGCGAGGCCGCCGACGCCCTGGCCCGCGCCCAGGCGGCGGGCATCGCCGAGCGTCTGGACGACGGCGACAAGGTCGCGGTTTCGGTGAGGGTGACCGCCCCGGCGCAAACCGCGCAGCAGGCCGCCCAGCCGCAGGCGCAGACCGCCCGCGCCCAGACGCAGCAGACCGCGCAGACCGCCGACACCGCCGTCCGCCAGACCGCCGCCGCGCCGCTTGAGACCGCGGACGCGGTGACCGCCGCCGCCACCGCCGCCGACGGCAGCGGTAACGACGCCTCGCGGAACTTCACCGGCGCTCAGGCGCAGGCGCAAACCCAGGCCGCCGCCCCCGGCACCCAGGCCGCCCTGGCGCAGAACCAGACCGCCGCCGCGCCCGGCGCCTTCCAGCAGGCCCTGGCGGCGCAGTCCGCCCAGGCGCAGCCGCAGGCCGCCGCCGCCACGACCGCCACCGCCACGGCGGCCCCGGTCGAAGCCGCCACGGGGATCGGCGACGCCGCGCCGCAGACGCAGGCCCCCGCCGCCGCGGTCGCCACGGCGCAGACCGCCGAGGACACCGCCACGGCGCAGACCGCCCGCGCCCAGATGCCGAAGACCCCGGTGCCGCCGAAGCAAATCGCCGACCAGGTCAAGGTCAGCATCGCCAAGGGCGTCGACGAGGGGATGGACAAGATCAACATCCGCCTGCGCCCGAACGAGCTCGGACGGATCGAGATCAAGCTCAACGTCGCCAACGACGGCACGGTGCAGGCCATGGTCACCGCCGACCGGCCGGAAACCCTCGACGTTCTCAAGCGGGATGCCGCCGGTCTGGAAAAGGCCTTGCAGGATGCCGGACTGAAGACCGGGCAGGATTCGCTCAATTTCAGCCTGCGCGACCAGGGCAACCAAGGCTCCGCCAACAACGAAAACCGCAACCGCACCCCCTATGGCCGGGTCGCCGCCTCGTCGGACGATCTGGACGCCGGGGACGCGGCGGCCGCGGCCTATGCCGGATCGGCCCGCGCCGACGGCATCGACATCCGGGTCTAGGCCGGAAAAGGACGACACAAGATGACCGATGTCACCACACTCGCCGCATTGAACGCCGACTACAGCAAGTCGTCGACCTCGCGTTCCACGCTGGCCAACGACCTCGACAGCTTCCTGACGCTCCTCACCGCGCAGTTGAAGAACCAGGACCCGCTGTCGCCGATGGACAGCACCGAATTCACCAACCAGTTGGTGCAGTTCGCGGGCGTCGAACAGCAGATCAACGCCAACACCAACCTGGAAACCCTGATCGGCCTCAACCAGGCCAGCATCGGCGCCCAGGCGGTCAGCTATATCGGCAAGGAAGTGCAGGCGGAATCCACCACCCTGCCGCTGCAGGACGGATCGGCCAAGTACACCTACACCCTGCCGCAAGACGCCAAGACCTGTCAGATCGTGATCAAGGACAGCTCGGGCGCGGTGGTGAAGCTGGTGCAGGGCGAACTCTCCGCCGGCACCTATCACATGACCTGGGACGGCACCAACAGCTACGGCGAGAAGGTGGACGACGGCGCCTATACCCTGGAGGTACAGGCCTCCAACGCCGACGACGGCGAAACCATGGAAGACATCTACACCACCACCTTCGGCAAGGTGACCGCGATCGCCAGCGACGGCGACGACGTGCTGATCGCCGCGGGTCCGGTGCTGTACAGCATGAGCTACATCATCTCGGTGCGCGAGATCGAGGCGACGGAGGCCGCCGCCACGACGACCGACACCGGCACCACCACGACCGACACCACGACGGCAACCGAAACCAACGGCTGAGGCCGGAAACCATCCCCGGCGCGTTGACCAAGGCCCCGCCGGTCAGGAAGTCAAGGAGACGAAACCATGAGCCTCTACGGTGCACTTTTCTCGGGCGTTTCCGGCCTTTCCGCGCAGTCGAGCGCGATGGGCGCGATCGCCGACAACATCACCAACGTCAACACCATCGGCTACAAGGGCACCTCCGTCAATTTCCAGACCCTGGTGACCAAGCAGACCTCGCTGACCACCTATTCGGCGGGCGGCGCGCAGCCGAAGCCCCGGGCCAACATCGACATCCAGGGCCTGCTGTCGGCGACCAGTTCCTCCACCGACATCGGCATCTCCGGTTCCGGCTTCTTCATCGTCAACGAAGCGGCGAACCCGGGTTCGGGCAACGTCTGGGGTTACACCCGCGCCGGTTCGTTCAAGCTGGACGACGAAGGCTACCTGACCAACGTCGCGGGCTACTACCTGCAGGCCTGGCCGCTGTCCACCTATGACGGCAGCACCAACGCCTCGCTGGTGACGGTGGGCGACAACGTCTACATGAAGGCCTATCAGGACCAGAACGGCGTCACCACCTACGTCAACGACAACGTCATCGACAGCCGCAACCTGAAGCCGATCAACCTGAACCGCATCGGCGGCACCGCGACGGCGACGCAGAACATCCGCGTCGGCGCCAACCTGCCGTCCTCGGACCCGATCTTCGACGCGGGCAACGCCAGCGCGGGCGGCCGCCACAGCCTGTCGACCCTGGTCTACGACAGCCTGGGCAACGACCATAACCTGAACATGCAGTTCACCAAGCAGTCCTCCAACTCGTGGGGCCTGGACGTCGAAATGCCCTCGGGCGCCGCCACCCTGATCGTCTACGACGAACGCGAGGTGACCACCGACGCGGGCGCGGAAGACGTCTACGCGGCACGCGGCCAGATCGAACTGTCCGACATCCCCGAATACGGCGAATACCTGACCGTCACCGACGGCTCGGGCAGCACCTACGTCTTCGAATTCACCGACGGCGCGGGCGCCAACCATGTCGCCGGCGCCGGCGAGGTCGTGGTGGAAGTCGACATCCACACCGCCACCAGCATCTCGGACGTGATTTCCGACCTGAAGACCGAGATCGACGCCAACGTGCGCGATTCCGACCGCTTCGTCAGCAACGGTGCGAAGATGGACATCATCCAGTCGGCGGCGGGCGACGAGCTCGAGGTGGACGCCTCCTCGTGCCTGACCTGCTTGCAGTCCCAGGCCAACCCCAACGCCTCCACCGGCATTCCCACCGGCCGCTACACCATTCCGGAAATCGACACCGCGCTGAAGAACACCGCGCGCATCGACTTCCGCGGCGGCGTCAACGTGCCCGCCGACGATTCCACGATCTCCCTGGCCGGCGTCACCTTCGAATTCGACAACGACTCCTCCGGCCCCAGCGCGGTGGGTAACATCGCCGTCGATATCACCGGCATGACCGACCCGGCGGACATCGTTTCCGCCCTGAAGACCGCGATCGACGCCAACGTCGCCGAGCCCGGACGTTTCGTCGCCTCCGGCCGCAGCCTGAACATCTATCAGTCGTCTTCCGGCGCCGACATCGGCGTCACCGCCGGGGCGACCACCAACACCTTCGTCAGCCAGAACGTCGGCAACACCGACACCTACGCGGCGGCGGCGGGCACCACCTTCACCATCGCCAACACCTTCTCCTTCAACAACGTCGGCAATTCGGAATCCGGCTACATCGTCCCGGCGGTGCGTTTCAACGCCGACGGCACGCCGATGTACTTCAACGTCAACAGCGTCGAGATCGATTGGGCGAACGGCGCCGAGAACATGGAACAGACGGTGAAGAACGGCCAGAACGTCGACCTGCGTATCGACCTGTTCTTCGGCAACACCTCCACCGCCGACGGCCTGACCCACCTGTCCGGCGACTTCGCGCCGAACTACATCAACCAGGACGGTGCGAAGTTCGGCAGCTACGCGGGCGTCACCATCGGTTCCGACGGCATCGTCACCGCCCTGTTCGACAACGGCGAAAGCCGCCCGATCGGACAGATTCCGCTGGCCACCTTCGTCAACCCGAACGGCATGGAAGCGCGCACCGGCAACATGTGGATCGAAACCGACGTGTCCGGCCAGCCGACGGTGCGCACCGCCGGTTCGGGCGGCGCGGGCACGGTCAACGCGGCCTCCCTGGAAGCCTCGACCGTCGACCTCGGCACCGAGTTCACCAACATGATCACCACGCAGCGCGCCTATTCCGCCGCGGCGAAGGTGATCACCTCGGCCGACGAAATGCTGGACGAACTGGTCCGCATCAAGCGGTAAACCGGCAGACGGACGAAACCAAAGGCCCCGCCATCGGCGGGGCCTTTTCCGTTGCGGAACCATGGCTTCCTCATCCCGTCACCCTCGGACTTGTTCCGAGGGTCCACGTCTTGTTTTCCAGGGCTTTGAAAAACCCGTGGATGCCCGTGACGAGCACGGGCATGACGGACCGGGAGAGGCGCGCACGACGGGAGGGGAACGACGACGCGGCTTACTTCAAATCGTCGATCTCGACGAAACCCAACCGCCCGTCGGGCAGGCGCACCTGCACCCAGGAACCGCCGGGAACCAGGGCGGTCATCGTCACCTGGGTTCCCTTTTCCGCCCAGGCGAGCACCGGCGACATGCGGCCGGGGCCGCCGTAAAGGGCGATGCGGCCGCGCGACACCACATAGACCGGCAGGGGCGTCGCCGGGCCGTCGGGCAGGGCGACCAGGGCCTGCACCGGCGGCAGGGAGGGCGTCGGACGCGGCGGCGGCGGCGGCGACGCACGATGCAGGGAAAACGCCATCGCCAGGACGACGATCAGGACGATCCCGGCGAAGGGCGACAGTTGCAGCCAGAAGGCGCGGCCGAAACGCGGCCAGCGGCTTTTCAGCGCCTTCGCCCCGCCCAGGGCGGAGACCAGGGTCTCCGCCTCGTGACGGAAGGCGGTCCGGGCGGCGAAGGGCAACGCCTGGGCGACACTGGCGCGGGCCAGGTCGACGTCGCCCTTGCCCAGGAACGCCCGCGCCTGGGACAGCAGCATGCGGGCGTTGGCCTCGGCCGGCATTTCGCCGCCCGCGAGGTTGCGGAACAAGGCGGGAAAAGCCCACAGCGTCCCCTTGGGCAGGGCGGTCAGGCCGCGCACCCAGGTATGCAGCGAGGCCCGCACCGCGGCCTTTTCGGCGCAACGCGGGCAGAACACCCCGGCGACGGTACGCCGCGTCGCGGCGAAGGGGCGCCCCCCGACCTCGCGGAACGACACCACGCGCGGCTGCGCGGACAGGGTGCCGCAGGCGCGGCAGGCATGAAAACGGGCACGCGGCGGCGGTTCGCGTTGGGGCTCCGGGCGGGGACGCGCGGCTTCGGCGCGCGCTTCCGGCGGCGGCTCCGGCGGCGGCGGCGGGGTCCGCGCCCGCTTCCGCTGCGTCGCGGCGTGATAGCGCTGGCGTCTCTCGGGGTCGCCCAGCACCCGATAGGCCTCGTTGAGCAGGCGGAATTCCGCCTCGGCGTCCGGGGACGCGTTGTGGTCCGGGTGCAGCCGCTTGGCGCGGGCGCGGAACGCCGCCTTGATCGCGTCGAGGTCGGCGTCGGCGGCGACGCCGAGGATGCCATAGTAGTTGCGGGGATCGGAGAAGCCGCCCATCGCTAGACCACCACGCCGGGATGGGCCGCCGCGTCGTCGGCGGGCAGCGGCAAGACGAAATCCTGGGTGACGCGGAAGGACAGGACGCCGGTATAGTTCACCGCCAGCAGCGCCTCGGCGAACAGGCCGCGCAGGTCGGCGGGCATCGGCGCGGGCAAATCCTGCCGGGTGCGGATCACCAGGTCGAGATTGTGGGCGGCGGCGTTGACCAGCCCGTCGATCTGCATCTCCCCCAGGCGGGACAGGGTGAGGTCGAGAAGGAAACGGGTATCCCGGCGCCCGCCGCGTTTGCCGCCGCCCTCGGCGTCGTCGGCGTTGGGGGCGCGGCGCACCAGCATCTGGATGCGTTCCACCTGCCCCCCCGCGACGAATGGCAGGGGATAGACCCGCCACTCCCCTTCCGCCCGGTTGGCGCCGCGCGCCGCCCCCTTGAGGTCGTCGGTCAGGCGTTGCGCCAGCTTGGCGACGCGGGTGTCCTCGCGCGATTGCGCCCGCTGGGCGATATCGGGAACCCCCAGCCAGGCGGAAGCGTCGCCGCCGCGCACCGCCGCCATCGCCGCGGTCAGGTTGGCCAAAAGCTGCGGCCCCGCCTGCGGCAGGGCGGCGGCAAGGCGGGCGGCCGCCTCGGGATCGGTCAGGGAAAGGCTCTGCCACAGGGCTTCCAGCGTCGTCCACGGGCTGGCCGCCGTCGCGCCGAAGGCCAGCGGCGATGGCGCCCCGGCCTCGGGCAGGGTGCGGGACAGAATGTCGAAGCTGACCTGGGTGCCGTTGGGCAGCGGCGCGCGCACGTCGAGGGCGACGAACCCCGCCGGGGTTTGCACCGTCGGCTGGCCCAGGGCGGAGCGGCTGATCACCAGGCCGGACAGGGAAGCGGGCATCGCCACCCCCGGCGTCGCGGCGGCGGGCGGCGCGCCCGGCGCCGGCGCGGCGGCGGGGCTGCCTCCGGAGGCGGCGGGGGACGACGGAACGGCAGGCGCGGACGCCGCCGGATTGCTCCCCGGCACCGGCGTTGCGGCGGACGGGAAGGCGGACGCGCCGGGAACCGCCGCCGGAGCACCCGGCAACGGCGCCGCCCCGGCGAAGCGGCCGATCGCGGCATAGCGGGCCGCCGCCTCGCCGACCACGGCGGATGCCGGACCCGGCGTCGCGCCGGGGAGCGCGGGCGCCACGGAAGCGGTGGCGGCCTTAGCGGAAGCGGCGGACGGCGCCACGGCGGCGGAAGCGGCGGCGGCCTTGCCGACAACGGCGGATGGCGCCACGGCGGACGGCGCGGCGGCGGCGGAAGCGGCGGCACCGCGCGGCACCGCGTCAGGCAGGGTGAACTGGGTCAGACGCACCACCAGGCGGGTGCCGGGGGCCAGGGCCTCGGCGCCGCCCTGCGCCTGCCCGTCGCGCATCACGTCGCCCTGCAACACCAGGGCGGGAACCGGACGGCCGACGCCGACGGTGGTGGCGGCGACCACCACCGCGGCGGCATCCGGCGCCTGCGCCTGCGCCGAGACGGCGGACGACGACATCCCGGCATCGGCCATCGCCAACGCCGGGGGACGCCCGTTGATCGCGGTCAGGCGCAGGGTGGCCGCTTCCCCCGGTTGGGTAACCTTGAGGGTGAGTTCGGTGCCGACGGGCAGGGCGGCGGGCAGACGGACGGGAATCTCCACCGTCTCGCCCTCGATCACCGCCGACAGCACCGCCATGCCGCCCTCGGCGGGGACCGAGACCCGCGCCTCCACCGTCGCGCCGCGCGACAGGATGGCCAGGGCGGGCGGGGCGGCGGGAACCGTCACCACGACGCCGCCGGACGCCGGGGTCGGCACCGTGACCGGCGGAGGAGACGGCGGAATGCCGCTGCTGTTGCTGCTCATCGCCCCCCCTTCCCCGCGCTATCTGGCGAGCAGCCGCTCCGCGATCGCCTCGACGTCGATCGCCGCCTCGGCGTTGGGATGGCGGGTAAGGATCGGGGTCTGGTTGCGAATCGCCTCGCGCACGCGGGTGTCGCGGCGCACCACCCCGGCCAGCGGCGGCGAAATCTTCAGGAAGCCCTGGCAGGCCTTGAGCAGGGTGTTGTAGGTGCGTTCGCCCTCGCGCGTCGAATTCGCCGCGTTGACCACGATGCGGATGTCGGCGCCGGGCGATTCCGCCGCCGAGATCTTGATGAAGGCATAGGCGTCGGTCAGCGCGGTGGGCTCGTCGGTGGTGACCACCAGAATGGTCCCGGCGCACCGCGCCAGGGCGCGGATCGACTTTTCCACCCCGGCGCCCAGATCCAGCACCGTCTTGTCGTAGGCGTCGGCGGTGATGCGCAGGTCCTCGGTCAGGGTCTGCAGGCGCGACAGCGGAATGTTGGCCAGCGAGCCGGAACCGGAACGCCCCGCCACCACGTCGAAGCCGCCCGCCTCGTACCGCATCATCGCCTGGTTCAGGGTCAGCCGCCCCGCCACCACCGAGCCCAGGTCGTGCTTCGGCATCAGGCCCAGCTGAATGTCGACGTTGGCCAGTCCCAGGTCGCCGTCGAACAGCAGGGCGCGGCGGCCGCGCCGGGCGAAGGCGTGGGTCAGGGTGATGGCGAACCAAGTCTTGCCGACGCCGCCCTTGCCGGAAGCGACGGCCATGATGTTCCTGCCGCGTGGCGGCACGGCGCGGGCGAGAACCGGTGCGGGGGGGGTGGGGGTGGTCATGCGGGAACCTCATTCTCGTCGGCCCAGGGCGGGGGCGGCAGTTCGGCGGCATCATCGGGCGGCAAAATCAGCCGCGCCAGGGAAATCGGAGAGATCGGACACAACCCGTCGGCGACGTGCGGATTGATCGTCACGTCGCAGAACTTCAACTTGCCCGCCTCGGCGGCGGCCAGGATGCCGCCCAGCCGCCGGGTCATGTCGAGACGGGTGGCCAGCAGGCGGCTCGCCCCCACCTCGGCGAAGGCGCGCGCGATGTCCCAGCTTTCCACCGGGTCGCCGCCAGCGGAAAGCACCAGCACCGGCTCGACCTCGGCGCAGGTACACAGGGTCTTGAGATAGGCCATGTCGGGGGGGCTGAACGGATTGAGGCCGGGGCTGTCGATCAGGGTCAAATCGGCGCCGACCCCCGTGGCAAGAAGCTTGCCCAGGGAATCGCCGCCGCGCGCCCGTTCCAGTTCGATCTTCAGGATGTCGGTGAAGGCGCGCAACTGGTCCATCGCCCCCGCCCGCACCGCGTCGGCGGAAATCACCCGCACCTTGCACCCGGCCAGATGAGAACGCGCCGCCAGCTTGGCGATGGTCAGGCTTTTCCCCACCCCCGGCGGACCGACCAGGATGATCGGCGCCTTCTGCCCCTTTTCCGGCAGCGGCGCGAAACCGAAGGCGGCGTCCAGGGCGGCGGCGCAGGCCATCACCGCCCCCTCGTCGTCGAGACCGCGCGCCGTCGCCATCAGGCGGTCGACCAGCCGGTCGGGCACGCCGTGATAGGCCAGCGCCTCGCGCACCCGCGTCAGCGAGGCGGGCAGCGTGCCGGGCTCGGCCAGGGCTTGTTCGATGTCGTCGTCGATCGCCTGGGAGTCCTCGATCGCCGCGGTGATGCGCACGCCCTGGCCGCCGACGCCGCGCTGGGTAGAGACGATGATCGCGTCGTCCCCCAACTCGGCGCGCACCATTTCCATGGCTTCCGCCATGTTGGGCGCGGCATAGGTCTTCAGGCGCATGGCGCGGCGGTGCTCCCTTTTCCCTCATGGTCCCGGCGGGACCGGATCAAATCTGCCCCAGGGTGCGGATCTTCGCCTTGGAGTGGATCTCGTTCTGACTCATGATAACCGTAACCGGACGGAATCGCTCGATAATCGAACGCACGAAGGGACGCGCCCCCGGGCTGGTCAAAAGCACCGGGGTTTCCCCCTGCTTGGCGAAGTTCTCGAACGCCTGACGCACGCGGGAGATGAACTCCTGCAACTGCGACGGCGGCATCGCCAACTGACGGTCCTCGCCCTGGCCGACGATGGTGTCGGCGAAGGCCTGTTCCCAGGCCGGGGACATGGTCACCAGCGGCACCACGCCCGAGGCGTCGGCGTTGGCGTCGCACAACTGGCGGGCCAGGCGGCTGCGCACGTGCTCGGTGATCAGGGTGATGTTGCGGGTGTGGGCGCAGGCCTCGGAGACCCCTTCCAGGATGGTCGGCAGGTCGCGGATGGAGACCCGCTCCTGCAACAGGTTCTGCAACACCCGCTGCACGCCGGACACCGAGATCTGGCCGGGGATCACCTCGGCCACCAGCTTCTGGTGTTCCTTGTCCATTTCGTCCAGAAGCTTCTGCGTCTCGGTGAAGGACAACAGGTCGGCCATGCTTTCCCGCACCACCTCGGTCAGGTGGGTGGTGATCACGGTGGGCGGATCGACCACGGTATAGCCGCGGAACATCGCCTCCTCGCGGTGGCCGATGTCCACCCACATGGCGGGTAGGCCGAAGGTGGGCTCGGTGGTCTTTTCGCCGGGCAGGGTGATTTCGTCGCCGCGCGGGTCCATCACCAGCAGCATGTTGGGGCGCAGGTCGCCGTGCCCGGCCTCCACCTCCTTGATGTGGATGACGTACTGGTTGGCGGCCAGCTGCATGTTGTCCTGGATGCGCACCGAGGGCATGACGAAGCCCATTTCCGAGGCCAGCGCCCGCCTGAGCGCGCGGATCTGGTCGGTCAGGCGATAGTTGCCGTTCTCGTTGATCAGGGACAACAGGCCGTAGCCCAGTTCCAGGCGGACGTTGTCGATCTTCAGCACCTGAGAGATCGGCTCCTCGGCGGGGGGCGGCGCGCTGCGGCCCTTCGCCTCGTCCTCGGCCTTCTTTTCCTCGACGACGCGGTTCTGCTGGCGGCCGACGAAGTACGCCCCCGCCCCCGCCGCGGAACCGATCAGCAGGAAGGGCAGCATCGGCGTGCCGGGCAGGAAGGCCAGCGCCACGGCCAGCAGCGCCGACAGCCCCATCGCCTTCGGCGTGTTGCCCATCTGGGTGAACAGCGCCTTGTCGGTGCTTTCGGTCAGGCCGCCCTTGGACACCATGATACCGGCGGCGACCGACACGATCAGGGCGGGAATCTGCGACACCAGGCCGTCGCCGACGGTCAGGCGGGTATAGGTGTCGGCCGCCTTGGAGAAGGGCAGCCCCCCCTGCGCCATGCCGATGATCATGCCGCCGATGACGTTGATGCCGGTGATCATCAGGCCCGCCACCGCGTCGCCGCGCACGAACTTCGAGGCACCGTCCATGGCGCCGAAGAAGGCGCTTTCCTCGGACAGGACCTCGCGGCGCTTGCGCGCCTCCATCTCGTCGATCAGGCCGGCGGAAAGATCGGCGTCGATCGCCATCTGCTTGCCGGGCAACGCATCCAGGGTGAAGCGGGCGGACACTTCGGCGATACGTCCGGAACCCTTGGTGATGACCACGAAGTTGACGATCACCAGGATGGTGAAGACGATCACCCCGATGACGAAGTTGCCCCCCATGATGAAGCCGCCGAAGGCCTGAATCACCTTGCCCGCGGCGTCGGTGCCAAGATGCCCTTCGGACAGGATCAGGCGGGTCGAGGCCAGGTTGAGCGACAGGCGCATCAGGGTGCCGATCAGAAGCACCAGGGGGAACGAGGAAAAGTCCACCGGCTTCTCGATGAAGATCGAGATCATCAGCACCAGCACCGAGAAGACCAGCGACAAGGCCAACGCGATGTCGAGCAGCCAGGACGGCAGCGGCAGGATCAGGACGACGAGGATCAGCACCACGCCCAGGGCGAAGCCCAGGTCGCCGCGGCGCATTGCCTGGCGCACGTGGCCCCAGGCCTTGACCCCGAAGTCCCCGGCGAAGGACGAAGCGGCGCCGCCCCCGGCCTTTTCGGCGGGGACCTCGGCGGGCAGCGGAGTGTCGTCGCGCTCTGCCATCGCCGGTTACGGAGCCGCCGTCTCGCCCTCGCCGGGCGCGGGAACGGCGTGACCCTCGTCCAGGTACTGCCGCAGTTTGTTCCGCAGGGTGCGGATGGAAATGCCCAGGATGTTGGCGGCGTGGGTGCGGTTGCCGACGCAGTGCTTCAAGGTGTCGATGATCAGGTCGCGTTCGACGTCGGCGACGGTGCGCCCGACCAGGGACCCCACGCTCCCCTCGATGGCGGCGGCCTCGTCGCCGTCCTCCAGCAGCAGAATCGCCTCCTCGCCGATCTCGTCGCCGGTGGCCAGCAGCACGGCGCGGTGCAGGGTGTTTTCCAGTTCGCGCACGTTGCCCGGCCAGGAATGGCGGGAAAGCGCCTCGCGCGCCGCGTCGGACAGCGGTCGGAAGGGCATGCCGTTGGCCTCGGCGTATTTCTTGACGAAATGGTCGGCGAGCATCGGGATGTCCGCCTTGCGCTCGCGCAGGGGCGGCAGCGCCAGGTTGAGGACGTTCAAGCGGAAATAGAGGTCCTCGCGGAAGCGCCCGGCCTTGACCTCGGCCTTCAGGTCGCGGTTCGAGGTGGCGATGATGCGGGTGTCCACCTTCACCGGCTTGCCGCCGCCCAGGCGGTCGATTTCCTTTTCCTGGATGGCGCGCAACAGCTTCGCCTGCAGGCGGGTGTCCATTTCCGAGATTTCGTCGAGCAGCAGGGTGCCGCCCGAGGCTTCCTCGAAACGGCCGACGCGGCGCGCCACGGCGCCGGTGAAAGCCCCTTTCTCATAGCCGAAGAGTTCGGATTCCAGCAGGTTCTCGGGAATCGCGGCGCAGTTGACGGCGACGAAGCGCGACCCCGCCCGGCGGCTCTTCGCATGGATGAAGCGGGCGATGACCTCCTTGCCGGTGCCGCTTTCGCCGGTGATCAGGATCGACGCCTCAGAGGGCGCCACCTGCGCCGCCAGCTTGACCAGGCGATCCATGCGCGGATCGGCGTAAAGCAGGGCGTGGCTTTCCTCGGCGATCGCCTCCAGCACCGCGGCGATCAGGTCGGCGTCGGGGGGCAGCGGAATGTATTCCTTCGCCCCCGCCTGAATGGCGCGCACCGCCGCCTTGGTGTCGGTCTCGGTGCCGCAGGCGACCACCGGCACGCCGATGCGTTCCGCCTCCAGGCTTTGCATGAACGAGACGATGTCCAGGCGGATGTCGAACATCACCACGTCGGCGCCCTTGCCGGCGCGCAGCACCTCCAACCCGGCGGCGATCCCCTCCGCGTGCAGCACCGACGCGCCGCGCGCCACCACGATGCGGCTGGCCGCACCTATCTGGTTGCTGAGCGATCCGATGATCAGAAGACGCATGGCGAAGAGTTTCCCTTCAATCGTAGAAGCGGATGCGCTTGGCGGGCGGCATCAGGCTGTTAAGCAGCATTTCCAGACGGCGCGGATTTTCCTGCCGACCGATCGATCCGGCGGCGACCAGGTTGAGCTGGCCGACCAGCGCTTCCTCGGCGGAGTTGCGTTCGAGCTTCGAGGCCAGCGGATTGAGAACCATGTGCGCCAGCACCGCGCCGTAGAACGTGGTCAACAGCGCCACCGCCATGGCCGGGCCGATCGCCGCCGGATCGGACAGGCGGCCCAGCATCTGCACCAGGCCGATCAGGGTGCCGATCAGGCCCATCGCCGGGGCGATGTCGGCGGCGCGGCGCAACACCGTCGCCGACTTGCGGTGCCGTCCCAGCATGGCGCCGAGCTCGCGGGAAAGAACGTCCTCGACGTCCTCCACCTTGATGCCGTCGACCACCATGATCAGCCCCTTGCTGAGCAGGGGGTCGCCGATCTCGCCGCGTGACAGCGGCGCCTGCAACGACAGAAGGCCGCCGCGCCGCGCCGAATCCGCCAGGCGGACCAGCTCCATCGCCACCGCCGAGGGGTCGCGCCGCTGGTAGGAAACGGTGCGGAAGATCGCCGCCGCCGTCACCCCCATGTCGGCGACGGTGAAGCTGGCCATGGTCAGCATCACGGTGCCGCCGATGACGATCAGCACGGACGGCACGTCGACGAACGCCTGCGGCGCGCCGCCCAGATACAGCGCGGCGACGACCAGACCGATCGCCCCCACCAACCCGATCAGGGTCGCGGGGTCGAAGGCATTTTCTGCCGTCCGGTTGCCGTCCTCGTCTTCCGCCATGGAATACCGCCTCGTTGTCCCGTTCCGCCGGTCAGGTGCGTTCGCTCTTGATGATTTCGGTCATCGTCACGCCCAGCCGGTTTTCCACCACCACCACCTCGCCGCGCGCCACCAGGCGGTCGTTGACGTAGATGTCGATCGCCTCGCCGACCTTGCGGTCCAGTTCCACCACCGCGCCGCGCCCCAGCTTAAGCAGTTGGCTGACCTGCATCGAGGACTTGCCCAGCACCGCCGAAACCCGCACCGGAATGTCGTAGACCGCCTCCAGGTCGGCGGCGGAGCGCGGCTTGTCCATCGCGGCGAACTCGTTCGGCCCGTCGTCGTCCATGTCGGACATGGACGGCGGCGGCGCACCGTTCAATTCGTTGAGTTCAAGGTCGTCGTTGTCGGCCATCGTCGTCTCCTTCCCCCGGTTCGGGGATCATTCGGTCTCGGGCGGCGGCGCCGCCGGAGCGTCCGCCACGGGGGCGCGGTCCGAATTCCGCGCCACGATATCCTGAATCCTTTGAAAAAGCGTTTCCACGTCGCGTTCCGCGCCGCCGTCGTTCCATTCCAGGCGGCAGTCGGCGGGTCCGGTCTCGGGATCGGCCATGATCACCACCGAGCCCTCGAAACCGCGGTCGCGGGCCAGGGGCTCGACGCGGTCGCGCACCGCCTCGGCGTTTTCCGGCGCGACGCGCAGAATCAGGCGCGGCTCGTTCAACAGATGCGGCAGGCAGGCGGCGACCAGGGCCTCGACCTCGGCGACGCCGTGTTCGCGGGCATAGACCGGCAGCAGCTTCTTCACCACCGCCACCGCCAGGGCGGCGGCCATGCGATGGGTTTCGGCGTTGGCCACGTCCTGCGCGGCGCGCGCCGCGGTCAACTGGTCGGCGATGGCTTCCAGCGCCAGCACCTGGAAATGCAGGGCGGAATCCTCGGCGTCCTTCAGCCCCTGGGCATGGCCGAGGACGCGGGCCTCCTCGCGCGTGGCGACCAGGTCCGCCTCGGTAAAAAGCGGCGGCGGCGGCGGCGGCGGCGCGTCCACCACCTCGGCCTGGGCGTCGATGTCGGGCTCCGGCGCGGTCTTCGGCGGCGTCGCGGGCGCGTCGAAATCGCGGGAGAACAGGAAACGCCGCACCGCCATCGCCGCGGCGATCTCGTCCCCCGCCGGGGCGGCGATGTCGAAGGCGCGGAAGTCCTCCTCCTTCTTCGATTTGATGGTGGTCGCCATGCCTGCCTTTCCCGGCTCCGGGGGGAACCCTTCCCCCGGCTATCAATACACCAGTTCGTCTTCTTCCCGGCCTTCCGAGATCACGATCTGACCGGAATTCGCCAGTTCCTTGGCCAGGGTGACGATCAGGGCCTGGGACTCGTCGACCTCGCGCAGGCGGACCGGCCCCATCGCCTCCATGTCCTCGCGCAGCATCTTGCCGGCGCGTTCGGACATGTTCTTGAAGAACATTTCCTTGATCGGATCGGACGAACCCTTGAGGGCCAGCGCCAGCTTGTCCTTCTCGACATGCCGCAGCAGGGTCTGCACGCCCTGCGCGTCGAGCCGCACCAAGTCCTCGAAGGTAAACATCAGGGCCTTGATGCGTTCGGCGGATTCGCGGTTGCGCTCCTCCAGGGCCGACATGAAGCGGTTTTCCGAATTGCGGTCGAGGTTGTTGAAGATGTCGGCGATGAGTTCGTGGGAATCGCGGCGGTTGGTGCGGGCCAGGTTGCTCATGAATTCCGTCCTCAGGGTCTTTTCGACGCCGTCCAGAACCTCCTTCTGCACCGATTCCATGCGCAGCATGCGCATGATCACTTCCATCGAGAAGTTCTCGGGCAGCAGGGACAGCACGCGGGCGGCATGGTCGACCTTGATCTTGGACAGCACCACCGCCACCGTCTGCGGATATTCGTTCTTGAAATAGTTGGCCAACACCTGCTCGTTGACGTTGCCCAGCTTGTCCCACATGGTGCGGCCGGCGGGACCGCGGATTTCCTCCATGATCGTGCTGACGCGGTCCTTGGGCAGCGCCTTCATCAACAGGCGCTCGGTGCTTTCGTAGGTGCCGACCAGGGAACCGGTGGCGGAAATCGCGTCGGCGAACTCGATGAACAGGCGTTCGACCAGGGCGGCGTTGACCGTGCCCAGGCTGGCCATCACCTGCGAGATTTCCTTGATCTCCTCGTCGTCCATCAACGAGAACAGACGCGCCGAATGTTCCTCGCCCAACGACAGCAGGAACAAGGCCGCCTTCTGCGGTCCGGTCAGGCTGCGGTAGTCTTCCTTCGCTCGCGCCACGGTGTGCCGTCTCCGTCCTGATCAGGGGGCGTTCGCCCGTTGTTCGGGGCCTCAGATTTCCTGATACATCCAGTTGCGCACGATGCTCAAGGCCTCCTCGGGGTGTTTGGTGACGATCTCGCCGATCTTGCGCAGCGAGGACGCCTTCACCCGGCCTTCCACCTTGTCGATGTCGATCAGTTCCTCGGCCTCGAATTCCTCTTCCTCGTCGGCGGGAACCATCGCGCCCGAGGGGGCGGCCAGTTGCGGCGCCGTCTGTTCGGTCAACAGCTGGCGGCTGGCCTGTTCGGACGGCGTCGGCAGGCTTTCGAAGGCGCGGGTGACCAACGGCCGGACGATCAAGAGGATGACCAGGATCGCCACCACCGCGACACCCAGGCCCTCGGCCATGCGCATGATCTCGGCCTTGGTGAAGCCCAGGAACAGGGTGCCGTCGCCGGGGCCGAAGGCCTCGTCGAGGGACTGGAAGCGCATGTTGATGATTTCCACCTGGTCGCCGCGCGCCGGATCGTAGCCGACGGCGGAACGCACCAGGGCGCCGATCTTGTCCATCTCGGCGGAGCTGCGGTCCTGGTAATCCTTGCTGCCGTCGGCCTTGGTCGTGGTCGTGCCGTCGACCAGAACCGCCACCGACAGACGCTTGACCACGCCGTTCTCGCGGATCGAGTTGGCGACCTTCTTGGTGATCTCGTAGTTGGTGGTCTCCACCGTGCGCGACTGCGCACTGGTGGCGCGGCCGTTTTCGCTGCCCAGGTTGTTGTCGGGCAGGTTCTGCTGCACCGAGACCGCGTCGCTTTGCTTTTCGTCGGTCTGCGACTTTTCCGCCTCGGTCACCGTGGACCGCACCACCTGGCCGTCCGGATCATAGGTTTCCTGGTTGGTGACGACGCGGTCGAAATCCATTTCCAGGCTGACCTGGGCGCGCACCTTGCCGGGGCCGATGGTCCGCGACAGCAGGTCCTCCACCGATTGGGAGAGACGGCGTTCCTGCGTCTGGCGCATTTCCTCCTGGTTGGAGAACATCACCGCCTTGTCGTCCTCGAAACCGCGGGCCAGCAGCGACCCCCGGTCGTCGACGATGGAAATCCGCGACGGCTTCAGCTTCGGTATCGCGGCGGCGACCAGATACTGGATGGCGCTGACCTGACCCTTCGACAGGCTGGCCCCCTGCATCCGCAGAATCACCGAGGCGGAGGGTTCCTGGCTCTCGCGCGAGAACATCTCGCGGCGCGGCAGCACCAGATGCACGCGCGCCGCCTTGACCGCGCCGATCGACATGATGGTGCGGGCCAGTTCGCCTTCCAGGGCGCGCACCAGATTGATGTTTTGCATGAAGTTGGTGGCGCCCAGGGCGTCCATCTTGTCGAACAGCTCGTAGCCGTTAACCACGCCGGAGTTGTGCGCCACCTCGGCGGTTTCCAGGCGCATTTTCAGCATCTGGTCGGAGGGAACGAAGATCGACCGCCCTTCGTCGCGCAACTGGTAGGGAATGACCTTCTCCTCCAGTTGGTGGGTGATCGCCCGCGCCGCGGCAGGGTCGAGGTCGCCGTAGAGCAGCTCCATCTTCGGGGAGCCCATGCGCATCGAGAAATAGACGATGAACCCAAGAAGCCCGACGGATACCGCGGCCATCGCCATCAGACGGCCGGGACCCAGACTGCGCAAGGATTGAATGAAGGCGTTCACGGCTTGGCGACCTCGACGTTGACCAGGGACAGAGTCCCCCCGGGTTGCGGAATCTCCGGGTATCGAGCCTACGCCACGGCGTTAAACAGTTGGTTAACACGCGGCAATTTTTGCCGGGTAACCGTCCGCCCGCGTTCTCAGGGCGCTTCGCCGCGATGACGGCGGGAATGGTTGATCGCCGCGACCTCGTCCATCACCACCTGTTCCTTGCGGTTGCGTTCGATCGCCGCGCGCTGGTCGCGGTTTTTCTGGATCTGTTCCAGGGTCTTGAACTCCTGGAAGGCCTCGGCCACCTTGTCGCGCTGCGCCGCCACCGCGCGGGCAGCGTCGGCGCGCTGTTTTTGCAGCCGTTCGCGCAGGACCACCGCGGCGGCGGCGAAGGCGGCATAGGCCTGCCCCGCCAGCCCGGTGGGATCGGCGGCGGCCACCGCCTGCTCGCGGCGGATTTCCTCCTCCAGGGTCTGCTGCCGGTGGATCACCGCCGCCTCCCGCGCCAGCAGGTCGGCGAGGGCGCGGCGTTCCTCGTCCACCGTCCACTTCCTCAGCCGGATCAGGGGCCGGATGTCCTGGTTGGCCATCGCCGGTTATCCGCCTTTCAGTGCGACAGAATCTGTTCCAGTGCGGCATAGCCCGAGGCCAAGTCGGTCGCCTCGGTCTTCGCCTGGGCGAGGAACTGCTCCAGCCCCGTCTGATAGTGAATCGCCTCGTCCACCTCGGGGGTGGTGCCCTTGCGATAGGCGCCCAGACGGATCAGTTCCGCCATGTCCTCGTAGGTCGCCATCAGCCGCCGCGCGCGGGAAACCAGGGTGTTTTCCTCCACCGAGTTGCAGGCGGGCATGGTTCGCGACACGCTGCGCAGGATGTTGATCGCCGGATAGCGGCCGCGCTCGGCGATGGCGCGATCGAGGACGATGTGCCCGTCCAGGATGCCGCGCACCGCGTCGGCGATCGGCTCGTTCATGTCGTCGCCCTCGACCAGCACGGTGAACAGGCCGGTGATGCTGCCGACGCCGCCCACCCCCGGCCCGGCGCGTTCGAGCAGGCGGGGCAGCTCGGCGAAGACCGAGGGGGTATAGCCCTTCGACGCCGGCGGCTCCCCGGCGGACAGGCTGATTTCGCGTTGCGCCATGGCGAAACGGGTGACGCTGTCCATCAGCACCAGAACGTCCTTGCCGATGTCGCGCAGGTATTCCGCCACCGCCATCGCGGTATAGGCCGCCTGGCGGCGCATCAGGGGGCTTTCGTCCGAGGTGGCGCAGACGACGATGCTGCGCGCCAGACCTTCCGGCCCCAGGTCGTCCTCCAGAAACTCGCGCGCCTCGCGTCCGCGTTCGCCGATCAGCCCCATCACCGTGGCGTCCAGGCGGGTGTGACGCGCCATCATCGCCATCAGCGACGACTTGCCGACGCCGGAACCGGAAAAGATGCCCATGCGCTGGCCACGGCAGCAGGTGAGGAAGGTGTTGAGGGCGCGCACCCCCAGGTCCACCTTGCCGCGCACCCGGTCGCGAGTATGGGCGGACGGCGGCTGCGCGTGCACCGGATAGGCGACGTCGCCCTTGCGCAGCGGCCCCAGGCCGTCCACCGGCTCGCCGAAGGCGTTGATCACCCGCCCCAGCCACGACGGATGCGGATAGATCGAGGGCTGGGTTTCCGCCACCTCGGCGCGGCAGCCCAGGCCCACCCCCTCCAGCGCGGTGAACGCCATCAGAAGCGCCGCGCCGGAGCGGAAGCCCACCACCTCGCACGGAACGCGGCGGCCGGAGCGGGCGATCAGGTTGCAGCGGTCGCCCACCGACAGCGCGCCGCGCGCGCCGCCGACCTCGACCAGCATGCCGGAAACCCCGGTGACGCGGCCGAAGACCTCGTAATCGGGCAACCCCTCGATCTCGTGCAGCATGTTCTGGATAAGAACCGTCATTTCCGCCGTCCCGGTCCGTAAACGCCGCAGTCTAGGCCCACGGGCGTTAAGGTCCGGTAAATTCGTTGCGCGGCGCGGCGCGACTCGGTAATCTGAGGTGGCGTTAACCAAAGTTAACAGCAAGGGAATCGAAGCCATGCGGGTTCTTCTGGTCGAGGACGACCCCCATCAGGCACGCGCCGTCGAACTGATGCTGCGGTCCGAGGCGATGGTGGTGGACACCACCGGCCTGGGCGAGGACGGCCTGGAAATCGGCCGTCTGTACGAATACGACATCATCATTCTCGATCTCGGCCTGCCCGACATGGACGGCCTGGACGTGCTGCGGCAACTGCGCGCGACCAAGGTGGCGACGCCGGTCCTCATCCTCTCCGGCATGGACGACACCGACCGCAAGATCAAAAGCCTGGGCCTGGGGGCCGACGACTACCTGACCAAGCCCTTCGAAAAGGGCGAACTGGTCGCCCGCCTGCACGCCATCATCCGCCGCTCCAAGGGACACGCCGCCTCGGTGATCCGCACCGGCCGCCTCAGCGTCGACCTGGACGCCCGCGCGGTGACCATCGACGACGCGCCGGTGCACCTGACCGGCAAGGAATACGGCATCCTGGAACTGCTGGCCCTGCGCAAGGGCACCACCCTGACCAAGGAACAGTTCCTCAACCACCTCTACGGTGGCATGGACGAGCCGGAGCTGAAGATCATCGACGTCTTCATCTGCAAGCTCCGGAAGAAGCTCGCGGCGATGAGCGACGGCGATTCCTATATCGAAACCGTCTGGGGCCGCGGCTACGTGCTGCGCGACCCGCAGGCCTGAACGAAACCGCCCCCGCGGCATGCGCCACGGGGGCCGATTCTTCCGCTTCCGAAAAAGAGGATTACGGCTTGGCCGCGCCGTCGCCGCCGGTCAGTTCGTACATGCCGCGCTGCCCGGTAATCGGCCGGAACCTGTCGGAAATGCCGAGCACGGTTTCCGCGCCGCCGAGATAGAGGAAGCCGTCGGGGGCCATCAGCTTAGAGATGTCGCTCAGAACCTTGCCCTTGGTTTCCTGGTCGAAATAGATCAGGACGTTGCGGCAGAACACCACGTCGAAGGTGCCCAGGGTGGAGCGCACGTCGGTCAACAGGTTCAGGGGCCGGTACTGCACCATGGCGCGCAGGCGGGCGTCGATCTGCCACATCTCGTCCTTCTTCTGGAAGTATTTGACGAGCAGGGCGATCGGCATGCCTCTTTGCACTTCGAATTGGGAATAGAGTCCGGCCTTCGCCTTTTCCAGAATCTCGGTGGACAGGTCGGTGGCGACGATGTCGATGCGCCACCCCGAAAGCTTCGCCTCCATCTCCTTCAGGATCATCGCCAGGGAATAGGGTTCCTGGCCGCTGGAGCAGGCGGCGCACCAGACGCGCAGTTGGCGTTTATCCTTGCGCGCGTTCATCAAGGAAGGAAGGACGCGTTCGCGGAATTGGTCGAACGGCTTGCCATCGCGGAAGAAGAAGGACTCGTTGGTGGTCATCGCCTCGGTCACGTCCTTGACCAGGGCGGGATCCATGCGGCGGATCGCGGCGACCAGTTCGTCCAGCCCCTTCATGCCGCGGCGGCGCGCGACCGGCATCAACCGGCTCTCGAGAAGGTAGGACTTGTCCTTGGAGAGGACCAGGCCAGACCGTTCCTTCAAGAGTTTTGCCACGAAGTCGAAGTCTTCCGGTTTCATGTTCTACTGCCTCGCCGCCACTTTCTTGATGAAGGCGCCGATGTCCTGCAACGGCAGAACCGCCGAGCAGATACCGGACTGGGCCGTTGCGCCGGGCATGCCCCAGACCACCGAGGTTTCCTCGTCCTGGGCGATGACGCTGCCTCCCGCGGCGACGATCTCCGCCCCGCCCTTGGCCCCGTCCGAGCCCATGCCGGTGAGGACCGCGGCCAGGGCGCGCCGACCGTAGACCTTGGCGACGGAACGGAACATCGGGTCCACCGCGGGCTTGCAGAAATTCTCGGGCGGTCCGTCGATGATGCGGAGGACCTGCTCCACCCCCTTGCTTTCCACCAGCATGTGGAAGCCGCCGGGAGCGATGTAAACGTTGCCCCCCTTCAACGCCTCGCCATCCTTGCCTTCCTTGGCCGGCCAGCCGGAAACCCGGGTGATGTGCTCGGCCAGGATGGTGGTGAAGGTGGCGGGCATGTGCTGGGTGATGATGATCGGCTGCCGGGGGGCGGTGCCCTGGCGCAGATCGGTCAGAACCTTGAACAACGCCTGCGGCCCGCCGGTGGAGCTGCCGATGGCGATGATGTCCGGCGTCTCGATCTTGTTCTGCCGCAGTTGGATCGGCGCGGCGGGGCTGAGCAGCGACCGCCCGGCGGGAGCCGCGGCTCCCGGCGCGCCCGCGCCGGGGCGCGAAAAGGGCATGCGTTGCGGCGCGGCGGCGGACGAAGCCCCGGGCCGGGCCGAGGCGGCGGCACGGCGGGCGCCGCTTCTCCTGAGCGAGGCGCCCAGGGCGACCACCTTCTCCAGCAGTTCGCGTTTGAAGTCGGGACCGCCCGACAGCTCGCGCGTCGCGGTCGGCTTCGGAATATAGTCGATGGCGCCCAGCTCCAACGCCCGCAGGGAAATGTCGGCGTTGTGCAGGGTCAGGGTCGAGGCCATGATCACCTTCAGATCCGGCCGTTTCTTCAACATCAGCGGCAGGGCGGTCATACCGTCCATCACCGGCATTTCGATGTCGAGCAGCACCACCTCGATGTCGAAACGGTCGAGCGCCTTCACCGCGGCGTCGCCATTGGGAACCGAGGTGACCACCTGCACGTCGGGGGCATCCTCCAGCATCCGCGCGATCAAACCGCGGACCACGGCGGAATCGTCCACCACCATGACCCGGATCGGATCAGAGGCGGCACCGCCCCTCGCTCCCGTCAACGACGAACCTCCCTCGGACAACCGCGCTCCCTCCTTTAGCCTCGACAATCCGTCCTTACCGCACGCAACGGCGGCCGATCATTCCTTGGCGGCGAGCAGGCCGACCTGCTCGAACTTGGCCTGAATGATCTCGCCGTCGAAGGGCTTCATGATGTATTCGCTGGCCCCAGCGGCGATCGCCTGCTGGATGTGCTGGATATCGTTTTCGGTGGTGCAGAACACCACGATGGGTTTTTCCCCGCCCGGCAGCTTGCGCATCTCGATCAGGAACTCGATGCCGTTCATCACCGGCATGTTCCAGTCCAGCAGCACCGCTTCCGGCAAGGATTGCTTGCAATAGTCCAGGGCCTTGGCGCCATCTTCCGCCTCCGCCGTGGCGAACCCAAGCTCCTGTAGGATCTTGCGGGCCACCATGCGGATAACCTTGGAGTCGTCGACAATCAGGCAGGTCTTCATTGCAAATCATCCCGACCGAATAGAACACGAAATCAAACGTTACGAACCCCGGCACGACCTTCCGCCGATGGTAGCATACGATCTGCGGCGGTTGTGGGAAATTCCACCCCGCCGGGAATCCCCCCTCAGACCTCTCCCGCGACCGCGGCGGTACGGCTCAGCAGGCCTTTCAGCACCTGCATCACCGCCTCGCGGTCGAACTTCACCACGTAGTCGTCGAACCCGGCGTCGCGCCCCATCTGGAAGTCGCGGTCCGAGGCATGCGACGACAACGCGATCATCGGCACGGTGCGCCAGCGGTCGTCGCCGCGCACCGCGCGGGCGAAGGCGAAGCCGTCCATGCCCGGCATTTCGATGTCCGAGATGATGGCGTCGAAGGTCTCGCCCCGGTCGCGCAGGGCCAGCGCCTTGTCCGCGGCGTCCACCGCCAGGACCTGATAGCCGTTGACCGACAGAAGCGGCGTCAGCAGGTTGCGGAAGAAGGCGCTGTCGTCGACGAACAGCACCCGCCGACCCGAACTCGGCCCCTGTTCGCCGAACGCCTTGTCCTCCTCGCGTCCGAACCAGTCGCCGAACGCCTTGGTCAGGAAGAAGCCGGTGTCGATCACCTCGGTGGCCTTGCCGTTGATCACCGCGGTGCCGATCAGACCGGGCTGTTCGACCTGCAATTCCATCTTCAGGCGGTCCTCGACGATGTCGACGATTTCCTCGACCAGAAGGCCCATCGAGCGGTCGCGGTCGGTGAAGACCAGAACCGGCTGGCGCCCGTCGTCGGTGATGCGGAAGTTGTCGGAAACGCCGATCAGGGGCATCAGCTGGCCGCGATACTGCACCACCGGCTTGCCGTAGGAGTATTCGATCGACGCGGTCTCGATTTCCTCCAGGCGCGCCACCAGGGCCAGCGGCACCGCCTTGAGGTCGTCGTTGCCGGCCCGGAAGATGAGCAGCGAGATGCGGTCGTCGGTGGTGCTGGCGGCGGCGTAGGCGGCCTCTTCCTTGGCGTGGTCGCCGCCCATCGCCACTTCGCCGGTGGCGGAGGCGATGCCGTTCGGATCGAGGATCATGATCACGCTGCCGTCGCCCAGGATGGTATTCCCCGAGAACATCGAGATGTGACGCAGGATCGGCGCCACCGGCTTGACGACGATTTCCTCGGTGTCGAACACCCGGTCGACGATGATGCCGAAGGTATAGGTGCCGACCTGCGACACCACGATGAAGGTTTCCTCGTCGGTTTCCTCGGCCGCCTCGACCTTGTTGCCCAGACGCAGCAGGTCGGACAGGTTGACCAGGGGCAGCAGACGGTCGCGCAGGCGCAACACCGGCGCGGCGTTGATGTTTTCGATCTGATGTTCGGAATTCGGGGTGACGCGCACCAGCTCGACCACCGATATCTGCGGAATGGCGAAACGCTCGGTGGCGCATTCGACGATCAGCGCCGAGACGATGGCCAGGGTCAGCGGGATCTTGATGACGAAGGTGGTGCCGCGGCCCTCCACCGTCTTCAGTTCGATGGTGCCGCCGATCTTTTCGATGTTGGTGCGCACCACGTCCATGCCGACGCCGCGTCCCGACACCGAGGTCACCTTCTCCGCCGTCGAGAACCCGGCGCGGAAGATGAACTGGCAGATCTGCTGGTCGTTCATCGCGTCGAGTTCGATTTCGGAGGCGAGGCCGTTGTCGAGAATCTTCTGGCGGATGCGGCCGGTGTTGAGGCCGCGCCCGTCGTCGGCGATCTCGATGATGATGTGGCCGCCCTCGTGATAGGCGTTGAGCGAGATCACCCCGATCTCGGGCTTGCCCGAGGCCAGGCGGTCCGACGGCATTTCGAGGCCGTGGTCGGCGGAGTTGCGCACCATGTGGGTGAGCGGATCCTTGATCAGCTCCAGCACCTGACGGTCGAGTTCGGTCTCGGCGCCGTACATCTGCAGGTCGATCTTCTTGTGGGTTTCCAGCGCCAGATCGCGAACGATGCGCGGCAGCTTGGCCCAGGCGTTGCCGATCGGCTGCATGCGGGTCTTCATCACCCCTTCCTGCAGGTCGGTGGTGATGTGCGACAGGCGCTGCAAGGGAGCGGCGAATTCGGAATCGTCGCGACCGCGCACCATCTGCAACAGCTGGTTCCGGGTCAGCACCAGTTCGGAAACCAGGGTCATCAGGTTTTCCAAAAGGTCGACGTTGACACGGATCGACTGCGCCGCGACGGCGCTTTCCTTCGGCGTCTCGCCGCCGCCGATGGGGGGATTCTTCGCCACCGGGACGGGCGGCGCGGCGACCGGCGCGGGCGCGGGCTCGGGCGCCGGAGCGGCGGGCTCGGCGGCGGGCGCGGACGGCTGTTCGGAGGCACGCTCGGCGGCCATTTCGGCGGCGATCTGCGCCTCGGACGCGGCCTGGGCACCGGCGGCCTGGGCGGCGGCGACCTCGGCCAGCAGATCGGCGGCGACGGGGAAGCCTTCCTCGCTCAGCACCGGACCACTCGAGACGGCGGGCGCGGGTTCGGCGGCCGGGGCGGGCGGCGGTTCGGCGGCCGCGGCGGCGGGAGCGGCGTCGGCTTCCTTGCCGGCGGCGACCAGGTTGAGGCGTTCGATCAGATCCTTGTCGTGGCCTTCGGGCTCCTGCTCGTTGGCTTCGATGTAGGCCAGGATTTCCTTGATGCGGTCGATCGATTGCAGGATCAGGGTGACCGAGGTGGGCGAAACGCTGAGTTCGCCGTTGCGGAACTTGCCGAGCACGTTCTCGCCAGCGTGGGCCAGGGTTTCCAGGCGCGGCAGGCCAAGGAAGCCGCAGGTCCCCTTGATCGTGTGCACCAGCCGGAAAATGTTGGACAAAATCCCGGTATCGTTCGGATTGCGTTCGAGATTAACCAGTTCGACGTCAAGCGTGGCCAGGCTTTCCGAGGTTTCGGTCAAAAACTCGCTCAAAAGATCGTCCATCGTTCCTCTCCACGCGCCCGGGGGGCAATTCCGCTTCTCCGGCGCTTCGCATCCAACGACCGACCAGGGGGCATCGATTCAGGAACAACGTCCGTCCCACCCTCCAGACCTAGGCAGATAGTATGCCGTTACGGGGCTCTAATGAAAAGACTATTGTCATGCTTGAGAATTTTCCAAGGGGGTGGGAACCAGATCGACGCCGCAGGCGGCTTCCTCCCGCCAGGGGACGCAGGACCACCCCCGCGACAGGGACAGCGCCCGCGCCAAAGCCACCGCGGCGGCGCGGGGATCGGCGGTCGCCCGCGAAAAACCTTCCTCCACCTCGGGCATCCATCCGGCGCGACGCCCCTCCACCCGCAGGGAGAGCCCCGTCGCGGCGCGGGTCACCCGCACCGCGCCGCCGAAGGGCAGCGCGTCCGCCCCAGCCAGAACCAGGGCCAGGGCCGAACGGCGCTCGACCGGCGGCAGATCCTCGCCATCCGGAAAGGCCGACAGGGTGAAACGCCGCGCGTGATCGCACAACTGGGCCAGATAGGCCTCGGCCGCGGCGCGCGACGCGGCGCCCGACTTCAGGGCGCGCGCCGTCGGCTGGCCGAACACGGCGCGAAAGAAATCCAGCCGCGCGGTCAACGCGCGGGCGCTGTCGCGCAACAGGGACAGGGTTTCCTCGTCCCCCTCCGCGCCATCCATCGCCAGAAGCTCGATGCCGTTGGCCAAGGCGCCGATCGGCCCCGCCAGGTCGTGGCAGATGCGGACCACCGCCGCCTCGCCGGGAACGCGTTCCTCATCCTCGCCGGTCGCCATGCCTTCCCTCGTCCGTCATGGTTTTTCCGTATCGTAGACCAGTTTTTTCGCCCTGTCGCGCCGCCCGCGATTGTCCCCATGACAATCGACGAAGGCCTTGGGGCGAAGGCGGGGTTCGTGTTATGTAGGGCGGATAGCCGGGCGCCCGACGCGGGAACCGCCCGACGTGTGCCCCTGATCCGGAACCGTTCGCCCCATGTCCCTGCCCGCCGCCCCGTCGCGCATGGCGTTCGTTGCCGCCGAAACGCCCGCCGCCCAATTCGCCTGCCAGCGCTTGGCCAACCGCTATGGCGACGCGCCCCTGGCCGAGGCCGAGGTGATCGTCGCCCTGGGCGGCGACGGCTTCATGCTGGAATGCCTGCACCGCTTCATCGACCATCCGGCGCCGATCTACGGCATGAACCGGGGCACCGTGGGCTTTCTGCTGAACGAATACGAGGAAACCAGCCTGCCGCAGCGCATCGCCCGCGCGGTGATGGTCAGCCTGTCGCCCCTGCGCATGGAGGCGGAAACCGCCTCCGGCCAGAAGGTGCACGCCCTGGCCATCAACGAAGTCTCGATGCTGCGCGAAACCCGCCAGACGGCGCACCTGCGCATCCGCATCGACGACTGCGTGCGCCTGGAGGAACTGGTCTGCGACGGTGTCCTGGTCTGCACCCCGGCGGGCAGCACCGCCTATAACCTGTCGGCGCACGGGCCGATCCTGCCGATGGGCTCCAACGTGCTGGCTCTGACCCCGATCAGCGCCTTCCGCCCGCGCCGCTGGCGCGGCGCCATCCTGCCCCATTCCTCGGTGGTCAGCTTCGAGGTGATGGAACACGAAAAGCGCCCGGTCAGCGCGGTCGCCGACTACACCGAAGTGCGCGACGTCACCAAGGTGACGGTGCACGAGGACACGGTGACGAAGCTGCGCATGCTGTTCGACCGCGAACACCACCTGGAGGAACGCATCCTCAAGGAACAGTTCACCCCGTAGGAACGGACCGGGCGGTCAGCCGGTCACCCCGGGCTGGTCGGCGCCGACCGCATCGGCGACATGGGCGAAGCCGTCCGCCTTCAGGCAGGCGGCCAGTTCGCGCGCCACCCGCGCCCCCACCGCCGGGCCGTCATAGACCATCGCGGAATACAGCTGCACCAGCGACGCCCCGGCGCGGATCTTGGCATAGGCGTCGGCGCCGGTGGCGATACCGCCGACCCCGACCAGCGGCAGACGCCCCCGGGTCAGGCGGTACATCTCGGCCAGCACCGCGGTGGAAATCGGCATCAGGGGTTCCCCCGACATGCCGCCGGTCTCGTCGCGGAAACGGCTTTGCAGACCCTCGCGCGACCAGGTGGTGTTGCTGACGATCAATCCGTCGACGCCGGTTTCCCCCGCCTTCACCGACAAACCCTCGCCCATCGCCACCGCCGCGATGTCGGCCAGGTCGTCGGCGGTCAGGTCGGGGGCGATCTTCAACAGCAGCGGCGGACGGCGCACGCCGTTCCGCGCCAGTTCGTCCAGCGCCTCGCGCACCCCGCCGAGAATTTCGATCAGCGGCGCGCGGGATTGCAGGGCGCGCAGTCCCGGCGTGTTGGGGGAGGAGACGTTGACCGCCAGATAGTCGGCATACCGTGCCAGGGCCTTCGCCCCCTTCACGTAGTCGTCGACGGCGCGTTCGGTATCCTTGTTCTTGCCCAGGTTGACGCCGACGATGCCGCGCGGCTTGCGCGCCGCCAGGCGTTCCGCCATCGCCTCCATGCCCTTGTTGTTGAAGCCCATGCGGTTGATCACCGCGCGGTCCTCGACCAGGCGGAACAGGCGGGGCTTGGGGTTGCCGGGCTGCGGACGGGGCGTCACCGACCCCACCTCGACATGGCCGAAGCCCTGCGCCAACATCGCGTCGGCGACCTCGGCATCCTTGTCGAAACCCGCCGCCAGACCCACCGGATTGGGGAACGGCAGACCGAATACCCGAGTTTCCAGAACCGGCTCGCGCACCGGCGGCGGCGGCGGCACCAGCCCCAGGCGCAGCGCCCGGATCGCCATCTTGTGGCCGAACTCGGGATCGAAACGCATCACCAATGGTTTGATCAGCGGATACAGGTCCATCCCGCGGCCTCCGTCGGCTGGACTTCCCCGTCGAGGAAGCCGAAATCGCGGCCCGCCAGTTCGCGCCACGCCCGCACCGCGGACAGCGGCAAGATTCCGTAAAGGTGGGGGAACAGGGCGCCGCCACGGCTTTCCTCCCACCGCAGGGCATCGCCAAGGACGACGGCGTCCACCGCCATCAGCACCAGCGGCCCTTCCGCCGGATAATGGCGCGCCGCGGTGCCCGCCACTTGAGGGGCGGCGGAGAAATGCACGAAGCCGTCGCGCCGGTCACCGTCGTTGCCGGAGAAGCTGCCGCTTTCCCGGAACGCCGACCACTCGCCGGGCAGGCACAATCTGAAGATCCACGCATCCATGGCGCCGACACTACGCGCTTTCGCCACGCGTCTCAAGCCGGGAGGATTCTTTGCAACCGGAACGATTTCGCGTTGCAGAACGCGAATCTTTCTCATCTTGCCGTAACGCCGGAAACCCGGCCCTTTCCTCCCCCACGCCAAAAAACCAAGTGAAACGCGGGGTTATTCGGGAGACACGCGAACGTTGCGCCCTGGCATGGCGATTGCTGAGTATCAGGCAAGAACAACAACGGACCAAAAACAAGAATAATCAGGTAATGGAGGAAAACCATGGTCACCATCCACGCTCCGCCCTTCGGCCGTTCCAACGCCTTCAATCTCAGCCTCGCGCTCATCGAGGCTCTGGGCAGCACCGGGTTGACCGTGGTCAGCGCCCAGCCCACGCCGGCGATGCTGGAGGCCGGGGCGCACGCCGCCAACATCGAGCCCGCCGATGCCTATCGGGTCTATGCCGCGATGATCGGCGTCGAAATCTGACCGAGGGAAAAGGTTCCGAACACCGGTACCCGCCACCGCCGACGCGGTGGCGGTTTTTCTGTCCCGAACGTGGACAACCGCCGCATCCCAGGGTTATCCTGTGCTCCATCCGAGAAAAAAACGAAGACCAACGCAATCTTGGCGCGAGGAACAGATCGGCATGGAGACCCTGACGTATTCCCGTGGGGCATGGTTCATCGGCAACCCGCCCCTGCTTGGCCCGCACGCACATTCGGTCTGGCTGGGCTCGGCGGTGTTCGACGGCGCCCGCGCCTTCGACGGCTGCGCCCCCGATCTCGACCTGCATTGCGCGCGGGTGGTGCGCTCGGCGCGGATGATGGGCCTCGACCCGGTGCTCACCGGGCCCGAGATCACCGAACTCGCCTGGGACGGCATTTCCCGCTTTCCGGCGGGAACCCCCCTCTACATCTGCCCACTGTTCTACGCCGACCAGGGCTTCGTGCTGCCGGACCCGGCATCGACCCAGTTCGCCCTGACCATCACGGTGTCGCCGCTGGCCGAACCGACCGGCTTTTCCGCCACGGTCAGCAGCTTCCGCCGTCCCGACCCCAGCATGGCCCCCACCGGGGCGAAGGCCGCCTGCCTGTACCCCAACGTCGCCCGCGCCTATCGCGAGGCGCTGCAACGGGGCTTCGACATCGGCGTCAGCCTGGATCCGGACGGCAACGTCGCCGAGTTCTCGTTCACCAACCTGTTCTGCGTCAAGGCCGGACGGGTGTTCACCCCGGCGTCGAACGGCACCTTCCTCAACGGCCTGACGCGGCAAAGGGTGATCCAGCTTCTGCGCGACGACGGCCTGGTGGTCGAGGAAACCACCCTGACGCCGCAGGACGTGAAGTCCGCCGACGAGGTGTTCGCCACCGGCAACTACCAGAAGGTCAGCTGGTGCCGCCGCGTCGACGACGCGTCCTTCGCCAAGGGCCCGGTCTACGAACGCGCCCGCCGCCTCTATTGGGAATTCGCCCGCAGCGAAGGCTGCCGATAGAAAAACCCGGCCGGGCGCCGCCCGGACCCGCGAGGGGGCTCGGCCCCCTCGACCCCATGCGTATTCGAAGAAAATGGGCCCCCGCAAGGGAGGCCCATTTTTCTTCGAACAGGTCCGGAAGGTCCGGAGGGAAGACCCTCCGGCGGGGTCCAGGGGCGGAGCCCCTGTCCTGGTTCTTTACGCCATGTCCTCGCCGGCGATCGCCTTGTCCAGCAGGGCAAGGCTTTCGGTCAGGCCGTAGAGGGCGAAGAAGCTGCCCATGCGCGGCCCGGTATCCTGCCCCAGCAGGATTTGGTACAGCGCCTTGAACCACGCCTTCAGGTCGGCGAAGCAGGCGTGCGCCTTGCCCACCTCGTAGACGATGGTTTGCAGCGCCTCGGGGCTGGCCTCCACCGACGGCGCGGCGAGTTCGCGGCGCAACTGGGACAGCGCCGCCACTTCCTCGGGCGAGGCCTTGCGGAAGGCCTTCTTCGGCAGAACGAAGTCGCGGTAATAGGCGATAGCGCAACGCACCAGGGTGTCGAGGAAGGGCATCCCATCCGGCGCCGCGCCCGGCACGTAGCGGCTGAGGTACTGCCAGATCACCGCCGGATCGTCGGAATGGCAGACCGAAACCAGGTTCAGCAGCATCGAGAACGACACTCCCTCGGCCTCCGCCGGGGGATGACCGGCGTGGATGTGCCAGGCGGGATTGTTCAGGCGCTCGGCCTCGCCCTGCCGCGGGAAGGCGGCGACGAAGCTTTGGTATTCGTCCACCGCGCGCGGGATGACGTCGAAGTACAGGCGCTTCGCCGCCTTCGGCTTCTGGTACATGAACAGGGCCAGGCTTTCCGGCGGGGCATAGGTCAGCCATTCCTCCACCGCCAGGCCGTTGCCGCGCGACTTCGAAATCTTCTCGCCCTTGTCGTCGAGGAACAGTTCGTAGGTCAGGTTCTGCGGCTGTTCGCCGCCCAGGATGCGCACGATGCGCGAGGCCAGCTTCACCGAATCGATCAGGTCCTTGCCCGACATCTCGTAATCGACGCCCAGCGCCGCCCAACGCATCGCCCAGTCGGCCTTCCACTGCAGCTTCACCGCGCCGCCGGTGACCGGCGTCTCCACCAGCTTGCCGTCGTCGCGCTTGTAGACGATGGTCCCCGCCGCCGCGTCGGTTTGCACCACCGGCACCTGCAAGACGATACCGGTTTCCGGGCAGATCGGCAGGAACGGGCTATAGGTGGCGCGGCGTTCCTCGCCCAGGGTGGGCAGCACCACGTCGCGGATCGCGTCGTGGTTGGCCAGAACCTTGAGCAGGGTCGCGTCGAAGCGGCCCGAGGTATACCAGTCGGTGGAGCTTTGGAACTCGTACTCGAAGCCGAAGCTGTCGAGGAAGGCGCGCAGCCGCGCATTGTTGTGGTGGCCGAAACTTTCGTGCGTGCCGAAGGGATCGGGAATGCGGGTCAGGGGCTTGCCCAGATGCGGACGCACCATCTCCTTGTTGGGGATGTTGTCCGGCACCTTGCGCAGGCCGTCCATGTCGTCGGAAAAGGCGAACAGCCGGGTCTTCAGGCCCGGGGCCAGCACCTTCAGGGCGTTGCGCACCATGGTGGTGCGCACCACCTCGCCGAAGGTGCCGATGTGCGGCAGGCCCGAGGGGCCATAGCCGGTCTCGAACAGCACATAGCCTTTCTCGCCGCCTTCGTTGCCTTTGCCGCGTTTGGCCAGGCGGCCCTCCAGCAGGGCCTTGGCTTCCTGGAAGGGCCAAGCGTTGGAGGCAAGGGCGGTGGCGGCAAGGTCGGACATGATCGGCTTTCCCATGATAAATCGGCCCGCCACGGGCGTGGCAGGATCGGCCAAGCTAGGCAAAGCCGGGGGCGGAGTCAAATGGATGCGCGCCCCGCCCGGGGGGAACCCTCGCCCCCCCGGGGAACGGCAAGGTGAATCCGGCGGCGGAATCACCGGCGGCACGGACTTTCCGCGATGGCCCGGCGCAGGATGGCCATGCCTTCGTCGACCTCGTCCTCGGTGGCGTTGAGGGCGGGCATGAAGCGCAGGCAATGGGGACGCGGCGCATTCAGCAACAGCCCGGCCTCCCGGGCCCGGTCGGCGACCGCGCCCGCGATGTCCGCTCCCAGTTCCAGCGCCAGCAGCATGCCGCTTCCCCGCACTTCGCCCAAGCCCAGCTCGCCGGACAAATCTTGAAGCCTTTGCCGCAGAAACCGGCCGGTCCGCTGCGCCGCCGCCAGGAAACCGTCGGACAGCACGGTGCGCAGCACCGCCAATCCCGCCGCGCAGGTCAAGGGATTGCCGCAATAGGTTCCCCCCTGGTCCCCGGGAGCGAAGCAGGAGCACGCCGCCTTGGACAGCAGGGCGGACAGAGGAACCCCGCCGCCGATTCCCTTGGCGAGGGTCATGACGTCCGGCTCGATCCCCGACTGCTGATAGGCGAACAGGGGCCCGGTCCGCCCCAACCCGGTCTGAACCTCGTCGACGATCAACAGCAGCCCGTTCCGGTCGCAGAGTTCCCGCAGCCCCCGCATGAACGCCACCGTGGCGGGGATCACCCCGGCCTCGCCCTGAACGGGTTCCAGCATCACGGCGACCGTCCGCGGCCCGACGAGGCGCCGCACCGAATCCAGGTCGTTCAGAACCGCCTTGGGAAAACCCGGCACCTTGGGCTCGAACAGCGCGTCCCATCCGGCCTTGCCACTGGCCGACATGGTGGCCAGGGTCCGTCCGTGGAACGCGTGGTCGAAGGTCACGATCTCGAAGGCTCCGGACTTATGCAGTTGCCCCCACTTGCGCGCCAGCTTGATCGCGCCCTCGTTGGCCTCGGCGCCGGAATTGGCGAAGAACACCTGGTCGAAGCAGCTGTTGCGGGTCAGCAGCTCAGCGAGTTCCAGGAACGGCCGGTTATAGAACGCCGGGCTGGGATTGATCAGGGTTTCCGCCTGCTTCGTCAGGGCCTCGACGACGACCCGCGGCGAGTGCCCCAGGCAATTAACGGCCCACCCCTGAATCCAATCGAGGTAACGCTTGCCGGTATCGTCGAAGAGGTAGGAGCCCTGACCGCGGACGAAAACGATGTCCGGCCGGTTGGTGATCGGCATCAGGCTGGTCGCGGCTAAGGAAAGGTCGGGTTGCACGTCGTTCTCCATCGTGTAAGGGACAAAAAAAAGACCACGGATGTCGATCCGTGGCCTTTTGGGAAATTGCACCGGGGGGTCCGTGGTTCGGGGGACCTACCTCAGCCGGAGGCATCTTTCGCGCGCGGGACACGGCAAGCCGGACGGGCGTCGGGCCGTGTTCGTACGTCGGGAAAGGATGCATTGCGTGGTCATGGACGCCATGATCGTCAGTCGCGGCGGTTCTTGTCAATGGGCTTGAGACGCGCCGGTTCTCGGGCAAGGGCGGCGCCCCCGGTCCGCACCGGTTCATAGGTCTTTCGCCCCGGCGCGACGTAGTTGGCGAACCCGCGAAGAATCTCCTCGGGGGAATCCGAAACGATCAACGCGTCGCGATACGGTTTCGCCACGAAACCCTTCCGCACCATCGCGTCGACCATCGAGAGCAAGGGATCGAAGTAGCCTTCGACGTTCAGAAAGCCGAGCGGCTTCGCGTGAACGCCGATTTGCGCCCAGGTCCATTGTTCGAAGGCCTCTTCCAGCGTTCCCGCACCGCCCGGCAGCACCAGGAAAGCGGCGGCCATCTCGCTCATCTTCGCCTTGCGTTCGTGCATGTCGGCAACCTGATGAAGCTCGGTCAGGGACGCATGGGCGATTTCACGGTCGACGAGGGCTTTCGGCATCACGCCGACCACCCGTCCCCCGACGCCGAGGGCGGCGTCCGCGACCGCCCCCATCAAGCCGACCCGGCCGCCCCCATACACCAGACAGGCCCCCGACCGGGCGATGGCACGTCCGGCCCGCTGGGCCGCTTCGATATAGGCCGGGGAATTGCCGGATGCCGAACCGCAGAACACGCAAACCGCATTGGGATGATTCAAAGCTGTGTCGGCGGCCATTGTTAGTCCTCATCCCTGGCAAATAAACGGGGGCTAGTAATAAGCCCATTTCAGGCGCCTTGCCAAGGCCCGGGCGACCGCGTTCTCTTCCGTCCCGAGGAGTCTTCAGGGCCGCCGCCGTTCCCGGAAGTGCAGGAATGCCAGGATCATCGCCGCGCCCTGCAAGGCGGCGCAGAAATACAGGGGGAAGCCGATCCGCCAGTCCCCCGCCGGATAGTGCGAGACCAGGGCCAGCAACGGTGGGCCGATCATCGGCGAGAGCACCGTGGCCAGGCTGTTGATGGCGTTCACCGCGCCCAGGGCCCGCCCCTGGTCGCGGGCGTCCGCCGCCGACGAGACGATGCTCTGGATCGCGGGGGAAACGACATAGCCGAGAAGGTTGGCGCCGATCACCACGAAAAGCATCCAGCCCCGGGGCGCCGCGCCCATCGCCAGATAGGCCAGGGCGGACGAGGCCAGCCCGGCGACCGCCAGTTGGCGCGGGGTGAAACGGCGCAACAGCCGCCCGAACAGGAACCCCTGCACGATCACCGACGTCGCGCCGACCATGGCCAGCGACCAGCCGTTCTCGCTCGGCCCCCAGCCGAACTTGAAGCTGGTGAACAGCACCCAACTGGAAAAGTGGGTGAACTGCGCCAAGGCGCTCAAGCCGAGCACCGCGACCAGCCGCCCCACCCCCTGCAACCTCGCCAGTTCGCGCAACGAGGCGAAGGGCGACAACGAACCCAGGGCAAAGCCCTTGCGGCGTTCCGGCGGCAGGGATTCCGGCAGCACGAAATAGCCGTACAGCAGGTTGAGAAGGGCCATCCCACCGGCGGCGAAGAAGGGCAGGCGCAGGTCGATGGCGCCCAGCAGACCGCCCATCACCGGGCCGACGATGAAGCCGAGGCCGAACATCGCCCCCAGCATGCCGAAGCGTTTCGCCCGTTCGCCGGGCTGGGTGATGTCGGCGACATAGGCGTTGGCCACCGCCGTGTTGGCCTGCATCGCGCCGCCGACCAGGCGCACCCCGACCAACACCCACAACGACCCGGCCAGGCCGGTGACGATGAAGTTGAGGGCAAGACCGCAGAACCCCAGCAGCAGCACCGGACGGCGGCCATAGACGTCGGAGAGGGTCCCCAGCACCGGCGAGCCGACGAAGTTGGCGATACCGAAGGAGAACAGCACCACGCCGAACCAGAAGGCCTGATCCTGCGGGGAATCGGTAAAGCTGCCGACCAGGGAGGGCAGCACCGGAATGATCAGGCCGATCGACGCCATGTCGATCAGCACCGTCAGCATGATGAAGGGCATGCCCGCGGCCAGTTCGCGCCGCCGCGGAACCGGGGAGTGGAACGACATGGTCGTAATCCTTCGGGGAAACTTCGCGTGCGTTCGGTGTTGTGCCACGGTTTCCCCGAAAGAACCGTGCGCTTCCTCACCAATTCCGCCGAACGGGCGGTGCCTAGGTGAAATCCATCAGCAGGATTTCCTGGTCGTAGTGACGGCCCCCGACCTTGAAGATCTTGCGTTCGACGCCGCTGAAATCGAAGCCCAGCCGCTCATAGAAGCGCCGCGCCCGCGCGTTGCCGACGGTGACGTGGCCGGTCAGCACGTCGACGTGGCAACGGGCATGGTCGATGACGGCGCGCACCAGACGCTCGGCGGCGTCGCCGCCGCGTTCGCCGGGCTCGACATGCACCCCCCACAGGGTGCCGCGATGCTTCATCGTGCCCGAGGCGGGACGGAACATCGCGGCGATGCCGACCAGGACCTCGCCGCGAAAGGCGCCGAACACCGCGTCGCCGTCCTGCTTGCCGCGGATGCGGGCGGCGAACTCCGCCACCCCGGCGGCTTCCTCCTCGGCGGCGGGACTGCCGAAATACTGCGGGTTCTCGACGATCGCGGCGACGCGCATGGCCAGAAAGGCGGGCGCGTCCGCCTCGACCAGGCGGCGGATCGCCAACGGCACGGGGGTCTGCATGGCGGAAAACCTTTTACGGAACGGGACAAGACGGCGGAAGGGTATCCCCACCCCTTCCGCCTGACAAGACCGCCCGCAAACCGGAACATCAAGCGAACGCTTGCCGCGCGCGCCGCTTCCGGGCATCATCGCCCGATGATGCGTCACCCCCACGCTTTCCGGATGCTTCCATGACCCGGCCGATCCAGATGCCGCAGGCGCCCGCCCTGGCGGTGACGCCCCGGGGCTGCGCCTGGATCGACGCCGACGGCGAGATCACCGCGCCCTCGCCCGCGATGGCGGCGCGGCTGTGGGGGGAAACCCCGCCGATCCTCTGCCACCGGATGTGGACGGCGGACCGCCTGGGCCGCACCGCCGCCGACGCCTTCGACCTGCTGGAGCTGTTCGCCTTCGTCCATCCGGCGCGCTTCGCGGTGCCGACGGTGCGCGGGCTGGCCGAGGCGCTGGACCTCCCCGACCCCGGCGACGACGCCGAGGCGCAGGCCGCCACCCTGCCCGACGCGGCGCGCATCCTGCTCGGCACCCTCGCCCGTCTGGACGAAACCGCGACCCGCCATGCGCTGATGGTGGCGCGGCCGATGGCGGCGGGCGGCTGGTCCTGGGGCGCGGCAGTGTGCACCGCCCTGGGCGGCGAGGCGGGCGGCGCCACCGACCCGCGCGGCCTGCGCGTCTGGGACCGCCTGAAGGAATGGGAAGACGCCGCGCCGCCGCCACCCGCCGGATGCGCCCCGGTGGCGGAAACCGACATCCGCGACCGCCTGACCCGCCTGCTCGGTCAAGGGGCGGAGCACCGCCCCAGCCAGGCGGATTTCGCGGCGGGCCTCGCCTTCGGCTTCGCGCCGCGCGAAACCCCCGAATCCCCCAACGCCGTGTTGGCCGAGGCGGGCACCGGCGTCGGCAAGACCCTGGGCTACATCGCCCCCGCCAGCCTGTGGGCGGAGGCCAACCACGGCCCGGTGTGGATCAGCACCTTCACCCGCAACCTGCAACGCCAGCTCGACGGCGAACTGTCGCGCCTCTATCCCGACCCGGCGGAAAAGGCGCGGCACGTGGTGGTGCGGCGCGGGCGGGAAAACATCCTCTGCCTGCTCAACGTCGAGGACGCGCTGGAACGCGCGATACGCGAACCGCGCGGCATGGCCGCCCTCGGCCTGATCTGCCGCTGGGCCGAGGCGACGCGCGACGGCGCGATGATCGGCGGCGACTTTCCCGGCTGGCTGGTCCACCTGCTGGGACGGCCGCGCACCCTGGGCCTGACCGACCAGCGCGGCGAATGCCTGCACGCCGGGTGCGCCCACTACGGCCGCTGCTTCGTCGAAAAATCGGTGCGCCGCGCCCGCCATGCCCGCATCGTCATCGCCAACCACGCCCTGGTCATGGCGCAGGCGGCGCTGGGCGGCCTGGACGACGCCTTCGTCCCCACCCGCTATGTCTTCGACGAGGGACACCACGTCTTCGACGCGGCGGACTCCGCCTTTTCCGCCCACCTGACCGGACGCGAGGCGCACGACCTTCGCCGCTGGTTCCTGGGCGGCGAGGATGCCCGGCGGGGCGGCCTGAAATCCCGCGCGCGCGGGCTCTCCCGCCGCGCCGAGGACCTGGTGGCGGGCCACGAGGAAGCGGCGTCCGCCCTCGCCGCCCTTGCCCGCGCCGCCCGCGCCCTGCCCGCGGCGGGCTGGGAATCCCGCCTGGGGGCGGAAACCCCGCACGGCCCGGTGGAAACCTTCCTGCTGGCGGTGCAGGGGCAGGTGCTGGCGCGGGTCGAGGACCCCCTCTCCCCCTATTCCCTGGAAACCGCGCCGCACCCGGCGGCGGAGACGGTGGCCGCCACCCTGCGCGACCTCGACCGGGCGTTCGACGAAATTCTCGGCCCGGCGCGGGGGCTGGCGGCGATTCTGCGCCGCCGCCTGATCGAGGAAACCGACACCCTGGAGCCCGCCTTCCGCCAACGCATGGAGGCCCTGGCCCGCACCCTCGACCAGCGCGCCCTGCGCCAGGTCGCCGCCTGGCGGGCGATGATCAAGGACCTGTCCGCCGCCACTCCGCCCGACTATGCCGACTGGTTCGGTATCGAGCGGATCGAAGGCCGCAACCTCGACGTCGGTTTCTACCGCCACTGGATCGACCCCACCTTGCCCCTGGCCGACTGCCTGGCGGAGACCGCGCACGGCGTGGTGGTGACCTCGGCCACCCTGCGCGATGCCGCCGACGGCGACCCCGGCGGCGGCTGGGAGGCGGCGGCCCTCTCCGGCGGCACCCGCCATTTCGCGCGGCCCGCGGTGCGCACCGCGGTGCCCTCGCCCTTCGACTATGCCGAACAGACCCGCGTCTTCATCGTCCACGACGTGGCGCGCGGCGGCACCGCGCAAACCGCGGCGGCGATGCGCGAGCTGTTCCTCGCCGCCGGGGGCGGCGGCCTCGGCCTGTTCACCGCCATCCAACGGCTGAAGGACGTGCACGCCCGTATCAAGAAACCGCTGGCCGAGGCCGGTCTGGACCTGCTGGCGCAACACGTCGACGGCCTCGACGCCAGCACCCTGATCGACCTTTTCCGGGCCGAGGAAAACGCCTGCCTTCTCGGCACCGACGCGGTGCGCGACGGGGTCGACGTACCCGGCCGCTCGCTGCGCCTGATCGCCTTCGACCGCGTGCCCTGGCCGCGCCCGGGGATCCTCTATCGCGCCCGGCGCGACGCCTTCGGCGGCAACGCCTATGCCGACCGCCTGACCCGGATGAAACTGCGCCAGGCCTTCGGCCGCCTGATCCGCCGCACCGACGACCGTGGCGTCTTCGTGCTTTTGGCGCCCCTGCCCTCGCGCCTCTTGTCCGCCTTTCCCGACGGGGTGGCGCCGGAACGCGTCGGCATCGCCGAGGCGATCGCGCGCACCCGCGACTTCCTGCGCGGCTGACCGATTTTCACCGAATCTTAAACGAGCGGGCATAGTCTCACCCTGACGACAACCCTTGCCCCGGTGACGCATGACCGCCGTTCCGCCCGACGCCCTGCCTCTCGACGCCTCCGCGCGCTTTTTGCAGCGCCTGATGGCGACGCTGACGCACGGCCACCGGCTGGACGACCCGCGCGACCCGGTGATCTGCCGCCGCTGGGTGGAAATTCTCGACGGCATTCCCGACGGCAAGCTGTTCCAGATCATCCCGGGAACCCTGCGCGGCCTGTTCCGCGACCCGGTGCAGCGCCCGCGCCTGGAACGCGCCGGACTGTCCGCCGACCCGCCGTTGAAGCTGGAGGCGATCGCCCCCTACGTGGTCAGCTTCCGCCGCTTCATGGCGGCGCGCAGCCGCCCGGCGGAAGACGAGGTGACGCGCGGCGTGATCGCCGGGCTGCGTCTGGAACTGCGCCGCCTGAAGCGCCAGTTCGACCACGTCTTCGACCAGGCCGCGGCGCTGGAGGCGGAACGCGAACGCCTGACCGCGGAAAACCGCGAACTCAAGCGCGAGGTCCTCTCCCTCCGCCTGGAACGGGACGAGGCGCAGCGCCTGATCAGCGAGGCGCGGTCCAAGGCCTTCCGCTTCCTCCGCCTCTATCTCTTCATGCTCAAGGAAGAATGGCAGCGCCGCCGCCAGGATCCGATCCGCATGGTTACCGTCGAGGTAGCGGTGGAAACCAACCTCGCCACCCTGGAAGCCCTGGGCTGGCAGGATCAGGCGCAGAAAAGCGCCCGCGAAATCCTGGGCCCGGATCTCTATGCCGCCTACTTCGACGCGGGTCCGCTCAGCGACCGGGCGGCGGTTCGCCCCGCTGCGCCGCGCGCCGCCGAGGACGCCCTCGGCGCCTTCGCCCTTCCCGAACCCAGCCGCGAACCCCGCCTCGCGCCGCGCACCCTGATGGCCCCCAGCGTCTGACGCCGGGCATGAAAAAACGGGGCGACTTGCGTCGCCCCGCCATCGCTGGAACTGGGAACTCCCGCGATGCCTGATCGTGTACTTACTTCTTCACCACGCCGCCGATCGGAAGCACCGCCTGAGGTGCCTTCGCCGCATGGCCGGAATAGATCGCCTGGCGGCCCTGGCTGGTCCAGCTGAGCGACTCGCGGCCGGGAACGTGAACCACCACGTTCCGCAACTGCTGTCCCATGCAGCTCACCGTATAGGCCGCCGCGGCAACGATCACCGCCAGCGGAATGTCGTCGGCAGCCGCCGCCGAGGCCTGCGCGGGGGCCGCAGGAGCCTTCGGGGCGGCTTCAGTTTTTCCCGGCGACTTCGCCTTCTTCACGAAGTAGGAGCCAACCAGGGAAGTGGCGAACCAGATCGACATCAGCGCGGTCATCACCACGCCGAAGCCCATCACGCCGCTCAACCACGGCGCCATACGTTCGGCGGCCTCGGCCACCTGGGCCACGTCGATCACCGGCGACGCACCCCCCAACAACTCAAGCCCATGTTCGATCATCTTCTTCTCCATCGAGATTCCAGTCGCGCCGCCGCACACGGGTTTCCCCAATCGCGGACACGCCCGGCCGCGCCGGACATCCGGCGACGGACCCTAGGTCTTCGGTGGACGCAATTGCGCCGGTTTCAGGGGGTTTCCCTCCGACACAGCCACGCGCGGAAACGATAACGGCGGGTAAACCCGCCGACGGGCCGAATTGCGAAGCGCCCGTCTCCCCGGCCGCATTCACGGCCGGTCGTTCCTCGCCGCGCCCGGACAACACGTGCCGGGCGCCCCATACGTAAGCGGACGATCCTTGCCGCCCGGGGCCGGACGGGTTGTCCCCGTTTTTCCGAGCCCAAATCTTGCGCGGGAGTCTTATATCACACCCCGGTCGGAAACCGGAGGATTTTTGACATGATTTCGCCATAATTATGCCTGAATTGCCGCATTCGACCGCGACCTTTCAGGCAAACGAAAAGGGCGGCGCAAGACGCCGCCCTCCGTAGGGTTTGGAGACAGAAATAGACTTTTATTTCTTACGGATGGTGCCGAGCGACGTCACCGCTTGCGGTGCCTTCGCAGCATGGGAGGCGTAAATCGCCTGTCGTCCCTGAGACGACCACACAGTGGTCGCCATACCCGGAGCGTTCACCACGACGTTGCGGATCGGTGCCTGCACCATCTGCACCGCCGCCGCGATGATCACCGCCAGGGGGATGTCGTTACCGGCCGCCGCCGCGGGCTGCGGCGCAGTCACGCCCTTCGGGGCGGCCTCAGTTTTTCCCAGCGAGGCGGCCTTCTTCTTAACGAAGTAGGAGCCCACGAGAGAGGTCGCCAACCAGATCGAGACGAGCGCGGTCATCACCACGCCCATGCCGAGCAGACCACCCAGCCACGCCGGGGTTTCCTCGGCGGCCGCAGCCACCTGCGCGACGTCGGAGATCGACGCCAACGCGGTCAAAGTTCCCAGTTCCAGAGCCATATTTGGCACTCCATCGTGTTTTTCCCTGAGCCGGGGCCGGAGGTTCCGGGGAATCCCAAGCAACGGCATCAAGGGCCATCCCGAGTTATCGGGACGGACAAGCAAGTTTTCGGAGGACGCAATCGCATCGCGGAACGGCGTTCCGGGATGCCAAAAGCGCATGGAACCCACGATACCGAAGGCATCCGCGAAGGATGCAGACGGCAGGTTCGCGGCAGAGCCGCGAACCGCGGTCCCATGGCGCCCGGCGGGATCAGGCTCCCGCCGCACGCTCCCAACCCATCAATCAAATGGCCGAAGCCATCCGGTCACGGTACGCAACTTAGTCGCGGTTACGATGTCGCCATCGTTGGGGTGCCCCCACCCCCCGCGGAAACTCTTACGCACGTATTCGATATGGGGAGGAAGCGGGGAAAATGCCCCGCTTCCTCCTCGCGATTACTTCAAGGTAGCGATGAAGTAGCCGGCGATCACCGCCGTGCCGATCACGCCCGCCACGTTCGGGCCCATCGCATGCATCAGCAGGAAGTTCTGCTTGTCGTGCGTGGCGCCGACCACCTGCGAAACGCGGGCGGCCATCGGCACCGCGGACACGCCGGCGGAGCCGATCAGCGGATTGATCGGGTTGGAACGGTTGATCGTCAGGTTCATCAACTTGGCCATCAGCACGCCAGCGGCAGTGGCGACGCCGAACGCGACCACGCCCATGCAAAGGATCTTCAGGGTGTCGAAGCGCAGGAAGTTTTCCGCGGTCATCGTCGCACCCACCGAAGTGCCCAGGAAGATGGTGGTCATGTTGATGATTTCGTTCTGCGAAGCCTTGGTCAGACGGTCGCAGACGTTGCTCTCACGCAGGAAGTTGCCGAGGAACAGCATACCCAGCAGCGGGGCAGCCGGCGGCACCAGCATGATGGTCAGAGCGCAGGACATGGCGGCGAAAATCAGCTTTTCGGCGCGGCCGACCGGACGCAGGGACTTCATGCGGATGCGCTTTTCGGCATGGGTGGTGAGCGCATTCATGATCGGCGGCTGGATCATCGGAACCAGCGCCATGTAGGAGTACGCGGCAACCGCCACCGCACCCAGCAGGTGCGGAGCAAGCTTGCCGGCCAGCAGGATCGTCGTCGGGCCGTCGGCGCCGCCGATGATGCCGATGGTCGCCGATTCACCCTCGTTGAAGCCCATGAAGTAGTAGGCGCACTGATAGGTGGCGGCAACGCCGAACTGCGCCGCGCCGCCCAGCAGCAGGGTGCGCGGGTTGGCGATCAGCGGCCCGAAGTCGGTGAGAGCACCGACGCCCAGGAAGATGATCGGCGGGAACAGTTCGAGATGAATGCCCTGCATGATGTAGTAGTACAGACCGCCGGCGACGACGTGACCGGTAGCCGGGTCAACGCCGGGAGCGTTCCACATGTTTTCGCAGGGAAGGTTGGCGAGAAAAGCGCCAAAAGTAATCGGGATCAGCAGCAGCGGCTCGAACTCCTTGACCACGGCCAAGTAGAACAGCACCACGCAGACCACCCACATGAAGACCATGCCGAGGCTCAGATTGTAGAACCCCGTCAGGTCGTGCAAAAGCTGGACGATATCCATCGTGGAATGACCTTTATTCCTTGGTTACGCCTAGTCAGGCATGACCCCGTGTTAGCCCAGGGTGCAGAGAACCTGACCCTCGTTGACGGTCTGACCCTGCGCGACGTCAACCGACTTCACGGTGCCGGCGCACGGCGCGGTGATCGGGGTTTCCATCTTCATGGCTTCCAGGATCATCAGCGTGTCGCCTTCCTGAACGGAAGCACCGACCGAGGTGACGACCTTGAACACCGAACCGGCCAGCGGGCAGGTCACCGGAGTGCCACCAGCGGGAGCGGCAGCGGCCGGAGCGGCCTTCGGAGCCGGAGCGGCCTTCGGAGCCGGGGCAGCGGCCGGAGCCGGAGCAGCGGCGGCCGGAGCCGGAGCAGCAACCGGAGCCGGAGCAGCGGCGGCGGCAGCAGCGCCAACGACTTCCACGTCAACGTCGTAGGTCTTGCCTTCAACAGTAATCTTCAGCTTGGTCATTTTCCCATTATCCCTTCTTAACGGCGCTAAGCCCGGACACATCACGCGGCGACTTCATCGCATGCGAAGTGAAGATCGTCTCGCGGCCCTGGGCAACCCAAGTCGTGCCAGGCACGGCAGGAGCGCTGATAACGACGCTCCTCAACGGCTGTTGAACCATCTGGGCCGCCGCCGCAATGATCGCAGCGAGCGGGACACCAGACGCCGTCACCGACGCTACCGGAGCGGCAGCCGCAGCCGCACCCGGAGCCTTCGAGACGGCCTCAGATTTTTTTGGCGATTTCTTTACGAAATAGATGGCGGTCATTTCGCTGGCAAACCAAAGGCCAGACAGCGCCACCATGACCACCGCCATTCCAAGAAGACCGCCCAGCCAAGCGGGGGTTTTCTCCGCCGCGGCTGCGATCTGCGCGACGTCCGTAACGGACGAAGCCAGATCGGCAAGGTTCACATAGTCCATTTTGCTTTCTGTCTCCAAAAGGACTTCGGGTTCGCCGCAGGCGGCCGGATCCGCATCCAGCCGCCTGGGATAACCATCCGTCCCGTTTTCTTACAACGGAATGTTGCCGTGCTTCTTCGGCGGCCGGGTCTCCCGCTTCGAGAGCAGGGTACGCAGAGCCAAAGCGATCGACGCGCGCGAACGCGCCGGGTTGATGACGTCGGTGATCTGCACCTTGCCAGCAGCCTGGTAGGGGTTCTGGAATTCCTTGGAGTACTCGGCCACCTTCTCGGCACGCATCTTCGCCGGGTCCTTGGCTTCCTTGATCTCCTTGCCGTACAGCACGTTCACCGCGCCGTCGGCACCCATCACCGCGATTTCGGCGGTCGGCCAGGCGAAGACGATGTCCGCGCCGAGCGAACCCGGGCACATCGCCAGGTACGCACCGCCGTAGGACTTACGCATCACCAGGGTGACCTTCGGAACCGTCGCCGAGGAGTAGGCGAACAGCAGCTTCGCGCCATGACGAATGATGCCGCCGCGTTCCTGCTGCACGCCCGGCAGGTATCCGGGGGTGTCGACGAGGTTCAGCAACGGGATGTTGAACGCGTTGCAGAAGCGGATGAAACGCGAGCCCTTGTCCGAGGCGTCGATGTCGATGCAACCCGCCTTGAACGCCGGCTGGTTGGCGATGATGCCGACGACCACGCCGCCGACACGAGCCCAACCCACCACCATGTTCTTGGCGAATTCCTTGTGAACTTCCAGGAAGTCACCACCGTCGACCAGGCGAGCGATCACCGGCTTCACGTCGAGCGGAGCCTTGTTGGTCTCGGGGATCAGGTCGTTCATCTCCGGATCGTCGGCGAGAACCAGCTCGTCGCTCAGGTGATGCGGCGGCTCTTCCATGTTGTTGGAAGGCAGGAACGACAGGATCTTGTGGGTGATGGCGATGGCGTCGCGATCATCCTCGGCGATGAAGTGCACGTTGCCGGAAACCGAGGCGTTGGCCTGAGCCGAGCCGATTTCCGCCATGGTGCAGACCTGACCGGTCACAGCCTTAATCACGTCCGGGCCGCAAATGAACATATTCGCGGTGTTGCGGGTCATGATCAGGAAGTCCATCAGGGCCGGCGAATACGCCGCGCCACCGGCGCAGGGGCCGGCGATGATGGCGATCTGCGGAACCACGCCCGAGGCCAGAACGTTGCGGTAGAACACGTCGCCGTAGCCGTTCAGGGAGTCGGTGGCTTCCTGAATGCGCGCCCCACCGGAATCGTTGATGCCGATGATCGGCATGCCCGACTTCACCGCGAAGTCCTGCAGCTGCGAGATCTTACGCGCGTGACGGGAACCCAGCGAACCACCCGAGGCGGTGAAGTCCTGGGAGTAGGCCGAAACCGGCTTGCCGCCGACGTAGCCAACGCCGGTGATCACGCCGTCGCACGGAATGTCTTTGTCATCCATGCCGAAGCCGCGGGTGTTGTGACGCACCAGCAGGCCGAATTCCTGGAAGGTTTCCGGCATGAACAGCAGGTCCAACCGCTCGCGGGCGGTCAACTGACCCTTTTGGTGGCGCTTTTCGGCCTTCTCGGGGCCGCCGCCAGCAAGCGCCGCAGAACGACGCTTTTCAAGTTCTTCGAGGAGTTCTTTTGCTATCGCCATTGGGACACAATTTTCCGATAATTATAAGGCAGGGGCAGCATGTGTATCATTGTTCTTGGCCGCTTGCCAGCCTCGTGTGACACCAGGGTTTCACGCACCGCCTGTCGCGTTCCGCCGCCGGAAAACCGGGTTCGAAACGCGTCTTCTTCGCCGCACGAGGCGGCAGACGGCCCGCACGGGATGCGGACCGAATCATTCGCGGCACGGCGCCTTCCGCGAAATGGCTGAATTGGAAAATTCCCGCGGCACGGCGCGGGAAGAAAGCGAACGGAGAGTTCGGGGAATCACCGAATGCCGCGGCCTCGCCGGTCATCGGCGAAATCGCGCCCGCCGCCGTTTTCCGGATCCCCATCCAGAACACGGCCTTGGCAGTGGAGGCCCCCAAAAGCGGAGCCCCGACGCATCCCGTGAACACAGGCATTGTCGAGCCAGCCCCTGCTGTTTCTCATGCGGTACCGGCCCTCCCCAGGGTCGGCGCACGTTCTTTTCGAGCCAGCCGTCTAACACGAAACCCGCCGCCGCGCAATTTTATCCGTATGGATAGGGCAGCTTCACTGACCAAAAATTCTGCGCCCGCGATCGGGGGAAAAAGCGGTTCCGTTATGTTTCCAATGGATTACGGGAATACCCGCGACACCGAGACAGCCCGCCACCGTCGGCCGCAGGAAGAAAAAGCCCCGGAAACCCGCCCTTCGAAGGGGCTTTTCACCCCCCCGAAGGGGTGAGGATTCGCGCCCTCCCTTCCGCCGCGTCGCGCGGAGTCTCGACCATTCCGGGTTGCGCCGGGGACAAGGATCGCATACGCCTATGCGGTTTGAAGATTTCTGCGGTTACGGAAACCGGCGTCATGTTGATCCTGCGTCATACCGACGACATCCCGGCGGAGGTCCGCGGCGGGGTGGTCGCCATCGGCAATTTCGACGGCGTGCATCGCGGCCACCGGGCGGTGATCGGGGCGGGGCTGGCCCTCGCCCGCGCCGAGGGCCGCCCCCTCGGCGTGCTGACCTTCGAGCCGCATCCGCGCTCGGTCTTCCAGCCCGAACTCGCCCCCTTTCGCCTGACCCCGTTCCGCATCAAGGCGCAGCTGATCGAGGAGATGGGCGCCGACTTCCTGTTCGTGCAGGGATTCGACCTGGACTACGCGCGCACCGCCGCCGACGACTTCATCGCCGACACCCTGGTGCGCGGCCTCGACGTCCGCCACATCGTCGTCGGCCACGACTACGCCTTCGGCCGGGGGCGCACCGGCACCCCGGATTCCCTGCGCCGGGCGGGCGCGGCGCGCGGCTTCGGCGTCACCGAGCTGGCCGCGGTGACCGGCCGCGCCGGGGTGATCCTTTCCTCCACCGCCGCCCGCGATGCGATCCGCGAGGGCCGTTGCGAGGACGCCGCCGCCATCCTCGGCCGCGACTGGGAAATCGAGGGCCGCGTCGAACACGGCGAGGCGCGCGGCCGCACCATCGGCTTTCCCACCGCCAACATCCACCTGACCGACACCCTGCGCCCGCGCGCCGGGGTCTATGCGGTGCGGGCGCGCCTGGAAGGCGACGGACGGGTCTTTTCCGGCGTCGCCAACTGCGGCACCCGCCCCACCTTCGACGGCATGGGTACGGTGTTGGAAGTGCATCTGTTCGACGTCGCCGAAAGTCTCTATGATCGCCACCTTCGCGTGGCGTTCGCGCATTTCCTGCGCGACGAACGGAAATTCGACGGCATCGAGTCCCTGAAACGGCAAATCCTTCTCGATGCCGACACCGCACGCCGGATGCTGTCTCCGGCGGCCTCAGAAACGAGCGTATGAGCGAAATGAGCGTGGATACCAAATCGACCGTGTTCCTGCCCACCACCTCCTTCGGGATGAAGGCCGGGCTGCCCAACCTGGAACCCAAGCTGCTGGCCCGCTGGCGCGAAATCGACCTGGAAGGACGCCTGCGCAAGGCGGGAGCGGACCGCGAACCGTTCATCCTTCACGACGGTCCGCCCTATGCCAACGGCAACCTGCACATCGGCCACGCGCTCAACAAGATTCTGAAGGACGTCATCGTCCGCTCCCAGCAGATGATGGGCAAGGACGCCCGCTACGTGCCGGGCTGGGACTGCCACGGCCTGCCGATCGAATGGAAGATCGAGGAAAAGTACCGCGCCGCGGGTAAGGACAAGGACGCCGTTCCGGTGGTGGAATTCCGCCAGGAATGCCGCGACTTCGCCGCCCACTGGATCGAGGTGCAGAAGGCCGAGTTCCAACGCCTGGGCGTCGGCGGCGACTGGGCCCACCCCTACACCACGATGAGCTTCGCCGCCGAGGCGCGCATCGTCGCCGAAATCGGCCGCTTCCTGGTGAACGGCGGCCTCTACAAGGGGGCCAAGCCGGTTCTCTGGTCGGTGGTGGAAAAGACCGCCCTGGCCGAGGCCGAGGTCGAATACCACGACCATACCTCGACCACCATCTGGATCCGCTTCCCGGTGATCAACGCCGCCCACGCGGCGCTGGAGGGAACCTCGGTGGTGATCTGGACCACCACCCCCTGGACGATGCCGGGCAACCGCGCCATCGCCTATGGCGCCGACTTCACCTACGCGGTGGTCGAGGTCGCCGCCGCCGACGCCAGCAGCCTGGCGCGGCCGGGCGAACGCTTCGTGGTGCTGGAGGACCTGGTCGCCGAGGTCGCCGAACAGGCCCGCATCTCGGAATACACCATCGTCGCCACCCTCAAGGGCTCGGAAATCGCGGGCACCGTCTGCCGCCATCCGCTGGCGGCGGGCGGCTACGACTTCCAGGTGCCGCTGCTGGCGGGCGACTTCGTCACCACCGACCAGGGCACCGGCTTCGTCCACATGGCGCCGGGCCACGGCGAGGACGACTGGCGGCTGTGCGTCGCCAACGGCATCGCGGTGCCGAGCACGGTGGGCGACGACGGCATCTATTACCCGCACGTGCCGATGTTCGCCGGCAAGCACGTCTTCAAGGTCGACGCCGACGTCCTGGCGGCGATGACCGAGGCGGGCGCCCTGCTCGCCTCCGGCAAGCTTTTGCACAGCTATCCGCATTCCTGGCGGTCGAAGGCGCCCCTGATCTTCCGCAACACGCCGCAGTGGTTCATCTCGATGGACGTCAACCACCTGCGGGACAAGGCGCTGACCGCGATCGACGACACCCGCTGGGTGCCCGAACAGGGCAGGAACCGCATCCGCTCGATGGTGGAAAGCCGCCCCGACTGGTGCGTGTCGCGCCAGCGCGCCTGGGGCGTGCCGATCACCGTCTTCGTCGACAAGACCACCGGCGAACCGCTGCGCGACCCGGCGGTGGTGCAGCGCATCGTCGAGGCGGTGAAGGAAAAGGGCGCCGACGCCTGGTTCACCATGCCCGCCGAACGCTTCCTCGCCCCCGAATACGACGCGGCGAACTTCGACAAGGTGACGGACATCCTGGACGTCTGGTTCGATTCCGGCTGCACCCACGCCTTCGTCCTGGAGGACCGCAACGACCTGACCTGGCCCGCCGCCCTCTACCTGGAAGGCTCGGACCAGCATCGCGGCTGGTTCCAGAGCTCGCTTCTGGAAAGCTGCGGCACCCGCGGCCGCGCCCCCTACGACACCGTGCTCACCCACGGCTTCGTCCTCGACGAGCAGGGGCGCAAGATGTCGAAGTCTCTCGGCAACGTGGTGGCGCCGCAGGACGTCACCGACCAGATGGGCGCGGACATCCTGCGCCTGTGGGTGGTCGGCTCGGACTACACCGAGGACCTGCGCATCGGCAAGGAGATCCTGTCGCGCACCACCGACGTCTACCGCCGCCTGCGCAACACCCTGCGCTACCTTCTCGGCAACCTCAACGGCTTCGCCGAAAGCGAACGTCTGGCGGTCGAGGAAATGCCGGAGCTGGAACGCTGGGTGCTGCACCGCTTGAGCGACCTCGACGACCGCGTGCGCCGCACCTGTACCGAGACCTTCGCCTTCCACGAGCTGTTCCAGGAAATCCACAATTTCTGCGCCGTGGACCTGTCGGCCTTCTATTTCGACATCCGCAAGGACTCGCTCTACTGCGACCCGGTCGACAACCCCCGGCGGCGCGCCTGCCGCACCGTGCTCGACACGGTGTTCAACGCCCTCGTCGCCTGGCTGGCGCCGTTCGTCTGCTTCACCGCCGAGGAAGCCTGGATGTGCCGCTTCCCCGAGCGCACCGACAGCGTGCACGAACAGGCCTTCCCCGCCATTCCCGTCACCTGGAAGGACGAGGACCTGGCGGCGCGCTGGGAAAAGATCCGCGCCGTCCGCCGCGTCGTCACCGGCGCCCTGGAAAAGGAACGCGCCGCCAAGCGCATCGGTTCCAGCCTGCAGGCCGCGCCGGTGGTCCATCTGCCCGCCGACCTCGTCGATCTGTGCGAGTCGGTGCCGATGGCCGACATCTGCATCACCTCGGACATCGTCCTGTCCAGCGCACCCGCCCCTGAAGGCGCCTTCACCCTGGAAGACGTGCCGGGCGTGGCGGTGGTTCCCGCCCCCGCCCACGGGGAAAAGTGCGGCCGCTGCTGGAAGGTCCTGCCCGACGTCGGCAGCCACGCCCACGACGGGGTGTGCGGCCGCTGCGCCGACGCCATGGACCGCTGGGAGGCACGGACCTAGATGCGCCGCGGGCTGATTCTCGCCGCCGTCGTGATCCTGCTGGACCAGATCAGCAAGATGCTGATCCTGGGCCTGATGCAGCCGCCCCGCGTCATCGAGGTGCTGCCGGTGTTCAACCTGGTGCTGGCGATGAACCGCGGCGTCAGTTTCTCGCTGCTGACCTCGCACGCCGAATACGCGCCCTATCTGCTGAGCGCGCTGTCCCTGGCCATCGTCGGCGCGCTGGCCTTCTGGATGCGGGGGATGCGGCACGCCGCCGCGATCGCCGCCTTCGGCCTGATTTCCGGCGGCGCGCTCGGCAACGTCGTCGACCGCCTGCGATTCGGCGCGGTGGTGGACTTCCTCGACCTGCACTGGGGACTCTGGCACTGGCCCGCCTTCAACGTCGCCGACGCCGCGATTTCCACCGGGGCCGTCCTGTTGATGTTCGACGCCTTGTTCTCCCGCCCTCATTCAAGGTAAGATGCCGCCACCATGGAGCAGACCGTCATGCATCTTCGCCGTTCCCGCCTTGCGGCGTCCCGTCTGGGGCGCGCCGGACTGATCGTCGCCGCCGTGCTGTCGCTGACCGCCTGCGACAACGTCAAGCAGCAACTGGGCTTCAACCGCGAGGCGCCGGACGAGTTCACCGTTCTCTCCCGCGCGCCGCTGGTGGTGCCGCCGGACTTCGCCCTGCGCCCGCCGCAACCCGGCGCCGAACGCCCGCAGGAAGGCTCCGACCGCGACCGCGCCAAGGCCGCCCTGCTCGGCCGCTCCGCCAAGAATCCGCGCGTCTATGCCCGCGAACTCGCCGCCAACACCTCCCTCTCCTCCGGCGAAAAGACGGTGCTGACCAAGGCCGGCGCCAACGAGGCCGAAGCGAACATCCGCGAAACCGTGGACACCGAGACCTCGACCCTGGCCAAGGAAATGGAATCCTTCACCGACTACTTGGTGTTCTGGGAGGACCGCTCCTATCAGGGCACCGCCGTGGACGCGAAGAAGGAATCCCAGCGCATCCGCGAGAACATGGCCCTCGGCCGCTCGCTCTCGGAAGGCGAACCGCCGAAGATCGAGCGCCGCTCCAAGGGCATGCTGGAAGGCATTTTCTAAGCGGCCGTTCCACTCCACCGCTTCCCGACCCGAAGGATCTGCCGGATGCGCACGCCGTTGTTCCGTCTGTCCGTTCTTGTCTGCTGCCTCGCCGCGCTGACCGCGCGCCCGGCGGCGGCCAAGGTCTTCGACCCCACGGTCTTCACCCTGAAGAACGGCATGACCGTGGTGGTGGTGGAAAACCACCGCGCGCCGATCGTCTCGCACATGGTGTGGTACAAGGTCGGCGCCGCCGACGAACCGGCGGGCAAGACCGGCCTCGCCCACCTGCTGGAACACCTGATGTTCAAGGGCACGCCGACCGTGCCCGCCGGCCGTTTCTCGCGCCTGATCGCGGAAAAGGGCGGCGTCGACAACGCGATGACCAGCCGCGACTTCACCGCCTATTTCCAACACATCGCCGCCGAGCACCTGCCCCTGGCGATGCGGCTGGAGGCCGACCGCATGGCCCACCTCAAGCTCGCCGAGAAGGACTTCCGAAGCGAGCGCGAGGTGGTGCGCGAGGAACGCCTGCAACGCACCGACAACGATCCCGGCGCGATGCTGTCCGAACGCCTGGCGATGGCCCTGTGGATGAACCATCCCTACGCCCGTCCGGTCGGCGGCTTCGATTCGGAAATCCGCGGCCTGACCCGCGCCGACGCCCTGGCCTTCCATAAACGCTGGTACGCGCCGGGCAACGCCATCCTCTTCGTCGCGGGCGACGTCACCCCCGCCTGGGTGCGCGAACTGGCCGAGGCGACCTTCGGCCGCATCCCCGGCAAGGCCGCGCCGCCGCGCGTCCGCCCGCCGCTGGAGGCGCCGCCCGCCGACATCCGCGTCGCGCTTGCCGCGCCGACGGTGCGCCAGGCGGAATGGCGGCGGGTCACCGTCGCCCCCAGTTGCGGCACCGCCGACGGCAAGACCGTCGCCGCCTTCGACGTCCTGGCCGAGATCCTGGGCGGCGGCACCACCAGCCGCCTCTACCGCTCCCTGGTGCTGGAACGGAAACTGGCGATCGGCGTCGCCGCCGGACATTCCGGCATGGCGCTGGGACCGGGAACCTTCTCCATCGCCGCGACGCCGATGCCCGGCCACACGGCGGAGGAAATCGACCGCGCGGTCGGCGCGGAAATCGCCGCCGTCGCCCAGGCGGGGGTCTCCGCCGACGAACTCGCCCGGGTCAAGGACCGCCTGCTGGCGGAACGGGTGTTCGCCCGCGACGACCTGTTCGCCGCGCCGCAGGCCCTGGCGCAGGCGCTGGCGACAGGCTGCACGCTGGCGGCGGTGGAGGACTTCGCCGACGACGTCGCGGCGCTGTCCCCCGCCGACATCGAAAAGGCGGCGCGGACGGTGGCCGGACCCTCGGCGCAGGCCATCCTTACCCCGGCGGAGGCCACGCCATGATCCGCCGTCTGATCCTCGCCCTGGTCCTGCTGGCCCTGACCGCCGCGCCCGCCGCCGCGGCGCAGAAGACCCAGGTGGTGACCGGCAAAAGCGGCGTCACCGCCTGGCTGGTCGAGGACCACGCCAATCCCCTGATCGCCGTCTCGCTGCTGTTCCGCGGCGGCGCGGCCGACGACCCGGCGGGCCGCGAGGGGCTGGCGCACTTCGCCTCGGGCATGCTGGACGAAGGCGCGGGCGAGCTCGACTCCCAGGCCTTCCAGGACCGGCTGGACGCCCTCAACGTGTCTCTGGGCTTCTCCGCCTCGCGCGATGTCTTTTCCGGCCGGATGCTGACCCTGTCCGCCCACCGCGACGCGGCCTTCGCCCTGTTGCGGCTGGCGCTGACCGAGCCCCGCTTCGACGCCGAGCCCCTGGCGCGGATGCGCGCCGCCTTTCTGGCGCAGTTGCGCCAGCGCCAGGAAAGCCCCGCCGCCCGCGCCGGAGACGCCCTGTTCGCGGCGATCTTTCCCGACCATCCCTATGGCCGTCCGCCGCAGGGCACCCCCGCCGGTCTGGCGACGGTTTCCGCCGACGATCTGCACGCCTTCGCGCGGACCCGCTTCACCCGCGACCGGCTGATCGTCGCCGTGGTCGGCGACGTCGCCCCCGCCGAGCTGGCCCGTCTGCTCGACGCCACCTTCGGCGGCCTGCCCGCGTCCTCGCCGCTGCCGCCGGTGCCGCCCGCGAAACCGAAACTTTCCGGCGGCGTCGCCGCCCTCGACATGCCGGTGCCGCAGGCCGCCGCCAGCTTCGCCCAGGCGGGGCCGGGCCGCGCCGACCCCGATTGGCATGCCTTCCAGGTGATGATGTACGTGCTGGGCGACGGCGGGTTCTCGTCCCGCCTGACCGAGGAAATCCGCGAAAAGCGCGGCCTGGCCTATGGCGTCGACGCGGGTTCGGCGCCGTTGGCCGCCGCCCCCCTGGTGGTCGGCGGAGTGGGCACCCAGTCGGCGCGCATCGGCGAAAGCCTGGCCCTGATCCGCGCCGAGTGGGAAAAGATGCGCCGCTTCGGCCCCACCGACGCCGAGGTGGCGAAGGCGAAAAGCTTCCTCTCCGGCTCCCTGCCGCTGCGCCTGAATTCCAGCCCGGCGATCGCCCGTTCGCTTGCCGCGCTGCAATACCACGGGCTGCCGCCCGACGAACTGGACCGCCGCGCCGAGGTCCTGGCGGCGATCACCCCGGCGCGGGTGCGGCAGGTGGCGGCGCGCTGGCTGACGCCGGAGGCGCTGACCTTCGCCGTGGTCGGCGAGACGGCGAAGATGCGGCTGCAAACGCCATGAGAATCGCCCTGCTGCACCTGAACCTTGCGTGCGGCCCACGGGCAGAGAACCTGAGCAAGATCGCCGCTGCCGTCCGCCTTGCCGCCGACGCCGGGGCAAGCTGGCTGATCACCCCGGAAACCGCGTTGCAGGGATACTTCTTCGCCGACGGCGTCGCCGACCCCGAGGTCGAGACTCAGCCCGCCGCCGACCTGGCGCCGCTGCTCGACCTGGTGCGGGCGCGGCGGCTGACCCTGTTCCTCGGCTGCGCCGACCGCGACGCGGCGACCGGCCAGCCCCACAACAGCCTGGTCGCCTTCGGCCCCGACGGCACGGTGCTGGGCCGCCACCGCAAGCTGATCGCCCACGGCGACGCGGAAAAATGGTCGAAGGCGGGCACGGCGCGCCAGCCGATTCCCTGCTGCGGCCTGCGCGTCGGCGCGATGGTCTGCGCCGACATCTGGTTCCCCGAGAACCCGGCGGCGATGCGCGACGCGGGGGCGGAGGTATTGACCCTCTCCGCAGCCTGGCCGCCCGGCCCGATGGGCCCCGACGGCAAGTGGGAGGAAGCCTCGGCCGCCACCGGCCTGCCGCTGTTCGTCTGCAACCAGACGGGAACCCACCGCATGGACATGACACAGGCGGAAAGCGCGGTGGTGATCGGCGGCGAACGCCGGATGACCCACGCGGGGGCCCCGGCGATCCTGCTGTTCGACTGGGACCGGGAAACCGGCCTGGCGGGCGGCGATTTCATCCGCATTCCGGCGTGAGGCGAACATGGAAACCCTCGATACGGTGGTGATCGGCGCGGGGGTGGTGGGGTTGGCGGTGGCGCGCGCCCTGGCGCGGGCGGGACGCGAGGTGGCGATCCTGGAGCGGCAGGCCGCCTTCGGCACCGGCATCAGCGCCCGCAATTCCGAGGTTCTGCACGCGGGCATCTATTACCCGACCGATTCGCTGCGCGCCCGCGTCTGCGCGCCGGGGCGGCAACGCCTGTACGCCTATTGCGCCGAACGCGGCGTCGCCCACCGGCGGCTGGGCAAGCTGCTGGTCGCCACCGACGCGGCGCAGGCCGCCCGCCTGCCCGCCATCGCGGCGCAGGCCACCGCCAACGGGGCGGAGGGGATGCGCATCCTTTCCGCCGCCGAGGCGCGGGACATGGAACCGGCGCTTTCCTGCGTCGCCGCGCTGCATTCGCCGGGCACCGGCATCGTCGACAGCCACGGCCTGATGCTCGCCCTGCTGGCGGACGCCGAGGCGGCGGGGGCGATGCTGATCGTCAAGACCCCGGTGCTGGAGATCGCCCCGGCGGCGGAAGGGGGCGCGGTGCTGCGCTGCGGCGGGGCCGAGCCCTTCGACGCCCGGGCGCGGCTGGTGGTCAACGCCGCCGGGTTGGGCGCGCCGGGGCTGGCCGCCACCGCGTGGCCACGGGGGGCGAAAATCCCCTGCCCGCGCCTGCACATGGCGAAGGGCAACTATTTTTCGCTGACCGGGCGGGCGCCGTTTTCCCGCCTGATCTATCCCTTGCCGGTGCCGGGCGGACTGGGGGTGCACCTGACCCTCGACCTGGCCGGACGGGGGCGCTTCGGCCCCGACGTGGAATGGGTGGAGGCGGAAACCTATACGGTGGACCCGCATCGCGGCGATTCCTTTTATGCCGCGATCCGCCGCTATTGGCCCGGCCTTGCCGACGGCGCCCTGGCCCCCGACACCTGCGGCATCCGGCCGAAGATCACCGGCCCCGGCGAGGCGGCGGCGGACTTCCTGCTGGCGGGCGCGGCGGAACACGGCGCCCCCGGCATCCTCCACCTGCTGGGCATCGAAAGCCCCGGCCTGACCTCGTGCCTCGCCCTGGCGGACGAGGTTCTGCAACGCCTGGGCGTGGCGGGATCGGCGGCCCGATCCCGGCATGGGGGGAATCCCCTACTTTGAGAGACGCCGCCATGGGGATAGACAGATAGACGCTTCGCCGGCCGCGCCGGTTGCTTGCACAAGGGGGAAGACGATGGGGGTTCGTTTCGGTGCGTTGATCGCGGCGTTCGGTTTCGCCGCCCTGTCCCCGTTGCCCTGCGCGGCGGCGGACGACAAGCCGTCCGAAGATCATGGGCTCAAGCTTGAATACCGGAGTTCCGGCAGCGGCGACACTTCCCCCGCGCAGTCCCCCGCCGTGGCGGATGGATGGGTCCTTTCCCTGTCAGGGCTTGACACCAAGCCTCCCCACGAGCGGTTAGCGCCGGTCTGCCTTGATACGTGCGGATATGCCGACACCAACGGTAAGCTAGTGATCACTCCGCAATGGAGCAACGCGGCCAATTTCTCCGCCAATGGCTTGGCCCCAGTGGGAAAAGGCAACAAGTGGGGCTACATCGACGCCAAGGGCAACGTGGTGATCCAGCCGGCATGGGACTATGCGGACAACTTCTCCGCCAATGGTCTGGCGTGGGTGAGAAAAGGCGGCAAGTACGGCTTCATCGATGCCAAGGGCAACGTGGCGGTCCAGCCGGTATGGGACGGTGCGGATAGTTTCTCCGCCAACGGTTTGGCGCGGGTGAAAAAAGGCAATAAGTACGGCTTCATCGACGCCAAGGGCAACCTGACGATCCCGTTAGTCTGGAATTCTGCATCCACTTTCTCCGCAAATGGCTTGGCCCAGGTGGAAAAGGGCAATAAGTGGGGCTACATCAACGCCAAGGGCAACGTGGTGATCCAGCCGGCATGGGACTATGCGAACGACTTCTCCGCCAACGGTCTGGCGTGGGTGAAAAAGAACAACAAGTACGGCTTCATCGACGCCAAGGGCAACGTGGTGATCCAGCCGACATGGGACTTTGCGGGCGATTTCTCCGCCAACGGCCTAGCAAGGGTGCAAAAAGGCGAGAAATGGGGCTACATTGATGCCAAAGGCAACTTGCCAATCCCGCTAGTCTGGGATTTTGCATCCACTTTCTCCGCAAATGGCTTGGCCGGGGTGCGAAAGGGCGGGAAATCTGGGTTCATCGACGCCAAGGGTAACTTGGCGATTCCGCTGAAGTGGGACGATGTGGGGGATTTCTCCGCAAACGGCCTAGCACACGTAAATAAAGACGGCAAATACGTCTACATCAATGCTGTCGGCAAGGTGGTACTGATGGAGGGAAAGGCGAACGGGCGTTGGGTCTGGCGCGACGGCGCGGGGAAAACGCTCTGGACCTCCGCCAGGGTGGAACCCACCCCTCCGGCGTCCGCCCCAAAGCCACAAGCCACCCCCCAGAGCGCGTCATCAAGAGAACGCCATCTCATCGGAATTAGAATTGAGCGCAGCCGTTCGTCTATTTCCGCACAGGCTAATTGCGTAGATGGGGACTGGAATTTCATCACAATCGTCATCGCAACGACGACTCCCGTTGACGAATATAATAGTAGCTCTTGGTATATCTATTACGGTGGCGGTGGGAAAACTGTTATTGCTCATAAAATCTCCCTGGAGGAAGGGTTAAGGCGCGCCTGCCTCATGGCCGAGAAACGATGAGCGGACATTCCATACGGCAACGGCTGGCCGCCCTGCACGGACGGTATCTGCGCGGCTGCGGCCGGTATGGCCGCGTCGCGGTGGGGCTGTTGCCGGTGATGACGGGGCTTTTCGCCCTGCGGATGGTCGCCGAGGTGGGGCGCGACGGGCCGGGGCCGATTTTGATTCTCGCCGGATGCGTCGGCGGCCTGTGGCTGCTGGTGCGGCCGCCGAAAAGGTGGGCCGAAGCCCTGGCTTCCACTCCGCCGGGCGCGGCGGGGCGGGGCATTCTGCCGCCCGACCGCCCGCCGGAGGACTGGCTGCCCCGCCAGGCCGCCGCCGCCTGGGCGGCGCAGACGTTGCTGCTGGCGGCGGGAGTCGCCCTGCCCTTCCTGGTGATCGATGCCTTCTGGCCCGCGCTCAAGGCGCGGGAGGGGGTGTTCCTGGCCGCGATGCTGCCGCTGTGCGGCGGGCTGATGGAGTGGCTTCTGCGCCGCCACGCGCGCCGGATGGATCGCGCCCAGGTTTGGCGCGCGGCGATGCCCGGCCTGGCCCGGGCGGTGCATCGGGCGCGGGCGACCACCGGGGCCGACTGGCTGCCGCCGGATTGCCTGGTGCTGCCGGTGGGCGCGGCGGAGGCCGATTTCTGCGCGCCGCCGCCGCCCCTGGTGGGGCCGCTGGCGGCGGCGTGGGCCGCCGCCGGGAACGAGGCGCGTTTCGCCGGGCGGGACGGTCTGGCGCGGCTGCGGCGCAAGGGCCAGGGCATCGACGTGGAGATCCTGGACTTCGCCACGGCGGAACGGATGACCAGCCGGGGCAGCCGCGAGGTTTCCTCCCACCTGGGCGGCATGGCCACCGGGCGGGAGGACTTCGACCTGGCCTGGTTCGACGCCGGGGGACGCAGGCTCCACCGCCTGCGCGGCCGCCTCAACCTGCGCGCCCGGGGCACCCTGGACGCGGCGGAATACGCCAACGCCGCCGCCGCCGCGTGGAGCGCCCACCGCCTGGACCGCTATCGCCGACAAATCGCCGAACGGGGGGAAGCGACGTTCGATTGCGGCGCGGCGCGGGTACGGGTGTCCGCCGCGCGCGCGCTGCTGTGCGCCGACGGCGGGGAAACGCCGCTGCGGGACTGGGCTCTGGAGAAGGGTTTCCTGCACCTGTTTTCGGAAGACGGTAAACAGATCAGCGCCGACACCTGGAAGATCGGCAACCTGGCCTGCCTGCTGCTGTTGCTGGACGAAAGGAAGCCCGCGCCATGAGCCGCCTCGCCACCGCCCTTTCCGGCTGCCTTCGCCGCCGCGCCGTCCCGTTGACGCGGGGGGCGGCGGTGCTGCTGGCGGTGCTGCTGGCCGCCGCGACATGGGGCGGCGAGCGTGCCGAGGACGCGTGGACCGGGGTCGCCACCGACACGCTGCTGATCCTGTTCGCCGCCGCCTTCCTGTTCATGATGCTGCGCCTTGCCGCATTCGCGGCGACGGTCTGGCCGTTGCTGGCGCTGGCGGCGATCCGCCGCCTCGGGCTGGCCGTGGCGGAACGGGATTTCCCCGCCCTGCGCCGGATGCAAGCCCGCCTGGAGGCGCTGGAGGAAAGGCTGGACCCCTTCCTGGCGCTGGCCGCCCTGGTCCTGGCGGCGACGGTGTTCGCCGCCTTCCGCAACGGCTGGCAGGACCGGGTCCGCGCGCCGCTGGAGGCGGCGATCGGCGCGGGGGTACTGGGCTGGGCGCTGCTGGCGGCGATATTCATCCCCGCGACCATGCTGGCCGTGCTGAACCTGGCCGGGCGGACGTTCGCACGCCGTCCACCCCGGGGCGAAGAGCGCGGAGAAGACCGACAATGAAAACCGCCTTGCGCATTCTCATCGGAGTCGTCGTTGCCCTGTGCGGCGCGGTGGTATTCTTTGAGGCCAACCGGCTGCCACTGTTCCCGGCGGCGGCCCTGCCTGGGTCGGCGTTGATCGTCCTGGGGTGGAAACTGGTGGTTCCACCCCAGGGATGCCCGGATGGACGCAGCCGTCTGCACGACTATCTGCGTAGCCTGTTCGCGTTCGTCTTGTGCCTGGGTGGCGCGATGGTGCTGCTGATGGCGCAGAATCGCGGCGAGATCGGTTTGTCCGTCTGCGGCGGCGGCGCTCTGTTGGCCGGAATCTGGCTGGCGCGGAAAGGGCTCCGTGGCCGAGCCCCGTTGATAAAGGATCACCGCCCGGGGTGACGGCGGGGAAGCGCCTCTGATACACTGCGGCCATCGTTTCCCTTTCCGGGTCGAGGTTCCGCGATGACCGCATTTCCCGCCTTTCCGCCGCTGCCCGACACCCCCGCCTGGGGGGCGCTGGCCGTCCACCGCGACGCCCTGGCGGGACGGCGCATCCTCGACCTGTTCGCCGAGGATGCGGCGCGTTTCGACCGGCTGGCCCTGTCCCTCGACACCGACGAGGGGCCGTTCGTCCTCGACCCCTCGAAGAACAAGCTGACCGCCGAAACCCTTGCCCTGCTTGCCGACCTGGCCGAGGAAGCCGGGCTGCCCCAGGCGATTGCGCGGATGTTCGCGGGCGAGGAAATCAACCCCACCGAGCACCGCGCCGCCCTGCACGTCGCCCTGCGCAATCCCGGCGACGCGCCGCAGCCCTGCGGCGGCGCCGACGTGATGCCCGAGGTTCTGGCGGTGCTGGACAAGGTCGAGGACTTCGTCGGCCGGGTGCGCGGCGGCGACTGGCGCGGCGCCACCGGCAAGGCGGTGACCGACGTGGTCAACATCGGCATCGGCGGCTCCGACCTCGGCCCCGCGATGATCTGCCAAGCGCTGGCCCCCTATGGCCGCGACGACCTCTCCGCGCATTTCGTTTCCAACGTCGACGCCGCGCACATCGCGGGCGTGCTGCGCCGCCTGAACCCGGAAACCACCCTGTTCGTCGTCACCTCGAAGACCTTCACCACCCAGGAAACCCTGCGCAACGCCCACACCGCCCGCGACTGGCTGGTGCGCAACCTGGGCGAACGCGCGGTGGGTCGGCACTTCGTCGCGGTCTCCACCAACGCCGCCGCGGTGGCCGGTTTCGGCATCGACGCCGACAACATGTTCGGCTTCTGGGACTGGGTGGGCGGCCGCTATTCCCTGTGGTCGGCGGTAGGGCTTTCCATCGCCTTGGCCGTCGGCATGCCCGCCTTCCGCGCCCTGTTGGCCGGGGCGCATGCGATGGACGAACACTTCCGCGCCGCGCCGCCGCTGGACAACCTGCCCGTCGTCCTGGCGCTGACCGGCATCTGGAACCACACCGTCCTCGGCGTTCCGGCCCTCGCCGTGCTGCCCTACGACCAGTCCCTGGCCCGCTTCCCCGCCTTCCTGCAACAGTTGGAGATGGAGAGCAACGGCAAGGGGGTGACCGCCGACGGGCGGACGGTGGCGCAGACCACCGCGCCGGTGGTCTTCGGCGAGCCGGGCACCAACGGCCAGCACTCGTTCTATCAGTTGCTGCACCAAGGCACGCGGGAGGTGGCCTGCGACTTCGTCGTCGTCGCCCGCTCCCACCACGAGGTGGCGGACCACCAGCCGATGCTGCTGGCCAACGCCCTGGCCCAGGCCGAGGCCCTGATGAAGGGCCGCAGCCGCGAACAGGCGGAGGCCGAACTGCTGGCCCAGGGCAAGCCCCCGGCGGAGGCGCGGCGCCTGGCGCCGCACAAGACCTTCCCCGGCGACCGTCCCTCCACCACCTTGCTGCTGCCCGCGCTGACCCCCGAGACCCTGGGCATGCTGGTCGCCCTCTACGAGCACAAGGTGTTCGTGCAAAGCACGATCTGGGGGATCAACGCCTTCGACCAGTGGGGGGTGGAACTGGGCAAGGCGATGGCCGGGGCGATCCTGCCCGAGCTGCTGGGCGGCGCGGCGGCGGACGGCCATGACGGCTCCACCGCCGCCCTGATCGGCCTGACCCGCGCCCTGCGCCTGCCGGATACGGCGGGCGACGCCGACGAAGGCGACGACGACGCGGGCGACGCCGACGACGGACCGGGCGGCGACGCCGACGGCGGGAGCGGCGAAGGGTGAGCATCCGCCTTCTCCCCCCCGACCTGGTCGACCGCATCGCCGCGGGCGAGGTGGTGGAACGCCCCGCCTCCGCCGCCAAGGAAATCCTCGAAAACGCCCTCGACGCCGGGGCGGGGCGCGTCGCGGTGGCGATCCGCGACGGCGGGCGAAGCCTGATCTCGGTCACCGACGACGGCTGCGGCATGACGGCGGAGGAACTCTCCCTCGCCGTGGAACGCCACGCCACCTCGAAGCTGCCCACCGGCGACTTGACCCACATCGACCATTTCGGCTTCCGCGGCGAGGCCCTGCCCAGCATCGGCGCGGTGGCGCGCCTGTCCATCGTCTCCCGCCCCGCCGGGGCGGACGCCGCCTGGCGCATCGCGGTGGAGGGCGGGGTGAAATCCGCCCCCGAGCCCGCCGCGCAGCCGCCCGGCACCCGCGTCGAAATCCGCGACCTGTTCTTCGCCACCCCGGCCCGCCTGAAGTTCCTGAAAAGCCCCCGTACCGAGGCGGCGCACGCCCTGGACACGGTGAAGCGCCTGGCCATGGCGCACCCGCAGGTGGGGTTCTCGTTCACCGACGACGGGCGGGAACGCCTGTCCCTGCCGCCGGAAGGCGGCGACCTGTTCGATGCCCGCCTCGCCCGCCTGCGCGCCATCCTCGGCCGCGACTTCGCGGAAAACGCCGTGGCGGTGGACATCGACCGCGAGGGCCTGCGCCTCACCGGCTATGCCGGGCTGCCCACCTTCAACGTCGGCACCGCGCAGGAACAGTTTCTGTTCGTCAACGGCCGCCCGGTGCGCGACCGCCTGCTGCTGGGCGCGGTGCGCGGCGCCTATCGCGACGTGCTGGCGCACGACCGCCACCCGGTACTGGCCCTGTTCCTCACCGTCGATCCCGAGTTCGTCGACGTCAACGTCCACCCGGCGAAGGCCGAGGTCCGCTTCCGCGACCCCGGTCTGGTCCGCGCCCTGATCGTTTCCGGCCTCAAGGCGGCGATCGGCGGGGCGATGTTCCGCGCCGCCGACGCCGCCCCCGCGATGCTGGCCGCCTTCCGCGCCGAGGGGACGTCCCCCTTCCCGACGCACGGTTTCGGCGGCCCCGCCCGCCCGGCCAACCCGCGCGCCCAGCTGGACGCCGCCATCGCCTTCCAGGCGCCGCCGCATTTCGCCGAGGCGGCGGCCCTGCCCGGCCTTTCCCTGCCGCCCGGCGGCGCCGCGCGCGGCAGCGGCGGCGACGCCCCGGCGGCAACGGAGGAAGCCTTCCCCCTCGGCCAGGCGCGCGCCCAGGTGCACGAAACCTATGTCGTGGCGCAGACCGGCGACGGCATCGTCATCGTCGACCAGCACGCCGCGCACGAACGCATCGTCCTGGAGAAGATCAAGGCGGAGATCGCCGCCTCCGGCGTCAAGCGCCAGGTGCTGCTGCTGCCCGAGGTGGTGGAACTGGAGGAAGCCGCCGCCGACCGGCTGCTCGAACGCGCCGAAGACCTGGCGGGGATGGGGCTCGCCCTCGAACGCTTCGGCGAGGACGCGGTGGTGGTGCGGGAAATCCCCGCCGCCCTGGGCAACGCCGACGTCCGCGCCCTGGTCCGCGACATCGCCGATTCCCTGACCGAATGGGGCGATGCCTCGGCGCTTTCCGACCGCCTCGACCGGCTGCTCGCCACCGTCGCCTGCCACGGCTCGGTGCGGGCCGGACGCCGCCTGTCGGTGGAGGAAATGAACGCCCTGCTGCGGCAGATCGAAACCACGCCGCGCGGCGGCCAGTGCAACCACGGCCGCCCCACCTATGTCGAGCTGAAGCTCGCCGACATCGCCCGCCTGTTCGGGCGCTGAGCTATTGCGCCTGGGCCTTGGCCGCGCGGCGCGCCTCCAGCTTGTCCTTCTCGATGTTCGGCAGGAACGCGGTGAGAAGGCCGATCGCCGGCAGGAAGGCGCAGACGTGATAGACGAAGCGGATGCCGTGCACATCCGCCACCTCGCCCAGGACCGCCGCGCCCAACCCGGCGACGCCGAAGGAAAAGCCGAAGAACAGACCGGCGATGGTGCCCACCTTGCCCGGCACCAGTTCCTGCCCGTAGACGACGATCGCCGAGAACGCCGAGGCAAGGACCAAACCGATGATCACGGTCAGGATCGGCGTCCAGAACAGGTTGGCGTAGGGCAGCATCAGGGTGAACGGCAGCACCCCCAGGATGGAAATCCAGATCACCACCTTGCGGCCGAAGCGGTCGCCCACCGGGCCGCCGATCAGGGTCCCCGCCGCCACCGAGCCGAGGAAGATGAACAGATAGATCTGCGAGGCGCGCACCGACAGGTGGAACGTCTCCATAAGATAAAAGGTGTAGTAGCTGGTCATGCTGGCCATGTAGACGTTCTTCGAGAACACCAGCAGCGCCAGAAGCCCCAGGGTGACCATCACCCGGCGGCGCGGCACCGGCGACACCGCGGCCGCGGCCGCGCCCTTCGCCGCGGCGGCGGCGCGCGCCTCGCGGTACCACAGGCCGACCCGCCACAGCACCATCGCCGCGATCAAGGCGGCGGCGGAGAACCAGGCCACCGACCCCTGGCCGTTGGGCACCACGATCAGCGCGGCGAGCAACGGACCGAAGGCGGTGCCGGAATTGCCGCCCACCTGGAACACCGACTGCGCCAGACCGAAGCGCCCGCCCGAGGCCATCCGCGCCACCCGCGACGACTCGGGGTGGAAGACCGACGACCCCATCCCCACCACCGCCGCCCCGGCCAGCAGCAGGGGATAGGAGGACGCGGTGGCCAGCAAGATCAGCCCGCAGAAGGTGGAGCACATGCCGAGCACCAGGGAAAAGGGCTTGGGATGCTTGTCGGTATAGAACCCGACCCACGGCTGCAACAGCGAGGCGGTCAGCTGGAAGGTCAGGGTCAACAGGCCGATCTGGCCGAAGTCGAGGGAATAGTTGGTCTTGAGGATGGGATAGATGGCCGCCAGCAGCGACTGCATCATGTCGTTGAGCATATGACAGAAGCTCAGGGCCAGAAGCACCGTGAAGGCGGTGGTCCCGGCGGAGGAATCCTGGCGCACCCGCACCCTCCGATTGGCGAAAAAGAAGCAACAGTGCTGTCATATCGGCAACGCCCCGGCAAGGAACAAGCGGGGCGCGGCGGGAACTCGGCCGCCGCTGCTGCGAAAATGCCACAGGATTTGCGGCGAGACGCGGACGTCCCCATATCGACGGGGGAAAAAGGGTCCGTAAAACGCGTGTCCCGGGAGGGACTGTCCGGCCTTTGTTGCAAAGCGCGGGAGGTCCATGATGCTGTTTCAAGTGTTCTTGCGCCGTCTGATTCGCCGGGGCGACCTGACCGTCGTGCTGCCCGGCGGCAAATCGTTCCGTATCGAGGGGGCGCCCTTCGACGCCCTGCCGCCCGAGGAGCGCCCGGCGCCGGTGCGCCTGGTCATCGACGACCCCGGGCTGCTGCGCCGCCTGCCCTGGCACCCCGCGCTGGCCTTCGGCGAGGGCTACATGGACGGCACCGTCCGTTTCGAGGAAGGCTCCCTGCGCGATTTCCTGGCGCTGTTCATGCTCAACGCGGCGGCGGCCGGCGACCGCCCGCTGTCCCGCGCCAAGGGCGGCGTCGACCGCCTGATCCGCCGCCTGCACCAGAACAACCCGATTCCCCGCGCGGCCCGGAACGTCGCCCACCACTACGACCTGTCGCCGCGCCTTTACGAGCTCTTCCTCGACGCCGACCGCCAATATTCCTGCGCCTACTTCCCCACCGGCAGCGAAACCCTGGAACAGGCGCAGGCGGCGAAGAAGCGCCACATCGCGGCGAAGCTGTTGCTGCGCCCCGGCATGCGGGTCCTCGACATCGGTTGCGGCTGGGGCGGCACCGCGCTTTATCTCGCCCGCGAGTTCGGCGTTTCGGTCACCGGCATCACCCTGTCCGAACGGCAGCTCGAAGCGGCGCGCGGACGCGCCCGCGCCGAGGGGCTCGACGACCGGGTGCGATTCGAGCTGACCGACTACCGCGAGGCCGGGGGCACATTCGACCGCATCGTTTCGGTCGGCATGTTCGAACACGTCGGGGTGCGATTCTACCGCGCCTATTTCCGTGCCGTCCGTTCCCTGCTGGCCCCCGACGGAGTCGCCCTTTTGCACACCATCGGCCGCTCCGACCCGCCGGGCGACACCAATCCCTGGCTGCGCAAATACATTTTCCCCGGCGGCTATTGCCCGGCGCTGTCGGAAATCATGGCGGCGGTGGAACGCGAACGCCTGACCGCCACCGACGTCGAGGTGCTGCGCCTGCACTATGCCCGCACCCTCGCCCTCTGGCACCAACGCTTCCAGGCGAACCGCGCCGAAATCGCCGCGATGCTGGACGAACGCTTCTGCCGGATGTGGGAGTTCTATCTGATCGGTTCGGAAATGGCCTTCCGCCACGAGGACCAGGTGGTCTTCCAGATACAACTGGCGCGAGACAAGGCCGCCGTTCCGGACAGCCGGGATTACATCGCGGCGTTCGAGGCCAGCCACCCCCTGCCGACCGGATGAACCGCGTTCTCAAGAAACGACGCGAGGAAACAATGTAACGTGTTTCGTAATGACTGCACGATATTTCCGTTATCGTGTTGTTTTCCAAATCCGTATTTGGAAACCAAGGCTCAAGCGACAATTTTATGGCGGATTCCAGGCTTGTCTCGATACCACAGAAGAGGTAAAGTTCGTGTCGAACAGAATGTTCGGTTGAGTCACGCAGAAGCGAGCGGCGATCAGAGACGGTTCGGCGTTCTCCATCGTTTTCCTGGCCTGCTCACTTTTGAAAGCTGCTTCCCGTTGGGGGCAACAGCTTCATTAGGTTGTGCAGACGATTCCCGCCACCAGTGGGAATCCCGTTACAGGAGGGCAAGCGATGGCCATTTCCCCAGTATCCTATCTGTCCACGTCCCAGATCGCTGCCCTGACCACGACGGCAATTCAGGATCTGTCCTCGACGGACATCCAGTCCCTGAATTCCACGCAGCTTGCATCGCTGACCACCACCCAGATCCAATCGCTGTCCACCACGCACGTCGACGCCCTGCTCACCACGCAGGTGAAGGCCTTGACGACGGCGCAGGTGGGCGCGCTCAAGTCCACGCAACTGGTCTTCGACGCCGACCAACTGGCCGTCCTCAGCCAGGCGCAGATTCAGTCGCTGTCCACCACCAACGTCTCCGCCCTCAGCGAAACCCAGTTCCAGGCCCTGTCCACCGGCCAGGTCAAATCGCTGACCACCACCCAGATCGAGTCTCTCAACGCCACCGACATCAGCGAATTCACCAGCAGCCAGGTCGGGGCGCTGACCACCACCCAGGCGGGCGCGTTCACCGCCACCAGCATCGCCGCCCTGGCCGATACCCAGGCGCAGGCCCTGAACAGCGCGCAGATCGGCGCGCTCAACGCCACCCAGGTCTCCGCCCTGTCGGCCACCGCCGTCGCCGAACTGAATAAGACGCAGATCCGCGGGCTTTCCACCACCCAGGTGGCGTCTCTCAACGCCACCGACATCGGCGAGTTCACCGGCACCCAGATCGGCCAGATGTCGATCGAGCAGGTCGGCGCGATCAGCACCACCGGGATTTCCGCCCTCTCCGCCACCCAGATGGAAAGCCTGGGCACCCAGCGGGTGCAGGCCTTCACCACCACCCAGGTCGCGGCGCTGTCGGCCACCGACATCGGCGAGTTCTCCGCCGCCCAGGTCGGCGTGCTCTCCGGCGACCAGGTCGGCGCGCTCTCCACTACCAGCCTGACCGCGCTTTCCGCCACCCAGATGGCGGGGATGTCCACCCTGCGGGTGAGGGCGCTGTCCACCACCCAGGTCGCCGCCCTGTCGGCCACCGACATCGGCGAATTCTCCGCCGCCCAGATCGGCGCCCTGACCACCACCCAGGTGGGTTCGCTCTCCGCCACCAGCCTGGCGGCGATTTCCGGGACCCAGGCGCAGGCCCTGACCAGCGGCCAGATCGGCGCCCTCAACGACACCCAGGTCTCCGCCCTCACCGCCACCGCCGTTTCCGAGCTGAGCAAGACGCAGCTGCGCGGCCTCTCCACCACCCAGGTCGCCGCCCTGTCGGCCACCGACATCGGCGAGTTCACCGGCACCCAGATCGGCCAGATGTCGATCGAGCAGGTCGGCGCGATCAGCACCACCGGCATTTCCGCCCTTTCCGCCACCCAGATGGAAAGCCTGGGCACCGCCCGGATCTCGGCCTTCACCACCACCCAGATCGCCGCCCTTTCCGCCACCGACATCGGCGAATTCTCCGCCGCGCAGATCGGCGCGCTCTCCGGCAACCAGCTGGCTTCGCTCTCCACCACCAGCCTGACCGCGCTCTCCGCCACCCAGATGGAAGGCATGTCCACCCTGCGGGTGAAGACGCTGTCCACCACCCAGATCGCGGCGCTGTCGGCCACCGACATCGGCGAATTCTCCGCCGCCCAGATCGGCGCCCTGAGCACCACCCAGGTGGGTTCGCTCTCCGCCACCGGCATCGCCGCCCTCTCCGCCACCCAGGCGCAGGCCCTGACCAGCGGCCAGATCGGCGCCCTCAACGACACCCAGGTCTCCGCCCTGTCGGCCACCGCCGTTTCCGAGTTGAGCAAGACGCAGCTGCGCGGCCTCTCCACCACCCAGGTGGCGGCGCTGTCGGCCACCGACCTCGGCGAGTTCACCGGCACCCAGATCGGCCAGATGTCGATCGAGCAGGTCGGCGCGATCAGCACCACCGGGATTTCCGCCCTCTCCGCGACGCAGATGGAGAGCCTGGGCACCCAGCGGGTGCAGGCCTTCACCACCACCCAGATCGCCGCCCTTTCCGCCACCGACATCGGCGAGTTCTCCTCCGCCCAGGTCGGCGTGCTCTCCACCAGCCAGATCGGCGCGCTCTCCACCACCAGCCTGGCGGCGCTGACCGCCACCCAGATGGAAGGCATGTCCACCCTGCAGGTGAAGGCGCTGTCCACCACCCAGGTCGCGGCCCTGTCGGCCACCGACATCGGCGAGTTCACCTCGCGCCAGATCGGCGCCCTGACCACCACCCAGGTGGGTTCGCTCTCCGCCACCGGTATCGCCGCCCTCTCCGCCTCCCAGGCGCAGGCGCTGACCAGCGCCCAGATCGGCTCGCTGAACGACACCCAGGTGTCGGCGCTGACCGCCACCGCCGTGGCCGAGTTGAACAAGACCCAGCTGCGCGGCCTCTCCACCACCCAGGTCGCCGCCCTCAACGCCACAGACATCGGCGAGTTCACCGGCACCCAGATCGGCCAGATGTCGATCGAGCAGGTCGGCGCGATCAACACCACCAGTTTGTCGGCGCTCTCCGCCACCCAGATGGAAAGCCTGGGAACCGCCCGGGTGCAGGCCTTCACCACCACCCAGATGGCGGCGCTGTCGGCCACCGACATCGGCGAATTCTCCGCCGCCCAGATCGGCGTGCTCTCCGGCGACCAGATCGGCGCGCTCTCCACCACCAGCCTGGCGGCGCTGACCGCCACCCAGATGGAAGGCATGTCCACCGCCCGGGTGCGCGGCCTCTCCACCACCCAGATCGCGGCCCTGTCGGCCACCGACATCGGCGAGTTCACCTCGCAGCAGATCGGCGCCCTGACCACCACCCAGGTAGGGTCGCTCTCCGCCACCGGTATCGCGGCGCTGTCCGCCACCCAGGCGCAGGCGCTGACCAGCGGCCAGATCGGCGCCCTCAACGACACCCAGGTGTCGGCGCTGACCGCCACCGCCGTGGCCGAGTTGAACAAGACCCAGCTGCGCGGCCTCTCCACCACCCAGGTCGCCGCCCTGAACGCCACCGACATCGGCGAGTTCACCGGCACCCAGATCGGCCTGATGTCGATCGAACAGGTCGGTGCGATCAACACCACCAGTTTGTCGGCCCTTTCCGCGACGCAGATGGAAAGCCTGGGCACCCAGCGGGTGCAGGCCTTCACCACCACCCAGATGGCGGCGCTGTCGGCCACCGACATCGGCGAGTTCTCCGCCGCGCAGATCGGCGTGCTCTCCGGCGACCAGATCGGCGCGCTCTCCACCACCAGCTTGGCGGCGTTGACCGCCACCCAGATGGAAGGGATGTCCACCGCCCGGGTGCGCAGTCTGTCCACCACCCAGATCGCCGCCCTGTCGGCCACCGACATCGGCGAGTTCACCTCGCAGCAGATCGGCGCCCTGACCACCACCCAGGTGGGTTCGCTCTCCGCCACCGGCATCGCGGCGCTGTCCGCCACCCAGGCGCAGGCCCTGACCAGCGGCCAGATCGGCGCGCTCAACGACACTCAGGTGTCGGCGCTGACCGCCACCGCCGTGGCCGAGCTGGACAAGACGCAGATCCGCGGCCTCTCCACCACCCAGGTGGCGGCGCTTTCCGCCACCGACATCGGCGAGTTCACCGGCACCCAGCTGGGGCAGATGTCGATCGAACAGGTGGCGGCGATCAACACCACCAGCATCTCGGCGCTGACCGCCACCCAGATGGAAAGCCTGGGCACCCAGCGGATATCGGCCCTCACCACCACCCAGATCGCGGCCCTGTCCGCCACCGACATCGGCGAGTTCTCCGCCGCGCAGATCGGCGTCCTCTCCACCAGCCAGTTGGGCGCCCTGACCAGCACCAGCCTGGCGGCGATTTCCGCCACCCAGATGGAAGGCATGTCCACCTCCCTGGTGCGAGGCCTCAGCACCACCCAGATCGCGGCGCTGTCGGCCACCGACATCGGCGAGTTCACCTCGCAGCAGATCGGCGCCCTGACCACCACCCAGATCGGTTCGCTCTCCGCCACCGGCATCGCGGCGCTCAGCGCCACCCAGGCGCAGGCGCTGACCAGCGCCCAGATCGGATCGCTGAACGACACTCAGGTCTCCGCCCTCACCGCCACCGCCGTCGCCGAGCTGAACAAGACGCAGATTCGCGGCCTCTCCACCACCCAGGTGGCGGCGCTGAACGCCACCGACATCGGCGAATTCACCGGCACCCAGCTGGGCCAGATGTCGATCGAACAGATCGGCGCGATCAACACCACCAGCATCTCGGCGCTGACCGCCACCCAGATGGAAAGCCTGGGCACCCAGCGGGTGCAGGCCTTCACCACCACCCAGATGGCGGCGCTGTCGGCCACCGACATCGGCGAATTCTCCGCCGCGCAGATCGGCGTGCTCTCCACCAGCCAGTTGGGCGCCCTGACCAGCACCAGCCTGGCGGCGATTTCCGCCACCCAGATGGAAGGCATGTCCACTTCCCTGGTAAGGGGCCTCAGCACCACCCAGATCGCGGCGCTGTCGGCCACCGACATCGGCGAATTTACCGCCGCGCAGATCGGCGCCCTGACCACCACCCAGGTGGGTTCGCTCTCCGCCACCGGCATCGCGGCGCTGTCCGCCACCCAGGCGCAGGCCCTGACCAGCGCGCAGATCGGCTCGCTCAACGACACCCAGGTCTCCGCCCTCACCGCCACCGCCGTGGCAGAGCTGAACAAGACGCAGATTCGCGGCCTCTCCACCACCCAGGTCGCCGCTCTCTCCGCCACCGACATCGGCGAGTTCACCGGCACCCAGCTGGGGCAGATGTCGATCGAGCAGATCGGCGCGATCAGCACCACCAGCATCTCGGCCCTCTCCGCGACGCAAATGGAAAGCCTGGGCACCCAGCGGATCTCGGCCTTCACCACCACCCAGGTCGCGGCGCTCAGCGCCACCGACATCGGCGAGTTCTCCGCCGCCCAGGTCGGCGTGCTCTCCACCGATCAGTTGGCCTCTCTCTCCACCACCAGCCTGACGGCGCTCTCCGCCACTCAGGTGGAAGGGATGTCGACCCTGCAGGTGCGCGGTCTCTCCACCACGCAGATCGCGTCGCTGTCGGCCACCGACGTCGGCGAGTTCACCGCCAGCCAGATCGGCGCCCTGACCACCACCCAGGTGGGTTCGCTCTCCGCCACCGGTATCGCGGCGCTGTCCGCCACTCAGGCGCAGGCGCTGACCGCCGCCCAAATCGGTTCGCTCAACGACACCCAGGTCTCCGCCCTGACCGCCACCGCCGTGGCCGAGCTGGATAAGACGCAGATTCGCGGTCTCTCCACCACCCAGGTCGCCGCCCTGAACGCCACCGACATCGGCGAGTTCACCGGCACCCAACTGGGGCAGATGTCGATCGAACAGATCGGCGCGATCAGCACCACCAGCATCTCGGCGCTGACCGCGACGCAAATGGAAAGCCTGGGCACCGAACGGGTGCAGGCCTTCACCACCACCCAGATCGCCGCCCTCTCCGCCACCGACATCGGCGAACTCTCCGCCGCCCAGGTCGGCGTGCTCTCCACCAGCCAGTTGGGCGCCCTGACCAACACCAGCCTGGCCGCCCTTTCCGCCACTCAGGTGGAAGGGATGTCCACCCTGCAGGTGCGCGGTCTCTCCACCACCCAGCTGGCGGCCCTGTCGGCCACCGACGTCGGCGAGTTCACCGCCAGC
>QJZR01000014.1 GCA_003246625.1 Alphaproteobacteria bacterium
AGGTTCCGCCGTGTGGGGTCGGGACCGATTCAGATCCTATCGAACGAGGGATAGTCATGAAGAAGATTCTTTTCGGCACCACCGCGCTGCTCGCCGCTGGTGCGTTTGCTCCGGCCGCGCAGGCGTCCGAGCCGGTCAAGCTGCAGCTTGGCGGTTACATGGAATACTGGGTTGCCGCTGCTCAGCAGGACGGCGACTGGGGTGGGGTTGCGGCCAACCGTGCCAACAACTTCGACGTTCAGGGCGAGAGCGAAATCTATTTCAAGGGTACCACCACCCTTGATAACGGCATGAAGATCGGCGTGCAGGTCGAGCTGGAAGCCGGTTCGAACGACAACGCCGGCGACATCATCGACGAGTCCTACCTCTGGCTGGAAGGCAAGTACGGTAAGCTGATCGTCGGTTCCGAGAACGATGCCGCGTACCTGTCGCACATCAGCGCTCCCGAAGCTTCGGAAATGGGCTCGGGCATCAACGAAGGCGACACCAACAAGTACCTGATCATTCCGACCAATGTTGCGTACCTGGAACCGCAGGTCGGCGTGGAATACATCGGCGACGCCAACAAGCTGACCTACTTCACCCCGGTCTTCTACGGCTTCCAGGGTGACGACACCGTCGCGACCTCCGAGCGTATCGAGAAGGCCACCAACATCGACGACGCTTGGTCGTTCGTGGTCAACTACAACAACAAGATCGGCGCCGTCGGCGTGCAGGCGACCGCCGCCTACATCACCGCCGACGACCGTGGTGCTGGTCTCGGCGTGGCCAACAGCCAGGACACCATGATCCAGGACTTCAGCGGTGGTCTGGCCCTGTCCTACAAGGGCTTCACCGCCGGCGGTTCCTATCGTCGCATGGTCGCCAATGCCCAGACCTCCATGGCCACTCGTGACGGCTCCGTGTGGGATGCCGGCGTGCAGTATGCCGAAGGCCCGTACAAGGTCTCCCTCAGCTACCTGAAGTCCTCGGTGGTCGGCGCTCGCGGTGGCGTTGTCGGCACCAGCGCTGGCGACGACGAAGTCGAGATGTGGCGTTTGGGCGCTGGCTACACCCTGGGCCCGGGCGTGATCCTGTTCGGTCAGTTGGCTTACCTGGATGCGCAGGACGAAGCTACTGGCACGACCAACGCGGTCAAGGCTCAGAGCAACAGCGGCGCCTACGGCGGCGTGGTTGGCCTGAAGCTGAACTTCTAAGATCGATCCTCGATCGAGCTTGATGCGCGGGGCGGCCCAAAAGGGCCGCCCCGTTGCTTTTGTTTGGAAGGCGACGAGGCGCTGCGAACCATTCTTAATCAGTCCAACAAGGCTGCATAAAAATGGTGCATATGTGCGGTTGTCTTAAGCGGGTGTGATAAATTAAGCACATTATGCTACGGAGTTGACGCAAACCCAGGGTTCACCGTTGCTCGGTGGCGGCCCGTATGGTTTCAATGCTTGCATTGGACCGGAGGCCCAGGGCCGTGGGATCTGGTGACACACAATAGAGGGACTGCGAATGAAAAAGATTCTGTTTGGCACGACCGCCCTGCTTGCCGCCGGTGCGTTCGTCGCGGACGCTCAGGCGTCCGAGCCGGTCAAGCTGCAGCTGGGCGGCTATTACGAATATTTCGTCGTCGGGGCGAAGCAGGACAGCGATTGGGGCAGCATCGCCAGCAACCGCGCCAACAACTTCGACGTGCAGGGCGAAGGCGAGATCTATTTCAAGGGCAGCACCACCCTTGATAACGGCGCCACCATCGGCGTGATGGTCCAGTTGGAAGCCGGGACGGATAACAACACGGACGGTAACAACACGAATGACGTTGTTGACGAATCGTACATGTACGTTTCCGGCAAGTACGGCAAGCTGATGCTGGGTTCGGTGGATAACGCCGCCTACCTGATGCGCGCCGCCGCGCCGAACGCTTCCTACATGGAAGTCGACGACACCAACACCAGCTATCTGCTGAAGCCGGGTGCGGTGAACGACATCATCACCGACGTCGGTTTCGACGGCGATGGCAACAAGATCACCTACATGACCCCGAAGTTCTATGGTCTGCAGGGCGGCATCACCTATACCCCGTCGAACGCCTCTTCGGGCGACGACTCGTTGGCCAAGTCTGAGCGCATCGAGAAGGCCGCCGACGCGGACGATTACTGGGCGTTCGGTCTGACCTATGACCGCACCATCGGTGACGTGGGCCTGCTGCTTTCCGCCGGCTATACCATTGCCGACATCAACACCACCAACACCCGCAAGACCAACATGGAAGACTTCTCCGGCGGCATCAACCTGACCTATGCCGGTTGGACGGTCGGCGGTTCGGTGCGCCGCGTGCTGCAGTCCTTCTCGATGGATACCACCTCTTCGCAGGGTTGGGCGTGGGACGCCGGCGTGATGTACGCCGAGGGTCCGTACGCGGTTTCCTTGTCCTATCGTTCGTCCTCGACCGAGGGTTCCCGGACCGATGCGGACGAAGATACCGTCAGCATGATTGCCCTGGGCGGCAAGTACGCTCTGGGCCCGGGCGTCGACCTGTTCGCGCAGTTGGCCACCGCCGACTACAGCGACGAAGGCTCGGTGAAGTCCGACAGCAACACCGCTTATGGCGGCTTGGTCGGTATTCACCTCGACTTCTGATCGTCCTTTTGGACCGATCGCGGAAAGGGCGGCCATTGGCCGCCCTTTTCATTTGATCGAAATCGAAACGACCCAGTCTATGCCCGCGATTCCGGCGCAATCTGTGGAGAGCAGCCCGCGCACGGCGCGAGGGGTTATTCCTCCCAGGGCGTAGACCGGAAGCGGGCAGGCGCGTACCCAGGAGCGGAAACGGGTGATGCCGACCGCCCGTCCGCCGGGATGGCTGCGCGTCGGAAAGACCGGCGACAACAGCACCGCATCGACGCCCAGGGCGACCGCGCCGCGAAGGCTGCGGAAATCGTGCGCCGCCGCGGTGACCGTGCCGCCGCCGTGCCGCCGCCAGGCGCGGAGTTCGCTGGCGCGGAAGGCCGCGTCGTCGCGCAGATGCAGGCCGTCGGCCCCCAGGGCACGGGCATCCGTCGCACTGCCCGCCCAAAGGAAGGGAATGCGCAGACGGCGGCAGGCGGCTCGCGCCGGGGCCGCCGCGTCCGGGTCGCCGCCGCGCCAGACCAGCGCCGCGCCGCGCGGAAACGCGGGCAGCAAGGGCCGGGGATCGGGCAGGCGGTCGCGGTCGCGCATCGCCAGAAGCGCGGGCAGATCCGGTCGGCGGCTTCGGGCATTGAGGCGGGCGGCGGCGGTTGCTATGGTGCGCATCGGATGCCATCCGATCTGGGGAGAGACTGAAGTGACGACCACGACTATTGCGGAAAACCTGGCCGAGGTGAAGGCGCGAATCGCCGCCGAGGCCACCGCCGCGGGCCGCGATCCGGCGCGGGTGCGCTTGGTCGCGGTCAGCAAGACCCATCCGGCGGAGGTCGTCGAACAGGCGCTCGCCACCGGGCACCGTTTGTTCGGCGAAAACCGGGTGCAGGAGGCCGCGGCCAAGTGGCCCGGCCTGCGCGCCCGCTATCCGGGGGTCGAGCTTCACCTGATCGGCCCGCTGCAAAGCAACAAGGCGCGCGAGGCAATCGCCCTGTTCGACGTTATCCAGTCCCTCGACCGGCCCAAACTGGCGGAAGCCCTGGTCCGCCTGCGCGACGAGGGTCTTTCCCTGCCGCGTCTGCTGGTGCAGGTGAACACCGGCTGCGAACCGCAGAAGGCGGGCGTGCTGCCCGCCGAGGCGGATGCCTTCCTTGCCCGCTGTGCCGGGGAATGGAACCTGCCGGTGGCCGGATTGATGTGCATCCCGCCGGTGGAGCAGGAGCCTTCGCCCCACTTCGCCCTGCTGCGGACCATCGCCGAACGCCACGGCCTGTCCGAACTCAGCATGGGGATGAGCGACGACTATCCCGTCGCCGCTGCCTTCGGCGCCACCATGGTGCGCGTCGGTTCCGCCATCTTCGGCGTACGCGGGTAAAAGCAGGCAAAACGTTGCGAGGGGATACCCCGTTCCCTCGCGCACCCCGTTCCTTATTTTTCGCCGCGTCAGCCGCAATCGGCCATCGCGTGGCCGCGGGAGAAATCGAAGGGAATGGAATCAAAGGGGCTTTGCCCCTTTGCGGGGTTCAGGGGCAGAGCCCCTGCCCTGGTTTTTACCGGACGTCCGACGTGGCGGAGACGGTATCGCCGGTTCCCGCCAGGTTGCCGGCGGAGCGATACTTGTCGAGAGCTTGGTTCATCGCGCTGTAGAACCACATGGAATCGACGCCCCCGGCAGACCGGGTGGTGCCGATCTCGGCGGTTTGCGCGCCGCTGGCGGCGGTGCCGTGCGCGGCCAGGACTTCCTGCACCCGGTCGGGGGTCAACCCGGCGGCGCGCATCGCCTGTTCGCTCAGGCCGGAGGGCAGCGAAGATCCCTTGGTGGTGGCGCTGCTGGCCGAGGTATTGGCCCTGACCTCGCCGATCGGTTTCGGAGAGTCCGCATAGGCATTGCGATGTTGCGGAACCGGAAAGGCTTTGTCCTGGCGTTTTGAGGTCGCGGCGCTGGCCGCCTTGGCGGGGGCCGGGGAGAGGGCGGTGATGGCGTTGGCGGCGGGCGGATCCTCCCAGGCGGGAAGAGCGTCGTCGTTCGCGGTCTTGCCGGTCGCGGGGGCCGTGGTGGCGACTTGCGCGGCGGCCTGCGTCGCGGACGCCACCTGCGCGGTTTCTGCCGGGGCCGGTGCGGCGGCGGTTTCGGGCAGGGTGGCGTCGTCGGGGCGCGCGGCCACCGCCGCCACCGCCGCCGCGTCCTCGGCGGTGGAGAACATCGCCCACGGGCTGCTGGGATCGTCGGCCGAGGCCAGGCGGGACGCCGCGCCGCCGTTCGTGCCGTCGTCTTCGCCGGAGGCGAGAGCGATGGCGTGTTCGCCGATGTCCTTGCCGGTCAGGCCCTGCACCGCGACGTCCACCGTGGCGGCGGACAGGCCGTAGACGCCGCCGAACAGGGTGCCGCCGATCAGCTTGGCGGCGGGGGCGATCTCGTCGCCGGTGACCTCGCGGTAGACGCTGTTGAGCAGGGGGATGTGCTGCAAGGGATTGAAGACGTCGAGAACGTCCCAGAAGCTCAAACCGTCGTCGCCGAACAGCGAGAACGATTTTTCGCCGCCGGTGCCTTCGGCCTTCTTGTCGTCGTCGGTCTTGAGCTCGACCTTGCCGCGCGGACCGGCCGACAGCGTGTCGCGCGTCAGTTCGCGGGTCAGACCTTGGGTTTGCGTGGCATCGATCGTCATAAGCGTTCTCCGCCAAGCGCGACGCAAAGCCGATGCCAAAGAAAATATCGAATAATTTCAGTCTAATGCGTCGTTATTGAAACGGCGGCAAAGGCGCGATGGGGCAAGAATTGCCGCCCGCTCAGAAAAGATGGCCGCCCTTGACCCGCTTCGCCTCCAGGTAGGCGCGGTTGTGGTCGTTGGAGGGGAAGACGTGGGGAACCCGTTCCACCACCGCGACGCCATAGCGGGAAAGAGCCTCCACCTTCGCCGGATTGTTGGTCATCAGGCGGACCTGGGAAAAGCCCAGCTGGCGCAGCATGGCGGCGGCGGGCAGATAGATACGTTCGTCGTCGTCGAAGCCCAATTGCTCGTTGGCTTCCATGGTGTCGAAGCCGGAATCTTGCAGGGCATAGGCGCGCAGCTTGTTGACCAGGCCGATGCCCCGGCCTTCCTGCGCCATGTAGAGCAGGATGCCCGCCCCCCTATCGCCGATTTCCTTGATCGCGCCGCGCAGCTGGTCACCGCAGTCGCAGCGCAGGGACCCCAGAAGGTCGCCGGTGAAGCATTCGGAATGCAGACGGGTCAAGACCGGTTTGCCCGGTTCGGGGGTGCCGATGACCAGGGCCAAGTGCTCGGTGCCACCGTCCGAGGGGCGGAAGGCAACGACCGTGGTTTCCAGCGCGTCGGCCAGCGGCACCCGCGCCGTGCTGACCGGTTGCAGGCTGAGAGCCAGCAGGTGTTCGTGATGCAGGACGTCGGCGGCCTCCGCCCACAGCGGCGCGGGGCGAAGCTCCCTTGCCGGGTCGAGGTCGGCGATGGCGGCGGCGGGCATCAGGCGGGCGCGCTTCATCAAATGCACCGCGGCGCCGTCCAATCCATCGGCGGCCACCGCGCGGACCGTCGCCGCGGGGGCGGGCCCGGCCTCGGCCAGGGGATCGGCGGCGCGGGCGGAAATCTCGGCCAGGGACGGAATGTCGCCTTCCACCACCACCGCCTTGGGCGGTTCGGCGGTGTCGTCGTCGCGCCAGAGGCCGAGGACGATGGCGCGGCGTCCGGTCATCGCCAGGCGGGGAGCGCTTCCTACCCTTTGCGCAAACGCGGAAAGGGCGTCATGGCCCGCCGCCGCCTCCAGCGCCAGGACCGCGGCCGCCTTGTCCCCAAGGCGCAGGCCGCCGGTCGCGCCGCGCCGGACGTCGTCGATGACGCGGTTCACCGACAGCAAGGCGTCGGCACCGGGGGCCCAGGTGGAACCTCCGTCGGTGGGGGGCGCGAACAGGCCGGGAAACAGGGCGGATGTGAAGCGGGATTTCATCGTCAAAAAACCGGAAACCTGGGGTCGACCAAAACCCGCTGGTCCGCCCTTGGCGGAATCGCTATATCTGGGTTCGGGTGAAGATATGTCCCCTTGCGGCCGGAATGTAAAGCACCGGAGGCGCGAATGCCTGGGCGTCGGGTTCTGATTATCGAGAACGATGCGGTCGTGCGGCGATCGCTGGCCGAGCAAATCCTCGCGCAGGAGGACTTTGCCACGGTGGACTGCGCCACCGATACCGTGGAGGGCGCGGCCTTCGCCCGCGCCCGCCGTTTCGACGCGATGATCGTTTCCGCGCAGATGCCCGAGGGCGCCGCCGCCTTCGCCCGCGGCCTCCGCGCTGAAGGCGTGATGTGGCCGGTGCTGTTGCTGACCGCCGACGGCGCCGCCGAGGATACCGTCGGCCTGGGCGCGGTGGACGCGCTGAGCAAGCCGTTCCGCATGGGGGCGCTGCTCAACCGGCTGCGCGCCTTGATCCGGGTGTTCGAAAACAGCGACGACGCGGTGCTGACCATCGGTCCCTATACCTTCCAGCCCGCCTCGAAACACCTGGTCGAGGACGAAGGCCGTATCATCCGCCTAACCGAGAAAGAGGCGTCGATCCTGAAGTTCCTCTATCGCGCCGGGGCCATGGTGACGCGCGAGGTGCTGCTGCACGAGGTCTGGGGATACAACCCGGCGGTGACCACCCACACCCTGGAGACCCACGTCTATCGCCTGCGGCAGAAGATCGAGAAAGACCCCTCCAACGCCAGCATCCTGGTCACCGACGCGGGCGGCTATCGGCTGGTGCCGTAAGCCAAACCCGAAAACGGCGCGAAGGGCCTTGGGCCCTCCGCGCCTTCCGTTCCTTTCGGTTTTTCACTTCACGGTGAACAGCAGGCGGGGCAGGCCGTCGACGCGGGCTTCCACCCGGGCGCCGGGGTCCAGGGCGCCGACGCCCGAGGGCGTGCCGGTGAAAATCAGGTCCCCCGCCTTGAGTTCGACGAAGGTGGAGAGATTCGCCAGAACCTCGGCCACCGACCAGATCATTTGCGAGATCGTGCCGTTCTGCCGTTCCTTGCCGTCGACGGACAGGCGGATGGCGGTGCCGGGTTCGATCATCGCGCGGTCGCGGGGCAGGATGCGGCCGATCGGCGCCGAGGCGTCGAAGCCCTTTCCCATGTCCCAGGGGCGCCCGGTCTTTTTCGCCTCTTCCTGCAGGTCGCGGCGGGTCAGGTCCACCCCCACCGCATAGCCGAAGACCGCCGCCTCGGCGTCTTTCGGCGAAAGGTCGCGGCCGCCGGATTTCAGCGCCACCACCAGTTCGACCTCGTGGTGCAGCTGTTTCGTCTTCGGCGGATAGGGAACGGCGTGTCCCTGGATCACCGCGTCGGCGGGCTTGCCGAAAAAGAACGGCGGTTCGCGCGAGGGGTCGGACCCCATCTCGCGGGCATGATCCGCATAGTTGCGGCCGACGCAATAGATGCGCCGCACCGGGAAAAGCCCGCCGCCCTCGACGGCGACGCAGGGAACCGTAAGCGCTGTCTGGAATTTACCCATTCGGAACCTCCTGTGAGGTTCCGATGTAGGATCGCCCGGGGCAAAATAAAAGCGCCCGGCTAGGGGGAAGCCGGGCGCCGGGTCTCCTATCGGAGCGAAGGGGCGGCTGGGGGGGCCGCTTTTCCTTCCGAGGGACACCATTGCAGTGCCCACCCATAAACCACAGGTGGGAATGTGTCGGACAATCCACCACCTATACTATACGCATATCAGGATTGCAAAATGTGCATGGCGGCTGTGCCGCGCGGAAAATTCAGCCTCAGGGTGGCGTCGGCCGGGCGAACAGGGACTCCGACAGACGCAGGCCGGTTTCGGGATTCTGCAAGGTGACCGTCGTCACGATTCCCTGTGCGTCGGTGACCCGCCACTGGCCGAGGGCGAAGGGAGTCTTGGTGAAGACCAGGGTCAGCATGCCGACGGTGGGATCCTTGCGCGAAACCACCGAGATTTCGACGATCCCCGGGAATTCCTTGACCGCCTTGACCCGCGCCGAGGGGCCGGACAGGTCGACTTTCTTTTGCAGCAGCAACCCGGCGGGGGTGGCGTCGAAGTCGAGATAGCTCATCTGCTGCAGCTTGGTGTCGACGAAGGTGAAGTAATAGCCGTCGGCGACCACCAGAACCGGCACCGGCGGGTCGTATTCGACGCGCAGGCGGCCGGGGCGTGACAGGTAGACGGTCCCTTCGGAGACGTCGCCGTTCGAGGTCGCTTGCAGGAAGCGGGACTTCAGGGTGTGCAGGCGGCCGAGTTCGGCCTCGGCCTGGCGCACGAAGGCGGTCTGCCGCGGCGAAAGAACGATGTCGCGGGCCTCGGGCCCGGGTTCGTTCGCGCGGGCCGCGTCCGCCCCGCCGATCGCCAGGGAAAGCATGGCCGCCGCCAGCAGGCGCGCGCCGAAACCGAATTTCATTCCGAACCCCCACCCAGGATTTCCCGCTTGCCGACATGGTTGGCGGGACCGACCAGACCGGCGCGCTCCATCGCCTCGATGATGCGCGCCGCGCGGTTATAGCCGATTTGCAGGTGCCGTTGAATAAAACTGGTGGAGGCCTTGCGTTCGCGCAAGACCAGGGCCACCGCCTGGTCGTAGAGGGGGTCGTTGGCCTCGGGATCGTCGTCGGGGGCGTCGCCGAATTCGGCGTCGGGGTCCTCGGTCACCTGATCCAGATAGTCGGGGTCGCCCTGGGCGCGCAGGAAGGCGGCGACGTCCTCCACCTCCTGGTCCGAGACGAACGGCCCGTGCACGCGGGTGATCCGTCCGCCCGCCGCCATGTAGAGCATGTCGCCCTGGCCGAGAAGCTGCTCTGCCCCCTGTTCACCCAGGATGGTGCGGCTGTCGATCTTCGAAGTCACCTGGAAGCTGATGCGGGTGGGGAAGTTGGCCTTGATCGTGCCGGTGATCACGTCCACCGAGGGACGCTGCGTCGCCATGATCAGGTGGATGCCCGCGGCGCGCGCCATCTGCGCCAGACGCTGGATGGCGCCTTCCACGTCCTTGCCCGCGACCAGCATCAGGTCGGCCATTTCGTCGACGACGACGACGATGTTGGGCAAGGGCTTCAGCGCCAGTTCCTGTTCCTCGTAGATCGGCTCGCCGGTTTCGGGGTCGAAGCCGGTCTGCACGGTGCGGGTCAGGGTTTCCCCCTTGTCGCGCGCCAGGATGAGCTTCTGGTTGTAGCCCTGGATGTTGCGCACCCCGACCTGGCTCATCGCGCGATAGCGGTCTTCCATTTCGCGCACCGCCCATTTCAGCGCCACCACCGCCTTGCCGGGGTCGGTGACCACCGGGGCGAGCAGATGGGGGATGCCGTCATAGACGGAGAGTTCCAGCATCTTGGGGTCGATCATGATCAGGCGGCATTGCTCGGGCGTCAGGCGATAGAGCAGGGACAGGATCATGGTGTTGATCGCCACCGACTTGCCCGACCCGGTGGTGCCCGCGATCAGAAGGTGGGGCATGCGGGCAAGGTCGACGTATTCCGCGCCGCCGCCGATGTCCTTGCCCAGGGCCAGGCACAGCGCCTGCTGCGACTTGACGAAGGCGTCGGAGGTCAGAAGTTCGCGCAGATAGACGGTTTCGCGGCGGGCGTTGGGCAGCTCGATGCCGATGACGTTACGGCCGGGCACCGCCGCGATGCGGGCGGAGACCGCGCTCATCGAGCGGGCGATGTCGTCGGCCAGGCCGACCACCCGCGCCGTCTTGGTCCCCGGCGCCGGTTCCAGTTCGTAGAGGGTGACCACCGGGCCGGGGCGGATCTTGACGATCTCGCCGTTGACGCCGAACTCCGCCAGCACCGATTCCAGCAGCCGGGCGTTTTGGGTCAGTCCCTCGTCGGTGGTCTTGGGCCGGGCGCCCAGCTTCGGCGCGGCAAGAAGGTCCAGGGGCGGCAGTTCGAAGACGCCGGACTTGCGGCGGCCGAGCGCCAGGCGGCCCTGGCGGGCGCGCTGGGTTTCCTGGGGGTTGGCGGCGGCGGCGGGGCGATCGACGATCGGCGCTTCTTCCTCTTCCTCGTCGGGGCCGTCCGTCGTGTCGGCGGAACCCAGGTTGGGTTCGGGGCGGTCGCCGCGCGTCCGCGCGGCGGCGGTCAGCGCGGGGTCGCGGCGGCGGCGGGCGCGGGGTTCGGCCTGGGGTTCGGCGGCGGGGCGGCGGGCGAACAGCCGCAGCGGCGCGCGCAGGACGACGAAAACCAGCCAGGCGAGAATCCCCCACAAACGCGGGTCCACCGCCGAGGCGAAGGCGATCAGGCTCAGCGCCAGGGGCACGCCGAGCCCCCAGGTGGCGACCGGGGCGGTCCAGGCGGGCAGGGGGGCCTGCATCAGGGGATCGAGATGCAGGCGCAACAGGGCTCCGGCGGCGCCGCCCCAACCGGCGGCGACCGGCGCGTGTTCGCGCCAGGGAAGATAGGTCAACGCCAGGCAAAGCGGCGGCAGCGACAGCAACAGGGCGGCCAATCGCAACAAGGGCTGCGTCGGCGGCCGCAGGATCAGCCAGCGCACCCCCCAGGCGGCGAAGACGAAGGCCAGCGCCCAGGCGGCGACGCCGATGCCCTGGAACAGCAGGTCGGCGAAGGTCGCCCCCACCCAGCCGAGAAGGTTGCGCACCGGCGCGTTGGAGGCGCTGTTCCACGAGGGGTCGCCGGCATGGTGGGTGGCGAACGCCACCGCCGCCGCGCCCGCCACGGCGACCACCAGCAGGCCGAAGGTCCGAACCCCGCTTCGCCGCAGCAGGCGGGCCAGGGATTCGGGCAGGAAGCGGCGGGGCGCGTTGGCGCGGCGGGTCATCGGCGGGGCCCTCCGTCGAGAAGGGCGCGCAGGGTGGAAAGGCCGCGCGTCACGGTTTCCTCGTCGTGCACCAGGGCGATGCGGACGAAGGCGTGCCCCGCGTTGCCGTTGGGGGCGCGCGGGTCGTCGGCGGTGAGGTAGCGGCCGGGGACGACGCGGATGCCGCCTTCCTGCCAGAAGCGTTTCGCCGCGGCCTCGCCGTCGCCGACGTCGAGCCAAAGGAAGAACCCGCCCTGCGGCCGCAGGTAACCCGGATACCCGGCGAAGATGCGGTCGGCGGCGGCGACCAGACGGGCGTAATGGGCGCGGTTGGCGGCGGCGTGCGCGTCGTCGCCCCAAAGCGCGGCGGAGGCCGCCTGGATCGGCAGCGGCATCGCCACCGCGGCATAGGAACGCAGCTTGAGGAAGGCGCGCAGGATGCGGGCGTCCCCGGCGACGAAGCCGGAACGCAGGCCCGGCGCGCTGGACCGCTTGGACAGGGAGTGGAAGACCACCACGTTGGCGAAGGGTTCCCCCCCGTCCGCGTCCAGGGCGTGCGCGGCGTTGAGGCCCGACGGCGGGGCCTCGCCGAAGTAGAGGTCGGAATAGCACTCGTCGCAGGCCAGCACGAAATCGTGCCGCCGCGCCAGGCGCACCAGCCCGGTCAGACGGTCGAGGTCGGCGACCGCGCCCTCGGGATTGCTGGGCGAGCAGAAGATGGCGAGGGCCGCGCGCTCCAGGACGTCTTCGGGCAGGGCGGCGTAATCGGGCAGGAAGCCGCCCTCCTTCGATGCGGGCACCAACACCGGCTCCGCCCCCGACATCTCGGCGGCGGCGCGATAGACCTGATAATAGGGGTTGGGCATCAGCACCGCCGGGCGGCGGCCGTTCTTTTCCTGCGGTACGGCGGCCAGGGCGAACAGGAACAGCGCCTCGCGCGAGCCCGCGGCGGACAGGACGTGCCGCGCCGGGTCGACGCACCCTGCGGGCAGGCCGAATCGGCGGGTCAGCCAGGCGGCGCAGGCGGCGCGCAGTTCGGGCGTGCCGTCGTTGGGCGGATAGCGGTTCCACAGGTGGGCGTTGGCGGCGACGATTTCCGCCACCCAGGGAGGGGGCGGCAACTGCGGTTCGCCGATCGACATCGCCAGGGTGTTTTCGACCGCCGGGGCCAACGGGTCGAGCAGCGCGCGCAAACGGACGAAGGCGCTGCCGGGCAGGCGGTCGAGGGCGGGGTTGGTCATCGGCGGTCCTTGCGGGCGGCGGCCCGCATCATGGGAAATTCAACCATGCATAGGGTATAGCCGAAAAATCCGACTCGGGCCACTCCCGCCGCCGAGGACCCGGATCAGAACAGGAAGTGCAGGTGGCGGAGCAGGAATTCCGGCGGCAACAGATAAAGCAGCGCCAGGACGAGCAAGGGCAGGCCGGTGCCGATGGAGCGGCTGAGCCATTTGACGTTGCTTTCCTCCGGCGGCACCAGGAACAGGTTGCCGATCGACATTCCGGCGAGCAGCACGGCAAAGCCGGTTTCCCCCAGGCCGAACACCGGCGGCACTTCCATGCCGGTGACCGGCGCGGTGCGGAAATAGACCATGCGCATCATCAGAATGACCATCAGCGACAGCGAGCAGTACAGGAAGGTCTTGCGGCGCGAACGGGTGAGGACGACGCGCGGCGCGGTGCGCGCGGTCAGGTATTCCACCTCGTCGTCGTCCAGTTCCTTGTTGATCGGCGAGGTGCCGAACATCGCCTTCTCGTCCTCGAACGGAAGGTTGGGTTCGGCGGCTCCGGTTCCCTCGGTCTTCTTGTCGCTCATCGGCAAGGTCTCCCTCTTCCCGCAGTGGCTCTTCGCTCGGCATGCCGTATACCCCGTCCGCGCGGCGGCGTCAAAACCGGCGAGAAAAATGGCCCGGTGGAAAACCACCGGGCCGGAGTCTCGGGAGGAACAAACACTGATACTCAGGAAACCAAACCATCCCCGCACTGCCGGGACGATCCGTCCGAAGGGCGAAGTCGCCTGGACGGGGTTGCCTCACTGAAAGCCTGAGGCCTCAGCACTCGCGGATAACTTTGCATCCCTTGTGCCAAACGCCGAGAAACGTCAGAACCCCTGACATTTCAACGGGTTCCGCGCGAATGGCGGGAAAATCTTCATGTCGAATGCGCGGCAATGGAACAAAAGCGCGCCGCGATGGAGGGGTTCTGACCAAAAAATAAGCGCCCGCCGCATTGCCGCTTCCCTGGGCGGCGTGCGATGATCGGCGCACGGAAAAGATACGGAGACGACGGATGCCCCCCTCCCTGGCGGTGACGGCGCGGCGCTTGGCGCGCTGGCCGCTGGTCCACTGGATGGACCGGCGCCTGGGGTTCCCCGATCGCGGCGGGGAGCCCGACATCGGCTTTCTCGCCGACGATTCCCGCCATTTCGAGCTGTTCGCCAGTTGGCTACACGCGCAATGGAGCGCGCCGCGCGGCGAATCCCTGGGTCAGCGGCGCCGGATGCTGCGCGCCCAAATGAACCTGGACCGCCTGCCGATCGCGCTGGTCGCCTATTGGCAAGGCAGTCCCGCCGGGATCGTCAGCCTGCGTGCCGACGACCTGCACAGCCGTCCGGATCTGACTCCGTGGCTGTCCGCCCTTTACGTCGATCCCGCCTTGCGCGGACGCGGTATCGGCCGGGCGCTGGTGCGCGCCACCCTCGACCTTGCCGCCTGGATGGGATACCCCCGCGTCTTCCTGTTCACCACCGACCGGCAAAGCCTGTACGCGGAACTCGGCTGGAACCTCCTGCCCAGGCTGCCCGGGGAGGCGAAGCTGTCGCCGCCGCCCGACGTCTTTTCCGCGGCAACCCGGTAAAACCAGGCCGGGCTCTGCCCGGACCCGCAAAGGGCCTTGGGCCCTTTGATCCCGTTTGTTGGTTTTTCGCCGCGCAACGGCTATCCGCCATCAGGTTGCCACGTGACGGTTTGATCGCGCTGACGCGCAAAAACTGAAATTCATGGGATCAAAGGGGCTGGCCCCTTTGCGGGTCCGGGCGGCGCCCGGCCTGGTTTTTACCGCCCGTGTTCCTCGGGGGAGAAGCGGCGGGCTTCCTCGGCCAGCATGATCGGCACGCCGTCGCGGATGGGATAGGCGATGCCCAGCGCGTCGTTGACCAGTTCCTGCGCCTCGCGGTCGTAGCGCAGGGGCAGTTTCGACATCGGGCAGACCAGCAGGGAGAGGAGCTTGGGATCGACTTCGGTCATCGCGGGGCCTTTCGCATCATTGCGGCGCGTCGCCGCCGCCGGCGACCGCCCCCATTTCCATCAGGGCGCACAGGGCGTTGAAGCGGTGTTCCAGGGTCAACGCCTCCAGCAGCGCCTGTTTTTCCGGCGTTTCGAAGGGCAGGGCCATCGACAGGGTGACCACCAGCGAGGGCACGGACAGGGCGTCCAGCGCCCTGAGGTCGAGGTCGAGGGAATGCGCCTCGACATAGCGTTTCAGGGCGGAGACGAGGCGGGCCTTCGGCGCGGAAACCGGGCCGCCCGAGGGGTTGGCGACGTCGTCGCGATAGGGGGCGTAGTCCACCGCCAGACGGCGATAGCCCGCCACCGGTTCGGCCTCGGACCGCACGCGGAAACGGCAGATGCCCAGCAGCACCGCCAGCATTTGGTGGGCGTCGGTTTCGGAAAACTGGACGATGCGGCCGACGGTGCCCACCGAATAGAACGGCTGCGGCGCCTCGCCCACCGTGTCTTCGCCGCCCATCGGCTGGATCATGCCGAACAGGCGCCCCTGTCCCAGGGAATCTTGCACCAGGGACAGATAGCGCGGCTCGAACACGTTGAGCGGCAGACGGCCCCCCGGCAGCAGAATCACCCGCGGCAGGGGGAAGACCGGCAGAATCGCCGGAAGGTCGTCGAACCCGGTCGAGAAGGGATCCTTGGGCATCCTCGCCCCCATGGAAAACCTTTTTTACACCATCAATATCATTTGCAACTGCCGCCGACCGGCCTTGCCCACCGGGTCGGCGGGGCCCAGGGCCTCGATGATCTTGAGCAGCCGCTTGCGCGCGCCGTCCTCGTTCCAGGAGCGGTCGCGGCGCACGATTTCCAGAAGCTCGTGAAGCGCCGTGGCGGCGTCGCCCCGCGCATAGGCGGACATCGCCAGGTCGAAGCGCGCCTGGTGGTCGTTCGGATCGGCGTCCAGGCGGGCCTTCGCCGCCTCGGGGTCGATGTTTCCGCCCTCGGCGGCCAGTTCCAGGGTGGCGGCGACGGCGGCGATTTCCGGGTGTTTCTTCAACTCGTCGGGAATCTGGCCGAGAATCTCGCGCGCCTTGTCCACCCGTCCGGCGGCCAGGTTGCAGCGCAGAAAACCGGCGATCGCCCCCGGGTTGCCCGGCGCCACCTGAAGAATCTGTTGATAGAGCCCGACCGCCTGGCCGATGTCGCCGTCGGCCAGGGCGGCGCGCGCGGCGTCCAGCATCGCGTCGATTTGCGCGTTCATCTGCGCGTTGCCGGTCAGGCGGTCGATGAAGGCGGCCAGTTCGCGTTCGCCCTGGGCGCCGGCGATCATGTCGACCGGGCGGCCGCCCTTGATCGCGAAGATCGTGGGGACCGAACGCACCTGCATCTGCTGCGCCAGCTGCTGGTTTTCCTCGACGTTGACCTTGGCCAGTTTGACCCGGCCCTGCGCGCCGCGGACCAGGCGTTCGAGCAGCGGCGTCAACTGTTTGCACGGGCCGCACCAGGGCGCCCAGAAATCGACGATGACCGGCACCTGCATCGAGGCGTCGATGACGTCCTGCATGAAGGTCTGGGTGGTGACGTCCTTGACGAGGTCCGGCGCGGCGTTGCCGCCCTGCGCGGCGCGATCGCCGAAAATCAAATCCATGACACGCTGATCCGCTTGAAGGTTCCTTGCCCGGTGGGGGGCTTTTTCGCTTCTCAAAATGGGGCTTTCCGTCAGATCAGGCAAGCCTTAACGGGGATTTGAGCCCCTGTCGCGAGACCGCATTTTTTTTTGTTGCATTCCCCGTTATCCCCGATATAGTCGCGGGCCTCGGCGGCACCCACGAGGTGCAAAGCCGGTGGAGCGCGGGCGTAGCTCAGGGGTAGAGCACAACCTTGCCAAGGTTGGGGTCGAGGGTTCGAATCCCTTCGCCCGCTCCAATTTCCAAAGGGTCGAACCGGTCTGGTTCGGCCCTTTTGCTTTTTTCCGGAAAGGCGGAGAATGCGCCCCGGATCAAGGAGGCTCCCCCGATGAAGATTCCCGCCCTGCCGTTCACCCTGACCGACTGGTCGAAAGTGCCGGAAACCGTTCACCCCGGCGAAACCGGCCGGGCGCTTTGGCGCACCCTCGAGGTCGGCGACATCCGTATCCGTCAGGTCACCTACGAGCCGGGCTATCTGGCCGACCACTGGTGCGACCGCGGACACATTCTTTATGTGCTGGACGGCGAACTGGAAACCGAACTCAAGGACGGCCGCCGTTTCACCCTGAAGGCGGGGACGAGCTATCAGGTCTCGGACTTCGGCGACGCGGCGCATCGTTCCTCCACCCGTTGCGGCGCCACCCTGTTCATCGTCGATTGACCGGGACGGCGGATCGGGCCATTCTTTCGGCATATGGATAATTGTACTTCCATATGTTTCGGAGATAGCTCATGGAATTGCGCCACATCCGCTATTTTCTTGCCGTCGCCGAGGAGAAGAACTTCACCCGCGCCGCCGCCCGGGTCGGCATCGGCCAGCCGCCGCTCAGCCAGCAGATCCGCGACCTGGAACGGGAAATCGGCGCGCCCTTGTTCCACCGCCTGCCGCATGGCGCGGAACTGACCGAGGCGGGGGAAAGTTTCCTGGAAAAGGCGCGCGGCATCGTCGTTCAGGCGGAGCAGGCGAAGGCTGCCGCGCAACGGGCGGCGCGCGGCGAAACCGGGCGGCTGCGCGTCGGGTTTTCCGGCTCCGCCGCGTTCAACCCGGCGGTCCCCGCGCCGATTCGCGATTTCCGCCGCGCCTATCCGGCGGTGGAGCTGACCCTGCTGGAGGCCAACACCCAGCAACTGGTCGGGATGATGCGCGAGGACGAGGTGGACATCGCCTTCATCCGTCCGGCGCAGGCCGACCCCGAGGGGCTGCGGGTCTTCCGTTTTCCCGAGGAACCGATGCTGGCCGCCCTGCCCACCGGCCATCGCCTGGCGGGGGCGGTGTCGTTGGCCCTGGCCGATCTGGCGGAAGAACCCTTCATCCTTTATCCGCAGACCGTCGGCACCGGACTGTACGAGGAAGTGGTGGCGCAATGCCGCCGCGCCGGGTTCGAACCGCGCCTGGCCATCGGCTTCGAGCCCGAGCTGGTGTCGGAAACCCCGAAAATGGCCTCGGTGATCAATCTGGTGGCGGCGGAAATGGGAATCTCGATCGTGCCACGGTCGCTGACCCAGATCACCGTGCCGGGGGTACGCTTCGTCCCCTTCGACGGCGAGGCGCCGATGGCCCGCCTGGGCTGCGCCATGCGGCGCGGGGAACGCGCCATCGCCGCCCGCAACTTCATGGCCTTGGCCAAAACCACGAAGGCGGCCGGTTAGGCCGCCTTCGGTACGGATTTGGGAGGGATAGGGGGGGGAACCTGCCGCGCCGTGGGGGAGAAGATCTTTCTCCCCTTGCGGGAGAACGGCGCGGCGCGGGAGGTGTTGGGGTCTTGATAGGCCATTTCGACGCGTGCCGTCCTCAGTCCAGGTTGGTGCGGGCGCGGTGGGCGGTGGCGGACGCCAGATAACCGGTGGCCTGCTGCGGATTGCTCTGCTTCTTGTCGCTCATCACGATACTCCTTCTATTTGGTGACCCCGCCCGGGGGGGAGGCGGGGGAGCCTGTGCGGCTCTGTTCTGTGATGGAATATCGGCGCCTTTCCGCGATGTGTCCAATATATGGAAATCGCTTTCTCGATATGAAAAACAGATAACGGAAAGGCGGGCTCCGCCCGGACCCGCAAAGGGGCTTGGCCCCTTTGATCCCAGAACCTGTTTTCGCCGCGACAGCGGCAATCGACCGTTTCGTGGAAGCGATGGTTTTATAGCCCTGCGCGCAAAAACCCGGGAAAGGGGTCCAGGGGACCGAGTCCCCTGGTGGGTGTGGGCGAAGCCCACGGGTTTTTCATCCCGTCAGCCGCGCCCAGTCGGCGCGCAGCCGGTCGGCGTCGGCGGGGGCGAGGCCGCAGGCGGCAAGGGCGTCGCGCACCGCGGCGACGAGGGCCTCGTTACCGGGCGCGGGGGAGCCGTCGGGCAGGTGAAGGTTGTTTTCGAAACCGATGCGCGCGTGCCCGCCAAGCAGGGCGGCGGCGCAGGCGCAGGCGGTTTCGAAGCGGCCGAAGGCGCAGGTCATCCAGTGTTCCGGCCTTGGCAGGCCGGGGGCGAGGAAGGGCAGCAGGTCGGCGGGCGCCGAGGTCTGGCCGACGGTATAGCGGCCGAGGACGAACAACACCGGCGGGTCTTCCCACGGGATCAGGCCGCGGCCGCGCAGGCCGTCGAGGCGGGCGAGCTCCTCCGGCGAATAGAGGATGATCTGCGGCAGGATCGCCTCGCCCTTCATCCAGGTCAGGAATTCGGCGAAGGCGGGTTCGTCGGCGTCGGTGGGGGCGAATTCCCGCAGGGCGAGGGAAATCGCCTCGGGCCGGACCGCCTTGACCACCGCCATCTGCTCGGCCGGTGCGTAGAGTCCCAGGGACTCGGTGGTCATCTGGATCACCAGGCGGCTGCCCACCGTGCCCTTGACCGCGGCGATCGCGTCGGCGAAGGCGGCGGCGTCGAGAAGGTGGCCGCCCTGGGCGTTGCGCACGTGCAGGTGGATCATCGCCGCCCCGGCGGCCAGGCAGGCGGCGGCGGTTTCCGCCATTTCGCGCGGAGACAGAGGGATCGCCGGGTGGTCGGCCTTGGTGCGGCGGCCGCCGTTGGGGGCGACGCCGAGCGCGACGCGATGCGAAGCGGGAGTGGAAGAATCGCTCATCGGGCACCTCGAACGGGTGGGAAAACCGTGACAAACCGGATCGGCCATTGCCTGGGGCGGGGCCCCGGGCTATTCCTGACAGGTTCGCGCATTTTCGGGGATTCCTCAAACCCCATCGGAGACGATGATGACCACCCATATTCTGCATCGCCAGATCGCGGGCTCCCTGCCCATGGCGGTGGGCGGCAAGGGCGTCGAGCTGTTCGACGCCGAAGGCCGCGCCTATATCGACGCCTCGGGCGGCGCCGCGGTGTCCTGCCTGGGGCATGGCCACCCGGCGGTGATCGCGGCGATTCACGCCCAGGCCGACAAGCTGGCCTTCGCCCATAGCGGATTCTTCACCTCGGAACCGGCGGAAAAGCTGGCCGACCGTCTGGCCGCCACCGCGCCCGCGGGCATCGACCACGTCTATTTCGTCAGCGGCGGCTCGGAAGCGGTGGAAACCGCGATCAAGATGGCGCGGCAGTATTTCGTCGAAATCGGCCAGCCGCAGCGCCGCCGCGTCATCGCCCGCGAACAAAGCTATCACGGCAACACCCTGGGGGCGCTGTCCGCCGGGGGGAACCTGCTTCGGCGCGAGCTCTATCGCCCGTTGCTGCTGGAAACCGACCACATCCCGCCGTGCTATGCCTATCGTCACCAGAAGCCGGGGGAAAGCGACGCCGATTACGCCAAGCGCGCCGCCGACGCCCTGGAGGCGAAGATCCTTGCCCTCGGCCCGGAAACGGTGATGGCCTTCATCGCCGAAACCGTGGTCGGCGCCACCTCCGGGGTGGTGCCGCCGGTCGCCGACTACTTCAAGCGCATCCGCGCCATCTGCGACAAGTACGGGGTTCTGCTGATCCTCGACGAGGTGATGTGCGGCATGGGGCGTACCGGCACCCTGCACGCCTGCGAGCAGGATGGCGTCGCCCCCGACCTGATGACCATCGCCAAGGGCCTGGGCGGCGGTTACCAGCCGATCGGCGCGGTGCTGCTGTCGGCCAGGATTTTCCGTGCCTTCGCCGAAGGCAGCGGTTTTTTCCAGCACGGTCATACCTATATGGCACATCCGATGGCCTGTGCCGCGGCGCTGGCGGTGCAGGAAACCATCGTCCGCGACGACCTGTTGGCCAATGTTCGCGCCATGGGCGCGCGGTTGAGACAAGAATTGACCGCCCGATTCGCCAATCATCCGCATGTCGGCGACATTCGTGGCCGGGGTTTGTTCATGGGATTGGAATTGGTCCGCGACCGCGGCACCAAGGAACCCTTCGATTCCAAGGAAAAACTCCATGCCCGCGTAAAACGCGCCGCAATGGCACGCGGTTTGATGGTATACCCGTCGGGCGGAACGATCGATGGGGCGCGGGGCGACCACGTGTTGCTGGCCCCGCCGTTCATTTCTACCGCTGCGACAATCGACGCGATTGTCGAGCGCCTGGGCGACGCCCTGGATGCCGCCGTGAGTGGGGCGGAAATCTAGGACGGTTTTCCGGGTTGCAGGCTTCCCGCGAGGCCTAACGCACTGAAACGCCTGGGCGCGGTGACCAGGCCGGACCAGCCGACCCGCCGAAAACAAGACGGGCGCGCCAACACGGGGATTATCGTCATGCGTTTGCCAATGAAGTCGATTCTATCCGCCGCCGTGCTTGCCTCTTTGGCAGGCATTCCGACGGCCGATGCCGCGCAAAAGTTCATTACCATCGGCACCGGCGGCGTCACCGGCGTGTACTATGCGGTCGGCGGCGCGATTTGCCGCCTGATGAATAAGGACTACAAGACCACCGGCGTGCGCTGCTCCACCGAATCCACCGGCGGCTCGGTGTTCAACGTCAACGCCATCAAGTCGGGCGAGTTGGACTTCGGTCTTTCCCAGTCCGACGTGCAGTATAACGCCAGCAACGGCCTGAAGCAGTTCGCCAAGGACGGCAAGGTTTCCGACCTGCGCGCCGTTTTCGCGGTGCATCCCGAGCCCTTGACCGTGCTCTCCCGCCGCGACGCCAAGGTCGAGAAGTTCGAGGACTTCGCCGGCAAGCGCTTCAACGTCGGCAACCCCGGCTCCGGCACCCTGGCCTCGATGGAAGAGCTCCTCGCCACGATGAGCTGGACCAAGGCGAAGTTCTCCCTCGCCGCCGAGCTGAAGCCCGACGAAATGGGACCGGCCCTTTGCGACAACAAGATCGACGGCTTCGTCTATGCGGTGGGCCATCCGTCGGCCGCCATCCAGGATCCGACCACGGCCTGCAACGCCAAGCTGGTGCCGCTGACCGGCCCGGCGGTGGACAAGCTGGTGAAGGAACATTCGTACTATGCCTATGCCACCATTCCGGGCGGCATGTACGCGGGCAACCCCGAGCCGGTGCAGACCTTCGGCGTGAAGGCGACGGTGGTCACCAGCGCCAAGGTTCCGGACAAGATCGTCTATAACCTGGTCAAGACGGTGTTCGAGAACTTCAACGACTTCAAGAAGCTGCATCCGGCCTTCGCGCATCTGGATCCGGCGGACATGGTGAAGAACGGCCTGTCCGCGCCGCTGCATCCCGGCGCCGCGAAGTACTACAAGGAAAAGGGCTGGCTGAAGTAAGCCACTCGAAGAGGGGAGCGCGAACGCGCTCCCCTCTGCTATAAGGTCCCGGCGCCAGGGGGCGGGCGCCGACGTACGAAAGACTTCTAGGGGAACCCGATGACCACGAACGACAACAAGAAACCGGCCGAAGCCGAGCTCGACACCGAGGTGCTGCAGGATCTTGTCACCGCCGTCGACATGGGCGGGCGAAAACCGACGGGATTGACCGCGCGCCTGATGATGCTGGTCGCCCTTTGCTGGTCCCTGTTCCAGTTGTGGTATGCCTCGCCCTTGCCGTTCATCTTGAACTTCGGCGTCGTCACCGATGGCATCGCACGCTCCATCCACCTTGCCTTCGCTTTGTTCCTTGCCGCGCTCAGCTATCCCGCCCTGGCGCGCTCGCCGCGCGACCGGGTGCCGCTGACCGACTGGGCGATCGGCATCGCCGGTGCCGCCAGCACCCTGTATCTGGTGGTCTTCTATCGCGAGCTGTCGCTGCGTCCCGGCCTGCCCACCACCACCGACGTGGTGGTCAGCGTCATCGGCGTCCTGGTCCTGCTGGAAATGGCGCGCCGCGCCGTCGGCCCGGCGATCACCGTGATCGCCCTGGTGATGCTGGGCTACATCTTCGCCGGACCGATGTTGCCTGGCATGATCGCGCACAAGGGCGCGTCGCTGTCGCGCGCCGCCTCGCAGATGTGGCTGACCTCGGAAGGCGTGTTCGGCGTCGCCCTGGGGGTGTCCACCAACGTCGTCTTCATGTTCGTGCTGTTCGGCACTCTTTTGGAAAAGGCGGGCGCCGGCGGCTATTTCATCCGGTTGGCGTTCTCGCTTCTCGGCGGTTTCCGCGGCGGCCCGGCCAAGGCGGCGGTGGCTGCCTCCGGCATGACCGGCGTGATCTCCGGCTCTTCCATCGCCAACGTGGTGACCACCGGCACCTTCACCATTCCGCTGATGAAGCGGGTCGGCTATCCGGCGGTGAAGGCGGGCGCGGTGGAATGCGCCGCCTCGGTCAACGGCCAGATCATGCCGCCGGTGATGGGCGCCGCCGCCTTCCTGATCGCCGAATACGTCGGCATTTCCTATGCCGACGTGGTCAAGCACGCCTTCTTCCCGGCGCTGCTGACCTATGGCTCGCTGTTCTACATCGTCGACATCGAGGCGATGAAGATGGGCCTGAAGGGGCTGCCGGTGAACCGCCGCGGCACCCTGGTCAGCTCCCTGCTGCGTGCCCTGATGAACATTTGCGGCATGATCGTCCTGTCCGGGCTGGTCTATTACGGCATCGGCTGGACCAAGACGGTGTTCGGCGGCGCGGCCACCATGATGGTGGCGGTGGCGGTGACCGCCGTTTACATTGGCCTGATCGCCTATCGCGCCAAGTTCCCGGATTCGCCGCAGGACGATCCCGGCCACGCCTTCGTCGAGGTTCCCGACTTCCGCACCACGGTGCGCACCGGCCTGCATTTCATCCTGCCGGTGGTGGTGCTGATCTGGTGCCTGATGGTCGAGGAACTGTCCCCCGGCCTGTCCGCCTTCTGGGGCTGCATCGTCCTGATCCTGCTGATCGTGACGCAGCGGCCGCTGACCGCCTGGTTCCGCAAGGAAGGGCCGGAAAAGGTGCGCGCCGACGCCGTCCTCGGCTTCCGCAACCTGTTCGACGGGTTGATCGCGGGCGCGCGCAACATGACCACGGTGGGCATCGCCACCTCGACCGCGGGCGTGGTGGTCGGCACCGTGCTGTTGACCGGCGTCGGCCTGGTGATGACCGAGGTGGTGGAGATCGTCTCCGGCGGCAACCTGCTGATCATGCTGTTCCTCACCGCGATCATCTGCATCATCCTCGGCATGGGGATGCCGACCACCGCCAGCTACGTGGTGGTCGCCACCCTGATGGCGCCGGTGATCGTCGATCTGGCGGCGAAGAACGACCTGGCCCTGCCGCTGGTGGCGGTGCACCTGTTCGTCTTCTATTTCGGCCTGATGGCCGACGTGACGCCACCGGTGGGTCTGGCCGCCTATGCCGCGTCGGCGATATCCGGCGCGGACCCGGTGAAGACCGGCTTCCAGGGCTTCCGTTACGAAATCCGTACCGCGCTTTTGCCGTTCATCTTCGTCTTCAACCATCGTCTGCTGATGATCGACATCGACGGGCCGGTCGAATTCGTCCTCATGGTGGTGGGCTCGGCGGCGGCGATGACCGCCTTCGTCGCGGCGACGCAGCAATGGCTGATCATCCGCAACCGCCTGTACGAGACGGCGCTTTTGTTCCTGGTCTGCTTCACCCTGTTCCGTCCGGGGTTCTGGATGGACATGGTGCAGGAGCCGTTTTCCTTCGCCCCCGCCGCCGAGGTCTTCGCCGAAGCCGACCAGACCGAACCCGGGGAACCGCTGTTCATCCGCTTCGAGGCGCAGACCTCGTCGGGCGACATCGTCGAGAAGACGGTGCGCCTGCGTCTGGGCGAGGGGCCGACCGGCGACCGGCGGATGCGGGCCGAGGGTTTGGGCCTGTCCCGTCTGGGGGACGAGGTGATGGTCAGCACGGTGCGGCTGCGCAGCCAGGCGGCGAAGTTCGGCATTCAGCCGGGCGACCGCGTCATCGCCCTGGTGCGGCCCACCGACCGGCCCTCGGCGCAGTGGTTCATGCTGCCCGCCCTGGCCTTGCTGGGTCTGATCTTCGCCGCGCAGGTGCGCCGCAAGCGCCGCCTGTTGGCGGCGGGCACGCCGCTGCACGCCTCATAAGGGGCGGAAGAACCGCCGTTTGAGCACGATTGCCGCCGCGGATAGGGCGAGGGCGAGGACCATGGCGAAGGCCATGCCCGCCTCCGCCCCCGCGGCGTCGATCACCGCGGCGAACGCCGATGGCGCCACCGCCGCCAGCAGGAACCCCGGGGTGAGCAGGCGCCCCACCGTGGTGCCGTAACGGGTGGGGTCGAACAGCACCAGGGGCAGGGTTCCCCGGGTAATCGAAATCAATCCGTTGGCCGCGCCGTAAACGGCGCAGAAAACCACCGCCGCGGCGATGAAGCGGCCGCTGGCGAAGCCCGCGACGAACCCCAACGGCAGGGCCAGGGCCGCAGCCAGATGCAGGGAAAGCGGGTGGACGCGCGCGCCGAACAGCACCTCGCCCAGGCGGGCGGAGGACTGGCCGATGCCGCGCAGCGAGGCCACCCCGATCGCCGTCGGCAGGGCGAGGCCCAGGCCCTCCAGCAGGCCGATCATGTGCGCCGACATTCCGGCGTTGATGAAGTTGATGGCGCCGACGGTGAAGGCGAACAGCAGCGCGGCCAGACGGGAATCGGCGGGCGGCGGCGGGGTTTCGGCGGCGGGGCCGGTTTCGGTGGAGGCGGCCTGCGGCGCGGCGTTGGGCAGGGTCAGGAACAGGGGAATCGACAGCAGGGAAATCGCGGCATAGACCGTCAGCGCGGTTCGCCAGCCCCATTCCGCCGCCATCCAACCGCCGAACGGCCAGAACACGGTGGAGGCCAGGCCGCCGAGCAGGGTGATCTGCGCGATCGGGCGTTTCGCCCGGCTGCCGAAGGCCTTGGCCAGGGCGGCGAAGGCGGCGTCGTAAAGGGTCAGGCGCATCGCCGCGCCCAGCACCGCCCAGCACAGCAGATAGACGGCGTAATCGCGGCAGAGCGCCAGCCCCAGGCATCCCGTCGCGGCAAAAACCGCGCCCAGGCTCATCGGCAGGCGGCCGCCGTGGCGGTCGATGGCGCGGCCCACCGACCCCGACAAAAAGCCCATGACCAGCAACGCCAGGGAGAAGCCGGAATAGACCTTGGCATGGCTCCATCCCAGGTCGGCGGCGATGGCGTTGCCGAAGCCGCCGATCAGATAGTACGAAACCCCCCAGTGGACGAGTTGCGAAAAGCCGATGCAGAACACCGTCAGGCCGTGGCGGAAGGGCGACATCATGGGGCGAAGGCGAAGGTTGCGATGACCGCCAGGGCGGCCAGGGCGGCGATCCACAGCCAGCGGGAGGCGCCGCCGCCGTTCCAGGGGGCGCGCCGCGTCGAATACGACAGGCCGGAACCGGGAAGACCCGCGGTGGTGCGGGCGCCGTCGCGGTTGAGGTTGACGGTCAGTCCGCGTTCGCCGAGCGACAGACTGCCGCCGCTTTTGCTGAAGTTCAGCCGTACGCCGGGAAGAATCCGGACGATTTTACGAAACCGCAACCCCATGCCGTTGTCTCCGATGACCGTGCGATGACGGCAGGATGGGCCGGAAGCGGCGGTGAAGGCAAGAGGCACGGCAACGGGGCCGGGCATGCGGGGAAGCTATAGCCCCAGGCAGGCGGCGAGACGGGTTTTCTCGGCGATCAGCTCGGCCATGCCGCCCTCGCCGGTGACGCGACCGCGTTCCAGCAGCACCGCGCGGTCGGCCAGACCGGCGGCGAAGTTCCAGTTTTGCTCGGAAAGCAGGATGCCCACCCCCGCCGCCTTGATCGCCGAAAGCGCCTGCGCCATGTCCTCCACCACCTTGGGGGCGATGCCCTCGGACGGTTCGTCCAGCAGCAGCATGCGCGGCTGGCCCATCAGGGTGCGCGCCACCGTCAGCATCTGTTGCTCGCCGCCGGAAAGCCGTCCCGCCGGACGGTCGAGCAGGGTTTTCAGGTGGGGGAATACCGCCAGCACCCCGTCCTCGGTCCAGGCGGGGGCGTCGGCGTGCGGCGGCTGACGCGCCACGTCCAGGTTTTCGCGCACCGAAAGGCTGGGAAACACCCGCCGGTCCTCGGGCGCCCAGCCCAGTCCGGCGGGCGCCATCCGGTGCGTCGGGCGGCCGACGATTTCCTCGCCACGGAAAACGATGCTGCCGGAGAGAACGCGGGTCAGCCCCATCACCGATTTCAGCGTCGTCGACTTGCCCGCGCCGTTGCGGCCGATCAGGGCCACCGCCTCGCCCGCGCCGACCGAAAAGCCGACGTCGAACAGAATCTGCGCCGCGCCGTAACCGGCGTTCAAGGACGAAATCCGCAGCACCCTCTTCCCCTTCCCGGTGCGCCGAAAAGGCGCATTTATTCGGTATAACCCGTTGCAATTAAAAAAATAATGCCTAGCCTATTAGGCTGAGGAACAACACCAAAAGCGGGGACGCCAAAAATGGGCTCTGCACTGTCCATCGGATCCGAAACCACGGTTGCCGAGATCGTCGCGCATGCGCGGCAGAAAATGCAAGCGGCACGCGCCAGCGCCGAGGAAACTCAGGCGGTGGCCGACTTCATCGCCCTGTTCTATCGCAACGTGCCGCCGGGGGACATCCTCGGCAAGCCGGTGGAACATTTGTACGGCGCGGCGCGGTCGGCCTGGGGGCTGTTGCAACGGCGCCCGGCGAAGACCCTGGCGATTCGCGCCTTCAACCCCAGCTTCGCCGAGCAGGGCTGGTCGTGCGAACACACGGTGGTCGAGATCGTCAACGACGACATGCCGTTTCTGGTGGATTCGGTGAACGGCGCGTTGGCCAACCTGGACCTTGAGGTTCACGGCGTCATCCATCCGGTGGTGGTGGCGGAACGCGACGCGGCGGGCGGTTTCGTCCGCCTGCTTGCCGCCGGGACCGAGGGCGGCGTGGCGGAATCGGTGATGCATGTCGAGGTGACGCGGCAAACCGGCGCCGACCAGCTGGACCGCATCGTCGCCGACCTGACCGCGACCCTGGCCGACGTGCGCGCCGCGGTCGAGGATCGGCGGCCGATGTGCCACCGCATCGGCGAGGCGATCGACGAACTTCCCGCGGGCGAGGAAGACTGCCACGAATGCCGCGCCTTCCTGGAATGGCTGCGCGACCACCACTTCACCATCCTGGGCTCGCGCGTCTATAGCGCGGGCAAGGGCGACGGCAAATCCCTGCGCATGGAGCCGGACTCCGGCCTGGGCGTGCTGCGCGATCCCGCCCGCCGGGTCTTCGAGGAATTGCAAACCGACGCCGCGGGCCAGGTGGAAAGCCGCATCCTGGGCGACGCCGGCCTGCCGGTGCTGGTCACCAAAAGCAGCCGCCGCTCCACCGTGCACCGCCCGGTGGCGATGGACGCGATCGTGGTGAAACGCCGCGACGGAAAGGGTCGGGTCACCGGCATCCGTCTGTTCATCGGCCTGTTCACCGCCGACGTCTATTCCAATTCGCCGATGGCGGTGCCGATGCTGCGCGGCAAGATCGAACGGGTCGTCGCCGCCGCCGCGATCGACCGCCACAGCCACGACGGCAAGCGGTTGCTCGGCATTCTGGAAAACCTGCCGCGCGACGAATTGTTCCAGTCCGACGACGAACACCTGGGTCAGGTGGCGGTGGGCATCCTGCAGCTTCAGGAACGCCGCCGCGTCGCCCTGTTCCTGCGCGACGATCCCTTCGAACGCTTCATGTCGTGTCTGGTCTACGTGCCGCGCGACCGCTTCGACACCGCGTTGCGCCTGGCGGTGCAGGAGATTCTGGCGAAGGCCTTCGACGGCACGATTCTGTCCTATTACACCCAGATCGGCGAATCGCCCCTGGCCCGCCTGCACGTCATCGTCGGCACCAAGCCGGGCGACCTGCCGCCCTTCGACCTGCACGAAATCGAGGCGCGCATCGCCGCCGCCGCCCGCGCCTGGGACGACCAGTTGCGCGACGCGCTTTACCGCGGACGCGGCGAGGAAAAGGGCGCGGTGCTGCACCGCCGCTATTTCCGGGGGTTCCCGACCGTCTATACCGAACGTTTCGACGCCGAGGCGGCGGTCTTCGACATCGAGAGGATCGAGGAAGCCCTGAGCGACGGCAAACTGGGGATGAACCTCTATCGTCCGCTCGAGGCCCCGGCCGAGGAAATCCGCCTTAAGGTCTATCGCGCCGGGCGGGCGGTGCCGTTGTCCGATATCCTGCCGATGCTCGAACACATGGGTCTTAAGGTGATGGAGGAAATCCCCCACGCCATCAAGGTGGCGGGCGGGGCCGCGACGCCGGGCGGCGCCAACGTCTGGATTCACGATTTCGGCATGCGCGCCGCCCATGGCGGCACCGTCGATATCGGCGCGGTGCGGCACTCCTTCCAGGAAGCTCTCTCCCGCGTCTGGTCGGGCGAGATGGAGAGCGACGGCTTCAACCGTCTGGTTGTCGCCGCCGGGCTCTCCTGGCGCGAGGTGACCATCCTGCGCGCCTATGCCCGCTATCTGCGGCAGATCCTGTTCCCCTTCTCGCAAAGCTATCTGGCGCAGGCGCTGGTGGACAACGCGGCGGTCGCCCGCCGCATCGTCGATCTGTTCCATGCCCGCAACGATCCATTCGGCGATGTGGCGGCGCGCGAGGCGGCCACCGCCCGCGAGGAAGCGGCGATCAACGAGGCCCTGGACGCGGTGGACAACGCCGACCACGACCGTATCCTGCGGCGCTTCCTCAACCTGGTCCGCGCTACCCTGCGGACGAACTATTACCAGACCGAAACGGATGGATCGCCGAAACCGACCCTGGCCTTCAAGCTGTTGAGCCGCGAGGTCGAGGAGATGCCCAAGCCCAGGCCTTGGGTCGAGGTCTTCGTCTATTCGCCGAGGATCGAGGCGATTCACCTGCGCGGCGGCCCGGTGGCGCGCGGCGGCATCCGCTGGTCCGACCGGCCCGAGGACTTCCGTACCGAGATCCTGGGTCTGATCAAGGCGCAGATGGTGAAGAACGCGGTGATCGTGCCGGTCGGCGCGAAGGGCGGCTTCATCGTCAAGCGGCCGCCCGCCGAGGGCGGGCGCGAGGCCTTCCAGAAGGAAGGCGTCGAATGCTACAAGCTGTTCATGCGCGCCCTGCTCGGCCTGACCGACAACCTTGCGGGCGGCGCGGTGGTGCCGCCCCGGGACGTGGTGCGCCACGACGGCGACGACCCCTATCTGGTGGTCGCCGCGGACAAGGGCACCGCTTCCTTCTCGGACATCGCCAACGCCGAATCCCTGGCCGCCGGGTTCTGGCTGTCCGACGCCTTCGCCTCCGGCGGGTCGCAGGGCTATGACCACAAGGTCATGGGCATCACCGCGCGCGGCGCCTGGGAATGCGTCAAGCGCCACTTCCGCGAACTCGGCCGCGACGTGCAGACCGAACCCTTCACCGCGGTCGGCGTCGGCGACATGGCGGGCGACGTGTTCGGCAACGGCATGCTGCAATCGCAGCAGACCCGTCTGATCGGCGCCTTCAACCACATGCACGTCTTCATCGACCCCGATCCCGATCCGGCGGTTTCCTTCGCCGAGCGCAAGCGTCTGTTCGACCTGCCGCGTTCCTCGTGGTCGGACTACGACACCAAGCTTCTTTCCCCGGGCGGCGGCATCTATAGCCGTCAGGCGAAGTCGATCAAGCTGTCGCCGCGGGCGCAGGCGCGCCTGGGACTGGCCAGCGATACCGTCACCCCGGCCGAGGCGATCCGCGCGATTCTTGCCCTCGACGTCGACCTTCTGTTCTTCGGCGGCATCGGCACCTATCTTCGTTCCAGTCACGAAACGGATGCCGAGGTCGGCGACCGCGCCAACGACGCCCTGCGCATCACCGCGAAAGAGGTGCGGGCCAGGGTGATCGGCGAAGGCGCCAACCTGGGGGTGACGCAACGCGCCCGTATCGAATACGGCCTGCTGGGCGGGCGCATCAACACCGACGCCATCGATAACTCGGCGGGGGTGGATTGCTCGGACCACGAGGTCAACATCAAGATCCTGCTCAACGAGGTCGTGGCGCACGGCGACATGACCGAAAAGCAGCGGAACGTCCTGCTGGCCAAGATGACCGACGAGGTGGGGCACCTGGTTCTGCGCGACAACTATCTGCAAGGCCAAGCGTTGTCGATGATGGAAGCCTGCGGCCCCGACCGGCTGGACGAACAGGCCCGCCTGATCCGCCATCTGGAACGCCTGGGCCGCCTGGACCGCGCCATCGAGTTCCTGCCGGACGAGGAAGAGATCGCCGAACGCATCGCCAAGCGCGGCATCCTCACCCGCAGCGAATCCTCGGTGCTGATGCCGTACTGCAAGATGTGGCTGTTCGACGAGGTGATCGAAAGCGACCTTCCCGACGAACCGCTGCTGGACAAGGAACTGGTCCGCTATTTCCCCTCCGCCCTGCACAAGGGCTTCACCGAGGCGATTCACGGCCATCGGCTGCGGCGCGAGATCGTCGCCACCATCGTCAGCAACGCCCTGGTCAACCGCGTCGGCGGCACCTTCCTTACCGAGATGATGGAAGATACCGGCCGCTCGGTGGCGGACGTGGCGCGGGCCTTCATCGTCGCCCGCGATGCCTACCACCTGCCCGACCTCTGGCGGGAGATTGAGGCCCTCGACAACCGGGTCCCGGCGAAGGTCCAGCTGGACATGCTGATCGCGGTCAACCGCGCGGTGCGCGCCGTGGTTTCGTGGGTGCTGCGCAACGCCGGAACGCGCATCGACATCGGCGGGCTGGCGTCGCGGCTGCGCGGCGGCGTCGACGCCCTGATTACCGAGAACGACGCCCTGGGCATCGCGCCGGAAACCCTGGGCGAGGAAGTGAAGTCCTGGATCGCCGAGGGCGTGCCCGAGGACGTCGCCTATCGCGTCGCGGCGCTGGACCCCCTGGTGGCGGTGCCCGACATCGTTGCCTTGTCGGAAATCCGGCAGGTGCCGGTGCCGGCGGCGGCGCGGGTCTATCACCTGGTGGGCGAACGCTTCGGCTTCCGTTGGGCGCGCGCGGCGGCGGCGCAGTTGCCGGTGCGGTCGCATTGGCAGAAGCTGGCGATCGCTGCCCTGGTCGAGGACTTCTTCGGCCGCCAGCGCGACGTGGCGGGCGGCGTTCTGGCGGAAACGGGGAACAACCCCGCCGAAGCCCTGGCCGCCTTCGTCGCCGCCAACGCCTTCGCGGTGGGGCAGGCCGACCGCCTGCTTGCCGAATACCGCGAATCGACGGGGGCGCCCGATCTGGCGATGCTGACCGTCGCGGCGCGCCAATTGCGCGCCCTGGCGCAGGAATAGGGGAAAAACGAAGCGAGGGGTCTTGGACCCCTCGCGCACCCCATTCCTTTTTCGCCGCGAAGCGGCAATCATTCATCACGCGGCGTGATCGGCTGATCGCGCTTCGCGCAAAAACCAAAAGGATGGGATCAAAGGGGCCAAGCCCCTTTGCGGGTGTGGGCGGAGCCCACGGGTTTTCGGGGGGAAACGCCGATGCGGGGCAAGGCGGTTTGGGGGTGGTGTCTATACGACTGGGCCAACTCCGCCTTTCCGACGGTGGTGCAGACCTTCGTGTTTTCCACCTATTTCGCCAAGGCGGTGGCGGAAACCCCCGAATCGGGGACCGCGCAGTGGGGCTGGGCGATGGCGGCGGCGGGGGTGGTGATCGCCGTCTTCAGCCCCTTTCTCGGCGCCATGGCCGATCGATCCGGCCGCCGCACGATTTGGGTGGGCGGGTTTACCGCGTTGATGTGCGTGGCGACCGCCGCCTTGTGGACGGTGACGCCAGAGCCCGCATCCGCCCTGCCGTGTCTGCTGCTGGTGGCGGCCGCGACAATTTGTTTCGAAATCGCAACCGTATTCTACAATGCCCTGTTGCCCGTCGTCGCGCCGCCCGAGAAAATCGGCCGCGTCTCCGGCTGGGCGTGGGGGCTGGGCTATGCCGGGGGGCTGGTCTGCCTGGTGGTGGTCTTGTTCGGACTGGTCAAGGCGTCGCCCCCGCCCTTCGGCCTCGATCCCGCGCGGGCCGAGCCGGTGCGCGCCGCCGCGCCCTTCCTGGCCGTCTGGATGGCGGTGTTCACCTTGCCCCTGCTGCTTTGGGTGCGCGACCCGGCGCCGCCGGGCGCGGGGGGGCTGGTCCACGCCGCGCGGCGGGCGGCGGGCGATTTGGCCGCCGCCATACGGGCCTGGCCGCGCGAAGCCCGTATCGGACGCTTCCTGCTGGCCCGCATGCTCTATACCGACGGTCTCAACACCCTGTTCGCCTTCGGCGGCATCTATGCGGCGGGAACCTTCGGCATGCCGCTTTCCGAGGTCATCGCCTTCGGCATCGCGCTTAACGTCACCGCCGGTCTGGGGGCGACGATTTTCGGTTGGCTGGATGACGTTATGGGTCCGAAACGAGTCATTCTGATCTCGCTTGCGGTAATCTCGGTGCTGGGCGCGGTGCTGATCCGGGCTTCCGATCCGCGCCTGTTCTGGGCGTTGGGGCTGGGTTTGGGAATTTTCGTCGGACCGGCGCAAGCCGCCAGCCGGACCTTCCTTGCGCGGATCGCCCCGCGCGAGGAAATCGGCGCCTGCTTCGGCCTTTACGCCCTGTCGGGGAAGGTCACCGCCTTTCTCGGCCCGGCGGCGCTGGCCGCCGCGACGACGGCCTGGCAGTCCCAGCGCGCGGGCATGGCGACCATCTTGGTCTTCCTGCTGGCGGGGGGGCTGCTGCTGGCGGCGGTGCCGAAAACCAGGCCGTAAAAACGAAGCGAGGGGTCTTGGACCCCTCGCGCACCCCATTCCTTGGTTTTTCGCCGCGTCAGCGTTTACGCGGCGTGACGGTTTATCGCGCTTCGCGCAAAAAACCAGAACTCGTGGGATCAAAGGGCCCAAGGCCCTTTGCGGGTGTGGGCGGAGCCCACGGGGTTTTCCTTCGAAGGTCAGCCGAAACGGACGGCGGTGCCGTTGGCGGAGACCATCAGCATGGTTTTGTCGTCGCCGCCGATCACCTCGTAATCGAGGTCGACCGCGATCACCGCGTGCGCGCCGAGGGCGTGGGCCTCTTCCTTCATCTGTTGCAGGGCGAGTTCCTTCGCCTCGCGCAACGATTTTTCATAGGCCCCGGCGCGACCGCCGACGACGTCGCGGATCGAGGCGAAGAAATCCTTGAACAGGTTGGTGCCCATGATCGCCTCGCCGGAAACGATGCCGAGGTACGCGGTCACCTTGTGGTCCTGGACGCCGTCCGTGGTGGTAACCAGGACCGCGTCGCTGGGGGAATGCGCCATTGTAATGCTCCGAAATGCGATGTTCCGAGTGAACTTTCCGTCGGAAATGACGGGTCAATGGCGGAAGTGTCGCATCCCGGTGAACACCATGGCAAGGTTTGCCGCGTCGGCGGCGGCGATAACCTCTGCGTCGCGGATCGACCCGCCGGGCTGGATCACCGCCGTGGCACCCGCTTCCGCCGCGGCCAGCAAGCCGTCGGCGAAGGGGAAGAAGGCGTCGGAGGCGACCACGCTGCCCTTCGCCAGGCTTTCCGGCAGGCCCGCTTCCCGCGACGCGTCCTCGGCCTTGCGGGCGGCGATGCGCGACGAATCGACGCGGCTCATCTGTCCGGCGCCGATGCCCACCGTCACCCCGTCCTTGACGTAGACGATGGCGTTGGACTTGACGTGCTTGCCGACGGTGAAGGCGAACAACAGGTCCCGCATTTCCCGCTCGGTGGGGGCGCGCTTGGTCACCACCTTGACGTCGGCGGGGGAAATCCGGCCGTTGTCGCGCGACTGCATCAGGATGCCGCCGGACAGGGTCTTGGCGAACCAGCCGGCCGCCGCCGGGTCGGGCATGCCGCCGGTGAGCAAGAGGCGCAGGTTCTTCTTCGCGGCGAAGACGGACAGCGCCGCCTCGTCGGCGTCGGGGGCGATCACCACCTCGGTGAAGATCTTGGCGATTTCCTCGGCCAGGGCGCCGGTCAGCGGACGGTTGAGGGCGACGATGCCGCCGAAGGCGCTGACCGGGTCGCAGCGCAGCGCCAGACGATAGGTCTCGATCAGGTCGGCGCCGGAGGCGACGCCGCAGGGATTGGCGTGCTTGATGATCGCCACCGCCGGTTCGGCGAACTCGGCGACCAGTTCGAACGCGGCGTCGGTGTCGTTGAGGTTGTTGTAGGACAGTTCCTTGCCCTGCATCTGGCGCGCGGTGGCGACGCCCGGGCGGGCCTTGCCGTCGGTGTAGAAGGCCGCCTGCTGGTGCGGGTTTTCGCCATAGCGCAGCACCTCGGCGCGGCGGCCGACCAGGAACAGGCTTTCGGGGAAGGTTTCGCCGCGCGCGCCCGCGAACCAGGTGGCGATGGCGGCGTCGTAGGCGCCGGTGCGGGCGAAGGCCTTGTGCGCCAGCTCGCGGCGGAATTCCGCCGTGGTGGCGCCGTCGTGCGCGGCGATTTCCGTCAGCACCCGGTCATAGTCGGCGGGGTCGACCACCACGGTGACCGCGGCGTGGTTCTTCGCCGCGGCGCGGATCATCGAGGGGCCGCCGATGTCGATATTTTCGATGCAGGTGTCGAAATCCGCGCCCTTGGCCACGGTGGCCTCGAACGGGTAGAGGTTGACCACCACCAAGTCGATCGCCGGGATGCCGTGCTCGGCCATCGCCGCTTCGTGCTCGGCGTTGCCGCGGATGCCCAGGATGCCGCCGTGGATCTTCGGGTGCAGGGTCTTCACCCGGCCGTCCAGCATCTCGGGGAAACCGGTGTGCTCGGCCACTTCGGTGACCGGCACGCCCGCGTCGCGCAGGGCCTTCGCCGAGCCCCCGGTGGAGAGAATCTGCACGCCGCGCGCGGCCAGCGCGCGGGCGAAGTCCACCAGGCCGGTCTTGTCGGAAACCGAAATCAGGGCGCGCGCGATGCGCGGGTTGGTCGTCTGGGCCATGGGCCGTCCTCTTTCAAGTCTAGGGTCGCAATAACGCTTACATGCCTTCCGGGGCATGGTATTCGGGAACCACGGTGTGCATCACCGCAAGGGCCTCGTCCGCCGAACCGGCGCGGCAGGCGGTTTCCAGCCGGTCGAGCAGGGCGCGGATTTCCGCCAGTTCGACCGGGCGGGGGGCGGCCAGCAGCACCCCCTTGGCCGAGGTCGGCAGCGGCTGTTCCTCGCCGTGGAAGATTTCCTCGAACAGTTTCTCGCCGGGGCGCAGCCCGGTAAAGACGATCGGCACGTCGATTTCCGGGCGTCGGCCGACCAGGCGGATCATCTGCCGTGCCAGATCGACGATTTTCACCGGACGGCCCATTTCCAGCACGTAGATCTTGCCCTGGTGGTCGGAGCGGGATGCCGTGCCGACCCCCATCGACCCGGCGGCGATGACCAGTTCCACCGCCTCGCGGATGGTCATGAAATAGCGCTGCATCTCGGGATGGGTGACGGTCAGCGGCCCGCCCTCGCGCAGCTGCTTTTCGAACAGCGGCACCACCGATCCGGTGGAGCCCAAGACGTTGCCGAAACGCACGGTGACGAAGCGGGTACCGCTGGTTGCCGGGTCCAGATCCATCGCCTGGCAGAAGCATTCCGCCATCCGCTTGCTGGCCCCCATCACGTTGGTGGGGTTGACCGCCTTGTCGGTGGAGATCATCACCATCGCCGCCACCCCCGCCGTGACGCAGGCCTCGGCGATGTTGCGCGAGCCCACCGCGTTGGTGAGAAGGCCTTGCAGCGGGTTGGCCTCGACCAGCGGCACGTGCTTGAGGGCCGCGGCGTGGAACACCAGCTCGGGCCGCCGCTCGGCGAAGATTTCACGGATGCGGGCGCGGTCGCGCACGTCGCCGATCATCGCCGCGCGCGGCAGGTCGGGGTGGCGGCGGGCCATTTCCATGTCGATGGTGTAAAGCGCGAATTCCGACGCCTCGACCAGGGTCAGTTCGGCGGGGGCGAAGCCCGCGATCTGTCGCACCAGTTCGCTGCCGATGCTGCCCCCCGCGCCGGTGATCAGAACCCGGCGTCCGCGGATGAATGCGGCCATGCCGTCGCGGTCGAGAACCGTCTGCGGGCGTTGCAGCAGGTCTTCGATTTCCACCGGCTTCAGGTCGATGCCCCGGTCCGGCCCGGCGGCGCGCAGGTCGTCCAGGCGCGGCAGGCGGGACAAGGTCAGCCCCAGGGCCTGGGTTTCCTCCAGCAGGCGGGCGACCAACTCGCCGTCGATGGCGTCGCGGGTCAGGATCACCCTTTGCGGCCGTTCGTCGCGTTCGGCCAAGCGGGCGATGGCGGCGGGCAAGTCCTCGGCGGTGCCCAGGACCTCGACCGCGCGGATGCGCCGTCCGACGCGGGAACCGGTTTCCCCCAGGATGCCGACGACGCGGTAGTTGGAGTCCGGGTTGGCCTCCATGGCGCGGATGAACAGGTCGGCGGCGTCGCCCGCGCCGATCAGCAGCACCGGCACGCGTTTGCCGCCGTTCGCCGCGAAGTGCAGGGAAAGCTGCCGGTCCTTGAGGAAGCGATAGGCGAAACGCGGCCCGCCCAGCAGCAGCAGCAGAACGCACCAGGCGATGAACGGCGTGGAGCGGGGAACGTTTTCCAGGCGGTTGTAGAGGAACAGGGCAAGGGTGGCGGCGACGATCAGAAGGGTGACCCCGCGCACGATCGCGATCAGGTCGTTGATCGAGGCATAACGCCAGACCCCGTGGTACATGTTTTGAAGGCGGAACGACACCGCGGCGATGACGACGAATCCTGCGGTCAAAAGCAGCATTTCGTGCGGCGGAAAGCGGTCGAAGGCCTGCATGTCGAGGCGCAAGTAAAGCGCAAGCGGCAGGGTCAGCGCCGCCATCGCCAGGTCGTGAATGAAAACGATATGCTTGCGCGTCAGCCGCATGAAAGTCCGTCAGGTTGTGCCGTGCCGGAAAGCGGGTGGAAGGTACACCCTTTGCCCGTCTATCGGAAGCAAAAGCAGCAGCTGAATCAGGCTTCGTCCCGGTCGCGGTATTTTGCCTGAAACAGGGCCAGGATCAAGGCGGTGGCCAGTATTGCCCCGGCTAGGCCGAGAAGCGGGCGGCCCTGCGTCGCCAGGCGCGCCATGCCGATCAGGCCCAGGTTCCCGCCCAGCAGCAGCAGGCTGACCCGGGCGTGCGACCACCCGCCCTGGGTGGCGCGTTGATAGAAATGTTCGCGGTGCGCCTGCCACACCGGCTTTCCGGCGAGGGCCCGGCGCAGCAGGGTGATCGTCGCGTCGGCCCAATAGAGGGCGGGCAGGATCAGGGCCGCGGCCCAGCCGAGCGGGTGAAGAGAAACGCCCTTCAGCAACAGATAGCCGAGCACGAAGCCAAGCGGAATGCTGCCGACGTCGCCCATGAAAATCTTCGCCGGATGCCAGTTCCAGATCAGGAAGCCCATGGCCGCCCCGGCCAGAATCGCCAGCGGCCCGGCGGCGGCGACGCCGGGCAGAACGATCAGCAGACCGGCCGACAGGCTGACGGTTTCCGCTCCGGTGATGCCGTCGATGCCGTCCATGAAGTTGTAGAGGTTGACGAACCAGACCCAGGCGAGGCCGAGCAGAAGTTTTTCCATGGCGGAGGGCAGCAGGCCGCCGGTGACCGTGCTGGCCGGCATCAGGGCAAGAACCAAGGCGGCGGCGGCGATCTGCGCGGCGAAGCGCGGCCACGGCGGCAGCGAACGGCGGTCGTCGATCCAGGACAGGGCGGCCAGCAGGGCCATCCCGGCCAGCATTGCCCAGTCGGCGGCGTTTCCCCCCCGCAGCGCGAAATACAGGCCGATTCCGGCGGTGACCACCGGGGTTACCGCTAGGCCACCGCCGCGCGGCGTCGGCACCGCGTGGCTGCTGCGGTGGTTGGGGACGTCGAAAATTTGTTTGGCCCGCAGCCAGCGCAGGACCAAGCCGGTCGCCGCCGCGGTCAGGACAAGGCTCGCCGCGAAGAGGAAGACCGGCGTCATGCCGCGCCGTCCGGGGTTTGCAGCGAACGATAGAGGTCGGCGACCTGGCGTTCGATCATCGGATCGGCGTAGGTTTCCTCGATCTTTCGCCGCGCCGCCTCGCCCAGTCGGCGACGCAGACCGGGGTCGGCGGCCAGCCGCGCGATGGCGTCGGCGATCGCCTCGGCGCTCTTCACCGGCACCAACAGGCCGTTTTCGCCATCGGTCACCAAGTTGCGGCAACCGGGCGCGTCGGCGGCGATCAGCGGCCGGGCGCAGGCGGCGGCCTCCAACAGGGCCTTCGGCATGCCCTCACGGTACGAGGCGAGGAGGGCGATGTGGCTTTCCGCCCAGACCACCGCGATGTCGGCGCGCGGCCCCTTCCAATCGATCACGCCCTCGGCGTTCCACAGCGACAAGGTGGCGGGGTGGATGCTTTGCGGATTGGCCGGATCGGCGTCGCCGACCAGGCGGATGCGGACCGGCAGGCCGCGTTCGCGCAGGATGCGCGCCGCCTCGACGGTTTCGCCGATGCCCTTGTCCCACAGCATGCGGGAGACGACGGAAACGACGATGGTTTCGTCCGGCGGTTCGGGCAGCGGGTGGAAGCGTTCGGCATCGACGCCGGAGCCGGGAATGGTCGTCACCCGTTCGCGGGCGATCACCCCGGCGGCGACGAAGGTCTCGGCGTCGTCGGGATTCTGCACCAGAAGGCGGGCTCCCGGTCGGTCCAGGCCGAGGCGCAGGGCGGCGATGACGATCCGCCGCAGAAGTCCGGTCTTGCGGGTGTCGTTGATGAACAGGAATCCCAGCCCGATCAGCGCGTTGACCGCCAGCGGAATGCCCGCCAGCTCGGCGGCGATGGAGCCGTAGACCACCGGCTTCACCGCGACGTGGTGGACCAGGGCGGGGGACGTCCTTTCATAGATGCGGCGCAGCTCGTTGAGCGCCAGATATTCGCGCAGCGGGTTGGTCGAGGCGCGGTCCACCCCCCAGGGATGCACCGCGACCCCCTGTTCCTCGATGCGGGGGCGATGGTGGCGCACCGCGCAGGCGACGCCCACTGCGTAGCCCGCCGCCTTCGCCGCGCGCGCCATCGGCAGGCGGTGGGACAGGAAGGCGGTGTCCTCGGTGACCGCGAACAGCATGCGCGGCTCGCCCTCGGCGGCAATCGCCGGGCGGGCGGAAACGATGACGGTGAGGAACAGGAAGCTGATCCCCCACCACGGCGCCCAGATCGAGAAGTTGAAGCAGGCCGATCCCCAGAACGCGCACAACAGCGCCAGTCGCGCCGCATGGCGCGGGGAGCCGGTGCGCAGGATTTCCAGCGCGTCGCGGGCCAGCATGCCGGCGACGATCAGGGCGGCGGGAGCGAAGCCGACGACGCCGGTTTCGGCCAGTATCTCCAGAATCCAGTTGTGCGGGTGCGACGGCACGAAGGCGACGCTGAGGCCGGGAACCAGATGGTCGGCGCCGGGGATGTGGGCGATGCCGTTCAAACCGTGGCCGAACCACGGATGATCGGAAATGCGGTCGATGATGAACGACCAGATGTGCTGGCGGTGGTAGTCCACCAACCACAACGGCAGGCCGAGAGCGCCGGTGGCGTTGGCGTCGGTACAGAAGTGGGTGCCGACGTGTCCCGTCGTGCAGCCGTAGAACGAAAAGAGAAAGGCCACGACCGCGGCGGCCAGGGCGCCGCAGGAAACCAGAATCGGCAGGCGCAGGCGCGGATGGCGGGCGGCCAGAAAGACCAGGGAAACCAGGATCGCGGCAAACGATCCGGCGATGGCGGCGCGGCTGCCGGTGCCGAGAATCGTCGTCAACGCGGCGGCGATGGCCAGAAGCGACGCAACGCGCCGCCAGCCCGCCATGGTCCAGGCCAGCCAGGCCAGCAACGGAACCAGGCAGGCAAGGGCCGAGGCCAACGCCTTGTAACGGGCCCAGGGGGTGGAATTCTGGCTGTGGCGGAAGGCGTTGACCACCTCGGGAAACAGCAGGATCGCCAGGACCGACAGGCACAGGATGACGGCGGAGCCCAGGATCAGGGAATCCCGGGCGACACGGGTGAGGATCGGGTTGCGGTCGAGGATCGACCACAGATAGGCCGATCCGGCAATCGCCCCGCCGATGCGCAGCCAGGTCAGCGCGCTTTCGCCCCGTTCCGGCGAAGCCAGAAGGTTCGGCAGCCAGAGCAGCAGCATCAGGCAACACAGCAGTCCCAGCGGGTGGAACAGCGCGGCAAGCAGCAGTCGGCGGGCGTGGCGGGCGCGGTCGGGGACGCTTAATCCGGCGAGCAGGGCGGCGGCGGCGACCGCGAGGACGGCGGCGGCGCCGAAGGCCCCGGCGGGAATGACGAGACCGATCAGACCGGCGGTGAGACAGTGCCGCCAAGTGGCGGGAGCGGCGGGCAGGGCAACGGTCATCAAAAAATCCGATCGCACCATAGACTATAGAAGCGGGAGGCTACGGTGCGCGCGGGATGCCGTCAAGCGCAGGCGGATTCGGTCCGCCTTGACTTCACCCTCGGCGGAAGCGGGCGGCGAAGAAACCGTCCAGGCCGCCCTGTTCCGGGAGGTGGCAGGGCAGGGTGCGCAGGCAGCCGTCGGCGCGGAGCGCGAACTCCCAGCCGGGCAGTTCGTCGGGGCGCACCGGGTCGGCGGCGAAGCCCGGCGGCGGCGCGGCGGCTTCCTCGGCGGCTTGCAGCGAACAGACGCAATAGACCAGCACGCCTCCCGGAGCGAGCAGGCGGGCGGCGCTTTCCAGGATCGTTCGCTGCGCGGCGTGCAGGGCGGCGACGTCGGCGGGGGTCTTGATCCAGGCGGCGTCGGGGTGGCGGCGCAAGGTGCCGGTGGCGGAACACGGCGCGTCCAGCAGCACCGCGTCGAACGGGGCTTCTGGGGTCCAGACGGCGGCGTCGGCGGCGACGATTTCGGCGGTCAGGCCGGTACGGGCCAGGTTGTCGCGCAGGCGGGAAAGGCGCGGCGCGGAACGGTCCAGCGCGGTCACCCGCGCCCCCGCCGCGGCCAGCTGCAGGGTCTTGCCGCCGGGCGCGGCGCAGAGGTCGGCGACGCGTTTTCCCGCGACATCCCCCAGCAGGCGGGCGGGCAGGGCGGCGGCGGCGTCCTGCACCCACCAGGCGCCTTCGGCGAATCCGGGCAGGTCCTCCACCGCGCCCGCCGGGCGGCAGCGCAGGGTGCCGCCGGGCAGAAGGGTCGCGTCCAGACGCTCCGCCCAGAGCGGCGCCTCGGCGGGATTGCGTAGGCTGAGGTCGAGGGGCGGTTCATCGAGAAGGGCGTCGGCGATGGCGGCGGCGGTGTCCGCGCCATGGGCGGCGGACCAGTCGGCGAACAGCCAGTCCGGCAGGTTGCGTGCCGTGGCGGTCCGTTGGCGGAAGGCTTCCGCCTCGCGCAGCACCCGGCGCAGTACCGCGTTGACCAGGCCGCTCTGCCGTTCGAAGCCGCGCGCGCGGGCCAAATCGACGCTGCTGGAAACCGCCGCGTGGTCGGCGGTGCCCATGAACAGAACCTGGGTCAGGCCGAGCGCCAGCACATGGCGCGCGGCGGCGGCGGAAGCGGGCAGGGGATGCGTCAGGCAGGCGTCGATCGTCGCGTCCAGTTGCCCCTTGCGGCGCAGGGACAGGGCGACCAGGGCGCGCACGAAGGCGCGGTCGCGCGGCGAAAGCTCGCGGGTGAAACGGGCGAAGGCCTCGTCCAGCGGCTGCTTGCGGTCGAGAACGGCGCGGCGGATGTCGAAGGCGGCGATGCGCATGGTCATGGGGGGAGGCATAAAGAAAAGAGGACGGGAAGGCAAGAAGGCGGGCTTGTTGAAGGAAAGGTCGCGGACCCTCCGCACCTCCCATTCGTTTGATTTTTGTGCGCAACGCGATAAAGCCATCACGCGGCGTGATGGTTGATAGCCGCTGACGCGGCGAAAAAGGGAATGGGGTCCAGGGGGCCGAGCCCCCTGGCGGGTGCGGGCGGAGCCCGCGGGTTTTCTTCAGAATATCGTCGAGAAGGTGGTGACGGGGCCGCCGCGCAGCATCTCGGCGAGGCGGGAGAGCCCTTCCTCGACCTTGGCGCGGGTCTTGCCGCCGCCGAGGCCGAGGCGCACCGCGGGCGGCGCGGCGCGACGGCCGAGGACGAAGTGGTCGGCGGCGGAGACGATCAGGCCGCGCTGCCGGGCGGCGCGGGTGAATTCGTCGGAACGCCAGGGTTCGGGCAGGTTGAGCCACAGGTGATAGGAGCCGGTGTCCCCCATCACCAGGAAGCCGTCGAGGGCCTTGAGCGCCAGGTTGCGGCGGGCGCGGGCCTCGGCGCGGTGCCAGCGGCAGCAGTCGCGCGCGGTGCCGTCCTCGATCCAGCGGGTGGTGATTTCCAGGGTGATCGGCGCCGGGGTCATGGTCGACAGGCGCACCCCGGCGGCGAGCGCGGGCAAAAGTTCGGTCGGCCCCAGCATGTAGCCGACGCGCAGGCCCGGCGCCATGCATTTTGCCGCGCTGTTGAGATAGATGGTGCGTTCCGGGGCCAGGGCGGCCAGCGGCGACAGGCGTTCGGTATCCTCGGCGAGGAAGCCGTAGACGTCGTCCTCGATGATCCATACGCCGTGGCGGTTGGCCAGCCGGGCCAGGGCCTCGCGCCGGTCGCGCGGCCAGACGGTGCCGGTGGGGTTCTGGAAGTTGGGCACGCAATAGACGGCGCGCGGCGCGTGGTGGACGATGGCGTGTTCCAGCGCCTCGGTCGTCATGCCGTGGTCGTCCATGGTCAGGCCGAGCAGGCGCACCCCCAGCAGGCGGGCGAGGTTCTTCATGCCGGGATAGGTGAACTCGTCGCAGAGAACGGTGTCGCCGGCGCGGCAGATGGTCAAGAGCGCCGCCAGCATGCCGTTCTGCGCGCCGTTGTTGAGGATCAGCCGGTCGGGGGCGAAGGGGGTGCCCTGGCTTTCCGCCCAGGAGGCGAGGATGCGGCGCGAACGCTCTAGTTCCGTGTCGCTGGGATAGCCGAGCAGCGCATCCAGGCGCGGGTCGGCGGTCAGGCGGGGCAGGGTGTCGCGCAGGCGTTCCGCGGCGATGCCCTCGGCGGGCAGGTTGACCGCGAAGTCGAAGACGTTGGGTTCGGAGTCGTGGCGGGTGGTGAGCGGGGTGAAGGTCATCAGCCCCGGTTTGACGAAGGTGCCGCGCCCGACCTCGCCGCTCAGCAGATCGCGGCGGATCGCCTCGGCATAGGCGCGGGTGACCGTGCCCACCGTCACCCCCAGGTTCTGCGCCAGATCGCGATGGGTGGGCAAACGTTCGCCCGGCGCCAGTTCGCCGGTGGCGATGGCGTCGGCGATGGCTTCGGCAATGGCGATATAGCGCGGCCCGCTCCGCGCCGAGAGGTCGGGAACCCAGCTTGTCATGGTGACAATAAATACATTGACGCCGGATTAGAGTCAAATTACGTATTGTATACGCACAATGCGTACAGTCTCGGAGCGAATGTCATGAATAGCGTTCAATGTATCGGTACATATCGACCTAGCCACAAATCCCGGCGTACCCCGACGGCTCCTCGCCGGGAGCTGACCGCAATCGGCGAGCGCGCCGCCGCGGTTGTCGAGGTGCTGTCGGTTTGGTGTCGGCGTATCGGCACGCGCCGGGCCTTGCGGGTGTATCCCGATTCGATGCTGGCAGCCATGGGGCTGACCCGCGCCCAGGCGGCGAAGGAAGCCGCTAAGCCCTTCTGGGCTGCCTGATCAATCCTGTGAAAAACTAGCCTCGCCGCGTCTGCGCCGCCAACCGGTGCAGACGCGCGATGCGTTCCGCCATCGGCGGATGGGTGGAAAACAGCGACGCCAAACCGCCGCCCCGGAGCGGGTTGACGATGAACAGGTGCGCGGTGGCGGGGTTGCCCTCGGCCACCGGGTTGACCTGACGGTGCGCGGCCTCTTCCAAATGGGTCAGGGCGTCGGCCAGCCACAGCGGATGGCCGCAGATCGCCGCGCCGTGGGCGTCGGCCTCGAACTCGCGGCTGCGGGAAATCGCCATCTGCACCAGACCCGCCGCCAGGGGGGCGAGCAGGGCCATCGCGATTGTCGCGATTCCGGCGCCGGGATTGTCCCTATCGTCGCGCCGCCCGCCGAAGAAGAAGGCGAAATTCGCCAGCATCGAGATCGCCCCCGCCAGGGTGGCGGCGATTGTCATGGTCAGGGTATCGCGATTTTTCACGTGGGCGAGTTCGTGTCCCATCACCCCGGCGATCTGCTGCGGCGAGAGCTGGCGCAACAGGCCGGTGGTGGCGGCAACCGCCGCATTCTCGGGGTTGCGGCCGGTGGCGAAGGCGTTGGGTTGTTCGGAGTCGACGATGAAGACGCGCGGCATCGGCAGCCCGGCATTGATCGCCAGTTGTTCGACGATGCCGTAAAGCTCGGGCGCCTGGGCGCGGTCCACTTGCCGCGCGCCATAGGCGGCCAGCACCATCTTGTCGGAGTGCCAGAACGACAGCAGGTTCATGCCGCCGGCGAAGACCAGCGCCATCATCATGCCGCCCTGTCCGCCCAGCCCGTAGCCGAGCGCCAGGAAAAGAGCGGTCAACCCCGCCAGAAGCACCGCGACTCGCGCGTAACCCATGGTGACGATCCTTGAATGATTGCGGCATCCGCCCGTCAATATCGGGGGGCCGCCGGTCGGCGCGCAAGGGGGATCAGGAGGAGGATTCGGCCAGCAGCACCCGGTTACGGCCGCTTTTCTTGGCGCCGTAAAGCGCGGCATCGGCGGTGCGCAGAAGGGTGTCGAGGTCGGTTCCGGGAACCAGAGCCGCCACCCCCAGGCTGACGGTGAAGGCGATGGTATCGTCGCCATAGGCAAGGCGGTGTTCGGCCACCGCGGCGCGCAGGCGGTTGAGCAAGGCCATCCCCGCGTCGATCGCCATCGGCCGCAGCAGAATGGTGAATTCCTCGCCGCCGATCCGGCAGAACATCGAGCCTTCGGGCAACTGTTCGGTCGCGACCTTGGCGAAGGCGCGCAGGGCCTCGTCCCCCGCGGCATGGCCGAAGGTGTCGTTGACCCGTTTGAAGTGGTCGATGTCGGCGACCGCCAGAAGGCCGGGGCGATTCTGGTCGCCCGGTTCGGTCAGCAGCGGCGGCGCCGCGTCGAAGAAATAGCGGCGGTTGTGAATGCCGGTGTTCTGGTCGTGGTACATCAGCCGGGTAATCTGTTGATTTTGTTCGGCGATGCTTTGCTTTTGGCTTTCGATCTGTTCCGCCAGTTCGGCCAGCTGGGAGGCCTGGTCCTCGGTATAGGCCAGCGAGGACTGCAGGTCCTGGGCGAAGCGTTCCAGTTCGCTTTTTTCCTCGGTCGCCTGCGACAGGCTGCGGATCAAGGTCCGCTCCGCCTTGCGGTCGTTGCTGAGGTCGATGACGACGCCGATGATGCCCGCCACTTGGTTGTCGCGGGTGACCGCCGGGATCTTGAGAATGCGGACGTCCGTCACCTCGCCGCAGGGGCAGCTGATCTGGGCGTCGTAAATCTGGCGTTGGCGGCTGTCGAGCACCGCGCGGTCGGTTTCCGCCGCCTGGACGGCGTGGCTGTCCCCCAGGATCTCGATGGTCGACTTGCCCGGAATTTCCATGCGGGAGCAGGTGCAATACCGCTCGAATTGCGCGTTGCACCAAGTATAGCGGAGCGACGAATCCTTGAGGAAAATTGCCAGCGGCAGGGAGTCGAGAACCGTTTCCAGCTCGCAGCCGGGAAGCAGGCCGGACACACCGTACGGTATCATGGTCTTTCCCCTTTTTTAGGCGAACCAGCCCGAGGCCCCGTTCTCCTCTGTGAAAATACACGGGAGCCTCGTCGAAAGGCAAGGCGCGGATGGTGCCACGGCAGTTATCGCGCGCGCTAATCATTGCGTCCCGAAGATTTCCCGCCTTGCGCGGAGTCGGCGGAGGGGCTAGTTCTCGGAACCGATGTATGGTGCCGGAAAAGCGTGGGGCGGCACCGGAGGCCGGACGGAGCTGCGGCCGCGTGGTTCATGCCTCCTGGCGGCAGAATAGGACGGAGTGAAACAGGATGACGGGAACGCTGGCCAATCCCTTGAATTTCGCTCTGATCGGCGCTGCGGGTTATATCGCGCCGCGGCACATGGCGGCGATCAAGGAAACCGGAAACCGCCTGATCGCGGCGTTGGATCCCAACGATTCGGTGGGGATCATCGACAGCTTCTTTCCCGACGCGGACTTCTTCGTCGAGTTCGAACGTTTCGACCGCCACATCGACAAGTTGCGCCGCCGGGGAGCGGGGATCGACTTCATGTCGATCTGCTCGCCGAACTATTTACACGATGCGCACATGCGGTTCGCCCTGCGTGCGGGCGCCAACGCGATTTGCGAAAAGCCTCTGGTGCTCAACCCCTGGAATATCGACGGCATTGCCGAGATCGAGGTGGAGAGCGGCCGCCGCGTCTTCAACATCCTGCAATTGCGCCTGCATCCGGCGATCCAGGAATTGCGTCGCCGCGTCGCCGCCGCTCCGGCGGGAAAGGTCTTCGACGTCGATTTGACCTATCTGACTTCGCGCGGGCATTGGTACTACACCAGCTGGAAGGGCGACATTGCCAAGTCGGGGGGCGTGGCCACCAACATCGGGGTTCATTTCTTCGATATGCTGGCCTGGGTCTTCGGCAGGCGTCTGGACAGCCGTGTCCATCTGTTGCAGGCGGACGCGGCGAGCGGTCTGCTTTCCTACGAGAGGGCGCGGGTGCGCTGGTTCCTGTCGATCAACCAGGACCATTTGCCGGAAGCGGCGAAGACGGCGGGCAAGCGTACCTATCGCTCGATTCTGATCGAGGGCGAGGAATTGGAGTTCTCGGAAGGCTTCACCAATTTGCATACCGAGTCCTATCGCGACATCCTGTCGGGCGGTGGGTTCGGCATCGAGGAATCGCGTGCATCGATCGAGGCGGTGCACGACATCCGTACGGCCGCGCCGTTGGGGTTGGTGGGGGACTATCATCCCCTTGCCGCTGCCGCCAAGGACTGAACCGCGAGCGAGAGGCTGGGGGGCGATGAGCGTTTCCGATCAGGCGGTAATCCATTCCACCGCGATTGTCGATTCCGGCGCCGAAATCGGCGCGGGCACTCATGTTTGGCACTGGGTGCATATCTGCGGTGGCGCGCGGATCGGCAGGGATGGGTCGTTCGGGCAGAACGTCTTCGTTGGCAACCGGGTGGTCATCGGCGACCGGGTGAAGGTGCAGAACAACGTTTCGATCTACGACAACGTGACCCTGGAGGACGACGTCTTCTGCGGTCCCAGCATGGTCTTCACCAACGTCTACAACCCGCGCGCCCACGTTTCGCGCAAGGACGAGTACCGTGACACCCGCATTTGCCGCGGCGCAACGCTGGGGGCCAACTGCACCATCGTCTGCGGTGTCACCGTGGGGGCCTATGCCTTGGTCGGCGCGGGCGCGGTGGTCACCCGCGACGTGCCGCCGCATGCCTTGATGGCCGGGGTTCCGGCGCGTCGTATGGGTTGGGTCAGCCACGCCGGGGAGATCCTCGACGAAACCCTGGTCTGCCCGCGGGAAGGACGCCGCTATCGCGTCGAAGGCGATTATTTGGAGGAACTAGCTGATGTCTGAGACGTGTCTTCCGTTTATCGACCTGCAGGCGCAACAAGCGCGCCTGGGCGACCGGATCGAGGTGGCAATCAGTCGCGTCCTTAAGCATGGGCAATATGTCATGGGACCGGAAGTTGCGGCGATCGAGAAGGAGCTGGCGGCCTTCGCTGGCGTGCGGCACGCGATCAGTTGCGCCAGCGGCACAGACGCCCTGGTGATGGCCTTGATGGCTTGGGAGATCGGGCCTGGCGACGCGGTGTTCGTCCCTTCGTTCTCCTTCATTGCCACGGCGGAATGCGTTGCCCTGGTCGGCGCGACGCCGATGTTCCTAGACGTGTTGCCGGGTACCTTCGATCTTGATGTCGCAGGGCTCGACAGTGCGGTGGCGGCGGCCAAAAAATTGGGGCTGCGGCCTCGGGTGGTGATCCCGGTCGATCTGTTCGGCTTGCCCGCCGATCATCTTGCGGTGGCCGCGGCTGCATCGCGGCACGATCTGTTGATCCTTGACGACGCGGCGCAGGGGTTTGGCGGCAGTCTAGATAATCGGCGCGTCGGCTGCTTTGGCCATGCCACCGCGACCAGCTTCTTTCCGGCCAAGCCGTTGGGCTGCTATGGCGACGGTGGTGCGGTTTTTACCGACGATGACGACATGGCGGAGCGTTTGGTGTCGGTTCGCGTGCATGGTCAGGGTTGCGACAAATACAATAACGTGCGGATTGGCCTCAACGCTCGGCTGGACACGATCCAGGCGGCGGTACTGCTGGAGAAGCTGACGGTTTTCCCCGAGGAACTGGAGGCGCGGCAACGTATTGCCGAGCGGTATACCGCGGCCTTGGGCCGCTGCGTCGAAACCCCGGCGGCGCGTCCAGGCGCGCGTTCGGCCTGGGCGCAGTACACCATCCAGGTGGAAGATCGCGAGGCGGTGGTGGCCGCTTGCAAGGCGGCGGGGGTGCCGACCCAGATCTATTATCCGATCCCGATGCATGCGCAGACCGGCTATGCCGGTTATCCGCAGGTGCCGGGCGGTTGCCCGGTTTCGGACCGTCTGGCGAAGCGGGTGCTCAGCTTGCCGATGCACCCGTATCTGAGCGAGACCGATCAGGACCGGATCATCGCGGCGGTACGGCTCGCCGCCTGATTCCGTTCCTTATTCCGCGTGGCGGGTCTTCGTGCGTTTCGCGGCGCGCTCCAGGTCGGCGGCGACCATTTCCTTGACCAGTTCGGGAAACGGCGTGGTGTGTTTCCAGCCGAGCACGGTGTGTGCCTTGGTCGGGTCGCCAAGCAGAAGTTCCACCTCGGTGGGGCGGAAGTAGCGCGGGTCCACCCGCACCAGCACCGCGCCGGAGGCGGCGTCGATCCCGACCTCGTCCACGCCTTCCCCTCGCCACTCGACGCGGCGGCCGGCCTCGGCGAAGGCCAGTTCGACGAATTCGCGCACCGAGTGGGTTTCGCCGGTGGCCAGAACGTAGTCGCTGGGGGCGTCCTGTTGCAGGATGCGCCACATCCCTTCCACGTAGTCGCGCGCATGGCCCCAGTCGCGCTTGGCGTCGAGGTTGCCGAGGTAGAGGCAATCCTGCTGCCCATGGGCGATGGCGGCCACCGCCATGGTGATCTTGCGGGTAACGAAGGTTTCGCCGCGGATCGGGCTTTCGTGGTTGAACAGGATGCCGTTGGAAGCATGCATGCCATAGGCTTCGCGGTAGTTCACCGTGATCCAGTAGGCATAGATCTTCGCCGCCGCGTAGGGGCTGCGCGGATAGAAGGGCGTGGTTTCGCGCTGCGGCGTTTCCTGCACCTTGCCGTAAAGCTCGGAGGTCGAGGCCTGATAGAAGCGGGTCTTCTGTTCCAGGCCGAGAATGCGGATCGCCTCCAGCAGGCGCAGGGTGCCGAGGGCGTCGGAATTGGCGGTGTACTCGGCGGTCTCGAAGCTCACCTGCACGTGGCTCTGCGCGGCGAGGTTATAGATCTCGTCGGGCTGTACCTCCTGCACCAGGCGGATCAGGTTGGTGGCGTCGGTCATGTCGCCGTAGTGCAGGCGATATTTCACCTCGCCCGCGTGCGGATCCTGGTAGAGGTGGTCGATACGGCCGGTGTTGAACGACGAGGACCGGCGTTTTACCCCGTGGACCTCGTAGCCCTTGGCGAGCAGCAGTTCCGACAGATAGGCTCCGTCCTGGCCGGTGACCCCGGTGATCAGCGCACGTTTCATTTCGAGACTTTCGTTTCCGTGTCGGGGGAAAGGCCGCGAAGCTCCGTCCCGTGTTGCAGGAACCAGTGGTAATAGGCGCGAAGTCCCTCGCCAAGGGGGATTTTCTTTCGCCAGCCCATTTCCCGCAGGCGCGTGGAATCGAGCAGCTTGCGCGGCATGCCGTCGGGCCGGGTGGGATCGAAGCGTAGCTTTCCGGCATAGTCCACCGCCGTGGCGATCAGACGGGCGAAGTCGGCGATGCTGACCTCGTCGCCCGAGCCGACGTTGACGATTTCCTCGCCCGAATAGTGCCGCATCAGGAAAACGCAGGCGTCGGCCATGTCGTCGACGTGCAGGAACTCGCGCAGCGGCGTGCCGGTGCCCCAGATCTCCACTTCGGGCGCGTTCGCCTGCTTCGCCTCGTGAAAACGGCGGAGCAGGGCGGCGGGGACGTGGCTGTTGAGGGGGTGGAAGTTGTCGCCCGGACCGTAGAGGTTGGTGGGCATGGCGGAGATGTAGTCGCGGCCGTATTCGCGGCGATATGCCGCCGCCAGCTTGATCCCGGCGATCTTGGCCAGGGCGTACCATTCGTTGGTGGGTTCCAGCGGTCCGGTCAGCAGGGCTTCCTCGGGGATCGGCTGCGGCGCCTCGCGCGGATAGATGCACGACGAGCCGAGGAACAGCAGGCGGCCGACGTCGTTCGCGTGCGCCGCGCGGATGACGTTGGCGGCGATCATCAGATTTTCGTACAGGAAGGCGGACGGCATCGTGGAATTGGCGTGGATGCCGCCGACCTTCGCCGCGGCGAGGAAAATGGCGTCCGGGCGCGCGTCGGCCATCCAGGCCTCCACCGCGTCCTGGCGGGTGAGGTCGAGTTCGCGGTGGGAGGCGGTGAGCACGGTACAGGATTCGCCAGCGAGCGCCCGAACGATCGCCGCCCCCACCATGCCGGTGTGTCCGGCGACCCAGACGCGTTTCCCGGCCAGGGAATAGGAATAACCTTCGCTCATCGACAGTCTCCGATCAGGGCAGAAATCGCGGTCAGATGCCGGGCGACGGCGGGTTCGTCGCCCCGGCTTTCGATATTGAGGCGCAGCAGCGGCTCGGTGTTGGAACGGCGCAGGTTGAAGCGCCAGTCCGGGAACTCCAGGGAGACGCCGTCGGTGTCGTCGCGCTTGGGCCCCAGCGGCAGGTAGTGGTCGAGGATGCGGGCGGTGGCCGCCGCCGCGTCGGTTTCGAAGTTGATCTCGCCGCTGCAGGGAAAGGCGGCCATGCGTTCGCCCACCAGGGCGGCCAGGCTGCTGCCGCTTTTTCCCATCAGTCCGGCGACCAGCAACCAGGGGATCATGCCGCTGTCGCAATAGGCGAAGTCGCGGAAATAGTGATGGCCGCTCATCTCGCCGCCATAGACCGCATCCTCGGCGCGCATGCGTTCCTTGATGAAGGCGTGGCCGGTCTTGCACCGCACCGGAACGCCGCCCATGCGGCGGACATCGGCGACGGTGCTCCATTCCAGGCGCGGGTCGTGGACGATTTTTGCGCCGGGATGCTTTTCCAGCATCGCGCAGGCGAGCAGGCCGACCAGATAGTAGCCCTCGATGAAATGGCCTTCCGCGTCGTAGAGGAAGCAGCGGTCGGCGTCGCCGTCCCAGGCAACGCCCAGGTCGGCCTTGGCGTCGCGCACCGCCCGTGCGGTCTTTTCGCGCATCTCGGGCAGCAGCGGGTTGGGAATGCCGTCGGGGAAGTCGCCGTCGGGCTTGCAACGCACCGGCACGATGCGGCAGGGCAGGCGCTTCGCCAGTTCGGCGACGATCGGCCCGGCGCAGCCGTTGCCCGCGTCGGCGACGATGGTCAGGCGGGCCAGCGCGGACGTGTCCACATACCCCAGCAGATGGTCGAGATAGGCGGCGCGGTCGGCATCGCGGCGCACCCGTCCCGGTTTCGCCGCGGAGGGCGGCGCGGCGGCCAGGGCTTCGGCGCGGTCGCGGATGGCGGTAAGCCCGGAATCGCCCGAGATCGGACGCGCGCCCCGGCGCACCAGCTTCATGCCGTTGTAGCCCTTGGGGTTGTGGCTGGCGGTGACCATGATGCCGCCGCCGACACCGTCCTTTTCGCGGTGGGCGGTCTGGAAATAGACCTCCTCCGTCGCGCAAAGGCCGATGTCCACCACGTCGGAACCGCCTTCGGCCAAGCCCGCGATCAGGGCGGCGGCCAGTTCCGGGCTTTCCAGGCGGGCGTCGCGGCCGACCACGGTGGTTCCGGGGGCGATTTCCTCGGCGAAGGCGCGGCCGATGCGCCGCGCGATGTCGGCGTTCAGGGTGGCGGGAACCTCGCCACGGATGTCGTAGGCCTTGAAGCAGGACAGGGTCATGGCCGGGCGGTCCGATTCCGGAGGTGGAGCGGTTTCCTCGGCATCAGAAAAGCAATCCGTCGAGGGGTTGACCGTCGAGGCGGGCGCGTTCCGCTAGGGCCATGCGGCGCGCCACTTCGTGCATGCGGGTGCGGGCCGTCCAGCCGAGCTTTTCCTTCGCCTTGGCGGCGGAGCCGAAGCCGTAGTGGATTTCCGAGGGCCGCAGCAGCGATGGGTCGCTGGCCACGTGTTCCCGCCAGTCGAGGCCGAAGGCGGAAAATGCCGCCGCCGCGAAATCTGACAGCGGGTTGACCTCGCCGGTGGCGATGACGAAGTCCTCGGGCTCCGGCCGTTGCAGCATCGCCCACATCGCTTCCACGTATTCCGGCGCCCAGCCCCAGTCGCGTTGCACCGACAGGTCGCCCAGGCTGACCGTGCCGCCGCCGTCGCGGGCGATGCGCGCCGCCGCCGCCGTGATCTTGCGGGTGACGAAGCGGCCGGGCCGTATCGGCGATTCGTGGTTGAACAGGATGCCCGAGCAGGCGAACAGGCCATAGCTCTCGCGGTAGTTGGCCACCTCCCAGAAGGCGGTGGACTTGGCCACCGCATAGGGGCTGCGCGGCCGGAAGGGGGAGGATTCGTCCGCCGCGACGTCGCCGGTGTTGCCGAAGCATTCCGACGATCCGGCGTTGTAGAAACGGATCGGCGCGGCCAGGAAGCGCAAGGCCTCCAGCACGTTCAAGGTAGCGGTGGCGATGCTTTCCAGGGTCTCCACCGGCTGCTGGAACGAGAGCCAGACCGAGCTTTGCCCCGACAGGTTATAGATCTCGTCCGGTTCCACCCGCGCGATTGTCTGCAACACGCTGCGGAAATCGGTGAGAGCGGTGGAATGTACCGTCACCCGGTCGCGCAGGCCGAGGGTGGCGAGGTTGGCGAACGAACTGGCCTCGGCATCGCGCGAGGTGCCATGCACCGCATAGCCCTTGCTCAGCAGAAGATGCGACAGATAGCCGCCATCCTGGCCGGAAATGCCGAATATCAGCGCGGTCTTGCGAGGTGACGCCATGGAAAGGTCCGGGCCGGAGAAAGGGAAAAGCCGAAGGCGGGAATTGTCGGCGAGGCGGGGGGCAAAGTCAATTCGAGGGCCCGGTCGCGCCGAGGGCGTCGATCCGCGCGGCGATGCCGGAAAGATCGTCGAGCAAGTCCTCGGCATCGGGGCATCGCGCCAAGCTGCCGTCGGTGAGGCCGACGAAGGCGCAGCCCACCGCCCGGGCGCCCGCGCGGTCGTCGGCGCCGTCGCCCACCATCAGCATTTCGGCGGGCGCGCAAGCGGCGGCGGCCAGGATCGCGCGCAGGTTCGGTTCCTTGCTGGCGTGGCCACCCAACACCCCGGCGAAGCTGTCCGGCGGATAGCGCCGCGCCACCACGGCGCGCAGGGGCGCCTCGGGCGTCGCGCTGTTGATCCAGGCGGGGATGCCCCGCCGCCGCAACTCGGCCAGGCAGGCGTCTGCGCCGCGCCGTTCCGGACAGGCCAGGATGCGGGTTTCGCACCAGGCGCCATAGGCCTCCGCCAAGTCCCCGGCGTCGGCGCCGTGGCGCGCGGCGAAGGCGGCCATGATCGCGAACCGGTCGCCCGGCGGGTCGGCGAGCAGGCGTTCCATTTCCGCCGCGCCGCCGGGGAAGCCGTTGGCCACCGCGAAAAAGCCGTCCCGCTTGATCGCGTTGGACAGCACCAGGGTGCCGTCGAAATCGAACACCACGCAGCGGATCATGGCGCCACCCCGCCCATCGCGCAGATGCGCGCCCAGGCGTCGTCGGGTACCGGCATCACCGACAGGCGCACCTGCTTCACCAGCGCCAGCTCGGCCAGTCGTGGATCGGCCTTGATCTCCGCCAGGGTCACCGGATGGGGCAGGGGCGCCGCCGCCCGGACCATCACCTGGACGAAGCGGCCGGAGGGATCGCCGGGGTCGGGCTCCGCCTCGCCCACCACTTCGAGAATGCCGACGATCCGCTTTTCGGTCACCGAGTGATAGAAGAACGCGGTGTCGCCGACGCGCATCGCCTTCAGGTTCTTCGCCGCCTGATGGTTGCGCACGCCGTTCCACGGCGCGGCGTCCACCGCCACCTGGTGCGCCCACCCCCACTCGTTCGGTTCGGACTTCATCAGCCAATGCGCCATGTCGGGGCTCCCAAAACCCGCGGGCTCCGCCCGCACCCGTAAAGGGCCGCTGGCCCTTTGATCCCATTCCTTAAGGCTTTTGCGCGAAGCGCGACAGGACGGTCGCTTCCGCGCGATGGTCGATTGCCGCTGACGCGGCGAAAAACCATAACGCATGGGATGCGCGAAAGGCCCAAGGCCCTTCGCAACGTTTTTTACCCCGCCAGCGGCAAGACCTTCTTGAAGCGGCGGACGGTGACGCTTTCGAACAGTCCGGCCTTGGCGTAGGGGTCGGCGGCGAGGATGGCGTCCAGGGTCTTCCGGTCCGGCGCCTCGACCACCAGCAGCGAGCCGATCATCCGTTCGCCGTCGTCGGCAAGCAGCGGCCCGCCGACGACGATCGGTTGGAGCTTGGCGTACTCCAGGTGGGCGGGGCGGTTGGCCAGCCGCAGATCGGCGGCGCCGGGTTTGTCGAGGCAGGTGACGGCGAACAGCATGGTCTTCTCCGCTTTTCAGTCCCGTTCGGCGCGCAAGGGTCGGGCGAGGAGGTCGGTGATGGTTTGGCCGATGTCGGCGCCGTCGAACAGCACCGCGGCGACGGCGCTGGCGATCGGCATGTCGATGCCGGTCTTGGCGGCAAGGTCGCGGGCGGCGCGCGCGGTGGCGACGCCCTCGGTGACGGCGCGCCGTTCGCCGAGGACCTCGGCGAGGGTGCGGCCCTGTCCCAGGGCGACGCCGAGCGAGAAGTTGCGCGACAGCATCGAGGTGGCGGTGAGGATCAAATCGCCCAGTCCGGCCAGTCCCATCAGCGACACCGGGTTGGCCCCCTTGGCGGCGGCCAGACGGGTGATCTCGGCCAGGCCGCGGGTGATCAGGGCGGCCTGGGCGTTGTGGCCGAGGTCGCGGCCGGAAACGATGCCGCAGGCGATGGCCAGCACGTTCTTCACCGCGCCGCCGACCTCGGCGGCGATTACGTCCTGCGACCAATAGGGGCGGAAGCCGGGGGCGCCGACCGCGTGCGCCAGCTTGCGGGCCAGGGTTTCGTCGGCGCAGGCCAGGGTGATCGCGGTGGGCTGTCCCTTCGCCACCTCGGCGGCGAAGGTGGGGCCGGACAGCACCCCCCAGGGGGCACGCGGCAGTTCCTGGGTCAGGACCTCGCTCATCAGGGCGAAGGAGCCTTCCTCGATGCCCTTGGAGCACATCACCACCGGCACGCCGGGGCGGTAATGGCGGCAGAAATCGCGCAGCACCGGGCGGGCGAACTGCGCCGGGGTCACCCACAGTACCACGTCGGCGTTGGCGGCGATGTCGCGCAAGTCGCTGGTGGCGGCGATGGCGGGGTCCAGGCGCACCCCGGGCAGGAACACCGAGTTCTCGTGTGCGGCGTTGATGCCTTCGACCACGTCGGTTTCGTGCGCCCACAGGGTGACCGGCCTGCCGGCGCTGGCCGCGGTGATGGCGAGCGCGGTGCCCCAGGCGCCGCCGCCGACGATACCGATCCGTTCCATGCGTTCTTCCCCCAGTTGCATCGGTTCAGGCCTTGACCCCGGCGCCGCGTGCCTTCGGCGCGGCGGCGTCCAGCGGCCAGCGCGGGCGCGGCTTGAAGTCGAGGCCGTCGCCCTGGCCGAAGGCGGCCAGGCGTTCCAGTCCGGCCCAGGCGATCATCGCGCCGTTGTCGGTACACAGTTTCAACGGCGGCGCGACGAAGGCAAGCCCGGAGTCCCGTGCCAGCGCGGCCAGCGCCTCGCGCAGCGCCGAATTGGCGGCGACGCCGCCCGCCACCACCAGGTGGCGGCCCTGCGGGCAGGCCTCGCGAAAGGCGGCAAGGGCGGGTTTGACGCGGCCGACCAGGGTTTCGGTGACCGCCGCCTGGAATCCGGCGCAGAGGTCGGCGACGTCGGTCGCCGTCGGCGGGCCGGGCAGGCGGGCAAGGGTCTGCCGTACCGCCGTCTTCAGGCCGGAGAAGGAAAAGTCGTATCCCGGCGCGTGCAGCATCGGCCGTGGCAGGGAAAAGCGCTTGGCGTCGCCCGTTGCCGCGCGGCGTTCGATTTCCGGGCCGCCGGGATAGGGCAGGCCGATCATTTTCGCCGTCTTGTCGAAGGCCTCGCCCGCCGCGTCGTCGATGGTGGTGCCGAGACGGCGGTAGTCGCCAGGTCCCCTGACGATCAGGGTCTGGCAGTGGCCGCCCGAGGTCAGCAGCAGCAGATAGGGAAAGGGCACCGCGTCGGTGAGGCGCGGGGTGAGGGCGTGGCCCTCCAGGTGGTTGACCGCGACGAAGGGAATGCCGCGCGCCACGGCGATCGCCTTGGCCGCGGTGACGCCGACCAGCACGCCGCCGATCAGGCCCGGCCCGGCGGCGGCGGCCACCGCGTCGATGCCGGACATCGTCGTTTCCGCGTCGGCCAGGGCCTGGCGCACCACGCCGTCGATCGCCGACAGGTGGGCGCGCGCGGCGATTTCCGGCACCACCCCGCCATAGGGCCGGTGCGTCGCGATTTGCGAGGCGACGACGTTGGCGAGGATGCGCCGTTCGCCGTCGACGATGGCGGCGGCGGTCTCGTCGCAGCTGGTTTCGATGCCCAAGACGATCATGGCACCATCAAATACCGCTTTGCAGGCGCGGAGCCAACCACTACAAATCCGATACCTGGAGGAAGCCGCGAAGAATCCTGTCGCGGCATGGTTTTTTGGTATCGAGGGCACGATGACCCGCACCCCCATTCTTTCCATCGGCACCCGTGGCAGCCCGCTCGCCCTGGCGCAGACCGAGGCGGTGGCCGCCGCCCTGGCCGCGTTGCAACCGGAGTTGGCGGAGCCCGGCGCGGTGGAGATCGTGGTGATCAAGACCACCGGCGACGCCATTCTCGACCGGCCTTTGGCCGAGGCGGGGGGCAAGGGCCTGTTCACCAAGGAAATCGACGAGGCGATGCTGGACCGCCGCATCGACCTTGCCGTGCATTCGATGAAGGACGTGCCGACCTGGCTGCCCGAGGGCATCGTCCTGCCCTGCATGCTGCCGCGCGAGGACCCGCGCGACGCCTTTCTTTGCGACAAGGCGGCCAGCCTCTCCGACCTGCCGCCGGGTTCGGTGGTCGGCACCGCCAGCCTGCGGCGCGGCGCCTTTCTGCTGGCGCGGCGGCCCGACCTTCGGGTGGTGTCCTTCCGTGGCAACGTGCAATCGCGCCTGGCCAAGCTGGCCGACGGCGTGGTCGACGCGACGCTGCTGGCCCTGGCCGGGTTGAAGCGTCTAGGCATGGCGGAGCGCGCCGCCGCGATCCTGTCGGTGGAGGAGATGCTGCCCGCGGTGGCGCAGGGGGCGATCGGCATCACCTGCCGCGCCGACGACGCGCGGGCGCTCGATTGGCTGGCGCGGATCAACCATGCCGACACGGTGACCGCGGTGACCTGCGAACGCGCCTTCCTGCGGGTGCTGGACGGTTCCTGCCGCACCCCGATCGGCGGTCTGGCGCGGATCGGCGCGGACGGACAGCTGGCCTTCGTCGGACGCCTGGCGCGCACCGACGGCAGCCGGGTGTTCGAGGCCCGGCGCACGGGCGCCGTGGCGGACGCCGAGGCGATGGGCGCCGACGCCGGGGCGGAGGTCAAGGCCGCGTCCGGCGGCTGTGGCGTCTGAGGGGGCGGCGATGCGGGTTCTGGTCACCCGGCCGCGCGCCGACGCGGTCAACACCGTGCAACGATTGACCTCACGCGGCGTCGAAGCGCTGGTTGAGCCGATTCTCGACATCCGTTTCCTGCCCGCGCCGCCGATCGACCTGACGGCGGCGCAGGCGTTTCTGGTGACCAGCGCCAACGGCGTGCGGGCGCTGGCGGCGGCGACGCCCGAACGCGCCCTGCCGGTGTTCACGGTGGGCGACGCCTCGGCGGCGGCGGCGCGGGACCTGGGGTTCGCCTCGGTGCGGGCGGCGGGCGGCGACGTGAACGACCTGGCCGACCTGGTGGCGGCGGTGCTTTCCCCCGCCGACGGCGCGCTGATCCAGGCGGCGCCGAATGTCGAGGCGGGGGACCTGTCCGGCCTTCTTACCGCCTCTGGATTCGAGGTGCGCAAGGTCAAGTTGTACGAATCGCGGGCCGCCGAAAGCCTGTCGCCGGAACTGGTGGAAGGCTTGAAAACCGCGCGCATCGACGCGGCGATGTTTTTTTCGCCCCGCACCGCGCGGACTTTCGTTACTCTGGCGGAAAAGGCGGGGGTGGACGACAGGCTGCTGCCGGTCACCGCTTATGCCCTGTCCCCGGCGGTCGCCGGGGCCTTGCGGACGGTGGAATGGCGCGCGGTGCGCGTGGCCTCCCGTCCGGAACAGAAGGTTTTGTTTGCGGTCTTCGATGCCGACCGCGCGGCGGGAGAAATCTAGCGGCAGACGGCCGCGGCAAAGGTGGAGAACGGTCGATGAGCACGGACGACAAGGAAGCCAAGCGCGACGAAGCCGACGAGACCGTCGCCGTGGCGGAGGCGGAACCGGCGGACGGGGAAGATCCGGCGCCCGAGGATGCCGTCGCCGACGGCGAAGAGGCGTCTTCCTCCGGCGGTGGCCGGTCCATTCTTGCCGTGGCCCTTCTTCTCGCCTTCGCCGGACTGGGCGGCTATGCCTCGCTGCCCTATTGGCGGTCCTCGGTTCCCGAGCCCTACCGCAGCTATCTGCCCGACCTGCCGCCCAGCGAGACCCGCTCCCTGATCGGCGGCCTGGAAAACACCATCGCCGCCAACCGCGCCGAACTGGCCCGCTTGCAGGCCGAGGTGAAGACCCTGCGCGGCGAGGTCGAGGAATTCGCCGACGCGGTCTCGCCCGAGGCCGCCCCGGCGCGCGGCGAAATCGCCGCGCTGAAGGAACGGATGATCGGGCTGGAGGCGCGCATCCGGGTGCTCGGCGCCAGCGGGCCGGTGTCCGGCGCGGCGTTGCCGCCCGCGTCCGCCGCCGCCGCCGACCTGTTGCACCGCATGGATCTTCTGGCGGGCGGCATCGAACGCCAGGCCGAGGCGCTCAAGACCCTGGCGGCGAAGGAAGACACTCGCGCCCAGCAGCAGAAGGAGGCGATGGCCGAGCTCGTCCGCCGCGTCGACGCGGTGGAGTCCAGCCGCGCCGAGGCGTCGAGCGTGCTGCGCCTGTCCGACCGCATCAACGACGTGGAGAACCTGGCTCGCGCCATGGCGTCGCGGCATGACGCCTCGCTCGCCAACCTTTTGGCGGTGGTGCAGTTGCGCGCCAAGGCCGCCGATGGCCTGCCCTTCGACGCCGAAATCCGCACCGCCCGCGCCCTGGCCGAGGACAAGGACGCCTTCGACGCCCTGGCCGGAAAGTTCGTCGCCCAGGCGGGTTCCGGCGTCGCCACCACGGTGGCGCTGCGCCGTGGCTTCGATTCGTTGTCCGCCGCCGCCGCCCGCGCCGCCGCCGCGCCGCAGGGCGATTCGATCCTCGACAAGACGATCGGCCGGGTCACCGGCCTGATCACGGTGCGCCGCATCGACGGCAAGGAGGACGGCAAGACCACCACCGCCATCCTGGCCCGGGCCGAAACCTTCATCGACGCGGGCGACCTGTCCGGCGCGGTGAAGGAACTGAAGACGATCGACGCCCCGGCGGTGGCCGCCGCGCTGGCCTCCTGGATCGAACGGGCGGAGGCCCGCGTCGCCCTGGACGCGGCACTGTCCACCCTGACCGCCGACGCCTTGGCTCGCGTCGCCGCCGGCGCGGCGCAGACGCCCGCCCCGGCGCAGCCGACGCAGAAGAAGGGGAGCTGAGGCGATGCTGCGCATCCTGGGATATCTGATTGCGGTCGCCGCCCTGATCGGCGGCGCGGTCTGGCTGGCCGACAACCCCGGCCTGGTGACGGTGCGCTGGCTGTCCTGGCGCCTCGACGCCTCGGTACCGGTGGTGCTGCTGGCGATGGCGGCGGCGATGGCCGCGCTGGGTTTCGTCTGGCGGGTGGTTTCCGGCTTTCTGGGGTTGCCCGGGGCGTTTGCCCGGCGTGCCCGCGAACGCCGCCAGGTGAAGGGTACCGCCGCCCTGGCCGGGGCGCTGACCGCCCTGGCCGGAGGCGACCACGTCGCGGCGCGGCGCGGTCTCAAGGATGCCGACAAGGCGTTGAAGAATCCGCAACTGGTTCACCTGTTGGCGGCGCAGATCGACCGCGACGCGGGTGATCGCGTCGCGGCGGCGGCGCATTACCGCGCCTTGACCGAGACCCCGGACACCGAACTTGCCGGGCTGCGCGGCCTGATCGAGACCCTGCCCGCCGACGACGCCGAGCTTCGCGCCCTGGCCGAGCGGGCGTTTTCCCGCGCGCCGGGCGCGGCCTGGGCGGCACGCGCCGCCTATGCCTCCGACCTTGCCGCCGGACGGCTGGAATCGGCGGAGGCCGCGTTGTCCGCGGCGCGCAAGAAGGGGGCCTTCGACGACGGCGCGGCGGCAGCGGAACGGGCCCGTCTGGCCATTGCGCGCGCCCAGGCGGCGCGCGGCGAGGGCCGTCTGGCCGACGCGGCGAAGCTGGCGCGCGAGGCGCTGGAATTTTCCCCCGGCAACGAGGAAGCGGCGCTGATCCTGGCCCGCGTCCACGATGCCGATGGCCGCGCCAAGAAGGCCGCCGAAGTGTTGAAGGCGCAATGGGAGGCGGCGCCCTCGCCCGCGATTCTGGCCGCTTGGCTGGAACTCTGGCGGGAGGAGGACGCCCCCGCCCAGGTGCAGCGGGTCCGCGATCTGGTCGCGGTCAATCCCGACCACGCGGAAAGCCGTCTGGCGCTGGCCGACGCGGCCCTGCGCGCCGGGTTTCTGGCCGAGGCGCGGGGTGCTCTGACGCCGCTTCTCGGCCCCGACGCGAAGCGCGGCGAGGCCGGGCGCGCCGCCCTGGCGATGGCCCGCGTGCTGGCCGCCGAGGGGGCCGACGCCGTCTCGTTGCGCGAATGGATCGAGCGGGCCGCACAGCTTCTTGCGGCGGCCTGACCCGGAGGACTTGCCAAGCGGGGAAAATCTCCGTATCTTCCCGCCCCTCGTCACAGAGGAATCGCCGGTGTAGCTCAGGGGTAGAGCAACTGATTCGTAATCAGTAGGTCGAGTGTTCGAATCACTCCACCGGCACCATCTTCCGGCCGGGCCCGCGGGGCGGGGCGGCCGCGAAGCCGGGGCCCGTCATGTCCGAAGCGCGAGAATCTTCCGAAGAATCCGAAATTTCCCTGCCGCAGTCGGTGGAGCAGCTTGGCCCCGCCCTGCGCCACGCCCGCCGCATGCGCGGCCTGCGCCTGAAGGATCTGGCGCAGCTGGCGGGATGTTCGGAAAGCATGCTGTCGAAGATCGAGACCGGCGGCGTCATCCCCTCGCTCGCCCTGCTGCGCCGCATCGTCGACGGGCTGGAGGTCAGCATTCTCGGCCTGTTCGGCGCCCCCGACGCCACCGAGCACATGGTCCACCGGGCCGGGTCGCGCCCCAAGGTCAGCGTCGGCCGGGTCGGTCCGCTGCCCGGCGTGGTGCTGGAGCTTCTGATGCCGCGCGGCGAGGGCGTGATGCTGGAGGCGAACATCCACACCGTCAGCCCCGGCGGCTCCTCGGCGGGGGCGACCAGCCACGTCGGCGAGGAGTTCGGCTATGTCCTGGATGGCGAGCTGGACCTGACCGTCGACGGCCGCACCGACCGCCTGCGGCGGGGCGATTCGTTCTATTTCCGCTCGGAAAAGCCCCACTCCTACCGCAATCCGGGCCTGGTTCCCGCCCGCGTGCTGTGGGTCAACACGCCGCCCACCTACTGAGCAGGCCGCGCTTCCGCGCCGCCGCCGCGCCGGAGTCGCCCGCGCGGCGCGCGCCTTGCCGCGCCGCATACGTCTGCACGCTTTGCAGGCGCTTATGCCTATAATTTAAGCGCGCATTATTTTTGTGCATAAATTCGTTCAAGTCACTTGAATTTGAAATTTCCTCTGGGCACTCTGGACCGGCTTAACCCTGTCGGGCGGGCGGTTCCGTCCGGCGCTGGGACACAGAGGAGTCCAAGATGCACACCATTCTCCGTTTCGGCGTCGGCGCGATGTTGTCCGCGGCGCTGGCGGCCGCGCCGATGGCCGGGGCGTCCGCGAAAGACAAGGTGAAGGTCGCCTTCATCGGCCCGCTCTCCGGCGGCAACGCCTCGATCGGCGTCGGCGGCCGCAATTCCGCCGATCTGGCGGTGAAGATCCGCAACGCCGACCCCAAGGCGAAGTACACCTACGAATTGTTCAGCCAGGACGACGAGTGCAAGCCCAACGTCGGCGTGCAGGTGGCGACCAAGGCCGCGTCCGACCCCAAGACCGTCGCCGCCATCGCCCATTATTGCTCCGCCGTGGCGATGAGCACGGTGGACGTCTATCACAAGTTCGGCATGCCGATGATCGTCTGGGGCGCGGTGCTGCCCGACATCACCTATGGCAACGACTATAAGGAAATCCACCGCGTCAACGGCACCATGGTCAACCAGAACGAAGTCGCCGCCGACTTCATGACCAAGCAGGGCTTCAAGACCTGGGTGATCCTTCACGACACCACCGACTACGGCAAGGGCCACAACGCCTATTTCTCGAAGTTCCTGAAGGAAAAGGGCGGCAATGTTCTGGCCACCTTCGGCGTCACCGCCGACCAGCAGGACTTTACCGCCGAACTGACCAAGGCGAAGGAACTGAAGCCCGACGTCATCTATTTCGGCGGCCTGACCCCGCTCGGCGTGCGCATCCGCCAGCAGATGGACAAGCTGGGGATCAAGGCGCAGTTCGAGGGCGTTTCCGGCATCGTCTCCGCCGCCTTCATCGAAGGTCTGGATCCCAAGCTGGCCGAGGGCATCCTTGCCTTCCGCGAGGGCGCGCCGGTCGAGAAGCTGCCTGGAGGCAAGTACTTCATGGAGCAGTACGACAAGGCGAAGTACGACCAGGGCCCGGATGCCTATGGCGCTTTCTCCTTCGCCGCCACGACCCTGGTCCTCGACGCCATCGAGGCGGTCGGCCCCAACCGCAAGAAGGTCACCGAGTACCTGTCCAAGGTGCAGAACAAGGACAGCATCACCGGCCCGATCTCCTTCGACGACCACGGCCAGAACACCGTCGCCGCGATCACCAAGTACGTGATCCAGGACGGCAAGTGGGTGCTGTGGGAAGACAGCGAGTACGCCGCCGGCAAGCGCAAGCTGGCCGGGAAGTAACCTTCATCGGGGGCGCGAACGCGGTCGCGCCCCCTTCGTCCTTCGTGGAAAGAAACGAGCGCAAACCATGGCACTTCTGGGACAATACCTGGTCAACGGCATCATGCTGGGCACCATCTATGCCTTGGTCGCGGTGGGCTTCACCCTGTTCTTCGGGGTGCTGGACGTGATCAAGTTTTCCCATGGCGACGTGCTGATGGTCGGCGCCTTCGCCGGGTTCACCGCCGCGATGGCGGTGGCGGCGGTGGGAATTTCCAACCCCGTTCTGCAATTGGCGGCCAGCGTCGTCTTCGCCCTGTCGGTCACCGCCGCCCTCGGCGCGGCGATCGCCAAGTGGCTGATCCTGCCCTTGAAGCACGCGCCGCGCATGAACATCCTGCTGGTCACCCTGATGCTGGGCACCGCCCTGCGCGAGGCGGTGCGCCTGTTCTATCCCGACGGTTCCAATCCCAAGGCGTTTCCCGCCCTGCTGCCGACCTCGGCCCTGACCCTGGGGGATTTCACCCTGCGCGCCGACAGCGCCATTCTGGTCGCGGCGGGGATTTCGGTGATCGTCGGCCTGCACCTTCTGATCAACCGCACCCGCCTGGGCCTGGCCATCCGCGCCGTCGCCCAGGACGAGGAAACCGCCCGCACCATGGGCATCAATTATGCCCTGGTCGTCCTCGTCACCTTCGCCCTGGGGTCCGGCATCGCCGCGGTCGCCGGGGTGATGAACGGCCTCTACTACAACGAGGTCAACTTCGGCATGGGCCTTTTGCTCGGCCTGATCGGCTTTTCCGCCGCGATCATCGGCGGCCTGGGCAACCTTTACGGCGCGATTCTCGGCGGCTTCCTCTTCGCCATGCTGCAGATGCTGGGCGCCGTGGCGATGCCCTTCGCCTCCGCCTACAAGGACGTCTTCGCCTTCGCCGTGGTCATCGCCCTGATGGCGTGGAAGCCCACCGGCCTGATCCCCGAACGCGCCAGCGAGCGAGTCTGACCATGAACCAGCTTTTCTCCCGCATGCCGCCGCTTGCCGCCGCCGCCCTGGCCGCCTTGCTGGCCTTCGTCTTCGCCGTGGTCTTCATGGAGCAGGAAAGCGACGTCGCGGTGATTTCGCTGCTTGCCCTGGGCGCCGTCGCCGCTTGGGGGGCCGGACGCGTGGGCCTGTCCCGCCGGGTGTCCGCCGCCGCCGCCACCCGTCCCGGCGCGGTCGCCGCGCTGGGCGGCGCGGTGGCGCTGGGCCTGTTGGCGGTCTTCGCCGAGGATCACTTCCCGCTGCTGATGCTGTCGACGGTGATGCTGTACGCCACCGTGGCGTTGGGGCTCAACGTGCAGTTCGGCTATACCGGCGTGGTCAACTTCGCTGGCGCCGCCTTCTTCGGCATCGGCGCCTATACCGCCGCCGAACTGGTCGGCCGCACCGCTTTGCCGCCGATTCTGGTGTTGCCGCTGGGCGGATTGATCGCCGCCGTCGTCGGCCTGGTCCTGGTGGTGCCGGTGGTGCGCACCCGGGGCCATTACGCCGCCGTCGTCACCATCGCCTTCTCGGTGCTGTTCAAGACCTTCCTCGAGGTCAACGACACCCTGGGCGGTCCCCAGGGGCTGAGCGTCGCGCCGTTGTCCCTGTTCGGCTGGTCGTTCGGCGAAGGGCCGGAGATCCTGGGGATTTCCGCCTCGTTCTACCTCAACTACGCGCTCGCCGCCCTGGCGGTTCTGGCGCTGGCCTTCGTCATGGTGCGGCGGCTGGAACGTTCGTGGATCGGCCTGTCGCTGGACGCGGTGCGCCTGGACGAGACCGCCTCCGCCTGCTACGGCATCGGCATCCGCCGGTCGAAGATCCTGGCCTTCGTCGTCGGCAACCTGGTGATCGGCACCGCGGGCGCCCTTTACGGCAGCATGCTGGGCTATATCGCGCCGACCAGTTTCACCTTCTCCGACAGTCTGATCCTGGTGGCGATCGTGCTTTTGGGCGGCATGGGCAGCCCGTGGGGCACCGTCTTCGCCGCCGCCATCGTCGTCATCCTGCCGGAGAAGCTGCAAGCCATTCAGGAGTACCGCTTCCTGCTGTTCTCGGTGGTGGTGATGGCGATCCTGCTGTTCCGCCCCGAGGGTCTGTTGCCCCGCGCGGTCCGCCGCTACATGCCCGCCCCCAAGGAGGTTGCCCGATGATGCAAGTCGAAACCGCCCTCGCCCTGGATACTCTCGGCCTGCCGATCACCCCCGAACGTCTGCTCGACATTCAGGGGTTGGCGAAAAGCTTCGGCGGCGTGCGCGCCCTGAACGACGTGTCGTTCTCGCTCGGACGCGGCGAAATTCTCGGCCTGATCGGCCCCAACGGCTCGGGGAAGACCACCTCGTTCAACGTGCTGACCGGGCTCTACCGGCCCGACGGCGGAAAGATCCTTTTCGACGGCGCCGACATCACCGGCAATTCGCCGCAGGCGGTCTATCGCGCCGGGATCGCGCGGACCTTCCAGCGGTCGCGCCTGTGCCTGGAGCTGTCGATCTTCGACAACATCATGGTCGGCAACCATGCCCGCCTGAATCACGGCCTGATGTTCAACCTGTTCCAGCGCAAGGCCTTCCGCCTGGAGGTGGAAAGCGCCCTGGCCGAGGCGACCGAACTTGCCGCCTCGTTCAGCCCGAACCTGGCCGCCGCGATGTTCGAGCCGGTCGGCGCCCTGCCGATGATCGAACGCCGCCGCATCGAAATCTGCCGCGCCCTGATCTCGCGGCCGAAGCTTCTGCTTCTCGACGAGCCGTCCGCCGGGATGACCCACGACGAGACGCACCAGCTGATGGACGACATTCTGGCGGTGCGCGAACGCCAGGGCGGTCTGTCCATCATCATCATCGAACACGAAATGGGCGTCATCGAACGGGTGAGCGACCATTGCGTGGTGTTGAATTACGGCGAGAAGATCGCCGAGGGCTCGTACCAGGACATCGCCTCCGACCGTCTGGTGCAGGAAGCTTATCTGGGGTCGGAGGTGGGTCGTTGAACATGGTTGACGCTTCGGTTCCCGCCATCGAGATCACCGGGCTTTGCACCGCCTATGACAAGGCGGACGTGCTGCAGGACGTCTCCCTCGTCGTGCCGCAGGGACAGATCACCTGTCTTCTGGGGTCCAACGGCGCGGGCAAGACGACCCTGATCCGTTCCATCCTCGGGCTTACCCCGCCGCACGCGGGCAGCATCAAGATCTTCGGCGAGGAGGTCGGCGGCCTGCCCACCCATCGCGTGGTGGCCAAGGGGGTCGCCTGCATCCCCGAGGGACGGCGGATGTTTCCCAAGCTGACGGTGGCGGAAAACCTGCGCCTGGGCGCCTATCAAGAGCCGGACGAGGCGGAAATCCGCCGCCGTCTGGACGAGGTCTACGCCGCCTTCCCCCGGCTGGCGGAACGGCGCGGCCAGTTGGCAGGGACGATGTCGGGCGGCGAGCAGGCGATGGTGTCGATCGGCCGCGGCCTGATGGGCAAACCCCGCGTGCTGTTGATCGACGAGCCGTCGCTCGGCCTCTCCCCCCTCTACGTCAAGGAGAACTTCCGCATCATCGAAAGCGTCCGGGCGAAGGGGTTGACGGTGTTCCTGGTCGAGCAGAACGTGCATCAGACCCTGGCCATCTCCGACACCGGGTACGTGGTGTCCGGCGGTCGCGTCGTCGCCAGCGGCACCGCCGAGCAACTGCGCAACGATTCGGAAGTCCATGCCGCGTATTTTGGGTAGGTAAGGATGAGCGTTTCCACGGACGGGGTGGCGCTGACGCGCGACCTCTTGGCCTTTCGTACCGTCAACCCGCCGGGCGAGGAACGCGCCTGCGCCGCCTTCCTGGGCGACCTGCTGACCCGTGCCGGGTTTTCCTGCACCTTGCAGCCGGTGGGGGACGGCCGCGCCAACCTGATCGCCCGCATCGGGCGCGGCGGTCCGGCACCCCTGGTCTTCACCGGCCACATCGACACCGTGCCCCTGGGCGCAGCGCCGTGGAGCGCCGACCCCTTCGCCGGGGATATCCGCGACGGGCGCCTCTACGGACGGGGCAGCAGCGACATGAAAAGCGGCGTCGCCGCCTTCGTCGCCGCGGCGATTTCCCGCGCCGCCGATCTGGCCGCCGGGCCGGAGGTGGTGCTGGCGATCACCGCGGGCGAGGAAACCGGCTGCGACGGCGCCCGCGCCCTGGCCGCCGCGGGGACGATCGGTCCCGCCGCCCTGCTGCTGGTCGGCGAGCCCACCGCCAACGCGCCGATGATCGGCCACAAGGGGGCGCTGTGGCTGAAGGCGGCGATGCATGGGGTCACCGCCCATGGTTCGATGCCCGAACACGGCGACAACGCGGTCTATAAGGCGGCGCGCGCCATCGTCCGGCTGTCGGAGTTCGACTTCAACGTCGCCCGCCATCCGGTCCTCGGCGGCCCCACCCTCAACGTCGGCACCGTGTCCGGCGGCTTGAACATCAATTCCGTGCCCGACCGGGCGGAAGTGGGGATCGACGTGCGCACCATTCCGGGGATGGACCATGCCCGTCTGCGCGAGGGCCTTTCCGGCCTGATCGGCGAGGAGGCGGAAATCGACACCCTGTTCGACCTGCCCGGGGTGTGGACCGACCCGGCGGCCCCCTGGGCGGCGCGCGTCATCGCCGCCGCCGCCGAGGTGACCGGCGAACCCTTCGCCGCCAAGGGGCCGGCCTATTTCACCGACGCCTCGGTGCTGACCCCGGCGCTGGGCGGCCCGCCGACCCTGATCCTGGGGCCGGGGCAGCCGGAAATGGCGCACCAGACCGACGAATACGCCGAGGTGGCGCGCATCGATCAGGCGGTGGAGATTTATCGCCGGGTTCTCGACGACTGGCGGAGGGCGGCATGACCCGCGTCGAACCCTGCGACCTGTCGGCCACCGCCGCGCGCGCCGCCATCGCCACCGGTGTCCTTTCCGCCGAACGGCTGGCGCGTTCCTGCCTCGACCGCATCGCGGCGCGGGAGCCGGAAATCCATGCCTGGGCGGCGCTCGACCCCGAGCTTTGGCTGCGGGCGGCGCGCGCCGCCGACGCCGCCGGTTGCCCCGGTGCGTTGGGCGGGTTGCCGCTTGGCGTGAAGGATCTGGCGGCCAGCCGCGACTGGCCCACCGCCTGCGGCTCGCCGATCTACGACGGGGCGCGTCTGCCCTTCGACGCGGCGGCGCTCTCCCTCACCCGGCTGGCGGGCGGGGTGATCGCGGGCAAGACGGTGACCACCGAATTCGCCGGTTTTCTGCCCGGCCCGACCCGTAACCCCCGTGCGGCGGCGCATTCCCCCGGCGGCTCGTCCAGCGGTTCGGCGGCGGCGGTGGCGGCGGGAATGGTGCCGCTGGCCCTGGGCACCCAGACCGCCGGATCGATCGTCCGCCCCGCCGCCTATTGCGGCGTCGTCGGCTACAAGCCCAGCTTCGGTCTGGTCGACGCTACCGGCATCAAGGCCTATGCCCCGTCCCTCGACACCGTCGGCGTGCTGGCCCGCCGCGTCGCCGACTGCCGCCTGTGGGTCGCGGCGGTGGGGGGCGCCGACCTGACGCCGCCGGAAGACGCCGCCCTGCCGCGCGTCGGCTGGTGCCGCTCTCCGGCGTGGGGGGCGGCGACGAAGGCGATGCGCGACGCCTTCGAAACCGAATTGCCGCGTCGTCTGCGGGCGGCGGGCCTGGAGCCGGTGGAGGTTGACCTGCCGCCCCTGTTCGCCGAGGCGATGGACGCGCAACGCACGATCATGGCCTTCGAGGCCGCCCGCGCGCTGGCCTTCGAGGCGGAGATTCATGGGGATGTGTTGAGCGCGGGGTTGCGCGCGCAAATCGCCGAGGGCCGCGCCACCCCCTGGACCGATTTCGCGGCGGCCTGCCGCCTGCGCGATCTGGCGATGGCCGGGTTCCGCGCGGTGCTGGAATCGCACGGCGTGTCCGCCCTGGTCGCGCCGTCGGCGGCGGGCGTCGCCCCCCGTTTCGAGGAAGGCACCGGCAGCCCCGACTTCAACCGCCTGTGGACCCTGTTGCGCGGTCCCTGCGTGCAGGTGCCCGGCCTCTGCTGCCGCGAAACCGGCCTGCCGCTCGGCGTGCAGGTGGTCGCCCCCCGCTGCGCCGACGCCCTGGCCCTGGCCATCGCCGAGCGCCTGGAGGCCGCGCTGGCATAGTCGTTCGTGTGCCGCGCGAAGGGAAGCCTCGAAACATTCGACAGTGGTTCTTGCGGGGGAAAGGAATCTTGCTTTTCCGGGGTTGGCATTCAACTCGCTTTCCGCCGGGAAGGAAAAGGGATAACCTGGAAAAGTCTGAGGAATCAACTTCGTCCAGGGTTTCATGTCTGGGACTCATCGGGAAGCTGCCGGAACGAATGCGAGCGGGTTTGTCCGGCGGGGCGTGACCCGCCGCGGGTTCGTCGCTGCGGGCGTGGCGTCCTCCCTTCTGGCCTTGCCGATCGGCAGGGCCTGGGCCGCCAAGGCGGTGACCCTGAAGTTCGCGACCAATCTTCCCCTGACCCATCCCCTGAATGTCCGCGTGGCGGAAGCGGCGGCGCGAATCAAGCGCGAAACCAACGGCGAGGTCGGCGTCCGCATCTTTCCCGACAACCAGTTCGGCGGCGACAGCGAGATGTTGGAACTGCTCCGTTTGGGGGGCATCGATATCTTCACGCCTTCGGCGCTGGTGCTGTCCGCCCTGGTGCCGGAAGTCCAGATCAACGCGTTGGGGTTCGCCTTTTCCGATTACGGCAAGGTCTGGCAGGCCATGGACGGCGACCTGGGGGATTTCATCCGCTCGGCGGTCGGGAAGGCCGGTCTGCACATGATGGAGACCGTTTGCGACAACGGCTTCCGCCAATGCACCACCGCGTCGAGGCCGATCCAGGGGCCCGGGGACTTTTCCGGCTTGAGCATCCGCGTGCCGCTCAGCCACATTTCGATCAGCCTGTTTCAGGCGCTGTCGGCCAGACCGCGCGGCCTTCAGTTCGTTGACCTTTATCCCGCCTTGCGGGAGGGGGCGTTCGAGGCGCAGGAAAATCCCCTGTCGATCATCTTGAGCTCCCGCTTCTACGAGGTTCAGAAATACGTCTCGCTGACCAACCACATGTGGGACGGATTTTTCTTCGTCTTCAACGGGAAAACCTGGTCTGGCCTGCCCGGCGACATCCAGCGGATCGTTTCGTCGGCGTTCAACGACGCGGCGGCCTTGCAGCGGGCGGACGTCGCCACGGCGAACACCAGGGCCCTGGGCGATTTGAAACGAAAGGGAATGATCTTCAATGAAACGGATCCCGACCCGTTCCGGCACGCCCTGCGGAAGGCGGGGTTCTATGCCGAGTGGAAAGGAAGATTCGGCGGGAAGATTTGGGGGATACTGGAGAAATACACGGGAAGGCTTGGATGATTCTTTAAGAAACGACGCATCCGCGTCGGCAAGGAGCATTGATGCCCGGTGAAGGTTTCTTCCAGTCCCTTACGAGGCCCCCTCGCAAGAAGACGTTGTTTGGCTTGTTGGCGGTGGTCGTGTGGGTCGACCTGTTCGTCGTCGGCATCCTCTCTGCGGTGGTGTTCCGGGGGTATGTGGAACAGACGGAAAAGGCCGCCCTGGTCAGCGAAAACGTTTCCCGCGTTCTCGACCAGAACCTGCTCGGGCTGAAGGAGCGAATCGACCTGACGACGCTTGCCGTCGTGGAGGACGTCGAGGAGGTCCTGCGCAAGGGCGAGGGCGACAAGCAGGAAAACCACAGGCTCCTCATCCATCACGCGAAACGGATGCGGGAGCTTCTGGCGCTCACCGTCTTCGACCGGGACGGACGTATCGTCGACAGCAGCCTGGATCTGTATCCCGGCGACATGAACATCTCGGATGAGGCGGGTTTCCAAGAATTGCGGGACCGGGCGGACGCCGGGCTGCTGGTTTCCGAACCCCGGCTCGGGCGTGTCCTGGTCATGCCGATCATCATTCTCTCCCGCGCCTATCACACGCCCGATGGCGCCTTCGCGGGGATCGTCTCGGCCACCATCGCGCTGAAATCGTTTTTGCCGCCGTTGTCCTCGGTGGACGTCGGGCCGAGGGGAAACGCCGCCCTGTGGGGGGCGAAGATGGGGTTGCTTGTCCGCTATTCCCCCCAACCGTCGTCGTCTCCGGTCCAAACCGCGCCGTCGCCCGAGCTGTCGCGTCTGATCGACGCGGGGGCCGGGGCGACGGTCTTTCATGCCGCCCCGGATTTCGACGGCGAGGAAAGGATCGTTTCTTTCCGGCAGGTCAGCGGTTGGCCGCTTTATCTGCTGGTCGGCGTGGCGGCCGACGATTACCTCGGCGCCTGGCGGTCGCTGGCCACGGTGTTGATCGGTGTCGCGGTGGTGTTCGTGTTGGTCTCGCTGGCGACGTTCCGGGCCTTCGCTCGGATGCTCCTGGGGCTGAAGGACAACGAAACCCGCCTTCGCCTGGCCCTGGAGGCGTCGCAGCAGGGATGGTTCGAGGTGAATTTCCTTTCCGGGAAGATCATCGGCAGCGACGACTATATGCTCCGCCTGGGGTTCGACCCGGCCGCGCTGCATCGGGAAGTGCAGACCGACTTTTCCGGGATTCACCCGGACGACCGTCTGGCGATGAGCCGGTCCTTGAAGGACTGCTTGCTGTCGGACACGCCGCTGGACGTGGATTATCGCCGTCTCACCGAATCCGGCGACTGGTCCTGGATGAGAACGGTCGGCCGCGTGGTGGAACGGGACGACGCCGGACACCCCGTCAGGCTGCTTGGAACCCATATGGATATTTCCGAGCGCAAGCAGTCCGAACAGATGATCAAGGAACTGGCGTACTTCGATTCCCTGACCAAGCTGCCCAACCGGCGGCTTCTGCTGGACCGGATCGGCCAGGCCCTGATCGTCAGCAACCGGACGAAGTGCCACGGCGGCATCCTCTTCGTCGACCTGGACAACTTCAAGACCTTGAACGACAGCCAGGGACATGCCCAGGGCGACCTGCTGTTGCAGGAGGTGGCACGGCGTCTGGCGTCCAGCATTCGGGAAAGCGACACCGTCGCCCGCTTGGGCGGCGACGAGTTCGTGATCATGGTGGAGGGGCTGGTCGGCGACGAGGCGTCGGCGGTCGCCCAGATCACGCGGATCGGCGAGAAGGCTCTCGAGGCGTTGTCCCAACCGTATCTGCTGCTGTCGCGGGATTTTCATTGCTCGGCGAGCATCGGGGCGGTGGTGTTCGCGCCGGACCGTCACCCCCAGCCCGAGGAACTTCTGAAGCGCGCCGACATCGCCATGTATCACGCCAAGTCGACGGGCCGCGCCCGTCTGCAGTTCTTCGCGCCGTTCATGCAGGCCGTCATCGAGGAAAAGGCGTCCCTGGGCGAGGAAATGCGGGACGCGCTGAGGAACGAGCAGTTCCGGCTTTACTATCAGCCGCAGATCGAAGGTTCCCGCGTGGTCGGGGCCGAGGCGTTGATCCGTTGGCGGCGTCCGGGCGAGGGGCTGGTTTCTCCCAGCCAATTCATTCCCCTGGCCGAGGAAAACGGCCTGATCGTTCCCTTGGGCGATTGGGTCCTCAGGAAGGCGTGCGAGCAGATCGTCGCCTGGGGAAAGGCGGCGGAAACCCGCGATTTCTTCGTCGCGGTGAACGTCAGCGCCCACCAGTTCCATCAGAAGGATTTTGTCTCTCACGTCCTTTCCACCATCGAGAGTTCCGGCGCGGATCCGCGCCGATTGAAGCTGGAACTGACCGAAAGCGCCCTGCTTTACGACATTCAGGACATCATCAAGAAGATGCGGCGGCTGAAGGCGGAGGGAATTCTGTTCTCCCTCGACGACTTCGGCACCGGCTATTCCTCGCTGTCGTATCTTCGCCATCTGCCGTTCGACCAGTTGAAGATCGACCAGTCGTTCGTTTCCGGGATTCAGGAAGACGCCAACAAAGGCGCGATCGCCAAGACCATCGTCATGCTGGGGCAGCTGATGGGGCTGGCGGTGATCGCCGAGGGCGTCGAGACCCGCGAACAGCAGGCGTTCCTGGCGTCCATCGGCTGCCATGCCTATCAGGGGTATCTGTTCTCGCCGCCGGTGCCGATCGAAACGTTTCGGGTCGATCTGACGATCGACCCCTGACGCCGGGGCGCCGCTATCCGGCCATCCGCTCCAGCAGGCGGCCGACGAAGGTCTCGCAGGCGGCGATTTGCGAGATTTCGATGTATTCGTCGGGCTTGTGGGCGTGGTCGATGTCGCCCGGGCCGCAGATCACCGTCGGCATGTTCCAACGGGTCTGGAACAACCCGGCCTCGGTGCCGAAGGCGACCTTGCCGTAGCTGTTGGCGCCGCAAAGTTGGCTGACCATGTGGACGATGGGGTCGTTGGGGTCGGTATCCGAGCCGGGCACCGAGGAGAGAATCTCCCAGCCGAAACCGCAGCTGGGGTGCACCGCCTTCATCTGCGGTTCCAGTTCGTCCGCCACGTAGGCCTTGATCTCGTCCAGCATCGCCATGCGGTCGTCGCCGGGGATGGCGCGGATCTCGAAGTCGAAGATGCAGTCCTGCGGCACGATGTTGAGGGCGGTGCCGCCTTCGATCAGGCCGGTGTGCACCGTGGTGTGGGCGATGTCGAACATGGTGTCGAAGGGGCCTTCCTTGCTTTTGCGGCGGGCCATGTCCTTGAGGAAGGCGATCAGTTCGGCGGCGTACTCGATGGCGTTGACGCCGTCGGGGGCGAGCGAGGAATGGCACTCGAAACCCTTCACCCGTACCCGCACGTTGATCTTGCCCTTGTGGGCGAGCATCGGGTGCATCAGGGTGGGCTCGCCGACGATGCACATTTCCGGGATGGCGGGCAGGTTGGCCAGGTCCTCGATCAGGCTGCGCACGCCGATGCAGCCGACTTCCTCGTCGTGGGAAAACGCCAGGTGCAGCGGCTTCTTCAGCTTCGCCGCGGCGAAACGCGGCAGCCAGGCCAGACAGACGGCGAGGAAGCTTTTCATGTCGGCGGCGCCGCGGGCGTAAAGGCGGCCATCCTTTTCGGTGAGGGCGAAGGGGTCGGTGGACCAGGCCTGTCCGTCCACCGGCACCACGTCGGTGTGGCCGGAAAGAATCACTCCCGGGACGTCCATCGGTCCCACCGAGATCAGGATGTTGGCCTTGGTTCCCGCCGCGTTGTGGGTGCGGCGGCAGGTGGCGCCGAAACGGGTGGCATAGGTTTCCACCCAGTCGATCAGGGCGAGGTTCGAATCGCGGCTGACCGTGGGAAAGGCGATCAGGGTCTTCAGGATGTTCAGGGTGTCGAGGGAGGCCGACGACATGATCAATGACTCTGTTGTTGAAACTAAGCCGCGCGAGAGCGGGCATAATCGGCCAGGGTGGCGATCAGCCGGTCGAGCACGGTCTTGAGGGAGGCGAAATCGGCGGTCTTGGCGAAGCCGGTTTCGTCCATGTAGAGACGGCGGTTGAGTTCGATTTGCAGGCTGTGGCGGTTCCGCGCCGGGTCGCCGTAGGCGCGCACCAGTTCCACCCCCTTGTAGGGATCGTTGCGCTTCACCGAGAGCCCCGCGCCGGTCAGGCATTTTTCGACCACGGCGACGAAGTCCGCCGCCGCGGTGGTGCCGTCGCGGTCGCCCAGCACCACGTCGGCGCGGGCGATGCCGCGTCCCTCGGGCGAGGTGCCGCCGCTGACCGCGGGCATCGAATGGCAATCGACGTGGTAGACCGCGCCGAAGCGGGCGTGGCGTTCGTCCAGCAGACGGCGCAACGCGGCGTGATAGGGGGCGTGGAAGCGGTCGATGCGCGACCGGCATTCGGCGGGGGAAAGCGCGCGGTCGTAGATCGGCAGCTCGCCCGGCGACAGCCGCCAGATCAGCCCCTGGCCGAAACGGCTTTTGATGCTGGGGGCCAGGGGATGGGGCCAGGGGTCGGCCAGAAGTTCCGGGTCGATGTCGTCGGCGGGGCGGTTGGCGTCGATATAGACGCGCGGAAAATGCGCCGCCAGCAGCCCCGCGCCGTGGGCCGGGGCGGCGGCGTAAAGCTGGTCGACGTACATGTCCTCGGCGCGGCGCAGTTCCGTCATCGGCAGGGCGGGGCGGAAATCCGCCGGATAGTCGCAGCCGCTGTGCGGGCTGTCGAAGACCAGGGGCACGCGCGCGGCTTCCGGCGCGTCGAGGACCGACAGGACCTGCGGGATGACGGCGGCGTTCATCGGGCGCTCTCCTCGGCCAGGTGGCAGGCGGCCGACGCGTGCGGTCCCAGCGCGCGCAGGGCCGGGCGCTCGCTGCGGCAGCGATCGGTGGCGAACGGGCAGCGGGGGTGGAAGTGGCAACCCGTGGGCGGGTTGAGCGGCGAGGGAATCTCTCCCTTGATCGAGCCGAAGGCCTGCTTGCCGGTGGAAATGCGGGGCATGTTGGCAAGCAACGCCTGGGTGTAGGGGTGGCGCGGATTGGCGAACAGTTCCTCGGTCGGCGCGGTTTCGACGACGCGGCCGAGGTACATGATCACCACCCGGTCGGCGATGTGCTCGACCACCCCCAGGTCGTGGCTGATGAACAGATAGGTGAGGTCGAGATCCCGCCGCAGGTCCATGAACAGGTTGATTACCTGCGCCTGAATCGAGACGTCGAGCGCCGCCACCGATTCGTCGCAGACCAGGAACTGCGGCTTCACCGCCAGCGCCCGGGCGATGCCGATGCGTTGCCGCTGCCCGCCCGAGAACTGATGCGGGAAACGCTGCTTGTAGGCGGGGTCGATACCGCACTTCAGCATGATCTCGTCGACGTAGGCGGAGAGTCCGGCCTTGTCGACGATGCCGTGCACCAGCGGCGCCTCGCCGATGATTTCCGCCACCCGCTTGCGCGGATTGAGCGAGGCGAAGGGGTCCTGGAAGATCATCTGGATCGCCACCTTGGCGCGGTAGCGTTCCAGGGGCGACATCTCCGCCTGTTCCTTGCCCATGAAGCGCAGGCTGCCCGCGGTGGGGGGCATGATGCCGGCGATGATGCGGCCCAGGGTGGACTTGCCGCAGCCGGATTCGCCGACCAGGCCGACCACCTCGCCCTTCATCACTTCGATGCTGACGTCGTCCAGCGCCCGCACCCCCTGCGGTTCGGCAAGGGGCGCGCCCAGGGCGCGCAGCCAGGTCTCGATCCGTCCGGGTTGCTTCTTGAGGAAGGTCATGCCGATGCCGTGGGCGGAAATCACCGGTACCCGGGTGGCGTTTTCGGCGGTCTTGCGCGGGGCGGTCATGCCGGTTCTCCCCGGTCCATCGGATGAAAACAGCGCACCAGGTGCGGGCCGTCGGACAGCTCGGGCAGGAGGCCGCAGGCTTCGTCCGCGCGGGCGCAGCGCGGCGCGAAGGCGCATCCCGGCGGCAGCGACAGGAACGACGGGGTCATGCCGGGGATCTGGGTCAGGCGCTCGCCGCGGCGGTTGCGGCTGGGCACCGATCCGATCAGGCCGTGGGTGTAGGGGTGGCGCGGGTGGGCGACGACATCGGCGATGGCGCCGGTCTCGACGATGCGGCCCGCGTACATCACCGCCACCCGGTCGGCGAGGCCGGAAATGATGGCGAGGTCGTGGGTGATCCAGATCAGGGCGGTGCCGGTTTCGCGGCAGAGGGTCTGAACCTCGGCGAGGATCTGCGCCTGGATGGTGACGTCGAGCGCGGTGGTCGGTTCGTCGGCGACGATCAGGTCGGGCTGGTGCAGCAGCGCGATGGCGATGGCGACGCGTTGGCGCATGCCGCCCGAGAACTGGTGCGGATAGGCGTCCAGGCGTTCCTCGGGGCTGGGGATGCCCACCCGGCCCAGGGCGTCCCGCGCCCGGGCGCGGGCCTCGGCATGGCCGATCTTGATGTGGGCCTGAAGCGTTTCAACCATCTGCGTTTCGATCTTCAGAACCGGGTTGAGGGTCATCATCGGGTCTTGGAAGATCATCGCGATGCGGTTGCCGCGCAGTTCGCGCAGGCGCTTCGGGGCGGCGGTGGTAAGTTCCTCGCCGGAGAGGCGGATGGACCCCTCGACGATGCGGCCCGGCGGGTCGATCAGGCCGAGCAGCGAGAAGCCGGTGACCGATTTGCCGGAACCGGATTCGCCGACCAGGCCCAGGATTTCGCCGCGGTCGACGGTCAAATCGACGCCGTCCACCGATTTGACCACGCCGGCCTCGGTGAAGAAGTGGGTCTTCAGGCCTTTGACCACGAGGGTGGGTTCGGCCCGGGTTTCGGCGGCGCGGGTCATTTCTGCAGCCTCGGGTTCAGGATGTCGCGCAGGTGGTCGCCGACCAGATTGATCGAGACCACGGTGACGAGAAGGGTGATGCCGGGGAAGAAACTGACCCAGTACTTGCCGCTCATCATGAAGTCGAAGCCGTTGGCGATCAGCATGCCGAGGGACGGCTCGGTCACCGGAACCCCGACACCGAGGAAGCTGAGCGTCGCTTCCAGCGCGATGGCGTGCGCCACCTGCATGGTGGCGACCACGATCAGGGGCGGCAGGCAGTTGGGCATCAGATGGCCGAAGACGATGCGGGTGTAGGGCAAGGCCAGGCATCGCGCCGCCTCGATGTATTCCTTGCGGCGTTCGACCAGGGCGGAGCCGCGCACGGTGCGGGCATAGTAGGCCCATTGCACCGCGACCAGGGCGATGATCACCTTGTCCACGCCGCGTCCCAGGATGGCGAGCAGGATAAGGGCGATGAGGATCGGCGGGAAACCCAGTTGCAGGTCGACCAGGCGCATCACCAGGGTGTCGCGCCAGCCGCCGGAATAGGCGGCGAACAGGCCCATGGCGAGGCCGATGGAGAGGGCGAGGACGGTGGACCCGACGCCGACGCCGATCGAAATGCGCAGGCCGTACAGGATGGCGGACAGCATGTCGCGGCCTTGTTCGTCGGTTCCCAGAAGATAGGGGCGGCCGTCGGCGTTGGGCGTGCCCGGCTCCAGAGAGCCGTCCATGATGTCCAGACTGGCCAGGTCGTAGGGGTTCTGCGGCGCGGCCAGGGGCGCGGCGATTGCGACCAGGGCGATCGCCGCGAAGACGATCAGCCCGCCGAGCGCGACGCGGTTGGCGGCGAACTTGCGCGCCAGACGGTGCAGCGGCGTTTCGACGGCGACGGGCGAGGGGGAGGCGGTGGCGGACATCCTCAGGCTCCCTTACGGCGGACGCGCGGGTCGAGCAACGCGTAGAGCAGATCGACGACGAAATTGACGATGACGAACAGCAGGACTGTCAGCATCAGGTAGGCGACGATCACCGGACGGTCGAGCTGGACGATGCTGGAGATCAAAAGACGTCCCATCCCCGGCCAGGCGAAGACGGTTTCGGTGACCACGGCGAAGGCGACCACCGAGCCGAATTCCAGGCCGAGCACGGTGACCACCGGGATCATCATGTTCTTGAGCAGGTGAACCAGGATGACACGGCTTTCCGGAAGGCCCTTGGCGCGGGCGAACTTGATGTAGTCCTGGCCGACCACCTCGCGGGTTCCGGCGCGGGCCAGGCGGATCACCAGGCTGGTCTTGAACAGCGCCAGATTGATCGCGGGCAGCAACAGGTGCTTGAGGCCCGACGCGGTCAGGAAGCTGACCGGGATGCCGAAAAGCTCGACCGTCTCGCCCCGTCCGGTGGAGGGCAGCCACCCCAGCCATACGGAAAAGATCATGATCAGCATCATGCCGACCCAGAAGGTGGGCAGGGAGAAGCCGAGGATGGACACCGCCATGATGCTGCGGCCAGCCGGTTTGTCGGGGATCAGACCGGCGATCACGCCCAGCGGAATGCCGACAAGAATGGCGATCAGCACGGCGGAGACCGCCAGTTCCAGGGTCGCGGGAAAGCGGTCGAGGATCAGGCGGACGGCGGGTTCGTTATAGATGAACGAGGTGCCGAAGTCGCCGTGCAGCACCCCGGAAACGAAATTCAGGAACTGTTCGAGAAGGGGTTTGTCGAGCCCGAGGCGGGCGATGGTGGCGTCGATTTCCGCCTGGTCGGCCTCGGGGCTGATCAGCATGTCCACCGGATTGCCGATCGCGTAGACGCCGACGAAGACCAGTCCCGCCATCGCGGCGATCACCGTCAGTCCCTGGATCAATCGGTTGAGAACGTATCCCATGGGGGGAGGAACCTCATACGCGAAACGCTGGAGAAGGGGGAAGCGCAAGGCCGTGGCGGCGGCCCGCCCCGTGACGGGGCGGACCGCGCGGCCGGACGGCGAGGCACGGTCACTTCGCCGGTTTCACCTCCATGGCCACGGTGTACTGGTCGACGCGGGGCGTGTAGGTCAGCGATTTCTTCATCGCCCAGGGCGTCTTTTCGTAGTGGATCGGCACGATTCCGGTATCCGATTGCGCCTCGGCCAGGGCCTGTTGCAGCAGACCCTCGCGCTTCTTGTCGTCGATGGTGGCCAGCGCCTCGGTCAGCGTGGCGTCCAGCTTCGGGTTGCAGTAGTTGGTGTAGTTGGTGGTGCCGTAGCCGATCTCGGGCTTGCGGCAGGCGACCAGCGACTTCAGGGGGGACGAGGCCTCGCCGGTTCCGGCGCCCCAGCCCGCCAGATAGGCGGAGAATTCCCGCTTGCCGCGGCGGGAGAAGAACACCGACTTGGTGGTGGCGTCGACGCGGGTTTTCACGCCGGCGCGGGTCCAGTACTGGGCGATCGCCTGGGCGATTTTTTCGTCGTTCATGTAGCGGTCGTTGGGCGAACCGAGAACGATCTCGAAGCCGTTGGGATAACCCGCCTCGGCCAGCAGCTTCTTCGCTCCCTTGGGGTCGAAGGAGTCGGGTTTCAGGGCCGGGTTGTAGCCGTAAAGCCCGGTCGAGATGATCTGTCCCGCCGGTTCGCTCTGTCCGCCCATGATCTTGGCCCGGATCGCCTTGCGGTCGATGGCCAGGGACAGCGCCTTGCGCACGCGGGCGTCATGCAGCGGGTTCTTCGGCAACTTGATGCCGGGGGTGGGGGCGTCGGCGGAATCGAGCGCGACATAGATGGTGCGGTTCGACAGGCCGTCGACGACGCGCAGCTTGGCGTCCTTGCGCAGTTTCGGCAGATCCTGCGAGGGCGGGTTCTCGATGAAGTCGACGTCCCCCGCCAGCAACGCGGCGACGCGCGGACCGTCGGCGGGAATCGGCTTGAAGGTCACCGTGTCCCACGCCGACTTGGCGCCCCAAAAGTTGGGGTTGCGGGTGAAGACGATGCGGTCGCCCTTGACGAATTCCTTGAAGACGAAGGGGCCGGTCCCCGGCACCTTTCCGGCGTTGATGTCCTCGGTCGAGGGGTATGCCTCGATCCCTTCGCAACCGGTTTTCTTGAAGACGATCGGGCCGGCCACCTTGCCGCTCTTCGCGGGCAGGATGCCGAGCGTCGACATGTCGGTGGGCAGCATCGGATAGGGGGTCGCGGTCTTCAGGATCAGGGTGTGGTCGTCGGGGGTCTCCACCGCGGCGACCGCCTTCATGTAGATGGTGAACGCCGACGGGCTGTTCGGCACCTTCGGCACGCGGCAAAGCGAGAACACCGCATCCTTGGCGGTGAACGGCGTGCCGTCGTGGAAGGCCGCGTCCTTGCGTAGCTTGAACTCCCAGGTCAGCGGGTCGATCGCCTTCCACGAGCTGGCGAGACCGGGAATCAGGTGCTGATTGGCGTCCTGCTCGACCAGGGAATCGAACAGGTGCGTGAACATCGAGTTGTTGGGAATCAGGTTGTGGTAATGGGGGTCCAGCGCACTGGGCTCGGCGGCCAAGCCGATCTTCAGATCGGCGGCGGAGGCAGGCGCGGCCACCAGAAGCCCCGTCACCAGGGCGGTGGTTGCGATCAATCCGTGTTGCATGCTGCGAAGTCTCCACGTCTCCGGGTTAGATACGATCCGCGTACACGTGAATGCTCTCCCGAAAGGCAGTCTTTTTTGTTGACGACATGTTAGGCAACTGCGAACCATAGCGTCAAATATGAAACAGTCATAAGTAAATTCGTAAAAGCTATGAGTTCCCGCATCACCATGCGCCAGATCGAGGCCCTGCGCGCCGCCGTCCTTACCGGCGGCGCCTCGGCCGCAGCGCGGCTGCTCAACGTTTCGCAGCCCTCGGTCAGCCGCTTGCTCGCCGACCTCGAACGCGAGGTCGGCTTCCCCCTGTTCGACCGCAGCACCCGCCGGCTGCGCCCGACGCCGGAGTGCGAGGTCCTTTACGCCGAGGCGGAGCGCCTGTTCGCCGGGCTGTCCGGCATCGCGGTGCGCGCCAGCGAGATTCGCCAGTCCGGTTTGGGACAGTTGCGGGTGGCCTGCATGCCCAGCCTGTCGTCGGGGGTGCTGCCCAAGGTGGTGGCGGAATTCCTGCGCCGCAGGCCCGAGGTGCAGATTACCCTGTCCTCGCTGGGCTCGGTGACGGTGGTGGATTGGGTGACGCGCGGTCTGGTCGACATCGGCATCGCCCTGAAACCCCTGGAGTCCCCCGGCGTGGAAAGCCAGCCCCTGATTTCCACCGAGCTCGTCTGCGCCATGCCCGCCGGGCATCGCCTGGCGAAGAAAGCGGTGATCGTTCCCGCCGATCTGGCCGAAGTGGACTTCATCGGCCTGACCGACGACCGGCTGGCCTGGGGGGCGATCGGCAGCGCCCTGCACGAGGCGGGGATCACCCCGAAGCGCCGGATCAGCACGCAGCGCGCCTATACCGCCTATGCCCTGGTGGCGGAGGGCGCGGGGGTGGCGGTGGTGGAGCCGTTCACCGCTCACGCCTTCAAGGACCGTGGCGTGGTGACGCGGCCTTTCTTGCCGCGGATTCCGTTGTCGTATCACCTGTTCTTCCCGGTGGGGCGGCCGCCTTCCGGCGTGGCGCGCGATTTTTCCACCGAGGTACGGGCCTTCCTGTCCCGCATCGCGCCCGGCGGCTGAGGTCGGCCTGACGCGGGAGAGATTTCCCCCGCGCCGGAAAACCCTTTAGAATGCCGGGGCATCTGATGAACGGGAGTTTTCGAGGCTTGGATTCGTTGCGCGCCGCCGATCTCTATCCGCCGATCGCGCCCTATGCCTCCGGTTTTCTGCCGGTGGGCGACGGCCATACCTTGTTCTGGGAACAGTGCGGTGCGCCGCACGGGCTCCCGGTGGTCTATCTGCATGGCGGGCCGGGGTCCGGCTGCCTGCCGGTGCACCGCCGCTTCTATGACCCCGACCGCTATCGCATCGTGCTTTTCGATCAGCGCGGTTGCGGCCGTTCCTCCCCCCAGGGCGAGACGCGCGCCAACACCACCGCGCATCTGGTCGCCGACATCGAAACCCTGCGCGAACACCTGAAAATTCCTGCCTGGCTGGTGGTGGGCGGCAGTTGGGGCACCACCCTGGCGTTGGCCTATGGGCAGGCGCATCCCGACCGCTGCCTGGGGTTCGTGTTGCGCGGGCTGTTCCTGTTCTCGGCGGACGAGGTGGCGTGGTTCCTTTCCGGCATGGGGCGTTTCTATCCCGAGGCGGAGCGGCGCTGGCTGGCCCACCTGTCCGAGGCCGAGCGCGGCGACCCGCTGACCGCCTATGGCCGCTTGCTCGACGATCCCGACCCCGCGGTGCACGGCCCCGCCGCGCACCTGTGGAACGCCTACGAACATGCCTGTTCCAGCCTGCGCGGTCCCGCCGATGCCGAGGCCTGCTGGCGGATCGCCGACCCGGTGGGGGGCGAGGTGGTGGCCCTGGCGCGGCTGGAGGTTCACTACATGCGCCACCTGGGCTTCCTGCGTCCGGGGCAGTTGCTGGACGGCATGGCGGCGATCCGCCATTTGCCCGCCGCCCTGGTGCAGGGGCGGCACGACGTGGTTTGCCCGATCCGCACCGCCGAGAAGGTGGCGCGCGCCTGGCCGGGCGCTGCCTTCGCGGTGGTGGAGGATGCCGGGCATTCGGCCTTCGAACCGGGAATCCGCGCCGCGGTAGTGCGTTTTACCGACGCTTTCGTCCGTGCCGCCCAGGGCGGCGCGCCCGGCTTCCCGCGGTGACGTCGATGATCGTGGTGACGCCGGAGATCGCGATTTCCGAAACCGAAATCGAGGAGCAGTTCGTCCGCGCCTCCGGCCCCGGCGGGCAGAACGTCAACAAGGTTTCCACCGCGGTGCGCCTGCGTTTCGATGCCGCCGCCTCGCCGTCGTTGCCGCCCGACATGCTGCGCCGTCTGCGCCGTATCGCCGGGACGCGGATGAGCCGCGACGGCGTGCTGACCATTCTCGCCGAGGAGCACCGCAGCCAGCTTCTCAACCGTCAGGCCGCGTTGGACCGTTTGCTGGAGCTGTTGCGCCGTGCCGCGGAAAGGCCGAAGCGGCGCATCCCCACCCGCCCGGGCCTTGCCGCCAAGCAACGCCGCCTGACGGCGAAACGCACCCGTTCCGCGGTGAAGCAGGGGCGCGGCCGGATCCGCGCGGAGGAATAAACCCGCCTTCGCACTTTGACGATGCGGCCATTCGCAGGTATAACGCCGTTTAAGTCCCCGTAGCTCAGCAGGATAGAGCATCGGATTCCTAATCCGGGGGTCGCACGTTCGAATCGTGTCGGGGACACCACTCTCACCATAATTCAATAAAATCAATATATTGTGCGGGTTTTTCGCGGCTGGCGTTGTTCGGCCGTGTTGTTCGGTCTGTTGTTCGGAATGAAGGTGCCACCCTACGCAATCGCCCCTGGCGGCGTAAGGGACTGGCGACAGAGGTCCCGAATCGCCTGGATTCGCCAAAACCTCGTTTTTCGAGCGATTTGGACACCAAAATCACGCGACTTGCTAAATAAGCATGACCGCCATGATTGACGGGCCAAAAGGGTTCTAAACCACAGACAGTGATTACTGGGACGAATGACCGGCACAATGAGAGCGCACCCTTCGCTCGACTGGAAGATCGCGCAAATGCGGTTGCCGCCAGATTTTTGATGGGCACAAAAAGACGGTCGCGCCGTGATGCACCACGACGACCACCCGAATCGAAGTAGAGCATTCTAAGCTTCGATTTCGGCACCGGTTCTTCGGCTTAGCCGAGGAAGGACTGGGGAAATGATGGGGTTCGAGAACCCACCCATCGCAGGAATTCAACCTGCACCCCCTATAGAATGCGTGTTGAGAAACTCAGATGATGACAACACCTTTACCTTCTCTCTCTCTGATGGGAGGGAAGGTGGTGTATCCAAATCTAGATGATAACAAATTCTAACATATTGAATCTAAAGCAAAAAATTGATAATCGGATAAAAAAGACGAAGAGTTGAAAGCAAATCAAGTGAAATTCCAAGTGAGCGGATGCGAGCGTAGGAATTGAGTGCCGATTTGCACAGTCATTGCGAAGCAATGGCTGCTGCAATCATGATTGCAAGAAGATGCAAAAGATATTTGTTCTGATTCGTAAATAAATATGAATGACAACTGTTTTGGAGAAAATGTGATGTTAATGGCAGAAATTTATTTTGATGGAATTAAAGATGGGGAATTCGGGTGGACCTGCGTATTTCCTGTGTGCATTTTTGGGTACGTTCCGATTCGAGAGAAATGTGGAAGCGAAGATATTATGGTCGTAATTGACGGCATGTTGATGCGCGATATTCGTGATATCAAGATTTACGACAAAACTGAGGACGGTCGCCAAGCGATCAAGATCATTGGGAATATGCTTGTTCGAGCAGAATCTCTCAAATACGCATTGCAACAAACTGAACACGCGATTGTCGAAATCATTGGTGAGAAGTGGAGCGGGTTCCTGAGCGGATCGACAATAGATGTCATCGGTCCAGCTAAAATGAAAAGCAGGGATAAGCTTCATAAAATGGCGTCACGCATTTATGGCGCTTAATTGAAAAGAGCGGAAATTCCGCTCTTTTTCATTTTCACAAAAACACTGCTTCAATGTGCAGGACCTCTCGCCAGGGGACATCAACTTCGATCTCCGTCACCCCGAGATCACGTAAAACGGCAATTCTATGTCGACCATCTAGAAGAAAAAGCGGCCCCCAGCCATACAGATTTCGTTCTTCGGCACTGGCCAATCGCAGCAATGGACGCAAAACTTTTCCCTCTTCGTAGATTTGAAAGTATCTCCGGAGATACCTGTCCTTATGAGAATTTCTAAGATTGATTGGAAGATTTTCCGAAACCATTCCGTCGCATCCTATGTAATTTGGATATCCGTCTAATTGAAATAATTCAGAAATTTTTTGGGCGTCAACTCGCGTTGTCGAAAAACCCCATATATTATTGCTGATGTATTTAACCATTTATTGTCCTCCACGATAAATACCTATGCGTGACTTGATTTTCAGTCACATGTATTTATGCGGAGGAAATTAACATGTCGTTATATATAGAAAACAAAGCAAAATTATATATTGGTGTCGGTGAGTATGCCTATGCATCGTTGGATTTATTCAGTTTTCCGGATCGAGCATGGGGGAGAGATGTTCTTGCTGCTATCCGTGTGGCGATGATGCAGTTTAGTTGTGGTCGAGGATTTTCGCGAAACTGTCCTCTTCTCGACACAGCATATGAAGATTTTCTTTATGTGATCAGGACGTTACACCTTGAGATTGTCGCGGAAACATATCTCGATGGGGTTGACACGATTTATCTGAGACACACTGTTGATCCCGATCTCGAAGCAATCGTGTATTTAAAATCCGAGTACATTGAGACGGGACTGACGCCCGAGGATTTCCTCGACACGTTCATCATTCCAGAGGTGCCGATTCCAGCAGGATTTGCTGGGGCACTCCTGTATCTTGTCTCCCAGCCATGTCCCACTCCATGCTTGGAGAATACGATTTTTGTTCTAAATCAAGTTGTTGATGAGTGCCTGCTCCGGAAGGCATTGGGCGAAGGAATGCGCATATTCGACATTGTGGGTGCGGCGACACGACTGTCGCCACAAGCACCTGTCGGCTTTTGCCCAGATTGCGGGATGATTCCTTACGAAACGTGCTCTGAGCTTTTGCGCGATTTCTCATATCGCGTCGATCTTGGTAAAGCTGACGACGAAATCGGGGGCATTCTTGCTGCTTGGCTGTTCGTGCGAGGAGACCCCGCGCCAAGGAAACTGTGGTGATGTTCGGATCATGTCCCGCAAGATATGACAGCATCGGTCGCATCCCGACGCAAACGCCCTACTCTTGATTGCTCGCATTCTCCGCAAGGGATAGTCTGCTGTCTTGCCAATTCTGGCGATACGCGAGCAGCTTCCAGGGTGATTCCATGTCGGTACTGACACTCCCGCAGCTTGAAAGCCATCTGTGGGGAGCGGCAGACATTCTGCGCGGTTCCATCGATGCGGCGGACTACAAGCACTACATTTTCGGCCTCTTGTTCTACAAGCGGCTGTGCGATGTGTGGGAGGAGGAGTTTGAAGAGCGTATGGCGACCTACCAGGACGCCAAGCTTGCGGCGCACCGCGATGAGCACCGCTTCCATATCCCCGAGGGGCATTTCTGGGGCGATGTGCGCAAGCACGCCACCAACATCGGTGAGCATCTGAACACCGCGTTCCACGCCATCGAAGATGCGAACGCCCGTCTGCGCGGCGTGTTTCAGGACGTGGACTTTAACAACAAGGAACGGTTCCCCGATGCAATGCTGGAGAAGCTGCTCCAGCATTTCGAGGCCTATCGCCTGCGCCGGACGGATGTGGAACCGGACATGCTGGGCAACGCCTACGAATATCTGATCAGCCAGTTTGCCGATGATGCGGGCAAGAAGGGTGGCGAGTTCTACACCCCGAAAATGGTTGTGCGGTTGATCGTGGAGTGCCTGCGCCCCGAAGAGGGGATGAGCATCTACGATCCCACATGTGGCTCCGGCGGTATGTTGCTGGAGGCCGTTCATCACCTCGAAGATCAGGGGAAGAACCCGAAAACCCTGTCCCTGTTCGGCCAGGAAAAGAACCTCAACACCTGGGCCATCGCCCAGATGAATCTTTTCCTCCACGACATCGACGATGCGCGGGTTGAGCGCGGCGACACGCTGCTTGATCCGAAGCATTTGGTCGGCAATGGCGTTCAGGCGATCCGCACCTTCGACCGGGTTCTGGCTAACCCCCCATTCTCATTGAAAAGCTGGGGGCATGAGGTCTGGAGCACCGGCGACACGTTCGGCCGCGACAAATATGGGTGTCCGCCGAAATCCTACGGCGACTTGGCGTTCGTCCAGCACATGATCGCCAGCCTAAAGACCGACGGCATGTTGGGTGTGGTTCTTCCCCATGGCGTGCTGTTCCGTGGCGGAGCCGAAGGTCGAATTCGCGAAGGCATTCTGAAAGACGATCTGGTGGACGCCATCATCGGCTTGGCTCCGAACCTGTTTTATGGCGCGGGCATTCCGGCGTGTATTCTAATCTTGCGGAAATCCAAGCCTGCCGAGCGTAAGGGCAAGGTGTTGGTGATCAACGGCGCGGAGCAGTTCGTCGAAGGCAAGGCGCAGAACCATCTTTCCGACGACAACCTGAAAACGCTGGCCGCAGCCTTTTACGGATACGCAGACATCGAGCGTCTTGCTCGCGTTGTGCCGGTGTCCGAGATCGAGGCTAACGATTTCAACCTGAACATCAGCCGCTACGTCCACCTGAACGACGAGGAGGAAGTCCTCGATGTCAGCGTTGAGGTCGAGAAGCTGATGGAACGTCAAACCCAGCGGGATGAAGCGGAAGCCAAGATGATGGGATTCCTGAAGGAGCTTGGCTATGTCGGTTGAGATTCCGGAGGGTTGGGCGGGTGATACGGTAGCCAACCTCATTCAGAAGGTATCTGGCTCAATTGCCCGAAAACTAAAAACAAATGAATATCGTTCAGAGGGACGCATTCCCATTGTTGACCAGGGCGCAGATTTCATTTGTGGGTACACAGACGATGATTCCGCATTATGTCGCTCGCCATTGCCGCTGATTGTTTTTGGCGACCACACGAGATATTTGAAGTATATAGATTTTAACTTTGCTATTGGCGCTGATGGCACCCAATTGATTCGGCCTATCCCCGGAATAGATGTTAAATTCTTCTATTACGCTCTTTGCGGAATTGATTTGGAAAGCGAAGGGTATTCGCGGCATTTCCGGTATTTGAAAGAGAAGTCTGTTCTCCTCCCCCCTCTCTCAGAGCAACGTCGCATTGCGGAAATCCTGTCCAGCGTGGACGACGCCATCGCGGCAACCCAGGCGGTGATCGATCAGACCCGGACGGTGAAGCAAGGTGTGCTGAAACGTCTGCTCACCAAAGGCATCGGACACACCCGCTTCAAGCAGACCGAAATCGGCGAGATTCCGGAAGAGTGGGAGGTGAAGACGCTGGGGGAGGTTGGGCGCATCATCACGGGTAAAACTCCTTCAACGAAGGACCCGAGCCTTTGGGGGGGGGAGATACCATTCGTAACCCCCTCTGATCTGAATGAATCGGTATATTGTGGGGCGGTGGGGCGGACGCTAACCGAGCTTGGGAGAAAAACAGGAAAAGTAATACCGGCTGGCGGGGTTCTGGTCACTTGCATAGCATCTATAGGGAAAATGGCCATTTCCGAACGTGATTGCCTGACAAACCAACAAATAAACGCAATCATCCCGAATTCGCAGGTCTGTTCGGAGTTTTTGTATTATGCGATACTTCAGCGCCTGGACGTCCTTAAAAATTTAAGCGGCACAACCGCTGTTCCAATTATTAATAAATCAGTGTTCTCTGAATTTCCTGTTGCTTTGCCAAGGCCTCCTGAACAGAGCCAAATATCGGGCGCACTTTCAGGCATAGATTGTAAATTGGTGGCATCTGAGGCTGAAATATCCCAGCTTCAAGCATTAAAACTTGCTCTCATGTCTGACCTGCTTACGGGTCGGACTCGGGTGGGGGCGTAATGCCATGGCACGGCACCCGAACAGTCTTGAGGATTGTGAGGTGTCGTTGATCAAGGCGATGCTTCAGAGTGGCCGCTATCCTCATGACCAGGATGTTTTGGCGTATTTCACGCGCCCCTCACGGTCGGTCAATCATGCACGCATCTCGGAAATTAAGGATGCGATGTCGGGCGAGCCAATGTCCGCCGCTGCTCGAAAGTTCGCTGATCAGCCGGTTGCTACCGATGAGGAGGTAGAAAGATTCGTAAACAGTTGGCCCTACATTGATCCTAAGACGGGCCTACACCTTGACGCAGAGGAACGGTTAGTCAAGGCCAGGGAGGCCATGTTATTCGCGGTTCAGGCCTTCAACAATCCAGCCTGCTACTTCAAGTCGGAAATCTTCATCGTCGCGTCATGCATCGCCTGGACCTACCTGCTGCATCACCACTACCACACCACGAACGTCGATTATGTTTACCGAGATGCAGCCGGAAACCCAATGATGACGCCTAATGGTGCCGTTCGGCATTACGATCTGCGCGAATGCCTCAGTATTGCCGCCTGTCCGCTGGACGATGGAACGGTGCGCAACCTCAAATTTCTTCTCGATATTCGCCATGAGATCGAGCACCAAAAAACCTCCCGAATTGACGCTGCTATCAGCGCAAAACTTCAGGCGTGTGTCCTGAACTTCAATCATCACTTGGTTTCTCTGTTCGGATGCCGCCACGGGTTGGATAGGGAGTTGTCCCTAGCCCTTCAGTTTTCGGGCATCAGCCCGGATCAGAAAAACGAGCTTATCCAGTTCGGAAGTCTTCCCGCCCACATTCAGTCCTTTAGTCGTGCCTTTGAGGAAGGCATGACCGACGAGGAGTTCAATGATCCCCGCTATGCCTATCGCGTTGCCTTGGTGCAGAAGACTACTTCGAACAGGAATAAGGCGGACGAGGTCATCGAATTTGTGAAGGCAGGGTCGGAAGATGAAGAGAATATCAATCGCATATTAGTCAAGGAACGGGAGAAGCCGAAGTTCCGATTTACCGAAATTAGGGAGAGGATTCATCGGCTTGGCTTTACGAGGTTCAACCAAAGACACCATACTGAATTGTGGAAAGCGATGGATGCCAAAAGGCCGGGGAAGGGGTATGGGGTTGAGGTGGCTACAGCGTGGTATTGGTATGAAACGTGGCTCGACGTGGTGGTGAAGCATTGCGAGGAGAACGCCGCTCAATACCGACCGGAGGGGGCATGACCACTGGAACCAAGGGAAGCGAATGGACGCTGGCGGAAAAGCCGACCATCGATTGCCTGAAAGGGATTGGATACGGCTTCATCCCCGCCGCCGATCATTCTTCCCTGCGCGATAGTGATAACCTCGTCCTGTTTCGCCCGATCCTGATCGACGCCCTGCGCCGGATCAACGGCATCAGCGAGGCGGATGCGCGGGCGGCCTATGTGGAACTGCTGGCGAAGGACGATAACGAGGAATGGCTCGGCATCCTGCGCGGCAACTACAGCCGCACGGTGGCGGGCCAAGCCACCAAGCAAACTCTCCGCGTCATCGATTTCCAGAACCCCGCCAACAACGTCTTCTCCTGCACCAACCAGCTTTATGTGAAGGCGGAGAAATCCCGGATTCCGGACGTGGTGGTCTACGTCAACGGCATTCCGCTGGTGGTGATCGAGTGCAAATCGCCGCTGAACGGCAAGGACAAGAGCGGTGAGGCGTTCGACCAGATACGCCAGTATGAGCGGGATATCCCCCGGCTGTTTTTCTCCAACCTGTTCAACATCGTTAGCGATGGGACCAACTGCCTGTATGGCGCGACGGGCAGTCCCTCGAAATTCTATGGCACGTGGCGCGACCCGTCTCCCCGCGAGGCCGACGAATTTGGCGACGAGCTTTCAAAAGGCCTGTGGTGCCTGCTGGACCCGGCGCGTCTGCTCGATCTGATCGCCCATTTCGTGGTGTTCGAGGCCACGGACACCGGCAAGATCAAGAAGGTCTGCCGGTATCAGCAGTTCCGCGCGGTCAACAAGATCGTGAACCGTGTGATCGAGGGAAAGCACCGGCGTGGCTTGATCTGGCACACCCAGGGGTCGGGAAAATCCCTGACCATGGTGTTCGCGGCGCTGAAGTTGAAAACTCACCTGACGGTGAGCCATCCGGCGCTGACCAACCCGAATGTCCTGGTGCTGACCGACCGCATCGACCTAGATGACCAGATTAGCGGCACGTTTCAGGCCTGCGGCCTTCCCAATCCCTCTCAGGTCGAAAGCGTCGGCGAACTGCGGTCGATCATCGGCAAGGGCTTGAACGGGCTGACCGTGCTTTCCACCATCTTCAAGTTCGCCGGATCGGAGCGAGCCATTCCCGATTCAGGTTCATGGATCGTGATGGTGGACGAATGCCATCGCACCCAGGAAAAGGACCTTGGCGCATACCTTCGCGCCACTCTGCCGGAAGCCCGGTTCTTCGGGTTCACCGGAACGCCGGTGAAGAAGGACGACAAGGACACCTACGCCAACTTCGGCGTCGAAGGCGAAGGCTACCTGGACAAATACGGGATCGACGACGCGGTTGCCGATGGGGCGACGGTGCCGATCCACTACACCGGGCGAAAGACCGACTGGCATATCGAGGCGGACAAGATCGACATCCTGTTCGACAACTGGTTTGCCGACCTGCCCGACGACAAGCTGGAAGAACTGAAGAAGCGTGGCGTTTCCATCGCCGATCTGGTCAAACACCCGAAGCGGGTTGCGCTGATTGCATTCGACATCTGGACCCACTTCAAAGCCTACGCGATGCCAGATGGCTTCAAGGCGCAGATCGTGGCTTTCGACCGAGAAGCGGTGGTCCTCTACAAGCAGGCCTTGGACGCCGTCATCGTGGATGACCTGATCAAACAGGGGGTTCCGGCGGCAGACGCCTGTGCACAAGCCGCCGCGATGTCGGCCTGCGTCTACTCGAAATCCCAGGAAGACGACAAACCCAGCGAGGACCCGCAAACCGAGGCCGTCCGAGCGCAATTGCGGAAGCATTATCTGGATTACGACGGCGAAAAGGCCGCCAAGGACGCCTTCGACAAACGCGGTCAACCGCCGCACTTCCTGATCGTGTGCGACAAACTGCTGACCGGTTTCGACGCCCCCGCCGAATGCGTGATGTATCTCGACAAGCCACTGAAGGAACACACGCTGTTGCAGGCCATCGCGCGGACCAATCGCGTCGCCAGCGGCAAACGCAATGGCTTGATCGTCGATTACATCGGCGTGTCGCGCCACCTGGATGAAGCGTTGTCGTCTTACCGCGCCGACGATGTGCAGAACGCCATGCGCGACCTCGACGATCTGCGCAGCCAGCTACGCGCCGCCCATGCCGCCGTGATGAAAATGGCTAAGGGAGTGAAACGTGGCACCGGCGATTTGAAGGGGGAATACGATGCCCTCGTCAAAGTACTCGGCACCGAGGACCATTGGTTCGAATTCCGCAGCTTGGCGCGGCAATTCATCGCGGCTTACGAGACCTTATCCCCCGATACCTCGGTGCTGGAGTTCACCGACGACCTGAAATGGGTCGCGAATTTCCTGCGCTACGGCACTCAGGTGTTCGAGAAGAAGGAAGCCTTCGATCAGCGGGAATACAGCCGCAAAATCCGGGAAATGCTGGAAGCGCACCTGGATGCCACCGGCTTGAGCATTACGGTGAAGCTGCGACACATCACTGACCCGGAGTTCTGGGAAGATTTCGACCCGGATGAGAAAACCGAGACCGACCTGAAAACGGCGGCGATCCGCAAAACTACCGAACTCCGGAAAATCACCTACGAGAAGATCGCCGATAACCCGCACCAGTACGGCAAATTCTCCGAACGGCTGAAGGAATTGCTGCGGAAACTCGACGATGCACAGATTTCCTGGGCCGAGAAGCTGAAGGCCGCCGAGGAACTGGCAAAGGACCTTCAAGCCGAGGACACCGCGCACGAAGGCACCGGCCTTTCCCAGAACGCATTCGGCATTCTTTCCGTGCTGCACGCGTTCCAGCCCCAGCACGATGGAGAAGACCTGGAAAGCTTGGCGGCGGCCATAGAGAATCTCTACGCCGAGAATGAGACCGCGCCGTTGCTCTGGCAGGAGAAGGGGGAACTGCGGAAAGGCCTGCGCCAGGAAGTGCGAAAGCTTTCCCATGGCTTGGGGTTCAGCGACGTGATCGCCCTTTCGGAGCAGGTTGAGGAATTTGCCCTGAAGCACATGGCCAAGGTCTGAACCATGCCGGTGCTCACGGTCGGCGACACCGAAATTCCCTACGTGTTGAAGCGATCCCCCGTGGCGCGGCGGGCGAGGATCACGGTCATGCCCGATGAGGTCGAAGTCGTGGTTCCGGAATTGGCGACGGATGAGCAGATCGCTCGGGCGCTGCATCGCAAACGGGCCTGGATATTCGAGCAAACCCGCGCAGTTCAGGCGAAAGCGGCCAAGGGCCACGTCATTCATCGCTTTGCGACTGGGGCGAAGATTCCGTACCGGGGCCGGTTGATGAAACTCACGGTGGTTCCCGGTGATGATGCCTTGGTCGGCATCACCTACCGGAATGGGTTCCTGATCGAATATCCCCAGGCCGCTTCCCCCGCATCACGGGATGCCCTGATCGAAAGCGCATTGCGTCTGTGGTTGATGAAGCGGGTGCGGGAGGATGTCGGCGAGTTCGCCCGGCGCTATGCCGGTGACGGACTGAAGCCGAAGAGCATCCTGGTGAAAAACCAAAAGCACCTGTGGGGAAGCTGCGGCCAAGACCGCGTGGTCAACCTCAATTGGAAACTGGTGTTCGCCCCAAAGGCGGTGCTGGAATACGCGGTTGTCCACGAACTTTGTCACCTCAAACACCGAAACCATGACGATGCGTTTTGGCAGTTGGTTGGATGTCATGTCCCCGATTGGCGTGAGCGCAAGCTTTGGCTGGAGCGCAATGAACATCTGCTGGGGTTTGAGAAGGTGGAAACCGTGATCGACCGAATTGGGTGAGAGCATCCACTGGATGCAGCGAAGCCGGAAGTCCGTAGGGGGAACAAGAATGCCAATACCAGATTATCAGTCGCTGATGTTGCCGCTGCTGCGCCTTGCGGCCCAAGGCGAAACGCGGGTTCCTGACGTGGAAAAGCCTCTGGCGGATATGTTCGGACTGACCGAGGAAGAACGGGACACGTTCTTGGCCAGTGGGCGGCAGAAAGTTCTGCATAACCGCATCCACTGGGCCAAGTTCTACATGTCCAAGGCCGGTCTGATCGACGCGCCTCGGCGCGGGCGTTTCATTGCCAGCGAGCAAGGGCAGGCGCTGTTGGCGACAAACCCGGAGCGGATCGACAACGCCTTGTTGATGGAGTACGCGTCGTTCAAGGAATTCTATCGCGGCGGAAACCATGCCGACACTGGCGATGCTCCGACGGAACCGACACCCGTGAAAACGGCGGAGAGCGCGGCCACGCCGGATGATCGTATCGACGCCGCCGCCAAGGAAATCCAGACGGCACTAGCCGACGATGTGTTGACCCGCACCTTGCAGAACTCGCCCTGGTTCTTTGAAAAGGTGGTGGTCGATCTGCTGCTCAAGATGGGCTATGGCGGATCATTCCAGGATGCCAAGGCGAGCCTCACGCCGCGCACCGGCGATGGCGGCATTGACGGCGTGATCAATGAGGACCGATTGGGGTTGGACCGCGTGTATGTACAGGCGAAGCGTTATGCGCCGGACATTACGGTTGGACGGCCAGAAATCCAGAAGTTCGTTGGCAGCCTTGTCGGCGAAGGGGCGACCAAGGGTGTGTTCGTCACCACCTCGTCTTTCGCTCGCGGTGCGGAAGAATACGCCCGCCACATTCCCCAGCGTGTGATCCTCATCGACGGGAAGCGCCTGACCGCTCTGATGATCGAGCACAACATCGGTGTAAAAACCCACCGAGTGATCGAGATCAAGCGCATCGACGAGGACTATTATACTGAAGATGACTAACTCATCGTGGGGCAGCGATAGTGGTCATCTCACATCACCCCTAAAATCCATCCCTCGACCTCGGCGATACCGCGCTCCGGCAAGGACAACGGTGGCGCGAGAAACTCAGGCAGCGTCCCGTCCCGGTCAACGCGGTGCATCCACGCGGCAATACTGAAAGCATCGTGCTGGTCAGGTGTTCGATCCTGTCGCGGAAAGCCCCGGCTCCACATTGATGGGTAGACCTCTGCGATAGCAGACTTACCGGCCAGAACTTCCCATCCATCAAACGGCCAGAAGTGCACGCGGCCCCCAAGTTGCTGGCGGATGAATCTCAGCCACGGGATTCCTGAGTGGGTGGATTTTGCGACCGTGCCCTGGACATCGAAGTGGAAGACCGACTTGGCTCCACCGGCGCGTTCTTCGGTGAGCCGACGCCAACGAGCATTCCCCATTCGAGCGGCACCATTTCCGACTTTCCCGTCCCGAACGAAATCGACGTAAACGAAGTCTTCGTCCGTCGGCCAATGCGCTTGAAAGTCATCCAGGAATTTTGGCCAGTTTGGCTCCAGCCAGTGGACCTCAAAATATCGAAGGGGGAACGAGAAGCCGTGGTCGATACCGACCAAGGTGGGCACATCCTCAGCGAGTAGCTCGATGAGCCAGTGAGCAAGGCCGTTCCGAGTCCAATATTTCTTCGGGCTAGGAGGTGGCAAAATCTCTACCGGGGGAGCACCGGGTGTCGCCTGATAAACCCGCAAGCCTTTCAAACTTGAGGTCGGGGTCTCAGCGCCGGAGTAGTCGATGCCGATATAGCGGGCGAATGCGGGCATGATCTGGGTTCCGGTGTGTGGCTTCAGTCCGGAAGTGTATCCGATACGATAAGTGTGGATTGGAGAATCACACAAACATCAGGAAATTTTCCAGCGCCATAACCCCGCGTCGCCGAAACGTTAGGTTCAGCGCCCAGTCAGCCTGATCGCGGCGGATTAGCCAGACTTTATTCCCCTGATCAATTCGTGCAACGTCCGAGCACCACTTCGGTGCACGATGAGCGCCGCCGTGGGTTGGGTGATTAAACACCTCGACCAATCTTTCGATGATGCCCGCTTTGAATGCCCGAAGCCGGGGATCATCTCCGACCGGGTCTGGAACCTCTGCTAACGCCGATCCCGACAAGCGCCACGCTTGCACGCGATCCAGCGCACGAATCAGCGGATCGAGTGGCGCGTCGTCATCTTCGACGCCCTCTGAAAATTCCAAGAGATCGCGGGCAATTTGGTCAATGGCTAGTGTGGCAGGCGTCAGGTCTTCCTCCATCACGCAGCGCAACTGCTATCGCAGATGTGATAAATACCTTCATCAAACTCCGGAGGTAAGTCATGAAAACAATAACTATCACATCAGTATATCAAACACTCATGGATTTGGGTGTAGTGGAAAGTCAGCGCGAGTTCTCCAGGTATCTCGGCAGGGGTAGCTCTTGGTTCTCTTCCGCAGTCGCGCATGATCGGCACGAAATAAGTACGGAATCACTTCTGGTGATCAGTAAGAAGCTTGACGAAAGCATAGGGATGGGCCGCGAAGGCGCGTTAGACGAGAATGAAACGCCGGAGGACCGCCTTGCTTTCCAGGAAGGGGCGGATGAGCTTGTTGCGCTCAAATCCAATATCGAATGTCTGATCGATCAACGGATTAACGCCATACTTAACTAACCTATTGATGCTGTTCAAAAACGACCCTAATTGAACGGCTCATCACCTTGCCGTTGCCGCATGTTCAAAAACCAGATTGATTAATTTTGAACGAATCATATAATGAACATCCATTTTGAACGGCGAGATGCCGATGTTCACCTTAGCGTATGCTCGCGTCAGTACCGCCGATCAGGCCACCGAGAATCAAATTCTGGAAATCCGGGCCGCTGGATATGTGCCCGACGCAGTTTATGCGGAGGTCGTTTCTGGAAAAATTCCCGCCATGGATCGGCCCGAATTTGCGAAGTTGACCGATGCGCTTTCGCGAATGGGCATCAACAAGCGATTGGTCGTCAGCAAGCTTGATCGCCTTGGTCGTGATGCCGCAGACGTGCTGCAAACCGTCAAAATGCTGGGTGAGGTTGGGTGCGCCGTTAAAGTTCTGCCGCTAGGTGACCTCGACCTGACTTCTCCGGCGGGAAAACTCGTTCTCACAACCCTTGCCGCCGTGGCGGAGATGGAGCGCGATCTTCTCATCGAGAGGACGCACGCCGGACTTGCCAGGGCAAGGTCGCAGGGCAAAAAGCTGGGCCGTCCTACGCTGATCACGCCCGACATCAAGTCTGCCATCTCTCAAGCGTTGGAAAGAGGCGACAGCGTTTCATCGCTTGCTAAAGTTTATGGCGTGAGTCGTGCAACCGTTATGCGGGCAGCAGGCCGTCTATAAGTAAGCGCCGGTCATAGCCATGGGTAATGAATTAGTTCCACCGCGTCCTTTAGCTGGTCAATTGCTCGGGCCGAGCCGTATCCATCTCGGGTGTGTTTCTTGCGGACACCGGTGCGCTCAAATACGCGGCGTTCCTCCGATGACCACCCAAAGAGGGCGTCCAGCATTCCGTAATCCAGTTGCGGCTCAAGTATGGCTTTTACCGTGTGCCGAAGGCTATGAAAGTCCTTCTTGTAGCCGGTCTTTACGGAGAAAAGACCATCAATCGCCCGGGCAAAACTCTTTCCAAAATTATCACCCCAACCGTTCCTGTTCCGCTTAACTTCGCGCCAGATGCGTCCATTTTCGTTGTGCCCATTGGCCTGGACGAAATCCAGGAAACCTAGTCGGATCAATGCGGAATGAATGGGGATTAGGCGTCGAGAGTAGGGGTTTTTCAGGCTTTGATCATCGTTCTCGGTCGAGATGTTAAAGCACCAGACGTTCTCGTGGAGAATGATGTCCTTTGGCGTAAGTTGGCAAATTTCCCCGCGCCGTGCCCCAGTGTGTACGGCGCAAAGGGGAATCCAATAAAGCTCAGAATCATTGGGGTTTTCGCTCGTCCGAGAAATAATTCGTGCGAGTTCGTCGTCTGTAAACTGAATTCGGACGCGTTTCCGGTCTGAGTTTGGCCAGGGCTTAAAATTGCTGGTTATGTCTGATCTGAGGTACCAGTTGTCGGACATAATCCTGAATAGATTCCGTATAACGGTCCGGTGTTTATTTTTTGTTCCAGAAGCAACGACCTCTGGAATCTTCGAGATTCCGATTTTCCTGGTTTCTATTATGCCGGTAATGATGGAGCGTGCATCACCGGTTCGTGACATATACATGGGCAGAGCATCGAGCATTTTTCGCAGCCATGTCGAATCTTCCGGCGTTAGGGTGTGAATGTATCTGTCATGTCCGAAAAGGCGGAGAAGCAGAGAGAAGGTTGGTTCGTAGTTTTTCCGTGTTTTCGCGGGAAGGCTAATCCACCAGTCGGACTCTTTTACGAGTTCACATGCCTTTTCGAGCGTGATCGCTCCCTTTGATCCCAAGTTGTAAGTGCTACTGTTCGCTTCAGGCGGTTGATCTTTGGCTGGCGTTTCACGATCTGGCGGCGCGGGAGCGAAGAAGGAAGGCGCTCCGGCAGCCCCCATCTCGCGGCGCAGTTCTGCCTGATATTCGTCGAGGATAATTCGGCGAATTTTTTCCAGGTCGTTGATATTCAACCCGGGATTCGCGTTATCGATCAGTGCGGCGGCGGCGGGCGCGTAATGGCTGAGCGAGTTGTACTCGTCTTCGAGGTCTCGCAACGTGGGGCTATATTCTTCCAACGGGTCGCCAAACTCGGCTCCGCGAAATGTCTCGATGGTCTGTCGGGCAATGGCCCGGATTTGCGCAGGGGTAAGGACACTTTCTCCACGCAATTCACGCCTTTTTTTGTCGAACAGAAGTTCGCATTCGCCCGCGTGAATTTTGTCCAGTCGCATCGCGTCAGTCTTTGACGCAGTTCCAAGCCCCCTTTGAAGCTGCTTTTTCCCGATGACCTCGATCAGGTCCTTCGGTACGCGCACGACGGACTGGTAAGTGCTGCTATCTGATCGTTTGCGGAGGGTCATATCGTTAAATGTTGTTCGGTTGTGATGTTCGATTTTAATATCAGAACGTGTTGAAATGTCTATAGTATTGAGGAATAACCCCATTCCTTCCGATGAGGTTGTTCCTCGTGTCGGGGACACCAAAGGCCAGGAGGGAACGCCTCCTGGCCTTTTGCGTTTTGGGCGGCGGCCTATGCCGTCGCGGCCATGGCCGGATGCCATTCGCCTAGAAGGTCAGCTTGTCCAGGCTGTACCAGTCCTGGCCGCGGTGGACGCGCAGCATGTCCTGATTCCACTCGCGCGAAAACAGGATGTTCCATCGGTTGATCAGGATCGGCCGGTATCCGTGCCGCAGCAGAAGGTCGAAGGCGTCCATGTTGACCTGACCCTCGCCGTTGTATTCCATGATCACCAGACGCGGGCGGTATTCCGTCCAGTCCAGGCCGCCCAGGACCTGGTCTTCCATGCCCTCGACGTCGATCGACAGAAGTTCGAAGTCGTGGGGGGCGTTCTGCTCGCGCAGGACTTCGGTCAGGGTGCTCAGGCGGACCTTGCAGCTGCGGCTGCCTTCGGCGCGGCGTCCGACCGAGGAGCCCTCGGTGATGCCTTCCTGCCAGGCGAGTTCGACCTCGCCCGGGGCGCTGCCGATCGCGACGTTGAGGCAGACGTCCTGCGGACGGTTGCGGGTGAGCGCGGCGAAGGCCTCCGGGTTGGGGTCGATGCAGATGCCGCGCCAGCCCCGCCGCGACAGCGCATAGGTGTTGCTGACGAAAATGCCGTCGTTGGCGCCGACGTCGACATAGAAGCCCTTGTGTTCCTTGCCGAACAGGCGGATCAGGTAAAGGTCCTCAAGCCCTTGGGCGTAAAGCGGAACTCCCTGTACGCGCCGCGCCGCGGCCCCATAACGCTTCATCATGCGGATGCGTATGCGCTTCAGAATCTGGCTGAGGGTCATCGTTGTCTCCAGGTGAACCAACGCAGGGCAAGGGCACTGACGGCATAGCCCGAATACGCCACCAGGACGCAGGCGGGCGGCAGGGCGGTCTGCGCCGAGAAGGCGAACAGCAGAGCGGCCTCGGCCAGATGGCCGAGAATCACCGCCACTGCGGGCTGTATCAGTTCTCCGCGGTTGAGGCAATCCTGACGCATGCGGGAGAACGCGGGGGTAACCAGGCTGTTGATCAGCAAGGGCACGCCCGACCACAGGATGATTTCGGTCGAGACGCTGCCGGTGCCGAGCAGAAAGATCGCCGCCAGGGCCATCGCCGGAATGAACGAAACGATGAAGATCCAGGCGCCTTCCCCCTTCGGACGATTGCCGGGGGAGACCACCACGTACCAGTAACGCGGCAGCAGCGCGCTGTTCGCCAGGGCGGCGGTGACGGCGCGATAGGCGACGAAGGCGGCTTCGCCCCCCAGGTGAAGCCACAGCGTCGGCATCGCCATGTCGAAGCCCTGGCTGGCAAGGGTGGGAAGCCAGGCGTTCGGTTGCGGCGGGGTGCCGCCGTCGGTGGCGGGAAGGGTCTTGTAATCCGTCCATTCCCGCAGCAGAAGCAGCAGCTGGGTCAAGGGATAGGCTGCCCAGGCCGCGGCGAGAAGCAGGGGCTGCGCGGACAGGCAGCCGACGGTCGCCAGCAAGATCTCCAGCACTCTGCCCGCCAACTGGTGGCGCAGGACCTGTCCGTGGCGGCCGGAGCGGATGGAAAACGTACTCATCGCCTGGGCATGGCCGCGCAGCAGGCCGAGGAAAGCGAACAACGGCAGCCAGGGAAGCCCTATTCCGGCCAAGCCGTTCAGGGCCTCGGTCAGGCGCGGCACGGCGATGACGGGCAGCAGGACGGCGGTCCCGGCCAGCAGGGTACGGGTTCCCAGCCGCAGGCCGCGATCCGGTGCGATGCTCCACAGGCGGGCGGACAGCGCGGGGGCAAGCATGCCGTAGCCGACGGTGCCCCAACCGAGAACCAGGATCGCCCCCAGTGTCCAGGTCAGGCCGAAGGCTTCCTTGCCGAAGCGGATGACCAGAACGGTGGTGAGAACCGCCACCGCTTGGTTGCCCGCATAGAGCAGGGCATGCAGTTCCTTTGCCCCGATCCGTTTCACGATGTCAGCAGCGTCATCATGCGTGCCGCGCGGTCGGCGGCACAGAAAGTCGCTCCCGGTCCGACCGAGGCCAGGGCTCCCGCCGCCAGTTTGCGGCGCAGGGCGGGATCTTCCGTCAGGCGGCGCAGGGCGGCCTCCACCTCGGCGAGGAAGGGTTCGAGGAAGGGGCTGACGCGCGGCGTCCCGGACATCGGCATGTCGATATGCGCCGCCGCATAGGAGATCGGCGAGGTGGGCAGGAAAATGCTGGAGAACGGCTCTCGCACCAGCAGCCCGTCGCCCTCGTGGACGACGATCTCGGGGCGGCTGTAGCTGTCGGTGGTCAGGGCGGGCATGCCGAAGCTTTTTGCCTCCAGCAGGACCCAGCCATAGGTGTCGTGGTGCGACAGGAAGACCAGCAGGTCGTGGCCGAGGAATAGAGCATCCAGTTCGTCGCGCGTGACTTTCTCGCGGGTTTCGAACCAGGCCTTGTCCGCGACGAAGGCGCGCCAGGCGGGGGGCAGCCCCTCGCCGATCAGAGTCAGGGAGACCGGCAGTCCGGCGCGGGCCAGGCGGTCCACCGCGAGAATCGCTTCCGGCACGCCCTTGTGCCAGAACTTGCCGCTGGCGATGCTGAGGCAACGCAGCCGTTCGTCGCCGCCCTGGCGGGGTTCCGTGACGCGCGGCGGAATCGCCGGGGGAATCGTCGATATCGCGCCGCGTTCCAGTAGGTCCAGGCTTTCCGAGGCTTCCAGGTTGGCAAGGAAGTTGGCGGTCTGGATGCGGGTCCAGAAGCTCAGTGTCAGGCCGTCATCCAACTTCTTCCGCAGTATCGTCGCCCAGCGGCGGAAGGAATCCCCGGGCAGGCAGCCGCGGGTGCCGCCGACGAACAGGGACAGCGGGTCGTCGGCGTCGAGATGAGCGCGCTTCGTCCGGTCGAGGATGCCGTAGAGGGAAGGCGGCAGCGAGCCGGAGACGTAGACCGTGGTGTTGCGCGCCGCCGCCAGCAACGGACGGCGATCCATTCCCAGCTGGCGCAGGGCGCGGCGGACGAAGCCCCGGTCGGTTTGCCAGCGTTCGTGTTCCACGGTGTCCGGCGGCAGGGTGGGTAAAAGGGCGTCCCCGGCGGCCTGGCGCAGGATTTCGATTTGGGTCCGGTAAGCCGGATGCCGTTGCAGCATGAAGGGCCGGATCGGCATGGCGGCGGCCATCACGGGTCTCCGACGGACTGAACCGGCAGGAAAAGACCGTCGCACTGGAACCCCAGGCCGGTCGCCGGGTCTCGCCAGACCTCGTAGATGTCGGCTAGGCGGAAGCCGCGTTCGGCCATCGCCGCGATGACGTCCCCGATCAGGGGCTGGCCTTCGTACAGTTCGACGAACGACAGTTCGGAGAGAACCGCGCAGGCCCGCTTCAGGGTTTGTCCGCCGCCGCGAATCACCTGCAACTCGTAACCCTGGACGTCGAGCTTGATGAACAAAGGGGCGTCCAGGTTCGTCTCGGCCGCCCAGTCGTCGAGGCGGCGGATGGCGATTTCGGCGTCCTTTCCCGGCATCGCCTGGGGCATGCTGTCGTTGAGGTGCTGCGCCGGCTTGAGCAGCGAGGAACTTGCCGTGTAGTCGCCGGTATGGATGACCGCGCCGCCATCCTGATCGCCGAGGGCGAAGTTGTGACCATGCAGGCCCGGATGCTGCGCCGCCAGGGAACGAAGCTGGGCGAAGGGACCGGGCAGCGGTTCGAAGGAATGCACCGTGCAGTCGGGGAGGGAGGCCAGAACCTTCCGGGCGAACTGTCCGGCGTTGGCGCCGATGTCGAGGACGGTCTTGGGGGCCCCGCCCGGCAGTTTGTGCCAGAAGGCGAAGCCGTTCTGCGCCCGGCGGACGTCCAGACCGGCGCGGAAGGCCAGCTTCTGCGCCGTGCGCAGGGCTTTCCGTTTCAGGGAATCAGCGCCCATGTTGACCTGCCACGTCGAGAACCGCGTCGATGACGCGCTGCACCATGCCGTCGTCCATGTCGGGATAGATCGGCAGGGAGATCACCCTGGCGAATTCCCGCGTCGCCACCGGGAAATCCGACGGAGCGAGGCCGTACCGGTCCCGCCAATAGGGATGCAGGTGCAGCGGGATGAAATGTACCGAGCAGCCGATGCCGCGCGCGGTCAGCTCGGCGATGAAGCGGTCGCGGTCGATGTCCAGGCGGTCGAGGTTGAGGCGCAGCACATAGAGGTGCTGGGCGTTCTCGTCGTCGGCGTGACGCGGAACCGGCGCCGCAAGCGCCGGATGGCCGTGGAAGGCCGCGTCGTAGGCCCGCGCGATGTCCCAGCGCCGCTGCCGCAGGTCCATCGCCCGCTTCAGCTGCACCAGGCCGATCGACGAGGCGACGTCGGTCAGGTTGTACTTGAAGCCGGGGGCGACCACCTCGTAGTACCAGGACGGCTTGGTGTCGGTGTAACGGTTCCAGACGTCGCGGCTGATGCCGTGCAGACGCATGGTGCGCACCCGCGCGGCGATGGCGTCGTCGTCGGTGGTGACCATGCCGCCCTCGCCGGTGGCGATGGTCTTCGTCGCATAGAAGCTGAAGACGCTGGCGTGGCCGATCGAGCCGACGGTGCGGCGCCGTTTTTCGGGGTCGCCGACGCTGCGGCAGGTGGTCGTGGAGGGGAAGGCGTGGGCCGCGTCCTCCACCACCTTCAGGCCGAATTCTCCGGCGACGTCCAGCACCGCATCCATTTCGCAGGCCTGTCCGCCCAGATGCACCGGCATCACCGCCTTCAGGCGGCCGGGGTGGCTGCGGGCGAGTTCCGCGGCGCGCCGGGCGAAGGCGGCGACGTCCAGGTTCAGGGTGTCCGGCTCGACGTCGATGAACACCGGATGCGCTCCCATGTAGCGCACCACCTCGGCGGTGGAGGTGAAGGTCCAGACCGGCACCGCCACCAGATCGTCGGGGCCGATGCCGATCGCCTCGACCGCCAGATGCAGTCCGGCGGTGGCGGAGCTCACCGCCAGGGCGTGACGCGCGCCCACCGCCGCGGCGAAGGCGTCTTCGAAGGCCTTGGTGCGCGGGCCGGTGGTCAACCAGCCGCTGCGCATGGCCTCGGCGACGGCATCGATCTCCTCGTCGCCGATGCAGGGTCGGGCGAAGGGGATGAAGGGGGGCTGGGACGTGGAATTCATGACGAATGCTTTATCGTTCAATGGCCGAATCGGTCGGTTCTAACACACATAGGACCGCCCATGCAGACAAACTTTTGGACAGGCAGGACAGCGCCAGATCGATCGGCAGGCCGCGGCGTCCGCCGTGCAGAATGGTTTCGGTCACCTTCCATCCGGCCTTGCCGCCGCGTTCGCGGCAGAAGCGGCTGGCGCTGTCGTAGGAGACGAGCCAGCGGTGCCGGTCGAGGATCGGTTCGGGGGGAAGACGGTACTTGTCCATTTCCCGTCCCCGCAGGAACTGCAGGCGGAAGGACCAGTGATAGGCGTTGGGCAGCAGAACCACCACCCGGCGGCGCGCCACCCGCAGCATCTCGTCGAAGACGAACCAGATCTTGTCGGTGTGTTCGAGCAGGTCGAGGGCGACGACTGCGTCGAAGGATTTGTCGGCGAACGGCAGGCCTTCCTCGACGTTGCCGACGCGGTCGACGCCCGGTCCGGGGAAAAGGTCGATGCCGGTATAATCGAGCCCGGAACGCAGGTGTTTTTTCAGGATGGCGTCGCGGCAGCCGATGTCGAGGACCGAATGGACGTCGGCGGGAAGGGCCCGGTCGGTCAGGGCGTACTTGTCATAGATCAGATGCGGCATGTCGGCTCATTTCTTGCGCAGGATGATGGTCCACCCGATCGGATCCCCGGGCGGCAACAGCAGGTCGATGGCGGCGGCCAGGAAGCTCACCGTGGCGTTGGCGTAATAGCGGCGGTGTCCGTGCACGCAGGCGACTTCCAGGGCGGGCGGCGCCTCGCGCAGGTAGTTCTCGGTGCGGCTGGAGAGAAGCTTGACGAAGGCCATCGGCGGATAGGGCCGGATGTGGCTGAAGGTGCCCCAGACGTTGCGCACCCCCGGCGTGGTCAGATAGAGGTGCCCGCCCGGCCGCAGCACCCGCGCCGTCTCGGCGATGAAACGGGCGGCGTCCGCCGGGGCGAAGTGTTCGATCAGCTGCGCGGCGTGCACCGCGTCGAAGCTTTCGTCCGGGAATTCCAGGGAAAGGGCGCTCATGCACTGGGCGTTCAGGCCGCGCGAACGGCAATGTTCGACCAGGACCGGGTCGAGGTCGATCCCCACCGTGTTGGCGGGGTCGCGCGCCATGAAGTCTCCGGCGCCGCATCCGACGTCGAGCACCCGGCGTCCGACCAGGTATTTGACGAGATGGGGGTTGCGGCGGTGGCGCAGGCCGAGGCGCAGGTATTCGATGAAGGTCATGGGGCGGCTCCGCCGGGTTCGCGCAGGCGCAGGACGCGGGCCGGGCTGCCCGCGATCACGGCGAGGGGGGGGTGCGTGCGGGTGACCACCGAACCCGCGCCGATCACCGTGCCCGGCGCGACGTCGGCCATCACCACGGCCCCGGCACCGATCCAGACGTCGCTGCCGATCGTCACCGGGCGTTTTTCCCCATGCTGTTCGCGCATCGGACGCGAGGTGTCGGAAAAGTCGTGCTGGTTGGCGCCGCTGGTGAAGATCACATGGCTGCCGGTCATCACGTCGTCGCCGATTTTCACCCAGCCCAGCCAGTTCCCCACCCCCAGGGTACAGCGGTCGCCGATTTCCGCGTCGCGGGTGCGGATCACCGCCAGCCAGTCCACGGTCAGGCGCTCGCCGCAGCGTTTCAGGGTCAGCCGATACCAGACGCGGCGCAGCAGAATGCCGGAGAACCCGGGAATCAGGGACAGCAACTGGCTGGGCGCGGTGAACGTGGAATATCCGGGCAGCGGCAGGCGCGACCACGCCAGCAACGGCAGCAGCAGGACACAGGCCAGGATTTCCGCGGTTCGTACCAGCCAGAGGCGGCTCACGGCGATACCCCCTTTTTCGCATAGGCCGTCAAAATATCATGCAGCCTACGGATAAGGCCATCCAGCGTATGGTCGCGGCGGGCGATTTCTTCCTGCCGCGCGCCGAGGTCGGCGCGTTCCCGCGCGTCCATCGCGGCGATGCGGTCGAGGGCGGCGCGGATCGACGCCGCGTCCCCCGCGATCGCGCAGTCGGCGAAACCCTCGGCCACGGCGATGGCGCGGAAGGCGTCGTTGCAGCTGATCACCGGGCACCCGGTAGCCATCGCCTCGACCATCGCCTTGTCCAGGCTGCCGGTGGCGCTGAGGTTGACGAAGACGTCGGAGCGGGCGAGCAAGGGCACGATTTCGTCGGGGTCGAGACGTCCGGTGAAGACGACGCGTTCCGTGCCCAGAGTCCGTGCCTTTTGCCGCAAGTCCGCGGCATGGCGGGCCTCGGATTCCGAGGTGGCGTCGCCGACCACGGTCAACCGCCAGGGGAGCTCCTCCCGCCATCCGCTCAGGGCGTCGATCAGCCGGTCGATCCCCTTGCTCGGCGCCAGGCGTCCGACGGTGACGATTTCGAAGACCTCGCTCGGGGTCCGCGCGGCGGGAAGGAAACAATCGGCGTCGATGCCCTGGCCGATGAAGTCGGCCTTGGCGGACGGCAGGCGGAATCCTTGCGGCGTCGAGCTGACGACACGATCCACCAGGCGGTGCGCCAGGCGCAGCATCGGCGGGGTCGCGCCATGCGCGTACCACATCACGTTCTTCAGGCCGGTCAGTTTCGCCACCGGCCAGAACAGCGCCGCGAACACCGGAATCATGTGGGTGAAGACGACGTCGATGCGCCGCCGCCGCAGAATTCCGGCGACCAGCCAATAGAAGCGCAAGGCGCGTAGCCATTCGGGATAGCCGCGTTCGCGGCCGACCGACCAGACCTCAACGTTGGCGGGCAGGGCGTGGCGGCCCGTCGTCATCGTCACCACGTCGATGTGGTCGAAACGTTTCGCCAGGGCCTCGATCCAGCGCGAGCCGAAGGCCAGGGTGACGTGTTCGTCGTCGACCGCCAGATTGAACATCAGCAGATTCATGGCGTGTGTCCCAGGGCGGTATCGTAGAAGCGGCGCATCCGTTCGATCACCGCGTCGGCGGAGACGAGGGACGCGGCGTGCCGCGCGGCGGCCTCTCCCATCCGGCGCAGGCGCGCCGGGTCGGCGCACAATTCGGACAGGGCGTCCGCAAAGGCCTCGGCATCGCCCACCGGGGTGACCCGGCCGGTTTCGCCGTCGGCGATCGCTTCGCGCGCGCCGGCGGTGTCGGTGCTCAGTGCCGGGATTCCCGCCAGGGCGCTTTCGTAAAGGACGCGGGCGGCGCTTTCCCGGTCCGAGCTCAACAGCAGCAGGTCGGCGGACTGGAAAAGCGCGGGGATCCGGGCGTTGTCCATCCAGCCCAGCCAGCGTACCCGGCCGGGGGCCAGACGTTCGGCTTCGCGGCGCAGGGGCTCGGCCAGGGTGCCGCTGCCCGCGACCGCCAGCACCGCCCCGGCCTGCGCCGACGCGGCGCGCGCGAAGGCGGACAGCATCAGCGGCAGGTTCTTTTCCGGTTCCAGGCGGGAAACCGCCAGCAGCAACGGGCCGGTTTCTCCCGCCAGCAGATCGCGGCGGAGGTTCTCCGCCTCGGCCGCGGGTTGCCGCAGGCGGTCGGCGTGGGTGATCAGGAAGGGAATGTGCACCAGGTTGCGGATGCCCAGGCCGGACAACCGGTCCGCCACCGCCTGGCTGTCGCTGCGCGCCGCCGCCGCCTGGCGCAGGACCCATTTGCCGACGCGGTTGGCGATACGGTTGACCGGTCCCTGCGCCAGCCAGACCGGGTTGTCGATCTCGTCGCTGTAGAGGCCGACCGTCAGGGGCAGGCGGAAGCGCCGGGCAAGCAGGGCACCGGCCAGGCCGCAGATGCAGGGATCCTGCGCCTGGATCAGGTCGAAACGGCTTTCGCGCAGCAGACGGGCGCCCGCGCGCAGCGCGGCGGGGACGAACAGGGACCAATGCCTGACCGGGCAGGGAACCACCGACAGGCCGCCGTCCAGATCGACGCGATCGCACGGCGTTCCGGGCGGCGCCTTGACCAGATGAACCAGTTCGGCGGGCAGGCTTCGTGCATAGAAGGCCTGGCGCGCGCGCGCCTCGGCGTCGGCGGCGCCGGGCAACAGGCCTCGGTCCAGGCCGATGTTGAGAATGCGGAGGGGTGCCGGGGTCATCGCCGGGCCTCGCTCAGGACGCGGGCGGTTTCGTCCATTTGTGCGTCGAAGGTGAAGGAACGGGTGATTTGCCGCGATCCGGCCGCCGCCAGCCGGGCACGCAGCGCGTCGTCGCCGAGCAGACGGCGGAGGGCCTCGGCCAGGGCGGCGGTATCGCCGACCGGGACCAGCCAGCCGTCCTCGCCGTGGGCGATGGTTTCCGGCGTGCCGCCCGCGGCGCTGGCCAGAACCGCGACGCCCGCCGCCTTGGCTTCCAGGACGATATGGGGCAACCCCTCGTAGCTGGAGTTAAGGACGAACAGGCGGGCCGCGCGGATTTCCTCCGCCACTTGGGCGTGGTCGACGTTGCCGGCGAAGGAAACCGCCGCGCCGCTTCGCCGCGCGGTTTCCTCCAACTCGCCACGCAGCGGACCGTCGCCGACCACCCGCAGGCTGAGACCCAATTCGGCGCAGACGGCGATCAGCTCGGCAATTCCCTTCCAGGGAACCAGGCGGGCGACGGTGACCAGATCGAAACGCGGCGGCCGGGGTTCCGCCGCGGCGGGCGGCGTTACCGCGTTGTAGACGACATGAACGCGCTGCGGCGGCACCCCCCAACCGGCGACGATGCCCGCCAGATAGCGGCTGGGGGCGATCACCGCCGCGGCGTGGCCGGTGTACCAGCCTTGCAAACGGCGCAGGAAACCCCAGAACGGGGGGAGCGGCGCCTTTTGGAAGGCGTCGAGGGAGAGGTCCGTGGCCCGGCGGTTGCGCGCCTTTTCCCAGATCAGGTCGCCCACCACCTTGACCACGGTGGGGCGCCGCGTCAGCCATGCGGCGGCGACGGTGCCCTCCAGCACCAGTCCGTTCAGGTAGACCACGTCGGCTTGCCGCGCCAGTCGGGCGATCGTCGCCACGGTGAGCAGCCAGCGCCAGGGGCGGAAACGGTGGCGCGGCAGGCGGATCACCGGGAAGCCATGGGCGGTGTCGTCATGGTCGAGGCGCTCGCTCAGGGTGATCACGGCGCCGATGGCGTGACCGCGTTGGCGCAGCCCTTCCGCCATCGCGGGCACGTAGCTCGCCGGACCTCCGAGGTCCGGGGGGAATATGCCGGTGACCACCAGGATGTTCATGTTCGTCCGCAGGTTCCTTCACGCGTTAACGGGAAACGCCGAAATCCCGCCGCTTGCGGAACCGTCGCATTCGGCGGGCGAGGGATCATACGCCATCGCAACGAATTGTCCATCCGGGCAAGGGCGGCGGCCGCCGCAGGCCATCATCGTCGGGGTTCGTCGCGCAGGCAGTCGCGATAAAGCGCGAGGGTGCGTTCGACCATCCGGGGGACGGAGAACTCCTGCAAGGCGCGTTCGTATCCCGCCTCGCCGAAGGCGGCGCGCGTCGCCGCGTCCTCGCAGCGGAGGAACGCCTGGGCGAAGGCCGGACGGTCCCCGGCGGGGCAGAGCAGGCCGGTCTGCTGATCGACGACGATCTCGGGAATGGCGCTGATTCGGCTGGCGACGATCGGGCGGCGGGCCGACATCGCTTCCAGCAGGACTAGGCCGAAGCCTTCGTAGGACGAGGTCAGGGCGAAGACGTCGAAAGCGGTCATCACCTGCGGGATATCCTCGCGGAAACCGGCCCAGATGACCCGGGCGGAGATTCCCAGGCGCTCCGCCAGGGCCTTCAGTTCCGCTTCCTGGGGGCCGCGTCCGACCAGGACCAGGCGGGAATCCGCCGTGGCGATGCGCAGATAGTCGGCATAGGCGCCGAGAAGTATGTGTAGGGCCTTCTGCGGCACCAGACGCGCCACGGTGCCGAGCACCCAGGCTTCCGGCGGAATTCCCCATTCCTTGCGCACGGCCGCGCGGGCCTCGGCGCTGACCTCGCGGTAGGGGGCCGGATCGATGCCGTAACGGACGGTGACGATCCGTTCGTCGGATACCCGTTGGCGGCGGCGGGTGTAGTTGTTCACCGCGTCGGAGATGGCGATGATGCGGGTGGCGCGTTTTCCGACGGCGCGTCCCAGCCAGGCGCTTCCCGGAAGGCGGCAGAAGGGTTCGTCGTTGTGTTTGCTGATCACCAGGGGCGGGCGGCCTCGGGAGAGGGCGATGCCCGCCGCCGCGTAGCATTCCGCTGGCGGCATGTGGGCATGGACGATATCGGGGGCGGCCCCGTTCAGAAGGGCGGTCAGCCGCCGCAGGGGGGCGGGCTCGCCATAGTGCGACAACCCCAGGGGATGAATGCGCGCGCCCTTGCCGCGAAGATGCTCGGTCCAATAGCCGTCGCCCTTCAGATAGGCGATATCGACGTCCAGTCCCTCGGCAAGCTGTCCCTCCACCAGGGAAACCAAGTGGTTTTCCGCCCCACCGCGATTGATGGTGGTGATGACGTGGAGAATCTTCATAAAGAGCAAGCCGTAATCAGGGAGAGAACGTGGCGGCGGTTCCGGCCGGGCCTCCGGCGTATTCGTTTTGCACGATACCATTCATCATGGCGCATGGCTACGGATGGATGGCAGTGGCGCGGGGTTCAATCGCATGAGGATCTGGATTATCCTCGCGCCTTCGCCTTCCCCGCCAAAGGGCTTCGACATGAAAATCGTGGCAGCAGTATCGGGATTCGTCGGACGGACCTTCGCCTTCTGGGTTCTGGCGTTTTCGGTGGCGGCGTACTTCGCCCCCGCCGTCTTCAAACCGGCGGCGCCCTATATCGTCTGGTTGCTCGGCCTGGTGATGTTCGGCATGGGGCTGACCATCGCCCCCGCCGACTTCGTCGAGGTGGCGCGCCGCCCGCGCGAGGTGGCCCTGGGCGTGCTGGCGCAGTACACGGTGATGCCGTTCGTCGCCTTCGCCCTGGCGCGGATGGTGGCGATGCCGCCGGAAATCGCCGCCGGGGTGATCCTGGTCGGTTGCTGTCCCGGCGGCACCGCCAGCAACGTGATGACCTATCTGGCGAAGGGCGACGTCGCCCTGTCCGTTTCCCTGACCACGGTCAGCACCCTGCTGGCGCCGTTGGCGACGCCGTTCCTGGTCTGGCTGTTCGCCAGCCAGTATCTGCCGGTCGACGCCGCGGCGATGTTGCTGAGCATCGCCAAGGTGGTGGTGTTGCCGTTGGCGTTGGGCGCGGCGGTGAAGACCTGGCTGCCCCGGCTGACCGAACGCCTGGTCCCCGCGCTGCCGTTGGTCAGCGTCGCCGGGATCGTGGTGATCATCGCCGCGATCATCGCGGTCAACCAGGCGAAACTGGCGCAAAGCGGGCTTCTGGTCATCGCGGTGGTGGCGGCGCACAACGGGTTCGGCCTGCTGCTCGGCTATGGCGCGGGGCGGGTCTCCGGCATGGGCGAATCGCAGAGGCGGACCCTGGCGATCGAGGTGGGGATGCAGAACAGCGGCCTGGGCGCGGCCCTGGCGCAGGCGCATTTCTCGCCCGTGGCGGCGGTGCCGAGCGCGGTGTTCAGCGTCTGGCACAACATTTCGGGATCGGCGCTGGCCGCCTGGTTCCGGCGGCATTGAGGGCGGCGGCTCAGGCCACCCATTCGTAGATTTCGCTGGAATGGCTTTGCGAGCAGCCGCCGCAGCCGCGGCTGCATCCGCCCGCGCAGAAGGCGGCGAGGCGGCAGACCTTTCCCTTGCGGATCCAGTGATCCAGCATGCCGCGCGCCGCCTCGGGCGGAACCTTGAGGCGCAGGGCGATTTCGGCCAGCGAGGCGCGTTTGCGCTCCGAAAGATAGGCGCGGATCTCAGTCAGCATGATGCAGGGCCTCCTTGCCCATCGGCGGCGCCGCGTCGGGCGGCGTGCCCAGGCGGCGCAGGATCAGGGCGGCGGCGGCGAATGCCGCCAGCACGCAGCCGATGGCGATGGACGACGCGCGCGGATGCTCGGCGAAGGTGCCGATCTGATAGGCCAGCACCGCCGCGCCATAGCCCAGACCGGTGGTCCAGGCGGCGGCGAAGCCACCCCAGCCCCAGCCGGTTTCGCGCACGATCGCGCCCATCGCCGCGACGCACGGCATGTAGAGCAGCACCGCCAGCAGATAGGCGAAGGCGCCGATCTGGCCGTCGAACAGCGCCGCCATGGTTCCCAGGGTGGCGACGTCGACTTCGTTCTCCTCGGCCACCGCCGCGCTGTCGGAAAGGTCGCCCACCGAGATCCCCAACGGGTCGGCCAGGCTGTCCAGCACGCCGATCAGGTTTTCCGGGATGGTGGCGAAGGCGGCGGCGATCGCTTCGCCCAGGTCGAAGGGTTCCTCGGCTTCCGCCGGCGCGGCCGCGCCTTCGGCCTCGCCCATGCCGGAATAGAGAGCGTTCAGGGTGCCGATCACCGCTTCCTTGGCGAAGATGCCGGTGAACATGCCCACCGTGGCGGGCCAGTTGTCTTCCCGCACCCCCATCGGCGCCAGCACCGGGGTCAGGGTGCGGCCGATCTGCGACAGCACCGACTTGTCGCTGTCCTGGTTGCCGAAGCTGCCGTCGGTGCCCCAGGAATTGAGGAACGACAGCACCACCACCACCGCGGTGATGGTCTTACCGGCGCGCAGCACGAACACCTTCAGGCGGTCCCAGGCGCGCAGCAGCAGGCTGCGCAGCTGCGGCACGTGATAGGGCGGCAGTTCCATGATGAAGGGCGTGGTCTCGCCGCGCAGCAGGGTGTTCTTCAACAGGAAGCCGGTGCCGATCGCCGCGGCGATGCCGATCAGGTAGAGGGCGAACACCAGGTTCTGGCCGTTCTCGGGGAAGAAGGCGGCGGCGAACAGCACGTACACCGGCAGGCGGGCGCCGCACGACATGAAGGGCGCCATCATCGCGGTGAGAACCCGGTCGCGCGGGCTTTCCAGGGTGCGGGCGGCCATTACCGCGGGCACCGAGCAGCCGAAGCCGACAATCAGGGGAACGAAGGCCTTGCCCGGCAGGCCGATGGCGCGCATCAGCCGGTCCATGACGAAGGCGGCGCGCGCCATGTAGCCGGAATCCTCGAGGAAAGAGAGGAACAGGAACAGGCAGCCGATCACCGGAACGAAGGTGGCGACCGTCTGGATGCCGCCGCCGACGCCGTCGGCGAGCAGGGTGGTCAGCCACTCGGGCGCCCCCCAGGAACCGAGCAGCAGGCCCAGGCCGTCCACCAGCAGGGCGCCGAAGAACTGGTCGAAGAAGTCGATGAAGGCGCCGCCGACGTTGATGGTGAACAGGAACATCGCGTACATCACGCCGAGGAAGACCGGCAGGCCGAGGACGCGGTGCAGGACCACCTTGTCGATGCGGTGGGTGAGGGCGGACGACGCCTCGCCGCGATGGTGCAGCACGTCGGTGGCGACCTCGGCGATGAAACCGTAGCGTCCGTCGGCCAGCAGGATGTCCAGGCTGTCGCCGAGCGACGCCTCGGCCTCGGCGGTCAAGCGGGACAGAACCTCGAACGAGGCGTGCGGCAGGTCGCGGCGCGCGCCTTCGGCGTCCTCCAGATGGCGGATCGCGGAAAAACGCGGGTCCGCCGCCGCGCCCCGGGCGGCGGGCTGCACCACGCCGGGCAGGACGGCGGTTTCGGCAATCGCCGTTTCGATCGCTGGGGCATAGGTCGGCAGCCCCGTTGGGGCCTTCGGCGCGCGGGCCATCGCCGCCATCGCCGCCAACAGGTCCGGCATGCCCTTGCCGCGGCTGGCCACCATCGGTACCACCGGGCAGCCCAGGCGCCTCTGCAAGGCCTGGGCGTCGACGGACAGGCCCGCGGCTTCCGCCATGTCGATCATGTTGAGGGCGATCACCACCGGCACCCGCATTTCGAGAAGCTGGGTGGTGACATAGAGATTGCGTTCGAGATTCGAGGCGTCGACGATGTTGAGGATGACGTCCGCCTCGCCCGAGGCGACATAGTCGCGGGCGATGCGTTCGTCCTCGCTGGTCGCGTCGCCGAACGACAGGCAATAGGTGCCGGGAAGGTCGACCACCTCGAAGGCGATGCCGTCGTGCGCGGCGCGTCCGACCTTCTTTTCGACGGTCACCCCGGCCCAGTTGCCCACCGCCTGGCGGGCCCCGGTCAGCGCGTTGAACAGAGTGGTCTTGCCGCAGTTGGGGTTGCCCACGACGGCGACGATGGCGTTCTTTTTATCCATGATCAGGCTTCCCGTGCCGCGTCGGGTTCGACCAGTACGATCCCGGCTTCATCCTTGCGCAGGCTCAGGGAAAAGCCGCGCACCACGATCTCCACGGGATCGCCCAGGGGGGCGACGCGGGTGACGCGGAAAGCCGCGCCCTTGGTCAGGCCCAAAGCCAGAAGCTTGCGGCGATAGGCGGCGGATCCCCCTTCAAGAAAACCGCAGACCCGTCCGGAATCGCCAACCGCCATGTCGCGCAGCACAGATGCCATGCTCGCCATCCTCGCCCTCTCGGGCCGCTTGGGCCTGCGCCGCCGCGACCACGATTTTTTCCGCCATGCCGGTGCCCAGAACCAAACGCCCGCCTCCGACCTCTACCACCACCGGCCCCGCCGAAGCGGCGTGGGAGACGCGAATCTCGGTCCCCTCGCGCAGGCCCATGGTCGCCAGCCGCAACCGCACCGCATGCCCGCCGTCGATGCCGACGATGGTCAGGGGCTTGCCGATCGGTGCGCGTGTCAGGCTGGTGTCGCTCATGAGACTTTCCTTTCGATCCGGTGCCTTCTGCCCCATCCGTCCTGGCATGTGCCGTGCCAAACACGGATGGAGCATTAAGGACCGTATCCAGGCCGTGTGGATGAGCTGATGATATCGACAATCATTCGCAAGTCAAGCGAATCCCATCAATTTTTCTATGGATTTGATCGGTTTCTTCTAACACTATGAAGATTCAAAAAAATATCCCCATGGTGGGGGTTTTTGACAGCCGCTCTCCCTATACTTCAAGAACGTCACCGTCTTTCCCGTGACGGAAAATTCCGCAAAACCGGAGCCAGCATGCAAGCGCGTAAACGAATCGGATTGGTCGCTCACGACGGACGGAAACAGGATCTGAGCGAATGGGTGAAGTTCAACGAAGGGACGCTTTCCCGACATGAATTGTGGGCGACCGGCACCACCGGCGCGATGCTGACCGCGGCTTGTCCCAGCCTGAAGATCGGCCGCCTGAAGTCCGGCCCCCTGGGCGGCGACCAGCAGCTCGGCGCAATGATCGCCGAAGGCAAGCTGGACGTTCTGGTCTTCTTTACCGATCCGATGACCGCCCAGCCGCACGACGTGGACGTCAAGGCGCTGACCCGCCTGTCCACCGTCTATAACATCGTGCTGGCGCTGACCCGCACCACCGCCGACTTCGTCATCCACAGCCCGCTTTTCGAACGCGGCGACTATCACCCGGTGCGTCCCGACTATGCCGCCTATATCCGCCGCCGCGACGAAGGGGCGTGAAGCCGACGGCTATGACGCGGGAGGAACCGTCCGCCGTCGGCGCAAGGCATTCGGCAACGCCAGCAAGGCCCCCGCGAACAGCCAGAACGGCCGTTGATAGGCCATGTCATGGGCAATGGACATGGTCACGATCACCAGGAAACAGCCGATCATCGCGGTCAGGGGCGGTTGTTTCCGCCATTCCGGGAGCCTGAAGATGGAGCGCAGAATCCAGGCGAAGGCGGCCAGTGCCGCCAGGAATCCGGCAATACCCATTTCGACGAGCAGCCAAAGCCCCGAATTCTGCATGGCCAAAGATTTGCCGGTTCGGCGCAGGCTTTCGGTGATGAATGCGCCCAGGCCCGCGCCGAACAGCGGGTGTTCCTGCCACATTCGCAAGCCTTCGGCATAGCTGGCCATCCGATCTTCCGAAAAGCCGACCAGCCAGGAGCGGGGGGAAAAGAGTAACGCGATTTCCGGTTCCCTTAACCGGGAACCCCACCATGGCAGGACGAGGTCGGTAATTTTCGCGATTCCCAGGATGACGGCTGTGGCCAGAAGCAGGCGCGGCAAATGTCCCGTCGGAGAATGGAACAGAAAATAGAGAAGCAGGGCCGCAAGGCAGACGAAGCCGCTGCGGGAATCGCAGAAATACACGCCGACGACCAGAACCGCGGCGATGATGGTGTTGGTTATCGCTTCCGGTCTTTTCCAAAAGGCGACGCCGGAAAGAGTCAAGGACAGCGCGATCAGCAGGTGCACGGCCAGGGCGTTGGGGTTGCCGATGAAGCCGATGAACTGCGTGGAGATTGGCGTCCAGATGAACATTTCGAGTTCCGGCGAGAAGCGGCGGATGCCCCATTCCAGGATGACGCCGCAGGCCGCCGTCAACACGAAGGTCCGGCCCAGGGTCTTCAGCCCGCGGTCGCCCGTCCGGGCGACGATGAGCGCGCCGCAGATCAGATAGCAGCCGAGAACCGCGATGCCGATAAGGCGGTTGAACAACGCCCAGGAGATCAGACCGTAACGGCTCCAGCCGATGGCGAAGCCGGTGGCGACTACCACGGCGGGGACGGCCCAGGCGCGGCCCAGGTGTGGAAAGCGCCACATCTCCGCCAACCGCTTGATCGGATAGGCCGCCTTCAGCGCCACGGCGGCGGCGCAAAGGGCGAAGGCATCGGCCAAGTTGACCGTCAGCAGGCCGCTTTGCATCGGCAGCTTGATCTGGAAGCCGATCAATGCCGCGCAGAGCGTCGGGAGCAGCCAGGCCAGGATGGGCAGGAAGTCGTGGTTGACGGCAGGCGGCGGTGCGCTTCTTCCTTCGGGAATGGGCGATGCCGAGGGGACGAGGCTCGTCGCACCCACGTGGATCAGAAGGGCCAGGATGGAAAGAATGCCGATGCCCACCGCCATGGTGACCCCGGCCTCGGAGCCGATGCCGACGTAATCGAAAGCGAACGCGGCGGTCAGTTCGCGTACACCCCAACCGCCGAAGCTGATCGGCAGGGCGGCGCCCAGCATGACCATACCGGCGGGCGGCACCAGGGACAGAAGCGGCGCCTCGGGAAGCAGAGCCAGCCCCAGGGCAACGTAGGCAAGAAGCATCGACGCGTGCATGGCCAGCGACAGCAGCGTCACCAGGGCTAGGGTGCGGATGCCGCGTGCCCCCAGAAAACGCCGCAGAATCAGGCGCTGACGGCGACTGATCGCGAACATCAGGGTGGCGCCCAGCGATATCGCCAGCGCCAAGCCGGTGATGGCGAGGGTTGCCCGGGTCTGCATCGATAGATTGAGGCTGCCGAAATAGGCGAGGGCGCACAGGGCGGCCACGGCCAGAAGGGTGGCTAGGGAAATCACGCGTTCGATCAGGGTGATGATGACCCCGAAGATCGCGGGTTTGCGGTCGCCGCTTAACATGCTGGAGCGGGTCAGTCCTTGCCCCACCACATTGAAGAACAGAAGTCCCCCGGCGATCGACAGGATGTTGATACGGTTGGCGCGGGCGAAGGTCTGCTCGATACCGAAGCTGCGCGACAGGACGTAATACCGGACGGAACTGATGAACTGGTTGAGCAGCAGCAGGGCGGTGGCGACGAGCAGGTCAACGGGAGACAGGCGTTTCGCCCATGTCAGGGCCTCGACCGGATCGACGTGGTGGAAGGTAACCGCGATCAGCAGAATCGAAACGACGCCCAGGAGCGTTTTGCGCCAAGGCAGCTTCCCCCGCAGCGCTGGCGGCGGGGGGGAATGGGGGGATGCTTGATACATGCGCGGCTATATAAGGGGCTTTTGTCCGAAACGCACGGGGCCTATTCCGCGTGTTCCGGTCGGTCATCTTTCGTTTGTCGGGGGACGGGTCATGGTGCCCGGCTCGGTTTTTCTTCTTACTCCCTACGAATTCGCTTGGCAAGGCGGCGGTACGCCCGTATGGTACGCCGCTTCGCTGGAGGCTTTGACGCGTCCTTCGAGTAAGACGCGACCTCCGGTCTTCCGGGTGTTTCTCTTTCTCAGTGGCCTCCCCTGTCGTTACCGCCGAACCGTGCCTTGGGCTGCCGGTTCGGGCGGTCGCTTTTGGCCCTTTGGATGTTGAAATGACCTTTTCCGATTTTGCGCTGCACCCGATGATTCTGAAGGCGGTGGAGGCCTGTGGCCTGACCGAGCCGACGCCGGTGCAGGCGCAGGCGCTTCCCTTTGCCATCGAAGGGCGCGACATTCTTGCCACCGCCGCCACCGGCACCGGCAAGACCGCCGCCTTCCTGCTGCCGACCCTGTCGCGTCTGTTGGGCGAGCCGCAGCGGCGCGGCCCCGGCGCGCCGGTGGTCCTGGTGCTGGCGCCGACCCGCGAACTGGCGGGGCAGGTGACGCGCGCGGTGCGCGCCTTCGGCAAGTTCATCCGCATGTGGAGCGTCGAGATCGTCGGCGGCATGCCCTATCGCGAGCAGTTGCGCCAGATGGCGCGTCCGGTCGAGGTGGTGGTGGCGACGCCGGGCCGTCTGCTCGACCATGTGCGCGCCGGGCGTCTGGACCTGAGCAAGGTCGAGGCGCTGATCATCGACGAGGCGGACCGCATGCTCGACATGGGCTTTTCCGAGGACGTGGCGGCAATCGCCGACGCCTGCCCGGCGAGCCGACAGACCCTGCTGTTCACCGCCACCCTGGACCGTCGCATGGAGACGCTGGCCACCGGCCTTCTGCGTGATCCGGTGCGGGTGGAGATCAAGACCGAACTGTCCGCCCCCGACATCGCGCAGAGCCTGTATTACGCCGACGACATGGCGCACAAACGCCGCCTGCTCGCCCATTTCGCGGCGCAGGAAGAGGTGACCAAGGCGATCGTCTTCGTCGCCACCAAGCGCGACGCCGACGACCTGGCCCGCGAACTGGCCGAGGCCGGGCACGCGGTGTCCGCCCTGCATGGCGACTTGAGCCAGGGGCAGCGCAATCACACCTTGAAGCGCTTGCACGACGGGCGGTTGCGTCTGCTGGTCGCCACCGACGTCGCGGCGCGCGGCATCGACGTGCGCGACATCAGCCACGTCATCAACTTCGACCTGCCGCGCATGGCCGAGGACTATGTCCACCGCATCGGCCGCACCGGCCGCGCCGGGGCGGCGGGGCAGGCGATTTCCTTCGCCGGACGCGACGACGGCGGTCTGGTGGCGCGCATCGAGCGCTTTACCCGTTCGACCCTGCCGGTGGCCATGGTGCCGGGCCTGGAGCCGACGCTGCCGCAGCGTCGTTCTCAGCGGCCGCAAGGCGCGCGTCCGCAGGGGGCGAAGCGCCCCTTCGTCGCCGGGAAGAAGCGGGCGGCGAGCAACGCCGCCGGTCCGCGTCCGTGGCGCCAGGACAAGCCGCGCAAGGCCGCGCCGCGCGGCGATACGCCGCGCAAGCGGGCCTGATCGGGCTTTCGCCTATTTCAGGTAATAACCGCAGCCGATGATGACGTCGTCGACGCGCAGGACATAGGTCTTCTTGCGCCGAAGCTTGTGGCTGACCGGATCGGTGAAGACATAGTCCACCCAGCCGTTGAAGTCGGTCTTCACCGTGTTGACGATTTCGCGGCCGTAGGGGTAGCCGTTGAAGTCGCGCTCGTTGAGGAAGGAGCGGCCGATCAGCTTCGGGTTATGGGGGTGGGCGATCAGCGTGCCGTTCATGTCCATGGCGAAGACATACATGCTGCCCTGCACGAAGTCGTCGTTGCCGGGGTCGGAAAGGGCGGCCAGGGTCTTTTCCTTGCCTTCGGCCTTGATCATTGCCGCGGCGCGTTCCGCCAGCGCCTTGGCCACCGCGGGGGAGCCCAGGTCCTCGGACGCCGTCACCATCATCAGAAAGCCGGCGCAGAGAACGCCGATCACGGCCAGCGCCCGAACGAAGATCATGAATACGCCCCTTGCGATGGTGAACCTCCATTGAACAATAGGTGCGCCTCGGGGGGATGGCAATGCCCCCTCGATGGGCGGTGTTCTTGCGCGAGCCTAGTGCAAAGAGTACGTTCCCCGAGGGAGCATTTCCAGGGGCGAGGGGTTCCGGCTTGATTAAAACGCAGTCGTCGCATCTCCGTCAATTGGAGGCCGAGAGTATCCACGTCATGCGCGAGGTGGCGGCTTCGTTCGAGAATCCGGTGATGCTGTATTCGATCGGCAAGGATTCGTCGGTGATGTTGCATCTGGCGCGCAAGGCATTCTTTCCCGCGCCACCGCCGTTTCCCTTCCTGCACGTCGATACCACCTGGAAATTCAAGGAGATGATCGCCTTTCGCGATCGCATGGCGGCGGAATACGGCTTCAAGCTTCTGGTGCATGTCAACCAAGACGGCCTGAAGCGAGGGATCAATCCGTTCGTTCACGGTTCCGCCCTGCACACCGACGTGATGAAGACCGAGGCGCTGAAACAGGCGCTGGACCGTTATAAGTTCGATGCCGCCTTTGGCGGTGCCCGCCGGGACGAGGAGAAGTCCCGTGCCAAGGAGCGTGTTTTTTCCTTCCGCTCCGCCAATCATCGCTGGGACCCGAAGAACCAGCGCCCGGAACTATGGAACCTCTACAACACCCGGATCAATCCGGGGGAGAGTATCCGCGTCTTCCCGCTGTCCAACTGGACCGAGCTGGATGTCTGGCAGTACATCCTGCAGGAAGAGATCCCCATCGTTCCCCTCTACTTCGCCGCGGTGCGGCCGGTGGTGGAAAGGAACGGCATGCTGATCCTGGTCGACGACGATCGCCTGCCGCTCCTCCCCGGAGAGAAGCCGATGATGAAGAAGGTGCGCTTCCGCACCCTCGGCTGCTATCCGCTCACCGGCGCCATCGAATCCGACGCCGCGACCCTGCCCGAGATCGTCGCCGAGATGGAGCGAGCCCGCACCTCGGAGCGACAGGGCCGACTGATCGACCATGACCAGGCGGGGTCGATGGAAAAGAAGAAGCAGGAGGGGTACTTCTGATGATCGAGAAGGATCTTCTGCGCTTCCTGACCTGCGGTTCGGTGGACGATGGGAAAAGCACGCTGATCGGCCGTCTGCTGTGGGACGCGAAGCTGATCTTCGACGACCAGAGGCAGACGCTGGAGGCGGAATCCCGCCGTCTCGGTACAGCGGGCGCGGAAATCGATTTTGCGTTGCTTCTCGACGGGCTGCAGGCGGAGCGCGAACAGGGCATCACCATCGATGTCGCCTACCGCTTCTTCGCCACCGAGAAGCGTAAGTTCATCGTCGCCGATACCCCCGGTCACGAGCAGTACACCCGCAACATGGCCACTGGCGCCTCCACCGCCGACGCCGCGGTGATTCTGGTCGACGCGCGTAAGGGCCTGCTGCCGCAGACGCGGCGGCACAGCTTTATCGTCTCGCTGATGGGGATCCGCCACGTCATTCTTGCGATCAACAAGATGGACGCGGTGGACTACGACGAGGGGGTGTTCGCCGCGATCCGCGACGACTACATGGCCTTTGCCGCGCCGCTTGGCTTCGCCGGCCTTGCCTGCCTGCCAATTTCGGCCTTGAGGGGCGATATGGTCTATCGCCGGGGCGATTCCATGCCGTGGTACGATGGCCCCACCCTGATGAACTGCCTGGAGGAGATCCAGTCCGGCTCCGACGCCGCGCTTCTGCCCTTCCGTATGCCGGTGCAGTGGGTTTGCCGCCCGGATGCGGATTTCCGCGGCTATTGCGGCAGCGTCGAATCCGGACGCCTGCACGTCGGCGATCGGGTGGCGGTGGCGAACTCCGGCCAGATTTCGACGGTGCGCCGTATCGTCACCTTCGACGGCGATTTGCAAGAGGCGGTCGCTGGAGAGGCGGTCAATCTGGTCCTTGCCGACGAGATCGATGCCAGCCGCGGTGAAATGCTGGCTGCCGCCGACGACCGCCCGGATTCCTGCGACCAGTTCATGGCGAAGATCATCTGGATGCACGCCGCCCCGTTGTTGCCGGGACGTAAGTACTTGATGAAGATCGGCGCCGATCTGGTGCCGACCCAGGTCAGCGAGGTCAAATACAAGGTCAACGTCAATACCTTCGAGGAGACGGCGGCGCGCAGCCTTGCCCTCAATGAGATCGGGGCGTGCAACGTCGCCGCCGATCGGGCGGTGGCTTTCGATCCCTATGGCAAGAATCGTGGTACCGGCCGTTTCATCCTGGTCGACCGTTATTCCAATGCCACCGTCGGCGCGGGTGTCATCGAGCACGCCTTGCGTCGCGCCACCAATGTGCATCGACAAAAGGAAAGCGTGGACAAAGCCGCGCGTGCCGCGATCAAGGGCCAGAAACCCTGCGTGTTGTGGTTCACTGGTCTGTCCGGCTCGGGCAAATCCACTTTGGCCGATTTGGTGGAGAGAGCCCTGCACGCCCAGGGTCGGCATACCGTGATTCTGGACGGTGACAACTTGCGTCACGGTCTGAACCGGGACCTCGGGTTCACCGATGCCGATCGGGTGGAAAACATCCGTCGTGTCGCCGAAGTGGCGAAACTGTTCGTCGAGGCGGGGCTGATCGTCCTGGTGTCCTTGATCTCGCCCTTCCGCGCCGACCGGCGGATGGCCCGTGAGCTGTTGGGCAAGGGGGAGTTTCTGGAGATTTTCGTCGACACTCCGGTGGATATCTGTCGCGCCCGCGATCCCAAGGGGCTTTATGCCAAGGCTCTGGCCGGGGAGATCCCCAACTTTACCGGGGTGCAGGCCCCTTACGAGCCGCCGGAGGCGCCGGAGTTGCGTATCGATGGCGCTTCAACGGAACCCGAGGTGGGGGCATCCCGCGTCCTTGCCTTGTTGGAGGCGCAGGGCTTCGAGGCGGATTCAGCGTCCATGGCTTGATGGGTCAGGCCCACCTTTGCAGCCATGCCTGGAACATCAGAATCGTCCACAACGGGTAGTGACAGTCGCGCTGACCGGACGAATGTGCGGTCCAGGCGCGACGAATGGGTTCCGGCCGGAAGAATCCTCCTGCGATCAGTTGATCTTCCGATAAAAGGTTTTCGGCCCACTCTCGCAAGGGGCCGCGCAACCAAGCCTCCAAGGGAACGCCGAAGCCCATTTTGGGCCGTTCCATCAACGTACGGGGAACGTACCGGTCGAGCATTTTGCGCAGCAGCCATTTGCTCTTTCCATCGCGAACCTTCATGGATTGAGGCAGGGCCCAAGCGAATTCCACGATACGGTGGTCAAGCAACGGCACGCGGGTTTCGAGGGAAACAGCCATGCTGGCACGATCGACCTTGGTCAGGATGTCGTCGGGAAGATAGGCGTTGAGGTCGAAAATCTGCATGCGGTCCAGGAAGTCCGGGAACTCGCAGGCGAGCTGTGTTTCGCGCGAACGTTCCGTCGGTCCGGTCGGCGATATCAGCAAGTCTTCCGGCTCGTGCCATTGTTCGATCAGACGGCGATAAAGAACGTCCGGTCCTTTCGTCAGGGCTGGCGCCAGACCGTAGAGGGTGTTCCCCGCCTGGGGGCGCCCCAGAGGAGAAGGCAGGTGGCGGAACAATCGGTTCCATGCCGACCGCGGCAGGGTGTGGATGATGGATGCCGCCGTGGCACGAACCGGAGAAGGAAGAGCGGATATCCGTTTCCAGAGGTCGCAGGCCTGGGCATAGCGGGCGTATCCGGCGAACAGTTCGTCGCCGCCGTCTCCCGACAGGGCGACGGTGACATGCGCACGCGTCATTTCCGAAACCAGGAAGGTGGGAATCTGTGACGAATCCGAAAAGGGTTCGTCGTACCAATCCGGCAGACGCGGGATAACCGCCAGGGCGTGTTCGGGTTCGATATAAAGCTCGGTATGATCCGTGCCGAGATGGCGGGCGACGGCCTTGGCGTGTCGGGCTTCGTCGTATCCGTCTTCATGGAAGCCGATGGTGAAGGTTTGTATGGGCCGGGACGAGCGGGCCTGCATCAATGCCGCCACGGCGGTGGAATCGTAACCGCCCGACAGAAAGGTCCCAAGGGGGACGTCGGCAACCATGTGTCGTCCGACCGCGTCGCTCAGCAGATTTTCGAGGCGTTCGACGGCTTCTTCATCGCTCCATTGATTGCGCTGGCGGGAGTCGATTCCCGCTGCGGCCACGCGATTGACCGACCAGTAGACCGTTTCGTTCCGCCCACCATCGGCGGTAAAGGCCAGGATATGTCCCGGCTCAAGCTTGTAGACGTTTTTCCATATCGATCGGGGGGCGGGGATGTATCCGAGCTGCAAATAGGAGGCCAGGGAGGTTCGGTCAATCTCGGACTGCCAGCCGTCATGGGCCATCAGGGCCTTGATCTCCGATCCGAAGACCAACAGATCGCCGAAACGTCCCCAGTAGAGGGGCTTGATGCCTAAACGGTCACGGGTCAGGTAGAGCGTGCGTTCCTGCCGGTCCCAAAGGGCGATGGCGAACATCCCCCACAGGCGGGAAATGGTTCTTTCCACCCCCCAGACGGCGCAGCCTTCCAGGATCACCTCGGTATCCGAGGTGCTTCTAAAGGGTCGGCCAGCGGCGGCCAACTCATTGCGTAGGTCGTTGAAGTTATAGATCTCGCCATTGAAAACGATGACCCAACGCCCGCACGAGGAGGTCATCGGCTGATGCCCCTGCGGCGACAGGTCGACGATGGACAACCGGCGGTGAGCCAGGGCGATTCCGGCCGTCGCCTCGGCCCAGACCCCGCTATCGTCGGGGCCGCGATGCACCAGGGTGTCGCCCATGCGGCCAGCCAGATCGAGGCAGGCGGATTGGTCGATGTCCGGCTTGCTCTTCAGGAAGCCAGCTATTCCGCACATGACGAATTTCCGTTCCGGTGAGAGGGCTGACGGGCATGGTGGGCAACCTCGTCAAGCAAGGTTTCCCAGCGATCATGGATTCTTTCGGGCGTCCACCGCAGTGCATGGTTGCGTCCGGCGGCCCCCATGCGAACCCGCAGTTCGGCATCGGACATCAGACGATTTAAGGCGACCGCCAGTCCGGCTGTGTCCTCGGCCGGGTCGATGAGAAAACCGGTTTCGCCCGGAATCACGAGCTCTTCCACACCGCTGGTTTCCGCGAATGCGATGGTCGGCAGGCCGGTAGCGATGCCCTCTGCCAGCGCGTTGGGGAACCCTTCGTAACGCGAGGGAACGACCATGATGTGGGAAACCAGGAGTTCGGCCTCCGGCGTGCGGGTCAGGCCGGGTAGGTGGATGCGGCCGCCGAATCCGGATGTGGTTGCCTGCGCCTCCAGGGCGGGGCGTTCATCGCCTTCTCCGAAAATGGTCAAGTCCCATAACGGGTGGTGGGTTGCGACTTCGGCGAAGGCAGAGATCAGGCGGTCGAAGCCTTTTTCCCGACCGAGCCGGCCCAACCCGATGATCCGGAAGCGTCCCGCGACATCCGGTTCGCCGGGGAGGGCCATGTCTGCCGGTCGTGGGGCCGGATTGGGGATGATGGCGATGCGGTCTTGCAGCCGTTCGGGGAAGAAACGGCGTACCCTCTCCGTCTGTACGATGATGCGGTCGGCCAGCCCGTAGGCCAGCGTTCGCAGGATGGATTTTGTTCTTGGGATGTAATGGCGGCTAGGATCCGTGCGTTCGGAGACCACGACCGGTCGACCGCACCCCAGACATGCCACGAGAGTGACGACGTTTGTGGTGTCCATGAAGCTGAGAACGACGTCGGGGGCGAAGGCCTGGATTTGACGTCGCAGCCGACTTAACCGGCTTAAAAGACGGAAAAATCGATTCAGGCCCTTTCCTCCCAGGAGATCGGCGCGTTCATAGGCAATGGAGGGGGGCAGCGGGAAGAAAGGAGCCGCATCTTTCGCTTCCCAAGTCATCAGCAGGATCGAATGACGTGGAGCAAGAGCGGTAATGAGGCGGGCCATCGCTCTTTCGGCGCCACCTGGCCCCATTGCGGGAATAACGCAGAGGATGCGCATTGGAATCCTTTCCCGCCGATGAAGACCGAGATCGGCACGCGCGGTCATGGGGAGGGAAGAATACCGGCGTTGCCGGATGGGGCCAAGCCGATTGTCGGGGCGAAGGTTCCCGTTTCTTAAATCATCAATACGTCTCGGTAGAAAGCGTCGTAACGGGAAACGCATGTTCCGAGGTCGAAGTGACGAGAAACCCGTTCCCGTCCGGCTTGTCCCATGGTGCGGCGGATGGCGTCGTCCATGCGGGCCAGAGCTTCGGCCAGAGCCTCGGGGGTTTGCGGTGGAACCAGAAAGCCGGTTTCGCCGTCGATTACGGCATCGGGGTTTCCCCCGACATCGGTGGCGATGACCGGAAGTCCCGCAGCCATATATTCGAGAAGTGCGTTGGAGAATCCTTCGTGATGCGAAGGAAGAATGCCGATGTCCGACGCCCCCAGAAGATCCGGTATGTCGCCCCGGTCCCCGGTGAACAGGACATTATTGCCGATACCCAAATTCTGGGCCAGCCCTTGCAGGGGGGCGGCCGAACCGGCGCCGACGCAGATCAAACGCCATTCGCCGGAGGGGGCGCGACAAGCCAGGGCGCGCAACAAATCTTCGTGCCCTTTATAGGGAATCAGGTTAGCCAGGACGGTCAGGATCAGGCCATCCTCCGGCCAGCCTTCACGTCGCCGGATCTCTAGGCGGTCCGGGGGACGGGAAAAAACATCGAGGTCGATGCCGTTGTGAACGATGTCGGAAGCGATGCCGTGCTCTTCGAGTTCTTTTTTTACCGCGCGGGAATGGGCGAGAACCCGATCCGCTGCCCGTAGAGCCCGAATTTCCAGTGGCTTGTCGCAGGCAAAGGCCGCGGGGCGGCACATTTGGCTGCGCTTGCTCATCACCAAGGGACAGGCCATTCCGAAATGGGCGAGCCAGGCGATGATGCAGGGCGTCGGCAGAAATGCGTGAACAAGCCCGGGGCGAAGGGGGTGAAGATGAGCGCGAAGTTTCCGGACCTGGGACGCCAAAGCCAGCACCCCTCCGAGTTTCGGAATGGGGAGGGGGGGGGCGCTCGGGATGGAAGACGGCAGAATTCCCGCCTCCCTGAGCGGCGGTCCCATGGGTCCGTCCTCCGACAACAGGAAGAGGCGGATCGGCCACCCTCGCCGGGCAAGGGCAGGTAAAATCAGGGACAGGTGGCGTTCCGTGCCGCCGGTTCCAAGCCCACCCGCCACGATGCTCAGGGTGGGAAGGTCGGCATCATTCCTCGCGGCGGAACAGGTACTCGTTGCAGCCATGGCCATTGCCTACGGTCTTAAGGCGTTTCAACTGGAACCCGCGCGCGGCCAAGAAGTCCACCAGATCGTCCGGCTTCGCGACTTCAAAGGGATACCCGCCCACCCAATCGACCAGATCGTGCCAGGGAGACATGCCGCGCGTACGGCGGCCGCGCTTTTCATCCGACGAGAACGGATTCTGTAGACGCAGCAGACGGATCAGAGCTCCACGCGATTTAAAGAAGGCCCCAATCGCCAGGACCATGGCGAAGCGTATGGCGCGTGGCGACGCAACATACAGGCGTTTAATCGTCCGCCACCGTCGACTGGCGCCGCCCTGGTCGTTGTATAGCGCCAAGGCCAGCAGGCCGCCCGGCTTCACGGCGCGGGATGCAGAATCGACAGCGTTCCATAAGGCCCCGGTGTGATGCAGGACTCCCCAGGAATACACGATGTCGAAGAGCCCCAGACCGGCCATGAAGGGAAGGTCGAGGACGGATCCGCGCTCGATGCCCCAGTCCTTACCGGGGGCTTGTGCGGTAAGCAGAGACGTTGCCGCTTGTACGGAATCGTTATCGAAGTCGAAGCCCCGCACGGTTGCGTCCAGGTTGAGCGCGGCGAGGCAAGACAGACCGCTGCCGCACCCAATGTCGAGAAAGGTCGTGTCCTTCAGTGAGGTTTTGCCGAGCAGTTGGGCCAGGGCGGTTTGTGCCTCCTGGATGCTGTCGGCGTCGAGGTCTTGGAGGAACTCTTGCCAATTGCGGCCGAAAGCGAATCTGTCCTGTGGGTCGCCTATGGTCTCAGGCGGCGGAAGTGCGCCCGGAACGCCCAGCAAGGCACCGATCGTGTCGAAACGGCCATCCCGGCGCATCACTTGGATATAGAAATCCAGGGCCGATCTGGTTCGCCCATCCACGGCGCGGCGGAAGCGTTTGTAGGGCGTCATCGCCTCGGGCGTCCACCAGACCGGATGCGTCAACACGTGCAGACGCGGCAACGTTTCCCCGCTCAGAACCTCGTCCAGCTTGCGGTGGCGCCAAATTCCGTTGGAATCCGAGACATAGGAATATCCTTCGACAATGCTTTTCGCACTGGCGTTCGTCATGCCGCAGAAGGCTTCGCTTTCGATCAGGCGTCCGAGGTTGAGCGTGAAGTTGTGAAAGGACATGGACTTCGCTGCGGTCCCTGCCGCTTGTTCGACGATTCCCTTCTGGAAGGCGATGGCCGCCAGCACATCGTCGTGGCTGGGCGGGGTCTCGGGACCGAATACGTCCATGTCGAAATGGAGGCCGATCTCATGCCCCAGTCCGGCAATCTTTGCAAAGATCTCTGCGATCTCGGGCTCGATCGGGTTGTAATAACGGCCGGAAGGAAGGATGTGATAAACGCAACGCAATCCTCGGGCGGCCTCTTGGCGTGCCATGGCCAGGGCGCGGTGCGGACTGTAGTCGATATCGTGGCGCCAGATGACGTGCGGTTCGGCGAGGTTGCGATCCGCGTACCCGACGAATCTCCAGCGGGCGGCCGCCAACTCCAACAGGCGGGCGTATTCCGCTTCGGTGAAGTCAGGATGCGTCATGAATGCCTCTGTCCGATCGGTTTGGCGGGGGAGCCGAAGACGCGGACGCCGGCGGCGACCGACTTGGTGACGACGCTGCCCAGACCGATGAAGGCGCCATCCCCGATTTCGGCGTAATCGATCAACGTTGCGTTCGGGCTGACCCAGACGTCGGCGCCGAGAGTAACACTGCCGGAGAGAACGGCACCAGCGGCGATGCGGCACCGCGGCCCGACATGGCAATTGTGGGCGATATGCACATGGTCGTCCGTCTTGACGTGGTCCATCAGGACGGTGGCGTCCAGGGCGGCGCGCACGACGGTGCAGTTGGCTCCGATTTCGACGTGGTCGCCGATGCGGACCGTTCCGATATGCGGGAAGCTGATCGGCAGCCCCTTTTCGTCGAGGGCGAAGCCAAAGCCCCGTTCCCCGATCGTGGTGTTGGCCTTGATGTGGCAGTCTGTGCCGATTCTCACACCATCGGTCACCACGACGTTACAGCCGAGTTGGCTGCCGTCGCCGATATGAACCCCTTCTCCGATACGGCATCCGGCCCCTATCGATACCCCTGCCCCCAGGCGGGCGCTGGCCGCGATCGTGGCATCCGGGTGGATGCCGGGTCGTGCCGGCGGTTGGAAGAACCGCTGCATCATCCGGCAGAAGGCGAGGCGAGGTTGCTCGACCTGAATAACGGCGCAGGACAGGAGGGGGGCATTCTCTGTGGTCGTCAGGCAAAGGACGCCGCCGATCTGGTTCAAGCGATCTATGGCTTCTGTGTCGGCGCGGCCCAGAAAGACCATGGTTCCGGAAGCGGCGGACGCCAGTGAGCGCGGCGCGGAGATTTCCATATCCGGGCCGTCGAGAACGGCGTTCAAGGCGGTTGCGATCGTCCGTGCTGTGGGCATGCCTTTCCCCTCCCTCTTACGCGACGCCGGTGGTCTGATTCTGAAGTTCCCAAAGATGGGCGAACCGTCCGTTTGTTGCGACCAGTTCCTCGAAGGTCCCGGTTTCGGCCAGCTCTCCTCCCTCGAACAAAAGAATTCGGTCGGCACTAGACAAGGGCATCAGGCGGTGAGCGACCATCAGAATGGTGACGTTTCTCCGCAGGCTCTGAATGGCGTTGAGTACCTCATGTTCGCTTTCCGCGTCGAGGGCGCTGGTGGCCTCATCGAGGATCAGGAGGCGCTTTTCCCCGAGAAGCGCCCGGGCAAGGCCGAGGCGTTGGCGTTGGCCTCCCGACAGACGGACCCCGTGTTCTCCGATCAGGGTGTCGTAGCCCTGTTCGAGTTGTCGAACGAAAGCGTCGGCATCTGCCAAACGGGCGGCGGCGACCACGGCGTCCGAATGAGGCGATGCCGTGCCCCAAGCGATATTCTCGGCGACGGTCCCGTTCAAGAGCAGGGTTTCCTGTCCCACGTAACCGATCGATCGCCTCCAGGCCGTCGTGTCCAGTTCTCTGACATCGGTGCCGTTCACCAGAACCTTTCCCCCGGAGGGCGGCAATAGTCCGACGATCGCATCGACAAGGGTGGATTTCCCCGCACCGGAGGGACCGGTGATGCCGATTAAGTCGCCCGCCGCGATAGACAGGTTGACGTCCTTCAGCGCTTCTGTGCGTCCGTACCGAAGCGACAGGCCGGAGGTGGCGATGGCGACCGGGCCGGAACCAGGCAATGTCATGCCCTCCCGGCCGTTCTCGGCCGCGGCACGTGCCGCGGCCAGTTCGCTCGAAACCGTGTCGAAGGCGGCAATGCAAATGGCGAGAGCCTGCACGTTCTGCTGTAAGTTCGAGACCTGATTATAAAGGCGCAGGAAGACGTACATGGCAACGATGATGCTGCGCGGTTCAAGCGCGATGACCATGACGGCCAGCCATACGCACACGCCGATCAGGAGATATCCTCCCGCCATGTAGATGGCATAGATCAGTGCCGGGTGGGTTCCCGCCCGGAAATAAACGCGTCGATATCGCTCGCTGGCGTCGCCGAACAGAGCCGTGGCGGAGGCCTCCGTGGCGGAGGCTTTTATCAGCTTGGCGCTGTGAAGGAATTCTCCCGTCCGGTGCTGCAGGTCTTCCGCAACGGTGGTGACGTCTATCCCGATCTGGCGGCTGCGGCGGGTCAATGGGCGCGTGCTCAGGTACATGAAGCCGCCGCACACCACCAGAATGACGACGATTTGCCAAGCTGCCGTCAGTGCCACCGCGGCATAGATGACGGCGAAGACCGCGTTGTTGGCGATTTGCATCATCAGGGCCAAGGCCGCGCTTGTCCGGCTCGTTTCACTCATGATGGTGTTGATCTGGCGGGCTTTCTTCTGGCGGAGAAGGAAGAGCCAGCCAGCATCCATGGTGGCGGAGAACAAGCGCGTGTGCCAGGAGGAGGTATAGCGAGTCTGATTGCCCGTTTCGATTCGCGTGCGCAGATAGATTATGGATACCTGCACCAGCAGGATGCTGATTGAAAAGACCAGGACGGGCGTCAGGGAATCGGACAGCCCAATGATCTCTAGAAATTTGCCGGTCATTTCCGCTAATGGCGACGTTGCCGTAGCGTCGTTACCGCCTAGCCCCAGCTTTTCTAGTAAGGGGAACAGCAGCGCCAGCCCCAGCCCCTCCAAGAGACCAGCCGTAATCATCAGAGCGAAAAGCAGCGGCAATCGCGTTCCAAGCGTATTGTAGGCGTCGGACAGCAGGCGCCGTACGGATGAGTAGGTGTTCATCCGTGTGTCTTTCCCGTCGAGGGTGAGGCTGTTCCATAGCGGCGGCGCAGACGGCTCCATAATTCGGCGATTAGAGCCTGTCCGGTGTAGCGGCTAAGGATTTCGTCGCCCCAAGGATGCATGTCGACGTCGGCCAAACGTCCGGATGGTGTGGCGCTTCCGTGTGTTTGGAACATTCCGGATATCCCAGCATACGTGCCCGTCACATGATCGAAGCGGAGATCTTGGGGGCAAAACAGAGAATCGTTTCCGCAATAATCGCCGAAATGATAGCCGAAGGCCTCTAAATCTCCGCCGAAGCGGCGGGTTACCAGATCCACCATCTCCTTATCGTAGTAGTCGCTGAAGTGATCGCTACGGGAAACGTTGATGGGCTTCTGGGGTGGCCGGATGTCGATGCCGAGGGCTTCGGAGAGTTTGGAAAGTCCGGATTCCAAAGATTCCTGCCGCAGGACATGGTCGGGCAAGAACGCCCCGCTATCGTCGAAAAGCTGGAAGAACAAGGACTTCCTCTGCGCAGGGACGATCCAGGGATAGTCCTCCCATTGGCAGAGCTTGTAGACGAATTCGCGGAAGGATCGGAAGGGCCACTCCAGGTGCTGTCGCTGACGTGCATAGCGCGGCGCCCAGTATGGGAAGCCGAAGCTGTACATGCTGACCAGAAGGTCGAAGGGATTGCGCACGACCGTGAACACCGTGCAGCGATCCTGCGGCACGGATGAGAAATGGGCGGGGCCAAAGCGTTCGGTCCAGGGGCGTAGGGTGCACGGGGGAACGGTATGGCCTTCCCGTATGAATCGCGATCCCAAGGCTTCGGCCATGGCCGTCGTGACATAGGTTCCCGCGGTTTTCGGTATGTGGATGAAATATAGAAGATCCATTTTACCTTTCCCTCCCCGCGACGAAGGTGCCTTTTTTCCCGTGCCTAGACAAGACGTTGCTGGGAATATTAAGCGTCAAGGCAAAACGAATTGTCCGTTCTGCCATCGGCTTCCATGGAAGTCGCCGCTGATGATCCGACGCAAACATGCACCGATTTGCCGTGAACGAGCCTCGACGGAGTGATTCTCTCGGACCAGATTCCGACCCGCATCGGCGATCGATTGCGCTCGTGCCGGGTCTGAGGTTAACCAATCATGGGCGTCGAGAATGTTGCGCGCTTCGCAGGCGAAGACGTTTCGACCGTGGGCGAAGCCCAGATGTCCAAAGCCTTCGCTGGGCTCGGCCACCAGGACGCAGCCGTTGGCCGGGATTTCGTAATATTTACGGATTGGCCAGCGTAGAATGCTGCCGCAACTGAAGCTGAAGCGCGATTGCCGCAAGGCATGGCGGAAGCCCCAGTGCAACAAATTCAGGGACCAATAGTGTGCATAGGGGTTAAGCCTCAGCTTATCGGCCGCGACGTAGGCATAGGGGAGATATTTGCCGGCTCGGGAAATGCCCGCGTGGTCGAGGATGTCGCGTGCTAGGACGCGGGCATCGTAGTTAGCCCCCAGCAGGCTCCAAGGATAGGGGCGCCGATCCAGTCGCCGGGTATGGAACTCGGGGGTGGACGCATATTGCGGGCAACTGATGACGCGGTGTGCCTGCGAGATTGCGAAATCCCGGTAACGATCCGTCCAGTGGGTGAAGATGGAGGCGTTGACGCCGGGGGCATCGGGTGGCGTGGCGCTCTCCTTGGGGGCGACGATTTCTTTCCCCCAAGTTATGAAGTAATCGGCGCACGCCTCGATCGCGTCGATTTTCTCGCTTGAGAAATTGTAGTAGTCGGATTGCATGAGAGCCATCAACCGCCGCCCCGGGTAGGCTTTCATGAAGCGCGCATATTCGCGTCCCAGTCGCATCAAGGTCCGGTCGAACGCACAGGCATGATTAATGAAATACAGCTTGCCGATTTTTTCTAGGCGGTCGAAATCCTGAATGGCGAATTCGTCCGCCATGATGAAGTCGAAGGGGCCGTTCAGGTCGACGAAGCGATCAAGCCCAATGTCGAGGTCGGTCTGACGGCTATAACCCGGGCCATATAGGGTCAGGTCGCCACATCCACCGAGAATGTCGCACAATAGCTCCCGTGTCGGGTCCATATAAGATACGTTGAAGGAGATATATAATATCTTCATGTTAATGGCTTCTGATTTTGCGGCGGAGTCTTGCGTATCGCGCAACTAACTCGCTATAGACTTCTTGGTGCTGTTTCAGTAGAACTTCGCGGGAAAATTCCGTGCGAACGATTTCATTTGCGGCATCGGCCAATCGGTGGCACTCGTCCGGTTTAGATAATAAGCGCTCGATGGCGGTCGCCGTTGCCTGGATGTCCCGTGACGGGACAAGAAACCCGGTTCGGCCGTTCTGCACCAGCTCGGCTTGCCATTCGGTGTCGTAGGCCACGGGGCAGACGCCATTCGCGCAGGCTTCGATCAGGCTGGCGCCGCTGAGTAGAGATAAGTAGATCGTGCTGCGCTGGTATAGGTCCCGGACCGCTTGGCCGTCGATGAACCCCAGCAGCGTGACACAATTTTCGAGGCCGTTTTCTTGTATCCGCCGTTCAAGGGTTTCTTTCTGGTCGCCGTCTCCGGCCAGCCTCATCTCGAAGGCGATGTCTCGGCTCCGCAAGGCGATGGCGATGTCGAGGGCGTCATGGATAAACTTTTGGGAACTCAGACGAGAGACGATGGCGATGATTGGGCGTGCGGGGGATGGGCATGAAGACGGAGGGGCTTGTCCCGTTTTCGGGATTGGGACGATGTGGCGGAACAAGCGGAGGCATTCCGCCCGCGCGCCGTGCCGTCTTGCATACGCCGCGATATAATGACTGATGCAAAGGACCAGATCGGCGCGGCGTAATAGGCCTTTTTCGAGTTTTTGCGCCAAGGGGCGCGAACCGAACAGACGAGGGGCGCCACCTTCCGGGTCCAGTTCATACATCAGATCGTAGTCACAATGCAGGGACGTACAGAAAGGTCTCCCGCATAATTTTGATGTAATAAACCCGATGAAGCCACAATAGTATGGGTCTTGGGATCTTATAAAATCGATGTTATTTGTCTTTGTTAATTTACAGCAGTGTCGGATCACTACCAGTAAATGCCAAGCGAGCCGCAGCCACGACAGGGGGCGCCACGTTTCGGTCGTGGGGAGCGTGAACTCATCCAGACGAGCCGACGGAGAGAGAAACAGGGTTTGTTTCTGGCTGGCAAAAGGGTGAACGGTAATGGTTTCTTCCAGGAAACCATTCTCGTCCCTTTCGGAAATGTTATGAGCGACGCCCTTGCGGACCAGCGCTTCATAATCGGAGGGAACGATGAATAATCCCTTCAAACTGTTGCCCTTCAATGGCTGGAAGCTATGAAAGTTCTTTCCGTGGCGTCATCGCTTGGGGCTTGTCCCCTTGTCGCGAAGGCGGTGTGGGAATTTGTCCGCTATTTATCCTGCGTCTTGGGTGAGGCCTGTGATGTCACGTTTCCCATTTGGGCCAAAGGAAAACAGAACTTTACATAAAAACTTTCCGGCACCCGCCCCATTTTCGTGAGTGCGTAGAAGAGCGGGCGTAATTTCTCGAAGGTTTTCTTATAGGTTGGGAATTCGTGCCAGGTTCGGATGGGCTGGGTCATCACCCGTTCGAATTCGTCGTCCGAGAATCCCAGCCGTTTCTTGACCAACTGAAGAATTTCGTCTTCCAGAAATGGTGGCTGGCGCAGGGCCTCCAATGCTTCGGCGCGGTCCATTTGTCCCGAGCGCACCTGTGCGGCAAAGCCGTTCAGCCTGAGATCGATCCCGAGACGGTGGGGGATGAAGTAGCTGTGATAGAAAGCCGTGAAGCGGTTTTCCAGATGGTGGCCGCCATACCATTCCCAGCCGTAGGTGTCGGCCAGCATGCGTTTCGTCGCCGCTTTGTCGTAGTCCATGTAGTAAAGAGGCCGGATCCGTTTGATGGCGCGGAGGCCGCTCCAACGCAGAAAACGGGAAAGCGTCATGTTCGGGTAGGTCTTCATCGGGACGCGGCCGTATTGCTTATGAACCGAGGAGATGTATTTCCCGTCCATATAAAGCCAGCCCAAGGGGGAGACGCCTTCGGTGCGGAAAGAGTGGCCCTCGACCACGTACTTCAGGCCGTGCTTTTCTGCCGCCAGATACAGGGCAGAGATGAAGGCGATATCTGTGGGGGCTTCGATGTCCGCGACCCCCGAGAGCATGAAGGCGCGATAAATATCGTCGTATTCCCGGTTGTCGACCACGTAGGTGGATAACTCGACCCCTAGTTTGTTCACCACCTTATAAATATTCTGCGTGGCGATGGGGGAGTTCCAGGTGTTGTCGAAGTGCACGGCCAATGGGCGGACGTCCATTTCCACCAGTTTATGAAGTAGGTACGAGGAATCGCATCCCCCGGATACGCCGACGACACAGTCGTATTTCTTTCCGCGTCCGGCCTGGCGCATGGCGTCGATCATCTTCTGGAGATAAGGCATCCCCTCTGGCCCATTGGGGTATTGCCGTTCCAGGGCATCATGCAGCCCGCAATAATTGCAGACGCCATTTTCGTCGAAACGTATGTTGGGCACCGTTTCGTCGAAAATGCAGCGCGTACATATCCGGTGAGTGCCGTTGTCCATGTTGCCTCTGTTCGGCCAGGCGTTGCGTTGCCGTTATTCCGCAGGGTGGATACGGTATAGGCTGTAGCGGCCCGCTGCCGCAAGGTAGTTCGAAGGAGGCAATCTCAACGCATCCGGCGAGACGTAATTTGTGTCCAGCAGCAGGCGATTGACGCTGTCATCCTTCGCGTAATCCGTCAGGTTCCGGCGGATGACCGGGAAGAACTGCTCCAGACGATCATCGAAGACATGGCTATGGGTTCCCCAATACACGGGACGGCCGGTGGCATAGGCGACCAGATCGCATAGGTGCACGGGAAGGCACATGACGATCGCTTCGGGGTCGTCCCGCAGGATCTTGAGCATGGTTTCCAGATCGGACGTGCGCAATCCCGCCTGCAGGGTTGCCTGGCTGCGCAGCAAGCGGGCAACCAGCCAATACTGGCGAACGGTCAACGCCAGTGCCAGGGCGGCGGCGGCCAGGACGATCGGTTCTCCGTATTGCGCCGCCACCCCCGTATAGGCCAGCGACGGTGCCAGGGCGAACTTAAAGTACTGACGTCCCTGGCCGATGCCTCGCAAGAACGGCAGCACATGAATGGCCGTTCCCCAGACGTAAACCGAGCCGACCCAGATCAGTAGGAAAGTTCCCCACGGAGCCGTGACCGGAGAGACCGTGGCGGCCCCCATTAACGGAAGGACGAAATAGTTCTGGTGCCCGACCTCCTTGACGAAGCTGAGGAGTGTCTTCGGCGTGCCGCCGGCATATGCCTCGGTATGGGTTTCTCCGTCGCCATAGATCGGCGATTGCCGCACCATGTGGGCGCCCAGCAGGGGCCAGTTACGGTGCCAGAAGCGGATGATCGCGCGGTGGCCGTCCAGGATGCGCAGGAAACCTCGCGGCCACAGAATGAATGCTGCGGCATAGATGCCGATAAGCAGGTAGACCCAGCGCCACTCTCCGGTCGATGCGGCGAGAACCGGCAGGGTGAACCACAATTGCTGCGCCGAGAGTTTGTGGCTGTAAAGCGTGATCACACCCACGATCACGGCCGCGACCATCCAGCCTTCGTGGTTCATTGCCATCTGGGCGGAAATAAGAAAAGCGTTCAGCAGAAACAGCCCGAACGGACGAACGTTCAGGGCCGAGAATTCGTTCACCAAAGGGGGGGCCAAGGCATAAGCGAGCATGGCGGCGGCGGCCAGGAGAGGCTGTCCTCCCAGGACGACAACCAGACCCCCGATCAACAGCGCGGAAAACAGATCGATGACGTGGTTGATCAGCCAGTACCGTTTTTCCAGCCAAGCTTCCGGCAGAAGGGCGCATAAGATCAGGAAACCGGGGGGATACCATTGATCCTGTTCTTCCAGCAGAAAGACCGGAGGCATGCGGATGGGAAGGCGTCGGCTTTTGCGGAGCTGTCGGGCGTTCATCAGAATGTTGAAGGCATCGCAGCCCTGGAAACGCCGCGGCCAGATCGGGTACATGCGTGCGATCAGAAAGACGGCGACGGTAAAGACGGACACGACTGCCGATATCGCGATCATGGCGTGGAACGGGCCAGCATGTTTTCGAGGAACTCGCGTGGCGGGAAGTTGATCAGAACCCCTCGCTCGGTTCCCGAATAGACGAACAAACTGCCCGCGGCGGCGGCGGATGCGCCGGCTTGCTTGATGGGGTCGGACAGGTCTAAGCGTTTGCCCGCGCCGCCGCAGGCAATGACGGGCAGGCTGGTCGCGGCGGTGACTTGGCGGATCAGGTCCAGGTCGTAGCCGCACATTTCACCGTCGCGGTCGATGGATTGCAGCAGGATTTCTCCGGCGCCGGCCTCGGTTAATTGGCGGGCTCGTTCTTGCGGGGTGATTTTCAGCGCGTGTTTTCCGTTGCGTACCTTGGTGTCGTAGCCGCCGAAGAGCGAGCGCTTGGCATCCAGGCTGCCGACCACGGCCTGTGCGCCGAATTCCCGGGCCGCGGCGGAAAGAAGGCTCAGGTCGCCACTCAAGACGGATCCGAGGACGACCTTCTCGACGCCCGAGCGGATGATCCGTTCGACCTGTTGCAGGTTGGTGATGCCGCCACCATAGGCCAGCGGCACCCAGCATTCCTCGGCCAGGGTGGCGATGAGGTCGAAATCCGGCCCGTTTCCCGATGCGGTGGCGCCGATATCCAGCAAGGCGATCTCGTCCACCTCGAACTGGTTGAACAGGTTGATGACGTTGACCGGGTCTCCGAGGTAGGTCTGCTTGCCGAAGCGGCGGGTTTTTACCATCGCTCCGCGGTTCAGCAGCAGGCACGGCATGATGCGGGGGATCAGCATGGCGATTTCTTTAATTTGCTTGATGTGAGCATCGGCCGAACTTTCTTGCAAACGCGACGGCCCTCTTTTTTAGCTCCGGCTTATCGTCGAGTAAGAGGGCACCTTCCCCGTATGCGTCAATGAGCTTCTGGATGTTGGCGGCGATCCGCCGTTCCTCGCCCGCTGCGCCTTGAACATATTGTACGTCGTGAGGGTCGAAGAACCATTCTTCCGGCGCGTCTCCCGCGGCAAGGGTGAGCAGCCTGCGAGCGGTTGCGCGGCGGTCGCCGAATCCAATGAAGAAAGCCCGGGCGGCGGCCCCCATGCGATGACGGTATTCCGCATCGACGATCAATCGTTCAAGCGTGGGCTCGATTTCGTCGGGATGGGCGAAGACGGATGGCAGGGATGCCTCCTTGGGGATGAAACGGTCGAAAAAGTTCTTCCCATATCCGCAAACGACCACAGGTAGGCCAAAGCCGGCGGCCTCGGTGGCGAATACGGCGCCATGCATGTCGCTGTACAATTCGTCCACGACGATGTCGCTTCTTCCCAGTTCTTCCATGACCTCATGGTTCGGCCTGCCGGAGATTTCCACATAGTCTATTTTGTGGCCCTTTTGCTTGAGAGAGGCGATTGCGGCTCTGATTCGATCCGTTCCCTTCAGCAAGGGGGCCGATGGTGCATGCAGGATTCTGAGGGGGCGGTCAGAGGATTCGGGGTTGGCTTTCTCCGCGTCTCGGACGACCAGCCCGGGTTCAAGTTTTTTCTCGTCAACCACGATCCCGATGATCTGGTAGATGCAGCACTTCCGGTCATGGTTCTGCCCGGAGAGGGGGTTATCAACGATGATGTCGGCGATCTGGTGGGCGTGGCGTACCCGTTCTTGCGTCGAGCGGACCAAACGCATCAGCTCTTCTGGGGATTCATGCGGTTTCTCGGGGCGGAAGAAGGGGGGGCGGGAGTCGCTGCCCTGAAAAATCACGATGATTTTCTTGCCCAGTTTCCGGTAGAGCCAAATATCCAGATCCCGCGAGACGCCTGTCGACATTCCCGCCTTAAGAACGATGACGTCGTATCGAAGCGAGACCCAGGCCATCAGGAGAACCTGAGCGATCAGCCATTTCATGCGAAGGACAAGACGCTTAAGTGGCGTAAGCGCGTCGGGAGCCGCTTCAACCATGGCTTCGTAGACGTCAATGTAGAAACGGACCGGCCAGTCGTTTTGCGAACGGTCCCAGCCGCCATTCAGGTCCGTTCCAAGACTCAGGAAGTCGGCCTTGCAGCCGATTTCCCGAAGGCCGCGCGTCAGGCACGAAAAGATCCCGGCGATGTCGATGGGGGCAATGAATACAGAGGGCTTTCTTTGCTTCTTCACGTATTCATCTCCGGCAAAGGCGCTGGATCTCGTTCATTCGTTCGGGAAACAGAATTTAATGTAAAAGCTTTTGGGGACGCGCCCTGCCGCGACCAGCGGGGCGAAGAATGGGCGGAGAAGCTCGAACGTGGATTTGTAGTTCGGGAAATCCTTCCATGTTTTGAGCGGTTGATGCATGGCCGCATCGAACTGGTCGTCGTTAAGATCCAGCCTCTTTTTCACAAGGTTAAGGATTTCCTCGGGGAAGTCGATGTCCTCACGGAGTTTGGCGAGACCTTCTTCGCGGCTGATTTGCTGGCTGCGGACCATTGCCGCAGTGGATAGCTGGCGCAGATCGTTGCTCGTCCTGTGCGGCACGAAATAATCGACCCAGAAATTGCACGACCGGCTTTCGAGGTGATGCCCTCCGTACCACTCCCAGCCGTAGTCCTTGTTTAGGTCGTGCTTGACCTGTTCCTTGTTGTACGTGGTGTAATACAGAGGGCGTACGCGGCGGATGCCGTTCCATGCCACCCATTTTATGAATTTCCCGATGGTCATGAGCGGGTACGTCTTCATCGGCAATTTCCCATATTGCCGATGAACGGACTTAATGTATCGCCCGTCCATGTAATTCCAGTCGAGAGGGCATATCCCTTCCGTTCGGAAGGAGTGTCCCTCGAAAATATATTTCAGACCGTGCTTCGCCGCCGATCGGTAAAGAACTGCCGCGAGGCCAAGGTCGTTCGGCGCTTCAAGGTTATAGGCTCCGGACACCAGAAAGGCCCGGAACATATCGTCGTATTCCTTCGAATCCACGACGTACGTTTCCAGATCCACGCCGAGGCCGTTGACCATGCTGTATATGTTCTGTGTGGCGATCGGCCCATTCCAGGTGTTGTCAAAGTGTACGGCAAGTGGCTTCAGACCGAGTTCCACGGTTTTTTGGAGCAAGAACGACGAATCGCAGCCGCCGCTTACGCCGACGATGCAGTCGTATTTCTTTCCTTTTGCAGAGAGCCGGACTTCGTCAGCCAGTTCACGCAATTTTACCATGCCCTCATCGCCGTCCGGATATATGGCGCAAAGTTCGTCATGCTGGTGGCAATAATTGCAGACGCCGTCTTTATCGAAGGTGATTCGAGGTACCGTGCTGTCATAGGTGCAACGCGTGCATATCTGCAAATTCTGGTCGGGCATGGTGTCCTCAAATTGTGACCGCGTTCGGGGTCGTGCTAGATGATCTCGATGACGTCTAGATCCTTTGGGATTCTGTCGCGGATGGACGCAGAGTGAGTCGGCGCCAGATTGAGAACGCCTCGAACCCGCGCATCCCGAAGCCGGTCGGGCGAGCATATGCGGGTTCCCAATCCCGCCAGGAACAGTCCGTGGAATTCCGCATTGTCGTCAACGGCTTCGGTGATCCGGTCGCCAAGTTGGTAGAGCGACAGGAGGTGCGGGCCTTTGGCCCCCGTGCCGTAGCCGATGATCTGTCCTGGTTCGTACCCGTCCAGCAGTCTGCGTAATCTGGCCCCGTTTTCGTGCATCCGTTTCAGGAATTCTTCTATTTTGTCTGCGGACACGTGATCAAGGAGATCTTCGCGGTTTTCTACGCCGGGGCGGAGGACAGCCACGAACGATCCCCCATCGGTTTCGACTAATCGGGAATCGACAAGGCCCAAACCAGCATTCTTTCCCATCGTTGCGATGGACCTCAGTGTGAAATGGTTGAGATGGGCATAGCTGATATTTTCGAAACGCCCTGCATTCAGCACGGTTGGCAGATAGGGAGATTCGATCACCAGAATTGAGGCGGGAGACATAAGGCCTGCAACGAGGTGGATGAATTCCTGTGGGTTTGCAATGTGCTCCAGGACATGGCGCACGACGATTATATCGAAGACCTGACCGGACAGCGTGTCAGACAAGCGGCGGTCGAAGAAGCCGTTTATGACCTCCAAATCCCGTGCTTTCCATACGGCCTCGAAGCATAGGCTGGGTTCGATCCCTAGGGGGCGGTGCCCAAGGGCTCGGAACTCCTGTAGCAGAGCTCCATCGTTGCAGCCGATTTCAAGAACACGCCCCGCCGTGGATTGGCAGAGGGCGCTTGTCCGGGATGCAAAGTCTGCGATGTATGGGTTCTTCTTTGGAAGCAGGGCATAGGTTGACGATTGCTTCTGGTAGATTTCCGCCAGCAGACGATCCGCGCCGGCGATTCTCCGGTACATGGTCGTGGTGCAATCGGGGCAATAGATGAGATCGAGAGGAAAGACCGGTGCCGTCAGGCTTTCTTCCCGCGTCGCGCACTTATGTCCCCCGATGACGGAGGTGCCGACATGGAAGATCCTGGTTTTCCCGCCGCACACGGGGCAAGGGGGCATCGTTTCGGTATGAGCGACGGCGTCTTGCGCCTTCATCGTTTGTCTCGGAAGCATGGGAACTCCATCGGCGGTCGACCGTCTTTATGCGGGACAGGTTCTGTCGTCTAACCAATCGATACGAAAGGGGCGCCATTCATAACCCGGATAGGGTGCCGACAACACATCTCTTGCTCGCCCTTCTTTGCGAAGGTTGGGGGTAGTGCCCAGGCGGTCTCCGAGGGCTTTGGCAATTTCGGCGATGGACACGGCATGCCCAGAGGCGACGTTGTGAATGGACGAAGGGCGATCCTGCATGACGAAATCGCGGACGATGACCGCGGCAACGTCGTCTACGTGGGATAACGAGAGAAAAGGTCCGCCGCGGAGGTCGCAAGAAATCGTGCCTCCTTCCCCGATGATGCGCGTCAGACGAGGTATCAGGCGAGGCTCCTTTTGGTCGTGGCCGTACGGATAGTAAAGACGCAACGTGTTGACGCAGCCGGAGAAGTATTCATGGAACAAATGCTCCCCGACATATTTCGAGACGGCATAGTCCCCGGCGGGGGCGCAGGGGGTGTCCGGCGTCGTTGGCGTCTCCACCGGCCCATAAACGGCGCCGGTGGACAAGTTGATCAGCTTCTTTACCCCAACCTTATTAAGGTGCTGGGCGAGCTCGCATACGTGGGCCGTGTTTGTGCAGAAGATATCTAGGGTTTTGCCATCGATTTTTACGGCCGCGTTGATGACGCAATCCACACCTTCAAGTTTTCCGCCCCACGTGTCCGGTTGAGCAAGGTTGAAATCGTCGCGTCCGAGCGTGACGATTTCTTCGGATTCAGAGCTTTCTGCCAATCGGCGAAGCAAGGCTTGACCGACAAAACCACCAGCCCCCAGGACCGCGATACGAGACATGTTTACGTCCTTCAGCCGACGCCGCTTCTTGGAAGCCTAGAATCTCAACGATCCCACGTCCTTGTACCATCGAACCGTACGTTCAATGCCGGAGTGCATATCCGTCGTCGCAATAGGGCCGATCAGGGCTTCGGCTTTTTCTACGGAGGCAAGATGACGGCGGACATCGGCCTTCCGGCCCGGTTGCCAGTCATATTCCCCCGAGAATTCGAGCAGGGAGCTCAAGATGTCGATGATTTCTATCATCGATGTTTCCCGTCCGCTCGCCACGTTCAGAATGGCGCCTTTGGCGGCCTCATGGACGGCCAGTTTCAAGATCGCCTGGACCGTATCTTCAACGAAAATGAAGTCGCGGGTCTGTTTCCCGTCGCCCTGGACGATCGGACGCTGGCCCGAGAGAATGCGCCTAGCCGTCAGCGGCACGATCGCCGCCAACGCGCCGCTGTTTTGCCGTGGGCCGTAATTGTTGAACGGGCGAATGGTGGTGATGTCGAGATCGAACATCTTGACATAGGAAGCCAACAATGTGTCGGCGGCCGACTTTCCGGCCGCATACGAGGTCTCGGCTAATTGGGGATGGTTTTCGTCCATCGGCACATGAACTGCAGACCCATATACCTCGGAAGTCGATACGTGCAGCAGCTTGCCGTACGCTCCCGCACGTAACAATTCGGCCAGGGTGATCGCGATGTCCAGGTTCACCCGGCAGGCACCGGCGGGATTGAAGAACGAATACAGCAGGGCCTTTGTCGCCAGATTGAAGACGAGGTCCGGCTTCTCCGCAGAGACGACCGATGCCATGGCGGTGGCTTCCGCGGCATCCTCGCGATAGACGCGCAGTCGATCTCCGTAGTTCTCTGCTGTTCGCAGGTTCTCCATGTTTCCGAGAAAGAAGTTATCGACCACGCCGACCCGTTCGCAACCGGCGGCGAATAGGGCGTCGACAAGATGCGAGCCGATGAAACCGGCACCTCCGGTTACGACAACCCGTTTTCCTGCATATGCGCGTTTCAGGTCACTCGGCATCGGCATTCCTCGAATTTCTCACTTGGTCCTGAATCTGCCAGACTAGTCGTAGGGCGGACAGGCCATCCTCTCCGGAAACCAGGGGGACCCCGTCGGTCAGGATGACGTTGATGAAATGATCAAGCTCGGTTTGTAAGGGCTCTCGGCGTCGGACATGCAAACGTTCGACCACGGTGTCGATGGCATATTCGCGTTCCTTGGATTCATCGGCTCTCGGAAGTTCAACCCGATCCCGCAGGAAAATATCCACGCTCTGGTTCATGTAGTCCACATCGATAAGGCTGGTGTCGGTCGTCACCGAGAGTTTACGTACGGTTCTTTGGGTGATGCGGCTGGCGGTCAGGCAGGCAATGGACTCGTCGGCGAAGCGCAACAGGGTGGTCACATGGTCCCCCCCCGGTGAACCAAAGGTCTTTACCCCGGCGGCAACGACGGAGACGACTTTCTTGCGAGCAAGAGAGGTCACGATATCGATATCGTGAACCATCAGGTCGGCAACGACATCCACATCGGTGATGCGTTTGCTGACGGCACTGAGCCGGTGGGTTTCTATGGCCTGGATAGAGGCCCTTCCGTCCAGCAGTTTCGCCAGTTGGCGGACGGCCGGATTGAATCTTTCGATGTGGCCGACCAGAAGCTTCGCGCCCGAGCCCTTCGCCGCTGCGATTAAGTCCAGGCATTGTTCTTCCGTGACGGCCAGGGGCTTCTCGATTAGGCAGTGCACCCCGGCGTTCAGAAAGAACAAGCCGACTTCGCAATGCGTTGAAGACGGGGTGCAGATGCTGACTGCATCAACCGCCTTCAGGATATCTTCCAAGTTTTCAAAGGCATGGCAACCGTACTCGGCGGCACGGCATTGCGCCAGTTCCATATCCGCATCGTAGATTCCGACGAGGTCGACGTTTTTCAATGTGTCGTAGACACGAAGATGGTTGCTCCCCATGGAGCCAACGCCGATGACGGCGACCCTGACGGGAGCTTCGACCGCAGGTTTCCCGGATTTTTGTTCCACCTTCTACCCCTCCCCTCCTGCCAATAGAGCGGCATCTAGAATCCAGGTTGCAGGATCCACCTTCAGCCGTCGGCCCGATATCGTGACGTAATCCACGACCTTCGCGGGGCAGCCCATGACCAGGGCATGCGCCGGGACGTCACGGGATACCACGGCCCCCGCCGCGATCATGCAATGGCTGCCCAACGTGACGCCACAGACCACGGTCGCATTGGCGCCTATGCTGACGCCGTCTTCCACGACCGTTTCGCTGACCTCCCAATCTTTGGAGTGAGCCCGTGGATAAAGGTCGTTGGTAAACGTGGCGTTCGGGCCGACAAAAACGTTCCGTCCAATCGAAACGCCGTGATAGACGGACACCCCATTCTGAATTTTGCAGCCGTCTCCGACAGTGCAGCCGAAATCGACATATACGCACTGTCCGATGTTGCAGTTTTTGCCGATCCGTACGTCTTCCCTGATTTTAGTCCAGTTCCATATTTTCGTCCCCTCTCCGACCTGGGCGCTGGCATCGACGATGGCCGTCGCGTCGATATAAATCGTCATTCGCGGGTTATCCTTTGTCAGCGCTATCCTGGGGCGAGGGGGCCGAAGCGGAATCGATCTGGTGCCGTACCACCGAGAACGAGGCAGGCAGGTCCCTAACCAATTCGGGCATCCCGTATCCAGAGCACAGGCGGCAGATGTCGACAGCCCCCTGACGTTCCAGAATGGAGTGGCGGAAGTTACGGGCGGGTTTCCCGTTGAATACCCTGAGGACGCCATCCTCGAAGACGTTTCCGAGGATATGGTGGCCGTTGGGGTCGCGGCAGCAGGGAACGGCGTCGCCGTTCCAATTGATCTGCATCGAGTTCCATATCCAGATGCATTCGTTCTGGGGGACGACCTTGGGGCGCAGCTCGCCGCGTTCGAAGGCATCCTCATCGTAGAACCAGTATTTCCGGTCGCGCGGCAGATAGGCGTACGCTTCCGTCATGTTCCGGGCGCAGGGGTCGATGATGTTGGCGGTATCGGCGCCGATTTCCTTGGCCCACTTCAGGAAGGAAGCCACTTCGTGTTCATTGTGGCGCATGACGATCAGCCCGACGTCGATCCGTACGTTGCTGCCGGGATGCTTGCGGCGCTCCTCGATGAGTTCCAGCAGATTGGCGTGCGCCTTCTCCAGGCTCGTCCCGACCCGGTAACGCTGGTGGGTCTTTTCGGTCATGCCGCCCAGTTGGAAGCTGATTCGGTTGATGTCGGAATAGATAACGCCTTTGGCATCGACGAAATCGCCGTTGGTGCAGGTGTCGACCCAGATTCCCTTCGCCCGGGCGTAACGGATCATCTCATAGGCGTTCTTGTTCAGAAACGGCTCGCCCATGAAGTAGAAGAACAGAGAGTTGGTCCATCGTGCCGAGCGGTCGATGAAACGTTGGAAATTCGTGAGGTCGAGCATGCCCTTTCGTCGGGTCATCTCTCCCTTTCCGGTTTCGCAGACTGGGCAGCGGGCATTGCAGGCATTGGTGGGTTCTATGGCGATATGCACCGGCGGCAACAATGGGCCGACCCGGTGCATCCGAGCCATGGCGGTGTTCCAGACCAGGGATGGCCATCCGCGACCACCCGCTCGGGCCATGGAGACGACGGTCTTGATTTTGTTCAGCGCGCCCAAAATCAGGTGCTTTCCTTGAACCAGGTTTCATGCGTTGCCAACGCCGCACTTAAGGCGTCGGAAAGGATGGCAATGGCATCGTTTTCATAACGGACGTCATCCAAAGACCGCTCTTCGATGAGGTGTTCCGTGCCAGAACCGTCAACCGCAGCGACGTCGATCCCGCCCTTCAGGCAGCCGTCTTCTTCCCGAGCGTCCGGCGTCAACCGAAGTCGAAGGATGCCTTCGGCGGAGACGATGGCCAATTTCTGCCGGAGAGACTCTAAAAGAGCAGGCGGAGCCGCGGAAACGGTCATGACGGCCTCCTATCGTGGTCCATGGGCAGGATGCCTTACTTTTTGTCTTTGCGGGCAATGATCGTGATCCCGGCATCTTCGACCACTTCGCGTTCGATGACGAGGCCTAATGCGTTGCTCCATTGCCGCACCTGGTCGGGGGTTTGACGGTGGGCATTCTGCGGCGTGTACCAGTCGTAATTCACGTGGTTCAGCTCATCCAGGTTCATGTCGGGATGGTGGAAGGCCTTGAATACGTGCCAGTAGACGAAACGCTGCAGGTCGATGCGCCCCTTTGGAATTCCCAGAAGAGCAACGTCTTCGGGAACGTCGATTTCGACGTTCAACTTGCCCAGCGCCTGGCCCAGTTTGCTCAGGCTCATCAGAAGATCCCAGGCTTGCTCCGGAGGGACATCGCGTAGACGTTCCCGGATGTAGTCGTCGGTGAATTCGCGGATCGGTCCCTTGGTCTTGTAGACGTAGAATAGAATGCGCCCCCCCGGACGCAGGTAGGAAACCACGGACGTCAGTGCGGTTCGTGTGTCGTCGCAGTGGTGCAGAACCCCTTCGGAGAAAATCAGGTCGATGGATTCAGGGGCGAGCGGTAACCGTTGCAGGTCGGACTGGATGAAGGCGCCCTCCAGGCCGCGTTCGGCAAAGCGGGCACGGGCCACATCCACCGCCTCCGAGATGTCTGCACCCACATAGCGCAACCGCGGCAAGGCGTCCCCCCAGAGTTCGAGGGCGGAGAAGGCCGCGCCGCATCCCGCGTCTAGAAGCAAAGGCCGTTCCCCGTACTCGGAAAGCCATTCGGCGTGGGCAACGTCTCCATAGCGCTGAAGCAGCCAGGAATGCGCGGTGGCGGCCAGGGTTCCTTCATAGGTTTCCCGTTTCTGCCATTTGAACCCAAAGGTCTCGCGGGTTTGCCTTTGGGCCTCTGACGCCAGTTCTTCGGCGCGGAAGACGCCATTGCTTCTGACCAGAGTGACCCCATTGGCTTGGATGCACCCACCGTCATCGGGCAGCGGGCCGCCGAGAATGGAGGAGAACCAGGATGGTATCTTCATCGACGGGCTTCCTTCAGAAAATTTTCCAATAGTTTCAGTCCGAAACGGTGGCTCTTCTCGGGATGGAACTGGACGCCGAACAGGTTGTCGCGCCGGATACCCGCGGCAAATCTTACGCCGTGTTCGGTGACGCCGTAGGCGTGTGCTGGGTTGTCCAGAGGGTAGTAGTAGGAATGGTTGAAATAGAAACGGCGTTCGGTCATTTCCGCATAGAGGGGGATGTCCTCTGCCTCTTCGATGAGGTTCCACCCCATGTGCGGCACTCGGATCGGCTGGCCCCCCCCGTCTTCGGGGTGAAAACGGCGCAGTCGGCCGGGGATCCAGCCGAACCCAGGCTCCAGGCCTTCTTCGCTGCCTTCGGTCATCAACTGCATGCCCAGACAAATCCCCAGCGTCGGGATGCCAGCACGGACACACTCGTCCAGGACCTGCCATAATCCGGCGTCTCGTATGGCGCGGACCACGGCATCGTAGCTTCCTACTCCGGGTAGGATCAGACATTCGGCCCGGGATATGGTTTCGGCGTCCGAGCCCACGGTCGCGCGGACCTGAAGCCGACGGAGCATGTTGGGAATGGCCCGGACGTTGCCGACGCCGGTGTTGACGACGACGATGTTCATAAGGCCTTGCCAAATTGCAGGATGGGGGTATCGCCGTTGAATTCGACGTGGCCGAGAACCCGGGCGGGGGAGCCGCCGACGATGGTGAAATCGGGGACGTCCGCATTGACGAAGCTGTTGGCGGCCACCACGCAGCAGGTTCCGATCTCCGTTCCCGCGGCAATGATGCTTTGCGGGCCGATATAGCATTTATCGCCGATGGAGACCGGGGCCTGTTTCATCCGGGACCTGCCACCGGAAAGGGCCCAGGTCACGGTATCGTGCGTATAGATGTGGACCCCGGCGGAGATCGAGCACCAGGCTCCTATGGTAAGGGGAGCGTGTGCGCCGTCCAGGATGACGTTGGGACCGACCCAGGTTTCGGGGCCCACGCGAACCGTTCCATAAACGAAGGCGCTGCCGTATATCGTGGCATTTTCGGCGAAGCCCAGGCTCCGTGCGCGATCTTTCCTGTCGGACAAGGCATCCTGAAGGGGGAGAGACCGGTCGAATTTCTCGCGCAGTTCCCGGGCCCGCGCGTCGAGGACCTCGCGCAGGCAATCCTGCCAGAGCCCCAGGGCTTCCGCATCGACGGCCATATTTTTTTCCGTCATGACAAGCGCTTCCATCCACCTTCGGCAAACAACGCCATCCACTCTTCCAGGACCAGTAAGGACCAGATCAGGAGACGGCGGTTCTCTCTTCCCTCCAGATGGTCCTCGACAAGATTATGGATCGTGGCGCGATCCAGGTAATCGTATATCAGCGCGGATTTCGAGAACAAGCGTTGGCGGACGTAATCGATGCTGGCTCCCTTGAACCAGCTGGCGTCGGGGGCGGAGAAACCTTGTTTGGTGTCTTCTATGACCTGACGGGGGACATGCCGCTCCATTGCCATGCGGAGGGCCATTTTCCCGTCGCGGGTTTTTTCGAATTTCGGCGCGGTCTGCCCCTTGGAGCTCTGCTTATCGGGACGTGAGGTCTCGATGTTGTTGAGTTTCAGGCGGACAGGGATGCCCATGGCAAAGTCGACAAGATCGTTGTCCAGGAAGGGAACCCGGCTTTCCAGGCTATGCGCCATCGACAGCTTGTCCTCCACGACAAGCAAGCCGTGAAGAAAAGTCTTGGCCTCGAAGTATAGAGAGTGGTTGATGTAATCGGCGGGTGTTTGGAACTGCTCGGCGTGGCGGGAGAAGACGTTGCGGAAAATATCCCTGGGGCCGACGTTGCGATAGGTCTCGGCGATCGGCGCGAACACATTGGGCATGGCATTCTGTGGCAGCAAGCGTTGCCAGAAGCCGAAGTACCGGTCGATGTAGTCGTCGAAATTCCGGTTGTCGGTGGCCCGGCAGTATCTCCAGGGATATCCACCGAAGATTTCGTCCCCCCCGGTTCCGGCCAGAACGACCTTGCAGAAACGGCTGGCCAAGTTGGCGGCATAATAGTTGGGGTAGGACTGACCGACGCGGGGTTCCTCCAAATGCCAAGTGACACGGGGCATCGCCTGTTCCATGTCGCCGGCCTTCAGGACCATTTCGTACTGTTGCGTCCCGAAGACGGAGGACATGTGCTCTGCCTTGCGCCGTTCGTCGAAGGCCAATTCAAGCCCCGAGGCGGAACTCAGGTCGAAGCCTACGGTGAACGTCTTCATTCCCGGGAAGGTGCTGGCCGCCACCCCGGCGATGGAACCGGAGTCCAGCCCGCCGGAGAGATAGGCCCCGATTTCCACGTCGCTGATCATCTGCCGTTCGACGGCCTGAACGAACAGACGGTCGAGTTCCTCGATGTATTCCTCTTTTGCAAGCTGAACGGTGGGTTCGTGGAAATTATAGTCCCAATACCGGGTCAGCTTTTCTTCGCCGCCGAGCGGAATTTCCAGGATATGCCCGGCGGGCATGGTGAAAACTCCCTGGAAAAGGGTCCGTTCGGTAAAGAAATTCTGAAACGTCAGGTATTCGACCAGCGCTTCCTTGTTCACCTGAGGGCGGAAATCGGGCCGGGCCAGAAGGGCCTTGATCTCCGACATGGCGCAGAAGGAGTTGCCGATTCGGGCATAATATAAAGGTTTGACGCCATACCGATCACGGACCAGGAACAGGGTCTGCTTCTGTCGGTCCCACAGGGCGAAGGCAAACATGCCGTTGAGACGGGGAATTAAGTCCGGTCCCCATGCCGCCCAGCCGTTCAGAACGACTTCCGTATCGGAGTGGGAGTTGAAGGCCATTCCCATGGCCTGTAGTTCCGCCTTGATTTCTTGGAAGCCGTAGATTTCGCCATTGTAGACCAGGACATATCGGCCATCACGGCTGCTCATCGGCTGATGGGCAGCCGACGACAGATCGAGAATGGAAAGCCGTCGGTGGCCGAGCGCGACGGGGCCGTCCACGTGAAAGCCTTCGTCGTCGGGCCCGCGGTGGCTTAGCATCTCCGCCATCGCGCGCACCATCGGCGCCGAGCCGGGGCGTCCGTCGAGGTTGAGCGTGGCGACGAAACCGCACATGCTTACAGTGCCAACGACAGGATTGCGTCGGCGACATAACGATAGTCGTCGGCGGTCATGCGGTTGTGCAGCGGAATGGCCATGGTGTTCCTTTCACAATCCCTGGCTCCGGGCAGATCTTCGGGATGATATCCGAAGCGGTCCCGATAATATCCCAGGGAATGAACGGCATGCGTCCCCGGGCGTGTCGCGACGCCCATGGTATGAAGCCGGGCCATCAACTCGTTGCGGGGGAGCGGCGCGGTCTCGGGATCCACATAGGTGACGTAGGCCTGCCACGCATGGCGGCCCTCGTTTGGTTTCACCGGCAGGCGAAGCCAGGGGATTCCGGCCAAGGCGTCTTCATAGAAGGACGTCCAATGGTCGCGTTCGTCGATGAAGGCGTTGAGCTTGCCGAGCTGGACAAGCCCAATCGCGGCCTGAACATCCGTCATGCGATAGTTGAAACCCAACTCGTCGAACGAGGGCAACAGGTATGGCTGCGGCCCCGCATGGCGTTGTTCCTCCGAAAGGGAGGCGCCATGGCTGCGCAGGATTTGCGCGCGCTCGGCCAAGCCGTCGTCGTTGGTCGTGAGCATGCCGCCTTCGCCGGTGGTTATGGATTTGCGCGGATGAAACGAGAAACATCCGACATCTCCCAGTCCTCCGGCCGGGGTGCCGCAGTAGTCGGCGCCCGCGGCACAGGCGGCGTCCTCGACAATACGGACATGGGCGGGGATGACCGCGCGCAACGCGTTCATGTCGGCGCATCGGCCGAACAGATGAACGGGAACGATGGCCTTCGTCCGTTCGGTCAATTTACTGGCTGCCGAGGCGGGGTCGATCGTATAGGTCGTGCGGTCGACGTCGCACAGGACCGGGGTCGCGCCGCAATAAAGAACGGCGTTGGCGGTCGCGATCCAGGTAAAGGACGGAACGATGACCTCGTCGCCCGGTCCCACGCCGAGCGAGGCCAAGGCCAGATGCAGCGCCGTGGTGCACGACGTCGTGGCCAGGGCGTGACGGACTTGGTGCCGTTCGGCGAAAGCCGTCTCGAAGGCGGCGACCTGCGGCCCCTGCGTCAGCCACCCACTTTGCAGGGGTGCCCGGATGGCCTGCCACTCTTCGTCCCCGGTGGACGGCTGGGCGATTTGGATGATGCGTTTGGGAGCAGTCATGATCAGCGGACCTGTTGGCGGCGGGCTTCAACTTCGTGAATGTGGTTGGACCGCCATTCGATCAGGGCCTGGAGCCCCGCCCGCAAATCCTTCTGGGCGACAAAGCCGATTTCCTCGGCGGCGCGTTTGGGGCATCCGATCCGGTTGCGGACCAACGTGGCTTGGCTGCGCGGGGCGTATTTGATCGGGAGGCGGCAATCGGTCAGTTCGACCAGAAGTTCCGCCAGTTCCTTAAGCGAGGTGCGTTTGCCGGTGCCGACGTTGTAGAAACGGTCCGCCGTTTCCGCTTTCATGGCGCAGACGTTGGCGCGTCCGCAGTCCTCGACGGCAATGAAGTCGAAGGCCTCCGTTCCGTCGCCCAGGATGGTCGGACCTTCGCCGCGGTCGATGGCATCCAGCATCTTCATGATCACGGCGATATAGGCGCCGTGATAGTCCTGGCGCGGGCCGTAGACGTTCATGTAGCGCAGCCCCACGTAGTTCAGTCCGTAACGGTAGTGCAGGGCGCGGGCCATCGCTTCGCCGGCGATTTTCGTGGCGCCGTAGAAGTTCTTGTTGTTGAAGGGATGTTCCTCGTCCATCGGTTCCCTGACGGCGTCCCCATAGACGGAGGCCGACGACGAATAGACCAAGCGAGAAACCTTCTTTTTTATGCAGGCCTCGAAGACATTGAAGGTGCCGCGGATGTTGACGTCGAAGGCCGAGCGGGGAAAATCGTGGCACTGCAAAAGCCATAAGGCGGCAAAATGAAACACGCCATCGACGTCTTCCATGGCTTTTTCCAGGATGTCGGTTTGGCAGATATCTCCGCCGATGTCGAAGATTCTGGCGCGCGGATCTTTAAGCGCGTTGGCTAGGTTCTCGGTTCGTCCGCGGACGAAATTGTCATAGATGATGACCTCGCCGACGTCTTCTTTGAGCAGAAGATCGACGGTGTGGGAGCCGATCAAACCGGCGCCGCCGATGACAAGAAGCTTTTTCCCTCGAATATCCATGGTGTTACCCTTTTACGAGATGGTTTCCGTTTGTCCGGCGGCCGTTGGGGCGGCGCATGTCTATGACCAGAGTTCGGAAAAGGTAGAGATAATCGTCGGCAATGACCATTTGTCGATGATGCGGCATCGGGCTGCCGCGCCGAGTTTGGCTCGGGCTTTTCGTGGAAGCGTGGCGAGCTCACAGATCGCTTCCGCGAGGAGCCTTGGGGATTGGGTCGGAACGACGCGCCCGGTGTCGCCGATGATCAGGGCGGCATCCCCGGCATCCGTGGCGATGCAGGGAACACCCGTTGCCATGGCTTCGCCGAGGGCGTTGGAGAAACCTTCGCCATAGCGCGAACTCAACACCAGCAGGTCGATGCCGCGCAGCAAACGGGGAATGTCCGAACGTTCTCCTAACGCCGACAGGTGTCCACGCAAGGGGACCGGAATTCCCAGGTTTTCGGTGCCACGGCCGATCAGAACGAAGTGAGCCTTCGGACAGGCGGTTACGGCTTCGCTGGCCGCGGCGAAAAAGGTCGGAAAGTCCTTCTGCGGGCTGTAACGGGCGACCATGCCGATGATCACCTGATCATCGGCAATCCCCCATTCTGCACGCACGGCTTGCCGGTCCTCTTCGTCGGGGTGCCATTCGTCCGTGTCGAATCCGTTGGGGGTATAGATCCAGCGATGCGGACGATAGCCCAACCTTTCATGGGCTTCTCTCCCCGTATGAGAATTATGGGTGATCGCCCTGGGGCAATGGGACATGCGTGCAAGCAAATAGGCCAGCCAGCGGGTGGTGACGGCGTAGTCATGAAAATCGAGAGCCGAACAGCGTAGATTCCAGATGACGTTTCGGGTGCCCAGGCAGCAGGCTGCCGCCACGGTGCCCAGAAAGTCCGCATGGTAGAGCCAAGTCATGACCGTATCCGGATGGAGCCCGCGGATCAGCCTGACCAATCGCAGAAAGGCTCGCGGGGCGTCCCAAATCCGGTTCAGTCTGAGACAGTGGTATTCGACCCCGGCGTCGGTGAGGTCACGGTCGAAGAAGCCGCCGTCCATCAGGGAGACCACGACGTGCCGAGCATCGCGGGATGAGGTGACGATGCGTGTCATCATCCGTTCGGCCCCGCCGGAACCTAGGCCGGTGATGATGTGAAGGACGGTGGTCATTCTGGCCAGCCAAGTTAAATGGACTTCATCGGATTAGAGATAAAGCCTTTTCCATGAAGACGGTCAAGCGCCGGGAGAAGGCGGCGGCGTCGCCCACCGGTTCGCCCTCGACGATGCGCGCCTGATCCAGCAGCAGCCAGGCCCAGTCGGCGAAGGTGTCGGGCTGGTCCGCCGCGCGTTTCGCCATCGCCCGGATCACCGGGTGGGTGGGGTTGATCTCCAGCACCCGCGCCGCCTGTGCGCCGGTGCGGTTGTGCGCCTTGAGCAGCCGTTCCAGGTGCAGCGACACCCCGGCGTCGCCCGCCACCAGACAGACCGGGCTGGCGGTCAGGCGGTCGGAGACCTTCACCGCCGCCACCTGGTCGCCATAGACCGCCTGCATCGCCGCGGCCAGGGCCTCGACCTCCGCCGCCGGGGCGGCCTCGGCCTCGGTCTTTTTCTCCGCATCCGGCTTGTCCGCCGCCGCGTCCTTGGCCTTGATCTTGGCCAGATCGCCGCCCGCCCCGGCGACCGAGGCGAAGGCGTGTTCCTTGTAGGGCGGCGCCATGCCGGTCCAGAACTCGTCGATGGCGTCGGTGAGCAGCAGGACGTTCACCCCCTTGGCGGTGAATCCCTCGATCTGCGGGTTGGCCTTGAGCGCTTCCGCCGAATCGCCGGTGAGGTAGTAGATCGCCTCCTGCCCCTCGGGCATGTCCGCCAGATAGTCGGCAAGGCTGATCCAGCCCTCTTTCAAAGAGGAGCGGAAACGGCAGAGATCGAGCAGGGTGGCGCGGCGTTCGAAGTCCTCGTAGACGCCTTCCTTCAGGACCGCGCCGAACGCCTCCCAGAAGGCGGCGTAGCGGTCCGCGTCCTCCGCCGTCTTGCCGATGTCGGACAGAACGCGGGAAACCAGGCCGCGCCCGATCTTGCGCACCATCGGGTTGTCTTGCAGCATCTCGCGGCTGACGTTGAGCGGCAGGTCGGGGGTGTCGACCACGCCCTTGAGGAAGCGCAGATAGCTGGGCACCAGACCTTCGCAGTCGTCGGTGATGAACACCCGCTTGACGTAGAGCTTGAGGCGCTGCTTGCGGTCCGGGTCGAAAAGGTCGAAGGGCCGCTCGCTCGGCACGAAGATCAGGCCGGTGTATTCGATGGCGCCCTCGGCGTGCATGTGCACGGTGAGCCAGGGGTCGTCGAAGGCATGGCCGACGTGGTGATAGAATTCCTTGTACTGCTCTTCCGTCACCTCGGCCTTGGGGCGGGTCCACAGGGCGGCGGCGGCGTTGAGGGTTTCCGTCTCCTCCCCCTGTTCCAGGACCACCGGCAGGTCGATGTGGTCGGAATAGGTCTTCACCACCCGCGCCAGGGTGCCCGCCTTCAGATAGTCGAGGGCGTCGTCCTTCAGGTGCAGCACGATGCGGGTGCCGCGCCGCGCCTCGTCGCAGGGTTCGACGGTGAAGTCGCCCGCGCCGGCGGAGGACCACTTCCAGCCCTGCGCTTCGCCCGCCTTCCTGGTGATCACGTCGACCCGTTCGGCGACCATGAACGCGGCGTAGAAGCCGACGCCGAACTGGCCGATCAGCGAAAGACCCTTTTCCGCGTCGGTCTTCCCCGCCTGCGCGGCCAGAGCCTCGATCGCGGCGGCGGAACCGGAATGGGCGATGGTGCCGAGGTTCTCGATCAGGTCGTCGCGGTTCATGCCGATGCCGTTGTCGGCGACGGTCAGAAGCTTCGCCGTCTCGTCGGGGATCAGGCGCACCGCGAAGGCGGCGTCGCCCTCGGTCAGCGTGGGCTGGGTGATCGCGGCGTAACGCAGCCGGTCGCAGGCGTCCGAGGCGTTGGAGATCAATTCCCGCAGGAAGATGTCCTTCTGCGAATAAAGGGCATGCACCACGATGTCGAGGAGCTTCGTGACCTCGGCTTGAAAATGCAGGGTTTCCACAGACATGGCGTGAATCTCCCACCTGGCTATCAATGAAAAATCGTCGGTTCCGCATGTAAGGGCGGGGGGCGCGGCCTGTCAATAAGCGGGACGTCGGGGAGGGGGCCGAGATAAAACTTTGCGAGGGGGCATGGACCCCTCGCGCTCCCCATTTCTTTTTTCGCCGCGTCGGCGGCAATCGGCCTTCACGCGGCGTGCGGAAACCAGAACGAATGGGAGGCGCGGAGGGCCCAAGGCCCTCCGCAAGGTTTTTCATCCCGTGGTTTTTTGCCCTGGACAAGGGCGGCCGCACCCCGCAGTCTGCCTTGCCATGGCCGCCTATTCGCAATCCGGGGCGCGAATCGCCGCGATCCTCGGCCCCACCAACACCGGCAAGACCCACTACGCCATCGACCGGCTGGTGGCGCATGCCTCCGGCATGATCGGTTTTCCCCTGCGCCTGCTGGCGCGGGAAAACTACGACCGCGTGGTGCGGATGAAGGGCGCGGCCCAGGTTGCCCTGGTCACCGGCGAGGAAAAGATCATCCCCGCCAACCCGCGCTATTTCATTTGCACGGTGGAGGCGATGCCGCTCGACCGCGTCGTCGACTTCCTGGCGGTGGACGAAATCCAGATGTGCGCCGATGCCGAGCGCGGCCACGTCTTCACCGACCGCCTGCTGCACGCGCGCGGGCTGTCCGAGACGTTGTTCCTTGGCTCCGACACCATGCGCGGGGTGATTTCCCGCCTGGTTCCGGGGATCGAGGTGCAGACCCGGCCCCGCCTGTCGCGCCTGTCCTTCGCCGGGTCGAAAAAACTGACCCGCCTGCCGCGGCGGTCCGCCATCGTCGCCTTTTCCGCCGCCGACGTTTATGCCATCGCCGACATGGTGCGGCGGCATCGCGGCGGCGCGGCGGTGGTGCTGGGGGCGCTGTCCCCGCGCACCCGCAACGCCCAGGTGGAGATGTACCAGTCGGGCGAGGTGGACTTTCTGGTCGCCACCGACGCCATCGGCATGGGCCTCAACATGGATATCGACCACGTCGCCTTCGCCCAGACGGTGAAGTACGACGGGGCGGAACCCCGCCGCCTGTCCGCGGCGGAAATCGGCCAGATTGCCGGGCGCGCCGGGCGGCACATGAACGACGGCAGCTTCGGTACCACGGCGGACGCCCCGGCCTTCGACGCGGAAATCGTGGAGCGGGTGGAGTCGCACGACTTCCGCCCGGTCAAGGCGCTGTTCTGGCGCAATCCCGCCCTGCGTTTTCAAAGTCCCGAGTCCCTGCTGAAAAGCCTGTTGATGCCGCCGCCGGGGGCGGATTACCTGCGGGCGCGGCGGGCCGACGACGTGGTGGCGCTGGAGACTCTGGTCCGCATCCCCGAGGTGGCGGAGCGGGCCCGCCATCCCGACCGGGTGCGCCTGTTGTGGGAGGTCTGCCAGATCCCGGATTTCCAGAAAATTACCGCCGAGGCGCACGCCCGTCTGCTGGCGCGGTTGTTTCTGGACTTGACCGGAGCCGCTGGCGTGATACCCGATAGCTTCCTGAATCGTCAGTTGGAGGCGATCGACCGCGTCGACGGCGATATCGTTCATCTGTCGCAAAGGATCGCCCAGATTCGGGTCTGGACCACCGTCGCCAACCACGCGGGATGGGTTTTTGACGCGAATCATTGGCGGGAACGCACAAGACGGATTGAAGACCGGCTATCGGATGCGTTACATGACCGTCTGACGCAAAAGTTCGTGGATCGCCGCACTGCCATTCTGTTGAGCCGTTTGAGGGGGCATACACCGTTGGAAGCTACCGTCACGCCGAACGGGGACGTTCATATCGAGGGCCACCGCGTGGGTCGCCTCGAAGGGCTGGGTTTCATCGCCGAATCGAGTGGAGCCTCGGATCAGGCCGAGAAGGCGGTGGCCGCCGCCGCGTCCCAGGCACTGCGGGGCGAGGTCGCGACCCGTGCCCAGGCCCTGTCGGTGGCGCCCGACGCCACCTTCGCGTTGTCGCCGGAAGGGGTGATCTCGTGGCATGGCGCGCCGGTGGCGCGCGTCGCCGCGGGGGCGGAGCGCTTAAAGCCGCGCGCCGATCTTCTTGCCAACGATCTGCTCGACGCCGCGATGGTCGATCTGGTGCGCACCCGCGTGCAGGGTTGGCTGGACGCGCAGGTGCGTTCGGTGCTGCGTCCCCTGGTCACCCTGGCCGAGGCGGACCTGGCGGGTCTGCCGCGCGGCATCGCCTTCCGCCTGGTCGAGGCGGGGGGCACCATCCGCCGCGCCGCGATGGCGCAGGACTTGGCCCACCTCGGCGACGACGACCGCAAGGCGATGGGCAAGTTCGGCGTGCGCTTCGGGGTGGAGACGGTCTATCTGCCCGACATGCTGAAGCCGGCGGCGCAGCGTTTGCTGCTGATCCTTACCGCGATCGACCGCAAGGTCGACGACGTCGCCGATTTCGTCGCCCGCCATTCGCCGCTGACCCCCGGTCAGGTGTCGTTCCCGCTGGCCGAGGGCGTCGCCGCCGAATGGGTGGAGTTGCAGGGCTATCGCGTTTTCGACAGCCGCGCCGCGCGCGTCGACATGCTGGAACGCTTCGCCGCCGAGGTGCGCCGCTTCCTGCGTGACGAGGCGTTGGCCACCCGCATCGATTCGACGCCGGGCCAGACGGCGACGGAAGCCGCAGCCGAGGCCGTCGCCGAATCCTCGCCGGAAGCCGTCCCCGAGGCGGCCGCGCCGGAAACCGCCGCTCCGGAAGCCGCCGCGCCCGAGGCCAGCGCGGTCGAAGCCGCCGCCGAGACCCCGGCGGAGGAGCAAAAGCCCGTCGCCCCGCAAGGGGCGAAGATCCTGCCGCCCGCCCTGATGTCGCTTCTCGGCGTGGGGGCGGAGGTCACCATGGCGATCCTGCGGGCCTTCGGCTATCGCGTCACCGACGCGCGCGAGGGCATCGCGGTGCAGCCGAAGAAGAATCCGAAACGGCACTCCTCGGGCAAGCGCCCGCCGCGCGAGGCCGCGCCCGCCGCCGAAGGCGCCGCGCCGCGTCCGCCGCACGGCGAACGGGCCGACCGTCCGGAACGCGGCGAGAAGCCGGAACGTCACGAACGGCACGACCGTCCGAAGCGCGCCGACGCCCCCCGTCACGACCGTGGGCCGAAGCCGGAACGCGGGCCGCGTCCCGACCGTGCTCCGCGCGGCGACGTCGTGTCCGCCCGTCCCCCCCGTCGGGCCGAGATCGATCCCGATTCGCCGTTCGCGGTGCTGAAGAATTGGGGCAAGGCCAAGCCGGAGGCGTGATGGAGGCCGCCGCGCCGCGCCTGGACCAGTGGCTGTGGTTCGCCCGCCTGGTCAAGACCCGTGGCGAGGCGCAGGCCCTGTGCGCCGGGGGCTGCGTGCGGCTGAACGGCGCCGCCGTCGGGCGCGGCCAGCGCCGGGTGCGGATCGGCGACCGGATCGAGGTCTTCCGCCGTTCGGCGTGGCGTTTCGTCACCGTTCGCGGATTCGCCGCCGCCCGCCTTTCCGCAGTGGCGGCGGTTGCCCTCTACGTCGAGTCGCGGCCGCCGTTGCGGCTGGCCCCCGGGGACGACCTGCCGTCGCCGGAAATCGCCGCCGTTGCCGCCCTGACGGGCAGTGCGCCGGGGGTGTCGGAAATCGCCGTTCTCAGCGATTTCTTCGATTGAATACAAGATACTGGGCGCCCGCGCCGGGAGCTGTCGGAGGGTCTTGAGTTCCCCCGCCCGAAGGCGTAGGTTGGGCGCATCGTCGTTGGGCATAAGGGGAGGTTCCGAGTCATGCCATACGTCGTCACCGACGGCTGCATCAAGTGCAAGTTCATGGATTGCGTCGAGGTTTGCCCGGTGGATTGCTTCTACGAGGGCGAGAACTTCGTGGTGATCAATCCCGCCGAATGCATCGACTGCGGCGTTTGCGAACCCGAATGCCCGGCCGAGGCGATCTTCCCCGACAGCGAGGAAATCGCCGCCAAGTGGCTGCCGATCAACCGCGAATATGCGGAAAAATGGCCGAACGTCACCGCCAAGGGCGACACCCCCGCCGACGCCGACGAGTGGAAGGGCAAGCCCGACAAGGAGGCCCTGCTCAGCCCCAATCCGGCGGCGCGCTGAGCCTCTGTCTTCCGGGGCCGCCTTCGGTCCTAATGTCTTGAAACTGTCGCCTTTCCACGGTTGACGCGCGAAAACCCGGATTTCCGGTGGTTTTCGCGCGTGCTTCGTGCTATATAATCCCGCGTTGCGTCGCGATGACTTCTTCCCTGCATGGATTGTGGAAGTCCGGGCGCGCATTTTTTTGATACCGACAAGACGGCACGGCTCGCCGCAAGCGGGTGTCACGGTTGGATCGCTCTGATCGTGCACGGGGTCCGTTCGCGTCGGTTGAAACGGCGGGGTGTCCCGGCGTTGGGCACATGGGCGCGGGCGATTTCGAAACCGCCCGTCCGGCAGACGGAAGAGAGAGACCAATGATGAAGGAACAGTTCAAGGCCGGCGATCACGTGGTGTACCCGACGCACGGCGTCGGGAACGTTCTGGCGGTGGAAAGCCAGAGGATCGGCGGCATGGAATTGGAACTGATCGTGATTGCGTTCGAACAGAACCGCATGACCCTGAAGGTGCCGGTGACCAAGGCGCAGGCGTCGGGCCTGCGCAAGCTGTCGAACCGCAAGATCATGCAGAACGCGCTGACCACCCTGAAGGGCCGCGCCGCGGTGCGCCGCGCCATGTGGTCGCGCCGCGCCCAGGAGTACGAGGCGAAGATCAACTCCGGCGACCCGGTGTCGATCGCCGAGGTGGTGCGCGACCTGCATCGCAACGCCCGCAACGCCGAGCAGTCCTACAGCGAGCGTCAGATCTACGAGCAGGCGCTGGAGCGCTTGGCGCACGAGGTGGCGGCGGTCGAGAAGATCGGCCACGACGAAGCCACCCGCCGTCTGGAGACCCTGCTCGAAGCCGCCTGAGCCGCAACTCTTGCGCAGCCTTTCTTGAAAACCCCCGCGACACGCGTTGTCGCGGGGGTTTTTGCAGTGTAAAACCTGTGGGGTGAAGCGAAAAAAGAGAAGGGTTGAATGGCGCAGCCGGAAGTCTGGCGTACTTTCGAACAGCCGGGGCGGACCTGGGTGGTGGGCGCGGTTCATGGGGAATCGGACCGTCTGCGCCAGGTCCATGATCAGATTTCCCGGCAGTTCCGGCTCGGCGACCGCCTGATCTATGCCGGCGATTTGATGGGCTATGGCTCCGACGTGGTCGGGGCGCTCAACGAACTGCTGCTGTTCCGCCGCGCCCTGATGGCGCGTTTCGACGCCGAAAGCGACGACATCGTCATCCTGCGCGGCGCGCAGGAGGAAATGTGGCGCAAGTTGCTGCAACTGCACTTCGCCCCCGACCCCGCCGACGTTCTGGAATGGATGCTGTCCCGTGGGCTGAAGGCCAGCCTGGACGCCTATGGCCTGTCGGCGCAGGCCGCCCTGGACGCGGCGCGCGACGGCCGCGCCAGCCTGTCGCGCTGGACCGGCCACGCCGCCGACGCGATCGACGCCCACGACGGCCATCGCCCGTTGATGGCCCGCCTGCTGCACGCGGCGGTGGTCGCCGACGGCTCGCTTTTGGTGGTCAACGCCGGGTTCGAGCGTGGCGTCGGCCTGGACAAGCAGCTCGATTCCTTCTGGTGGGGCGGCGCGGATTTCGAGACCCTGACCCCCGAGGCCACCGGCTATCGTCTGGTGGTGCGCGGCGCCACCCACGGCGCGCCGGGGGTGCGTTTCGGCCGCCACGTGGTCACCCTGGACGGCGGTTCGGGGCGTGGCGGCTCGGTGTGCGCCGCCCTCTTCGGGCCGGAAGGCAACACCGTGCAGGTGGTCGAGGCCTAGGCCGGAACCCCGGCCGCCTTCGGCCGGAAATGCAGGGCATAGCGCAACGCGACATAGCCCACCACCGCGCTGGCCACCAGCAGTTCCACGCTTCCCCATTGCCGCAGCGCCGCCACGGTGCCCGGGTTGGCGCCGTTCGCCGCCAGGAAGGCCGCCGCCTTGAAGCTGGCGGAGGCGGCGATCACCACCGGAAAGGTGAAGGCGGCGTAGGCCGGCGAGAACGGCAGGCGCAACAGATCCCAGAAAGCCAGATAGACCACCACCGCCATCAGGATGCCGAGGCCGAGCAGCACTACCGTCAGCACCGGGTCGGGCGTCGCCGCGAAGGACAGGTATCCGGCCAGGCAGAGGTTGGGCGGCGCCGCCAGGATGGCGATGGTCGGGCGGGCGGCCAGCGGTACCGCCTCGCGGAAGATCAGGCGATAGAGCATCAGGGGCAGCATCACCGCGTAGGAGAGGATGCCGAACCACAGGATGCCCTGGGCCAGATCGTGGAAGGCCGGGCCAGGGACGGTCAGCACCGCCACCACCGGGCCGATCGGCGGCACGAACCAGCTGGGCACCATGTGGGCGAGGCGCGGTTCGCGCGCGCGGTGCAGGGCGAAGGCGAACAGGAAACCGGCGTGCGCCGCCACCGCGGTCAGCCACAGGGCGGTGCCCAGGGCGGGGGAAACCCGCGCCAGGCTGGCGCTGATCAGCATGCTTGCCATCGCCAGGGTGGGAACCACCGAACCGACCACCGGGTGCGACAGCTCCACCATCAGGGTGCGGGGGGCGGCGGCGAACTTCAGCACCAGCAGCAGGGCGATCGCCCCCGCCAGCGCCGCGCCGCAGGCCTGGATCAGCCCGCCCGAGGGAACCTGCGATTCCCACAGCACGCCCAGGCTGGCGATGCCCAGCGCCAGGCCGCCGATCGGGGTGGGGACGGCGTTCAGGCGGGATTGCAGCGGCATGACGGCTCCTTCGCGGATGGGAAACGGTCCGCGGACCCTAGTGCATTGCATATGGAAATTGAAACGAAACATCTTCAACGGTATGTTCGGAAAATATGAACATATCGGCGATCACATTCCGGCAGCTTCGGGTTTTCGACGCGGTGGCGCGGCACGGTTCGCTGACCCGCGCCGCGGCGGCGCTGTTCCTCAGCAAGGCGGCGCTTTCGGTGGCGCTGCGCGATCTGGAGGCGCAGTTGGGCGGGCCGTTGTTCGACCGGATCGGCAACCGGCTGATCCTCAACGCCTGCGGCGCGCAGTTGCGGCCGATGGCCGACGACATGCTGCAACGGCTGGCGGCGATGGAACGTCTGTTCAAGGGCGAGACCCTGGGCGGGCGGCTGCGCATCGGCGCCAGCGTCACCATCGGCAACCATCTTTTGCCGCCGCTGCTGGCGGCGTTCATGGCGCAAGTGGAGATGCCGCGCCCGGAAATCGCCGTCGCCAACACCGCGCGGCTGTGCCGCATGATCGAGGGGTTCGAGATCGACGCCGCCTTCGTCGAGGGCGGCGTGCACGGGGCGCCGCTCGACGTCGAGCCGTTGTGGCGGGACCGTCTGCTGGTGGTCGCCGCGCCCGGCGATGCGCTGGCCGACGGACGGCGGCGGACGGCGGCCGAGCTTTCCGGCCGTACCTGGGTGCTGCGCGAGGCGGAATCCGGCACCCGCGAGCAGTTCGCCCTGCGCCTGGAACCGGAACTGAAATCCTGGACCCTGGGGTTGGAGTTCGGCAGCAACGAGGCGATCGTCAACGCGGTGGCGGCGGGGATCGGCCTGGGCTTCCTGTCCGAACACGCCTTGGCCGACGCCCTGGCGGCGGGGCGGGTGGCGCCCGTCCGCTTGACGGCGCGCCACGACCGCAGTCTCGACCTGGTGACCGCGCCGGGGAAATATCAAAGCCCGCTGTTGCGCCGCTTCCTGGATTTCTGCCGGACGTGGTCGCCGGGCTAAAGGCGCATCTGGAAGTTCGACGCGGCGATGTCGCGGGCGAACGCCTGCACCCCTTCCAGGGAATAGGCGGTCAGGTCCTTGCCCAGCATCGGCAGCTTGTCCAGGACGTCCGGCGGCACGGTGATGATGTGGCAGCCGATTTCGTCCGCCTGCACCAGATGCAGCAGGCCGCGCGTGCTGGCCCAGATCAGCCGCGCCTTGGGATTGGGGGCGAGGATGGCCAGCGCTTCCTTCATGATCGGCAGGGGGTCGACGCCGGTGTCGGCGACGCGCCCGGCGAAGACCGAGACGATCGACGGGGTGTCCGGCGACAGGCAGGCGGCGACCGCGCGCACCTGTTCGACGGTGAAGAGCACGGTGACGTTGACCTGCACCCCGGCGGCGGCCAGGCGCTTGATCACCGGGCCGGTGAATTCGCCCTTGGCGTTGGTCACCGGAATTTTGACGTTGACGTTCTTGCCCCAGGTGGCGATGACGCGGGCCTGCGCCTCCATTTCGTCCAGGTCGTCGGAAATCACCTCGACCGCGACCTCGTGGTTCGGCACCGCGGCCAGGATCTTGCGCGCGTAGTCCTCGTAGTCGGCGGCGCCCGCCTTGCGCATCAGGCTGGGATTGGTGGTGAAGCCGGCGATCTGCGGAACCTTGGCGAATTTCTGGATGCTGGCGAAATCGGCGGAGTCGACGAAGAGTTTGACCTTAAGCGAGTCGAGGGATTTCATCGGGCGGATTCCATGGGTGTGAACGGGCGCGCCGTCCCATTGGGACGGCGCGGCAAAGTATAAACCGGATACCCGGGGGAGTTCCAGGTTAAGCGGCGAGACGCCGTTGCGCGTTGGCCACCACCGCCTTGAGGGCGTCGAGGTCGATGCCGTCGCGGTGCAGGATCGCTTGCAGGATCGGGTCGCCATAGAGCTCGTCCAGGGGCGGTTCGCACGAACCGGCGAAAATGGCGGGGTCGAGGCGGAGAGTCGGCGGTTGGTTCGACATTGCGGCCTCCTTCAGGGGGGGACGTGCGGGCGTTGGGCCTCTGCGGTTACCCTGTATCATCTGGGGGCGGCTGGCCGTGATGTCCATCACGGTTCCGGTGCATTTCACGTAACGCCAATAAAACCCATGGTTTTTTGTCATGAAAAAACGCGGCGGAGGGGGCTGCCTCCGCCGCGCTTCGTAAGCGGTTACGTGGTCAGTCCGCCGCCAGATGGCGCAACACGTAGGGCAGGATGCCGCCGTGGGTCATGTAGGCGACTTCGTCCTCGGTATCGACGCGGCAGGTGACGGCGACGGTCTCCCGGCGGCCGTCGGCGCGGGCGATCTCCACCGTCACTTCCTGGCGCGGCCGGATTTCGGCCAGCCCCCGGATGGTGAAGGTCTCGGTCCCGTCGAGGCCCAGGCTCTTGCGGGTGACGCCGTCCTTGAACTGCAAGGGCAGGATGCCCATGCCGACCAGGTTGGAACGGTGGATGCGCTCGAAGCTTTCGACGATCACCGCCCGCACGCCCAAAAGCTTGGTGCCCTTCGCCGCCCAGTCGCGGGAGGAACCGGTGCCGTATTCCTTGCCCGCCACCACCACCAGTGGCACGCCCCGTTCCTCATAGGCCATCGCCGCGTCGTAGATCGACATCGGGGCGCCGCCGGGCATCAGGCGGGTGACGCCGCCCTCGGTGCCCGGCGCCATCTCGTTCTTGATGCGGATGTTGGCGAAGGTGCCGCGCATCATCACTTCGTGATTGCCGCGCCGCGCGCCATAGCTGTTGAAGTCGGCCCGGGCGATCTGCCGTTCGGAAAGATAGGTTCCCGCCGGGCCGTCGGCCTTGATGTTGCCGGCGGGCGAGATGTGGTCGGTGGTCACCGAATCGCCCAGGATGGCCAGCGGCCGGGCGTCGACGATGTCGGCGATGCCCGGCGGCTCCATGGTCAGACCCTCGAAGTAGGGCGGGTTCTTGACGTAGGTGGAGCCTTCGTCCCAGGCGTAGGTCAGGCCCTTCGCCACCTTCACCTTCTGCCAGGCCTTCGGCCCCTTGAACACGTCGGCATAGCGGGCGCGGTACATGTCGGGGGAGAGGGCCTTGCCGATCGCCTCCTGAATCTCGGCCGCGGTCGGCCAGATGTCGGCAAGGAACACCGGCCGCCCGTCCTTGCCCATGCCGAGGGGCTGGGTGGCCAGGTCGACGCCGATGCTGCCGGCGATGGCATAGGCGACCACCAGCGGCGGCGAGGCGAGATAGTTGGCCTTGGTATGGGGGGAGACCCGGCCCTCGAAGTTACGGTTGCCGGAAAGCACGGCGCAGACGGTGAGGTCGTCGCCGTCGATCGCCGCCGCCAGTTCGTCGGCCAGCGGCCCGGAGTTGCCGATGCAGGTGGTGCAGCCATAGCCGACCACGGCGAAGCCCAGGGACTCCAGCGCGGGCAGAAGCCCGGCTGCGGCCAGGTAGTCGGTGACCACCTGCGAGCCGGGGGCGAGAGAGGTCTTCACCCACGGTTTGGCGGAGAGGCCCTTGTCCACCGCCTTTTGCGCCAACAGACCCGCGGCGACCAGAACCGAGGGGTTGGAGGTGTTGGTGCAGCTGGTGATCGCGGCGATCATCACGTCGCCGTGGCCGATGGTGAAGGGCTTGCCCGCGACCGGGACGCGCTTGCCCATGTCGAGGGCGGGATAGGCGGCGCGGAAGGCGGCGGCGGCCTGGGTCAGCGCGATGCGGTCCTGCGGCCGTTTCGGCCCGGCGAGGCAGGGCACCACGGTGCCGATGTCGAGTTCCAGGGTGTCGGTGAACGCCGGGTCGGGGGTGGCGTCGTCGCGCCACAGCCCCTGCGCCTTGGCATAGGCTTCGACCAGCTTGATGCGGTGCGCGTCGCGGCCGGTGAATTCCAGATAGCGCAGGGTCTCGGCGTCGATCGGGAAGAAGCCGCAGGTGGCGCCGTACTCGGGCGCCATGTTGGCGATGGTGGCGCGGTCGGTCAGCGGCAGTTCGGACAGGCCGGGGCCGTAGAATTCGACGAACTTGCCCACCACGCCCTTCTTGCGCAGCATTTCGGTGACGGTGAGGACCAGGTCGGTGGCGGTGGTGCCTTCCTTCATCCGGCCGGTCAGGCGGAAGCCGACCACCTCGGGAATCAGCATCGAGATCGGCTGTCCCAGCATCGCCGCCTCGGCCTCGATGCCGCCCACCCCCCAGCCGAGAACCGAAAGGCCGTTGACCATGGTGGTGTGGCTGTCGGTGCCGACCAGGGTGTCGGGATAGACCAGGGTGCGGTCCTCGTCGTCGGTGGGGGTGACCCAGACCGTCTGCGCCAGATATTCGACGTTGACCTGATGGCAGATGCCGGTGCCCGGCGGCACCACGCGGAAGTTGGCGAAGGCGGTCTGCCCCCAGCGCAGGAAGGCATAGCGTTCGCCGTTCCGTTCGAACTCCAGCTCCATGTTGCGGGCCATCGCCGTCTTGCTGCCGAAGGCGTCGACCATCACCGAGTGGTCGATCACCAGGTCCACCGGCGACAGCGGGTTGATCTTTTCCGGATCCTTGCCCAGCGCCGCCATCGCGTCGCGCATCGCCGCCAGGTCGACCACCGCGGGGACGCCGGTGAAGTCCTGCATCAGCACGCGGGCGGGGCGGAAGGCGATTTCCTGGTCCGAGGAACGGGCGGTCAGCCAGGCGGCGACCGCCGCGATGTCGGCGACGGTGACCGTCTGGCCGTCCTCGAAGCGCAGCAAGTTCTCCAGCAGCACCTTCATCGAGCAGGGCAGGCGGGACAATCCGTCCAGTCCTCCCGCCTCGGCGGCGCGGATGCTGAAATAGTCGTAGGTCTTGCCTTCGACGGTCAGGGAATTGCGGGTTCTCAGGGTGTCCTGGCCACACGGCGACATGAAGTATCCTCCGATCTTCGTTTCGGGTTGGAATGCGCGATGACAGGACGTGCGAAACACCGGGGACCCCCGGTGGCGAGTGGCGACTCCGATCGGCACGTCGGATCGGTCTAGATTTAACCCTTCCACCGGCAAGGACAAGAACCTGTCGGCGGCGGCGGGCAAAAAACCAGGCCGGGCTCTGCCCGGACCCGCAAAGGGGCTTGGCCCCTTTGATCCCATAACGTGTTTTCGCCGCGTCAGCGGCAATCGACCTTCACGCCGCGTGACGGTTTTATCGCGCTGCGCGCAAGAACCTTAAGGAATGGGAGGCGCGGAGGGGCCTAGCCCCTCCGCAAGGTTTTTCACTTCTCCGGCAGGCCGTCGAAATCGGCGCCGAGGTCGGCTTGCCAGGGGCGGGCCTTTTCCAGCGCCACCATCCCGGCGACCAGCGCCGCGGCGAGGGCCAGGGCCACCGCCCAGAACGGCAGGCCGATCAGCTTGTCCAGGGTCAGCTTGCCCGGCCCGCCCGAGATCAGGGGCTTGAGCGCCGGTTCGGCGTAGCCGAAGGAAATCGCCCCGGCCAGGCCGCCCGCCAGGGCGAACCAGGCGTCGCGGTAGCCGACGCCCACCTGCGCGAGAAGGGTGCCCGGGCAGGCCCCGGCAAGGACGATGCCGACGCCGAGCAACACGCCGCCCACCGCGTCGGCGACGTATTCCGTGCCCTTGGGGTGCAGCTTCACCCCCCAGATGCCGTTGAGGGCGGCGAGGACGATCAGGCCGGTGGCGGTGGCGGCCAGGAACATCTTCAGCATGGTGAAGGTGCGGAACTGCATCTGGCCGACGATCACGCCGGGCTCGAAGACGCGGCCCTTTTCCAGCGCGAAGCCGAACGCCGCGCCCATCACCAAGCCAAGAACGATCATGCGATAGGTTTCCATGGCGGCGGCTCCTTAAACCTTACGGAAGAAAAGGGCGGTGACGATGCCGCCGGCGAACATCGCGGCGACCGCGATCGACGATCCGACCGCCAACTGGGCGAGGCCCGAGATGCCGTGGCCGCTGGTGCAGCCGCCCGCGATGCGCGCGCCGAACAGCAGCACGAAACCACCGACGAAGGCCATCGCGGCGCGGGCGGGGAAGCCCTTAACCCCCGCCGCCTTTGCCCAGACCGGCGACATCGCGCCGCGCAGCGAGCCCGAGGCCTTCGCCGAAAGGAAGGCGCCGAGGGCGATGCCGACGACCAGGGCGACCTGCCACCAGTTCTTGCCGCCCGCCGCGTGCTTGGCGAAATAGGCGATGTTCATCGCGCTTTCGTCGAACAGGGCGGCGATGTGGCCGCCGACGGTGACGAACGACGACGAGGCGCCGAGCGCGGTGTTGACCAGCAGGAAGGCGGGAATCTGCAACAGGCCGATCAGGATGCCCGCGGCATAGGGCGACCACGCCTGACGCCGCAGCAGAGAACGGCTTTTGCGCCAGGGGCAGTGCGGCGACAGGCCGTTTTCGTCATAGGTGGGTTCGGACATGGGGATGTCTCTCCGTTTCAGGGGTATCTAATATAAGCAATATCTAATATTAATGCCGCCACGTCAAGGGGGGAGGTTCCGGCGCGGCGAATTCGGATGTAAAACCGGCGGGTTCGGGTATCATGCGGAATATGCACGAGAATCCGTTTTCCGCGCCGCTGACGTCCGGTTTCTTCCCGCTGATTCTGCGGGGAGTGGGGTATGCGCGCGGCGAGGCGGCGGTGCTGGGCGGCGTCGACATGGTGGTCGAGGCGGGCAGCCTGTCGATCCTGCGCGGCGCCAACGGCGCGGGCAAGACGACGCTTTTGCGCCTGTTGGCCGGACTGGTGCGCCCGGCGGCGGGGGCGGCGGCCTGGGCCGACGGCGCGCGGCCCGCCCGGGTGCCGGAACGCGCCATCCTGATCGGCCATCAGGATGCCTTGAAGTCCGCCTTGACGGTGGCCGAGAACCTGGATTTCTGGAGCGGCTTTTCCGGCCTGGCGGAGACTCCCTGGCCGCGCGGCAGCGACCCGTTTTCGGTGTGGGCGCACGCCGACGTGCCGGTGCGGGCGCTGTCCGCCGGGCAAAGGCGCCGCGCCGCGCTGACCCGGCTGGCGTTTTCCTCGGCGCCCTTGTGGCTGCTCGACGAGCCGACCACCGCGCTCGACGCGGCGGCGCGGCGGATCGTTTGGGAACTGGTTGCGGCGCATCGGCGGCGCGGCGGCGCGGTGGTGGTGGCGATGCACGGCGAGACGACGCCCGAGGGGGCCGCCGAACTCACCCTGGGAGGCGGCGGATGAACGCGTTCCTGTCGGTGCTCGGCCGCGACCTGCGCCTGGCCTGCCGCGACGGCGCGGGGGCCTGGATGGTGCTGGGGTTCTTCGCCGTCGGCGTCGCGGTGTTTCCGCTGGGCATCGGGCCGGAGCCGCAGGTGCTGGCCCGCGTCGCCCCCGGCGTGCTGTGGGCGATGGCGCTGCTTTCCGCGATGCTGTCCTTCGACGCGCTGTTCGAGGACGATTTCCGCGACGGCAGCCTGGAGCCGATGCTGACCGGCGCCCTGGCGCCGGAGACCCTGGTCCTGGCCAAGGCCCTGTCGCACTGGCTGGTGACCGGCCTGCCGTTGTGCCTGGCGGCGCCGTTGCTGGGCTTCCTGTTGCATCTGCCGCACGCGGCGATGCCGGTGCTGTTCGTCTCGCTGCTGCTCGGCACCCCGGCGCTGTCGCTGTTGGGGACGCTGGGTGCGGCGTTGGCCCTGGGGGCGCGGCGCGCCACCGTGCTGTTGGCCCTGATGGTGCTGCCGCTGGCCGCGCCGGTGCTGATTTTCGGCGCGGGGGCGGTGGATTTGGCGGTCGCGGGGTTGGCGCCGGGGTCGCCGCTTCTCATCTTGGGGGGCATGGCGCTGGCGTTGCTGGCGGTGTGTCCGGTGGCCGCTGCGGCGGCGTTGCGGCAGGCGGTGGAGTAGGACGTGGCAGGGGGTTCGGCGGTAAAGGCGGTTCGGCAGGCGGCGCTGCGGGCGATGGAGCCCGCGCGGTTCGTCGCCCTGTGCGGCCGGGTGCTGCCCTTCGCCGTGGCGCTGGCGGTGGCGATGCTGGCCGCCGGGCTGCTGTTCTCCCTGGCGTTGTCCCCCGCCGACTATCAGCAGGGGGAGAGCGTGCGCATCATGTACGTGCACGTGCCCGCCGCCTGGATGGCGCTGTTCGTCTATGCCCTGGTCGCGGTGCTGGGCGGCGTCGGACTGGCCTTCGGGCACGCGCTGGCCTTTCACGCGGCGCGCGCCGCCGCCCCCCTGGGCGCCGCCTTCGCCTTGCTGTGTCTGGTCAGCGGGTCCTTGTGGGGCAAGCCGATGTGGGGCGCCTGGTGGGTGTGGGACGCGCGCCTGACCTCGATGCTGCTGCTGTTCTTCCTTTATCTCGGCCAGATCGCGCTCTCCGGCGCCTTCGACCGTCAGGCGCGCGGCGACCGGGCGGCGGCGGTGCTGGCCCTGGTGGGGTGCGTCAACCTGCCGGTGGTGAAGTTCTCGGTGGACTGGTGGCACACCCTGCATCAGCCGGCCAGCGTGTTCAAATTCGGCGGGCCGAGCATCGATCCCTCGATGCTGTTGCCGCTGCTGTTGATGGCGGGGGCGTTCAAGGCGGTCTTCTTCGCGTTGTGGCTGATCCGGACCCGCACCGCGGTGGCGGCGTCGCGCGTTGCCGCGGCAAGGCTGGCGGGAGGGGCGCGATGATCGATCCGGCGTCTCCCTATCTGTCCTACGTCGCCGCCGCCTATGGCGCCTGCGCCGTGGTGTTGGGCGGCATGACGTGGCGGGCGTGGCGCGGCTGGCGCCGGGTGCGCGACGCCTGGGACCGCGTGCAGCGGAGGGACCGTCCGTGAGCCGCAGGCGGCAGAGGCTGGTTTGGCTGGGGGTGGGCCTGGGCGCGGTGTTCGCCGCCGGGGCCCTGGTGCTGAGCGCGCTGGACGACAGCCTGACCTTCTTCTATGGCCCCGCCGATCTGGTGGAGCGTCCCGACGCCTTTTCCCGCCGGGTGCGGCTGGGCGGCCTGGTCGAACCGGGCAGCCTGGTGCGCGAGGGCGCGGCGGTGCGTTTCACCGTCACCGACGGCCAGGTCAGCCTGCCGGTGACCTTTTCCGGCGTGCTGCCCGACCTGTTCCGCGAGGGGCAGGGGGTGGTGGCGGAAGGCCGCCTGAGCCAGGACGGCCACTTCGCCGCCGAGACGGTGCTGGCCAAGCATGACGAAAACTACATGCCGCGCGAGGTCGCCGAGGTGCTGAAGCAGAACGGCGAGTGGCGGGCGGCGCGATGACCGTCGAGGCCGGCCACTTCGCCCTGCTGCTGGCCCTGGCCTTCGCCCTGGTGCAGGCGCTGGCCCTGCCCGTGGCGCGTCTGGCCGCGCGGCCGGGGCTGGCCGGGGTGGCGCCCGCCGCCGCCGCCGCGCAGGCGGTGGCGATGGCGGTGGCGATGGCGGCGCTGGTTCACGCCTTCGCGGGATCCGACTTCTCGGTGCGGGTGGTGGCGGAGAACTCCCACACCGCCAAGCCGATGCTCTACAAGGTGGCGGCGGCCTGGGGGCACCACGAGGGCTCGCTGTTGTTGTGGGCGACCCTGCTGGCCGCCTTCGGCGGGGTCTTCGCCCTGTGGCGGCAGGGGCTGCCCGCCGCGACGAGGCTTTACACCCTGGCGGCGCTGGGCGTCGTCGGCGTCGGCGTGCTGGCCTTCGTCGCCCTTGCCTCCAACCCCTTCGACCGCCTGTCCCCGGCACCGATCGAGGGACGCGGCCTCAACCCGCTGCTGCAGGACCCCGGCCTCGCCTTTCACCCGCCGTTGCTCTATGTCGGCAGCGTCGGCGTCTCGGTGGCCTTCGCCCTGGCGGTGGCCGCCCTGCTGCGCGGCAATCTGGGGCCGGGCTGGGCGCGGGCGACGCGCTTCTGGACCCTGGTCGCCTGGATCTTCCTGACCGTCGGCATCGCGCTTGGCGCCGCCTGGGCCTATGCCGAGCTCGGCTGGGGGGGCTGGTGGTTCTGGGACCCGGTGGAGAATTCCGCCCTGTTGCCCTGGCTGTCCGCCGCCGCCCTGTTGCATGCCCTGGGCGGGGTGGAGCGGCGTGGCGGCGCCGAGGCCTGGGCGGTGATTCTGGCCATCCTCGGTTTTTCCTTCAGCCTGCTCGGCATGTTCCTGGTGCGCTCCGGCGTGTTGACCTCGGTGCACGCCTTTGCCGCCGACCCCTTGCGCGGGGTGTTCATCCTGGCCCTGTTCGCGGCGATCGCGGGTGGCGCCTTGGTTCTGTTCGCGCTGCGCGGCGGCAGGCTTTCCCGCCACGTCGCCTTTGCCCCCCTGTCGCGCGACGGGGCGCGGTTGCTCGGCACCGTGCTGTTGATCGTCGCCGCCGGGGTGGTGCTGTTCGGCACCGTCTATCCCCTGCTGGCCGAGGCCCTGAACCTCGGGCGGCTGTCGGTGGGCGCGCCCTTCTTCGACGCCACGGTGCTGCCCCTGTTGGCGCCGGTGGTGGCGCTGATGGCGGTGGGGCCGCTGCTCCGGCCCGGACGCGACGCGGCACGGCGGATTTGGCCGACCTTCGTGGCGGTGGCGGCGGTGGGGCTGGCGGCGGCGGGACTTTCGGCGCGCTGGGGCGGCTGGGCGGCGGCGGGGTTCGGTCTTGCCGCGATGCTGGCGGCGGGGTGCGCGGCGGTCCTGTGGGCGGAGCGCCGTACCCTTTCCCGGCGGCGGCTGGGGATGGTCGTCGCGCATCTGGGGCTGGCGGTCGGCCTGGCCGGGATCACCGGCGGCAGCCGTCTGGCGGCGGAAGGCATCGCCGCCCTGCCCGAGGGCGGCGCGCTGAGCGTGGCGGGGCGCGACTTCGTGCTGGCGTCGGTGATCGAGGTGCCGGGTCCGAACTATCTGGCCCGCCGCGCCGAAATCGTCGAGGCGGGTGGCGTCGTGCTGCGTCCCGAGGCGCGGCTGTACGAAACGCCGCGTCAGGCGACCAGCGAGGCGGCGATCGTCTCTTCCCCGTGGGGCGACACCTACGCGGTAATCGGCGAGTCCGACGCCAGCGGCCGTTGGGTGGTGCGGATGTTCGTCAAGCCGCTGCTGCCCTGGCTGTGGGCGGGCGCGGTGTTGATGGCGGCGGGCGGGGCGTTGGCCCTGACCGCGCGGACGGCCCCGTCGGCGCGGAGGCAACCATGACGGCGCGGCGGATGATTTTGTGGCTGCCCCTGGCGGCGCTGCTTCTGTTGCTGGCGGTGGCGGGGGTGCGCCTCTCCCGGCCGGAGGCGCCCTTGCCCTCGCCCCTGGTCGGCAAGCCGGTGCCGGACTTCGCCCTGCCGCTGCTGGGCGGCGACGGCGTGCTTGCCGCCGCCGCGCTGCGCGGACGGCCGGTGGTGGTCAACGTCTTCGCCTCGTGGTGCGTCGCCTGCGCCGCCGAGCATCCGGTGTGGCTGGCGGCGGCGCAGGAGGCGGAGATCGTCGGCATCGCCTGGATGGACGATCCGGAAAAGACCCGCGCCTGGCTGGCCGAACGCGGCGACCCCTATCGCGCCGTCGGCGTCGACCGCGACAGCCGCGCCGCGCTGGACCTGGGCGTCACCGGCGCGCCGGAAACCTATGTCCTGGCCGCCGACGGGCGGATCGTCTTCAAGTTCGCCGGAGTGGTGACGCCGGAAATCTGGCGGCGGCGCATCCGCCCCCTGTTGGGGGGCGGCTCATGAGACGCGGCGCGATCCTCGCCTTGCTGCTGGCGCTGTTGCTGGCGCCGTTTCCGGCGGCGGCCTTCGGCCCCGACGAGCCCCTTGCCGACCCGGCGCTGGAGGCGCGCGCCCGCGCCCTTTCCAAGGAACTGCGCTGCGTCGTCTGCCAGAACCAGTCGATCGACGAATCCGACGCCGAACTCGCCCGCGCTATGCGCGGCCTGGTGCGCGAACGCCTGGCGGCGGGCGACACCGATCAGCGGGTGGTGGCGGCGCTGACCGCGCGCTACGGCGATTTCATCCGTCTGATGCCGCCGGTGAAACCCGCCACCCTGCCGCTGTGGGCGGCGCCGCTGCTGTTCCTGCTTTTCGGCGGCGCGGCCTGGGTGGGGGCGTTCCGCCGCCGTGGCGGCGACGCGTCGGCCGCCGCCGGGGACGCCGACGCGGCGGCCCTGCCGCGCGCCGGGGCGGTGCCATTGCTGGCCGCCCTCGCCGTCGCCCTGGGGGTGGCGGGCACGGCCTATCTGGTTCTGGGGCGGCCCGGTTTGCCCGACCAGCCGGTGCGCCCGCGTCTGGCCGAGCGTCAGGGGGTGGAGGTGGCGGCGATCGCCGAAATGGAAGGGATGGCCACCCGTCTGGAGGCGCGTCTGGCCACCCATCCCGGCGAGGCGCGCGCCTGGGCGATGCTGGGGCGCGCCTATCTGTTCCTGGGGCGTCCGGCGCAGGCGGCTGCGGCGCTGCGGCGCGGCGTCGACCTGGGGGAAACCGACGCCGCCACCCAGGGCGACCTGGCCGAGGCGATGGTGCAGCGCGACCAGTGGGTGGACGCGGCGGCGGAGGACATCTTCCTGGCGGTTTTGGCATTGGCCCCCGACGATCCGCGCGCCGGGTACTATCTGGGGGTGGCGGCGTTGCAGCGGCGCGACGTGGCACGGGCCCTGGCGCGCTGGCGGCGCGCGGCGGCGGCGGAACCCGAGGGCTCGCCCTGGCGGCGCAGGCTCGAATTCCATATCGCCCGACTGGCGGAGATGAAAGGCCTCCCCCCTGCCCCTTGACGGACGGGGGATATGCTCTCACCTTGCGGATGGAATTCTTCCAAACTTAAGGAGCGGCGGACAATGCTGGGCAATTCGAGCAACGGCTATGGGTGCGTGTCGCGGGTGGTGCACTGGTTGGCGGTGATTCTGGTCGCCAGCGCCTTCGGCCTGGCCTGGGTGATGACCGAGATGGCCAGCTCGCCCGAGAAATTCCGCCTGTATGGCATTCACAAGTCGATCGGCGCGCTGATCGTCGCCCTCGGCCTGGCGCGTATCGCCTGGACGGCGGCGCAACCCGCGCCGCCGCCGCTGGGCGAGCTTGCCCCCTGGCAGCGTGCCGCGGCCAAGGCGGTGCACGGCCTGCTGCTGCTGTGGCTGGTGGCGATGCCGTTGTCGGGCTGGCTGATGTCGTCCGCCGCCGGGCGTCCGGTTTCGGTGTTCGGCTGGTTCGCCCTGCCCGCCCTGATCGGGCCGGACAGGCCGACGGCGCACGCCCTCGGCGAGGTGCACGAGATGCTGGCCAGCCTGGGCCTGCTGCTGATCGGGCTGCATGTCGCGGCGGCGTTGTGGCACCACTTCGTGCTGAAGGATGGCACTCTGCGTCGGATGCTGCCTTGCCGCCTGGGCGGCTGCGGCTGCGACGATGGGGCCTGCGGCGGCCCGCCGGAAGGCCGTTCCTGCGGCTGCGGCGGTCATGGCGGCGGTTCTGGCGATGGCTCGGGTTCCTGCGGTTGCGGCGGCAAGGGCAAGGACGCCTGACCCGGAATTTCGTTCCGAATCGTACAAGATCGGCCTCCCTTCCCCCGCCTATCCTGGCGGCCCGGCGAAAGGAGGCCGGTTTTCATGACGCAGGATTTCGATATCGACCGTGGCCGTCTGGCCCTCGCGGCGGAGGATCGTCCCCTCGCTGCGGCGGAGTGGACGCCGCACCCCAAGTTTCCCGGCGTCGCCATGCGCGCCGTCGCCCTGGCGGCGGAGACCGGCGGCACCTTTAGCCAGCATCAGGTGCGGGTCGACCCCGGCTGCGCGATCGGCGACCACACCCATCCCGACCATTGGGAATCCCATCTGGTGCTGTCCGGCGGCGGCGAGGCGGAAATCGCCGGACGGCGCGCCGTCTATGCCCCCGGTACCCTGGGCGTGATGCCGCGCGGCGCGTTGCATCGCGTTGGCGCGGGAACGGAAACCCTTTATATTCTGGCGACGTTCGTTCCCGCGCTCGCCTGAAGAGGTTCCCGCCCCGTGTCCGGCCGTGCCCGCCATGCCGCGACCCTGATCCGCCTGCCGCTCGGTTGCGCGGTCTGCGTCGGCGCGGCGGGCGGCCGGACCCTGGCCGCCCACGCCCATCGTTCCCTGACCGCGACCGTCGCCCTGGCCGCGCCGCGCCGCCTCGACCTCGGCGGCGGCCGCGTCGTGGTTCTGCCGCCGGGCGCGGTGCTGACGATCCCCGCCGGGTTCCCCCATGCCGAGGCGCGCGGCGGCCGGGCGGTTTCGCTCAGCCTGCCGCCCTCGCTGCTGCCGCAGGCGGCGCGCGGCGTCTGTCTGCTCGACGCGCCGGAATTGGCCGCGGCGGTCGCCGCCCTGGCCGGTCTGGGCGGGCCGCCGCCGTCCCTGCGCGCGCTATTGCGGTGGTTGGCCGAGGCACCGTTCCTGGTGCTGGCGCCACTTCTCGCGCCGCCCCCCGCCGACATCCGCCAGGCGCGCGCCTGCCTCGGCGAAGGGGAGGCGGCGTCCCCCCGGGGCGGCGGTTTCGGCCATCGTTTCCGGCGCCATGTCGGATTGTCGCCGACCGCCTGGCGCGGCCTTGCCCGGGTGCGCCGCGCCTGCGCCCTGCTTGCCGCCGGGGAAGCCCCGGCCGCCGCCGCCGCCGAGGCCGGCTTTTTCGACCAGAGCCATATGTCGCGTCAGTTCCTGCGTTTCCTGGGAATGACGCCGGGCGAATACCGCGCCGGGATTGGCACGGCAATGGGCGATTCCCTCCAGGACTGATCGGATTCGCGCCATTGTCGCGGAGCCGACACCTCCTTGCGCCGAAGATGGCCTTGGGAATGCTGGATTTTTCCGCTGGCACGAACCTTGCTGTGGTGTTGGCCTACATAACGCGTCCGCCGTTATGTAGGCAGACAACCGAACGCCGCCCGACGGAGGTTCCCATGCCGCGTACCGCCCTGATCCCCCAGTTCACCATCGAAGGCGATGGATTGAGCCGTGTCGGCGCGGACCGTATCGGTCTGTTGGAGGCGGTGCGCGACCAGGGGTCGATCTCCGCCGCGGGGCGGTCGCTCGGCCTGAGCTACAAGGCGGCGTGGGACGGCGTCAACGCCCTCAACAACCTGTTTCCCCAGCCCCTGGTCGTCGCGCAGCCGGGCGGACGCCATGGCGGCGGCGCGGCGTTGACCGCCGAAGGGGCCGAGGTGATAGCCGCCTTCCACGTCCTGGAACGGGACCTTGCCCAGGCGATGGCCGACCTGCGCGCCCGCCTGGCCGAACAGGGCGGCCCCCGTGCCTCCCGCCTGCTGAGGAGCCTTGCCATGAGAACCAGCGCCCGCAACGCCCTTCTGGGCGTCGTCGAAACCGTCATCCCCGGCGCGGTGAACGCCGAGGTGGTGCTGCGCCTGTCCGACGGTGTGCACCTGACCGCGGTGCTGACCGCGCGTAGCGTCGCCGACCTGGGGCTCGCCCCCGGGGTGGAGGCGACGGCGCTGATCAAGTCCAGTTTCGTCATCCTGGCCCCGGCAGGCGAGGTGGGGCGCATCTCCGCCCGCAACCGCCTGGAGGGGACGGTCGCCGCCCGCGACGACGGCGCGGTGAACAGCGAGATCGTCCTCGACATCGGCGGCGGCAAGACCATCGCCGCCATCGTCACCAAGGACGGCGCCGAGGATCTGGGGTTGCGGCCGGGCGACCGCGCCTGCGCCCTGATCAAGGCGTCGCACATCATTCTTGCCGTCGCGTGAGTACGGTTGGTTTTTCCCCCGATCCGCAAAGGAGTTCCCCGATGAAACGTTCCTGGTTGTCCGCCGCCGTCCTGGCCGTCGGCTTGTTGCTTTCCCCCCACGCCGCCCGTGCCGGACAGGCGCTGATCGCGGTGGCCGCCAACTTCACCGCGCCGGTGCAGGAAATCGGCAAGGCCTTCACCGCCAAGACCGGCCACACCGTGGAGTTCAGCTTCGGCGCCACCGGCAAGCTCTATACCCAGATCACCCAGGGCGCGCCCTTCGATGCCTTCTTCGCCGCCGACGACAAGCGGCCGCTGAAGGCGGAGCAGGAAGGCTATGGCGTGCCCGGCTCCTCGTTCACCTATGCGGTGGGCAAGCTGGTGCTGTGGAGCAAGACGCCGGGCCTGGTCGACGCCAAGGGCGAGGTGCTGAAAAAGGGCGCTTTCGCCAAGATCGCCATCGCCAATCCGAAGACCGCCCCCTATGGCGCGGCGGCGGTGGAGACGATGACCAAGCTGGGCGTGTTCGACGCCTTGAAGCCGAAGGTCGTCGAGGGCAACAACATCTCGCAGACGCATCAGTTCGTCGCCTCCGGCGCCGCCGAACTGGGCTTCGTCGCGTTTTCCCAGGTGGCTCTCGATCCGACCGGATCGCGTTGGCCGGTGCCGCAGGAGTTCTATACTCCGATCCATCAGGACGTGGTCCTGCTGAAGAAGGGTGCCGCCAATCCCGTCGCCAGCACCTTCCTGGACTTCATGAAAAGCCCGGAAGCGTTGGCGGTGCTGAAGAAGTACGGATACGGCGCGCTGTAAACCGGGCCGGGGAGAAGCCGGGATGTGGGAGACCGTCGGACTGACCGTGAAACTGGCCGCGACCAGCACCACACTGCTGTTGCTGCTGGGGACGCCCTTGGCCTGGTGGCTGGCGCGTAGCCGCCACTGGGCGAAGGAGGTGGTGGCGACGGTGATCGCCCTGCCGCTGGTGTTGCCGCCGACGGTTCTCGGCTTCTACCTTCTCGTCGCCATGGCGCCGGGCGGGCCGCTCAACGCGATGCTGAAGCCGTTCGGCATCGCGTCCTTGGCCTTCACTTTCCCCGGGCTGGTGGTGGGCTCGGTGGTCTATTCCCTGCCTTTCGTCGTCAATCCCATCCGCAACGCCTTCGAGGCCTTCGGCGACCGCCCTATGGAGGCGGCGGCGACCCTGCGGGCGCGGCCTTTCGACGCCTTCGTCACCGTTGCCCTGCCGCTGGCCAGCCCGGGCATCCTGACCGGCGCCATCTTGGGCTTCGCCCATACCGTCGGCGAGTTCGGCGTGGTGCTGATGATCGGCGGCAACATTCCCGGCCAGACCAAGGTGCTGTCGATGACCGTCCTCGACTATGTCGAGACCCTGGATTGGGCGCCGGCGCACCTGCTGTCCGGGATGATGCTGGGGTTCTCGTTCTGCGTCATCCTGACGATGACGGTGTTGGAGAAACGCTTGCGGAGGCATCTGCGATGAGCCGCATCGAGGCCCGCTTCTCCGGCCGCGTCGGCGGTTTCTCCCTGGATGCCGCCTTCACCGCGCCGGATCAGGGCGTCACCGCCCTGTTCGGCCCCTCGGGGTGCGGCAAGACCACGGTGCTGCGTTGCATCGCCGGGCTGGAGCGAATGGACGGCGGGTATTTCTCTCTGGGCGACGGCGAGGTCTGGCAGGACGGGCGGGTCTTCCTGCCGCCCTATCGCCGCGCCGTCGGCTATGTCTTCCAGGAGGCGAGCCTGTTCCCCCACCTGTCGGTGACCGCCAACCTGCGCTACGGCATGCGCCGCGCCGCCGACCGCGGCGTTGCCTTCGACGAGGTGACGGAGCTTCTGGGACTTTCCCGCCTGCTCGGCCGCTCCCCCGCCAGGCTGTCGGGCGGCGAGCGCCAGCGCGTCGCCATCGGCCGCGCCCTGCTTTCCCAGCCGCGCCTGCTGTTGATGGACGAACCGCTGGCCGCCCTCGACCGCATCAGCAAGGACGAGATCCTTCCCTATCTGGAGCGCCTGCACGACGCGCTGTCGATTCCGGTGATCTACGTCAGCCACGATTTTTCCGAGGTCGAGCGCCTGGCCGACCATCTGGTGTTGCTGGCGGCGGGGCGGGTGACGGCGGCGGGCCCCCTGGCCGAGGTTCTGGCCGACCCGGCGCAGCCCTTCTGCCGCCGCGCCGACGCGGCGGTGGTGATCGACGGCCGGGTCGAGGCGGTGGACGTCGCCTATGGCCTGTCGCGGGTGTCGGTGGCGGGGGCCGACCTGCTGGTGCCGGACGCCGATCCGGTTTCCGGCGCGCGCCGCCGCCTGCGCATCGCCGCGGGCGACGTCAGCCTGTGCCGCGAAGCGCCGCGCGAGACTTCGATCCTCAATGTTCTTCCCGCACGGGTGGAAGAAATCATCCCCGGAGACGCCGGACAGTGCGGCGTTCGCCTGCGTCTGGGGACGGACGGCGCGGGTGCCGTTCTTTTCGCCCGGATCAGCGAGAAATCGCGCGACGCCCTGGCCTTGAGCGTGGGCGAGGCGCTGTACGCCCAGGTCAAGGGCGTGGCGATGGTGGATTTCCGGTTGCCTCGGCCGGATGGGGCCGCGCTCTAGGGTTGTTTATCCCCAAGCGCTCTCTCTTCCCGATGGGGATTTTTCATCCCGCAAAACGCGAGTCGCCGAAGCCCGCTTTCGGGGCATCCCGGGCGGCGCATATCAACCTGGAATTTATAAATCTCGACAAAAAAAGTTTATTATTCCGATCAATGATATACCTAGGGTTGACGTAACCGGGTACGCGCACCCACGATTCCACAGTTGTGGTTGGTGCAATCCTCACTACCATATGTCTCATCACGAGTTCTGAAAGTTTCATCCGGGAGGCGATATTCGTTCCCCGGAAACGGAGGAGGCTTGTCGATGCTGAAGATGTCCAACATCAAGATCGGCACCAGGGTTTTGACTGGTTTCTCGATGCTGATTCTTTTGATCGCAGTGGTCTCCGGAACCGCGTACATGAACGGCCAGAGCTTTGGGGGGGCTATCGCTGAATATGCCCGTGTTTCCGGTAACAGCGCCAAGGTTGCGACGATGGGGGAAAACGTCGCCGACCTGGAACGCGACGTGCAACTTTTCCTGTCCAGCGGGGCCCAGGGCAACGCGGAATCGGCCCAAAAGAGCCTGTCCACGTTGAAGGCCGCCGCCGACGCGTTGATCGCCGCGACGAAGAATCCGACGCGCCGCGAACGCATCGAACAGGCCGCGCAGCAGTTGGCCGGTCTGACCTCCGAGTTCGACAAGCAGGTGAAGCTTGAGGCGGAACGCGCCGCCGCGCAGCAGTCGGTGGAGGCTCTGGGGCCGCAGATGCGGATGACCCTGACTCAGGTCACCGAACGCCTGATCGCCGCCCGCGACTACGAACTGGCCAGTCAGGCCGGGGTGACGCAGGAAGGGCTGATGCTGGCGCGGATCGACGCGCTGCGCTTCCTCAAGGCGCCGAGCGCCGAGGCGGCGGCGGTGCTGAAGAAGCGCATGGCCGACTATGTCGAACGGACCGGGCGTCTGGCCCGTGCCCTGCCGCCGGGCGAACAGCGCAGGATGGTGGAGAGCCTGTTGCGCGACGCCGACCTTTATCAGAAGACCTTCGACCGCATCGGCGACCTCAGCGTCGCGGTGCGCGCCCAGGCCGACAAGAGCATGGCGCAATCCGCCCTGTTCCAGAAGCAGATGGGCGCAATCCGCCAGGCGCAGGACGCCAATCTGGCCGAGACCGTTGCCAATACCAACAGCCGCATCGCCTCGTCCAACGCCCTGGTCTTGGGTTTGGCGGCAATGGCGCTGGTCCTGGGCATCGGTTCGGCGTTCGTCATCGGGCGCGGCATTTCCGGGCCGGTGAAGGGGATGACCGCGGCGATGGAGAAGTTGGCGCGCGGCGACCTGGAAACCGAGGTTCCGGCGCGCGGCAACAAGGATGAGATCGGCTCCATGGCCGCCGCGGTGCAGGTGTTCAAGGACAATGCCATCCGGGTCCGCAAGCTCGAGGCCGAGGCCGAGGAACAGAAGCGCCGGGCGGAAGCCGAACGCCATGCCGCGATGCTGAAGATGGCGGACGAGTTCGAACAGAGCGTCGGCCACGTCATCGAGCGGGTGGCCGCGGCGGTTTCCGAATTGCAGGCGGCGTCGGGGCAGATGGCCTCCACCGCGGCGGAAACCTCGGCCCAGGCGACCAGCGTCGCCAGCGCGGCGGAGGAGGCTTCCTCCAACGTGCAGACGGTGGCCTCCGCCACCGAGGAACTGGCCGCCTCGATCAACGAGATCGGCAAGCAGGTGGCGCACTCCGCCCAGGTGGCGGAAAAGGCCACCCATCAGGCCGAAGCCGCCAGCACCTCGATCCGCAGCCTGGCCGAAAACGCCAACCGTATCGGCGAGATCATCGGCCTGATCAACGACATCGCCAGCCAGACCAACCTTCTCGCGCTCAACGCCACGATCGAGGCAGCGCGCGCCGGGGATGCGGGCAAGGGCTTCGCGGTGGTGGCGGGCGAGGTGAAGAACCTGGCCAACCAGACCGCCAAGGCGACCGAGGAGATCACCCAGCAGATCGGCGCGGTGCAGGAAGGCACCACGGTGGTGGTCGGCGCGGTCGAGGCGATCACCGGCGTGATCGGCGACATGGGCGAAATCGCCGCGGCGGTGGCCTCGGCGGTGCAGCAACAGAACGCCGCGACCTCGGAAATCGCCCGCAACGTCGAACAGGCGGCGGCGGGGACGCAGGAGGTCTCGGCCAACATCCAGGCGGTGGAAAGCGCGGCGCAGGAAACCGGCGCGGCGGCGGCGCAGATCAACGCCTCGGCGACCGAGCTGTCGCAGCAGGCGGAGTATCTGCGCAACGAGGTCGGCCGTTTCCTCGACCAGGTGCGCGCCGAAAAGGACCAGATGAAGCTGATGTCCTGGGATCGGGACGTGGAATGCGGCGTCGATGCCATCGACGACGACCACCGGCAACTGATGGACCTGATGAACGCCACCTACGCGGAAATGATGTCGGGGGAGGGTCTGGGGAATCCCGAACCACTGCTCGACAAGGTTCAGGCCCTGCTGGAAACCCACTGCGCGGCGGAAGAACAGATGATGGTCAAGAGCGCCTATCCGCAGACCACCAACCACCAGCGGACGCACCGCGAACTCCTTGAACGCCTGACCTTGTTGCGGCGCAGCCTGCAAAGCGGCCGTGCCGACGTCGGCAAGGAGATCTTCGAGCATCTGAGCGCCTATCTGCGGGAGCACATGCTCAATGCCGATATCGCTCTCGCCGATCACGTCATGGGTCGTGATCGGCAGGCCAAGGTCGCCTGACCCGGGCGGCCGAAGGACCCAAGAAACGGCAAGATCCCCCGAACGGGACCCTGAGAGGCCGGCCCTCGCGAAAAGCGGGGGCCGGTTTTTTATGCGCTCAGCCGCGCCGCCAGGGCGTCGATTTCGTCCTCGGCGTAGACGGCGACGCCGTGCCGCCGCAACAGCGCGGCGGTCAGCCCCATGCCGGGCTGCTTGCGGCCTTGGAAGCGCCCGTCATAGATCAGGCGGCTGCCGCAACTGGGGCTGCCGTCGGCCAGCAGGGCGAAGGCGCACCCCTGGCGGCGGGCGATGTCGAGGGCCTTCCGCGCCCCGGCCAGGAACGGCGCGGTGACGTCGCCGCCGTCGCGGTCGAAGACCCCCGCCGCGCCGTCCAGCACCGCCTCCGCCGCGACGTCCGGGGCGATTTCCGCCGGAGTGCGCGGCGCGGGCATGCCGGCCGCCATTTCCGGGCACAGGGGCACCAGGCGGCCTTCCGCCGCCCATCGTTCCAGCAGGGGGTGGGCGAAGGGTTTGGCGCGGCCGTCATAGCGCACCGGCTGGCCGAGCAGGCAGGCGCTGACGAGAATCCGGGCGGGCGGGGTCATTTCGGCGTCATTCTGGCCTTGAGGGCGCGGAACGACGATTGCACGAAGGCGCGTTCGTCGGCGCGCATCGGGATCAGGCCGGACCGGAACAGGCGGCCCTCGTCGCCGATCATCCCGTCGGAAAGGAACGCCTCGACGAAGGGCAGCAGGCCGGGAATGCGCCCGACGTGGGCGGTCTTGACATAGAGATAAAGCGGCCGCGACAGGGGATAGTTGCCGTCCTCCAGCGCCTCGTCGGAGGGGGCGACGCCTTCCACCGGCAGGCCGCGCAGGCGGTGCGCGTGGCGCTTCAACGCGCCGTAGCCGACGATGCCCAGGGCCTGCGGATCGTCGAGCAGGCGCTTGACGATCATTTCGTCGTCCTCGCCCGCGTCGATGAAGACGCCGTCCTCGCGGATGTGGCCGCAGACCTCGCGCACCTTGGCGTCCGACGCCGAAACCGGCAGGTCGGCGCAGCCCGCGTTCATCACCAGGTGGACGAAGACGTCGCGGGTGCCCGAGGTCAGCGGCGGGCCGTAGATGCGGATCGGCATGCCGGGCAGGCTGGGCGAGATGTCGGACCATTGGCGATAGGGGTTGGCGACGGATTTCCCCTTGGCCTTCACCGTGCGCGCCAGCGCCCGCCACAGGGTGGCGCGGGTCACCGGAAAGGCGGGTGCGGCCAGGCTGCGGGCAAGGACGATGCCGTCGTAGCCGACCTTGAACTCGGCGACGTCGGCGACGCTGTTGGACAGGCAGTGCTCTTCCTCGATCGGGGTGATCCGGCGCGAAGCAGCGATGATGTCCGGCGAATTCAGGCCGACGTCGGAACAGAAAATCTTGAAGCCGCCGACGGTGCCGGTGGCCTCGATCACCGGGCCACGGAAGGGCGTGCCGCGGCCGAAGGTCTCGGCGACCTCGGCGAGGAAGGGATACATGGTCGAGGAGCCGACGATGCGCACGGTCTCGCGTTCCGCGGCGAAGGCGGCGGGAAACGGAGCGAACAACAGCGTGGCGAACGCGGCAAGGGCGAGAAGGCGCGGCGGCATCGGCATCTCCCGGCAGGGGCGACGGCCCCGCGGCGTCAGGAGACGGCGACCAGGACCCTCAGTCCGAGAAAGATACCGGCGGCCAGGACCGCAGACAAGGGAACGGTGATCAGCCAGGCGGCGACGATCGTTTGCAAATGGCGGCGGCGCACCAGACGGCGCTTGTTGGACTTGTGCGTCTTGGTCGCGGCCACGGCGGCGGGAAGAATTCCAGGCTCCTCGACCGGGAGGGGGGCGGGCGCCGCGTCCTCGGCCGACTGCGGCAGATGGCGCCGCATCACGTTGGTCCAGTACTCGCGCAGGAAACCGACGCCGAAGACGCCGCCCACCGCGATGTGGGTGGAACTGACCGGCAGTCCCAGGGCGGAGGCCACCAGAACCGTCACCGCCGCCGACAGGGCGATGCAGAAGGCGCGGGTCTGGTCCAGCTTGGTGATCTTCTCGCCGACGGTGCGGATCAGCTTCGGTCCGAACAGTACCAGGCCGAACGAAATGCCGAGAGCGCCGACCACCAGCACCCACAACGGCAGCGTCACCTTGCCCGCGATGCCGCCGCCCCCGGCGGCATGGACGATGGCGGCCAGCGGCCCCACCGCGTTGGCGACGTCGTTGGCACCGTGCGCGAAGGACAGCAGCGCGGCGGAAAAGATCAGCGGCATGGTGAACAGGGAGCTGACCGCCTTGCGGCGGTTTTCCAGGAACGCCGACTGCCGGGCGATCAACGGGCGCATCGCCGTCAGGGTGACGGCGAAGGCGGCGACCCCCAGGCCCAGGGTCAGCAGCATCGGCGGACGCCAGACGTGCGACAGGCCCTTGAGAATCAGGTAGACGACGAAACTGGCCGCCAGCATCGCGATCAGCGGCGGGATCCAGCGCCGCGCCGCCGCCAGACGGTCCGGTTGATACAGGATGGCGATCTTGATGAAGGCGAGGAAGGCGCAGGCGACCACCCCGCCCAGCACCGGCGAAAGCACCCAGCTGGCGACGATGGTCTGCATGGTGTCCCAGGCCACCGCGCCGGGTCCGGCGGCGATCAGGCCCGCGCCCATCACCCCGCCGACCACCGAGTGGGTGGTGGAAACCGGCGCGCCGATCGCGGTGGCGATGTTGATCCACAGCGCGGCGGCCAGCAGGGCGGCCAGCATCGCCAGGACGAAGGTGTCGGGGTCGCCCACCTGGGCGGGGTCGACGATGCCCTTCGAAATGGTGGAGACCACGTCGCCGCCGGCGATCACCGCGCCCCCCGCCTCGCACACCGCGGCGATGGCCAAGGCTCCCATCATCGACAGCGCGCGCGAACCGACCGCCGGGCCGACGTTGTTGGCGACGTCGTTGGCGCCGATGTTGAGCGCCATGTAGCCGCCGATCACCCCGGCCAGGACGACGAACCAATAGCGGTCGCCGTCGCCGTTCAGGGTCAGGGTGAACAAGAGGACGCCGATCAGGAACAGACCGCCCAGGCCCACTGCGGTCTTGAAGGTGCCCAGACGGTGGGTCGCATCCTCGATCAGGGAGATGCGCTTCAGGTCCTTGTCGAGGGTGCTGTCGGCCAACGAATTCCGCCTTTGGACTATCCCGGGCAGGGGCGCCCGAGCGTCATATTAGTTTCGCGGAAGTGTCATAATGGCTTTGACGCGGCCTGTCATCAGCCGCATTGCACGCGCACCGTGTGCGCGTGTGTTTTTATTTTATATCAATGCGTTATGCGGATTTCTGAAAATCCGGGAAGCGCCCGGGCGGGGGCGCTTCCCGGCGAATCGGGGTCACGCGGCGATTTCCGCGGCGCGTTTCAGGGCCTCGATGCGGGTCGGCAGGCGGTTTTCGGCGGCAATGCCGTCAAGAACCCGCATCCGTTCCAGCAGGTCGGTCGCCTCGCGTCCCTCGCCCGCGACGACCACCGCGATGCCAAGAGCGAGGGAACGTTGCACCAGGGCGTCGATGGTCATCACCGTGCTGGTGTCGAAGCTGGTCGCCTCGGAACAGTCGAGAACCACGGCGCGTTCGTCGCCGAATTCCGGCACCGCGCGGGAAATCGCCTTGGCCGAGCAGAAGCTGAAGGCGCCGGTGAAGCGGATCAGCATGATGCGGCCCTTGCCCTTGGCGAGGAGGGCGTTTTCCTCGTTGTCCATGGGCAGGCTTTCCCAGTCCTTGCCGACCACCGAGAACTGCTTCAACTGCACGTTCGACATTTTGCTGGCGGAAATCAGCGCCGCCATGACGATGCCGATCTCCACCGCCATGATCAGGTCGACCAGGACGGTCAGCAGCAGCACCGTGGTCATGATCAGGATGCCGGTGCGGTGCGCGCCGCGCAGGCGCTTCAGATAGTCCCAGTCGATGATGTCCCAGCCGACCTTGAGCAGAATTCCCGCCAGCACCGCCAGCGGAATGTGCTCGGCCAGGGGGGCCAGACCGGCGACCAGGGCCAGCAGGATCAGCGCGTGCAGCACGCCCGACAGCGGGGTACGCCCGCCGGCGCGGATGTTGACCATGGTGCGCATCGTCGCGCCCGCGCCGGGAATGCCGCCGAACAGGCCCGCCATCATGTTGCCGATGCCCTGGCCGATCAGTTCCTTGTCGGAACGGTGGTGGGTACCGGTAACGGCGTCGGCGATCAGCGAGGTGAGCAGGGTGTCGATGGTCCCCAGAAGCGCCAGCACGAAGGCCGAGCCCAGAACCTGCGACAGGGAATCGAGGGTCAGGTGCGGCAGGATCGGCTGCGGCAGGCCGGTGGGGATCTCGCCGATCACCGGCGCGGCGGGCAGGAACCACAGCGCGCCCAGGGTGCCGACGACCAGGGCGATCAGGGGCGGCGGCACCAGGCGGGCGACGACGCGGGGGGTGAAGACGACGATGGCCAGGGTGATCAGGCCGATCGCCAGGGCGTCCATCACCGGATGGCCGGCGGCCTGGGGGATTTCGGTAATCGCCTGCAGCACGCCGTGTTTCGAGGCGGGGTGGCCGAACAAGGGCGCGATCTCGATGGTGATGATGATGCAGCCGATGCCGCTCATGAAGCCGGAGATCACGGTGAACGGCACGAAGGCGACGAAGCGCCCGAGCTTGAGCACGCCGAACAATACCTGCAACGCGCCGCCCAGGATGACGGTGGTGAAGGCCAGCGCCGGACGGTCGGCGAAGTGGGTGAAGATCGAGGCCATGACCACGGTCATCGGGCCGGTGGGGCCGGAGACCTGGGTGTGGGTGCCGCCGAAGAAGGAGGCGAAAAGGCCGACGAAAATCGCGCCGTAGAGCCCGGCGATGGCGCCCGCGCCGGAGGCGACGCCGAAGGCGAGGGCCAGCGGCAGGGCGATGATCGCGGCGGTGACGCCGCCATAGAAGTCGCCGCGCAGGTTGGTGAAGCGCACGTCGGTGATGGCCCCGAGCAGGGAGCCCTTTGCGGTATCCATCAAGAACCACCTTGCATCAATGGTCGGACGGCCGCAGGGGCGGGCGGACGGGACGGGGCCGTTCGCGGGTCCACCGCCGCGGGAAGGTCGCGGGCGGCCGGGACAGCGTACATAACACATCGGTAAGGGAAAACCTCTGCAAAATTCGCGCAGGCGGTCCGCGCCGCTTGACGCGGCGCGGCGCAGCCGCGACATTTTGCAGACAGGGGCGGGAAGCCCCGGACCGAGGCCGCCGTACAAGGGCTTCGCGCCGTCCGGGCCTCCGCCGATCGGGACGCCGCATTCGCGGGTCCGCCAACCGATCGGTCCGCCGCCGTCGACCGCGCCCGTGGGCGGTCGCAAGGCGCCGGTCCGATCCGACAGGAAAAGGAAAGATGGCGCGCATGTCCGGCACCTTCAACAGCCCGCTGCTTCTCGGCTTCGACCACTTCGAACGGATGCTCGACCGCATCTCGAAGAGTTCGGCGGAGGGGTATCCCCCCTACAACATCGAGCAGACCTCGGAAAACGGCCTGCGCATCACCCTGGCGGTGGCCGGGTTCTCGGAAACCGACCTTTCGGTGACGCTGGAGGCCAACCAGCTGACCGTCGCCGGGCGCATCGCCGGGGACGAGGGCGAGCGCATCTATCTGCATCGTGGCATCGCCGCGCGTCAGTTCCAGCGGAGCTTCGTTCTCGCGGAGGGGATCGAGGTGGTCGGCGCTTCCCTGGACAGGGGGCTTTTGCATATCGACCTGATGCGCCCGCCGCCGGAAACCCAGGTGCGCGAAATCAAGATCGGCAAGGGCGCGCCGAAACCCGCCCGCATGGCGATCGACGGCAAATAGCCGTCAGTCGGCGGCTTCGCCCGCCAGGGCGGCGCGCCGGTCGCGGAAGATTTCTGCGATCCAGTCCGCGACCCGCCGCACGGCGGGGTCGCGGCGCAGGGCCTCCGGCATGACCAGCCATGCCGGACGCCGGGGCGCGTCCGGCCATTCCGTCAGCCGCCGCAGCCGGGGGTCGGCGTCGCCGAGGAAACAGGGCAGAACCCCGATCCCCGCGCCCTGGGCGACCGCTTCCTTCAGGACTGTGGCATGGCTGCTGCGCAGGGCGACGGGGGCGTCCTGGCGAAGCGTCCGGCTCCATTGTTCTTCCGGCAGGTCGGCCAGGTCGTCGTCATAGGCGACCCACGGCAGGTTCCGGGCATCCGTCCCGGACGGGGCGTAGGCCGCGAAGCCGATCTCGCCGACGCGGCGGGAAACGGTGGCGGCATCCCGCGGGCGGGCCAGACGCAGGGCGAGGTCGGCCTCGCGCCGGAAGGCGAGGTCGAGGCGGACCGCGGTGGGAATAAGGTCGATGCCGATGTCCGGCGCCACGGCATGCAAGCGGCCGATGGCGGGAACCAGAACCAGTTCGGCCAGGCTTTCGGTGGCGGTCACCCGCACGCGGCGGCGCAGGTGCGCGGCGTCGCGGCCGGAGAGAAGCGCCGCCGCGCCCGCCTCTTCCATGCGCGCGGCCTGGGCGACGGTGGCCTCGCCGAGAGGCGTCGGCCGCCAGCGGCCGTCCTGGCGGACGAACAGGCTTCCCCCCAGGTCTCCTTCCAGGCGGGCCAGACGGCGCCCGACGGTGGCGGCATCGGTGCGGAGCGAACGCGCCGCCGCCGCGTGGCTGCCCTCGCGCGCCACGGCCAGGGCGAAACGGAAGTTGTCCCAGTCCATCGCTTCCATTGCATTTTTGTCGGTATCTTTGGCGATAATGCCTGTTTCGCGGTGTTTTTTGCAATGCCAAGTTTGGTCGTCAATCGAGGGAGACGACCATGACGAACGGAACGAAGACCCCGCCGACCCTGCGGGCCCTGGCGGGACAGTCCGACACCCCGGCGGCCTGGAGCGAGAGCGTGCTGCTGGTGATCGACGCGCAGCGCGCCTACGAGGACGGCGTCCTGAAGCTGCCGCAGCTGGCGGCGGCGCGGCACCACCTGGCGGAAACCCTGGCGGCCGCCCGGCGCCGGGGGGTGCCGGTGATCCACGTCTGGCACGAAGGCGGCGCGGGCGGGCCGTTCGATCCCGAAGCCGTCGGCTTCGCCCCCCTGGCCGAAGCCGTGCCCTTGGCGGGGGAGCGCGCGGTACGCAAGCGGCTGCCGGATTCCTTCGCCGGGACCGACCTGGAGGCGGCACTGGTCGCCGCCGGACGTTCCGCCTTGGTCGTCGTCGGCTTCATGACTCACATGTGCGTGGACGCGACGGTGCGCTCGGCCCTTAACCGCGGCTATCCCTGTTGCGTGGTGGCCAACGCCTGCGCCAGCCGCGACCTGCCGGGACCGGACGGCGGCACGATCGCCGCCGGGGCGATGCACGCGGCGGCGCTGGCGGCGTTGGGCGACCGTTTCGCGGTGGTGGTCGGCGACGTCTCGGCGATTCCGGGGTAAGGCCGCCGGGCGGTCCTCAGTCGGAGGGCAGCGAGGGCAGGGGCAGGAAGCGGGCGACGATGTCGCGCGCCAGCCTGACCGGGCGCTTGCTCACCGAATCGAGGCAGCACCAGCAGCTTTTGATTTCCGCCAGAGTCTGGTCGCCCCGGTCGATGCGTGCCCGGTAGAAGGCCTTGGCCCCGTCCAGTTTCTCCAGCAGCAGCCGTACCACCACGTGGTCGTGCGGCAGGGCCGGGCGGCGATAGCGGATGTCGTGCCCCAACGCCACCCAGAGGCGGGTCGCCACCGCTTCCCTCGGCGCGAAGCGGCGCCAATGGCGCAACACGGCGGTCTGTACCCAGCGCAGGTAGACGGCGTTGTTGACGTGTCCCATGTCGTCGATGTCGCCGTCGGCGACGTCGATCGGGAAGTCGAAGCGGGAATGGGGTTGTGTCGGCATGGCCGGGCTCCTCCGTGGGTGCAACGGCGGGAGGAACCATAGGCGCATTTCCGGTGCGGGAAAAACCGGTTTTTCCGAAAACCGGGATTTAGGCGGCGCGGGAGCGTTCGGAATCGAGAAGCAGGGCGTAAAGCGCGTCGGATTCGGTGGCGCCGCGCAGTTTTTCGCAGGTGCCCTTGTCGCGCAAAAGGCGGGAGACGCGGGCCAGCGCCTTCAGGTGGTCGGCGCCCGCGCCCTCGGGGGCGATCAGCAGGCAGATCAGGTCGACCGGCATGTCGTCCACCGAGTCGAAGTCCACCGGCTGGTCGAGACGGGCGAACACGCCGTACAGGCGGTCGATGCCGGTCAGCTTGGCATGGGGAATGGCGATGCCGTTGCCGACGCCGGTGGAACCCAGGCGCTCGCGTTCGAGCAGGCCTTCCAGCACCTCGCCCTCGTCGAGTCCGATCACCTCGGCCGCCTTCTGGGCAAGAAGCTGCAACGCCTGTTTCTTACTGTTCGCCTTAAGGGCGGGGATCACGGCGTTCGGTGCGATCAGGTCTGCAAGGGTCATTGTCTTCCTCGATCCATCCACGCAGGCCCGAACGAAGGGTCGGGCCGCGTTGGCCGCCTTTTTCTCAAGGCGACGGAGCCGCGGTTTGGCGGCTCCGGTCGGCCTTTCAGCGATTCTGTCGTCGCTTGCGGCGTGTGGCGGTTCAGCCTTTGCTGTTGGTTGCCTCGGGATCTACCCAGCCGATATTTCCGTCCTGCCGACGGTACACCATGTTCAGGCGACCGTGGGAGCTGTTCCGGAACAGAATGGCGTTTGCGTCGGAAAGGTCAAGTCGCATTACCGCGCCGGAAACGGTGCAGGTGGGGATCGACTGGCTGACCTCGGCGACGATCACCGGGTTGGATTCCTCCTCGGGCAGTTCGGCGTCGGCGGGTTCGGGCCGGATGATGAACTGCTGCGCGAGGATACCCTCCTCGGCCTTGGGCTTGTTGTGGTCGGTCAGGCGACGTTTGTAGCGGCGAAGCTGCTTGGCGATTTTCTCGCTGGCGGCATCGAAAGCGGCATAAGGATCGGCGCCAGCGGCGGCGGACTGCAGGGTCAAGCCGCGAATCGGATGCACCGAAATGTCGGCCCGGATCAGGTGCGCGTCCTTCGAGACGATCACGGCCGCGTCGATGGCGCGGTCGAAATACTTCTCGACGAGCTGCGTCAGGGTCTGGTCGGCATGTGCGCGGAACGAGTCCCCAAGGTCGATCTGTTTGCCTTTGACGGTAATTTCCATGGCGTTCGTCCTACCTGACTGGGGTGGCGCCGGAAAGGCGTCTCCCGATGAACACGATCAAGTTCGGAGGGGGGCGATGGCGTCCGCGTCCTCCGGGAGCCCCGGTCGTGCCGTGGCGGCGGAGGCGGGAAGCTAAAGTGCCCTCCCGTTTTCGTCAAGTCATCCGTGCTGCCTCGTCGGTTGTTGATCCCCATGATTCAGATATGGGGAGGCATCGGCGGGTTGTCGCGGGGGGCGAGGATTACGGAAGGTGGATTTTCAATTCGCGGCGGCGCTGCGAGGACGAGGCGATTTTCATCGCCTCGCGGTACTTGGCGACGGTGCGGCGCGCGATGTCGATGCCGTCTTCCTTCAGGATTTCGGCGATGCGGTCGTCGGAGAGGACGGCATCCGAGGTTTCGGCGTCGATCAGGGTCTTGATCTTGTGGCGCACCGCCTCGGCGGAGTGGGCCTCGCCGCCCTCGGTGGAGGCGAGCGCCTGGGTGAAGAAGAACTTGAGCTCGAACACCCCGCGCGGCGAGGACAGATACTTGTTGGTGGTGACCCGCGATACCGTGCTTTCGTGCATGCCGATCGCCTCGGCGATGTCGCGCAGGATCAGGGGTTTCAACGAGCCGATGCCGTGCAGGAAGAAACCCGACTGCTGACGGACGATTTCGCTCGCCACCTTGAGGATGGTGGTGGCGCGCTGGTGCAGCGACTTGACCAGCCAGTTGGCGGACTGGAACTGCTCGTTGAGGAAGGTGCGGGTGGCGCGGTCGGCCTTGGCGTTGACCTCGGCATAGTAGCGGTTGGCGACGAGGACGCGCGGCAGGGTGTCGGTGTTAAGCTCGATGATCCAGCCGCCCGCGGCGTCGGGGCGCATCAGGATGTCGGGTTCCACCGGCTGCTCGTGGCCGGGTTCGAAGCTGGACGCGGGCTTGGGGTCGAGAGCGCGGATCTCGGCGATCATTTCCGCCAGGTCCTCGTCGTCGACGCCGCAGGCCTTCTTCAGGCGGGGCAGGTCGCGCTTGGCCAAAAGGTCGAGGTTGTCGAGCAATGCCGCCATCGCCGGGTCCAGGCGGTCGCGGTCGGCCAGTTGCAGGGCCAGGCATTCCTTGAGCGAGCGGGCGAACACCCCGACCGGGTCGAACCCCTGCACCAGGGCGAGCACCCGTTCCACCTGGGCGGCGTCGCAGCCGAGGGCGGCGGCGGCGGCCTCGACGCTGCCCGAGAGGTAGCCCGCGTCGTCCAGCATGTCGATCAGATAGGCGCCGATCATCCGTTCCTGCGGGTCGGCGGAGGACAAACCCAGCTGCGTCGTCAGATGCTGCCGCAGGGTGACGGTTTCGCCCACCGTCTGTTCCAGGATGTTGCCGTCGCCGTCGTGCGCGCCGCCGCCATAGCGGCCCAGGTTGTCGGTGCCGCCGAAACCCGCCTCGGCGCCGGCGAAGGCGTCGCCGTCCTCGGAGCGGCCGTCGTTGGTGAAGGTGTTGTCGACCTCGACGTCGAGCGGGGTCTCTCCGCCGCTTTCGGGGCGGTCCAGCAGGGCGGTTTCCGGCGGCGGTTCCGCCTCGGTCTCGCGCGTCGGCTCGGGGTCGTCGTGGACGCTGTCGTCCTCGCGCTCCAGCAGCGGGTTCTTTTCCAGTTCCAGCTCGATGAACGAGGTAAGCTCCAGGTTCGACATCTGCAACAGCTTGATCGCCTGTTGCAGTTGCGGCGTCATCACCAGGGACTGGGTCTGCCGGAGTTCGAGCCTAGGGGAAATCGCCATTGCCTCGCCCTCGTTCTACAGGCTGAAGCTGTCGCCCAGATAGACGCGGCGGACCCCTTCGTGCGCGACGATCTCGGCGGGAGCCCCCTCCATCATCACCGTGCCGTCGTAAAGGATGTAGGCGCGGTCGATGATGTCCAGGGTCTCGCGGACGTTGTGGTCGGTAATCAGCACGCCGATGCCGCGGTCCTTCAGGTGGGCGACCAGATTGCGGATTTCCCCCACCGCGATCGGGTCGATACCGGCCAGCGGCTCGTCGAGCAGGATGAAGCTGGGGCGCGAGGCGAGCGCCCGGGCGATTTCGACGCGGCGGCGTTCGCCGCCGGACAGCGACAGGGCGGAGGCGCGGCGCAGATGGCTGACCGAGAACTCGGCGAGAAGCGCTTCCAACTGCGCCTCGCGCGCGTCGGCGTCGGGCTCCACCACCTCCAGCACCGCCATCACGTTCTCTTCCACCGAAAGCCCGCGGAAGATCGACGCTTCCTGCGGCAGATAGCCGATGCCCAGGCGGGCGCGGCGGTACATCGGCAGGCCGGTGATCACCATGCCGTCCAGCAGGATCGAGCCGACGTCGGGGGAGATCAGGCCGGTGATGCAGTAAAAGCAGGTGGTCTTGCCCGCGCCGTTGGGGCCCAACAGGCCGACCGCCTCGCCTCGCTTCACCGAAAGGGAAACGTCGCGCAGAACCGGACGGCGCTTGAAGGTCTTGCCCAGGGACTTAACCTCCAGGCCGCGCAGCGGCAGGGGCTGCGGCGCGTCGGCTTCGGCGGGTTCGGCCGTCTTGGCTTTGGTCCTGGTCATGCGTCTGCTTTCCCGTGGCGTTCGAGGAGCCGCGCCTGTTGTTGCCGGAGGACCGGGTTTCGGCGCTTTACGTCCCGATTATCCGATACCGGACGAACGGTGCAACGCTTTTTCGCGATTTGGCCGGATTTTTGCTAAGGAAAGCGGCGGTTTAGGGTTTCCGCGCGCCGCGTTCCTCGGGCAGGGGTTCGGCCTTTTTCGGGATGAACTTGCCGCGCACCGGCTTCGGCTTGTCGGTCTTCGCGCCGGGAACCTGGGAATAGAGGGTGCTGACCCCGGTGTTCATGTTGACCACCGCGTAGGCGCCGTTCAGGGTGTCGCCGCCGCGGGTCAGGGTGACGTTGTCGAGCAGGGTGGCGATGCCGGTCTTGACGTTGTAGCGGCCGCGGTCGCCGGTCGCCACCTCGGTCTTGCTGGTGATGGTGACGTGGCCGTGGGCGTCCACCGCGTCGATGTCGCCGCCCTTGGCCTTGCCTTTTTGCGGCTTCTGCGCGGATTTCGGGGCGAAATAGGCGGTGACGATGTCGGCCTTCAGGGTGCGGCCGTCGCGCACCACCACGGCGTCGCCGCGCGCCACGGCGAAGCGTTTGGCGTCCCAGTATTCCAGTTCGTCGCGGGCGGTGACCACGGTGTCGGGGGTGACCAGCTTGGCCACCGGCTCGCCGCGCAGCACCAGCACCGCCGAGCCGATGTCGTAGACGGCGACGTCGCCGGAAGCGGTCTCGGTGGGCGAGGCGATGCGCACGTGTCCCTGGGCGTCCAGGCGCCAGAGCTCCGACTTGCCGGTCTTGCCCTCGCGGTAGTGGGCGGTCAGGGTGTCGGCGTAGACGGTGGTCTCGCCCCGCGTCGCGCTGGCGTTGCCGTGGGCGACGAAGCGTTTGCCGTCGCGCATCCATTCGATGCCGTTGTCGGCCAGCACCTCGACCGGGGTCTGTTCGCCCGGCGCGCCGAAGCCCAGGGACTGCGCCGCGGCGGGCAGCGGCAGCCAGGCCAGCGCGGCGGTCAGGAGCAGCGGCAGCGCGCGACGCGCGCGCGGGTCATTTGCGGGTGCCATCGGTTTTCACTCCCGGACGAAGGATGAGACGGGACTTCCCCTTGAACAGAATACGGCGGCCCTTGTCGACGATGACGAAGCCGGAGTCCCCCTTGACCTCGCCCAGGGGGCCATGGGCGATTGCCGGTTCCTCTCCCTCGGCGCGGCCCTGATGCAGGATCACCCGCGCCGAGTTGGAGAAGAAGGCGTAACCGTTGTCGTGGAACACCGACACCCCGCCGGTGAGGCTCAGGACCTCGCGGTCGCGGTCGTAGGTGCCCTCGGGGGAGCGGGCGATCACCCAGCCGCCGTTCGCCAGGCCGAGGTCGGCGGCGGGGGCTTCCAGCGCCACCAGACGGGTCTTCGGGTCGATCTCGTGCGCCGATTCGGCGGTGACCATGAAGGGTTGCTGGTCGTGGTCGGTGCCGCGATAGCGGGCGTTGACGATGCGCAGGCGGTCGGGGTGGCGGGGGTCGATTCCCGACAGCGCGACGTGGAAGCGGTTGCGCTCCGCCTGCAACTGCGGCCATAGCAGTATGGCGCCGAACAGCAGGGCGGCGCTGGCGGGCAGCGCCAGCTTCATGGCGCGGACGAAACGGCTGTAGAGAGAGGCCGAACGCAGTGCCTCGGCACCGGTGGCGGCGGTCAGGAAACGCAGGTCGGGGGTGGCGTCGCCCCCGGGCGCGGCCGGCGCGTCGATCGGCTCTGGCGCGGGCCGGCGTTTTCTCATGACACCCCGGCGCGCAGGCAGTCGTGCATATGGATCAGGCCGACGACGCGGCCCTCGGCGGTGACCACGAACAGGCTGGTGATCTTGCGGTCGTTCATCACCCCCAGGGCCTCGGCGGCGAGTCCGTCGGGGGCGACGGTCTTGGGGCCGGCGGTCATCACCTGCCCGGCGGGGCGGTCGAGGAGGTCGGGCGCCATGTGACGGCGCAGGTCGCCGTCGGTGATGATGCCGACCAGGCGGTCGCCGTCCTCGACGATGCCGACGCAGCCGAAGCTTTTCTCGCTCATCACGATCAGGGCGTCGCCCATGCGGGCGTCGCGGGCGATCAGCGGCACCTCGGGCAGGGGGTGCATCAGCTCGCGCACCTTCAACAGGCGCTGGCCGAGCTTGCCGCCGGGGTGGAAGGTCTTGAAGTCGCTGGCCGAAAAGCCGCGCCGTTCGAGCAGCGCCACGGCGATGGCGTCGCCGAGCGCCAGAGTGGCGGTGGTCGAGGTGGTGGGGGCGAGGCCGAGCGGGCAGGCCTCGCCGTCGGCGGGCAGGCAGAGGCAGACGTCGGCGGCGGAGCCGAGGGCGCTTTCGCGGCGTTCGGTGATCGCGATCAGCGGGATGGCGAAGCGCCGGGAATAGGCGATGATGTCGGCCAGCTCGGTGCTCTCGCCCGATTTCGACAACAGGATCAAGGCGTCCTGCCGGGTGATCATGCCCAGGTCGCCGTGACTGGCCTCGGCCGGGTGGACGAAGAACGACGGCGTGCCGGTGGACGCCAGGGTGGCGGAAATCTTGCGGCCGACGTGACCGCTTTTCCCCATGCCGGAAACGATCACCCGTCCGTGTTCCGAGGCGACGACGCGGTCTTCCAGCAGGTTGAGCGCGCGGGAGAAGTCCTCGTTCAGGTCGGCGCTCATCCGCGACAGGGCGGCGGCCTCGGCCTCCAGGACGTGGCGCGCCGCCGCAAGGTCCGAGGCGATGCGGTCGGGCACGGCGGTAGGCACGGAAATCGGGGTGTTCATCGGTCGGACGTCCGGGAAATCAATGTGCGAAGATGTCGTTTTCGGCCCAGCCCGCAAGGTCGAGCGCGGCGCGGGTGCCGAGGAAGGCGAAACAGGCCAGGGCCAGCTCGGCGCGGCCCTCGCGGACGAGCAGGGCGTCCAGTTTTTCCTTCAGACGGTGCAGGTGCAGCACGTCGTTGGCGGCGTACTGCTGCTGTTCGGCGGAAAAGCTCTCCGCCCCCCAGTCCGAGGTCTGCTGTTCCTTCGACAACTCGACGCCGAGAAGATCGCGGCAGATGTCCTTCAGGCCGTGGCGGTCGGTGTTGGTGCGGCAGAGCTTCGAGGCGATCTTGGTGCAGTACACCGGCGCGCAGGCCACCCCCAGGTGGCGCGCCACCATCGCCACGTCGAAACGGGCGAAGTGGAAAATCTTGAGAAGCGTGGGGTCGGCGAACAGCGCCTTCAGGCGGATCGCGTCCATCCCCGGCACGATGCGGACCAGGTGGGCGTCGCCGTCACCCGCCGACAGCTGCACCAGGCACAGCCGGTCGCGCTGCAGGTTCAGACCCATGGTCTCGGTGTCCACCGCGACGGAGCCGGAGAAACGAACGGATTCGGGAAGGTCGCCGTGATGCAGGAAAATCGCCATTGCCGCCCTCTTGAAACAGGCCCTCGCGCGGGCGCATCAGGGTACGACCGCGCTCGCCGGGATCAAAGAGCAAAAATGCCGCGGGATGTATCGATTGTCGGCGGTGGTGCCCAGGAGAAGACTCGAACTTCCACGGTATTTCTACCACAGGTACCTGAAACCTGCGCGTCTACCAATTCCGCCACCTGGGCACTGTCCGTCGAACCATCCGGGCGAGGGGCTGGCCCGTCGCCCAACCGGAGCAGCCGGTCAGTGAGGCACGGTTTATGCGGGCTTCATGCGGCAAAGTCAACACCCTTTTTTCGCCCGCGTTCGGGGTTCCGAAGGGGCACGGGCGTATAGGCCGAAAGATATGACCGGAACATGACTTCCGTCGAGAAATGACAATTCCGCGCCCCTGCCTATATGGACAGATGCGCGCCGTCTTCCTATAAAGGCGGGCACGAAGGCCATTGCGGCAGGGGAGTGGAGCAGCGATGACGAGAAGGCGATTGGTCACGGTTTTCGGCGGCTCCGGCTTCATCGGACGCCATTTGGTGCAACGCCTGGCGGCGACCGGCGCGGTCCTGCGCATCGCCATCCGCTATCGCGAGGACGCCCACTTCCTGAAGACGATGGGCGACGTCGGCCAGATCACCACCCTGGAAACCGACATCGCCGACCCGGCGGAGGTCCGCCGCGCGGTCGAGGGCGCCGATTGGGTGGTCAACCTGGTCGGCATCTTCCACCCCCACGGCCACCATACCTTCGATAACCTGCACGCCAAGGCGCCCGGCGTCATCGCCGCCGCGGCCAAGGAGGCGGGGGTCAGCCGCTTCGTCCACGTTTCGGCGATGGGCGCCGACGCCACGGCCGAATCCGATTACGCCCGGACCAAGGCGGAGGGCGAGCAGGCGGTCCTTTCCGCCTTCCCCGGCGCCACCATCGTCCGGCCCAGCGTCGTCTTCGGGCCGGAGGACAACTTCTTCAACCTGTTCGCCCGTTTGGCCATCTTCTCCCCCTTCCTGCCGGTGATCGACAAGAACGCCTGGGGGCGCGGCGGCAAGGGGCTGTTCGGCAACGGCGGGCCGAAGTTCCAGCCGGTCTACGTCGGCGACGTCGGCGACGCCATCGTCGCCGCGCTGAAGTCCGACGCCTGCGGCGGCAAGACCCTCGAACTGGGCGGTCCGCACGTCTATTCGATGCGCCGGATCATGGAAATGACGCTTGTCGAAATCCGCCGCAAGCGCCGCCTGCTGCCGTTGACCTTCGGCATGGCGCGCTTCCAGGCGGCGTTGATGAGCCTGTGGCCGAAGCCGCTGCTGACCCGCGACCAGGTGCTGATGATGATGCGCGACAACGTGGTTTCCGGGAACTATCCGGGATTCGCCGAGCTTGGCATCGAACCCACCACAGCGGAAACCATCCTGCCCACCTACCTCAACCGCTTCCGCAAGACCCACCGCCAGGTGATGGTCGGCCGCTAGGGTAAACTAGGCCGGGCGCCGCCCGGACCCGCTGGGGCCTTGGGCCCCAGGCCCCATGCGTATTCGAAGAAAAAGGGCCTCCCTTGCGGGGGCCCTTTTTCTTCGAACGGGTTCGGGAGGTCCGGAGGGTCCGCGACCCTCCGGCGGGGTCCAGGGGCGGAGCCCCTGCCCGGGTTCTACCCCAGGCAGCGGTCGAAGCCGGGGATGAAGCCATAGGCGGCGGCCAGCAGGGCGCCGCCCAGGATGACGCGATAGAAGGCGAAGGGGGCGAAGCTGGCGTTCTTCAGCCAGTGCATCAGGACCGCGATGGCGATCAAGGCGGTGACGAACGACAGTCCCGCCGAATAGAGGGCGGCGGTGGTCAGCAGCGGCTGGTTGGCGTGATAGATATCCAGTCCGGCCAGGGTTCCGGCGGCGACGATGGTGGGAATCGACATCAGCATCGAAAAGCGGGCGGCCTCGCCCCGCTCGTAGCCGAGGAAACGGGCGGCGGTCATGGTGATGCCGCTGCGGCTGGTGCCGGGGATCAGGGCGATCGCCTGGGCGATGCCGATCGCCACCGCGTCGGGCATGGTCATGTGTTCGATGCGCCGCACCGTCAGGCCGATGCGGTCGGCGACGAAAAGCAGCAGGCCGAAGCCCAGGGTGGACCAGCCCATCACCAGGATGCTGCGTCCGGCGGTCGCCACCATGTCCTTGGCCAGGATGCCCGCCACCACCACCGGGATCGTCGCGACGACGATGTGCAGGGCCATCCGTCCGCCGGGGGATTTGCGCATCCGCGCCGCCGCCCACAGGCCGAGGATCATCTTCCAGATGTCGCGCCAGAAGTACAGCACCACCGCGCCCAGGGTGCCGACGTGCATGGCGATGTCCATGTCCAGCCCCTGATCGGGCCAATCGGCGACGCAGGGCACCAGGATCAGGTGCGCCGAGGAACTGATCGGCAAGAATTCGGTGATCCCCTGGACGACTGCCAGAACGATCAAGTTCAGCCAGGTCATGATACGGAAGTCCCCTTTTCTCGGAGCCCGCTGGGTGCGGGTCTTGGCGTTGCGGACGGTTCCCCTGGCGGGGCGTCCGTCCCTTTCATAGCACGCGCCCGGGGTGCACCCAAATGAGATTTAGTAATCATATGTTTACTAAATATGCGGACTTTGCCCCGGTCCGCGCGGAATTGTCACCATGACGCCGGAAAATTAGGTCAGTAATACTGACGAAGATGCGTTTTCCCTCTCGTCAGGGACGGGGAAATCCACTAAGAGTCCGCACGACTCCGCGATGCGCGCGGGGGTGGTGGTGCTCGCCCGTTCACGGGAAGGGGCTCAGAGGAAAGGGAACCAGGCATGGCTCAGAACAAGATGCTTCAGTTCATCAAGCTGGAGCGCCGCACCCCGGACAAGCGCGCCGCCGCCGAACGCGGCCAGGACTTCGACGAGATCTACGGCGGCTTCGACGTCGAGCGCGCCACCGCCCAGGCGTCGCGTTGCGAGCAGTGCGGCATTCCCTTTTGCAGCCTGCGCTGCCCGCTGCACAACAACATCCCCGACTGGCTGATGCTGGCCGCCACCGGCCGCCTGGAGGAAGCCTACGCGGTGTCCTCGGCGACCAACACCCTGCCCGAGATCTGCGGCCGCATCTGCCCGCAGGACCGCCTGTGCGAGGGCTCCTGCGTGCTGGAGCAGTCGGAACACGGCGGCGTCACCATCGGCGCGATGGAAAAATACATCGCCGATTCCGCGTTCGAGGCGGGTTGGGTGAAGCCGTTCACACCGAAGGTGGAGCGCCAGGAGTCGGTGGGCATCGTCGGCGCCGGTCCGGCCGGTTTGGCCGCCGCCGAACAGCTGCGCCGCCTGGGCTACAAGGTGGAGGTCTACGACCGCTACGACCGCGCGGGTGGGCTTCTCGTCTATGGCATTCCCGGTTTCAAGCTGGAGAAGGACGTGGTGGCGCGCCGGGTCTCGGTGTTCGAGAAAAGCGGCGTGGTCTTCCATCACAACGTCGACGTCGGCAAGGACGTCTCGCTGGCCGACCTGCGCAAGAAGCACGCCGCGGTGGTCATCGCCACCGGCGTCTACGCGGCGCGCGGCCTGGGCATTCCCGGCGCGCACCTGGAAGGGGTGATCCCGGCGCTGGAATACCTGACCTGCTCCAACCGGCTGAACATGGGCGACCGCGTCGCCGACTTCGATTCCGGCCGCCTGAACGCCAAGGGCAAGAACGTGGTGGTGGTCGGCGGCGGCGACACCGCGATGGACTGCCTGCGTACCGCGCTGCGGCAGGGCGCGGCATCGGTGAAATGTCTGTACCGCCGCGACCGCGCCAACATGCCGGGTTCGCAGCGCGAAGTGGTCAACGCCACCGAGGAAGGCGCGGAATTCGTCTGGCTGGCCGCGCCGGAAGAGGTGGTCGGCGGCGCCGAAGGCAAGGTCGCCGGGGTGCGCACGGTGAAGATGCACCTGGGCCTGCCCGACGCTTCCGGACGGCAGAGCCCGACGCCGGTGCCGGGGTCCGCGCACGTGGTGCCCGCCGACATGGTGCTGGCCGCCCTGGGCTTTTCGCCCGAGGACCTGCCGGTTCTGTTCGGCGAGCCCGATCTGGCGGTGACCCGCTCGGGCACCCTGGCGGTCGATCCGGCGACGATGATGACCAGCCTGGATGGGGTTTTCGCGGCGGGCGACATCGTCCGCGGCGCGTCGTTGGTGGTGTGGGCGGTGCACGAGGGGCGCGACGTCGCCCACCGCATTCACGCTTATGTGCAGCAGGGGTCGGCCGCGGCCTCCCTGGTCAACGCGGGTTGAGGAAAGGACCGGAACAATGAGCGACATCACCATCAATAACTGGTCCGAATCCTGGGACGGCGGCCACCGCGAAAACGGCGCGGAGTTCGTCGACCGTTTTGAAAAGGGGCGCGCCGCGATGCTGGCGGCGGGCGCCGTCGACCCGATGGAGGCGCACGATGCCTGCGGCGTCGGCCTGGTCGTCACCCTGGACGGCAAGCCGCGCCGCCAGGTGGTGGAGGCGGGGATCAACGCGCTGAAGGCGGTGTTCCATCGCGGCGCGGTGGACGCCGACGGCCTGACCGGCGACGGCGCGGGCATCCACGTGCAGATTCCGCAGGACTTCTTCAAGGATCACGTGCGCCGCACCGGCCACGAGCCGGAGAAAGGGCGCCTGGCGATCGGCATGATCTTCCTGCCGAAGACCGACCTCAACGCGCAGGAGGCCTGCCGCGCCATCGTCGAGAACGAGGTGCTGCAGTTCGGCTATGGCCTCTATGGCTGGCGGCAGGTGCCGGTGGACGTGTCGGTGATCGGCGAAAAGGCCAACGCGACGCGGCCCGAAATCGAACAGATCATGATCGTCAACCTCAAGCGCACCGCCGAGGACGACTTCGAGCGCGATCTCTTCATCATGCGCCGCCGCATCGAAAACCAGGTGCGCCAGAACAACATCCCGGATTTCTACATCTGCTCGATGTCGTGCCGGTCGGTGATCTACAAGGGCCTGTTCCTCGCCGAGCAGCTGACCTCGTTCTATCCCGACCTTCTGGACGACCGCTTCGTTTCCAGCTTCGCCATCTATCACCAGCGCTATTCCACCAACACCTTCCCCACCTGGCGTTTGGCGCAGCCCTTCCGCATGCTCGCCCACAACGGCGAGATCAACACCCTGGCGGGCAACGTCAACTGGATGAAGTCGCACGAAACCCGCATGGCGGAAGCGGTGTTCGGCGCCTCGATCGCCGACCTGAAGCCGGTGATCCAGCCCGGCGGTTCGGATTCCGCCGCGTTCGACAACGTCTTCGAGCTGCTGGTCCGCGCCGGGCGTTCGGCGCCGATGGTGAAGTGTCTGATGGTGCCGGAATCGCTGGGGCAGAACACCGCGATGCCCGCCGCGCACCGCGCCATGTTCTGGTACTTCAACACCATCATGGCCCCCTGGGACGGCCCGGCGGCGATCGCCGCCACCGACGGCCGCTGGGTGGTCGCGGGGATGGACCGCAACGGCCTGCGGCCGATGCGCTACACGGTGACCGAGGACGGCCTGCTGGTGGTCGGTTCCGAGGCCGGGATGGTCCGCATCCCCGAGGAAAACGTGCGCGAGAAGGGCCGCGTCGGTCCCGGCCAGATGATCGCCGTCGACATGGCCGAGGGACGTTTCTACCACGACCGCGAGATCAAGGATCTGCTGGCGGGCAAGCAGCCGTTCACCGATTGGGTGAAGCGGATCACCCAGATCGACGATTTGATCAAGCCGGGCGTGCCCGAGGAACCGGAACTGGACGAGACCGAACTGCGCCGCCGCCAGCTGGTCTACGGACTGTCCATGGAGGATATCGAGCTGGTCCTGCAGCCGATGGTCGAGGACGCCAAGGAAGCGATCGGCTCGATGGGCGACGACACGCCGCTTGCCGTGCTGTCGTCGAACTATCGCGGCCTGCACCACTTCTTCCGGCAGAACTTCTCGCAGGTGACCAATCCGCCGATCGACTCCTTGCGCGAAACCCGCGTGATGTCCCTGAAGACGCGTCTGGGCAACCTTGGCAACATCCTCGCCGAGGAAGAGGGTCAGTGCAATCTGCTGCAACTCGATAGCCCGGTGCTGACCAACAAGGAATTCGACGCGATGCGCGCCTACATGGGCGACACCGCGTACGAGATCGACGCCACCTTCGAACCCGACGTCGGCCTCTCCGCCCTGCGCGTCGCCATCACCCGCATCCAGCGCGAGGCGGAGGACGCGGTGCGCGGCGGCTGCGTGCACCTGATCCTCACCGACAAGAACCTGAGCGAGACCCGCGCCCCGATCCCGATGATCCTGGCGGTGGGCGCGGTGCATTCGCACCTGGTGCGCAATTCCCTGCGTACCTTCACCTCGCTCAACGTGCGTTGCGGCAAGGCGATGGACACCCACTACTTCGCGGTGCTGATCGGCGTCGGCGCGACCACGGTCAACGGCTACCTGACGCAAGAGGCGATCGCCCAGCGCCATCGTCAGGGCCTGTTCCCCGGCCTGACCTTCGAACAGTGCCTGAAGAACTACAAGACGGCGATCGACCAGGGCCTGTTGAAGATCATGTCGAAGATGGGCATCGGCATGATCAGCTCGTACCGCGGCGGCTACAACTTCGAGGCGGTGGGCCTGTCGCGCACCCTGGTCGCGGAATTTTTCCCCGGCATGAATTCGCGGATTTCCGGTATCGGCTTGGCCGGTTTGCAGTTCAAGCTGGTGGAACAGCACCACCGCGCCTACGAGCAGGAAAAGCCGATGCTGCCGATGGGCGGCTTCTACCGCTACCGCAACGGCGGCGAACTGCACGCCTGGGACGGCAACCTGATCAAGACGGTGCAGCAGGCCTGCGCCACCGGCAACTATGCCCTTTACAAGGACTACGCGAAGGGCGTTTACGCGATGCCGCCGGTCAACATCCGCGACCTTCTGGAGATCAAGACGGCGGGCCCGGCCTTGCCCGCCGAGGAAGTCGAGTCGGTCACCGAAATCCGCAAGCGTTTCGTCACTCCCGGCATGTCGCTGGGCGCCCTGTCGCCCGAGGCGCACGGCGCCTTGAACATCGCGATGAACCGCATCGGCGCGAAGTCGTGCTCGGGCGAGGGCGGCGAGGTGCGCGAGCGGTACCAGCCGACGCCCGAGGGCGACAACCCCAACTCGGCGATCAAGCAGGTCGCTTCGGGGCGGTTCGGCGTCAACGCCGAGTACCTGAACCAGTGCCGCGAGATCGAGATCAAGATGGCGCAGGGGGCGAAGCCCGGCGAGGGCGGCCAGCTACCCGGCTTCAAGGTCACCGAGATGATCGCCAAGCTGCGTCACTCCACCCCCGGGGTGATGCTGATCAGCCCGCCGCCGCACCACGACATCTATTCGATCGAGGACTTGGCGCAGCTGATCTACGACCTGAAGCAGATCAACCCGAAGGCGCGGGTCTGCGTCAAGCTGGTGGCGCGTTCCGGCATCGGCACCATCGCCGCCGGCGTGGCCAAGGCGAAGGCCGACGTCATCCTGATTTCCGCCAACTCGGGCGGCACCGGCGCCTCGCCGGTGACCTCGATCAAGTACGCCGGTCTGCCCTGGGAACTGGGCCTGGCCGAAGCGCACCAGATGCTCACCCTGAACCGCCTGCGCCACCGCGTCACCCTGCGCACCGACGGCGGCATCAAGACCGGGCGCGACATCGTCATCGCGGCGATGCTGGGGGCCGAGGAATTCGGCATCGGCACCCTGTCCCTGATCTCGATGGGCTGCATCATGGTGCGGCAGTGCCATTCCAACACCTGTCCGGTCGGCGTCTGCACCCAGGACGAGAAGCTGCGCGCGATGTTCAAGGGCACGCCGGAGCGGGTGGTCAACCTGTTCACCTTCATCGCCGAGGAGGTGAAGGACATTCTGGCCTCGATCGGGGTGAAGAGCCTTGCCGACGTGGTCGGCCGCTCCGACCTGTTGCATCAGGTCAGCCGCGGTTCGCCGCACCTCGACGATCTCGACCTCAACCCGATCCTGGTCCGCCCCGACGTCGGCGGCTGGGCCAACCGCTGCACCCTTAAGGAAGGGGAACGCAACGAGGTCCCCGACACCCTGGACGCGCAGATGATCCACGACGCCCGTCAGGCGCTGGAAGACGGCGAGAAGATGCAGCTGTCCTACAACGTCCGCAACGTGCAGCGCGCCATCGGCACCCGGATGTCGCACCACATCGTCACCCGTTTCGGCATGACCGGGCTGCGCCCCGGCCATATCACCGTGCTGCTGCGCGGCTCCGCCGGGCAGTCGCTGGGGGCGTTCGCGGTGCAGGGCCTGAAGCTGGAGGTGCAGGGCGACGCCAACGACTATGTCGGCAAGGGCCTGTCCGGCGGCCTGATCACCATCCGTCCGTCGATTTCCAGCAAGCTGGAAAGCCACAAGAACACCATCATCGGCAACACCGTTCTCTACGGCGCGACGGCGGGCAAGCTGTTCGCGGCGGGGCAGGCGGGCGAACGCTTTGCGGTGCGCAATTCGGGCGCCGAGGCGGTGATCGAAGGCTGCGGTTCCAACGGTTGCGAGTACATGACCGGCGGTACCGTCGTCATCCTGGGGTCGGTGGGGCACAACTTCGCCGCGGGGATGACCGGCGGCATGGCCTTCGTTTACGATCCCGACAGCCAGTTGGAAGAGCACCTCAACGCCGGTTCGGTGATTCACCAGCGCATCGAGGTGCCGTTCTACGAGGCAAAGCTGAAGGCGATGATCGAGGAACACGTCAAGGAAACCCAGTCCCGTTTCGCCCAGGAAATCCTGTTGAACTGGGAGTTCATGGTCTCCCGCTTCTGGCAGGTCGTGCCCAAGGAGATGCTGGACAAGCTGGAGATTCCGGTGACCGCGGCGCACGCCGCCGAGTGATCGCCGCCGCATCGTCGCGCCCGTCTTGGCGGGATGACCGGGCCCTTCGGGGCCCGGTTCTTTTTTGTGGGTGGAACTTGCCTGGTCGGGGTGATAGTTTGCCCCCAAATGGACAAGAAATGTCCGTGCAAGGGAAAGGCCGGTTTGCGATGCCGACCCAGGATTCGATCTTCCGTCCGACCGTCGAGGCGCTGTTCAAGCTCTTCTCCAACGCGTTGCTGGAGAAATTCAACCAGCCGGGGCATAGCTCCATCAGTCGTGACGAGGTAGAGGCGATTCTCGCCTATTTTCAGGCGGGCAGCCCGGAACTCGATGCCTATTACGAGCGCCTGTTCGGCGCCTACGACCGGCTGAATTCCGCGCTGGCGATGAACCGCATGCGCTCGGACGAATTCAATCGCCTGATCGTCGAAAGCTTCGAGGACCGTCTGACCGACCGCGCCGCCCCCAAGGACGGCAAGATTCCCACCGACCGCATCCCGCGCGAGACCCTGCCCGCGATGTTCCACGTGTTGCGGCAGATCCTGGGCGCCGAGTTCACCGAAAAGTCGGCGACCATCTGCCGCGAGGCGCGTCACGCCATTCAGGAGCGCGACGGCCCCGCCTTCTCGTGGGAGGTATTCTTCCTCGACCCGGCGATGGTGCAGGTGCAGCAGCGCGCCATCGCCCGCTTCATCGTCTATTTCCGCGAGGACTTCGAGAAGAAGAAGAAGTGGCTTGTCCGGTCGCTCAACTACAACGCCTCGGAATCCGACCTGCGCGGCGGCCTGGCCAGTTCCTACCTGTTCACCGAGGGCAAGCTGAAGATCCTGCTTTATGCGATGATCCGCCGCGTCGATGCCGGGTCGATGACCGCCGCGGAACGGGCGATTCTGGTCAAGAATATCGGCGAGGAACGGATCAAGACCATCGAGCGGGTCAAGATGGACGTCAAGTTGCTTGACGATAACCGCCTCTTCTAACACAAAATTACCTGGAGGCGCCCGTTGGTCGTGGCGCTTGGCGGGTTCAAGATGATCGTCTGCGTACATCAGGTACTTTGCGCGGCGTCGCGCGCGCTTCGGGTGCAGCTTGCCGAAAAGGGGCTGTCGTTCGAACTGCGCGCCGAGCGTCCATGGGAACGCGCGCCCGAATTCCTGCGGCTCAACCCGGCGGGGGAACTGCCGGTGCTGCTGGACGAGGCGCGCACGGTGGCGGGCGTCCTTCCCGCCCTGGAATACGTCGAGGAGGTCCACCCCGAGCCGCCGCTTCTCGGCCGAAGCCCGGAACAGCGGGCGGAGGTCCGCCGCCTGCTGCATTGGTTCCTGGCGAAGTTCGAACACGAGGTAACGCAGCCGATCGTCGGCGAAAAGCTGATCAAGCGCCTCTCCGCCGGGGGGGCGCCGAATTCCCGCGCGATTTCGGCGGGCAGGCTGAACATCCACGTTCACATGGACTACATCGCCTGGCTGATGGAACGCCGCCGCTGGCTGGCGGGGGAGACGATGACCCTGGCCGACATCGCGGCGGCGGCGCAGTTCTCGGTGGTCGACTTCGCGGGCGAGGTTCCCTGGACCCGCCATCCCGAGGCCAAGGACTGGTACGCCCGCATCAAGTCGCGTCCCACCTTCCGGCCGCTGCTGGCCGACCGGCTGCCCGGCATCGTGCCGCCCGCCCATTACGCCGATCTCGATTTCTGAGAAGGAGCCCACGATGACCGACGACCGTACCCCCTCGCGCTACGAGACGGGGCTCGCCACCCAGGCCGCGATCGCCGGCAAGGCGGGGCCGGCGGTGCTGGACGCCCTGGCCGACATCGCCCCCGACTTCGCCAAGCTGTTGGTCGAGTTTCCCTTCGGCGACATCTATTCCCGTCCCGGCCTGGACCTGCGCAGCCGGGAAATAGTCACCGTGGCCGCCCTGGCGGCGATGGGCAACGCCCAACCGCAGCTGAAGATCCACATCGGCGCGGCGCTCAACGTCGGGGTGACGCGCGGGGAGATCGTCGAGATTTTGATGCAGATCGCCGTCTACGCCGGGTTTCCCGCGGCGCTGAACGGCCTGTTCGCGGCGAAGGAGGTCTTCGCCGCCCGCGACGCGGACGGCGAATAACGGTTCGTCCCTACGGTTTCGCCGGGGCGGCGGGACTTTCCGCCGCGGGTTCCGGGAATTCCAGAAGTTCGATGTTGCGGCGCACGTCCTCGGCCATCGGCGAGTCCTCGGGCAGGGCGGCCAGCGCCGCCGCCCAGTCGGCGCGCGCCGCGTTGGCCTGCTTCAGCAGGCGGTGCACGATGCCGCGTTCCAGCCGCGCGGCGGGGTCGGCGGGGGCGCCTTTCACCGCCGCGTCCAGATCCTGCAAGGCAAGGTCGAGGGCGTCGAGGAAGCGATAGGCGGAGCCCCGCACCACCCGCGCCTCGACGCTTTTCGGCGCCAGCTTCAGCGCCTCGGTGGCGTCGTCGACGGCCAAGCCGTAGTTCTGCGCCCGCGCGCGGATGCGGGCGCGCGACAGCCACAGGGCGGCGTTCTTCGGCGTCAGGCGGATGGCGGCGGAAATCGCGCCGTTGGCGTTGTCCCAGTTCTTCGCGTCGGCCCAGGCCCGCGCCGCCTGTTCCAGCAGCCCGGCGCTGACGTCGTCGTCCTGGTGCCCCTGCTGCGCCATATCCTGCAAGCGGGTCGCCGCCTCGGTGGCGAAGCCCATCTTCAACAGCGCCGCCGCCGCGCAGTGCTTGGCGGGGGTGCCGCCGCCCAGCGCGACCCACGAGTCGGCGTCGTCGAAGGCGTCCTTGGCGTTGACGTCGATCCTCGCCATGCAGGCGGCGTAATGGGCGGCGTCGGCCTTGCGCGCCGCCATCGCGGCGGGGGTCGGCGGCTTGCCCTGCGGTTTTTCCGCGTCCGCCGCCTGGGCGGGAACGGCGAACAGGACGGCGCATTGAGCCACGGCGGACAGCAGTGCTAGTCTAGCGGCGCGGCGGGGAAACCAGGAAAGCGACATCGTGACGACGCCTCATCTGTTGATCTTCGGTCTCGGTTATAGCGGTTTGCGGCTGGCTCGGGAATGCCTTGCCGCAGGGTGGCGGGTTTCCGGCACGGTGCGCTCCGCCGACAAGGCCCTGGCGCTGCGCGAACGCGGCGTCGACGCCCACGAATTCGTCGCGGGCGGCATGCTGCCCGAGGCCGACCTCGCCTCGGTCAGCCATCTCCTCGACACCACCGTGCCGGACAAGGATGGCTCCGCCGCGCCGCCCGAGGCGCGCCGCCTGTTCGAAACCGGCATGCGCCCGGCGTGGGCGGGGATGCTGTCGTCCACCGCCGTCTACGGCGACTGCCAGGGCCGTTGGGTGGACGAAACCGCCGCGCCCAATCCCGGCTCCGCCCAGGGGCGCGCGCGCCTGGCCGCCGAAGCCCAATGGCTGGCCTGGGGCGCGGAAACCGGCGTGCCCACCCACGTCTTCCGCCTGCCCGGCCTCTACGGTCCCGGGCGCTGCGCCCTCGACGCGGTGCGCGACGGCACCGCCCGGCGCATCCGCCGCGAAGGCCACCGCACCAGCCGCGTCCACGTCGACGACGTCAACGCCGCGTTGCGCCTGTCGATGGCGGCGCCGCGCGCGGGCCGGGTCTATAACGTCGCCGACGACGAACCCGCCCCCAACGACGAGGTGGTGGACTTCGCCTGCCAGCTCCTCGGCGCCGCGCCGCCGCCCCTCGAACGCTACGAGGACCTGGCGCCCACCGATCCGCGTCTGCGCTTCCTGCGCGAAAGCCGCCTCGTCGCCAATGGCCGCCTGAAAAAAGATCTCGGCTGGACGCCGCGCTTCCCCAGCTACCGCGAGGGTCTGGAAGCCGCGTTCGCGGGGAAGACGGAAGAATAGAAAAACCTTGCGAGGGGTCTCGGACCCCTCGCGCACCCCATTCCTTTTTTCGCCGCGTAGCGGCCGTCATCCATCACGCCGCGTGATGGTTCTATAGCGCTACGCGCAAAAACCAAAAGGAATCGGGTCTGGGGCCCAAGGCCCCAGCGGGGTCCGGGGCTTGGCCCCGGCCTGGTTCTTAAATTTCCTCCATCAGGACGTCCAGTTCCCGCGTCAGGCGGGCGAGGTCCTGCGGGCGGGACAGGCGGTGGTCGCCGTCCTTGACCAGGGTTAGCGCCACGTCGTCGGTTTGCAGGCGGTCGGCGATGGCCAGGGCGGTCGGCCAGTCCACCGATTCGTCGCGCATGCCTTGCAGGATGCGCACCGGTCCGGCGAAGGGAATGGGGCCGCGCAGCAGCAGGTGTTCGCGGCCGTCGGCGATCAGCGCGCGGGAGACGGGATAGGTTTGGTCGCCCTCGTGCAGGTGGACGATGCCGTCGCGTTGCAGGGCGGTTTTTTCCGCGTCGCTCATCGCCGCCCACATGCTTTCCTCGGTGAAGTCGGGGGCGGCGGCGATCAGCAGCAGGGCCTTGACCCGTTCGGGGCGGGCGATGGCGGCCAGCAGCGCCACCCATCCCCCCATGCTGGAGCCGACCAGGATCAGCGGTCCGGCGGTCAGCCGGTCGATGACGTCCAGGGTGTCGTCATGCCAGCGGCCGATGGTGCCGTCGGTGAACGCGCCCGAGCTTTTGCCGTGGCCGAAGGTATCGAAGCGCAGGAAGGAAAAGCCCGCGTCGAGGGCATGCTGGGCCAGGTGAGTGGCCTTTCCCCCCTCCATGTCCGACATCAGCCCGTGCAAAAAAACCACAGTCGGACGCGGAGTGTCGCATGCGGGGCACACGATCCGGCGATAGGCGATGGACGCGCCATCGGTGCGTGCTAATATCCCGCATTCGTCGCGGCCTGCCAGCGGGTCGGACATGGTTTTCCCCTTTTTGCGTGCGTAGTTGAGAAGGAAGGGCCAAGCCAGTGCCCCAAGAGTCTAACAGCAGGAATGCCAGGGACCAAGCCGGTCCCGCCATTCTGCAAGTGCTTCCCCGTATGGAGACCGGCGGCGTCGAACGCGGCACCGTCGAAATCGCCGAGGCGTTGCGCGATGCCGGGGCGTTGCCGGTGGTGGTGTCCGCCGGCGGCGTGATGGAACGCGAACTCGGCCGTCTGGACGTGGTGCACGTGCGCCTGCCGGTGCATTCCAAGAACCCCCTGACCATGTGGCGCAACGTCGACGCGCTGGCCGAGGTGATCCGCCGCTACGACGTGAAGCTGGTGCACGCGCGCTCGCGCGCCCCGGCGTGGAGCGCGCGGGCTGCGGCGCGGCGTTGCGGCGTGCCCTTCGTCACCACCTTTCACGGCACCTACAACCTGGGCCCCCTGGGGATCAAGCGTCCTTACAACGCGGTGATGGCGTCGGGCGACCGGGTGATCGCGATTTCGCAGTTCATCGCCCGTCACGTGCAAGAGGTCTACAAGACCCCGGCGGAGCGGATTCGCACGATTCCGCGCGGCGTCGACCTGACGCGTTTCGATCCCACCCACGTCAGCCCGGAACGGATGATCAAGCTGGCCAACGACTGGCGCCTGCCCGAGGACCTGCCGGTGATCATGCTGCCCGGCCGCCTGACCGGCTGGAAGGGGCAGCACGTGGTGATCGAGGCCCTGGCCCGCCTGGGGCGGCAGGATCTGCGGTGCCTGCTGGTCGGTTCGGACCAGGGGCGCAACCGCTATCGCGCCTCGCTGGAGCGCGCCATCGCCGACAAGGGGCTGCAAAGCGTGGTGCACATCGTCGGCGGCTGCAACGACATGGCGGCGGCCTATCTGCTGACCGACTACGTGATTTCCGCCTCCACCGATCCCGAGGCGTTCGGCCGGGTGATCGTCGAGGCGCAGGCGATGGGCCGCCCGGTGATCGCCTCCCGCCATGGCGGCGCGTTGGAGACGGTGACCCCGGGTCAGACCGGTTGGCTGGTCGCCCCCGGCGACCCCGGCGAACTGGCCGAGGCGATCGCGGCGGCGCTGGCGGTGCCGCCGGCGGAACGCGCCCGCATGGCGGCGGTCTGTCAGACGCAGGCGCGCACCGTCTATTCGAAGCGGCAGATGTGCGAAAAGACCCTTGCCGTCTATGCCGAGCTTCTCGACGCGGCCGAGGCCGCCCAGGCGCCGTCCCCGTCCCCCGACGCCGCCGAGGGGCCCGAGGCGTGATGGACGCGGCGGCGCGCGTTCTGGTGATCAAGCTGTCCGCCCTGGGCGACGTGGTGCAGTCCTTCGGTCCGATCCGGGCGATTCGCCGCCACCATCCCGGCACCGAGGTCGTCGTCCTGACCACCCGGCCCTATGCCGACCTGTTCCGCGCCTGCCCCGACGTCGATGCGGTGTGGATCGACGAACGCCCGAAATGGCACCAGCCGCTGCGCTGGCTGGCCTTGCGGCGGCGACTGCGCGGCGGCGGTTTCGCGCGGGTCTACGACTTGCAGACCTCGGACCGTTCGTCGGCGTACTTCCGCCTGATCGGCGGCGGCGTGGAGTGGTCGGGGATCGCGCCGGGGTGTTCGCATCCGCACGCCAACCCGGGGCGCGACCGCATGCACACCATCGAGCGCCAGGCCGAGCAGCTGCGCCAGGCGGGCATCGCCGAAACGCCGTTTCCCGATGTTTCCTGGCTGTCCGCCGAGATTTCCGGCCTTGGCCTGCCCGCCGATTTCGTGCTGCTGGTTCCCGGCGGCGCGGCGCATCGCCCGGGCAAGCGCTGGCCTGCGGCCAGCTATGCCGAACTGGCGAAGCGTCTGACGGCGCGCGGCCTGACGCCGGTTCTGATCGGCACCCGGGCGGAGGCGGAGGCCATCGCCGAAATCGCCGCCGCCGCGCCGGACGCGGTGAACCTGATCGGCCGCACCGACTTCGCCGAACTGGCCGAACTCGGCCGCCGGGCGAAGGGCGTGGTGGGCAACGACACCGGGCCGATGCATCTGCTGGCGGTGGCGGGCGCGCCCTGCCTGATTCTCTATTCCAAGGATTCGGACCCCGCGTTGTGCGCGCAGCGGGGACCCCGGGTCAGGGTGTTGCGCCGCGACGCCCTGTCCGCCCTGCCGGTCGACGCCGTCGAAGCCGAATTGGCGGAAATCGGCGGTTTCCCTGCTGAGGATTGTTGACAGCGGTGGGGCCGAGCGCGCATGTGATTGGGTTCTAAAAAACCATCGGTGAAAACGAAGGACGAGTGATGGTCGCGATTACGCTCCCGGACGGTTCGGTCCGGTCCTACAACGGCCCGGTGACGGGTTTGGATATCGCCCGCGATATCGGCGCGGGCTTGGCCAAGGCGGCGCTCGCGGTGCGGGTGGACGGCTCGATGTGGGATCTCACCCGAACTTTGACCGAGGACGCACGGGTCTCCGTCGTCACCGCGAAGGACGCGGACGGCGTCGAGCTTTTGCGCCACGACGCGGCGCACGTGATGGCCGAGGCGGTGAAGGAGCTTTTCCCCGACACCCAGGTGACCATCGGTCCGGCGATCGAGAACGGCTTTTATTACGACTTCGCCCGCGAGAAACCGTTCTCGCTGGACGACCTCGTCCATATCGAACAGCGCATGCACGACATCGTCGAACGCGACGAGGCGATCGTGCGCGAGGTCTGGGACCGCAACAAGGCGATCGCCTTTTTCGAGAAGCAGGGCGAAAAGTACAAGGCGGAGATCATCCGCGACCTGCCCGAGGATCAGACCATCACCCTGTACCGCCAGGGGGCGTTCATCGACCTCTGCCGCGGGCCGCATCTGCCTTCCACCGGCAAGCTGGGCGGCGCCTTCAAGCTGATGAAGGTGGCCGGGGCCTATTGGCGCGGCAACTCGGACAACGAGATGCTGCAACGCATCTACGGCACCGCCTGGGCGTCGAAGAAGGACCTGGACGCCTACCTCACCATGCTGGAGGAAGCGGAAAAGCGCGACCATCGCCGTCTCGGCAAGGAAATGGACCTTTTCCACTTCCAGGAGGAGGCGCCGGGCGCGGTGTTCTGGCACCCGAAGGGCTGGACCCTGTTCCAGTCGCTGATTTCCTATATGCGCCGGCGGCAGGAAGCGGCGGGCTACGTCGAGATTTCGACCCCCGAGCTGATGGACCGCGGCCTGTGGGAGACCTCGGGCCACTGGGCGACCTTCCGCGAGCACATGTACACCACCGAGACCGAGGACGGTCGCGTCTATGCGATCAAGCCGATGAACTGTCCCGGCGGCATCCAGGTCTACAAGCAGGGGATCACCAGCTATCGCGACCTGCCGCGCCGCATCGCCGAGTTCGGCAAGGTGCACCGCTACGAGCCCTCGGGCGCGCTGCACGGCCTGATGCGGGTGCGCGCCTTCACCCAGGACGACGCCCACATCTTCTGCACGCCCGAGCAGATGGAGGCGGAATGCCGCACCGTGGTGGGGCTGATCCTCGACATCTATAAGGACTTCGGCTTCGAGAACGTGTCGATCAAGTTCTCCGACCGGCCGGAAAAGCGCATCGGCGACGACGCCACCTGGGACATCCTGGAAGGCGCGCTGAAGGGCGCCCTGGAACACATGGGCTTCCCCTATACCCTGAACCCCGGCGAGGGCGCTTTCTACGGACCGAAGCTGGAGTTCGTTCTGAAGGACGCGATCGGCCGCGACTGGCAGTGCGGCACCCTGCAGGTGGACCTGAACCTGCCCGGCCGTTTCGGCGCGACCTATGTCGGCGAGGACGGCGAAAAGCACATGCCGGTGATGTTGCACCGCGCGCTGTTCGGTTCGCTGGAACGCTTTACCGGGATTCTGCTGGAACACTACGCGGGCAAGCTGCCCTTGTGGCTGGCGCCGGTGCAGGCGGTGGTGGCGCCGATCGTTTCCGACGCCGACGACTATGCGGTCGAGGTGGCGGCGGCGTTGAAGGCGGCGGGCCTGCGGGTCGAGACCGACCTTCGGAACGAAAAGATCAACCTTAAGGTGCGCGAGCATTCGCTGTCCAAGGTGCCGCTGATCGTCGTCGTCGGCCGCCGCGAGGCGGAGAACCGGACCGTCGCGCTGCGTCGCCTGGGCTCGGAAAAGCAAGAAGTCCTTGCGCTGGCAGAGGCTCAAGTTAAACTCGGGGCGGAGGCGGCGCCTCCGGGCGGCAACTGATTCGCCCCGGAGCCATCGTTCTTTGGTTGACCGTCCGCACACCCGGAGCCGCGAGCCCGGGGCAAATGTTCGTGCGGCCGGTCGATCGGTTTTGGGAAGGAATGGTCCGCATCGCGCGGCATTCCGAATGTTGAAGGGAGGCGATTCATAGCCAGGGCACCAATGGGCGCGACACCGTCCCGGGAGGGACCGCGCGTCAACGAGGAAATCACCGCGCAAAACGTTCGATTGATCGACGCGGAAGGTGAACAGGTCGGAGTGGTCAGTCGCGACGAAGCGCTGAATCGGGCCTTTGCCGCGGGTTTGGATCTGGTCGAGATTTCCCCCAATGCGGAACCTCCGGTCTGCAAGGTTCTCGACTTCGGAAAATTCAAGTACGAAGCCCAGAAGAAGAAGGCCGAGGCCAAGAAGAAACAAAAAGTCATCGAAATCAAGGAGATCAAGGTTCGTCCTGGCATCGATGACAACGACTACAACATCAAGATGCGCAGCGTCCGCCGCTTCCTCGAGGATGGCGACAAGGTGAAGGTTACCCTTCGCTTCCGTGGTCGCGAGTTGGCGCATCAGGAGTTGGGCGTGAAGGTTCTGGACCGCATCCGCGACGAAGTTGCCGACCTGGCCAAGGTCGAGCAGTTTCCGAAGATGGAAGGGCGGCAGATGATCATGGTGATCGCGCCGCGTTGAGGAATCGTCTCCGCCGCCGCCCGCTTGCGGGCGGCGAGGGGGAGGGGAAACCATGGCAGAAGCTTCCGATCCGCGCGTCGTGGCCGCCCTGGCCGCCGCCGTCAAACAGATCGATTCGGTGATCTCCGAAACCGAACGGGGGGTCAACCGCATCCTCGGTTTGATCGAGCTTCTGATGGAGCGGGCGGACAAGGACGGCATGCTGAAGCTGGAAGGGGTGATGGAGGCGTGCGCCTTCCAGGACCTCACCGGCCAGAAGCTGCGCAAGGTGGAACGCCTGCTGGAGCATTTGCAGCAAAAGGCGGTGATCACCATCCCCGGTTCGACGGTGGATTTCGCCAAGGCGCAGGCGACCCGCGCGGAAAGGGACGTGAACATCGCCCCCGCCAGCAAGGGCCTCAGCCAGGAAGAGGTCGACCGCCTGCTCAAGGGAATGTGACGCCGCCCCGGCGCGGCGTATCGAGACCCTTGCTTTTTTCCGTGACTTCCGTTACGAAAACCCCCTTTCCGGGGTATTTCTCCGGGAACCATGGCGGAACGGGCGCGCCGCGCGATGCGGCAAGGGCATGCCCGCACGCCGAAAGCCAACACCAACGAAGGACGTTGAAATGCCCAAGTTGAAGACGAAAAGTGCGGTGAAGAAGCGGTTCAGCGTCACCGGCACCGGCAAGATCAAGGCGAACGTGGCGTACAAGCGCCATGGCCTCGCCAAGCGTCCGCAGCAGATGAAGCGGCAGGCGCGCGGCTCCTTTATCCTGACGGATTCGGATGCCGTGATCGTCAAAAAGTTCATGCCTTACGCGTGACGTACCGGACCGGGAGATAGAACATGGCTCGAGTGAAACGGGGCGTCACCACGCACGCCCGCCACAAGAAGATTCTCAAGCTGGCGAAGGGTTACCAGCGCCGCAACAAAAACTGCTTCCGCATCGCGGTGGAAAAGGTCGAAAAGGCGCTGCGTTACGCCTATCGCGACCGCCGCGCCAAGAAGCGTAACTTCCGCGCCCTGTGGATCCAGCGGATCAACGCGGGCGTGCGGCAGCACGGCATGGTTTATTCGCGCTTCATGGACGGCCTGAACAAGGCCGGAATTGCGCTCGACCGCAAGGTCCTGGCGGATATCGCCGTGCGCGAGCCGGAAGCGTTTGCTGCCTTGGTCGGCCAGGCCAAGGCGGCTTTGGAGCAGGTTGCCTGATCCTTCCCTCGGGAAGTCGGACAACCGGTTCATCGAAGCGGTTTGGCTGAGGGCCGTCCCCCCGGACGGCCCTCTTTTGCTTGTGGAAAACCGGAAGGCGGGAACGAAGATGGATAACCTGGCATCCCTGCGCGACGAGGTGCTTTCCGCGGCGGCGGCCGCCGCCACGGCGGCCGAACTGGACGAGGTCCGGGTCGCCGCACTGGGCAAGAAGGGCCGGTTGACCGGCCTGATGAAGGAACTGGGGGGGCTGGACCCCGAAACCCGCAAGGCGCGCGGGCAGGCCCTGAACGCGGTGAAGGACGAGGTCGCCGCGGCGCTCGACGCCCGCAAGACCGAGCTGGAGGACGCGGCGTTGAACGCCCGCCTGGCGCAGGAGGTGGCCGACGTCACCCTGCCGGTCCGCCCCGAGGTTTCCGGCATGATCCACCCGATCAGCCAGACCATGGACGAGGTCATCGCCATCTTCGCGCAGATGGGCTTTACCGTCGCCGAGGGTCCGGAGATCGAGGACGACTTCCACAACTTCACCGCCCTCAACATCCCGCCGGAACATCCCGCCCGGCAGATGCACGACACCTTCTATCTGCCCGAGCAGGCGGACGGTTCGCGCTTCGTCTTGCGCACCCATACCTCGCCGGTGCAGATCCGCACCATGCAGAACCAGACGCCGCCGATTCGCATCGTCGCGCCAGGCCGCACCTATCGCTGCGACTCCGACATGACCCATACCCCGATGTTCCATCAGATCGAGGGGTTGGTGATCGACAAGGCCACCCACTTCGGTCACCTCAAGGGCTGCCTGGTCGAGTTCGTGCAGACCTTCTTCGAGGTTTCCGAGGTTCCGGTGCGCTTCCGCCCGTCGTTCTTTCCCTTCACCGAGCCCTCGGCCGAGGTGGACATCGGCTGCTCGCGCAAGGGCGGCGAACTGACCATCGGCGCGGGCGACGGCTGGCTGGAAATTCTCGGCTGCGGCATGGTGCACCCCAACGTGCTCGCCGCCTGCGGTCTCGACCCCGACGAATACCAGGGCTTCGCCTTCGGCATGGGGATCGAGCGCATCGCCATGCTGAAGTACGGCATTCCCGATCTTCGCACCTTCTTCGACGCCGATCTGCGCTGGCTGAAACACTACGGTTTCGTGCCGCTCGACCTGCCGACCGTGACCGGAGGACTCAGCCGATGAAATTCACCCTTTCCTGGTTGAAGGAATACCTCGACACCGAGGCCCCGCTCGCCACCCTCGACGCGGCGCTGACCGCCCTCGGGCTGGAAGTGGAAGGTATCGAGGACCCCGCCGCGGCGCTGGCCGGTTTCATCGTCGCCGACGTCGTCGAATGCGCCGACCATCCGGATTCCGACCATCTGCACGTGCTTGCGGTGAACACCGGGACGGAAACCGTTCAGGTGGTGTGCGGCGCGCCCAACGCCCACGCCGGGATGAAGGGCATCCTGGCGCGTCCGGGGGTGACCATCCCGATCGACGGCACGGTGCTGAAGAAGGGCAAGATTCGGGGCATCGAAAGCCAGGGCATGATGTGTTCGTTCCGCGAACTCTGCCTGGGCGACGACCACGCCGGCATCGTCGAGCTGGATACCGACGCCCCCGCCGGAACCCCGGTGGCCGAGGTTCTCTCCCTCGACCCGGTGATCGATCTTTCCATCACCCCCAACCGCGCCGACTGCCTGGGGGTGCGGGGCATCGCCCGCGACCTCGCGGCGAAGGGTCTGGGCCGCTTCAAGGACGAACCGGTGGCCAAGGTCGCCGGCACCTTCGACAGCCCGGTCGGGGTGACCATCGACCTGCCCGCGGGCCAGGAAAAGGCCTGCCCGCTGTTCGTCGGGCGCCTCATCCGTGGCGTCAAGAACGGCCCCAGCCCGAAGTGGGTGCAGGACCGGCTGAGCGCGGTCGGCCTGCGGCCGATTTCCGCCCTGGTCGACATCACCAACCTGGTGTCGCTGTCCCGCGCCCGGCCGCTGCACGTCTTCGACGCGAACAAGCTTTCCGGCGACGTGGTGGTGCGCTTCGCCAAGGATGGCGAGACGATGACCGCCCTCGACGGCCGCGACCATGCGCTGCGATCCGACCTTTTGACGATCTGCGACGCCGCGGGTCCGCAAAGCATCGCCGGGGTGATGGGCGGCGCGCCCACCGGCTGCACCGAGGACACCGTCGACGTGTTCCTGGAATCCGCCCTGTTCGACACCGTGGCGGTGGCGCATGCCGGACGCACCCTGCAAATCGATTCGGACGCGCGCTATCGCTTCGAACGCGGCGTCGATCCCGCCTCGGTCTTCGACGGGGCGGAACTGGCCACCGCGCTGATCCTGGAATTCTGCGGCGGCACCGCCTCGCACCTGGTGGTGGCGGGGGCGGAACCCGCGCCGCGCGCGCCGATTTCCTTCCGTCCCGAACGGGTGAAGACCCTGGGCGGCATGAACCTGCCCGCCGCCGAGATGGCCGAGATCCTGGCCCGTCTGGGCTTCGCCGCCGCGGTGGAAAGCGAGTGCCTGATGGTCACCCCGCCGTCGTGGCGTGGCGACGTCGCCGCCGAACACGACCTGGTCGAGGAAATCCTGCGCGTCGCCGGATACGACGCGGTGCCCGCGGTGCCGATGCCGCGTCCGCCGATGCCCAAGGTGGCGCTGACCGACGCGCAGCGCCGCCGTGGCTGGGTGCGCCGGACCCTGGCCGAACGCGGCCTGACCGAGGCGGTGACCTTTTCGTTCATGGACAGCCGCCATGCCGTCCTCTTCGGCTGGAGCGATCCGATGCTCAAGGTCGACAATCCGATTTCCTCGGAACTCGACGTGATGCGGCCCTCGGTGCTGCCCAACCTGATCGCCGCCGCCGGGCGTAACGCCGCGCGCGGCATCGCCGACGCCGCCCTGTTCGAGATCGGGCCGCAGTTCTTCGGCCCCAATCCCGGCGAACAGTGCCTGGTCGCAGCGGGCGTGCGCGCCGGCAAGACCGGGCCGCGCCACTGGGGGGCGCCGCCGCGCGCCGCCGATGCCCTCGACGCCAAGGCGGACGCCCTGGCGGCGCTGGCCGCCGCGGGCATGGCCACCGGCGGCGTGCAGGTGCGCCGCGACGCGCCCACCTGGTACCACCCCGGCCAGTCGGGCACCCTTTGCCTCGGCCGCACCGTGGTCGCCGCCTTCGGCGCGCTGCACCCCGGCGTGGTCAAGAAGCTGGGGGTGAAGGGCCGTCTGGTCGGTTTCGAGGTCTTCCTCGACTCCCTGCCCGCGATCAAGAAGAAGGCGTCGAAGACCCGGCCGCTGCTCAAGGTCTCGCCCTATCCGGCGGTGGACCGCGACTTCGCCTTCGTCGTCGACGAAACCGTCGAGGCGGAGCGTCTGATCCGCGCCGTCACCGGCGCCGACAAGGCCCTGGTGCAGGAGGTCTCGGTGTTCGACGTGTTCACCGGCGATTCGGTCGGCGCGGGCAAGAAGTCGATGGCCCTTTCCGTCACCCTGCAGGCGATGGACCGCACCCTGAAGGACGAGGAAATCGAGGCCACGGCGCAGAAGATCGTCGCCGCCGTCGCCCAGGCCACCGGCGGCGCGCTGCGGGCCTAGGGCCGCAACCCGGCATATCGGTTTAAGACGAAAAGGGCCCCCGTGCGGGGGCCCTTTTTCTTCGTGCGGATTCGGGGGGGGCGTTACCCCGGCCAGAAGGCGGAAAGCGGCGCGTCGATCACCGCGAAGCCGAGTTGGTTGGCGAAGCGGATTTCCTTCGGCGTCGGGGCCTCCGCGACCAGCCAGCCCGCCGCGTGCGGATTGGCGTCGTAGACGAGGTCGCGCACGATCATCCGCTCGGTATCCTTTTTCAGGCGTACCCCGGCGATCAGGTACTGCTTGTCCTTGCGGCGGGATTTGAGGAACGGCGGCAGGGCAAAGCCGCCCATCATCTCGGTGATGAAGTCGACGAAGTCGGCGTCCGAGGCGATGAAGCTGGTCCTCGGCTCGGCGCAGCCGAGCGGCTTGAACAGGATGGGGCCTTCCCCCGCCGCCAGCGCCGCGCCCTCGGCGTCCTCGTCCAGCGGCGCATAGTCCGTGCCGTCGTGGCGGAAGGCGCGATAGCGGGGGTCGGCCTTGGACAGACGGGCCACCCCCTGAATCAGCACGTGGGGGGCGTCGGCGAACAGTTTCGGCAGGACCGAATCGCGGTTGAGGTCGATGGCGTAGCGGGGCTTCGCCTCGGCGATCCAACGCATCTGGGGGGAGACGCTCCAGTCGCGGGCATAAAGCTCGGTGAGGAAGCGGTCGATGAACTTGCGCCCCTTCTTGAACTCCAGGCTCATCGCGGCGCGGGAGAATTCGGCCATCAGCTTCGGCGACAGGGGCACCCCGCCGGTCATCGCCAGGATCAGGTCGGTGCCGTGCGCGGGCAACGGCTGGCCGGTCGCGGAATCGGTGCAGCCGGTCTGCGAATCCGGACCGAGGATCGGCACGACGCGGCCTTCGCCGATTCCCTTCCGCCAAGTGTCGAGCAGCATGTCGATTTCGCGGGCGTGCATGGGGAACCTCCGTTTTTGTGCGGGGGAAGCCACGCAAGAAACGGTCCAAGCGGCAAAGCCCTGGAAAACCGCCCGCCTTACACCGAGGGGGAAGGGGTTTGTCGCGAATCCGACAAGGCGGGACTCATCCCTGCCAATAGGTCAGGCGCACCCGATAGGCGCCGCCGATCACCATCACCTCGTTTTCGCCCTTGAGGCGCCCGGGCAACAGGTCGGAGGTGCAGAACACCTTCTGCCGGGGGATGCGCGCTTCCAGGATGTTGTCGCCGAATTCCCCGGCGCGCTCGGGATTGGCGGTGAACGAATTCATCGAGTTGAGGACCACCGTCGCCTCGCGCGGGCCGAGGCGGGAGAGAATGTCGAAGTCGTCGATGGCGTTGACGCCGCGGTAAAGCGTCAGGTGGCTGGGCGCGTCCGGCTCCTTGGCCAGTTCGTACTGGGCATAGGCGTAAAGCAGGTCCAACTGCGCGTCGAGGGCATGGGTGGCATAGATGCCGCGCGAGCGTTCCTCGACGAAGCGGGCGTCGGCGATGGCGTCGCCCGCGTGCAGGCGCCCGGCGTGAAAGCGGGTGATCAGGCCGAAGCGGCTTTCCACCCAGCCCTTGATCACCGCCGCCTCGCGTCCGTCGGAATCGAAGAACCAGCCGCGCAGCATGCGGGTGTAGTCGGCCTTGGTGCGGTGGCGTTTCCGTTCGCCGCCCGCTTCCTCGGGGGTTTCCAGACAGAAGTGGACGGTCATGTAGTCGATGAACCGTTCCGCCCGCGCCGCCTTGTCGGGAAGGGACGCCAGCATGGTGAACAGTTCGTCATGGAAGGGGAAAACTCCGTCGAGGCGCAGGTCCTCGGCATGCTCCTGAAAATTCAGCCCGCCCAGGATCACCGGCGGCAGGTTGCAGCGGTTGATCGGCAACCGCGCCCAGGTCGGCAGACTGGGCGAACCGGGGCGGGGGGAGGTGTCGTCTGCCATACGGAATCCTGGCGGGGTTGTTGTGAAGACGACGCGTCGTCGTCGGCGGTGTCGCAACAAAACTAAAGCGGAATCAGCACGTTGTCGAGGGAATCAGGATTGGCACAGGCATTGCTGTTAGGGGGTCGTCAAGGGTTATCGAACAGCGGAACCCGATGACGGGTTCCCTGGAATGCCGGGAACGCTCGGAACCGTTTGGGACACAAAGGAGAGAAACCATGGCTTTGCGTCAATGCGCGATTTACGGCAAGGGTGGGATCGGCAAGTCGACCACCACTCAGAATCTGGTGTCGGCCCTCGCCGAGATGGGTAAGAAGGTGCTGATCATCGGCTGCGATCCGAAGGCGGACTCCACCCGCCTGATCCTGCACGCCAAGGCGCAGGACACCATCATGAGCCTGGCCGCCGAGGCCGGTTCGGTCGAGGACCTGGAACTCGAAGACGTTCTGAAGGTCGGTTACCGCGGCATTCACTGCGCCGAATCCGGCGGGCCGGAGCCGGGCGTCGGTTGCGCCGGTCGCGGCGTGATCACCGCGATCAACTTCCTTGAGGAAGAAGGCGCCTACGAGGAAGACCTGGACTTCGTCTTCTACGACGTTCTGGGCGACGTGGTGTGCGGCGGGTTCGCCATGCCGATCCGCGAGAACAAGGCGCAGGAAATCTACATCGTCTGCTCCGGCGAGATGATGGCGATGTACGCCGCCAACAACATCTCCAAGGGCATCGTGAAG
>QJZR01000018.1 GCA_003246625.1 Alphaproteobacteria bacterium
GCCTGTCACAAGTCGCAGGCCGGAAACGATTTCGTTTTCACCTACGACCGTTTGCGGGCGGCGCGCTGATGCGCCGAGGCATCGTCAAATCCCGCGGCTTCGCCTTTGCCGCGGCCACGCTTTCCCTCTGTGCGGTTTTCGCGGCTTCGGCAACGCCGATTCCTCTCTATGCGATCTACCGGGCCGAGGATGGCCTGACCTATGCGGACCTCTCCCTGACTGCGGTCAGCTATTTCGCCGGTGCGATCACCGCGCTGCTCATCTTCGGGCGGTTGTCCAACCATCTCGGGCGGCGGCCGGTCGCACTGCTGTCGCTTGCGCTGGCCGGGGTGTCTTGCGGCATTCTTCTGGATGTTCCGAGCGCGGCGCCGTTGATCGGCGGACGGGTGCTCCTCGGTCTCGCCTGCGGGCTTGCGTCCAGCGCGATTGCGGCGTTCATCGCCGATAACGCCCCCCCGTCGCCCTGGCTTGCACCTGCGATCACCAGCAGCGGGCCGATGGTCGGACTGACCATCGGCGCAATCGGGTCGGGCACGGTGATCCGCTCCGGCCAGATGGTGCACACGCTGCCCTATCTGATCGTGATGGGGGTGCTCGCGGTGTGTGCGGTGCTCGTGCTCATGGCGCGCGAGACGGTTCCGCGCCGCCCCGGCGTGCTGGCGTCCTTGCGCCCGGCCATCGCCTTGCCGGAGAAAAGCCGACGCTTGTTCCCGGTCGCATGCTGCATCTTCGCCGCCACATGGGGGCTCGGCGGCTTCTATCAGGCCTTCGGTCCCTCGATGGCGACGGATTTGCTGGGGGCGGACGACGCGCTCGTTTCCGCCGCGGTGTTTTCGTCGCTGATGGCGCCCGGCGCGATCGGCGGGGCCCTGGTCGGCCGTGTGCCGCCCGCACGAGCGCAACGTCTCGGCATGATCTGCTTTGCCGTGGGGCTGACGTGCGTTCTGCTGTCGTTGCGTGCCGCTGCGGTTCTGCCGTTCCTGGCGGCCAGCCTGGCCACCGGAATCGCACAAGGCGCGGTGCTCACCGCAAGCATTCGCGGCCTTCTTGCCCATGCCACGATGACGGAGCGCGCGGGCGTCTTTTCCGTAATCTTCGCCACCTCCTACTGCGGCGCGGCTTTTTCCTCGTTCGTCGCGGGGCAGCTCGCCAGGGAGCTTTCCCTCCTTCAGGTTGCGTGCGGGTTCGGCGCGCTGGCGGGACTGGTTTGCGTCATCACGTTGGTGGCGGCGCGCAATCCGGCGTGCTTCCAGGAGTGTGCTGCCGAGGAAAACGCCGCATGACTTATGGATTTTTTTCATAAGTCCATGCAACTTTCCCCGGCTACACCCGCCGTGGGATACGCATTATCTCTGGGGCATCGGATTTGAGTACGAGAGGCGCCGCCTCGCGGAGCCTCGAAAGGAGACCTCATGGATATCAAGAAAATCGGAAGCCAGCCCTCGATGCCGGGGCCGGAGGATTGGTTTACCGGCACGGTTCGCATCGACCCGCTCTTCCAGCCGCAGGAACCCGCCCGCGCATCCGGCGCGGCGGTGACGTTCGAGCCCGGGGCCCGTACCGCCTGGCACACCCACCCGCTGGGGCAGACGCTGATCGTGACCGCCGGTTTCGGTCGGGTGCAACGTGAAGGCGGTCCGATCGTGGAGATCGGACCCGGCGATGTGGTCTGGTTCCCGGCGGGGGAGAAGCACTGGCACGGCGCCTCCCCGACCGTGGCGATGACTCATATCGCGTTGCAGGAAGTGCTGAACGGCTCGGCAGTCGAATGGCTCGAAAAAGTTTCGGATGCCGACTACGGAGTCTGAGCGCATGCATGCAGGATCGCGGCGGCGTGTGGAACGGGCTTCGGCGCGTTGGATGGCCGCCGCGGTCCTACTGGTGAGCGTTTCGGTGGCGGCGCAAGGTGTTGCCGCGGAGGCTGGGGAAAATCCGATGAAGATTCGCATGACGATCAATGGTCGGGAAGTGACCGCGACCCTCGACGATACGCCGGTCGCGCGGGATTTCGCCGCCTTGCTGCCGCTGAAGCTGACCCTGGCGGACTATGCCTCCACCGAGAAGGTGAGCGACCTTCCGCGGCGATTGAAGAAGGATGGCGCGCCGCCCGGCCACGATCCGTCGGTCGGCGACATCACCTACTATGCCCCGTGGGGCAACCTTGCGATCTTCTATCGCGATTTCGGCTATGCGAGCGGCCTGATCAAGCTTGGAACCATCGATGCCGGGATCGAGGCGCTGCAACAGCCCGGCGCGCTTCTCACGACGATGGAAGCGGTTACGCCATAGGACGCGCCCGAAACTCCGGGAGCGTGCGTCTGGCACGGAGCTGCTCTAAACTTCAAGCGAAATGGGCAACCTCCATCCGGGGGATTGCGGACAAGGGAGAGGGCTGCATGCCGCACGTAATCGTCAAGGCCTGGCCGGGGAAGACCGAGGAGCAGAAGGTGCGTCTGGCTGAAGCCATTACCCGCGACGTAATGGAAATCTTCGGCTCTGGCGAGGCGTCGATTTCGGTTGCGATCGAGGAGGTCGCGCCGGACCGATGGCAGGACGAGGTCTATCTGACCGACATCCGCAACGGCGCGGGCAAGCTCTACAAGGATCCCGGCTACGAGATGTAGCCGGGCGTAGGGTTCTCTCAGATTTGTAGAATCGTGCAAAAACTCGGCAGGATCGAGCTAACGCCAGGGCAGTCCTCCCACTTACCTTTTTATCCGTAATCGCTTCGGCGCCGATGGCCTTCCCATCGGTGCCGCGGCGGGTGCCGGTGCAAGGGGCGATAACTTTTCGTCCGGATAAGGAGGACCGCTTATGACCGATCACCGTATTCGCGTAGGCATCGTGGGTTTGACCGCCGGCAGGAGCTGGGCCTCGATCGCCCATGTTCCGGCGCTGCGCGCGCAGGCCGATATCTTCGAAATCGCCGGCGTCGCTAACTCCAGCCGTGCCAGCGCCGCGGCGGCCGCGGCGGCCAGCGGCATTCCCCGTGCGTTCGACAGCATGGCCGATCTTGTGGCCTCGCCCGAGGTCGATGTGGTGACGATCACGGTGAAGGTGCCGCACCACCTGGAACTCGTGAAGGCGGCCCTCATGGCCGGAAAGCACGTGTATTGCGAGTGGCCCCTCGGCAACGGCCTAGCCGAGGCGGAAGAACTTGCCGCGCTTGCCACGGCGAAGGGCGTTCTCGGCGTGATCGGAACCCAGGCAAGGGTTGCGCCGGAAATCGAATATCTGCGCAAGCTGGTTGCCGACGGCTATGTCGGCAAGGTTCTGTCGTCCACGCTGACCGCGTGGGGGGGCAACTGGGGCGCGGAAATCGAAAAGCCGGAAACCTACGGCTATCTGCTCGACCGCGCCAACGGCGCGACGATGCTGACGATCCCGATGGCGCACACGCTTGCCGCGGTGCGCGACGTGCTGGGCGACATCACCGAACTTGCGGCCACCCTTGCGACCCGGCGCCCCATCGTGCGGGTGGCCGAAACCGGCGCGAGCATGCCGATGACCGCCGCCGACCAGATCGTCGTCGCCGGTTCCCTGGCCAACGGCGCCCCGCTTTCCGTCCACTATCGCGGCGGCGCGCCCCGCGCGGGAGTAGGCCTGACCTGGGAGATCAACGGCACGGAGGGCGACCTCCGCGTCACCGCGCCGCTCGGTCATGCGCAGATGGTGCAGCTCTCGCTCGAGGGCGTGCGCGGTGCGGAACAGACGTTCGCTCCGATCGAGACGCCCCAATCCTACCGTGCCGGTTTTCCGCAAGAGAGCGTGCCGAGAAACGTGGCGCGGAACTACGCCCGCATGGCTGCCGACGTCAAAACCGGTTCGCATGCCGCGCCGACCTTCGACGACGCGGTCCAACTGCATCGCCTGCTCGCGGCGATCGAAGAGTCTGCCGAAAGCGGCAAGCGGGTGCGGCCGAACGCGCCGAACCGGCCTATTCCGGCTCTGTGATTCCACCAAACCACAGTTCGTTGCATCCTGATGGAGAGACCAGTCCGATGAAGAAGATCGTCATATCCGCACTTGCCCTCGCTTTGCTTGGGGCGGCGCCGGCCTACGCGCAAAGCGCAGATGCGAAGCACGTGGAAGTTTTGCCGAGCGGCACGAGCCCCGCGTTCATGGGGCCGGCAAAGCTGTTTACCGGTTCCGTCGTCGTGGAGCCCATGTTCGCCGCGACCGAACACACGCACGCCACGGGCGCCCTCGTGGTGTTCACCCCCGGCGCGCGGACCGCATGGCATACCCATCCGGGCGGGCAGTTGTTGGTCGTTACCCAGGGAACCGGATGGATTCAAGAGGACGGGCAGGCGAAGAAGGTAATGAAGGCTGGCGACACCGTCTGGATTCCGCCGGGGGTCAAGCATTGGCACGGGGCGACCGACAAAAACGGCATGAGCCACATCGCCATCAGCTACATGGTCGGCGGGAAGAACGTCAACTGGATGGAACTGGTTTCGGACGAACAGTTCCTGAAGTAAGACGAGCCCGTATCGAATCCCGGCAATCGGCCGTCCGCCGGTTGCCGGGATTTCGCATTCAGCCGAGCCCTTGCTTCAGCCTTTCCAGGCCGTCGTCCAGCGTCGATCTCGGGCAGGCGATGTTGATGCGCAGGAAGCCTTCTCCGGCGGCCCCGTAGACCGTCCCCTCGGTGACCCAGACACGTTCCTGGTCGTAAAGGCGGCGGGCGATTTCCGCGGACGGAAGGCCCAGCGCGGAACAATCCATCCAGACCAGATAGGTTGCCTGCAACGGCGTGATCCGAAGCCGCGGCATGTCGCGTTCGACGACGTCCCGCAGGTGCCGGTAATTCGCGTGCAGATAGCGGCGCAGGTCGTCCAACCAGGCCTCGCCGCCGGTGTAGGCGGCGATCAAGGCGTCGATGCCGAAAGGGCCGATTTCGCCGACCTCGTGGACGTTCAGCGCCTTGTCGATCTTGCGGCGCACGGCCTCGTCCGCCGCCAGAATGTTCGCCGTCTGCAACCCCGCGAGATTGAAGGTCTTGCTGGGGGAGGAGCAGGTGACCGAACAGGCCAGGAAGGCGTCGTCGATCGAGGCGAAGGGCACATGCCGATGTCCCGGCATGGCCAGATCGCAATGAATTTCGTCGGAGAGGACGAACACCCCGTGACGCAGGCAGATCTTTCCGATCCGCGTCAATTCCTCGCGCGTCCACACCCGCCCCACGGGATTGTGCGGGTTGCACAAAAGCAGGAGCGTGGTCCTCGGGTCCGCGGCCTTTTCCTCCAGGTCGCGGAAATCGATTTCATATCCTCCGTCCCGATGCACAAGATCGTTCGAAACGATCTCGCACCCTTGATTCCGGATGGAGGAAAAGAAGCAGTTGTAGACGGGGCCCTGCACCAGCACCCGGTCGCCCGGCACGGTCAGCGCCCTGATGATGGCGGAAACCGCCGGGACCACGCCGATGACCGGCAACAGCCACTCTTCCTTGAACGGGAAACCGTGGCGCCTGGAAAACCAATCCGTGACCGCCTGGAAGTAATCCTCGGGAACCTTGGCGTACCCGAACACGCCGTGGCGGACGCGGCGTTCCAACGCGGCGACGACCGACGGCGCGGTGCGGAAATCCATGTCCGCCACCCACATCGGCAGTACGTCGTTTTCCGGCGCGCTGTCCCACTTGGCGGAGCGGCTGTTCCGTCGGGGGATGATTTCATCGAAAGCGTGAAGGGACATGTCAGGCAACGGCCGCTTCCTTTTCGACGATTTCGCACGCGCCCGGATCGAGACAGTTCTCGTCGATGATGGTCTCGCCGATGTGATGGGCCCGAATGCGCCCGCCCTTCGGGTTCTTAATGCTGACGATGTCGCCGACGATGTCGGCCTCCAGCGTGCTGTATTCGAAGCACAGGTCCGTGTCCTTCATGACGCAGTTGTCCATCGTCAGATTTTCGGCGTAGCAGAGGGGCTGCGCACCCGAAATCGTGCAGTTGACCAAGCGCAGATTTTTCGAGTGCCAACCGAGGTATTCCCCGTCGAGAACCGAATCATAGACGGTGACGTCGTGCGCATTCCAGAAGGCGTCCTTCGAGTCCAGGCGCGCGTTGCGAATGACGACGTCGCGCGCATCCTGGAACGTGTAGTTTCCTTGCAGGGTGAGGCCGTCGATCCGGATTCCCGAACCGTTCATGAACAGGTAGTCCCCGTTTTGCACCTCAACATCGCGGAATTCCACGTTCCGGCAGTTCCAGCAACATTCCGCCGCGTTGGGAAATTTCGTGCCCTCTACATAGAGATTGTCCATCTCGCGGAACATTTTCGGCGCTTCGACCAAGCAGTTGGTCATGCGCAGGTCGCGGGAATACCAGATCGCCGCCCGTCCGTACACGGTGAACAGGCAGCGGTCGATGACGACCCGTTCGTCGTGCCAGAACGGGTATTTCCCCATGAACTCGCAGTCGACGACTTCGATGTCGCGGCAGTGCTTCAACGCGGATTCGCCGGGGTAGAATTTCACCTTGCGAAGCTGAAGGTCGTGTTCCGCGAAGAGAGGACGCTCGCCCTCGAAAAAGGTCTCTTCGATACGTTTCATCAATACCTACTCTACCTATGAATTGCGTTCCGCGCGGGTGAGAGAATGACGCGGGGGCAGGTCAGGACTTGCGGTTGGCCAGGGCCTTGTCGAGCCCGTCGGTCATCGCCTTGCCCGCCACTGTGTCCACGGTGGCTCGCAAGGTGGCGGCGACGCCGCGCAACTGCGCTGCGGTGATCCCGACGGCCAACGCCGCGCCGCAGTGGGCGACGAGTTGCCCCTCGGTGCCGCGCATCGCCGCAAGCGCGGCCACGGTGGCAAGTTCACGTTCCTGGTGCGTCAGCACGTCGCGTCCGAAGATGTCGCCGAACAGGTGGTCCTTGAGGAAGGCGTCGGCGGCGGGGGCGAAGTCGAACAAGCGTCCATGCACGGGGCCGAACAGCTGCGTCTGAATGTCGGTGCCGAGTTCGCGCAACGGCTTTCCGGCGGGCAGAGGCGAAGCCTCGGGCCCGGCGATGTCCTCGATGCCGCGCGCCTTGCGCGCGTCCACCACACCGAGGAATGCCGCCAGGCCGTTAAGGCTGCGCGGGAAACCCGCGTAGGCGTACATCTGGACCAGAATTTCCTTGATCTCGTTCACCGTCAGCCCGGCTTCCAATCCGGCCTCAAGCGCCGGTTTCAGCCGGTCGATGTCGCCGGTGGCGGTAAGTGCCGAGATCGGCACGATCGCACGCTGCCGCGCGGTCAGAGCCTCGGTTTCCGCCAGTGCGGGCGTGGGGGCCGTGGTGGCGCCGAACGCCGTGCAGAAAAGACAGTTAATCAGGATGGCGAGTTTTCGAAACATGTCGGGCCTCGATCCTTTGAACGGCAATCGTGACGAACGTGCCGTGCCCGCCGGAAGCGGACACGGCACGCGTGGCGGGTTACAGGGCGGCGCGCAGCACGGCGACGATGTCCGCCTCGGTCATCGGCGGGCGGGCGGGCAGGTTGCCCTTGCCGTCGTTGATGATGCGGAGCGTCTCCTTGGCGTAGGTTTCGATCTGGCTGCCGTCGATCCCCAGTTCGGAGAACCGCGTCGGGCAGTCGATCGACTTGAGGAACGCCTCGAAGCGGTCGATGCCCGCGAGCGCGCAGCCCAGGTCGTCGGGCCCCTTGGCGGTGAGGCCGAAAATGCGTTCGGCGAACTGCACGAACTTCTTGGTGTTGCTCTTCGCGGCGAAGCGCATCCACGCCGGGTTGATGATCGCCAGACCGGCGGCGTGGGTGATGTCGTGGAACGCCGAGACGGTGTGCTCGATCATGTGCACCGGGAACCCGGCGCCCCCGGCGCCCGCCTGCGTCCAGCCGATCAGGGCCACCGAGGCCGCCCACTGCACCTGGGCGCGCGCCTCGATATCGTTGCCGTTGGCGATGGCCTTGGGGCCGTATTCCATGGCGGTGAGGATCACGCCTTCGGAAATCCGGTCCTGCAACGGCGTGGTGTCGGCGGCGTTGAGGTAGACCTCGGTGACGTGGGTGATCAGGTCGCAGACGCCATAGGCGGTCTGGTCCTTCGGCACGCTCGCCGTCAGTTCCGGGTCCATCACCGCGACCTTGGGGTAGAGGCAATCGGTGGACATGAAGGACTTTTCCGTGGTCTCCGCGTTGGAGATCACCGCGCCGCAGTTGGTTTCCGAACCGGTGGCGGCCAGGGTCGGCACGGCGATCAAGGGCAGGGCCTTGGTCGGAACGTGCGGGTTGGGCTGGCCGTGATAGATCATGTCCCACGGGTCGCCGTCATAGAACACCGCCGCCGAGATCGCCTTGGAGGCGTCCATGGTGCTGCCGCCGCCCAGCGCGACGATGACGTCGCAGGCGTTCTCGCGCGCCGTCGCCGCACCGCGCCGCACCGATGAAATCTTCGGGTTGGGCTCTACGCCGGAACACTCGAAGACTTCGACCCCCGCGTCCGCAAGGCTTTTCACCGCGCGGTCGAAGGTGCCGCTCTTCTTGACGCTGCCGCCGCCGGTCACCAGCAGGGCGCGCTTGCCGTACCGGGCGACGATTTCCCCCAGACGGGCCAGGGAACCCGCCCCGAACACGATGCGCGTGGGATTTTCAAATTCGAATTGCATGTTTCATGTCTCCTTGATAGGGCCATGGCGATGCGGCGCGGCGGAACCGCGCCGTTCGGCATGAGGATCCGTTAGGCGAGGTGTCGCTCGAAGAACGACTGGAGTTTGTCGAAGGGAATGATCTTCACCTGGTCATAAAGGTCGACGTGGTCGGCGCCTTCGACGATCATCAGTTCCTTCGGTTCCGCCGCCGCCTTGTAGGCGTCCTCGCTGAAATAGCGGGAGTGCGCTTCCGATCCGGCGATCAGCAGCATCGGCCGCGGCGAGATTTCCGCCACGTAGGTCAGAAGCGGCATGTTCATGAACGACAGCGGGTTGGTCACGGTCCAGCCGCCGTTGGAGTTCACCGAGCGCTTGTGATAGCCGCGCTTGGTCTTGTAGTAGCCGTAGTACATCCGGATCACCGGGTTCTCGACCCCGTCCAGGCTGTCCGGCAGGCCGCCCGCCATCGCCGGTTTACCGTTGGCGACGTCGGTCCAACGCTGGCGGCTCATCGTTTCCAGCATCTTGGTGCGCTGCTCGGCGGGAAGACTGTCGTAGTAGCCTTTCGCCATCACCCGCGACATGTCGTACATGCTGGCGGTGGCGACCGCCTTCACGCGCTTGTCCGCCGCCACCGCGTTGAGGGCCATGCCGCCGAAGCCACAGATGCCGATGATGCCGATCCGCTCGCGGTTCACCGCGTTGTGGAGGCCGAGAAAATCGACCGCCGCCATGAAGTCCTCGGTGTTGATGTCGGGCGAGGCCACGTCGCGCACGGCACCGCCGCTTTCCCCGACATAGGACGGATCGAACGCCAGGGTGACGAAGCCGCGCTCGGCCATGGTCTGTGCGTAAAGACCGGCGGACTGTTCCTTGACCGCGCCGAACGGACCCGCCACAGCAATCGCCGGAAGCGGCTGGGAGCCACGTTTCTTCGGCAGGTAGAGGTCACCGACGAGGGGGACGCCGTAGCGGTTGGTGAAGGACACCTTGCTATGGTCGACCGCGTCGCTTTTGGGGAAGGTCTTGTCCCATGCGGTATCGTACTGAGCCCGCGCGGGCGCGGCGGCAACGGTCGATGCGCCCAAAACGGCCAGGCCAGCGCCGGTCAGCTTCAGGACGTCCCGGCGCCCAAAGCTCCCGGCGTCCTGTTGCGTCTCCGCGCGTTCGGTTCCGTTCTGCTTGTCCATGGTCCATTCTCCTTCGGTCGTTGCACGAATGTGCGCGTGGAGGCGAAATCGAGGTCTCCGCGTCCTGCCCCAAAGAGTAAGTGCGCATCCCCGGAGAGGGTTAGATCAATCCTGTCGATTTTTTGCCTGATCCTATTTCCCCATCTGGAAATGGGTTGCCGAATGTCCTTTCGGGCGCAATAGTCGATTATCGATCCAATGCCGGAGCCTACGTTATGGACGACAAGCATCCTTCGCAGATCGGGGAAAACCCAGGCGCATCGCGCGTCGATGCCGCCTCGAACGCGCCCGCGGGACTGGCGGCTGCGATTGCCCAATGGACCAAGGGAAAAAACCGCGTCGATCCCTTGATTCCGGGGTTGAGCCTGCATTGCTGGGATGCGCCGACCGATCCCACCAGCTATATGCTGGCGCCCAGCATTTGCCTGATCGGCCAGGGCCGTAAACGCGTGTTCCTGGGCGAGGGGGCGTATGCGTACGACGCGCACCGTTTTCTGATCACATCCCTCGACCTGCCGGTGACGGCGCAGATCATCGAGGCCTCCCCGGAAAGGCCCTACCTCGGCCTGACGTTGGAGTTGGACTTGCGCGCGCTTGCCCAGCTCATGCTGGACCACCCCGTCACTGCGCCCCGATCTTCCCAGGACCGGCTCGGAATCGCCATCGGCGAGCTCTCCCCCGCGCTTCTCGATGCCTTCCAACGCTTGCTCGGTCTGCTGGCGCACCCGGACGACATTCCCGCCTTGGCGCCGTTGATCAAGCAGGAAATCTTCTATCGCCTGCTGATCGGGGATCAGGGGCCGCGCCTGCGGCAAATCGTTTCCGTCGAAAGTCACGGGCACCAGATCGCCCGCGCCATCGGCTGGCTCAAGGACAATTTCCGGCGGCCCTTCAAGGTGGAGGATCTGGCGGCCGCCACGGGATTGAGCGTTTCGGCGTTTCACGCCCATTTCCGGGCGATGACGGCCATGAGCCCGTTGCAGTTTCAGAAGAAGATGCGGCTGAGCGAGGCGCGGCGCCTGATGTTCGCCGAGAACATGGATGCGGGCGCGGCCGCCTTCGAGGTCGGCTATGAAAGCCCGTCTCAGTTCAGCCGAGAGTACAGCCGCCAGTTCGGTGCGCCGCCCTTGCGCGATATCAAGAACCTGACGCAGGTCTCCGTCAATTAGCGTGCCCTTCATGGGCTCCGAGAGTTTTTACCGGTGAGACGTCGTATGGAACTGAGACTGTGGATGGGGAGAACCCTCCTCGTTCTGCTGATGGCGATCAGCGGTTCGGCCGTCGTGGCTTATGCCTACCTTCAGTCCCCGAAGTTCGGCAGCCTGCCCCGAGGGGAGAGACTCGAAAGGGTGCGGAAATCGCCGAATTTCGTCGGCGGTGCGTTTCGGAATGCGATCCCCACTCCCGTCCTCACCAACGACAGCAGCTTCCTTTCCATCCTGTTCGAGAACGCGTTCGGGCAGAAAATGCCGCGCCTGAAACCGGGCTCCCCCATTCCTGCCGTGAAGACGGATCTGCACGCCCTGGATCGTGCGGCCGACGTGGTGATCTGGCTTGGGCATTCGTCGTATTTCGTGCAACTGGGGGGACGGCGGATCTTGATCGACCCGGTGTTCAGCCGGAATGCCGCCCCGGTCCCCTATGCGAACACCGCATTCCCGGGGACCGACCTCTATACGGCGGAGGATATGCCGGAGGTCGATTATCTCCTCATCACGCACGACCACTGGGACCACCTGGATTATCCGACGATCACCGCTCTCCGTCCGAAGGTCGGGAAAGTGATCTGCGGCCTCGGCGTGGGGGCGAACTTCGAACGGTGGGGCTATGCGAAGGACCGGATTCTGGAGGCCGATTGGTTCGAATCCCTGGCGCTCGAAGATGGCCTCCAGGTCTACGTACTGCCGGCCCGGCATTATTCCGGACGCCTGATGGAGAAGAACAAAACCCTGTGGGTCGCCTTTGCCCTGGAAACCCCGGAAAAGCGAATATTCCTGAGCGGGGATAGCGGCTATGGACCGCATTTCGCGGAGATCGGCCGGAAGTTCGGCGGCTTCGATCTGGCGATCCTGGACGCTGGGCAGTACGACAAGCGCTGGGCGCATATCCATATGTTCCCGGAGGAAGCCGCCCAGGCGGCCATGGACTTGAATGCAAAGGCGCTGCTTCCCGGTCACATCGGCAAGTTCGCCATCGCCAACCATGCCTGGGACGAACCGTTCGCGCGCCTAGCCGTGGCGAGCGCGGGAAAATCGTACGATCTGCAAACCCCGGAAATCGGCGAACCCCTGACCCTGGAAGGGAGCGCCCCGTCCTTCCGCCAATGGTGGAAAGCCAGGAAGTAACACGCCCGCAAGGCCTCCGCCCCTTGGAAGACAGGGAGCGTCTTCCTATCCTCAATTTCAGGTGCAACGAGAAATCGGGCGGCGGTTATGGCTGGCGGGTGGACGCGGGATGGCGCGGTGCAAGAGCAGATCGACGACAGCGTCGCCGATGCGGTGACGAGTGCGCGTGCGCGGCTGCCCGCGGGGCCGGGGGAAATCCATTGCGTCGAGTGCGGGGAAGAAATTCCCGAGGCGCGCCGCAAGGCGTTGCCGGGGGTGACGACGTGCGTGGCGTGCCAGGAAGCGATCGATCTTCGCCCGGCGCCGGGCGGCGGGATCAACCGCCGGGGAAACAAGGACAGCCAACTCAAATAGCCTCGGATTGCCGCGTTGGCGGAGTCTGGCTGCCCCGTCCGGCTTGGAACTGCCCACCTGACTTGAGGGTTTTCATGTCACTGGTCGTGGGGCATATGTCGTGTTCGGCCCCGCCGAGCCTTACAGCCGACCGTCTCCTTCCGGCCCCATCCCCGTCACCCCTGGTTTTCGCGCGGAGCGCTGTTGAGCCCTGGCGTGGCGTGGGGGCTTCGGATTTGCCCTGAAATAAGGAATGGGGTGCACGAGGGGTCCGCGACCCCTCGCAACGTTTTTCCTTGGCGGGTGTGGGCGGCGCCCGCGCCTTCGCGTTCCTTCCATTTGTTTTTTCCGCAAAGCGGCGTATTCCTTGTGGGGCGCGGGCATCCTGCCCGCATGACACAGGATTGAAGATGCAGCGAGCCGTCAGACGAGCCGAGCGGGAAATCGGCGCCGACCAAGCCATGGCGATTTTGGCCGCCGGGGAATACGGCGTGCTGTCGATGGTCGGCGACGATGGGCGGCCCTATGGGGTGCCGATGAGCTATGCCCTGCATGGCGGCGCGATCTATTTCCATTGCGCGACCGAGGGCCGCAAGCTCGAACACCTGGACGCCAATCCGGCGGTTTCGTTCTGCGTCGTCGGACGGACGAAAGTGCTTCCCGCGCAGTTTTCCACCGAATATGAAAGCGCGGTGGTCTTCGGCACCGCGACGCGGGCCGAGGGCGCGGAAAAGCGCGCCGGTCTGGTCGCCCTGCTTGAGAAATACTCGGCGGATTTCATGGAAACCGGGACCACCTATCTGGAATCGAAGCTCGATCGCGTCGCGGTGATACGGATCGACATCGAGCATCTCAGCGGCAAGGCGCGGCAGCCCCGCTGATCCCCGCCCCGGCATTGGAGACACGACGGGATGAGCTGGCTCACCAACTTCGTCGGGCCGACATTGAAGCGCTGGATCGCGCCGCGCGTGCTGCGCGAGGCGCAGTGGGTGACCTGTCCGAAGTGCGGCGCGACGATTTTCCACCGCGATCTCGACGCCAACTGGCGGATTTGCCCGCACTGCGACCATCACCTGACGTTGCCCGCGGCGCGGCGGTTCGACCTGATGCTGGATGCCGACAGTTGGGCGCGCATCGAGATTCCCGGCGCGACCGCCGATCCCTTGAAGTTCCGCGACGCCCGCCGCTATGCCGACCGCTTGAAGGAAGCCGCCGCGCAATCGCGCGAGGCCGAGGCGGTGGCGGTGGCGCACGGCCGCGTCGACGGCATGGGCGCGGTGTTGGCGGCCTTCGAGCCGCAATTCCTGTGCGGCACCTTCGGCGCCGCGGCGGGGGAGGCGATCGTCGCCGCCGCCGAATTGGCGCTGTTGCAGGATGCCGCCCTGATCCTGGTCGCGTGCAGCCAGGGGCCGCGCATCCAGGACGGCGCCTTCGCCCTGATGCAGGGGCCGCGCATCGCGCTGGCCCTGCGCAAGCTGGCGGAACGCGCCCTGCCCTTCATCGTGGTTCTGGCCGACCCGGCGTTCGATCCGGTCTTCGGCGGCCTGTTGCGTCAGGCCGACGCGACCATCGCCGAGCCGGGGGCGCGCCTGGGGCCGCCCCCCGCCGATCCCTTCGCGGCGATGGACACGCCGGAATTCCTGGCGCCGCGCGGCGGCGTCGCCGACGCCGCCCGCCTGCTGGCGGAAGGGCGCATCGACCGCATCGCCGACCGACGCGACCTCAAGGCGGAAATCGCTGCGGTGCTGTCGGTCTTGCGCAGCCCCTTCCCCTCCGCCACGGTGATCGACTATCCCGGCGGCGGTGCCAAGCGCATCGACCAGAGCGGCGCCGATGCTTGACGCGGTTCTGGCGCGGCTGGGCCGCCTGCACCCGAAGGTCATCGACCTGTCGCTGGACCGCATGACGCGGCTGCTGACCGCCCTGGGCGACCCGCAGGACCGCCTGCCGCCGGTGATTCACGTTGCCGGGACCAACGGCAAGGGCTCCACCGTCGCCACCCTGGCCGCCCTGGCCGAGGCGGCGGGCCTGTCCGCCCACGCCTATACCTCGCCCCATCTGGTGCGCTTCGCCGAACGCATCCGCATCGCCGGGCGCCTGCCCTGCGACGACGCCCTGACCACCCTGCTGGAGGAGGTGGAAGCCGCCAACGCCGGGCTGCCGATCACCTTTTTCGAGGCGACCACCGCCGCCGCGCTGTTGGCCTTCGCCCGGCATCCGGCGGATCTCTGCCTGCTGGAGGTCGGCCTGGGCGGCCGTCTGGACGCGACCAACGTGGTCGCCCGCCCCGCCGCCTGCGTGCTGACCGCCATCGCCTACGACCATCAGGATTTCCTGGGCGACACCCTGACCGAGATCGCCCGCGAGAAGGCGGGCATCCTGCGCCCCGGCGTGCCCGCCGTCGCCGCCCCCCAGCCGCCCGAGGCGCTGGCGGCGATCGAGGCGCATGCCCGCGCCATCGGCGCGCCGCTGCTGCGCGGCGGCATCGACTGGCGGATGACGGAAACCCCCGGCGGTTTCGCCGTCGACGCGCCGGGGTTTGCCGTCGCCGCGCCGCGCCCGGCGCTGTCCGGACCGCATCAGGCGGGCAACGCGGCGCTGGCGCTGGTCGCCGCCCATCTGGCGGGACTATTCCCGGTGACGGCGGATCTGGCCGCCGCCGCCCTGCCGCGCGTCGCCTGGCCGGGCCGCCTGCAACGCCTGAGCGCCGGGCCGCTGGTGGACGCCCTGGGGCGGCCGTTCTGGCTGGACGGCGGACATAACCCCTCCGCCGGGGAGGCGCTTGCCCCGGTGCTGGCGGCGTGGGCGGCGGAAGGGCCGGTGGAGATGATCCTCGGAATGCAGACCACCAAGGATCCGCATGGCTATCTTGCCCCCCTCGTCCCGCATCTGCGCCGCCTGCGCACGGTGCGGGTGGACAGCGCCCCCGCCCCCTTCGACGCCGAGACCCTGGCCCGCGTCGCCCGCGAAACCGGGGTGACGGACGCCCAGGCGGCGCCCGACTGGCACGCCGCCCTGGCCGAGGCCGCCGGACGAAACGCCCGCCTGCTGGTCGCCGGGTCGCTCTATCTGGTGGGCGAGCTGCTGGCGGAAAACCGCGTCGGCGCACCGGAATAGACGGGAGGTCCCCGGGGGGGGCTTTCGCACATCCCCGTCACAGCATATGCGATTGACGGTATATGCCTTCGCGCGCATAATACGCGCGGCGATAACGCCCCCACTCCATCCAAGGACACCGTCATGAAGAGCATCGGGTTCATTGGCACCGGTCGTGTCGCGCGCATCATGATCGAAGGCTGGAAGCGCGCCGGACGCCTTGCCGAAACGATCGTGGTTTCCGACGCCGCCACGGCGGCGGCCGACGCCGTCGCCGCCGAATTCCCCTTCGTCGTCAAGGGCGACGCGGACACCGCCGCGGCGCAGGACATCGTCATCCTCGGCCTGCATCCGCCCGCGATGAGCGAGGCGCTGCCGAAACTCGCCCCCGGCCTCAAGGCCGACGCCATCGTCCTGTCCCTGGCGCCGAAACTGCGCTTCACCAAGCTCGCCGAGTTGCTGGGCGGTTTCTCGCGGTTGGCGCGGCAGAACCCGAACGCCCCCTCGATCGTCAACCGGGGCTACAACCCGATCGCCTTCGCCCCCGGCCTGGACGCCGCCGCGCGGGCCGACCTGCTGGACCTGCTGACGCCGCTCGGCGCCACGCCGGAGGTGGACGAGACGACGATCGAGGCCTATGCGCTGATCAGCGCCATGGGGCCGACCTACCTGTGGTTCCAACTGGCGCTGCTGCGCCGCCTCGCGGCCGAATTCGGCCTGACCGACGCCGCCGCGCGGGAAGCGGTGGCGGCGATGACGCATGGCGCGGCGGCGACGTTGCTGGAATCCGACCTGCCCCCCGAACGGGTCATGGACCTGGTTCCGGTGAAGCCGCTGTCGGGCGACGAAGACACCATCGTCGGCTTGTATCGGTCGCGTCTTGAGCCGCTTTATGCCAAATTGACGGCCTGACCTTCTGGGACGCCGAATCGCGATGGCTCTTGACGACACCTGTTCCCGTTTCTCCGCCTTGGCCGACCCGCTGCGCCTGCGCATGCTGGCGTTGATGCGCCGGGAGGGCGAGCTGTGCGTCTGCGAACTGACGCATGCGCTCGCCATCCCGCAGCCCAAGGCCTCCAAGCACCTCGCCATCCTGCGCGCGGCCGGCTTGGTGCGGATGCGGCGCGACGCGCAATGGGTGCTCTATACCCTGTCGCCCGAAATCGATCCCTGGCTGGCCGAGGTGATGGCGACGACGGCGCGGGACCTGGAAACCGATCCGCAACTCGCCGAGGACCACCGGCGCCTGACCGCCATGTGCGGCCGGGCCGATTGCTGCCACCGGAGCTGAGCGACGCGCCGGGGTAAAACCAGGTTGGGCTCCGCCCAAACCTGCAAAGGGGCTTGGCCCCTTTGATCCCATTCCCAAGATTTTTGCGCGTAGCGCCGTCCAGCCATCGCTTCCACGCGAGGGTCGATTGCCGCTACGCGGCGAAAAACCGAACGAAGGGGAGGCGCGGAGGGCCCAAGGCCCTTCGCAAGGTTCTTTCTTTTCCGCGCCCGTCATCTCCGCCATAGCCGCTGGATGACGAACCTCTTATATTGAGGCCGGTATTTCATAAATCTTCCGGATGATCCGATGACCCAGTCCGTTTCCGCCCCCAAGCCCGTGGTTTTGTGCGTTCTCGACGGCTGGGGGGAACGTCCCTCCGCCCCCGACAACGCCATCGAGCTGGCCGAGATTCCCAACTGGCGCCGTTTCCGCGGCGAGAGCCCCAACGCGCTGTTGCAGACCTCGGGCCTGGCCGTCGGCCTGCCGGACGGACAGATGGGCAATTCCGAGGTCGGCCACATGAACCTGGGCGCCGGACGCGTGGTGATGCAGGACCTGCCGCGCATCGACGCCGCCATCGCCTCGGGCGAGATCGAGAACGCCTTCGCCCTGAACGAAATGATCCCCGCCCTGGCGGAAAGCGGCGGCACCTGCCACCTGATGGGGCTGATGTCGCCGGGCGGCGTGCATTCGCATCAGGCGCACATCGCCGCCCTGGCCCGGTTTCTCGACGGCCAGGGCATCCCGGTGCGGGTGCATGCCTTCCTCGACGGGCGCGACACCCCGCCGTCGTCGGCGCGCGGCTTCCTCAAGACCTTCGAGGCGGCGGTGGCCGGTTGCGCCAACGTCGAAATCGCCACGGTGATCGGCCGCTATTACGCGATGGACCGCGACAAGCGTTGGGACCGCGTGGAGCTGGCCTTCGACGCGATGATGCGCGGCGAGGGCGTCGCCGCGCTGACCGCCGACCGCGCGGTGGCCGACGCCTACGCGGCGGGGGAAACCGACGAATTCGTCAAGCCGCGGGTGATCGGCCCCTATGGCGGCATGGCCGACGGCGACGCGGTGCTGATGGCCAACTTCCGCACCGACCGCGCGCGGGAAATCCTGGCCGCGTTGCTCGACCCCAATTTTTCCGGCTTCGCCCGGAAGAAGACGGTGGGCTTCATCGGCCGGGTCGGCATGGTGCGCTATTCCGACGAGCTGGCGCCCCTGATGAACGACATCTTCCCCCAGGAATCCCGCGCCAACGTGCTGGGCGAGGTGGTGGCGAACGCCGGGCTGAAGCAACTGCGCATCGCTGAAACCGAAAAGTACGCCCACGTCACCTTCTTCCTCAACGGCGGCGAGGAAAAGGTCTTCCCAGGCGAGGAACGCATCCTGGTGCCCAGCCCCAAGGTCGCCACCTACGACCTGCAACCCGAGATGTCGGCCTTCGAGGTCACCGACAAGCTGGTCGCGGCGGTGGAAAGCGGCCGCTTCGACCTGATCGTCGTCAACTACGCCAACGGCGACATGGTCGGCCACACCGGCATCATCGAAGCCGCGGAAAAGGCGGCGGCGGCGGTGGACGCCTGCATCGGCCGCCTCGACGCGGCGGTGGAAAAGGCGGGCGGCTGCATCTTCTTCACCGCCGACCACGGCAACGCCGAGCAGATGCGCGACCCGGTCACCGGCGCGCCCCATACCGCGCACACGGTGGGGCCGGTGCGCGCCGTGCTGCGCCACGCCCCCGCCTGGGTGACGGGTCTTTCCGGCGGCGCGCTGTGCGACGTGGCGCCCACCCTGCTGGCCCTGATGGGATTGGCGCAACCCGCCGAGATGACCGGAACCAGCCTGCTGCAACGCGGATAGCGACGATGCGTCTGCTTCTTCCCGGTCTGGCGGCGGCGATAATTCTGGCGGGGGGCGCCCCGGCCCTGGCGGAAGGCGTCGCCTCGCCGAAGAACGACCTGTCGCGCGTCGAGAAGTCGCTGAAGGAAGAGCAGAAGCGCCACGAGGACCTGAAGCGCAAGGCGGAGGCCCTGTCCCGCGACTTGCAGACGGTGAAGAAAAAGATGGTCCGCGCCGCGTCCAAGGCCCAGCGTTACGAAGAGAACCTGCTCTCCCTCGAACAGAAGCTGCGCGAAATGCAGAAACAGCAGCGCGTCCTGCAATCGGCGATCGACCGCCGCGGCCAGCAGATGATCACGGTGATCGCCGCGCTGCAACGCCTGGCCTGGCGGCCGACCGAGGCCCTGATCGCCCAGCCGACGCCGCCCTCGGACACCGTGCGCTCGGCGATTCTGCTGCGCACCGCGGTGCCGACCATCGAGGCCTCGGCCAAGGTGCTGAAGGACGACCTCGACAACCTGTCGGCGGTGCGCACCCAGGTGAAGAAGCAGAAGGATCGCATCGCCGCCGTCGCCGCCGACCTGTCGCACACCCACGACGAGCTGAAGACCCTGTTCTCCGACAAGGAGACGATGCAGCTTGAGACCGAGCATGCCTCGGAAGAGGCGAAGACGCGGATGCAGGCCCTGGCGCGCGAGGCCTCGGACCTGAAGGACCTGATCGCCAAGCTGGAGGCCGAACGCGCCCGCCAGCGCGAGGAAGCCCGCAAGCAGGCCGCCCTGCGCGCGAAGCAGGAACGGGAACGCGCCGCCGCCGCCAAGGCGGCGAAGACGGCCAACGCCGCGCCGCCGCCAGCGGCGAAACCGTTGTTGCGCCCGCCCGCCGCCGTGCCCAAGGGCTTCGGCAACGCGCGCGGCACCCTGCCGCTGCCCGCGGTGGGCGAGGTCGTGCAGAAATACGGTCAGGTCACCCAATCCGGCATCCATGCCAAGGGTCTGACCATCGCCACCCGTTCCCGCGCGCAGGTGATCAGCCCCGCCGACGGCGTGGTGCTGTTCGCCGGACCGTTCCGTGGTTACGGGCAGCTCTTGATCATCGAATACGGGGACGGATATCATATCCTACTGGCGGGTATGGACCGGATCGACGCCGCCGCCGGGCAATCCCTTCTTGCGGGAGAACCCGTCGGCGTGATGACCGATACCTCCGCCCCGGAACTCTACGTGGAACTTCGCCACGAAGGCCAGCCCATCAACCCACTCCCCTGGCTCACCGCCGGAAAAGGCAAGGGACAAGGATGACGCGTAACTCCATGATCGCCTTCGGGCTCGGCACCATGATGCTGACCTTCGGGGCACCCTCGAACGCCACCGCGCGCGATGACGGATCCGCCTATGAATACCTCAACCTGTTCGGAGACGTCTTCGAACGGGTGCGCCGCGACTATGTCGAGGACGTCAGCGACAAGCAGCTGATCGAGGCGGCGATCGCCGGCATGCTGCAATCGCTGGACCCGCATTCCGCCTATCTCGACCCCGAAAGCTATGCCGACATGCAAGTCGACACCAAGGGCGAGTTCGGCGGCCTGGGCATCGAAGTGACGATGGACGGCGGTTTGGTCAAGGTGATCTCGCCGATCGACGACACCCCCGCCGCGCAGGCCGGGGTGCGGGCGGGCGATTTGATCACCCACATCGACCACGAACCGGTGCTGGGGCTTTCCCTCTCCGAGGCGGTGGACCGCATGCGCGGCCCGGTGGGCACCGACATCACCATCACCATCCGCCGCGGCGGCAAGGACACCCTCGACATCGACCTGAAGCGCGCGGTGATCAAGATCCGTTCGGTGCGTTCGCGCGTCGACGACGACATCGGCTATCTGCGCGTCACCTCGTTCAGCGAGCAGACCGACGCCAACCTGCGGCGCACGGTGAAGGAAATGCGCGCGCAGAAGCCGCTGAAGGGCTTCGTCCTCGACCTGCGCAACAACCCCGGCGGTCTTCTCGACCAGGCGGTGGCGGTGGCCGACGACTTCCTCGACCAGGGCGAGATCGTTTCCACCCGTTCGCGCGACGCGCGGGAGACCGAACGCTACAACGCCGCCAAGGGCGATTTGATCGACGGCCTGCCGCTGGTGGTCCTGATCAACGGCGGCTCGGCCTCGGCCTCGGAAATCGTCGCGGGCGCCTTGCAGGATCAGAAGCGCGCCATCCTGATGGGCACCAAGAGCTTCGGCAAGGGATCGGTGCAGACGATTATCCCGCTGCGCGGCCACGGCGCGATGAAGCTGACCACCTCGCGCTATTACACGCCGTCCGGCCGCTCCATCCAGGGGGTCGGCATCGAACCCGACATCGAGGTCCCGGCGGCGAAGATCGAGGTCTTGGAACCGCGCCGCCAGATGAAGGAAGCCGACTACCGCAACGCCCTCGACAAGAAGCCCGGGGACGGCGCGAACAAGGCTCCGTCGAAGAAGGACAAACCCGCGGCCAAGCCGGCCGGCGACGCGGCCAAAGACCGCGAAGACGCCGCCGCCAAGGCCGCCGCCGAGGACTATCAGCTGCAACGGGCGCTCGACCTGTTGCGGGGGATGAGCCTGTTCTCGACGAAGCGCGCGGCGTCGTAACCCGACGCCGCCGCTTCCGGCCGCATCCGAAGGGGGGATGAGTGGCGAAGAAACCGACGATGGACGATGCCTTTCCCGATGTCGTCGCCGACGCGCCGCAAAAACCGCGCGGCGGCGGTTTCTTCGCCCGTCTGGCCGGACGCTTCCGCCGCAAGAAGGAAGCCGACGCCTTCGGCAACGCGGACGAGGCCGTGGAAGCCGACGCCTTCGGCAAGAAGGAGGAACCCGCCGCCGCCGAGGACCCCTTCGGCGTCGGCGACGCGGAAGAGGACGCCCGCTTCCGGCGGAAACGCCGCCTGATGGCGGTGGCGATGATCCTGCTGCTGCTGGGCGGCGGCGGCGGCGCGACGGCCTTTTTCTGGCTGGCGCCGAAGCCCGCGCCCAAACCCCAGCCCGAGGGCAGCGGACGGGTAATGCAGACGATGCCGCCGGAAACCGGGCCGGAGAACCTGTCCGGAGCCCTGATCCGCCCGCCCGCCGCGTCCGACAACCCCGACGTTCTGCGCCGCATGGGCACCCTGGCCCCCGGCGCCTCCGGCACGCCCGCCGCCGCCCCCACGACCGCGACCGCGGCCGCGCTTCCCCCCGCGCCCGCCGCGCCGCAGGCCCCCGCCGCCCAACCGCCCGCGCCGCTGCCCGCCGCCGACGAACCGGCGGCGCCGTCGCCGCGCGCCGACCGCGACAAGGCCAGCCGCGCCCCCCGTTACGCCGACATCGCCAAGCCCGCGGCTCCCCCCGACGCCCTGCCCAAGGGGCCGGAGTCCGACCTGCAAAAACGCAACGCCGCCGGACTGACCATCCCCGCCGTGGCCGCCGACGGACGCCGCGCCTGGAAGGTTTATGCCCGCCCCTTCACCGCGCCGCCCGGCATGCCGCGCGTCGCGCTGGTGGTGCGCGGCCTGGGCCTGACCGCCGACGCCACCCGCGCCGCCATCGACCTGCTGCCGCCCGAGGTCACCCTGGCCTTCGACGCCAACGCCGCCCAGCTTCCCGACCTTCTGTCCTCGGCCCGCCGCGCCGGGCATGAGACCCTGCTTGAAATCGGCCTGGAAAGCGGCGCCTTCCCCGCCGACGACCCCGGCCCGGACGGACTGATCTCGTCCCTGCCGGTGGAGGAAAACGACCGCCGCCTGGAGCGCGCGCTGGCGCGCGGCAACGTCTATGTCGGCGTGCTGGCCAACGGCGGCGACCGCTATGCCGCCTCCGCCCCCCATCTCGCCGCATTGGCCCAGACGATGTCGCAGACCGGCCTGGCCTTCGTCGCCCCCGCCCCGGTGGCGCGCTTCGAAACCGCCGGGGCGCGCGCCTCGCGCGCGACGGTCGACCTGCACATCGGCGGCGGCGACTTCCGCGAACGCGTCGAGGCCCGCCTGCGCCAGGCGGAAACCGTGGCGCGGAAACGCGGCGGCGTGGTCATCGTCGCCGACGCCAACCCGCTGACCTTGTCGATGCTGGCCGTCTGGATGGGCAGCATGCGCGGCAAGGCCCTGCAACCCGCCCCGGTCAGTGCCATGGTGAAGGAATGAGCGCCCCCCTGCTGCCCTATGCCGAACGCCCCTATCGCCTGGGGGTCGGCATCGTCCTGATCAACCCGGCGGCGCAGGTCTTCGTCGCGCGCCGCATCGACACCGCGGAAAACGCCTGGCAGATGCCGCAAGGCGGCATCGACGAGGGCGAGGACCCCCGCACCGCCGCCTTCCGCGAAATGGGCGAGGAAATCGGCACCGAAAAGGCGGAGATCATCGACGAAACCGGCGACTGGCTGGCCTATGACCTGCCCCCGGACATCGCCGACCGCATCTGGAAGGGCCGCTTCCGCGGGCAAAAGCAGAAGTGGTTCCTGATGCGCTTCACCGGCAGCGACGCCGACATCGACATCGGCACCGAACACCCGGAATTCTCGGACTGGATGTGGACGGAGTTCCGTTCCCTTCCCGAACTCATCATCCCCTTCAAGCGCGAACTCTACACGGCGGTGGTGGATTCCTTCCTGCCGCGAGTCGAGGTCTGGCGAACCTCTCCCGCTTGATTCCCCGCGGGGCATTCCCAATCTAAAATACAATAAGACCTTAATATACAAGGGGCCCGTCCCGTCGCCCGAGGGAGACACGGGGATGTTCTCTCACTCGTCACGCATCGCTCTGGGCTACCTGGGACTTTCCGCCCTGTGGATCGGCGCGTCCGATTCCCTGTTCGCCGCCCTGTTTCCGGAAAGCTATCCGACGATCAGCATGTACAAGGGCTGGGGCTTCGTCGCCGTCACCGCCCTGTTGCTGAAGTTCTGGCTGGCGACGGAAGAACGCCGCCGGGACGAGTTCGAAACCCGGCTGCGGGAAACCGCCGTCACCGACGCCCTGACCGGCATGCGCAACCGCGCCGCGTTCATCGAGCACCTGGAACAGACGGTGCTGCGCGCCCGCCGGGAAGAACGCCGTTTCGGGTTGCTGTTCATCGACCTCGACGACTTCAAGCAGGTCAACGACACCCTGGGCCACGCCATCGGCGACGAACTGCTGCGCGAGGTGGCGCGCCGCATCGCGGCCACGGTGCGGGAATCCGATGTCGCGGCCCGCCTGGGCGGCGACGAATTCGTCGTCCTGGTCGACAACTGCACGGATATCCAGATCCTGGCGGAGCGCCTGCTCGGCGCCCTCCGCCGCCCCTTCGCCATCGACGGACATGCCCTCGACACGACGGCGTCGATCGGCGCCGCGCTCTATCCCGAACACGGCGTCGACGGCATCGACCTGATGCGCTCCGCCGACCTGGCGATGTACCGCGCCAAGGCCGAGGGACGCGACCGCCTGATCACCGCGACGGGGCTCTAGCCGACCATCCGGCCAGGGCCAGCCCATCCTCCAGGCGTTTCATCCGCGCCGGATCGTGGGTTTGCAGCAGATGATGGTCGACCTTCCAGTCGGGCCAGCCGCTGAGCAGACGGTCGATGTCGCGCCGCGCCTCGTCCACGCGGCCCAACTGGGCCAGGGCGGCGGCCCGCCAGGCGAACAGGTCCGGCCGCTTCGGGTTGATCGCGATCGCCTCGCCGATATAGGTCACCGCCGCCGCGTCGTCGCCCAACAGAAAACTGGCCATGCCGGCATAAAAATAGCTGCGGTCGACGCTGCGCCCCTGCGGCGCCATGCGAATCGCCCGCAAGGCATAGTCCAGGCCGCCCGCCGCGTCGCCAAGATAGATGTTGGCCTGGGCGATCTGGCCATAGGCGGCCTCGATGCGCGGATCGAGTTCCAGAACCAGGCGCCACTGCATGCGGGCGCGCTGGAAATCCCGCTGGGCCTTGTGAACCAGGGCCAGGGTGAAAATCGCCTTGGTCATCGTCGGATCGACGGCCAGCGCCTGTTCGGCGCGCGCCACCGCCTCGCGGGTGTCCGCCTCGCGGTCGTCCGACCAGCGGTCGACCAGACGGCTGGCCAAGGTGTTGGCGATGCCCGTCAGCGCCTGCGGCTGGTCCGGCTGCGCCTCCAGGGCCCGGCGATAGAAGGCCAAGGCGTTCTCCAGTTTCTTCCGCGTGTCGCCATGGGTCAGGGCCGCCTTCGCCTCGCGCAACAGGGCCTCCGCCTCCGGCGTCGGCGGCGGCACCGGCGGCAAACGTTCCTTCAGCAGGTTACGCAGCCGCGCGGTCATCCGCAGGGCCAGGGCCTCGCCCAGGGCCGGGGCCTCGGCCTCCCCGGGCAAGGGTTCGCGCGCCGCCCACAAAAGCTCGCCGCTGCGACGGTCGGTCAGGCGCAGCGCGAGCTCGCGGCCGTTCGCGCCGCGTTGCACGTCGCCGTCGAGGATCAGGTCGCCCGCGTCCTCCGTCCCGGCCAGCGCCGTCACCGGCATGAAGGCGAGGGCGGTGGCCAGGGACTCCCGCATCGCCCCGGCCAGGGCGGGATCGGCGGGGGCCTCGATCGGCCGCAGGAAGAAAACGAAACGGGGCGGCGAATCGCCGTGGCCGCCGAACCAGCCGACCGCCGCCAACAGCAGCGACACCGCCACGGCCAGGGCGGCGGCGGTCATCCCCCAACGGCGGCGGCGCGACGGCAGAATCGCGATTTCGGGAGACTCCGCCTGAATCGCGGCGGCCAGGGTCTGGGTCTCCGCCGACGGCGATGTTCCCAGCTCTCGCAGCAAGCGGTTTTCCATTTCGGCGTGACAGGTCAGGGCCGCCGCCTTTCCCTGGAAACGCGCCAGCAGGCGCAGGCGCAGGCGATGCGCCTCCTCGTCGAGGGGGGCCTCGGCGCTCCAGGCGTCCGACAGGACGAAGAGAAGCACCTGATGCTCCCCGGCGTCCGGGCCGTCGATCGCCCCGGCCAGGAAACGCGCGGCGCGAGATACCCACGCCCGGCGCGCCGCCTCCACCCATTCCCGGTAGCCCGCGGCGGGCATCTCCACCCCGTCCAGCAGGGGCCCGCGCCACAACGCCGCCGCCGCGCGGCGCCCCTCCACGCCGCCCTGTTCCTCGTGCAGGGCGAAGTCCCAGGCGTCGCAGATCACCGCCCCCGGGAGCAAACCGACGCTGCGGCGGTCGGCGAACAACGGCGCCGCCCCCGCCTCGGACAACGTCTTACGCAGCGAGGTCAACGCCTGCCGCAGGCTTTGCCGGGCGTTCTCGTCGAAGCGCTCGCCCCACAACAGGCTGGCCAGAACGTCGCGCCCGGCGCTGCGGTCGGGATGCAAGGCCAGATAGGCCAGCAGCGCCTGTTCCTTGCGCCCCAGTCCGCTGCTGAGATCGCGCCCCTCCACCTCCAGCCGGAAGCCCCCCAAAAGGAAAAGTCTGATCTGCGCCGAATGCGCGGACGCCGCGAGATCCGCGCCCTCGGCGGACGATTCCCCACCAACCCTATTCATCGTTCCCCTCGCTCGACGTGACTTTTGACGATCAATTGACGCGCGCCGCCGTCTGGCGGCGGCTAGAATCCCCGGGTTGCGAAAGTTCGGTTATCCCATTGCGGAACATCAAGAATGTACTCGGAAAACCCGCCCGCGCATCCCCCGGGGAAAGACACCCCCCGCCAGGACCGGCGCCAGACGAAGACCGATGAAACCCTCCTCTCTCCCCGCGAACGGGAAGTGCTTCACCTTCTTGCCCGCGGCCTGACCACCGAGCGGATCGCCACGGTCCTGCAAACCAGCGGCCGCACCGTCGAAAAGCAAATCGCGGCGGCCCGGAAAAAGCTTTCCGCCACCACCCGGGAACAGGCGGTCGCCCTGGCCGTGGCGCGCGGCCTGATCCGCGCCGAAGAATAAACCGTGAAATCGCGCGCCGCCAATAGGGGATTTCCCTCAATTGCTTCAATGGGATACCTGAAATACTCTCGCTTGGCGTGAGAACCCGCCGCGGCAATACTCGCGGCCTTCTCCAAAACACGACGACGACTTGCGCCCGATTGGGCATTTTCATGGATGGATAGACGATGATGAAGACATGGGGGATGGCCGCGGCGGCGATCGCGATGACCGTGGCAGGTTCGGCCCAGGCGGCCGAATGGACGAAGGACGTTTACGTCCGCCTCGACACCGGCTGGGGCTTCGCCGCCAATGCCGGGATCAAGCAGGCCGGCGGCACCGACACCATCGACGACATCGGCAATTCGCCCTTGCTCGGCCTGGGCGTCGGCTATCGCATCAACCCGATGTTCCGCACCGACCTGACCTTTACCTATCGCGGCGGCTTCGCCATCGACGACAAGGTCAACGGCACCGCCTATGACGGC
>QJZR01000002.1 GCA_003246625.1 Alphaproteobacteria bacterium
CGCTTCGCCTTCAACAGATACCCTTGACGCGGGGTGGAGCAGCCCGGTAGCTCGTCAGGCTCATAACCTGAAGGTCGTAGGTTCAAATCCTGCCCCCGCAACCAAAACGCCAAGACCCGCCCAAAAGGCGGGTCTTCGCGTTTTGGGTTATGGCATTCAGGGGGAGACGAAGCAATTCTTGGCTTCCGCCGCGATTTCCATCGCTGAGAGACGGCCCTCCGGCGGGTCAATCCCGAAGGCATAGATCATCGGCCCCGCCAGTAGGTCGTCGGCCAAGGCACGGCAAAGATGGCGGACGCTTTCCAGCGAGGCGTCGGGTTGCTGCCCGTTGTCGGGAGGCACCAAAATGCCCATCGCCAAGGGACCGGACCAGGCGGCGCGATAGGCGCGGTAGGCCTCGGCGGGGTCGAAGTCCGCGGTTGCGTTATAGGCCATGACGTTGACCAGATCGATCTTCGCATGGACGTCATGACGGAACAGGGCTAGGAGCTCTCCGGTGTGCGCGCTGCGCGGTTTGGCCTCCACCCAGTTCTTTTCGCCGTATGCGGCGACGCTCCACCCAGCCAGGGAAATCACAGACGGGCGCGGCAACGCGGTGCGGAGCCGATCAATGGCGGTGCGCCACAACCGTCCGCCACTACAGGAAATGCGCGTTCCTCCATCCGAGCCGCAGGCGGGATTGTCCAATTCCATGTCGATGTCGACACCATCGGCACCGATGGATGAAACCAACTGGGCGATGGATGCGGTATCCAGGGCGCGCCACGCGCCGTAAGTGGCGCCGCCAACCGCCAGTAACACGCGGGTCTCGGGAATACGGGCCTTGCGCGCGGCGATGGCCTGGGCGAGGACCTTGCGGGGATAGGGAAAACCGAATCCGGTTGACCGCAGGTCCTCGCCGCCGGAATAGACGGCATCGGGGCGCACGAAGGACAGGATGATGGTGTTCACGTAATCGGGGAGGCGGGCGATCCCCGTGTCTTCGGGGCGGACGGCGGGCCGCTCCTCCCAACTGAGCAGGTAGGCGACGAAGGGGCGCGGCGTTTCCGCCTGGGCGGAAAGGATTCCTCCGGAAAAAATCGCAGGACAGCAGATCAGAGCGATGACGAAGAAAAAAAACCGCCGAACACGGTCCGGAGAATGATCTTGATATCCAGCCATGGCGTCCAGCTCTCAATATAAAAGAGGTCCAATTGTACGCCTCGGCGCGCGGTTTCGATATCGTGAATCCCGCTGCGCATGCCGTTTACCTGTGCCCAGCCGGTAATGCCCGGTTTGATACGATGGCGTGCGATGTATTCCGATACCGTTTCGCCATAAACCATGTCCTCAATCATCATGTTGGGAACATGCGGCCGGGGCCCGATGACCGACATCTCGCCCCGCAGGACGTTCAGCATCTGGGGCAGTTCGTCGATGCTGGAAGCGCGCAGGAAGGCGCCGACACGGGTTATGCGCGGGTCATGACCGACCGCGCCGAGACGCCCGTCGTCGTTGGGGTCGTGGCGCATCGAGCGGAGTTTAAGCATCGGAAACAGATGCCCGTCCAGACCAATGCGCATTTGCCGGATCAGGATTGGCCCCGGACTTTCCAGGCGAATAGCCAGAGCAGCGAGCAAAAGAATCGGGCTGGAGAGAACCAGCGCCGTGACCGCCAGACAAAAGTCCTCGACCCTCTTGAAGAAGGAAGGGAAACCGCGAAAAGGCCGTCCCTTGATGCGCAGAAACGGCACACCGCCGAAGTTGCAGTATTCGTTCCAGGGGAATTCGCGGTCCTCGTGTTCCCGCGGCAGGTAGATGTCCACAGCCGTGGTTCCGATGCGTTCGATAACCTCGAACATGCGTTCGTTCGACGCGTCGTACAAACAGATGACGATAGCATCGACGGCTTCTTGTTCGACGAGATGCCGCAGCCCAGCAAGGCTTTTCTGCACGGAGTATCCGGCAATTTCCTCCACCATCGTGCGCTCGCGGCGTTCATCGAAAATTCCGACGATGCTGTGGGTGTCCTTCGCTTCGGTGCGTAGGTACTCGACCATGGCCTGCCCAAGGACACCCACGCCGATCAGGGCAATCCGCATGTTTTTTGGGGAGGGCGTCAGCGGGCATTTGGGGGGCTGGGTGGGCTGTGTCTTGCGTCTCATCATCGTATTTTTATCCAACATCGAAAACCTTACTGCTCAGCGGCAGGCCGAGGACCGAACAGGATGCGCGCGTAGCGAACCGGCAGGAGCGGCCCCACGGGCGCGGATCTTGGCAACAGCCAAGCAACGGCCATGGATGATGCAGTGCACCCCATCGCCAGTGGAACCGCGGAAGCAATGGCCGCGCCCATCATCTGCATATGGGGAATAAGGAGGGCTCCAATGACGCAGCAGACGACGAATTGCATCAAATTGATGCGTTGCAGGATGCGTCCGTGCCCGGTCATCGCCAGCACCACGTCCTGGCCGGTGAACAGAGCATTGAGAAATTGTCCAAGCGCCATGACCGCCAGAGCCGCCGCCGCAATTTCATAACCGCTTCCCACAACATGCAGGAGGTACGGAGCCAACAGCACCATCAGCACCGCGGCGCTGCCGCCGACGGCGGCGCCCAGGGCTTGCAGCGTCCGGTTGATGGACTTCAGGGTTTTGTGGTCCTGCAGACGGTGCGCCGCGCCAATGCGCGGCGCGGCGATGGTGCCGAAGCTGATCAGGACGACCCAAACCAGTTGGGTGATGCGGTTGGCGACACTGAAGGCCGCGACCATGGTGGGACCGGCGAACACGCCCAGGATCAGAACCGGCAGGTTGGAAATCGATACCTGCACGACCTCGACCACGGCCAGCGGCAGGGCCGTGGTCAGAAGCGGCGGCAACTTGGGCGTGCCTTCGTCCTCGTTGCCGGCAGGATCTTGGCGCAGCCGCTGACGTTCGCGAGCGATCAGGATGAGGCAGAACAGACTGCCGGACAGGCCCGCCGCGGCGAACCCGGCCAGCAACTCGGAGGCCGTGCGTGACCCTGTGGCGATCACCCCCAGCAGGACCATGGGCCACCAGGCATTCTGCAGGAACTGGGAAATAATGGAGCGGCCCATGCCGACCAGGACGGCACACAAAACGACATTCAACGTCTGGGGTAAGATTCCGAGGGCGGCTACACGAAGAACCGGGGCAAGGCCTGGCATGGAAAAGACATGGGTTTCGAGGAGGCTCGCTCCCAGCCAGCCGAATACCGCGACGCCGAGGGAGAGAAGGCCGCTGTAGGCCACGCCGAGGCGGATGTCGCGGGCCGCCCGTCCTTCCTCGTTCACGGCCAGCTCCGCCGAAACATGGCGAATCAAGGCCCGATCCAGCCCCATGCGGGTGATCGTCGACAGCACGTGTGCCCAGGTCAGGCAGAGAAAGAAAAAGCCGCTCTGCTCCCCACCCAGCAACCGGGCGGCAGCGAAATACAGGATAAATTTGCCGCCGACCTCCACCCCGCGTACCAGAAGCGCGCCCCCGGCCCTGTGGACCATGCCGAAGACCTGACCGTGCGTCTTCGGGGATTGGTTCGCGGCGTCCGTCACCGACATCTCCATAAATTGTTCGCTAAGGCTATTATACGTCACGACCTGGAATATACAGGCATTTCTGAAAGTTTTTATTGGGAGGCGGAGAGAAACCACATATCTTAGGGATACGGTGTGCCAGTGTAGCCGGAGGAATGCCGTAATTATGCGGCCCTTATCTCAAAGGCAAGGATATATCGGAGGCAGACCTGACTGTCGGGAAAAACTCCTTGAGAGGAACCGCCGTATCGCAAAACGGGGGGAAAGGAAGGAGGAAGACTGTCCGCACGGTCATTGTGACGGTCGCCTCGTTCCTTCTCTTTCTTCACCCCGCAGCCGCGGAACTGATGCAGAAAGATCGGGGCGACGTCCGTTACGAAGTGCGCGAATATTTCCGGATCACCCTTCCCTATGGTTGGTGGGCGACGGATGCGGTTCCGGATCCCTGGGGATGGCGCGTCGACTTGCACATTCCCGAAAACTGGGGGGGGAACCCCACCGTTGAGGCGATGCGCCTGTGTCCGCCGCGCGGAAGCGTGGTTTGGTCGGCCATTCGGAGCCTGTTCATCCATCCGTATTGGCAAAATCGCAGATGGGCGGGATTTCAGTGCATGAAGCCCTGATCCGCTCTGGAAGAAGACATTCGGATAAAAATTACGACCTAGGCGGAGTATCGTTACGTGACGGCAGCAGTTCCTTCGGGGGCGGAAACCATGAACACCGGCAATATGGCGTTGAGTACTGCCGCGCCGCGTGCCGCATTTACCCTGCGAGACGGTCTGGCTTCGGCCTTCTTCCACCGTAAAGTCATCGTGATCAGCCTGCTGCTGCCGGTTCTGGCCGCGCTTGCGATCGCACCGCGATTCCCCCTGCTGTACACAGCGGAAGCGCGCCTGATGGTCCTGTTCAGCCGCGAACAGTCGGGGGCACAGGATCTGATGATGTCGCAGTCGATGGTTTCGGTCGATGGCTTGCGGGCGACCGAAACCGAAGTCGGCATCCTGAGGTCCAGCGAGGTCATCCAGCGCATGATCGCAGAGGTCGGCGCCGAAACCTTGTTCCCCGAGCTTGCGCGGCGGCGTTACCTGGGGCTTCTGCCGCCGTACCCGGTGGAAGCACGCCGCCAGTATGCCACCGAGATGGCGCAGAAGAGAATCCGCGTCGTCACGCCGTCCAATTCCAATCTCGTGACGGTGTCCTTCGAACACGAAAATCGGGAAACCGCTCTGGAGGCGATCCAGTCGCTTGTGGATATCTACCTCGACCACCGTTTCAAGGTCTTCGAGAATGCCCGCTCCCCCTATCTCCTGAAGGAGGCGGAAAAATATCTCCACGACCTGCGCAACACGGAACAGCGATTTGCCGAGCTGAGGTCGCGCTACAGCTTGATCGACATCAAGCAGGAAACCCTGCTGGCCGTGAACCAGATGGACAGCATCGTGCAGCGCAGTCGTCAGTTGGAGGAACGGCGCGTGGCGGTGCGGGCTGAAATCGAGGAAGCGCAGAAATTCCTGGATGAATTGCCGCAACTCGTTTCCAGCTTTACCGAAAAATCCAACCAGACCGACAATGACCAAGCACGCAACCAGCGCCTGACGCTGCAGCTGGAACGCAAACGCTTGGTCGAGCGCTACCAGTCGGACTATCCGCGTATCCAGGAAATCGACAAGCAACTCGAAGCCATCGATACCTTCATCGAAAAGTACCAGCCCGAATACGAAACCAGCCGCCAAATCCGTAATCCGGCCGTCGAGTTCCTGACCAACCATCTGCTTACCCTGAAGGTGGAAGCGGAAGCGGTGGACCGGCAGGTGGCTGAACTGACGGGGCAGAAGGTGCAGGCGCAGGACCGCATAAGCGAACTGTTGACCGTGGAACCGCAGATCAAGGATCTGGAACGCCTGCACGCCGTGCAGGAGGACAACTACCGCGAATACGGCCACCGCGCCGAGGCGGCTCGCCTAGAAGAGGCCGCCGCCCGGTCGCGCAGCGCCAACGTGCGCGTGATCGAATCGGCTTTTGCTTCCCCGACGGGGCACAGCATGGTTCCCAGCCTGCTCGCCGGAGGACTGTTCATTGGCGTTCTTCTGGCGGCCCTGTGCGGGCTGACGGCGGCGCGTGGCAGGCAGGTGATGCTGACCCCTGGCGAGATCGAAAGACGCCTGGGGCTGCCGGTTCTGGGCACTTTCGACCATCCCGGCCCGAATGGCAGCAGCCAGAACGTGGGCGAGATGATTTTCTTGGCCAACCGTCTGCGCGACGCGGATCAGGACGGGCGGCGCCTGTCGGTGATTCAGGTGGTCTCTCCCTCGCGGACACCGGAACACCGCAAACTGGTGCGCGAACTGGCGCTCGAAGTGGCCAAGGGGTACGGCCACAAGACGCTGCTGCTCGATCTCGACGGCACCAACACGGAACATCGCGACCATCTGGTCGCGCCGGGGGCCGCACGCATTCCTCTGTTCGCGCCGGAAATCGCCCCCGAAGGCGGAACCGAGGCGCCCGAGGTGTGGATGACGAAGCAGTCCAACCTCTATTTGACCGCCAATGCGGGAACCTCTGCCTTCGGCGATCCGCGCATCGACCGTCCGCAGATTCGCGCCATCCTGGACCAGCTTTCCGAGGCGTTCGACCTGATCCTGATCGACGTGCCACAGTTGAACGCCAACCGTATCGGTTTGCGCTATGCTCCCATGGTTGACGGCTCGATTATGGTGGTGCGGGCCGAATCGACCCGCTTGGCAACCGCGCAATACGTCCGCGACGCTCTTCTGTCGGTGGGAGGCGACATGCTGGGAGCCGTTCTGACCGGACGTCGGTATTACATTCCGAAAGGAGTCCTGCGGTGGCTCTAAGACCGTTTCATCATCTCGCTCTCGGTGTGGCCTTCGGGTTGGGATTGCTGGCCGCGGCTTGCGGCGGCACCACCGTGACCCCGAGGGATCAGAATCCGCAGGGCTTTGTCGCCTGGAGCGATGCGGTGCCGCCCTATCTGATCGGGCCAGGGGATCGCCTTTCCGTGATGTATCGGAAAACCCCGGAAATGGATGAAACCGCCGTGGTGCTGCCCGATGGGCGGATCACTCTAAAATCCACGGGCGTGGTTTCGGTGCTGGACATGACCGTCGAGGAGATCACCGCCGAACTGACGGAAAAAGCCGAGAAATTGTTGCGAGCCCCGATCGTGACGGTCGCGGTGGCCGACGCCGTCTCGGCCAAGGTATACGTCGATGGCGCGGTGACCCGCCCCGGCGCCTATCCCCTCAACGGGCGCATCGGCGTTATGGAGGCAATCGCCCAGGCCAACGGCTTCCGCGACGAGGCGCAGCTGCGTTCGATCGCCCTGATCCGCCGCTCCCCGGCGGACAAGCCGATGCTACGGGTCATCGACCTACAGGCCTTCATGGAGGGGGGCGCGGCTGCGAAAACCGCCGACGTGCCACTGGCGGCGGGGGACATCGTCTTCGTGCCGCGCAGTTCGATCGGCGAGTTGAACCTCTGGATCGATCAATTCATCAACAAGGCCCTGCCGTTCGGTCGGTCGTTCAGTTACACGCTGAACCGCGACCTGTGAGGCGGGACATGACTGAAACACCGCCTGCCCTGCCCTATCTCGGAATCGCCTTCACCCCGTTAGGCCTGGACGAGGCCGCCACGGCGATTGCGAACCGACCGGCGGAGATGCCGTTCGCCTATGTGGTGACCCCCAATGCCCAGCATGTGGTGCGGATCAATCGCGGCGATGCGGATTTCGTCGAGGCTTATGGCGATGCGTGGCTGCGGCTATGCGACAGCCGGGTACTGATCCTGCTGTCCCGTCTGGTGGGCGGCCCGGAACTGCCTTTGGCCGCGGGCAGCGACCTGACCGCGCGGCTGTTCCAATCCGTCATCCGGCCGGACGATCCGATCACGGTGATCGGTGGCAATCCGGAAATGGCAAAACGTCTGCGCTGCATTTACGGACTGCGCAATCTCGTTTGCCACTTCCCTCCCATGGGATTGTTGCGTGACGCCCAGGCCATGGCGGACTGCGCCGATTTCATCGAGGCGCATCCTGCCCGTTTCGTCTTCCTGGCGGCTGGCGCGCCTCAGTCCGAGGCTCTGGCGCGGCGGGTTCTTCTGCGTGGCGGGTCCGTGGGGACCGGCCTGTGCATCGGTGCTTCGCTGATGTTTCTGACTGGGCAGTCGCGGCGCGCGCCGCTATGGATGCGCCGCCTCGCCCTTGAGTGGCTGCACCGTCTGCTGACCAACCCGCGTCGCCATTTTCAGCGGGTGTTCGTTGAGTCCCTGCCTCTGGTGGGGCTGGTGGTCGCGGACCGCCTCAAGAAGGCCTTCGGACAATGAGCCGTGGTCCCGGACGAATCTTGCCGCCGACTGTACGGATGGGGCGCATTTGTGCTCTGCCCGGGGCGAAGCGGATGCAGGCCGCACCGTTCTCCGCGTCCCTCCCGCAGGCGGAGGATGCCGTGTCGTGGAGCGTCATCAAGGGGTTGATCCTGATCTTTTCCTTGCCGATGTTCCTGCAGGCCTTTCATTACATGATCGACGCGGGGCCTTTATACTATCTGTCCAAGGTTTGGCCGGTTCTGGCGTTTCCGCTGGGGTTCTGGAGCTTGCGTGGACGTTTGTTGCTGTCGCAGCAAACGGTCTACGGCCTGACCCTGGTTTATGTGGCGGGTGTGACGCCAGCCTTGTCGATGCTCCATTTCGGCAACTCGGTCTTCGACGCCCTGGCAACCACGGCGAAGATCTGGCCGCTGACTTATTATTTTTCCGCGCTGGGTGGACTGCTTCTTTTGAAGCCGGGGGCAAACCGTCTGCGCAAGTCCGTGTTGACCTTGGGGGCGGCGACATTCGCCGCGATGTGGGGGTTGTGGTTTCTGGTGCCGCATTCCTCCTACGCCAGCGATACATCCGTCACCAAGCTGTTCCTGTTCGATTACGAGCGCGGATACCGCATCTACATGCCCATGATCTTCGGCCTGCTCCTGATGTTCTTCTCTGCCCGCCGCGCGCTGTCGGCACTGGGCGCCTGGGCGTGGTGGGGGCCGGTGATTTTTGGGTTGTTCAGCTTGTTGGTGATCTACAAACAGCGAACCACCATCACCGCCGCGGTCCTGGTTCTGGGCCTGATCGTCCTGCGCCGTTTGCCGCGGCGCGTGGTCGTGTGGGTGACAGGGGGGGCTGGTATTCTGGGGCTGTTGGCCATACTGGCGGTGACGCTGGGTCGCGGCGGACAGATGGAGACGCTGGCGACGTCTCTGGGCTCGTCGTTGTCGGTGCGTCTGGACTCGGTGTCGATGGCCGCGGGGTATTTGTTCACGTCTCCGTCGTCCTGGATATTCGGCCTCGGTTCGACGACGCGGTTCAGCCAGGTCACGTTGAACGATATCTTCGGGTCCGATTTGTTCTATCTGGCGGATATCGGCTGGCTTGGCGTCGTTTTCGAATATGGCGCGGTGGGTGCGCTCCTGATCGCCCTGATCTACGCGCTCGGGATACGCAGTGCTCTGCGCCGCGGGCCTATGGTGGAGGGAACCCCGGCCGGGGACTTCCGCCATGCCGTGGGGGATATGATCCTGATGGTCTGCGTGGAAACCGCCATCTACTCTCCGGTTTTTACTCCCGGCATCGTCGCCACGTTGATGGCCTTTCTGATTTACCTGGACGGGGAAATCCCGTCCCTCGACACGAAAAGGGAAGCAAGATGATCGGCAAGATTGCCGCCAAGGTTCTGAAGCTTTTGGGGCACCCCGGGTTTAAGGCGAATCCGGTCGCGGTGTTGTGGCGGTGCGCGGAATTGCTCGTCCACGTCGCGGTGGGGCGTCCGATCACCTTTTCCCTGACCCGCGACGGGGAAAAACTGCGGGTTCCGGCCAACCTGCGCTACACCACGCTGACCGCCTTCGTGATGCGGGACTACCTGGAGCCGGAACTTCACCACCTGCCCAAGCTTGTCCGCAAGGGCGATGTGTTCGTCGATATCGGGGCCAACATCGGGGTCTATTCGCTGCGCGCGGCGACCCTGGCCGGACCGCAGGGACGCGTCATCGCTGTCGAGCCCGGGGCCGATGCCCTGGCCGCCCTACGGGGCAACCTTGCGCTTAACCCGAACCATGCCGTGACGGTCGTCGCCTCTGCCATGGGGGACCACACGGGAACCGCCACCCTCTACCACGTCGGCAACGGCTACGATCCGCAGGCTTTCTCCCTGTTGTCGGACGAAACCGCGAACGGCGAGGAGAGCGTCCCCCTGACCACCCTGGATGCGGTGGTCGGCGAACTGGCGCTGGGACGCGTGGACTGCGTGAAGATGGATGCCGAGGGGGTGGAACCGCTGGTCCTCGCCGGTGGAAGGCAGACGCTGGAACGCTTTCACCCCGTGGTGATTCTGGAAACGAACATTACGACTCTCGGGCGGCGTGGCAGTCCCACATGCCAAGCATGGGATTTTCTCGAGGAACTGGGATACGGATTTCACCGTATCGTCGGCAGCCGTCCGGTCAGGCTGTCGGAGCCGCCAGCGGATTTCTGCAACGTCATCGCGATTCACCCCGAGAACAACCGCTTCGCCACGGTTTGAGCGCCGTTGCGCGGGTCTCTTGGGAATGCAGCGCAGTGGTCGGTTCTTCGACCAACCGACCCGTTATGGAACTTTCATCCGGCCGTAGGTGGAGCCTCGCTGTTGGTTGAGGTCCCCCCGGCGGACTGTTGCCTATGTCCCGTCATGGGCGAGCCCTTACAGTTGGCGACGGCTTGCGGGAACGGCTTCAACCGGTCTGGAATGTCGTGATTGGGCGCTGATCGGACGTGCGCTGATGGTGCATGCGGTGCGATAGAAGCAGATGAAGGTGGTTGCATGTCCCCGCGACCAATCGAAAGCCCCGTGCTTCCCGCACGGGGCTTTTTGTCTCTCATAAAACAGGCCGGGATGAACCCCTTGTTCCTCCAGGCGGCAAGGGTGTCGAGAACGAGCGGGGGGCGCGCAGGACGATGCGGGTGATTTCGGGCGGCACGCCCAGGCGGATCGGCAGGCCGTTCCACAGCCCGGTGCCGTTGCTGACGTAAAGCTGCATCGCCCCGACGCGGTACAGGCCGGAAACGAACCCGCCGTTGGCCGCCTTGGTGATCCGGTCGAGGCCGAGAATCTGCCCGCCGTGGGTGTGCCCGGAAAGCTGCAACGCCACGCCCGCCGCCGCCGCCGTTGCCGCCGCGCCGGGGCGGTGCGCCATCAGGATCGTCGTCGCGCCGGGGGGAATGTCGGCAAGCGCCCGCCGCAGGTCGGGCAGGGGGTCGCCGAACCGGGCGGCGGCGGTGTCGGTCAGCCCGGCGACATAGAGGCTAGCGTCGCCGCGGGAGATGGCGATGTGCTCGTTGTTCAGGACGCGCAGGCCAAGCTCGCGGAACTTGTCCATCCAGGCGGCGTGGCCGGAATAGTATTCGTGGTTGCCGCTGATCGCGACGACGCCCAGCGGCGCGCGCAGGTCCCGCAGCGGTTCCACCGCCTGGGCGCGGGCCGCCACGGTTCCGTCGATCAAATCGCCGGTGATCAGAATTAGGTCGGGGGAGAGGGCGTTGGCCCGCGCCACCACCGCGCGCGTCCAGGCGGCGGGGAACAGGCGGCTGATGTGCAGGTCGGTCAGCTGCGCCACGGTCAGTCCGTCCATCGCGGGCGGCAGGTTTTCCAGGGTGACCTCCACCTCGCGCACGCCGGGCACGCGCGTCGCCTGCCAGACGCCGACGGCGGCAAGCAGCGTCGCGGCCAGGCAAAGCCCGGCGCTCCAGCCGGGGGTGGAGAGCCGGACCGCCGCCACCAAGCCGGCCTGGTGCATCCCCCAAAGGCACAGCGCGGCCACGTCCTTGAGAAGCAGGAAGGCGGCGAGCAGGATGAAGGCGCCGAACGCCCCGCCCAGCGCCGCCAGCGCCGCGAAGGGAATTTCCGGCGACGCCAGCGAGCCGAAGGCCCCGCGCAAGATCAGGTGGTATTGCGTCAACGGCAGCAGGATCAGGGCGGCCAGGAGTTTCCACCCGAGGGGCCAGGGAAGCGGCAGGACCAGACGCGACAGGACATAGACGTAAATCGCGAAGACGACGGCATGAAACATCGGCGAACGATCCCTGCTTGCGGCGCGGCCAGAGGGAGGACCTAAGGCTTGCGTCCGCGTCGCGCAAGCGGCGGTCGGCGCCGATCGGGGCATTTCCGGCGTGTGGTGTTTTTCGCGCCTTTTCGTGACTAAAAAGTAGCCATATATTCATTCTGTTGCGTTTTTGTGCAAACGCTCCCGGCGGCGCGGTCGCGGTTCCGTCGTCCGCGCCGCCGTGGCGGGCGGGGAAAATCGCCCGGTTTTTCTCGAACGGCGGATGTCGTCGTGCCTCTTTCGCCACTTTTCCGAGCTCCGTTTTCCCTTTGATTACGTTGGATTGTCCGTTCCGACGGCGGCGTTCGCGCCACGCCGCGTCGGGAAATGGGCGGCACGGGGTTTGCATTCCTCCGCTTCGCGTGACGCACGCATCGCATGCCGCGTGGGGCGGCAAGGGGGCCGGGGACAGATCGAAATCGCGCGGAGACGGTGCCGCCGCCGGGGCGGAGGACCGCCCGGGCGTGGCGTCTTTCCCGCATCCGGCGGATGCGCGGCCTCCGGTCAGAAGGAGAGTGGGTGTGAATTTCCCGTTGTTGAAATCGTTTTTTGGGGGGTGCCCATGCGCCGGTTGATCGCCGCATACGTGCACCTGACGGATCGGGTCTCCGACTATGTGGGCTATCTGGCCGCGGCGCTGATCTTCTTCATGGGCGGCACGCTGATTTTCGACGCCATCACCCGCAACCTGATCAAGATGCCCGTGCACTGGGCGGTCGAGCTGACGCAGTTCACGCTTGCCGCCTATTACTTCATGGGCGGGCCGATGACCCTGAAGAACGACGAACACGTCCGCATGGATCTTTGGTACGCGAGCCTGTCGCGGCGGAACCGGAACCGCATGGACCTGGGAACCATCGGCTTTCTGATCTTCTATCTCGGCGTCACCCTGGTCGGCTCGGTTTCCAGCCTGGCCTACGCCATTCAAACCAACGAAAAGCGCTTCTCGATCTGGAATCCCTCGGTGATTCCGATCAAGGCGCTGATGGTACTGTGCCTGGTTCTGATGTTGATGCAGGCGGTGGCCCTGCTGCTTCGGCATGTCGGCTTGGTGCGGAAAGGACATCCGCGATGAGCTACGACATGATCGCCCTTTTGATGTTCGCGTCGATGATGGTGCTGCTCCTGACCGGGCAGCGCGTCTTCGCCGCCATCGGTTTCGTCGCCGCGGGCGCCGCCCTGCTGCTGTACGGCCAAGGCGCCATCGAGCTGCCCTTCAACCAAGTGTTCAAGCTCTTCAATTGGTACGCCATGCTGACCCTGCCCATGTTCATCTACATGGGCTACATCCTGTCGGAGTCCGGCATCGCCGAGGACCTCTACAAGATGCTGCACGTCTGGTTCGGCCGGGTCAGCGGCGGCCTGGCCGTCGGCACCATCTTCCTGATGGTGATCATCTCGGCGATGAACGGCCTGTCGGTGGCGGGCATGGCCATCGGCGCCACCATCGCCCTGCCCGAGATGCTGCGCCGCGGCTATGACAAGGTGCTGATTTCCGGCGTGGTGCAGGGCGGTTCGTCGCTCGGCATCCTGATCCCGCCGTCGGTGGTCCTGGTGCTGTACGGCATGATCGCCCGTCAGCCGGTGTCGAAACTGTGGTTCGCCGGTCTGGTTCCCGGCCTGATCATGGCGGTGCTGTTCATCCTCTACGTGCTGATCCGTGCCTGGATCAACCCGAAGCTCGCCCCCATCGTGCCCGAGGAAGAGCTGAACATGCCCTTCCGCGAAAAGCTGGCGCTGGCGCGGGCGGGGATCATTCCCTTCGCCATCTTCTTCTTCATGACCGGCCTGTTCGTCGCGGGCTACACCAGCCTGGTGGAAAGCTCGGCGGTGGGCGCCACGGCGGCGACGCTGGCGGCGATTCTGAAGGGGCGGTTCAACTGGCGGCTGATCCGCGAGACCTCGATGAAGACGCTGTCGGTCTCGTGCATGTTCATGTGGCTGATCCTGGCCGCGCTGGCCTTCGGCGCCGTCTTCGACGGCCTGGGCGCGGTGAAGGCGCTGGAAGATCTGTTCATCCGCAAATGGGACCTGTCGCCCTGGACCATCATCGTGATGATGCAGCTCAGCTTCCTGGTGATGGGGATGTTCCTGGACGACACCGCGATGCTGGTGATCGTCGCGCCGCTTTACGTGCCGCTGGTGAAGATGCTGGACCTCGGCATGGGGCACCAGCAGCTGATCTGGTTCGGCGTGCTCTACACCATCACCTGCCAGATCGCCTACATCACCCCACCGTTCGGCTACAACCTGTTCCTGATGCGATCTCTGGCGCCACGGGAGATTTCCCTGGTCGACATCTACCGTTCGATCTGGCCCTTCGCCCTGATCATGGCGCTGACCATCGCCCTGACCATGATTTTCCCCGAACTGGCTCTTTGGCTTCCGGCGCATATGAGCGTCAGGGGCTGATCCGCCGATGCAGCAGTGGTTCCTCGTCAACCCCACAGGAGTAGAGAATGACTGAAGAGAAGAAGAAGACTTCCGCCGAGGCCGCCAGCCTGTCGACCCGGCGCGGCTTCCTCGGCAAGGCCGGGATCGGCGCCACCGCCGTCGCCGCCGGGGCGACCACCCTGGCCGCGCCGTTCGTCAACACCCGGGCCGCGGCGCCGATCAAGTGGCGTTTGCAGACCTACTCCGGCGCTCCGCTCGGCGCGCACGTGATCAAGCCGCAGATCGAGGCCTTCAACGCCGCCGCCAACGGCGAGATGGAAATCGAGCTCTACTACGCCGACCAGCTGGTCCCCACCGCCGACCTGTTCCGCGCGTTGCAGACCGGCACCCTCGACGCGGTGCAGTCGGACGAGGCGACGATGGCCTCGCCGGTCGACATCGCGGTGTTCGGCGGCTACTTCCCCTTCGCCGCCCGCTACAGCCTGGATGTGCCGGCGCTGTTCCGTTACTACGGCCTGAAGGAAATCTGGGAAGAGGCGTATGCGGAAGTCGACAACGTCACCTGGCTGTCCACCGGCGCCTGGGATCCCTTGCACATCTTCACCGTCAACAAGCCGATCCGCAGCCTTGCCGACATGAAGGGCCTGCGCGTCTTCGGCGTGCCGACGGCGGGCAAGTTCCTGTCGCGTTACGGCCTCGTCCCGGTGACCATTCCGTGGGACAACGTCGAGGTCGCGATGCAGACCGGCGAACTGGACGGCGTGGCGTGGTGCGGCTTCACCGAGGCCTATGAAGTGGGTTGGGCCGACGTCTGCAAGTACGCGCTCAGCAACTCGGTCACCGGCGCCTGGTTCGGCAGCTACTTCGCCAACACCAAGAGCTGGAAGAAGGTGCCGCCGCACCTGCAGCAGTTGTTCCGTTGCACCATCGACCAGTCGCACTACTACCGCGACATCTGGTACTGGGGCGGCGAGGCGAAGCTGCGCGTCGAGGGCAAGAAGATGGAGCTGACCTCTCTTCCCGCCAACGAATGGGCGCAGGTGGTCAAGGACTCCAAGGGCTTCTGGGACGAGATCGCTTCTTCCAGCCCGCGCGCGGGCAAGGTGGTGGCGGCCTTCAAGAAGTACGCCGAGACCATGGAAAAGGCCGGCTACCCCTACCGCTAAGCCGCTTTCGCGCATTCGGTCCCGCCCGGCGACGGGCGGGACCGTCCCTTGCGGCTGGTGCGCGGGCCGCTTTCGCAATACCGTTTCCTCGCGGCGGTTCGGGCCGCCGCGTTTGGGTGCATGGAAGGGGCCGTTCATGTCTCGCATATCCGCTCCGCCGCCGCAGGACCTGTTCGACGTCGCCGTGATCGGCGCCGGCGTGGTCGGCTGCGCGGTGGCGCGCCGTTTCGCCTTGGCGGGGGCCAAGGTCGTCCTGATCGAAAAGGGCGCCGACATCCTGTCCGGCGCCTCCAAGGCCAACAGCGCCATTCTGCATACCGGTTTCGACGCGCCGCCCGGCAGCCTGGAACTGGATCTGGTGCGGGCCGGGCGCGCGGAATACCTGCAAATCCGCGAGGATCTCGGCCTGCCCTTGCTGACCACCGGGGCGCTGGTCTGCGCCTGGACGGCGGAGCAGGCGGACAAGCTGGAGGCGATCGCCGAAAAGGGCCGCGCCAACGGCGTCGACGGCCTGAAACTGCTGACCGGCGCGGCGGCGCGGGCGACCATGCCCGGCCTGTCGGAAAGCCTGATTTCCGCCGTCGAGGTGGCCGAGGAATACGTCGTCGACCCGTGGTCGGCGCCGCTGGCCTATCTGACGCAGGCGGTGGCCCTGGGGGCGCGGTTCGTCCGCGACGCGGAGCTGCTGAAGGGAACCTTCGACGGCGACTGGACGCTGGAGACCAAGGCCGGTCCCCTGCGGGCCCGCGCCGTGGTCAACGCCGCCGGTCTGTTCGGCGACGTGGTGGACGAACGCCTGGGCTTCGCGCCGGAATTCCAGATCCGGCCGCGCAAGGGGCAGTTCGTGGTTCTGGACAAGGCGGCCTTCGCCCATGTGCCGCGCATCGTCCTGCCGGTGCCGACCGAGATTACCAAGGGCATCGTCGTCTGCCCCACCGCCTTCGGTAACGTCCTGGTCGGCCCGACGGCGGAGGAACAGGAAGACCGGGTGCGCGCCACCGTCGAGACCGAAACCCTGCAAGCCTTGCTGAAGCGCGGCGCGGAAATCGTTCCGGCGCTGGCGGGAATGCCGGTGACCGCGACCTACGCGGGGCTGCGCCCGGCCACCGAGGACAAGGCCTATCGCGTCTTCGTGCGGGCGGAGAAACGCGCCATCACCCTGGGCGGCATCCGTTCCACCGGGCTTTCCGCCGCCCTCGGTCTGGCGCAACACGCGGTCGGGCTGCACGCGGCTTTCGGCCTGCCCCTGACCCCGCCGGAAAGCGTGCCCCGGGTGCGGCTGCCCAACCTGGCCGAGCCCTGCGAACGCGATTGGCAGCGCCCCGACCATGGCGAGATCGTCTGCCATTGCGAGATGGTGACGAAGCGGGAAATCGAGGCCGCGCTGGACAGCGCCGTGCCGCCGGGGGATTTCGGCGGCCTGCGGCGGCGCACGCGGGCGGGCATGGGCCGTTGCCAGGGTTTCTATTGCAACGCCCATCTGGCGGAATTGGCCAAGGGCAAGGTGGCCGTGACCCCCTGCGCGGCCGAGAAGGACGAGGATTCATGAGCGGCGATTTCAGCGCGGACGTGATCATCGTCGGCGGCGGTCCGTCCGGCGTCGGCGCGGCCCTGGAACTGCGCCGCCGTGGCGTCGCGCGGGTCATCGTGCTGGACCGCGAGCCGGACCTGGGCGGCGCGACGCGTCATTGCAGCCATTCGCCCTTCGGCATGCGGGAATTCGGCCGCGTCTATTTCGGCGGCGCCTATGGGCGGCGGCTGACGCGCGAGGCGGCGGACCTGGGGGTGGACGTCCGCACCGGCCATTCCGTGGTCTCCCTCGGCATGGACGGCGTCCTCACCGTGGCCAATGCCCGGGGGGTGGAAACCCTGTCGGCGCGGCGGGTGATGATCGCCACCGGCGCGCGGGAAACCCCGCGTTCCGCCCGGCTGGTCCCCGGCGACCGGCCGCTTGGCGTGATGACCACGGGGACCCTGCAATCCTATGTCGCGTTCTACGACCAGATGCCGTTCCGGCGGCCGCTGATCGTGGGGACGGAACTGGTTTCCTTCTCCGCCGTGCTGACCTGCCTCGGCCGCCGCGTGTGGCCCGCGGCGATGATCGAGGCCGAGCCCTACGCGCGGTCGCGCGAACTCTATACCTGGTTGCCCACGGCGGCGGGAATTCCCGTCCTCAAGGGGGCGGAGCTGGTCGACATTCGCGGCTCGCGCCGGGTCGAGGCGGCGTCGATCCGCCGTAACGGCCGGGTCTCGCCGATCGTCTGCGACGGGGTTCTGCTGACCGGACGGTTCACGCCGGAGGCCGCCTTGTGCCGGCAGTCGCCGCTGGGCGTCGATCCGGGCAGCGCCGGTCCCGCCGTCGACCAGGACGGGCGTACCGCCAACCCGGTCTATTTCGCCGCGGGCAACGTTCTGCGCGGCCTGGATACCGGCGGCTGGTGCTTCCGCGAGGGCCGCGCCATCGGCGCCGCCGTCGCCGAGGACCTGGCGCGGGACGGCGACGCGGGGGCGGCGGTGCCGGTCGCCTTCGACGATCCGGTGAAGCTGGTGGTGCCCGGCCTGTTGCGGCGCGGCGGCCTGGCCGCGCCCGCCCTGCGGGACTTCCAGCTGCGCGTCACCCGCCGGGTGCGGGGGCGCCTGTCCCTGGAACTGGACGGCAAGACGGTGTGGAGCCGCGACGGCGCGTGGATGCCGGAACGCCGCATCCTGGTGCCGATTCCGCCGGATGCGGCGCGGGCGGAACAGGTGCGTTTCCGCCTCGCCGAGGACGCCTGATGCGCGTCGCCGCGATCGACCAGGGAACGACCTCGACCCGCGCCCTCGTCGTCGACGACGGCGGCGAGGCCCGGGTCGCCGCCGCGATCCGGCACGGCCGCGCCCATCCCGCGCCGGGCTGGGTGGAACACGATCCCGAGGAGCTGCTGGGCAACGTGCGCGCCGCGCTGGCTGTCGCCGGGGCGGTGGACGCGGTGGCCATCGCCAACCAGGGGGAAAGCTGCCTGGCCTGGGACGCGGTCACCGGCCAGGCCCTGTCGCCGGTGATCGTCTGGCAGGACGCGCGCACCGCCGACGCCCTGGCCGCCCTTGGGCCCGAGGCGGCGGCGCGCTCCAAGGCGGTCTGCGGCCTGCCCCTCGACCCCTATTTTTCGGCCAGCAAGCTAGCCTGGCTGCTGCGGAACCTGTCCGGCGTGGCGGCGGCGCACGCCGCCGGGCGGCTGCGCCTGGGCACCACCGACGCCTTTTTCCTCGACCGCCTGTGCGGCACCTTCCGGACCGACCTCGCCACCGCGTCGCGCACCGGCCTGCTCGACCTCGCCACCGGCACCTGGAGTGCCGAGATGTGCGCCCTGCACGGCGTGCCGATGGCCTGCCTGCCGCCGGTGGTACCGGTCGACGCCGGGTTCGGCGACATCGGCGGGGTGCCGGTCAAGGTGTCCATCGTCGACCAGCAGGCGGCGCTCTACGGGCACGGCTGCCGCGCCCCCGGCGACTGCAAGATCACCTTCGGTACCGGCGCCTTTCTGCTGGCGGTGGCGGGAAACCGCCGCCCGGCGGGGGGCGACCTGCTGCCCACCGTGGCCTGGCGCAAGGCCGGGGAGGACCCGGTCTTCGCCGTCGAGGGCGGGGTCTACGACGCCGGGGCGGCCCTGGAATGGGCGCGCGGCCTGGGCCTGTTCGACGCGATGGAGGACCTGAACGATTTCGACGGCCCCTCGGCGCTCGGCCGGGGGATTGTCTTCGTTCCGGCGCTGTCGGGGTTGGCCGCGCCCTATTGGGACCGCCGCGCCGCGCCGTTGTTCATCGGCATGGATCAGGCGACGAACCGCCGCGACATGGCGCGCGCGGTGGTGGAAGGCGTCGCCATGCTCGCCGTCGGCCTGATCGAGGCGGCGGCGCGCGAGGGCGGGGCGGGGGACACCGTGTCGATCGACGGCGGCCCGTCGCAAAGCACCTATTTCGCGCGTTTCCTCGCCGCCGCTTCCGGGCGGACCATCGTGCGTCCGGCGATGCACGAGCTGACCGCGCTGGGCCTGGCCGAGCTGTGCGGCGCCGACGTCGACGCCGCCCGCGCCGCCGCCGAGACCTTTCGTCCCGACGGTTCGGTTGCCGACGCCGACCGCCGCCGCTTCGCCGAGGCGGTGGCCCGCGCCCGCGCCTGGCGCGCCTGACCGCCTTTCCGCGACGAAAAAGCCCCGCGCCGAAACGCGGGGCTTTCCTGCCGTCCGTGGGGAACGGCGGTGGGGGTCACTTCGGCATCGGGCCGAGCTTCACGCCATCGGGATAGTATTCCCAGCCGTCGCGGATCTTGATGTTGGCATCCCACGGCAGCTTGTACTTGCCCTCGGCAAGGTCCTTGACCCAGGTCAGATAGTTGGCGCGTTCGCCGCCCGGCTTGCCGACATAGGCGCGGCAGCCCAGGTTGAAGATGTTGTTTTCCAGCGCCCAGTTCTCGCGCGCCTTGTCGACCAGACGCGGGAACAGTTCGGCGGTGACGATTTCCCACGGGTTGCGGTGGCCCTGCTGAATGACGTTGCCGTCGTAGTTGCAGACCGTGCCTTCGCCGAAATAGTAGAAGACCTCGTCATAGCCGGCCAGGTTGACCGCCAGGGTGTACATCAGGTTCTGCCAGGCGTTGGACTTGTTGGTCCAGATCCACTGGTCGTTGACCTGGGTCGAGTAGCCGGAGATGCGGATGTAGACGTTGCAGCCCTTGTAGGCCGCCTCGCGGGCGAGTTCCGGGAACATGCCGTCGTGGCAGATGCACACCGCCAGCTTCGATCCCTTCGGGCCGTCGCAGACCGGCATGCCGAAGTTGCCCGGCGACCAGGGCTCGATCGGCACCCAGGGCTGCAGCTTGCGGTAATGCAGGGCGATACCGCCGTCGGCGTTGACGATGATCGCGGTGTTGTAGGGCGGCAGTTTCGGGTTCTCGTTGCGCTCCATCAGCGAGAACACGCCCCAGATCTTGTTGCGCTTGCAGGCGTCGCGGAAGCGGCCGATTTCCGGGCTGTCCAGCGTCAGCAGCATTTCGTCGTAGGTCCAGATCTTGGTGTTCAGGCCCTGCGTCGAATATTCCGGGAAGACGATCAGGTCCAACCCCGGATAGCCCGCCTTGGTGTTGTCGATGGTCTTACAGATCTTCTCGACCTGGACCTGAATGTCCTCGGGGCCGTGAACGACCGGAACCGGGTATTGAATCAGGGCGGTCAGCAACGATTCGTCCCAAGAGCTTACGCTTCCAGTGCTTCCCATGGTTTGATGCTCCGTTTCGAGTGTTTCACCAAGCAAGGCACCCGGAAACACTTAAACAGGAGAGGCGGTCGACCTCGTGATCCCAATTCCGTGTCCAGAAGAGCGCCTTGAACATGTCGCATCTTCTTGGATGGGAGCGTCGGGCTGAATACGTGGTTTAGCGTAGCGCCGGGCGCGGCTCAGTGGTCGCCGAGCACCCGCATCGCGCAGGCGGCGGCGGTGGTGCGGTTCTCCACGCCGAGCTTGCCGTAGATCTGCTCCAGATGCTTGTCCACGGTGCGCGGGCTGAGGCCCAGGATAGTGGCGATGTCGCGGTTGGCCTTGCCGTGGGCCAGCCACAGCAGCACCTCGGATTCGCGGGCGGTCAGGCTCAGGCGCTGGCGCAGCACGTCCTCGTCGCGGGCCGCCGCCCCCTCGCACAGGCGCAGCAGGTACTCGCGCGGCCCGACCTGCCCGACATAGGCCGCCCGCAATTGCAGGCCGCCCTGGGTGCCGGGCAGGATGACCATGCGGCTGTCGGCGTCGTGGCCTTCCGCGACGATCCGCTTGAGCACGGTTTCCACCGCGCCGGGCAGGGCGTCGCCGTCCCCCCGCTGCGGGAACGCCACGCCCAGGCGTTCGTTCGCCTGCGGCGTCGCCCAGTGCAGGCGGCCGTCGCCGTCCACCGCCAGCAGATAGCGGCCGGTGGCGTCCAGCGCCATGCGGGCGCTGCGGGTCATCCGGGCGTTGGCCAGATGGACGCGGATGCGGGCCAGCAGTTCCTGCGCGACCACCGGCTTGGTGATGTAGTCGACGCCGCCCGCCTCGAAGCCGCGGACCACGTCCTCGGTCCGGCTGAGCCCGGTCATGAAGATCACCGGAACCTCGGCGGTGCCGGGCAGGGCCTTGATCTGGCGGCAGGTTTCGAAGCCGTCCACCTCGGGCATCACGGCGTCCATCAGGATCACGTCGGGGGTGATTTTCTCCGTCGAGGCGATCGCCTGGCGCGCGTCCATCGCCACCAGCACGGTGATGCCTTCGTTTTCCAGGGCGTCGGTCAGCATGCTGAGGGAACCCGGCATGTCGTCCACCACCAGAACGATGTCGCGCGAAGTCATGATGCGGTTTCCTCGTCGAGCAGAAGGTCCAGGGTCGCGCACAGGGCCTTGAGGTCGAAGTCCTCGGCCATGCGGCGCAGCCGCGCGATGGTGGCGGCGCTGGCCGGGGCCGCCGCGTCGAGGCTGTCGAGCTTGGCGCGGACGCCGCGGATGTAGCCCATTTCGGCCAGTTCCTTGAGTTCCTCCAGGTGGAGGCGGTCGGGCGGCGGGCCGTCCTCGCGCGGGGGGGCGGCCAGGGCGGGGGCCTCCGACGTCCATTCGAGGCCGAGATAACGGGCGATCTTGCCCAGCAGAACGCCGATCTCGAAGGGTTTCACCACGAAGTCGTCGAAGGCGTCGCCGGGGCGGGTGCCGGCGCGGCATTCCATCGCGTTGGCGGAAACCATGACGATCGGTTCGGCGGGAAAGCCCCCGGCGCGCAGGCGGCGCGCCACTTCCCAGCCGTCGACTTCCGGCATCGAAACGTCCAGCAGGAACATGTCGGGGGACAGGTGCCCGGCCATCGCCAGGCAGGTGGCGCCGTCGGGCGCGCAGATCAGCCGGAAGCCCAGGGGCTCCAGAACCTCGCGCAGCAGGGCCAGGTGGTCGGGGTCGTCGTCGGCGGCGAGGATCGTCCGGCGGCGGCCGAGATAGCCGGTGATGTGGTCGGCGGGGCGGCGCGCCGCCTCCGGGTTGACGGTTTCGGGCAGCATCAGGCAGACGTGGAAGCGGCTGCCCTTGCCGGTTTCGCTGGCCAGCGAAATCTCGCCGCCGAGGATTTCCGTCAGCAGCTTGGTGATGGTCAGTCCCAGCCCCATGCCGGTGACCGCGTGGCCGCGCGGCTGGCGCCCCCGCTCGAAGGGTTCGAAGATCCGTCCCATGTCCTCGGGCGCGATGCCGATGCCGGTGTCCGCGATGTCGAATTCGGCCAACTGGCTGCTGCGGTAGCGCACGGTGAAGGTGACGCCGCCGCTGTCGGTGAACTTGATGGCGTTGGACAACAGGTTGATCAGAATCTGCCGCACCCGCTTGGCGTCGGCATGGACCACCGCGGGCAGCATGTCCGGCGCGTCGTAGGTGAAGGCGATGCCCTTTTCCTGCGCTTGCAGGCGGAACATGCCGACGATCTGTTCCAGGAACTCGGGCAGGCGGACGTCCTCGATGTTGAGGTGCAGGTGCCCGGCCTCGATCTTCGAGATGTCGAGCAACCCCTCGATCAGGCCGGACAGGTGCTCGGAACTGCGGCGGACCACCCGGATCGCGTTGCGGTACTGTTGCGGCAGGGCGGCGTCGCCCTCCAGCAGTTGCGCGTAGCCGAAGATCGCGTTCAGGGGTGCGCGCAGTTCGTGGCTGATGCCGCCGACGTAGCGGGTCTTGGCCAGGTTGGCGGCCTCCGCCACCTCCTTCGCCTTTTGCAGCTTCGCGTCGGTCAGCTTGTGGGCCTCGATTTCCTCCATCAAGAGGACGGTCTGCCGCTGGGTTTCCTCCTCGGCGACGCGGTGGCTTTCCCGCGCCAGGACCAGCAGCCAGACGACGACGCTGGTGACGATGACCACCGCGGCGAAGACTTTGAGCAACGCCTCGGCGAGGACCGTCTGCGGAATGCCGGTGTGCACCGAGGTCTGGAAATAGATCAGGTAGAGAACCGCCGCGATCACCGAAATCGCGATCAGGATGGTGACGACGAAGCCGAAGATCGGCTTGAAGGCGGGGCCCGCGACGTCCTCGGGGAAGCGGATCCAGCGCAGCAGCCGGTGCATCGGATCGGGCAGGTGGGAATGTTCCTTGCAGCCGTTGTGGCAGCGCGCGTCCAGCGAACAGCACAGCGAACAGACCGGCCCCTCGTAGGCGGGGCAATAGGCCATGTCGTCCGGTTCGAATTCGTATTCGCAGATGCAGCAGCGGACCAGGCCGTTTTCCCCCGGCGCGATTTCCGAGGGCGGCCGCGCCAGATAATAGCGGCCGTGGGTCGCCCAGGCGATCAGGGGGGCGGCGACCAGGGCCACGCCGAGGGCGATGAAGGCGGGGAAGCTTTGCAGCAGCGTACCGAAGCCGCCGGTGTGGGCCAGCGCCGCCGCCAGGGTGGAAACCGCCATGCTGCCCAGGCCGACCGGGTTGATGTCGTACAGATAGGCGCGGCGGAATTCGATGCCCGCCGGGCTGAGGCCGAGGGGCTTGTTGATCACTAGGTCGGCGAAGATGATCCCCAGCCACGAGGTGGCGAGAATGGAGAACAGGGTGAGAATCTGTTCCAGCCCCTCGTAGACGCCGAGCTCCATCAGCAGGAAGGCGATGCAGACGTTGAACACCAGCCAGACGACGCGTCCGGGGTGGCTGTGGGTGAGGCGGGAAAAGAAGTTCGACCAGGCGATCGATCCGGCGTAGGCGTTGGTGACGTTGATCTTCACCTGGGCGACGACGATGAAGACGCCCGCCGCCAGCAGGGCCACCGCCGGCCAGGGGAAGACCCGCCCGAAGGCGACCAGGTACATGTGCGCCGGGTCGCCCGCCTGTTCGACGCGGATGCCGCTGGCGAAGGCGAGGACCGCGAGGAACGACCCCACCAGCAGCTTGAAGCCGCCCATGGCGATCCAGCCCGGCCCGGCCAGCACCATCGCCGTCCACCAGCGCGCGCGGCTGCGGGTTTCCTTGGGCGGCAGGAAGCGCAGGAAGTCCACCTGTTCGCCGATCTGGGCGATCAGGGAAAAGACCACCGCCGCCGCCATGCCGAACCCGGCCAGGGTGAAGCCGGGGAAGGCGCCGTCGGCGCCGGGATAGTGCGTCCACGAGGCAAATGCCTCGGGATGGTGCACCGCGATGTAGACCGGCGGCAGGATCTGCAGCGCCAGCCAGACCGCCTGCGTCCAGCGTTGCAGGCGGCTGATGAAGGTGATGCCGTGCGTCACCAGGGGAATGATGCCCAGCGACACCGCCAGATAGCCGAGCCCCATCGGCAGGCCGAACAGCAGATTCAGGGCGGCGGCCAGGATCACCGCCTCGAGGGCGAAGAAGATGAAGGTGAACGCCGCGTAGATCAGCGAGGTGATGGTCGAACCGATGTAGCCGAACCCGGCGCCGCGGGTCAGAAGGTCGATGTCGACGCCATAGCGGGCCGCGTAATAGGTGATCGGCAGGCCGATGACGAAGATGATCGCGGCGACCGCGACGATGGCGGCGAAGGCGTTTGCGAAGCCGTAGCTCAGGGTGATGGTGGCGCCGATCGCTTCGAGGGCGAGGAAGCTGCTGGAGCCGAGGGCGGTGTTGCAGACCTCCCACAGCGACCATCGCCGCGCCCGCGTCGCGGTGAAGCGCAGGGCGTAATCCTCCAGCGTCTGGTTGGCGACCCATTGGTTGTACTGGCGCCGCACGCGGACGATGCGCTGGCGGACGGTCATGGTCGCCTCCGCCGGGTGCGCGGGCAAGGCGGCGGGAAGGGAACGTGACGCATGGTGCGGTCCTCCTTTTTTCCCCTCCCGTTGTGCGTTTCGCGGCCTCGCTCATGCAGGCGCATGTTGCCATGCATATACCGAGCCGAATCCATGATTCCGGCGAAAGAAGATGGCCTCCGTCATGTCGAAGGCGAACGACCCGCAGAATAGCGGCAATGGAAGGCCACCCGGATACGCGGAAATACGTATACGACAAACCGCGTATTCCGAATTTCTCGGGCTTCTCCGACGATCCGGGGGACGGCGGCACGGGACTTTGGATTTGCCTGTTCCGTCCAACTCACGATCGAAGGAGACAACATGACCATCCGATATTCCGCGGGCTCGCGCCTGACGAAGGCTTGGAAGCGTTTCCTGGGTGCCGCCGTGATCGGCGGCGCGGCCTTCACCCCGATTCCGGCGTTGGCCGGTCCCGCCCTGCCGACGTCGCAGGTCAACACCACCGGGCTTGCCGTCACCGACGACACGGTGACGGTCGGCATCATGCATTCGGTGACCGGCACCATGGCGATTTCGGAAACCGGCTCGGTGCAGGCCGAAAAGCTGGCCATCGACCAGATCAACGCGATGGGCGGCGTGCTCGGCCGCAAGATCAAGTTCATCCAGGAAGACGGCGCCAGCGACTGGCCGACCTTCGCCGAGAAGTCGAAGAAGCTGCTGGAAAAGGACAAGGTTGCGGCGGTGTTCGGCTGCTGGACCTCGGCCTCGCGCAAGGCGGTGCTGCCGGTGTTCGAAAAGGACAACGGCCTTCTGTACTATCCGACCTTCTACGAGGGTTTGGAGGAATCTCCCAACGTCTACTACACCGGACAGGAAGCGACGCAGCAGATCCTCGCCGGTATCGACTGGGTGGTGAAGGAGAAGGGGGCGAAGACCTTCTACCTGCTCGGCTCCGACTACATCTGGCCGCGCACCTCGAACAAGATTGCCCGCAAGCACATCGAGAAGAACGGCCTGAAGGTGGTGGGCGAGGAATACTTCCCGCTCGGCCACACCCAGTTCAACTCGGTGATCAACAAGATCAAGTTGAAGAAGCCGGACGTCATCTACGCGATCATCGTCGGCGGCAGCAACGTCGCCTTCTACAAGCAGCTGAAGGCGGCGGGCATCGACCTCAACAAGCAGACCCTGCTGACCATCTCGGTGACCGAGGATGAAATCCGCGGCATCGGCGGCGAGAACATCGTCGGCGCCTATGCGGCGATGAAGTACTTCCAGTCGCTGGACAACCCCAACAACAAGGCCTTCGTCAAGGCGTTCAAGGACAAGTGGGGCCAGGACATCGTCATCGGCGACGTCACCCAGGCCGCCTACCTCGGCGCGTGGCTGTGGAAGGCCGCGGTGGAGAAGGCGCAAAGCTTCGACGTCGACAAGGTGCGCGCGGCTTCGACCGGGATCGAGCTGACCACCGCGCCGGAAGGCTACGTCCGCATCCACAAGAACCATCACCTGTGGAGCAAGACCCGCATCGGCCGGGCGCGCGCCGACGGTCAGTACGACGTGATCTACGAGACCAAGGACCTGATGGAACCCGATCCCTTCCCCAAGGGCTATCAGTGACCTTTCGTGCCGGGGGCGGTCCGCCGCCCCCGGAAACCCATCGCGCCATAGGGGAGGACATCCCATGTTCGACGGTTACACGGCTTCCGAGCTGGTTTCGATTTTCGTGATGCAGGGCTTCGCGGGCCTGATCCTGTTCTCGGTTTTCCTGCTGATGGCGCTGGGCCTGGCCATCATTTTCGGCCAGATGGGCGTGATCAACATGGCGCATGGCGAGTTCATGATCCTCGGCGCCTACATGACCTATCTCACCTCGCACGTCTTCAAGGGGGCCTTCCCCGGCATTTACGGCGCCTACTTCCTGGTCGCCATCGTCGTCGCGGCGCTGGCCGGGGCGGCGCTCGGCTGGCTGCTGGAATGGGCCCTGATCCGTCACCTCTACCACCGGCCGCTCGATACCCTGCTGGCCACCTGGGGGGTGTCGATGATCCTGCAACAGATCTATCGGTCGATCTTCGGCGCGCGCGAGGTCGGGGTGGAGCTGCCCGATTGGCTGATGGGCGCCTTCCATCTTTCCGACACCATCGAACTGCCGGTCAACGGCGTCTTCGTCTTCGCCCTGACCGCGGCGATTTCGACGATCATCCTGTTCATGATGTTCCGCTCCCGCTGGGGGCTTCAGGTGCGCGCCGTGGTGCAGAACCGCCCCATGGCCGGGGCCGCGGGGATCAACGGCACGCGGGTCGACCGCATGACCTTCGCCCTGGGCTGCGGCGTCGCCAGCATCGCGGGGGCCGCCTTCACCATGATCGGCTCCACCGGGCCGACGGCGGGGCAGCTTTACATCGTCGACACCTTCCTGGTGGTGGTGTTCGGCGGCGCGCAAAGCCTGTTCGGCACCATCGCCTCGGCGTTTTCCATCTCGCAGTCGCAGTCGAGCCTGGAATTCTTCATGTCCGGTTCGATGGCCAAGGTGTTCACCCTGCTGACGGTGGTCGGGATCCTGCTGCTGCGGCCGCAGGGGCTGTTCGTTCTCAAGATGAGGAAATGAATCATGACCTCGCACCCCCACGTTCTTCCCGGCCGCCTGGCCTATTTCACGGGTTCCCGTTCGGAGCGCGGCGCCCTGCTGGCCTTCGCCGTCCTCATCCTCGTCCTTCTGCCCCTGGGGCTGGACGTCTTCCGCCTGAACATCTTCGGCAAGTACCTGACCTATGCCTTCGTCGCGGTGGGACTGGTGCTGTGCTGGGGGCTGGGGGGCATCCTGTCCCTCGGCCAGGGGGTGTTCTTCGGCCTTGGCGGCTATTGCATGGCGATGTTCCTCAAGCTTGAGGCCTCGGACCCGGTCAGCACCGCGATCCAGTCGACGCCGGGCATTCCCGACTTCATGGACTGGAACCAGCTGACCGCGCTGCCCTGGTTCTGGGAACCCTTCCACAGCCTGGCCTTCACCCTGGTCGCGGTGATCGTGGTGCCCACCGTCTTCGCCTTCGTTCTGGGCTCGGCGCTGTTCCACCGCCGCGTCGGCGGGGTGTATTTCGCCATCATCACCCAGGCGGTCGCCTCGATCCTGTCGATTTTGATCGTCGGCCAGCAGGGGCTGACCGGCGGCCTCAACGGCATCACCGACCTGCGCACCCTGCTCGGCTGGGACATCCGCAGCGACGCCGCGAAGTACGTTCTCTATTACGTCAACGCCTTCCTGCTGCTGGCGGTGATCCTGGGCGGCGCCTACATCCGCAACTGCAAGCTGGGGCGGATCCTGGTGGGCATCCGCGACCAGGAGGACCGGGTGCGCTTCACCGGCTACAACGTCGCCGCCTTCAAGACCTTCATCTTCTGCGTCGCGGCGGCGTTCTCGGCGATCGGCGGGGCGATGTTCACCCTGCAGGTGGGGTTCATGTCGCCGACCTTCGTCGGCATCGTGCCCTCGATCGAGATGGTGGTGTTCTGCGCGGTGGGTGGACGCCTGTCGCTGGTCGGCGCGGCGGTCGGCACCCTGGTGGTCAACTTCGCCAAGACGACGTTCTCGGAAAGCTTTCCCGAGCTTTGGCTGTTCGCCATGGGCGCCCTGTTCATCGGCGTGGTGTCGGCGTTTCCGCTGGGGCTGGCCGGTCTGTACGAACGGCATCTGGCGCCGCGCCTGAGCCGCTGGCGCCAGGGCGGAAGCGCCGCCGCCGTCCTTTCCTCCACCCCCGGCGAGTGAGGTTATGATGAGCAACAACGACTTCGTCCTCTCGGTCGAGGACCTGACGGTTTCCTTCGACGGCTTCCGCGCGGTGGACGGGCTGAGCTTCTACGTCGACACCAACGAACTGCGGGTGGTGATCGGCCCCAACGGCGCGGGCAAGACCACCGTGCTCGACCTGATCTGCGGCAAGACCAAGGCCACCGAAGGCTCGATCAAGTTCAAGGGGCAGGAACTCACCCGCATGTCCGAGCACGAGATCGTGCGCGCCGGGGTCGGGCGGAAGTTCCAAACCCCCTCGATCTACGAGGATCTGACGGTGTTCGAGAACCTGGAGGTCTCGCTGCCGCGCGGCCGTTCGGTGCTCGGCGCCCTGGCCTTCCGCCGCGACGCCGAGGTGGTGGAGCGCATCGAAAGCGTCGCCGAGGACATCTTCCTTGCCGACCTGCTCGACGAACGGGCGGCGGTGCTCAGCCACGGCCAGAAGCAGTGGCTGGAAATCGGCATGCTGCTGATCCAGTCGCCGGAGCTGCTGATGCTGGACGAGCCGGTGGCGGGGATGAGCCTGAGCGAACGCGAAAAGACCGCCGAGCTTCTGAACCGCATCACCCCCGGCCGCTCGGTGATCGTCATCGAGCACGACATGAAGTTCGTCAAGCACATCGCCCACAAGGTCACGGTGCTGCACCAGGGCAAGATCCTGTCCGAGGGCAGCCTCGACAAGGTGCAGAACGATCCGCGCGTCATCGAAGTCTATCTGGGCCATTGAGGAAGGAGCATCGCGATGCTTGAGGTCAGCAATCTGTCGGTCGCCTATGGCGAAAGCGAGGTCCTGCACGGCATCGACCTGTCGGCGGCGGAAGGGGAAATCGTCGCCGTGATGGGGCGCAACGGCATGGGCAAAAGCACCCTGATGAAGTCCCTGATCGGGATGATCCCGCACCGCGCGGGCAGCATCCGCCTGGGCGACGCCGACCTGTCGCAACTGCCCAGCCACCGGCGGGTTGAGGGCGGCCTTGCCTTCGTGCCGCAGGGTCGGATGATCTTTCCCTCGCTCACCGTCGAGGAAAACATCACCACCGGCCTGATCGCCCACGGCGACCGGACGATTCCCGACGACATCTACGGCCTGTTCCCGGTGCTGCACGACATGCGCAAGCGGCGGGGCGGCAACCTTTCCGGCGGCCAGCAGCAACAGCTGGCGATCGCCCGCGCCCTGGTCAGCAAGCCCCGGGTCCTGCTGCTGGACGAACCGACCGAGGGGATTCAGCCGTCGATCATCAAGGACATGGCCAAGGTGTTGAAGGAAATCCGCCGGATGATGAACCTGACCATCGTGGTTTCCGAACAGGTGTTGAGCTTCGCCATGGACGTCGCCGACCGTTTCCTGGTGATCGAGAACGGCCGCTTCGTCGACGAGGTGGCGGCGGCGGACGCCGACGAAGGCCGCATCGCCGCCTATCTGTCGGTCTAGGCCTCTCCGTCACCTCTCCGACCTCCCCGTCTCCCCGCGGCGCCAGGAAGCGCGTCGCGGGGATTTTTCCGTCCGGCACGGCGCGATTCCGGGGGGATTCGGCGGAGTGGGGCAAGAATTGAGCAATAGTATAACGTTTTCTCTGTTCATGCGGGATCGGTCTGGATAGGATGCGCGCCGGAACGCGAAGGGAGGGCGGGGTGACGCTTCAGACGAAAATCCGCATGACGGCGGCTTCCGGCGACGGTCGGCGGGTCTATCCCTTCACCGCGATTCTGGCGCAGGAGACGATGAAGCTGGCGTTGCTGCTGAACGCGGTGAACCCGGCGATCGGCGGCATCGTGGTGCGCGGCCAGAAGGGCACCGCCAAGTCCACGGCGGCGCGCGGCCTGCGCGATCTGCTGCCGTCGCTGCCCGACGGCGGGCGGCCCGCCTTCGTCGATTTTCCCCTGGGCGCGACCGAGGACATGGTGATCGGCTCGATCGACTTCGAGGCGGCGGTGCGCGACGGTTCGGTGCGCTTCCAGCCCGGTCTGCTGGCGCGGGCGCATCGCGGCGTGCTTTATATCGACGAGGTCAACCTGCTCGACGACCATCTGGTCGACAGCATCCTGGGCGCGGCGGAATCCGGCGAGAACGTGGTGGAGCGCGAGGGGCAGAGCCTGCGTCACGCCAGCCGTTTCATCCTGATCGGCACGATGAACCCGGAGGAGGGGGAGCTTCGTCCCCAGTTGCTGGACCGTTTCGGCCTGGCGGTGTCGATCGAGGGGGAGACCGATCCCGCCCTGCGCGTCGAGCTGTTGAAACGGCGCGAGGCATTCGATACCGACCCCGACGGTTTCATCGCGCGGCACCGTGCGGAGGAAGCCGATCTGGCGGCGCGTCTGGCGGCGGCGCGGCGGCGTCTGGCCGAGGTGACGGTTCCGGCGCACCTGACCGCCTTCATCGCCGAGATCTGCGCGCGCAACCACGTTGCCGGGCACCGCGCCGACATCGTCATGGAGCGCGCCGCCCGTGCCCACGCGGCGTGGGACGGACGGAGCGACGTCACCTCGGACGACATCGTCGCGGTGGCGCCGATGGTGCTGCTGCACCGCATGCGCGCGGGCGAACCGGATATTCCGCCGCCGCCGCCCCCGCCGCCGCCCGAGGACGACGACCGGGACGACCAGGACGACCGGGAGAACCCGGGCGAGGACCAGCAGGATCAGGACGATGGCCAGGACGACCGGTCCCCGCCGCCGCCGCCCGAGGACGACGCGGGCGAGGACGATCCGTCCGAAGGCGAAGAGCGGGACGGTCCGCCGCCGCCGCCGCCGCCAGAGCCCGACGACGCCGACCGCGACGACGCCGAGAACGCGCCCCCCGACGAGATTCAAGAGGTCGGCGCCTCCTATGCGGTGCGCAAGCTGGAACGCCAGAGCCTGGATCAGGTGCTGCGCACCGGTTCCGGCCGCCGTTCGCGTTCGCGTTCGGCCAGCAAGCAGGGCCGCTATGTGAAAAGTACCTCGCGCCGCGGTCGCGACGATCTGGCGCTCGACGCCACCATCCGCGCCGCCGCGCCCTATCAGAAAATCCGCCGCGAGACGGCGAAGCAGGCCCTGGCGGTGCATATTTCCGACGGCGACATCCGCGAAAAGGTGCGCGAACGCCGGGTCGGCAACTTCCTGCTGTTCGTGGTCGACGGTTCCGGCTCGATGGGGGCGCAGCGCCGCATGGTGGAAACCAAGGCGGCGATCATGAGCCTGCTGCTCGACGCCTATCAGAAGCGCGACAAGGTCTCGATGGTGGTCTTTCGCGGGCAAGAGGCGGACATCGTCCTGCCGCCGACCAATTCGGTGGACCGCGCGGCGAAGCTGTTGGCCGACCTGCCGGTGGGCGGGCGCACGCCGCTGTCGCGCGGCCTGGGCGCGGCGTCCGAGGTGCTGCGTCAGGCGTTGCGCCGCGATCCCTCGCTGATGCCGTTGGTGATCGTGATGACCGACGGCCGCGCCAACGCCGGGCTGGGGCACGCCCCGCCGCACGAAGAGGCGATCCTGGCCGGGGCGGTGTTGCGCGAACGCTATCCCTCGGCGCAATTCGTGGTGGTGGATACCGAGCCGCCGGGCGTGGTGCGCCTGGGGTTGGCCGGCAAACTCTCCGCCGCCCTCGGCGCGGCCTATTTCAAGACCGAGGATCTTCGCGCCGAAGATCTGGTTTCCCTGGCAAAGGAGCATCAAGCGTGGTGACGATCGAGTCCTCCTCCCCCCATGTCTATCCCTTCGTCGCGATCGTCGGGCAGGAACGCCTGAAGCGCAGCCTGATCCTCAACGTGGTCAACCCGTCGCTGTCCGGGGTTCTGATCCGTGGCGAGAAGGGCACCGCGAAGTCCACCGCGGTGCGCGCCCTGGCCGACCTGTTGCCGGAAATCGCGGTGGTCGACGGCGACCCCTTCCAAAGCGACCCGGACGATCCCAAGACCATGGCGCCCGAGGTCAAGGCGCGCTTCGCGGCGGGCGAGACCCTGGCGGTGCGCCGCCGCAAGGTGCGGGTGGTGGAACTGCCGATTTCCGCCACCGAGGACCGGGTGGTCGGCACCCTCGACCTGGAGCACGCCCTGCGCGAGGGCAGCAAGAAGGTGGAGCCCGGGCTTCTCGCCTCGGCCAATCGCGGCATCCTCTACGTCGACGAGGTCAACCTGCTGGACGACCACGTGGTCGACGTGCTGCTGGATTCCGCCGCGATGGGGGTGAACACCATCGAGCGCGAGGGAATCAGCTTTTCCCACCCGGCGCGCTTCACCCTGGTCGGCACGATGAACCCCGAGGAAGGCGACCTGCGTCCGCAGCTCCTCGACCGTTTCGGCCTGTGCGTGCATGTCGAGGGCCTCAACACCCCCGAACAGCGGGTCGAGGTGGTGAAGCGCCGCGCCGCCTTCGAGGCGGACCCCGAGGCCTTCGTCGAGGCGTGGGCGGGCGAAACCGAGAAGATGCGCGACGCGGTGGCCAAGGCGATCGCCCTGTGCCCCACGGTGCAGGCTTCCGACGCGATTCTGCTGAACATCGCCGAACGTTCCCTGAAGCTGGGGGTGGACGGCCACCGCAGCGACATCGTCATGCTGAAGGCGGCGAAGGCGATCGCCGCCTGGGCCGGGCGCAACGAGGTGATTCTGGCGGATGTGGAGGAAGCGGCGGAACTGGCCCTGGCGCACCGCATGCGCCGCCGCCCGTTCGAGGATATCCTGGGGCCGCGCGCCGCCTGAACATCGAGGTTTCCATGATCGTCATCGACACCCTGCAAAAGCGTTACGGCAAGACCGTGGCGGTGGACGGCGTCAGCCTGCACGTCCCGGCGGGCGAGCTGTTCGCCTATCTCGGCCCCAACGGCGCCGGGAAATCCACCACCATCCGCATCCTCACCGGTCTGACCCGCCTGTCCGGCGGCACCGCCAGTCTGGGCGGCTGCGACATCCAGCGCAACCCGATCGGCGCCAAGCGCCAGTGCGGCGTGGTGATGCAGCACGTCAACCTGGACAACGACCTGACCCTCGCCGAGAACATGGACATCCACGGCCGCCTGTTCGGCATGGATGCCGCCGACCGCGCGGCGCGCACGGCCGAGCTTCTCGGCTATGTCGAGCTGGCGGATCGCGCCGGAAACCTGGTGTCCACCCTGTCCGGGGGGATGAAGCGCCGCCTGATGATCGCCCGCGCCCTGATGCACCGGCCGCGCATCCTCTTCCTCGACGAGCCGACGGTGGGCCTGGACGCGGAAATCCGGCGGCGCATCTGGGGGCTGATCAAGAAGATCCAGAACGACGGCGCGACGGTGTTCCTGACCACCCACTACATCGAGGAGGCGGAGTTCCTGGCCGACCGCGTCGCCTTCCTCGACCGGGGCAGCATCCGCGCCCTCGACACCCCGGCGGCGCTGATCAGCCGCGTCGGCGCCTGGGCGTTCGACCGGCTGACCGACACCGGCATGACCACCTCCTATTTCCCCGACCGCGACAGCGCGCGCGCGGCGGCGGCGGCCGACGGCGAGGGACACACCCTGCGCCGGGTCAACCTGGAGGATGCCTTCCTGACCCTGACTGGAAAGACGGTACGATGATGCTGCACGGACTGGGCGCGGTCTACCTGCGCGAAATGCGGATCTTGAAGCGGCGGCTGAAGCGCCACCTGCTCGGCATGGCGGTATCGCCGATCCTTTATCTGGTGGCCTTCGGCACCGCGATGGGCGCCGAAGCCCGTTTCGACGGCCACACCTATCTGGAATTCCTGCTGCCCGGCTTGGCGGCGATGACGGCGATGACGCAAAGCTACGGCACCGCCACGGAAATCAACATCGCGCGGTTCTATCTGCACATCTTCGAGGAATTTCAGGCGGCGCCGATTTCCAACGTCGCCTACGTCCTGGGCGAGGTGCTGTCCGGCATCACCCGCGCCCTGATCGGCGTCGCGCTGATCCTGGGCCTCGGCGCGGCAACCGGCGTGGTGCTGCTGCCCGGGCCGTGGTTCTGGCTGGCGGTGGTGTTGAACGCCTTCGTCTTCGCCTCTCTTGCGGTGTTCCTGGCGATGATCGTCACCGGCCACGGCGACCAGGCCTTGCTGACCTCGTTCGTCATCACCCCGATGGCCTTCCTCGGCGGTACCTTCTTTCCCCTCGACCGCCTGCCGGAATGGGCGCAGGCGATTCTGCATCTGCTGCCCCTGACCCACGCGGCGCAGGCGATGCGCGCCGACGTCTTCGGCCAGGCGCCGCAGGCGATGCATTTCGTCATCCTGGCCGGGGTGGGCGCGGCGGTCTTCGCCCTGGCCCTGGCCTCGGTCGGTCGCGCCAGGGATTAAGGGGGGAAGCGATGCGGGCTTTGTCGCGGCGCGAACGGATCCTGGCGGGGGCGGCCGCGGCGCTGCTGCTGCTGGTGGCGGGGGCCACGGTCTATCAAACCCGGCGCGGCGGGGAAGGGACGCTGCGTTGGCAGGCGGTCGGACGCGGCGACGTGGAAAAGGCGATCACCGCCACCGGTGCCCTCAAGCCGAAGACCTTCGTCGACGTCGGCACCCAGGTGTCCGGCCAGTTGCGGCACATTCTGGTGGCGATCGGCGACCGCGTCGAGGCCGGGCAACTGCTGGCCGAGATCGACCCCACCGTCTATCGCACCCGCGTCGCCGCCGACCGCGCCCGGATCAAGGATCTGGAAGGCCAACTGCGCGAACGCCGCGCCGAACGCGATCTGGCGGCGATCCGCTCTCAGCGGCAGCAGCGGCTGGCGCAGGGCAACGTCTCCAGCCGCGAGGCGCAGGACACCGCGCGCGCCGAGCATCTGGCCGCGATTGCGCGCCTGGAGCAGGTGGAGGCGAAGCTGGAAGAGGCGAACGCCACCCTCGACGGCGACGCCGCCAACCTTGGCTATACCCGCATCCTGGCGCCGATTTCGGGCACCGTGGTCGACATTCCGGCGACCGAGGGGCAAACCCTCAACGCCAGCCAGACCGCGCCGACCATCCTGCGCGTCGCCGATCTCGACACCATGACGGTGTGGGCGCAGGTGTCCGAGGCCGACGTGCCGCGTCTGTCGGTGGGGATGCCCGCCTATTTCACCACCCTGGGCGAACCCGGCCGCCGCTGGACCGGCACGGTGCGCCAGATCCTGCCGACGCCGACGGTGGACAACGACGTGGTGCTGTTCTCCGTCCTGGTCGACGTCGCCAATCCCGACATGCGCCTGATGAGCGAGATGACCGCCCAGGTGTTCTTCGTCGAGGCGCGCGCCGAGAACGTGGTGGTGGCGCCGCGCGGCGTGCTGAAACCCACCGCCAAGACGGGGATATGGACGGCGCGGGTGGAAACCGGAAGCGGCGTCGAAACCCGCCAGGTGAAGACCGGCCTGGTCACCCGCACCCAGGCGGAGGTGGTCGAGGGCCTGGCCCCGGGCGACAAGGCCGCGCTGGTGGCGAAGGCCCGGAAAACCAAGCCGTGAGCGCCCCTCTGATCGAACTGGACGGGGTTTCCCGCGTCTTTCCCGGCGGCGACGCCGGGGTCTGCGCCCTCGACGCGGTCAGCCTGTCGATCATGGCGGGCGAGTACGTGGCGATCATGGGGCCGTCGGGGTCGGGCAAGTCCACCCTGATGAACCTGATCGGCTGCCTCGACCGGCCCAGCGCGGGCGCCTATCGCATCGCCGGGCGCGAGGTCTCCGCCCTCTCCGCCGACGCGCTGGCGGCGCTGCGCCGCGACACCTTCGGCTTCGTCTTTCAACGCTACCATCTGCTGGCCGACGCCACGGCGCTGGAGAACGTGGTGATCCCGGCGGTTTACGCCGGTCTTCCCGCCGACCAACGCGCCGAACGGGGGGAGACCCTGCTCGGCGACCTGGGCCTGGGGGACCGCACCGCGCACCGTCCGGGGCAGCTTTCCGGCGGCCAGCAGCAGCGCGTTTCGATCGCCCGCGCCCTGGTCAACGATCCGCCGGTGATCCTTGCCGACGAACCCACCGGCGCGCTGGACAGCCAAAGCGGCGCCGACCTGCTCGACCTGCTGGATTCCCTGCATGCCGAGGGACGGACCATCCTGGTGGTCACCCACGACGCATCCGTCGCGGCGCGCGCCCGCCGGGTGATCCGCATCCGCGACGGCCACGTCGTCGCCGACGAACGCAACCCCGGCCCCGAAGCCGTGGCCGCCGCCGCGCCGGTGCAGCCCGTCATGCGCCCGGACGGGGCCGCCGACGGGGGAATATCCGGCGACGTCTCGGAAGCGGCGCGCATGGCGATGCGTTCGCTCAAGGCCAATCCCTTCCGCACCGCTCTCACCCTGCTCGGGGTGATCATCGGCGTCGCCTCGGTGGTGGCGATGCTGGCGATCGGCGAGGGCGGCAAACGCCAGGTGATGGCGCGCATCCAGGCGATGGGCACCAACCTGCTGCTGATCCGCCCCGGCGCGCCGGGCACCCACCGCGCCGACGTCATCACCTTGCGCAACGGCGACGCCGAGGCCCTGACCGACGTCGCCAACGTCGATATCGTCGCCCCCGAACGCTCCAACACCCTGACCCTGCGTTTCGGCAACGTCGACCACAAGGCGGAGATCAAGGGCACCTGGGCCGGGTTCGCGCGGGCGCGCGACTGGAACCTGGAAGACGGCATCTTCTTCACCGACGAGGACGTGCGTACCTATGCCGCGGTGGTGGTGCTGGGGCGCACCGTCGCCGCCCATCTGTTCGGCGGCGACAGCGGCGTCGGCCGCTACGTGATGATCCGCAACGTTCCCTTCCTGGTGATCGGCGTGCTGGAGACGAAGGGCGCCACCACCTATGGCACCGACATGGACGACGTGGCGCTGATTCCCCTGACCACCGGCCAGTCCCGCCTGTTCGGCCGCGAACACCTCAGCAGCGTCATGCTGCACGTCGCCGACACCGCCGTCGCCGGGGAAACCCAGCGCGAGGTGCGCGCCCTGCTGCTGGAGCGCCACAACGGGGTCGAGGACTTCCAGATCCGCAACACCGCCGCCATCCTCAAGGCCGCCGAGAACACCCAGAACAGCCTGACCGTGCTGCTGGGGGCGGTGGCCCTGATCTCGCTGCTGGTCGGCGGCATCGGGGTGATGAACATCATGCTGGTCGGCGTCACCGAGCGCACCGGCGAAATCGGCATCCGCATGGCCACCGGCGCGCGCATGCGCGACATCCTGTTGCAGTTCAACACCGAGGCGGTGGTGGTCTGCGGCCTGGGCGGCCTGCTGGGGGTGGGGATCGGCCTTCTGGCCGCCATCGTCTGCCGCCTGCTCGGGATGCCGGTGGTGTTTTCACCCTGGCCGTCGGTGTTGGCCTTCGCCTGCGCCTTCCTTACCGGCCTGGTCTTCGGCTTCCTGCCCGCGCGCAAGGCGGCGCGTCTGGACCCGGTGGCGGCCCTGTCCTCGGAATAATCGCGTCTTTCCCGCCGCTCCCCGCGTTTTTCATGGTGGACGATCGTCGCCGCGCGGCACGAATCATGCCGATGCGTGGTTGACAGAAGACCGAGTGTAACGTTATTACCTGTCTAGCGACGCCCTCCCACGAGGGCCTGGGACCCCGGCCTTGGGCCGGCGTAACCCCCGCACCGTCAACGCGGAGCTGTCACCGTCACCGTCACCGGCCCGTCCGGCGAGTTCGGCTGACGTTCGGTTCCGGCGGGACGGCGGTTCCGTCGTCGCTGGGGGGCGGATGGGGCGCGGTGACACTCCGTCCGTACGGGTTGGGAGAACGGGCATCCTGCGGGGGATGTGTTTCCGCATGATGTTATGATGCAACATATCTTATCCCTATGGGTTCGTCGCCGAAGCGAATCAGCCCTGCATGGAGAGGGAGTCAAATGGATCAGGAAGACCTGAAGCTCGCAGCGGACTTCCCCGCCGTCACCTATGACGGCTGGAAGAAGATCGTTGAAGAAAAAGAACTGAAGGGCGCACCCTTCGAAAAGAAGATGGTGACCAAGACGCCGGACGGCGTCGACATCCAGCCGCTCTACGTGGCGGAGAACTGGCCCTGGGCGGGCGATCCGTCCGGCTTCCCCGGTTTCTTCCCGTACGTGCGCGGTACCGACGCGATCGCGCGGAGCCGTTGCGGCTGGGACATCCGTCAGGAATTCCGCGAGGCCGATCCCAAGACGGCGAACCATGAAATCGTCCACGACCTGTCGCGCGGCGTGACCTCGGTCGCCCTGCGTCTGGACGCGGCGGCGCGCGCGGGCCTGGGCCCGGACGCGGCGCAGGCGGGCGAGGGCGGCGTGCTTCTGCACGACGCGGCGGCGATGGCCGAGGCCCTGGCGGGCGTCGACTTGGCCAAGGTGCCGGTGGCGTTGGAGGCGGGGGCCGCTTTCCTGCCCGCGGCGATGGCGTTGTCCGGCCTGTGGATGCAGGCGGGGCTGAAGGCCGACGCGGCGCGCGGCGGTTTCGGCGCCGATCCCCTGGCGGTGCTGGCGGCGACCGGCAGCCTGCCGTACTCGGTGGATTCCGCCCTGCGGCAGGTCGGCGCCCTGGCCGCCTGGACGGCAAAGACCTTCCCCAAGGTCCGCGCCGTGGCGGTCGACACCTCGGCCTATCACGACGCCGGTGCGAACGAGGCGCATGACCTGGGCATCGCCCTGGCCACCGCCGTCGCCTATCTGAAGGCGATGGACGCGGCGGGGGTTCCGATCGACGCGGCGTGCGGGCAGATCGCCTTCACCGTTTCGGTCGGCTGCGAGGAATACCGGCAGATCGCCAAGCTGCGCGCGGCCCGCAAGGTGTGGGCGGCGGTGGCCAAGGCGTGCGGCGCCTCGGACGCGGCGGCGTGCATGAACCTGCGCGCCAAGTCGGCGGAGCGGATGTTCACCCGCACCGATCCCTGGGTGAACATGTTGCGCGCCACGGTTTCGACCTTCGCCTCGGCGGTGGGCGGTGCCGACGTGGTGACCTGCCTGCCGTTCGACGCGGCGATCGGCCTGCCCGATTCCATGGGGCGCCGCATCGCCCGCAACACCCAGATCGTCCTGATGGAGGAATCCAACCTCTACCGCGTGCTCGACCCGGCGGGCGGCACCTGGTCGATGGAAACCCTGACCACCCAGCTGGCCGACAAGGCGTGGGCCTTCTTCCAGGAGATCGAGGCCAAGGGCGGCATCGTCGCCGTCCTGCAATCCGGCTTCCTGCGGGACACCATCGCCGCCACCATGGCGCAGCGCGACAAGGACATCGCCAAGCGCAAGGTGCCGCTGACCGGCGTATCCGAGTTCCCGAACATCCTGGAAAAGGTGGTGGAACGCCCGGCTCCGGAGGTTTCCAAGGTCAAGGCCGCCGCCATGGCGCGCGCCGCCAAGGCCAAGGCGGTGAAGGCCCTGGGCGCCGATCCGGTGGCCGCGGCCTGCGACGCGGTGGGGGCGGGTGCGCCGTTCGCCGCGGTGGTCGCCGCCCTGGACGGCGGCACGGCCGAGATCCGGCCGATGGTCAAGCGTCACCTCGCCGACACCTTCGAGCGCCTGCGCGATGCCGCCACCGCCTTCCAGCGGAAGACCGGCAAGCTGCCGCAGATCTTCCTGGCCAACCTGGGCCCGGTGGCCAAGCACACCGGCCGCGCCACCTTCGCCAAGAACTTCTTCGAGGCGGGCGGCATCCAGGCGATCGGCAACAACGGCTTCTCGGAAGTCGACGCCTGCGTCGCCGCGTTCAAGGACAGCGGCGCGCGGATCGCGGTCATCTGTTCCGCCGACGCCCTCTACGAGGAAATGGTCCCGACCTTCGCCCCGGCCCTGAAGGCCGCGGGGGCCGAGACCCTCTATCTCGCCGGTGCGCCGGGCGACAAGAAGGCCGACTACGATGCCGCCGGCATGGACGACTACATTTTCATGGGCTGTGAGGTGTTGGGCACGTTGACCGCCCAGCTGGTCCGCCTGGGAGTGATCGCAGAATGATTCCGAATTTCGCAAACATCGACCTCGACACGGTCAAAAGCAGCGCCTCCTTCAAGGATTGGGAGGCCAAGGCCAAGGCGGGCGCCGGCCGCGCCATCGAAGACATGCTGTGGGAAACCCCGGAAAAGATCGGCGTGAAGCCGCTTTATTCCGCGGCGGACCTCGCGGGGATGGACCACCTGCACACCATGCCCGGCTTGCCGCCCTATAAGCGCGGCCCGTACACCACGATGTACGTGATGAAGCCGTGGACGGTGCGTCAATACGCGGGCTTCTCCACCGCCGAGGAATCCAACGCCTTCTACCGCCGCAACCTGGCGGCGGGTCAGAAGGGCCTGTCCATCGCCTTCGACCTGGCCACCCACCGCGGCTACGATTCCGATCATCCGCGCGTCGTCGGCGACGTCGGCATGGCGGGCGTGGCGGTGGATTCCATCCTCGACATGGAGGTTCTGTTCTCGGGCATTCCGCTCGACCAGATGTCGGTGTCGATGACGATGAACGGCGCGGTGCTGCCGGTGCTGGCGCTTTACATCCTCGCCGCCGAGGAACAGGGGGTGCCGCGCGAGAAGCTGGCGGGGACCATTCAGAACGACATTCTGAAGGAGTTCATGGTCCGCAACACCTACATCTTCCCGCCGCTGCCCTCGATGCGCATCATCTCGGACATCTTCGAGTACACCTCGCAGAACATGCCGAAGTTCAACTCGATCTCGATTTCCGGCTATCACATGCAGGAAGCCGGGGCGACCGCCGACATCGAAATGGCCTATACCCTGGCCGACGGGGCGGAATACATCCGCGCCGGGGTGGGGGCGGGGCTGACCGTGGACGACTTCGCGCCGCGTCTGTCGTTCTTCTGGGCGATCGGCATGAATTTCTTCATGGAAGTCGCCAAGATGCGCGCCGCGCGTCTGCTCTGGGCGAAGATCGTCAAAGGCTTCGACCCGAAGAACGTCAAGTCGATGTCGCTGCGGACCCATTCCCAGACCTCGGGCTGGTCGTTGACCGCGCAGGACGTGTTCAACAACGTGGTGCGCACCCAGATCGAGGCGATGGCGGCGTCGCAGGGGCATACCCAGTCGCTGCACACCAACGCCCTCGACGAGGCGCTGGCCCTGCCGACCGATTTTTCGGCCCGCATCGCCCGCAACACCCAGCTGTTCATTCAGCAGGAAACCCAGATCTGCAACATCATCGATCCGTGGGCGGGTTCGTACTACGTCGAATCCCTGACCCAGCAACTGGCGCAGCGCGCCTGGGGCCACATCCAGGAGGTCGAGGCCTCCGGCGGCATGGCCAAGGCGATCGAGGCGGGCATTCCGAAGATGCGCATCGAGGAGGCGGCCGCCCGCACCCAGGCGCGCATCGACGCCGGCCGTCAGACCGTGCTCGGCGTCAACAAGTACAAGCTTGACGAAGAGGAATCGGTCGACGTGCTGAAGGTGGACAACACCGAGGTGCGCAAGAAGCAGATCGAGAAGCTGCAACGCCTGCGCGCCAACCGCGATCAGGCCGAGGTCGACAAGTGGCTGGCCCGCATCACCGAGGCGGCGGGGGCCAAACGCGGCGAGGCCAATTACGGCAACCTGCTCGAAATCGCGGTCAACGCGGTGCGGGCGCGGGCGTCCCTGGGTGAAATCTGCGATGCCTGCGAAAAGGTCTTCGGTCGTCACAAGGCGGTGATCCGGGCGATTTCCGGCGTCTACACCGCCGAAGTCGGGAAGGATTCGGCCCAGATGAAGGAAGTCGGTGAACTGATCGAGAAGTTCGAGGCGAAGGAAGGCCGCCGTCCGCGTATCTTCCTGGCCAAGATGGGTCAGGACGGCCACGACCGCGGCCAGAAGGTGATCGCCACCGGCTTCGCCGACATGGGCTTCGACGTCGACATCGGCTCGTTGTTCCAGACCCCGGACGAGGCCGCCCGTCAGGCGGTGGAAAACGACGCCCACGTGATCGGCGTGTCTTCCCTCGCCGCCGGACATCTGACCCTGGTTCCCGCCCTGCGCGACGAACTGAAGAAGATGGGCCGCGAGGACATCCTGATCGTCGTCGGCGGCGTGATCCCGCCGCAGGACTTCCAGGCTCTCTACGATTTCGGCGCCGCGGCGATCTTCCCGCCCGGCACGGTGATTTCGGAATCGGCCAAGGAAGTGTTGCAGAAGCTGATGGCCAACCTGGGCTTCGACGGCACGGCGGCGGCGTGATGACGGCGCTGTTCGTCGATACCGGGAAGGTGTCGGTGGTTCCTCCGAACGACCGGCAGGTGTGGCACGCGCGGCGTGCCACGCTTTCCCTCGACGAATACGTCGAGGGCGTCCTCTCCAACGATCGCTCGCGCCTGGCGCGAGCGATCTCCCTGGTGGAAAGCAGCAATCCCGACCACCAGAAGCTCGCCCAGGAGCTTCTGGTCCGTCTGGCGCCGCATTGCGGAACCGCGCACCGCATCGGCATCACCGGCGTGCCCGGCGTGGGCAAGTCCACCTTTATCGAAGGCTTCGGCAACATGCTGACCGAGAAGGGGCACAAGGTCGGCGTGCTGGCGGTGGACCCCAGTTCCAGCCGGTCCGGCGGCAGCATCCTCGGCGACAAGACCCGCATGGAGACGCTGGCCAACAACCCCAACGCCTATATCCGTCCGTCGCCGTCCTCGGGGCGGCTGGGCGGCGTCACCCGTACCACGCGGGAGACGATGATGGTGATGGAGGCGGCGGGCTTCGACGTCATCCTGGTGGAAACCGTGGGCGCCGGACAGAACGAGACGGTGGTCGCCGACATGACCGATTTCTTCCTGGTCCTGATGTTGCCCGGCGCGGGCGACGAATTGCAGGGGATCAAGAAGGGGGTTCTGGAACTCGCCGACATGATCGCCGTCAACAAGTGCGAGGACGACAACGAACAGAAGGCCGAGGCGGCGCGTCAGCACTATGCCAACGCCTTGCACATCATGACCCCGTCCAGCCCCAACTGGCGGCCACCGGTGCTGAAGATCAGCGGCCTGCGCGGCATCGGCCTGGACGAGCTGTGGGAAAACATCGAGGAGCACCACCGCGTGCTCGGCGAATCCGGCGAGCTTGCCGACATCCGGCGCCAGCAGCGCATCAAGTGGATGTGGAGCATGATCGAGGACAAGCTGATGGACGCGGTAAAGACCCACCCCGAGGTCCGTTCCTGCCTGCCGCGGGTGCGCGGGGAGGTGGAGGCGGGCACCACCACGGTGCCGGTCGCGGTGCTGACGGTCCTGCGGGCCTTCGGCCTGGACGTGGGACTTGCCGGATGACCCGGTCGGCGGGGGCGATCCCCGCCGTCTCGTTTTCCGGGCTTGACGTCGGTTCTGTTATAGTATAACAAATACACATCGACGCGATGGTTCCCCCGTCAGGGGGTGAAAAGGGAAGCCGGTGCGATCCCGGTGCTGTCCCCGCAACTGTAAGCGGCGAGCCGACGCCCACTTTGGCCACTGGTCCGGCAGGTTTTCGGACTGGGAAGGCGGGCAGAGGCCCCGACCCGCGAGCCAGGAGACCTGCCACCGCGCGCGTCACGACCGCAGACCGGGGGGTGTGCGCGGAGCGGAAACCCGTTTGTGGCGCGATTTCCGGTGTCACGATGGGGTTTCACGATGCAGCGTGAAAAGCTTTCCCAAGATCGTTTCGTTCCCTCGTCGAGGGGGCAGTCCGTCCGCCCGTCCGACCGCGATCCTGCGCGCGGCGGCGGTTTCCCACGGACGGCCGTAACGTTCGTTCGTGCGCTGGTTTGAGTGCGTGATCTTTGCATGGAACGCGCCTCCTTCGGCCCGCGCGTTCCCCCCTATTGGAGGTCACGAGTAACCCGGCCCGTCCGAGCAGCGGACCGGCAGCCTTGCGGCGGCGCCCCGGAAACGGGGTCGCCGCCGTCCTTTCAGGCGACGATATAGTATAACCGTTCTTGACACGCCGGGACGGTCTGTCGTACTCCCTGATGCGTCGGTGTCCGGGCCAAAGCCCGGATGAAAAGGGAATCCGGTACGGCGACGACGCCCAGGCCGGGGCTGCCCTCTGCAACTGTGTGCGGCGAGCATGCGGCCGAAAGCCACTGGGAAACCGGGAAGGCGGCCGCGCGATGCGACGACCCGCGAGCCAGGAGACCTGCCGACAGGCGTTTCGGTATCTCGCGCGCGGGGGCGTGCGGGGACGGCATGAGATCTCGGCGGCTTTTCCCGCGACGTGTCATTCCCTCCCGTTCCTCTCCGACCGCGATGGCGGCGGGCTTCCGTGGCCCGTCTGCGGGTGACGTTATAACGGATTCGCGCGGGGCGGGCGCGGCCGGTCCGTGGGGGAAACGGGAATGTTGCTGCGGCGGTTCTTCGGCAAGGCGGCGCTGCATCGGGACGAAAAGTTCGTTTCGGTGCGCTTCGACGAACCGTTCCGGGTGTTGTCCACCTGCGGCGCCAACGGCGGTCTGTGCGACGGCCTCGACCTGGTGTTCAACCATCAGTCCTGCGAGCCCAGGCAACACATGATGCCCGACCTGGTCGCGGCGCATCGCAAGGCGGACGAATATTCCCGCCAGATGATGCGTCGTCACGGCCTGGAAGGTCGCCGCGCGGCGGGGTTGGGCACCGCCGCCAACATGAACAATCTCTGCGTTTCCGAGGCCGCCCACCGCGAGCTTTGCGTTGCCGCCATCGCCACCGGCGGGGTGGAATCCAACGCGGCGCGGGCGGGCGACCCGGCGTCTTATTACGAATACGGCGGCGTCTTCGAAAAGCGGGACGACATCGGACCGGCAACCCCGGGAACCATCAACCTGATCCTGCTGATCAACGCGCCGCTGACCGAGGGCGCGATGGTGCGCGCGGTGATGACCGCCACCGAGGGCAAGGTCGCCGCCTTGCAGGAACTTTCGGTCGCCTCGCGGCAGTCGGCGGGGCTGGCCACCGGCACCGGCACCGATCAGATCGCGGTGGCCGCCCCCCGCGACGGCGGCCCTCCGCTGACCTCCGCCGGGCATCACAGCGTGCTCGGCGAACTGGTCGGACGGGTGGCCCGCGACGCGGTGAAGCAAGCGTTGGCCTTCCAGAACCGCCTGACCGCCGCCGGACAGGGGTCGGTGGGCCGTCTGCTGGAAAGGTTCGGCATGGACGCGGACGGCTTCGCCGCCGCCGTCGCCGCGCTTCTGCCGGGGGACGTCGCCGCCCTGGCCGCCGACAACGCGCCGGTGATCGCCCACGACCCCCTGACCGTCGCCGGGGTGGCGGCGTTGCTGCACGTCCACGACCAGGTGGTCTGGGGGATGCTGCCGCCGATGTGCTGGCGCGAGGCGGCGGTGGACCACGGCGCCCTGATCGCGGCGGCGGCGGCAAATCGTCCCGACCGTCAGATCGCCTATCGCGAGGAGCTGGCGCGTCGGCTCGGCGCGGCGGAACGGGACGACCCGGCCTTCGTCGCGGTGCAGGCGGTGGCCATCGGCTTCGCCGAGAAATGGCGGAACACCGAGAATTTCCTCGCCTCGGTCCTCGGTTCGGGCGGCTCGGCGAGGGAGGCGGCGCGATGAACCTGCTGGTGGTCTGGCTCACCACGCGTTGCCAGTTGCGTTGCCGCTATTGCTACATGGCGGCGGGCGACGTGGCGGCGCACGACCTGGACCCCGAGGCGTTCTCCCGCGCCTACGCCGCGCTCGGCATGGAGCCCGGCTGCGAAATTCAGATCGCCGGCGGCGAGCCCTTGCTGGTGCCCGACCTGCTGGACGAAGTGGCCGGGCGCGCCCGCGCCCTGGGGGCGGGGCGGGTCAACGTGCAAACCAACGGCATCGGCATCGACGACCGCTTCATCGCCCTGGTGCGGCGCCACCGTTTGGCGGTGGGGGTCAGCCTGGACGGGCCGCCCGCGGTCAACGACGCCCTGCGCGGCCGCACGGCGGAGGTTCTGGCCGGGTTGGCGCGGCTGGAAGCGGCGCGGATTCCCTTCGGCGTCACCGCGGTGGTCTGCCGCGACAGCGTCGCCACCCTGCCGGATCTGGCGCTGCTGCTGGGCGGTTTCGCCATGGCCGGGTCGATCGGCCTCGACGTGCTGCGCCCCTCGGGCCGCGCGGCGGAGGCCGACCTGCCCGACGCGGTGGTGGCGCGTCAGGCGTTTCTGGCCCTGGCCGAGCGGCTGGACTGGGTCAACCGCCGCCGTCTGCGTCCCTTGCGTCTGCGCGAGATGGGGGCGGTCGGCTGCGACGCGGTGGGCGGTTATTGCGCCGCCGAACGCGGTTCCGCCGCGGCGCTGACCGCCGACGGCCGGGTTTTCCCCTGTTCCGGCCTGACCGGCCTGCCCGAATACGCCTGCGGCACCGCCGACGCCCCCGATCTCGACCGCCTGCGCGCCGGTCTGCGACCCGACGCGGACCGGCCCGCCTGTGCCGCCTGCGCCGTTCCCGGATGCCGGGGACGTTGTCCCTCGCGTGCCGCGATTTCGCCGCGCGCCGCCGCCCTCGACTGTGTGCTGCGGCATGCCGCAGCATCCCTGCAACCCTTGGAGAAATCCCCATGCCGGGCCGCCGACTGACCTTTCTGTTCGTCGATGCCACCTCGACGCATCTGCCCAATCTGGCCCGCGCCGCCGCCGCCCTGACGGCGGAGGAAGCCGCGTGCATCAAGGTGGTCGCCCGTTCCCGCGACGACCTGTTCGACAAGAAGCGCGTCGCCGAGGCGGTGGAGATGGCGGCGCGGGCCGACGCGGTGATCCTGCTGCCGCACGGCGGCGCGGATTCGATCCCCGGCGCGGCGGACCTGGCGGCGGCGGCGCGCGGCGCGGGCGGCATCGCCCATATCCAGGCGGGGCCGATGTCGGCCGAGGAAATGGACTTCGCCAAGGCCAACGCCTCGGACTTCGGGTCCGAGGCCTATGGCCGCCGCTATGCCTATATCCGCCGTGGCGGGGCGGAGAATTTGCACGCCCTTCTGGTGCTGCTGGCGCGCGAACGCGGCGCCGACCTACCGGAACCGCCCGCGCCCAGGCCGCAACCGACCGAGGGCATCTATCATCCCGCCTGGACCGGCGACCTGCTCGACCGCGACGGCTATCTCGATTGGCAGCGGCGGCGCCTGGGGTTGGGCGGCGACGCGCCGGTGGTCGGCATCTGGTTCTATCAAAGCTTCTGGCTGAACGGCGACCTGGCGTTGCTCGATTTCCTCACCGCCGAGATCGAGGCGCGCGGGGCGATCCCGCTGGCGGTGTTCCATCAGCGCTTCCGCGACGCGGATCTCGGCAACATGGGCGTCGACGCGCTGATCGCGCATTTCTTCAAAAAGGGCGGCAAGCCCCTGATCGACGTGCTGCTGTCGCCGATGAGCTTCTCCCTCGGCATGACCGGCCTGAAGGCCGAGGACCTGCTGGGCGACCTCGACGTGCCGGTGCTGCAACTGATCCAGACGATGAACCCCCGCGCCGAGTGGGAGGAAACCATCCAGGCGGTGACCCCGGTCGACGTGTCGATGAGCATCGCGCAGCCGGAATTCGACGGCGCGATCATCGGCACCGTCGCCGCCACCCGCGACGAGGCGGGGGTGGACCCGCTGACCGGCGCGCGCCTGGTCCGCCGCATGCCGGTGCCCGACCGCTGCCGCCATCTCGTCTCCTGGGCGATGAACTGGGTGCGTCTGCGCCGCACCCCGGCGGCGGAACGCAAGGTGGCGATCGTCTTCCACCAGTATCCGCCGCGCAACGACCGCCTGGGCTGCGCCGCCGGACTGGATTCCTTCGAAAGCGTCAAGCTGATCCTCGACCGTCTGAAGGCGGACGGCCACCGCGTCGACCGCACCTACGACCGTGGCGAGGATATCGCCTTCGACCTGCTCGACCGTTTGACCGGCGACCGCCGCTACCTGCCGCCGAAGCAGATGCTGGACCGCGCCGTCGGCACCGTCGACGTGGAGACGGCGGTGCGCTGGGACGCCGAACGCTCCCCCAACATGCGCCGGGAAATGCGCGAGAAATGGGGCGAGGTGCCGGGCGTCACCTTCTTCTACGAGGGCAAGCTTTTGGTCGGCGGCATGGTCGACGGCAACGTCTTTATCGGCATGCAGCCGCCGCGCGCCCGCATGGAGGAACCCGACCAGCCGGAGATCGACCCCGACGGCAAGCAGATTCACGATCCCTACCTGCCCGCCACCCACCATTACCTGGGCTATTACCGTTGGCTGCGCGAGGACTTCGGCGCCCAGGTGGTGATGCACATCGGCAAGCACGGCAGCCTGGAATGGCTGCCGGGGAAAAGCGTCGGCCTGTCGCGCGACTGCTATCCCGACGCGGCGATCGCCGATCTGCCGAACCTCTATCCCTACATCATCAACGACCCGGGCGAGGGCACCCAGGCGAAGCGCCGGTCGTATTGCGTCATCCTCGACCACATGATTCCGCCGCAGACCAACGCCGGCAAGACCGACGCCTTCCACGAGATCGAGGACCTGCTGGAAAAGGCCTATTTCGCCAGGCAGGAGGATCCGGGCAAGATTCCCCTGCTGCTCGACAAGCTGTGGACCCTGGCCGAGGGCGCGCATCTCGACGCCGACCTCGGCATGACGCGGGACGAGGCGGAGGCCGACCCCTTCGCCTTCATGGGCAAGCTGCACGGCTATATCGAGACGGTGGAGGTCACCGGCATCAACGACGGCCTGCACGTTTTCGGCATGCCGCCGTCCGAGGGGCGCTTCAACGAAACCATGGTGCATCTGACCCGTCTGGCCAACGGCGAGGCGCCCTCGCTGTGGGACGCGGTGGCCGCGTCGCGCGGCTTCGACGGCGAGGACTTGCGCGACCATCCGGGCGAACGGGTGGCCGCGCTCAACCAGACCAAGGGGCAGGTGCTGGCGCAGATCCTGCGGGACTGCCGCGCCGCCTTCGACCGGCTGGACGAAATCGGCTGGGACGAAGCGGGCCAGACGCGGGTCGTCGCCGATCTTTTCGCCGGTTCGGCGCGGGTCGCCGCCGCGATCCGCTTCGTCGCCGAGGGGGTGCGGCCGAAGCTGTTCCAGATCACCGACGAAATCGAATACGCGGCGCGCGGCGTCGCCGGGCGTTTCGTGCCGTCGGGCGGGTCGGGCAACCCGACGCGCGGCAACGTCGGCATCCTGCCCACCGGGCGCAATTTCTATTCCGTCGACCCCTATCGCATTCCCACCCGCGAGGCCTGGGAAGTCGGGGTGAAGCAGGCCGAGGTGCTGATCGACCGTTACCGTCAGGACGAGGGCCGCCTGCCCAGCCAGATCGGCATCGTGCTGTGGGGCTGCCCGACGATGCGCAACCGTGGCGACGACATTTCGGAAATCCTCTACCTGATGGGCACCCGCCCGGTCTGGGATTCCTACAGCGGCAAGGTCAAGGGGGTAGAGGCGATTCCCTTCTCCGAACTGACCCATCCGCGCATCGACGTCACCGTGCGGACCTCGGGCTTCTTCCGCGACGCCTTTCCCAACCTGATGGAACTGATCGACCAGGCCACCCGCATGGTCGCCAGCCTGAAGGAACCGCCGGAGATGAACCCCCTGGCCCACAACGTCGCGGTGGACCGCGCGGAGATGATCAAGGCGGGGGTGCCGCCCGAGGAAGCGGACAAGCGCGCCGCCTTCCGCGTCTTTTCCGACAAGCCCGGCTGCTACGGCGCCGGGGTGGCCGATCTGATCGAAAGCGGCCGCTGGAAGGCGACCGAGGACCTGGGCGACATCTATATCGACTGGGGCGGCTATGCCTATGGCCAGGGCACCTATGGCGACGCGCGGCAGGACGATTTCCGCCGCCGCATGGGCAAGCTGGACCTGACGGTGAAGAACGAGGACAGCCGCGAATACGACCTGTTCAGTTGCGTCGACTTCAACGCCTATCACGGCGGCATGAACGCGGCGGTGAAGTCGGCCTCGGGCAAGTACGCGCGCAGCTATTCCGGCGATTCCAGCGACCCGCGCAAGCCGCGCATCCGCTCGACGGAGGAGGAAGGCCGCTTCGTCTTCCGCACCCGGGTGCTCAATCCGAAGTGGATCGAGGGGATGAAGCGCCACGGCTTCAAGGGCGCGGGCGACATGTCGAAGCTGGTCGACGTGGTTTTCCACTGGGACGCCTCGTCGGCGATCGTCGCCGACTGGCAGTACGCCGAGATGGCGAAGACCTATGCCTTCGACCCGGCGATGCAGGAATTCTTCAAGAAACACAATCCCTACGCCATGCAGAACATCGTCGAGCGCCTGCTCGAGGCGATCGCCCGGGGGATGTGGGAAAACCCGGGCGACGACAAGGACAAGCTGGAGGCCCTGCTGCTGGAAGCCGAAGGCGCGATCGAGGACAGCCTGTCGATGGGGATGCGCGCCGCCGCCGACCAGGGGCGGGCGGACGCGGCGGCGGAATAGCACCATAAGGACGAAATCATGACCAACCGGAAACCGAGTGCGACCTTCGTATTTCCCCATCCCTCGCTGTTGCGGGTGTGGGAGAGGGCGCGGCAACTGCTGGAGGCACGGGGCGTCGAACTAACCGTGGTCAACCAGATGTCGCCGCTGGACTGGGAAAGCTTCGCCGCCGAACGGGTGGAAACCGCCGACGTTCTTTACCTCGACACGATGCGGCACTTCCCCAACTTCGACATCCTGCTCGACGCCGCCACGGCGGTGCCCCTGGTGGTGCCGGGCGGGTTGGAGGTGCGGGCCGAATGGCCGGACGTCGACCGTCCCGCCGCGGACGCCATCGCCGCCTACATCAAGGCGGGCTCCGCCGAGGACATGGCCAACGGCGTGCTGTGGCTGCTGCACCGCGCCGGGGTCTGGGACGAGGAACCGCCGCCGCCCGCGCCGCCGGTCCTGTTCGGCGCGCATCACCCCGATTCCGACCGGGTGTGGAGTAACGCCGCCGCCTATCTGGAGTGGGCGGACGCGCGCTTTCCCGAACGCGCCGGGGCGCCGGTGGTCGGCCTGATCCTCGACCGCAACGGCTGGCTCAACGGCGAGACCGCGATGCCGGACTGCTGCATCCGCCACCTGGAGGCGGCGGGCCTGACGCCGCTGCCGGTCTTCTGCGACTGGGAAGTCGGCGTTCCCCTGGGTTCGCCCGCCCATCCGGTGCGCCGTCTGCTGGAAGGCTGCGGCCCGCGCCTCGCCGCGGTCTGGAACGCCGCCATCGTCCACGGCAAGGACGATTCGGGGCCGGGCGGCCCGTTCGCCTGTCATGGCGTGCCGGTCTTCCAACTGCTGCGCAACTGGTCGGCCTCGGCGGCGGAGTGGCGGCAAAGCGACGAGGGGATGAGCCCGATCACCCTGGCCTTCGGCCTGACCCGGCCGGAACTGATGGGCTGCGTCGATCCCACCATCGTCGCCTGTTCGGCGCGGTCGATCGACGGCAGCCAGGAACGTGTCGTCGAGCCCCTGGACGACCAGGTGGCGCGTCTGGTCGGACGCACCCGCGCCTGGCTTTCCCTGCGGCAAAAGCCCAATGCCGAAAAGCGGGTGGCGATCATGTTGCACAATCCGCCCTGCAAGGGGTTGGAAGCGACGGTCGGCGGCGGCGGGCCGCTCGACGCGTTGGACAGCGCGGTCGCGCTGATGCGGCGTCTGGCGGCGGATGGCTACGCGGTGACGGAGGTTCCGGCGGACGGCAAGGCGCTGCTCGACATGATCCTGGAAAGAAAGGCGATTTCCGAGTTCCGCTGGACCAATGTCGAGGAAATCGTCGCCAAGGGCGGCATGCTGGCCGAGGTGGACGAGGCGGCCTATCGCGCCGATTTCGACCGCCTGCCGCCATCGGTGCGCGAGAAGGTGGACGCCGCCTGGGGGGCGTTCCCGGCGAAATCGATGGTGCATAATCCCGGTTCGGCGCGGCCGACCCTGGTGGTTTCCGGCCTGCGTTTCGGCAATCTTCTGGTGATGACCGAACCCAAGCGCGGCTGCTGGGGGCCGAAGTGCGACGGCGAGGTCTGCCGCATCCTGCACGATCCCGACATTCCGCCGCCGCATCACTGGCTGGCCACCTATTGGTATTTGCAGAAGCACGCGGACGCCCTGGTGGTGATGGGGGCGGACGGCCCGCTGGAATACCTGCCGGGCAAGCGCGTCGGGCTGTCGGAAAGCTGCTTCCCCAACATTTCCCTGGGCGACCTGCCGATAATCTATCCCTACGTGATGGACAACACCGGCGAGGGGGTGATCGCCAAGCGGCGCGCCCGCGCGGTGTTGGTCGACCACCTCAGCGCCCCGGTGGCGCGGGCGGATTCCCTGGGCAGCCGCATGGACGACCTGTCGGAACTGCACCGCCAGTACCTGCACGTGTCGACCCTGGGGGCGGCGCGGCAGCGGGAAATCGCCGCGTCGTTGCGCACCGAGATGGCGGCGATCGGCCTTCTGGCCGAGGGGGCAGACGCGGAAACCTTCGCCCGCGCGGTCGAGGAACTGCCGCGCCGCGTCGCCGCGATGCGGCGGCGGGTTCTGGCGGTGGGGCGGCATACCCTGGGCCAGGTGCCGGAGGCCGAGGACAAGGCCCGTTACCTGGCCGAGGCGCGGGGCCCGGCGGGGAACCGTCCGATCGACGAGGCGGAACTGGTCGCCGGGCTGTCGCGCTGCGGCGACGAGGCCGACGCGGTGCTGCGCGCCCTGTCCGGCGGTTTCGTGCCGCCGGGGCCCTCCGGCCATTTGTCTCGCGGCAAGGTCGAGGTTCTGCCCACCGGGCGGAATTTCTATGGCATCGACCTGTCCCGCCTGCCCACCGCCGCCGCCTGCGCCGTCGGTGCGCGCATGGGGGAAAAGCTGCTGCGCTCCTATATCGCCGACGAAGGGGAATATCCCGGCACCGTCGGCATCACCCTGTGGTCCAGCGACGCCTTCCAGGCGGACGGCGAACTCGCCGCGCAGGTGCTGTGGCTGATGGGCTTCGCGCCGAAACGCGACGACGGCGGCAAGGTCGTCGGGGTAACGCCGATTCCCCTCGGCGACCTCACCCTGACCCTGGCCGACGGCACCGTCCGCCCGCGTCCGCGCATCGACGTGGTGGTGCAGATGAGCTGCATCGTCCGCGACACCCTGCCCGGCATCTACGCCCTGTTCGACAAGGCGGTGGCGGCGGCCCTGGAACTCGACGAACCGGACACGGTCAACTTCATCCGCGCCCATGTGCGGGCGCGGGTCGCCGACCTGCGGCAATCGCTGGCCGACGCCAGCGACGCCAGCCTGAAGCGGCTGGCCAGCTATCGCTGTTTTTCGGCGGAGAGCGGCTCCTACGGCGCCGGTCTAGGCCTGGCGCTCGACGCCTCGGCCTGGCAGGACGACACCGACCTGGCCGAGGTCCTGGTCAACTGGACCGGCCATGCCTACGGCGCCGACGGGCGCGAGGCGAAGGCCGCCGCGCAAGAGATGATGTCCGAATACGCCGGACTGGTGAAGCGGATGGACCTGTCCTACCAGCGCGCGGCCAGCGCGGCGACCGACCTGTTGTCGTCGGGCTGCTACGTCGGCACCCACGGCGGCTCGGCGGCGGCGAAGCGCGGCATGGGCGGCGGCGCCATGCGTCTGTATTGGGGCGACACCCAGACCACCGAGGACGGCGAGGTGCGCACGGTGAAGGAGGAAATCTCCCTCGGCCTCGCCACCAGCCTGCTCAACGCCGAGTGGTTCGCCGAGATGAAGAAGCAGGGCTATACCGGCGCGGCGGCGGTCGGCAACCGCACCAACCACCTGTTCGCCTGGTCGGCGACCACCCACCAGGTGGAAACCGGTCAGTTCGACGCGGTGCATGACATGTACGTGCGCAACGCGGAAAACCGCGATTGGCTGCGGCGGACCAACGTCCACGCGCTGGAGGAACTCACCCGCCGCCTGCTGGAGGCGAACGCCCGCGGCCTGTGGGCGGCGGACTCGGACCGGCTGGAGGAGCTGAAGGCGGCGGTGCTGGACCTGGAAGGCGACATCGAGGACGGCATGGGCGCGGTCACCGGCGCGTTCCAGGGCGCGTCGGTGGACATCAAGACCCGGGGCGAGGTCAAGGAATGGGCCTATGCCTTCCGCCTGAAATAAGCCCCTAGGGCAGGGGGGCGGTCTGGAACAGGCGTACGTGCAGGCCGCCGTGCAGCACCTGCGGCGACGGCGCGGCGAAGGGCAGTCCGGTGGCCCGCGCCAGCCCGCCGTCGTTGGTGATCAGGCCGACCCGCCAGCCGGAGAACCCGGCCAGCAGCCGTTCCCCCAGCGCGTGGTGCAGGGCGAACAGGGATTTGCGGTCGCCCAGGCGGCCGCCATAGGGCGGGTTGACGACGACCAGCCCGGGCGCGGATGCGGGCGCGGTCAATCCCCCCGCCGCCTGTTGCCGGAATTCGGTGAAGGCGGCGACCCCGGCGCGTTCGGCGTTGGCGCGGCTCATCTCGACGGCGCCCGCGTCGCGGTCGCTGCCGAAGAAACGAAGCGGCGGCACCGTGGGCTTCGCCGCCCCGCGCATCGCCCGCCAGGCGTCGGCGTCGAAGGTGGCCAGGTTCTCGAAGGCGAACCGCCGCGACCGTCCGGGGTTCAGCCCGGCGGCGATTTCCGCCGCCTCGATGACGAAGGTGCCGGAGCCGCACATCGGGTCGAGCACCGGCTCGTCCCCGGCAAAGCCGCAACCGCGCAGGAACAGGGCGGCCAGGCTTTCCCGCATCGGCGCCTTGTTCACCGCTTCCTTGTGGCCGCGCTTGTGCAGCATCTCGCCCGAGGTGTCGACGCTGACCGTGCACAGGTCGTCGTCGATGCGGGCCTTGACGCAGATTTCCGCGTCGTCGGCGATCGGGGCGCCCAGTTCCTCGGCGATGGCGCGGGCGATGCGCTGCGCCGCCGCGCCGCCGTGATAGATGCGCGAATTCTTCGACGCCGAGGCCTCCACCCGCACCGGCACGTCGGGGCGCAGCACCGCGCCCCAGGGCAGGCGGCGGGCGCGCTTGTCCAGCTGTGCCAGGTGGAAGGCGCGGAAGGCGCCGACGCGGGCGAGAACCCGGGCGGCGCCGCGGATTTCCAGGTTGGCGCGCCAGACCTCGGGCCAGCCGCCGACGATCGAGACGCCGCCGACGCCGGGAACCGGGTCGCGGAATCCTTTTTCCCGCGCCTCGTCGGCCAGGGCGTTTTCCAGGCCGGGCGCGGTGACCAGGAAGATGTCGAAGTCGCCGGTGTCCATGGCGCAGTCATAGCCTGCCGCCCGCCGCCTGTCGATGCCTCGCGCGCGCGGCTCGACAGACGGCGGCGGGAAGTTCAGAATCCCCCTTTCTTTCGCAAGGGGGACAGGATGAAGGTCATCGCCGTCAACGGCAGTCCGCGCAAGGACTGGAACACCGCCACCCTTCTCGGCAAGGCGCTGGAGGGCGCGGCGGCGCAGGGGGCGGAAACCCGCCTGGTGCATCTTTACGACATCGATTTTATCGGCTGCAAAAGCTGCTTCGCCTGCAAGACGCGCGGCGGCAACAGCTATGGCCGCTGCGCGACGCGCGACGCCTTGACGCCGCTTCTGGCGGAAATCCGCGAGGCGCAGGCGATCGTCATGGGCTCGCCGTTCTACATCGGCACGGTGACCTCCCAGATGAAGGCATTCATGGAACGGTTGCTGTTCCCCTATATCGCCTACGACGCGGCGCATTCGTCGCTGTTCCCCGGCAAGCTCAAGGCCGGTTTCATCTACACCATGAACGCCACCGACGACGACATGCGCGGCCGTGGCTATCCCGCCATCGTCGCGACCAACGAAGGCTATCTCAAGCGCGTCTTCGGCAACGGTGAGAGCCTGTGCAGTTGCGACACCCTGCAATTCGACGACTACGACGCGATGGTCGCCGACGCCTACGACGTCGGGCGGAAGCAGGCCCGCAGGGCGGAGGTCTTTCCCCAGGATTGCGCCGCCGCCTTCGCCATGGGTGCGCGTCTGGCCGCCGGGTGAGGGGCGGAATGCGGGGGTTCTTCATCAACCTGGCCGACGCGGCGGCGCGGCGGACGGCGCTGGTGGCGGGGTTCGCCGCGCATCGCCTGCCCGGATGGGAACTGGCGCGGGTCGAGGCGGTCTCGGCGGCGGCGGTCGAGGCCGCCGCCGTGCCCGGCAAACTCTCCTGGCGGGAGAAGGCCTGTTTCCTCAGCCACCGCCGCGCCCTCGATGCGGCGGCGGCCGTTGACGGGCCTTCCTGGATCATGGAGGACGACGTCGCCTTCGGCGCGGACAGCTTCCGCCTGATCGACGCCTTCACCGCGAAGCAGGCGGAAACCGGCTGGGATATTCTGTTCACCGACATCGGCATCGCCGATCTGGACCAGGGATTGCGCCTGATCGACAAGGGGCGGAAATTCCTGGCCGACCGCCAGGCGGGCCTGCTGGAATTGCAACCGGTCAACTTCACCGCCGCCGCCTCCTATGTCGTCGCGGCGTCGGCGAAGGCGAAACTCCGCGCCCTTCTCGCCGAGGACGCGGCGCCCGACCTGCCCTACGATCTTTTCCTGTGCCGGGCGGTGCGGACGGGGCGGCTGCGCGCGGCCTGCATCTTTCCCTTCGCCACTACCCTGTCCGAGCTATCCGACCGTTCGCAGGTGCAGCCGGAGGACGCGGCGGCCACCGACCTGCCGCTGGCGGCGTTCCGCCGCGCCCTGTGGTTCAACCGCGACCTCGCGGCGCAGCTGCCCAAGGCGGAGGCCCTGATCCGCGACAATGCCGAGGCGCGGCTGTTCGGCGCGGTGGTCGGCGCCCTGTTGTTCGCGCCCCACAAATGACGCGGGCGGGGGTTTGACGGGCGGCGCGGCGCGAACTACGGTTCATCGGGGCTGGACGGAGGAGGGGGACGATGGCGCGGAACGAGACGAAACCCGCCGTGGCGACATGCCGTTGTCGGCATGGCTTTTTCATGTATCCGGCGGGCGACCGCTATGTCGGCCGCAGCCTGCGGCTTTACGGCGAGTTCTCCGAGGACGAGACGACGCTGTTCCGCCGCGTCTTGCCGGTGGGCGGCGTGGCGGTGGAGGCGGGGGCCAACATCGGCGCGCTGACGGTTCCCATCGCCCGCGCGGTGGGGGAAAAGGGCCACGTGGTGGCATTCGAACCGCAACGCGCCCTGTTCAACATCCTGTGCGGCAACCTGGCGCTCAACGGCCTGCTCAACGTCCTGCCCTTCCATGCCGCGGTGGGGCGGCAGCCGGGCACCGTCGCGATGCCGCTGCTCGGCTATGCCGAAAAAGAGAACTTCGGCGGCCTGTCCACCGGGAAACTGGCGGGCAAGGCGTCGGAAACCGTGCCGGTGGCCACGGTGGACGGCCTTGGCCTCAAACGCCTGGACCTGCTTAAGATCGACGTCGAGGGGGCGGAGGCCGAGGTCGTCGCGGGCGCCGCCGAAACCATCGCCCGCACCCGTCCGGTGCTGTTCGTCGAAAACGACCGCAAGGAAAAGTCGGCGGAGCTGATCGCCCTGTTGCAGGGCATGGACTATCGCCTGTGGTGGCATCTGTCGCCGCTCTATCGCGCCGACAACTTCCACGCCAATCCCGACAACGTCTTCGGCCGCATCCTTTCGATCAACATGTTCTGCCTGCCCGGCGAACGGAACGCGGTGGTCGAGGGCCTGCGCCCGGTGGACGGCCCCGGGGACTGGTGGAAGACCGCCTGACCGCCGGGGCGCGCGGATGCGATCTTGCCGCCCGGGGGGCAGAGGTGCGATAAGGACGGATCGAAGCGGATAAAGGGTCCGACCATGCTTGCCGACGACATTCTGCGCGCCGCCATCCCGAACGTCCTGACGGAGGCGCATTTCCCAGAATTGCCCAACTATTACAAGGGCAAGGTGCGCGAGAACTACGACCTGCCGGACGGCCGGCGCATCCTCGTCTCCACCGACCGGCAAAGCGCCTTCGACCAGGTGCTGGCGGCGGTGCCGTTCAAGGGCCAGGTGCTGACCCAGACCGCCCGCTTCTGGTTCGAGCAGACCGCCGACATCTGCGCCAATCACGTGCTGGATTATCCCGATCCCAACGTGGTGGTCGGCCGCAGGCTCGACATGCTGCCGATCGAGGTGATCGTCCGCGACTACATGACCGGTTCCACCGATACCTCGATCTGGTCGATGTACAAGGCGGGCAAGCGCTCGATGTACGGCTTGGCCTTCCCCGACGGCATGGTCAAGAACGACAAGCTGGCGGCGACCATCCTGACCCCGACCACCAAGGCGATGGAGGCGGGCGGCCACGACCATCCGATCTCTCCGGCGGAAATCGTGGCGCAGGGGCTGCTCTCCCAGGCGCAATGGGACGAGGTGGCGGACATCGCCCTGGCCCTGTTCGCCCGTGGGCGCGAGATCGCGGCGCGGAACGGCCTGATCCTGGTCGACACCAAGTTCGAATTCGGCACCGACGAAAAGGGCCGCATCACCCTGGCCGACGAAATCCTCACCCCGGATAGCAGCCGTTACTGGAAGGCGGACTCCTACGCCGGGCGCCACGCCCAGGGCGCGGAACCGGACAGCCTGGACAAGGAATTCCTGCGCCTGTGGATTTCCGGGCGCTGCGACCCGTACAAGGACCCGATTCCGGCGATTCCCGACGACACCCTGGTGGATTTCTCCCGCCGCTACATCTCGCTTTACGAGGCGGTGACCGGCAAGGCTTTCGTCGCGCCGCCGCTCGGCGAGCCGGTGAAGGACCGCATCCGGCGCAATCTCGCCGCCTATTTCTAAGTCCTTGGATTTCCCATCGAACCCCCGCCGCAAGGCGGGGGTTTCGCTTTGCGCGGAGTCTCGGTAACGAACCTATGTTCATTTCGCTTGCGCGGCGGCGCGGGCGGCGCTAGTTATGAACATACGTTCACAACGGGAGGCCGCGAGATGCCGCGACCGCGCAAATGCCGCACCGTCCGCGAGGACGCGCCGGTGCGTTTCTTCAAGCCGCAGGGGGTGCCGATGCGCGACCTGGCCGGGGTCACCCTGGGCCTGGACGGGCTGGAGGCCCTGCGCCTGGCCGACGCCGAGGGGCTGGAGCACGTCGCCGCCGCCGACCTGATGGGGATTTCGCGGCCGACCTTCTCTCGCCTGCTGGCGGCGGCGCGGACCACGGTGGCCACCGCGTTGACGCGCGGCTGGGCGATCCGCATCGACGGCGGCCCGGTGGCCGAAGCCGCCGAAGCCGCCCCTTGCGGACGCGGCCTGCGGCGCAGGCGCGGCCATCGCGGCGGCGTCGCGGCGGCGATGGAAACCCCGACAACCGACGAGATGGAGGACAACGAAATGCCCAATCGGGATGGCAACGGTCCGCGCGGCGGACGCGGCATGGGAATGGGGCGCGGCATGGGCGGCGGCCACGGTTTTCGCGGCGGACGGGGGCAGGCCCCCGTGGCGGAAGCGGCGGCGCCCGCCCCGGCGTCGGGGCTGGTGGCGGTCAGCGCGCGCGGCGAGGGCCTGACGGCGGAAGTCGACCCCCGTTTCGGCCGCGCGGCGGGGTTCGTTCTCGCGGATGCCGCGGGCAACCTGGCCGGATATCTGGACAATGCCGCCGCCGAGGCGATGGGGCAGGGGGCCGGTCTGGCCGCCGCCGAGGCGGTGGCGCGGGCCGGGGCGCGTACCCTGCTGACCGGGCAGGTGGGGCCGAAGGCCGCCGCCGCCCTGGCCGCCGCCGGGGTGCGGGTGGTCGAGGGCTGCGACGGCATGACGGTGGCCGAGGCCCTGGGCAAGGCGTTCCCGGGATGATCGTCGCGGTGGCCAGCGGCAAGGGCGGCACCGGCAAGACCACGGTGGCGGCGGCGTTGGCCCGGCTGTGGCCGGGGCGGCGGCTGGCCGTCGACCTGGACGTGGAGGCGCCGAACCTGCACCTGTTCCTGGCCCCCGAGATACTTGGCCGTGGCGAGGAAAACCTGGTGGTTCCGGTGGTGGAACACCCGGAACGCTGCACCGGCTGCGGCGCCTGTTCCGATATCTGCGCCTTCAAGGCGGTGCTGGCGTTCGGCGACTTTCCGGTGGTCTTCCCCGAAATGTGCCACGCCTGCGGCGGCTGCTTCGTGGTCTGCCGCGAGACGGTGTTCGGGCGCGGCCAGCGGCATCTGGGCGAGGTCCGCTGGGGGCGGGCACCGGTGGCGGCGGGCGACTGCGCCTTCCTGATGGGGGAAAGCCGGGTCGGCGAGGCGATGAGCCCGCCCCTGATCCGCGCGGTGATCCGCCGGATGCGGGATTCCCTGGCCGACGGCGGCGACGCGGTGATCGACGCGCCGCCCGGCACCACCTGCGCGGCGATGGCGGCGGTGCGGCCCGCCGACGCGGCGGTTCTGGTCACCGAGCCGACGCCCTTCGGCCTGCACGACCTGGACCTCGCTTGGCGTTCGTTTTCCGAATTCGGCCTGCCGATGGGGGTGGTGGTCAACCGCGCCGGGGGCGGCGGCGCCGACGGCGATGCGGCGGTGGAGGACTGGTGCGCGGCCAACGGCGTGCCGATCCTGGCGCGGCTGCCGTTCGAAACCGCGGTGGCGCGGGCCTATGCGCGGGGCGTTCCCGCCGACGCGGCGTCGCCCGCCCTGCGCGCCGCCCTGGTCGACCTGACGGCGCGGGTGCGCGCCCTGGCGGCGGAGGGAAAGCATGCCCGCGTTTGAAATCACCGTGCTGAGCGGCAAGGGCGGCACCGGCAAGACCTCGCTGACCGCCGCCTTCGCGCGGCTGGCCGGAGCGGCGGCGGTGTGCGACCTCGACGTCGACGCCGCCAACCTGCCGCTGCTGCTGCCGCACCGGGTGCGGGCCGAGCATCCCTTCGATTCCGGCCAGATCGCCGTCTTCGACCGCGACCGTTGCCGCGATTGCGGCCGCTGCCTGACCTATTGCCACTTCGACGCCTTCGCCGAGGGCGACGACGGCATCGTCTTCGACCCCACCCTGTGCGAGGGCTGCGGCGTCTGCGCCCGTTTCTGCCGCGCGGGCGCCCTGACCATGCAACCGCGCCGGTGCGGCGTCTGGTTCGAGTCGGAGGCGGCCAACGGGCCGCTGCTGCACGCCCGCCTCGACCCGGGGGCGGAAAACTCCGGCAAGCTGATCGCCCTGTTGCGCCGGGAAACCGCGCGGCAGGCGGCGGAACGCGGCCTGCCCCTGATCGTCGCCGACGGGCCGCCCGGCATCGGCTGCCCGGCGATCAGTTCGGTCGGCGGCAGCGGCTTCGTCGTCCTGGTGGCGGAACCCACCGCTTCGGGCGTCGCCGACCTGACCCGCGCCGCCGATCTTTGCGCGCATTTCTCGGTCCCCGCCGGGATCGTTCTCAACAAGGCCGACCTCGACGCCGAACGCGCCGCCGAGGTCGCGGCGTTGGCCGCGGCGCGCGGCCTGCCGGTTCTTGCCCGCATTCCCTTTGCCGAGGGGGCGATGCGGGCCCTGGTCGCCGGGCGGACCCTTCTCGACCTGCCGCAGACCGCGGCGGCGGTGGAAGACGCCTGGCGAGCCCTCGGTTCCCGAATGGAAGCACAAGGACAAACGAAATGACCCTCTGCCTGGCGATTCCGACGAACGCCCCCGGTGGCCTGGATGCCCGGGTTTCCCAGCACTTCGGCCACTGCGACGCCTTCACCCTGCTGGATTTTCGCGATGGCCTGGTGGCCGGGGCGCGGGTGCTGGAGGTTCCCGCCCACCAACAGGGCGGCTGCATGGTGCCGGTGCGGCTGCTGGCCGACAACGGCGCCAGCGCGGTGGCGGTGGCGGGGATCGGGCGGCGGCCGTTGCTCGGCTTCGTCGAGGTCGGCCTCAAGGTGTTTTCCAGCGACGGCCTGGACTCGGTGCGCGACGTCGCGGCGGCGTGGATTTCGGGCAGCCTGCCCGAGTTCCTGGTCGACGACGTCTGCGGCGGCGGCGAGCATGCGGATTGAGGCCTTAACTCTTACGTGTGCCTGGATATTTTGACGGGAATCTGCTAATCCGGCAGGGGTCGCTCCCGGATCGTCCGGGGGCCTGCAACCGGTTCTCCTGAACGATGTCTGCCGTTGTCCGCGTCTGCCGCACCGAAGCGGGCCGTTTCGCCGCCGTCATGCCGGACGGTTCGCCGCTGCATGCCCGCCACAGTGAAATCGCCGCGCTGTTGCGCGCCGCCCTGCCCGAAACCACGGCGCACCTGTTCGCCCGGCCGATGCCCGCCGCCGACGGCAAAAGCGTCGACTGGGTGACGCCGCTGCCCGGCCAGCCGGTGGCGTTGACCGCCCTGCCGCGCGACGAACGCGCCGCGATCGAGAAATTGCTGGCTGAACGTCTGGCGGCGATTCGCGGTCTGGCGGGGCGCCTGCCGGACGCCGCCGCCGCCGATTTGCTGCGCCGCGCTGCGGTCGATCCGGGGGCGGAGCAGGTCTACGCGTTGAACGGCCAGCCGGTGGTGGTCGGCTGGGGGCAGTCGGGGCAGTTCGCCACGGTGCCGCCGGTGGTGCCGCCGGTGGCGCCCGCCGCCGCGCTGGCCGAGGCCGCGCCGCGCCGATCGTGGCTGCGCTGGCTTTTTTTGCTGCTGCTGTTGCTCGCCCTGGCCGCCGCCGCGCTGTTCCTGCTGCGCCGCTGCCAGGAACTGCCCTTCGGCGCCGAGCCTCCCGCCGTCGCCGACGACAACCTGGACGACCTGCGCGCCAAGATCCGCGCGGCGGAGGACGAAATCCGCCGCCGTCTGGAACAGTGCGCGGTGCCCAAGGCCGAGGAACCGGTCCCGCCCGAACCCCAGCCCAAGGTCGAGGAACCGGCCCAGGCCGCGCCCGCGCCGCAACCGGAAAAGCCGGTGGCGCCCAAGGCGGAAAAGCCCAAGGCGGAGAAACCCAAGGCAACGCCGCAGCCGCAGCCGGAAAAACCGAAAAAGACCGCCTGTCCGCCGAAGCGTCAGCCCTGGGAACAGCCCGAGGTGATGCTGATGCTGGACGCTTCCGGCAGCATGCGTCTGCCCCGCGACATGGCGGATGCCGAGGCGGAGTCCCTGATCCGCCGCGCGATGCGGGGCGACCGGGGGGCGTTCGGCACCTTGCAGGGCTACCAGGGCGGCGCCGGTTCCCGCCTGGCGGCGGCGAAGACGGCGATGAAGGAAGTCGTCACTCAGATGCCGAAGGAGGTCGACCTCGGCCTGCTCGTCTTCGGCAAGTGCGAGGGCACCGACAACTACAACTTCTTCAAGGCGTCGCAGCGGTCCGCGCTGCTGGGGCAGGTGGACCGGATCAAGCCGGAACAGGGCACCCCCCTGGCACGCGGTCTGGAACGCGCCGGCAACATGCTGGACGGGGTCAACGTGCCGGGGGTGATCGTCGTCGTCACCGATGGCGAGGACAGCTGCCATGGCGACCCCTGCGCCGTCGCCAGGGCCTTGAAACAAAAGAAGCCGAACATCAAGATCAACGTCATCGGCGTCGGCGGCTCGGGCAAGGGCCGCTGCATGGCCGAGGCGACGGGGGGCAAGTTCGTCACGCCGCGTTCGGGCCAGTCCTGGAACGATCTTCTGATGCAGGCGACGGAGCAGCAGGCCCTGCCGCCGGGTTGCGAATAACCGCTGGGGAAAAGGATTCGATCCGATCATGCAGAGCCGTACCACCGCTTCCGGGCCTTTGCTGCGTTCCGCCGGGCTGCGTGAATACGACGCCCTGGGCAATATCGGTCGCCCGGTGATCGACTCCGCGCCGCAGTTGCGCGCCACCATCCGCCGCCAACTGGGCGAGGACGTCGCCGCGATGCTGGCGGTGCCCCAGGTCAACGAGGCGGGGGACGCGGTGGACTGGTACGCCCCGGGCGGCACGCTGGTGGTGCCGTGGTCGTCCGCCGCCGCCGACGAACGCGAGGCGATGCGCGTGCAGATGCAGGCGGCGCGGGAACGGGTGATCGCGCACGGCGCGTCGCTGGCCGAGCAGTTGCGCAACCGTCCCGCCGCGTCCGCCGCCGACGACTTCGAGGTCTACGCGCGGCTGCTGCCCCTGGTCATGCGCATCCCCGACGAAAGCCACATCTACGCGGTGGACGGCAAGCCGGTGCTGACCTTCTGGGGCTTCGCCAACCCGCGCCAGCCGGATCTCGACGTCATCCGCGACCTGCGGCCGCCCACGGCGGCGGTGCCGCCGGTGGCCGCCCCGGCGGCCGCGCCGCTGGCGGCGGTGGCGGCGCATCGGTCGTGGCGCTGGCTGTGGTGGCTGCTGTTGCCGCTGTTCGGTTTGGCGCTGCTGCTGTTCTTCCTGCGCTCCTGCCAGCCCGCGCTGCTGCCCGACGCCCTGCGTCCGGTTCTGCCGGACGTGGCGCTGCCCGGCGTGTCGGTGCCCGAGGTCAAGGTTCCCGGCGTGATCGTGCCCGGCGGCATGGTTTCCGGCGGCACGGTTTCGGGTGGGACCGTCGTCGGCGGCGCGGATGCGGCCGCCGCTTCCCCCGCCGACGCGGCGTCGTCGCCACAGGGGGAAACCCCGGTGCCGCCGCAGGCGGACGCGGCAAAGTCCGACACGCCGTCGTCGCCGCAGGGCGACAACGCCGCCGCGACGCCGCCGCAGCCGGAAACCCCGTCCTCGCCGCAGGACGACAAGGCCGGAACGCCGCCGCAGGCGAACGCGCCGGACAAGGGCTCTCCCCTGATCATTCCGCCGCAGGCGGCGGCGGCGAACGACCCGTCGTTCCTCAACGGCAAATGGAATTCGACCAGCGGCCTGATGGACGGGCGCACCGGCCTGCCGGTGACCATGGAGCAGGAATTCAAGAACGGTAAGGGCAAGACCACCATCCGCCGCGGCGACGGCACGGTGTGCGTCGGCACCAACACCGCGACGATGCAGGGCGGCAAGCTGGTGATCGTCGGCGACGCCGACGCCAAGTGCAGCGACGGCTCGCACTATGGTCAGACGCGGGTGGAATGCCAGCCCGGCAAGGACGGCCGGGCGGTGTGCGCCGGCAAGCAGGCCAACGGTCCGGATTATTCGGTGGACATGCGGCGTTAGGATGGAAACCATGACAGCCGGGCGCATCGCGCGCGGCGGGGCACGGGGCGGACAGACATGCTGGTGAAACTTATCCGGTTCGAAGACGAAGCGACCCTGATCATGAGCTCGGGCGTCCAGTTCATGGACTTCGGCCTGAGCCTCGATCCGAGGAAGGAGGAACCTGGCCAGTTCATGCGCCGGACCGACGGCTTCTCCTCGCCGATCCGCCTGGATTACGACGCGGCGGCGGACCGTTACCTCGACCCCGACAGCCGCGCCAGGGTTTCCCCCGCCGCCGACCTGGAAACCCCGCTCGCCGAAAGCCTGGACCTGTTCGCCGACGTCTGGCTGCCGGTGCCCTTCCTGCGGCAGCAGGCGGGGGCCTTCGCGCAGGGACCGCGCAACTGGGCGCGGGCGCGCATCGTCCCCCTGGCCCCCGGCGAGGACGCCGAAAACGGCCACACCCACCGTATCGTCCTGGCCTTCGACACCGCGGTGTCCGGCGACGACGTGGCGGGGGCGGCCTATCTGTCGCCGACCCTGGCCGACGTCAACGGCGGGGCGAAGTTCGCCCTTTCCTGCCGAGGGGCGGGCCTGGGCTGGTTCCTCGACCAGCCGTGGGTCGAGGGCTGGCTGCAAGAGCTGTTCACCGAGGCGGCGACGCGCCTGCGCCTCGACGACGACGAAATCGCCGCGGCGATCGCCGCCAAGCGGCACTTCGCCCATTACCTCAACCTGTTGTGGCTGCTGGGGGAAAAGGTCCGTCCGCCGCGCCTGAAGATCCTCTCCAACCGGCCCGACGACATGCACAAGCCGATCGCCGTCGACATGGTGCTGGACGTCGGCAACTCGCGCACCTGCGGCATCCTGGTCGAGGACCACCCGCAGGAAGGCAACGGCCTGTCCACCCGCTACGAGCTGGAACTGCGCGACCTGGGCCATCCCTACCGCGTCTACGCCGAGCCCTTCGAAAGCCGCGTCGAATTCGCCGAGGCGACCTTCGGCAAGGTGGATTTCTCGGGCAAAAGCGGCCGCAACGACGCCTTCCTCTGGCCGACCATCGCCCGCGTCGGGGCCGAGGCGACGCGCCTGGCGGCGCGGCGGCGCGGCACCGAGGGCGCGACCGGCCTGTCCAGCCCCAAGCGCTACCTCTGGGACGAAAAGCGCTTCGAACCGGGCTGGCGCTTCAACGACAGCTTCAACAAGGCGGAGACCGAGCCCCTGGCCACCGCGTCGCCCTTCGGCGACCTGATCAACGAAACCGGCGACGCCCTGTTCGCCCTGGACCCGGACCAGCAGATCCAGGTGTTCGTGCCGCACTACGCGCGCAGTTCCCTGATGACCTTCATGCTGTCGGAAATCCTGGTGCAGGCGCTGAACCAGATGAACAGCCCCAGCCAGCGCATGAAGATGTCGCACGCCAACCTGCCGCGCCAGTTGCGCACGGTGATCCTGACCGTGCCGCCGTCGATGCCGCTGCCCGAACGGCAGATCTTCGAGGAACGGATGCGCCAGGCGATCGGCCTGGTGTGGAAGGCCTATGGCTGGCACGCGCCGGACCTGAACATCGAAACCGCCGAGGACCGCGCCGCCGCCTGGCCGCCGCTGCCCGGCTATCACGCCCGCTGGGACGAGGCCACCTGCGCCCAGGCGGTCTATCTGTATTCCGAGGCGGTGAACCGCTTCGGCGGCCGGGCGGAGGAATTCTTCCGCGCCGTCGGCCACGCTGAGGGCGAGGACGCGGGGCGCAAGCTGCGCGTCGCCTCGATCGACGTCGGCGGCGGCACCTCCGACCTGGTGATCTGCGACTATCGCCTCGACGCCGGGCGGGGCGGCAACGTCTCGATCCTGCCCGAGCAGATCTTCCGCGACGGCTTCAAGGTGGCGGGCGACGACATCGTCCACGACGTCATCGTCAAGCTGGTGGTGCCGCGCCTGCGCGAGGCCCTGGTCGAACATGGGGTGCGCGACCCCGATCCGCTGCTCTCCACCCTGATCGGCTCCGAACCCGGCATCGTTCAGGACATGGTGCTGCGCCAGCAACTGACCCTGCAGATACTGCATCCGCTGGGGTTGGCGTTGCTCAAGGCGTACGAGCTCTACGACCCGATCGCCGGGGCCGACACCCTGAGCAAGACCTTCGCCGAGGCGCTGGCCGGGCGCGAGGCCCCCTCGGCCGAGGTGCTGGCCTATTTCGCCAACGGGGTGCGCCGCGCCGCGCCCGGGGTGACCGCCGATTTCGACCTGATGGCGGTGCGCCTGCCCTTCGACATGGCGGCGATGCACGCCCTGTTCGTCAACGACAAGATGGAAATCGGGCGGACCATCCGTTCGCTGTGCGAGGTGGTCTACCTGCACGATTGCGACGTCCTGCTGCTGACCGGGCGGCCGACCTGCCTGCCCGGGGTGCAGGCGCTGTTCCGCGGCTTCCTGTCGCTGCCGCCGGACCGGGTGCTGCCGATGCACCACTACCGCACCGGCAACTGGTATCCCTTCCATCGCGGCGGCCGCATCGAGGACCCCAAGACCACCGCCGCGGTGGGCGCCATGCTGTGCGTGCTGGGGCAGGGGCGGATTCCCAATTTCTTCTTCCACTCCAACACCTTCCGCAGCTACTCGACGGTCCGCTACATCGGCCTTCTCGACCAGAACATGACGATCAAGGACGAGGACGTCTATTACGGCGAGGTCAAGCTGGACGACCCCGAATACACCTTCCCCGAGGACGTCGGGTTCGAGGTACGCGGCCGCATGGTGCTGGGCTTCCGCCAGTTGCCGGTGGCGCGCTGGGGGGGCAGCCCGCTTTATCTGATCGACTTCGCGGGCGGCGACGACAACAAGGCGCGCAAGGCGGTCTATGGCGGCAAGGACGGCGGTTCGGTGCTCAAGGTCAGGCTCCAGCGCAGGATCTCGAAGAAGATGGAGCGCATGGAATTCGCCGAGGTGGCGCTGGCCGACGGTTCCGGCCCGGTTCCGAAAAACGCCCTGACCATCAGCCTGTTCACCCTGCCCACCTTCGGCGCGGGCGAACAGAGCCATTGGCTCGACACCGGCAGCATCATCCGTTGAACAGGAGGACGGACGTCGTGACCATTACTCCAGAACGACTGATCGGGCGATGCGCGGCGACGGTCGCCGGGACGCAGGCGGCGGAAGCCTGGGTGGCGGACGCCCGCGCCGACAGCGAAAGCCTGGACCGCAGCGCCGACGGCCTGGTCGAACGCCTGCGCCGCACCCGTATCCAGGCGCGGCGCCTGGGCGCGGCGGCGGGGCGGCCGATGGCGGTGGGCTTCTTCGGCCTGTCGCAGGCGGGCAAGTCGTACTTGATTTCCGCCCTGGCGCGCGGCACCGACGGCAGCCTGGAAACCCTGATGGACGGCGAACGGCTGAACTTCATCAGCCACATCAACCCGCCCGGCGGCGGCAAGGAGGCGACCGGCATCGTCACCCGCTTCACCCGCCAGCCGGTGCAGGGTCCGGCGGGTTTTCCGGTGGCGCTGTCCCTGCTGTCCGAGGCCGACCTGATCAAGATCATCGGCAACACCTATTTCCTCGACTTCGACCGCGAGAAACGGGAAGACAACCTCGACGCCGACCGTCTGCTCGCCCATCTGGCGCCCTTCGCCAAGCTGGCGCGCGACCGCGACGCGGGCGGGCTTTCCGCCGACGACGTGGTCGACGTCATGGACTACTTCAAGAAACGCTTCCCCTCGTCGATGGAGGTGTTCGCCGCCAACTTCTGGAAGGTGGCGACGCAGCTGGCCCCCCGGCTGGCGCCGCGCGAACGGGCGGAACTCTTCTCGCCGCTTTGGGGCGGGGTGGAGGAACTTACCGCCGCCTACGTGCGCCTGCAGGGCGGGCTCTCCCGCCTGGGCCACGCCGCCAACGCGCACGCCGAGCTGGCCGCCCTGGTCAAGCCGGACGGGGCGGGCGGCTATACCCAGGCCGACAGCATCATGAACGTCGACATGCTGGCCCGCCTGGGCCGCGACGACGCCGATCTGGTCAACGTCGCGCCGGTGATCGACGGCGAGGTGCGGTCCTCGGTGGGGATTCCGCGTTCGCTGCTGGCGGCCCTCGCCCGCGAGATGAGCTTCGTTCTCGCCGAGCCGCCGCAGGCCCGCCTGCTGGAGACCGTCGACCTGCTTGACTTCCCCGGCTATCGCGGCCGCCTCAAGGTCGGCAACCTCAAGGAAGTGGCGGAACGCCTGGAAGGGCGCGACCCGGTGGCGGAACTGATCCTGCGCGGCAAGGTCGCCTATCTGTTCGAACGCTACACCGACGACCAGGAAATGAACGTCCTGGTGATGTGCACCCCCTGCCACAAGCAGTCCGACGTGCAGGACATCGGCGGCGCGCTGACCGAATGGATCGCCTCCACCCAGGGCGAAACGCCGGAAATCCGCGCCGCGCGCCGCCCCGGCCTGGTCTGGGCGCTGACCATGTTCGACATGCGCCTGACCCCCAAGCCCGACGAGACCGAGGATTTGATCCGCAACGGCTGGCTGGGAATGATGAAGCTGGCCCTGCTGGAAAAGTTCGAACAGTTCGAATGGGTCAACAAGTGGACCCCGGACAAACCCTTCGACAACCTGTTCCTGGTGCGCAAGCCGGGGATGGCGGCGGGGGTGATCCGCACCGACGGGCGCCGCGAGACCGAGATCGAGCCCAGCCAGACCGAGCGCATGGCCCTGCTGCGCCGGACCTTCGTCGCCGACCCCACGGTGAACAAGCACATCGCCGACCCGGCGGCGTCCTGGGACGCGATGATGGCGCTGGACGACGGCGGCATGGCGGCCCTGGTCGCCTATCTGGAGGACGTGGCGAAGCCCGAGGTGAAGTTCTCGCGCATCGCCGAACGGGTGGACACCTTGGTCCGCCGCCTGATCGACGGCGACCTGGGCGCCTATCGCTTCCGCGAGGGCGAGGACGCCCTCAAGGAAAAGCAGGACATCGCCAAACGGGTCACCGCCGCCCTGGCCGCGCGGCCCTTCATGCTGGGCGAACTGCTGTCCCTGATGCAGCCGCCGCTGGAACACCTGCGCGGCCTCTACCTCAGCAGCGAGGAGGCGGAGCAGGACGAGGAAACCCAGGCGCCCGGTCTGGGCGGCGGCTTCATCAGCCTGGACCTGGAAGTGCCGCTCGCCGACGCGTTGCCGGTGGCCGAGGCGGTGCCGGAAAACCGGGCGGCGCGGGCCTTCGCCCGGGCGCTGCTGTCGGACTGGCAGGCGCGTCTGCGCGGCCTGCCGCGCAACGCCGACGTGGTGCGCTTCCTGCAAATGCCGGAAAAGGAACTGGAAGACCTGGTGAAGGAGGTGATCTCCGGCGCCGGGCGCCTGAAGGTGGAGAGCCGCCTGGTCGAGCTTCTGCGCGAGGCGGAGGACCGCTCCGGCACCACCCGGGCGCGGTTGGCCGACCAGCAGGCGCTGGTGGCGCGGGCCGCCATCGCCGAATATGTCGATACCCTGGGGCTCGGCGACCAGCCCCTGGAGAAACGGCCGAAATCCAGCCGGATTCCCAATCACCGGCTGTTCGAGCCGCCGCCCGAGGCGAAGCCGTTCACCCTTTCCGAACGCCCCTTGAACTATCCGGCGATCCGCATCTGCGACTGGATGGATGCCTTCGCCGTGGCGGCGATCGAAAATATCGGCCAGGACGAGGGACGCGAAATCAGCCTGGAACAGAGCCGCCGCCTGGACGACATCCTCAAGGGGGTCGAGGCGGGCGGACAAGCGGAGGCAAGGTAAGGTCATGGCGATCAAGTGGGAACTCACCGCCGACGCGGTGCGCGGACCGGGCTTCGGCCTGCTCAGGGCGGAGGGGATGCCGCTGGTTTCGGGGCCGGTGCGCCTGTGGATTCAAAGGAACCAGGGGGCGGAACCCTTCCTCGGGCAGAACCGGACCTGGGTGACCCAGCCGGTGCAGCACGAGATGCCGCCGCCCGAGGTGCAGGACGGTCAGACGTCGTTCGTCCTCGGCCCGGACCTGGTGGACCCGATCGCCCTGCTGCCGCCCAACTGCATGCTGCTGATCGGCCTTACGGCGGAGGGGGCGAAGGACCAGGGGCGGGTGACGGTGCGCCGCCTGCTGCCGTCCGTGGCGGCGGGCGAGGGGGGCTCGGGCGGGGCCGAGGTGGTGCGCCACGACGCGCCGCCCATTTCCCAGCCCCAGCCGGAACCCGTGGTTCTCCCGCCGGTCGAAACCCTGGTCGTCGATCCGCCGCCGCCGCCGCCGGTCGTCGAGAAACCGCCGAAACCCGGGCTTTCGCCGATGGTGCTGGGGCTGATCGCCGCGGTGCTGCTGGGCGGCGGCGCGGCGGGGCTGTATTTCTCGGGCATCCTCGGCGGCGAGACGAAAAAGGACGAACCGGTGCGCGAGGTCGGCGCGGTCGCGGCGAAGCCGGTGGACGCCGCCGTCGACGGCGTCATCGACAGCCGCGAGGCGCTGGCCCGCTATCTGGCCTCCAACCCGTCCGCCGAGGCGGCGTTCGCCAAGGCCAAGGAACTGGACGCTCAGGGCCGTCGCGACTTCGCCATGCTGGTCTATCAGCACGCCTCGCGCCAGGGCAGCGCCGACGCGTCCTTGACCCTGGGGCGGATGTACGACCCCGACACCTGGTCGAAGGCGACCAGCCCGATGGAGCGTCCCGACGCGGAAACCGCCGCCTATTGGTACGAACCGGCGGCGCGGGCGGGCAACGTCGAGGCGCAACGCCGCCTGGGCAAGATCCTGACCGCCCTGCCGCAGGGCGGCATCCAGAAGGACAAGGGCAAGGAGTGGCTGACCAAGGCCGCCGAAGCGGGCGACGCCGAGGCGAAAACCCTGCTTGCCGCGCTGAAGTGAGGCTTCCCATGCGCCGTTTCGCCGCCGCCCTGGCTTTCGCCCTGCTGCCGGTTTTCGCCGCCGCGCCCGCCGTCGCCGCCGACCGCGCGCCGCTGCTGCTGGAGGGGAAGAAAACCCTGTTCCAGCGGGTGCTCACCCGTCCCGGCGCGGCGCTGAAACGGGAACCCGGCAACGGCCCCGGCGCCAAGCAACCGGCGCTGACCCGGTTCTACGTCTATGGGCGCAAGACGGTGAACGGCGCGGAATGGCTGGAGGTCGGTCTGACCGCCAAGGGCAAGACCGACGGCTGGCTGGCCGCCGACTTCACCCTGCCCTGGAAGCAGCAGTTGGCGCTCTCCTTCACCAATCCGGCGGGCCGCGACCGCGCGCTGTTCTTCCGTGGACGCGCCGACCTGACGTCGCTGCTGGAGGCCGACGCCCCCGGCAAGGCCGAGGCGCCGCTGCGCAAGGCGGTGACGGCGGGGAAGGCCGAACCCAAGGTGGTCTCCATCGAGCCCGCCACCTATGTCGACATCACCAAGAAATTCTATCTGCTGCCGATCCTCTCCGCCGAGGAAACCTTCACCGGCGACGGCCACCGCGTGCGGGTGCTGGAAATCGCCTCGGTGTCGAAGCAGGACGACGCGGCGAAACCCGCGGACAAGCCCGCCGACGGCGGCACCAACCTGCGCAACTTCAGCGCGGCGGTGGTCTTCGTCATCGACAGCACGGTGTCGATGGGCCCCTATATCGACCGTACCCGCGAGGCGGTGCGCCGCATCGCCGACCACGTCGAGAAAGCGGGCCTGGGCGACCGGGTGAAGTTCGGCCTCGTCGCATTCCGTTCCAACATCGAGGCGCAGCCGAAGCTGGAATACGTCAGCCGCCTCTATGCCGATCCCGCCAAGGTGAAGGACGGCAAGGACTTCCTGGCCAAGGTGGCGGCGCTGAAACCCGCCACCGTTTCCACCCCCCGTTTCTCCGAGGACGCCTTCGCCGGGGTGATGACGGCGCTGACCCAGGTCAACTGGAACGACTTCGGCGGCCGCTACGCGGTGCTGATTTCCGACGCCGGGGCGCTCAAGGGCGGCGATCCGCTGTCCGCCACCAAGCTCGACGCCGAACAGGTGCGGCTGGAGGCGCAGCATCGCGGCGTCGCCGTCTATTCGCTGCACTTGAAGACGCCGGAGGGCAAGGCCAACCATGCCGAGGCCGAGGCGCAGTACACCGCGCTTTCCACCCATCCGCTGGTCTCCCGCCCGCTCTATTACGGCGTGCCGGTGGGCTCGGTGGAGGCGTTCGGCCAGATCGTCGATTCGCTGGGCGACGCCATCGTCGCCCAGGTCAACGCCGCCTATCGCGGCGAGGCGACGCCCGGTTCCGCCCGTACCTCGGACCCCGCCTACCTGAAGGGCGGCGAAAAGGCGGAGGACCGCATCCGCCTGGATACCGCGATGCTGGGCCACGCCATGCAGTTGGCCTATCTCGGCCGGGTGGAGGGCACCACCGCGCCGCCGCTGTTCCGCGCCTGGATCGCCGACCGCTCCCTGGCGCAGCCGGATACTCCGACCACCGAGGTGCGGGTGCTGCTGACCAAGAACCAGCTGAGCGACATGCGCCAGGTGCTGACCGGCATCGCCGAGGCGGGCCAGGCGGCGCAGTTGTCCCCCGCCGACTTCTTTTCGCGCATGCGCTCGGTGGCGGCCACCCTGGGGCGCGACCCCAACGCGGTGAACGATCCCAAGGCGGCGAAGCTGGCCGACCTCGGCCTGCTCGGCGAATACCTGGACGGTCTTCCCTACCGCAGCAAGGTCCTCGACCTCGACCAGGAAACCTGGTCCAGCTGGTCGATCGCCCAGCAGCAGGCCTTCCTCGACGAGGTCAACCGCAAGCTTCGCCTCTATCAGATCGTCCACGACGATACCGACCGCTGGGTCGCCCTGGATAACGGCGCCGACCCCGGCGAGGCGGTCTGCGCCCTGCCGCTCGACGCTCTGCCATGAGCCGGGGGGGCATAGGTTCGTGGGCTCCGCCCACACCCGCCGGGGCCTTGGGCCCCGGACCCCTTTCGTTTTTCCGCGAAGCGGAGGCATTCATGCCGGTGCCGTGCGATTGCGCTGCGCGCGAAACAAAAAAGAAGGGGGACCGGGGCATCGCCCCGGATAGGGCGCGGGGCGATAGCCCCGTCCTAACGGAGCTGCCGTCATGACCCTGCTGGACATCGCCGACGCGCGCTGCCGACGGGGCGGGGGGGCTGGGGGCTTCGTCATGGAGGTTCCGGCGTTCTCGCTGGCGGCGGGGCAGGCGGTGGCGATCACCGGCGCCAGCGGCAGCGGCAAGAGCACCGCTCTCGACCTGTTGGGGCTGGTGCTGCGGCCCGAGGCGGCGGCGCGGTTCGCCTTTGCCGGCGACGACGCGGCGGCGGCGTGGCGGGCGGGGGATGCCGACCGTCTGGCCGGGTTGCGGGCGCGGCATGTCGGCTACATCCTGCAAACCGGCGGCCTGTTGCCGTTTCTCGACGTGCGCGGCAACCTCGGCCTGTCGCCCGCGCTTTTGGGCGGCGCGCCCGATCCGGCGCATTTGGCGCGGCTGGTGGAGGTTCTCGGCCTGGCGCCGCATCTCGGCAAGATGCCCGCGCAGTTGTCGATCGGCGAGCGGCAGCGGGCGGCGATCGCCCGCGCCCTGGCGCACCGTCCGGCGCTGCTGCTGGCGGACGAGCCCACCGCCTCGCTGGACCCGGTGAACGCGGCGGCGGTGCTGGACCTGCTGTTGGCCCTGGTCAAGGAACTGGGCACCGCCCTGGTGCTGGTCAGCCACGACTGGGAACGGGTGGCGAAGCTGGGGATTTCCCGCTACCGCACCGTGGCGGCGGCGGGCGGCGGACGCCTGCTCCCGGCGGAGGACGCGGCATGAGCGGCCTTTCCGGCAAGTCCCAGGCGGCGCGCCTCGCGGTCGCCGATTTCCGCTTCGAGGCGCGGGTCTCCCTGTGCCTGGTGCTGGCGCTGGCGGCGGTGATGACGCCGCTTCTGGTGCTGTTCGGGCTGAAATCGGGGATGGTGCACACCCTGCAACAGCGCCTGCTTGCCGATCCGCGCAACCTGGAGGTCGTGGTGGTGGGCAGCCAGCGGCTGACCGCGGATTGGCTGGCGGCGTTGGCGAAGCGTCCGGAAACCGGTTTCTCCGTCGCCCGCACCCGGGCGTTGTCCGCCACCGTCGACGCGCGGGCGGCGGATGGCCGGGCCTTCCCCGGATTGGAAATGGTGCCCAGCGCGGCGGGCGATCCGTTGCTGCCCGCGGACGTCGCGCCGCCCGCCGGGCGGGTGGCGCTGCTCTCCGCCACCGCCGCCGCGCGGCTGGGGGTGCGGGCGGGCGACACCCTGACCGCGCAGGTGACGCGCACGGTGAACGGCGAGACCCAGGCGGCGCGCTTCCCCCTGACCGTCGGCGGCATCGTGCCGGAAACTGCCTTTCCCCGCGCCGCCGCTTTCGTTTCCCTCGACCTTCTGGTGGAGACCGAGGACTTCCGCGACGGTCTGGCCGCCCTGGGCGCGGCGGGGGCGGCGCAACGCACGGCGCCGCGCCTGTTCGCCGGGGTGCGATTGTATGCCCGCGACCTCGACGCGGTGGCGCCCCTGGCCGGGGTCCTGCGCGGCGAGGGGATGGAGGTGCGCACCCGCGCCGCCGAAATCGACAGCGTGCGCGCCATCGACCGGGTGCTGTCCCTGATCGTCGGGGTGCTGGTGGCGATCGGCGCGTCCGGCTTTCTGTTGTCCCTGGGGGCCAGCCTGTGGGCCAACGTCGAACGCAAACGCCGCGACCTCGCCCTGATGCGCCTGATCGGCTTCTCCGGCGCGGCGGCGGCGATGTTCCCGGCGGTGCAGGCGCTGCTGGTGGCGGCGGGGGGAATTCTGCTCTCCGGCGCGGTGTACCTGCTGGTCGCCTGGGGGTTCGACGCCGCCCTCGGCGCCAGCCTGGGCGAAAACGAATTCGTCTGCCGCCTGCCGGTGGGCGACTATCTGGCGGCGGCGGCGGCGACCCTGGTCGCCGCCCTGGCCGCCGCGTCGCTGGCCGGACGCCGCGCGGCGAAGGTGGACCCGGCGGAGGGATTGCGCGATGTGTGACGGGATGGAAAACCAGGCCAGGGGCGTGGCCCCTGGACCCCATCGGGGCCTTGGGCCCCAAACCCCATTTGGTTTTTTCGCCGCGAAGCGGCAATCGGCCGTCACGCCGCGCGATGGTTTTATGGCGCTTCGCGCGGAAAACCGGAACGGGGTCCGGGGTCCGCGACCCCGGCGGGTCCAGGGCGGAGCCCTGGCCTTGTTCTTGTTGTTCGCGGCGAGCCCGGCCTTCGCCGACTGGGACGCGAAGTTCTTTAACCCGAAGCCGTTGGACGGCGACGTGGTGTTGCCGATGCCCTGCGGCGGGGCGATGGCCTTCCGCAAGGTGGCGGTTCCCGCCGAGGGGGCGCTGGGCGACCGGGCGGTGAGCCTGGGCGGCGCGGCGGAGGACCGGGGCTATGCCGAGGGGCCGCGCCGTGCCTTCGTCGCGGGCAGCTTCGCGGGCGGCAAGTCCGAGCAGTATCTGCTGGTGGCGAAGTACGAGGTCAGCGACATGCAGTACGCGGCGGTGATGGGGCCGTCGTGTCCGCAGCCGGGGATGGTGGGGCGTCTGGCGAAGGGCGGCGTGTCGTGGTTCGACGCGGTGGACTTCACCGGCAAGTATTCCGCCTGGCTTTTGACCAACGCGGCGAAGGCGCTGCCGAAGAACGGCGACGAGCCGGGGTTCGTGCGCCTGCCGACCGAGGTGGAGTGGGAATACGCGGCGCGCGGCGGCGCGGCGGTGGCGGAAGCCGACTTCAACGAGCCGCGTTTTCCGATGCCGCAGGGGCTGGGGAAATACGCCTGGTTCGCGGGGACGCAGTCGGCCAACGGCAAGCCGCAACTGACCGGTCTGTTGCAGCCCAATCCGCTGGGGTTGTTCGACATGCTGGGCAACCTGGACGAGATCGTGCTGGAGCCGTTCCACCTGAACAAGATGGGGCGGCAGCACGGCGCGGCGGGCGGCACCGTGGTGCGCGGCGGCAACTATCTGACGGCGGCCGAGGACATCCGTTCGGCGGCGCGGGCCGAGGTTCCCTTCTTCGACGCCAGCGGGCCGCGCCGGGCGAAGAGCACCGGCTTCCGCGTCGTGGTATCGGCGCCGGTTCTGGGCTCGGCGGCGCAATTGCAGGCGGCGCGCGCGGCGTGGGGCAAGCTGGGGTCGTCCTCGGCGGCGGAAGGCGGCCTGGGTAAGCGGGCCGAGGATCCTCTGGTCGAACTGGCGCAGCTTGCGAAGGCCGCGCCGAGCCCCGAAATGAAATCGCGGCTGGAGCAGTTGCGCACGGATCTGCGCAGCGACCTGGCCGCGCGCGACGAACTGCGCGACCGCGCGGCGAAGACGGCGTTGCGCCTGGGGGCGTTCCTGGGGCGCAAGCTCGCCGACGACGGCCAGGCGGTGGACGCCCTGGCGAAGCTGGTGGAATCCCAGCGCGCCCGCGACCCCGGCGGCGAGCGGACGAAGCGGTACGAGGACTCGTTGCGCCAGGATCAACTGGCGATGGACGATAATTTGCGGTATTACGCGGATACCGTGATCCGCACCGCAGAAGACTATGGTGAGGACACGCTCAATCGGCAGAGGGAACTGCTGTCGGCGGAATTGAAGAACCTGGGACTGCAGGAATTGGTCCCCTTCGTCGCTCTGCACATGAAGCACGTTCTCGCCTATCGCAAAGATGGTCTGGTCCGCCGCGGCAAGTGGCTTGAGGATTGGAAGGGGGCACGTTGATGATGACGAGAATGAAACTGGCGTTCCGGGCCTTGGCCCTGTCGATGGCGATGGTGCTGGTGACGGCCTGCGCCACCACCGAGGATCAGCAGAACCTGACCCCCGCCGAGAAGAAGATGCGCGAGCAGGCGTCGACCTTCAACCAGACGATGGCCGAGGGCGCGCTGGTCGGCTGCATCGCCGGCGGCATCCTTGGCATCCTGGCCTCGAACCGGCATCAGGGCAACGGCGCGGCGATCGGCTGCGCGGCGGGTGCGGCGGTGGGCGGCGCGGCGGGCTACGCGGTGGCCAGCCAGCAGGAATCCTATGCCAACGAGGAAGAGCGCCTGAACGCCAAGATCGACGAGGTGAAGGCCGACAACCAGCGTCTGGCCGGGTTGATCGATTCCAGCCGCCAGGTGATCGCCAGCGACAAGGCGACCATCGTGGCCCTGGATAAGAAGCTGGCGGCGGGCAAGATCACCGCCGACGCGGCGAAGCTGGAAATCGCCAAGGTCGACAATAACATCAAGTACCTGACGCAGACGGTGGCGAACCTGAAGAAGCGGCAGGAGGAATATCAAACCGCCCGCGACGAATCGGCGAAGACCGCCGGGAAGACGGCGACCAAGGCGATGGATGCCGAGATTTCCACCCTGAAAACGCAAATCGCGACGTTGGAGAAGGACCTGGACGGTCTGATGTCGCGGCGCAAGATTTCCCGCGTCGGGTAAGGAGAACGCAACGTGAAGGCATGGGCATGGAGCGCGGCGCTGGCCGCGACGCTGGTTCTGGGCGGCTGCCAGACCTCGGAGGATCCGGCGAAGGGCGGGTTCTTCTCGGGCGTCGCCAATCTTTCCGACGGCACCTACGACAAGCGCCAGCAGGAACGCAAGCAGGCGCTGGAAAACGAGCAGGACGCCAACCAGCAGAAGCAGCGCGAACTGGAACGGACCAACGCGCAGCGTGACGCGGTGGCGGCCGAGCGTGTCCGGGCGGAAAAGAAGTACGCGGCGCTGACCGCCGAGATCAAGACCCTGAAGTCGCGCCTGGCCAAGGCCCAGGGCAACCACGCCACCCTGCAACGCGAGGCCGACGCCCTGCAGGCGAAGATCGACATGCTGAAGGCGGACAGCTTCACCCCCGAGGCGGAAAAGAAGGCGCAGTTGGACGCCCTGCGCAAGGAAAAGGCCGACCTGGAGAATCAGGTCGACGCGGCCATCGGCGGCAAGTAGGCGCTATCGGCAGACCGTGGTTTCGATCGTCGCCGACTGGCCGCGTTCCGCGAGGAAGCGGATGATGTCGTCGGCGGCGATGGCGAACCCGGCGTGGCTGGCCTGTTCCTTCGAAACCCGGATAAAGGTGTTGATGCCGATCACCCGGCCGCAGGCGTCGACCAGCGGCCCGCCGCTGTTGCCCGCCGAAATCGCCGCGTCGTGGGCGATGGTGGGCAGGCGGCTGCCGCGATTCTGCACCGCCATCACGCTGCCCTGCGACAGGATCAGGCTGGGCATGCCGGTGGGGGTGCCGCGAATCAGCCTTTGGAAATGGATGTCGTTTTCGATCATCAGGCCGGGAAAGCCCGCGGCGACCACCGGTTGCAGCTCGGTGGCGGTGGCGGACAAGGGCAGGGTGGCGGTGGCCGGGGCGTCGATGCGCAGCAGGGCGTAATCGCGGGCTTGCAGGCCGGTGCCCTTCTGCACGGCAAGGACGGTCGCCCGGCGGCCGCCGATGTCGGGGCCGAAGACCATGACGTCGCCGTTCTTCGCGTTCTCGACGACGTGGGCGTTGGTCAACAGCACGGTGGGGGTGATGAAGAAGCCCGAACCGCTGCCGACCCGGGTGACGACCAGGGCCACCGCTTTTTTCAGGTGTTCGACCAGCCGGTCGCGCGGCACCGCCGTCGCGGCGTCGCTGGCCTTATTCTTGTCCGCGTTCTTGTCCGGGGCGGGGGCGGCGTCGTTCGCGGCGGCCTTGGCGTTGCCGACGGCGGTTTTGCCGTTACCGGCGGCGACCGGTTCGGCCAGCACCGCGCGGGCCCCCGCGGGATCGGCGCAAACGTCGCCCGCCAGCACCGATTGCAGGCGCTCCAGGCGTTTTTCCAAGGCGGCGCGTTCGGCGGACGGCTCGGCGGCGTGCGCGGGCAGGGCCAGGGCGAACAAGCAAAGAAGCGTCGGCAGCAGGCGAGAGATCATGCGAGAAAATCCGATGGGCGGACCGGACCGGTCCGCCCCCGGATGATAGCCCGGAGCCTCGTCCGCCCCAAGCGCATTTCATCGTTCAGTTGACGCTGACCGCTTCCTTGCGGATCGCCGCGAACAGGTCCTGCAAGGGCAGGATGCGGGCGGAGGCGGCGCTGGCGGCGCCCGCCTCGTCCTCGGTGACGCCCAGGGCGAACACCGTTTCGGCCGGGGCATAGACGGGCAGACCCAGGTTGCGGCCGATTTCCGCCGACAGCAGCAGCGCCCGGGCCGAAATCTGGCCGGAAAGCACGATCGGGCCGCTTTGCGCCGGGGCGGCGGCATCCTCGGGGCGGGGCTCGGCGACCATCGGTTCGTCGCGGAAGGCGGCGTTGCCGATCCTGGCCACCGGCCAGCCATGCGCCCGCCAGTGAGCCAGCAAAACGGCGGTCTGGTCCATCGCCGCGGAACAGGCCCAGGGACGGGGCGCTCCGGCCGATTGGGTCGGGTCCGGGGTCATCACGATCAGGGTCGGCAGGCTCATCGTCCCCTCCATGGGTCGGGTGCTTCCCCATGGATACGGACGACCCCCGCCGATACTGGCGCGATTTTTTTCGCCTACACGCAGGGGCGGATGTAGGGCTTGTTGATCTCCCACAGTTCGTCGAGGATCGCCTTCGCCGCGTCGGTGGAGTTGATCACCGGGTCGAGCAGCAGCGCCTGCATCGCCAGTTCCTTCGAGCCGTGAATCGCCGCCTCGGTGGCGACCTGCTGCACGCTGGCCTGCTGCATCAGCAGCTTGGCGGCGCCGTCGGGAAGCGGCCCCAGGGAAATCGGGTGCAGCCCCGCCGCGTCCACCATCATCGGCACCTCGACCGCCAGGTCGTCGGGCAGGTTGGGGATGACCCCCCGGTTGGGCAGAATGCCGGATTCGATGAAGCGGTGGCGGTTGTGCAGGATGCCGCCGACGATCTGCACCGCGCGTTCGCCCCAGGAGTGCTGGAACCATTCCGGCGGGATCGGCTGCTTGCGGGCGATGACGTCCTCGATCAGGGTCTTGAAGCCGTCGCGCCCCTTTTCGTCGCCGTCGAAGTCGAAGCCGTGTTCGCCGCCTTCCCAGCCATAGGACAGGTACTCGCCGGTGTGGTCGTCGCTACAGGTCGGCCAGACGCCGAAGGTGCGGAAAAGCTTGCGGGCGAGGGGGGTGAAGCCGGGGTCGTGGGCGGCCTCCTTCTCGCGGAGCAGGGGATAGAGGTCGCGGCCGGTGGCCTTCTCCCGCAGGTGCATCACCCACTGGAAGTGGTTGAGCCCGGCGGCGAGAAGCTCCACCTCGGGCTCCGGCATGCCGAGAATCTGGCAGATGAACCAGCGCGCCAGGAAGATGCCGTGGCACAGGCCGACCGACTTGATCTTGGTGTAGCGCGACAGGCCGAGGACCAGGCGGCTTTCCGGGTTGGAGAGGTTGAGCAGATAGGCGTCGGGGCAGATCTCGGCGATGTCGCGGGCGAAATCGAAAAGCAGCGGCATGGTGCGCAGGGTGAAGAACAGGCCGCCGGGGCCGCCGTTTTCGCCCAGGGTCTGGCGGATGCCGTGCTTCTTCGGCACCGCGAAGTCGTGGCGCCACAGGCGGTTGCGGTCGATCGCGGCGGTGTTGACGACGAAGCCCGCGCCGTCCAGCGCGGCGCGGCGGTCGGCGGTCTGTTCCACCGTGATCCCGGCGCCGGATTCGGCGAACAGAAGCTTGGCCAGACGCGCCATGCGGTCCAGGGCCTCGGCGTTGGTGTCGACCAGGGTCAGGGTGCTGCCGGAAAGTTCGCCCTCGGCGATCAGGTCCTGGAACAGGCTGACGGTGAAGGCGGCGCCCCCGGCGCCGATCAGGACGATCTTGGTGGTGTTGGCCATGCGCTGCTCCTCGGCGTTTCTTGCTGGTATATGAACAGCATACGCGTCTTTTCGGGAAACGCCACCGGGGCTCTTGCGTTTTGCTGGAATGTGTCCGACCTTGATCGCAGCCCTGAGTCATGGAGGCCGATCATCGCCACCGCCAGCCGAACTTCCTTCGCCGCCGCCTGGCTGGGCGCGGCCCGCCGCCAGGCCCGCAACCGTCCGTTCATCGCGCTCGGCCTCGCGGTCTCCTTGGTGGTGGTCCTCGTCCTGTTGGCGCAAAGCCTGGCGCACATCGTTTCCGGCGAAGCGGCGGAGGCGACGCGCTATGCCCTGTGGGGCGGTCTTTCGGCCTGCGCTGCCACCGCGGCGGGGGCGATTCCGGTGGCGGTGCTGCGCGGCATGCCGCAGAAGACCGAGGACATCATGCTCGGTTTTGCCGCCGGGATGATGCTGGCGGCCAGCGCCTTCTCCCTGATCCTGCCCGGCCTGGAAGCGGCCCGGGGGCTGACCGGCACGCCGTTGGGCGCGGCGGGGGTGGTGGTCCTCGGCATGGGGCTCGGCGTGCTTTTGATGTTGGGGCTGGAGCAGTTCACCCCGCACCAGCACGAAACCATCGGCCCGACCGGTCCGGGGGTGGAGCGCCTGGGCCGGGTCTGGCTGTTCGTCTTCGCCATCGTCCTGCACAACCTGCCGGAAGGCATGGCGATCGGCGTCGGCTTTTCCCATGCCGACATGGCGGTCGGGGTGCCGCTGACCATGGCCATCGCCATCCAGGACATCCCGGAGGGCCTGGCGGTGGCGTTGGCCATGCGCAGCGCCGGGTTCGGCACCCGCACCGCGATGCTGTCGGGTATCGGCAGCGGCGTGGTGGAGCCGATCGGCGCGTTACTGGGCGTCGGCCTGTCCAGCGGTTTCGCCGCCGCCTATCCGATCGGCCTGGGCCTGGCGGCGGGGGCGATGCTGTTCGTCGTCTCGCACGAGGTGATCCCCGAAACCCACCGCAACGGCCACCAGACTCCGGCGACCATCGGCCTGATGGGCGGCTTCGCCCTGATGATGGTGCTGGATACCGTCCTCGGCTGAGGCTTCGCCGCCGTTACCGAAAATTCATCTTACCCCGCTCGTCGCGTCGGCCCGCCTTGGATAATCTCAAGGGTGGCGCATCGGCGATTCGGAAGAAACCCAGCGTCGTCGGCTTGACCTCGTCGCGGCGTCGCGGCGTTCGTCAAGGACAGTGTTTCGCGCGGGTCTCCGTTTATGTGGACGCGTCAGCCGACAGGCGTATGTTCTGTTTCTTTTTGTCTCGTTCTCTTTGATGGCCTTTGGGTGTGGTGGGGGGATTTTTCTTTTTGTTAACTTCCATCCGATAAGACTTTCTCTCGCACGATGAAGAAACGCATCCGAAACGATCCGTTTTGGCGGCTGTCTCTCATCTCCTTCGTTTGCGGCTTTTATTCGTTCATAAGTATGGACGCGGCGCGAATAGCGGAGAATCTTCTGGAATGGTTCTGCTGCCCATGGTATGTGGTCCAAAATCGATAGATTCGTCGTGTTGGGGGACTTGTTAGGCTGATGCGTAGGCGCGGTGCATGGCTGGGGCTTTTCTGTGCCGCCATCGTGGGGGGCTTGTGTTTTTGCGGCGAAGCGTCGGCGCAAACCACCAAGGCGCCCGCGGTGGGGGATGCGCCGCTTCAGGCCAGGGAAGTTTCACGGGCGAAAGTGGTTCCGCCGCCGCCGGTTTCCGGGGGCGACGCGGACGTTGCCGCGGCGGATGCGGCGAAGCCGCCGGGGCTCGGCGTCCTGCGCTCCCAGCTGTTGCGCGACCTTTTGGACGGCAAGGACGAGGTTTCGATGGCCCTGCCGGAGTCCGAGGCGCCCGACTATGTGTCGTCGCTGCGCCTGGACGAGGCGGTGGCGATGGCCCTGAAAAGCAACTTCGAGGTCAAGGCCGCGGAAAGCAAGAAGACCGGCACCGCCTGGGAAGTCGTCGCCGCCTATGGCCAATACGCGCCGCAGATTTCCTTCACCCGCACCACGGGGAAGGAACGCAACCTGCCGGCATCCTATAACGACAGCCTCGGCGCCCGGGTCAACGACGACGAGCATCGCCGCAGGGACCGGGTGCTGAAGGTGCAGCAGCCGATCGTCGACGTGTCGATCGTCGCCGACATCCTGCAACGCGGCATCAACGACGACGTCGCCGACGCCGAGCGCATCGGCACCCGCGAACGGGTCGCGTTGGATACGGTGCAAAGCTATTTCAAGCTGCTGCAGGGGATTCTGACCATCCGCTACGCCGAGCAGTACAAGGCGTCGCTGGACGGCCTGCTGGAACGGATGGACGCCCGCGTCGCGGGCGGCGGCGCCTCGCTCGCCGATTTGGAGCGGGTGCGCTCCCGCGCGGTTTCCGCGGAAACCGCGATCATTTCGTCGAAGTCGGAACTGGACGCGGCGCAGGTGGAATTCCGCCGTCTGGTCGGGGTGATGCCTCTCAACATCCATGTCCCCGCCCGTCTTTTCCCCGACCTGCCCGACGACCCCGACGCCGCCCTGGCGCGGGCCTTGCGCTCCAATCCCGAATACATCGCCTCGGACCTGCAGGCCGAGGCGACGCAGATGGAAAGCTACAAGGCGTACAGCCGCGTCCTGCCCAAGGTGACCTTCGAGGTCACCCACACCACCACCTACAACGCGGGCGGTTCGGCGCAGGGCAACCCGATCGACGGCGGCCCCTGGGCTTATCAGCGCGAGGACTTGGCGATGCTGGTGATGACCTGGCATCTGAACGGCGGCACCGACCTGGCGCAAGGGATGGGCTATGGCGCTCGCGCCAAGGAATCGCAGTATAAGACCATGGACGTGCGGCGGCGGCTCGAGGAGAGCATGGCCAACAGCTACAACACGCTGCATGCGGCGGCCAAACGCATCGCCTCCTCGCGGCAGGGGGTGCGCTCCAACGACCAGGTGGCGCGCAGTTTCGAGGAACAGTATCTGGCGGCCAGCCGTCCGTTGTTCGATCTGCTGGACGCTTATGAACGCCTGTATTCCTCGCGTGTCGAACTGGCGCGGCTGATGATTGCCGAGGCGAAGGCGGCCTATCAGGTGCGCCGTCAGATGGGCGAGATGGTGGACGCGGTTCTGGGGGCGGAGGATATCCGGCGATGAGCGACTACAAGGAACAGAACTACTGGCCGGGGTTCGTCGACGCGCTCAGCAACGTGGTGCTGACCCTGGTTTTCGTGCTGGTGGTGTTCGTCTTCGCGCTGGTCTTCTCCTCGGACAAGTTGCGGAAACGCGCGGTGCAGATGGCTTCCGTCGCGCAGGAGCAGACGACCGCTCGGAAAGAGGCGGAAGACGAAAGGCAGCGCCTGTTCCAGGAACAGTGCGACCTTTTGGAAAATTTGCAGACGGCGCGCGACCAACTGCGGCAGTTGGAGGCGCGCAACCAGCAGCTCAAGCGGCAATTGGTCGAACTGGAGCGGCTGGAGGCGGAAAAGCGGCAGAAGGACGAGCAGCAGAACCTGCTGAAGGAACGCACCGAGATCCAGGTGAAGACCGAGCTTGCCGCCGGGGCGAAGGGCAGCGCCGACCTGACGAAGGGCAACGGGGTGATCGCCCTGGTCTTCCCGCGCAACGTTTTCAACATCGACGACAAGACGCGCAAGGCGCTCGACGCGGTGATCGACAAGCAGAAGGCGTCGCTGACCGGCGCTCGCATCGCGTTGCGTTCGATCACCGGGGCGGAAACCTATACCGAGGGGCGCAGGCTGGCGTATTTCCGCGGCCTCGCGGTGCGCAACTACCTGATCGACAAGGGGTTGGGAACCGGCAAGACGATCAAGGTGACGATCGAGCAAGGCAAGGAGGTCAGCGATGGCCGCGTCGAAGTCCGCTTCCATCGGCCTTAGCCCGGCCGGCGGGGCCGCGTCGGCGCGCGGCTCGGTCTGGCGGCGGCTGGAAAGCCCGCGTCTGTTCCTGGGGGCGATCGCGGCTTTTGTCGTGCTGTTGTTGCTGTGGGCGGGGCTGGCGCAGGTGCATCGCGTGGTGCGGGTCGAGGGACGGATCATTCCCGCCGGGCGCGGCCAGCAGATTCAGCACCTGGAGGGCGGCATCGTCGCCGCGATTTCGACCGTCGAGGGCGCCGCGGTGAAGAAGGGCGACCTGTTGCTGACCATCGATTCCACCAACGCCGGGGCGGCCCTGGGCGAAACCGGGGTGAAGCTGGCCGGGCAGCGCATCCGCGCGATCCGCTTGCAGTCCGAGGCGGCGGAGGCCGACCGTCTGGACCTGCCGCCGGATTTGCGCGACGAGGCCTCGGCGGGGGCGGAGCGCCAGCTTTTCCTGTCGCGCCGCGAGAAGATGACGCAGGAGCTTTCCGTCTATCGCCGCCAGGTCGAGCAACGCACCGCCGAACTGCGCGAGGTGGAATCCCGCCGGGTCCGCCTGGCCGCCGAAATCGCCACCGCGCACAAGCGCCTGACCCTGGTGAAGGGGCTGGTGGCGCGCAACGCCGCCTCGCAGCTGGAGGTTCTGGACGCGCAAAGCCGCGAGCAGCGCCTGGCCACCGAGCTGTCCGAGGCCGAGGGCGCGGTGCCGAAGATCCGCGCCGCGATCGCCGAGGCGAAGGACCGCAGCGACGAGGCGCGGGCCCGTTTCCGCGCCGAGGCGCAGGCCGACCTGGCGACCACCCTGACCGAGATCGACCGCCTGCGCCAGGGGCTGACGGCGCAGAGCGACCGCCTCAGCCGTACCGAAATCCGCGCTCCGGTGGACGGGGTGATCAACCGGATTTCGGTCAACACCGTGGGCGGCGTGGTCAAGCCCGGCGATACGATCATCGAGATCACCCCCACCTCCGGCCCGTTGCTGGTCGAAACGCGGGCCCACCCGCGCGACCGCGGCGAACTGCGCGAGGGGCTGCCCGCGCGTCTGCGGGTCGGCGCCTACGACTATGCCGAGGTCGGCGCGCTGGAGGGGCGAGTGGTCGAAATCAGCGCCGACACCGTGCCCGACGCGCGGGGCGAGCCCTATTACCGCGTCACCCTTCGGGTCGACGCCCTGCCCGAGAATTTCCGGGGCCGCCTGCTGGCCCCCGGCATGACGATCACCGGCGACGTGGTGATCGGACAGCGTACGGTTCTTTCGTATCTGACGTCGCCGCTTCGTAAGTTTTCCACCAACGTATTTCAGGACGCCCGGTGATGATGGATGTGCGCGCCGCGATAACCCACTTCCGCAAGACGTGTCGGCTTCCCGACCTTCTGGCGATCGTTCAATGCCTGATGCCTCCGGCGGTTCTGGCTGCGGTCGGCTTCCTGTTCGACGACTTCGTGACCGGGGCGATCAAGGGGAACCCGATCCTCAACATCGGCATCATCGCGGTGGCCGGCAGCGGCGCGGCGTTGATGCTGTCGCGCCTGATCGGGGCGATCCGCGAACGCTGTGCCTTGCGCCGCTTCTACCGCGAGGCCAGCGAAGGCGGCGACATGAAGGTGCTGGTGGAGGAATCCTGGCTGGCGCGGCGGATGATGTTCCGCTACCTGTCGCCGATCGCCGAAACCGGCGGCAAGCTGTCGTCGCAGATGGACCAGGACGCCATCGAAAGCGAACTGCATGCCTTGTCGGCGGAGTTCGACAGCCGCCTGGAACTGCCGAGCTTCCTGGTCGGTTTCATGGTGGCGATGGGGCTTTTGGGCACCTTCATCGGCCTGTTGGAGACCCTGACCGGCATCGCCGGCATGCTCGACGGCATGGCGGGCAACGGCGCCAACCTCGAGGAAGAGTTCGTCAAGCTGATCACCGAGCTGCGCAAGCCCCTGGCGGGCATGGGCATCGCCTTCTCGGCGTCGATGTTCGGCCTGGTCAGCAGCCTGATGCTCGGCCTGATGCTGTTGACGGTGCGCCGCTATATCCGCAGCGTGACGTCGGACGCGCGCCGGGCGCTCAACGAACTCACCGAACGCGTGCGCGGCCCGCTGCCGATGGCGGGTGGCGGCATGATGCCGTCGCCCGGACGCGGCGGCGTGTCCGAGGCCTTCCTGTCCGACTTCATGGCGGAACTGTTGGGCAACATCAACGCGTTGCAGGACCTGTTCCACCGTTCGCAGGATTCCTCGCTGCAAATGACGACGCGCGTCGACAACCTGTCGAAGCGGCTGGAAATGGTTTCCCAGTCGATCGAAAGCAACGTCGCCGCCAGCAAGAAGACCAACGACCTGTTGGGTTTCGGTCCGCGGATGAAGGAAACCAACGAGCAGATGCTCTCCGAGTTGCAGTCGATCCTGTCCGCCAACACCGACACCGCCAAGGTCAACGCGCGCCTGATCGACGTCTTGAACTCCATCGACCAGAAGCTGGCCGTCGGCAACGACACCCAGCGTCTGTTCCAGGACGCGCAGGGCAACGTCGGTCGCGATACCCTGACCAAGATCGACGAGGCGGTGGGCCTGCTGCACAACGTCAACGACCGCGGCTCGGATAGCGAGAACCGCATGGACCGCCGCCTGCAGGCGTTGACCTCGTCCTCCACCGCGATCGCCACCGGCATCCAGCAGCTGACGGTGAAGATGAACGAGGTCGCCTCGATCTCGCAGAACCAGTTGGCCAACGCGGGCACGGCGCAGCAGTCGGTGCGCGACGCCGTCGCCTCGACCATGGAGTCGTTCAAGGATCTCGCCGATCGGCTGAAGAAGCTCGAGGACGTCAACGTCGGCGGTGCCCGCCACCTGTGGCAGTTGAACGAAAACTTCGGCGCGATGAACAGCGCGCTCGAACCCCTGGCGTCGATCGCCACCGGCATCAGCCAGCAGAGCACCATCCTGGAGGCGACGCTGGAAGAAATGCGCACCGGACAGCGCAACATGGTGCGCGACATGCAGAAGGAATTCCGCGAGGTCTCGCGCGAACTGGCGCGGGTGATGGCGCAGCAGCTGCAGCAGCAGCAAGAGCGGATGATGCAGGCGGAGGCCGTCGAGAACCCGGCTGGGTTTCCCCAGGGAAACCCGTATGATGGGATGACCGAATAGAACGTTTCCACCCCGTGGGCAGCCACGGGGGGCGGAACCGAGAAGGAGGCGCGACCATGCCCCAGCAGACAGCGATCGTCAAACCGGACGCGTCCGGCGGTTTCAAGCTGCCGCTGCGTCAGGGGGATGTCGCGCGGATCGACGTGGTCGACGTCGACCTGGTGATCCAGGCCAAGGACGGCAGCCGTTACGTGCTGGCGGGCGCCGGGCTGGAGGCGATGAGCAACGCGCCGCCGTCGGTGGCGTTCACCGATGGCGGCAGCGACGCCGCGTCGATGTTGCAGTCGGTCGGGGTGGTGGAGACGCCGGACGTTTCCATCCCGGTGATGAGCAGCCTGACCGAGCACGACGCCAAGACCTCGGCCGGGGACAAGTCGTTCCACGGCGACGGCGACAACCAGGTCGAGGCGACGACGGCGGACGCCGCGGCGCGGGCCGAGGCGCAGGCGGAATCGCAGTCCCAGTCGGATCAGGCGGGGGCTCCGGTTTCCGAGGGCTCCGACGCCACCGTCGAAAAGATGGTGGAAGAGGTCGCCAAGGAAGTCAGCAAACTGCACGACAAGGCCGCCGACCCGGTGCCGGTGGAACCGTTCGAGGCCCCCGCCGCGCCGGCGGCGGGCGTCGGCGCGGCGCCGAATCCGGTCAGCCTGACGCCGCTTCTGGTGCTCAACATGGGCAACGTGGTCAGCACCGACACGACGTCGCCCTACGATGGCGGCGGCGGCGTTTCCGGCAGCGACGCGCTGTCGCACATCGACATCCGCGATTCTCTGCAGATCAAAATGGAGACCATCACCGGAACCGGCGGGGCCGACGTGGTCTACGCCGACAGTTCGTCGGTGGGCGGCGTCAGCTATAACGCCGACGGCACGGTAAGGGGAAGTGCTGCGGCGGCTTCCGCCGCCGACGATTCTCCTTTGGTGAACGGGCTCAGTTATTTCGCCAAGGAATTCTCCGTCCAGATTTCCGGTTATTTCACCACCCTGACCGGAATCACGGTGACGATTTCCGGCAACACCTCGGCGATCAGTATCGAAGGCGGCACCGAAAACCCCCCGGGAAGCGGCGTTTGGGACCTGCCTCTCACGACGTTGACCGACGAAAAGACCTTCAAGATCGTCTATCTGACTTCCGAGGCGGACGCCGCCAACCCGGTGCACGACAGCTTTACCCTGACGATGAATATCACCGGCGTCACCCGCGCCCAGGAATTCACCAGTTCCAGCACCTATTATTTCGAAATCCGCGACGCCAACACCGTCGCCGACATCAGCCAGTCCGTCGGCGGCAATGCCGTCTACGTCCTGCCGGCGCAGGGCGTCGCCAACTCGATCTCCACCGGCGACGGCAACGACACGGTGTCGGCGGGCGCGGGCAACGACATCGTCGACGTGGGGGCGGGCAACGACACCGTCTATGCCGGGTACGGCAACGACACCATCACCGGCGGCGAAGGCAACGACGTGATCTATGCCCAGTTGGGCAGCGGCGGCGACACGATCCTTGCCGGGAACGGCAACAACGTCGTCTATGACGGCGGCGGCGCCGACACCATCACCGCGGGAACGGGCGACGACCAGATTTCCTCCGGCGCGGGCAACGACTTCATCAGCGCGGGCAGCGGCACCAACGTCATCGACGGCGGCGACGGCACCGACACCGTTTCCTACGCGGTGCTGAGCGCCGGAACCGGGGTGACCGTCAACCTGGTGGCCCATTCCACCACCGGCGGCGCCACCGACACCCTAACCGCGATCGAGAACGTGGAAGGGACGACCTATGCGGACACCATCACCGGCGACACCGTCGCCAACGTGATCTGGGGCCTGGCGGGCGACGACGTGCTGGATGGCGGCGGCGCGACCACCGGGGCGGATACCGTTTACGGTGGCGACGGTAACGACACCATCAACGTGTCGCAGGCCTCGCCGGGCGGCTATTTCTCGGGTGGGGACGGGGACGACAGCATCACGGTATCGGCCGCCGCCTTGGCCGCGACCTTCGACGGCGGCGCCGGCAATGACACCTTCACCATCTCGGAAACCATCGCGTCGTCGGCCGGAACGGCGACCATCGCCGGCGGCGACGGCGTGGATGTCCTGGACCTGACCGCGGACACGTCGAGCCACTACATCGACCTGTCCTCGAACATCGGCACCGGCGGCTATCTGTACAACGCCGTGATCTCCGGAATCGAGGTGGTGCGCCTGGGTTCCGGCGTGGACTCGGTCTTCGGCGGCGATGGCGACGAAACCGTCTATTCCGGCCTCGGCAACGATTATCTGGTCGCCGGCGCGGGCAACGACAGCCTGTACGGCGAGGGCGGCAGCGATCGGATTTACGGCGGTACCGGCGACGACTATCTCGACGCCGGACAGTATTCCGACGCGGCGGGGACAATCCTCGACACCGCGGTCAACAGTCTCTACGGCAACGCTGGCGACGACATTCTGCGCGCCTATGGCGGCGCCGACATCCTTTATGGACAGGAGGGCGCGGACACCATTTATGGTGGCGCGGGTAACGACAATCTGTACGGATACACCACCGGTTCCTCCGCCAGCCTGGATGGGGCGGATACCCTGTACGGCGAGGCCGGCACCGACACCCTCTGGGGCAGCCATTACGCCGATATCATGGACGGCGGCGAGGGCAGCGACACCGTCAACTATCAGAACGATGGCTATGGCCATCACATCGTCCTGGACGCGGACGGCAATTCCACCACGGTGGAAGGCGGGCGGAGTTCCACGACGACCACCGGCGGCACCGTGACCAACAACTATGCCGTCGGCGATACCCTGATCAGCATCGAGAATCTGATCGGCGGCGGCGGCATCGACATTTTCGAGGTCAACGGCAACTCCGATCACTCCCTCAGTGGCAATGGCGGCAACGATACCCTGACCGGCGCGGACGGAACCGGAACCGACATCATTAGTGGCGGTTCGGGCAACGACTTCCTCTATGGCCGGGGCGGCGTGGATTCCCTTTTTGGCGACGCGGGAACCGATTCCCTCTATGGCGGCGCGGGCAACGACTATCTCCAGGGCGGCAACGCCAGCGACAATTACGCGGACTATCTGGTCGGCGGCGCGGACAACGACATTCTGTACGGCGGCGCGGGCGACGACGTCCTCTATGGCGACAACGAGGACGGCACCGGCGCGGGCGCCGACACCCTGTACGGCGAGGCGGGGGCGGACACGCTGTATGGCGGGGCGGGGGACGACACCCTGAACGGCGGCGACGGCAACGACCTGATGGACGCGGGCGCGGGGGAGGACCTCCTGTACTATTCCTCGGGGGTCGACCGCATGGACGGCGGCGCCGACACCGATACCCTGGTGCACAACACCTCGGCCAACGTTTACCTCTTCCTGACCGACACCACCGACGTGCTGGGCGGCGACCGTCCCTCCGGCATTACCGTGGCGGCGGGGTATTCCGGCTTTGCCTATGGTCTCGATACCTCCACCACCGGCGTCTACACCAGCCTGACCGGTATCGAGAACGCCACCGGCAACTCCGGCGCCGACGTCCTTGTCGGCACCACCGGAGACAACACCCTGATCGGCCTCGCCGGTTCCGACCATCTGTACGGCCTGGGCGGCGCCGACACCCTGGAGGGCGATGCCGGCGACGACTGGTTCATCGTCAAGGGGACGGAGCTGGGGGCCATCGCCAAGATCCTCGGCGGCAGCGAAAGCGACACCCTGATCCTCGGCGGGGGAAGCGACACCGCCGCCGCCGACTTCGACACCGCGATCGCGAAGCTGGACTCGATCGAGTGCGTCAAGACCAATGGCAACAGCACGGTCGAGAGCTTCAATCTGTCCTCTTCCGAGGTGCAGAACATCGCCGACGTCGCCAACAATGGCGACGGCAGCAACGATTCGAAGATTACCCTGATCCTCGACAACGGCGATTCCTTCATCGCCGAGGGTGGGGGCGGCTATGTCACCACCACCCTGGGCGGCAGCGGGACGGTGGGCGCCGACGTCACCGCGACCTCCGGGGTCGACGCAACCTATTACTATTACAACGCGGGCGGCACCACATTGTTGGCGACGGTGACTGTCGACTATGCCTGAAAACGCAAAAGCCGCCGCAGCGCGGCCCTGGGGCGAGGCCCTGGCCGTCCTGGCCTCGGGACTGGGCGTCGCGGTCGAAGCTCCCGGCTCCGGCCCGGCCGACCTGGGAACCGCGCTGCTGGGGCTGGGCTTTTCCGGCCGCGTCCTCACCCTGGACGGCGACGACGTGCCCGCCGTGCCGGGCGGCGGCCTGCTGATCGAACTGGCGGACGGCGGCTGGGCCTCGCTGCTCGACGTCGGCGGTTCGTTCCGTGGCGCCGACGGTTCCGTGGTGGAAGGCCTGGCGGACTGGCCGCGCACCGGCCGCGCGGTGATGGTCGAGCCGGTGCCCTCGGCGGTGGGCGGCCCGCTCTCCTTCCTGCGCCGCTATAAGGCCCGCGCCGTCGAGGTGATGCTGGCGGGTCTGCTGATCAACCTGTTTTCCCTGTGCTTCCCGCTGTTCGGCTCGTTCGTCTACGACAAGGTGCTGGGCAACGGCATTTCCGAGACCCTGTGGGCCCTGGCGGTCGGCCTGGCGATCGTCGTCGGGTTGGATTTCTTGGTGCGCGGCACCCGCGCCCTGGTCGTCGAACGCTTCGCCCAGGCGGCCGAGGGCGACATCGATCGCAGCGTCTTCGACAAGGCGCTTTCCGGCAACGTCGCCGCGATGCCGTCGGTCGGCCGCGTCCTCGACCAGTACAAGCAGATTCTGGGCAGCCGCGACTTCCTGTCGTCCAGCGCCATGCTGGCGGCGGTGGACGTGCCTTTCCTGGTGCTGTTCCTGTTGGTCATCGCGATCATCGGCGGGCCGCTGGTGTTGGTGCCGCTGCTGCTGGGGGCGGCGATGATCGGCGTCAACGCGCTGTTCGCCATTCCCACCCTGGAGGCCGAGGCCGAGGCCCGCAAGGCGGGCGAGGTGCGTTTCGGCCTTCTGGCGGAAACCCTGACCGCGCGCGAGGCGGTGGTCGGCGGGCGCTTCGCCGACACCCTGCGCCGCGACTGGCGGCGGGTCAGCCTGCGCGCCGGGCTGGCCTCTGGCCGGTCGCGCTTCTGGCACGCGCTGTCCTTCGCCTCGACCGCGTCGTTCACCAACCTTTCCTATGTCGGGGTGATGGTCACCGGCGCCTACATGATCGAGGCGCACGATCTGTCCACCGGCCGCCTGATGGCCTGTTCGATCATTGCCTCGCGGGCGATGTCGGCCCTGTCGGCGATCGTTTCCTTGACCGTCCGCCTGCGCGAATTCCGTCGCGCCCTGGCGGCGATGGACGAAACCCTGCCGTCGCCCGCCGCCGCCGCGCCGCCACGCCTGCGCGGCCGCCTGAGCGGCGAGGTGCGGCTTGTCGGGGTTTCCTGCCGCCTGCGCGGCGACGGGCCGCCGACCCTGGACAACCTCGAGCTGACCGTCGCGCCGGGCGAGATGCTGGGCATCGCCGGGCCGCCCGGCGCGGGCAAGACGACGCTGCTGCGTCTGGTCGCGGGGAGCTTGCGGCCCGCCAGCGGCCAGGTGTTGATCGACCACGTGCCGGTCGCCGCGCTGCACCCCCACGACGTTTCCCTCAACCTCGGCTACAAGCCGCAGGATCCTTGCCTGCTCGACGGCACGCTGGAGGAGAACCTGCGCTTCGGCCGCGCCGACCTCGACCCCGCGGCGGTGGAGGCGGCGTTGCGCGCCTCCGGCCTGTTGCCCTCGCTGGAGAAGGGGGACCTGACCCTGGCCACGCCGGTGGGGCCGCGCGGGTCGTCGCTGTCCGGCGGCCAGCGGCAGATGGCGGCCTTGGCCCGCACCCTGATCGGCGACCCGGCGGTGCTGCTGCTGGACGAGCCGACCACCGGCCTCGACGCGCCGACCGAACAGCGCCTGGCGGAAAGCCTGGCGGCGCGCAAGGGGCGGGCGACCATCCTCGCCTGCACCCACAGCCGTCCGCTGCTCTCCCTCTGCGACCGCATCCTGGTTCTGGACCACGGCCGCGTCGTCGCCCTGGGGCCGCGCGACCGGGTTCTCGCCGGATAATTTCCTCGACGCCGTGCGTGCGATCGCGTACCAAGCGGGCTTCCGTGTCTTGCAGGGAGCATCCGCATGTTCAAGGTGAACGAGTATTTCGACGGCAAGGTCAAGTCCATCGCCTTCCAGGGCGAGAAACTGCCCGCCACGGTGGGGGTGATGGCCGCCGGAGACTACGAATTCGGCACCAGCCAGCTGGAAACGATGACGGTGGTTTCCGGTTCCCTGACGGTAAAGCTGCCGGGCGCCGCCGACTGGGCGACCTTCGTCGCGGGGCAGAGCTTCCAGGTTCCGGCGAACGCGAAATTTCAGCTGCAGGTGACGGCGGACACTGCCTATCTGTGCACCTACGCCTGATCTTGGGCCGCTGGCGCGGCGAAGGGGAAGCCATTATATCCCCTTCGCGCGGGCCGTTTGCCCGCGGGCGAGGAGGCATGATGGCGGTTTTTCGGACTTTTCTTTCGGCGGCGGCGTTGGCCGCCGTCCTGATTCCCGGCGTGGCGCGGGCGGCGGCCCCCACCGCCGAGCAATGCGACGCGACCTACAAGGCCTGCGACGCGGCCTGTCAGGCGGCGGACCCGAAGCACGGCTTCTCGTACGCGGGATGCTCGGCGAAGTGCGTGGCGGCGAAGGCGGCCTGCGAGGGCGAGATCGTCTATGACGCCACCGCCGACTGGAGCAAGCGCCAGTACAATACGGCGAAGCCCTGGGTGCAGGAAAAGACGCGTCAGACCAAGGAGTTGATCCAGGACGCGCCGAACAATACCGAATACAAGTATCCGCCGAACGACACCAAATAGTCAGCGATAGGCGCCGACCACCAGGATGAAGCCGCCGACCTTGCGGACGAAGCCGGTCTTGTCCATCGGTTCGCCGGTCATCGGGTTGAGGATCTTATAGTCCAGGCTGCCCGATCCTTTTTCCACCGCGGTGTCGAGCAGGATTTTGCCATAGGGCAGGCCGTTGGCGTCGAAGGAATCCTTGACGCTGCGGCCGACCATGCGGGGATAGGCGTGGGCCAGGCGGACGCCGTCGTCGGCGCGGAACATCGAAACGTAAAGGTCGCGGTCGCGGAAGGGGCCGCCCTTGTCCATGAAGACGCGGGCGGCATCCTCGGGGCCGTTTTCCTTCAGGAAGACGGCGGCCTTGTCCAGCATCGCCCGGGCCTCGGCGGGGGAGGCGAAGTTCTGCGCCATGGCCAATGCCGTTCCTCCCGTCATGGTCAGGAGCAGCAGCAAGGCTCTGATTATTTTTCTCATCGATGCACGCACCGCGGGGAATGCACGGCGGCCTCCGTTTCTCGGATCACGCGAAGATTACGTGTTTTATGAACGTACCGCAACGTGTGACGGTGGCGCGGCGATAGAGGGTTTTCTTCGGGGGCGTTTGCGCGTATATGGGAGGGTCCGTTTCCCAGGGGTAGCGCGCGTTTCGCGCCCATGGGGGCGATCACCCGAGGGAGAGTGAAGGCCCATGGCCGAGAGCAAGAATTGGACCCCCGAATCCTGGCGCAGCCGTCCGATCGTGCAGATGCCGGACTATCCGGACGTCGAGTCGCTGCAACGCGTCGAGGACCGTTTGCGCAACTATCCGCCGCTGGTCTTCGCCGGTGAGGCGCGCAGCCTGAAGCGCACCCTGGCCGACGCGTCGGAGGGACGGGGCTTTCTGCTGCAAGGCGGCGACTGCGCCGAAAGCTTCGCCGACTTCCATCCCAACACCATCCGCGACACCTTCCGCATTCTGTTGCAGATGGCGGTGGTCCTGACCTTCGGCGGGTCGATGCCGGTGGTCAAGGTGGGGCGCATGGCCGGGCAGTTCGCCAAGCCGCGTTCCGCGCCGACCGAGATGGTCAACGGCGTCGAGCTGCCCTCTTATCGCGGCGACATGATCAACGGCGCGGAGGCGACCCTGGCGGCGCGTCTGCCCGATCCCGAACGTCTGGTGCAGGCCTACAACCAGGCGGCGGCGACGCTCAACCTTTTGCGCGCCTTCTCGCAGGGCGGTTACGCCAACCTGCAGTCGGTGCATCAGTGGAACCTGGATTTCCTGGCGGATACGCCGCAGGCGCACCGCTATAACGACCTGGCCAACCGCATCGACGAGGCGCTGTCCTTCATGGCCGCCTGCGGCGTCACCCCGGAACTGGTGACGCAGATGCGCGAGACCGACTTCTATACCTCGCACGAGGCGCTGCACCTCAACTACGAGCAGGCGCTGACCCGCGTCGATTCCACCACCGGCGACTGGTACGACTGTTCCGCGCACATGCTGTGGATCGGCGACCGCACCCGCCAGTTGGACGGCGCCCACGTCGAGTTCCTGCGCGGCGTCGGCAACCCGCTGGGGGTGAAGGCGGGGCCGTCGATGCCGCCCGACGACCTGTTGCGGCTGTGCGACATCCTCAACCCGGACAACGAACCCGGCCGCCTGACCGTGATCGCCCGCATGGGCGCCGACCAGGTCGAGGCCAAGCTGCCGCCCCTGGTCCGCGCGATCAAGGCCGAGGGCCGCAAGGTGCTGTGGTCGTGCGACCCGATGCACGGCAACACCGAAAAGGTGTCCAGCGGCTACAAGACCCGCGATTTCGAACGCATCCTCGCCGAGGTGAAGGGCTTCTTCGCGGTGCACGCGGCGGAAGGCACCTATGCCGGCGGCGTGCACTTCGAGCTTACCGGGCAGAACGTCACCGAGTGCATCGGCGGCGCCGTCGCGGTGACCGAGGATACCCTGGGCGATCGGTACGAAACCGCCTGCGACCCGCGGCTCAACGCCGACCAGTCGTTGGAACTGGCGTTCCTGTTGGCCGGTCAGTTGCGCGCCGAACGCGACAAGGTGCGGGCGCACGCGCACGCGCAGGCGCTGGCGGCGAAATAGGGCGGGAACGAAGGGCCGTCATGTCCGCGCGCGTCCCTCAGCCATCGGACGCGGCGGGGAAGGAGGGTTTCATGGTGGCCAAGTGCTCGGGCGCGGATTGCTGCGCCGCCGTCACGCATCCCGCCGCTGGCGAGGTGCCGTTCTATACCGACAAGTACTTCACCCGCACCCGGCAGATCGTCGAACGCTACGGCGACATCGAGGTCACCTACGCGGTGTTCATGCGCCGCCCGGTGCTGCACACGCCGCGCATCGCGGTCGCCTGGCTGCGGCAGGCGATGGCGGCAAAGGGCGCCGCGGTGAAGATCGAGGAACGCTTCGCCGAGGGCGACTGGGTGGGCGCGGGCGAACCGATGCTCTATATCACCGGGTCCTTCGCCGCCCTGTCCGAGATGGAAACCCTGTTTCTGCAAAAGATCGGGTCCGCCGCGGTCGCCGCCTTCGACGCCTATCAGATGTGCTGCGAACTGCCGAAGACCGCCTTTCTGGCGATGGACGCGCGGCATTGCGCGGGGACCGAGATGGCCGACCTGATGGCCTATGCCGCCTCGGTCGGGGCGAAAGCGGCGCAGGCCAAGGTCGGGGCGGTCGGCTTCGTCGGCAACGCCACCGACGCCACCGCCCACTATTTCGGCCAGGAGGAAGGTCTGGGCACCATGCCGCACGCCCTGATCGGCTATGCCGGATCGACGTTGCGCGCCGCCGAGATGTTCCACGAGACCTTTCCCGAGGTGCCGCTATACGTCCTGGTCGATTACTTCGGGCGCGAGGTCACCGACACCCTGGCGGTGTGCGAACGTTTCCCCGAACTGGCGCGGGCGGGCAACCTCGGCGTCCGGCTCGACACCCACGGCGGCCGTTTCGTCGAGGGGCTGGACACCCAGTCCTCGTACGCGGTGCTCGACAAGCACGCGCCCTATGCCCTGCGCGCCTATCGTTCCGAGGTGGAGCTGAAACACCTGATCGGCACCGGGGTTTCCGCCGCCGCGATCTGGCACCTGCGCGAGACCCTGGACACCCATGGCTTCCCCAAGGTGAAGATCATCGCCTCCAGCGGTTTTTCGGGGAAGAAGTGCAGCGTGATGGCCCTGGCCAAGGCGCCGATCGACATCATCGGCACCGGCTCTTTCCTGCCGGACCTGTGGAACGAGACCTACGCCACCGCCGACATCGTCGCCTATGCCGGGGAGCCCAAGGTCAAGGTCGGGCGCGAGTTTCTGCTGCGCGCCAAGGCCTGACCGCGTCTTCGTCGTCCTAGACCGAAACCCCGGCGCGGTGCGCCGCCGTGTCCAGCGCGGCGAAGAACCGCGACGCCGCCGCGACGAACTGCGGCCCGTGCCGTTGCGCCGGGCCGTCCTCGCCATAATCGTTCATCGCCTCGCGCAGCATCTGGGTTTCCGCCAGCAGCAGGGCGATGGCGTGCCGTTCCGAGAACTGCCAGTCCTGGTCGTGGACGTTGCGGCTGGGCGCGGTGTGCGCGTCGATCATCGCCACCAGCCAGGCGAGGCGGCGTTCGAAGTCCATGAAGTGGCCGATTACCGCGACGCTGATGTCGATCATCATCCTGCGGGTGTCGGGGTCGGCGAACACCGCCGACCACACCGGGTCGCCGGTCATCGGGTTGAGGTGGGCGGCGACCAGGGCCTCCGCCTGACGGCTGTAGGAATCGGTGCGGTCCTGGCCCAGCATCGCGGCGATGGCGCAGATCAGGCCGGGGATGACGCGGCGCGACAGCATCGGATAGGTGCTGGGCGTCACCGGTCCGGGCGAGGTGCCGAAATGCGGGAACAGCGGCAGCAGGGGTTCGGTGACGACGCGTTCGAAGGGCGGCAGGGACCGTCCTTCCGCCTCGTTGAGCAGGCGGCGGCATTCGTGGAACGACAGGGTGGTCAAGGGATGGGTTTGCAGGAATTCGCGGGCGATGCCGCGCATCACCTGCACGTCCACCGTCTCGCCCCGCTCGGCGGATCGTTGCGCGTAGAACTGGATGAAGTCCGCCAGAAGTGCGTTGGGGGCTTTGAGGGGACAATGAACGCCACCCGCCGTGTCGACGTGAACGTGCGCGTCTGGGGCATGCAGCATGGCTGCGGCGGACATCGTATCCTCCATAAGGATGATATAAGTATGAGTATGATACCTCTTTTCTCGAAAATCTCATACTTATAAATGAATTTTGCCCCCTCTCTTTTGGCGTAGACGATGGGTGGCGGCCCGCGTTGACAGCGCCCCCGCTAAGGCCCTAGGTTGCCAGAAGCAAGCCATCGGGAAAGGGCGGAAATGCAAGGGCTTCTCGGCATCGCACTGTTGCAGGTCAATCCCACGGTCGGCGCGGTCGCGGCGAACGCGGCGCGCATCGCCGCCGCCTATGGTCGGGCGCGGGCCGCCGGCGCGGATCTGGCGGTGGCGCCCGAACTGGCGTTGTCCGGCTATCCGCCCGAGGATCTGGTGCGCCGCGCCGCGTTCCTGGAACGGGTGGACGCGGCCCTGGCCGATCTGGCGAAGCTGACCGTGGACGGCCCCGCCCTGGTGGTCGGCGCGCCCCGCCGCCGCGCGGGCGACGGCATCCGGGGCAGCGCCAACGTCGCGGTGGTGCTGGCCGATGGCAAAATCGCCGCCGAGGTGGACAAGGTCCACCTGCCGAATTACGGCGTTTTCGACGAGGCGCGGGTGTTCGCGCCGGGGCCGCTGCCCGAACCGGTGGAGATCGCCGGACGGCGCGTCGGCCTGATGATCTGCGAGGACATGTGGTACGCCGACGTCGCCCTGCGCCTGAAGGAGCGGGGCGCGGAAATCCTGGTGGTGCTGAACGGTTCGCCGTTCGAAACCGACAAGGAGGGCGCCCGCCTGGAACAGGCGCGGGCGCGGGTGGCGGCGACCGGGCTGCCGCTGGTCTACGTCAACCAGGTGGGCGGCCAGGACGAACTGGTCTTCGACGGCGCGTCGTTCGTTCTCGACGCGGCGGGGGCCGAGGTGCTGCGCATGGCCGACTGGGAAGAGGGCGAGGCGCTGGCGCGCTGCGACGCCGGGACGGCGGGGCTGGTTCCCCGTCCGGGGGAAATGGCGTCCCCGCCGGTGCGCGAGGAGTCCCTCTATCGCGCCCTGCTGACCGGCCTGCGCGACTATATCGGCAAGAACCGTTTCCCCGGCGTCATCCTGGGCCTGTCCGGCGGCATCGACAGCGCGCTCGCCGCGGCTCTGGCGGTCGACGCCCTGGGGGCGGAGCGGGTGACCTGCGTGATGATGCCCTCGCCCTATACCAGCCGCGAAAGCCTGGAGGACGCGGCGGCGGTGGCCGAGCTGCTGGGCTGCCGCCTGCACGAAATCGGCATCGGTCCGGCGATGGAGGCCTTCGCCGCGATGCTGGCGCCGCACTTCGCCGGGCTGCCGCCCAACGAGGCGGAGGAAAACATCCAGTCCCGCGCCCGCGGCCTGGCCCTGATGGCGCTGTCCAACAAGCTGGGACCGATGGTCCTGGCCACCGGCAACAAGTCCGAGATGAGCGTCGGCTACGCCACCCTCTACGGCGACATGTGCGGCGGCTTCGCGGTGCTGAAGGACGTCTACAAGATGGACGTCTTCGCCCTGTCGCGCTGGCGCAACGCGCACCGTCCGGCGGGGGCGTTGGGGCCGGAAGGCGCGGTGATGCCCGAACGGGTGATCACCAAGCCGCCGACCGCCGAATTGAAACCCGGCCAGAGGGACGAGGACAGCCTGCCGCCCTATGTTCGTCTGGACGCCATCCTCTCCCGTCTGATCGAAGGCGAACAGGCGCCCGAGGCGATCGTCCGCGAGGGCTTCGCCGCCGCCGAGGTGGACCGGGTCTGGCGCCTGTTGAACGGCGCCGAGTACAAACGGCGGCAATCGCCGCCCGGGGTGAAGACGACGCGTCTTGCCTTCGGCCGCGACCGCCGTTATCCCATCACCAATGGTTTCAGGGATTGAAGGTCCGTTCATGGCGGTCAAGGTTCGTTTCGCCCCCAGCCCCACCGGCTATCTGCACATCGGCAACGCCCGCACGGCGTTGATCAACTGGCTGTTCGCCAAGCGCGCGGGGGGCGGTTTCCTGCTGCGGCTCGACGACACCGACGTCGAACGCTCGACCGCGGCCTATGCCGAGGGCATCCGCGACGACCTGGCTTGGCTGGGGCTGACCTGGGACGACGAGAAAAGCCAGATCGCCCGGCTTTCCCGCTATGCCGAGGTGGGCGAGGCGCTGGCCGCCTCCGGGCGCCTCTACGCCTGCTACGAGACGCCGGAGGAACTGGAGTACAAACGCCGCCGTCAGCGGGCCAAGGGGCTGCCGCCGATCTATGACCGCGAGGGGCTTTCCCTTGCCGCCGCCGACCGCGCCCGCCTGGAGGCGGAGGGCCGCCGTCCGCACTGGCGTTTCCGTCTGGAACACCAGGAAACCGCCTGGAACGACCTGGTGCGCGGGCCGCAGTCCTATCACGGCGCGCACCTCTCCGACCCGGTGGTGCGCCGCGCCGACGGCAGCTGGCTCTACATGCTGCCCAGCGTCATCGACGACGCCGATTTCGCCATCACCCACGTGCTGCGCGGCGAGGACCACGTCACCAACACCGCGGTGCAGATTCAGATGTTCCAGGCGTTGGGCGCGGCGGTGCCGGTGTTCGGCCACGTGCCCCTGATCACCGGCCCCGGCGGCGAAGGCATGTCGAAGCGCGAGGGGGCGCAGGCGGTGCGCGACTTTCGCGCCGAAGGCGTCGAGCCCGCGCCGATGCTGGCCATGCTGGCCAGCCTGGGCACGGCGGAGGCGCCGGACCCCGAGGCCGATCTGGCCGCCCTGGTCGACCGCTTCGACATCCACCACTTCGGCCGTTCCCAGCCGCAGTTCGATCCGGCGGAACTGACGGCGGTGAACGCCCGCCATCTGCACGCCCTGCCGTTTTCGGCGGCGAAGGCCCGTCTGGCCGAGATCGGCCTGGGCGACGCCGGGCAGGATTTCTGGCTGGCGGTGCGCGCCAACCTTGTCCGCTTCGCCGATGCGCATATCTGGTGGAAGGTGATCCGCGAACCGTTGGTGCCCCTGATCGAGGACGCCGAGGTCGCCGCCGCCGCCGCCCGCGCCTTGCCGCCCGAACCCTGGGACGAAACCACCTGGGCCGCGCTGGCCGACGCGGTCAAGGCCGCGACCGGGAAAAAGGGCCGCGCCCTGTTCCATCCGCTGCGTTTGGCCTTGACCGGACGCGAGAACGGGCCCGAACTGAAGGTCCTGCTGCCGATGATCGGGCGGGAGAGGGCGCTGGCCCGTCTCTCCGGCCGCACCGCCTGAAGCCGAGAAAAGAAGGATCGAACCGTGACGCTTGCCGTTTACAACACCATGAGCCGCGCCAAGGAAACCTTCGTGCCGCTGGATCCCGGCCACGTGCGGATGTACGTCTGCGGGCCGACCGTCTACGACCGCGCGCACATCGGCAACGCCCGTCCGGTGGTGGTGTTCGACACCCTCTATCGCCTGCTCAAGCGCACCTATCCGCGCGTCACCTATGCCCGCAACATCACCGACGTCGACGACAAGATCAACGCCCGCGCCGCGCAGTCGGGCCGATCCATCCGCGACATCACCGAGGAAACCGCCGCCTGGTACCACCAGGACATGGACGCCCTCAACGCCCTGCGGCCGGACGTGGAACCGCGCGCCACCGAACATATCGGCGAAATGATCGCCCTGATCTCGGCCCTGATCGACAAGGGGCATGCCTACGCGGCGGAAGGCCACGTGCTGTTCTCGGTCGCCTCGATGGCGGACTACGGCGCGCTGTCGCGCCGCTCCCGCGACGAGATGATCGCCGGCGCCCGCGTCGAGGTCGCTCCCTACAAGAAGGATCCGGGCGACTTCGTGCTGTGGAAGCCCTCCACCCCCGACCAGCCGGGCTGGGACAGCCCCTGGGGGCGCGGCCGCCCCGGCTGGCACATCGAATGCTCGGCGATGAGCGGCAAGTACCTGGGCGAAAGCTTCGACGTGCACGGCGGCGGCCAGGATCTGGTCTTCCCCCATCACGAGAACGAAATCGCCCAGTCCACCTGCGCCCACGGGCCGGGCACCTTCGCCCGCTATTGGATGCACAACGGCTATCTGATGGTGGAGGGGGAGAAGATGTCGAAATCCCTCGGCAACTTCTTCACCGTGCACGACCTTCTCGCCAAGGCGCCGGGCGAGGCGATCCGCCTGACCCTGCTCTCCACCCACTACCACCAGCCGCTCAACTGGACCGACGACGGCCTGACCCAGGCGAAGCAGGCGCTCGACCGCTTCTACAGCGCGCTCGAACGGGCGGGCGAGGGCACGGCCGACGCGGCGGCGGTGGAAGCCGAACTGCGCCCGGTTCTCGCGGCGCTGGAGGACGACCTCAACACCCCGGCGGCGATCGCCGCGATGCACGACATCGCCGGACGCCTCAACAAATCCGCCGACGCCGCCGAACGGGCGGTGTTGAAGTCCGCCTTGTCGCAGGCGGGGGGACTGCTCGGCATTCTCGCCCAGACGCCGGAGTCCTGGCGTCGCGCCGGGGCGGCGGGCGGTCCGGGCGATGCCGAAATCGACGCCATGGTCGCCGCGCGCAACGCCGCGCGGGCCGCCCGCGACTTCGCCGAGGCCGACCGTCTGCGCCAGGCCCTGGCCGATGCCGGGGTGACCTTGGAGGACGGCCCCGCCGGAACCCGCTGGCGGCGGGGGTGAGCGTGCCGCTTTCCTCCCGGAATGGTGATATTTACATTGATCGTCCGGCGAACGGCAGGTAAGAGTTGATATCCAAAGAACTATACCTTCTCATTCTTTAGGGTTATATCCTGACTTCCGGTTCCATTAGTACGTGTATGGTTGATGATTTGATGTCATGTTTTCGGACATATGTCGGAAAATGCCGGAGCCGACGGCCGTGAATCCCTGCCTGGCCAAGCTCGACAAGGAAGAGATGCCCGCTCCCGGCGCGCGTTACGTGCTGCTGGTCGAGGACGACGCGCTGCACGCGCGGCTGGCGCAGATGTTCCTCTCCGACGGCGGCGGCGCCGTCGCCGCCGTGGACCATGCCGAAACCCTGGCGAGCGCGCTGGACCGCCTGTCTTCCACCGAATACGACGCGGTGATTCTCGATCTCGGCCTGCCGGACGGGCAGGGGCTGGAGGTTCTGAGCTCGGTGCTGGTCGCCGCCGCCGGGGCGCCGGTTCTGGTGGTCACCGCCGACGACCACGAAGGACTCGCCGTCGAGGCGGTGCGCCTGGGGGCGCAGGATTTTCTGATCAAGGGACGTTTCACCCGTCAGCAGTTGCGCGGCGCGGTGATCTACGCGATGGAACGCAAGCGGCGTCTGCGCGACGGCGTGGCGGAAGGGCTGCTGGAAAGCGTCCTCGCCGCCACCCAGAACGCGATCCTGGCGCTGCGCCCGGAAGGGGAGCGCGACGACCGCTTCTGGCGGGTGGTCGTGGCCAATCCGGTGTGCGAGGGGCTGTTCGGGCGTTCCCTGCGCGAGATCGAGGGCGCGCGTCTGGACGCGGTCTTGATCCGCAACCACTACGCCGAGATCGAGGCGGTGCTGTCCTCGGTTCTGGAACGCGGCGCGGTGCATCAGCATCAGCTTTGCCTGCAAATCGGCAAGGACATGCGCTGGCTGTTGATGGACGCGGTGCCCTGCGGCGAGGTCGTGGCGCTGACCCTGACCGACGTCACCCCGATGAAGGCGCGCGAGGACGAACTGGTCGCGGCGCAGAAGCTGGCGCAATCCGCCCTGGACGACAAGGTGGGGCTGCTGCTGGCGATGGGGCAGAAGGTGCCCGGCGCCCTGCAACGCATCCTGTCGCGCCTGGACGACGCCGCCGAGTTCCTGGTCGAAACGCCGGAGACCGAGCGCCTGAAGTTCAATCTGGCGGGGGCGCGGGCCGAGGCCGCGACGTTGTCCTCGGACGTCGACGCCCTGGTCAACCTGCGGCAAAGCGCGGGTTTCGCCTATGTCGGCGAGAACTATCTCTCGGTTCTGGAAATTTCGCCGGATCTGTCGGCGGTGGTGCGCGCGGGGGACGGGGCGATCCTCTTCCTCAACGGCATCGGGCGGCAGATTCTCGAACTGCCGCCCAACGGCGACCTCTCCGGGCGGTCGTTCTGCGACTTCGTGCCCGCCGACTACGCGGTGCTGTTTGAGGACGGCATGTCGGCGTTGCGTGGCGAGGCGGCGCGGGTGCCGATGCACCTGGAACGCGCCGACGGCCATCTGGTGGATGTCGAACTGCTGGTGATGGATTGCCCGAACGTCGGCATCGAGGCCTGGGCGGGGCAGGACACGGTTCTGGTTTCGGCGGTGGACACGACGCGCCGCAACCGCGCCTCGCGCCGGATCATCGCGCGCGAGGAACAGCTGCGCAAAATCATGGACAACGTCGCCGACGCGGTGGTGGTGGTCGACGAGGACGGGCGCATCGAAACCCTGAACCATTCCACCGAAGTGGCGTTCGGCCTGCCGATGCGCGACCTGGTGGGGGCCGGGGTGGGGCGTCTGCTCGGTCCGGCGGAGGGACGGGACGGTCGCCCGATGACCGGGCTGGAGGCCTTTCTCGGCGGCGGCGTTCCGGCGCGGGTGTCGGGCTGGCGGCGTCATCTGGGGCGGCGCGCCGACGGCGACCTGTTCCCCATCGAAATCGCGGTGCGCGACCTCAACCTGGGGGAACGCCACCTCTTCATCGGCCTGATCCGCGACATTTCCGAACGCGTCGCCTACGAGGAAAACATCCTCTACATGGCGACCCACGACCTGCTTACCACCCTCGACAACCGCACCCACTTCCACGACGAACTGGGGGTGGTTCTGGCCAAGGCGAAACAGGCCAACGCCCGTTTCGGGGTTATGTTCTTCGACCTCGACCACTTCAAGGCGATCAACGACAGCTTCGGCCACTTGGTCGGCGACCGCATTCTTTCGGTGTTCGCCAAGCGCCTGCAATCCTGCCTGGGCAACCGGGCGCGGCTGCTGGCGCGCCTGTCCGCCGACGAATTCATCGCGCTGGTCGAGAACTCGGGCGGTCCGGCGGAACTGATGCCGCTGGCCCATCAGGTCTGCGAGGTGACGAAGAAGCCGGTGGTGGTGGACAACCACTACATCCGGGTCTCCTGCTGCATCGGCATCGCCGAGTATCCCGACGCCGGCCCCTATGCCGAGGATCTGATTCGCGGCGCGGAATTCGCGGTGCGCACCGCGAAGGGACAGGGGCGCGACACGGTGCAGGTCTACGACGAGGCCCTGTCCGCCAGCCTGGTCTATCGCCAGAGGCTGGAAACCGCGCTGACCACCGCGCTCGACAGCGACGAGTTCCAGGTCTACTACCAGCCGAAGGTCGATCTCAAAACCGGCGAGGTGACCGGCGCCGAGGCCCTGATCCGTTGGTTCCACCCCGAACTGGGGCTGATTTCGCCCACCGACTTCATCCCCCTGGCCGAGGGCACGGGGCAGATCCGCGATATCGGCGAATGGGTGCTGCGCCAGGTCTGCCGCGACCAGGCGGATTGGCTGATCACCGGCGCCCGGCCGGTGCCGGTGGCGGTCAACCTGTCGGCGGTGCAGTTCCGCGACGTCAACCTGGATGCGACCTTGCGCCGCATTCTCGAGGAATACGACCTGCCCGCCAGCCTGCTGGAACTGGAACTCACCGAAAGCGCCCTGGTCGAGGACATCGACCAGACGGTGGACATCCTGACCCGTCTGAAGGCGCTGGGCCTGTCCATCGCCATCGACGATTTCGGCTCGGGCTATTCGTCGTTCGGCTATCTGACCCGCTTCCCCATCGACTGCCTGAAGATCGACCGCGCGTTCGTCTGCAACATCCCCAACAACGCGAACGACGTGACGGTGGCGCGCGCCATCATCGGCATGGCGCGGAACCTGGAACTGAGCCTGGTCGCCGAGGGCGTGGAAACCGCCGAACAGGCGCGCTTCCTGCGCGAGCACGGCTGCGACGTGGCGCAGGGCTACTTCTACAGCCGGCCGGTGCCACTGGCGGCGTTCCGCCGCATGCTCGTCGAGGGCGTGCGGCAGCCGAACTGACCCGGATTCTCTTGAGCTTTGCCCGGTTTTGACGCATTTTCATCGGTTCCCGGAAGTTCCCGGGCGATGTGTCAACGAAAGGCGGCAGGCTGATGAGCGGCAATCGCGTCTATCTTTACGACAGCACCTTGCGCGACGGGGCGCAGACCCAGGGCGTGGACTTCACGGCTGCCGACAAGATTGCGATCGCCACCGAACTCGACCGTCTGGGCATCGATTATGTCGAGGGCGGCTGGCCGGGCGCCAACGCCACCGACGACCAGTTCTTCGCCGCGCCGCCCGCCATGTCGCGGGCGCGGCTGACCGCTTTCGGCATGACCCGCCGCGCCGGGCGCAGCGCCGCCAACGACGCCGGGCTGCAAGCGCTGCTGACCACCCGGGCGCGGGTGGTGACCCTGGTCGGCAAGACCTGGGCGCATCAGGTGCGGGTCGCCCTGGGGGCCGAGGCGGACGAGAACCTGCGGATGATCGCCGACAGCATCGCCGAGGCCCTGACCCGCGTCGACGAGGTGATGTTCGACGCCGAGCATTTCTTCGACGGCTACAAGGCCGATCCCGCCTATGCGCTGTCCTGCGTCGAGACCGCCTATCGCGCCGGGGCGCGTTGGGTGGTGCTGTGCGACACCAACGGCGGCACCCTGCCGCACGAGGTGGGCGAGATCGTTTCCGAGGTGGCGAAGCGCATCCCCGGCGACCATCTGGGCATCCACTGCCACAACGACACCGAGAACGCGGTGGCCAACTCGCTGACCGCGGTGCAGGCCGGGGTGCGTCAGGTGCAGGGCACCCTGAACGGCCTGGGCGAACGCTGCGGCAACGCCAACCTGGTGTCGCTGATTCCCACCCTGGTCCTGAAGATGGGGATGGAAACCGGCGTCACCGAGGCGGGCCTGCGCCACCTGAAGACGGTGTCGCACATGCTGGACGAGCGCCTCAACCGCGCCCCCAACCGCCACGCGCCCTATGTCGGCGCATCCGCCTTCGCGCACAAGGGCGGGCTGCATGCCTCGGCGGTGGCGAAGGACCCCTCCTGCTACGAGCACATCGATCCCGAGCGGGTCGGCAACATGCGCCGCGTGGTGATCTCGGACCAGTCGGGGCGGTCCAACATCCTGGCCCGCCTGGCCGAGGCGGGGATCGTGGTGGACCCCGACGATCCGCGGGTCAACGCCCTGCTTGCCGAGGTCAAGGACAAGGAGGCGGACGGCCTGACCTTCGACGGCGCCGACGCCAGCTTCGAGCTGTTCGCCCGCCGTTTCCTCGACGGCGTGCCGGAATTCTTCCAGGTGCATTCCTTCCGCGTCATCGACGAACGCCGCTACAACGCCAAGGGCGAGCTGGTCCACGTTTCCGAGGCGACGGCGCGCATCCTGGTCAACGACGGCTACTTCATGGAGGCGGGGGAGGGCCACGGCCCGGTCAACGCGCTCGACGCCGCGTTGCGCAAGGTGCTGGTTCCGGCCTTCCCGCTGCTGGTGCGGCTGGCCCTGGTCGACTACAAGGTGCGCATCCTGGCGCCGGAACGCGGCACCGCGGCGGTGACCCGGGTGATGATCGAAAGCAGCGACACCGCCACCGGCGTGCGCTGGACCACGGTGGGCATCTCGGAAGACATCATCGACGCGTCGTTCAACGCGCTGCACGACAGCATCGTTTATTTCCTGATGAAGACCCGCTGACATGGCTGGAACCGACCCCACGCGCCTGCCGCCCGACACGGTGACCGGCGCGCCCGCCCCCCTGATCGTCCTGTCGCACCCGCAACTGGCGGAAAACGTCGGCATGGTGGCGCGCGCCATGCTCAACTGCGGCCTGGTCGACATGCGTCTGGTCGAGCCGCAGGAACCCCACCTGGAGGGGCGCGCCATCGCCGCCGCCTCGGGGGCCGACGTGGTGCTGCACCGGGCGGAGGTGTTCGCCTCCACCCGCGAGGCGGTGGCCGACGCCAACTGGGTTCTGGCGACCACGGCGCGCCGCCGTGGCCAGGTCAAGCCGGTGATGACGCCGAAGCACGCGGCGGCGGAAATGCGGGCGCGGATCGCCGCCGGACAGAAGGTCGCGGTGCTGTTCGGGCGGGAGCGTACCGGCCTCGACAACGACGAGGTGTCGATCGCCGACGCGGTGTGCGAGGTGCCGCTCAATCCGGCGTACTGTTCGCTCAACCTGGCGCAGGCGGTGCTGCTGGTCGGTTACGAGTGGTTCCAGGCGGGCAGCGACGCGCCCCCCTGCGAAATGGTGATGAACGAGACCCTGCCCGCCGCCAAGGACGAGGTTCTCAACTTCTATGCCCACCTGGAGCGGGAACTGGAGCTGTGCGGTTTCTTAAGGGCGGAGGACAAGCGCCCCAGCATGGTGCGCAACATCCGCTCGCTGTTCAACCGCGCCCAGTTGACCGAACAGGACGTGCGCACCCTGCACGGCATGGTCGCCGAACTGGCGCACGGCTCGCTGCGCCGCGCCCGCAAGCTGGGCATCCCGGTGGACAAGCTGCATGCCGAGCCGATGCCGCTGTACACCTCGGCGCCGATCTTCGATTCCGCCTTCGCCGACAAGCTGACCGAACTGTTCGTCTGGCGGCGCGACGTGCGCCGCTTTACCGCCGAGCCGGTCACCGAAACCGCGGTGACGGAACTGCTGGAACAGGCCTGTCTGGCGCCCTCGGTCGGCAACAGCCAACCCTGGCGCTTCGTCCTGGTCGAGGATACGGCGCGCCGCGCGGCGGTGCGCGCCGCCTTCGCCGCCGCCAACGCCGAGGCGTTGGCCGGCTATTCCGGCGAGAAGGCGCAACTCTACGCCTCGCTCAAGCTGGCGGGGCTCGACCGCGCGCCGGTGCAGATCGCCGTCTTCGCCGATCCCGATCCGGCGGAAGGCCACGGCCTGGGCCGCCGCACCATGCCGCAGACGCTGCAATACTCGGTGGTCGCGGCGATTCAGAATCTGTGGCTGGCGGCTCGCGCCCGCGGCCTCGGCCTGGGGATGATCTCGATCGTCGATCCCGCCGAGGTCCGCCGCGTCTGCGAGGTGCCCGAGGCCTGGGACCTGGTGGCGTATCTGTGCCTCGGCCACCCGGAAGAGGAACACGCCGATCCCGAGCTGGTACGCGCCGGTTGGCAGGACCGCATCCCGATGGACCGCGTGGTGTTCCGGCGCTAGAGTTCAACGACTTTGCGAGGGGGCCGAGGCCCCGCGCGCGCCTCATGACTTTTGGTTTTTGCGCGAAGCGCTATACCGCCGCCTCGCGGCAAAACCGAAGGGAGGTCCGGAGGGCCTGCGGTCCTCCGGGCGGGGTGCGGGGCGGCGGCCCCGCGTCGAGGGAAGGAAGCGATGGTCTATCTGTTGGTCGCGATGGGCAGCGCGTTGGGCGGGGTTCTGCGGTACTGGCTGTCCGGTCTGGTCGCGGGCTGGGTGGGGCAGACCTTCCCCTGGGGGACCCTGGCGGTCAACGTCGTGGGATCGTTCGTCATCGTCCTTTTCGCCACCCTGACCGCCGCCGACGCCCGCCTCTACGTGCCCGGCGAATGGCGGCAGTTCTTCATGGTCGGCGTCTGCGGCGGCTTCACCACCTTTTCCTCGTTCAGCATGCAGACCCTGGCCCTGGCCCAAGGCGGCGAGTGGGCGGGCGTCGGGCTGAACGTCGCCCTGTCGGTCGGTTTGTGCCTGGTCGGCGCCTGGCTGGGCGCAGTGACCGGGCACGCGCTCAACGCTTGAAGGAGGTCCGTCATGACCCTGCCCAACGCGGCGCTGCTGTTGCGCATCTATCTCGGCGAGGCGGAACGCGACGAGGCCGCGCCGCTGTTCGAAAGCCTGGTGCTGAAGGCGCGGGAGATGGGGCTGGCGGGCGCCACGGTGCTGCGCGGGCCGATGGGCTTCGGCCATTCGGGGGAAATCCATACCGCGAAGATTCTCGACCTGTCGTCGAACCTGCCGCTGGTGGTGGAAATCGTCGACGTGCGGGAAAAGATCGACGCCTACCTCGACGCGGTGCGGGAAAAGCTGGTCAGCACCCTGGTCACCCTGGAAAAGGTGCGGGTGCTGCAATACGGCAAGACCCGCCACGAGGTGGACGTGTGAGCGAGAAGGCTTCCCCCTCGGCGGGCACGGCGGTGCCGAAGGGGGTGTGGACGCTGGGCCTGGTCAGCCTGCTGATGGATACCTCGTCGGAGATGATCCACAGCCTGCTGCCGGTGTTCCTGGTTTCCGTGCTTGGCGTCGGCGCGCTTTCGGTGGGCGTGATCGAGGGCGTGGCCGAGGCCACCGCCGCGATCACCAAGGTCTTCTCGGGGGCGCTGAGCGACCGCATCGGGCGGCGCAAACCCCTGGTCCTTTTCGGTTACGGTCTCGCCGCGCTGAGCAAGCCGGTTTTCGCCCTGGCGCCGTCCTTCGCCTGGGTGGTGGGGGCGCGCTTCGTCGACCGCGTGGGCAAGGGGGTGCGCGGCGCGCCGCGCGACGCGCTGGTCGCCGACCTGACGCCGCCGCGTCTGCTCGGCGCCGCCTTCGGCCTGCGTCAGACCCTCGACACCGTGGGGGCGTTCGCCGGACCGGCGATCGCCGTCCTGGCGATGTGGGCCTCCGCCGACGATTACCGGCTGGTGTTCTGGATCGCCTCGGTTCCGGCGGCGCTGGCGGTCCTGTTGATCGCGGTCGGCGTCAGGGAGCCCGAAACCCATCGGGCCGCGTCGGCGAAACGGATATCCTGGCGGCAGGCGGCGCATCTGCCGTCCGCCTTTTGGGCGGTGACCGGGGTGGCGGCCCTGATGACCCTGGCGCGCTTCAGCGAGGCCTTCCTGCTGTTGCGGGCGCAGTCCGTCGGTCTGGCGGACGCCCTGGTCCCGGCCGTCTTCATCGCGATGAATCTGGTTTACGCCGGCAGCGCCTATCCGGTGGGGCGCCTGTCCGACCGGCTGGGGCGGCGCGGCCTTCTGCTCGCCGGGTTCGCCGTCCTGATCGCCGCCGATCTGGCGCTGGCGGCGGCGCAAACGGTTCCGGCGGTACTCGGCGGGGTGGCGCTGTGGGGCCTGCACATGGGAATGACGCAGGGGCTGCTGTCGGCGATGGTGGCGGATGCCGCCCCCGCCGAACGGCGCGGCACCGCCTTCGGCGTCTTCAATCTGGTGTCCGGCGTGGCGGTGCTGCTGGCCAGCGTCGTCGCGGGCGGATTGTGGAACTTCGTCGGCCCGCAGGCGACCTTCGTGGCGGGGGCGGCGTTCACCGGCTGCGCCCTTCTGGCGGCAATTCCCTTGCGCCGATGATTGGCTTGTTCCTTGCTTGGTTCGTCATGCGGCGGTTTTCGTGCCGTGTTGCCGACAAAGGGGGACATCTTGCGGAACAACAAACTGGTGGTTTTCGGTGGTGGTGCCGCGATCGGCGCCCTGGGCGGCCTGATCGGCCTGGGCGGCGCGGAATTCCGCCTGCCCTTGTTGATCGGCGCGTTCCGCTTCGCGGCGCTGGAAGCGGTGATCCTCAACAAGGCGACCAGTCTGGTCGTCGTCGGCGCGGCCCTGCTGTTCCGCACGCGCGCCATCTCCGTCGAGGCGATGGCCTCCCATTGGGGGATCATTCTCAATCTGCTGGCCGGCAGCCTGCTGGGGGCCTGGTTCGGAGCGGGCTGGGCGGTGCGCCTGCGGTCGGCGACCCTGCACCGGGTGATCGCCCTGTTGCTGCTGTTCATCGCCGGGGTTCTGCTGCTTGGACATGACGCGGAATTTTCCGGTCGGGCGGTTCTGCCGGGGGTGTGGCTGATGGCGGCGGGCGGCGCGGCGGGGTTCGCCATCGGCGTGGTCGCCGCGTTGCTGGGCGTGGCGGGGGGCGAGTTGCTGATCCCGACGCTGGTGCTGCTGTTCGGCCTGGACGTCAAATTGGCGGGCAGCCTGTCGTTGGCGATCAGCCTGCCGACCATGCTCGTGGGGTTCGCGCGGTACAGCCGCGACGACAGTTTCGCCGTGCTGGGCCGCAACCGGGCCTTTCTGTGGATCATGGCGGCGGGGTCGATCATGGGCGCGATGATCGGCGGATTTCTGCTTGGCGCGGTGCCGAGCGCCGTCCTGTTGCCGCTTCTTGCCGGGTTGCTTGTCCTTTCGTCCGTCAAGGTCTGGCGGCACGGCTAGGGCGCGGCGACAGATCCGCGCCTTTCGCTTGACATCCGGGCAATCGCCGCTATTTTTGGCGGCCTCACTTCCGGGAACGCGGACCGGCGGCGCGTATGCGTGCGTTTCGGCCCCGTCGGCGGCGACGCCGACCTACCGGGACAACAAAACCGAGAACACGTAAGGACATAAAATGTCGAAACGTCATGCCTGTAAGCATAAAATTGACCGCCGCTTGGGCGTCAATCTGTGGGGCCGCGGCAAAAGCCCGGTCAACAAGCGCGAGTACGGCCCGGGCCAGCACGGTCAGCGCCGCCGCAAGCCCACCGACTTCGGCACCCAGCTGATGGCGAAGCAGAAGCTGAAGGGCTACTACGCCAACATTTCGGAACGTCAGTTCCGCCGCTATTACGAGGAAGCCTCCCGCCGTACCGGCGACACCGGCGAGAACCTGATCGGCCTGCTGGAAGGCCGTCTGGACGCCGTCGTCTATCGCATGAAGTTCGTGCCGACGATGTTCGCCTCCCGTCAGGTGATCAACCACGGCCACGTCAAGGTCAACGGCCGCCGCGTCAACGTCGGTTCCTATCAGGTGCGGGTCGGCGACCTGGTGGAAATCCGCGACGCGTCGAAGCAGATGGCCCTGATCCTGGAAGCCATGGAATCCGGCGAGCGGGATATTCCCGACTACATCGACGTCGACCACAAGGCGATGAAGGGCTCCTTCGTCCGCGTGCCGAAGCTGGCCGACGTGCCCTATCCGGTTTCGATGGAACCCAATCTGGTGGTCGAATTCTACAGCCGGTAATCGGCGCCCTCGACCCGAAGACGACGAAACGCGCGGCCATCGGCCGCGCGTTTTGCTTTTGTGCCGTCAGTCGCGGGACGGGAAAAGACCCTCGACGCAGATGACGTAGAGCCCGACCGGGGCGGACAGTTTGGGCAGGGCGAACGTCCCCTGCCGATAGTCGCCGCCGAAGGCGTTGCCGATGATCGCGAACAGGGTCGAGTGTTTGTCGACCGGCAACGTGGCGCCGTTGCAGGCCAAATATCCGCGCGGCACGTAGTTTCCCGCGAACAGTTTGATCGTGCCGATCAGTTCTTCGTCCATGGCGGTTTCCTCCGTCGGTGGTGTGGGTCGCTCCCAGAGTAGGAGAATTGCCGGGGAATGCAATTCCTGGTGATCTTTCGGCCGAAGCGAAGCGCCCTTGACGGGAACCGCGCATACGGCGGGAAAAGTGATTGCGGACACTTGCATTTTCCCCGGCGCGGGAGGATGTATTGCAAAACCCGTTTGTCACAAGGCAGACATCATGACACCCGAAGCGGGGGAGAACGGGGCGGTTCCGTCGGGAGCGGATCGTCCGGAAGATCCTCCAAGTCCTCGGCCGGCGACGCCGGCCGATCTTGACGCCCTGCTCGACCTGGAAGGCCGGGCCTTCAGCGGCGACCGCCTGTCGCGGCGCAGCTTCCGCCGTTTTCTCATGCCCGGACGGGCCAGCCTGCTGGTCCTCGACGATGGCCATGGCCTTTTGGGCTATGCCCTGGTGATCTATCGCCGCGGCACCGCTCTCGCGCGTCTCTATTCCATCGCCGTCGATCCGGCGCGGGCGGGGCGGGGCCTGGGGGCGCGCCTGCTGGCGGCGGCCGAGGCGAAGGCCTTCGCCCACGGCAGCGCGGTGATGCGCCTGGAATCCCGGCCCGACAACACCGCCGCCATCGCCCTCTACACGCGGCGGGGCTATCGCCAGTTCGGCCACTACGTCGACTATTACGAGGACCACGCCGACGCCCTGCGCTTCCAGAAATGGCTGAGCGCGCCGCCGCCGCGCGTGGTGCACGCGGCGCGCGGGGCGGTGCCCTATTACCCGCAAAGCACCGAATTCACCTGCGGCGCGGCGGCGATGATGATGGCGATGGGCGCCTTCGATCCGGCGCTGGCCCTCGACCGCCGCCTGGAACTGCGGCTTTGGCGGCAGGCCACCACCATCTTCATGACCGCGGGACTGGGCGGCTGCGACCCGGTGGGCATGGCGGTAGCCCTGGCCCGCCACGGCTATGCCGCCGAGGTCTTCGTCAACACCCACGACCTGTTGTTCCTGGATTCGGTGCGCGACCCGGAAAAGCGGGCGGTGATGACGGTGGCGCAGGAAGACTTCCGCGACCAGGCGAAGGGTCTGGGGGTGCCGCTGCACCGCCGTCCCCTCAGCCGCGGCGCCCTGCGCGAGGCGCTGGACGGCGGCGCGGTGGTGCTGGTGCTGCTCAGCCTTTACCGCATGCTGCGGTCGCGCACGCCGCACTGGGTGGTGGCGATCGCCCACGCCGACCGCCGGGTATTCATTCATGACCCGTGGATCGAGGACGCCGACCACGAAACGCCGATGGCGGCGGCGGCCCTGCCCATCCCGGAAGAGGAATTCGACCGCATGGCCTGCTATGGCAAGAGCCGCCTGCGCGCCGCGATCGTAATCAGGGGAAAGAAACGTAAATGACCGACTGGATCATCCTGGTGGACTCCGTGCGCGACGTGGCGCAGGCCGACACGCCGCACAAGGTGATGACGGTGCGCGACTATCTGGCGCGGCCGCAATTGTTCCGCAGCCATCGCCCGTCGCTGATCAACCTGTCGCGCAACACCAACTATCAAAGCGCCGGGTACTATGCCTCGCTTCTGGCGGGGGCGCGCGGCCACCGCGTCATGCCCTCGGTGCAGACGATGCTGGAACTGTCGCGCAAGGACCTTTACCGCGACTCCCTGCCCGACCTCGAGGACAAGCTGAACCGCTGCCTGAAGAATTGCGAGGACGTGCCGGAAACCTCCTTCCGTATCTTCGTCGCCTTCGGCCGTACCGAGTTCCCCGGTCTCGATGGTTTCGCCCTGTTGCTCTTCGATTGGTTCCGCAGCCCGCTTCTCGAAGTCACGGTGGAGGAGGGGCCCTGGCGCTCGATCGAGCGCATCCGCACCCTGTCCATCCATCGCCTCTCGCCCGAGCAGAAGACCTTCGCCATGGAGGCGATGGAACGCCAGACCCGGCGCGGCTGGCAGGTGGCCAAGGGCAAGACCCCGTCGCGTTATTCCATGGCGGTGCTGCACAACCCGCGCGAGGCGCTGCCGCCGTCGAAGAAGTCCTCGCTGGAGCGTCTGGCGGTGGTCGCCCGCCGCCACGGGGTGGAGGTGGACCCGATCGAACGCCACGACCTGGCGCGTCTGGCGGAATACGACGCCCTGTTCATCCGCGAAACCACCTCGATCGACAACCACACCTACCGCTTCGCCCGCCGCGCCGAGCAGGAAGGCATGCCGGTGATCGACGACACGGTGTCGATGATTCGCTGCACCAACAAGGTCTACCTGAAGGAACTGCTGGAATCGCACAACATCTCGATTCCGCGCAGCCTCGTTCTCGGCAACCGCGCCGACCTGACGCGGGCCGAGGAAACCCTCGGCTTCCCGATGGTGGTGAAGATTCCCGACGGCTCGTTTTCGCGCGGGGTGCACAAGGTCGACACCCGCGCCGCTCTGGACTCCCTGGCCGCCGACCTGTTCGTCGACACCGACCTTCTGCTGGCGCAGGAGTTCATGCCCACCGAATACGACTGGCGGGTCGGCGTTCTGGGCGGCGAGGCCCTGTTCGCCTGCCAGTACCTGATGGCGCGGGACCATTGGCAGATCATCCACCACCTGGCCGACGGCAAGGCGCAGGAGGGACGCTGCAACTGCGTCGCGGTGGAGGACGCGCCGCCCGAGGTGATCCAGGCGGCGGTGAAGGCGGCGCGCCTGATCGGCAACGGCCTTTACGGCGTCGACCTGAAGCAGAACGACCGCGGCGTGCACGTGATCGAGATCAACGACAACCCCAACCTCGATTCCGGCATGGAAGGCGCGGTGCTGAAGGACGAACTGTGGTCCCGCCTGGTGCAGTGGTTCGTCGCCCGCCTCGACGAACGGTAATCATCCGCCCGCCATCTCCGCCTTCAGCCGCTCGACATAGGCGAGGCGGTGGTTCAGCTCGGCGACGATCGCCGGGCTGGGGACGAAGCTTTCCCGCGACCCGTCCCAGGCGTCGATCGGCGTCGCCAGCTTGATCCTTTGCCGGTCCAGCGAGTTGCCGGGGGAATGGTGGATCAGCACCGTCTCCTCGGGCAGGGCGCGGCCGTTGACCAGGGCTTCCAGGACAATGCGATAGAAGCTGTCCTCCGTTCCCATGCGGGCGAAGTCCGGGTGCTCGGGGAAGCCCTTGGCGATTTCGTGCCAGATGCGGCGCACGCACAGGTTCATCACCGTGCGGCGGTCCAGCGACGGCCCCCAACTGGGATGCACCGGCACGTCGAGCCGCCGCCGTGTCCAGACGTATCCGGCGTCGCGGTCGGCGGTCAGCGCCGAGGCGCAAAGCCCCAGGTGCGGCGGCAGGAACTCGTCGTCGGCGTCGAGGAAGGCCAGCAACGGCGCGGTGGTTTGCCGGGCGCCCAGGTTGCGCGCCGGTCCGGCGCCTTGGTTGGTTTCCCGCGCGATGGCCCGGAAGCCGAGGCCGGGCACGTCGGCCAGGCGGTGCGCCAGTGCCGCCATCACCCGCGAGGTTCCGTCGCGCGACGCGTCGTCCACCACCGCGATCTCGGCGTGCAGGTCGAGGCCCATCGCCTCGCGCGCGTAGGCGGCGCTGGCGACGATGCTGTCCACCGCCCGCGCCAGGGTGTCGGCGGCGTCGTGGGCGGGAACGATCACGGCGATGCGAAGCGGCGGCGTCATCTGGGCGGCCTTTGCGAAGAAGCGGCGGACGGATCGAGGGTAGGGGGAAAAAGTTAAGGCGTGGTGTGCGGGATTATGGCAAAATTGCGGCTATCCCATAGCGAAATTCAGACGCGAGACCGCCGCCCGATGATGCCGCCGCCTTCCGCCGAGAGCACGCCCTGCGTGCGGTCCGCTTTCGGCCTGCTGCTGGAATCGATTCGCGGGGTCTTCCCCCGTCCCCTGTGGATGCTGCGCACCGCGCTGCTGCCGTTCGTCGCCGAACGGCTTGTCGCCCTCGGCTGCATCCTGCTGGCGGAGGAAGGGCTGTGCGCCACCATCGGCGTCGAGACGGCGCGCCGGACCCTGGAACTCGCCGCCTTTCTGCCGTGCCTGCTGGCCTGGGGACGGGTCGGCTTCGTCGGCGGCGGGGCGTCCGCGCCCTCGGCGCTGGAGTGGCGGGGGCTGGGGCGCGGCCTGGACGTGCTGTTGCCCGCGATGCTGGCCGTCGCCGCCGGAGCCGCGGCGGCGGGGGTTCTGGCGGCACTGCTGTTGGGCGCGGCGGCGGACCCCGCGACGCTGGTGGCGGTGTGGTCGATTCTTCTGGCGGCGGCCTTCGCCGGGGGCGGCGGCGCCCGCTTGCTGTTGGCCGCGGTCGCCGCGGCCTGCGGCGTCGGCGGCGGCTTCGCCGCGTTCTGGCGGCTGTCCGCGCCGCATCGCGGCCGCATCGCGGCGGCGGCGCTGATGTTCCTGTGCCTGTTCCTGCTGCTGGGGCAAAGCTTCGACGCCCTGGCCGAACTGGCGGGGGAGGCGGACGGCGTGGTGCCGGGGATCCGGGGCGGCGTGTACGCGGCGCTGACCGCCGTGTGCGGCCATGCCCTGGGGCGCGAGTTGCGGCGCCTGTGCGCCTAGGCGAGGGCCTTGGCGGCAATGCCGGCCTGGTCGAACAGGGGCTTCAAGCCGCCGGAACGGGCGAGGTCGCGGATCGCCGCGCCGCCGCCCGCGAAGCGTCCCCGCACGTAGAGGTGCGGCAGCTCCGCGCACTGGCTGAAGTCGCGGATCGCCTCGCGGATTTCGGGGTCGTCGTTGAGGTTGACGTTGCGGTAGGCGACGCCCATCAGGTCCAGGGTCTGGGTCACCGCCGCCGCCGCCGGGGTCAGCGGGAACATCGGCGTTCCCTCCATGTACAGAACCACCGGGTTGCTTTCGATGTCCTTGCGGATGCGGAGGGTGGCCGGGGAGTCGTCCATGACGGTGTCCTTGCGTCGGTTCGGGTCAGCGGATGCGCAAGCCGATGCGGGCGAGCAGGTCGCGCGGGATAGAGTAAATCGCCAAGCCCGTCCAAATACAAGAGAACGCCCACAGGTGGGTGGTGGAAAACGGCTCGCCATAGATCAGGGTGGCCAGCAGGAATTGTCCGGTGGGGGCGACGTATTGCAGCAGGCCCATCGTCGACAGGCGCACCCGCCGCACCGCGAAGCCGAACAGAACCAGGGGGATGGCGGTCATCGGTCCGGCCAGGACGAGCAGCCAGTCGTGGCCGGCGTCGCCCTGGGCGAAGCGGCCGACGCCGAGATGCGCCAGCCAGGCGAGGTAGCCGAGGGCGACCGGCCCGAGGATCAGGCTTTCCACGAACATGCCGCTGGCGCCGTCGACCGGGATGCTTTTGCGCAGCAGGCCGTAGGTGGCGAAGGTCAGGCCCAGGCTGACCGCGATGATCGGCAGTTCGCCCGCGCCGATCACCAGCACCGCCACCCCGGCGACGGCGAAGCCGATGGCGGTCACCTGGCGCGGCGTCAGGGTCTCGTGCAGGAAGAGGAAGCCGAACAGGACGTTGAGCAGCGGGTTGATGTAATAGCCCATGCTTGCCTGCAACAGCTGCCCGGTGGAGACGGAATAGATATAGATCAGCCAGTTGAGGGTGATCAGCAGGGCGGTGGCGATCAGGGTGACGAGGCAGCGGCGGTCGCGCACCGCGGCCATCACCGCCGCGCCGCCATGCAGCAGGCCGACCAGCAGCACCAGGGTGACCACGCTCCAGACGATGCGGTGGGCGAGGACCTCCAGCGGCGCCATGTCGGCGAGGAACTTCAGGTAGATGGGCAGCGCACCGCCCCAGATCAGATAGGTGGTCAGCCCCGCCGCGATGCCGAGCCGCCGCGCGGCGTCGGCGGATTCGGAAGCGGGGGACGACGGCAACGACGTCACGATGGGGGTCTTTCGCGATGGCGGGCGGCGGACCTTCCGCCGCGCCGGGCCGATCAGGTTACGTCGTGGCGCGGATGCGAAGTATGATCCGCGCCACACTGCGGAGGGGCTATCCCATGAAGGCGGGGAACCAGCCCTGATGCGCGGCGGTCAGGTCGGCGACCTTCACCGCGTCCTTGCCGTTGACCGACAGCGCGTCGCCGCCGGTGGTGCCCAGACGCCGCGCCGGAACCCCGGCGGCGGCGGCGGCGGCCAGGATGCCCGCCGCCTCGGCCTCGTCCGCCGCCAGGACGTAGCGGCCCTGGTCCTCGCCGAACAGCGCGGCGTGGAGGTGCGGACCCTGCGCCGAGACGTCGGCGCCGATGCCCGAGGCCATCGCCATTTCCGCCACCGCGACGAGCAGGCCGCCGTCGGAGAGGTCATGGCAGGCGGAGACCTTGCCCACGCGGATCAGGCCGCGCACGAAATCGCCGTTCCGGCGTTCGGCGGCCAGGTCGACCGGCGGCGGCGCGCCCTCGGCGCGGTTCGCCACCTGGGCGAGGTACCACGACTGGCCGAGCCAGGAGCCTTCCGGCCCGATCAGCAGCAGCGCCTGACCCGGCGCGGCGAAGCCGATGCCCACCGACTGTTCCACGTCCGGCATCAGGCCGATGGCGCCGATCGTCGGGGTGGGGAGGATCGCCTCGCCGTTGGTCTCGTTGTAGAGGGAGACGTTGCCGGAGACGACCGGGAAGTCGAGGGCGATGCACGCCTCGCCCATGCCTTTGATCGCCTCGACGAACTGCCCCATGATCGCCGGGCGTTCGGGGTTGCCGAAGTTCATGTTGTCGGTGATCGCCAGCGGCGTCGCCCCCACCGCGGTGAGGTTGCGCCACGCCTCGGCCACCGCCTGGCGGCCGCCCTGGTGGGCGTCGGCGACGACGTAGCGCGGCGTCACGTCGGAGGTGGCGGCCAGGCCCTTCTTGGTGCCGTGGATGCGCACCAGCGCGGCGTCGCCGCCCGGGCGGCCGACGGTGTCGCCCATCACCATGTGGTCGTACTGTTCCCACACCCAGCGGCGCGAGGACCCCTGCGGTCCGCCGACCAGGGTAAGAAGCGCCTCGCCCCAGGGGCGTTCCGGCACTTCGGCGGCGGCGATTTCCGGCAGCTTCTTGCCCGGCGTCCACGGCCGGTCGTATTCCGGCGCGGCCTGGGCGAGGGGGTCGATCGGCAGGTCGGCGACGGTCTTGCCGCCCATGGTCAGCACCATGCGCCCGGTGTCGGTGAGGCGGCCGATGATCGAGAAGTCGAGCTCCCACTTGTCGAACACCGCCTTGGCGACGTCTTCCTTGCCCGGCTCCAGCACCATCAGCATGCGCTCCTGGCTTTCGGAGAGCATGATTTCGTAGGGGGTCATGCCGGTTTCGCGCACCGGCACGCGGTCGAGGTCGATCTCCACGCCGAGACCGCCCTTCGAGGCCATTTCGAACGACGACGAGGTGAGGCCCGCCGCGCCCATGTCCTGGATCGCGACGATGGCGTCGGTGGCCATCAGTTCCAGGCACGCCTCGATCAGCAGTTTCTCGGTGAAGGGGTCGCCGACCTGCACGGTGGGCCGCTTTTCCTCGGAGTCCTCGGAAAATTCGGCGGAGGCCATGGTCGCGCCGTGGATGCCGTCGCGCCCGGTCTTGGAGCCGACGTAAACCACCGGATTGCCGACGCCGGAGGCCTCGGAATAGAAGATCTTGTCGGTGTCGGCGATGCCGATGGTCATCGCGTTGACCAGGATGTTGCCGTTGTAGGAGGGGTGGAACTCCACCTCGCCGCCCACCGTGGGCACGCCGACGCAGTTGCCGTAACCGCCGATGCCCGCGACCACGCCCGCCACCAGATGGCGGGTCTTCGGGTGGTCCGGCGCGCCGAAGCGCAGGGCGTTCAGGTTGGCCACCGGCCGCGCGCCCATGGTGAAGACGTCGCGCAGGATGCCGCCGACGCCGGTCGCCGCGCCCTGGTAGGGTTCGATGAACGACGGGTGGTTGTGGCTTTCCATCTTGAAGATCGCCGCCTGGCCGTCACCGATGTCCACCACGCCCGCGTTCTCGCCGGGGCCGCAGATCACCCAGGGGGCCTTGGTCGGCAGGGTCTTCAGCCACTTCTTCGACGACTTGTAGGAGCAGTGCTCGCTCCACATCACCGAAAAGATGCCGAGTTCGGTGATGTTGGGGGCGCGCCCCATGATCGAAAGCACGCGGTCGTATTCGTCGGGCGACAGACCGTGTTCGGCGACGATTTCGGGGGTGATGGCAGGCTCGGACATCGCGGTATCCTTGGGATCGGAAACGTCAGGAAAGGGCGGCGGCAAGGGCGCGGAACATCGGCGCGCCGTCGGTGCCGCCGAGCAGCGGGTCGGCCAGGCGCTCGGGATGCGGCATCATGCCGAGCACGTTGCGGCCCGGGTTGAGGATGCCCGCGATGTTGCGGCGCGACCCATTGGGGTTGGCGGCGTCGGCGGGGTTGCCCTGGGCGTCGCAATAGCGGAAGGCGACGCGGTCCTCGTCCTCCAGGCGGTCGAGGGTCGCCTCGTCGGCGAAGAAGCAGCCGTCGTGATGGGCCACCGGAATCCGCACCACCTGGCCCGCGTTGTAGCCCGAGGTGAAGTCGGAATTCGAGGTTTCCACCCGCAGCAGCACGTCGCGGCAGATGAAGGAAAGGCTTTGGTTGCGCATCAGCGCGCCGGGCAGCAACCCGGCCTCGGTCAGCACCTGGAAGCCGTTGCATATGCCCAGCACCCGCACCCCCTTGTCCGCCTTGGCCTTGACCGCCGCCATGATCGGCGAATGCGCGGCCATCGCGCCGGAACGCAGGTAGTCGCCATAGGAGAAGCCGCCCGGCACCACGATCAGGTCGAGGTCGGGCAGGTCGGCGTCGCGGTGCCAGATCATGCGCGGCGCGTGCCCGGTGACGCGCGTAATCGCCACCGCGGCGTCGCGGTCGCAGTTGGAACCCGGGAAAACGATGACGGCGGATTTCACGGCGGACGGTCCTTGTCGCAGGCCGATCGGCCGAAGGGCGGTTCAGCCCTCCAGGTCGATGGCGAAGTTCTCGATGACGGTGTTGGCCAGAAGCTTCTTGCACATCTCCTCGACCTGGACCTTGGCCTTGGCCGGGTCGGTCTCGGCGACGTCGAGTTCGATGTACTTGCCCTGGCGGACCCCGCCGATACCGGCGAAGCCCAGGGATTCCAGGGCGTGATGCACCGCCTTGCCCTGCGGGTCGAGGACGCCCGGCTTCAGCGTGACGTGAACTTTGGCTTTCATCTTGGGTCGAGGCTCCCTATTGCACGGTTTCCGGGCCTTGCAGGTCGTAGGGGGCGCTTTCCGGGATGATCCCCAGGCGCCGCGCCACTTCCTGATAGGCGCGTTCGACGTTGCCGAGATCAAGGCGGAAACGGTCCTTGTCCAGGCGCTCGCCGGTGGAGACGTCCCACAGGCGGCAGTTGTCGGGCGAGATCTCGTCGGCGAGGACGATCTGGATGTCGCCGTTGTCATGGTAGAGGCGGCCGAATTCCAGGCGGAAGTCGATCAGCCGGATGCCGATGCCGAGGAACAGGCCGGACAGGTAGTCGTTGACCCGCAGCGCCATCGCCATCATGTCGTCGATGTCCTGCACCGACGCCCAACCGAAGGCGGTGATGTGTTCCTCGGAAACCAGGGGGCTTTCCAGCTCGTCCTTCTTATAGAAGTACTCGACGATGGAGCGCGGCAGCGGCGTGCCGTCGGCCAGGCCGAAGCGCTGCGCCAGGGTCCCGGCGGCGGCGTTGCGCACCGTCACTTCCAGGGGAATGATCTCGACCTCGCGCACCAACTGTTCGCGCATGTTGATGCGGCGGATCAGGTGGGTGGGGATGCCGATTTCCTCCAGCCGCAGCATCAGGTACTCGGAAATCCGGTTGTTGAGCACGCCCTTGCCGGTGATGGTGCCGCGCTTCTTGGCGTGGAACGCCGTCGCGTCGTCCTTGAAGTACTGCACCAGGGTGCCGGGTTCCGGCCCTTCGAACAGAATCTTCGCCTTGCCTTCGTAGAGTTTTTTCGGTCGTGCCATGGTCGCCGCTGTCTGCCTTCGGCCGGGAACGGGCCGCCCGTGACGGGCGTGCCGCCGACCGCGGCGGGGGAACAATGAAAGAAGAGCGCGCCGGAGGTTCGGAGCGCTCGGGTTCGGCTTTCCTATAACAGTGTTGGCGGGCGAGAACAACGGTTCTCGCCCGCGCCCTTGCCCGGCAAACCCATGGCCCGGCGCCGCGCCGCGCCCTTCGGCGGCGGTGCCCGCGTCCCCGTGCGGCGGAGTCGCGGACGGATGAAAATTAATCATCGTTCGACGCGAAAAAATTTCACCACGGGACTTGTTGTCCCTGCAGGAAGTCATATATCTGAAGTGATACGGAACCGAAACTGGGAGGAAATCATGCTGCACGTCCTTGCCGCCCTGGAACGTGGCCACGAGGCCCGTTTCGCATTGCATCAGGAGCTCGTCTACAAGGTCTTCGGCCGCCGCAACCATCTGTTCGCGGAATGGGTGGCGGGGCTGATGGGCCATCATGGCGAAGGCATCCCCACCTATGCGAAGGAGATGCACGATCACGTCTTCGGCGATACCGACGCGGTCCGCCTGTTGGAAAAGGCGCGCGGCGACCTGGCGCGGAAGGGCGTGACCCTGCCCGAAGGACGGCTCGAGGAGAAGCTGTACGAGATCGAGGGGCGCGCTTGCCGCGTCGTCCTGGACGAGATCGTCGGCAATCCGGTGGTGCCGCACGCCAAGTTGGCGAAGTTCGGGTTCGTCCCGGGGGTCCGGGCGGCGGCCGCTGGCGGCATCCACGCCATCGAGGCGGCGTTGGCCCGCGCCAAGGCGCCGTTGCCGACCCTGCGGTTCGGCGACCTGTTCCTGTCCCTGGTGGGAACGTTGCCGTCCGCTCCGGCCGAATGACCCCGGCTTCCGTTTCGCTCCGTTTCGCAAGCCCCGCGGTTTTCGCGGGGCTTGCCGCGTGTGTGGGGTTGGTTCACACTCGCTGGGCGAGAAAAGGGGGCGAAAATGGGGGACGCCATGCGCTGGGGACGGGTTTGCCGTGCGGTGACGCTGCTGTTCGGTCTGGCGGCCTGCCAGACGCCGATGGACATGCCCGAGGTCGAGCAGCGCGCGCCGATCGAGATTCCCCTGGGCGCGGAGAGCGCGCCGTTTTCGTTCGCCGGGGGGATCAGTAAGATTCCGCGCGGCACCACCATCGCCGCCTTTCCCGATATCGGCGGCCCGATGTCCCTGACCTGCGGCGTCGGCAGCCACATCTCGGTGGAGTGGGGCGGCCGCCTGGCCGCCGCCTGGACCAGCGAAATCGGCGAGACCTTTCACGACGTGATGAAGGGCGTCGGCTACAACGTCCTCGGCAATCCCTCGGACCTGTTCGACCGCGGCAAGGACCGCGCCCGCGCCCATTACCGGGTGGGGGCGCGTCTGGTCGACATCCGCGGCAACTTCTGCGACGAGTTCACCTTCTGGCTGGGCATGCCGACCAATCGGGTGATGGGCGAGATGTACGTCAAGGTGGAGTGGGAGGTCTATTCCGAGGCCGAGCGCCGGGTCGTCGCCAAGTTCGTTTCCGAGGGACGCGGCGCGCAGAAATCTCCCGCCGGCGACGGTTTGGCGGTGACCCTGAACCTGGCGTTCTCGATGGCCACGGCGAACCTTGCGGCGGACCCGGGCTTCCGCGACCTGATGGCGGAAAAGGCGTCGGCAACCTCGCCCAAGGGCGACGCCGACCGACCGCTGAAACTGCTGGGGGAACGGCCGTCGCGCGGCCCGATCGCCGACCGCATCGACACCATTCTCGACGGCGTGGTGACCATCGTCTTCGGCAACGGCCATGGCAGCGGCTTCTTCATCAGCCGCGACGGCTATGGCCTGACCAACGCCCACGTCGTCGGCGAGGCGGACCAGGTGACCCTGCGCCTGCGTTCCGGCGTCGAGGTGCGGGCCGACGTGCTGCGGGTGAAGAAACACCGCGACGTCGCCTTGTTCAAGGCGCCGGTGCAGGTGCTGCACCCCTTGCCGCTGGCGCCGCAGGTCAAGCTGGCGCGTCTGGACGACGTCTATGCGGCGGGCACGCCGCTGGAGCTGGAATTGCAGTCGACGGTGACCAAGGGGGTGGTCGGCGCCTTCCGTCTGTCGCAGGAGGGACCCGGCAGGCCGGTTTCCTATATCCAGGCGGACACGCCGATTTCGCCCGGCAACAGCGGCGGGCCGTTGCTCGACAAGCGGGGCAACGTCGTCGGCATCTCGGTGGCAGTGATGCAGTACGGCGGCTCGCCGGTCGGGCTCAACCTGTTCATCCCGATCGGCGCGGCGCTGGACGCGCTCAACCTCGACGTCCGGCCCCCGGCGCGCGGCGACTGACCCGGCGTCAGGCGCCGAACACCCGCGCGAAGATCGTCTCGACGTGCTTGGTGTGGTAGCCCATGTCGAAAATCCCCTCCAGGGTCTTTTCGTCGAGGCGCGCCGCCACGTCGGCGTCGGCCTTGAGGAAGTCGAGGAAGCGGCCTTCCCCCGCCCACACCCGCATCGCGTTGCGTTGCACGATGCGATAGCTGTCCTCGCGGCTGACCCCGGCCTGCGTCAGCGCCAGCAGCACTCGCTGCGAGAAGATCAGGCCGCCCAACTGGTTGAGGTTCTTTTCCACCGCCTCGGGATAGATCACCAGCTTGTCGATCACGCCGGTCAGGCGGGCGAGGGCGAAATCGAGAGTGATGGTGGCGTCGGGGCCGATCATCCGCTCCACCGAGGAGTGGGAGATGTCGCGCTCGTGCCACAGGGCGACGTTCTCCATCGCGGGCAGGGCGAAGCTGCGCACCATCCGCGCCAGACCGCACAGGTTCTCGGTGAGGACCGGGTTGCGCTTGTGCGGCATCGCCGAGGAACCCTTCTGCCCGGGCGAGAAGTATTCCTCGGCCTCGCGCACCTCGGTGCGTTGCAGGTGGCGGATTTCCGTGGCTACCCGTTCCACCGAGCTGGCGACGACGCCCAGGGTGGCGAAGAACATCGCATGGCGGTCGCGCGGGATCACCTGGGTCGACAGCGGCTCGACGGCGAGGTTAAGGGCCTTCGCCACGTGCGCTTCCACCGCCGGGTCGATGTTGGCGAAGGTGCCCACCGCGCCCGAGATCGCGCAGGTGGCGACGTCGGCGCGCGCCGCCAGCAGCCGTGCCTTGGCGCGCTGGAACTCGGCGGCGAAACCCGCGAACTTCAGGCCGATGGTCACCGGCTCGGCGTGGATGCCGTGGCTGCGGCCCATGCAGACCATGTCCCGGGTTTCCAGGGCGCGGCGCTTGAGGGCGGCCAGCAGCTTGTCGATGTCTTCGAGCAGGATGTCGGCGGCCTGGGTCAATTGCACCGCGAGGCAGGTGTCGAGAACGTCCGACGAGGTCATCCCCTGGTGGACGAAGCGCGAATCCGCGCCGATGTGCTCGGACAGTTCGGTGAGGAAGGCGATGACGTCGTGCTTGACCTCGGCCTCGATCGCGTCGATGCGGGCGACGCGTTCGGCGGTGTAGGGCAGGTTGCCCTTTTCCCACACGGTTTGCGCCGCCGATTTCGGGATCACCCCCAGTTCGGCCTGCGCGTCGCATGCGTGCGCCTCGATCAGGTACCAGATGTGGAAACGGTTCTCCGGCGTCCAGATGGCGGTCATGGCGGGGCGGGAATAGCGCGGGATCACGGGCGGTCTCCTTCCTTGCGTCGTCGCGCCGCAAAATCCGGCGAAGCGTCCGGCCTGTCAAGGGCGAAGCTGGCGCGGGCGCGGCGGTCGGATTATCATGGCCGCCATGACCGATCCGCGCGACACCTTTCTTTCCGAAATCGTTCTGCTGACCGACCCGGCCTTGGCGCCGATTCTGGCGCAGGCGTTGTTGATCGCTCATCCCCAGGCGTCGCCGCGCGCCTTCATGCGGGCGCAGCCGATCCTGACCGTGACCCCGGTGGTCGGCGCGGTGGGGCTGGCGGCGCGTTGCGACAAGCCGCTGTCCGGGGCGCGGCTGCTGATCTGCGGCAGCGAGACGATCGTCTCGCCCGAGATCCTCGATGCCTTTCCCGGCCCGTCCTATAACATCCATCCCGGCCCGCCGGAGTATCCGGGGCGCTATCCCTCGGTCTTCGCCCTCTACGACGGCGCGGCGGAGTTCGGCACCACGGTGCACGAGGTCACCGCGCGGGTGGACGCCGGGCCGATCGTCGCGGTGGACCGCTTCCCGATTCCGGCGACGGCCGACCGCGCCGCGCTGGAGAAACTCAGCTTCGCCTCGGTGCTGCGCCTGATCGCCGACCTTTGTCCCCGCCTGGTCGCTCCCGCGCCGATGCCCCGCGCCGACGCCGCGTGGAGCGGACGGCCGCGCCGCCAGGCGGAGTTCGACGCCCTGTGCCGGTTGCCCGACGACATCGGCGAGGCCGAATTCGCCCGCCGTTACCGCGCCGTCGGCGAGGGGCCGGACCACGCCCTGGAATTCACCCGCTTCGGGCATCGTTTCCGCCTGGACAACCGGCGCTGCGGCCCGGTCACCGTCGGGGGGTGCCCGCGCCCGGCCTCTTGACGCGGCGGCGGGGCGGACGCACAAAGGGACCCACGCCGAGGCGTGGCGTTTCTTGGGGGCGGAGAAAGGGGAAGGCTTGGCCAAACCTCAGGACGAAGGCGGCACCGGACAAGCCATCGGCAGTCTTCTGATCGTGCTCGGCATCACCATGTGGGTGCCGGCGGTCGCCGATCTTGCCTATGAGCAGACCGAGTGGAAGGCCTTCGCGCTTTCCTCCGCCTTCACCATTTTCTTCGGCGTGTTGCTGCTGGCCGCGACCCGCGACACCAGTTTCGGCACCACCTCGCTGCGCCGCGCCTATTTCATCACCGTCGGCGCCTGGGTGATGCTTTCCCTGTTCGGCGCGCTGCCCTTCTGGATGGCTGGAACCTCGTACTGCGACGCGGTGTTCGAAACCGTGTCCGGCTTTACCACCACCGGCTCCACCGTGCTGGCAGGACTGGACGAGATGCCCGCCGGCATTCTGCTGTGGCGCGGCCTGCTGCAATGGATGGGCGGCGTCGGCATCATCGTCATGGCGATCGCCATCCTGCCGATGTTCCGCGTCGGCGGCATGCAGATGTTCAAGCTGGAGAGTTCGGAAAAGACCAACGACAAGGCGTCGCCCCGCATGCGCACCATGGCGATCCGCATTTTCTGGGTCTACAACGCGCTGTGCCTGATCTGCGCGGCGGTCTATTGGGCGCTGGGGATGACCCCCTTCGAGGCGGCGATCCACGCCATGACCACCCTGTCCACCGGCGGCTATTCCACCTCGGACGCCTCGTTCTCGCACTTCGACAGCCTGCCCATGGAATGGGCGGGTACCGTGTTCATGCTGGCGGGCGGCACCCCCTATGTCCTGTTCGTCATGGCGCTGACCGGACGCGGCGCGATGGTTCTGGTGCGCGACGGACAGGTGAAGCGGATGTTCGCCACCGCCCTGATCTCGTCGGTCATGCTGACCGCCTGGCTGATCCTGGCCAACGATTTCGACCCGTGGACGGCGTTCACCCGCGCCACCTTCAACCTGGTCTCGGTGATGACCACCACCGGCTATGCCTCCACCGACTACAGCCTGTGGGGGCCGCCCGCGGTGGCGGTGTTCTTCTTCATGACCTTCGTCGGCGGCTGCGCCGGGTCGACGGCGGGCGGGTTGAAGATGTTCCGCTTCGAGATCCTGTGGCAGGACATCCGCAAGGAATGCCGCCGCCTGTTGTTCCCGCACGGCGTCTTCCCCGACATGATGGCGGGGCGTCCGGCCAGCGGCGACCTGGTGCGCGACGTGCAGGTGTTCGTGCTGTGCTATGCCGCCTCGTTCGCCGGGCTGGTGCTGGTGCTGGCCTATTATGGCCTGGATTTCATCACCGCCTTGTCCGGCGCCGCCACCGCCCTGGCCAACGTCGGCCCCGGCCTGGGGCAGGTGATCGGCCCCGCGGGCAACTTCTCGACCCTGCCCGACGGCGCGAAGTGGGCGCTGGACGTCGGCATGATCCTGGGGCGGCTGGAATTCGAGACGGTGTTCGTGATGATGACCGCGCACTTCTGGCGCGACTGAAAAAGTCCCCTACATTGGGGGAAAGGCCCTTTGTCCGTTCGGAGTGTCCCGATGAAAGCGATGATCGTACCGGTAACCGCCTTCGGCCAGAATTGCAGCATCCTCTGGTGCGAGGAAACCATGGAAGGCGCGGTGGTCGATCCCGGCGGCGACCTGCCCGAGATTCTGGCGGCGGCGAAGCGCAAGGGGATCTCCATCGTCAAGATCCTTTTGACCCACGGCCACGTCGACCACGCGGCGGGGACCGCCGCCCTCAAGGCCGAGCTGAAGGTGCCGGTGGAAGGCCCGCACCGCGACGACGCCTTCCTGCTGGAGCAGTTGCCGGAAAGCGCGCAGGGCTATGGCTTTCCGCCGTGCGAGAGCTTCACCCCCGACCGCTGGTTGGCGGAGGGCGACACCGTCAGCTTCGGCAAGGTGACGCTTTCGGTGCTGCATTGCCCGGGGCACACCCCCGGCCACGTGGTCTTCTTCAACGCCGACGAACAGGTGGCGGTGGTCGGCGACGTGTTGTTCCAGGGGTCGATCGGCCGCACCGATTTCCCGCGCGGCAACGCCAAGGACCTGATCGCCTCGATCCGCGGCAAGCTGTGGCCGCTGGGCGACGAGGTGGTGTTCATCCCCGGGCACGGCCCGCTGTCGTCGTTCGGCGACGAGCGCAAGTCCAACCCCTACGTCGGGGATTCCCTGTTCCGCTGAGGGCTACATCAGCTTCCGCTGGCGGAAGCTGATGTAGTGTCCGGGCGAGACGATCACGTGGTCGTGCAGGACGATGTCGACGGTGGCCAGGCCCTGCTTGATCTGCCGCGTGGTGTCGATGTCGGCCTGCGACGGCGTGGGGTCGCCCGAGGGGTGGTTGTGCACCATGATCACCGCGTGCGCCTTCAGTTCCAGGGCGCGTTTCACCACCTCGCGCGGGTAGACCGGGGTGTGGTTGATGGTGCCGCGCTGCATCGCCTCGTCGGCGATCAGGCGTTTCTTGGTGTCGAGGAAGATCAGGCGGAATTCCTCGACCTCCGCCCGAGACTGCGCCGCCAGGCAATAGTCCATCAGGTCGTCCCAGGCGGCGAGCAGGGGGCGTTCCACCACCCGCCCCTTGAGCATGCGCACCGCCGCCCCCTCGACCAGCTTCAGGGCCGCCACCGTCGCGTCCTTGACGCCGGGAACCGCCATCAGGTCCTCGGGCGGCGCGGCGATCACCGAGGCGAAATCGCCGAAGCGGACCAGCAGGTCCTTGGCCAGGGGCTTGACGTCGCGGCGCGGGATGGCCAGCGCCAGCAGCATTTCCAGAAGTTCGTAATCGGCGAAGGCGGCGGTGCCGTGGCCGAGCAGGCGTTGCCGCAGCCGCTGGCGGTGGCCGTGATAGTGCGGCGCCTCCGCCGTTTCCGTCGCCTCGGGCGAGGGCAGCGCGTCGGCCAGACCGGGGATGGCGGGTTCGTCGTCGCCGCCCATCGTTCGCCTCGTCCTATTTTTCGCCATAGGGCGGCAGGGTGTAGCCCTTGGGCGACAGGGTGAAGATCTCGCAGCCGTCGGCGGTGACCCCGATCGAGTGCTCGAACTGCGCCGAAAGCTTGCGGTCGCGGGTGACCGCCGTCCACGCGTCGGAGAGGATCTTGGTTTCGAAGGTGCCGGCGTTGATCATCGGCTCGATGGTGAAGAACATCCCTTCCTCGAGCACCAGGCCCCGGCCGCGCCGTCCGTAGTGCATGACGTTGGGCTCGGCATGGAAGACCCGGCCCAGGCCGTGGCCGCAGAAGTCGCGCACCACCGAGAAGCGGTTGGACTCGGCATATTCCTGAATCACCGCGCCGATGTCGCCCAGGGTGGTGCCGGGGCGGACGATGTCGATGGAGCGCATCAGGCATTCGTAGGTCACCTGGATCAGCCGCTTCGCCGCGACGCTGACCTTGCCCACCGTGTACATGCGGCTGGAATCGCCGTACCAGCCGTCGAGAATCGGGGTGACGTCGATGTTGAGGATGTCGCCGTCCTTCAGCGTCTTTTCGCCGGGAATGCCATGGCAGACCACGTGATTGATCGAGATGCAGCAGGACTTGGGATAGCCGCGATAGCCCAGGGGCGCGTTGACGCCGCCGCGCGCGGTGATGAACTCGGCGATCAGGCGGTCGAGTTCCTGGGTCGGCACGCCCGGTTGGACGAAATCGGTGATGTAGTCGAGGGTTTCGGCGGCCAGCCGTCCGGCGGCGTGCATGGGGGCGAAATCGGCGGCGGAGTGGATGGTGACGGCGGCGGAGCGGTCCATGAGCTTGAGGAATCCTGACTGAACAAAAGAGCGTTGAGACTTAAGCTATAGCGCCAGGGGGAGGGGGCGGTCCAGCGTCAAGCCTTGCGGCGTGACCGCGCAGGCGAGGCAGAGGGCCTCTACCCCCGCGGCGCGGGCGTCGGCGAAGGCCCGGGCATAGGCGGGGTCGACGTCGGCGGCGAGGGCGAATCGGTCGCAGTCGCCGCGTTGCACCAGATAGACCATCACCGCGCGGTCGCCCGCCCGCACCGCGTCGGCCATTTCGCGCAGATGCTTGGCGCCGCGCGCGGTGACCGCGTCGGGAAACTCGGCCAGACCCGGCGTCCGCATCAGGTGCACGTTCTTCACCTCGACCAGGCAGCGCGGTCGGGCGGGGTCGGAGAGGTGGACGTCGATGCGGGAATTGACGCCATAGCGGACCTCGCGCCGCAGTTCGGCGTATCCGGCGAGTTCGGGAATTCGCCCCGCCGCGATCGCCTCGGCGACGATGGCGTTGGGGTGCGCGGTGTTGACGCCGACCAGGGTGCCGTCCGCCTCCACCAGTTCCCAGGTGTAGGCGAGCTTGCGTTTCGGGTTGTCCGAACGCGACAGCCAGACCCGCGACCCCGGGGCGGCCAGGCCGGTCATCGCCCCGGAGTTGGCGATGTGGGCGGTGATTTCGCCGCCGTCTTCCAATCGCACGTCGGCGAGGAAGCGTTTGTAGCGTTTGATCAGGGTGCCGACGGTCAGGGGGGCGGAAAAGTTCATGCGGCGGCGTCCGGCTTCCATGCGGTCAGGGTGAGGATGTCGAAGGTGGCGGGGGTCAGGCCCCGCGCGTCGGCGTAACGCTGGTGGTACTCGGCCAGGGCGGCGAACAGCACGCCGCGTTTCAGGGGGCTTTTGCGGCGCTGCGTCAGGGCGTTGGTTTCCCCCATCGCGCGCAGGTCGGTCAGCAGGCGCATCGGCGCTCGGTATTCGACGGTCAGGCGGTCGCGGTCGACCACCGGTTCGGCGAAGCCCGCCGCCTGCAACAGGCTGCCCGCGTCCTTGATCGTCAGCATCGGCAGGACGCGGGGGCTGACCCCGCCGTCGATCTCCAGTTCGGCGCGGGCCAGGCTGTCGCGCAGTTCGCAAAGGGTGTCCTCGCCGGGCAGGGAGGCGAGGAACAGGCCTCCCGGCTTGAGCACGCGGAAGACCTCGGCCAGCATCGCCGGAAAGTCTTCGGTCCAGTGCAGGCTCATGCAACTGAGCACCAGGTCGGCCACGCCGTCGGCGAAGGGCAGGCGTTCCTCGTCCGCCGCCACCGCCAGGGGCGCGGCCAGCGCCGCCATCGCCGGGGCGGGTTCGACCGAGACCAGGGTCTCGACGCCGCCCCGTCCGTTCAGCATCGCCGCCAGTTGCCCGGTGTGCGCGCCGAGGTCGAGCGCCAGGGGAAAGCCGCGCCGGATGTCGGAAAGCCGGTCGAGCAGGCGTTCCGCCGCCTCGCGCAGCAGGAAGTCGGGGGCCTTCGCCGGATTGGCGCCGCGCACCGCGCGTTCGCGGCGGTGGAGCAACAGGGGACGGTCGAAGAGGGGGGGCGTGGGTGGCATGAATCAGATATGGAAGGTTTTTCCGCAAAAGCAAAGCCGTATCCTTGCCGGGACGCGGCGCATCCGGCAGACTCGCCGGATGATGGGAAGAACCGCGATGTTTCCGGGGTGGGCGCGGCGCGGCCTCGACGCCGCGTTGCGGCTGTTGCTGCCGGAACGCTGCCCGGCCTGCGGCGCCGTGGTGCGCGGCGGCGGCGCGGGGGAACCCGCCACGGTGTGCGCCGCCTGTTTCGCCGATCTGGTCTTCGCGCAGGACCCCCGTTGCAACCGTTGCGGGCGGACGCTGCCCGCGCCCGGGGCGGCTTGCGCCTGCGCGGCGGGCGGGCCGATCCGGCGGCGGCGTTTCGCCCTGGTCTACGGCGGCGCCGCGACCCGTCTGGTGGTCGCCTGCAAGCATGCCGACCGGCCCGACCTGGCGGGGCGTTTGGCGCTTTGGATGGCGCGCGCCGGCGGCGACCTGCTGGCGGAGGCCGACCTGCTGGTGCCGGTGCCGGTGCACTGGTCGCGCCTGCTGTCGCGCCAGTACAACCAGTCGGCGGAGCTGACGCGTCACCTGTCCCGCCTGTCCGGCCGTCCCGCCGACGTCGCGCTGCTGCGCCGCCTGCGCGCCACGCCGTCGCAGGGGCATCTGTCCGCCGCGGCGCGGCGGGCCAACGTCGCCCATGCCTTCGCCGTGCGCCGGGGGCGCGGCCTGGCCGGGAAGACGGTGCTTCTGGTCGACGACGTGGTCACCACCGGCGCCACCGCCGAGGCCTGCGCCCTGGCGCTTCTTGCCGCCGGGGCGGCGGCGGTGGACCTGTTGACCGCCGCGGCGGTGCCCGCTTCGGCTTGATTTTTCCGCCGTCTTGCCTCACATCGGGGGCGTAGGTTCAACCCGAAGGAGTGTCCCATGGCCAAGGTCGAGATCTTCACCACCAAGGTTTGTCCGTACTGCCTGCGTGCCAAGGCGCTGTTCAAGCGCAAGGGCGTTTCCTTCGTCGAGGTCGACGTCTCCGACGACGACGCGGTGATGAACGCCATGGTCAAGCGGGCGGGCGGGCGCCAGACGGTGCCGCAGATCTTCATCGACGGACGCCATATCGGCGGCTGCGACGACCTTTATGCCCTCGATTCCAAGGGCGGCCTCGACCCCCTGTTGGCGCAGTAAGGGGTCCCGCCGCGATGAGTTCGTTCGCCGCCGCCTGCATCCAGGTCAACGCCTGCGATGACATGGCCGCCAACGTCGAGGCCGCGCTGACCCTGGCGGGCGAGGCCGCCGACGCCGGGGCCGACCTGATCCTGATGCCGGAAAACGTGGCGATGATGACCTGGGGCGGCGACAACGTCCGCGCCAACGCCCGCGCGGAGGACGTCCACCCCGCGCTTGCCGCCTTCCGCGATTTCGCCAAGACCCGCCAGGTCTGGCTGCACGGCGGGACGCTGGCGGTGCCCGCGCCCTCGGGCAAGGTGTTCAACCGCACCTGTGTGATCGACCCCACCGGGCGGATCGCCGCCCGTTACGACAAGCTGCACATGTTCGACGTCGACCTGGGCGGCGGCGAGACCTATGCCGAATCCCGCGTCTTCCAGGCGGGGGAGGCGGCGGTGGCGGTGGACCTGCCGTGGGGGCGGCTGGGCCTGTCGGTCTGCTACGATCTGCGCTTCCCCTATCTCTACCGCGCGCTGGCCGTCGCCGGCTGCGACTTTCTTGCCGTGCCCGCCGCGTTCACCCAGGTGACGGGCGCCGCGCATTGGCATATCCTGTTACGTGCGCGTGCCATCGAAACCGGCTGCTTCGTCTTCGCCCCGGCGCAGACCGGCACCCATGCCGGGGGTCGCCGCACCTTCGGCCACGCGCTGATCGTCGCCCCCTGGGGCGAGGTGCTTGCCGACGCCGGGGAAGGCCCGGGCTTCGTTCTGGCCGACATCGATCCGTCGGCGGTGGACGCGGTGCGCGGCAAGATCCCGTCGCTGCGGCATGGCCGCGACCTGGGCGGCGTGGTGGTGGCGAACGCGCCGGTTTGATTTTCGGATGCGCAGATGATCCGCTTTGCCTTGAAATGCGCCTGTGGGCACCGCTTCGATTCCTGGTTCCGCGACAACCAGGCGTTCGAGGATTTGTCCGCCGCGCAGCGCCTGTCGTGCCCCGCCTGCGGCGGCGCCTCGGTCGCCAAGGCGCCGATGGCGCCGCACGTCGCCAGCGGCCCGCGCGAACGCGGCGAGGACGAGGCGGCGAATTCCCTGGCGGTGCTGCGCGAGACCCTGTTGCGGGTACGCGACGCGGTGGAAGGCTCGTGCGAGAACGTCGGCACCGCCTTCGCCGAGGAGGCGCGCAAGATCCACTATGGCGAGTCCGCGCCGCGCGCGATTTACGGCGACGCCACCGATGAAGAAGCGGCCGCTCTGGCCGAAGAGGATATTACTTTTGCCCGGTTGCCGTGGGTTTCGCGGGGCGATACCTGAAAAGCGTGTCCTTTTCGAATAAAATTCGCGTCATTTGCGTCGTGGAAGCGGTTGTGACTTTCCGCTTCGATGCGCTTAATCGTCGTATTTTCGATATTACCCATCTTTTTCTGTGTTAGACTGGCGCTTTCTTGACCCGCGGGGGCAGGCGTGGGTCTCGGTTTCAGGGGGGACCGGGGTTGTCGCGGTGGCGTGACGTCTTCCGCAGCGCTTCCATCAATATGCTACAGGTGCGGCTGATGCTGTTGGCCGCCCTGTCGGTGGGGACGTTGTTTTTTCTGGTCGATGCCGCGCTGTTGACGATTTCCGCGCGGCAGGCCCTGTTGGAAAAGCAGGAACAGATCTTCGCCCTGGCGGAGCGTCCGGCGACCACCGCGATCTGGGAATTCAACGACCACCTGGCGCAGGAAACCATCTCGGGCGTGATGCAGATGTCCGCGGTGCGTCAGGTGGCGATCGTTCATGCCGACGGTCTGCCGTTCGCCTCGGTGGCGCGCAACCAGCCCGCCGCTCCCGCCTGGAAACGCGCCGTCGCCCGCCTGATCATCGGCGAGAACGACCGCTTCGTGCGGCCGCTGAGCGTGCAGACCCTCGACCCCGCCAAGGACAGCGAGACGATCGGCAGCCTGATCGTCGTCTTCGACGAAAGCGAGCAGGCCGACTTGTACATCCGGCTGCTGCTGGCCTCGCTGGGGGCGTCGTTGTTCGGGGTTCTGGTGGTGGTGGTGGTGATGGCGGTGCTGTTCGACCGCTATCTGACGCGGCCGATTCTGTCGATTTCGCGCCAGGTGGAGGCGGTCGATGCCGAGGACCCGCACGGCCGCATGATCGCCGTGCCGCACTGGCATGCCGGGTCCGAACTCGGCCTCGCGGTGCAGAAGGTCAACGCCATGCTGATCCATCTGGGCAACGCGCAGCACGCGCTTCGCCGCATGGCGACGCGCGACGCCACCACCAACCTGCCCAACCGCACCCTCACCATCGAGCATCTGGTCGGCGTCGCCCGCCGGTCGCAGTCCGGGGAAATCGCGGCGGTGATGGCGGTGCTGATGGATCGCCTGGACGAGGTGAAGGACCTGATCGGCCACGAGGAGGCCGACGAAATGGCTCTCGACATGGCGGTCCGGTTGCTCGGCGTGGTGGGGGAGGACGCCTTCGTCGGCCGCATCGGCGTCGATTCCTTCGCCGTGGTGGTCGAGGGCCTGGACAGCGTCGCCCTGGCGGTGGACTTCGCCGACAAACTGCTGGCGGACTTGACCCGCGTCGATTCCTCCGACGAGAACGCGGTGCGCCCGTCGGTCTGCGTCGGCATCGCGATTTTCCCCAACGACGGTACCGACGCGGCGGGCCTGTTGCGCAAGGCGGTGGCCGCCACCGCGGGCGCAAGGCGCAAGGCCCAGGAACGCTGGAACTTCTTCGAGGACGGCGTGGCCGAGGGCGCGCACCGCCGCTTGTTGCTGGAAAGCCAGTTGCATCAGGCGTTGGAGGCCGACGAATTCACCCTCTATTTCCAGCCGCAGATGTCGCGCGGCGGCGACGTGGTGGGGGCCGAGGCGTTGATCCGCTGGTTGCGCGACGACCAGGTGGTGCCGCCCGGCGCCTTCATTCCGGTGGCCGAGGACTGCGGTCTGGTGGTGCCGATCGGCTATTACGTTCTGGAGGAAGCCTGCCGCTGCTCCGCCGCCTTCCGCCGCAGCGGTCTGGACATGCCGATTGCGATCAACGTCTCGCCGCATCAGTTGTCGGACGCCGCCTTCGTCGACCGGGTGGGGGAGGCCCTCAACCGTCACGGCGTTTCCCCCGAACGCCTGGAAATCGAAATCACCGAATACACCCTGGCGCTGGAACGCGGCGCCCTGGTCGACCGCCTGCGCACCCTGCACAACCGGGGCATCCGCATCGCCATCGACGATTTCGGCACCGGCTATTCCAGCCTCAGCTATCTGCGCAATTTCCCGATCGACGTGCTGAAGATCGACCGCAGCTTCGTCGCCGACGTGCCGCACGACGTGGCGGTGCCGTCCACGATTTTGACCCTGGCCGAGAAGCTGGGCATGCGCTGCGTCGCCGAGGGCGTGGAGAACGAGGCGCAGCGCGATTGGCTGGTTTCCAACGGCTGCGGCACCTTGCAGGGCTATCTGTTCGCCAAGCCGATGCCCTTCGACGGCTTCGTCGAACGCTTCGGGCACCTGGCCGGGGGCGGCAACGTCCTAAGGCTTTACCGCGAAGGCCATGAAATTGACCGATAGGTCGGTGCTTTCGTTCCAGACGTCGGCCAGCGGCGTGTAGGACAGGCCGGTGAACGCCGTCGCCGTCAGGCCCGCCGCGTCGAGGTCGGCGGCCAGTTCCGACGGCTTGACGAAGGCCCGCCAATCATGGGTTCCGGCGGGCAGCCAGCGCACCACGTATTCCGCGCCGATCTTGGCGAGAAGCAGGCTCTTCATCGTGCGGTTCAAGGTGGCCAGCGCCATCATCCCGCCGGATTTCAGGGGCTTCGCCGCGGCGGCGAGGAAGAGGGCGCGGTCGGCGACGTGCTCCACCACCTCCAGCGCCAGCACCGCGTCGAAGCTTTGCGCCAGGTCGGCGACGTCCTCGGGGCGGGCGGCGCGGTAGTCGATGGACAGGCGCATCCGCTGCGCGTGGTTGGCGGCGGTGCCGATGTTCTTTTCCGAGGCGTCGATGCCGGTGACGGCGAATCCCAGGCGCGCCATCGGTTCGGCGATCAGGCCGCCGCCGCAGCCGACGTCGAGCAGGGTCAGCCCCTCGAAGGGGCGTTCCGCCGCCGCGTCGCGGCCGAAATGCGCGGCCAGGCGCCGCCGCAGGATATCGACGCGCACCGGATTGAACTTGTGCAGCGGGCGGAACGGCCCCTCCAGCGCCCACCAGGTGTCGGCCAGCGCCGTGAACTTGGCGATTTCCGCGGGATCCGCGGTGCCTTCGGTGCCGAGGGAGGACCGGTTTTCCGCCGCCGGTTGCGAGGTCTGGTTCATTGCGCTGTACCCTTGCCTTTCTGGATAAGGTCCGAGTATGTATAGCAGCCGGTTGCCAGGCAACCCGCGCGTCAGGGATTTTTTGTGAACGGCCTCGGGACGGTCTTGCCGATGACGGCGCGTCCGGGCTCAGAATTTCAGAGATACCGTGCGATGGCCCTCATAGTGCAGAAATTCGGCGGCACCTCGGTCGCCAACGTCGACCGCATCCGCAACGTCGCCAGTCTGGTGAAGAAGGAGCTGGATGCCGGCAACCAGACGGTGGTGGTGCTGTCCGCGATGTCGGGCGTGACCAACAAGCTGGTTTCCTTCTGCGAGGAAGCCGCGCCGCTTTACGACATGCGCGAATACGACGCGGTGGTGTCCACCGGCGAACAGGTGACCGTCGGCCTGCTTTCCATCATCCTGCAGTCGATGGGCGTTCCCGCCCGCGCCTGGGCGGGTTGGCAGGTGCCGATCCGCACCGATGCCGCCTATGGCAAGGCCCGCATCGAGACGATCGACACCGACAACCTGCGCGCCGCGCTTGCCGCGGGCGAAGTGCCGGTGGTGGCGGGCTTCCAGGGCGTCGGCCCCGAGGGCCGGGTGACCACCCTGGGCCGCGGCGGCTCGGACACCTCGGCGGTGGCGCTGGCGGCGGCCCTGTCCGCCGACCGCTGCGACATCTATACCGACGTCGACGGCGTCTATACCACCGACCCCCGCATCGTGCCCAAGGCGCGCAAGCTGCCGCGCGTCACCTATGAGGAAATGCTGGAAATGGCGTCCTTGGGCGCCAAGGTGCTGCAGACCCGCTCGGTCGAGATGGCGATGAAATATCGCGTCAACCTGCAGGTGCTGTCGAGCTTCGAGGATATTCCCGGAACCCTGGTTTGCGACGAGGAAGACATCGTGGAAAAGGAAATTGTCAGCGGCATCGCCTATAGCCGGGACGAGGCCAAGGTCACCCTTCAGGGGGTCAAGGATCACCCGGGCATCGCGGCGTCGATCTTCGGGCCGTTGGCGGATTCCAACATCAACGTCGACATGATCGTCCAGAACGTCTCGGAACAGGGGCGCACCGACGTCACCTTCACCGTGCCGCGCACCGATCTTTCGCGGGCGCTCAAGGTCCTGGACTGCGTGCGCAAGGAAGTGGACATCCGCGACCTTTCCCACAGCGACACCGTGGTCAAGATCTCGGTGATCGGGGTGGGGATGCGCACCCACGCCGGGGTCGCGCAAAAAATGTTTGCCGCGTTGGCGGAACGGGGCATCAATATCCTGGTGATCAGTACCTCGGAGATCAAGGTCAGCGTCCTGATCGAGGAGGAATACACCGAACTGGCGCTGCGTGCCTTGCACACGGCCTACGGATTGGATGCCAAGTAAAGGCATCCGCATGCCCCGCCGCGAAGGGACTCGCGGCGGATGCGCCGGTCGGCGGCGCGGACGGGCGGCGGAAAAGCCGCCCGGTCGCATTGTAAGGACCTTTTGGGGAGCACCGAACCGCGATGAGCAGGACTCGGGAAGCCTACCGGAATCTGGACCGGTTGTGGAAACGTGGACGTGAATTCCTGGGATGCGAATGCGCCATCCTGGGCGGGGCGATGTCCTGGGTGTCCGAGCGCAATTTGGTGGCCGCCGTCTCCAACGCCGGGGGCTTCGGGGTGATCGCCTGCGGCTCGATGCCGCCCGACATGCTGGCCGCGGAAATCGCCGCGACCAAGGCGCTGACCGACCGTCCCTTCGGCGTCAACCTGATCACCATGCATCCGCAGCTCGACGAACTGATCGACGTCTGCGGCGCGGCCCGGGTCGGCCACGTGGTGCTGGCGGGCGGCCTGCCGTCGTCGGCCTCGATCAAGCGGGTCAAGGAATTCGGCGCCAAGGCGATCTGCTTCGCGCCCGCCCCGGTGCTGGCGAAGAAGCTGGTGCGCGCGGGCGCCGACGCCCTGGTCATCGAGGGCGCCGAGGCGGGCGGCCACGTCGGCCCGGTTTCCACCTCGGTCCTGGCGCAGGAGATCCTGCCCGCGATGGGGCGCGCGGTGCCGGTGTTCGTCGCGGGCGGCATCGGTCGCGGCGAGGCGATGCTCTCCTATCTGGAAATGGGGGCGTCCGGCGTGCAGCTGGGCACCCGTTTCGTCTGCGCCCACGAATGCATCGCGCATCCGAGGTTTAAGCAGGCCTTCATCCGCGCCTCGGCGCGCGACGCGGTGGTCTCGGTGCAGATCGACCCGCAGTTCCCGGTGATTCCGGTGCGCGCCATCGCCAACGCCGGTACCGACCGCTTCATGGAGGTGCAGCGCTCGGTGATCGAGAAGTTCCACCGTGGCGAGATGGACCAGAAATCCGCGCAGTTGGAGATCGAGCATTTCTGGGCGGGCGCGTTGCGCCGCGCGGTGATCGACGGCGACGTCGAGAACGGCTCGTTGATGGCCGGGCAGAGCGTCGGCATGGTGACCTCGGAACAGAGCGTGCGGGAGATCATCGACGAGTTCATCGGCCAGGCGCTCGACGTGCTCGACGCGCGTGCGGCGCACGCCGCCGCCGCCGAGGAACCTCAGGGCGCCCTCTGATGCCGGGCGACGCCGCCGCCGTCTCGCGCCGCCTTCTCGGTCGCATCCGCGACGTGATGGCGAAGCCGGGGATGCCGGAAGAGCGTCTGAACGTCATCGTTCGCTGCATCGCCGAGGACATGTGCGCGGCGGTGTGCTCCTGTTACGTGATGCGCGCCGGCGAGGTGCTGGAACTGTTCGCCACCGAGGGTCTGCGCGCCAGCGCCGTGCACCAGACCCGCCTGCGCGTCGGCGAGGGCCTGGTCGGCTTCATCGCCGCGCATCCGCGCGCCCTGGCCCTGTCCGACGCGTGGAGCCACCCCAATTTCGTCTATCGCCCGGAAACCGGCGAGGAACCCTATCGGTCGTTCCTCGGCGTGCCGATCGTGCGCGGCGCGCGGGTGGCCGGGGTGCTGGTGGTGCAAACCACCGAGACCCGCGAGTTCGCGCCCGAGGAGATCGAGGCGCTGGAAACCGTGGCGATGGTGCTGGCGGAGCTTCTGACCGCGGGCAACCTGATCGACCGGCGGGAACAGATTCCGGTGGACGGCAACGCCCTGGTGCCGTTGCGCATCAACGGCCTGAAGCTGTCCGAGGGGTTGGGGGTGGGGGTCGCCTACCTGCACCGCAAGGTTCCCTTCGTCAAGCAGATGGTCGGCGAAAGCCCCGAGGTCGAGGCGAAGCGCTTCGACGAGGCGCTGGAGCGCATGCACTCCGCCCTCGACGAGATGCTGGCCGCCGAGGCGATCGGCAAAAGCGAGTACCGCGACATCCTGGAGGCGTACCGCATGTTCGCCGCCGACCGTGGCTGGATCGAACGCATCCGCGCCCACATTCAGGGCGGCCTCTCCGCCGAGGCGGCGGTGCAGCGCGCGCAGGAGGAAAACCGCGCCCGCATGCAGGACGTCACCGATCCCTACCTGCGCGAGCGGCTGTGCGACCTGGAAGACCTGACCGACCGTCTGATGCTGCATCTGATGGGCCTCGACCCCGCCGAGCGCCGTACCCTGCCCGCGCATGCCATCCTGGTGGCGCGCACCCTGGGGCCGGCGGATCTGCTGGATTACGACCTGGCGAAAATCCATGGCGTGGTGCTGGAGGAGGGCTCGCCCAGCATGCACGTCGCGATCATCGCCCGCGCCTTGAACATCCCCATGGTCGCCCGCGTGCCCGAGGTGGTGGGCAAGATCGGGGCGGGCGACCCGGTGATCGTCGACGGCGACAACGGCAGCGTCTTCATCCGCCCGGGCGAGGACGTTTCCGCCGCCTTCGTCGCCACCGTGCGGATGCGCCGCGAAAAGCAGAAAACCTATGCCGTGCTGCGCGACCTTCCGGCGCAAACCCGCGACGGGGAACGGGTTTCGCTGCTGATGAACGCCGGTCTTCTCGCCGACATTCCGATCCTCGACGAGGTCAACGCCGATGGCATCGGCCTCTACCGCACCGAACTGCCCTTCATGGTGCGTTCCCAGACCCCGGACGTCGAGGTGCAGACCCAGCTTTACCGCTCGGTGATCGATCAGGCGGGGGGGCGCCCGGTGTGCTTCCGCACCCTCGACGTCGGCGGCGACAAGATGCTGCCCTATTGGCAGAACGCGGGCGAGGAGAATCCGGCGATGGGGTGGCGGTCGATCCGCATCACTCTGGATCACCCGGCGATCATGCGCCAGCAGTTGCGTGCCCTGATCCGCGCCGCCGACGGACGGCCGCTTTCGGTGATGTTCCCGATGATCGCCGAGGTCGCCGAGTTCGACGCGGCGCGGCGTATCCTCGACCTCGAACTGGCGCGCGCCCAGCATCGCGGCGACCCGTTGCCCCGCGAACTGGCGGTCGGCTGCATGGTCGAGGTGCCGTCCATCGTCTTCCAGCTGCCGCAGCTGTTGCAGCGGGTGGATTTCCTGTCCGTCGGCAGCAACGACCTGGCGCAGTTCCTGTTCGCCCGCGACCGCGGCAACCAGCGCATCGCCGAACGCTACGACCTTTTGTCGCCGCCGTTCCTCAGCTTCCTCGACCGCATCCTCGACGCCTGCAACGCGGCGGGCAAGCCGTGTTCGCTGTGCGGCGAAATGGCGGCCAGCCCGCTCGACGCGATGGCGCTGATCGGCCTGGGCTTCCGCCGGGTTTCGGTGAACGGCCCGGCGGTGGGACCGGTCAAGGCGATGATCCGCAGCATGAATGCCGCCGATACCGAGCGTATCGTCAGGAAATTGTTGCGTTCCTCGGTTCACAGCCTGCGCACGAATTTGGCTGGATTCGCCCTCGACCACGGCGTGCAGATCTGATCGAGAGCCTTATATTTCAAAGCATTTCGCTCTTTACATGGGCTTTTGAGCGGAACTTCTGTGATTGCCCGGAAGGAAGCTTGCGGGCATACTGTCACCACCTTTCCGTCAGGTGAGGCATGCCGCGCGTCCGGCTGGGGGAAGCGCCGGAAAGAAACCATTCGCAGCGAGGGAAGAAGTTGGTGGAACAGCAGAACATGCCGCCGGAACCGCCGGTCGGCGATGCGCCGCAGGCGAACGTCGAAATTCCGCCGCGCGGCAGCGTCGGCGCCCTGCTGAAGGCTTCGCGCACCCGTTTGGGAATCGACTTGGCGACGATCGCCGACACCCTGCGCATCCGTCTGGTCTATCTGGAAGCGATCGAGGACGGTCGTTACGAGGACCTGCCGGGCGGCACCTATGCCGTCGGCTTCATCCGTTCCTATGGCGACCAGCTGGGTCTCGACGGCATGGAACTGGTGCGCCGGTTTAAGCTGGAAACCGGCACCGAATCGCCCGCCGCGGCGCAGCCGATCTCCTTCCCCAAGCCGGTGAAAACCCTGGGTTTGCCGGTCGGCGCCATCCTGACCGTGGCGGTGGCGGTGGCGGCGCTTTTGGCGGGGGGGTGGCTGCTGTTTTCCAGCAACGACCGCGCCTCGCTGATGCCGAAGATCCCCGCCGCCTTGAACGAAAAGGTGGGAACCCCCGAACCCGTCGCGCCGCCGTCCGCCGCATCCCCCGCGGCGGAGGAAAAACCCGCCCCGGTCGCCGAACCGGCCAAGGCCGAGCCGCCGAAGCCGGAACCGGCGAAGCCCGTGGCCAAGGCCGAGCCGCCGAAGCCGGAACCGGCGAAGCCCGTGGCCAAGGCCGAGCCGCCGAAGCCGGAACCGGCGAAGCCCGTGGCCAAGGTTGAGCCGCCGAAGCCGGAGGCGGCGAAGCCCGTGGCCAAGGCCGAGTCGCCGAAGCCGGAGGCGGCGAAACCCGCCGCCAAGACCGAAACCGCCAAGCCCACCGCCGAAGAGGCGGAAGAGGTTCCGGAAACTCCGGAAACCGTGGCGCGCGATCCCCGCGTCTATGGGCAAGAAAACGCCGACGCCCGCATCGAGATCGTCGCCTCCGGCGATTCCTGGGTGCAGGTCACCGAAAACGGCAACCTGGTGCTGACCCGTCTGCTGCACCCCGGCGACCGTTTCAAGGTGCCGAACCGTAACGGCCTGCTGCTGATGACCGGCAACGCGGGCGGCCTGGACGTCCTGGTCGACGGGCAGAAGGTGGGGACGGTCGGCGCCGCCGGGCAGGTGATGCGCGACGTGTCGTTGGACGCCGGACGCTTGCAAGCCACGCGGAAGGCTTCTAACTGAAGGGCGGTCCCTTCAGACAGGCGAGGTTGCCTTGAACCACCCCGAATACCGCCGGATCGTCCGCCGCAAGACGCGGCAGGTCCGCGTCGGCCCCGTCCTGGTTGGCGGCGACGCGCCGATCTCGGTGCAGACGATGACCAATACCCTGACCGCCGACGTCGAGGCGACCCTGGCGCAGATCCGCCGCGCCGAGGCGGCGGGCGTGGACATCGTGCGCGTCTCGTGCCCCGACGAGGAATCGACCCGCGCCCTGGCCGCCATCGTCAAGGGCGCCAAGGTGCCGGTGGTCGCCGACATTCATTTCCACTACAAGCGCGCCATCGAGGCGGCGGAGGCGGGGGCGGCCTGCCTGCGCATCAATCCCGGCAACATCGGTTCGGCGGCGCGGGTGCGCGAGGTGGTCCAGGCAGCGAAGGATCACGGCTGCTCGATGCGCATCGGCGTCAACGCGGGCAGCCTGGACCGGGAACTTCTGGAAAAGTACGGCGAGCCCTGTCCCCAGGCGATGGTGGAAAGCGCCCTGATGCATGCCCGCATCCTCGAGGACAACGACTTTTTCGACTTCAAGATCAGCGTCAAGGCGTCGGACGTGTTCCTGGCCATCGCCGCCTACGAGGGCCTGGCGGCGGCCTGCGATTATCCGCTGCACCTGGGCGTCACCGAGGCGGGCGGCCTGCGCACCGGCACGGTGAAGTCGGCTCTTGGCATCGGCGCGCTGCTGCGGCAGGGGATCGGCGACACCATCCGGGTGTCGCTGTCCGCCGACCCGGTGGAGGAAGTGCGCGTCGGGTTCGACATCCTGAAGGGGCTGGACCTGCGCCATCGCGGCGTGCGCATCGTTTCCTGTCCGTCGTGCGCGCGCATGGGATTCGACGTCTCCGCCGTGGTCGCGGAACTGGAACGCCGCCTCGACCACATCGTCGAACCGGTCACCCTGTCGGTGCTGGGCTGCGTGGTCAACGGCCCGGGCGAGGCGCGGTCGAGCGATATCGGCTTGACCGGCGGTGGTAAAAACACGCACAAGGTGTTCCTGAACGGCGTGCCGGACCACAGCGTCGGCACCGACCGGATCGTTGACCATCTGGTCGATCTGGTGGAAAAACGCGCCGCCGCCATGAAAACCGCCAAGGCGGCGGACTGATCGTCAAGGAAAGGAATCCGGGGTGTCCTCCCTTCAGCCGGTGCGCGGGACGCACGATCTTTTGCCCGAGGAAATGCGGGCCTTCCGCCACGTCGTGGAAACCGGGCGCGGCGTCGCCGCGCGTTATGGCTTCGCCGAAATGGCGACGCCGATCTTCGAATTCTCCGGCGTCTTCGCCCGCACCCTGGGCGACACCTCGGACATCGTCACCAAGGAGATGTATACCTTCGCCGACCGCAAGGGGGAGAGCCTGACCCTGCGGCCCGAGGGCACGGCGGGCATCGCCCGCGCCTTCATCTCCAACGGCTTGGCCAACGACCTGCCGTTCAAGGTCTTCTACGCCGGGCCGATGTTCCGTTACGAGCGCCCGCAAAAGGGCCGCCAGCGCCAGTTCCACCAGATCGGCGTCGAGCTGCTGGGGGTGTCCGAGCCGCAGGCGGACGTCGAGGTCATCGCCGCCGGGCGCCACATCATCGACGCGCTGGGGATCAAGGGCAACGTCACCCTGGAGATCAACACCCTGGGCGACACCGAAAGCCGCGAGGCCTATCGCGGCGCGCTGGTCGCCTTCCTGTCGGGGCGCATCGCCGAGCTCTCCGCCGACAGCCGCGAACGCCTGGAACGCAACCCGCTGCGCATCCTCGATTCCAAGGACGAGGGCGACCGCGCGGTGATCGCCGACGCGCCGCTTCTCGGCGATTTCCTCAATCCCGCGTCGCGCGCCTTCTACGACGACCTGAAGAACGGCCTGATGGACATCGGCCTCGACTTCGTCGAAAACCCGCGCTTGGTGCGCGGCCTCGACTATTACGGCCACACCGCCTTCGAATTCACCACCGACGCCCTGGGGGCGCAGGGCACGGTGATGGCGGGCGGCCGTTACGACGGCCTGATCAAGACCATGGGCGGTCCCGCCACGCCGGGCGTCGGCTGGGCGGCGGGGGTGGAGCGCCTGTCCATGCTGTTGGCCGAGGCCCCGGCGGCGGAACGCCCGGTGGCGATGATCCCGGCGGGCAACGACGCGGTGATCCGCCGCGAGGCGACGATTCTGACCGAACGCCTGCGCCGCGCCGGGTTCTGCGTCGACCTGGCGTTTTCCGGCAACATGGGCAAGCGGATGAAACGCGCCAACAAGGTCGCCGCCAAGGTGGCGGTGATCCTGGGCGAGGACGAACGGCTGGCCCGCGCCGTCACCCTGCGGGATCTCGACTCCGGCGAACAGACGACGGTGTCGCTGGACCGCATGGAAGAGACCTTGCGCGGCCTGTTCGCGGGCGGGGGAGACGCCTTCGGTGGCATTTGAGGACAAGCTTGCCCAGGTGGTGCGCCGCCACGAGGAGGCGACCGGCCGCCTGAGCACCGATCCCACGCTGGACCCGGCCACGGTCGCCGCCCTTTCGCGCGAGGCGGCGGAGCTTGGCCCGCTGGTCGAACGCATCGGCGAATGGGAAAAGGCGAAGACCGACATCGCCGAGGCCGAGGCGATCATCGCCGAATCCGGCGACGCCGACCTCAAGGCCCTGGCGCAGGAGGAACTCTACGCCGCCAGGGACCGCCTGCCCGGGATCGAGGCGGCGATCCGCCTGGCCCTTCTGCCCAAGGACGCCGACGACGCCCGCAACGCCATCCTGGAAGTGCGCGCCGGAACCGGCGGCGAGGAAGCCGCCCTGTTCGCCGCCGACCTGTTCCGCATGTACCAGCGCTATGCCGCGTTGCACGGCTGGCGGATGGAGGTGCTGGACGTCAACGAAACCGGCATCGGCGGCATCAAGGAAGTCGTCGCCTCGGTGGCGGGGGCCGGGGTGTTCGCCCGCCTGAAGTTCGAATCCGGCGTGCATCGCGTGCAGCGCGTTCCGGCGACCGAGGCGGGGGGGCGCATCCATACCTCCGCCGCTACCGTCGCGGTGCTGCCCGAGGTCGAGGACGTCGACATCGAGGTCAAGGACTCCGACCTGCGCATCGACACCTTCCGTTCGCAGGGGGCGGGCGGTCAGTCGGTGAACACCACCGATTCCGCGGTGCGCATCACCCACCTGCCGACCGGCGTCGTCGTGCAGTGCCAGGACGAACGCTCGCAGGTGAAGAACAAGGTCAAGGCGATGAAGGTGCTGCGCGCCCGCCTGTACGAACACGCCCGCAGCGAAAAGGACCAGTCCCGCGCCGCCGACCGGCGCGCCCAGGTGGGATCGGGCGACCGCTCGGAACGCATCCGTACCTACAACTTCCCGCAGGGCCGCGTCACCGACCATCGCATCAACCTGACCCTCTATAAGATCGACCAGATCGTCGACGGCTCCTGCCTCGACGAGGTCATCGACCCCCTGATCGCCGAGGACCAGGCCGCCCGCCTGGCCGCGCTGGAGGCGGAATGACGGCCCCGGTACGCGCCGTTCTCCGGCAGCCGGATGCGGGGCTCCGCCCCGCGCCCCGCCGGAAGGGCGCGCGCCATGGCTGACACCCTGGGGGACGTTCTGGCGGCGGCGGCGGCGCGGTTGCGGCGCGCGGGGGTGGAGACGGCGCGGCTGGACGTGCGGCTGCTGGCCGGGCATGTGCTGGGGCTGGACGCGGCGGCGATGCTGACCCACCCGGAGCGTCCGTTGTCGGCGGCGGAGGCCGCGGCGGTGGAGGCCCTGGTGGCGCGGCGCGAACGCCGCGAGCCGGTGGCGCGGATTCTCGGCTCGCGCGAGTTCTATGGCCTGCCCTTCGTCCTGGCGGCGGAGACCCTGGAGCCGCGCCCGGATTCCGAAACCGTGGTCGAGGCGGCGCTGGAGGCGCTGGCGGGAATCGCCGCGCCCCGGGTGCTGGACCTCGGCACCGGCACCGGGTGTTTGCTGCTGGCGGTGCTGGCGTCGCGTCCGGACGCGCGGGGGGTGGGCATCGACGCGGCGGCGGGCGCGGTGGCTGCGGCCGCCGCCAACGCGGCGGCCCTGGGCCTGGCGGAGCGGGCGGCGTTCCGGCAGGGGGACTGGAACGGTGCCGACTGGACGCGGGATCTGGGCGGTCCCTTCGATCTGGTGCTCTCCAACCCGCCCTACATTCCGGCGGCGGAGCTTGCGGTTCTGCAGCCCGAGGTACGTGACTTCGACCCGCGCCTCGCCCTCGACGGCGGTGCCGACGGTCTGGCCCCGTATCGGCGCCTGGCTCCGGCCTTGCCCGGGCTGCTGGTGCCGGGCGGTATCGCCGCGTTCGAGGTGGGAGCGGGGCAGGCGGCGGCGGTTTCCGCCTTGTTTTCCGGCGCGGAATTGACGGATGTCAGGATTTTCTCGGACCTGGGCGGCGTCGAACGCTGCGTCCGCGCCCGCCGTGCGGGAAAACCGGAAGTTTCTTCGTGAATTTGCCGAAACGACGAAGAAATCGGTTGGAATGATGCAACGGAGCGTTTAGGTTTCACTCGTTCGCGCATGGGCGCCGAAGCGGAAGCCGGTTTTTGGGGTCGGCTCCGTCGGTGCCGGATCGAAGGATCCGGCGACCGGGATCGGCGGCGATGGGACCCGTGCCGTTCGTTGACATTGAGACTGACGTGACCGTGAAGCCGGGCCTTTATCGCAAGGCCCCACGGGGGATGGATGCCAGGTGCGTTCTCCCGCCGGATTCTCCCGGCAGGCGTGCAGCGAGTCCGTGTCCGGGGGGCTTTCCCCCTCCCGTCGTTTCCGGGGTTGCCGGGCGGCGGTCGGTTATGAACTTTCGTGGTTAATTCAGAGTCATGAAACAGCATTCGAATCAGAAGTCGCGGCCGCGTGGCGGACGCATGCCCAATCAGCAACAGCGTCGGGGCAACGGTCCGTCGCGGAACCAGACCTTCGACAGCAACGGCCCGAGCGTGCGGATCCGCGGTTCGGCGCATCAGGTGATGGAAAAGTATCTGGCGCTGGCCCGCGACGCGGCGGGGCAGGGCGACCGCGTGCTGGCGGAAAACTATCTGCAGCACGCCGAGCATTACTTCCGCATCATCCAGAACATGCAGCCGCGCACGCCGCGGGTTCTGTCGCCGGCGGCGGCGGACGGGGCCGACGGCTCCGCGCCGATGGACGAGCAGAACGGCGACGACGGCGACGAGGACGACGCCTCGGGCGACGAGGAAGCGGTGGTCGAGGTGATCGTCCCCGCGCAGCGCGCCCCCGCGGCGGAAGAGACCGAGGAAGCCGAGCCGATCGCCGTCTGATCCGGCCTGCCGTGCGAAAAAGAAAACGCCGTCCCCGGCGAGGGGGCGGCGTTTCTTGTTTGCCGGGTTGCACTTGCGCGAAGGATGGCGGACTCTCCATATGGTGAGGCGAAACCGGACGTTGCCGTTGCGGGACGTGCCGGAGATGACGCCAACGCGAGGGTCGAAGATGAACATCGAGAAATTCACGGAACGCTCCAAGGGCTTCCTGCAAGCGGCGCAGCAAACCGCGATCCGCCTCAACCACCAGCAATTCCTGCCCGAGCATCTGCTCAAGGCGCTGCTCGACGACGGCGAGGGGCTGGCCGCCAACCTGATCCGCGCCGCCTCGGGCAAGCCCGAGGTCGCCAAGTCCGAGGTCGAGGCGGCGCTGGCCCGCCAACCCACGGTCGAGGGCGGCTCCGGCGAGGTCTACACCACGCCCGCCCTAGTGCGGGTGCTGGACGCGGCGGAGCAGGCCGCCGCCAAGGCCGGGGATTCCTATGTCACCGCCGAGTTCCTGCTGCTGGCCCTGGCCCTGGCGGAGGGCAGCAAGGCCGCCGCCGCCCTGAAACGCGCCGGGGTGACGCCGCAATCGGTGAACGCCGCGATCCGCGACATGCGCAAGGGCCGCGCCGCCAACTCGGCCAACGCCGAGGACCAGTTCGAGGCGCTGAAGAAGTATACCCAGGATTTCACCGCGCGGGCCCGCGAGGGCAAGCTGGACCCGGTGATCGGACGCGACGAGGAAATCCGCCGCACCATTCAGGTGCTGTCGCGCCGTACTAAGAACAATCCGGTCTTGATCGGCGAGCCCGGCGTCGGCAAGACCGCGATCGTCGAGGGGCTGGCCCTGCGCATCGTCAACGGCGACGTGCCGGATTCGTTGCGCGACAAGCGGCTGCTTTCCCTCGACCTCGGCGCCATGGTGGCGGGCGCGAAGTTCCGTGGCGAGTTCGAGGAACGCCTGAAGGGCGTGCTCACCGAAATCCAGTCGGCGGCGGGGGAGATCGTCCTCTTCATCGACGAGATGCACACCCTGGTCGGCGCGGGCGCGGCGGAGGGGTCGATGGACGCTTCCAACCTGTTGAAACCGGCCCTGGCGCGCGGCGACCTGCACTGCGTCGGCGCCACCACCCTGAATGAATACCGCAAGCACGTGGAAAAGGACGCCGCCCTGGCGCGGCGTTTCCAGCCGGTGTTCGTCAACGAACCGACGGTGGCGGACAGCATCTCCATCCTGCGCGGCATCAAGGACAAGTACGAGCTGCATCACGGCGTGCGGATTTCCGATTCCGCGCTGGTCGCGGCGGCGACCCTGTCGGATCGTTACATATCCGACCGTTTCCTGCCGGACAAGGCGATCGACCTGATGGACGAGGCGGGCAGCCGCCTGCGTATGCAGGTGGACAGCAAGCCGGACGAATTGGACGAGGTGGACCGCCGCCTGATCCAGCTGAAGATCGAGCGCGAGGCCCTGAAGAAGGAAAGCGATCCCGCCTCGAGGGAACGGCTGGTGAAGCTGAACGAGGAACTGGCGGAACTGGAGGACCGCTCCGCCGAGTTGACCGCGCAGTGGAAGAGCGAACAGACCACCCTGGCCGACGCGACGAAGGTCAAGGAGCAGTTGGACCAGTTGCGCGGCCAGGCGGAGCGCGCCCAGCGCGAAGGCCGCTTCGAGGAGGCGGGGCGTCTGCTCTATGGCGAGATTCCGGCGCTGGAGGCGAAGCTGGCGGCGGCGGACGACGCGGCCAACGTTCGCATTCTCGACCAGGTGGTGACCGAACGGCACATCGCCCAGGTGGTGGCGCGCTGGACCGGCATCCCGGTGGACAAGATGCTGGAGGGCGAAAAGGAGAAACTGCGCCACATGGAAACGGAGATCGGCAACCGCGTCATCGGCCAGGCCGAGGCGGTGAAGGCGGTGTCCAACGCGGTGCGGCGGTCCCGCGCCGGGTTGCAGGACCCCAATCGTCCGATCGGCTCGTTCCTCTTCCTTGGCCCCACCGGCGTCGGCAAGACCGAGCTGACCAAGGCCCTGGCCGCCTTCCTGTTCAACGACGAGGCGGCGATGGTCCGCATCGACATGTCCGAGTACATGGAAAAGCACGCGGTGTCGCGGCTGATCGGCGCGCCCCCCGGCTATGTCGGCTATGACGAGGGCGGCGCGCTGACCGAGGCGGTGCGGCGGCGGCCGTATCAGGTGATCCTGTTCGACGAGGTGGAAAAGGCGCATCCCGACGTCTTCAACGTGCTGTTGCAGGTGTTGGACGACGGGCGCCTGACCGACGGGCAGGGGCGGACCGTGGATTTCGCCAACACCCTGATCGTGATGACCAGCAACCTGGGGGCGGAGATCCTGGCGGCGCAGGCGCCGGGCGAGGATTCCGGCCTGGTGCGGGATCAGGTGATGGCGGTGGTGCGCGGCGCCTTCCGCCCCGAGTTTCTGAACCGCCTGGACGAAATCCTGCTGTTCCACCGTCTGGCGCCGGAACACATGGGCGGCATCGTCGACATTCAGCTGGCGCGGCTGGAAGCGCGGTTGAAGGAGCGGGAGATCGAGCTTGCGGTCTCCGCCGCCGCGCGGGCGTGGCTGGCCGAACGCGGTTACGATCCGGTGTACGGCGCGCGGCCGTTGAAGCGTCTGATCCAGAGGTCGTTGGAGAACCCGTTGGCGATGTGCCTGCTGGAAGGCCGCATCGCCGAGGGGGGCAGGGTTTCCGTCGACGCCGACGACGGCGGACTGACCATCGACGGGCGTCCCGCCACGGCGTGGACGGAATGAAGAAAGGGGGGAGGATCTTGGTCCTCCCCCCCCCTTCGTATCGGCCGCCTAAAGAACCGGCGCGGGCGGCCGCTCGATGGTCGCGGCATAGCGTTTCAGCCGCGTCAGGCAGGACTTCCAGGCGTGGTAATGCCGGGCGATGGTGTCGCGCACGGCCTCCGACGGCGGCGCGGGCCAGTCCTTGTGGATGATGGTGAGTTCGGTGCCGTTACCCATCTGCCGCAGACCCAGGTGGACATAGGTTTCGTAGCCCCAGGCTTCCTCGGTCCAGGTGAGTTCCAGCAGGTACGGCGCGGCGACCTGGGTCACCGTGCCGAAGGCGCGGGTCTGCCGCCCGTCGTGGGCGGTCCACAGTTCCTCGAACGCGCCGCGGGGGCGAAGCTCGATCGACACGTAGTCGCCCCACCACTGCGCGATGTGCTGACGGTTGGTGAGAAGCGTCCAGGTGGTCTTGATCGGCAGCGGGATGACGTCGGCAAGAGCCAGTACGCCGGTTTCGGTGTTGATGGTGACGCCGCCGGTCTTGGTGTCGGCCATGGTTCCCTCCCTGCGCTGCGGACGAATGGCGAGGCGGACCTGTCGGGCGGTTCGGGGACATGACAACCGGGCATGCCGCCTGGGATTTCGTCCTGGTATGGGTTCGGATGGACGCCGAAACCGCCGACTCCCATTCTATCCCTTTCCGGCATTCCGCCCAAGCGCGAACGGCCCCGCGAAGGGGCCGTCGTCGTCGCGCGGAAGGAAGGATCAGCGGGTTTTCGCGGGCCCAGCGGCGGGAATCTCGGCGACCCGGTGGTTGCCGGAGAGGGAGGCATAGGAACGGATCATGCCGTCGCGCAGTTTGCCGAACTGGCGCAGTTCCTCGCCCGCCAGCTTGCGGCCCGAAGGCATCTTGATCTTCAGCGGGTTCATCTGCTGGCCGGAAACCAGGACCTCGTAATGGAGGTGCGGGCCGGTGGTGCGGCCGGTGTTGCCGGAATAGGCGACGATCTGGCCCTGGCGGACCCGGCTGCCCGCGTGGATGCCCCGCGCATAGCCGGACAGGTGGCCATAGGCGGTGGCGTGGGTGCCGGTGTGGCGGATGCGCAGATAGTTGCCGTAGCTGCTCCACGGACCGGCTTTTTCCACCGTGCCGTCGCCCGCGGCGTAAACCGGGGTGCCGATCGGGGTGGCGAAGTCCACGCCCTTGTGCATCTTCGAAAAGCCGAGAACCGGGTGGTTGCGCATCCCGAAGCCCGAGGAAATCCGCGCGCCGTCCACCGGCGTGCGCAGCAGGGCCTTGCGGACGCTCTGTCCCTTTTCGTTGTAGTAGTCGACCAGGCCGGTGCGGTCCTCGAAACGATAGAGGCGCAGGGTGACGCCGGACAGGGTCAGCGCCGCGTAGTCGATTTCGCCGACGCCGACCAGGGTGCCGTCGGGCAGGCTGTGGTGGTCCACCATCACCTCGAAGGAGTCGCCCTGACGGATGTCGCGCTGGAAATCGACGTCATAGGAGAACAGGCGGATCAACTGCTGCAAGGCGGCGGGCGGCATGCCGGTCTTTTCCCCGGCGGCGAACAGGCTGGACTGGATGGTGCCGGCGAAGACCATCGGTTCGACGGTGATCGGGTCGTGTTCCTCGTCGGCGGCGAACTTGCCCCCGTCCTGGCGCGCGGCGATGCTGCGGCGGCCGGGTTCGGCCTCGATCATCAGGCGGGAAAGGCTGATCACGCCGGTCTCGTCGGCGGTGACGGTCAGGGCCACGGCCTGCCCCGGGGTCAGGCGGCGCGGATCGAACACCCGCTTCAGCGCGGCGATGGCGTCCTGCGCGTCCTGGCGCGGAATTTCGTTGCGGTCGAGAATCTGGCCCAGGGTGTCGCCGGGCATCACCGTGGCGGTGAGTTCGCGCTCGCGCGGCTCGGCGGGGCCGGTTTCGATCGCGGCGGCGGACGAGGGGGCGCGGCCGGGCGCGGGAAGGAATTCGTTGCCGCCGTACAGGAAGGCGCGGGGGCCGTAGGCGGCGCTTTCGCCGGGATCGAAGGGGGCGTCGGAGAGGGCCGCGACGGCGGCATCCCTGGGCGCGACCTTCGCGTCGGAGGGGCCGGTGCTCAGCGCCGAGGCCAAGGCCAGGGCGGAAGCGCCGACGACGAAGCCCATGGCCAGCATATGCCTGGGCGCGATCCGCTTCGGTGCGGGTTGACTTTGATCCTGCATCGGTCCCCCAGATGCCTTCCGGCGTTTTGCCGGAGGAAGGCTTCACCCTCAATACCCCAAGCCGTAGTGGCCGGGAAGAAAAAATGGACTAGGTGTGCCCTCTCAGCAACAGTTCTGCCCACAATGAGCCGCGCGGGGACGCAAGTCAAGAAATAAGGCCCTTTGATTCCATGGGGATGAGGGAGAGTCTTCGAGTCAAGAGTGCGAGAAACACGGCATCCGCTTGTCAACCCCCGGTCGTGTCTCGCGAAATTCGCCCCCGGCGGCCAAACCGCCGGGGGCGAATCGCCGTCAGATCGACTGGATCAGGCCGCCGTCGATGCGGATGACGCTGCCGGTGACGTAGGCGGCGGGCGCGCTGACCAGGAAGGCGCAGACCGCGGCGAACTCCTCGACCGTGCCATAGCGCTTCATCGGGATGGTGGCGGCGGACTTGGCGCGCGCTTCCTCCACCGAGGTGCCGGTACGGGTGGCGGCGGCCTGGTCCAGTTCGGCGACGCGTTCGGTGCCGATGCGGCCGGGAAGCACGACGTTGGCGGTGACGCCGTCGGCCGCCACCTCGCCCGCCAGGGTCTTGGAAAAGGCGACCAGCGAGGCGCGCAGGGTGTTGGACATGGCCAGGGTGGGGATCGGCTGCACCACGCCGCTGGAGGCGATGGTCAGCACGCGGCCCCAGCGCTTTTCGCGCATCGCCGGAACCGTGGCGTCGATCATGCGGATCAACCCCAGGACCATGCTGTCGAAATGCTTGCGCCAGGCCTCGGGGGCGACGCCCAGGGCGCCGCTGGGCGGCGGGCCGCCCGCGTTGGCGATCAGGATGTCGACGCCGCCCAGGGTGGCGACGGTGTCGATCAGCCCCTGCACCGAGGCCGCGTCGGCCAGGTCCAGGCCGACCGCGGTGGCGGGCACGCCGTGCTCGTGGGTGTGGCGGGCGGCGTCCTGCGCCAGGCGTTCGGCGTTGCGCGCCGCCAGGATCAGGCCGCATCCTTCCGCCGCCAGGGCCGCCGCGATGCCGCGTCCCAGCCCGCGCGACGCCCCCATCACCAGTGCGCGTTTGCCTTTCAGACCTAATTCCATCATCGTGCTCCTGACTTCGGGTTTCAGGTGCGTCCCCGGGAGGGACGCGGTTTCGATCTTGGGAAGGGAAAACGTTCATGGCCGATGCATCTCGGTTTCCGTCGTTGATCGTAGTGGATCATCCGCTGATCCGCCACAAGCTCACCTTGATGCGCCGCACCGACACGCCGACGCCCCTGTTCCGCTCCCTGATGAAGGACATCGGCAGCCTGCTGACCCTGGAGGCCAGCCGTACCCTGCCGGTGAACCCCGTGGATATCGTGACGCCGATCTGCCCGGCCAAGGGGTGGGCGATGACCATGCCGCCGCTGGTGGTGCCGATTCTGCGCGCCGGGATGGGCATGGCCGAGGGGGTGCTGGCGGTGATGAACGAGGCCGAGGTCGGCTTCGTCGGCGTCTACCGCGACGAAGTCACCCTGGAACCGGTGGAATACCTGGTGAAGTTGCCGCCGCGCCTGACGGAGCGTTCGGTGGTGATGGTCGACCCGATGCTCGCCACCGGGCATTCCTCGGCGCACGCGGTGAAGGTTCTGGTCCGCGCCGGGGTGCGGCCCGAGGCGATCACCTTCATGTGCCTGGTCGCCGCCCCCGAGGGGGTGCAGGCGCTGGCGGAAGCCTTCCCCCAGGTGCGGGTCGTCACCGCCGCCCTCGACGAGCGGCTGAACGAGCGTGCCTATATCGTCCCCGGCCTGGGCGACGCGGGGGATCGCCTTTACGGCACGGTCTAGGGCCTTTTTCCCGCAAGCGTTGACAGGTGGCGCGCGCGGGCTCCACACTTAAAAGTGAGAAAGTGTGTTGAGTGACCTCGTGGGGCGCGATTTTCCCCGCGACGGTCCGGCGTGCCGTGGACAACGGCGGAAAGCCTGGGGTTTCCAGGCGGAGAAGGACCCGCGATGAGTGCGACGCAACGCGTCACATCCTCGACATTCGGACCGTCCGCGACGACTCGGGTCGCGGGCGCCGGACGCAATGTCGCCGTGGTTTCCTTCCAGAAGGTCGACGACCTGGGCGGTTCCAATGCGATGGGACCGCAGGAACAGTCGGTCCGCTATGACGACGGCTACCGGCCGCCGGCGGAGGGGGAGAAGCGCGACGAGGGACGCAAGCGCCTGCTGCCCGACTTCTCCAGCTATGCCCAGATCAATTACCTCGACGAGATTCTTTCCTATAGCGATTGGGCCGAACCCGCCGCCCTGTTGCCGGAAGAGGTGATGCGCGGCGTCGGCCGCTACGAATCCAACATGCGGGTGATCGCCGGCATCAACGCCGTCGGCGGCGAGACCCTCGACCGCCTGTTCTGATCCTTCCTTCCCCGGACTTCGCCGAAGGGGCTTGGCTTCCCCCCCGCGCTTTGCGCATGATGGGGCGGCACGGTCGCGTGCCGTGCCCGTCTTGCCGCCGTACCGGAGTTCTTGTCATGTCGCGGACCGCCGTACCCTCCACCTTCGACGTGGTCATCTGGTTGAACGACCGCGCCCTGAACGACGGCGAATACCTGCAACCGGCGAAACTGCACCGCCTGCTGTTCCTGGCGCAGGCCTATTACGGCGCGGCCTTCGCCGGGGCGAAGCTGGCCCCCGCCACCTTCGTCGCCGAGGAAAGCGGCCCGGTCGAGCCCGACGTCTGGCGAGTCTATTCCAGCGGCCGCCCGTATATCGAGAACGTTCCCCTGCCCGAACGGGTGGAGCAGTTCCTGGACAGCGTCTGGCGGCGATTCGGCTCGTATTCCGCCGATTATCTGGGCGACATGCTGCGCGGCCAGCCGCCGTTTTGCGACGCCTTTACCAGGGGGACGCGAAGCGAGATCGCCTTCGCCGAGATGGTCGCCTTCTATGGCCGCCCGCGCCCGCAGGAGGGGAAAACCGCCGCCGTCCCCGCGGCGGACGAGGTGCTGCGCCCGCGCACCCTGGTCACCGCCGAGGGTAAGGCGGTCAACGTGCGCCGCTGGGCGCCGAAGGGCGGAACGAAGAAACCCTGAAGCGGAGCCTCGGGAAAAGTCTTCCTCCCCACCCTCGCACGGGGGCACGCACGGCGCATTTTTCCGAAACAGTCTTTCCCCGCCACGGGGCTTCGTGCATACTGCCAAACCAAGGCGCTTGGGCGCGCATCCTAGGTTTTCACGGGGGGTGCGGGGGCGTACGTCCTCCCGGAAATGGGGCATTAAGACGTCAAGGGTATGAGACACAATTCGTCATTCCTTCTGGCCCTCGTCATCGGGATGCTGTGTTGGGGCTTCCCGGAGGCTGCGTTTGCCTCCATCCACGGGGCCCCGCATCTCGACGGCGCGTCGCTGGGACTGCCGTGGGTGGTGCCGTTCTGCGCGATGCTGCTGTCCATCGCGCTGTTCCCGCTGATCCTGCCGCATTTCTGGCATCTTAATTTCGGCAAGGTGGCGCTGTTCTGGGCGCTGTGCTTCCTGGTGCCCGCCTATTTCGAATTCGGCTACTCGGTGGTCCTGTTCGAGGTTTTGCACGTCGTCCTTCTGGACTACCTGCCCTTCGTCATCCTGCTGTTCTCGTTGTTCACCGTCGCGGGCGGCGTGCGTCTGACCGGTTCGCTGCACGGCTCGCCCATGCTCAACACCGCGATGCTGACCATCGGCACCCTGCTGGCCAGTTGGATGGGCACCACCGGCGCCGCGATGCTGCTGATCCGGCCGCTGATTCGCGCCAACGAGCACCGGGAACACAAGGTCCACATCATCGTCTTCTTCATCTTCCTCGTCGCCAACATCGGCGGTTCCCTGTCGCCCCTGGGCGACCCGCCCCTGTTCCTCGGCTTCCTGAAGGGGGTGTCGTTCTTCTGGACCACCCAGCACCTGTTCCTTCCCCTCTGCGTCGCCAGCGGTTTGTTGCTGACGGTGTTCTTCGCCCTCGACACCTGGTTCTACCGCCACGAGGGACACGAGGCGCCGACCGACGAGCCCGAGGAGAAAATCGGCATCGAGGGCAAGGTCAACATCCTGCTCTTGGGCGGCGTGGTGCTGTCGGTTCTGGGCAGCGGCCTGTGGCCGCACGAGTACCGCTTCGCGATCAGCGTCTATCACGTGCCGGTCGAGATTCAGAACGTCACCCGCGACGTGCTGCTGCTCTTCCTTGCCTATCTGTCGTGGAAGCTGACCAGCCGGGAAAGCCGCAAGGCCAATGCCTTCAACTGGTTCCCGATCATCGAGGTGGGCAAGCTGTTCGGCGGCATCTTCATGACCATCATTCCCGCCATCGCCATTCTCAAGGCCGGTGCCGCCGGGGTGCTGTCGCCGGTGGTGCACGCGGTCAGCGACGCGGCGGGCGAGCCGATCAACTATATGTATTTCCTGCTCACCGGCCTGCTGTCGTCGTTCCTCGACAACGCGCCGACCTATCTGGTCTTCTTCAACACCGCGGGCGGCGACGCCCACGTGCTGATGAGCGAGGTCGCAACCCTGATGGCGATTTCCTGCGGCGCCGTGTTCATGGGGGCCAACACCTATGTCGGCAACGCCCCCAACTTCATGGTCAAGGCGATCGCCGAGGAACGCGGCGTGAAGATGCCCAGCTTCTTCGCCTACATGTTCTGGTCGGCCTGCATCCTGGGGCCGCTTTACGCGCTGCTGGTCTTCCTGTTCTTCCTGTAGGAAGGCCCGGCCTTCCCACGAAAAAAGCCCCCGTCGCCGGGGGCTTTTTTCATGGGAAGGAACGGATGCTCAGTGCGCCATCAGAATCGGAATGTTGGCGTTGGTCAGCAGGCGGCGGGTGCCGCCGCCCAGCACCAGTTCGCGCAGGCGGGAGTTGCCGGAGCCGCCCATCACGATCATGTCGGCGCGGGACTCGCGGGCGTATTCGAGAACCCGGCCCTCGGCCGCGCGCGCGCCGTGCTGCGGGGCGCGGACCGCCGGTTCAATGCCGTGCAGGCGCAGGCTGTCGGCGATGCGTTCCAGGGAGTGCGCGGCCTCGCGGCCGCCCTCGCGCGAGACCAGGGTCACCGACTCCGCCTGTTGCAGGAAGGGAATGGAGGAACGCACCGCGCGCGAGCATTCCACGGTTTCCTTCCAGGCGACCAGGATGCGGCGGCCCAGGACCATGCGCTTCTGGCCGTGCGGCAGCACGATCACCGGGCAGCTGCCGACCATCGCCAACTGGTCGGGAAGCTCGGCGAAGAGCATTTCCTCAAGATTCTGTGGGTCGCTTTGGCTGACGATGGCGAGGTCGTGGTAGTGCGACATCTGCGAGAGCACCTTGATGTGCTCGCCCTCCACCCGAGTCCATTCGTAACGGATGTCGTGCAGCTTGCACCACTGGCGGAACTCTTCCTCCACCGTCTTGGATTTTTCCGCGGCGATGTCCTCGACTTCGTTGGTGTAGGCGACGGACACGGTGCGGCCGTCCATTCCGGTGGGCGTGCGCACCGGACTGGTGATGAAGACGACGCTCAGTACCGCGTTGTGCCGACAGGCAAGGTTATAGGCAACGCGAAGGCGAGTCATATATTCCTCGTCATTGGCAAGATGAACGAGGATGGATTTGATGCTCATGCCAAGGCGTTCCCTGCTTTGGCCCCTTGACCCGGGGATATCCGGGGGCGGGGACGCTAGTCCGGCGGAGCGGGAAAGTCAATACCAACCGCTCGCGGCCGAACGGAAAAAAACCACCAGCGGTACACGACGACGCGCGCCGTCCGGTATGGACAAGGCGCGAAAACAACCCTGATTTCAGGGTAACTTTCGGCGTGGCTTGATGCAATACCGGCGTGCAAAAAACACCCCGCCAAAAATGGCGGGGCGGTATTCGTTTTTTCGCCGGATCAGTTGAGCGAGACCACGTAGCGGTCGATCGGCACGTGGCGCCCGATCAGGTTCTGCTTGAACAGGAATTCGGCGAACCGCACGTAGCGCGTCCGGTCCAGGGCCTGCGGCCGCATCGCGAAGCGCGGCAGGGTGTCCCGCCAGGCGCGGCGGTTGATTTCGGTGTTGAGCGACTTGTCGTAGGCGACGAAGGCGCTCCAGGCTTCCTTGGGGTGGTTGACCATGTAGAGGGAGGCGCGCTCCACCGCGTCGAGGAATCGGCGCACCCGCGGGTCGCCCAGCCGCTGCTGGTGGGTGATGTAGATCAGTTCGTCATAGACCGGCACGCCGTTCTCCTCGGGGAAGAAGGCGACGCCCGGGCGGCGCTCCAGCGCCATCTGGTTGATCTCGAAATTGCGGAAGGCGCCGATCACCGCGTCCACCTGGCGGCTGAGCAAGGCGGGGGAAAGCGAGAAGTTGACGTTGATCAGGGTCACGTCCTTCAGGGTCAGGCCCGCGCTGGCCAGCATGGTGGAGAGCAGGGCGTCCTCGAATCCGGAAACCGAGAAGCCGATCTTCTTGCCCTTCAGGTCGGCGATCGACTTGATCGGGCCGTTTTTCAGCACCACCAGGGAGTTCAAGGGGGTCTCCACCAGGGTGCCGATGCGGACGATGGGCAGGCCCGCCTCGGCCAGCAGGTGCAACTGCGGCTGATAGCTGACCGCGATGTCGGCTTCCTTCGCCGCGACCAGCTTCGGCGGGTCGTTGGGGTCGGCCGGGGCGATCAGCGTGACCTCCAGTCCGGCGTCGCGGAAGAAGCCCAACTGCTTGGCCAGGACCAGCGGCGCGTGGTCGGGGTTGACGAACCAGTCGAGGACGACGGACAGCTTTTCCGGCGCTTGCGGCTGCGGTTTCGTCGGCGCGGGGGCCTGGGCGGCGGCGGGCAGGGCGCCGAGGACGAGCAGGCAAAGCGCGGCGAGAACGGTCTTCTTCAGGACATCCAGGGTCATTTGCGGCGAGAATCCGAAGGGCGAGGGTGAAGAACGATGGCTTATGGGCCGTCCAGGGTATCGTGCACCCAGGGCAGGCAGTGGCGCAAGATCCTGCCGGTCGCGGCGTGCAGAAGAAGCGCCATCGCCGCGAGAACGGCGAGGGCGGCGAACATCAGGGGGATTTGCAGGCGGGCGTTGGCGTGCAGCATCAGGTATCCCAGTCCGGCGCTGGAGCCGACCCATTCGCCGATCACCGCGCCGATCGGCGCCACCGCCGCGCCGATCTTGAGGCCGGAGGCGAGGCCGGGCAGGGCGGCGGGCAGGCGGATGTGGCGCAGCGTCGCCCAGCGTCCGGCGTTCATCGTCGCGGCGAGGTCGAGGAACCCGGGGTCGGTGCGCGACAGCCCGTCGTGAAAGCCGGAGGCGACGGGGAAGAAGATGATCAGGGCGGCCATCGCCACCTTGGAGGCGAGGCCGTAGCCCAGCCACAGTACCAGAAGCGGCGCGATGGCGAACACCGGCAGCGCCTGGCTGGCGATGAACAGCGGCCACAGCCAGGGAGCGGCGGGCCGCCACAGGGTCATCGCCAGGGCCGCCGCCGCGCCGAAGGCGGCGCCGATGACGAGGCCGAGGAGGATTTCCCCGGCGGTGGTCGCGGCGTGGCGGGCCAGCAGGTCGGCATGGTCGAAAAAGGCCACCGCCACTTCCCACGGCGGCGGCAGGATGAAGCTCATCCGGCCGCTCGCCGCCCAGGCGAGGGTCCACAGGCCGAGGAGGCCGGTCAGGATGATCAGGCGGCGGATCATGGCGCGGCCTCCGCCGGGGCGAGGGCGCGCAGGATCGCCGCGTGGGCGGCCAGCACCGCCGGGTCGTCGGCGGCGCGCGGCCAGGCGCCGCCGGGCAGGCCGATCGGCGTCGGCCGCGCCGGGGCGCCGGCCAGCACGAAGACCCGATGGCCGAGGCGTAGCGCCTCCATCGGGTCGTGGGTGACGAACAGCACGGTGCGGCCCGCCAGCATGCGCGCCGCCAGGTTCTGCAATCCCAGGCGGGCGAGGGGATCGACGGCGGAGAAGGGCTCGTCCATCAGCACCACCGGACGGTCCTCCATCAGGGTGCGGGCCAGAGCGGCGCGTTGTCGCATGCCGCCGGACAGGGTCTCGGGCAGGTCGTCCGCGCGCTCGGCCAGGCCCACCGAGGCGAGCAGCGCCATCGCCCGTTCCGCCGCGTCGGCGGTGGCCTCGCCGCGCAGGCGCGCGCCCAGGCGGACGTTTTCCGCCACCGTCAGCCAGGGCAGCAGCAGATCCTTTTGCGCCATCCAGGCCAGGCGTCCGGCCAGCGGTCGGCCGTCGGCGTCGCCGACGGTTCCCGCGTCCGCCGGGGTCAGTCCGGCGACCAGACGCAGCAGGGTGGTCTTGCCGACCCCCGAGGGTCCCAGGATGCCGGTGAAGACGCCCGGCGCGGCGGCGAAATCCAGGGAGTCGAAGACCGGCTCGCGCCCCAGGCGCAGGGAGACGCCGGACAGGCGGACTTCCGGCGGCGCGGCGGGCGGCGGGCAGGGGGCGGAGACGTCGGGCATTTCACGTTCCTACGCCGGTTCGAGCCGGATCAGGTTCCAAGGGTCGTTCCGTTCGGATCAGGAACCTCTCAGCCGCTTGCGCGGCTCCCCCCGTGACGGCGGCGCGGACATCCTGGCCCGGCGCGGCCATCCCATGTATGGTGCGGCCATGGGGGCGGGTCAAGACGGAAAACGGGGGGGATTCATGCGTGCGCTGCGTGCCGGACTGATCCTGCTGGCGCTGGCCTTCGCCATCCCCCGCGCGGCGGCGGAGGAGGCGCTGCTGCCGCTGCTGCTGGAGACCCCGGGCGGGACGCCGATGACCTTGATGGTCGAGCTTGCCGACACCCCGGCGTCGCGCGCCAAGGGATTGATGGACCGCGACGATTTGCCCGTCGGCCGGGGCATGCTGTTCGATTACGGGCGCCCGGTGGCGGCGCGGATGTGGATGCGCCGGACCCGTATTCCCCTGGACATGCTGTTCGTCGACGCCGGGGGAACGATCCGCCACGTGCACGCGATGGCCAGGCCCTTCGACGAGACGGTGATCGCCGCGCCGGTGCCGGTGCGCTGGGTGCTGGAGGTGGCGGGCGGCTCCGCCGCCTTGCTCGGCCTGGCGGCGGGCGGGAGGATGCATCCGCCGGGGAACGCCGCCGCCCCCTGAAAAGCGTTGCCATGCGCCGGGGTTGCCCATATTTTCCAAAGCCACGGGGTGTAGCTCAGCCTGGTAGAGCGTCGGCTTTGGGAGCCGAAAGTCGTAGGTTCGAATCCTATCACCCCGACCAAGGTCGACCGCAACGAAGGGAATCAGGCCATGGCGAAAGCCCGGATCTACAAGCCCGCGAAATCCGCGATGCAATCGGGCCGCGGCAAGACCGCGAAGTGGGTTCTGGAATTCGAGGCGACGGAAAGACGGCAGACCGACCCCCTGGTCGGCTGGGTCGGTTCCGGCGACACCCTGTCCCAGGTCTCGATGGACTTCGACAGCCGCGAGGCGGCGGTCGCCTTCGCCGAGCGCGAGGGTCTGGACTTCGCGGTGGAGGAGCCGAAGGCCCGCCGCCTGGTCCCCAACAATTATTCCGACAACTTCGCCGCGTCGAAGTGGTCCTGAATCGACGGCCCGCCCGGGCCGCGACGCGCCCTTAGCTCAGTTGGATAGAGCATTCGCCTTCTAAGCGAACGGTCACAGGTTCGAATCCTGTAGGGCGCGCCATTATATCTTCCTCCTGTGCGCATTCTTGCGAAGGAGGACCCCATGTCCGAAAAGATCGTTCTGGTCACCGGCGGCAGCCGCGGACTCGGCCGCAACGCCGCGCTGCACCTGGCGCATGCCGGGATCGACGTGATTCTGACCTACCACAGCCGCAAGTCCGAGGCGGAGGACGTGGTGGCGGAGATCGCCGCCCTGGGCCGCCGCGCCGCGGCGCTGCAACTCGACGTCGGCGACGCCAAGTCCTTTCCCGCCTTTGCCGGGCAGGTGCGGGCGGCGCTGGCGGAAACCTGGCGGCGCGACCGCTTCGACTTCCTGGTCAACAACGCGGGGATCGGCATCAACGCGCCCTTCGCCGAGACCACCGAGGAACAGTTCGACCGTCTGTGCGCCATCCACCTGAAGGGCGCCTTCTTCCTGACCCAGGCGCTGTTGCCGCTGATCGCCGACGGCGGTCGCATCGTCAACCTTTCCAGCGGGCTTGCTCGCTTCGCCCTGCCCGGGTTCGCCGCCTATGCGGCGATGAAGGGCGGCGTCGAGGTGCTGACCCGCTATCTGGCGAAGGAACTGGGGCCGCGCGGCATCGCGGTGAACGCCGTCGCGCCCGGCGCGATCGAAACCGATTTCGGCGGCGGCGTGGTGCGCGACGACGCGGCGGCCAACGCCTTCATCGCCGCGCAGACCGCGCTGGGCCGTGCCGGGGTGCCCGACGACATCGGCGGCGCCATCGCCGCGTTGCTGTCCGACGGCGGGCGCTGGATCAACGCGCAGCGCATCGAGGTTTCCGGCGGTATGTTCGTCTGACGCGACTCTGTCGTGGGGTCGATTCGAGAAGGCTCCTTCCGCCCATCGGGGGCGGGGGGAGCCTTTTTCGTCCGGTTTTTTCCGAAAATTCGCCTCTTTCGCAGGCAAATATGCATAAATAATATGCATACAGCACATTCTGACTTTTTCTTGTGCGGTTTTTTTAAATTATGCTATTTATCCGTATAAATTCGATCGTACTCAGGAGCCGCCGATGGCCCCCCGCCCGTTACGCCGCCGCACCAAACTTTCCGACGTCATCGTCGAGGACGTGAAACGTCTGATCGTCGCCGAGCGTCTGAAGCCCGGCGACCGCGTGCCGCGCGAACCGGAACTGATCGAAAGCTACGGCTGTTCCAAGGGCACGGTGCGCGAGGCCCTGAAGGCGCTGGAGGTGGAGGGCCTGATCGTCACCCGCACCGGCCCCGGCGGCGGCGCCTATCTGGCCGACGCGGGCAGCGACCCCGCCGCCCGCATGCTGCGCAACTTCCTGCATTTCCGGCATATCGACGGCGCCGGGGTCTACCAGATCCGCAAGGTGGTGGAACCGGAACTGGCGGCCTCGGTGGTCGGCCTGCTGAGCGAGGAAAACTTCTCCGCCCTGGAGGAGAACGTCATCGCCTGCAGCCGCCCCCCGGAAAGCGAGGAAGAACAGCGCCGCCAGCGCATCCTGGAACTGGAGTTCCACAACATCCTGGCGGACGTCTGCCCCAATCCGCTGCTCGCCTTCATCGGGCGCTTCCTCAACGACATGCTGCGCGACCTGGTGGTGCTGAAGCAGGCCTACAAGCCCGAACGCCATCAGTTCGGCGAGGCCAACGTCGCCTATCACCGCCGTCTGCTGGTGGCTTACCGCGTGCAGGACGCGACCCAGGTGCGCGCCCTGATGCTGGAGCACATGCGCGACGCCGAACGCCACATGACCGCGCTGGAAGGCGAGGTCGCCAATTCGTTCTTGTTGGGTTTTCCCCGGGGATGACCGGGGTGCGTAGGGTTTTCCGTTTCACGAGACGCTAACCGTTATCCATGAAAAGAGAGGCTTCCATGAATCGACGTTCCTTCCTGAAAGGCGGTTTGGCCGCCACCTCCCTGCTCGCCGCCCCGGCCTTCCTGAAGCAGGCCTACGCCGCCGCGCCGGTCACCATTTATGGCCTGAAGTCGATGTCCGGCGCCTTCGCCAGCTATGGCCGCTTCGCCGAGATGGGCTCCAAGCTGGCGGTGCAGGACTTCGGTCCGCTGCTCGGCGCCAAGCCCGCCTATGCCACCATCGACACCGAAAGCAACGCGGGCAAGGCGGTGCGTAAGGTGCAGGAAGCGGTGCAGCAGCAGGGCGCGGTCTTCTTCGACGGTTGCACCCTGTCCTCCACCGCCCTCGCGGTGGGCAAGGAAGTCGCCAAGGCGGGCGGCGTCTTCGTCACCCCGGCGGGCGCCGACGAAATCACCGGCACCGACTGCAACCGCTCCACCTTCCGTTGGACGGTGCCGACCTATGGCGCGATCCACGAAACCGTGCGTCCGTTGGCCAAGCTGATGCCGAAGGCGAAGCGCTGGTACACCATCACCCCGCAGTACGTGTTCGGCGAGGCGCTGCTCTCCGCCGCCAAGGACCTGTTCAAGGAACTCGGCGTCGAGCATGTCGGCAACAGCTATCACTCGATGCAGGAACAGGAATTCTCGGGCTATCTGACCAACGCCATGGCGGCGCAGCCCGACGTGCTGCTGATCCTCAACTTCGGCGGTCAGGCCTCCAACTGCCTGCGTCAGGCGGTCAACTTCGGCCTGAAGAAGCAGATGACCATCCTGATGGCCTGGACCGCCGGTCTGGATCAGTTCCAGTCCCTCGGCCCGGATATCCTGGAAGGCGTCTACATGGGTGCCCAGTACTGGCATCAGGTGCAGTCGCCGATGAACATCGAACTGGTCAAGCGGGTGAAGGAAGTCTACGGCATTTCGCCGAACTATCCGCTGGCCGCCGACTACATCGGCACCAAGGTGATCCTGGAAGCCATCAAGAAGGCCGGCGTCGCCAAGGGCCCGGCGGTGGCGAAGGCGATGGAAGGCATGGTCTACGACGGCCCGACCGGCAAGGAAACCATCCGTGCCGTCGACCACCAGGTGATCAAGGACTACTACCTGCTGAAGGGCAAGGCGAAGTCGGCGATGAAGGACCCCGACGACCTGGCCACCGTGGTCAGCGCCGGTCAGTCCTTCCCGCAGGGCGACAAGATCCTCTGCAAGATGGCGTGATCCGGGTGCCCGGCGCGGCGGCGACCCCGCCGCGCCGGACCCGATGCGGGGTGCGGCATGCTTAATCTCTATCTGTTTCAGATTCTGAACGGCCTGGGTCTGGGGATGATCTATTTCCTGATCTCGGTCGGGCTGACCATCATCTTCGGCCTCCTCAACTTCGTGAACTTCGCCCACGGCGGATTCTTCATGCTGGGGGCGTATTTCTGCTATGCCCTGTTGCAGGCGACCGGACAGTTCTGGGTCGCCCTGGTCGCCGGGCCCCTGGCCGTCGGCGCGATGGCCTGGGTGGCGGAAAAAGTGCTGATCCGCCGCGCCTATCACCTGCCGCACACCTTCCATATCCTGATCACCGTCGGCGTCGCCCTGATTTTGCAGGAAGCCTGCATCATCGTCTGGGGGCCGATCGGCAAAAGCATTCCGATCCCCGAGACGTTGCAGGGGGTGGTGATCATGGGCAAGTTCGCCTATCCGAAATACCGCCTGTTCCTCATCCTGTTTTCCGCGGTGATCGGCTTCGCCCTTTGGGTGCTGCTGGAACGCACCCGCTTCGGCGCGCTGGTGCGCGCGGGCAGCGAAAGCACCGAGATGGTCTCGCTGCTCGGCGCCGACATCTACAAGCTGTTTTCGCTGACCTTCGCCCTCGGCGTCGGCCTGGCGGGCCTGGCCGGGGTGCTGTCGGGACCGATCCGCGGCGCCCACCCCTTCATGGGCCCGGAGGTTCTGGGCCTGGCCTTCGTCGTCGTGGTGATCGGCGGCATGGGTTCGTTCACCGGCGCCCTGGTCGGCGGCCTGATCATCGGCCTGGTGCAGAGCCTGATGAGTTCGTTGTGGCCCGAGGGCGCCAGTCTGATGATCTATGGCGCGATGGCGGCGGTGATTCTGTTGCGGCCCTATGGCCTGTTCGGGAGGGCCTGAGATGACCGCGTTTCTGAAATCCAAGGGCATCTTCGGCGGCATGACCCTGGCCGTCGCCGCGATCCTGGTGCTGCTGCCGCTGCTGCTGCCTTCGGCGACGCTGGCCTCGGAGATCCTGATCTTCGCCATGGCGGCGTTGGCCTGCAACCTTCTGCTCGGCTATGGCGGCCTGCTTTCGTTCGGTCAGGGGCTGTTCTTCGGCGCCGGGTCGTATCTGGCCTCCCTGGCGATGATCCACGGCGGCTTCGGCCTGATCCCGGCGCTGCTGGCGGCGGCGGTGGCGGGCGCGGTGCTGGCCACCTGCGTCGGCTGGCTGTCGATCCGCCGCGCCGGCATCTATTTCGTGATGCTGACCCTGGCCTTTTCGCAGATGGGGTACTTCCTCGCCTACACCCTGTCGAAGTGGACCGGCGGCGACAACGGTCTGTTGGACGTGCCGCGTCCCGACCTGTCCCTGTTCGGGATACGGATCGCCGACCTGTCCAGCGCCGGGGCGTACTATACCCTGGTCGCGGTGCTGTTCTTCGCCGTCTTCGTCGGCGCGCGTCGGGTGATCGACAGCCCCTTCGGCAGCACCCTGGTGGCGATCCGCGAGAACGAGACCCGCGCCGCCGCGATCGGTTTCGACACCCGCCACTTCAAGATGCTCGCCTTCACCCTGTCGGGCGCGGTGACCGCGCTGGCCGGGGCCCTGTACGCGATGCTGATCAACTACGTGCCGCTGGACAACATCGCGATGTCGATGTCCGAGAACATCGTCATCATGACCATCATCGGCGGGACCGGCTCGTTGCTCGGCTCGCTGCTCGGGGCGGGGGCTCTGGTGACGCTGGGCGACATCCTTTCCGCGATGTGGCCGCGCTGGCAGATGCTGCTGGGGCTGGCCCTGATCCTGATCGTGATGTTCCTGCGCGGCGGACTGTGGGGCGGCGTCGAACACGCGCTCGACCGTTTCCTCAAGATCCGCGAAAAGGGGAATGCGCCATGACCGACGGTTATATTCTGGAGACCCAGGCCCTTGCCCTGGCTTATGGCGGCTTCCGCGCCGTCGACGGCGTCGACCTCAAGGTCAGGGAAGGGACCATCCACTCGGTGATCGGCCCCAACGGCGCGGGCAAGACCTCGCTGTTCCACTGCCTGACCGGCGGGCGGCGCCCGACCGAGGGCAGCATCCTCTTCGCCGGAGAGGACATCACCCGCCGTCCGGCGCACCGCCGCATCGGCATCGGCATGGCGCGCAGCTTCCAGGTGACCAGCCTGTTCCAGAACCTGTCGGTGCGCGAGAACCTGCGCCTTGCCGCGCAGGGGCGGGACGGCGACCGCGCCCTGACCTTCTGGCGCTCGGTGGCCGAGGGCAAGGCGCATCTGGCCCTCGCCGACGAGGTGATGGAACGCCTGAACCTGACCGCCCGCGCGGGCGTCGCGGCGGGCGATTTGTCGCACGGCCAGCAGCGGGTGCTGGAGGTCGGCATGGCCCTGTGCGGGCGGCCGAAGATGCTGTTGCTGGACGAACCGACCTCGGGCATGGGGATCGACGACATTCCGGTGATGACCGGCCTGATTTCGGAACTCGGCCGCGACCACACGGTGATGCTGATCGAACACAACATGGGCATCGTGATGTCGATCAGTCACACCATCACGGTGATGAGCCGCGGCCAGATCCTGGTCGAGGGCAAGCCCGACGAGGTCTGCGCCGACGCCCGCGTGCGCGCGGCCTATCTGGGGGAGGCCGCCTGATGCTGGAAGTCCGGGACATCCATTCCTATTACGGCAAGAGCCACGTGCTGGAAGGCGTGTCGCTGACCGTCGGCGCGGGCGAACTGGTCACCCTGCTCGGCCGCAACGGCGCGGGCAAGACCACCACCCTGCGCAGCATCGTCGGCGTGGTGCGCCCGCGCGAGGGCGGCGTGTTCTTCGAGGGGCAGCCCCTGGCGGGCAAGGAGATCTATGAAATCGCCCGCGCCGGTATCGCCCTGGTGCCCGAGCATCGCGGCATCTTCGGCGTGCTGACGGTCGAGGAAAACCTGCGCATCGCGGTGCGCGAGGGCTGGTGGACGCTGTCCGACATCTACGACCTGTTCCCCCGCCTGTACGAGCGCCGCCGCAACGGCGGCAACGCCCTGTCCGGCGGCGAACAGCAGATGCTGTCGATGGCGCGCGCGCTGCTCAGCAATCCCAAGCTGCTTCTCCTCGACGAACCGACCGAGGGCCTGGCGCCGGTGATCGTCGACGAGATCGTCAAGACCTTGATCGACATCCGGCGCACCGGCATGTCGGTTCTTCTGGTGGAGCAGAATCTGGCGGTGTGCGAAAAGCTCGCCGACCGCCATTACGTTCTGGAGCAAGGCCGGATCGTCTATTCCGGCAGCGCCGCCGACTTCGCGGCGGATCGTTCGATCCGGGACCGGTATCTCGCGCTCGGCGCCTGATTCGTCCCGAAACAAGGGTGGGTGGAATGGGTGGTGATTCGTTATCCAACATGACCGTCGACGGCGACCGTTTGTGGCGCTCGCTGATGGATCTGGCCGAAATCGGCGCGACGGCGAAGGGCGGCGTCGCGCGGCTGGCGCTGACCGAACTCGACGGCCAGGCGCGGCGCTTGTTCATCTCCTGGTGCGAGGCGGCGGGGCTGTCCGTCTCGGTGGACGAAATCGGCAACATCTTCGCCCGGCGGGCGGGGCGCAACCCCGACCTGCCGCCGGTGATGATGGGCAGCCACATCGACACCCAGCCGACCGGCGGCAAGTTCGACGGCTGCTTCGGCGTGATGGCGGGGCTCGAGGTGATGCGCACCTTAAACGACCTCGGCATCGAGACCGAGGCGCCGATGGAAGTGGTCGCCTGGACCAACGAGGAAGGCTCGCGCTTTCCGCCGTGCATGATGGGCTCCGGCGTCTTCATCGGGAAGTTCGGCCTGGAGGAAACCCGGGCGAAGGTCGACGACGCGGGCCTGTCGGTCGGCGACGAACTCGACCGCATCGGCTTTTCCGGGCCGCGTCCGGTCACCGGCCATGCCGTCGGCTCCTATTTCGAGGCGCACATCGAACAAGGCCCGATTCTCTTCGACGAGGGCAAGACCATCGGCGTGGTCATCGGCACCCTGGGGCAGAAGTGGTTCGACCTGACCCTGACCGGGCAGGAAGCGCACGCCGGTCCCACCCCGATGCGCCGCCGCAAGGACGCGCTGCTGGCCGCCGCCGACGTGGTGCGCGCGGTCAACGCCATCGCCCTCGACGCCGGGGAAAACGCCTGCGGCACGGTCGGCTGCCTGAACGTGTTCCCCGCCTCGCGCAACGTCATCCCCGGCCGGGTCGATTTGACCATCGACCTGCGCCATTGGCAGGCCGAGGTGCTGGACGGCATGGTCGCCGCCCTGAAGGCGCAGATCGCCGACATCTCGCGCCGCAGCGGGGTCGCCGCCGAGCTGACCCCCACCGCCGATTTCCCGCCGCTGCATTTCCACGACGATTGCGTCGCGGCGGTGCAGGGGGCGGCGTCGCGCCTGGGTTATTCCCGGCGCGAGATCGTCTCCGGCGCCGGGCACGACGCCATCTTCCTGGCCGAAGTCGCCCCCGCCGGAATGATCTTCGTTCCCTGCGAGAACGGCATCAGCCACAACGAGGAAGAAAACGCCAAGTCCGAGGATCTGGCCGCCGGGGCCTCGGTGCTGTTGCACGCGGCGCTGTGCCGCGCCGGAATCGTCTGAAGGAGACCACGATGTCCGCATCCACCGAGGTCGGCGAACTTTCCGCCGCCGAACTCTCCGAACTGTACCGCGCGAAGAAGCTGTCGCCGGTGGAGGCGACGCAGGCCGCGTTGGCTCGCATCGACCGTTTCAACGCCGCGGTCAACGCCTATTGCCATGTCGATCCGGCGGGCGCCCTGGCCGCGGCCAGGGAGTCCGAGGCACGTTGGGCGAAGGGCGAACCCCTGAGCCCGATCGACGGCGTGCCGTCGTCGATCAAGGACCTGACCTATGCCAAGGGCATGCCGACGCGGAAGGGGTCGTTCTCGACAAGCGACGCCCCGGCCGCCGAGGACGCGCCGTTCTCCGCCCGCATGCGCGAGGCGGGGGCGGTGATCCTGGGCAAGACCGCCACCCCGGAATTCGGCTGGAAGGGGGTCACCGACAACCCGCTGTTCGGCGTTACCCGCAACCCCTGGAACACCGGCCGGACCTCCGGCGGGTCGTCGGGCGGCGCGGCGGCGGCGGCGGCGCTGAACATGGGGGTGCTGCATCAGGGCAGCGACGCGGGCGGCTCCATCCGCATTCCCTGCGGCTTCTGCGGCGTGTTCGGCATCAAGCCGACCTTCGGCGTGATTCCGCAGTGGCCGGCCTCGGCGATGACCACGCTGTCCCACATGGGGCCGGTCACCCGCACGGTGAAGGACGCGGCGTTGATGCTCAACGCCGTCGCCCGGCCCGATCCCCGCGACTGGTACGCCGGATCCTTCTTCCCCGGCGACTGGACCGAGGAACTGGACGCCCCGCTGGCCGGGTTGCGCGTCGCCTATAGCCGCGACCTCGGTTATGTGAAGGTGCGCGCCGACGTCGCCGCCCGCGTCGACGCCGCGGTGACCCGCCTGCGCATGCTGGGCGCCGTCGTCGAGGAAGCCGACCCCGGCTTCGCCGACCCCATCGAAACCTTCAACGCGCTGTGGTACGCAGGCGCGGCGAAGCTGCTGGACACCATTCCCGCCGAGCAGCGGGAAAAGGTCGATCCCGGCCTGCGCGCCATCGCCGAACAGGGACGCGGTTTGCCGATCGTCTCCTACATGCATGCGATGGACGCCCGCGCCGCGCTCGGCGAGCTGATGGGGAAATTCCACCGGACCTACGACCTGTTGGTCACGCCGATGCTGCCGATCACCGCCTTCGCCGCCGGACGCAACGCGCCCGCGGGCGACAAGGACGGCGACTGGGTGGCGTGGACGCCCTTTACCTTCCCCTTCAACATGACGCAGCAGCCCGCCGCCAGCCTGCCTTGCGGCTTCGCCGACGACGGCCTGCCGGTCGGCCTGCACGTCGTCGCCGCGAAGTTCGAGGACGCCCTGGTGATGCGTGCCTGCGCCGCCCTGGAACGCGCCCTGCCGCCGGTTTTCCCCAAGGCCCCGAAGGCGGGGTGAGACGAAAAAACCTCGCGGAGGGTGTTGGACCCTCCGCACCTCCCATTCCTTTTTTCGCCGCGTGACGGTTTTATCGCGCTACGCGCAAAAACTTGGAATGGGGTTCGGGGCCTAAGGCCCCGACGGGTCCAGGGCGGAGCCCCGGCCTGGTTCTATCTTCCCCAGCGCGTCCAGCACGATTCCCGGCGTCAGCAGTTCCGGCAGCAGCGTCGGCGTTTTCGCCCCCGGCGGGTAGAGGGCGTAGACGGGGACGCCGTTGCGGCCGAGCCCGGCCAGCGCCTTGCCGATCGCCGGGTCGCGGCGGGTCCAGTCGGCGGTCAGGCGGACGACGCCCTTTTCGGCGAAGGCGGCGGTCACGGCGGGGTCGGCGAGGGCGGCGCGCTTGTTGACCTGGCAGGTGACGCACCAGGCGGCGGTGAAGTCGACGAACACCGGTTTGCCCTCGGCGCGCAGGGCGGCGAGGCGGCTTTCCGAGAAGGCGTTCTCGGCGGGCGGCGGCGGCGCCACCTGTTGCGCGAGGACGAAGCCCAGCCACAGCGCGGCGGCGAACATCGGCACGGAGAGGACCTGCCGCAGGCGGATCGTCCAGGGGCCGGGGCGGGGCAGCAGGCGGGCGGCGGCGGGGACGAAGCCGAGCACGGCGAAGGGCAGGGCGAACCCGGCGCCGACGGTCAGAATCACGGCGAAGGCGACGGGCGGCGTCTGGGTGGCGGCGAAGCCGATCGCCGCGCCCATCATCGGCGCGGTGCAGGGGCTGGCGACGGCGACGGCGAGAAGCCCGGTAGCGAAGGGGCCTTGCGCCACCGGCAGGCGCGCGGTCAGCGACGGGGGCAGGCCGCCCATCGGCAGGATGCCGGAAAGGTCGAGGCCGATCAGCAGCATCAGCAGGGCGAGGACGGCGACCACGACGGGGCTTTGCAACTGGTATCCCCAGCCGAGCGCCGCGCCCCCGGCGGCCAGTCCGGCGAGGACGCCGCCCAGCGCGGCGAACCCGGCGAGGACGCCGCCCATGTAGAGCAGGCCGTCCCGGCGGGCGGCGGCGCGGTCGCGGGCGGCCAGTCCGGCGACGTGCAGGGCCTTCAACGCCAGCACCGGCAGGACGCAGGGCATCAGGTTGAGCAGCAGGCCGCCGAGAAGGGCGAGGCCGAGCGCGGCGAGCAGACCGGCGGTGGCGGCGGGCGGCGGCGCGGCGGCGTGCAGGAGCAGCGACAGGTCGGCGCCGCCGGGAATGCAGATATTCTTGCAGGCGAGCCAGGTGACGCGGGCGTTCACCGGCAGCACCGCCGCCCCCGGCGGCGTGGCGGCGCGCGCGGTGAAGCGGACCTCGCCATCGTAGCCGAAGGTGGTCAGGCCTCCTTCGTCGAAGGCTTTGTGCGGCGGATAGATCAGGTCGCCGACGCTGGCCCCCGGCGGCAGCCGCCAGGCGATCTCGGTGGGCAGTCCGGCGTCGCCGGGATCGCGGGCATAGATGTGCCAGCCCGGCGCTAGTCGGAACAGCACCGTCAGGTCCACGGACTGGCCGGGGGTGAAGCCGTCCTCGCCGGAGAGCAGCCGGACCTCGGCCTCCGGGGTGCGGGCCACCGGGGTTTCCGCCCGCGCCGGTAAGGCGGCGAGGCAGAGCAGCAAGGCAAGCAGGCGGCAAAGGGCGGTCATCGGCGGAGCCTCCCACGGCGGGGAAAACGCGTCAATCCCCGGGGGGCGAATAAAAAGGCAGCCGGTTTTGCGACCGGCTGCCAGTGGACCCTGAGAGAGGGAGGCTGAACACTGTCAGTCCACCTGTCCTTGTACGTGGTGCGCGCCGTGTAGAAATCAAGAATTAGGCAAGGAATGCCGCATAGAAAATTGAAAAAGAAAGATAATAACCGTAACGATTATCCGGGAATGACGTTTTCTTCCGGCTGTCCGGTCAAGAGTTCCAGATGTTCCGGCGGGGTGTCGGAAATCAGGACGACGCGGTTTTCCAGTTCCGGCGGGCAGGAGTCCAGGGGCTGCGCCGGATAGGCGACGTGCCGCACCCCGTGCAGGGCGTGGAGGGCGCCGTCGGCGCAGCGGACGATGCCCTTCAGGCGCAGCACCCGCCCATCGTTGAGGGAAAGGAACAGGCGGACGCGGCTTTCCAGGGCGGCGCGCGGCCAGCCGGAGGCCAGGGACAGCGCGGTGGCGGCGATGCCGTCGCGGTGGTCGTGGGGATGGTCGTGCCCGTGGTGGCCGTGGTCGTGCGGATGGTCGTGATGATGGCGCTGCGGGGGCAGGGGGCGGGCCGGATCGAAGCAACCGGTGAGCAGGGCGGCGGCGACCTCGCCATGGCGCATCGTGACGATTTCCGCCAGGGGGTTGATCCCGGCCAGGCGGGTTTTCAGCCTGTCCAGCGCCGCCGCGTCGGCGCGGTCGGCCTTGGAAATCAGCAACCGGTCGGCGATCGCAGCCTGGGCGCGGGCCTCGGCCCGCTGGTCCAGGTGGGCTTCGCCGTGTTCGCCGTCGACCACCGTGGCGATGCCGTCGATGCGGTAGACGCTGGCCAGCACCGGTTCCTTGAGCAGGGTGGCGAGGATCGGCGCGGGGTCGGCCAGGCCCGAGGTTTCGATCAGCAGGCGGGAGAATTCCGGGACGCGCCCGCGCACCCGCGAAAAATGCAGGTCGCGCAGGGCATCGATCATTTCGCCGCGCAGGGCGCAGCAGACGCAGCCGGTGGGCAGGGTGACCACCTCGCCCGGGATATCGCGGACCAGGGCGGAATCGATGCCGACGTTGCCGAATTCGTTGATCAGCACCGCCGCGTCGGCGAAGGCCGGGTCGCGGACCAGGGCGTTGAGCAGGGTGCTTTTCCCGGCGCCGAGAAAACCGGTGATCAGGGTGACCGGCAGGCGCGGGTCGCGGGCGGCGGCAAGGGGCATCGTGGCGCTTCCGGTTGCGGGGCGGGCTTTTCGAGGTAGAGGCACGATCCCTTGGTGTCAAGGCCGGGGGAACGGTTGACGCGCGCCCCGCGCGGGGCGGATACTTCGCCGATGCGTCGCGGCCTGGGCGAGAGGACGGTATGGTCGGTTCCGGTGAATGGGTGCGGGGAGTTCTGGTCGCGGCGGCGCTTCTGGCGGTTTCCGGCGGCGCGGCGCGGGCCGACGACGCCGCGCCCCCGCCGTCCGCGGACCTTGCCGACGACATCGTGCAGATGTTTTCGTGGATCGACGACCGCCTGACCGAGGTGATTCGCGCCGGGCAGCCGGATGCCGAACCCACGGCGAAGGCGGCGCCGGAGGCTGAACCCGCGCCTGCGCCCGCGCCCGTGCCAGAGCCGGTGGCCCAACCCGCGCCCCAACCCGCCGCGCCGCCCGCCGTTCCGGTGGCGGCGTCCCAACCGGAAACGCCGGAAACCGCCGCTCCCGAGGGGGAGGGGAACCCCCTGCTCGATCTGGTGAATTGGCTGGATACGCAACTGGAGGCGGGGGCCGAGGCCTCGCGTTCCGCCGACGCGCCCGTCGTCACGCCGCCGCCGTCCACCGCCGCCGCGCCGCCATCCGCGCAACCCGCGCCCGTCGCCGCCGCGCAGCCGCAGGCCGCGCCGACGCCGGTTCCGGCCGAGCCGGTGGTCACCGCCGAGCCGTTGGACCTGACCGGTTCGGCGCAGGGTCCGGCGAATGCCGGTGGGCGCGGCGGACTTTTGGTCCGCTAGCCCTTCTTGCCGTAGAGTTCGGCTTCGGAAATCTCGGGATCCATCAGGACCGTGAAGCCGTCCTTGCCCCATTCCCGGTAGAAGCAGGTGCGCCGCCCGGTATGGCAGGCGACGCCCTTCTGGTTCACCAGCAGCAGCAGGGTGTCGCCGTCGCAGTCCGGGCGCAGCGCCACCAGGGTCTGCACCTGGCCCGAGGATTCCCCCTTCCGCCACAGCGACTTGCGCGACCGCGACCAATAGCAGACGTGGCCGGTGGCCAGGGTCTCGGCCAGGGAGTCGCGGTTCATCCAGGCCATCATCAGCACTTCGCCGGTGTCGGCCTGCTGCGCGATGGCGGGGATCAGGCCGTCGGCGTCGAAGGCGAGGGCGTCGAACAGGGCGGATAGATCGGTTTCCATAATTTTCCTAGTATCCGAAGGCATCGAGGATCTCGAACCCGGCGGCAAGGTCGGCGATCAGGTCGTCGGGGTCTTCCAGGCCGACGTGCAGGCGGAGCGTCGGCCCATCGGCGTTCCACAGGGTGGTGGTGCGCACGATGCCGGGGGTGGTGTACATGATCAGGCTTTCGAAGCCGCCCCAACTGAACCCCAGCGAGAACAGCTTCAGGCTGTCGATCATCGCCACCATCGCCTCTTCCGGATAGGCTTGCAGGATCAGGCCGAACAGGCCGCTGGCGCCCAGGAAGTCGCGTTCGAACACCGGATAGCCGGGGTCGTCGGGCAGGGCGGGGTGCAGCACCTTCGCCACCTCGGGCCGGGTTTGCAGCCAGCGCGCCACGGCCAGCGCGTTTTCCTGGTGCTGCTTCATCCGCACCGGCAGGGTGCGCAGGCCGCGCAGGCCGAGATAGGCTTCCTCGGACCCCACCGAATAGCCGTACTTGACGACGTTGCTTTTGATCTTTTCGTACAGTTCCGCGTTGCAGGTGATGGTGCCCAGCATCGCGTCGGAGTGGCCGACGATGTACTTGGTCGCCGCCTGGATCGACACGTCCACCCCCTTTTCGAAGGGGCGGAAGAAGATCGGCGAGGCCCAGGTGTTGTCGGCCGCGACCAGCGCGCCATGCGCGTGGGCGACCTCGGCGATCGCCGGGATGTCCTGCATCTCGAAGGTGAGGGAGCCGGGGGTTTCGCAGAAGACCAGGCGGGTGTTGGGCTTGAACAGGCTGGCGATGGTGTCGCCCGCCAGGGGGTGGAAGTATTCCACCGTCACCCCCGACTTCGCCAGGATGTCCTGGCAGAAGGTGCGGGTGGGGCCGTAGACGCTGTCCGAGACCAGGACGTGGTCGCCCGGCTTCGCCAGGGCGGTCAGGGTGCCGACGATCGCCGCCAGGCCGGAGGGCACGGCGATGCAGCGTTCGCCGCCCTCGGCGGCGGCCACCGCTTCCTCGAAGGCCATGGTGGTCGGGGTGCCGATGCGGCCGTAGTAGAAGGCGTTCAGATAGTCGCCCTGCGCGTCGGCCATCGCCGCCATGGTCGGGAAGGTGACGGTGGAGGCGCGATAGACCGGCGGGTTGACGCTGCCCGAGAAATAGGGCGAGGAACGGCCGGTGTGGGTGATCCGGGTGTCGCGTTTCATGTCTGGCACGAAATCCTGTTGAGGGTCAGGGGGTCAGGCCTTGGACGGCGGGCAGGTCGGGGGTGTTGCCCCATTCCTCCCAACTGCCGTCGAAGACCGCGACGTCGGGCTTGCCCGCCAGATAGGCGGCGAAGGCGACGACGCAGGCGGTGACGCCGGTGCCGCACATCGCGATCACCGGGGAAGCGTCCAGCGGCACTTGCGCCGCGGCGAAAATCGCGCGGATTTCCTCGGGCGACTTCAAGGTTTTGTCGGGGTTCAGGAAATTGCCGTGCGGCAGGTTGCGCGCGCCCGGCACATGGCCGACGGTCAGGCTGGGGCGGGGTTCCGCCGCGCTTCCGGCATAGCGTTCGGCGGCGCGGGCGTCGACCAGAACCGCCCGGCGGGAATCGACGTTGTCCCGCACCTCGTCCACGCCGACGATGCGGGGGCCGCCCTCGCGCGGGGTGAAGTGGCGCCAGTCCCGCTGCGCCAGCGGGCGCACCGGTCCGTCCTCGGTCGGCAGACCGCTTTGCAGCCACTTCGGCAGGCCGCCGTTCAGCACCGCCACGTCCTCGTGCCCGAAGGCGCGGAACATCCACCAGACGCGCATCGCCGCCATGTTGCCGCCGTTGGCGTCGTAGACCACCACCTTGAAGCCGTCGCCCGCGCCCATGCGGCTGACCTTGGAGAGGAAGACCTCGGGCTTCGGCATGGTGTGGCTCCACGGACTGTGGGTTTCGGCCACCTCGTTGATGTCGAAGAAGCGCGCGCCGGGGATGCGGCATCCGATGAAACCGCTTTTGGCGTTGCGCGGGTCGGTGGGCAAAAAACAGGTGGCGTCGAGAACCACCACGTCCGGGGCGGTGAGATGCGAGGCCAGCCAATCGGCTTCGACCAATGCGGCGGAGGGGGTCATGGCGTCTCCTTTCCGTCCATCCAGAGGGCGCGCAGCCGCGCGCGGTTGAGGGCGAACCATTGCAAGGCGATCAAGGTGCTGGAGTTGTCGACGACACCGGCGGAGAGCAGCTTCACCGCCTCGTCGGCGGAGAGGCTGAAGACCCGGATGTCCTCGTTCTCGTGCGCTAGGCCCGCCTGCGCCGGGGCGGCCAGGGCGTCGACCTCGGCGCAATACAGGGCCAGGGTCTCGGTCGAGCCGCCGGGCGTGCACAGCACGTGCGCGATGAATTCCAGGCGTTTCACCGCGAGGCCGGTTTCCTCGGCGGTTTCGCGGGTGGCGACCTCGGTCGGGGTTTCGCCCGGCTCGATGATGCCCGCGGCGATTTCGATCAGCCAGGGGTGCCAGCCCGCGACCATCGCCCCGGCGCGAAACTGTTCGATCAGGACCACCCGGTCGGATACCGGGTCGTAGGGCAGGATGCCCACCGCGTGGCCGCGTTCGAAGACCTCGCGCGCGATCGGCGGCGTCCAGCCCCCGGCGAAGGTCTGGTGCTTCAGGGTGTAGCGGTTGGCCGAGAAGTATCCCTCGTACAGGGGCTCGACGTTCAGGGTCTCCGCCCGGTCCGGCGCGCCGGTGCGCAGGCTGGGGCCGGGGTTCAGGCAGGCGATGGTCTTCAGGTGGCGAAACCGCATGATTCCTTCCGCCGTTTGAGAATGGCGGCCTTCACCTTATGTCCGAGTCGGCCCACGGCTCAAGAGACGGATGCGATTTTCCTCGGAGGACGCGGGATTTCGCGGCCTCCGTCTCCCCCGGTTTCGCCGCGCCGCGGGCCAGCCGTCCTGCGGTTGGGGACGCGGACGATTTTTGCGGCTTCGCATTTTCTTTGGTTGACACGCCGCCGGATCGGACTAATTCAGATACTGTACCGTTTTAGTCCTGTATATGCGAACGATTCGCAATTGGGGCGGCGGGCCCGGAACGAACGGCCAGGGGAATACCCGATGCTGAGAGTCAACAAATTGACGGACTATGCGGTGGTGGTGCTGTGCGACCTGTTGCGCGGCCAGGCGCTGCGTTCCGCCGCCGATCTGTCGGCCTCGTCGGGGGTGCCGCTGCCCACCGTGGCGAAGATCCTGAAGCAGTTGACCAAGACCGACATCCTGCAATCGGTGCGCGGCGTCAACGGCGGATACGGGTTCGCCCGCGCGCCGCAGAACATTTCGATGGCCGAGGTGATCGAGGCCCTGGAAGGGCCGATCGCGGTGACCGGCTGCGCCGGGGATTCCGGGGAATGCTGCGAGTTGACCGACCAATGCCCGATGAGCGGCCATTGGACCGCGGTCAACGTGGCGGTGCGCGGGTCGCTGGCCGAGGTGCGGCTGATCGACATGCTGCCCGAGGCGCGTTTCATGGACCCCGATGACCTGTCTTCCAACATCGCGGCGCGTCATGCGCCCGCGGCCCAGCAGGCGCAAGCGTAAAGGAGCGAACGACCGATGGCCTCCAGCACGGAAACCGTCGAGACGGTGAACGAACTGACCGGCGCCTACAAGTACGGCTTCGTCACCGACATCGAGACCGACTTTTCCCCCGTCGGCCTCTCCGAGGAGACGGTGCGTTTCATTTCCGCCCGCAAGAACGAGCCGGAATGGCTGCTCGACTGGCGTTTGAAGGCGCTGGCCCTGTGGCGGAAGATGGAGGAACCCCGCTGGGCGATGGTCAGCTATCCGGCGATCGACTATCAGGGCCTGCATTACTATGCCGCGCCGAAGGCGAAGACCGACGGCCCGAAATCCCTGGACGAGGTCGATCCGGAACTTCTCTCCACCTATGAAAAGCTGGGCATTCCGCTGAAGGAGCAGGAAATCCTGGCCGGCGTGGTGGCGGTGGACGCGGTGTTCGACAGCGTCTCGGTGGCCACCACCTACAAGGCGAAGCTGGAGGAGAAGGGGGTCATCTTCTGTTCCTTCTCCGAGGCGGTGCAGCGGGTTCCCGACCTGGTGCGGAAGTATCTGGGCTCGGTGGTGCCGCAGGGCGACAACTATTTCGCCTGCCTGAATTCGGCGGTGTTCTCGGACGGGTCGTTCGTCTTCATCCCCAAGGGGGTGCGCTGCCCGATGGAGCTGTCCACCTATTTCCGCATCAACGCCCAGAACACCGGGCAGTTCGAACGCACCCTGATCGTCGCCGAGGAAGGCGCCTACGTCAGCTATCTGGAGGGCTGCACCGCGCCGCAGCGCGATGAGCATCAGCTGCACGCCGCGGTGGTCGAACTGGTCGCCCTGGACGACGCCGAGATCAAGTACTCCACGGTGCAGAACTGGTACCCCGGCGACGTCGAGGGCAAGGGCGGCGTCTACAACTTCGTCACCAAGCGCGGCGCCTGCCGCGGCAAGCGGTCGAAGATTTCCTGGACGCAGGTGGAGACCGGCTCCGCCGTCACCTGGAAGTACCCGAGCTGCATCCTGCAGGGCGACGATTCGGTGGGCGAGTTCTATTCGGTGGCGATCACCAACAACGCGCAGCAGGCCGACACCGGCACCAAGATGATCCACATCGGCAAGAACACCCGTTCGACGATCGTTTCCAAGGGCATCGCCGCCGGGCGCTCCGACAACACCTATCGCGGCCTGGTGCGGGTGCTGGCGGGGGCGGAGGGCGCGCGCAACTACAGCCAGTGCGACAGCCTGCTGATCGGCGACAAAAGCGGCGCCCACACCGTGCCCTACATCGAAAGCCGCACCCCGTTCTCCACCCTGGAACACGAGGCGACGACGGCCAGAATCAGCGACGACCAGTTGTTTCTTTGCCGTCAGCGCGGCCTCTCGCCGGAGGAGGCGGTGGCCCTGATCGTCAACGGCTTCTGCAAGGAGGTTCTGCAAAACCTGCCGATGGAGTTCGCGGTCGAGGCGCAGAAGCTGGTGGGGATCAGTCTGGAAGGCAGCGTCGGCTGACGTGCATCAAGAAAAACGGAGCAAGAAAATGGCCAATGGCTTGGTAATCAAGGATCTGCACGTCAACGTCGGTGAGCGGGAAATTCTGAAGGGGATTTCGCTTTCGGTCGAGCCCGGCAAGGTGCACGCGATCATGGGGCCCAACGGTTCGGGCAAGAGCACTCTGGCGCACGTGATTTCCGGCCGTCCGGGGTACGAGGTCACCGGCGGTTCGGTGGAATTCAACGGCGTCGACGTGCTGGAGATGGAGCCCGAGGAACGGGCCGCCGCCGGGTTGTTCCTGGCCTTCCAGTATCCGGTGGAAATTCCCGGGGTGACCAACACCGTCTTCCTGAAGACCGCGCTCAACGCCCAGCGGAAGGCGCGCGGCGAGGCCGAGATGGACCCGATGGCCTTCCTCAAGTTCCTGCGCGACAAGGCGAAGCTGCTGCAACTGCGCGACGAGATGCTGAAGCGCCCGTTGAACGTCGGTTTCTCGGGCGGTGAGAAGAAGCGCAACGAGATGCTGCAAATGGCGGTGCTGGAGCCGAAACTGGCGATCCTGGACGAAACCGATTCCGGGCTGGATATCGACGCCCTGCGCATCGTCGCCGAGGGGGTGAACGCACAGCGTTCTCCCGAGCGGTCGTTCCTGGTGATCACCCATTATCAGCGGCTGCTGGATTACATCGTGCCCGACGTGGTGCACGTGCTGGCCCATGGCCGCATCGTCGAGACCGGCGACGCCGACCTGGCCCGGCGCCTGGAAAAAACCGGCTATGCCGACTACACCCCGGCGGCGTGAGGAGAGGCGAGCGATGAGCCAAGGCGAACCCATCCTGCTGCAAGATCACGCCGCCCTGGCCGCGGCGTTGCCCGGCGCGCGGCATCCGGCGGTCGCCGCCCGGCGCGCCGAGGCGGCCGACCGCTTCCGGCGGCTGGGCCTGCCGCATGCCCGGGTCGAGGCGTGGAAGTACACCCGCCTGAAGGACCTGGAGGCGCTGCCCTTCGCCCGTGCCGAGGCGGTTCCCGCCACGGCGGTGCCCGACATCGGCCTGGGCGCCGTCGCGGCGCGCGTGCTGCTGGTCAACGGGCGCTTCGACGCGGCGGCTTCCGAATTGCCCGCGGTGCCGGGGCTGACGGTGCGTTCCCTCAAGGATTGCCTGGAGGCGGGGGACGCGGCGGTGCTGGAGCTTCTCGACCGCGACGTGGACGAAACCCAGGCGCCGCTGGCGGCGCTGGCCGGTGCCTGGCTGGAGGACGGCGCGGTGCTGTCCGTCGACGCGGGCGTCGCGGTGGACCTGCCGGTCGAGGTGGTCTGCCTGGCGGTGCCCGGCGAGGGCCCGCGCATCGCCTTTCCCCGTCTGGCGGTGATGCTGGGCGAGGGGGCGTCGCTGACCCTGGTCGAACGCTTCCATGGCCCGGCGGACGCCGTCTACGCGGTGGATGCCGCCACCGACATCGCCATGGGCGCGGGCGCCGCTCTCAATCATTACGTCTTGCAGGCGGAGGGGGCGGCCGCCACCCACGTTTCCGCCGCCCGCTGCGACGTGCCCGCCAACGGCCGCTACGAAGGCTTCATCCTGCAACTGGGCGGTCACGTGGCGCGGCGGGAAACCCGGCTGCGGATGATGGGCGCGGGCGGCGACGCGAAGCTGAACGGCGCCTACGCGGCGACCGACGACGCGGTCTGCGACACCACCACCGAAATCCGCCACGTCGCCGCCGAAACCACCACCGACCAGGTGTTCAAGGGCATCCTCGACGACCGGTCGCGCGGCGTCTTCCAGGGGCGGGTGAACGTGCAGCGTGACGCGCAGCGCATCGTCGGCAACCAGTTGCACAACGCGCTTTTGCTTTCCCGCAAGGCCGAGGTCGACTGCAAGCCGGAGCTGCTGATCTATGCCGACGACGTCAAGTGCAGCCACGGCGCGACCTGCGGCGAACTGTCGGAGGAGGAGATTTTCTATCTGCGTTCGCGCGGCATCGACGCGGCGACCGCCCGTTCCCTGCTGCTGGAGGCGTTCCTGGGCGCGGCCATCGACCTGATCGGCAACCCGCCGGTGAAGGCGGCGTTCGCCGCCCGCGCCGCCGAGTGGCTGGCCTTGCGGGGGGTGGCGTGATGGACGGCGCGACCCGTACCTTCGACGTCATGGCGGTGCGCCGGGATTTCCCGATCCTGGCGACCCAGGTGCACGGCAAACCCCTGGTCTTCCTGGACAACGCCGCCTCGGCGCAGAAGCCGGAGGCGGTGTTGCAGGCGATGGACGCGATGTACCGCACCTCGTACGCCAACGTGCATCGCGGCATCTATGCGCTGTCCGACGCCGCCACAACCCGTTACGAGGCGGCGCGCGAGACGGTGCGGCGTTTCCTCAACGCCGCTTCGGCGGACGAGATCGTCTTCACCTCGGGCGGCACCGACGCCCTCAACCTGGTGGCCCGCTGTTATGCCCAGGCGTTTCTGAAGCCCGGCGACGAAATCCTGGTCACCGAAAGCGAGCACCACTCCAACCTGGTGCCCTGGCAGATGGCGGCGATGGCCACCGGCGCGGTGGTGCGGCCGATCCCGGTGACCGACGCGGGCGAGTTCGACTTCGCCGCCTTCACCGCGATGCTGGGGCCGAAGGTCAAGCTGGTGGCGGTGGCCCACATGTCGAACGTGCTGGGCACGATCATGCCGGTCAAGCGCATCGCCGCCGCCGCCCATGCCGCGGGGGCGAAGATCGTCGTCGACGGCTGCCAGGGCGCGGTGCACTGCCGCGTCGACGTGCGGGACCTGGACGCCGATTTCTATGCGATCACCGGGCACAAGATCTATGGCCCCACCGGCATCGGCGCGCTTTACGGCAAGCGGGAGATTCTGGAGACCCTGCCGCCGTACAAGGGCGGCGGCGACATGATCGAGACGGTGACCTTCGAACGCAGTACCTGGGCGGAACCGCCCGCCCGTTTCGAGGCGGGGACGCCGATGATCGTCGAGGCGGTCGGCCTGGCCGCCGCCATCGACTACGTCGAGGCCCTGGGGGTCGAGGCGATCCACGCCCACGAGGCCGACGTGCTGGAACACGCCACCGCCCTGTTGGCGCGGATTCCGGGGTTGCGCATCATCGGCACCGCGCAGGAGAAGGGGGGCGTGATCTCGTTCGCGGTGGACGGGGCGCATCCCTCGGACATCGCGACGCTTCTCGATCAGCGCGGCATCGCGGTGCGGGCCGGGCATCACTGCGCCCAGCCCCTGATGGTGCGCATGGGGGTTTCGGCGACGACGCGCGCGTCGTTCGCCCTGTACAGCACCCGCGCCGAGGCGGAAGCCCTGGCGGCGGGGGTGGAACGGGCTCTGGCCCTGTTGCGGTAGGCATCGGAACATGACGGAAGGCAACGAGTTTTCCATGGACGAATTCACCAAGCCGGAGGAAACCCAGCCGGCGGACAAGGAATGGGGCGACGAAATCGAGGACGCCTCGGCGGCGGCGGAAGCCACCGGCAGCGAGGATCTGGTGGCGCGCGCCGGTCTGCCGGTGCAGCCGGGGTTGCCTGTGATCGATTCCGACGAACCGATCATCGCCGCGCTGCGTCAGGTTCACGACCCGGAGATTCCGGTCAACATCTACGACCTGGGTCTGATTTACGACATCCTGCGTTCCGACGAGGGCGACGTGAAGGTGCGCATGACCCTGACCGCGCCGGGCTGTCCGGTGGCCGGGGAGCTGCCGGTCGAGGTGGCGGAAGAGGTCGCCCGGGTACGCGGCGTCGGCGTCGTCGAGGTCTTCATGGTGTGGGATCCGCCATGGTCCCCGGATTGCATGTCGGAAGGCGCACGCATGCTGCTGGACTATTTCTAGGGTTCGGTTTCGGGGGATTTTCGACGATGGATGCGACGGAGGGGCGGGTCGAGCTTGACGACCTGCGCGAGACTTTCGGGTTTCTCGACGACTGGGAAGAGCGCTACGCCTATATCATCGAGCTGGGCAAGACCCTGCCGCCGATGGACGAGGCACTGAAGACCGAGGCGACCAAGGTGCGCGGCTGCACCAGCCAGGTGTGGATGATCGGCCGCGAGTTCGCCGACGGGCAGGGACGCCCCTGTCTGGAGATTGTCGCCGACAGCGACGCCCACATCGTGCGCGGCCTGATCCGCATTCTGCACATTCTCTATTCCGGGCGGCCGAAGGCGGAGATCGCGGCGCTGCCCGCCGAAACCTTCCTGCACGACCTGGGGCTGGACCAGCACCTCAGCCCCAGCCGCCGCAACGGGTTGTTCTCGATGGTGGAACGCATCCGGGCGCTGGCCGCCGCCTGACGCCGCCGGGGCGGATCAGGCGAAGAGGGGGGCGATGTCCTGGGCAACGTTCTGCGGCGCAAGTTCGCCCTTGCCGAACAGATAGCCCTGCCCGAAATCGATGTCGCAGGATTGCAGGAAGGCCATCTTTTCCTTGCTGTCGACCATCTCGCCGATGGTTTCGACCTTGAGCTCGCGGCAGAACGACCCCATCGCCTTCATGAAGGCGCGGCCGCGCACGGTGCCGATGGTGTTCGCCACCGCCGCGCCGTCCAGCTTCACCACGTCCACCGCCATCGCCGAAAGGTAGTTGAAGCTGGCGGCGCCCGCGCCGAAGTCGTCCAGGCAGATCGGTACGCCCTTGGACCGCAGGTGCTGGATGTAGATGTCGGCGGTTTGCAGGTCCTCGACCCGGGCGGATTCGGTCAGTTCGAAAATCAGGAAATCCTTGAGCCAGGGCTTCCGGCCCAGCAGTTCGTCGACGCGTTGCCGGTATCCGTCATCGAGCAGGGACTGCCCCGACATGTTGACCGCCATGCGGATCGACGTGCCCTTGGCGTGCTTTTCCAGCCAGTCCACGGTCTTCAGCATCACCGCGAAGTCGAAGCTGGAAATCAGGCCGGTTTCCTCGGCGAAGCAGATGTAGCGGTAGGGGGATTCGCCGAACTTGCCCTGGAAGCGGCTGAGCACCTCGTAATGGTGCACGCTGCCGTCCTTCAGGCTGACGATTGGCTGGAAGACGATGGAGAAGTTGGAATGGGTGACGACGTTGCGGAACATCGACACGGTCTTCACCGCTTCTTCCGCCAGGTCCGAGAAGTTGGCGTTGAGCGAGGACAGGGTCAGGTTGTGCCCGGCGGTTTCCTTGAACTGGTTGATGGCGAAGACGATGCCCTTGGCCAGATCCTCGGGGTCGACGTCCTCTTGCCCGGTGATGGTGGCGGTGCGCACGTCCACCGTGTCCCGTTCGGTGATCGAGGCGAGCAGTGCCGCCAACTCGTCGCGCAGGGCGTCGATGTTGGTGGCGTCGGCGTGCACCAGGGCGTACTTGCCCAGCCCCATGGTGCCCGCTTCCTCTTGGCTGAGGGCCTGGGCATGCAGAAAGGAACTGATGGCGAGGCGGATGTTGCGCTGTTCGCCGCGGCTCATTTCGCCGAAGAGGTTCTGCAGGTCGGGAATGGAAATCAACGACAGCTTGGCGTCGCGGCGGCGGGCCATGGCCTCGTTCGCCATGTCGCAGAAGGAATCCGCGTCGCAGAAGCCGTCGGCGTAGCTCATCGTCCGTTCCAGGTGGGCGTTGGGCATCAGCTTGAGGGAGAGGAAATAGCGCCCGACCGGGGAACCGGCCTCGGGCTCGGCGTAATAGCCGGCGATCTGGCAGATCTGTCCGCGGTGGTCGAAGCGCTCCACCGAGACGTAGAGATCCTGGATGCGTCCGTTGCTGTGCCGCGCGTGGGAAAGGACGGTGCGCGCCACCTGCCGTGCCTGGACCCCGAGAAGGTCGAGGAAATTCTTCCCGGTCAGACTTTCCGGCTGGCAACCGAACAGCACCTCGGTCACCCCTCCGGCAAAGAGAATCTCGAAGCGGTCGGTGATTTCGAAAAGAATTTCGCCCCAGCAGAACGCCAAGGAAACGAAACGGTCACGCGCCGACTGTTGACCTGAGCTCACGGCTTTCCCATCAATTTGTCCGCCTCTTCCCCCGGTTTTCCCGCCGGAGGGAAGGGATGGCCGTTCCCCCTTCACTTCCCCGAACTTTAGAGAGTCTTGGTGAAAATGCCTAGGGTCCTGTGCGTGCAGACGACTTAAATCAAAAAGAAAGCGGCGCGGGAAAAACCGCGCCGCCGTCGTCCGTTGCCATCGGTTTCCCGATGGGGTCAGCGGCCCGCGATGCCCAGCAGGGAATCGATGTCGAGCAGGATCAGAAGCTCTTCCTCCAACTGGATGACGCCCGCGGAAATGCTGCGCCAGCGCTGGTCCAGGGTGGTGGGGTTGTTCTCGATCCGCTCGGTCGGCATGCTGATCACCGCGCCGACGGAATCGACCTTCAGGCTGTAAAGCTCGGCCCCCTGTTCGACGGTGACGCACATCGGCGAGCTGCCTTCCGGCGGTGGCTTCAGGCCCAGGCACTGGCGCACGTCGACCACGGTGACGATGCGTCCGCGCAGGTTGATCGCACCCGCGATTTCCGAGGGAGCCAACGGAATATGCGCGATTTTTTCCGGGATCAGGATGTCCTGGACCCGTTCGACCGGGATGCCGAAAAGCTGTTTCGCCACGTAGATGGTGACGAAAACCTGTTCGTCGGATTGCGCCGCTACGGCGCTGTGGCGGCCCGGGGTCGTCGTCGTCAGTTGGTTCATCGCTGCAAGGCCATTCGCGGTTGGGGCGATGCACGTTCCGGTCCGCGGCGAGCCCGCCGAAAAGCCGTTCCATGCTTCATTGATTACCCGACAATGCCGCCGGTTTGTCAACCGGAAATGGGGAAAAACCTTGGTGTTGCCCAGGGTTGGCGGGGTTTTTGAAGAACCGTTCCCAGCTTTCCCTGCAACCGAAAAACGACACTTTCCGGCAGAAGTCGTGGCGTGCCCGCGAAAACTGTTGCCTGCGTGACGCGCCTGTGCATTGATTCGGCGCAATGCGGAAAACGCAAAAAATAACGACCCCCCTGTGGTGAAACGCCTGTTGATCGGTCCCCGAGCCGAGTTCGGTTCGGAAGGTGCCGGTATGGCCATTGTAAGTGACGAGAAAACGAGGAGTTTCCAATGCAAATCAAACGGCCCTATGCGCTGTTTCTGGGGGATGCGCCGGATCAGCTGGCGGCGAAAACGGCGGGCGGCATCGCCGAGTGGCGGGCCGACTGGTGCGTCGGGCAGGTTCGCCTGCCGGATTGCAAGGCTGATCTTGGCATTACCGACCTGAGCGTGGAGGCCGCCGCCAAGGCCGGGGCGAAGACCCTGGTCGTCGGCGTCGCCAACCGTGGCGGCGTGATCGGCGGCGCCTGGCTCGACACCATTCTGAAGGCGATCGACCTGGGCATGGACATCGCCGCCGGGCTGCATCAGCGCCTGGCCGACGTGCCGGAGATCAAGGCCGCCGCCGACGCGCGCGGGCTTCAGCTGTTCGACGTGCGCCATCCGGCGCAGGCCTTCGCCGTGGCCGCTGGCAAGCGTCGCCCCGGCAAGCGTCTGCTGGCGGTGGGCACCGACTGCTCGGTGGGCAAGATGTACACCGCGCTGTCCCTGGAGAAGGAGATGAAGGCGCGCGGCATGAAGGCCGACTTCCGCGCCACCGGCCAGACCGGCATCTTCATCGCCGGGTCGGGCGTGTCGATCGACGCGGTGGTCGCCGACTTCATCTCCGGCGCGGTGGAATGGCTTTCCCCCGCCAACGACGCCGATCACTGGGACGTGGTCGAGGGGCAGGGTTCCCTGTTCCACGCCTCCTACGCCGGTGTCAGCCTGGGCCTGATTCACGGCTCGCAGCCGGATGCCCTGGTCCTCTGCCACGATCCGGTGCGCGACCACATGCGCGGCCTGCCGGACTATCGCCTGCCGGATATCGAATCCTGCATGGAACTCAACCTGATCCATGCCCGTCACGTCAATCCGCGTGCGAAGTTCGTCGGCATCTGCCTCAACACTTCGGCGATGTCGGCCGAAGCCGCGGCGGAGATGAAGGACAGCCTGTCCGACATCTTCGATCTGCCCTGCGTCGACCCGTTGAAGGACGGCGTCGGCCCGGTGGTCGACCGCCTGGCGGATCTGTAAGGGGCGCGGCCGGACAATGTGGGTGCTCGACATCCAGCAGGAAAGCTGGCCGATCGCCGGAACCTTCACCATCTCGCGGGGGTCTCGTACCTCCGCCGAGGTGGTGGTGGTTACCCTGACCGACGCGCGTAGCGGCCGCCGCGGCCGCGGCGAATGCGTGCCCTATGCCCGCTATGGCGAAAGCGTCGACGGGGTGATCGCCGATCTTCGGGCGATGGCCCCGGCCCTGGCGCGTGGCCAGGTGGACCGGGCCGCCCTGCAATCGGCGATGCCCGCCGGTGCGGCGCGCAACGCCCTCGACTGCGCCTTCTGGGATCTGGAGGCGAAGGAAAGCGGTCGCCCGGTCTGGGAACTCGCGGGGCTGGACAAGCCGCACGAGCTGGTGACCGCCGAAACCTTGAGCCTGGACGTGCCGGAAAAGATGGCGGCCTCCGCCATCGAAAAGGTGGGACGGCCGTTGCTCAAGCTGAAGCTGGGGTCCGAGGGGGCGCTCGACCGCGTCGCCGCGGTGCGCAAGGCTCGGCCCGACGCCACCCTGATCGTCGACGCCAACGAGGCCCTGCCGCCCGCCGAACTGTTGCCGACCCTGTCCGCCCTGGCGGAGCTGGGGGTGGCGATGGTGGAGCAGCCGCTTCCCGCCGGGGAAGACGACCTGCTGGCCGAGGTGAACTCGCCGATCCCTCTCTGCGCCGACGAATCCTCGCACACGGTGAAGGACATTCCGCGCCTGTCCCGCTTGTACGACATGGTCAACATCAAGCTGGACAAGACCGGCGGCCTGACCGAGGGCATCGCCATGCTGCACGCCGCCGAGGAGGCGGGGCTGCGGGTGATGATCGGCTGCATGGTCGGCACTTCGCTGGCCATGGCGCCCGCCTTCCTGCTGGCGTCGAAGGCGGCCTTCGTCGACCTGGACGGGCCGGTGATCCTGGCCCGCGACCGCGAGTTCGGGTTGTCCTATTCGCGGGGGCGGGTTTCGCCGCCGTTGCCCGATCTTTGGGGCTGAAAAAACCGGAAGGGGGGCCTTGGCCCCCCTTTTTTATCGCGCCGAAACCGGAATGTAGGCGGGCGGCGCGGGCCGGTAGCGCACGGCGTGCCCGTCGTGGAAGGCGCGCACCAGCGAGGCGAGCTGCAGGTTGCGGGTCTGGATCGCCTCGACCTTGTCCAAGGCGGCGGAGGCCGTCGTCTTGTCCTCGGCGTTGCCCAGCGAAGCCTTGATCCTTTCCGCCTGGGCGTAGAGGTTCTGCATCTCGAACAGGTCGGCGGCCATGAACAGCGCCGACGACATGCGGATGCGCTTCCTGGGCGGGTTCTGGACGTGGAACGAGAACGCCGCGTCCTTGCCGCGCCGCCGGTCGATCACCGCGCAACGCACCCCGTCGCTGTTCTCGTTCATCACCACCGCGGCGCGGCTGTCGTGGCGCAGGCGAACCTGGCGCACGTCGGTCAGTTCCGGCGCCAGACGCTTCAGCATCGCTTCGGTCAGCTCCGCGCCCTTGGCGGCGCCCTCGATGAGGTCGAGGGGCGGTTGCGGCCGTTCCGAATAGAACAGGCGCACGCCGTTGGAGTAGACGGCGAACCAGCAGTCCTTGGCGAATTCGCGGTCGAAGTCCGACACCGCGGCGTCCACCAGTTTGTCCCAGTCGAGGCCGTGGCCGGGGGAGAGACACAGGGGGTCCGCCTTGAAGCGGTCGATCAACAGGCCGACGAGGCGTAGGGTGCTGGGGAGGAACCGGCCCCGCACCACCAGGCGTTCCTTCACCCCCTCGTCGGTCAGGGTGCAGGCGACGCGGTTGGCGCGGATGGCCAGCTTGGCATAGGGCTCCAGGTCCGGCCCTGGGTGCGCCCCGTCGAAGAAGAGCGTCTTTTCGCGATACAGCGTCAGGGTGCCGGTTTCCAGGGCCATGTCTGCCGTGCGTTGGTTATGGGGATGGCACCGCGGAGCGGGCTCCGGCGGATGGGATAGAGGTGGATGCCGAAAGGGGGGGCTGCAACCCCCCCCATCGCTCAGAGCTTGAAGATCAGGGTCGATCCCGGCGACAGCTTGCGGCATTCGCCGCGCACGCAGATGGTCACCGGCTCGGACCACGAGGGATCGGCGTTGATGCCGATGCGGTCCTCGTTCATGTCGATCGCCAGCCAGTTGCCGTGGAAACGCAGCTTGCACTTCAACTGCTTGATCCGGTCCTGGAACACCGGGTCGAGGTTGAGGATGCCGTCGCTGATCCGCGCGCCGGTCAGACAGCGCTGGAACATGTCGGCGGTGCCCGACATCATGCCCAGGTGGATGCCCTCGCGGGTGGTGCCGCCGATGATGTCGGTCAGATCGGCGCGCAACGCCGTCTGCATCAGGTCCCAGGCACGCGGGTCGTTGTTGCGCAGCAGGATCCAGGTGTGGACCAGATGGCTGAGCGTGGTGCCGTGGGTGGTCCGCGCCATGTAGTAGTCCATGGTGCGGCGGTAGTCCTCCTCGGTGAAGTCGTAGCCGAGGCGGAAGAGCAGGGCGGACAGCTCGGATTCGGTGAACAGGTAGTAGAGCATCAACACGTCGGCCTGCTTGCAGACCTTGTAACGGTTGGTGTCGTCGCCCTCGCCTTCGAGGATGCGGTCGAGGCGTTGGATGTCGCCGTACTTCGCGCGATAGGCGTCGAGGTCGATGTCCGCCAGGGTGTCGAAGCCCTCGAACTGGCTGATGATGCCGTCCTTCTGGAAGGGCACCGCCATTTTCAGGCTCATTTCGGTCCAGGTCTCGATTTCCGACTTCTGGATGTCGAGCTTGGTCATCAGTTCGCGCAGGTAGATGTCGTCGATGACGTCGAGCACGGTGAGGACGGTGTCCATCAGCCATGCCACCATGACGTTGGTGTAGGCGTTGTCCTTCACCCCGGTGTGCGGCTTGGGGAAGCCGTGGTGATAGGTGTCGGGGCCGAGCACGCCTTCGATGTGGAAGCGGTCCTCCGCCTCGTCGTAGGTGGCGAGCGAGGCGAAGAAGCGGGCGATGAGGACGATCAGTTCCGCGCCGCGCAGCCCCATCCAGCGGCGGTCGCCGGAAACCATGAAGTAATGCCAGACGTTCCACGCCACCGACAGGTTGACGTGGCGCTGACGGCGCGAGATGTCGGGCATCCACTTGCCGGTCGCCGGGGTGTAGTGCTCGGGCTTGGATTCGTCGCGTCCGTCGCTGCCGCTCTGCCAGGGGAACATCGCGCCGCGGAAGCCTTCCAATTGCGCGTTCAGGCGGGCGCGGCCCAGGCGCATGTAGCGGTATTCCAGCAGGGCGCGGCTGACGATCGGCAGGCGGAAGGTGAGGAAGGGCAGGATGAACAGTTCGTCCCAGAAGATGTGGCCGCGATAGGATTCACCGGTCCAGCCGCGCGCCGGCACCCCGACGTCGAGGTCGAGGGTGTGGTTGGAGGCGGTCTGCACCAGATGGAAGATGTGCAGGCGCAGGATCTTCTGTTCCTCGTGCAGCGAGGGGTGCAGCACGATGTCGCAGCGTTCCCAATAGTTGCTCCAGGCGCGCAGGTGGTTCTGTTGCAGCCCGGCGATGTCGCGGCAGCGGTCCACCGCCTCGCGCGCGGCGATGCCGGCCTCGGAAATCGCCTTGTCGCGCGAGGTATAGAGGGTGCAGATCTTTTCCACCCGGATCGGTTCGCCGCGGGCGATTTCGACCGGCAGGAAGGCTTCGACGTAACCCTTCTTGGCGGTCACGGTGATCGGCGTGTCTTCCTGCAGCACGCCGTTCTTGAAGATGCGGGTGCGCGCCGCCATGCCGATGCGCAGGCGGCTCTGCGACGAGCGGGTGATCAGATAGATCATCTTGTCGGGACTGAGAACCCCGGTGAACTCGCCGGAATCGACGTATTCCAGGTGCTGCGGCGCCAAGTGGCCGTACCGCTTCACCCCGTCGTTCCGCACTAGGCCGTCGAGGGCGGAGCGGAACTCGATGTTGCCCGACCAGTTCTGCGCCACCACCACCATTTCCATCGCCGCGTGGTGCGGCCAGCCCATGTGGACGAAGCGGCGCATCTGCAGGGTGGTTTCGCGGGTTTTGTCGTGGCGGAAGCGGATGGCGTGCTTGAGCATGCCTTCCTGCAGGTCCAGGGTCTGTTCGAACGAGATGATCTCGGTCTTGTCGAGGTCGAACCATTCGCCGCCGTCGATGCGGAAGGACAGGCACAGCCAGTTGGGGAAGTTGACCAGGTCCTCGTTTTCCTCGGCATGGTCGCCGATCTGGGTGGTCAGGCGGTTGTAGCCGCCGGCGACATAGGTCGCCGGATAATGGACGTCGTCGGCTTTCGACCACGGGAAGGCGCCGCGCGTGCAGAAATAGGCGTTTCCGGTGGCGCAAAGCGCCTCGCGCAAGCCCTGTTCCTTGGGATCGTAGTGATCGTAGACAAGGCTCCAGTCGCTCATGATCGTCTCCCCGGGTGGATCTTTTGGGGGACAAGACTACAGCCTTTTCGCGGGGTCTTTCCAGACTCGCGCGGCGAATTTTCCGCAAAAAATGCAGGCGGAGGGGTCAACCGTCGCGAAGGGCGGATTTGCGCGCCAGGTACTCGGCCAGTTTCTTCCGGCGCCAGGCGTCCGCTTCGGCTCGGGCCTCGTTTCGGCGCTGTTTCGCCTCGGCGTTTTCCGCGACTCGAACCGGTTGGATCTCCGGCTTGCGCCGGTCGGCAAGGCGGGTCGGCGCCGGGGCGGGGTCGGCGCGCAGGTCGCGCAGGTTGGCGGCGACGCGCTTTTCGTAGGCGAGGCCGCGGTCGGCGTCGGCGGAGTGATAACGGCGCACCGCGCCGGACCAGGTGCTTCCCGCCTGGCGCAGGTCCTTGAGGAAGCGCGCCGCGTAGCGGACGTTGGCCTCGGGGTCGAAGGCCTGCGACAGCGAGGCGAAGGCGTCGGGGTGGTATTTCAGGTTGATCTGCATGCAGCCGACGTCGATGTTCTCCACCCCCTTGGCGCGCAGACGCCTGACCTCGGCGATGGCCGCCGCCTTGGTGGGAAAATACTGCCCCTCGCCACCGCTGGTGACCGTCCACGGCCAGGCAACTTTTGCCTTGGTCGCGGGGTCGGTGCGGCCGCTTTCGGTGATCGCGATACTGGCCAGCATGTCCTGCGGCAGACGTTCCGAGGCATTGATCCGCGCCGCCGTGTCGATGCACACGCCGGACCAGCCGAAAGCCTGCAAGCCACTGAGCGGCAAAAGAAATGCCGCCAGGAGCAGGCCCTTGACCAGGGAAATCGCCGGGGGTGCGGAACGGTGTCGCATGGGACGCGGGTCCCTCCTTTCGTCGGTCGTCTGCGGCTTTGGGGCGGCGGATGCCGCCTGCGTGGCCGCCCATTCCTTCGCAAGTCCGGTGCCAGACGGAACGGACGTGGACGAAGGGGGCGGTTTTTTCTGGCGTCGGCGTCTTTCCCCCTGTTAAATCGGACCAAAGCCGATGACGCGCGAAGCGCGCCCGCGCAGGGATGCGAGGTATCTTGGGGAACCACGCCGTTGAGTCGCCGAAAGACGCGGAATCGCAGCCGACGCGGCCGTTTTTTCGCCGTTTCGTCGACCTTGCCATGCCGTTCTGGTCGTCCGACGACGGTTGGCGGCTGACCGGTCTTGGCCTTGCCTTGCTGATTCTGACGGTGATTCAGGTCGGCTTTCCGGTCGCCCTCAACATCTGGAACGAAAAGCTGTTCGACGCGCTGGAGCAACGCGCCCTGCACCGGGTCGAGGTGCTGATCGGCGTGTTGTTGCTGATCATCGTCGGCAACGTCCTGGTCACCACCACCCATCTGCGGGTGAAGCGCCGTCTTCAGGTCGCCTGGCGGCAGTGGCTGACCTATCGGGTGTTCCGCGAATGGATGTCGGAAGGCCGCCAGTACCTGCTGAACCTGGTGCCGGGCGACCACGACAACCCCGACGGCCGCATCGCCGAGGACATCCGCATCACCACCGAGGCGGCGATCGACCTGGCCCATTCGCTGTTCTATTCCCTGTTGCTGCTGCTCAGCTTCACTCAGATTCTGTGGACCCTGTCCGGCCCGGTGATGAACACCTTCGGCGGGCTGGAGATTCCGCTGCCCGGGCATTTGGTGTGGCTGGCGGTGCTGTATTCCGGCTTGGGCGCGGTGGTCGCCTGGGCGCTGGGCAAGCCCCTGGTGCGCGCCGTCGACCGCCGCCAGACCGATGAGGCGAACTTCCGCTTCGGCCTGGTGCACGCCCGCGAGAACGCCATGGCGATCGCGCTTCTGCATGGCGAAACCGGCGAACGCCGCCATTTCCGCAGCCTGTTCCGCCGCGTGGCGCGGGCCTGGGACGGGCAGACCTGGGCGTTGACCAAGCTGATGTACTTTTCGTCCAGCTGGTCGGTGCTGTCGATGGCCTTTCCCTTCCTGGTGGCGGCGCCGCGCTATATCGCGGGGACGATCACCCTGGGGATTCTGATGCAGACGGCGCAGGCCTTCGGCCAGATGACCGCCGCCCTGTCCTGGCCGATCGACAATTTGGCCAGCGTCGCCGAGTGGCGGGCCTCGGTGGAGCGCGTGCTGCGCCTGGTCGACGGCATCGAGCTGGTGTCGGACCGCGTCGACGCGGGCGGCCACGACGGCATCCACATTTCGCATTCCGACGAGGCGCGCCTGACCTTCCGCGAGGTGGAAATCGCCGACGCCTCCGGCGCCACCCAGATCGCCCGTTTCTCCACCTCGATAGCGGCGGGGGAACGGGTGCTGGTGACCGGCGACCCCGGCGCGGCGGTGAAGCTGTTCAAGGTGGTCGCTCGCCTGTGGCCATGGGGTCGGGGGGAAGTGGACCTGCCGGTGGGGGCGTCGATCTTCTTCATGCCGCGCCGCCCCTATTTGCCGATCGGGCCGCTGCGCGCCGCCATCGTCTTTCCCCAGGTGCCGGACGCGGCGGAGGACGAACGCCTGCGCGCCGCGCTGTCCCGCGTCGGGCTGGCGGATTTCCGCGACCGCCTGAACGAGGTCGGCAACTGGGAACAGTCCCTGGCGGTGGGCGAGCAGCAGCGCCTGGGCTTCGCCCGCCTGTTGATGCACCGTCCGGACTGGATCTTCATCGAGGAGGCGACCAACGGCCTCGACCGCGACGCCGAGCGCGAGATGATGGAAATGACGGTCGCCGAGTATCCGCAGGCGGCGATCATCACCATCAGCCACCGCACCTCGATGCAGGCGTTCCACCGCCGCCGCCTGACCATGGTGCGGGTCAACGGCTTCGCCGTGGTCGAGGATTGCCTGCTGCCGTAGCCCCCAGCAGATGGCGGGCGGAAAACCGGGCCGGGGCCAGCCCCGGACCCGCAAGGGGCCGAAAGGCCCCTTGACCCCATTCGTTGGGTTCTCGAAGCCGCCTTTCCCCCTTTGCGTGTCCGGGCGTGGCCTCGCCACGATCCCCGGTGTATTCTGTTCCCGCCCGCGTCGAGGCCGGGGGATGGGGATGCTCGCCAAAATCTGGGATTTTTTAAGGGACGAAAACAACCGGGGCGCTGTGCAGGTCCTCGGTGGAGGATTTGCCGCATGCGTTCTTGCTGGATGGGCGGCATTCACCTATTTCCGGAAACCTAAGGCCCCACCGCCTTCCTCTACGCCCGCCGTCGTCGTCGGGTTGGATGCGGACGCCGTCGGGGGGCGGATCGCCGAGGCCCAGCAACCGTTACACGACAAGCTGGACCAAGTGCTGCAAACCGTGGCCGCCGAGAAGGGGGTGGAGGAGGAACCGCTGCGCGCGGTGCTGAGAAGGTTGGGGGAGATGGAGGTGCCGAGGGAGGAAATCCCCGCCCGCCTGTCCGCCAAGGCGGATGAACTGATCGCGTTGCAGGAACAGTTGGCGCGCATCGGCGACAACCAGCCGGAATACGCCGATCTTCGGCGGCAGGCGTTGGCCCATATTGACAAGGGCGACTTCGCCGGGGCGCGGGAAGCGTTGGCAATCGCCCGAGACCTGGCGCGTCGGGCGCGCACCGACGCGGCGCGGGACGAGGCGGAATTGCTGGCCGATACGGCACGGATCGACCGCCTCGACCTGAATTATCGCGCGGCGGCGGAGAACCTGGGGCAGGCCGCCGCCCTGATGGCCGGGATCGACCCCCGTGAAGAATGGCGCTACCGGTTGCGGCAGGCCGGGGAATTGTCCGACCAGGGTAACGAATTCGGCGACAATCCCACCTTGGTCGAGGCAATCACGACGTTTCGATTGGCCCTATCCTTGATTTCCCGACGGGACCGCCCCCTGGACTGGGCCGGAACGCAGAACAATCTGGGCAATGCGTTAGCAATATTGGGCGAGCGGGAGAACGACACGGCGCGTCTGGAGGAGGCGGTGGCGGCCTTCCGCGCGGCACTGGAGGAATGGACGCGGCAGCGGGTTCCCCTGGATTGGGCAATGGCGCAGAACAACTTGGGCGGTGCGTTGGCCCATCTGGGCGAGAGAGAAAGCGGCCCGGCGCATCTGGAACAGGCGGTGGCGGCCTTCCGCGCGGCGTTGGAGGAACGGACACGGCAGCGGGTTCCCTTGGACTGGGCGATGACGCAGAACAACCTGGGCGCCGCGTTGGCTCGTTTGGGGGAGCGGGAGAACGACACGGCGCATCTGGAACAGGCGGTGGCGGCCTTCCGCGCGGCGTTGGAGGAACGGACACGGCAGCGGGTTCCCTTGGATTGGGCGACGACGCAGAGCAACCTGGGCAGTGCGTTGGCTTGTTTGGGGGAGCGGGAGAACGACACGACGCGTCTGGAGGAGGCGGTGATGGCCTTCCGCGCGGCGCTGGAGGAACGGACGCGGCAGCGGGTTCCCTTGGACTGGGCCGGAATGCAGAAGAATTTAGGTGGTGCGCTGGCTCGTTTGGGAGAGCGGAAAAGTGATCCGGCGCGTCTGGAGGAGGCGGTGGCTGCCTTCCACGCAGCGCTGGAAGAATACACGCGGGAGCGGGTTCCCCTGAAATGGGCAGGAACGCAGAACAGCCTGGGTGCTACGTTGCAGACGCTGGGGGCGCGGGAGAGCGGTACGGTGCGTCTGGAGGAGGCTGTGACGGCCTTCCGTGCGGCGCTGGAGGAATGGACGCGGCAGCGGGTTCCCCTGGATTGGGCAATGGTGCAGAACAACTTGGGCGGTGCGTTGGCTCGTTTGGGCGAGCGGGAGAACGACACGGCGCGTCTGGAGGAGGCGGTGGCGGCCTTCCGCTCGGCGCTGGAGGAATGGACGCCGGAGAGCGCGCCTTACTATCACGACGTGGCCCAGGGTAACCTCAATCGCGCGCAGGCGCTGCTGCGGCAGCGGCAGGGAAAATAGGAAAGGGGAGGCGCGGAGGGCCCGGGGCCCTCCGCATGGTTTTTTTACTTGCCCTTCGCCGCCTTCACGAAGTCGCGGAACCAGGCGTAGGAGTCCTTCGGCGTGCGTTTCTGCGTCTTGTAGTCGACGTGGACCAGGCCGAAGCGCGGGCCATAGCCGCTGCCCCATTCGAAGTTGTCCAAGAGCGACCAGACGAAATAGCCGCGCACGTCGGCGCCCGCGTCCATCGCCTGCGGCAGGTCCCAGTGATAGAGGCAGAGCCAGGGCTCGATGCCCGCCTCCAGCAGCGCGTCGATCAGCCGGTCGTAGAAGTCCAGGCCCTTTTCGTTGGGCGCGCCCTTGCCGCGCGGCAGCACCCGCGGCCAGGCGACGGAAAAGCGATAGACGTCGAGGCCCAGGCTCCGCATCAGGGCGATATCCTCGGGATAGCGGTGATAGTGGTCGCAGGCGTCGTCGCCGGTGTCGCCGTTGGCGATCTTTCCCGCGATGCGGCAACGGGTATCCCAGATCTAGGGCTTGCGCCCATCCACGTCGTGCGCGCCTTCGATCTGATAGCTGGAGGTGGAGACGCCCCAGACGAAATCCTTGCGCCAACCGGCGGTGGCCTTGCTGCTCATGCGGTCCTCCCTGCTCGTGGTTCTTGTTGTCTATAGTTGACTGTATTCCTTGAATTTACCGCATCAAGGGGGCACCCTTGACGGAAGACGGAAGGGGGGCGCGATGCCAGCGATTCAGGACACCTATCCCGACGACCTCGGCCATTGCTATGGCTGCGGCAAGAACAACCCGCACGGTCACCGGCTGAAAAGCTATTGGCACGACGGCGAGGCGCTGGCCCGCTTCACGCCGGAGCCCTATCACGTGGCGGTGCCCGGTTTCGTCTATGGCGGGATGATCGCCTCGCTGATCGATTGCCACGCCACCGGCACCGCATCGGCCGCCGCCTATGCCGCCGAGGGCAGGGAGTTGGGGACGCCGCCGCACCGGCGTTTCGTCACCGCCAATCTGAACGTGGACTATCTGGCGCCGACGCCGATCGGCGTCGAACTGGAACTGCGCGGGCGCGCGGTCGAGGTGAAGCCGCGCAAGGTGGTGGTGGAGGTGACGGTGTCGGCGGGGGGCAAGCCCTGCGCCCGCGGGCGGGCGGTGCTGGTGCTGACGCCGGATGCCATGCGTCAGTCCTGAAGACTGCCGTTGCAAGAATCCCCTAGACTTTGTACTGGAAAATCCATAAATAGCGCCGCACGGTTATTCCGGGCGGTGAATTTATAATTTTTATAAATACAAGAATTATATAAGCCGTCCATGCAAGCGATCAATTGCATGCCTCGAATACATCTAAGTTTACTGTAAAGGTTTTGTAAGACAATCGCGCGCGCGGTTCCGCGCGCGAGAATGCATGCGTTCGTTTTGCCGGTGCCCGTAAGAAGAAACAAAGCCGGAATGGCAAGAACCTGTGATGGTAACAACCAGTTGAAGGAAAAATAGATGCCGCGGCGCATGAGTTTAATCATGAAGACCATCGAAAAGGATATTCAGGACTTCGCCAAGAAAAGCGAGGCGATTGCCAATCAAACCAATCTGTTGGCGTTGAACGCCACCATCGAGGCGGCGCGCGCGGGCGACGCGGGCAAGGGGTTTGGCGTGGTGGCTTCCGAGGTCAAGGTTCTGGCCCGGCAGGCCGCGGGAAACGCCGACGACATGCGTTCGGTGGTGATGAAACGCGTCCGTCAGGGGTTGGACACCAGCGCCCTTCTGGTGCGGGAGCTCGATCAGGGAACGCGGCTGATCGACATGGCGCAGACCTTGGTCCAGCTGATCGTGCGTAATCTCTACGAGCGCACCGCGGACGTGCGTTGGTGGGCCACGGACGAAGCGTTCTGGCGGGTGCTGGAGGCGTCCGGCCCGGATGCGGCGGCGCGCGCGCGGGACCGTCTGGGGGTGATCAACCGCTATTACACGGTCTATCTGGATTTGGTGTTGCTGAATGCCGAGGGCGACGTGGTGGCCACCGCGCAAGGCGATGGCTATCCCCAGGTCGAGCGGCAGAATTTCGCCGCCTGCCGTTGGTTCCGCTCGGCGATGGCGACGAAAAGCGGCGACGATTACGTGGTGGAGGAAATTTACGACGATCCCACCCATGGCGGAAAATCGGTGGCGACGTATGCCGCCGCGGTGCGTCGCGGCGGCGATCCGCGCGGCGAGGTCCTGGGGGTGCTTGGGGTGTTCTTCGATTGGGGGCCGCAGTCCGACAGCATCGTCTGCAAGGAGCCCAACCTGACCGAGGAAGAATGGAGCCGCACCCGGGTGATGCTGCTCGACGCGGGCAACCGGGTGATCGCCTCTTCCGACGGCAGGGGCATCTACGAGACCTACCACCTGAATCGCCAGGGGGCGGAGAAGGGGGTGGTCCGGTTCGACGACGAGCGGATCGCGGCCTTTGCCCGCACCATCGGTTACGAGGCCTATGACGGGCTGGGCTGGACCGGGGTGATCGAGCAGCGCCGGCAAAGCGACGAGGAACTGATGCGTCAGGTGGCGGAAGGCCTGACCAAGCACTAACAAACAAAAAGAGGGGGCAGATCCTGCCCCCTCTTTTTTATTCCCGGATCGGCGGTTATGCCGACATTTTCAGGTCGAGCTTCGCCCACACCGCCAGCAGGGAGCCGACCAGGTCGTCCATCTGCGCGTCGGTGTGCAGCGGCGTCGGGGTGATGCGCAGGCGTTCGCTGCCGCGCGGCACGGTGGGATAGTTGATCGGCTGGATGTAGATGCCGTGTTCGTCGAGCAGCAGGTCCGAGGCCTGCTTGCAGCGGGCGGCGTCGCCCACCAGAACCGGCACGATGTGGCTTTTGGTGACGATCGCGGGCAGGCCGGCGGCGGCAAGCTTTTGCCGCAGGGTCTCGGCGCGTTCCTGATGGCGGTCGCGCAGTTCGTTGTGCTGCTTCAGGTACTGGATGCTGGCGCGCGCGCCGGCGGCGACCGCGGGCGGCATCGACGACGAGAAGATGAAGCCCTGGCCGAAGGAGCGGATGAAGTCGACCGCGGCGCGGCTGCCCGCAACATAACCGCCGTGCACGCCGATCGCCTTGGCCAGGGTGCCCTGGATGAAGGTGATGCGGTGCGACTGGCCGTCGCGTTCGGAAACCCCGCCGCCGTGCGCGCCGTACATGCCGACCGCGTGGACTTCGTCCAGGAAGGTCATGGCGTTGTACTTCTCGGCGACGTCGCAGATCTTTTCGATCGGCGCGATGTCGCCATCCATCGAATAGACGGATTCGAAGGCGATCAGCTTCGGCGCGTTGACCGGGGCCTGCGCCAGCAGTTCCTCGAGGTGGGCGACGTCGTTGTGGCGGAATACCATGCGCGGCGCGCGGGAGTGGCGGATGCCCTCGATCATCGAGTTGTGGTTCTGCGAGTCCGAGAAGATGGTGCAGCCGGGGATCGACGCGCCCAGGGTCATCAGGGTGGTCATGTTGGCGGTGTAGCCGCTGGTGAACAGCAGCGCCGCCTCGGTCCCGTGCAGCGAGGCGAGTTCCTGTTCCAGCAGAACGTGGAAACGGTTGTTGCCCGAAATGTTGCGGGTGCCGCCCGCGCCCGCGCCGCACAGGTCGATCGCCTCGTGCATCGCGGCCAGAACCGTCGGATGCTGGCCCATCCCCAGATAGTCGTTGCTGCACCAGACGACGATGTCGCGGGTGCCGCGCTGGGTGTAGTACGCCGCCTCGGGGAAGCGCGAAACGCGCCGCATGATTTCGGTGAAGACGCGGTAGCGCCCCTCCGCCTTCAAGCCGGAAACCTGTTCCTCGAAGAAGCGAGCGTAATCCATCTTTTGCGTTTTCCCTGGCGGGCGTCCCGGCGGCATGCAGGGCCGGGGGGACGGCATCTGTGGCCCCGGGCGAGGGGGCGTGTCTACGAACCGGCCGTCCCGGGCGGGTCTGGCCGGAAGTGGAGAGGGTATAGCCCAAAACTTCTGGCCGGAGCCAGCGAAAATCAAGCCGGGCCGCGGAATTCTTGCCCCATGGAAGGGTTCCGCCGGGCCCGGCGCGCCGGACGGCAAGGCGGCCAGTATAACGGCTTTCCCCATCGGGGGGAAAGGCTTCCCTCCCGATCGAGGCCGGTCGGGGGCGTTTTTCCCTTACAGGGGAATAACGTCGACCGCCTGCAGGCCTTTCGGGCCCTGCGCCATCACCAGGCGCACCCGCTGTCCCTGTTGCAGCTCGTTGACGCCGTGCTGTTGCAGGGTGCGCGCATGGACGAACACGTCCGGCCCGCCGCTGTCGGGGACGACGAAGCCGAAGCCCTTCGACGTGTTGAAGAACTTCACGGTCCCCTCGGCCTCGCTGCCTTGCGCGTCGGCCTCGGCGTTACGGATCGCCGAAACCGTCTTCACCTGAAGACCGCGCGGACCGTCGCCGATTTCGCAATCGACGATCGCACCCTGCGGCAGATTGCGGAATCCCAAGGGTTCGATCGTCGAGATGTGGAGGAAAGCGTCGGGCGTGCCGTCGCTCATCGTCACGAACCCGAATCCCTTGGTCGGGTTGAACCATTTCACCGTCGCCGTAACCATAACCTCTAGCCCCACTGCCAATACCGCCGCCCCGTTCGGGTCCGCCCTGGCCATCGCCGCGGGCCCGCCCCTTGTCGCGGAGCGCGCGTTCCACTCGGCATGCCGATCCTTAGCGTTTTGTTATTGGTCGTCCGGCCCGCCGCCCTAAGCAGCGAAGTATGCCTCCAACGCCTTGCAACGAGAAAGAAATTTTGGCGGTTTCGGTGCGGTTTTGATGAATTTTGTGAAAAAGAGAGGCGTAAATGGCCATATCGATAGACGATTCTTTCGAATCCTGCGCAAATCCATCGAAAACCCAAATGGTTAATGCTGCCGCCGGGGCGCCCCAGGCGGCCGGGCGCCGAGGTCGCGGTGCAGGCGCGCCGCTTCCCGCAACGAGGCGCGCAGCCGGTGCAGGTGCCAGCCCATCGCATAGCCGGACAGGGCCGCCATGGCCTCGCCGCCACCCGTGGCCTGGGCGATCAGGCGGGGAACGTTGGCACTGTCGTTGAGGCGTCCGAGAACCTCTTGCAACGTGCTCAACGTCCGCAGATAGCGGCGCATCGGCTTGCCGGGGTAGAGGGATTGGAAAAACTCCGCGGTGTAGCGCAGCTTCTTCGCGGCGATGCGCAGGCGGTGGCGTTCCGTCGCATCCTGCGTCACCAGGTGGCGCCCGCTGCGCCGTACCGCGCGGTGCCGCTTGCCGAGATTGGCGTCGGCGAAGGGGCGGAGCGCGCCGTCGCCGGGTTCCCGGGCCAGGGCGGTTATCCGGCGGCCCAGGCGCAGCAGCAGGCGGGTGGTTTCCGGCGCGGCGGCCAGGGCGCGGGCGGCGGTGATTTCCTCGGCGCGGCGGTTTTCCAGCGCGGCCAGGGCGGCGCGCAGGCTTTCGCGGATGTCGTCCGGGGTTTCGGCGGCGGCGCGGATCGGCGCCAGGGTCTCGGCGATCAGCACGTCGATGTCGCGCACCGCGCCCAGGTCTTGCGCCAAGACGCGGAAGCCCTCGCGGAAGTCGGCGGTCTCGTCGGGCGGCAGGGCGGAGCGGAACAACGACAAGGCGGCGCGCAGGCGGCGGCAGGCGACGCGCATCTGGTGCACCGCTTCCGGCGCGCCCGAGGCTTCCAGACAGGGCTGGTTGGCCAGGAAGTGGGCCATCGTCTCGCCCAGGATCTGCGCCACCGCTTGCGGCAGGGCGGCGGCGGGCGGAATGTCGCAGGGCGCGGCGCGATGGGGCAGGGGGCCGCGACCGGCGGCGAGCTGATAGCCGCGTTCGGCCTTGCTTTGCCAGCCCATGCGCAGGGGCAGGGCGTGCGCCAGGTCGAGGGCGAGGTCGAACACCTGTTCCGCCGGTCCGGCCTGCCATTCCAGCTCGATCTCGACCAGCGGGGTTTCGCGCAGGGGGGCGCCGTCTTCGTCGAAGGCGCGGATGACGCCGACGTCCACCGCCATTTCCACCGCCAGCGCGCCGTTGGAGAGCACGGCGTCGGTGCGTTCCATGTCGCTTTCGAACAGGCGGCGCAATCCCTCGCGGTAGGGCGCGATGAAGGCGGCCGCCTCGCCGGTCCAGAGGGCCGGGTCGGGGGTTTCCGAGGGCAGCGGCGCGTGCCACTCCCGCCGGTGGAACAGGCCGCCCTCGACGCTGCCCGCGGTCTTCAGGTGCTGCTCGCACGCGCCGCCGCAGACGCGGACGCGATAGGCGCAGCCGGAGCGCATCAAATCCGCCGACGGCGTGTCGTAATAGACGGTGCGGATATGCCGCGTGCGCGGCGCCGAGCGCAGCAGCGCCTTGACCGACTTGTGGGTCCAGACCTTGCGGGCGGAACGTGCGTCGGTGAGAAGCTTGAGTTCGATTTCAAGCTGCGATGCGGTGGCGTCCGGTTCGGGTTCGGCCATGGTGGACATGCGTCTTCGCGCGGGTGGCTGGACGGCGATTCCGTCAAGCCGTCATCATAGGGCGGAAATTCTTCCCATCCAAGCCCGCAAAATCCGAAGTTTCCGCCGGTTGTCGTGCAGAATCAGGCTGTTGCTCCGGAAACGGGATTGCTTTGCCGCGGCGGACAGGTCACACTGCCTCGGGCGTGGTGTGATCTCGGAGTCTTCAAGGGATGGACGGTCGTACTCTCCGTACTGGCGGCGTGCGCCGCCGCATCGGCCGCTGGGCCGCGATGTCCGGCGTTGTCGTGGCGCTGGCCGCGTGCGGTCCGCAAAGCAACCCGCAAACCTTCCTCGACAGCCTGGGCACGAACCCGGATACCGCGGCGGACGCGGCCTTCGCCGCGATGGCGCGCGGCGACTTCGGCAAGGCCGAAAGGGAGGTCGAGGCCGCGCTGAGGCACGGGCCGAAGAATCCCTATGCCTTGCTCGCCGCCGGCATCCTCTATCAGAACACCAACCGGCCGGTGAAGGCCCGCGAGATGTACGAGGAACTGCTGGCACTGCGTCCCAACAAGATGGCCACCGTCGGCGGCTGGAACCTGCAGCACGTCGCGCCGATTTCGGAAATCGCCGCCGCCAACATGCGCGCCGTCGATGCCGCCCTGGGCCGTTCCGGTTCCTGGCAGACGACGTCGGCCTATGCGCCTGCTTATGCTCCGGCCACGATGGCCGCCACCGTTCCGGCCGCGCAGCCGGGGGCTTCGGCGGCCCTGGCGCCGGTGGTGCCGCCCCCCGTGGCCGCCGCCGCGCCGCGCGGCGCGGTTCAGGCGATGCCGATGGCGGGAACCGCCGCCGCGGCCCCGGTCGCGGCGATGGACGCGCGAACCCAGGCCCTGGCGGACCGCTTCCTGGTGCTGAAGAAGTTGCGCGACGAGCAGTTGATCTCGCCCGAGGAATACCGGGCCCGGCGTACCGCCAACATCGGCGCGCTGTTGCCGCTGACCGAATCTCCGCCGGCGAAGGGGCTGGACCGTCCGGTTCCCGCCTTGGAGCAGTTGGTCGACCGCCTGCGGGCGTTGCAGCAGGCCTTGCAGACCCGCGCCATCACGCCGCGCGAACATGCGATGGAGCGGGAGTTGATTCTCGACGCGCTGTTGCCCGCCAAGCCGGAATCCCTGGCTTCGCCGGAAGCCGCGCCCCGCGACTTGATCTCCTCCGCCGAGCGGGTGCGCCAGCTTGAGCGTCTGCGAACCCTGGGGCTGATCACCGAGGCGGAGATGAAGGCCGAACAGGGCGCGGTGGAAAAAGCCCTGCGCGCCGCCACCGCCGCTTCCGGCGGCGGCGAGGTGGGGGCGCCCGGCATGCTGATCCCGGCGGATGCGCGCGGCGCGCGCGCGCCGCTTCCCGGGCAGATGACGGTGCACCTGGCGTCCTATCGCAGCATGGCGCAGGCGCAGTCGGGGTGGGCGCAGATCCGCAAGCGGTTCAGCCCGCAACTTGCCACCCTGGCGCCGGACATCCGTAAGACCAATGTCCCGGGCAAGGGGGACTTCTATCGCCTCTACGCGGGCCCGATCGGCAGCCGCGGCGAAGCCGACAAGATCTGCCGCGACCTGCGCCGCAAGAAGCAGTTCTGCGAAATCACCAACGAATAGGGGTCAGCGCAACGGCGCGCGGTTGACCGAACCCGTTGACGTCCGGCCATAGCTGGAGCTGGCGCCGCCGGTCGCGTTTGGCGACACGGTGACCGAAACCCGCGCGCCATAGATGGTCCGTCCCTGAATCTCGATGGTGGCGACGCGGCCGCTTCGCTGATAGCTCATGATGCTGCGTTCGCCGCGGATGACGGTCAGTTCCGTCCAGCCGAATTTCGGCATTTCCGCCTTGTAGAGGTCGAACACCTTCGCCGCGTCGGTGCCGGTGGTATAGACCAGACGGCCGGTCCATTCCTCCGACGCGCCGAGCAGAAGGCTGCGCTCCAGGTCCATCGAGGCGCCGCTCGGAACCGGGATGTCGTTGAACTGGGCGAAGCTCGCCACCGGGGGCGGGGTGTTCTCGTCGCCCTGCGGCGATGCGGCAAGGTCCTGGCCGGTGCACCCCATCAATCCGGCGCTTAGGGATAGTCCAGCCCCGATCAGGATGGTGCGCAGGAATGCCGTGCTCATGGTTGCCTCCCCCGAAAGATGACTGATGGAAACTTCATAACATCTTGTCGGGGATGACGAAACCGCTTTCCGTTCCGGCCCTTCCCGGGGCGGTCCGGGGCGGTTTTGGCCTTCGGTAAGAATTTTCAAAAATGTGTTTGACAGGTGGGTATAGGTTGGCCTAGAAACTGGCCTCCCGACGCGAGGCGGTCAGCGACTGCGGCACGGCGGGGCGGTGGAGCCGGAAGGTTCAGCCGAGGGATTTCCGGGGTTTCCCGGTGTTTCTAA
>QJZR01000001.1 GCA_003246625.1 Alphaproteobacteria bacterium
TTATTGACAGGGGGGACGCCGCCCCCATACTCCGGCGTGTCGGTGTCCGGCGGCAAACCCGCCGGATGAAAAGGGAATCCGGTGCGGCGCCAGGGGGAAAAGCGCCAAGACCGGAGCGGCCTCCGCCACCGTAAGCGGGAAGCCCGCCCCATCACGCCACTGGGAAACTGGGAAGGCGGGGCATGGCTACGATCCGCAAGCCGGGAGACCTGCCGTCACGCATCGCTTGTCCGGGCGAGGAGGCGCTCGGAAACGGCTGTTCGCCGCCGCGGTGTCTGGAACCCGCGGGCGGGAACCCTTCCCCCTGCGACACAGGATCGAAACGACAGGCGCGCCCGTCCCCCGGCCGCGCCAAGGGGGAAATTACGATGCAGAACGACTTGTCGCGTACCCGACTGCGAACCGGGGTGGCCCTGTTCGCCCTCGCCGCCACCCTCGCCCACGCCGCACCGGCCCTCGCCGAGGACGCGGAAGATTTGGGAAAGATGGTGATTTCCGCCAACCGCAGCGCGACCACGATCGATCAGGTGGGCAGCGCGGTCACCGTGATCACCGCCGAGGAAATCGAAAAGAAACAAAAGAAGACCCTGATGGAGGTCATCCAGGAAGTCCCCGGCGTCACCGTCAATTCGCGCGGCGAAGGCAAGACCTCGGAATTCTATATCCGCGGCATGCCCAGCAAAAACATCGTCGTCCTGGTCGACGGCATCAACGTCAACGAGACCTCGACCACCGGCACCATGCTCAACCTCGGCACCATGCTTGCCTCGAACATCGAACGGGTCGAGGTTCTGCGCGGCAACCAAAGCACGCTTTACGGCGCCAACGCTTCGGCCGGCGTGATCTCCATCACCACCAAGACCGGCAGGAACAGCGCCAAGGCGTTCGGCGGCAGCGCCAGCGTCGAGATGGGCTCCTACAACACCCGCCGGGAAAGCGGCAACGTCTATGGACGCGTCGGTCGCTTTTATTACGGCGGCTCGGTGATGGCCCTGGATTCCCACGGCATGGATACCTCGCGCGGGTCCGGCCCCAACGAGAACGACCCGATCATCGGCCGTCAGATGGACTTGAAGGTCGGTGCCGACCTGATCGAGAAACAGGGCATCCTCGATTTGCTCAACGTCGAGGCGCTGGTTCGTTCCTCCGACTATTCCGCCGACGGCGACAGCACCAGCAGCTCCGCCAGCACCTACCTCGTGGATAGCGCCGACAGCACCGTCAGCCGCACCCGTGCCGGGAAGCTCGCGGTCAACGCCGACCTTTGGAACGGCCTGTTGAAAAATGCCTTCAGCGTCGCCGAATCCCGCAACTCCTACGACTACTACACCGACGGTGTCCGCAAGAACGCGAACGGCAACTACGACGGCAAGCGCGACAAGTACGAATACCAGGGAACGCTGACTCCGGTGGACGGCCACGCCTTCGTCTTCGGCGCCGACCATGCCCGCGAAAGCGCCGCCGTCGAAGTCAACGGCAGTACTCCGGCGTCGAGAGGACGCTACAAGGACTCGATCAACAACGACGGCCTGTTCGCCAACTATCAGGTGGCGTTGCTCGACAAAAGCCTGACCCTGACCTTCGGCGCGCGGCAGGACGACCACGAAACCTTCGGCGACGAAACCACTTATCGCACCACCGCCAGCTATGCCATTCCGGGCATCGGCACGCGCGTTCACGCCAGCTACGGCACCGGCTTCAACGCGCCGACGCTGAGCATGCTTTATCACCCGCGCTACGGCAACGCCGACCTCAAGCCCGAGGAAACCCGCGGCATGGATCTGGGCGTGGAAAAGACCCTGTTCGAGGAGCGCCTGATCCTCGACGTCACCGGCTTCAAGAACAACACGCGCAACGAAATCACCACGGTGACATCCGGCGGCGTCACCAAGTTCACCAACCTGACCTCGACCCGGGTATTCGGCGTCGAAACTTCGGCCAAGGCGGTGCTGTCGAAGGAATTCGATCTGACGGCCAACTACACCTATCAACAGCCGCGCATGAACTCCAGCACCGTCTCCTCGACCGGCATCGTCATCGGCGGCGACACCACCCTGCCCAACCGGCCGCATCACCAGTTCAACGCCACCCTAGGCTACGATCCGGAAGATATCCCCGACCTCAAGACCTGGGTTCAGACCCGCGCGGCCGATTGGCACCGCGACAACAGCAACACCAAACGGGGAAAATTCGGCGGGTACACCATCTGGAACCTCGGCGCCGACTACATGTTGTTCGATGGCGTATCGGTCTATGGCCGCATCGAGAACCTGTTCAACAAGACCTATCACACCAAGGGCGAATATGGGCAACCGGGCCTTTCCGGATACGCTGGCGTTCGTGCCGAGTTCTAAGGTTCCTCGATCTTATACGCCCCCGGGGATTTTCTCCGGGGGCGTGCGGCTTTGTGTGCGGCGACCGAGAAGATACGTTATACCGAAATAATTCATCCTGATCGGGAGTTACCGATGAATCGTCCTTTCGTTTCCGTCGTTGTCGTCGATGCTCGGGGAACCAGCCTTGCCTGTCTGGGACAGGCGGCCCGCACCCTGAAGGCTGGAAACGAAACGTCCTGGTTGCGCATCGCCGCGCGCTGCGGCGACGACCTGTTCGACGAAAAACGCATCACCGCCTGCGCCGCCCTCGTCGAGAAGGCGGACGCGGTGATTTTGATTCTGCACGGCGGCACGGATTCGATTCCCGGGTTCGAGACCCTGCTGCATGCCGCACGGGGCAAGCTTCTCCATATTCAGGCCAACACCGGCTCCCCCGAAATCGCCAGTCTGGCGCAACGCCTCGACCTCGACTTCACCTCCGGGCCCTATCGCGGCCGCTTCGCCTATCTGGCGCGGGGCGGCGCGGTCAACCTGCGCAACCTGCTATGCCTGATCGGACGGGAGCTCGGATGCGCCGAGGCGCCGGAACCGGCCCCCGCCGAGAACCTTCCCACCGAGGGCATCCACCACCCCGCCTGGACCGGGGAGCTTGCCGACCGCGACGGCTATCTCGATTGGCAGCGACAACGCCTGGGGCTCGGCCCGGACGCCCCGGTGATCGGCATCTGGTTCCATCAGACCCATTGGGTCAACGGCGACGTCGAATTCGTCGATGCCCTGATCGCGGCGGTGGAGGCGAAGGGCGGCGTTCCCCTGCCGCTGTTCCACATCCGCCGCCAGGACGCGGACCTGTGCAACATGCCGCTCGACCGGCTGGTCGAAACCTTCCTGTGCAAGAACGGCAAGCCGGTGATCGACGTGCTGCTTTCCCTGGTGGGCTTCGCCGTCGCCTTACAGGCCCCGGCGATGAAGGCGGTGCTGAGCGAACTCGACCTGCCGGTGCTGCACCTGATCGTCGCCAATTCTCCCCGCGCGACGTGGGAGGAAACCCTCCAGGCGGTATCGCCGGTGGACGTGTCGGTCAACGCCGCGCAGCCGGAATTCGACGGCGCGGTGATCGGCACGGTGATCGCCTGCCGCGACGATTCCGGCACCGACCCCCTGACCGGCGCCAGGCTGATGCGTCGGGTGCCGGTGATGGAGCAACTTCCCGGCGTCGCCGCGTGGGCGATGAACTGGGCGCGCCTGCGCCGCACCCCGGCGGCGGAGCGCCGGATCGCCATCCTGTTCCACCAATACCCGCCCCGCGCCGATTGCCTGGGCTCGGCGATCGGCCTCGACACCTTCGAAAGCGTGCGCAACCTGCTGAACTGCCTGAAGACGGAAGGCCACGTGATCGACCGCGACTACGACAGCGGCGAGGCGATGGCCTTCGAAATCCTCGACAAGCTGACCAACGACCGCCGCTATCTGCCGGTCGCCGAAATGGCCAAGCGCGCCATCGGCCGCGTCGTCAACGCCCGGGCCCTGGCCTGGCATGCCGAACGCAGCGCCAAGGTCCGCGCCGAAATGGATAAGAAGTGGGGGCCGCCCCCCGGCGTCACCTTCTGCGACGACGGCGACCTTCTGATCGGCGGGGTGATCAACGGCAACGTTTTTCTGGGGATGCAGCCGCCGCGCGCCAAGATGACGGATGGCGACGTTCCCGAGCTGCAACCCGACGGCAAGACCATCCACGACCCCTTCCTGCCCGCCACCCACCACTACCTTGCCTATTACCGCTGGCTGAGGGAGGACTTCGGCGCGCACGCGGTGTTCCACATCGGCACCCACGGCACCCTGGAATGGATGCCGGGAAAAAGCCTGGGCCTGTCGCCCGACTGCTATCCCGAGGCGGCGATCGCCGATCTGCCCAACCTTTACCCCTACATCATCAGCAACCCGGGCGAGGGCATCCAGGCGAAGCGGCGCTCGCACGCGGTGATTCTCGACCACATGATCCCGCCGCAGACCCACGCCGGAAAGACCGAGGCGATGGAAAAGCTGGACGACCTGCTGGGCAAGGCATACCTGGCCGGACAGCAGGACCCGGCGAAGCTGCCGCTGCTGCTGGACGACATCTGGGAGGTGGTGGTGGAAACCCACCTCGACGCCGACCTGGGAATCGACCGCGAACAGGCGGACGCCGACGTCCACGCCTTTTTTCAGGAGTTGCACGGCTATCTCACCCGCGTCGAGGTCTCGGCCATCGGCGACGGTCTGCACGTTTTCGGCGAACCGCCGAAAGGCCGCCATTTCAATGAGACCTTGGTTCATCTGACCCGCCTGCCCTGCGGCGGGGCGCCATCCCTGTGGGACGCCATCGCCGCCTGTCGTGGCTTGGATGCCGAGGATTTACGCGACCATCCGGGCGAATACGTCGCCGCGATCGGCAAGACCAAGGGCCAGGCGATGGCCGAAATCGTCGAGGACGCCCGCGCCGCGATGGACGACCTGGACATCCGCGGCTGGGATGAAAGCGGCCTCGCCGCCGTCGCCGCCGAACGCTTCCAGGGGTCGCCGCGGGTCCTGGCGGCGCTGCGCCACGTCGCCGCCACGGTGCGTCCGAAGCTGTCGGGGGTGACCGACGAACTGCTCTACGCCACCCGTGGCGCGATGGGCCGCTTCGTGCCGCCGGGGGGATCGGGCTGCCCGACGCGCGGCAACCTCGACATTCTGCCCACCGGGCGCAACTTCTATTCCGTCGACCCCTACAAGGTGCCGTCGCCCGAGGCCTGGCGGGTGGGGGTGGCGCAGGGCGACGCCCTGATCGCCCGCTATCTCGCCGACGAGGGCCGGGTGCCGGAAACCGTCGGCATCATCCTGTGGGGAACCGCCACCCTGCGCACCGGCGGCAACGACGTGGCGGAAATTCTTTATCTGATGGGAATGCGCCCGGTGTGGGAGGAAGGCAGCGAGCGGGTCAAGGGGGTGGAGGCGATTCCCCTGGCGGAACTTTCGCACCCGCGCATCGACGTCACCGTGCGCACCGCCGGTCTGACCCGCGACGCCCTGCCCAACGTGCTGGAAATGCTGGACGAAGCGGCCAGCATGGCGGCGGCCCTGCGGGAACCGGAACACCTGAATTTCCTGGCCCGCAACGTCGCTGTGGACCGCGCGGAACTGCTCAAGGCGGGACTCTCGCCGGAGGAGGCGCAGCGCCGCGCCACCTTCCGCGTCTTCTGCGCCAAGCCCGGCTGCTACGGCGCCGGGGTCTCCAACATGCTGGAAAGCCAGCAGTGGGAAACCGTCGAGGACCTGGGCAACCTCTACATCCACTGGGGCGGCTATGCCTATGGCAAGGGCACCTATGGCGCGGATGGCCGCGACCAGTTCCGCCAACGCCTCGCCCGCCTGGACCTGACGGTGAAGAACGAGGACAGCCGCGAATACGACATGTTCACCAGCGACGACTTCAACTCGTTCCACGGCGGCCTCAACGCGGCGGTAAAGACGGCGGCGGGCAAATACGCGCGCAGCTATACCGGCGATTCCAGCGACCCGCGCAAACCGATCGTTCACAGCACCGAGGAAGAGGCCCGCTTCCTGTTCCGCACCCGGGTGCTCAATCCGAAATGGATCGAGGGGATGAAACGCCACGGCTACAAGGGCGCGGGCGACCTGTCGAAGACCGTGGATTTCTGTTTCCAGTGGGACGCCACCAGCGCCATCCTCGCCGACTGGCAGTATGCCGAACTGGCGAAGACCTACGCCTTCGACCCGGCGATGCAGGAATTCTTCAAGGCGCACAACCCCTATGCCATGCAGAACATCGTCGAACGCCTGCTGGAAGCGATTTCTCGCGGCATGTGGGAGAACCCGGGCGACGACAAGGACAAGCTGGAGGCCCTGCTGCTGGAGACCGAAGGCATGGTCGAGGACAGCCTGTCGATGGGAATGCACGCCGCCGCCGATCAAGGCTAAGCGGCCCAAGAACAAGGGTCGGCGGCGAATTGTGGCACCGGCGCCACCCCATGCTCGATACGTTACATTATATCGTCATTTTTATTGACAGGGGGGACGCCGCCCCCATACTCCGGCGTGTCGGTGTCCGGCGGCAAACCCGCCGGATGAAAAGGGAATCCGGTGCGGCGCCAGGGGGAAAAGCGCCAAGACCGGA
>QJZR01000004.1 GCA_003246625.1 Alphaproteobacteria bacterium
TTAGAAACACCGGGAAACCCCGGAAATCCCTCGGCTGAACCTTCCGGCTCCACCGCCCCGCCGTGCCGCAGTCGCTGACCGCCTCGCGTCGGGAGGCCAGTTTCTAGGCCAACCTATACCCACCTGTCAAACACATTTTTGAAATAATTTTCAGGCGGCAATTCCGCCCGAAAACCGTGGTGCGGCCTTTACATGTGGGGGGTGTAGGGGCGCCGGTCAAGCCCCGGAAAGGTGTGCCGGGGAGATCTCGTCGACGGTTTGCGCCAGGGTCTCCACCACCGTGAGAATTCGGCTCTGAAAGTCGTCGTAGAGACGGTTGAGCAGAACCGCCGACGCCTCGTTCTCCGCCGCCAAGTCGACCAGGGCGCGATAGGCCGCCAACTGGTGCGTCAGCAACGCCGCCACCGCGGGCGAGGCACCGCCCGCCGCCGCGGCCAGTGCCGCCTGCACGAACAGATGCATGAACACCGGCGCCGAGGCGTTCCAGACCACCGGATGCTCCACGTGCCGCGCCAGGGGGGCGCGCACCATCGCCACCGGCCGCCCGGCCAGAACCGCCGCCAGCGGCAGCCACAGGTCCCAGAACGGCATGCCCAGGCAGAACCCCGCCGCGCGCAGGGACGCCGACATGCCGCGCGGATAAAGGAAGGCGTCGAACCCCTGCGGCAGCTGCGTGCCCCGCGACAACGGCGTGGCTTCGTCCGGGACGTCGGTCCGCCGGATGCAGACCAGGCTTCCCGAGGCCGCCAGGTCGGTCAGGAAACGCCGCTCCGCCGCCGTCGCCTCGAACGAGATGTCGGCGTTGACGATACCCACCACCGGCTCCGCCGCCGCCGTCTGCCAGTCCAGGATGTCGTCGAGAAAGGGAACCGGCTTGCCCAGGATCCGTCGGCCGCTGCGCGCCACCGTCATCCGCTCCGCCGCCGGACAGTCGAGCCGGGCGGCTTCCTCGGCGTCGTTGAAGGAGACCACCCGCCCGCCCCAGCTGAGCGCCCGCACCACCTGCGCCGCGCCATCGCCCCGGGGCGGTAAACTGGTGCACCACACTACATCCGGCGTCATCGCGTTCTCCGGCAAAGCCATATCCGCGCCATTGTCGCGGTTTTGCCACGGCGCGCAAAGCGGGAAAACCCGCAGGCTGCAAAGGGCCTTGCCCCTTCGATCCCATGACTTGTTTTTCGCCGCGCCGCGGCAATCGACATTCGGGCGGAAGCGAACGCTCTAACGGAAACGAATGGGGGCCTGGGGCCTCCAGGCCCCAGTGGGTCCGGGCAGCGCCCGGCCTGGTTTTACGCCGCCACCACCACCGGGCGGTTCATCAGGGCACGCAGCCAGGCGACCTGGGCGTCGCGGCGGGCACGTTTGGTCAAATGGGCGCGGATCGCCGCCTCGGCCTCGGCATAGGGGGTGTCGCCCCCGGGCAGGATGTCGTCGCAGGCGACGAGGTGCCAGCCGAGCTCGGTGCGCACCGGCCCGCCCCACGCGCCAACGGGAAGAGAGAAGGCCAACGCCTCGATCTCGGGATAGAGGGCGCCCGCCGCCACCGTGCCGACCTCGCCGCCGCGCATCGCGGTCGGGCATTCCGAATGCCGCGCCGCCAGGTCGGCGAAGGCCGCCCCCGCCTTGAGTTCGTCGGCCAGGACGTCGACGCGGGCACGCGCCGCGTCCTCGGTGTTGTCGGGATATTCGGGATTGACGGTGATCAGGATGTGGCGCACCGCGCGGCGTTCCGGCCGGTGGAAACGGCCGGGATTCTCGGCGAAGAAGGCCCGCACCGCGGCTTCGTCCGCCGATGGCACGCGCGCGGTCACGGTGTCGAGGACCGCCTGCACCGTCAATTCGCGGCGCAAGGCCTCGACCAGGATGGCGTCGGCAAGGTCGCAGGCCGGGTTCTCGCCGCGCCAGCCGTCCACCGCGTCGGCGATGCGGTCGTAGGGCAGGACGATGGCCAGGGCCTCGTGGGTTTCCAGAATGCGGGATTCGAGAACCAGGGCGCGCTCCACCTCGTCCGCGAGGCGGGCCGCCTGTTCCGGCGACAGAGCATCCGGCGCGGCGGCGAAGCGCGTCGCCGCGATGTTCCAGGCGTGATAGTCGCGCAGGCCGCTCATCGTGCGTCCTCCTTGAGTTCGTGGGCGTCGAGCGCGGCATCCGGCACCGCGAACAGGTTTTCCCCGAACGCCACGTGATAGACCACCGCGTCGGGATCGTCACGCACCACCTGCATCACCTCGCCGATCGCGCCGATTTCCGCCACCGGACGGCCGCCGATCGCCAGCGTCATCGCGGCGCGAACCTTGTCGCGGGTGTCGAATCGGGTTTCCACCCAGGGCGCGTCGGCGGAAATCAGCTCCTGCTCGCGGCAGCCGACGACCCGGCCGATGTCGAGGAAGTGCACCGAATAGATCACCTGGTCCTGCAGGAAGACGCCGACGTCCCGGACATAGCCGACACGCCCCCGCCGCACCAGAAGCTCGCCGGTGTTGCTGCCGGGATAGGTGCCGTCGTTGCGGATGTTGCGGATCACCCGCACCGCATCGCCGAAATCGTAGCGCGCATCCATCAGCATCGCGGCGCCTCCGTCACGAACGGTTGCCGAGCGCCGCCAGCGGCACGAAGGCGGGCTGGTTGGGCGGCGTCTGGAACACCCGGAAGATCTTCTCCCGCGAGGGGGTCGAATCGACGAAGGTCTGATGCGCCGCCGCCAGCAGCCCGGCATGGATGGCGAAACGGCGCTGCGAGTCCTCGGGCATGTCGGCGAGGGCCAGGGAATCGTGAAACCGTTGCAGAATGTGCAAGCGATTGACCCGCACCACGTGCGGATCGTATTCGACGCCGAAGAATTCGAAGAAATCCTCGGCGGCTTCCAGTTCCCGCATGTCGTCTTCCCAGGCGTGTTCGGTCATTCGCTGTCTCCCTTACTCGGCGGCGGCGGGCACGGTGTCCTGCACCGCGCGGTAGAAGCGCAACAGGTCGGCCTCGCCGGGGCTGGCCTTGGCGCGGACGGCATGGCTGCGCACCTGGGCGAGGATCGCCTGCGTCTGCAGGGGGCTGAGGCCGATGCCCAGGCGGGCATAGGCATCCCGCACCGCGTGCGCGCCGGAATGCTTGCCCAGGATGAAGGTATGGCATCGCCCCACCTCGGCGGGGTCGATCGCCTGATAATTCAGCGGGTCCTTGAGCAGGCCATCGACGTGGATGCCCGCTTCGTGGGCGAAGGCGCCCGCGCCGACCAGGCTTTTGTTCCACGGCACGGCGCGGCCCGAGGCCTCGGCGACCAGGCGCGACACCTCGGGGAAGCGCCGCATGTCGACGCCGGTTTCAAGACCGTGCAGCTTCCGCGCCGCCATCGCCACCTCTTCCAGCGGCGCGTTGCCCGCGCGCTCGCCCAGGCCGTGCACCGTGGTGTTGGCGTGGCTGGCGCCGCCCAGGGCGGCGGCCAGGGTGTTGGCGGTGGCCAGACCGAGGTCGTCGTGGGCGTGCATCTCCAGTTCCAGGCCGGTCGCGGCGCGCAGGGTCTCGAAAATCGCGCGGGTGGCGAAGGGCTCCAGGATGCCCAGGGTGTCGGCGAAGCGGAAACGCCGCGCCCCCGCCCGCTCGGCGGCTTCCAGAACCCGCAACAGGAAGTCGGGATCGGCGCGGGAGGAATCCTCGCCGCCGACGCAGACGGAAAAGCCCCGGTCCAACGCCTTCGGCACCATCGTCGCGATGGTGGAAAGAACCCAGGCGCGGTCGCGGCCGAGCTTCCGTTCGATGTGCTGGTCGGAGACCGGGATCGACAGGTCGAGGAAGCCCACGTTCAACGCCGCCGCGCTGCGCAGGTCGGCGTCGCACATCCGGCACCAGACCATCAGTTCGGCGTTCAGCCCCAGCGAGGCGATGGTGCGGATCGCCTCGCGTTCTTCCGGTCCCATCGCCGGGATGCCGATTTCCATTTCCGGCACGCCGATGCAATCGAGCATCTGGGCGATCAGGATCTTCTCCTCGAACGAGAAGGCGACGCCCGCCGACTGTTCGCCGTCGCGAAGCGTGGTGTCGTTGATGCCGAAATGCCGAACCGCCTGCGCCATGGTGCGCGTCCTCCGGGTTGGTCCCTGCCCTTTGACCAGCAACCCACGTGCCAGCCGGGGATAACGCGGAATTCTTTTGGAATCAGTCCATTCGACGGATTCGCCGACTGTCGCCTTTGCGACAAGGCGAAGCGGCGGGCGGAAACCCGCCCTAAACGTAGGCAGTCCGCCCACGCGGCGCGGCCAGCCCCAGACCGCCACGGCACGCCCCCGCCACGTCGGCGACGATGTCGGCGGCGGCGGCGACCTCGGCCGCCGTGGTCTGCCGCGACAGGGAAAAACGGATCATCCCCCGCGCCTCGACCGGGGAAAGCCCCATCGCCAGGGCGACGTGCGACGGCGCCATTCCCCCGGCATTGCACGCCGACCCGCCCGAGGCGGCCAGACCGCGCCGGTCGAAATGGGCCAGCATCGCCTCTCCCTCCAGGCCGGGGAAAACCATCGCCAGGGTGTTGGCCAGACGCGGCGATCCCTCCGCCAGCACCCGGCACCCCGGCACCCGGGACAAAATTTCCGCCTGCAGCGTGTCGCGCAGGGCGGCGACGCGGTGGGTTTCCTCCGCCGCCTCCCGCCGCGCCAGGTCCGCCGCCGCGCCCAGGGCGACGATACCGGGCACGTTCTCGGTTCCCGCGCGGCGCCCCTTTTCCTGGTGGCCGCCACGCAGCAGCGGCCGGAAGGACGTGCCCCGCCGCAGGTACAAAACGCCGATTCCCTTCGGCGCGTGCAGCTTGTGCCCGGACAGCGACAGCATGTCGATCTTCGTCGATGCCAGGTCGATCTCCGTCTTGCCCGCCGCCTGCACCGCGTCGGTGTGAAAGACCACCCCGGCGGCGTCCGCCATCGCCGCCAATTCGGTCACCGGGAACACCGCCCCGGTCTCGTTGTTCGCCCACATCACCGAGGCCACCGCCACCTCGGGCGTCAGCGCCGTGGCGAAGGCCGCCAGGTCCAGACGTCCCTCGCCGTCGACGCCGATTTCCCGCAGGACGTAGCCTTCCTTCTCCAAGTCGCGGCAAACCGCCTGCACCGCCGCGTGCTCCACCGCCGTGGTGACGATCACCCGCCGTTCCGGCCGCGCCCGCGCCGCCGACAGAATCGCCGTGGCGTCCGCCTCGCTGCCGCACGAGGTGAAGACGATCTCGCTTTCGTGCTCGGCGCCGACCAGCGCCTGCACCTGCCGCCGCGCCGCGCGCACCGCCGCCGCCGCCGCCGCGCCGACGCCATGACGCGACGAGGGGTTGCCGAAATGCTCGACGAGGAAAGGCAGCATCGCCTCCACCACGCGCGGATCCACCGGGGTCGTCGCATTGTTGTCGAGGTAGATCATCGCCGCCTCCCGGCAAGGGGAAAACCCGCGGGCTCCGCCCGCACCCGGCAAGGGCCTCGGGCCCTTGCATCCCATTCCTTTTTTTCGCCGCGAAGCGGCTATCGCCCTTTTCGTGGAAGCGACGGTTCGATGGCGCTCCGCGCGAAAACCGAAAAGGAATGGGAGGGGCGGAGGGTCCAAGACCCTCCGCGAAACCTTTCTTTCCTATCCTTCGTCCTTCAACAGTTCGGCGGGCAGAACCCGGACGATCTGCTTCAGCGCCGCCATCAGCCGTTGCTGCACGCCGCCCAGGGTGACCGAGGCCAATTGGCAGCCGACGCAAGCGCCGCTCATCTTCACGTAGACGTCGCGCCCGCGCACCGCGATCAGCTCGATACCGCCGCCGTCGCGGGCGAAACGAGGTTGCAGTTCGGCAAGGGTGCGCTCGATCAGGCCGTACCGTTCGCTTTCGTCCATGTCGCGCGCCCTCGTGTCGCCGATGCCGGGAAGAACCGCCGCCAGAACCGTCATGCCTCACCTCCTGGCCGGGAGCAGGGCGCGTCGGGGGCGCCGCAACTGCACCGTCCGATGGCGTTGGGATTGTCGAAGGTGAACCCGCCGCCGCCGACGTCGGCGACGAAGCCCAGGGTGACCCCCGCAAGGTTGGGGGCGCTTTCGGGGTCGACGAACAACGCCGCGCCGCCGTCGTGCACCACCACGTCGCCGGGGGCGGGCGCCGCCTCCAGGGCGAGGCCATAGCGAATTCCGGCGCAACCGCCGAGAATGGCGGACACCCGCACGCCGCCGCCGGGATGCGGCATCAGCAGTTCGGCGATCATGTCGCGGGCACTTTCGGTCAGGGTGATCATCCGCGCCTCCGTCCAAAACGATGTCGGCGGTCGCGTTGCATGGGTCATGCCAGGAGTTTCCGGAGGCGTCGCCCCCGGCCCCCACAAAGGGCCGCGGGCCCTTTGGTCCCATTCGGCTTTCCACCTATCCTTCTGAAAAAACGAGCGTAAAGCGCTGCGCGCGGAAAACCCCGGACGAATCGGGGGACCCGGAGGGTCCAAGACCCTCCGGAATGGCTTTTTCCCGGCATTGTCGCAAACCCGACAATGCTTATTCGGGGGAGCGGACGGCCAGGTTCGGCGTCTTCCCCTCGGGGAAGATCAGGCGCCCTTGCAGCAAGGGGCTGACGGTCAGGGTGCCGGTGTCGTCGACCATCAGCACCTTGGTCACCCCCATGCGCTTGGCGATGCGCGGCCAGTCCGCCGGCCCGGCGACGGCCAGCGCGGTGGAGGCGGCGTCGCCGAACGAACCGTTGTCGGCGATCACGGTGACGGACAGGACGTGTTCGACGGTCATCCCGGTGCGCGGGTCGATGATATGGGAATGGCGCACCCCTTCCCAATCGCGATAGCGTTCGTAATTGCCCGAGGTATAGACGTGTTCCCCGGGTTCGAGATCGACGGAAGCGATCACCCCCCACGTCTTCGGGTCGCGGATGCCGATGCGCCAGGGACGGTCGCCGTGGCTGCCGATCGAGCCGACGTTGCCGCCCGCGCTGATCACCGCGTTGACGATGCCGCGCGACTTCAGTTCGGCGAAGGCCCAGTCCAGCGCGGCGCCCTTGGCGAAGCCGCCGAAATCCAGGCCGACCGCCGAATTGCGGCAGGTGACGCGGTGGCCGTCGACGGTCACGTCGTCCATCGAGGGGTGGCGCGCCGCCAGATCGCGGATCAGGTCGAAGGGCGGCTTGCGCCCCTTCGGCGGTTCGTCGGCGTGGAAGCCCCAGGCGCCGACGATCTCGCCCACCGCGGCGTTAAACAGGCCGTCGCTCAACGCGTAATAGCGTTTGGCGTCGACGATCAGGGGCAGGGTGAAATCGCCGACGGTGACGGTTTCGCCGGTCTTGCAGGCCTGGTTGACACGCATCAGGTCGCCGCCGGGTTTCCAGGCGTGCCAGTCCTTGTGCATGCGGCGGAAGCCTTCCGCCAGGGCGGCGATGGCGTCGCGCGCCTTCGCCTCGGAGACGCCGCGAATGGTGATGTCGACGACGGTGCCGAAGACGTATTCCGAGGCCTTGGTTTCCCGCCCGCCGTCGCCGCATGCCGTCAGCAGCAGCAGCGCCGCCGCCAGTCCCAACCATCGCCGCATCGCCAGTCCCCCGTTCCGTTCGCGCGCAGTCTAGACGCCGGAACGGCGGACGGACAAGGGCCGGGGCGTAAAATGCGTGCGGCCGGCGCTCCCGGGTGGGGGGAGGGAGCACCGGCCGCGTCCACCGCGATATCCGGCGGCCGTTCAGGGCCGATCGGACCGCCGTCCGCCGGGCACACGTTCCCGGCGGCTTCCGAAAGGAAGACGATCGCGGCGGTCACCCGGGCATTACAGCGACGCAGGCGCGTGGCTGATCGCCTTCTTCGAGCAGGTGCGGGAGCAAGCCTCGCAACCGATGCAGTCCGCGGCGTCCTTGACGCTCATCACCATCGCCTGATCGTCGTCGAGATCGTCGTCGTCGTCGTCGAGATCGCGTTCCACCAGATCGAGCACGCTGCGCGAGCAGGTCTTGTAGCAGCGACCGCAGCCGATGCAGAGCTTCTGGTCGATGGAGACGATGAACTTCGGCTCCCACGGCTTGCCGCCGCGGGTGGTGCCCATGATGTTGGCCATTTCGGTCGATTCCTTCCTTTGGTTCGATGCGGTGGGGTCACAGCCCCGCGACGGCGGGATATTGTCCGATCAGGGAGAGCGCGACGGAGAGGTGCTTGTCCGCCTCGTCCTTCATCTTCGACAGGCTGAGGAACCCGAAGCGGTGGATGTCGCGCAGGGTCTTGTCCATCGCCACCAGCTTGCCGACGGTGATCAGGGCGCGGCCGAAGCCTTCGTGGGTCAGGGACACCAGCGGCACCGCGATCAGGCCGCATTCCTGTTCGATCATCGCCGCGATGCCGTTGTAGAAGGCGCGCACGCGGGCCACCACGTCCTCGTCCGGGTCGCCGATCACCGGCAACACGCGGCGGCGTTCGACGGTCAGGACGAAGGGATCCAGCACCTTGTGCGGCGGCCAGCCATCCTGCACCCCATAGCGATCGATGGCGCGCATCTGGCGCAACATTTCGGCGGCGAACGCCGTCTTCAGTACCGGATCGTCGGCGGCGATCACGCAATCGTCTTTCACCGTCATCGTCATCCCCTCTTCAAGGTTTCACCCGATGCTGCACCGTCCATCCGCCGGAGGCTCCGCGCGGCGCAGCATGCGCGGTTCCCCGGTTTCCCTGCCTTTTTCCCGGCGGGCGGCGAACAGCCGCCGCCCCGCCAGCACCCCCACGGCCAACCCCGCCGCGCCGCAGGCCATCGCCCCGGCGGAGCCGAAGCCCGCCCCCGCCAGAACCCCGGCGAGAAAGCCGCCCAGGGGCAGGCCATAGGCCCAGAGCAACGGCCCCAGCAGACCGGCGGCGGGCATGCCGACCACCACCCAATCGCCCGGCCGCGCCGCCAGGGTGTTTTCCACCGTCAGGCGCAGCGGCGGGCGGTCGCCCATCAACGCGGCGTGGCCGCAGCCGCTCCGCTCGGAACAGCCGCCGCAACCGCCCAGGCGGTCCGCCGTAACCCGGGCCAGGCGGCCTTCCACCGCCTCGACCCGCACCAACCGCTCCACCACCGGGGCGGAGCCTTCGTCTTCACTCATCCCACTCCTCCGCGAGCATCGCATCGAACCGGGAAGGATCCTTGCGCACCTTGAGCGCCCGTGCAATCCAGGGCGCGGCGGCAAGCGCGATTTCGCGTTTCAGGTCGGACAGGGCCTCGGCGATGGGAAGCCCGGGAATCACCTTGACCGGCTGCACCCCGATGGAGAGCAGACGGTGAATGGCGGAACTGCCCACCGCCTCGACATAGACGGCGGCGCAGCCGTCGAGCGCCGCCATGCGCTCGGCCAGCTTGTCCTCGTTGCCGTCCTCGGCGGCGGGCGGAAAACGCACCGCCGCGACGCATTCGTGCGCCGAGGCGGAAACCGCGTAGATGCAGAACCCGGCGGCGGAGCCGAAATGCTGGTCGACATGGCGCCGGTCGCCGCTGGCGAAGGCGACGCGGATCGCCCCCTCCGGCGCCGCCTCGGGCGGATGCACCACGGCCAAGCGGGTGACGGTCATGCCACGCCCCCCGCCCGGCGGTATTCCGGCTTCTGCCCATAGACCGAACGATAGGGATGCACCTCGCCCCGTTCCGCCGCGGTGAGGATGTTGGCCAGGTCGAACAGCGCCTGCCGCCCGCCGCGATAACCGATCCACGCCTTGGCCGAGCCGCCGAACCAATGGAACTGCGGGAACCCGGCGCGGCAAAGCGGAATGCCCAGGCGTTCCGCCACCGCGTCGCCGTGGGAATTGGCGATCAGCACCTCGGCGCCGGTCTGCCGCGCCGCGATTTCCAGGTCCTCCAGGTCGCCGATCTTCACCGTCGCCAGCCCGGAACGGGTCAGCGAGGCGGCATAGGCCGGGGCCACCGCCGCCGTCACCTCCGCCCCGGTGCCCTTGATCAACGCGGCCAGGCCCAGCAGCAGGTCCGCCTCGGCGGCCACCGCAACGCGGGTGAAGCCCATCATGAAGTGGGTGTCGACCATCGCGTCGAGGAACTGCGCGCGATGCCGGTCCAGGCGTTCCGGCACCGCGTTCCCCGAAATGTCGCGCAGCGTCATCACCAGGGCGTCGAAGGCGTCGAGGCCGCACAGGTGGTCGAAACGGATGTCGGGGACCCCGGTGCGGCGGCGCAGTTCGTCCGCCGCTTCGTTCAGCGAGGCGCCGACGACGATGGTGGCGGCGGCCAGCCCCAGAGAGGATATCTCCGACACCGGCGTGCCGCCGGTGGTGTGGGGGGAGAATCTCTCCGGGGCCAGGTGGCCGTCGAGGGAGTCGGAAATGTCGGGCACCACCACCGGACGCAAGCCGAAGGATTCGATGGTGTCCTTCAGGTATTCGATGTCGCCGGGGGTCAGCGCCGCCCCGGCCAACACGTTGACCTGACGGCGGCGTTCCCCGGCGCGTCCCGGCGCGTCGGGAACCAGGGCGCGGACGATGGCGAGAAGCGCGTCGGCAAAGCCGGATTCCAGCGACCCCGCGTAGTCCGGCGCGTTCACCGGCACCACCGCGACGCCGTCGTGTTCCGGATGGGCGGCGCGGAACTCGCGCACCCCCATCTCGACGTCGAAGCCCTGCACCGCTGCCAGGCCCGAGGTCGGCACGCCGATCAGCGCGGGCTTCTTCTTCGCCAGGGTATTCAGGCCCTCGACCAGGTAATCGTAGGAGCCCATCACCGTGCCGGTCTGGTCCAGCGCCGAGGTCTGCAACGGAATCGGTTCCTGGAAGTGCTGGATGAAGAAGATCTTGCCGAAGGCAGTGCAGCCCTGCGAGCCGTGAATCATCGGCACCGCGCGGCCCACCCCCATGATCGCGAGGCAGGCGCCGAGGGTGGAACTGGCCTTCAGCGGGTTGACGGACAGGGCCTTCTTGCGTTTGACGATCTCGGTCATTCGGCGGCCTCCGCGGCTGGGGTTTCCCCGGGCTCGGCGCGCCAGGGGGCGGTGGATCGCGCCGCCGCCCACACCGGGCTTTCCAGCGACAACGCCAGACGGCGGGCCAGTTCCGCCATGCCCGCGTAGCCGGCATAGGCGAAGTCCCGTTCCTGGTTGATGTCGAGGAAGGGCAGCCGAGCCTTAAGCGCGGTGTACTGGTTGCGGCCGCCCGCCACCAGCATGTCGGCCTTCAGTTCCTCGACCAGTTGCAGCAGTTGCGGCGCGCTGCCTTCGTCGACCAGAACGGCGTCCTCGCCCATCAGGTCACGGATGCGGGCCTTGTCTTCCTCGGTGGACTTGCGGGTGCCGGAAGCGACCACCTCGATCCCCAGGTCCTGCAAGGCGGAAATCACCGACCACGATTTCACCCCGCCGGTGTACAGCAGCACCCGTTTGCCCTTCAGGCGCGGCCGCCAGGGGGCCAGCGCCGCTTCCGCCTTCGCCTCCTCGCGGGCGATCAGGGCCTCGGTGCGGGCGGAAAGATCGGGGTCGCCGATCAGCCGCGCGATGTCGCGCAGCGCCGACGAGGTGTCGGCGACGCCATAGAAACTGCCCTCGAACCACGGAACGCCCCAGCGTTTTTCCAGGCTGCGGGCGACGTTGACCATGGCGCGGGCGCAGACCACCATGGTCGCCTCCGCCCGGTGCATGGTCTGCACCTCGCGATAGCGCGCGTCGCCGGACAGGGTGCACAGCACCCGGATGCCCAGTTCGTCCAGCAGCGGCAGGGTGTGCCAAAGCTCGCCCGCGATGTTGTATTCGCCGACCAGGTTGATGTCGTGCACGGTCATGCCGGGGCGCCGCGCTTCCTCCGGAATCGGGTCCGGTTCGCGGGTGCCCACCACCTCGCGCACCATCACCTCGCCGGCGATGCGGCTGCCCATCTGCTTGGTGCCGTAGAACCCGGCCGCGTCCACCAGAACCACCGGCTTGCCGAAGGATTCCTGCGCCGCCTGACACACCGCGGGCATGTCGTCGCCGATCAGGGCGGGAATGCAGGTGGCGTAGACGAACACCGCCGCCGGGTCGTAGGTATCGATCGCCTGCCGGATCGCGTGGAACAGCCGCTTTTCGCCGCGCCCCATGATCACGTCCTGCTCGGTCAGGTCGGTGGTCATGCCGATGGAATACAACGTCGGGCCGGTGGAACGGGTGCCCCGGTTTTCCCAACTGGAGCCCGCGCAGCCGATGCCGCCGTGAACGATATGGGCGACGTCGGCGATCGGCAGCAAGGCGATCTGCGCGCCGTCGAAGGCGCAACCGCCCGCCGCCGCGCCCGGCTTCGGCTTGGCGCAGCCGGACTTGCCCTTGGCATTGTGGGCACAGGCGGGCTGGTCCATCAGGGCACGAATGTCTTGCGGCTTCATCGGCGCACCTCGTCGCGAGGGAAACGAACTCGCCGAAAACACAGCAACCGCCGTGCCAAGACCTAACCTTTTGATTCAGCAAGATTCTCCCGCCGAAACCCCCTGTCGCATCCGCGACAATCGCCGCCTTCCCCCGGAAAACCGCTTTCGGCGGCCGTCCCCCAGCCTGATTTGCAATTTGCTAACCATTATCAACACAGGTTGGTTTTCTGGTCTTTACTCTTTACCGGAGGCCAACCGAGAAGAAACTGCCAGCGTATTGATTCGTAAAATATATTTACCAGATGGAAGGGAGGCCGTCTGGCTGAATAAGGATGCCTGAGATTGGCATGTTTACTGCGTTTGCCTCTTCAGAACGACGTGGAGGCATAAAATGAAAATACCGACCCCCCACACGAAAGGTGCCTGGATCCGTCTTTTCCTCGCCGCCGCGATGGTGCTGCTGGTGGTCTATTACATGAGTCTGACCCTCACCAACCGCGTCGCCATCGAAAGCCGGGTCAACGCCGAGTTCATCCCCCAGGTCGCCCAGATCGACGGATCGCTGGTCGGCGATCTGCCCAAACGCGGCCAGATCGTCCGCAAGGGCGAGGTCCTGGCGCACATCCGCGCCGACCGGGTCGACGACCGCACCCTGATCGAGCTGCGGCAATCCCTGAGCGTCATCTCCACCCGCATCCAGGCGCAGGAACGGGTACGTGCCGACCTGACGACGGAATACGACGCCCTGGCCGGACGCCGCGCCCACCATGCCGACCTGATGCGGGAACGGCTGGTCGCCATCGGCAACGAACTGGCCGCCTCGCTCAGGATCGCCCGGGAAGACCAGGCCCTGGCGGCCGAGGCGCTGCAGCGCGGCAATAAACTGCGGACCAGCGAGACCATCTCGGCCAGCCAACATGAAACCCTGACGCACACCCATGAAAAGGCTATCGCCAACTCCGCCCGGATCGAGGCGCTGATCGCGCAGAACAAGACCGACCAGACGGCGATCGCCTACGGCGTCACCCTGAGCGGCAACTACGCCGACATTCCCTACACCACGCAACGGATGGACGAAGTCCGCATAAAGCTGATCGCCATCGACGGCGAATTGCGGGACCTCTCCGAACAGGTCGGCCACATGAAGAAACGCTTGGCCGCCGAGGAACGCCGCATCGCGAAAATGAGCGAACAAATCGTCGTCTCCCCGGTGAACGGCGTCGTCTGGCACAGCCGCGATACCGCCGGGCAGGAAATCCTGCGCGGCACCTCGGTGGTCGACGTCATCGACTGCGACAGGATCTTCGTCGAGGCCACGGTCTACGAACGCTTCCTGTCCCGCATCAAGGTCGGCGAACAGGCCCGGGTCAAACTGATGGGCGACGACCGCAAATTCACGGCGACGGTCTTTTCGGTCCTGGGCAGCGCGATCAACATCCATGTCGGCGACAACGTCGCCGTGCCGATGCGCAAGAACCCCGGCGAGGCGACGATCCTGCTTTCCCTCGACGGCAACGACGAACGCTTCCGCTCCTCGATGTGCGGCGTCGGACGAATCGCCGAGGTCGTCTTCTCCAGCGACCGGCTGATCGATTCGGCCTATGCCGACACGCCGGAGAGGAACGAAAAATGAAAGACCTGCCGTTCCTCGCCCTGCTGCTGACCGCTGGTCTGGTTCTCCTGGCGACCAGCGTCAACCACCGCGCCTGGCGGCCCTGGACGGCGTTCCTGACCTGGTGCGGCACGCTGGCCTATCTGGCCTGGCGCTATCACTCCATCGCGGTCATCGACCTGGCGCCGCCGGAACAGGTGTGGTGGGTGCGGTTCTGCTTCTGGGGCGAGACGGTTTTCGTCGTCGAGTTCTGGATTTTCCTGGTCCTCTCCTCCCGGTCGTCCGACCACTCCGCGGAAGCCGACCGGCACGAGGCGGACAGCCGGGACGGACGCCCCCTGCCGCGGGTCGACGTCTTCATCGCCACCTACGACGAAGATAAACGCATCCTGGAGAAATCCATCTGCGGCGCGCTGGCCCTCGACTGGCCGGACTTCGCCGTGCACGTGCTCGACGACGGGCGGCGCCCCTGGCTGGCCGAATACTGCGCCACCGTCGGCGCGAACTACGTCACCCGCCCCGACAACGCGGGAAAGAAGGCGGGAAACCACAACCACGCCCTGTCGCTGACCGACGCCCCCTTCGTCGCCGTGTTCGACGCGGACTTCGTGCCCAACCGCGACTTCCTGCGGCGCACCGTCGGCTTTTTCGAAGACCCCGAAATCGCCATCGTGCAGACGCCGCAGTCCTTCTATAACAAGGACCACTTCCAGAACAGCCTGCGCATGCAGTCGGTCATCGCCGACGACCAGCGTTTCTTCTTCCGCCACGTGATGCCCTGCCGCGACGCCTGGGGGGTGGCGTTCTACGTCGGTTCATCCGCGGTCCTGCGCCGCGCCGCCATCGCGGAAATCGGCGGCATCGTCGACGACATGGCGACGGAAGACCAGGCGACCTCCGTCGCGCTGCTCGCCCGGGGGCACCGCACCCTCTATCTCGACGAGCCGCTGTCCTCCGGCCTTGCCCCCGAAAGCGGCCTGGCGGTAATCGAGCAGCGCAAGCGCTGGTGCCGTGGCGGCGTGCAATTGCTGTTCAAGCCGTTCGGCCCCGTCGGCTCCGGTTCCCTGCCGTTCAAGGAGCGCGTCTTCTTCCTGCCGACCTATTGGCTTCTCGGCTACCTCAACCCCTTGTTCTTCCTGGCCGAGGCGGTCGGCTGCTGGTACCTGGGCTACACCCCGTTCGTCAACGTCGCCCCCTTCGAGATCCTCATCGGTTCGTTTGCCACCTTCGCCATCTACAGCTCGTTCCTGATCTGGGTCGGGCGGGGAACCTGGCTGCCCATTCTCAGCCCGGCCTTCCACCTGTTCATGGCCTTCGCCGTCCTGCCCACGGCGTTGACCACCCTGGTCAAGCCCTGGGGCAAGCCCCTGCTGTCCTTCCTGCCGGTGACGCCGAAGGGCGACACCGCCCACGTCGGCCGGGTGCACCACGCCGCCCTTTGGCCCCTGTTGTCCGGCATCGCCCTGCTGGGGGGCGGCGTCGTCTCGTCGGTGTTCTTTCCGCTTTCGCTGCGCGTCAACCCCGGCGAGAACCTGGTTCTGTCGATCTGGACGGGGCTGATCTTCACCCAGCTTTTCGTCGCGGTCCTCGCCTGTTTCGCACCGCCGCACCTGCGCAAGGAGGAACGCTTCGCCATCGTCGAACCGATCTTCGCCTGCAACACGGAAACCTGCACCAAGCACGAGCTGGAGGACATTTCCCTCGACGGCGCGCGGGTCAAGGGCCGGATCGAGGGGAAGACCGTCGTCCTCGACCTCTTCGGCCAGGAATTCCCCGCGCGGGTGATTCAGGCGAACAACGAGGAAACCCGCCTGGTTTTCGAGGGTCTGAACGACACGCAACGCCGGAAGCTGATCGAGGAACTGTTCACCTCAAGGCGCCCGCATGACGTGACCGAGGCCGCCCCGCTGCGCGCCCTGATCTCGATCCTGCGCATGCTCATCCTGGGGGCGAACGCCCCCCGGAAATGACGCCGCGCCGGGACCACCCGAAAGCGAGAAAACGCCCGGAGGGGACGGCCCCCTCCGAGCCGCCGTTCAGGCGATCTCGACGTACTGCGCGCCCTTGCAGCCGCAGACCGGGCAGGCATCCGGCGCGTCGCCTAGCACGGTGTGACCGCAGATCGGGCAGATGCGCGGCACGGCGGCCCCCAGATCCTGCCCCGCCTTCACCGCCGCCGCCGCCTGCTGGAACAGACCGTGATGGACCTTTTCCACCTCCAGCGCGTGGGTCATCGAACGCACCGCCTTCTTCTGCCCCTCGGCCTGCGCCGTCGCCACCATCGGCGGATACATCTCGGCGAATTCGTGCGCCTCGCCCGAGACCGCGTCGGCCAGGTTCTCCGCCGTGTTCTTCACCCCGCCCATCGCCCGCAAATGCGCGTGCGCATGAATCGTCTCCGCCGCCGCGACGGCGCGGAACAGGCGCGCCACGGCGGGGAAACCGTCGTCCTCCGCCTGGTCGGCATAGGCCAGATACTTGCGGTTCGCCTGACTCTCCCCGGCAAAGGCTTCCTTCAGGTCGTCGATGGTGCTCACGTCGCGTTCCTCCAGCAGCAAAAAACCGGAAGGATTTTAGGGCGATTCGCGCCAAGCCGACAACAGAATGGAATTGAAATAGAAAAGCACCCCAAAAAAAAGGCCGGGCTCTGCCCGGACCCGGCAAGGGGCGCGGCCCCTTGCATCCCATGTGTCCGTTCTCCCCCGAACCGGCGAGGACCCCGCCTCACTTCATCCGGTGTTCGGCATCCATGTACTGGGGGATCGGCTTCCCGGTGACTTGCGTCGCCAGACGGTCGATCTCGGCATGCCGCTGATCCCTCCATTTCTCATACGGCACGAACTCCGGGATGATCGACAGGTCGAGGGGGAACACCGTGATTTTGCCCGCCGCGTTGGGAACGGTCACTTCCTTCCCCGTTTCGTTCGGGTGTTTCTGCAAATACTCTATGAGATAGCGCACCCCGCCCCGGCACAGCCAAACATCGTTCTCTCGCTTCTTGAAGGTCAGCATCATCAGGACAAGCGCGCTCTGCCGCATGGTCGCGTATTCGTCCTTCGGGATCTGCGCGGCGTAATCGGCGATGAACTTGAGCTGCCGGTTCACCTGCGCCAGCCGTCCGCCCGGGGCGGAGCCGTCGGCGCACTGGAACCCTTCCGACTGGATCAGCCATCGGGTCATCTCCAGCTGCTCCACCGAGACCCGCAACAGTTTGCTTTTGGCCGGCTCGGGCAGGCTGTGGGCCACGCGCCAGGACAGAATCGAATACAGATAGGAAATATGGCTGTTGCCACCGGTCGCGACTTGCTTGGTCCTCAGCCAGTTCAGGCCGCGCACGGCGATCGACAGCTTCTTGATGTCGACCAGAAGTTCGCGGTTGAGGCCTTCGGTGTCATGAGCGGCGAGCAGGGCGTCGAGGGTCTCCTCGTACGGCCCCGGCTGCAGCGTACCGGTTTTGTCGCCGGGCTCGGGGGAAGTTTGCGCACATGCGGAGGCCGCAACCAAAAGAAACAGGACGGTGAAGACCGTTGCCCACGAAAATCCGCGCATGATCGTAACCGTTGCATCGGGAAGGATTTTCTAAAGCTACCAGCAATTGGAAAAACCGCAAGGCATGCCCTGCGGTGCAGCGGTTGCGGAGGGGTAAAAGGAATGGGGTCGAGGGGACCGAGTCCCCTCGCGGGTTCGGGCGGCGCCCGGCCTGGTTTTTCATAAGGCGTGGATGCCCGGGTCAAGCCCGGGCATGACGGTTTTTATGATTCCCCCACTTCCGCGAGGACCAAGCCGAGGGCGGCCTCGGGGTCGCGGGTGAGGGAGAGGCAGGCGCCGTTGGCGGAAAGCAGGTAGACGTTGACGCCGGGGGTTTCCGCCAGCGGCGGCACGCCGCAGACGTCGTCGTCGGCGCAGGTGGAGACGATCATCTCCAGATCCTTGCGCAGGGTTGCGGCGATGGCCTCGACGTCGCGGCTTTCGCTACGCGCGACGATTTCCAGGGCCTTCGCCAAAATTTCACGTTCAATCATCGTCGGCGACCACGGCCAGCGCGGGCTGGCGGCCCATCGCCTTGGCCAGCCACGGCGGCGGTGCGGCCAGCGCGGACTGAAGTTCGGCAAGCAGGGTCTTCGCCTCGCCGCCCTGGGGTTTCTTCACCGGGAAGACGTCGTGGCGCACCACCTTGGCGGCGGCGGGGCCGCCGATGGAAACGACGTAGAGCAGGTGGCAATCGGCGATCTGTTCGGCGCGCAGGTCGTTCTTGTCGCGTTCGACGGTACGGCCGTTTTCGGCGCGGCGGACGTCGATCAGGCGGCAGGCGTCGAGCGACACCTGATAGACGAGGAAACGGGTGCAGGTGCCGAAGTGGCCGTCGAGGGATTCCCCGACGTTGGAGGCGACGGCGACGCGCAGCGAACCGGGCATGTCGCCCTCGGCATAGGGTTGCAGCGCGGGCAGGTCGTCGGCGATTTCGGTGACGGTGCGTTCGCCGCGCAGATAGGCCACCGCTTCCTTCAACTGCTCGGTCGGCTCGTCGGCGAGGGCGCCGTCCTTCGCCTCCTTGAGGCGGCGGACGGTGAGGGATTGCAGGTTGGACGGCGTGGGGGCCTCGCCCTTCAGGGCGTCCAACAGCACCTGGACCAGGCGTTGCGGTTCGACGTCGGGCAGGGCGCGGGCGGCCAGGCCGATGCGCAGCGCGATCGCCTCGGTGATCGGGGGGATGGCGTCGGGCATCGGAACCTCCATCGGCATGGGCGTGAAAGAATACGGGGGGCCGGCATCCCGGCCCCCTGCTTGCGGGTCAGGCGCTCAGGTAATCGATGCAGCCGTCGGGGCAGGTGTTCATGCACTGCGGTTCGTCGGCTTCGCCCTCGCACTCGGTGCAGATGGCGGGGTCGATCTTGTAGACGCCCTTGGCGGGGGAAATCGCCCCGGTCGGGCAGACGGACGCGCATTCGCCGCAAGCGGTGCAGCAGTCCTTATCGATTTTCATGGCCACGGCTGGATACTCCCTATTGTCCGTTCACGTTTTTCTTTACCAAAGCCGCCCGGCACGGCGGCGGCTCAGTCTACTCGCTTGAAGCGCAGCGTGGTGGGAAAGGTCGGCGGCGGGCTGATCGGATCGATGTAGAACGTCTCGCCGTCGCTCAGGGTGACTTCCCCACCCCATTCCTCGGGGGTGTCCCGCTCGACCGCGGTGATCACCTCCTCCAGGTCTTTTTTCGCAACGTAGAACAGCAGTTTTCCGTCCTCGTTGCGCCGCACCATGACACTGGGCATTGTCGCGCCTCCTAAGTTTTCCGAAGTGAGCCGAATCCCGCTTCCGCCCGGAAAACCGGGCGGGCGGCCCAGAGCCCTCGCGGGACCGGGACCGCCCTTCGGAAACCTTAGCGAACCAAATCGTAATTGAAGTCGCTTTTACCCAGCAAGCTCGTTTCTTGATCCAGCTTCTCCAGCACCGCGTTGACCAGGGTGGTGAGAACGGTCATCGCGCCTTCGTAGCCGATGGTGGTGCAGCGATGCAGGTGATGGCGGTCGAAGATCGGGAAGCCGATGCGGATCAGCGGCACCTCGAAATCGGGATCCAGAGCCTTGGTGTCGCGCTGGATGAACTTGCCGTAGGAGTTGCCGATCATGAAGTCCGGCCGGTCGGTGAAGACCAGGGACCGCATGTGCCACAGATCGCAGCCGGTGTAGATCTTGCCCGACGCACCGAACGGCGAGGCGTCGAGAACCTTCTGCACTTCCTTTTCCCACTTCTTGTTGGCGTTGGCGCACAGGATGTGGGTGGGTTCCGCGCCCAGCTCCATCAGGAAGCGCGCCATGCCGAGGACGAAGTCGGCGTCGCCCCACAGGGCGAACTTCTTGCCGTGCAGCCAGGGGTGGCTGTCGGTCATCATGTCGACCAGGCGGCCGCGTTCCTTGGTCAGGCTGGCGGCGATCGGCTTGCCGGTGAGTTCGGACACCGCCATCAGGAAGGCGTCGGTACCGGCCAGGCCCATCGGGTAGACCACCGGGGTCGCCGGCTGGGACCACAGGTCCTTGACCACCTTCCGGGTCTTGGTCAGCTGCCAGGGCTGCAGCAGCAGGGTGTCGACGGCGTTCGGCGCGTCCTTGACCTCGTAGGGGGTGGTGCCGCCCGCGTACATCCGGTATTCGCCGTCCGCCGGGGTGTCCAGCACCTCGGTGGGGTCGCAGAGGAGGGTGTAGGGAACCTCCATCTCGTCCATCATGCGGCGCAGGACGCGATAGTTGCCGAGGTAGGTTTCGAAGCCCGGCACCAAATTGATCTTGCCGTTGGAGCCGACTTCCTTGCCTTCCATCGACTGCGCGGTGAAGCCCCGCAGGATGCCTTCCATCATGTTGTCCCAGCCGGTGACGTGGCTGCCGACGAACGACGGGGTGTGGGCGAAGGGAACCGGCAGATCCTGCGGGATGTGCCCTTCCTTCTTGGCGTTGTTGATGAAGGCGTTCAGGTCGTCGCCGATGACTTCCGCCATGCAGGTGGTGGAGACGGCGATCATCTCGGGCTTGTAGATGGCGTAGGCGTTCTCAAGCCCCTGGTACATGTTGTTGTGGCCGCCGAACACCGCCGCGTCCTCGGTCATCGAGTCCGAGACGCAGGCCACCGGCTCCTTGAAGTGACGGTTGAAGTAGGTGCGGAAATAGGCGACGCACCCCTGCGACCCGTGCACGTAGGGCAGGGTGTTTTCGAAGCCCAGGGCGCACAGCACCGCGCCCAGCGGCTGGCAGGCCTTGGCCGGACTGATCGTCACGTTCTCGCGGGAGAACACGATGTCCTTGTACTCGGCGGTGGTGGTCCATTCGAAGATCTCGCGCACCTTCTCGGCGGAATAGGCACCCTCGAAGTTGACGCGCTTGCCCGCCAGCATGTCCTGATAGTCCTGGTCCAGGAACAGGGGATAGCCGGGCTTGATGTTCTCGACCGTCTGGCTCATTTCGTCCTCTCCTTCCCGCGCCGCACATTCGCGAACGCCGGGGATGAAATTCAAAACCCGCGGGCTCCGCCCGCACCCGGCAAGGGAGCCGGTCCCTTGCATCCCGTGCGCCTGGTTCTCGCGCGAAGCGCCAGAGGCCGGGAGGTGCGGAGGGTCCGGGGACCCTCCGCAAGTTTTCGTGTTACGCCGCCACCGAGGCGGGCGCCGCCGCCCGCTGCCACGGAGCCTTGATTTCCTTCCAGCAGGGATTGTTCAAGGTCATGTCCATGTCGCGCGCGAAGATGGCGAAGCCGTCGTAGCCGTGATACGGGCCGGAATAATCCCAGCTGTGCATCTGGCGGAAGGGGAAGCCCATCTTCTGGAACTGGTACTTCTCCTTGATGCCGGAGCCGATCAGGTCGGGCTTCAGCCGCTTGACGAACTCGTCCAGCTCATAGGCGGTGACGTCGTCGTAGATCAGGGTGGCGTCGCCCATTTCCTTGATCGTGCGGTCGTAGTCGTCGTTGTGGGCGAATTCGTACCCGGTGCCGACCACTTCCATGCCCAGGTCCTCGTAGGCGCCGATAATGTGGCGCGGACGCAGGCCGCCGACGTAAAGCATCACCTTCTTGCCTTCGAGACGCGGACGGTACTTGTCGACCACCGCCTGCCACTGCGGCTTGTACTTCGCCAGGACGCGTTCGACGCCTTCCTTGATCTGGTCGTCGAAGCGCTCGGCGATGGCGCGCAGGGAAGCCTCGATCTTGGTCGGGCCGAAGAGATTGTACTCCATCCACGGAATCCCGTACTTCTCTTCCATGTGGCGGGAGACGTAGTTCATCGAGCGGTAGCAGTGCAGCAGGTTGAGCTTCGCCTTGGTCGAACGCTGCATCTCGATCAGGGTGCCGTCGCCCGGCACCTGCGAGATGACGCGCAGGCCGATTTCCTCCAGCAGCATGCGCGACGGCCAGATATCGCCGCCGATGTTGTAGTCGGCGAGGATGTTGACGTCGTAGGGCGTGGTCTCGAAGCTGTCGTCGCCGTCCAGCGTCGGCAACACCCAGTCACGGATGCTGTCGTTGGCGATGTGGTGGCCGAGCGACTGGGAAACCCCGCGGAAGCCTTCGCAGCGCACCGGCACGATGGTCTTGCCGATTTCGGCGCCCTTCACCTTGGCGACGCTTTCGATGTCGTCGCCGATCAGGCCGATCGGGCATTCCGACTGGATGGTGTAGCCCTTGACCAGCGGGAACAGCTTTTCCAGTTCGTCGATGATCGCCTTCAGCTTCTTGTCGCCGCCGAAAACGATGTCGCGCTCCTGGAAGTCGGAGGTGACGTTGATGGTGCCGAAGATGTCGGCGCCGGTGGTGCCGTTCATGTAGTGACGGCGCCCCATCGTCGAGTACATGCCGCATCCCACCGGGCCGTGGGAGATGTGGATCATGTCCTTGATCGGGCCCCAGCACACGCCACGGGAACCGGCGTAGGCACAGCCACGGATGGTCATCACGCCGGGAACCGCCTTACGGTTCGAGGTGATGCACTTCTTTGCGGTTTCAAGCGACCGGTCGTTCACCATCAGGTGCTTGGCGCGGTCTTTCTTCGCCTTCTCGGGATAGATGGCCAGAACTTCGGCGATCAGGTTCTGGGTTTCCTCGCGCGTCAATGCGGCCATATTCGGCACTCCTTCGACGTGTGTTTAAGACAAAACCCGGATCAGTCGGCCAACTCGGCGGCGGTCTTGCCGACGACGCTTTCGTCCTCGACGTCCATGATGCCGAATTCCATGAGAAGGGTTTCCAGGTCCTCCATCTCGAGCGGGGTCGGGATGACGAACTTCTTGTTCTCGACGATCTTCTTCGCCAGCGAGCGGTACTCGTCGGCCTGGCCGCAGGTGGGGTCGAACTCGATCACCGTCATGCGGCGGATCTCGGCGCGCTGCACGATGTTGTCGCGCGGCACGAAGTGGATCATCTGGGTGCCCAGCTTCTCGGCCAGGGCCATGATCAGTTCGTCCTCGCGGTCGGTCTTGCGCGAGTTGCAAATCAGGCCCGCCAGACGCACCGAACCGGTGGTGGCGTACTTCACGATGCCCTTGGAGATGTTGTTGGCGGCGTACATCGCCATCATCTCGCCGGAGCAGACGATGTAGATTTCCTGCGCCTTGTTCTCGCGGATCGGCATGGCGAACCCGCCGCACACCACGTCGCCCAGAACGTCGTAGAA
>QJZR01000008.1 GCA_003246625.1 Alphaproteobacteria bacterium
CTGCTGCGGAAGGTGCTTTACAGCGTCTCCGTGGCGGCAATGCTGGCGATGCTGGCGATCATCTTCATGCAGGTGATCACCCGGTACATTTTCGGCTTCACCTTCGAGTGGTCCGAGGAGCTGGCCCGCTTTCTCTTCGTCTGGGCGACCTTCCTGGGCGGCGCCCTGATCATGGGCGAGGACGGCCATCTGGCGGTCGAACTGCTGCCCCGCCTGCTCGGCGGCAAGCTGCCGGGCAAGCTGCTCAACGTCTTCATCAACGTCTGCGGCTACGTCTTCATCCTGCTGCTCATCATCCAGGGCTGGAAGATGACCGAGATGATGTCCTTCCAGGAGGCCCCCGGCCTCGGCATCCCGATGAGCTGGGTCTACGTCATCATGCCGGTCTCGGGCGCCCTGATGCTGCTCTATCACATCAAGGACAGCATCAAGGTCATCAAGTCCTTCTCCGAACCTTCCGCCTGAGGAGCGCCGCGCGATGGAATCCTTCCTCGTTCTTTCCTTCATCGGCATGGCGCTGATCGGCGTGCCGGTCGCCTATGCCCTGTGCCTGTCGGTTTCCGCCACCCTGGTTCTCTACATGAACCACATGCCGCAGGTGCTGATCACCCACAACATGTTCTCCGGCATGGACAGCTTCTCGTTCATGGCGGTGCCCTTCTTCATGCTCGCCGGGGCCTTCATGTCCGCGGGCGGCGTCACCAAGCGCCTGGTCGCCGTGGCCCAGGCCATGGTCGGCTCCTTCACCGGCGGCTTGGCCCAGGCGGTCGCCGTCGCGGGCATGTTCTTCGCCGCGATCTCCGGCTCCTCCGCCGCGACCACCGCCGCGATCGGCTCCACCATGGTCAACGAGATGGAGAAGAAGGGCTATCGCCGCGAGCTCGCCACCGGCATCGTCGCCGCGTCGGGCACCGTCGGCATCGTCATTCCGCCCTCCATCACCTTCGTCGTCTACGGCGTCATCGCCAACGTCTCGATCGGCGACCTGTTCGTCGGCGGCGTCGTCCCCGGCCTGCTGATGGGCGCGGCGATGTGCGCCATGGGCTGGTACATCGCGAAGAAGGAAGGCATCCCGGCCGAGGGCTCGTTCTCCGTCATCCAGTTGTTCCGGGCGATCAAGGACGCCTTCTGGGCGATGCTGACCCCGATCATCATCATCGGCGGCATCTATGGCGGCATCTTCACCCCGACCGAGGCGGCGGCGGTGGCGGCGGTCTACGGCATCGTCGTCGGCCTGTTCGTCTATCGCGAGCTCAAGATCAAGGACTTCCCCGAGATCGTCTTCAAGGCGGTGATCGGCACCACCCTGATCATGTTCCTGGTCGGCGCGGCCAAGGTCTTCGGCTGGCTGATGACCAACCTGCAGATCCCCCATCATATCGGCGCCGCCGTGGTCTCCCTGACCACCTCGCCGGTTCTGTTCATGCTGATCATGAACGTGCTGCTGCTGGTCCTCGGCACCCTGGTCAACGCCTCGGCGGCGGTGGTCATCCTCACCCCGATCTTCCTGCCGGTGGCGGAAAGCATGGGCATCGACCCCCTCTACTTCGGCGTGATCATGGTGGTGAACCTGGCCATCGGCTGCATCACCCCGCCGGTCGGACTGGACCTGTTCGTCGCCTCCGCCATCACCAAGGTGCCCCTGGAGCGGGTGATGAAGGCGACCATGCCCTATCTGTTCTCGCTGCTGGCGGTGCTGGTCGGCATCACCCTGGTGCCGTCGGTCTCCACCTTCCTGCCCAACCTGCTGCACTGACCGCAGCGGCTTCGGCAAAACGACGACGGCCCCCGCAAGGGGGCCGTTTCCGTTTCAGGACTTGTCGTCCCCCGGCGTTCCCTCCCGCCGGGGCGGACGGGCCCGGATGACGAAGCAGGCCACCGCGATCATCAGGATCGCGCCGCTTTCGTACAGCAGGATGGAGGGCGAAAGATCCTTGCCCTGCAGCACGATCATCCGCGACAGCGCGGTGATGGCGATGAACAGGGGCAGCGAGATCGGGATGCGGTTGTTGCTGTAATAGGCGCCGATCATCCCCAGGACCTCGGCATAGATGAACATCAGCAGCAGGTCCTTCAACTCCACCCGGCCTTCGCCGATGACACGCCAGACCTCCTGCCCCATGGCGACCACGGTCATCGCCGCGATCACCCCCAGGAAGGCCTTTTCCAGAAATTCGATCAAACGCCGCGCTTCCGGCATGTGGTTGCCCCTCTTCCCATGGCACGGCGTTGCGCCGCGCGCCTCGATCCCGCTATATAGGACGTCCACCGCCGTCAGGGATACCCCCCTTCCGTGAAACTCATGATCGTCGGCGCGCTTGCCGCCCTGTTCTTCAGCAGCACCTTCGTCCTCAACCGCGCGATGAGCCTGACCGGCGGCCACTGGTTCTGGACCGCCGCCCTGCGCTACGCCTGGATGAGCGGCATGCTGACGGCGGGATACCTGCTGCTGGGGCGGACCGCCGCCCTTGGCGCCATCCTGCGGCTGTTCCACCGCCACTGGCGGTTCTGGTGCGTCGCGGGCAGCATCGGCTGCGGCGTCTTCTACGCGCCGCTGGCCTTCGCCTCGACGCACGCCCCCGGCTGGATGATCGCCGCCACCTGGCAGTCCACCATCCTGTGCACGCCGCTGGTGCTGCGTCTGCTGGGCCACCGCGTGCCGATCAAGGCCCTGGCGCTGACCGGCGTGATCTTCTGCGGCGTCGTCCTGGTCAACATCGAACACGCCCAGGCGGCACCGCCGCTGGACGTGGCCCTGGCCGCCCTGCCGGTGCTGTTGGGAGCGTTCGCCTATCCGCTGGGCAACCAGTTGCTGTGGGAAGCGCGCTCCGGCGCCCACCGCCGCCTGCCCCGCATCGCCGACCCGGCGCTGGACGACCCCTTCGCCCGCGTTCTGCTGCTGTCGCTGGGGTCGTTGCCGTTCTGGCTGGTCCTCGGCGCCCTGGTCCTGCCGCCGCCGCCCTCGCACGGGCAGGTCGTCAACACCGCCCTGGTGGCGCTGCTGGCGGGGGTGGTGGCGACCAGCCTGTTCCTTTATGCCCGCCACCTGGCGAAAACCCCGGCGGAACTGGCCGCCGCCGACTGCACCCAGTCGCTGGAGGTGGTCTTCTCCCTCGCCGGGGAGGTCTGGCTGCTCGGCGGCGCCCTGCCCGGCCACCTCGGCTGGGGCGGGCTGGCGCTGACCGTCGCCGGGTTGCTGCTCTATCTGCGGGCGCAGAAATAAAACTTCGCGGAGGGTCGCGGACCCTCCGCACCTCCCCTTCCCGGTTTCGCCGCGGCAGCGGCAATCCATCTTCACGCGGCGTGACGGTTTAAAGCCCGGCCCGGCGTTAGCGCCGCAGCAGGCGCAGGGCGTTGGCGGTGACCAGCACGGTGGCGCCGGTATCCGCCAGCACCGCGGGCCACAACCCGGTGACTCCGGCGACGGTGGTGATCAGGAACAGGCTTTTCAGGCCGAGGGCGATCAGGATGTTGGCGCGGATCGTCGCCATCGCGCGGCGGGCCAGGCCGATCATCTCGCCGACGTCGGCGACATGGCCATGCAGGCTGGCGGCGTCGGCGGTTTCCAGGGCGACGTCGGTGCCGCCGCCCATGGCGATGCCGACGTCGGCGGCGGCCAGGGCGGGGGCGTCGTTGATGCCGTCCCCCACCACGGCGACGCGCGCGCCCGCGTTCTGAAGGGCGCGCACCGCGCCCAGCTTGTCCTCGGGCAGCAGGCGGGCCCGCGCCTCCACCCCGATTTCGCGGGCCAGGGGCTCGGCGGCCTGCGGCGAATCGCCGGTCAGCATCAGCACCCGCGCCCCCAGGGACTTCAGCCGCGCCACCCCCGCCGCCGCGTCGGCGCGCAGGTCGTCGCGCGCCGCCACCGCGCCCAGGGCGACGCCGCCCCGCCACAGCACCGACACCGTCTTGCCCTCGGCGCGCAGCGGACGCACGGTTTCGTCGTCCTCGCCGGCGGCGAGGAAACCGACCTCGGCGCCCGCGACGCGCCCGGTCAGGCCGCGTCCGGGGATCGCGGTCACCGCCTCCGCCTGGGCGGCGGCGACGCCATCCTCCGCCGCGCGGGCGGCGACGGCGCGCGCCATCGGGTGCGACGAGCCCAGCGCCAGACCGGCGGCAAGGGAGAGAATCTCCGCCCGTCCGGCGACAAGCGGCACCACGTCGGTGACGCGCGGCCGCCCCCGGGTCAGGGTGCCGGTCTTGTCGAAGGCCACGGTGTCGACGCGGGCCAGGGCCTCGACCGCAGCGCCGCTTTTGATCAGAAGGCCGCGCCCCGCCCCCGCCGCCAGGGCGGAAGCCAGCGCCGCCGGGGTCGAGATGACCAGGGCGCAGGGACAGCCGATGAGAAGCAGGGCAAGGCCGCGATAGATCCAGTCCTCCCACGGCTGCCCGGCAAGCAGCGGCGGCAGCACCGCCACCGCCGAGGCGACGCCCACCACCGCCGGGGTATAGATCCGCGCGAAACGCGCGATTACCCGCTCCACCGGGGCCTTCGCCGCCTGCGCCTCGCGCACCAGGGCGACGACCCGGGAAATTGCCGATTCCGACGCGGCGGCGGCAACCCGGACGCGCAGGGTGCCCTCGCCGTTGACGGTTCCGGCATAGACCGGATCGTCCGTCCCTTTCGCCACCGGCAAGCTTTCGCCGGTCAACGGCGATTCGTCCACCGCGCTGTCGCCGCCGATCACCGTGCCGTCGGCGGCGATGCGTTCGCCCGCGCCGATCACGATCACATCCCCGGGAGCCAAGTCCGCCGCGTCGACGGTTTCGACGCCGCCCGAAGCCTCGCGCAGCGCGGTGCGCGGCACCAGGGCGGCCAGCCGCCGGATGCCCGCCTGCGCCCGCCCGGCGGCCAGGCTTTCCAGGCATTCGCCCAGCAGAAACAGCAGCACCACGGTGGCCGCCTCGGCCACCGCGCCGATCACCGCCGCGCCCACCGCCGCCACCGTCATCAACGCCTCGATGGAGAAGGGATTCCCCCCCCGCGCCGCAGCGAATCCGCGCCGCGCCACCGGTCCCAACGACGCCGCCATCGCCAGAAGCAACGGCCAGTCGCCCACCGACGGCCAAAGCCGCCCGGCCACCACCGCCGCCTGTACCGCCACCGCGGCGAAAACCGCCGCCTTGCCCGGGCCGTCGCGCCAAAGCGCGGCCAGCGCGCCCTCGCCCGCCACCGCGTGGCCATGATCGTGGCCGCAACCGCAGCCATGGTCGTGATCGTGGTCGTGGTGGTCGTCACCGTGGGGATCGTGGCCGCGGCCGCAATCTTCTTCCTTGGGGGTGGTGAATCCCTGGCAGCACAGACAGGACATGGCGAATCCTCGCAATCGAACCTATTTTGAGGCTACGATCTCTAGCGGCTGGAGAAGCAAGCGGAGTTTTTGCGATGATCCCGATCGGCGTTCTGTCGCGCGAAAGCGGCGTCAAGATCCCCACCATCCGCTATTACGAGGAGATCGGCCTGTTGCCGCCGCCGGTGCGTTCGGAAGGCAACCGCCGCCTTTATCCGCCCGAGGCGGTGCGCCGCCTGCGCTTCATCCGCCACGCGCGGCAGCTGGGCTTCGAGATCGAGGACATCCGCCGCCTGACCGCGCTGGCCCGCGACCCCCGCCTGCCCTGCGGCGAGGCCCATTCCATCGCCTGCGACCGACTGCGGGAAATCGAGGACAAGATCGCCCAACTGGCGGCGCAGCGCGAGGAACTGCTGCGCATGATCGGGCAATGCCCCCATGGCTGCATCGAGGACTGCGGCGTCATCGAGGTCCTCGACGACCACGCCAAATGCCTGCATTCATCCCATTGATCGAGTTCTCTTTCCTTTCTACGATGCATATGTCCTGAACGTGCGTTTCCCCACCCCGGTCGAACAGGAGTTTCCGCTTGTTTCCAGACAAAGTCCTCCTGGTTGACGATGATCCGAACGTCCTCAACGCGTTACGTCGCACCCTGGGAAAATTCTATCATCTTGGATTGGCGCAGGACGCCGAACAGGCCTTTATCCTGCTGGAAACCGAAGGCCCCTTCGCCGCCGCCCTGTGCGACCTGTCGATGCCGGGAATGAACGGCCTGGAGCTGCTGCGCGAACTGCGCCGCCGCGACCCCGGCATCATCCGCATGGTGCTGAGCGGTACCGGCGACATGAGCACGGTGATCGCCGCGGTCAACGACGGCGAGATCTTTCGCTTCCACACCAAGCCGGTGCCCACCGACGTCTTGCTGGCCTCGATCGCCGCCGCCTGCGACCGCCACCACCACGAGGCGGCGTCCAGTCAATCCGGCCCCGAGCGGTCGGAAAACATCGCCGCCGCCATCCGGAACGAAGAGTTCCGCCTGTTCGTGCAGCCGCAATACGACGTCCTGAACCGCCGCGTGCGGGGGGTCGAGGCCCTGGCCCGCTGGCAGCACCCGGCGCGCGGCCTGCTGGCCCCCGGCGCCTTCCTTGCCCAGGTGGAAACCGCGGGCGAAATGCCCCGCCTGACCGATTGGATGCTGGCCAGCGCCTGCGCCGCCATCGCCGAATGGCGCGAGACCCTGGACCCCGACCTCGCCATCGCCGTCAACATCACCGCCAACGACCTGGCCGACCCCGACTTTCCGGCGCGCGTCGCCGCCGCCGCGGCGAGCCGCGACCTGCCGCACGGCGCCCTGGAACTGGAACTGGTGGAAGGCGCCGCCCTCGACGCCGACGCGGTGCCGCTGGCCGCGCTCGACCGCCTGGCGGAGATGGGGATCGCCCTCAGCCTGGACGATTTCGGCACCGGCTATTCCGCTTTCGCCCGCCTGCGCTCCCTGCCGGTGAAGAAACTGAAGATCGACCGCATCTTCGTTTCCGACGCCGACATCGACGACAGCGCCCTGCGCATCATTCAGGCGATCGTCTCGCTGGGCGGCGACCTCGACCTTTCGGTGATCGCCGAGGGGGTGGAAACCGCGGAGCAGGCCGACGCGCTGAAGCGCATCGGCTGCAAGATGGTGCAGGGATTCCTGATCGCCCACCCGATGCCCGCGGCGGACTTCCCCGCCTGGTTCAGGTCGCGGCTGGGAAAGCCCTAGGCGTCAATCGAAGTCGTCGGTGAACACCGCCACCGCGTCGGGAATTCGTTTCAGCCGCGCCAGGTTGCGCAGGCTTTCCACATGGGTTTCCGAAATCTGCACCAGGGCCGACAGCACCAGCCGCCCGTCGGCGGTGACCACGTCGGCGGCCAGCACCATGTCGGGCAACAGTACGGCGGTGGCCAGCTTCTTCACCGGCCGCTGACCGTGGGCAAGGTTGGTGTCCACCTCCAGCGCCGCGCGCACCCGTTCGAACAGGGACGGGTCGAAATGCCCGGAACGCAGGGACAAGGCATCGAAATCGGCGCGATTGGGCGACGGCCCGGTGGCGATGTTGGACAGCTCGGTGAGGATCTTCAGAACCCGCGCGTCCAGCGGAATCTCCACCCCCTTCGGCCCGTCCTCGGGGAAGCCGCTGCCGTCGAAACCGCGGTTGATCAGGGAAACCACCTTCGCCACCCCGGCCAGGCGCGGGATGTGGGCGATGACGGTACGCGCCGCCTCCGGGCTGCGGTCGATCATCTTGCGCTCGACCTCGGACAGCGGCTGCTTGGCATGCAGCTTGGCGATCACCTCGGGCGGCACCGACAACAGGCCGATCGGCCCCAGCATCGCGGCGATTTCGATCTGCCAACGTTGCGGCAGGTTGAGTGCCGCCGCCACCTTGCGCGCCCAGCCCCGGATGCGGGTGGCCCGGCCGAAAGCCAGCGGCGAGGCCATCGCCAGCATGTCGATCAGCACCTTGACGCTGCCCGCCAGGGTCTTTTCCAGCAGTTCGCGTTCCGCCATCACCAGGCGGTACTGATCCTGCGCCGCCAGAAGCCCCGCCTCCATCTGCTCCGCCGGGCAGGGCTTGGTGAGGAAACGAAAGATGCTGCCGTCGTTGATCGCGTCGATCGCGGTCTGCATGTCGGCGTTGCCGGTCAGCATCAGGCGCACCGTGTCCGGCGAGATTTCCTTGATTTTGGCCAGGGTGGCGACGCCGTTCATGCCGCCCATGCGCATGTCGCAGACCACCACGCCGGGGATCATGCCGCCGGAGATCTTCTCCACCGCTTCCTCGCCGCTGGTCGCGGTCTCGAAGTCGAACTTGCCCCGAAACTGCCGCTTCATCGACGACAGCAGGTTGACGTCGTCGTCGACGAGCAGGATGGACGCGTTCATCTCTTGTCCTCCGCCTCGCGTTCGACCAGCCCGGCCATCCACTCCTTGACCCGGGGCTCCATGCCGAGGTGGCGCACGTAGTCGATATCCAGCGTCACCGGGCGCAGGGAGCGGCTACCGAACGGCCAGCGCGGCCCGAACACCCGCGCCAGATGCACCGCGGTCAGCGCCGAGCGGTCGGCATAGACGCAATCCGACGGCCGGCTTTGATAGAGGACCGCCTCGATCACCGCGTCGTTGAACCCCCACAGGCCGAGAAGGTAGCCGCCGAGTTCCGCCTGCGAGGCGCCGAAGACATCTCTCTCCACCGCGGGCATCTCCTCGCCGTTTTCGGCGCGGCGCAGGACCTCGCGGGTTTTCGTCGGCTCGGAATCGAAGAACACCAGGGTGCCGATGCACGACAGCATCCCCGCGCAGAAGGCCTGGTCGCGCTGCGCGTCGGGCATCCCCTCGTCGCGGGCGAAACGCCGCGCCAGGCCCGCCACCGACAGGCCATAGGTGTCGAGGTCGCGCACCAGCGCGGCGAATTCCGCCGGCTTGTCGAACTGACGGAAGATCCCCACCGAGAGGACCAGGGCGCGCACGGTTTCCAGGCCCAGCAGGCGCACCGCGTGGAAGACGTCGTGCACCCGGCTGCCCAGCGAGAAATAGGCCGAATTGGTGATGCGCAGGACCTCGGCGGTCATCGCCACGTCCTCGGCGATCATGTCGGCGATGGTGCGCAGGGACGAGGCTTCCTTCCGCATTTCGGCGGTCAGGCGGAAATAGAGGTCCGAGGGCGTCGGCAGGTTGTGCAGGCTGGCCGCCAGGGTACGCAACGGCTCGCTGCGGAGGATGCCGCGCAACGCCAGCGTGCGGTCGAGCAAGGCGACGATGTCCTCGGTGTTGCAGGGCTTGGCCAGATACTGGTGGGTCGGACCGATGGTGCGCAGCACGCTTTTTTCCTCGGTGTAGCCCGACAGCACCACCCGGATCGTGCCGGGATGGCGCTTTTCCACCTCGGACAGCAGGGACGCGCCGTCGAGTTCCGGCATCCGCATGTCCGAGACCACCACGTCGAAGCTTTTTTCCTCGAGCAGGCGCAAGGCGTCGAGCGGGCTGTCCATGAAGGTGATGTCCCAGTCCTCGCGGTGCTTGTGCAGGATGCGCCGCAAGCCCCGCAGCAGGTTGACGTCGTCGTCGATGAACAGGATCGAAAGCTTCATGCCTCACCTTCCTCCCCCGCCGGAGGCGCGTTGTCTACGCCGACCGGCAATCGCACCACGAAGGTGGCGCCGCCACCCGGCGTGTCCTCGACGGACATGTGCCCGCCGTGCTTGTTGACCACCACGTCCATAGAAATCGCCAACCCCTGCCCGGTTCCCTTACCCACCGGCTTGGTGGTGAAGAACGGGTCGAAGACACGCTCGCGCAGGGAGTCCGGCACCCCCGGACCGTTGTCGGCGACGCGGATTTCGATGCAGTCGCCGTCGGCCCGCGTCGAAAGGCGGATCAACCCCTGCTTGTCGCGCCCCTCCATCGCCTGCGAGGCGTTGACGATCAGGTTCAACAATACCTGATTGATGTCCGCAGGTAAGCACAGGATATTCGGCAGGTCCGGGGCCAGGTCCTTTTCGATGCGCGCGGTGTGCTTCCACTCGTTGGTGGTGACGGTCAGGGTGCTTTCGATGGCGCGGTTGATGTCGGTCATCACCTTGGCGGTGCTGCCGGGATGGGAGAATTCCTTCATCGAGCGGACGATCTTCGCCACGTGCTCCACCCCGTCCAGGGATTGCCGCGCCGCGGTGGGCAGTTCCTCCATCAGGTAGGGCACGTCGGCTTCCGCGAACACCGCCTCGACGCGCGCCAGAAGATCGGGCGGCATGCCGTCGTCGGCCAGGACGGCACGCACCGCGTGGCAGGCCTTGTCGATGCTGCCGATCGAAGACTCGAAGAAACGCAGGTTGTCGCCGATGTACTGGATCGGGGTGTTGATCTCGTGCGCGATGCCCGCCGCCAACTGGCCGACGCTGGCCAGGCGCGAGGACTGCAACGCCTCGCGCTGGGCCGCCTTCAAGGCGTCGATGCAGCGGAACGAAATCACCACCGCGCCCTGGCCTTCCTCGCCGTGCAGGCAGGAGGAGGCGAACGCCACCTCCATCTTCTTGCCGCTGGCGACGACGCGGAAGGTCGCGTCGTCGTCGACGAACAGCCCCTTGCCCTGCCGCACCCGGCGCAGGATGCCTTCGGCATAGGCGAGGTCGGCGCCATCGGCGACGACGCGCAGCACCGAATCGAGATCCCGCCCCTGCGGGTCCGTCCCGGTCAGATCCAACAGACGCCGGGCCGAGGTGTTGGCGAACAAAATCGCCCCCTCGGGGGAGACCAGCAGCACGCCTTCGAACAGGTTGGCGGTGATTCCTTCCAGGCGGCGGTGCTGGTCCTCGACCTGCCGCTGTGCCCGAGTCAGGGCGGAAACGTCGCTGGAGGCGCCGCGATAACCGCCGAAATCGCCGTTCTTGTCGAAGAACGGCAGACCGCTGGATTGGACCTGGATCTCGCCTCCGTTCGGACCCGGCAGTTGGTACTGCAGGTCGCGGAAGGGCAAACGCAGGGCGATCTGCTTGGCATAGGCCACCCATTTCGCCGCGTCCTGCTGGGAGCGGGCGGATTTGGCGAATTCCAGGCGGGAACGGCCGATCACCTGCTCGGGCGGGATCGCGGTGACTTCGTAGAAACGGTCGGACAGCATGGTCAGGCGGTCCTGGGAGTCGGTTTCCCAGAACCAGTCGGACGAGGACTCGGCGATATCGCGGAAACGCTGTTCGCTTTCCGCCAGCTTTTCCACCTCGCGTTCCAGGGCAACGCGGTTTTCCTCTTCCGCCTGGGCGCGGTCCGCCGCGATGCGGTCGAGGGCGAGGGCGGTTTCCTTGAACACCGCGACCGAGCGGATCATCGTGCCGATCTCGTCGCCGCGGTCGGTGACGGGAACCGCCACCGTCTTGTCCCCCGCCGCCAGACGCCCCATCACCTGGGTCACGTCGCGCACCCCGCCGGAAATCGTCCGGCTGAGCATCACCGACCCCGCCACCGCCGCGGCGAACACCGCGCTCATCGCCGCGACCACCGCGAACAGGGTCCGCCGCAGGCCGTCGGCGGCGTCCGCCTCGACCTGGAAGCGCCGTTCGAGGTTGCGGTTCTCCCAGGCGCGGATCGCCGTCTCGACGTCGGCGAAACGGCGTTCCGTTTCGGCCAGATAGGTCAGGGACTGCCCGACGTCGGCGTCCAGCATCAACAACACGTCGCGCGCCGCCGTGTCGTAGACCAAGGCCTTGTCGTGGATGGCCGCCGCCAGACGCACGGCGTCGGCGTCGGCGTCGGCGTCGTCCCCGGCGAACAAGTCGGCCTGGGCCGACACCGCCGCCAGATGGTCTTCGGCGCCTTTCTTCAGGCTGGCGAAAATCGCCTCGTCCGCGCCGGTCAGCCGCCAAGTGATGGAGCGGAACAGGGCGAGGTCGCTTTTCAGCATGGTGGTGCGCAGAACCGCCAGGCGTTGCTCGCGCATCAGGAAGGTGGACGCGACCTCCGCCGCCGCCCGGCGCTGATCCTGCAACAGGACGTACGACGCCCAGGCCGCCAGCAGGGCCGCCGCCACCACCAGTCCCGGGGAGACCAAGAGCTTCCAGCGCAAAGGCCAGTCACGGAACCGCGTCATTTCGCCCTACTCTCCCGCCGTTTCCGCGCCGCCCTCGATGCGGTGACGACAACCAATAGAAGTCTATGCACTCCGACTTTCCCCCGCCACTCCCTTTTCCATGTCCGGCACGGCGGATGGGGGAAAACCGCGTGGCATTCGTCATTGAAAACCTATAGGTAATCACGCCATTCTGTTTGTCATCGCGGTTTCCTTCGTTTGGCGCAGTCCAAGGCCGCCCGGCTTCCCGACGGGTTTTTTTCCATGTCCCTCTCCCCGCTTCATCTTGTCTGCCTGATCGGCACCATCGCCACGGCGCTTTTCCTCGGCATGCGCGCCGGGCGCGGCGCCAAGACCGCCGAGGGTTTCAGCCTGGGCGGCCGATCCTCGGGCGTCGCGGTGATCGCGGGCGGCATCGCCGGCACGGTGATCGGCGGCGCCGCCACCATCGGCACCGCGCAGCTGGCCTACAGCCTGGGGTTGTCCGGCTGGTGGTTCACCCTGGGTTCCGGCATCGGCTTCGTCCTGATCGGCACCTTCTATGCCCGGCCGTTGCGCCGTTCCGGCCTGGAGACCGTGTCGCAGTATCTGGTGCTCAGCTATGGCCGCGGCGCCGGGCCGATCGCCAGCATCGCCTCGTCGCTCGGCATCCTGTTTTCCGCGGTGGCCAGCGCGCTGGCCGCGATTCCGATGATCGGCCTGCTGTTCGGCCTGTCCACCCCGGTCTCCGCCGTGGTCATCGTGCTGCTGGTCGCCGGATACGTCGCCTTCGGCGGCATGAAGGGGGCGGGCGTCGCCGGGCTGTTCAAGCTGGTCGTCATCTGGCTGACCCTGTTCGTCGCCGGGGTTTCCGCCGTCCTGTTCCTGGCCAAGCTTCCCGACGTCTCCACCCGCTTCCCGGATTTCCCCTGGTTCAGCCTGTTCGGTCGCGGCCTTTGGCAGACCCTGGGCAACCTGTTCTCGCTGATCGTCGGCATCATCTGCACGCAGAGCTATATCCAGGCCCTCTATGCCGCGTCGGATTCCCGCACCGCGGCGATCGGCGCCTATACCGCCGCGGCGATCACCATCCCGGTGGGGTTGCCCTCGGTGGCGATCGGCATGGCGATGCGCGTCCTCCACCCCGAGATGCCGCCGGTCCTGGCGCTGCCGCTGTTCTTGCTGGAACATACCTCGCCGGTCATCGCGGGCATCGGCATCGGCGGCCTGATGCTGTCCGTCATCGGCTCGATCGCCGGACTGACCCTCGGCATCGGCACGATGATGGCGCGCGACATCGGCCAGGAGATCCTGGGCCTGAGCCGCGACCGCGACATCCTGCGCCTGAACCGGGGATGCGTTCTCGCCGTCACCGCGATCGCCGCCTGGATCGCCGCCACCCACCTCGACACCTACGTCCTCGACTGGAACTACATGTCGATGGCCCTGCGCGGCGCGGGCATCTTCCTGCCGTTGTCGCTGGCGGTGTTCGCCCCCAAGCGCCTGCCCGCCCGCTGGGCGGTGGTGTCGATGGCGGTCAGCACCCTGGCCGCGGTCGCCTCGAAACTGCTGCTCGGCCTGCCGATCAACCCGCTGTTCGTCGGCGTCGCGGTCAGCGCCCTTCTGGTCGGGATGGGCCTGCTGATCGGCGTCCGCCCGCGCACCACGTCTTGACCGCGCGCCCAGGCCTCTGTACCCTAACAAAAAAATCAGTTGCCGCAGGGGGTTGCCGGACAAGATAGGCCCGGCATGGAAGGCGGAGACGACGATGGGGGAAGGCATCAACACCCACGCCCAGAAGGGCGCGGCGGCACGGCGTTTCGGCGTGCGCGCCAAGTTGTGGCTGGCGTTCGGCTCGGTCGCCACGATGACCGTGGTGGCCAGCGCGGTCGCCTTGCACTCCTTCGACGTCGCCGACGACACCCTGACCCGGATTTCCCAGCGGCAGTTGCCGGTGATGGCGGCGCTGTCGCGGCTGGAACAGCAGGGCAGCCTGCTGCTCGCCACCGTGCCCGCCCTGATCCACGCCGAGTCCCTGGAAAGCCTGCACCGGCGGGCGCGTTCCGTGGCACAGGCGGAGGAAGACTTCATCGCCGCGCAGAACCGCGTCCGCGCCGCGCTGGACGGCTTCGGCGGCGGCGAACGGATCGAGACGATCGGCGAGCTATCCGCGCGCATCGGCGCCCACCTGCAGATCCTGCAATCGGCGATGGAGCACCGCTGGCGGCTGATGGAGCAGCAGGAAGACCTGCTTAAGCGCATCGCCCCCCTGGAGCGGCGCACCCCCCACATCCTGCTGCCGGTGACCGCCGAACACATTCCTTCCGCCACCCTGGCGCAGCTTGCGGAAATCGAACGGAAGATCAAAAGCCTGACCTGGATGGACGCCCCGGTACGCGCCGATCTCGTCCGGCTGACCGCGCTGCGCCGCACCGAAATTCAGACCCATACCCTGGCGGTCAGGCAGATGGAACACATCCGCTTCCTCTCCGCCGGGCTCGACGCCGAGGCGCGCAGTCTGATCGATTCCTGGCAGGCGTCCAGCGCCGCCGACCGCACCAAGATGATCGACAGCATGCGGCAAAGCCGTCTGATCCTGATGCTGGCCAGCGGCCTGGCGGTGGCCGGGGCGCTGGCGGTCGCCTGGCTCTACGTCGGGCGGCGGGTGGTACGCCGCATCGTCGAGATCGAAACCAGCATGCGCGGCATCGCCGGGGGCGATTTCGACGCGGCGATTCCCGAAGGCGGCGACGACGAAATCTCGCGCATGGCCGCCGCCCTGTCGGTGTTCCGCGACGCGATGCGCAGCGTCGCCCACCAGGCGCGGCACGATGCCCTGACCGGCCTGCTCAACCGCAACGGCCTGATGGAGACGGGCGGCGCCCTGATCGAGGAGAAGCAACCCGGCGCCCTGATCTATTTCAACATCGAGGCCTTCAAGGAAATCAACGACACCTTCGGCCACGACGCCGGCGACCACGTGCTGGTCGCGGTGGCCGAACGCCTGCGCCGCGCCGCGCGGCCCGACTGGCTGCTGGCCCGCCTGGGCGGCGACGACTTCGCGGTGCTGGCGCCGGACTGCGGCGAGAAGACGGCGATGGAATACGCCGCGCGCATCCAGCGGGCCCTCGCCTCGCCGGTGGCCAGCGACCAGTTGACCATCGACCTGCGCGCCGCCATCGGCATCGTCTGCTATCCCCTGTTCGGCGACACCCCGCGCGAACTGCTGCAACGCGCCGACCTAGCGATGAACGCCGCCCGCGCCCGCCGGGAAACCCCGGTCCTGCTGTACGAACCGGCGCTCGGCACCGCCGCCGAACACCACAAGACGGTGCGCAGCGAACTGCGCCACGCCATCGAGGACGGGCAGTTCCACCTTGTCTATCAGCCGAAGATCGACATCGCCAGCAACCGGATGTCCGGCGTCGAGGCGCTGATCCGCTGGAACCACCCGGAACGGGGGCTGATTTCCCCCCTCGACTTCATCCCCATCGCCGAACGCTCCGGCCTGATCCTGCCGCTCGGCGCCTGGGTTCTGGAAACCGCCTGCCGCCAGGCGAAGGACTGGATGGACGAGAACGTCGACCTGACCGTGGCGATCAACTTCTCCGCCTCGCAGTTCCTGCAACCCGACGTGGTCAAGCACATCGAACGCGCCCTCGACGAAACCGGCCTGCCGCCCGACCGCCTGGAAATCGAGATCACCGAAAGCGTCCTGCTGCGCGACGAGGCCGACGTTCTGGGCCGTCTGCGCGACCTGCGGGACTGCGGCGTCTCCCTCGCCCTCGACGACTTCGGCACCGGCTATTCCTCGCTGTCCTACCTCAAGCGCCTGCCGGTGACCGGCCTGAAGATCGACCAGTCCTTCGTCCGCGACATGTTCCTGCGCGACGACGACACCCGCATCACCTCGGCGATCATCCGCATGGCGCACGACCTGGGCCTTTCCGTCGTCGCCGAAGGCATCGAGAACGCCCGCCAGTTGGCCTTCTTCCGCGACGCCGGATGCGACCTCGGCCAGGGATACCTGTTCGCCAAACCGATGCCCGCCGCCGACATTCCCGCCTTCGGCCTCGCCGTGGGAGGCGCGACATGATCCGCCTGCTGCGCACCGCCTGCCTGGCCCTGATCTGTCTGGCCGCGCTGCCGGCGACGGCGCAGGCGTTCCGCGCGGCGGTGCTCTACAACGTCGGCGGCAAGCTGGACAAAAGCTTCAACGAATCCGCCTTTCGCGGCGTCCTGGCGGCGCGCGCCGCCAAACTGACGGTGGACGAATACGAACCCGCCACCGACGACGACCGCGCCCCGATGCTGGAAAGCGCGGCGCAATCCGCCGACATCGTCGTCGCCATCGGTTTCGCCTATCGCGACGCCCTGAGCGAGGCGGCGAAAAAGCATCCGGCCATCCATTTCACCATCGTCGACAACATCGTCGACCTTCCCAACGTGCAGTCGGTCCGCTTCAAGGAACAGGAGGGCGCCTTCCTGGCCGGGGTGGCGGCGGCGGAATCCTCCTCGACCCGGATCGTCGGCTTCGTCGGCGGCATGGACAGCGCCCTGGTGCGCCGATTCCAGGCGGGATTCGAGCAGGGCGTCCGCCACGCCGTGCCCGGGGCGCGGGTGGTGCCGCGGATGCTGGGAACCTCGGTCGACGCGTTCGCCGACCCGATGGCGGGCTACCTGGTCGCCAAGGAGGAAATCGCCGACGGCGCCGACGTCCTGTTCGCCGCGGCGGGGGCCTCGGGCCTGGGCGTCTATCAGGCGGCGGAGGAAGCGGCGGCCAAGGCCATCGGCGTCGATTCCGACCAGAACTACCTGTTCCCCGGCACCATGCTGACCTCGGTGGTCAAGCACGTCGGCGACACCGTCCTGCGCGTCGTCAAGGCGGCGGCGGCGAACCAGTGGCGCGGCGGCATGCTCTATATCGGCCTCAAGGAAGGCGGCCTGTCGCTGGCCATCGGCCGCCACAACGCGCAAATGATCTCTCCCGAACTGCGGGAAAAGATCGACCGCGCCGCGACGGAAATCGCCGCCGGAACCCTGGTCGTCGAGGAAATGCCACGCACCCGCGCGCCGATCGCGGGCGGCGGCCTGTGACGGAATCTCCGATCCTCGTGGGTTCTTATCGGCAAGATTCGGTATAATCTGGGGCATGGTTTCCGATCGGGAGACACCGACCATGCCTGTATCCGTCCCTTCCCGTCCCGCCCTGCTGCGCCGCATGTTCGAAGCCGGGTTGGCCGCCGCCGCGCCGGACCTTTGCCTGGCCGCCCACATCCCCGATCCGCCCGCCGGGCGCACCGTGGTGATCGGCGCGGGCAAGGCCGGCGGCTCGATGGCCGCCGCCTTCGAAACCCTTTGGCGGGGCGGCCCGCTTTCCGGCCTGGTGGTCACCCGCTACGGCCACGCCTGCCCGACCCGCGCCATCGAGGTGGTGGAAGCCGCCCACCCGGTGCCCGACGCCGCCGGGGAACGCGCCGCGGCGCGCATCCTGGAACTGGTGCAAGGCCTGACCGCCGACGATCTGGTGGTCTGCCTGATCTCGGGCGGCGGCTCCGCCCTGCTGGCCCTGCCCGCGCCCGGCATCGGCTTCGAACAGAAGCGCGAAATCAACCGCCAACTGCTGCTGTCGGGCGCCGACATCGCCGAAATCAACTGCGTGCGCAAGCACCTGTCGGCGATCAAGGGCGGGCGGCTGGCCGCCGCCGCCGCCCCGGCGCGGGTCATCGCGCTGGCGATTTCCGACGTGGTCGGCAACGACCCCGCCACCATCGCCTCGGGCCCCACCGTGCCCGACCCCACCACCCTGGCGATGGCGCGCGAGGTGGTCGCCCGTTACGGCGTCTTCTGCCCGCCCGAGGTCGCCGCGCATCTGGCCGATCCCGCCGCCGAAACCCCGAAGCCCGGCGACCCCCGCCTCGCCCGCAGCGAATACCGGCTGGTCGGCAGCCCGACGGCGACCCTGGACGCCGCCGCCGCGATCGCGGCGGAAGCCGGATACGCGGTGCGCAACCTGGGCGACACGGTCACCGGTTTCTCCCACCTTGCCGCCGAGGCGCAGGCAAAAATGGCGCTGGAGGCCAAGGCGAAGGGCGAGAAAGTCTGCATCCTTTCCGGCGGCGAAACCACGGTGCAGGTGCGGGGCAAGGGACGCGGCGGCCGCAACGGCGAATTCCTGCTGGCGCTGGCGGTGGCGACGAAGGGCGAACCCGGCATCCACGCCATCGCCTGCGACACCGACGGCATCGACGGGACCGAGGACAACGCGGGCGCCCTGCTGGCCCCCGGCGACTGGCAAAAGGCCCTCTCCCTCGGCCTCGACCCCGCCGCCCGCTTGGCCGACAACGACTCCCACGGCCTCTTTTCCGCGCTCGGCTCGCTGGTGGTGACCGGCCCGACCCTGACCAACGTCAACGACTTCCGCGCCATTCTGGTCGATCCCGCATAGCACGCATAAAAACGCCGCCCCTCGCGGGGCGGCGTTGGTCATGATGCCGGAAACGGTTACAGGACGGCGATGCTGACCGCCCACACCGCCACCGCGCCGACCAGTCCCTGCACCAGGGTACCGCCGGTTTGCAGGCGGTAGCCGGTCTGCGCGTCCATGTTGGAGAACTGGGTGACCACCCAGAAGAAGCTGTCGTTGGCGTGGCTGACCACCATCGACCCGGCGCCGATGATCACCACCACCAGGGCGCGCGCGGTCTCGGAATCCAGGCCGAGCGGCTGCAGCAGGGGGGCCATGATCCCCGCCGTGGTGATGATCGCCACCGTCGAGGAGCCCTGCGCCGTCTTGATCCCGGCGGCGATCAGGAAGGGCAGGAAGATGCCCAGATGCGCCGTCGACAGTTGCTCGCCGACCATCTTGGCGATGCCGGAGTTCTGCAACACCTTGCCGAACGAACCGCCCGCGCCGGTAATGATGATGATGGTGGCGGAGGCCAGGATCGCCTCGCCCAGCCAGCCGGAGCCAGAGAGCATCTCCTTGTCCAGCTTCTTCGGCAGCAGCAACGCCAGCCCGAAGCCGATCAGCAGGGCGACCACCGGCTGGCCGACGAAGCCGAGCACCTGCAACACCGTCCCGTCGCCGAACGGCTTGGTCGGGAACAGGGCGATCGAACGCAGCACGATCAGGGCGATCGGCAGGACGATCGGCATCAGGCTCTTGCACGGCGACGGCGCGTCGGACAGGTCCGGCAGGCTGGCCGGTTCCTCGCCGTCCTTATACGGAGGAACGTCCACCTTGGCCGCCACCGTCACCGCGAACACCCATCCGGCGAAGGCGGCGATCGCGGCGATCAGCAGCCCCCACATGATGACCAGGCCCAGGTCGGCCTTGACGATGCCCGCCGCGGCGATCGGCCCCGGGGTCGGCGGCACCATGGTGTGGGTGGCGTAAAGCCCCAGGCTCAGCGCGATCGCGCCCGAGGCCAGGGTAACGCCGGCGCGCTTGGCCAGCGCCTTGTTCAACGACGACAGGATGACGAAGCCGGAATCGCAGAACACCGGAATCGACACCACGTATCCCATGATCGACATGGTCATCGGCACGTTCTTCTTGCCGGTGACGTTGAGAATGCTTTCGGCCAGCCGCCACGCGCCCCCGGATTTCTCCAGGAAGGAGCCGATCACCGACCCCAGGATGATGACGATACCGATGTAACCGATGGTCCCGCCGAAGCCGTCGTTGACCGATTTCACCACCTTCTCCAGAGGCATGCCGGAGAGAATGCCGAAACCGAACGCGGTCAGCAGCAAGGCCAGAAACGGATGCAACTTGAATTTCGCCGTTGCAATAATGATGAAGGCAATGGCGAGAACCAAAAGGGCGATGAGCCACATGATGAACGTTCTCCCGAAGAGTTCGTTTTTTTAACTCGACCCACTACATTTTTCTCATTCTTCCGCTCTTCCTTCAAGTTCGCCCGCGCGAACCCGGAACAATTCGCGCGCGACTGCCATGTTCCGGCTTGCGGTTCGTCGAAAGTGGCGCAAAACTTGGGGTTTCCAGTTGCCGGACAAGGGGGTGGGGTGATGGCCGGGCTGCGTTCGATATGCGTGTTTTGCGGTTCCAGCGACGGCGCCCACGGAATCTATCGAGACTCCGCCGAAGCGATGGGCCGGGCGCTGGCCGAAAACCGCATCCGCCTGGTCTATGGCGGCGGCAAGGTCGGCCTGATGGGGCGCCTGGCCGACGCCGCGCTGGCGGCGGGGGGCGAGGTGGTGGGGGTGATTCCCCGCTTCCTGATGGACCGCGAGGTCGGCCACCGGGGTCTTTCCGACATCCGCATCGTCGAATCGATGCACGAACGCAAGGCGACGATGGCCCGCCTGTCCGACGCCTTCGCCGTGCTGCCCGGCGGCATCGGCACCCTGGAGGAATTCTTCGAGGTCTGGACCTGGGGCCAGCTCGGCCTGCATCCCAAGCCCTGCGGCCTGCTCAACGTGCGGAACTATTACGACCGGATGCAGGGGTTCCTCGACGACATGACCGCCGAGGGGTTCCTCTCCCCCGCCACCCGCGACGGGCTGATCGTCGCGGGCAACCCGGACGCCCTGATCGCCGCCCTGGACCAGGCATCGGTGCCCGCCGCCGGGCGTCCGCGCCTGGAACGCACCTGACCCCGGCCTAGCGGGCGTCTTCCCGCCGGGGGACGAAGGCGCGCGCCTGGGCCATCGCCGCGTTCTTTTGTTCCGGAGTCAGATCGTTTTCCAACTTCAGACGCAGTTGGGCGGCCATCGGGTCGCCCGCGCCCTCGGCCAGCACCGCCCAGGTCGCGGCGGAAACCATGTCCTTTTCCACGCCGCGCCC
>QJZR01000017.1 GCA_003246625.1 Alphaproteobacteria bacterium
ACTGATGCCGTATTTGCAGTACCAGCGTACGGCCCACAGAATGATGTCACGCTGAAAATGCCGGCCTTTGAATGGGTTCATGTGCAGCTCCATCAGCAAAAGGGGATGATAAGTTTATCACCACCGACTATTTGCAACAGTGCCACCTAGAGAGCCAGACAGGCAACTTTGCTATCGAGGTTACGGTCGTCAGCCATGCGCCCCATTGGGCCGGTCGACGCAGATATGAAGTATTCCTAAACCGGACATAGCAATAAACACTTGAACCGCTTTTTATGTCGGAAATATCTCAAATATCCCAGCTGCTATCTGCTCCCGAATGACTGGTAGGCTGCGGTGTGCTGTCATCAAAAAAACGATATGTATTTTTTCCGGCACTTTTTGCCGCATACATTGCAGCATCGGCGTACTTGATCATATCCCCCGATGAAATGCCGGATTTTGGGTAGATCACAACTCCGATGGATACCCCCACGTGAACGCTCTTTCCCGAGATGTTCCAGTGCTTATTGATCGCGGTAATTACGCGCTGCGCAATATTGGCTATCTCGTGTTCGTTCTGCGGGTTGTCGAGGAGGATGACAAATTCGTCCCCTCCCAAACGGGCAACCGTATCGGACTGGCGCACCAAGGCACACAGCGCTTTCGCCACCGCCCGCAATAGTTCGTCGCCGACTTTGTGCCCAAAGCTGTCATTGATGAGCTTGAAGCCATCGAGGTCGAGAAACATCACCGCCAGCAGACGCGGCTCACGATCAATCCTCGAAACCATCTGCTCGAGCCGTTCCATCAACAGAGCACGGTTCGGCAGGTCGGTTAGGACATCATAGAAGGCAAGATGCATCAATCGTTCGTTTCCGGCCCGCGCTCCGGCGATGTCGCCAAACACGGCCACATAACGCACGACCGCACCCTCTTGGCCTGATATCCGCGTTATGGTCAGCCACTCAAGATAGACTTCGCCATTCTTCCGGCGGTTCCATATTTCCCCACTCCACTTTCCGTTACTTTCTATGGCTCTCCACATATTACAATAAAATTCGGGAGAATGACGGAATGACTTTAATATGTTTGGGTTTTTTCCTATGGCTTCATTCGCCGAAAAGCCGGTAATCTCCGTGAATGCCTTATTCACGGACAGAATATGGCCGTTCGGATCCGTGATCAGAACACCTTCTTTCAAATTATAATAGACGCTAGCCGCAAGTTTTAGCTCATTCTCCGCATTTTTGATTGCCGTCACATCGGATGCAAGAATATACACGCCGATCACATCGCCAGACTTTCCGATATCCGGCTTGTACGAAACCAGGAGATACTGCTCTTCTCCGACGGAAGACTTCCTGCTCCGCTCGAAATGCACCCACTCCCCCGATAGGGCCTTCTTTAGGAAGGGCTCCGATTTGGAGAATAGCTCTTCGCCGATCAGTTCTCGGGCATGGAGCCCAACGGCATCCTCCGCAGTCACGTCACACTCAAACCAGTCGAGGTATGGCTTGTTGCAAAAACCACAGCGAAAATCTCTCGAGTAATAGGCAATCATACACGGAAGTTCATCCGCAAGTTCTTCAGCGAACGACCTTGATGGTGCCGCATCTTTTTCTCTTGACATTATTCTGTGACCATTCAGGCGGTGTCTATAAGATCTTTCTGTTGCGCATTAATGTATACTAATTTGGCGTGTGCGGCAAAAGATTATTGAGTTCGCAATAAAATCCTCTTCCATTGTTAGTTTGTCTTAGAATGCATATCGCCTGCATGAGCTGCTGCCGGTTTTGTGGACAGGCAGTTAAGCTAATCCGGCCATCTTTTCGAATGCAACTGGGCTGAGGTAGCCCAGGGTCGAATGCCGACGGATGACATTGTAAAAGCGTTCGACGTAATCGAACACATCGGCTCTCGCCTGGTCCCTCGTCCTGTAGACTTTGCGTGCCGTTCTCTCGGTTTTCAGGGACGAGAAGAAGCTCTCCATGGCGGCATTGTCCCAGACGTTCCCAGCTCGGCTCATCGAGCAGGTGACGCCGTTATCGGCCATCAACCGCTGGAACTGCTCGCTGGTATACTGGCTGCCCTGATCGGAGTGGTGCAGCAGAGCGTCCGGCTTGCCGCGCCGCCAGATCGCCATGATGAGCGCATCGGTGACCAACTGCGCGGTCATCTCCGCCTTCATCGACCAGCCGACGACACGGCGCGAGAACAGGTCGATGACCGCCGCCACGTAGAGCCAGCCTTCCGCAGTCCAGATATAGGTGAAGTCGGCGATCCACTTCTGGTTCGGGCGGTCCGCCGTGAATTGCCGATCCAGGACGTTCGGTGCGATCATGGACCTCTGGCCTTCGTCCTTCGGCAGGCCTCGGCGTCGCGGCCGAGCCCGCAAAGCCTGGACCCGCATCAGCCGCTCGATCTTGTGCAAACCACAAGACATTCCTTCGGCCAAGACATCGTGCCAGACCCGCCGTGCTCCGTAGGTGCGGGCGCTGGCGATGAAACTCGTGCGCACAACGGCACCGATGGCCTCATCCGTCCGTGATCGTTTGCTAGGCGATCTCGCCAGCCAAGCGTGAAACCCCGAACGCGACACATCCAGCGCTGCGCAAAGCCATGCCACCGGCCAGATCGAACGGTGCTTCGCAATGAAAGCGAACTTCATTTCACTTCCCTCGCAAAGTAGGCGGCGGCTTTTTTTAGGATGTCGCGCTCCGCCTTCAGTCGGGCAACCTCACGCCGCAGCCGCTCAAGTTCCTGCTGCTCCGGCTTCATCTGACCGTGACCAGGAAAAGCCTGAACCGGATCGGATGAAAAGTCCTTCACCCATTTGCGCAGCAGATTCTCGTGCAAGTCCAGATCCCGCGCCGCTTGCGCAACACTCACCCCGCGCTCCCGCACAAGGCGTACCGCCTCGATCTTGAACTCGCGCGTAAACTTTCGTCGTTCCATCGCTTCCTCCGGTTCATCAAAACACCTTAACTCGGTGTCCACAAAACCGGCAGCAGCTCAGCAATCTCTCACTGTTGCCCTGGAAAGGTCAGATTTTATTAATTCCAGTCTCTGGTTATGGCTGCTATTTTTTTTGTCAAAACATCAGCCCCCTCTAAACAATCTCAAAACGAACGCTACATCTTTTCATTATGGCAGGCATAACTCTTGCGAACAACCATGGGAGCGGGCGATGGGGCGAGGCCAAGACACCCCCCTGACGGGGAAACGCCGCATGTTCGGCGATGACGAACTGATCGTGACGAAAACCGACACTAAAGGCCGGATCACCTACGCCAACGATGTGTTCATCAACATCAGTGGCTTTCTCGAAGGCGAACTTCTCGACCAGCCTCACAGTCTGATACGTCACCCGGATATGCCGCGAGCCGTGTTTAAGCTCCTGTGGGAGCGCATCCAGGCCGGACGGGAGATATTCGCCTTCGTCTGCAATCGCGCTAAGAACGGCGACCATTACTGGGTGCTTGCCCATGTCACACCCAACGTGGATTCCGCGGGAAGCATCATCGGATACCACTCTAGCCGCCGGACCATTTCTGAGCGGGCGTTGGGGGTGATTTCACCTCTCTACCGGGCACTTATTGAGGTGGAGCAAACCGGGGACCGCAAGGATGGTCTAATCCGTTCCTCCACCCGCTTGGAAGCCGAAGTGAGCCGTCTGGGCTACCCCTCTTACGATCGTTTTGTCATCGACCTTGGCTGCTGATGAAGGAAAGGCTCCATCATGTCTAGCAACCCCAAATGCAGGCTGTTCTCTCCCACGCTATTTATCTCGGTTCCGGCACTTTTGGTTGGTGGGATGGGGGCTGCTGCCGGCGGCATCGCCAGTGCATCCGGAGAGACATGGGGAATACACGCGCTTTTGCTTTTTTCCGTACTTGTGGCCTGTTCCGGAATCGCTGCCTGCTTCGGCCTTTTGCAGTTGAGGCGAACCTCAAATCGGATTGCCGGTCTCGTCCGTCAGGCCAATAGGACAATGGCCGACGCGATCAAAGGAAAACTCGATGTCCGCCTGACCCGTTTCGATCGGCGCGATGAAATGGGCAGCCTACTTATCAGCATCAACAGACTTCTCGACATTGCAGAAGCCTTCGCTAAAGAGGCCGGAGCGGCAATGTCCGCCGCCAATTCAAAGGACTTTTTCCGTTTTATTCCCGAGCGTGGATTGCCTGGAGAGTTTGCAATTTATATCCGCCTGATCAACCGCGTGCTCACCGACATGGGGATACGCCACGACGAAACCTTGGGCTTTGCCCGCAAAAATGTCGTACCCGCTGTGGAAACAGTCGCCGTCAGCAGCGGCGAACTGCGCACAGAAGCGTCCGGCATGATCGACATCGCCCGCACGACTCTGGAACGCACCGTCACCGTTGCCGCCGCAGCTGAACAGGCAACACAAAGCGTACAAACGGTTGCCTCCGCCGCCGTCGAGCTCAATGCCTCTATTGCCGAGATCAACCGTCAGGTTGGAGATGCTTCAGAACTCGCACGCAAGGCGGCGGAGGAAGCTGCCGCCAGCAATCGTACCGTCAGCGGCCTCAACGATGCCGCACAGCGTATTGGAGAGGTGGTCAACCTGATCCAGGATATTGCCAATCAGACCAACCTCCTGGCGCTCAACGCCACTATCGAGGCGGCGCGCGCAGGCGAGGCAGGTAAAGGTTTTGCCGTCGTCGCCGGAGAGGTCAAAAACCTTGCCAATCAGACGGCGCGCGCAACCGAAGACATCACCGCTCAAGTCAAGGAAATGCAAGACGTCGCTCATGAAACGGCACGAGCGATTGCCGAGATCACCACAATGATCCAGGCAATCGACAAGAATGTCGGCGCGGTAGCCTCAGCAATGGCGGCACAGGATGCGGCCACTGCGGAAATATCCCGCAGCGTGCAGGAAGCGGCGACCGGCACACAGGACGTTTCAAAGAACATATCTGAAGTCAGTGATGGGGCCCGGCATACCGAGGAGATGGCCACTCGCGTCTTAAATGTTGCCGATCATATGTCGGAGAAGGCCAATGGCCTTTCGGGCGATGTTTCGACCTTTGTGGCCAAGGTTACTCAATAATCTTAGGTAGTTAGGGGCGGAGAGAAGTCGTGGATTAGGCAAAATGGCATGCATGTGATCTGATCGGAGTTTCCTGGTTCGGCCCTTTTCTCTGTCGAGGCGTCTCGATTTGCCCACGGGGGCTCCATAGCTGCTATTCCGCTTCCGGCCCCTTCGGAGACAATAAATGCACGTGCATTTCATCCGATTTCAGGCACATATCATTCCCTTGAGGCGGCCGGATTAACTGCATGATCCGCCCTGTTTTCCCCGATCCCCACACCCGCCCCCTTCGGCTTCCACCGGAGGGGGCTTTTTGCATGAAAGGACCCCGCCATGCCCGAGACCTTCTGCTCGGCGGAGATCGCCGATCTCGCCGCGGCGATGCTGAAGGTGCAGCAGGCTCTGACGCCTGCCTGCAAGGATGCAGAGAACCCCTTCTCCAAGAGCCGTTACGCCACGCTCAACTCCGTCATCGAAGCCTGCCGCGATGCCCTGATCGCCCATGGCATCTGGGTGGTGCAGGTCCCGGTGCCGGTGGAATCTGGACACCTCGGCCTGATGACCAAACTGGTGCATGCCGCCACCGGCCAGTGGCAGGCCTCGCTGATGGTGATGCCGCTGCCCAAGGCCGACCCGCAGGGCTATGGCTCCGCACTCACCTATGCCCGCCGTTATGGCCTCGCCACTTTGGTCGGACTGGTCAGCGAAGCCGATGACGACGCCATCACCGCCATGCCGCATCGCAGCCGCACCGTAAAAGGTGCGTCTGCCAAGTCACCTGTGACAGCGGAAGAACCGGATCCGATCCTTGCCGGGCTTCCCCGTATCGACGGCGTCACCTACGCCACGGTACAGGCTGGCAACGGCCGCACCTGCATCACCGCCTCCGGCGCGACCCAGGCGAAGAAGGTCTTCCTGCAGGAGGCCGGGTTCCGCTGGGATGCTGGTCGCAAAATCTGGTGGCGATATGCCGAGGGCCAAGCCGCAGCCTGATCACCTCGTTCTGTTTCCCGTTCCGTCCCCATCCGCCCCGGTGCATCCGCCCGGGGTTTTCTCATGCCTGGAGGTTTCCATGATTCCCCTGATCAACCCCACCACCACCATCCTCGTCGCCAGGCTGCTCCTCGAAGCCGCCGAGAAGATCGTCGAGGTCTTCTCCGACGACGACTGACACCTCATCACCCAGGCTTCGCGCCTGGGTTTTTCGTTTGGAGTTCCCCCCATGACCAACTCAGGAGATCCAGGCCATGCGCTTCTGGCCCAACTCGCCCACGGTCTCGTCCGTCACGGCGAAGAGCAAACCCGACGATCCCTCGGCGACCGCAGTGCCTACGTCGGCATGTCGGACATCGGCAAGGCGATCGAGTGTCTGCGAGCTGCCGTGGCGAGCAAGGTGGCGCCTCATCCGCCTGCTGATCCGGTTTCTGCTTACCGGCAAGGTGACACCGTGGCGGTAGAAGGCATCTTGCGCCGAGAGCTCACCCTGCATCGAGGCCATTGGTTCGAGGCGGGAATCGAAGCCGCCTTCCGCGCCAACCGCACGCCACTGCTGCCCCAGGTGGAGATAGCACTCGATGATGGTGGAGTGCCGATCCGCGCCCATCTCGACTTCGTTCTTCTGCGCGGTGGGCCCAAGCCCGCCGTGCGGGTGCTCGAACTGAAAAGTATGAAGCGGATTCCGCCGTCCCTGTACCCAGCTTACGAGGCCCAGCTCTATGGACAGATCGGACTGCTGGCCAAGCAGTGGAACCGACCGGTCTTCTCTCTGCGTGACGAGGCCGGGGGTATCCGCTTTTCCGGTATCGGCTTCCACGACCTGGTGCGGAACTCCCTTGGCATCGAGTTGCCGGAGGATCCTCATCTCGTCGACCTGCAAGGCTGGGTTCTGGCGGTGTCGATGACCGAAGCCAAACCCTTCGGCCCCTATCTACCCGATACCACCATGCTGTCGCTTTGCCGCAAAACGGCGAAAGCCATCTGGCAGACGGCGGCGGAGGTTCGCTCCGGTGCTACCAAACTCGATGCGGTGGCGATCTGCCCAGGCTTCCACCCCCTGTGCGACTGCTGCCCCTTCGTCGAGGACTGCCCGAAGTTCCGAGGACTGTGCGTCGCCGATCCAGCCCTCGACCAGGATCTGGACGAACTGGCCACTCTCAAGGACCAGCGTTCGACCCTGAATGACGAGATCGACGAACGGGAGGAACGGATACGTCGGTTTTGCCATCTGTCGGGTAATAGTGCGCAGTGGCAAAAAACTGCCCTTTTCCGCTTCCGTAACGCCCGCATGCCGGGGCGCAAAACCGTCGATCCGAACAAACTGCGATCGGCCCTCGAGCTCCATCTCGACGATCCAACCATCGACGCGGTGCTTTCCGCATCGACCAACATCGGCGCCGACTACGAACGCCTAACCGTCTCCCCGGTCAAGGCGCCACAGTCCCTCTCCGCCTGACTTTCCCAAAAACTGAAGGCCCGGAAGCTGCGCTTCCGGCGGGGCATGGGGCTGGCCCCATCCTGCCAAAGGCAGGCCCCTTCCTTCTTCCACCCCATCGCATCTTTCACGCATCGAATTAGGAGTCATCCCGATGACCTGTCCTTTGCCTTCGCTCGACCAGTTGCAGCCGGCCGAGTTCGATGCCGGAGAACTGTTCTCCGGTCAGACTTCCGGCCGCATGGTCAAGGGCTATCAAAGCCCCTGCCTGCACACCCCGACCTGGGATCCCGGATACTTGTTCCACGACGCCATGCGGGAAGTCGTGGTGTGGTTCCTCGATCCAACCGATCCGCTCTACGTCTTCGGTCCCACCGGCTCGGGCAAGACCAGTCTGATCCGCCAGTTGGCCGCCCGCCTGAACTACCCCGTCTTCGAGGTCACCGCCCATGGCCGCCTGGAGTTCGACGACTTGGTCGGACACCTCAGCGTGCAGGACGGTTCGATGACTTTCCAATATGGCCCGCTGGCGCTGGCGATGCGTCACGGCGGCATCTTCCTTCTCAACGAGATGGACCTGCTCGATCCCGCAACCGCCGTGGGTCTGAACGGCATCCTCGATGGCGCATCGCTCTGCCTGCCGATGAACGGCGGCGAAGTCATCCCGCCGCACCCGATGTTCCGCTTCGTCGCCACCGCCAACACCAACGGCGGCTCCGACGACAGCGGCCTCTATCAGGGAGCCCTGCGGCAGAATCTCGCCTTCATGGATCGCTTCCGTCTCTGCGAGATCGGCTATCCCGAGCCCGAAGCCGAACTCCGTATTCTCGCCCAGTCCGCCCCCGACCTGCCGGACGGCCTGCGCAAGACCATGGTCGACTACGCCAACCACGTCCGCCGCCTCTTCGTCGGCACCGACGACACGACGAGCCAGTCGATCGAGGTGACCTTCTCCACCCGTACCCTGATCCGCTGGGCCGACCTCACCCTGCGCTTCCAGCCCCTGGCTCGTCAGGGTATCCGGCCCATCGACTACGCCCTCGACCGGGCGCTCGCCTATCGCGCCGGGCACACCACCCGTGCCCTGCTGCACGAACTCACCCAGCGCATGTTCGGCGGCGATCCACCGGCCGACGGTCAGAATGCCAATGCCTGAACGGGAGCCCTTCGCGGCTCCCGTTTTTCATTGGGGCTTTGTCAAAAACCAAAACTTCCCGGAGGGTCTCGGACCCTCCGGACCTCCCTCAAGTTTTTCGCCGCGAAGCGGCAATCAACCCCTGCTGCATCGGCATCGGGCCGATCGCGCTACGCGCAAAAACAACCGGGATCAAAGGGTCCGCGACCCTTTGCGGGTTTGGGCAGAGCCCAACCTTGTTTTCCCTTCATCCCCACGCATCCGGAGACATCACCATGACCACCACCTCTTCCTCCCCCGCACTGCACACCGACATCACGGTGCTGAAACAGCTCACCGCGATCCGCCTCGACGTTGCGATCTGGACGGCGCGCAGGAAGCTGTCCGCCGCCGACTTCGGCAACTCCGGCCTGCCGCCCGAGAAGCTGGCGTCCTTGGGAAGCAAGCGGGTGTGCAATCCCGAAGACCTGCGCATCTTTGCCGCCCTGAAGGCCCGTGCGGTTGCATTGCTGGAGCGCACCGGCGTGCGGTTTCTCGGCGGCTGGGCGATCCCCGAGGCTCAGACTTCCACCGTGGTGCGGGAGCTTTCCCGCATCGGCATCGCATTTGAGGACGCCAAGGCGGCGTTCCTCGCCCGCTATGACGAGGCGATCCGGCAGTGGATTGCCGACAACCCCGGCTGGGAATCCCTGATCGCCGGGTCCACCGTCGGCGTCGACACCGTACGTTCCCGTCTGGCGTTCGGTTGGCAGGTATTCCAGGTGGCGCCGCCTCGCGCCAAGGGCAAGGCGGCGGCGTTCTCCTCCGCTCTCACCACCGAGGTCAACGGCCTCGCGGGCACCTTGTTCGACGAGATTGCCAAGTCCGCCACCGAGACTTGGCGCAAGAGCTACGAGGGTAAGGCCGAGGTCTCGCAAAAGGCGCTCTCGCCCCTGCGCGGACTGCGGGGCAAGCTCACCGGTCTTTCCTTCGTCGAACCGCGGGTGATGCCGGTGGCCGATCTGATCCAGGCGGCTCTCGTCACCATGCCCGCCAAGGGGCCGATCGGCGGCATGCCGCTGGCCGCCCTGCATGGGGTGTTCGGTCTGCTGCGCGATCCGGAGGCTCTGCTCTCTCATGGGCAACGCATCCTGGATGGCGAAGACCTCGCCGACATCCTGCGCGATCTCGCCATGGCACACCGGCAAGTGGAGCCCGAAGCAGAGACCGTTCCCGCCGAGACCGACAACAACACACCCGACACCGCCCCGTTCGCCGACGACACGGTTCCCACCGGGGGGCCGCATCTCGACAGCCTTGGGCTTTGGTAAAGGACCCCGATCATGACCAAGACCTCTCCGGTTCTGGGATGTCTGCCGTTGCTGGCGGACGTCCTGGGACGCAGTTATGGCGTCGTCGTCGAGATCGGCGGCGCCAACGCCTACACCGACGGCCGGACCATCCGCCTGCCGTCGTTGCCCGCGACCGAGGATCCCGACTTCCTCGGCCTGGTGCGGGGATACATCGACCACGAGGCCGCGCACATTCGCCACACCGACACCGAGGCGATGAGCCGGGAACTGCTCAGCCCCCTGGAAAAGCATGTCTGGAACACCTTCGAGGATTGGCGGGTGGAGCGCGAGCTCGCCCATCTGTTCCCGGGGTGCGCCGCCAACTTCCGCTGGCTGATCGGCAAGCTGTTCCTCGGCCAGAGCGGCCAGCCGACCCTGTTCGCGGTGCTCGACTGGCTTTTGTTCACCGTGCGCAGTTGGTCGGTGCCAGAGTTGATCCCGGATCGGGAAATCCTTGCCACACGGGTCAACGCCCTGTGGCCCGGGCTGATCCCGCGCATCGAACCCATCCTCGAGGCGATGATCCGGCATTGTCCCGACAGTCAGTCCTGTCTGGATTACACCCGGCAGGTGATCCGTTGCATCCGCGAGGTAGCCTCGACCACGCCGATGGCGCGGTCGGAGCCGAACGTGGGTGACAACACCGAGGGGAAGGCGCCTTCCCCTGGCAAGAAGGCTAAACGCCCGAGTGCGACCAGCAAGAAGACCGGCAAACCGGCCAAACATCCGTCGCCGATCGTCGACAGCCGCGACCTGCGGGATCTGCTGACTGCGGGTGACGACCTGTTGCCGACCGAGCTCGCCGCCGTGCTGAAGCGCATGCTGAAAGAGGGCGTTCAGACCCTCGGGCATCCTCTCTCCGTGGCCAAGGTCAATCCCAAGCCGATCCGGCCCCTCGAACCGCAAGAGGCGAAAAAGGTGCGGGATGCGGCGAGCGGCCTCGGGGCTCGTCTGCATGGTCTGTTGCAGGCGAGCAAGCTGATGCGGGTACGACCGTCTCGGCGTGGGGTTCTCGATCCGCACCGGCTTTACGGCATCGCGGTGAACGAGCCAAAGCTGTTCCTCTCCCGGGAACGGAAGCCCGGCATCGATACCACGGTGCATCTGCTGCTCGATACCTCGGGATCGATGAGCAAGCGCATCGCTCTCGCTGGGCAGTGCTGCTGGGCCGTGGCCCAGGCTCTGACCAAGGCCAACATCCCGGTGGCGATCACCGCGTTTTCGGGACGACCGGATCCGAGCAACGCGGCGACGGTCACGCCGATCCTCAAGCCCGGCCAGCGGGTGCGGGAACTCGGCATGGTTGATGCGATCGGCAACACACCCCTCGGTGAGGCGCTGTGGTGGGTGTTGCAGCGTCTGGTGCAACGGCGAGAGGAACGCAAGATCGTCATCATCCTCACCGACGGCATGCCCGACAATCCCGTCATTGCCCAGGAAGCCATAGACGCGGCGAAACGCATCGGCGTCGAGGTCTATGGCCTCGGCATCGCGTCACAGCACCTGGCAACCCTGCTGCCCGAGACCAGCGTCGCCATCGAAGGTCTCTCGGATCTACCTAGTGCACTGTTCGGCCTGGTAGGCCAGGCGGTGCTGCCAGGACAGCGCAAGACGGCCTAGAGCACCACAGCATCCGCACGGCAAACCAGAACCGGCCGGGGGGCAATCCTCCGGTCGGGGTTCCTGCGTGGACGATCTTTTTTTGCCCGGCCACGCCGTGGGAACCCTCAGGTCCGGTGAAATCAAAAAGTACACGGCCCAACCATCCTATACGGGATGTCCTGACAGCAAAGAACCGCATGACCTCCCGTCCTCATCGCCGAGCGGTCAAGGCCCGGGGTGGGGTATCAACATCCTGGAAAACAAAGGAAATGAATATGAGTAGTTCCAATAGGCCCAATGGCGCCGGTCTGCATTGTCACATATCCGGTACCATCGTCGGCAACCCGCTGTTCAAGATGGTGAAGAACGGCACCGTCCCGATGTTGGGGATGACCGTGACATATGATGAGTACGACGGCTCCTCATCAGCATGTCGCATCACCCTATTTGGCAATCAGGCACAAAATCTCGCCGACAGGATTGCGCGTGGTCAGGTGATTACCGCCGAGGGCACGGTGCGTCTGAACTCATGGGAAAAGGACGGCGAGACGAAGCACGGGCTCTCCATGCTGGCCACCAACATCAATACGGTCGGCGGTAGTTTCGCGGCATAAAATGAATATCGAACTTTTTTGACGTAACCATTGGCTGAGAGACGGGGTTTCCCCGTCTCTCAGTGCTACGATCAGCATGTGTTCGATGGGGGTATAGAGGAGGGTTCGCATGTCGGGATTAGAGGCAGCAGCGGCACTGCTGGATCAGAGCGATGATTATCGCGTGCTGAGACGTATGCCAGAACGCCGCGGATACTACTCCCCCGATGGCTCCGAGACCAAACTGGGCCTTGTTCTCGACGTTGAAACCACAGGAACGAATCCCGACACCGACGAGATCATCGAGTTGGCCATGCTGCCGTTCCGGTTCTCGCCTGACGGCCGCATCTTTGAAGTGCTCGACGCATTCGATGAATTGCAGGAGCCCACTTCAGGAGTGGTCCCTCCCGAGATTACCCGGATCACCGGCATCACGACCGAGATGGTCAGGGGGAAGACCATATCCCTCGAGAACGTGTCGAAGATTGCCGCTCCGGCCGCCATCGTCATCGCCCACAATGCTCGGTTTGATCGTCGGTTCGTGGAAAAAGCCTTTCCCGTCCTCTCGACCAAAGCCTGGGCTTGTTCCATGACGGAAATTCCCTGGAGAGAAGAGCAGTTTGAGGGCCTAAAGCTCGAATATCTGGCGATGAAATCCGGGTTCTTCTACGACGCCCATCGCGCGGAAACCGACTGTCGTGCGACGTTGGAACTCCTCTCGCGCTCATTGCCTCAGTCGGGAGAGCTCGCCCTCTCCGTATTGCTTCAAAACGCCCGTAAGTCGACATGCCGGGTGTGGGCGGAGAACTCACCTTTCGATTTCAAGGACATCCTCAAGGCCCGAGGGTACCGATGGAACGCTGGTGATAACGGAAGGCCCCGGTCTTGGTACAGGGATGTGTCCGAGGACGAACTGGCCGGCGAACTTGCTTACCTGAAATCCGACATCTATCAGCGGGAGGTGGACATCCCAGTGAGCCGGTTCGGACCATTCGACCGTTTTTCTGATCGTGTTTAGCTAGGTGAGGCCGCCCAAAATCGTGCCCACTCTGCCAATTCCCCCCCTCTAGCCATCTCAGCGTGCTGAATTGATCACCCGCTTTCTTGCTATCGTCCTCCTGCTGCTATCCTCAACAGCGTGGGCAGAACCCCCAGCCACGTTTAACCAGGCAAAGCGCCTTGCCCGGGACGTGATCTATGCAGGGCATCAGGAGACGATCTACTGCGGTTGCCGTTTTGAACCGAAAGGGGCGTCGGGCGGCATCATTGATCCGACAAACTGTGGGATACAGTCCCGCAAGGACGCCCAAAGAGCTTTGAGGCTGGAGTGGGAACATGCGACACCGGCCGCATGGTTCGGTCGCACGCGGTCATGTTGGACGGACGGTGATCCAGGATGCGTCGATACTCATGGGAAGGCCTACAGAGGCAGGAAGTGCTGCGTGAAAGTTGATGCGTGGTTCCGTCACGCGGAAGCCGATCTGCACAACCTCTTCCCCGCAGCCGGAGAACTCAACGGCGATCGCAAGGACAAACCTTACGGAGAAATCCCAGGGGAAGAGCGCCAGTACGGCGTCTGCGATTTTGAGGTCAACACCGATACGGCCGAGCCGCGAGCCGAGATCCGTGGAGAACTTGCTCGCGCCATCCTCTACATGGACCGCACATACGGCCCATTCCTGACGGACGAACTGCGGCAACGCTATCAGGCTTGGTCAGAGGGTGATCCGCCAGACGCTTGGGAATTAGAGCGGGAACGGCGGATTGAGACTATTAGCAAGTGAGACTGGGATACACCTATCTCGGCGGCTATGCGCCCATGGAAGTCGTTTGCATAGACATACAGCGCTCCCGTAAGCCGACATTTCCTGAGCTGCTACCGTTGCTCAAACTGCACTAGATGGCGTACTCTCGGTAAAGGCTCTATTGTTTTCAAACAGATAAAAGCTCCAAGGCGGATCATGGTTGAACCGACAGGAGGGAAGCATGCCCCAAGGGTTCTACAAGGAACTGCTCGACTCGCTCGCAGAGGGCGTCTACTTCGTCAACCTTGACCGGCAAGTCACCTACTGGAACAAGGCGGCGGAACGGATTAGCGGGTATACGGCTAAAGAGATTACGGGCAAAAGATGCGCCCACAATTTCCTTCGCCATGTCGATGACGTTGGCAATCACCTCTGTCTTGCAGGATGCCCCCTTGCGGCGACGATGATCGACGGAGAGATCAGGGAAACCAGCATCTATATGCACCATAAGCTTGGCCATCGGGTTCCGGTTTTTGTCCGTGCGTCTCCGATGCGTGACAAATCCGGCAATATCGTTGGTGCGGTGGAGGTGTTTGCCGATAATGGAAAGAATATAAATCTTCTCAAAGAGATGGAGGGCCTTCGCAAGGAGGTTTTTATAGACAAGCTTACCGGAATCGGTAATCGCCGCTACGCAGATATATCCCTAGAACGTCTGGTTGCTTCCATGCGGGAGGGCGGAGTTCCATTCGGGGTTGTGTTTGTGGATATCGATCACTTCAAGGCAGTTAACGACACATGGGGACATCACGTTGGCGACCTCGTCATATCCATGGTTGCTAAAACGCTGACAGCCGTTCTCAGGCCCCTCGATGTCGCTTGTCGTTGGGGGGGGGAAGAATTTGTGGTTCTTGTCCCCAACATCACCATTGAAGGGTTAGGCACTGTTTCCGAGCGGCTGCGGATGTTGGTCGAGCAGTCATGGGTCGACCATGAGGGCGAAAGGATACGCGTCACCGCATCGTTTGGCGGAGCTGTTTCCGAGGAGGGGGAGTCGGCTGCATCCGTTGTCAACAGGGCCGACGAACAAGTGTATCTCAGCAAAGGATCCGGTCGGAACTGCATCCACATAGGCGGAGAGAAAGTCACGTCGGTCTAGACGCCCTTATGGAGCAGAGGAGACCCCGTCCTTTCGGGCAGAAGACGGGGCCATCTTTGCATCTATGGCGCTGTGTTTGTTCTCAGAAAGTCGGCAAATTTTTTATCAAAGCCCATGATATGGTCAATGAGCCAACTGCGCAGAAGATTGACAAGGTCCGCATCAACCCCTTTTGCCCCAATCATCATCATCCGGTCAATCAGGGACTCAAGCCGGAAGACAAGATGTTCGTGCTCGTAAATATGGGCTTTCAATCCCTCATATCCGGCCTTGAGCATGATCTCTTGCTCGGCAGCGAAATGATGTTTGGTATAGGCCACTAGTTCTCCAATAGCCTTGGTGATTGCATCGGAGCCATGTGGGGCGGCTGCAAAGAAGCCGTTCATCAAACAGATCAATGCTTTATGGTCTGTATCGATCGCCTCGACGCCAGTCAACAGTTCATCCGTCCAAGGAATATACGCATCCATAGTCTTCTCCGTGGGGCGATGCCCAGCTAATTTTGCCTCATTCTAGCGGATTTGTCTTAAAAGAAGATTAGACCTATTCATCAGTTTCCGGAAGGGTGTTCTTTGGAAGTTTGTGTCCAACTGGACCTGGGGGTGTCGCGGATGGTTCTACCTTCTCCATAGCTGCCTGTCGCCTTTCGGCCCCTATCCAGTCTTAGCAATCGGAATATCCTCCCAGCGAGTCGTATAACTGGGAGAGCGGTTGCGCTGCCGCATGCCCCAGGCCGCCTGTGGCACGGGCAAGCCGAAGCGGATAGATCCGCGCCCAAAACGAGCGTTGGCGGCGTCGATGGCCAGCATCAGTGCGGCGTGGCGGGGGTTGGGCGGCGGAGTGAACAGATCGCGCGGCGCATCCTGCGGACGGGTCAGATCCAGCAGCAGCACCCCAGCCTTGCGATAGGCGAACCCGTCTTTCCAGCACTGAGCGAAGGCTCGCACCGCCGTGTCGATGATCGATTGGGTGTCGGATGTGGGCGGCGACAGGGGCAGGGTGAAGCCGCTGCTGCACTGTGGGCCTTGGCCGAAGCGGTCGGTCATGATGAAGGTTTGCATTGCAGCGGCGACCAGCCCATCTCGCCGCAGTTTCTCCGCCGCGCGTTGGGCGAACAGCACCACCGCGTCCTGTACGTCGCCGCGTGATCGGGTTGCCTCGCCGAACGTGCGGGAGCAGCAACAGGTCTGCCGGTCGTCGGGATCGTCCTCTAGTCCATGCACCGCCGTACCGCCCAATTCCAGCACGGTGCGCAGGCCCACCGCCCCCATCTGCTGGCGCACCCAGGCTTGCGGCGCGTGGCGCAGATCCCAGGCGGTAATGATCCCGGCCTCGGCGCAGCGCTTCGCCCACTGCCGCCCGATCCCCCACACATCACCGACGGGAGTGGCTTTTAGTGCAGCCTCGACGTGGCTGGCATCTCTGGCTAGGTCGCAAACTCCAGCAGCGGATTTCTTGGCGATGTGATTGGCGACCTTCGCCAGGGTCTTGCTAGGGCCAAGGCCGACGGACACCGGAATGCCGGTCCAGTCGAGCACCGTCTGCCGCAGAGCGTGGCACCAGGCCGCCAGATCGGCCACCGCCAGACCGTGCAAATCGAGAAAGCATTCGTCGATGGAATAGACCTCGATGCGCGGCGCGTGCTCGGCTAGCACCGACATCACACGCGCCGACAAGTCCCCATAGAGAGCGTAGTTGGAGGACAGCATCACCAGCCCCGCCGACTTACACAGGTGGCTAACCTTGAAGGCGGGCGTACCCATGGGAATGCCCAGCGTCTTGGCCTCGTTGGAGCGGGCGATGACGCAGCCGTCGTTGTTGCTCAAGACCGCGATAGGCTTTCCGACCAAACGAGGATTAAACACCCGCTCGCACGATGCATAGAAATTGTTGCAGTCCACCAGGGCGAAGGTCGGCATGATGCCCTCCTATCGTGCGCAGTGACGGGTGATGGAGAAGGTAACCACGCCCCATATCCACACGCCTTCCTCCTGGTCGATCGGCAGCGGAGGATAATCGGGATTAGCCGAAGCCAGGAGCCAGCCCTGGCGGTTGCGATCAACACGCTTCACCACTAGGCCGCCATCCACTACCGCCACCACCACGTCTCCCGGCTGTGGACGGATGCTACGGTCCACTACCAGCAGATCGCCGTCACGGATTCCGCAGTCGCGCATGCTGGGACCGCTGGCCCGGGCAAAGAAGGTAGCGGCCGGACGCTGTACCAGCAACTCGGCGATATCCAGACGGCCTTCCAGATGGTCATCAGCCGGAGACGGAAACCCTGCAGGCACTCGCGCTTCGTAGACCGGCGCAACGACATGCACTCCGGTCCCAATCTGGGACAGGAGGTCGGCAGTCATGCCCGGGATTGGCTCGGCTTTCATCAGAAGAACATAAGGCGAACACGCCCTGTGCCGCAACAGAGTTTCGGCTGCTTTTGGTTTGTGTCGGATTTTGTCGGAATTTTCGTCACTCCCGCCTCAGCGGTCCCTCTCGAGAGGGACCGCTACGCCCGGAAAGTGAATCTGGCATCGATTAACTTGCACAAAATGTACGACATAATATGCGAGCAAGTTAGATAGAAAATTCATGTGAAATACACATGGGCAATCAAATACATAAACCAGGTTATTAGTAATATAGATGGATGTAATCACCACACTCATATCACCAAAAGATATTCACATATTCCATACACACATCATGACATCACACATCCACCAGATACCACACACATCATCACATCATTTATTACAGACATACAGAGACACTATAGATCAATACAACATCACCCAAAAGGAAGAGGAGATAAGGCCATGACCGACAACGGATACAGAGACAATATCCTACAAAGATCAAACGAACTCATCAACTATATGATATTCAACCACAATAAGACTCTACTCATTCGAATAGACCTGAGACTCCCATCTTCATACGTACACAACGGACTGAACGACGAGATCGAACAATTCAACAAGAACATGGTAAGATGCTTCAGATATGGCAACATTGACATTAAATACATCGTTGTCAGGGAACAGAGCTCCAGCAACCATCCTCACTACCACGTTCTCATCATCGTCGATGGGAACAAGATCCAGAACCCCTACGCAGTCCTGGAAACAGCTACACGCATCTGGAACTCCATCGTTGGTAGTGACGCATCTGGTCTCGTTCACCTCTGCCAGCACCAGCCGGGACACCCGATCCCTCCTCTCGAGATGATCCGACGACCATCCTCAAGAGCTACAGGAGAACGTCTCGAACAGCAGACCGCGGCATTTGAACGAGCAAAGCAGATCGCTTTCGACCATGCGAGCTATCTCGCCAAGGAGTTCACGAAAGGCAACGCTCCTGCAGGTGTCCGAGAGATGCTGGCGTCTCAGATCCGCAGGAAATGCGAATAGGTAGCCACCAGGGAAGGGAAAGGGATTGCACCCGTGGGCTAGCCGAATTATGTTACATGTAACTATTGTCGCATGGAGGTCAACATGGCCGCTAGCGTGTCGGAACGAGTAAAGCGCCGCAGGGATCACCTGAGGGCTTCCGGTCTTCGACCCGTCCAGATCTGGGTGCCAGACACCCGCCGCCCCGGCTTTACGGAAGAGTGCCGTCGCCAGAGCATCCTGGCCGCAGCATCCGACCGGACCGACGGTGAGATGCTGGACTTCCTTGATGCCGGACTTGCCGATATCGAAGACTGGAAATGAGGCGGGGCGATCTCGTCACCGTCGCCCTGCAAGGGGACTTCGGCAAACCTCGCCCTGCCCTGGTCATCCAGGCTGACCGGTTTGAAGAGACCGCCACGGTCACCCTGCTCCTGCTGACGAGCACCCTGGTGGACGCTCCACTGTTTCGCTTCGCTGTTTCCCCATCGCAGGAAAACGGCCTCACCCATCCCTCCCAGGTGATGATCGACAAGGCAATGACGGTCCGCCGCGAACGCGTTGGGACTCCCTTCGGGCACCTGGAAGACGACGAGATGCTGTCGATCACCCGCCTGATGACAGCGTTCCTGGGCATCGCCTGATACCGACGGCAATCAGTCCCGTTCGGTCAACACGCCAGCCTGCCGCAGGACCTCGATCGGATTGACGCCGATGGCGCGGCAGATTTCGATGAATTCGACGACGTCGATGCGCCGTTCCCGCCCCTCGACTTTTGAGACAAACGATTGGGGTTTCCCGAGCGCGGCGGCGATCGTGGTCTGCAGAACGCCCTTCTGCTTACGGGCGGCAATCAGTGCGTCGATAACGCGCTGATATTCATCGGAAAACGTTGATCTCATAGGCCACCTTCCAAGGCAGCCTATGAGGTGGTTGACTATATCCCAACATGGGATATTCTTCCTGCGTCCAACCGTAACTCGCTGATGGGGAAGAAAAATGTCCGACGCTAAGAAGAACTACCTCGCCTTCTATCTCGCGCTCACCGTCGTATTCAGTTTTCTGCTGTGCTTTTCCACCACGCCGCACGGGATGGATTTCAGCTTTTGGAAGCGCATGCTGGCATCGGTCCTGGCCGTTCCGGTAGGGTTCATCGGCGCCATGATCGGAGACGTGATCCGGCGTTTTGCCGTCCCGGACATGATCTTCACCACCGGGGGGCTGTTCTCGATCATCAAGACCAAGCTCTTCTGGATGTGCGTGCCGCAACTGGTGGGGATGTTCATCGGCATCGGCATCGTCGGCGGAATGGTTCTACGTTAGTCCGCAGTGACATCATCGAACCATTGGGGGGGGGAATCTCATGAAACCCGGAAAAGCTCTCATCATGTTTGTCGGAGCGCTGGCCATAGCAGTTGGCACCACGGCCTCGGCATATGCGGCTGACGCAATCACCGTGGAAGAATATGGCCAACTGAAAAACGAGAAGGGAATGGCCATCCTGATCCCCTACCTGCAGGGTGCCGCAGACGCATTATGGTCGGCCAACGCAGCCCTTCAGGGCGGAGGAAAAGCCCCGCTATATTGTCCAGCATCGGATAAGCCCCTCTCGGCAACCGAACTCCTTCAACTGACCGACCGATTGCTGGCCACGCTGGCACGTCAGGGCAAGGCCGTGCCGGGCAAACTGCCCGTTACCACCGTGGCGGCCAATGCCGTTGTGGTGGGCTTTCCGTGCCGGTAACGAAAGCCAAGACAACGCCCGGAAAGGCCCGAGCGCATGAATGTCGTCGACGAAGAGATCGGAAAATACCAAGGGGATAAAAGATGCAAACCATCTCGAAGGTATGTTTGGCCATCGTGTTATTCGGGGGGCTGTCCGGGGCAAGTGAAGCTGTCGCAGAAGACCCCCAGTACACCTCGGCGTTCACCACCTGCCTGAATGCATCCGGCGGAACAACGCCAGGAATTCTGGACTGCATCGAGGTGGAGACCAAGGTCTGGGACAAGGCACTGAACGATGCCTACAAGCGGACCATGTCCGCTCTGCCTCAAGCACGACGGGCTGGCCTGCAGGCGGCGCAGCGCGCGTGGATCAAGTTCCGCGACGCCAACTGCACATTCCTCAATGACCCTGATGGCGGACAGCAGGCGCATATATCGGCCAACGAGTGCCTGCTCCGGATGACCGCTGAGCGTGCTAAAGAGCTCGCGGCTTTCTCTGAATAACAGAACGCTATCCGTCGTCGTCGGTGATAATGATGATGTCAGGGGGGGGCACCGGACGCGTGGTGCTGATCAGACCATCATCGACATCAGACGAACCGGAATGCCCCCCCGATAAGAAGCGAAATGCGAGAATGATGCATTCTGTCGAATTTTGTCGGTATTAATGCACCTCAACGCCTCTCGAAAACCGATGGATTCACGATCCACCATGCTCCCGGCTTCCGCCCAGGCGTATTGCCGCCGAACGGGGGACACTCGCGGATAACTCCATGTTGAGAAAGAATGCTCAAGGCCTCCTCGACCCCGTCGCCCAAAGTGAATGAACCATCGACTGCCCGCAGGGCATCACGTCGCCGGAACTCGACGATGCCATCTCCGTTGATCCAGGCTCGCAGTCTGATCGCACATTTCAGACCTCGCATCGTCGCTCCCGGACAGTTTGACAAGCCACGCGGATCAACCAATGGTGTAACCGCCTCCCAACATAACGGCTTCATCCGCATCAAGGCCTGTTGTGTTAGCCACATCCGTTCTGCCGTAGACCAAACCTTGCGAAGGAACGCGTCATCGCGACGCGTGCCTACGCCACCACTGCGGTCGGAAAAATGACCGGAGCAATAACCACAGGACAAGGACCGCTCTTCCTCCAAGGCAAACAGCACAGCCCCTGGAACGACGTGAGAGAGCGCAACCTCTACCGGCACAAACGAAGAGATCGCATTCTCGATCTCATGGGCCAGGGCCGTGTACAGGTGGTTTAAAATATGCGACCCGCCTTCAAGCCCCAAGGCCACGTCGAACACCCGAAGGACCAAGGCATCCGTATCAACCTTCACCTGGTAGTCAGCAGAATCGCCAAGGCCCATCACGCTTACCAAGATATTGTGGAGGAGAGACGCCATAGTATCGACGCTCAGTACATCCACAGACCTGCTGTCAGCCTTGATCCTACAAATGAAATCCCCGAACAGGTGCTTGGGCGGAGCCCAATCGCAATCGGATCGGCAAAATGAGAGTAAACCGAAGTCAGCCTTCGCCTCCTCACTTAACGCCCGAAGCAGTGATTTGGAACTATCAGGAATGAGCCGCACCTGTCGCCGTCTGCCACCACCTGCATGGGGAAGCACCACCGTGCGATACCGCGGAGCCGACTTGTAAATTTTGCATTGTCGAGCAGACGTCATCGCCCCTACCCCCGAAACGGCAGTTGGGGCATGGCTTGGAGTGGCATGCATCCAACCACGGCGTAGCGTGCAGCTGACTTTCTGCCGCGACGAGGAATTTGGTATTGGCTGGCAAAAAAATTCAGGTTCTCGGTGATCCGCCCAGTCTGGAGCAGACGCTCGATCCCTGCATCGATTTCTCGATTAGATAGCCCGACCAATGTGTTACGGATGTCCTGCGAGCTAAATTCGCCCATGAGGCTTCCGGAAGGGCGCATCAACTCCCCCGTCGCCCACCTCTTCGCCAGAGAGTAAATTTGGCGCGCACAATCTTCGATCTCGTCACGGGCAATGGCATAGAATTCCCGAGCATACTCGGCAAAAACATTCGCCATCCGGATGGCCTGTTCAACAGATTCGAGACCGATCGGAGTTTCGACAGGGGCATCTTCTGCCGCACAATGCAGAAGAGCCGCCAGGCGGAGCACTTTGCCGTGAAGCTTGGAGCCCCACTCCGGATCGAAGGCCAAAAGCCCTCCGGACCGGAGCTCCTTCTCGACCTGCTCGTGGAACTCAACGAATCTCGCCTCGGCGGCAGAAGAGAGCGTGAGCGTATGGCGCCGCCCATCAGGCCGCGGCTTTATCTCAAAGAGGCGACGCACAATGGACGTGTACGCGGCGATCGTGCTCTCCGCAATCCGCTCGGTATGGACGTCACGGGCCCCGGCCAGGCGTGGGAATACCGCCATCAAAAAGCGCCCCAAGAGCCCCTGCCTTGCCACGTCCTGCTTACGCGCGAAAGCCCAAGCCACCGACGGCTGGCAGGCCAGACACAAAGTCATGGACGCGTCCGGGATGTCGATTGGATCCTTATTAGCGCGGTCTAGGTGGACATCTTCACCATCATACGCGGCACAGAACACGCCTTTGGTGAAGCCTCCTCGAGACATGATTCCCATCATTGTCGACCCCTCGGCAGTGTGTACTACGAGATGGCCTCCGGCATCGGCGAGTGCCTGCTTCAACGCGGTCGGCGTGACATCGTCCACGTAGATTCGACGCGTTGTGCGAGTAATTGCAGCAAGAATCGGCTCACGAGCAAGGTTAACGACGGCAGATTTCCGTTCGCCCGGATCGACAATCGGCATGATGTATAGTTGAACAACTTCGCGATGCTGTCCTCGAACGATGCAGAGCTTGCCGTTGACCGCTGTGTTCACGACACACAGCGCGTTGAGGAGGGCAAAGTCTGGATGCACCTGGAGAGATTCCGCAGCGGCGCGCACGTACTCGCGCAGGGGCAGCACTGTGAGGGCATTGGTAAGCCGATCACACGATTCGGGAACCCCCGACGCGAAAATTGAAGGAATAGCCGGAGCATACCTGGCACCTAAATCAACCATCAGACCGCCCCCCCTTGCTCCAAGGCATCCAGAAACCGTTGAATGTCAGAAGCGCGGAAGACTGTCTTCCTGCCGATTTTGCATGATTTTAACCTACCTGATTTCACTAGATAATAAAGCGTTGTCCTGCCTATAGAGAGCATTTCCTTTGCTTCACTGACGCTATAAGCAACCTTCATTGAATACCTAATGTCATCCATCTCAATCTCCACTTCGTTTGGAAAGAAGATGGCCAACCGATACGCCTTCAAACACACTCTGTCTTTTCCTGAATTTCCAATAAGACTTTTTATCCATAGGTAATTCTAATATTCGTTTTCTGTCAACGCACCCAATATCTTTATATAAGTGTTCTAAATAAGTCGACCCAGGCTAAGAATGAATAGGGCATCCTGATGGCTCATAGCATCGACAGAGTCTGGACATGAAAAGAGTTTAATATTATCGAGCGCGCGAATGTCTTCTGGGGATAAATGTTCTGTAGCCCTCTTAAGGCGATTCATTACGACTAAATTCTGGTTGCTACCGTCTTCAGAAATTCTAATGCTTGAATAGATATTCATATCTAGGATATGAAAAACAGAATCGATCATCTTCCTATAAAAAAATGCAATGTATGCATACGCACCGTCACTATATTTCCCAATACCTCCTAACCTAATAAATGACAACCACAGCCTTATAGTCAATGCATCAATATAAGGATCACCTTGAAATCTTATTGCGTCGCATCCGTCATTAATATCACGCTCTAGAAAAAACTTCATATTACTCAGTGAATCTTTAATACACTGGACGTCACGCTCAAGACCACAATAAGCCCTATAGGATTTTTCAACAGTTTCAGTCACACATTCACGCGATATTCTGTCCTTATTTTGATGTTTAACTCGATTTATCAAACCCACAACCTTAACCCCACAGAAAAGCTCAAAATCCTGACTAAACTGCGATATTTTCGCATCAGCAGCAGCGTCATCCGGCTTCTGCATATCTCCTCGGCGGCTCGCGACAACAGCATCAAGAAGATCTATGAGGCCGCCGACCTTATCAATTTCACGGATGACACGTCGTATGCTTCTTATCTTAAGATCTAACGCATAAAATCTGCATATATTCCTTATGTATTCATTACAATAATAAACAACGAATAAGCGGACAGGTCCATCTATTTCTAGATGAAATATTTCCTGTGCGCATTTCCATTCATCGGCTGATAATTTGAATATAGGATTTGTGATTGGCGCGGGAAAGAAATTCTGGACCACAATAACCTCATTCTGCATTATTTCTGTTGACGGGAGACACCACCAGCAGTCGCTTTAACCACAGCGGGTGTATTGATGTACAGGTCAGGAGCAATAAGCAGACCATTCATCCATGATCGCCTGCCGCTTTTCGAAGAGGTCGCCACGGCGATAGGCGGCCTCGACCTTGCTGCCGACCGCATGGGCCAGGGCCATTTCGGCCACCTCGGCTGGAAAGGTCGTCTGCTCGGCCGCCCAGTCGCGGAAGGTGGAACGGAAGCCGTGCGCGGTCAACTCGCCGCGCTTCATGCGGCGCAGCACCATCAGCAGGGCCATGCTCGACAGCGGGCGGTTCTTCCGGGCGCCAGGAAAGACATGAGCCGGATCGCCAAGTTCTTGCATCCTCCGCAGAATGGCCAGCGTGGCATCGGAAAGTGGGACGCGGTGTTCCCGCCCCGCCTTCATCCGCTCCGCCGGAATCGTCCACAACCGCTTGTCCAGGTCGAATTCCTGCCATGACGCGGCAAGCACCTCCCCGGTACGGGCTGCGGTGAGAATCGCGAACTCCAGGGCACGCGCCGCAACCCCTTCCTGGCCGCGGAGGTCCTTCATGAACTCCGGCATCCGGTCATACGGCAGGGCGGTATGGTGCTCGGGCTTCTGCACCTTGTTGCGCGCGGGCAGCAGCTTGTCGAGGTTCCCCTTCCAACGCGCCGGGTTCTCCCCATCCCGATATTTACGGACCGTCGCCCAATCCAGGATCGCCTCGATTCGGCCGCGCACCCGGCTCGCCGTCTCGGTCTTTGCCACCCAGATCGGATCGAGCACTTTCATCACCAGGCCGGTGTCCACGCCCTTGACCGGCAGGTTGCCGAGGGTGGGGTAGGCATAGGCGGTCAGCGTCGCCGTCCACTGCGCGGCATGCTTATCGTTCTTCCACCCCGCCTCGTAGGCACGGATATAGGCCTCGGCGCACTGCTTAAAGGTCATCGCCGGAACCGCGGCAACGCGTGCGGCCAGCCTTTCAGCCTTGCGCTTCTCGATCGGATCGATTGCATCGCGCACCGACTGACGGCAGCGCCGGGCCTCCTCCCTGGCTTCGGACAAAGATATCGTGTGGACCGCACCGAGCCCCATGTCCCGGCGGCGTCCGTTCAGCATGAATCGGAAGACCCAGTTTTTGGCTCCCCGCTCGGTCACCTGAAGATAGAGACCGCCCCCGTCGTTATAGAGTCCCGGCTTTTTCTGCGTCCGCACCGCCACCGCGGACAGCTTTCCGAGCTCTCTCACCACCGCCGGATCCCCTCATTCACGTCGTCCGCCCAATTTATACCCATCAATCTACCCATCGTCAAATTCCGACTTCAGAAGACCACCGACGAACGCGGGCGGACAAGCGCGCAAAGAAAAACCGCAGAAACCATTGGGTTCTGCGGCCATTTACGAACAAACGCGAATATTAGAAAACAATGGAATGGCGGAGAGGGTGGGATTCGAACCCACGGTACCCGCGAGGGCACAACGGTTTTCGAGACCGCCCCGTTCGACCGCTCCGGCACCTCTCCGCAAGCTTCGCGGTCAATCGAAGAAGCGCTTTCTACAGGGGTCACGCGCCGCCGTCAAGCGCCCTTGCAGCATGCCGCGCCGGGCCGCGTCCGCGACCGTGCGAAAACCGCCAGGAAAAGCGTTGACAGGGGCCGCCCGCTGAGTATAGTACGCCCCTCTTTCAGCGGGCCGCGAGGCGTGGCGCCGCGCATATTTGGTGTTTTACGAAGGCGGTTAACCATGTTTGCAGTCATCAAGACGGGTGGCAAGCAGTACCGGGTCGAAGCGGGCGACGTCATCGTCGTTGAAAAGTTGCCGGTCGCCGAAAGCGGCGCCGTGTCCTTCGACGAAGTCCTGATGGTCGGCGACAAGGTCGGCACCCCCACGGTCGCCGGAGCCTCCGTCGCGGGCGAGGTCATGAAACAGACCCGCGAAAAGAAGATCATCGTCTTCAAGAAGAAGCGTCGGCAGAACTATCGGCGCAAGCACGGCCACCGTCAGCAGGTGAGCGTCGTGCGTATCACCAACATCGCCGTCGCGTAACGCCGACGAGAGCATAAGGAGCGGAACATGGCTCATAAGAAAGCAGGCGGTAGCTCCCGTAACGGGCGCGACTCCGAAGGCCGCCGCCTCGGTCTCAAGAAGTCCGGCGGTCAGGCGGTGGTGGCGGGCAACATCCTGGTCCGTCAGCGCGGCACGGTCTATCATCCCGGCGCCAACGTCGGCATGGGCCGCGATCACACCCTGTTCGCCCTGGTCGAGGGCCGCGTGGTGTTCAAGAAGGGCGTGAACGATCGCACCTTCGTCGGCGTCGAGCCGCTGAACTGACACCACCCCGGCCTTCGGGCCGCATCGGGTGGATTGAACAAGGGGAATGGTCATCCATTCCCCTTTTTGCTTCGTTAACGCACGGAAAGAGAACGACATGAAGTTCCTCGACCAGGTCAAGATCTTCGTCAAGTCGGGCGACGGCGGCAACGGCTGCCTCTCTTTCCGGCGCGAGAAATACATCGAGTTCGGCGGCCCCGACGGCGGCGACGGCGGCCGGGGCGGCGACGTCGTCCTGGAAGCGGTGCAGAACCTCAACACCCTGATCGACTTCCGTTATCGCCAGCATTTCAAGGCGCCGCGCGGCAACGGCGGCATGGGTCGCGACCGCACCGGCGCGGCGGCCGAGGAACTGGTGATCAAGGTGCCGGTGGGCACCCAGGTCCTGGCCGAGGACCGCGAGACCCTGCTCCACGACATGGACGAGCCGGGCAAGCGGGTGGTGATCGCCAGGGGCGGCGACGGCGGCTTCGGCAATGCCCACTACAAGACCGCCACCAACCAGGCGCCGCGCCGCGCCGACTCCGGTTGGCCGGGCGAGGAAGCCTGGCTGTGGCTGCGCCTGAAGCTGATCGCCGACGCCGGGCTGATCGGCCTGCCCAACGCCGGAAAGTCGACTTTCCTGTCGCGGGTGACCGCGGCGCGGCCGAAGATCGGCGACTATCCCTTCACCACCCTGTTCCCCAACCTCGGCGTGGCGACGGTGGGCGGCGACGAATTCGTCATCGCCGACATTCCCGGACTGATCGAGGGCGCGCACGAGGGCGCGGGCCTGGGCGACCGCTTCCTCGGCCATGTCGAGCGGACCTCGGTGCTGCTGCACCTGATCGACGCGACGGCGGAGGACGTGACGGAAAGCTATCGGGTGATCCGCGAGGAGTTGGCCGCCTATGGCGGCGGCCTCGACGAGAAGCCCGAGGTGGTGGGTCTCAACAAGTGCGACTCCATCCTCGACGAGGAGATCGACGAAAAGATCGCCGCCCTGCGCGACGTCACCGATTCGCCGGTTCTGGCGCTGTCCGGGGTTTCGGGATACAACCTGAAATCCGTTCTGCACACCCTGGCCGCCTATGTCCGCGGCGAGGTGGCGGCGGACGAGCCAGAAGACGACACCGACTGGAAACCGTAAGGGGGAAACCATGAACGCGCGGCCGATGACGTCGTCTCCGCTGACGGAGGCCAAACGCGTCGTCGTCAAGGTCGGCTCCGCCCTGCTGGTGGAGGCCGATGGGCAGATCCGCGCCGCGTGGCTCGATTCCCTCACCGACGACATCGCCCGCCTGAAGGCGATGGGCAAGGACGTGGTGGTGGTCACCTCGGGCGCCATCGCGGTCGGCCGCAAGCCCCTGGGCCTCACCGGCAAGACCCTGCGCCTGGAGGAAAAACAGGCGGCGGCGGCCTCTGGCCAGGCGCAGTTGATCCATGCCTATCAGGACAGCCTGGCGCGCCACGGCATCGCCGTTGCGCAAGTCCTGCTGACCCTGTCCGACACCGAATCGCGGCGACGCTTCCTCAACGCCAGCAACACCCTGGAAACCCTGCTGCGCCTGGGCGTGGTGCCGGTAGTCAACGAGAACGACACCGTGGCGACGCAGGAAATCCGCTATGGCGACAACGACCGCCTGGCCGCCCGCATCGCCCAGATGACCGCGGCGGAGGCGTTGCTGCTGTTCTCGCTCGACATCGACGGGCTGTACACCGCCGACCCCACCTCGGACCCCGAGGCGCGGCACATTCCGGTGGTCACCTCGCTGAGCGACGAGATCGAACGCATGGCGGGCAAGCCGAAGGGACACGGCTCCGGCGGCATGGTGACCAAGCTGCTGGCGGCGCAGGTCTGCATGACCGCGGGCTGCGCCATGGCGATCGCGCGCGGCCGCGACGAGCACCCGATCGACGCGCTGCTTTCCGGCGCCCGCTGCACCTGGTTCGTGCCGGACGAGGAACCCCGCGCCGCGCGCAAGCGCTGGATCGCCGGAACCTTGAACCCGCGCGGCACGCTGGCCGTCGACGCCGGGGCGGTGGAGGCCCTGCACCACGGCAAAAGCCTGCTTCCCGCCGGGGTGACCGCGGTCGAGGGGCGCTTCGAACGCGGCGACGCGGTGGTGGTGAAGGACGCCGACGGCCACGAACTGGCGCGCGGCCTGTCCGCTTATTCCGCCAAGGACGCCCGCCTGATCGCCGGGCACCGCACCCAGGACATCGAGGCCCTGCTCGGCTATCGCGGCAGAAGCGAGATGATCCACCGTAACGACCTGGTTCTCACCCGCCCCGCCAACGGGCACGCCTGACCCCGGAGCCGCCGATGACCGCCGCCCAACACGATCTCGCCGCCGCGATGCACAGCCTGGGACACGCCGCCCGCGCCGCCGCGGATACGCTTGCCCTGGCGGCGACCGAAACGAAAAACGCCGCGTTGACCGCCGCCGCCGCCGCGATCCGCGCCGACGCGCAAGCCATCGCCGCCGCCAACGCGCTGGACGTCGCCGCCGCCAAGGCCAAGGGCATTTCCGGCGCGATGCTCGACCGTCTGCTGCTCACCCCGGAGCGAATCGAGGCGATGGCCGCCGGGCTGGAACAGGTGGCGCAGTTGCCCGACCCGGTCGGCCGCAGCCTTGCCCGCTGGAACCGCCCCAACGGCCTGAACATCGAACGCGTCGCGGTGCCCTTGGGCGTCATCGGCATCATCTTCGAAAGCCGTCCCAACGTCGCCGCCGACGCCGGGGCCCTGTGCCTGAAATCCGGCAACGCGGCGATTCTGCGCGGCGGGTCGGAAAGCTTCCGCTCGGTGATGGCGATCCATGCCGCGCTGGCCGCCGGATTGCTGGCCGCCGGGCTGCCGGAAGCGGCGATCCAGACCGTCCCCACCACCGACCGCGACGCCGTCGGTCTGCTGCTGACCATGTCCGACACCGTCGACGTGATCGTGCCGCGCGGCGGCAAGGGCCTGATCGAGCGGGTGACGCGGGAAAGCCGCATCCCGGTGTTCAAGCACCTGGACGGCATCAACCACACCTACATCCATGCCGCCGCCGACCCGGAGATGGCGCGCGCGGTGACCCTCAACGCCAAGATGCGGCGCACCGGCATTTGCGGCGCCACCGAGACCGTGCTGATCGACCGCGCGGCGCTGAAAAGCCACCTGCCCGGCGTCCTCGACGCCCTGATCGGCGCGGGGTGCGAGGTGCGCGGCGACGCCGAGGCACAGGCCGTCGACCGCCGCGTGCTGCCCGCCGACGCCGCCGACTGGGACACCGAATACCTGGACGCCATCGTCTCGGTGCGCACGGTCTCGGGCCTGGACGAGGCGCTGGCGCACATCGCGGCGCACGGCTCGCACCACACCGACGCGATCATCACCGCCGACGCGGCGGCGGCGGAAGCCTTCCTCAACGCGGTGGACAGCGCCATCGTCGTGCACAACGCCTCCACCCAGTTCGCCGACGGCGGCGAGTTCGGCTTCGGCGCGGAAATCGGCATCTCCACCGGCCGCTTCCACGCCCGCGGCCCGGTGGGATTGGAACAGTTGACCAGCTACAAGTACAAGGTACGGGGCAGCGGCCAGGTGCGCCCGGTCTGATGCCAATGAACCTGTCGACGCCGCGCCCCGACCTTGTCCGCAAACGTCCGCTGCCGCCCGCGGGCGACCGCCGCCGCCGCGCCGTCGGCCTGCTCGGCGGGTCGTTCAACCCGGCGCACCAGGGTCACCGCCACATCAGCCGCATCGCCATCAAGAGCCTCGGCCTCGACGAGGTCTGGTGGCTGGTCAGCCCGCAGAACCCGCTGAAGGACAGCCATTCCCTGCTGCCGCTGGCCGACCGGGTGGCCAGCGCGCGGGCGATCGTGCGTCACCCGGCGATCCGCGTCACCGACATCGAACGCCGCCTCGGCACCCATTTCACCGCCGACACCCTGAGCGCGCTGAAACGCCGTTTTCCCTGCGTCCGCTTCGTCTGGCTGATGGGCGCCGACAACCTGATCCAGATGCCGCGCTGGGACCGCTGGGAACGCATCTTCGCCACGGTGCCGGTGGCGGTGTTCGACCGCGAGCCCCATACCTATGCCGCGCTGACCAGCCGCGCCGCCACCCGTTTCGCCGCCGCCCGCCGCACCGGACGGCGCGTCCTCGCCCTGGCCGGGACGCATCCGCCCGCCTGGGCGTTCCTGTTCTACCGCCGCCACCCGGCGTCGGCCACCGACATCCGGCGGAAAACCGGACTCGACAAACTTCTTGAAAACCGCTCAGAATAAGGGCGCCCGCAGGGGCCACCGCAATAACCGATGGAGACGACCATAAACCCGAAGCCCGCTTCCTCCGACGTCCAGGAGCCGCCCAGTCGCGGCAAGGACGTCCCCGCCGATGTCTCCGACGCCTCCGTCCTGGTGGACATCGTTTGTCGCGCGCTTGACGACGACAAGGCCGAAGACGTCTCGGTCATCGATCTTTCCGGCAAGACCAGCATCGCCGACTTCATGGTGATCGCCTCGGGGCGGTCGTCGCGTCAGGTCGCCGCCCTGGCGGACCGCCTGCTGCGCCGCCTGAAGGATCTGGGCGTGCGCCCGGCGACCGAGGGCAAGGCCAACGCCGACTGGGTGATCGTCGACGCCGCCTCGGTGATCGTGCACATCTTCCGGCCCGAGGTCCGCGCCTTCTATAACCTGGAAAAGATGTGGGGCCTGACCTCCGCTCCGGCGGCGGACGCACCGCAGACGCCGCCCGTCCCGGCTCCGGCGCAGGACAGCGCGCGCCTGGGGGCCTGATCCCATGCGCTTCGTCATCGTCGCGGTGGGGCGCGGCGGCAAGGGACCGGAACAGGCGATCTTCGCCGACTACGCCGCCCGCCTGCGCCCGCCCCTCGACCTCAAGGAGGTCGAGGAACGCCGCCCGATGACCCCCGCCGAACGCAAACCGCGCGAGGCGGAAAAACTGTTGGCCGCGGTACCGCCGGGGGCGAAAATCGTCGCCCTGGACGAACGCGGCAAGTCCCTCTCCAGCGCCGAATTCGCGACGATCCTGGGCAACTGGCGCGACCAGGGCGCCCCCGCCACGGCCTTCCTGATCGGCGGTGCCGATGGCCACGACGAAACCGTCCGCAAGAAAGCCGACTTGGTCCTCAACCTGGGAACCCTGACCTGGCCGCACCTTCTGGTGCGCGGCCTAATCGCCGAACAAATCTATCGCGCCCAGTGCATCCTCGACGGTCACCCCTACCACCGGGCATAGGGTTCGCGGAACGGCCGGAAAACCCACGGGATTATTTCAGCAGCCGTTTCACCCGGGTGAACAGTTCCTCGACGTTGAAGGGCTTGACCAGATAGTCGGCCGCCCCGGCGTTCAAGGCGGCGACGATGTCCTTTTCGGTGCGGCGCGCCGTCAACATCAGAACCGGGATGCGGGCGGTGATCGCGTTGCTTTTCAGTTCCTTCAAGACGGCGAAGCCGTCCTGCCCCGGCATCATCGCATCCAGGATGATCAGATCCGGGTTGAAGTTGTGCGTGGCGTTGATCGCCTGCAACCCATCGGTGACGGCGACCACCTTGAAGCCACGGCCTTCCAGGCGGTGCGAAATCACCTGAAGGACGAGAGGTTCGTCATCTGCGACAAGGACCAGCGGCATACGGAACCACCTCAGAAACGATTGCCCATCGGATCCACGCGGCATCCGCCGCATCGCGGCCGGGCCCCGCGCCCCACAGCCAATGATGGTGGGTTTATCCCTTATTTTTTTCTAACATATGACCAGATGAAGGGTGCAGCCATTTTTTCCGGGGCAAGCGACAGCCCCAGGATGACGGCTTGCGAAAACGCGGGGGAAGAGACGGCACATGGGCACGACTTCGCTGAAGGTCTTTCTCAAGTACTTCATCGCCTATTTGTTCATGCCCGTGGCTCTGGCGGTCGTCTTCTACATCTATGCCGCCTCGTCCTACGTGAACAACGAAACGTCGGCGATCAAGCTGGCCGAGATCTATCGCATCAGCGAAAAAACGCGGGTTCTCGACGAAATGCTCGGCGTGCCGATCCGGCATGCCGCCAGCCTGATCCGCGAACCGAAAAATCGCACCGCCGTCACGCGCGGCGAGATGGGGAAAGGCGACGTCGCCGATGCCTTGACCACCCTGATGTACCGCAATCCCTCCTACGTGCAGGCCCGCTGGCTCGATGCCCGCGGCAGGGAGCAGGTCCGTCTCGACCGCGTCGGCGGCAAGGTCGTCCGGATTCCGGATACGCGGCTTCAGAACAAATCCGACCGGAACTACTTCAGGAAGGGACGAAGCGTCCCACCGGGAAGCGTCTACGTTTCCCCCCTAGAGCTCAACGTGGAGAACGGCGCCATCCAAATTCCGCACAGCCCGGTGCTGCGCTTCACCTCCCACATCCGGCCGGAAGGGGACACGGACCTCGGAATCTTCGTCATCAACGTCAGCGCCCGCCGCCTGATCGAACACCTGACCCCCGCGATAAAGGACACGCACGGCGCCGTCCGCTACCTCATCAATGACAAGGGGTATTGGTTGAAGGGGCCGTCCCCGGATCAAGAATGGGGGTTCATGCGAGGAAACGACGAGACCCTCGGCAAAAGCGCCCCCAAGGCCTGGGCGCAAATCCGGGCCTCCCAGCAGGGGCAGTTCCGCGACCGCACCGGCATCTGGACATGGCAAACGGTCTTTCCTCAGAAAGAGGGCATCGATGTCGTCTATGCCGAGAAGTGGATCGTCGTCGGCCACGTCCCCATCTGGGTGATCGCCAACGTCGAGAGCGCGGGATGGTTCGACGTCTCGCTGATCATGATTCCGGTGATCCTTTGCTTCATCCTGCTCAGTTCCCTCGCGGCACGCGGCCAGATGCAACGAAACGAGGCCCTGCAACGCCTGGCGGAACGCACCGAGGCGGCGGAAGCGGCCAGCAAGGCGCGCGGCGATTTCATGGCCAACATGAGCCACGAAATCCGCACGCCGATGAACGCCGTCATCGGGCTTTCGAATATTCTGCTCGATGGCCCGCTCTCCCCCCTGCAAAAAGGCCACATCCAGAAAATCCAGGGCGCGTCCCAGGCGCTTCTCGGCATTCTCAACGACATCCTGGATTTCTCGAAGATCGAGTCGGGACGCCTGGAACTGGACCTCGGGGACGTCTCGATCGACGCCCTGTTCGCCAAGATTTCCGATCTGTTCGCCGTGCCCGCCGCGATGAAGGGGCTGGAGATCGTCTTCAAGATCGACCCAAGGGTTCCCCCGGTTATCCGGGGAGACTCGCTTCGTCTGTCGCAGGTTCTCGCCAACCTGGTCGGCAACGCCGTGAAATTCACGGAACGCGGCAGCATCGTCATGGCCGTGGATCTTGTCGAAACGGGCGAGGACAGGGCGAAGCTGCGTTTTTCGGTCAAGGACACCGGCATCGGCATGACGCCGGAACAGGCCGAACGAATCTTCACGCCATTCATGCAGGCCGACAACAGCACCTCCCGCCGTTATGGCGGCACCGGCCTGGGGCTGGCGATCAGCCGCAAGCTGGTGCGGATGATGGGGGGGGAACTCGTCGTCGTCAGCCAGCCGGGCAAGGGCAGCGTGTTCTCCTTCTCCGCCGAATTCGAAAACCTGGCGAGCGTCTGCCTCCTGCCGCCGCCGTCTCTGGCGGGGAAAAGCGTTCTGATTTTCGACGACAACGTGGAGGCCTGCGAAGCCGTGGCGCAGCTCTTCATCTCGTGGCGCATGCCCGTGGAGTTCTATGAAACCCCGAACGCGGCGTTGTCCCGCCTGATTTTGTCCGCCGCCGACGGAACCCCCTTCAGCATCGTTCTTCTCGACCTCGGCGCGGAAGGCGAAAGCGGCGGCGACCTCGTCTCCTCCATCGACAACTGCGTGAAGGAAGGGCGCATTCCGAAGCCGCTGGTGGTTCTGCTGGTGTCGGCCAGCAGCAACGTCGACATCGCCGCGTTCCCCACCGCCGACGCCATCCTGCCGAAACCGGCGACCGGTTCCCATCTGTTCGACGCCCTGATGGTCGCGGGCTCGGGAAACGGCTTGCTGCTGGCGGAACAGCGTAACGCCGCCGACAGAGTGAGCCTGTTCGAGCGGGCCACCCCCATCCATGGGGCCCGCGTCCTTCTGGTCGAGGACAACGCGATCAACCAAGAGGTCGCCGACACCCTGCTGCGCAAGATGGGGCTGCACGTCGTCATCGCGAACAACGGCCAGGAAGCCGTGGAAGCCGTCGCCCGGGAAACCTTCGACCTCGTCCTCATGGACCTGCAAATGCCGGTCATGGACGGCTTCGACGCGACGAAGGCCATCCGCGCCGACGCCGAGAACCAGAACCTGCCGATCATCGCCATGACCGCGGCGGTCTTCGACAGCGACCGGCAGGCCGCGATCGAAACCGGGATGAACGACCATGTCGGCAAACCGGTCGACGCGCTGGCGCTTTTGGCATGCCTGCTGCGCTGGATTCCCCCGCGCAACGGCACGGCGGCGACGGGCGCGGACGAAACGGCGGGTTCTTCCGCTCCGCCGCCTCTCGTGCCCCTGGACCTGGATGGATTCGATGTCGCCGCCGCGCAGCAGCGCCTCTCGGACGATGGGGAGCTTTTGCTGAAGCTGATGCGCCGCTTCCTCGCCGACTACACGGACTGGGGGCGGCGGTTCGCCGAAACCATCGCCTCCGGCGACACCGAAACCGCGCACAGAATGGCCCACACGCTCAAGGGCGCCGCCGGCATCGTCGGCGCCGACCAACTGCGGCAGCACGCCGCGGAATTGGAAGCGGCCCTGCATGAGGATAGCACCGCGCCGCCGCCCCGCGAGGCGCTGGACACGCTTGAATCCGTCCTGGCGCTTCTTCGCCTCCGCCTGCCGCCGGAGGACGCACCGGCCGCCTCCGGCCCGCTCCTTGCCGAAGAGGCGACGGCGGTTCTCTTGCGGATCAAGGGAGTCCTTGCGCGCCACGGCGTGGTGCCCGATGCTGACCTTGAGGAACTTAAGAGAAGTCTGGGTGAAAAGGGCGGCGATCCGTTGGCCATCGCGCTGAACGACCAGATCGACCGCTTCGACTACAGCGGTGCATTGGAAACCGCGCGGCGTTTAAGGGGAAGCATCGAGCAATGGGCTTCGACGACACCGGACGAAAAGCCAGAATCCTGATCGTCGACGACGACCCGGTCTGCCTGAAAGGCCTGATCGGCGTGTTCGGCCACGACCACGAGGTGACCGTCGCCACCACCGGACGCGAGGGCGTGGCCTTGGCCGAACAGGGCCACGACCTGATCCTGCTGGACCTGAACCTCCCGGACATGAGCGGCTTCAGCGCCCTTAAGATGATCAAGGCGGACGACCAACTGGCCGCGACGCCGGTCATCTTCATCACCGCCAACCAGGATACCGAGACGGAAGAGACCGGCATCACCCTCGGCGCCATGGATTTCGTCACCAAACCGTTCACCCCGGCGGTGTTGCGGGCGCGGGTGAAAACCCACCTCGAACTGAAAAAGAAAACCGACGCATTGAAGGTGTTGGCCATGCAGGACGGGCTGACCCACGTGGCCAACCGGCGGCGCTTCGACGAGGTCCTGGAACAGGAATGGCGCCGCGCCCAACGGGAAAACGCGCCTCTGTCCCTGCTGATGGTCGACATCGATCACTTCAAGGCCGTCAACGACACCCACGGCCACCTGGTCGGCGACGACACGCTGCGGCGGGTCGCCGAGACCCTGGCCGAGCACGCCCGGCGTCCGGGCGATCTCGTCGCCCGATACGGGGGGGAGGAATTCGCGGTCCTGCTCTACAAGACCGACGCATCCGGAGCCCGCAAGGTCGCCGAGGATCTGAGGCAGGCCGTCGCCCAGGCCTTTCGGGAGCCGACGCCCCCATCCCTGCCCCGCGGCCTGACCATCAGCCTGGGCTGCGCGACCGCGACCCCAACCGGGGAGGAGGACCCCCGCGCCTTGATCCACAAGGCGGACGGCTACCTCTACCAAGCGAAACAGAACGGCCGGAATCGCGTCGAGGGCGAAGGCCGGTAACCACCGGGCATAGGGCTCGCGGGCGCCGTCATGCCCGTCCCCGCGCCCGTCGATCCGGTCATCCGCGTCTTATGAAACCCGTGGGCGCCGCCCACACCCGCAAGGGGTCGCGGCCCCCTTGACCCCATTCCCTTTTCTTTCCGAGAACCACCCGCCACCCGGCCCCGCCGCCCTTATTGCGCTCCGCGCAAAAAACCAGAATTGCTGCTTCGCGCCCATTCCGGGCATTAGTTGCAGTATCGTCATCGCTCGAAAGCAGTCGTTCGCACGGCAGCTGCCGGAAGCCCCTTGCGGTACCACCCAATTTTGGAATGCGTGGCCGTGCTTCCCTCGTCAGGGTTCTAAGGAAACAACCATCATGGTTTTATGCCCAGCGGAAGAGAGATAAATCCGCCCAGAAAAGAGCGGGGTTGCGTTCATTGAGCCACCGTCGTGGACGGTGCGGCCGTGGTTTCGGTATTAGGTTTAGCCTCTACCTACTGCGCTGAGGGGAAGGAGTCCTGGTCCTGGCCGTATTTTGGTGCGTAGGGTCCGGCGGGAACGCCGTGGCCAGGACGACCGACCGCGAACCAATTGGCCTGCCGCGCCAGCGGCATGTAGTTGGGGGCGGCGCGTTCCGCCGCCGCGACAACCGCCTGGGAGATCAGCCCGGCGATGCCACCGCCGCTCGATTGCGGCTGATAGATCATCTGCTCGGTATCCTTCCACAGGGTCTCGCCGGTTTGGCCGTCCTTGAGGGCATAGTCGATTGTGACCCGCGTCGCCGTGGAGAAGATCGCGTAGTTGGATTCCCAGACCTGGATGGTGACGTAGAGAACAGCATCAGCGCCGAACAGCGTCGCCACCTGCTCGGGAGGGGCGGAATGCACCAAATCGGCGTCGGAAAGACCGTCGTCCTCCATCACCCGCTTTACCAGATACACCGGGAACACGTAGTAGCCGCGCTCCGCCAGAGGGATGGTGATAGTGGAGAGGTAGTAGTCGGCGGCGGTGACTTCGAGGCTGCGGTTTACCGCCGGAACGATGGCAATGCTGTGCGGGTCGGCGGCGCGGAAGGCGCTGTAGTCGTTGGGCCCAAGCGGCTGCACGCAGGCGGCAAGAGCGAAGGGAGCGAAGAACGCCGGGATGAGGCGGGAAAGGCGCATCATTTCGCCTCCTTCGGCTGTAGTGGGGTGGGTTTCTTCAGCTGCCGTCCGCCGCGAGCATAGGCGATCATGGTGTCCATGAAGGCGGTGGATTCGGCCCAGGTGCGCTTTTCCTTCTCAAAAAAGGAAACGGCGTCCTCCACGCGGTTCTGTTCGAGCAGCTGATAGCCGTATTCCGCGTAGATGCCGGGAGGCATACGTTTGCCCTTGGCCTCGTTGCTTTCGATAACGTGAAGCAGCGCCTCCTGGAAGGCGGGCTTCTCCGCCTCGTCACGGACGTAACGGTACATTGCTGTGTCGTAGTTGCCCCAGGCGTAGAGGCGCTCTTGGACGCACCCTCCGGCCAGGAGGACGCAGGCCGCCGCAGCTGCGACGCGGGTCAGGTGGCTCATTGCGGCACTCCCGGCAGAACGATCTGACGCACCACAGCACCGCTGACAAACACCGTCTCCTCGTGGATGAGACGGCCGTCCTCGGCAAAGACGCGGACGATATGACGGCCTGGCTCGACACGGATGGCACGGCCGACGAAGTCGTTGGCCTTGCCGATACCGACGTCGTCCACAGAGAAGGTGGAGAAGGCCGGTGCGTTGGCGATGGTGAGACTGGGCCGGGTGTCCACGGTGCGGGTCTGTTCCTCCGGGTTGGAGCACGCCGCAAGAACCAGGACGCAGATCACGGAGAGTATTCGGATCATCGGATGGCCTCGCTGACGTAGAGAGAACGGGTATCGGCGGGCAGGCGGCCAGAGGTAACGGTACAGGCCGCACCTTCGTCGGTTTCGTTAGTGCCAAACAGCGCCACCACGCTGATCCCGGCCACCGGCGTGGCGGGCAGGGTGATGGTGAAGCCGGTCTGGGCGCTTTTCACCTTTTCGCCATCGCGCATTACCGATAGGGAGTCGCCGACCTTGAGGCCCTGGCGAACACCGCCGCTGATGAACACCTTGTCGCCTGCAATCTTGAGGATGTCGGTACGCCACGGACGTTCGGTGAGCTTGGTGACGAGGCTGTTCATCACGTCGGAAACCGCCGCGCCGATCGCCTTATCGTTGAGAGTAGCGTCGTAGTCGGCACGCGAGCCAAAGCCCATCACGTCCGCAGCCTCGTTGGTCGCCTCGCCCTGGCCTGTGGCGGAGAAGAAAACATAGCCGGTGCGCGGATCGGCAAGACGGATCTCCACCTTGGCGTGGGCGATCTGGCGCTTGGTAGCGCTGAAGAAGCCAGACTGGCCGACGGTACTGCGACCGAACTCGGTGACCGAGCCGAGAATCAGGGTGTCGACGCCGATCAGATCGCCGCCGCCGCCGCCGATTGTCTGTTCGCGCCTCAGCTTGTCGATGTCGGGACGTTCGAACACTAGGAAGTTGCCGGACTCCACCAGCCGGTTGGCCAGCATGTCGGAGGCCTGCTTGCCGAGGGGGTCGGCATCCCCATCGCGCAGAAAGGTGCGGCCATAGCGGGTCTCGTTAGAGAAGCGGCCGATTGCGATCTTGCGTTTCAGCACCTTCGCCTTGGGCGCAATCACGGCGGCCTGGGCCGCGACGGCGGCGCTACGCGCAACTGGCGGCTCCACGGGCTTGGGTACGGTCTCCGACGATGCGCATGCAGCCGCCAACGCCGCCAGAGCCATAGCGGCGAGCACTCTTATGTGTGACATTCCCCCCCCAAAGAAACGTAGCGGATAATTTGCTTACTTTACACCTTATGATGATCCGTTCAACAAATGCGTGCGTTTTGCTTCCAGCCTCGACCGCGACGTCTTCGTGGAAGGGATGGATGGCATTTGACCTGAACGGGAGCCGTCCACACATGCCCTGGAAGTTTCATCCGGTTCGACGTTGCTCACGTCTTGTTTACCGCACCAAGGTCCGATAGCAGGCTGTCCCCTTTCGGCCCCATCCCCGTCATCCCTGATTTTCGCGCGGAACGCACTGAACCGACACGCAGCGGCGTGGGGGGCTTTCGGATTTGCGCTGAAATCCGGAATGGGGTGCGCGAGGGGGCCGAGTCCCCTCGCAACGTTTTCCCGATTTTGTCTAGTGTTACCCCGACACCACGCCCAGGCGGGCGAGGGCGATCAGGCGTTGCGGCGTCAGGCGGGCAAGGCCGTCCCGCACCGCGCCGCGCATCGCGGCGACCGCTTCCGGCGGCTGCGTCGTGCCCCCGGCGGCGAGCAGGCGGGTCAGCACCGCGTCCTCGGCGGCGGCGAAGCCGCAGCCGGTTTCGGCGATGGCGGAGAGAAGCAACGCCTCGGTCCGGTCGAGCCGGAACGCCAGCCCCGAGGCGGGGGAGGCCACCGGCACCTCGCCGGGGAGGGAGAGCGCCTCGCCCATCGTCACCCGGTTGAAGGCCAGCGGCAGGCGCAGGACGTCGCCGCCCGGCAGGACCGCCGCGTCGGCCCGGGCGAAGGGCACGACCAGCCCGGCGGCCAGGGCGGCGCGCGCCGCGTTGCGGGCGATTTCCGGGATCAGGCCGGGAATGTCGCCGATGCGGCGCGGCCCGGCGGCCAGGGCGGCGCGCAACTGGGCGAAGGGGAAGGCGCGGAAGTCGACGGCGGCGCCGTCGATCGCGGTTTCGTCCGCGTCCTCGGCCAGGCCGACGATCAGGGCGTCGTGCTGCGCCCAGAAGGAATCCTCGTCGGCCACCGCCGCGCCGCGCACATAGACGTCGCGGCGATAGAAGCGGTTACGCAGGAAGTCGCGCAGGGTTTCGAACTCGCGGCGGCTGCGGACCTGCTTGAGCAACGGTTGCGCGGCGGACGGCAGCGCCATGTCCAGCATGTTGAGACGCAGGCAGGCGTTGCCCGCGAAGGAGAACCCCAGACGGGAGAGGCTGCCCTCCACCTGGGCGAAGTGGAAGGGAATCAGCGCCGGAGAGAACAGTTCCGCGATCGCGGTTTCCGGCGCCGCGGCCGCCAGCGCCGCCAGGCGTTGGCGCACGCCGCCGTTCCCGGCCAGGAACTCGGCCCCGGCGGCATCCGCCCGGTCCAGCCAGTCGAACGCCTGGCGCAGGCGGGCGTCGGGTCTGCCGGCGTTGGCCGCGGTCAGGGAATTCAGCACGTCGCGCAGCGGCATCATCGCCGCGAAACCGGGCAGCGCATGATAGCCGAGCAGCAGCACGCCCCCCGGCTTCACCGCCCGCGCGATGCGGGAAAGGGCGGCCTCGCGTCCGGTTTCCGCGAAGGCGGCCAGACCGCCGTCGAACACCGCGAAGTCGAGCGGCGGCAGCGCGTCGTCGGGCAGGGCGGCGATTTCGCCGGACAGGAAGACCAGGTTGTTCAGCCCGGCCTTTTCGGCCAGGCCGCGCGCCGTGGCGCCGCCGCCCAGGGCGAAGAAGGCGCCGCCGGGGTTGGCGGCGGCCAGCGCCGCGACGCCCAGGCCGTCGCCGGGGGCGAAGTCGGCATAGGCGAATTCGCCGTCAAGCGCGGGGGGCAGGAAGCCGTTGGTCGCGGCGGCGGCGGTCAGCCATGCGGGCGCGTGCGCCGGGCACGGCCCATCCGCCGGAAATTCCATGCAGCCGATATCGCGAAGGACGTCCCCCACGGCGGTCCCCCCAGACCGGGCGGGCGGCCCCGGGTTCCGGGGCCGCCGCGCGTTCATCGTGACGGCAGGCGGATCAGACCGCGCCTTCCAGCCACTTCACCAGTTGCGATTTGGGCAACGCGCCGATCTTGGTGGAAACCACCTGGCCGTCCTTGAACAGCATCAGGGTGGGGATGCCGCGCACCCCCAGACGGGTCGGGGTAGAGGGATTTTCGTCGATGTTCAGCTTGACGATGGTCACCTTGTCGCCCATGGCGGCGTCGATTTCCTCGAGCACCGGACCGATCTGACGGCAGGGGCCGCACCATTCCGCCCAGAAATCCACCAGGATCAGACCCGCACCCTTTTCGACCTCGGTTTCGAAGGTCGCATCCGTGACTTGACGCATCGCTTTCAACCTCGTTGTTCCGTTTTGGCCGGATCGGCCTTTCGTTCCCCCTATCTATAGGGTTTCGCCGCGCCGATTACCACCCCCGGCCTCCATATCCGGTGGGATTTCCATCAGGGAGGGACCGTCGGTCCACAGCAGGAAGGTCCGCACCCGCCGCCCGGGAAACACCGGCGCCAGCGCCGCGCGATAGGCGGCGAGTTGGCGGCGGTAGACCTCGGGCACCTCGTCTGCCGAGGCGGGGGGAGGACGGTTGGTCTTGTAGTCGGCGACCAGCACCTCGTCCGCCGTCACCGCCAGACGGTCCACCTGACCGGCCAGCAGGCGCGGCCCGTCCCCGGCGTCGACCAGACCGGCGACCGCCACCTCGGCGCGCGAGGACGGCGCGAACAGGGCGCGGGCGGCGGGCAGGTCCAACACCGCCAGGGCCTCGGCCGCGCAGGCGGCGCGCACCGCGTCCGGCCAGTCGGCGGCGGCGGCGTCCAGGAAGCGCCGCGCCGCGTCCGGCCGTTCGGCGGGCGGCAGGTCGGGCAGGCTTTGCAGCAGGCGGTGCAGGACGATACCGCGCCGGAAGCGGTCGCCCGCCGCCGCCAGGGGCGAGGGCAACGGCGGTTCCTCGTCCGGGCGCGACGGCGTCAGCGGACGCGAGGGCTCGGGCTCGGGCGGCGGCGGCAGAGCGGCCCAGACGGGCAGAACGGCGGGGGCTTCCGGTGGCACGGGCGCGGCGGCGGGCGCCGTTTCGGTCTCGCCCAGGCCCCGCCAGCGCAACACCTCCACCTCCGCGCCATAGGCGGCGGCAAGCTCGGGATCGGCCTGCGGCTGGGTCAGGCGTTCGACGCCGCGCCGGATCAGGTCGTGCCAGACCTCGCCCGAGGGGGATTTCCGACCGTCCCAGCCGCAGACGACCAGGCGGTCCTCGGCCCGCGTCATCGCCACGTAGAGCAGGCGGCGGGATTCCCGTTCGTCCTCCGCCTTGCGCGCGTCCTGCGCCCGTTTCAGGGCGGCGGGCGCGGCGGCGTGGGGCGGCTTCCACAGCAGCAGCGGGGCGCCGCCCGCGTCCCGCGTCCATTCCAGGAACGGCGCCTTGCCGGGAAACGACACCGTCTGCGGCAGGAAGACCACCGGCGCCTGCAATCCCTTCGCGCCGTGCACGGTCATGATGCGCACGGTATCCGCCGCGCCCTTGTCCATGTCGCGCTTGATCTCCACCGCGCCGGTGGCGAACCAGCGCAGGAAGCCCTGCATCGCGCCGGGATGGGCGCGTTCGAACGCCTGGGCGAGGTCGAGAAGCTCGTCCAACGGGTCGTCCGCCTCCGCCCCCAGGCGTTGCCGCAGGCGGGCGCGTCCGCCTTCCGCCTCCAGCAGGCGGACGAAGAAGCCGAAGGGCCGCAGCCGCCGCGCCGCCGTTCCCCACGCCGCCAGCCGCGCCGCCGCCGCGCTGGCCGCGTCGTCGCCGCGCGCGGCCAGCGCCGACCACAGCGAGACGCCCTCGCCCCGGCCGTGCGCCAGGGCGAACAGGTCGTCCTCGCTCCAGCCGAGGAACGGCCCCTTCAGCGCCGCCGCCAGGGAAAGGTCGTCGCCGGGGAACAGCGCCGCCTCGGCCAGGGTCAGGCAGTCCTGCACCGCCATGTGGTCGGCAAGGTTCAAACGGTCGGCGCCCGCCACCGCCACGCCGCGCTGCTTGAGTTCGCGGATCAGGTCGTTCTGGAAGGCGTCGCGCTTGCGCACCAGCACCATCACGTCGCCGGGACGAAGCGGACGCCCCCGCGAGTCCAGTACCTCGGGCGCGCCGCCCTGCGCCCCGACCATGCGGGCGATGCGCTCGGCCAGGATCGCGGCGCACCGCGCGGCGGCGGAGGGCACGCGCAGCCGCTCCACCGGCGGCGACCAGGCGGGCGGTTCCGCCGCCTCGGGCGCGGGCAGGCGCGGCCACACCTCGACCAGGCCGGGGGCGCGGGAACGGGCGGCGACGTGCCGCTGCGCTTCCGCCGGACGTTCGGGGTCGAGCACCCCGTCCGCCGCCGCCGCGTCGCCGAACACCGCGTCCACCGCGTCCAGCACCGCCTGCGCCGAGCGGAAGGAAATGTCGAGAGGCACCGACTCGAACCCCACCCCGGCCTCCGCCGCCGCGTCGGCGACGCGGGCGCGCTGCGCCAGGAACATCCCCGGGTCCGCCCCCTGGAAGCGATAGATCGACTGCTTGACGTCGCCCACCGCGAAGACGGTGCGCACGGTTTCGCCGCGCGCGCCTTCCCCGGCGAAGAACTCGGCGGAAAGGGCGTCGACCACCGCCCACTGGTCGGGCGAGGTATCCTGCGCCTCGTCGACCAGGATGTGGTCGAGACCGCCATCCAGTTTGTAGAGCACCCAGGGCCGCGCCGCCGACGACGACAGCAGGGCCAGCGCCTTTTCGATCAGGTCGTCGTAGTCCAGCCAGCCGGCGCGGCGTTTTTCCGCCGCGTAGGCGGACAGAATCGCCGCCGCCAGGACGGTCAGATGGGCGGTGGCGGTCAGCAGCCGCGCCGCAGCCAGACGTTCCTCCGCCGCCGACACCCGCTCCTGCTCCGCCGTCAGCACCGCGACGGCGTCGGCAAAGGCGGCCTTGGCCTTTTGCGTCGGATAGCGGGCGGTGCTGCGCGCCTCCCCCTTGCCGGTCAGAAAGGCCTCGACATAGGTGCCCCACAACGCCGGGCGCTCCGCCACCGGCGCGGCAAGAAACGCCGCGATCTTCGCCCCCTGTTCGGCGTCGGCGCCGCTCCCCTGTTCCGTCATCGCGGCGGCCAGGGCGCGCAGGCCCGAAACGTCGCGTCCGGCGTCGGCGCAGGCATCGGCCAGCACGCCGGTCTCGCTGGCGCCGGGGGGAAGCCCCAGGTGCCGCGCCAGGCCGTCGGCATGGGCCGCCGCCCCGCCCCAGGCCTGCAACATCCGCCCGATGCGCACCCGCGCCCCGGTCACCGCCGCCACCAGCTTGGGAAATTCGGAATCGGCGACGCGGTCGGATATGGCGGCGATCGCCGCTTCCTCCGCCGAGCCGGGCGCGGCGGCGCGGAACACCCGTTCGCGGGCGCGGGCCAGCATCTCGGCCGCGCTGCGTTCGTCCACCACCTCGAAGGTCGGCGACACCCCCGCCTCCACCGGGAAGCGTCGCAGGATGCTCTGCGCGAAGCCGTGCAGGGTTTCGATGCGCACCGATTGCGGCGCATCCAGGACCGTGGCGAACAGCCGCCTGGCCCGCCCTTCCTCCGCCCCCGTCGGCGGGCGGCCGAGCAGGGCGCCCAGGTCGGCGGCGAAATCGGCGTCGGGCAGCGACGCCCACCGCGACAGACGGGAGAACAGGCGGTCGGCCATCTCCGCCGCCGCCGCCTTGGTGAAGGTGAGGCAGAGGATGCGTTCCGGCGGCGTTCCCGCCAGCAGCAGCCGCAACGCCCGGTCGGTCAGCACCTTGGTCTTGCCCGACCCGGCGCTGGCCGCCACCCAGACCGAGGCGCGGGGATCGGCGGCGCGGCGCTGCGCCGCCTCCGCCCGTTGCGCCAGCAGGGAGGGATCGAGGCTCATCCTTCGTCCTCCCCGCCCGCCGCCGCCCATTCGGCCAACCGTTCCAGCACCAGATAGTCGGAATAGCGCGGCGCCCGGCCATCCACCGCGCGCGGCAGATAGGGCATCGCCGGATCGTCGTAGACGTCGACCAGGGCGCGCAGGCCCGCCGCCGCTTCCTCCACCAGCTTCGCCGGGTCCTCCAGCGTCTTGCGTTCGCCGCCCGCGCCGCCGCCGTTGATCCGCCAATATTCCAGGCCGCCGACGGCGCGGGACACCAGGCCGGAGAAGCCGCCCTCGCGGACGATCGCGCCTTCCAGCGGCAATTGCGGCGAGAACCCCGCCGCGACTTCCTTCGCCGTGGGCAGGGAACCGGTCTTGTAGTCGATCACCGTCACCGCGCCGTCGTCGCCGACATCGATGCGGTCGGCCTTGGCGGTAAGGACGAAGGGCAGGCCGGAAGACGGACACAGGGTCCATTTCCCCTCGCGCTCGACGATGCTGTGGGCGACGGCGCGCGGCGCGTCGGTAGCGACGAACCAAGCCAGCGCCCGGCCGATGCGCGCCCGCCAGAAAGGCGTCAGTTCCGCCGGAATCCGATGTTCCGCCAGCGCCGCGTCGGCCAAATCGGTCAGCCGCGCCAGCGCGTCCGGGTCGGCGCTGCGCCCGCCTTCGTCGCGGATGAAGCGTTCCAGCACGCCGTGCATCAGGGTGCCGAGGTCGGCGGGGGAGACCTCTTGCTCGCGGTCGTCCAGCTTGCGCAGGCCAAGCACGTACTTGGCGTAAACCGCATAGGCGTCGCGGCGCAGCATCTCGACATGGGTGGCGGACAGCTGGCGCGGGCGCGCCGCCACCGGCGGGCACGGCGCGGGCGGACGCGGCGGGTCGACCACGGCGGGCGCGGCGTCCAGCGCCCGCGCCCAATCCAGCCAGGGGCCGCGCGGCAGGCGCGCGCCGCCCGCCGCCAGCACCGCGTCCAGGCGCCGCAGCCAACGCGACGGCTCGGTGGGGGTGCCCCCCGCCTTCGCCGCGCGGGTGAAGACCACGGTCGGCGCCGCCGCCGCCATCAGCACGTCGTGCGCGGCCAGGCCGATGCGGCGTTCGGCGGGTGGCAGGCCGAAGGCGGCGCGCATCCCCCGGCTCATCCAGGGATCGGGAGCGGGATCGCGCGGCCAGGCGCCCTCGTTCATGCCGCCCAGGATCATCACGTCGGCGGGTTGCAGGCGGGCTTCCATCGGCCCCAGCACGTGCAGCCGCGGGTGGCCGCCGAAACGGGGGCGCACCGCCACCCCGGAAATCAGGGCGTCGAACGCCTCGCCATAGGCGGCGGGGGCGATCTCCCCCAGGTCGGCGGCGGCGGACAGGGCCTCGGCGAAAAAGGCGTGCGCCGCGGTGCCGTCCTCGCCGCGCCACAGGGCTTCCCAGCCTTCCACCTCGACGTTGCCCGCCAGCGCCTCGGCGGCGGCGACGTGCGGCCGCAACAGGGTGGGCAGGTCGGCGGCGGGGCAGCAAAGAACCTCGGCCAGGGGCGCGACGGCGGCGGCGAACAGCTCGATCAGCGAGGACAGCGCCAGCAGGCGGGGGGCGGACAGTTTGTTCTTCTCGTCCAGTTCGTCGAGGCGGCGGCGGTAATCCGCCCAGCCCGGCGCGGGCTTCGCCCCGCGCGCCAGAAAGCGGTCGAAATCCGCCACCGCGCCCGCGCCCAGGCCGCGCGACAGGGCGCACGCCGGATGCCGCAACACCGCCAGCAGCGCCACCGGCGGGAAACCGTCCGCCGCCGCCGTCAGCACCAGCCGCAGGAAACGGCCAAGCGGGCTCTGCCCCAACGGCACGCCCGCCGAATCGTCGATTTCCACCCCCCAGCGGCGCATCTGTTCCGCCACCCGCTGCGCCAGGTCGCGGTCCGGGGTGACCAGGGCGGCGGTGCGGCCCGGGGTTTCCAGGGTCTCGCGGAAGATCAGGGCGATCGCCGTGGCCTCCTCGCGCGGGTTGGCGCAGTCCAGGCGGAAAATCCCCTCGGTGGCGGTGGCGTCCAGGCGCAACCCGGTCCACGCCCCGGCGGTGGCGGCGGGACGGAAGACCTCGCGCAGCAGGGCGTCGCGCGGCGGCGGCGCGGGCAACGGCTGCCAGTCCGCCACCTCCTCCCGGCCGCAGCCGATCACCGCCAGCAACTGCCGCAGCCCGTATTGCGGATGCGAGGGCTCCAGCGCCGCCCAGGATTCGGCGTCGAGGCCACGGTCGAGGCCGGGCAGCACCACCGCCCCCGACGGCAACGCCGCCACCGCCGCCAACAGACGGGCGGTCGCCGGATGGCTGCCGGTGGACCCGGCGGCGATCACCGGGTCAACGGGGGGGTGGACGGTCCACGCCTCGGCCTGGCGCTGCATCAGGGCGACGCGGCGCGCCATCGGATCGGCCATTCCCATCGCCGCCAGCAACGGCGGCCAGGCGTGGGTGACCGTCCGCAACACCTGGGCGATGCGCTGCCAGTGTTCGGGCAGGTCGAGGCCGATTTCCGCCAGCCGGTCGAAGGACAGTTCCTCGGCCTGCACCTGGTCGAGCAGGGCGGCCAGCGCCTCGGCCAGGTCCAACGCCGCGCCGAGGGACGGCGTCTCGCCGGTCGCCGGGTCGGCGGCGGCCCCGATGATCCGCGCCAGCAGACACCGTCGCGCCAGGGGCGACACCCCGGGCGGCAGGGCCAACGCCGCGCCCGCGTCCTCGACGAAGGCCAGGGCGTCTTCCTCCACCTCGCCCAGGGGCAGCATGCGCGGCAGCACGCTGGGACGCCCGCCACGGGCGCGCAGAAACGCCTCGCGCAGGGCGCGGCAAGCGCGGCGGGTGGGCAGCAGAACGGTGACGCGGGCCAGGGTCAGCGGGTCGTCGCCATGGCGGGCGAGAATCCCCTGCGCCAGAAGATCGGCGAAACGCCCGTGCGCGGCGATGGTGAACACCCGGCGCATCGCGCCCCCCCCGCTCAGATGAAGCCGTTGCCCCTGACCAGCAGGCGTTCGGTCTCCACCACCGCCTGCGGCGTGCCGACATGGTACCAGGAACCGTCGTGTGCCACCGCCCCCAGGCGCCCCTTGGCCAGGGCGCGGTCGAACAGCAGATTCATCGAAAAGGCGCCGCCCGGCACCTCGGCGAAGACGCGGGGATGCAGGATCGACACCCCGGCGAAGACATAGGGGGCGACGTGCGCCTCCCCCCGGCGCAACGGCAGACCGCCCGGCGACAGCGAGAAATCCCCCGCGCCGTCATAGCCATGCGCCTTCGCCGTCGGATGCAGCAGCAGCACGATGTCGAAGCGGTCGGGATCGAAGGCCGCCCACAGCCGCGACAGGGTGGATTGCGGCCCGTCGCCCCACAACACGTCGCCGTTGAGCAAAAAGAACGGTTCGTCGCCCAGCATCGGCAGGGCGCGGTTGACGCCGCCGCCGGTGTCCAGCAGGGCGTCGCGCTCGTCGGACAACAGCAGGGCGGGTTTTGCCCGTCCCCGCACATGGTCGCGCAGCACCGGCGCCAGGTGGTGCAGGTTGAGCACCACGGTGCCGATCCCCCAGTCCTCCAGCCGGTCGAGCAGCCGGTCGAGCAGGCTTTTCCCCAGCACCGGAACCAGGGGCTTCGGCGTGTGCGCGGTCAACGGTTTCATCCGCGTGCCCAGCCCGGCGGTCAGCACCATGGCATGGGTCGGACGCGGACACTTGACGTTGACGGCTTCGCTCATGCGGACGGCGGGCATGGCGGACTCCTGCGGACGGCGGCGGGGACATGATCGGCGAACCAGCGGGCGGCGGCGGCGTTCGCCGGATGGGCCAGGGCGGCCTCCAGCAGGCGCCAGACGCGGGGAATATGCGACAGGTATTGGGGCTTGCCGTCGCGCGTGCAAAGGCGGGTGAAGATGCCGATCACCTTGGCGTGACGCTGCGCCGCCAGCACCGCCCAGGCGGCGTCGAAGGCGGCGGCGTCGAGGCCGGGGAAGGCGGCGAGGTAACGCGCCCGGCCGCGCGCGACCAGGGCGGGGGCGATGTCGCGGCGGGCGTCCTCCAACAGCGACATCAGGTCGTAGGCGGCGGGACCGGAGACCGCGTCCTGAAAGTCGAGCAGGCCGCAGGCGGCGACGCCTTCGCGCCCCGGCAGACGCATCAGGTTGTCGACGTGGAAGTCGCGCAGGACCAGGGTCTCGGGCTGCCCGGAAAGCCCCGCGAGCCCCTGCCGCCAGGCCTCGTCATGGACGGCGCGCGCCGCGCCGGACAGCTCCACCCCGACGGCGGGCAGGAACCAGTCGGGCAGCAGGCCGGCCTCGGTCAGATAACGCGCGGTGTCGTAGGCGGGCAGGTCGTAGCCGGGCATCGGCGCGGCGGCGGCGGGGGCACGGTGCAGGGCGATCAGGGCGTCCACCGCCAGATCGTAGAGGGCGGTTTCGTCCTCGCCCCCGGCCAGCAGGCGGGTGAAGGTGCCGTCGCCGAAATCCTCGAGCAGCAGGAAACCCCGCTCCACGTCCTCGGCCAGGATGCGCGGCGCGCTCAGCCCCAAATCGACCAGCCGCGCGTCGACGGCGCGAAAGGGACGCACGTCTTCCCGGGGCGGCGGCGCATCCATCAGCACCCACCGTTCCGCGCCGCGCCGCACCCGGTGATAGCTGCGGAACGAGGCATCGGCGGCCAAGGGCGTCACCGCCGCGTCCGGCCAACCGGCCCGCGCCAGAAAATCCCGCCGCGCCGCGGCGCGTTCCGCGTCACTCACCCGCGTCCTCCGTCTCCAGGCGTTCGACGCGGCGCGCCCAGTCCGGGCCGCGCCCGATCAGCCGCGCGGCGCGCGCCGTCGGCCCCGCCGCCGGGTCGAAGGAAAGCTCCACGTCCAGACGGCGCAGGGGCAACCCCCGGCCCAGGCGTTCCGGCCATTCGATCAGCGACAACGCCCCCTCCAGCGCGTCGTCGAAACCCAGTTCCCACACGTCGTCCGGCCCCGCCAGGCGATAGAGGTCGAAATGCCAGACCGGCGCGGCCTTCGCCGGTTCGTAGATCTGCACCAGGGTGAAGGTGGGGCTGGGAACTTCCTCGTCCGGCAATTGCGCCTGAATCAGCCCCCGCGCGAAGGCGGTCTTCCCCGCCCCCAGGTCGCCCCACAGGGCGACCACGTCGGCGGCGCCGGAAAGTCCCCCCACCCGGGCCGCCAGGGCGGCGGTTTCCTCGGGCGAGGCCAGGGACAGCCGCCATTCCCGGTCGTTCGGACCGGCGGGATGCGGACAGGGCTGCGGCGCGGGGTTGCTGTTCATGCCCTTAGTTGTATCCGCCCGCGCGGCGAAGGGCAACCCGAGCCCCGAGAACGGGTTGCCAAGGCGTCGCAAACGTCGCACTGTAGCGCGAAAAATCGCAGCGGAAGGAACCCGGGGATGTCTCAAACCCAGCACAATACCGACGTGGTGGTGATCGGCGCGGGGCCGGTCGGCCTGTTTTCGGTCTTCGAATGCGGCATGGAAAAGCTCTCCTGCCACGTCGTCGACGCGCTGGAGGCGATCGGCGGCCAATGTTCCGCCCTCTACCCGGAAAAACCCATCTACGACATCCCGGCGCACCCGGCGATTTCCGGCCAGGACCTGATCGACCGCCTGACCGAACAGGCGGCGCCGTTCAAGCCGGTCTACCACCTCAACCAGCGGGTCGAGGGCCTGTCGCGCGACGCGGCGAGCGGGCGCTTCACCGTCACCACCTCGGCCGGGACCGAAATCTCCGCCGGAGCGGTGATCGTCGCCGCCGGGTCGGGGGCGTTCGGCCCCAACCGCCCGCCGCTCAAGCGCCTGGCGGAGTTCGAAGGAACCTCGGTGTTCTACATGGTGCGGCGGCGGGAAGACTTCCGCGGCAAGCGGGTGGTCATCGCGGGCGGCGGCGATTCCGCGGTGGACTGGGCGATTTCCCTGGCCGAGGTCGCGGCCAAGGTGTTCGTGGTGCACCGCCGCGCCAACTTCCGCGCCGCGCCGGAAAGCGAGGCCAAGCTGGCCGCCCTGGCGCAGGGGGAAACCGTGGAACTGGTCGTCCCCTTCCAGTTGAAGGCGATCGACGGCGCGGACGGCAAGCTGACCGCCGTCACCGTCGCCGACCTTTCCGGCAACACCCGCGACATCGAGGCCGACGTGCTGCTGCCCTTCTTCGGACTGGCCGCCAACCTGGGGCCGATCGCGCAGTGGAACCTGACCATGGACGGCCACGCCATCGCCGCCGACCCGGCCACCGCCGCGACCTCGATCCCCGGCATCTTCGCCGTCGGCGACATCTCGCAGTACCCGGGCAAACTGAAACTGATCCTCTGCGGCTTCGCCGAGGCCGCCGCCGCCGCGCACGGCGCGCGCGCCTTCCTCCACCCCGGCGAGGTCTCCCACTTCGCCTACTCCACCACCCAGGGCGTGCCGAAGGAATAAATCCGCGCCGGGGCAAAAAACGTTGCGAGGGGTCTCGGCCCCCTCGCGCACCCCATTCGTTAAGATTTTTGCGCGTAAGCGCGATAAAGCCGTCGCGCCGCGTGAAGGCCGATTGCCGCTGACGCGGCGAAAACAAGGTATGGGATCAAAGGGGCCCAGCCCCTTTGCGGGTCTGGGCGGAGCCCAGCCTGGTTTTCCGGTTCAATCCCGGCGCAGGGTGACGGTAGTGCCCTCGCCCGGCACGGTGATCAGGTCGAAGTCCCAGCCCTGCGCCGCCGCGGTGGCGCGGATCACCGAAAAGCGCGCGGCGGCGGCACGGTCGCTGCCGCCCTCGGCCGCGACGTCCCAGCCCGCGCCGGTATCGGCGACGGTGATGCGCAGGCCGCCGCCGAGTTCCCGCTGCGCCGCCAGCGACACCGCGTCGCCCGGCGAGGTTCCGGCCAGCGCCATGTCGAGAATCAGGCCGAGCAGGCGTTCGAAGGCCTCGGCGGAGAGGCGGGCGACGCCGATTTCCGGGCGGCAGTCGAAGTGCAGGTCGACCTCGCGCCGCCGGGCGATTTCGCGGGCCTCGCCCAGCACCTTGGAAAGTAGGGCGTGCACGTCCTCCGCCGCCGCATCGTCGGCGGGGGCCTCGTCGCGCAACCGGTCCACGGCGGCGAGCAGGCGCTCCATCGCCGACGCCGCGTCGCGGATGGAATCCACATAGGCCTGCTGGCGGGGGTTGAGCGCGCCGTAATGGGCATGGGCGAGAACCTCGCCCCAGGCCGCCACCGAGCGCACCCCGTCGGCGAGCAGGGCGGCGACGTCGGCGGCGGACGCCTCCACCCCGGCGCGGGGCGGCGCGGCGTCGAAGCTGAGCACCAGGCCGCCGTCGGCCAGCGGCGCGGCGCGCCAGCGCACCTCGCCCGCCTCGCGGTGGGATAGCCTGCCGTCGGCGGCGGCGCGGTCGCGGAAAAGCCGCGCCATGCGCCCCGGATACTCCTGCCGTTCCATGCCGTCGGCCAGCAGACGCGCTTGCAGGTCCGCCACCTCGTGGATGCGCAGAGGCTCGCCCGCCGCCTCCGCCCCGCCGGGCTGAGGCCGGATTTCCGGCAAGTCCCACAGCGCGGCGAAGGCGGCGTTGGACAGGCGCAGGGTCCCCCCCGCGTCGAACACCGCCACCGCCTCGCGCAGGTGGTTCAGGGTTTCCGCCTGCACGTCGATCAGGGTGTTGTAGGAGCGTTCCAGGGCCAGGGTGTCGGTGACGTCCTCGTAGGTAAGGAGAAGCCCGCCCAAGGGGTGCGGCGCCACCACCCGACGCAGGGTGGTGCCGCCCGGCAGGTGCATCAGCGCCTCCACCGGTTCCAGAAGGTCGGTGAAGAGGGCGATTTCCGCCGCCTTGTAGGCGGGAAAGTCGGCGACCTCGGGCAGTTGGCGGCGGTCGCGCAGGACCTCCAGCACCGTGGCGTAGTCGGGTTCGCTTTCCAGCCAGGCGTCGTCCAGCAGCCACAGCCGCGCGAAGGCGGTGTTGTGGAAACGCAGGCGCTGGTCCGCGCCGAACACCGCGATCGCCGTGCCCAGGCGTTCCAGAACCAGGGCGTGCGCCTCGTCGTGGCGGTCGAGTTCGGCGCGCGCGTCCTCTTGCGCGGTGGCGTCGAGGGCGATGCCGACGGTGCCGGACAGGACCTCCGCCTCCGCCCCCGCCGCGCCCTCCATCGGCACCAGCGGGGTTTCCCGCACCTCGATGTGGCGCAACGCCCCGCCCAGGGCCAAGACCTCGCGCTCCACCCGGGTTTCGCCGCCGTCGCGGGCGCGTTCGGCCAGGGTGCGGCCCGACGCCTGCAACAGTTCGGTGCCCTCGCGCCGTGCCGCGATCGGATCGGCAGCCCCCACCGCGCGGGCGAAGGCGACGTTGCAGAACCCGATGTCGAGGTCGCGGTTGCGCAGCCAGATCGGCAGCGGCAGGGAATCGAGGGCGGCGCGATAACGGATGCGGTCGCGGCGCAGGATTTCGATTTCGCGGCGGTCGGCTTCCTCGGCCTCCGCCTCGCGGGTGATGTCGGAGAACCACAGGACCGAAGTGATCCGTCCGCCGCCACCGGGTTCGTCGGCGCGCAGGCCGGTCACCCGCAGCAGCCGCCCGCGCGCCGGGGCGGAAACCACGCGGACGAAGGTGTCGCCGGTGCGCAGAAGGTCGGCCACCGGCGCGGCCAGGGCCGCCGCGTCCTCGGCGGCAAGGGCGGCCATCGCCTCGGCCCAGTCCGCCTTTTCGCCGCTGGGCAGGGACAGCACCACCGCCAGACGGCGGCTGCACACCACCGCCGCCGCCGCCGGATCGTCGACGTCGGCGGCGTGCACGACGATCAGCGCGCCGTCGCCCGCCTGCGCCAGGATGCCCGACAGGCGTTCCGCCTCCACCCCGCGCGCCCGCGCCCGCGCCCGCCACAGGCGCAGGCGATAGAGCACGCTGCCGCACAGCAGAACGGCGGCGGCCAGTCCCCCAGCCGCCGCCGCGATCGCTTCGGAAGGAAGTTCGCTCAATGCCGGAAACGCCATCGCCGCGACCCCCTTCCCGTTCCGTTCGCCCCGGCGCTGCCGCCGGGGAATGCCTTAGTAGCGATATTCCTCCGGCTTGAAGGGGCCGTCAACCGACACCCCGATATAGGCCGCCTGTTCCGGGGACATCTTCTGCAGCTTCACCCCCAGCTTCGCCAGGTGCAGCGCCGCGACCTTTTCGTCCAGGAACTTGGGCAGGACGTAGACCTTCTTTTCGTACTTGCCGGGGTTGGTCCACAGCTCGATCTGCGCCAGAACCTGGTTGCTGAACGAGGCGCTCATCACGAAGCTGGGATGGCCGGTGGCGCAGCCCAGGTTGACCAGACGGCCCTCGGCCAGGACGATGATCCGCTTGCCGTCGGGGAACTCCACCTCGTCCACCTGCGGCTTCACCGGCATCCACTTGAAATTGCGCAGCCCGGCGATCTGGATCTCGCTGTCGAAGTGACCGATGTTGCAAACGATCGCCCGGTCCTTCATCGCCCGCATGTGGTCGACGGTGATCACGTCGATGTTGCCGGTGGCGGTGACGAAGATGTCGCCGCGCGGGGCGGCCTCTTCCATCGTCGTCACTTCATAGCCTTCCATCGCCGCCTGCAGGGCGCAGATCGGGTCGACCTCGGTGACGATGACACGGCAGCCGGCGCGCGCCAGGCTGTCCGCCGAGCCCTTGCCGACGTCGCCGAAGCCCGCCACCACCGCGACCTTGCCCGCCATCATCACGTCGGTGCCCCGGCGGATGCCGTCGACCAGGGATTCGCGGCAGCCGTACTTGTTGTCGAACTTCGACTTGGTGACGCTGTCGTTGACGTTGATCGCCGGAACCAGCAGCGTGCCGGCCTTCGCCATCTCGTGCAGACGATGCACGCCGGTGGTGGTTTCCTCGGACAGGCCGCGCACGTCCTTCATCAGTTCCGGGAACTTCTGATGCATCATCAGGGTCAGGTCGCCGCCGTCGTCCAGGATCATGTTCGGACGCCAGCCGTCCGTCCCCAGGATCGTCTGTTCGATGCACCAGTCGGCTTCCTCCAGGGTTTCGCCCTTCCAGGCGAACACCGGAATACCCGCAGCGGCGATCGCGGCGGCGGCGTGGTCCTGCGTCGAATAGATGTTGCAGGAGCTCCAGCGCACCGAGGCGCCCAGCGCCACCAGGGTCTCGATGAGGACGGCGGTCTGGATGGTCATGTGCAGGCAACCCGCGATGCGCGCGCCCTTCAGGGGCTGCGTCTTGCCGTATTCGGCACGCACCGCCATCAGGCCCGGCATTTCCACTTCGGCGAGGACGATTTCCCTGCGTCCCCACTCCGCCAGGCCGATATCGGCAACCTTGTAATCGGTGAATTCCGTCATCTCATCTTTCTCCGTATGCTTGCGCGGCCGACCCGCGCCCGCGAATCCAGGTCGCGGGATCATATAGGCACTCTTTCCCCGTCTCAACAGATTATCCGGCAAGGTCTTGCGTCCTGGCGAAGGGGTGGCATATACCAAATCCCCCCGTGGCAAGGATTGCATCATGGATCAGGTCGTCGGCGTCTTCGCGCCGGTCTTCGTCATCGCGCTTCTCGGCTATGTCTGCGGACGTCTGGGCGTTCTCGGCGCGGCGGGACCGGGGGTGCTGTCGCGCTTCGTCTTTTTCGTCGCGATGCCGCCCCTGATCTTCATCACCCTGGCCGGCCGCCGCCCCGACGAAGTCGCCCACTGGGGATACCTCGGATCCTATTTCCTGGCGATCCTGGCGGGGGGGCTGGCCTTCCTGGCCGCCGCCCGCGTCCTGTTCAAGGAACGCGGCGCGAAGCTGGCGCTCGGCATCTTCACCGCGATCAACGGCAACGCCGGATACCTCGGCATTCCGATCAGCCTTTACGCCTTCGGCTCGCCGCTGCCCGCGATCCTGGCCACGGTGATCCACATGACCTGCGTCTATCCGGTCCTCATCACCTGGATCGAGATCGACCTTGCCCGCGAAAAGGGTGCGCCGATGTCCTCGCTGGCCGCGAAGATCGGCCAGGTCTTCCTGGTGGTGGCGAAGAACCCGCTGCTGATGGCCACCTTCCTGGGCGTCGCCGCGGTGACGATGGGCCTGCACGTGCCGCAGTGGGCGGACCGCGCCTGCAACCTTCTCGGCCGCGGCGCGATTCCGGTGGCGGTGTTCGCCCTGGGCCTGACCCTGGCGGAAAAGGACGTCGAGGCGGCGGGCGGCGAGCCCCGCGAAATCGCCGTCGCCGGACTGGTCAAGCTGGTCTTGATTCCGCTGTTCGCCTTCCTTCTCGGGCGCTTCGCCTTCGGCCTGCCCGACAAGGAGCTGGGGGCGCTGGTCTTCGTCGCCGCCCTGCCCTCGCCGAAGAACGCCTTCATCCTGGCGCAGCGTTACGGCGTCGCAGTGCGCCACACCGCGATGACGGTGCTGGTCACCACCCTGGCCTCGGCGGTGACCCTGCCGTTCATCCTGTATCTGTTCAACGAATAGGGGCGCCGCCTATTCCTCGCGCTCGGCGTTGAATTCGGCGACCAGACGGCGGATTTCCTCGCCGTCGGACTGGCGCAACACCGCCCGCACCAGGGCATTCGCGGCGTCCGTCTCGATGCGGCGGACCTGTTCCTTCACCTGCAACAGGTTGGGCGGCGCCATCGACAGCTCGGCGATGCCCATGCCGACGAGAAGCCCGGTGTAACGGGGATCGCCCGCCACCTCGCCGCACACCGAAACCGGCGCGCGGCTGCGCCGTCCGGCTTCCGTGGTGAAGTGGATCAGGCGCAGCACCGCCGGATGCATGCTGTCGTAGAGGTGCGAAACCTGCTCGTCCGAACGGTCGATGGCCAGGGTGTACTGGGTCAGGTCGTTGGTGCCGATCGACAGGAAATCCGCCTCCCGGGCGATGGCGTCGGCGTTGAGCGCGGCGCCCGGCACCTCGATCATCACCCCAAGCGGCGGCGGTTCATCGCCGACCTTGACCCCGGCGCGCTTCAGGGATTCGAAGACCTCGGCATAGTGGACGCGGCACTGCCTGAGCTCGGACAGCGAGCTGACCATCGGCAGCAGCACCCGCACCGGGCCGCGAACCGCGGCGCGCATCGCCGCCTCGAACTGGGTGCGCAACAGGTCCGGCCGCGCCAGGGACAGGCGCACCGCGCGCAGCCCCATCGCCGGGTTCGGCCCCGCCCCCACCTCGAACAGGCGGGAAAGCTTGTCGCCGCCGACGTCGAGGGTGCGGAAGGTCACCGGCTGGCCGTCCATCCGCTCCACCACCGCGGTCAGCATCGCCGTCTGTTCGTCGGCGTCGGGCACGGTGTCGCGGTTCATGTAGAGGAACTCGGAACGGAACAGGCCGATGCCCTCGGCCCCCGCCAGCACCGCGGGATTGGTTTCCTCCGGCCGCTCGATGTTGGCCATCAGGGCGACGCGGTAGCCGTCGCGGGTCACCGACGGCAGGCTGCGCAAGCGGTTGAGCGAACGCGAACGCCGCAGCGCCGCCGCCCGCCACTTGCGGTATTCCGCCATCTGCTCCGAGGTGGGGTTGAGGATCACCCGCCCCTCGGTGCCGTCGACGATCACCGTGCTGCCGGGGCTCAGGCTGCGGGTCAGGCCGGACACCCCGACCACCGCGGGAATGCCGAGCGATCGCGCCATGATCGCGGTATGGCTGGTGGTGCCGCCGAACTCGGTGGCGAAACCGACCACCCGTTCCGGATCCATCTGCGCGGTATCCGCCGGGGTCAGTTCGTCGGCCAGGATGATCGACTGGCGCGGCAGGTCGGCGAAGGTCGCGTCTTCCTCGTGCCCCAGGCGGCGGACCAGCCGCTGGCCGAGGTCGCGCACGTCGAACGCCCGAGCCGCCAGATAGCCGTCCTCCATCGCCGAGAAGGCGGCGACCAGATCGTCGATCTGCCGCTTCACCGCCGCCTCGGCGTTGATCCGCTTGCCCGCGATCAGGGCCTCGACGCCGCGCACCAGACGCGAGCGTTGCAGCATGTGGGTGTGCGCGTCGAGGATGAAGGAGACCTCTTCCGCCGCTTGCTCGGGCAGGCGGCGCGCCTCGTCCCGCACCTTGCCCAGATCCTCGGTGACGCCCTGCACCGCGGCGCGGAATCGCTCGACTTCCTCGGCTACCCGGTCGGCGGGCAGGCAGTATTCGACCACCGACAGGCCGCCGGTTTCGTGCACGTAGGCGATGCCGAGCGCGACCCCGGGGCTGACCCCCACGCCATGCATGATGCGGGTCGGCAGTTCCGGGATCGGCTGATCGTCAATCTTCATGGAACTTCGCTTCCACCAGGTCGCACAGGGCGTCGAGCGCCGCCTTCGCCTCGTTGCCTTCCGCCGACAGGCGAATGGTGCATCCCAGGCCCGCCGCCAGCATCATCAGGCCCATGATCGATTCGCCGGAAACCGTCTGGCCGTTCTTCGACACCGAAACCCGGGCGTCGAAACCGCCCGCCAGTTTGACGAACTTCGCCGCGGCGCGGGCATGCAGGCCGCGCATGTTGCGAATCTGCACCTCGCGGTCGGCGGGATTGGTCGTGCTCAACGCTTCGCTCCGTACAAACGCCTTAGGACTGGGCCAACAGCTTGGAGGCGACGTTGATGTACTTACGCCCCGCTTCCTGCGCGCTGATCACCGCCTCGCCCAGGGTTTCGCTTTCCCGCACCGAGGCCAGCTTAATCAGCATCGGCAGGTTGACCCCGGCGATCACCTCCACATGGGTCTTGTCCATGATCGAGATGGCAAGGTTCGAGGGCGTGCCGCCGAACATGTCGGTCAGCACCACCGCGCCGTCGCCCTCGCTGACCGCGGCGACGCTGTCCATGATGTCCTGGCGGCGGCGTTCCATGTCGTCGTCGGGGCCGATGCACACCGCCTTCACCCGCTCTTGCGGGCCGACCACGTGTTCAAGGGCGGCGATCAGTTCTTCGGCCAAGCGGCCGTGGGTGACGAGTACCATGCCGATCATGCGCGCTTCGTTCCTTCCCCTCTGTCCCGAACCGACCCGGAGCGGACTTTCATAAAGCCGCTTTTTCCGCCCGCTTTCAAGTGGCGCGGGCGCCCCTCTCTCAGGCGTCGGGCGTTTGCAGTTCACGATGGCGGACCGAGGTGCCGTAGCCGACCTCGTCCAACCATTGTCCCAGACGCTCGGCGACGAACACCGAACGATGCCGACCCCCGGTGCAGCCCACCGCCAGGGTCAGATAGCTTTTCCCCTCGGTCACGTAACGCGGCAGCAGCGGCTCCAGAAGGCCGGTCAGGCGTTGCATGAATTCGGGAAAGTCGGGATCCGCCGCGACGTAGGACTGCACCGGCGCGTCCCGCCCGGTGAGGTCGCGCAACTGCGGATCGTAATGCGGATTGCGCAGGAAGCGCACGTCGAACACCAAGTCGGCCTCGCGCGGCAATCCGCGCTTGAACGAGAACGAGGTGACGAACACGTGCAGGCCGGTGGCGGCCAGACCATAGCGCGAGAACAGCATGGTCTTGAGCGCGCCCGGCGGCAGGTCCGAGGTGTCGATGACGTCGTTGGCCCGCTCCTTCAGGGGGGCCAGCAACTGGCGTTCGAGGGCGATGCCGTCGACCAGCGGCCGGTCCACCGCCAAGGGATGGCGGCGGCGGGTTTCGGTATAGCGGCGTTGCAGCACGACGTCGTCGCATTCGAGGAAGACGATGCGCGGGCGCAGGCCTTCCACCTGCTCCACCTCGCGCAGCAGGCTGCCGATCGCCTCGACGTCGAAGTCGCGGGTGCGGATGTCGACGCCGATCGCCAGGGGACGGCGGACCTCGCGGTACTCCGCCCAGGTGCTGGCCTCGTCGCCGATCATCGGCCGCAGCAGGAACAGCGGCACGTTGTCCACCGCCTCGTATCCCAGGTCCTCGAAGGTCTTGAGCGTGGTGCTTTTGCCCGCGCCGGACAGGCCGGTCACCAGCACCACCTCGCGCGGCGGGGAAACGACGGGAGTCCCGGCCATCAATTCACCCGGTCCCGGCGGCCGAGAACCGCCTCCAGAGCCACCGTCACCACCCGCGAGGCCGAGGCGGCGAAGGAAAACACCGTGACCGCCGGAACCTCCACCCCGAGAATTTCGCGGGAAAACGAATCCGGCATCCGCGCCACTTGCGCCGGATCGGCGACCAGGTCCACCGCCAGCGCCACCGGAAAGGCATCCTCGGGCGCGGCGGCGCCGGGCACGGTGACCAGGCCGATGCCCCGCACCTCCATCATTCCGGCGATGGTCCGGGGACAGGCGGCGCGCAGGAAGCCGTCGCGGCAAAAGATGCGGGTCTGATCGTCGGCGATCAGGCGGGCGCCCTCGGCGATCAGGCGCAGCGCCAGATCCGACTTGCCGCACCCCGGCGCGCCGAACAGCAGCACCGCGTGGCCGTCGATGGCGACGGCGGAGGCATGTTCGCAGATTTCCAGGTCGTGCGGCGCGTGTTCCATGCCGTCACCGTCGCGCGACGGACGCGGCCTGTCAATGGTCGAGGCTGGAGAAGTGCCTGGGGAAGTTCAGAATGAAGCGCGCGCCGCAAGTCCCCGCGCCCTCGACGTCGCGGCGGTTGACCGCGGAAATGCGCCCGCCCAGCCCCTCGACGATCTGCTTCGAAATCGCCAGCCCCAGGCCGGAGTGGGTGCCGAACTTCTCCTCCGGCGGACGCTCGGTATAGAAGCGGTCGAAGATGGCGGCTTCCTTGCCTTCGGGAATGCCCTGCCCCTCGTCGTCGATTTCCACCATCACCGTCTGGGCGAAGGCCCCGGTCCCGGCATAGGCGCGCAGGGTGATGGTCCCCCCCGGCGGGCTGAAGGTGACGGCGTTGCGGATGAGGTTGCGGAACACCTGGACCAGGCGGCCCTCCGCCCCCAGCACCCACAGGTCCTCGCGGTCGGGGAAGTCGACGACGATGGTCGCCCGCCCGTCGGCGAGCGACAGGTTCTCCACCTCGGCCAGGGCGGCGACCATCGCCCGCAGGTCGAGAGGCTCGGCGTCCGCCTTCAACAGTTCGGCGTCGACGCGGGAGAGTTCGGCGACGTCGCTGATCAGGCGGTCGATGCGCTGCACGTCCTCGGCCAGGATCGCCAGCAGGCGGCGCTGCGCCGCGGCGTCGTCGATGCGGGCGGCGGTCTCCACCGCGCTGCGCATCGACGACAGCGGGTTCTTGATCTCGTGGGTGACGTCGGCGGCGAAGCGTTCGGTCGCCTCGATACGATCCCACAGAACCTCGGTCATCTGACCGAGGGTCAGGGAAAGGTCGCCGATCTCGTCGTCGCGGCGCGACAGGTCGGGGATGGCGCCGCGCCCGCCGCGCCCGTTCTGCACCTGCGCCGCGGCGCGCGCCAGACGGCGCATCGGGTGGATGATGGTCCCCGCCTGATACAGCGACAGCAGCACCGTCATCCCCAGGGTGAACAGGAACAGGCGCAGGATCGCCTTGCGCACCTGGAAGACGCCGGCGTCGACGCCGTCCGAGGTGGCGTTGACCAGCACCGCGCCGACCACCTGCTTGTAGTATTGCAGCGGCACCGCCACCGACAGGATGTCGGCCGGTTCGCCCCGGTGCACCGCCTCGGCCGCCTCGCCATAGCGCAACGCCGCCTCCAGCTCCTCGTAGGCGGTGACCGGGTCGACCGGCGCCTCGGCATAGGGCTGCGGCGGCGGCGCGGACGAAAAGAACCGCGACAGCAGGGACACCACCTTGTCGTTGAACTGGCGCAACAGACGGTCGGCGGCGGGATAAAGGCGCGGCGGCGGCAGGGGTTCCACCTCGACCAGACCGCCGGAAACGAAGAGATAGCGGCTGTCGGCGAGAAGCACGCCGGAATCGTCGAACAGGCGCACCCGCCGACCGCTGTAGGCGGACAGCCGCCGCACCAGATGACGCGCCCGCTCCGGCTGCAGGCGATAGCCGTGGCCGCCGCCGACGAACACCGGGTTGTCGGAAAGCCCGCGCGCCGCCTGTTCGGCGGAGACCGCGTTCTCCGCCACCGCGGCGGCGATCATTTCGCCCTGGCTGCGCATCGACTTCAACTCGGCGTGCAGCAGTTCCTGCTCGTAGGTGTCGAGGTAAAGCGCCCCCATCACCAGGAACAGGGGCGCCAGCAGGTTGACCACCAGAATCTTGCGGGTCAGCGGCGAAATCCGCCGCAACCGCCGCAACATGGCGGCCACGTCGGGACGGCGGGCGTCCCCCTCGCGCGGAGGCATCAAAGCCACGGCATCGCCTCCCGCGGGAAGGGGAACGTCCCGTCGCGCATCGGCCTACTCGATCTTCTCGCGATAGCGATAGCCGACGCCGTACAAGGTCTCGATGTTGGCGAAACCGTCGTCCTCGTCGCGGAACTTCTTGCGGATGCGCTTGATGTGGCTGTCGATGGTGCGATCGTCGACGTAGATGTGCTCGCCATAGGCGACGTCGATCAGCTGGTCGCGGCTCTTCACGTGGCCGGGACGCACCGCCAGGGCCTGCACGATCAAGAACTCGGTCACCGTCAGGTCCACCGGGCGCCCCTTCCACGAACACATGTGACGGGAGGGATCGAGCACCAGGTCGCCGCGCACCAGCGCCTCGCCCGACATGCCGTCGGGGTCGCCGCCGGCGGCGCGCCGTTGGCGCGCCACCTCGCCCCGACGCAGCAGGCTGCGGATGCGTTCCACCAGAAGGCGCTGCGAGAACGGCTTCTTGATATAGTCGTCCGCCCCCATGCGCAGGCCCAGGACCTCGTCCACTTCCTCGTCCTTCGAGGTCAGGAGAATCACCGGAATCGCCGATTCCTTGCGCAGTTCCAGCAGCATTTCCATGCCGTCCATGCGCGGCATCTTGATGTCGAGAACCACCAGATCCGGCGGTTGCGCGGCGATGCCCGCCAGACCCTCGGCCCCGTCGTGGTACTGCATGACGTTGAACCCCTCGGCTTCCAGGGCCATGGACACCGAAGTCAGGATGTTGCGGTCGTCGTCGACCAGGGTAATCGAATACGGATTCGACACGGTGCGTTTCTCCTCACGCGGGCACGAGGGTTCTGTCGGTACAAGGCGATTGTGGCAAAAATCCCGTCCGGGCCAAATCCCTTTTTAGCGCGCGCCCACCCCTTTCACCGTCACCGGAACGAGGACCCTTCCTCCCTTTTCGAAGTCGAGGGCGAGGGAGAAGGTTTCCCCTTCCTTCAGGGGCCGTTTCAGGCCAATGAACATGACGTGCAGGCCGCCCGGTTTGAGTTCGACCCGCGACGCCGCCGGAACCGGAATGCGGTCGATCTTGCGCATCTTCATCACCCCGCCCTCGTGAACGTGGGTGTGCAGTTCCACCGCGTCGGAAACCGTGGCGTGCGCGGCGACCAGGGCGTCGTCCGCGCCCCCCCGATTCTCGATCGTCATGAAGGCGGCACCGGCCCGCGCCACCCCCGCCGAGGCCCGCGCCCAAACCCCGCCGACGTCGATGTCGGCCGCCAGCGCGTCGGCCACGAAGCCGGACAACGAGAACGCGACGGCGACAAAAAATGCACGCGTGAATCGAAACATCGCCTGCCCCTCCCCTGGAATCATTCAATTCGCCCCCTCATCTTACGATGAAGGTAGTTCCCATTCACTGCATTTCGTCATAAACCCTGGTGCACTGACCGGTTCCGATGGGGCGAGAAGCAGGCTATTCTGGCGGCAAGCGAAGGACGGAAACGCGCATTCCGTGAACTTCGCGACGTCACGCCCAGGACGGAACGGGCGAAACGCGAAGAAAACGAAACGACACGGCGCCGCTGCCGCCGTCAATCGATTGGGGAGAAACGAACCTTGGAAAATCTTGGTCCCGTGATCAGCAAGCATGGCGTGGACAAGCTTGGTCTCGCCGGTGTGGAACGGGTGTATTGGAACCTGTCCACCGCTCAGCTGGTGGAAATGGCGGTGAAGCGCAACGAAGGCCACCTGTCCCGCTACGGCGCGTTCGTCGCCCTGACCGGCGAACACACCGGCCGCTCCCCCAACGACAAGTACACGGTGAAGGACGAGATCACCGCGGACACCACCGACTGGGGCAAGGTCAACGTACCGTTCGACCGCGATCACTTCGACGCCCTGGCGGCGCGCATGGCCGACTACATGACCGGCCGCGACGTCTTCGTGCAGGACCGTTATGCCGGCGCCGATCCGGAACACCGCCTGGCGGTGCGCGTGATCACCGAACAGGCCTGGCCCGCCCACTTCGCCCGTAACATGTTCCTGCAGCCGACGCAGGAAGAGGCCGAGGACTTCGTGCCCGACTTCACGGTGTTGCAGGTTCCGTCCTTCCACGCCGACCCGACCCGCGACGGCACCCGCACCGGCGTCTTCGTCATCGCCAACTTCACCCGCAAGCTGGTGATCATCGGCGGCACCTCCTATGCCGGCGAGATCAAGAAGTCGGTGTTCGCGGTGCTCAACTTCCTGCTGCCGCCCAAGGGCGTGCTGCCGATGCACTGCTCGGCCAACATCGGCCCGAACGGCGACACCGCGGTGTTCTTCGGCCTGTCCGGCACCGGCAAGACTACCCTGTCCGCCGATTCGTCGCGCACCCTGATCGGCGACGACGAACACGGCTGGGGCCCCAAGGGCGTGTTCAACTTCGAGAACGGCTGCTACGCCAAGGTGATCAACCTCTCCCCCGAGGCCGAGCCCGAGATCTACGCCACCACCCGCCGCTTCGGCACCATCCTCGAAAACGTGGTGATGAACCCCAACACCCGGCGGCTCGACCTCACCGACGACCGCTATACCGAGAACACCCGCGCCTCGTATCCGTTGTGGTTCATTCCCAATGCTTCGGAAACCGGCAACGGCGACCACCCGCGTAACATCATCATGCTGACCGCCGACGCCTTCGGCGTGCTGCCGCCGGTCTCCAAGCTGTCGCCCGAACAGGCGATGTACCACTTCCTGTCCGGCTATACCGCGCGCGTCGCGGGCACCGAAAAGGGCGTCTCGGAACCGTCGGCGACCTTCTCCACCTGCTTCGGCGGACCGTTCATGCCGCGCCGCCCGTGGGAATACGGCGAACTGCTGGCCGAACTGATGCGCAAGCACAATACCGACTGCTGGCTGGTCAACACCGGCTGGTCCGGCGGCCCCTATGGCGTCGGTTCGCGCATGAAGATCGCCTATACCCGCGCCATGGTGCACGGGGCTCTGGACGGACACCTGGCGAAGGTGAGCTTCACCCCCGATCCGGTGTTCGGCATGCTGGTGCCCGACACCTGCCCGGGCGTGCCGGCCGAGGTACTGAAGCCCTGCAACACCTGGGCCGACAAGAACGCCTACGAGGCGATGGCGGCGAAGCTGGCGTCGATGTTCGAAGCCAACTTCAAGCAGTACGAAAACCACGTCTCCGACGCGGTGAAGGCGGTCGCCATCCGCGCCAAGAAGTAACCGCGGCATCCCGCCGCGACGAAAAACGCCCCGAGGGAAACCCCGGGGCGTTTTGCTGGGAAATAAAAACGTTGCGAGGGGGCTCGGCCCCCTCGCGCACCCCATTCCGGATGCCAGGCGGCAATCGCGCTTCGCGCGGAAAGGGTGGGATGCAAGGGCCCAAGGCCCTTGCCGGGGCTGGGCGGAGCCCGGCCTGGTTTTCCCCTAATGCGCCGAGGCCCAGGAACGGCCCTTGCCCGCGTCCACCAGCAGCGGCACGGCAAGCTCGGCGGCGCCCTCCATCACCGGCTTGATCGCGGCGATCAGGGCGTCGGCCTGATCCTCGCGCACTTCGAAGACCAGTTCGTCGTGAACTTGCAGCAGGCTGCGCGCGGCCAGCCCGGATTCCGCCAGCGCCCGGTCGACGCCGATCATCGCCCGTTTCATGATGTCGGCGGCGCCGCCCTGGATCGGCGCGTTGATCGCGGCGCGTTCGGCGAAGGCGCGCTGCGCCGGGTTGGTCGCGGCGATGCCCGGGGTGGCGCAGACCCGACCGAAAAGAGTGCGCACGTAGCCGTGCGCCCGCGCGAAATCCTTGGTCGCTTCCATATAGACGCGGATTTCCGGATAGCGGGCGAAATAGGCCTCGATATAACCCTTCGCCTCGGACTGCGGGATGTCGAGCTGACGCGCCAATCCGAACGGCGAAATGCCGTAGATGATGCCGAAGTTGATCGCCTTGGCGCGGCGGCGCAGCATCGGGTCCATGCCCTCGATCGGCACGCCGAACACCTGCGACGCGGTGGCGGCGTGAATGTCCGCGCCGTCGGCGAAGGCCTGCTTCAGCGCCGCGACCTCGCCGACGTGCGCCATCAGGCGCAGTTCGATCTGCGAATAGTCGGCGGAGACCAGGATGTTGCCCGGCGCGGCGACGAAGGTCTCGCGGATGCGGCGGCCTTCCTCGGTGCGGATCGGGATGTTCTGCAAGTTGGGGTCGGTGGAGGACAGGCGCCCGGTCGAGGTGATGGTCTGGGCGAAGGTGGTGTGCACCCGCCCGGTCTTCGGATTGATCTGGCCGACCAGGGCATCGGCGTAGGTGGACTTCAGCTTCTGCAACTGCCGCCAGTCGAGAACCCGGGCGGGCAGTTCGTGCCCCTGCGCCGCCAGGTCGTCCAGCACCTCGGCGTCGGTGGAATAGGCGCCGGTCTTGCCGCTTTTCCGCCCGCCGGTCAGGCCCATGCGTTCGAACAGAATCTCCCCCAGCTGCTTCGGCGAGGCGAGGTTGAAGGCCTCCCCCGCCAGGGCGTGGACCTGTTCCTCCAGCACCGCCATGCGGGCGGCGAAGTCGCGGCTCATCGCCGCCAGCGCCGCCGAATCCACCGCCACGCCCGCTTCCTCCATGGCGAAGAGGATGGGCACCAGCGGCCGGTCGAAGCGTTCGTAGATGCCGACCCGGCGTTCCTGCAACAGCCGCGCGCGCAGGATGGCGTGCAGCCGCCAGGTGACGTCGGCGTCCTCGGCGGCATAGGCGAGGGCCCGGTCCAGCGGCACCTTGTCGAAGGTGATGCGCGACTTGCCCTTGCCGCAGACTTCCTCGAAGGGAATGGTCTGGTGGCCGAGGTGCAAAAGCGCCAGTTCGTCCATGCCGTGGCCGTGCGCGCCGCCGTCCAGGGCATAGGACATCACCATGGTGTCGTCGACCGGGGAAACCGGCATGCCCTCGGCCGCCAGCACGTGCATGTCGAACTTGATGTTGTGGCCGATCTTCAGCACCGCGGGGGAGGCGAGCAGCGGCGCCAGCAAGGCGGCGGCGCGCTCCACCGGAATCTGCGCGGGCGCGTCGAGGTGGCCGGAGCCGAAATCGAAGCCGCCGTCCTGCGGCGCCGCCTCGATCAGGCCGTGACGCAGCGGGATGTAGCAGGCGTCGCCCGGTCCCAGGGCCAGCGACACCCCGACCAGACGCGCGCTCAAGGGGTCGAGACCGGTGGTCTCGGTATCCACCGCCACCCGGCCGAGGTCGCGGGCGCGGGCCACCCAACGGGCAAGCTCCGCCTCGTCGTCGACCAGACGATAGGCGGCGCGGTCCACCGGCGGCAATTCGGGCAGGGGCACGCCGTCCTCCGCCGGGGTTTCGGCGGCGACCGGGGCGCCGCCGGACGCGGCGGGACGGGCGGGCGCGGCGCCGCGTTTCAATCCGGTCAGGCGGGTGACCAGACTGCGGAACCCCTGCTGCTCCAGGAAGGTCTTGAGGATGCCGGGGTCGATCGCGGGCAGGGCCAGGCTTTCCGGTTCCGCCGTCACCGGCACGGCGCGGTCCAGGGTCACCAAGCGGCGGGAAACGCGCGCCATCTCGGCGTTGTCGATCAGGGTCTGGCGGCGCTTCGGCTGGCGGATTTCCCCGGCGCGGGCCAGCAGGGTGTCGAGGTCGCCGTACTCTTCGATCAGTTGCGCCGCGGTCTTTACCCCGATGCCCGGCACCCCGGGGACGTTGTCGCTGGCGTCGCCGGCCAGGGCCTGCACGTCGATCACCCGGTCGGGGGCGACGCCGAACTTCTCGCGCACCGCCGCTTCGTCGATGTCGCGGTTCTTCATCGGGTCGTAGAGGGAAACGCCGGGCCGCACCAGTTGCATCAGGTCCTTGTCGGCGGACACCACCACCACGTCGAAATCCGCGGCCAGCGCCTTGTCCGCCAGGGTGGCGATGAGGTCGTCGGCCTCGAAGCCCTCCAGCTCCAGGCTGGGCACCTGGCAGGCGGCGGCGGCCTCGCGGATCAGGGGGAACTGCGGCACCAGATCCTCGGGCGGCGGCGGCCGGTTGGCCTTGTAGTCGGGGTAGATGTCGTTGCGGAAGGTCTTCCGCGCCGAATCGAAGACCACCGCCAGGTACGAGGCATTCAGGTCGGAAATCAGCTTCAGCAGCATCGCGGTGAAGCCGTAGACGGCGTTCACCGGCGTGCCGTCGGGACGGGTCATCGGCGGCAGGGCATGGTAGGCGCGGAAAATATAGCCCGAACCGTCGACCAGATGCAGGGTGCGGCGGGGCTGGGTCACGCGCCGACCTCGACCGGGATTCCCTCGGCGACGAAGCGGCGGCCGCAATAGGGGCACTCCGCCACGCCCTTTTCCAGGCTGAGATAAACCTTGGGATGGCCGAGAGGCCCACCGCCACCGTCGCAGCAAACGGCATGGGCGTGGTCGGTCTTTTCAACGGTGACGGCGTCTTCCTGCATGGTCTTTTTCCACATACGGCGAAGGGACGGGCATCTTAACGCAAGTCCGCGGCTCTTGACAGACGGCGCGCGCGCGCCTTTCTAGGAAGACCCCGCCACCAGAAACCGGTTCCTTCATGTCGCCGCCGCCGGACCACGCCATCGTCATCGAAAACCTGTGCAAGACCTATCGCTCCCGCGATGGGAAGGAACGCCCGCCCGCCTTGAAGTCGGTATCCTTCACGGTGCCGCGCGGATCGATGTTCGCCCTTCTCGGCCCCAACGGCGCGGGCAAGTCGACCCTGATCAACGTCATGGCCGGGCTGGTGGTGAAGTCCTCGGGACGGGTGTCGATCTGGGGGCACGACCTCGACGACGACCCGCGCCAGGCCCGCCGCGCCATCGGCATCGTGCCGCAGGAGCTCAACCTCGACCCCTTCTTTTCCCCGCGCGAGACGCTGGAGGTGCAGGCCGGTTACTACGGCATCCCCAAGGCGGAACGCCGTACCGACGAAATCCTCGAGGCGGTGGGCCTGGCCGACAAGGCCACCGCCTATGCCCGCACCCTGTCGGGCGGCATGCGGCGGCGCCTTCTCATCGCCAAGGCGATGGTGCACAACCCGCAGATCCTGGTGCTGGACGAACCCACCGCCGGGGTGGACGTGGAACTGCGCCGCCACCTGTGGGAAACCATCCGCGAGATGAACGCCCATGGGCGCACCATCCTGTTGACCACCCACTATCTGGAGGAAGCGCAGGACAACTGCGAATCCATCGCCATCCTCCGCCACGGCGCCCTGGTCGCCTGCGAATCGCGGGAGGGCCTGCTGGCGCGGCTGACCGACAAGGTGGTGGAGGTGCGCTTCGCCGCGCCGCTGGCGGGCATTCCGCCCGCGCTGGCCGCCTTCGCGCCCGTCGCCAGCGGCGCGGACCGTCTGGCCTTCCGGGTGACGCGCGGCGACGGCGGCGTTCCCGCCCTTCTGAACGCCCTGCCCAACTGCGGCCTGGCGGTGGCCGACATCAGCACCACCGAGCCCGACCTGGAAGAGGTCTTCCTGCGCCTCACCCGCGAGGACACCGAACGCCCCTGATTTAGGAGTTGTCGCGGGAATGCCGGGTTGATAAAGTCCGCCCCCTGCGAAGGCATGCGCGCCCGTAGCTCAGATGGATAGAGTGTCGGCCTCCGAAGCCGAAGGTCGTGGGTTCGAATCCCGCCGGGCGCGCCACTTCCCGTATCATCCGCCACGCATCGAACCGCCGGACCATATCGCATGATCGTTGCCGCCATGATGTCAGTCGTCTCGCCGGGTCCGGTGCGCGGATGCGCCGTCTTCGCCGCTTTCAGAACGGCCTAGATACGCCTTCTCATCCGTCCGTATCCCCCCCCGGCACGTTTTTCTTGCCGGGTTTTTTGTTTTTCGCGGAGCCGTCCATGCTTGCCCCCTTCCGTTCCTTCCTTCCAAGCTTCCGCTGGCGGAAGGAAGCGCATGCCGTGTTTTCCCTCGGCTGGCCGATCATCCTGGGCAACCTGACCCACATGGCGGTCTTCTCCACCGACGTCGCCTTCATCGGCCATTACGCGCCGCAGGCCCTGGCGGTGTCGGCGTTGGCCACCAACCTGCTGCAGATGGTGATGATGGTGGGCTTCGGCCTCAGCATGGCGTCCGCGCCGATGATCGCCAACGCCCTGGGGCACGGCCTGCACGCGGTGCGCGACGTGCGGCGCACGGTGCGGCAGGCGATCTGGGTGTGTTGGGGCTATGCGGCCCTGATGATGGCGGTGCTGTGGCAGGGCGAACGGATTTTCCGGCTGTTCGGTCAGGAGCCGGATCTTGCCGCCCGGGCGGGGGCGTATTTGCACATCCTGCAATGGACGATGTTTCCGCTGCTCGGGTTCTGGGTGCTGCGTTTCTTCGCCCTGACCCTGAACCGGCCGCGCGCCACCCTGATGGTGACGGCGCTCGGCATCGGCGTCAACGCGTTGGCCAACTACGCCCTGGTGTTCGGCCACTTCGGCCTGCCGGAGTTGGGGGTTCTTGGCTCCGGCATCGCCTCGTTGATCGCGTCCTGGTTCATGTTCACGGCGTTGGCGATTTTCTGCTCGGTCGACCGCCGTCTCAAACGCTATGCCGTGCTGGGGCGCTTCTGGCGCGCCGACTGGCCGCGTTTCGTCGCGATTTGGCGTCTTGGCCTGCCGATCGGCGTGACCTCGGCGATGGAGGGGGTGCTGTTCTTCGGGTCGGCCTTCATCGTCGGCCACTTCGGCGCCGAGGCCCTGGCGGCGCATGCCCTGGTGATGCAGTTGGGCGGTTTGTCCTTCATGATCCCGATGGGGCTGAGCGAGGCCGCGACCATCCGGGTCGGCCTGTGGGCCGGGCGCGGCGACGCCACCGGCATCGGCCTTGCGGGAAACGCGTCGTTTGTCCTGGCGGTGGGATTCGCCCTGCTGACGGCGACGGTGATGCTGGCGTTCCCGGCGATTGTTCTCTCGCCGTTTCTCGACGTCAACGATCCGGGGGCGCCGGGGGTGATGGCCCTGGCCGCGCGGTTTCTGGTGGTGGCGGCGCTGCTGCAGATCGCCGACAGCACGCAGGTGGTCGGCGCGGGGGCCCTGCGCGGCTTGAAGGATACCCGCGCGCACATGGCCTTCATTCTCACCGGTCACATGGTTCTGGCCCTGCCGACGGGCGTCGCCCTGGCGTTCTGGGGCGGCCTGGGCGGTTTGGGCATGTGGATCGGCTTCGCGGTGGGGCTGTTCTGCGTCGCCGTGCTGGTGGCGCGGCGCTGGCGGGCGCGGAACCGCCTCGGCCTGATGGAGCGCTGCCGCGCCGCCACCGCGGCGGTGATATAGGCGCGGCGGCGGGCGCTTTTTTGGCTATGCGGCGTGGAAGAACGTCACATAGACGTAGCCGATGCTCATCGCGACGAAGAACGCCAGGCCGCTCCAACTGATCGCCGTCAGCACCGGGCCGGGGCGTTGTTCCTGCGGCACGTTCGCCCCGTTCATCACCTTGAGATTGATGTAGGCCAGGATCGGCGAGGTCAGGAAGGACACGATCGCGGCGAAGGACAGCAACTGAATCAGGTTCGAGACGAAGAACATGATGACGATCGCGGCGACGATGACGGAAAGGACGATCCACATCTGGTGGATCAGGCGGAAGCGGGACTGTTTCAGGCCGCCGATCAGCATGCAGCAGGCGGCCAGGGAGCGTGGATAGCCGTCGACCACGGTCAGGGTGGTGCTGAACATGGTGATGAAGGCGGCGGTCAGGATCAACGGCCGCGACCATTCGCCGATCGTCGCGCTGTACAGGGAAACGAACTGCTTGGAAAAGCCGATGCCGCCGCCCGAGAAGGTCGCGCCCGAGCCGTACATCACCAAAGCGCCCAGGGCGACGAAAAGCACGGCCAACACCGCGCACGAAACGTAGCCGATGTAAAAGTCGATGCTGGATTCCCGCACGCTGGCGAAGTGGCCGGTCTGTTTTTCGCGGCTGAACATCCACAGCGAGGACCACGCGGACAGGTCGACCGGGGCGGGCATCCACCCCAGCAGCATGACCAGGAAGGGCAGGGACGCCCAGGTCCACGGGCTGGGGGCGACGAAGTCGGGCGGCACCGCGCCGTGGTTGACCAGCGCGAAGCCGACGGCGGCCACCGTGCAGAGGGTCAGGACCACGATGATCACCTTCGAAATGCTGTCCAAAAGCGCGTAATGCCCCAGCAGGATGATCAGGGCGCAGACCGCCATCAAAAGCACGGCGAACTGATGCACCGGTAAGGCGAAGATGCCGTAGGAGGCGAACAGCGCGCCGCTCAGCATCGCGACCCCGGCGGTGTTGATGATGCCGGTCAGGATGTTGATGCCCAGGAAGACATAGACGTATCCCATGCCCTGGCGGCAATACCCGTCCAGCAGGCTTTCCCCGGTCGCCGAGGTATAGCGCTGGCCATAGAGGAAGAACGGGAATTTCAGAAGATTGGCCAGCAGGACAAGGCCCAGCAGGCTCCAGCCGAATTCGGCCCCGGCCCGGGTCGACCAGACCAGATGGGAGCCGCCGACCGCGGCGCAGGCCATCAGGATGCCGGGGCCCAGGGCCTTCCAAAGGGTCGTCCGGCCAGTCGGCTTCGCCTCTGCCGCGTTCCTGTCGTTGCGCACGTTTTCCTCCAGAGATACGAAGACGTCAGCGTTTAAACGCGATTTCCAGCCCGAAGGCGACGAACAGAATCCCGGCGGCACGTTCGACGAAACGGCGCGCCTTCAGATAGGCGGCCTTCACCGGCGCCAGCCCCAGCCCCCAGGACAGGCCGCCGTACCACAGCGCGGAAATCGCCACCATGGTCAGGACGGCGGCGGCGCCCGCCGCGAGCGGCGCGTCCTGCGGCAGGGTGGCGGCGAAGATGGTGGCGACGAAGGCGCCGCTTTTCGGGTTGGAAAGCTGCGTGGTCAACCCCCGGCGGAAGGCCCGGCGTCCGGCGCCGTGCGCCGCGACGGCCAAGACCGGACCGGAAGACGGCTTTTTCAGCAACTGCCGGACGCCCAGATAAACGATGTAGGCGCCGCCCAGAACCTTCAGCCCGGCATAGACCCAGGGCACGGCATGGAACAGCAGGCCGACGCCGAAAAGCCCGGCGCATCCCCAAACCACGGTGCCGCACAGGATGCCCGCCACCGTCAGCACCGCCTCGCGCCGCGAGGAATCGAGCGCCGCGCCGCTGACCAGAATGACGTTCGGCCCCGGCGTCATCACCGCGACCAGCCACAACAAGGCGAACGAAACCAGCCAGACCATGCGCCGTCTCCTTTCCCCGTCAGGCCGAATAGTCGGCCGCGCAGTTGGGGGTTTCCCAAACCCTGAGGTTGACCAGCGTCGCCACCCCGTCGCTGCACGCGGCGACGCGCGGCGCCAGCCGCTTGAACCAATGCGCGGCGAGTTCCTCGGCGGTGGGCGGCGTCGCGATGACGTACAGCTTGCCGCCCAGACGGGTTTCCGTGGTCAGGGCGAAGCCTTCCTCGGCGATCCGCACCGCCAGATCGGCGAGCCAGGCGGCGAAGTCCCGCCCCTCCGGCGCGAACATCGCCAACAATTCCACGTCGTCGATCTGGGCGATGAAACCATGGTCGCAGGAGGCGTCGATCACCGCCAGCATCTCCCGCTTGAGGAAGCCGAAGTCGACGACCATGCCCCGCTGCTCGCCGGAGGCATGCGGACGGGCGGCGGCGCAGGTGGCCTCCACCTCGTAGCGGTGACCGTGGATGTGACGGCACTTCGAACCATGGCTCATGATGCGATGCCCGGCATCGATGCCGATACGGCGGGTGACGCGAAAGCTACTCATGGAATCCCGGCCAGTTTGTGAATCTGAATCGACAGCCGCCAGCGCGGATGGGCCCGGCAATAGGCGGCGCAGGCGGCCAGCGCCCCGGCGCCATCGGCTCCATCCATCGGTTGCAGGAAGAAATGGGTGAAGTCAAGGCCCGCCAGTTCGCCCGGCTCCAGGCCCGGCTGCGGCCAGACCAGCTTAAGCTCGTCGCCGCGCCGTTGCACCAGATTCGCGCCCGCCTTCGGGCTGACGCAAATCCAGTCGATCCCCGGCGGCACGGGGCGGGTGCCGTTGGTTTCCGCCGCCACCGCGAAGCCCCGCTGGTGCAGGGCGTCGACGAGAGGCGGATCGAGTTGCAGAAACGGCTCGCCGCCGGTGCAGACGACATAGGGCTCGCCGCTGCCGTCGGTGGCGCCGCGCCAGCAGGCCGCCACCGCGTCGGCCAGATCCCCGGCGGTGGCGAAGACGCCGCCGCCCGGTCCGTCCGTGCCGACGAAATCGGTATCGCAGAAACGACAGACGGCGGTGGCGCGGTCGGCCTCCCGCCCGCTCCACAAATTGCAGCCGGAAAAGCGGCAGAACACCGCGGCGCGCCCGCTCATCGCGCCCTCGCCCTGCAAGGAATGGAAGATCTCCTTGACGCGGTAGCTCATCGCGCCTCCGTCCAGCGCGCCCATCCGGCGGCGCGCAGGGCGCAGGCGGGGCACTCGCCGCAGCCGTAGCCCCAGGCATGACGCGTTTCATGGTCGCCGAGGTAGCAGCTGTGGGTGTGCTCGACCAGCATCTCCACCAGGACGTCGCCGCCCAGGTCGGCGGCCATCCGCCAGGTTTCCGCCTTGTCCACCCACATCAGCGGCGTATGCAGGACGAAGCGGCTTTCCATGCCGAGGTTGAGCGCCACCTGCACCGCCTTGACGGTGTCGTCGCGGCAATCCGGATAGCCGGAATAGTCGGTCTCGCAAACGCCGGTGACGATGTGGCGCAGGCCGCGCCGATAGGCCACCGCCGCCGCCAGGGTGAGAAACAAAATGTTGCGGCCGGGGACGAAGGTGTTGGGCAAACCGTTCTCGCCGATTTCGATGGCCACCTGGTCGATCATCGCGGTGTCGCCGATGGCGGCCAGCGCCCCCGCGTCGAGGACGCGGTCCTCGCCCAGGCGATCCGCCCAGACGGGAAAGGCCGCGCGCAGCGCCGTCAGGAACTCCTGCCGCACCCGCAACTCGACGGCGTGCCGCTGGCGATAGTCGAAGCCCACCGTCTCCACCCGGGAAAAACGGTCGAGCGCCCAGGCCAGACAGGTCGCGGAATCCTGTCCGCCGGACAACAACACCAATGCGCCTTCGTCGTTCATGCCGCTCCGTCCTGCAACCATTGCCTTCGCCCCCTATACCGCCCCGTGCCGCGCGACGCAACGCCGCCAACGCCAAGGGGCCTCGACAGGCGCAGGCGCCGGGCCTACCCTGCCGGGTGGCAACCATATCGAACCAGGGGGAAGCGTCATGACCGAGGAACCGTTCGTCCTTACCGAAACCGCCCACGGCGTCGCCACGCTGACGATGAACCGCCCGCAATCCCGCAACAGCCTGTCGCTGCCGATGCTGAAGGCCCTGATGGCGGCGCTGTCCCGCGTCGCCGACGACGCGGACGCCCGCGTCGTGGTCGTCGCCGGGGCGGGGCCGGCGTTCTGCGCCGGACACGACCTGCGGGAGATGCGGGAAAAGGGCTTCGACCGCGCCTACGCGGTGGAACTTTTCGGTCTGTGCGGCGACGTGATGCAGGCGATCGTGCGGATGCAAAAGCCGGTCGTCGCCCGCGTTCACGGCATCGCCACCGCGGCGGGCTGCCAATTGGCGGCAAGCTGCGACCTGGCGGTCGCCGCCGAAGGTTCGCGCTTCGCCACGCCGGGGGTGAACATCGGCCTGTTCTGTTCGACGCCGATGGTGGCGCTGACCCGCGCGGTGGCGCCCAAGCACGCCCTGCAACTGCTGCTCACCGGCGAGATGATCGACGCGGACGCGGCCTTCCGCATCGGCCTGATCAACGAGATCGTCCCCGCCGACAAACTGACGGAACGGGTGGACGCGCTGGCGCGCGGGCTTGCCGCGAAGTCGCCCAAGACCCTGGCGATCGGCAAGGCCGCCTTCCAAAGCCAGGCGGAGATGACCCTTGCCGACGCCTATGCCTTCACCCGCGAGGTGATGGCCGACAACCTGCAAACCGCCGACGCGAAGGAAGGCATCGCCGCCTTCCTGGAAAAGCGCCAGCCCACCTGGACCGGAGCCTGATGGCGCCTGCCCCCCGCCCCGACCTGATCGCCTGCCACGACTGCGGCGCGGTGTACCGCCGCCCCGCGTTGCGGCCGGGGGAACGCGCCCGCTGCCCGCGCTGCGGCGCGGTGCTGGGCCGCTCGCCCCGCATCGCCGCCGACCATCTGCTGGCGTTGGTCGTCGGGGCGATGATCCTGCTGGTCATCGCCAACCTGACGCCGATCGTCGAGCTTTCGGTGCAGGGCCTGCGCAGCAGCGCCACCTTGTTCGGCAGCATCCTGGCCTTGTGGAGCGAGGGACGGAAGCTCGTGGCGGCGCTGACCTTCGCCACCACCCTGGGCTTTCCGGCGATCGAACTCAGCCTGCTCTTTTCGGCGCTGCTGCTGCGCCGGATGCCGGGATCCCCCCTGTTCGCGCCGTTTTTGCGCGGCGTTCTGGCTCTCCGCCCCTGGGGCATGATCGAAGTCTTCATGCTTGGCGTGCTGGTCGCGCTGGTCAAGCTGTCGCACATGGCCCGCGTGCTGCCCGGCACGGCATTGTGGGCCTTCGCCGGGTTGACCCTGTTGCTCACCGTGATCCTGAGCTTCGACCTCAAGACGCTGTGGCCGGACCCCGCCGCGACGTCGGCGGCGGACTCCGGCGAGGCGACGCTCTGCCACGTCTGCGGCCTGGTCTGCTCCGGCGCCACGGCGCACGCCCACTGCCCGCGCTGCGGCGCCGCGCTGCACCGCCGCAAGGCCGACAGCCTGGCGCGCACCTGGGCGCTGCTGATCGCCGCGGCGATCCTCTATCTGCCCGCCAACCTGCTGCCGATCATGGAGACCTCGTCCCTGTTCGGACGCGAATCCGACACCATCATGAGCGGCATCGTCTATTTCTGGACCTCTGGCTCGCCCGATCTCGCCGCCCTGATCTTCTTCGTCAGCATTTTCGTCCCGCTGGCCAAGCTTCTCAGCCTCGCCGTCCTGGCGATCTCGGCGCGGCGCGGACGGCGGCGCGGCCTGAAGCAGAGCGCGCAGTTGTTCCGCGTCGTCGAATTCGTCGGCCGCTGGTCGATGCTGGACATTTTCGTCGTCGCCCTGATGGTCGGCATGGTACGGTTCCGCGGTCTCGCGGAGATCGAGGCAGGGCCCGGCGCCGCGGCCTTCGGCGCGGTGGTGGTGCTGACCATCCTGGCCGCCCGCAGTTTCGATCCCCGCCTGATCTGGGACGCTTCCGAGGATGCCGATGACCGAGCCTGACTATCCCGAACCCACCGTCGCCACCGCGCCGCGCTGGCTGCCCTCGCTGATTTGGGCGGTGCCGCTGATCGCCGCGCTGATCGGCCTGTCCCTGGTGGTCCAGGCGGTGCGGCAGCGGGGACCGGAGATCACCGTCGGCTTCGCCACCGCCGAGGGGCTGGAACCGGGCAAGACCAAGGTCAAGTTCAAGAACGTCGACATCGGCGAACTGCTGGCGGTGCGCCTGTCCGACGACCGCAAGCGAGTGGTGGCGGACATCGCCCTGGACAAAAGCGCCGAATCCTTCGCCGTCGCCGACAGCCGCTTCTGGGTGGTGCGGCCGCGCCTGGGCGGCAGCGGCGTTTCCGGTCTCGGCACCCTGATGTCGGGGGCCTACATCGGCGTCGACGCCGGGCGGTCGACGGAACGGCGGACGCACTTCGACGGGCTGGAGGAACCGCCGGTGGTCGCCTCCGACGTGCCGGGCAAACGCTTCGCCTTGTCCGCCCGCGACATCGGTTCCCTCGACGTCGGCTCGCCGGTTTATTTCCGCCGCATCGCGGTCGGCCACATCGAAAGCTTCGCCCTGGAGGACGACGGCCACCGCATCCGGCTCGGCATCTTCGTCAAGTCGCCCTACGACCGCTTCGTCACCGAGGACAGCCGCTTCTGGCACGCCAGCGGCATCGACCTCAACCTCAACGCCGACGGCATCAAGCTGCAAACCCAGTCGCTCGCCTCGATCATGATGGGCGGCATCGCCTTCGAATCGCCGGGCAACGCCACCCCCGCCACGGCGGAAAGCCGCTTCGCCCTGGCCGCCGACCGGGAAGAGGCGATCCGCACCCCAGACGGCGAGCCGCAGGTGGTGATGCTGCGCTTCCAGGGGTCGATCCGCGGTCTGGCCGTCGGCGCCCCGGTGGACTTCCGGGGGGTGCGCCTCGGCCACGTCGTCGACGTCGGCATCGATTACGACACCGCCAGCGACACCTTCTCGGCGCCGGTGACGGCGGTGATCTATCCCGACCGCCTGGGCAACCCCGCCTTCTCGGGCAAGGCCAGCGCCACCGCCCGCGCCCGCCACCTGATCAAACGCGGGCTGCGCGCCCAGTTGCGCACCGGCAGCCTGCTGACCGGGCAACTCTACGTCGCCCTCGACTTCTTCCCCTCGGCGAAGCCCGCCGCGCTGACCGTCGGCAAGGACGGCCTGCCGGAACTGCCGACCATTCCCGGCGACATGGAGGAACTGCAACAGCAGCTTCGCGGCATCCTGAAGAAGCTCGACGCGGTGCCCTTCGACGACATCGGCCGCAACCTCAACCGCGTGCTGGTCCGCCTCGACGGCCTGTCGGCGGACGCCCAGCGCGAGGTTCTGCCCGAACTGCGCGCGGCGCTCGCCTCCATCGCCCAGACCCTGGCGGCCGACGCCCCGGCGCAACAGGACGCGCGCGCCGCGATGCGCGCCATGGCCGAGGCCGCACGCTCGCTCAAGGCCCTGGCCGACGGCCTCGACCGGCGGCCCGAATCCCTGCTTCGCGGAAGGAAGGACGACGCGCCATGACCGCCCGCCGATGGATTCCCCTTGCCCTTGCCCTGCTGCTGCCCGCCTGCGGCAGTTCGCCGCCGACCCACCTGCACAGCTTGGCCCTGCCCGCCTCCCCCGCCGAAGGCGGCGCTGCCGCCCGCTTGGTCGAGGTGCTGCCGGTTGCGATGCCGGGACGCGCCGACCGCGCCGCCCTGGTGCTGTCCGACGCCGCCGGACGGCTGGAGATGCGCGAGGCCGACCAGTGGGCCTCGCCCCTCGCCGACGAGGTCCGCGCCGTCTTGATCGACGCCCTGTGGCGCGCCGCGCGCGCCGCCGACGTCTATGCCGCGCCGGTGCCGGCGGCGGCCTCGGCCCTGCCGCAATACCGCCTGGCCACCCGCGTCGAACGCTTCGACGCCATCCCCGGCGACGCGGCGACGGTGGAGGCCTCGTGGACCCTGCGCCGCCTGCCGAACGGACCGCTGGCCGCCTGCCGCGCCGCCGCCCGCGCGCCCCTGCCCGAACGCACGGCGGAGGCCGCCGCCGCCGCCCTGGGCGCGGCGACGCGCGACATCGCCGCGCGCATCGCGCGCGGTCTGTCCGAAAACGGCTGTCCGGAATAAGCGGCGGTTACTCCGCCCCGTCGTCGATACGGTCGCGCAGGCGGCGGTCGGGCAAACCCCAGACCACCAGCCAGGCCACCGTCATCACCGCGCCGCTGACCGCGAAGCACCACATCAGCGCGCCGTGATAGACCTCGACCAGCGCCGCCGCCTGTTCCGCCGAAAGCCGCGACAGGGCGTCCAACGCCCCCGTCCGCCAGCGTCCGGCGGCGATCGCCGACGCCAAGTGCTGCGCCATGATGGTGCCCGAGGCCGCCACTCCCAGCGCGCCGCCCAACGAACGGATGAAGGTCATCATCCCGGTGGCGGCGCCGAGTTCGCGATAGGGCACGGCGTTCTGCACCGCGACCGTCAGGTTGGGCATGCCCATCCCCATCCCCAGGCCGAGGGTGAAGGTGGAAATCAGGAAGGTCACCGCCCCGGCGCCCAACGCGGCGAAACCCGACAGGCTGAACAGAGCGATGGCCTCCACCCCCACGCCGAGCAGCAGGAAGATCCGCCCGCTGCCCAGGCGCGAAACGATGCGCCCGCCGATCACCGAGGTCAGCATCATCCCCACCACCTGCGGCAGCAGCATCACCCCGGCCAACGCCGGATTCATCCCCAGCACCAGTTGGAAATAGAGGGGCAGGAACACCGTCGAGCCCATCATCGCGAAGGTCATCATGCCGCCGATCAGAAGGCCGCGCGCATAGGTGACGTTGGACAGCAGGGCCAGCCGCACCAGGGGATCGGGGGCGACCCGTTCGCGCCGCACGAACAGCACGAAGAACCCCATGATCGCCGCGACGAACAGGGCGCTGGCGCGGGAGACCCAGGGGAATTCCATGCCGCCCCAGGCCAGCCACAGCAGCAGGGCGGCGGTGCCCGCCGCCAGCAGCGCCACCCCGGCGTAGTCGATGGGTTTCGGTTCGCCCTTTTCGCGGTCCTCGAGACCGATGGCGACGAAGACGAGAACCGCCCCGGCCAGCGGCAGGTTGACGAAGAACACCCAGCGCCACGACGCCACCGAGGTGATGCCGCCGCCGATCAGCGGCCCGGCGACGCTGGCCAGGGCGAAGGCGCCGGTGATCAGGCCCTGGTATTTCGGCCGCTCGCGCGGGCTGAACACGTCGCCGATCGCCGATTGCGCCAGCACCAAAAGCCCGCCCGCCCCCAGCCCCTGCAAGGCGCGCAGGGCGATCAGCTGCGGCATGCTCTGCGCCAGTCCGCACAGCAGCGAACCGGCCAGGAAGAAGCCGATGGCGCAGAAGAACAGGGGCCGGCGCCCATGAATGTCGGAGAGGCGCCCGTAAAGCGTGGTGGTGGTGGTGGCGGTCAGCATGAAGGCGGTGACCAGCCAAGACATGTGGGCCAATCCGCCCAGGTCGCCGACGATGCGGGGCAGCGCGGTGTTGACGATGTTCTGGTCCAGCGCCGCCAGCACCATCGCCAGCAGGGCTCCGGCCAGGACGAGACGGGGACGCGCCACCGGCGAGCCGGACGGCGGAAGGGACTGCTGCGGGGACGGATCGCTCATCGGCTCTTTCTTGACGCGGACCGCCGCCCCCCGCGCGCGGAGGACGGAACACCCAGAAAGGAATAGGCGCGATGCCCCCCCGATACCAGGGGCATGTGCGATTATATTTGCCGCGCTGCCGGGCGCGAAAACGGTTCCGCCGCGCCGCCGCGTCCGTCGCCGGGGGCGATTTTCCGATGCAGAAGCACCGCCGAGGCCGGACACAGGCCGGAAAACTGACGCGTCGCGCGGACCGGCGGCGGCGCCTCCGCCCGCGGCAGAACGGCGAAGCCCGTCCCCCCTGCCATCGCCACCACCACGGGATTGACGGTCAGGAAATAGACCTCGGCGAACCCCTGCGCCGCCAGATGGCGCAAACGCCAAAGAACGGCGGCGGCGGCATATCCCCGCCGCCGCATCGCGGGCAGAATCACCAGGGACCGCAGCAGGGCCGCCCCGCCTCCCATATCCTCGTACCCGGCGAAACCGACCGGAGCTCCCCCATCGGCGAAGGCGAAGAACCGTCGCCCCGACAGGGTCAGATCGTCGGTGGGCAGATGTTCCGCCGCCAGCGCGGCGACCAGTCCGGCGTCGTCGCCGCCGATTTCGCGAACCGTCAATTCCCTCATCGCGCGGGTTCCGCCGCGAACAGGACGCGCCTGAACCACAACGCCACGTGCACCAGGCCGATCATCACCGGCACCTCGACCAGGGGACCGATCACCGCGGCGAAGGCGACCCCCGAATCGATGCCGTAGACCGCCACCGCCACCGCGATGGCGAGTTCGAAGTTGTTGCTGGCGGCGGTGAACGACAGGGTGGCGCTCTTCTCGTAATCGGCGCCGAGGCGGCGGCTCATGAAGAACGAGAAGACGAACATCAGGACGAAATAGAGCAGCAACGGCAGGGCGATGCGCGCCACGTCGAGGGGAATGGCAAGGATCAGTTTCCCCTTCAGGCTGAACATCACGACGATGGTGAAAAGCAGCGCGGCTAAAGTCAGCGGCGCGATCTTCGGCACGAAGCGGGCGTGATACCAGTCCTTGGAGACGAAGCGCAGCATCGCGGCGCGGGTCAGCGCCCCGGCGGCGCAGGGCAGGCCGAGGTAGATCGCGACGCTTTCCGCGATGTCACGGATGGAAACCTGAACCTCCGCGCCGGAAAGCCCGAACAGGGGCGGCAGCACGGTGATGAACAGCCAAGCGTAGCCGCTGAAGAACAACACCTGGAAGATCGCGTTGAAGGCGACCAGACCGGCGGCGTATTCGGCGGAGCCCTTGGCGATCTGGTTCCAGACGATGACCATGGCGATGCAGCGGGCCAAGCCGATCATGATCAGGCCGACCATGTATTCCGGCCGGTCGGGCAGGAAGACCGCCGCCAGGACGAACATCAGCACCGGCCCGATCAGCCAGTTCTGCGCCAGGGAGAGCAACAGCACCTTGCCGTCGCGGAAGACGCGGGGAAGGTCCTCGTAACGCACCCGCGCGAACGGCGGATACATCATCAGAATCAGGCCCGCGGCGATGGGAATGTTGGTGGTCCCCACCTGGAAACGGCCGATCCGCGATTCGATGCCCGGGACCCAATGGCCGATGCCGATGCCAAGCGCCATCGCCGCGAAAATCCACACCGTCAGATAACGGTCGAGAAAGGACAGTTTACCGGTTACCGATTCCGTGCTCATGCCGAACGCTCCTTGCCGATCGCATCCAGGCGTTTCCGCAACGACGACCGGTCGAGGGACGCGAAGGGCAACGCCGTAAAATGCCCGATCCGCGCGGCGAGCATCCGCATCACCTCGCCGCAGAGGGCACGCTTTTCCGCCTCGGCCCCCTGGAAAGCGGCGGGGTCGGGCACCCCCCAATGGGCGGTGATCGGCTGCCCCGGCCAAATCGGGCACACCTCGCCCGCCGCGTCGTCGCAGACGGTAAAGACGAAATCCATCGCCGGGGCGCCGGGAACGGCGAATTCGTCCCACGACTTCGAGCGCAGGCCCTCGGTCGCCAGACCCTTTTGCCGCAACACGGCCAGAACCGTGGGATCGACGCCGCCCTTGGGGTGGCTGCCCGCGCTGAAGGCACGGAACCGCTGGTCGCCCGAGGCGTTGAGGAGCGCCTCGGCCAGGATGCTGCGCGCCGAATTGCCGGTGCAAAGGAAGAGGACGTTGTAGGGGGTCTCGCGCATCGGCGGCTCCTTCCGTTCGGAGGAATCGGCGGCGATGCCGCACACCTCGGTCATCGTCATCGCGCCGATCTGGGCCAGCCGCGCCCGGTCTCCCGCCGTCACCGCGTCGTCGGGCGGCAACGCGTCGATCATCCCCCGGGCCCCGGCGACGAAGGGGGACGCGCCGCGATCGGCCAGGCGATAGTACGCCCATCGCCCGTCGCGCCGCGCCCGCAGCAGACCCGCGCCCTTCAGCAGGGACAGGTGCTTGGAGACGGTGGCCGGGGCAAGGCCGAGAACCGCGACGATCTGACAGACGCACAGTTCCCCCCCCTCCAGCAATTTGAGAATGCGGATGCGGGTCCGGTCGGCGACCGCCTTGGCGGTGGTTTCAAGCGTTTCGATCATGTCGAGACGCTATCACCATTTCGTTATCCGACGAAATGAAAGTTTTGTGTGCCGGTCAGGCCATCGGGAAGGGGATGCGGTTGATCCGGCAATAGGCTTCCAGGGTGTTGCGCAGCAGCATGGCGATGGTCATCGGACCGACGCCGCCGGGCACCGGGGTGATCACCCCCGCCACCTTGACCGCCGAATCGAAGTCGACGTCGCCGACCAAGCGGGTGGAGCCGTCGCCCCGGCCCGCGTCGACGCGATTGATGCCGACGTCGATCACCGCCGCCCCCGGCTTCACCCAATCGCCCTTGACGAAGCGGGGCTTGCCGATGGCGGGAACCAGGATGTCGGCGCGGCGGCACAGGTCCGGCAGGTCGCGGGTGCGCGAATGCGCCGTGGTCACCGTGCAGCTTTCCCGCAGCAGCAGGCTGGCCATCGGCTTGCCGACGATGTTGGAACGGCCGATCACCACCGCGTTCGCCCCCGACAGGTCGCCGAGTTCCCGCTTGAGCAGGGTCAGGCAGCCGAGCGGCGTGCAGGGGACCAGCGCGGACTGCCCGGCGACCAGGCGGCCGACGTTGGTGGGATGGAAGCCGTCGACGTCCTTTTCCGGCGAGATCGCCTCGATGATCTTCGCCTCGTCGATCTGCGCGGGCACCGGCAACTGCACCAGGATGCCGTGGATGGTGGGATCCTCGTTCAGCCCCTCGATCAGGGTCAGCAAGGCTTCCTCCGGCGTGTCGGCGGGACGGCGATAGACCACCGACTTGAACCCGGCCTCCCCGGCCAGTTTTTCCTTGCTCCGCACGTAGACCTGGCTGGCCGGGTCCTCGCCGATCAGGATCACCGCCAGGCCCGGCGGCACGGCGCGGTCGCGCATGATCGCGGCGACGTGGCGGCCGATCTCGGCACGGATTTCGGCGGCGACGGCCTTGCCGTCGATCAGGCGGGCGGTGGCTTCGGTCATGGTTTCGAACCTCTACTCGGACAGGGACTGCGCGATACGCGGGAGGATACGCTCGGGCTCGCCCGAGATCGACAGAATCTTGTGGCGGTCGGTCTCTCCCGCGACGATGGAAATCGCCGTTTTCGGCACCCCCCAAGCCTTCGACAGCAGCTTGATCAGGGCGCGGTTGGCCTTGCCGTCCTCGGGCACCGCGGTCACCGAGACGCGGATTTCCGCGCCGCCGTTCACGGTTTCCGCCAGCCCCTCGACGCCGTCGCGGCGGGCCTTCGGGGTGATGCGCACGGCGACGCGCACCCCCGCCGCCTCGGCCTTCGCCGCCTGGGCGAGGTCGACCGCCAAGGTCAGAATCCGATATAGCGGATGGCGACGCGGGCCAGCACGTTCTGGATGAAGACGATGGCCAGCAGCAGCACCACCGGGCTCAGGTCGATGCCGCCGAAATTGGGCAGCACCTGACGGATCGGGCGCAACAGCGGCTCGGTGACGCGGTCGAGGAAATCGCCGATCATGTAAACGACGCGATTGCGGGTGTTGATCACGTTGAAGGCGATCAGCCAGCTCATCAACGCCTGCACGATCACCATCCACTTGAGGATATCCAGTGCGATCTCCACGACGGTGATCAGCGGGCCGAGGATAATGTCCATTGATTCCGGTTCCCGGTTGGAAGGGTTGCCTAGGCGGAAGGTAGCCTCTGCGCCCCGTGCGTGCAAGAGGTGCAGACTCCCCTTGACAGCGGGCTTTCCTCTCCGCATTATCCGGCCCTCGTTACGGGGCCGTAGCTCAGCTGGGAGAGCGCTGCAATCGCACTGCAGAGGTCGGGAGTTCGATTCTCCTCGGCTCCACCAATCGAAACCCGCCGCCTAAAGCGGCGGGTTTCGCCGTTTCCGGGACGGAAACGACTGGGGCTTGCCACGACACGCGGGAAGGCACACGCTGACCGCCGCGCTCCCATCGCGAAAGACCCCCGATCATGAAATCCGCCCTTCTGGCGTTGTTTTGCCTGCTTCTCGCGCCGGTGCCGTCGGCGCGCGCCGCCCAACCCCTGGCCGAGGAACGCACCAAGCTGCCGGTCGTCCTCCACGACCTGTTCGGCGACCATACCTATCTTCTGGACGCCCTGATCGTCCGCCCCAACGACGATCGGCCGCACCCCCTGGCGGTGATCAGCCACGGCGCGCCGCGCCAATCGGCCAACCGGCAGAAGATGTCGCCGGAAAACCTGCGCGACCAGGCCCTGGAATTCGCCCGCCGCGGCTTCGTCACGCTGACCTTCATGCGGCGCGGTTACGGCGACAGCGAGGGAAACTACGCCGAGGACAGCGGCTCCTGCGGCTCCCGCAACTATGCGATCTCCGGCCGCTCCTCCGCCGAGGACGTGCGGGCGGCAATTCTGGCGATGCAAAAGAAGCCCTATGTCGACGCCACGCGGGTCGTCGCGGTGGGACGTTCCGCCGGGGGCTTCGCCAGCGTCGCCCTTGCCGCCGAACCGCCGCCCGGTCTGGTGGCGGCGATCAGCTTCGCCGGGGGACGCGGCTCGGACGCGCCGGACAGCGTGTGCAGCCCCGCCGCCCTGATCGACGCCTTCGCCACCTTCGGCAAGACCGCGCGGGTGCCGATGCTGTGGGTTTACGCCGAAAACGATCACTATTTCGGCCCGTCCCTGTCGCGCGCCTTCCACGCCGCCTTCACCGGCGCCGGGGGCCAGGCGGAATTCGTCATGTCCGCCCCCTTCGGCAGCGACGGACATGCCCTGTTCTCGCGCAACGGCACCCCGATCTGGTCGCCTCTGGTCGACGCCTTCCTGGCGAGGACCGGCCTGAAACAGCGCGACGGCCTGTTGCCGTTGTGGGACGAAAGCACCATCCGCTATCCCACCGGATTGAAGACTTCCGGCCGGGAGGATTTCGCCCGCTTCCTCGGCGCCAAGCCGCACAAGGCCTTCGTCACCTCGGCGGACGGCCACTATGGCTGGAGCGTCGGCCGCGCCTCGGCGGAGGAGGCGGTGGAAGGCGCCACCGCCAACTGCGCCAAGCATGCCGCCGCCCCCTGCCGTCCGGCGATGGTCGACGACCGCCCCGTTCCCTAGGCGATGCCCTGCGGCGACAGCAGCAGTTCGTTGACCGCACGGCCGCCGGTCAGGCCGTCGACGGTGCGGACGATGCCGTTGGTGTCCAGGCCGTGGTGGCGATAGAGGTCGGAGATCCGGCCGCACTGGCCGAAGTGCTCCACCCCCAGCGACACGGTGCGATGCCCGGCCACCGCCCCCAGCCAGGCCAGCGTCGCCGGATGGCCGTCGATCGCGGTGACCAGGGTGCAGTGGCGCGGCAGGCCGCCGAGCAGCGCCTCGACATGGCCGCGCGCGCCCGCGACGCCCCGGCGCCGCGCCCGCTGCGCCGCCGTCCATCCGGCGTTGAGGCGGTCGGCGGAGGTCACCGCCAGCACCCCGATGTCGCGCCGCGCCTCGGCGATGCGTCCGGCGGCGGCGATCACCTCGGGCGCGACGCAGCCCTGATAGACCAGCACCACGTCGGCGTTCGGCCCCGGCTTGCGCAGCCAATAGGCGCCGTCGATCACCCCCCGGCGGAAGGCTTCGTCGGTGCGCCGCGTCGGCTGCTCCAACGGCCGGGTGGACAGGCGCAGATAGACCGAGCCGCCGGTTTCGTCGCGTAGCCAGGTGCGTTCGTCGGGGTCGCCCTCGCCGTCCCGCTGCATGTAGTCGAAGGCCCAGTCCATGATTACCGACAGCTCGTCGAGGAAGGCGGGCTCGAAGGCGGCCAGACGGTCCTGCGCCATGCCGATCAGGGGCTCGGCGATCGACTGGTGGGCGCCGCCTTCCGGCGCCAGGGTCACCCCCGACGGCGTGCCGACCAGCAGGAAGCGGGCATCCTGGTAGCAGGCGTAGTTGAGGGCGTCCAAGCCGCGCGAAATGAACGGGTCGTAGACGGTGCCCACCGGCAGCAGGCGCTGCCCGAACAGGGAATGCGCCAGCCCCGCCGCGCCGAGCAGCAGGAACAGGTTATTTTCGGAAATGCCGAGTTCGATGTGCTGCCCCTCGGGCGAGAACGCCCACTTCTGCATCGAGGGCACGTGTTCCTCGCGGAAGGTGTCGGCGCGGCGTTCGCGGTCGAACAGGCCGCGCCGGTTGACCCACGGCCCCAGGTTGGTCGACACCGTGACGTCGGGCGAAGTGGTCAGGATGCGCGCCGCCAGCTCCGAGCCGCCCGCCGCCAGGGCGTCGAGAACCTTGCCGAACCCGGCCTGGGTGGACAGTTCGCGGTCCGGCAGGAAGACCGGCCCGGGGGAGGCCACCTTGGCCGCCGCGAAGCGACGCGGCCCGGTTTTGAAGAACGGCGCGGCGGACAGGAAGTCCCGCATTTCCGGCGCGTCGCCGACGATCGCGTGCGGCTCCCACTCGCGGCCCTTCGCCACCCCCATCGCCGCCTGGAAGCGGGCCATCTGTTCCTCGGTCATCAGGCCGGCGTGGTTGTCCTTGTGCCCGGCCAGCGGCGTGCCCCAGCCCTTCACCGTATAGGCCAGGAACACCGTCGGCCGCGGCGAGGTGGCGGCGTCGAAGGCGTCGACCAGGGTTTCCAGGCAATGGCCGCCCAAATCGGCCATCAGTTCCGCCAGTTCGGCGTCGGACCGCCGCGCCAACAGCGCCGCCGCGTCGCCGCCGATGTCGCGGCTCAGACGCGCCCGCCACGCCGCGCCCCCCTGGAAGGTCAGCGCCGAATACAGCGGATTGGGGCAGGCGTCGATCCACGCCCGCAACGCCTCTCCCCCCGGCTCGGCGAAGGCGGCGCGCTGCTTCGCGCCGTATTTCAGGATCACCACGTTCCAGCCGAAGCCACGGAACACCGTCTCGATACGTTCCCACAAGCCCTCACGGATCATCCCGTCCAGGCTTTGCCGGTTGTAGTCGATGATCCACCAGGTGCCGGAGAGGTCGTGCTTCCAGCATTCCTGCAGGCATTCGTAGATGCTGCCTTCGTCCAGTTCGGCGTCGCCGACCAGCGCCACCATGCGGCCGCGCGCCGCGCCGCCCGACCAGGGCTTCGCCGCCAGATAGTCGCGCACCAGCGCGGCAAAGGCGGTCACCGGCACCCCCAGCCCCACCGAACCGGTGGAGAAATCGACGTCGTCGATATCCTTGGTGCGGCTGGGATAGGACTGCGCCCCGCCAAAACCGCGATAGTTCCGCAGTTTCTCCAGGGTCTGGTTGCCCATCAGGTACTGCATGGCGTGGAACACCGGGGCGGCGTGCGGCTTCACCGCCACCCGGTCCTCGGGGCGGAGCGCGTGGAAATACAGCGCCGTCATCATCGACACCATCGAGGCGCACGAGGCCTGATGGCCGCCCACCTTGACGTCGCCCTTTTCGCGCAGATGGTTGGCGGCGTGGATCATCCAGCAGGAATGCCAGAGAAGCTGCCGTTCGATCGACTTGAGCACGCGGATACGGTCGGATGGCATGCTTGCCCCCCCGAGGTTCCGGCGAATCAGTCCTGAAGCATCGAGAACGCCGCCTGGCGTTCCCCCGATTTCAGCTTAAGGAAAGCGGCGCGCGCCTTTTTCAGGTCGGCTTCCGCGCCGCTGGCGGCGGCCCGCGTCAACGCCTGCGTCGCGGGATGGTCGGCGCCGCAGATGAAGGCCAGCGCCTTGGCCAGCCGCGGCAACGCGTCGCGGTCGATGACGTCCATGATTCACCCGGTCGTTGGTCCAGACGGAACCAGCCTACGCCCCCGCCTTCCCGCCCGCAAGGGGGCCGCCACCCCGAAAAGATGCAACGCAAAGCCGCTTGCGCCACCCCGGCGCACAGCCAATAATCGAGACCTTCTTCCGCACCACCTTAGCGCGTCCCCGCCGACGCACCGGATTTCCTCACCCATCCTCCATGGAGACGTCGTCATGAAAATCGGATTGAAAGCCCTGGCCCTGGTCGGCGTGGCGTTCCTGGTCAGCGGCTGCAAGGGCAAGGTGGAATCCGCCTGCGCGGACTGGGACGCCAAGGCCAACTGCTCGTGCGCGCAAAACGTCGTCGACAAGCTGACCGAAGGCGCCAAGGACAAGGAGGCGAAGGTCGGCCTGGCGGTGGCGGCGTTCAAGAAGGACAAGCTGGCGGCGCAGAACTATGCCTCGCAGCTCGGACTGATCGGCAGCGCCACCTTCTATGCGATGACCGCCGAGGCATGGTCCTCGACCTGCGGCTTCAAGCGCCTGCCCTGACGCCCCCAAAACGAACGTCTCGCAAACCTTCTGCCCATACACGACAGGCGATACACGAGGGGGAAAATGCGGGCGCTAACCTACCTCCAAAAATCTCCCGACACCGGGGTCTACCGTGTACGCAGAATCATCCCTGCACGGTCATAAACAGCGCCGGTTTAGCTCCGCCCGAAACCCTGCCACTCCGCCGCACCAAGAACGTAGATCGTAAAGCGATAAATCGCAAAGTGCGTCGTGAAATATTACAGTCATTCCGTTGCCAAGTGACGCATTCAACGCTTTAACGAAAGACTTCCGCACATCCAACTCAAATGACGATTTATCATTATCTAAACCATAGTAACTTATTTTATTTAAATCCATGTAGTCGGAAATAAGCACGTGCTCCGGGTATGAGCGTGAGAACGATTTATCACCGCGAACATCAATAACTGACTTTATTGCATAACGGGCGAACAAGCTGAGCAAGTAGGGCCCATCAACATCACACGGGTCGATAAAAGCAAGGGTCCCCTTCGTTCGATCCTCTGTCTGAAACAAGTCGAGTTGTTGGGGTTGCGGCGCTATGGCTGCTGCCCGTTCATGACTTGGCCGAAATTGGACCAGCGCACCCACAGCTATTTTACTCCTCAAGAAGCCGCACAGCGGCAGCTTCGACGTCGGAAAGCTCTTTCAGCCGGACCGCATAGTGCGGCACCTCCCCCTTTGGGGGAATATAGTGCCCGTCCACATCGTCCTTCAACTCCAATCTCTTTCCAAAACAATCGTCAAACATACGCGGTCCAACACCGGTAAACGGAATAACCAGCATCCTATCCTTACTGTCATTCGCGTCTACAGATATCGAATCCCCGTGAAGTTCTACCGCCATACTCTTTGTGAATGGCTCGATATAGAATACTTTAATGACCCCCGCCGTAACAAGATGTCTTGCGCAATTATGGCACGGGAATGTGGTGGCGTATAACGTCGCGCCTTTCGTCGAAATTCCTTGAATTGCGGCATTAAAGAGCGCATTCATCTCGGCATGAATTGAGCGCGAATATTCGATAATATCCTTAATTCCGGGAATTTTACGAAATTCTTCTGGTGTATCCTCAAAGAATTTAGCAATCCTCCGCTCAGCTTCATTGCGTGCCGCAGCGGCCGCATCGAACCCACTTTCTGGAAGGGGGTACGCCAAAAGAGCGAGCTTCTTGGAAAAGCTTTTTGAAAACCAACCAGAAACCTCACTTCTTAGCTCTTTCTTCAGCCTGCTGTTATGGCACCCATAAAATTCCTCCTCGCCTTTCCTCTGCCACTTCCATTTGAAGCAACGATGGTCAGGCTTATCATCGTGCGAGTAGACTCCTCCTCCGAACTTGGGAACCTCGTTCGCCCCGCTGGAAACTAAACGACCATCCGCCGACTCAAGAGCCGCCCCGACCTGCCGAGACAGACAAGATGATCGTAGCGCAGCCCCTTGCGCCAAAAACATGCCCGATTCGGACGGCCGGGGCCGGATCAAGCTATTCCCCAATATCAAGTCGACAAATCTTTTAATTTCAGGAACTACGCGCTTTAAATCTGAAGCGCCGCCATTATTATCTAAAAAATAATCCGCCCTAAAGAAGGCATCCCTAACCTGCTGCCCATGCGAATTACCCGTATCCTTTTCGTCTCTGTCCAGATATGCATGCACCTCGCGCCATGGGGCCCCACCATACTTGGCGTCGCTTACATTATCCCCAATAAGCCTGGACTCTCTGTTGCTACGGTCGCAATGCACTGCCAAGAGCTTAAAGCTCTTATCATAAACACGACGGAGCAGATCAACCTCATCTGAGTGCTTTATAGAATCTAATATGAATGCGATTTTATTCTTACCATGCTCTCTCGTCCCTCTTATGTTTTTTATTTTCTTTATAGACATCGCCGCAATAGCATGGTCTCCATGCCGCTCACGAAGTCCATCACCCAAATCTTGCAATGTCTTAGCTCGCTGTAATTTTTGAGCGCCGTCGTCGTTTGCTGTTTTAGGAACAGGACGACTTTCCGAAGGAGAGTTCTCATCAATTAGGTCGCTTAGCTTTACTATGTGGATGTCTTCTCTTCCGTAACCGGAATCAGACAAAAGCGCCCGCAGCTTCTTCGCTACAGACGAGCAACCGGACCCTGCATACCCCACGAGACCGATGACAATCTCCTTAGAAAGCGGAGATATTTCTTGGCGGATGTCTGCCCGCTCCCCCGACACTGAGTTGATTGATCGAGCAGTTACCGGATTCATAAGATCACCCAAATGCGATTGGTCTTTTAATATTCCAGCATATAAGGTCCCACGGAGCAACGCTTCCGTGGTAATTCGGGCCAGGGCAGGACAAGGCAGCAGCGGAAAAATCAATAGCCTCCCACACCCCCATACTCAATCCGATCCACCAACTCTTTGAGATACTCGATCCGGCGCTGGCGCTCACCGTACCAGCCTCCAACGGTCATCGGTCGATGCCCGGTGAGTTCGTCGTGGACCTCGGTCGGAATGTTGACGAAGCGGCAGGCCGTCTTGAAGTTATGCCTGAAGCTGTGGAACACCAGTTCCCGATCTTCCAGGCCGATCCTGGTCAGATAGCGCCCGAACACCTCGCCGTCTCTGCGCTCGCCGTATCACCCAGGAGTTTTTCTGGAGGGCGGTTAGCGCCCGCATTCTCCTCTCGTGTATGGGCAGAGGGCTTGCGAGACATTCGTCGGGCCATAAACGAACAAAACCAGCCGGTCAGGGCTGGTTTTGCGGCGGGTGGTGGGCCCGGCAGGACTCGAACCTGCAACCAGACCGTTATGAGCGGCCGGCTCTAACCAATTGAGCTACAGGCCCCGAAGGGGGAGAAACGGCGGGGGGCGGGCGCCCCCGGCCGGAGGTCAGGTGTCGAGGAAGCTGCGCAGCTTGCGCGAGCGGCTGGGGTGTTTCAGCTTGCGCAGCGCCTTCGCCTCGATCTGGCGGATGCGTTCGCGGGTGACGCTGAACTGCTGGCCGACTTCCTCCAGCGTATGGTCGGTGTTCATGCCGATGCCGAAGCGCATGCGCAGGACCCGTTCCTCGCGCGCGGTCAGGCTGGCGAGGACGCGGGTGCAGGTTTCGCGCAGATTGGACTGGATCGCCGCGTCGAGGGGCTGCACCGCGTTCTTGTCCTCGATGAAATCGCCCAGGTGGCTGTCTTCCTCGTCGCCGATCGGGGTTTCGAGGGAAATCGGCTCCTTGGCGATCTTCATCACCTTGCGCACCTTTTCCAGCGGCATGGTGAGCTTTTCCGCCAACTCCTCGGGCGTCGGCTCGCGGCCGATCTCGTGCAGCATCTGGCGGCTGGTGCGCACCAGCTTGTTGATCGTTTCGATCATGTGCACCGGGATGCGGATGGTGCGCGCCTGGTCGGCGATGGAACGGGTGATCGCCTGGCGAATCCACCAGGTGGCATAGGTGGAGAACTTATAGCCGCGGCGGTATTCGAACTTGTCCACCGCCTTCATCAGGCCGATGTTGCCTTCCTGGATCAGGTCGAGGAACTGCAAGCCGCGGTTGGTGTATTTCTTGGCGATGGAGATCACCAGGCGCAGGTTGGCCTCGATCATCTCCTTCTTCGCGCGGGTCGCCTCGCGCTCGCCCTTCTGCACGGTGGCGACGACGCGGCGGAATTCGCCGATCGGCATGCCGGCCAGCGAGGCGACCTCGGAAATCCCGTCGCGGATCTTCTGCGCCTCGTCGGCGTGTTTCTCGACGAAGGCGGCCCAGCCCTTGCCCGGGCGCTGGCCCACCTGCTCCACCCAGTTGGGATCGAGTTCGCAGCCGCGATAGGCTTCCAGGAAGTCCTCGCGCTTCACCTTGCAGGATTCGGCCAGACGCAGCAGCTTGCCTTCGTGATTCATCAGGCGGCGCGAATAGCCGTTGAGCTGGTCCACCAGTTCCTCGATGCGGCCGGTGTTAAGGTGCACCGTCGCCATCAGGCCGACCAGTTCGGACTTCATCTTCTCGTAGCGGCGTTCGGTGGTCGGCGACACCGGCTTGCCGGACTGCAACGCGGCCAGGCGCTGTTCCTGCACCCGGCGCATCTTGGTATAGGTCAGGCCGATCTGTTCCAGGGTGGCCAGGATCAGAGGCATCAGCGCCTCTTCCATCGCGGCCAGGGAGACCGTGGCCTCGTCCTCGCGTTCCTCGCCCGAGGACTCCTCGTCCTCTTCGTCCTCTTCGCCGTTCGCGGCGTCGGCGTCGAGCGCCTCCTCCCCCTCGTCGTCGTCGTCGGACGGCGCGGGCTGGGCGGCGGGCGCCGCCAGCGGGGCGGCCGACACCGGGGCGGGTTCGTCGGACGGCCCGGCGTCGTCGGCGGGCTTGTCCGCGTCCTCGCCCAGGTCCTCGACCAGTTCCTCGCCGATCGTCTCGGTGCCATAGGAGGCGTCGAGGTCGATGATGTCGCGCAGCAGCATCTTGCCGTTCTGCAAGCTATCGTGCCAGACCAGCAGGTGCTTGATGGTCAGCGGGCTTTCGCACAGGCCGCCGATCATCATTTCCAGGCCGGCCTCGATGCGCTTGGCGATGGCGATTTCGCCCTCGCGGGAAAGCAGCTCGACCGAGCCCATTTCGCGCAGATACATCCGCACCGGATCGTCGGTGCGGCCGATTTCGTCCTCGTCGACGTTTCCGGCGGCGGTTTCCGGCGCCTCGGCGACCTCGCCACTCTCGGCCTCGGCGGGTTCCTCCGCCTCCTCGGGATCGACGACGTTGACCCCCATTTCGGAGAGCATCGCCATGGTATCCTCGATCTGTTCCGAGGAAACCTCGTCCTGCGGCAGCGCCGCGTTGAACTCGTCATAGGTGACGTAGCCGCGCTCGCGCCCCTTGGCGACCAGCTTCTTCGCGGCGACCCCCCAGGTATCCAACAGCGGGCCGTCGGCCGCCTCGTCCTGAGTATCCGCGCCGACCGTGGATGCTGCCGCTTTCGTCACCATGAAAATCCCGCTCCCTCAGACCCGGCGGCCCCCCGCCCGAGTGATGCACGCGGCGCGCCCCCCCGGCGAGCCTGCACGCTCTTCCGTCCGGATCGCTCCGAACCGCAGATCGAATTGGTTCCTGCGACGGCCAAAGTCAAGCCGCCGAACACGACACGCCGCGACGCCCAAGGGCGGCCCGGTGGATCGGCTCATTTACGAAGCGACGCGGGCGTTGTCAAGGGCGGCGCTATCGCGCCTCTCCATCCAGGGTGCGCAGACGCTCCCGTTCCTGCCGCAAGGCGCGCAGGCGCTGCCACAGATCGTCGGAGAATTCGCGCTCCATCGCCGCCTGAACCGCGGCGATTTCCTCGGCCAGGGCACCGTCGCGCAGGGTCGCCGCCAGATCGGCGATGCGCCGCGCCGCGTCGAGTCCCGAAAGCCCGGTCCAGCGCAGACGGTCCGCCCACTCGCGCGCCTGCGCCGCCGCCTCGGCGGGAACCCGCGCCGCCAGCAACGCGGCCAGGGCCTCGTCGTCGGCCGCCTCGCTGACCTCGGAGAGGACCGAGATCACCGCGTCGAACACCGCCCGCGCCCGCGCGTCGGTCAGATGGATGCGCCCCAGTTGCTCCAGGCGGCGCAACGCATAGGCGGGATGCGCCCACACCCCGGAGGCCAGCTGACGCTGGTTGGCCGCCCCGGCATCCGGCGAGGCGGGCGGCGGCGTGGTCGGCCGCGTCTCCGCCGCGCCGCGCCCGCGCGCGAAGCCGCCGCGTACGAAACCGCCGCGCGGCGCAGCCGCTGGGCGGGCGGCGCGGAACAGGGCGTACATGCGGTCGCGCAGTTCGCTTTGATAGAAGCCGCGCACCGATTCGTCGCCGATTCGCCCGGCCAGTTCGCGCAGGTCGCGTTCCAGGGCGGCGCGGCGTTCCGGCGTCGTCAGGTCGCGCCCTTCCGCCGCCGATTCCCACAAAAGGTCGGCCAACGGACGCGCCGCCGTCAAAATCGCCTCCATCGCGGCGCGGCCGCTGTTGCGCAGCACCTCGTCCGGGTCCTTGCCGCCGGCGACCAGGGCGAAGCGCAGCGACTTTCCCGGCTTGAGTTCGGGCAGGGCGCGTTCGGCGGCGCGGCGGGCGGCGCGCTGCCCGGCGGCGTCGCCGTCGAAGCAGAGAATCGGCTCGTCCGACAGCTTCCACAGCGCCGCCAGGTGCCCCTCGGTCAGCGCGGTGCCCAGCGGCGCCACCGTTTCGGCCAGGCCCGCCTGGCTCATCGCGATGGTGTCCATGTAGCCTTCCACCACCACGATGCGGCCGCTTTCGTGCGCCGCGGCGCGCGCCTGCGCCAGGCCATAGAGCACCCGTCCCTTGTGGAACACCGGGCTGTCCGGCGAATTCAGGTACTTCGGCTGGCCGTCGCCGAGGATGCGCCCGCCGAAGGCGATCACCCGGCCGCGCGCGTCGGCGATGGCGAAGGTCAGGCGGTCGCGCAGGATGTCGTAGGAAGCCCGCCCGTCGTCGGGCACGCCGATCAGTCCCGCCTCGGCCAGGGTCGCCTCCTCCCAGCCGTCGCGGATCAGGGCCGCCTTCAAGGCGTTGCCCGCGGGGGCATAGCCCAGGCGGAAGCGGGAAATGGTGTCGTCGGACAGCGCGCGCCCCTGGGCATAGGCCAGGGCGGCCCGCCCCTCGGGCAGGCGCAGGCGCTGTTCGTAGAACTTACAGGCGGCTTCCAGCGCCTCCAGCACCGTCGCGGAGCGGCGGGACTGCGCCGCTTCCTCCGGCGTCGCCTGCGGCACCTGCATCCCCGCCTGCGCCGCCAAGCGTTCCACCGCCTCCATGAACGACAGGCCTTCCGCCCGCATCACGAAGGACATCGCGTCGCCGTGCGCGCCGCAACCGAAGCAGTGGTAAAAGCCCTTTTCGGCGCTGACCGTGAAGGAGGGGGTCTTTTCGTTATGGAAGGGGCAGAGGCCGGAATATTCGTGCCCCTTGCGGATCAGACGCACCTTGCGCCCGACGACGTCGACGATCGACACCCGCGTCCGCAGTTCGTCCAGAAATTCCCGTGGCAGCGACATCCCCGACCACCGCCCCCCAGGCCGCGCGCGGCGCGGCCGCAAACCCTACGCCGAAAGAATCGCCTTGGCGGCGGCCGAAGCCTTGGCGAAGTCCATGGTCCCGGGGTGACGTTCGCGCAACAGGGTCATCACCTTGCCCAGGTCCTTGAGCGCCATCGCCCCCACCTCGTCGATCGCCGCCTCGACCGCGGCGCGGGTTTCCGCCTCGTTCATCTGGCTGGGCAGGAAGGTCTCGATGATGGCGATTTCGGCGGTTTCCTTCGCCGCCAGCTCGGAACGGCCGCCCTGTTCGTACATCTTGATGCTTTCGCGGCGCTGCTTGATCATCGACTGCAACATGCCGACGATCTCGTCGTCGGAAAGGCCGTCCTCGCGCCCGTTGCCGCGCAGGGCGATGTCGCGATCCTTCAGCGCCGCGAGAATCAGGCGCAGGACCGAGGTCGCCAATTCGTCGCGGCCCTTCATCGCCTGCTTCAGGGCTTCGTTCAATGCGATTCGTAGAGACACGATGTTTGCCTCGTGGGTTCATGCGGTCGAAACGAATACCGGAATGGCCCTCACCCTAGAGCATTTCGGCCCGCTTTTCAAACCCTTACGTCTTCCCCTATGGTGTTGAAAACGCTATACTTTCATAATTTCGCGGGAATCCTTGACGTGGCCCTCGGCTTGGCTTAGGTAACGGCGGTTTGACATATTCCCTCGTGGTCACTGGAAGGATGGATGAGTCGATGAGCAGGAAAAAGCCCACCGATGCGGTTTCGTTCGCCCCGGATTTCGGCGCATTTCCGCGCCCCGTCGGCGCGACCGGCGTGGTGGTCTTGAGCGACGGGACCCTGCTCTGGGGCAAGGGACTCGGAGCGGAAGGCGCCGCGGTCGGCGAAGTGGTGTTCAACACCGCGATGACCGGCTACCAGGAGGTCCTTACCGACCCCTCGTACTGCGGCCAGATCATCACATTCACCTTCCCGCACATCGGCAACGTCGGCGCCAACGCCGAGGACATCGAGTCCCCGACCCCCTATGCGCGCGGCCTGATCCTGCGCACCGACATCACCGCGCCCTCCAACTGGCGCGCCTCCGCCGACCTGTCCGACTGGCTGGCGTCGCACCGGCTGACCGGCATCGCCGGCATCGACACCCGCAAGCTGACCCGCCGCATCCGCGACCTGGGGGCGCCCACCGGCGTCATCGCCCACGCCGAGAACGGCGAGTTCGACCTGCCCGCCCTGCTGGCGCAGGCGCAGGCATGGCCGGGCCTGAACGGCATGGACCTGGCGAAGGACGTCTCCTGCCGCCAGACCTATTCCTGGGACGAAGGCCTGTGGACCCTGGGCCAGGGCTACGGCCGCCAGACCGACCCCAAGCTGCACGTCGTCGCCATCGACTACGGCGCCAAGCGCAACATCCTGCGTTGCCTGGCCGCCGCGGGCTGCAAGGTGACGGTGGTGCCCGCCACCGCCAGCGCCGAGGACGTGCTGCGTCACGCCCCCGACGGGGTGTTCCTGTCCAACGGACCGGGCGACCCGGCGGCCACCGGCGTCTACGCGGTGCCGGTGATCCGCGACCTGCTGGCGAAGAACGTGCCGATCTTCGGCATCTGCCTGGGACACCAGTTGCTGAGCCTGGCGCTCGGCATGAAGACGCACAAGATGGCCACCGGCCACCGCGGCGCCAACCATCCGGTCAAGGACCTGGTTTCCGGCAAGGTGGAGATCACCAGCCAGAACCACGGCTTCGTCGTCGACGAGGCGACCCTGCCCGCCGGGGTTTCGGTGACCCACCGGTCGCTGTTCGACGGTTCGGTGGAAGGCATCGCCTGCGCCGACCGTCCGGCCTTCGCGGTGCAGTACCACCCCGAGGCGTCGCCCGGGCCGACCGACAGCCATTATCTGTTCACCCGCTTCATCGAGATGATCGCGGCGCACCGGGCTTAACGCCCCGCGACGCCCATCTTCCGGCCACGCCCGCTTGCAGAGAACGCGAAACCGACCATGCCAAAACGTACCGACATCCACAGCATCCTCGTGATCGGCGCCGGGCCGATCGTGATCGGCCAGGCTTGCGAGTTCGACTACTCCGGCGCCCAAGCGTGCAAGGCGCTGCGCAGCGAAGGCTACAAGGTGATCCTGGTCAATTCGAACCCGGCGACGATCATGACCGACCCGGAGACGGCGGACGTCACCTATATCGAGCCGATCACCCCCGAGGTCCTGACCCGCATCCTGGAAAAGGAACGCCCGGACGCCCTGCTGCCGACCATGGGCGGCCAGACCGCGCTCAACACCGCGATGGCCCTGGCCGATTCCGGCGTGCTGGAACGCCTGGGAGTGGAGATGATCGCGGCGAAGCGCGACGTCATCGCCAAGGCCGAGGATCGTCTGCTGTTCCGCGAGGCGATGGACAAGATCGGCCTCGCCTCGCCGAAGTCGCGCCTGTGCCGCAGCCAGGACGACGCGCGTGCCGCGCTGACCGCGATCGGCCTGCCCCTGATCATCCGCCCCTCCTTCACCCTGGGCGGCCAGGGCGGCGGCATCGCCTACAACGCCGAGGAATTCGAAACCATCATCCGTTCCGGCCTGGCCGCGTCGCCGGTGCACGAGGTTCTGGTCGAGGAAAGCGTCCTCGGCTGGAAGGAATACGAGATGGAGGTGGTGCGCGACCACGCCGACAACTGCATCATCATCTGCTCGATCGAAAACATCGACCCGATGGGCGTGCATACCGGCGATTCGGTCACCGTCGCCCCGGCGCTGACCCTGACCGACAAGGAATACCAGATCCTGCGCAACGCCTCGATCGCCTGCCTGCGCGAGATCGGGGTGGACACCGGCGGGTCCAACGTCCAGTTCGCGATCAATCCCAAGGACGGGCGCATGGTGGTCATCGAGATGAACCCCCGCGTCTCCCGTTCCTCGGCCCTGGCGTCGAAGGCGACCGGCTTCCCCATCGCCAAGGTGGCGGCGAAGCTGGCCGTCGGCTACACCCTGGACGAACTGACCAACGACATCACCGGCTGCACCCCGGCGTCGTTCGAGCCGACCATCGACTACGTGGTCACCAAGATTCCGCGCTTCACCTTCGAGAAGTTCCCCGACGCCGACCCCATGCTTTCCACCTCGATGAAATCGGTGGGCGAGGCGATGGCGATCGGCCGCACCTTCGCCGAAAGCCTGCAAAAGGGCCTGCGCAGCATGGAGACCGGGCTGACCGGCCTCAACGAAGTGGAAATTCCCGGGGCCGACCCCGATTCCGCCGAGACCACCCGCGACGCGGTAATGCGCGCCCTGGCGCAGCCCAAGCCCGACCGCCTGCTGGTCATCGCCCAGGCCTTCCGCCACGGTCTTTCGGTGGCCGAGATCAACCAGGCCTGCGCCTACGACCCCTGGTTCCTGGAACAGATCAAGGCGATCGTCGAGGCGGAGGAGGTCCTGCGCAAGAAGGGCCTGCCCACCGACGCGCAGGGCATGCAGCGGATCAAGGCGATGGGCTTCTCGGACGCGCGGCTGATGGAGCTCACCCGCCGCACCAAGAAGGAAGTGGTCTTCCGCCGCGACGTCCTCAACGTGCACCCGGTGTTCAAGCGCATCGACACCTGCGCCGCCGAGTTCCCGTCGAAGACCCCCTACATGTACTCCTGCTACGAGGGCGACGGCACCGTCGCCGCGGAGTGCGAGTCCGATCCCTCGGAACGCTCCAAGGTCCTGATCCTGGGCGGCGGACCGAACCGCATCGGTCAGGGCATCGAGTTCGACTATTGCTGCGTCCACGCCGCCTTCGCCCTGGCCGAGGTCGGCTACGAAACCATCATGCTCAACTGCAACCCGGAAACGGTGTCCACCGACTTCGACACCTCGGATCGCCTCTACTTCGAGCCGCTGACCGAGGAAGACGTGATCGCGGTGGCGAAGCGGGAGCAGAGCAAGGGCTACCTCAAGGGCGTGATCGTGCAGTTGGGCGGCCAGACGCCGCTGAAGCTGTGCCAGGCGCTGGCCGACGCCGGGATCCCGATTCTCGGCACCTCGCCCGACGCCATCGACGCCGCCGAGGACCGCAAGCGGTTCCACGACCTTTTGATGCGCACCGGCCTGAAGCAGCCGGTCAACGGCACCGCCACCTCGATCGAGGAAGCGCGCAAGGTGGCGGCGGAGATCGGCTATCCGGTGGTGGTCCGTCCCTCCAACGTGCTGGGCGGCCGCGCCATGCGCATCGTCCATAACGAGGCGACCCTGAAGGAATGCATCGGCAGCGCGATCAAGGTCACCGGCGACAGCCCGGTCCTCATCGACAGCTACCTGCAGAACGCCATCGAGGTGGACGTCGACGCCATTGCCGACGGCACCGAGGTGTTCGTCGCCGGCATCATGCAGCACATCGAGGAAGCGGGCATCCATTCGGGCGATTCCGCCTGCTCGCTGCCGCCCTATTCCCTGTCGCCGGAAATCGTCGCCGAGTTGAAGCGGCAGACCCGCCTGCTGGCGAAGGAACTGAACGTCGTCGGTCTGATGAACATTCAGTTCGCGATCAAGGGCGACGACGTCTACCTCTTGGAGGTCAACCCCCGCGCCTCGCGCACCGTTCCCTTCGTGGCGAAGGCGACCGGCCTGCCGGTGGCGAAGATCGCCTCGCGGGTGATGGCTGGGGAAAAGCTCGCCGACTTCCACCTGACCGAGGGCGTCCCCGCCCACGTCGCGGTGAAGGAAGCGGTCTTCCCCTTCAACCGCTTCCCCGGCGTCGACATTCTGCTGGGCCCGGAAATGAAATCCACCGGCGAGGTGATGGGCATCGACGCCGACTTCGGCCGCGCCTATGCCAAGGCGCAGTTGGGAGCGGGCACCGGCCTGCCGCTGTCCGGCACGGTGTTCGTCTCGGTCAAGGACCGCGACAAGGCCGACGCCCCCAAGGTGGTGCGCGACCTGGTCGACCTGGGCTTCAACATCGTCGCCACCCGCGGCACCGGCAAGGTGCTGGCGGACGCGGGCCTGCCGGTGACCATCGTCAACAAGGTGATGGAAGGCCGCCCCCACTGCGTCGACCTGATGCTGTCCGGCGGCGTGCAGATGGTGATCAACACCACCGACAGCGCGATGTCGGTGGCCGACAGCTTCTCCATCCGCCGCACCGCGCTGACCAACAACATCGCCCACACCACGACGATGACCGGGGCGACGGCGGCGGTGGCGGGCATCCGGGCGCTGAAAATCGGGGGGCTTGATGTACGCCCGCTGCAAGCGTATTTTAGCGGGTCCTTGCCGAAGGCGTGAACGCCCGGCGGGTTTCCCCCCTTATCGATTCGAGGGACTAGGGCATGGAGAAGATTCCCATGACTCCTGACGGGTTCGCCCGCCTGGAGGAAGAACTGAAGTTTCTGCGCGGCACCGCCCGACCGGACGTGGTCAAGGCGATCGGCGAAGCGCGCGAACACGGCGACCTTTCGGAAAACGCCGAATATCACGCCGCGCGCGAACGCCAAAGCTTCATCGAAGGCCGCATCAAAGAGCTGGAGGACCTGGTCAGCCGCGCCCAGATCATCGACATCTCGCAGATGTCCGGCGATCAGGTGCGTTTCGGCGCGACCGTTCTCCTGGCCGACGAGGATACCGAGGAAGAAAAAGCCTATCAGATCGTCGGCGCGCACGAAGCCGACATCAAATCCGGGCGCATTTCCATCCTCTCGCCGCTGGGCAAGGCGCTGATCGGCAAGAAAGCCGGGGATTCGGTGGACGTTTCCACCCCCGGCGGCCGCAAGTCCTTCGAGATCATCGAGGTCAAATTCGCCTGAACCGCGAAACCGCCGAAAAGTCGACCGGCCGCCACCCACCGTGGCGGCCTTTTCTTATGGTTTTCCCTCATACCAAAGAGATCGCCGCCGCCACTTAAATCATACCATTGCAGTCCTATTTTACGGAAATGGCGGCAAAAGAACCGCCGATCGATTTCCGGAGGACCCGATGGCTCGCGTTTCAGACACTCCCCTGACCGGACGGCGGCGCCTGTTCGGCGACGACGAACTGATCGTCACCAAGACCGACCCCACGGGTCGCATCACCTATGCCAACGACGTTTTCGTCAACATCAGCGGTTTTGCCGAAAACGAACTGTTGGGCCAGCCGCACAGCATGATCCGCCACCCGGAGATGCCGCGCGCGGTGTTCAAGCTGCTGTGGGACCGCATCCAGGCGGGGCGGGAGATTTTCGCCTTCGTCTGCAACCGCGCGAAAAACGGCGACCATTACTGGGTGCTCGCCCATGTCACCCCGAACTTCGACGCCGCAGGCGGCATCGTCGGCTACCACTCCAGCCGCCGCACCATGGCCGACCGGGCGCTCGACGCGATCGAGCCGCTCTATCGCGCCCTCAACGAGGTGGAACATGGCGGCGACCGCAAGGAGGCGTTGGTCCGTTCCTCCGCCCGGCTGGAAGCCGAGGTCGCCCGTCTGGGCTATCCGTCCTACGACCGCCTGATTCTCGATCTCGGCCGTTGATCAACGAGAAGCGAAAGAAATCGCCATGTCCAACACCCCCCGCAACGCATCCTCCGTCTCTTTTCTTCTGGTTTCCACCGCCGTTCTGCTGATCGGCGGTCTGGGCGCGGCGGCGTCCGGCCTGGCCGCCGCTTCCGGCACGGCCTGGGGAAAACCCGCCGCGCTGGCCTGCGCCGCGCTCGCCGCGCTGGCCGGGACGGCGACCGGCTTCTCGCTGTTCCGCGTGAGGCGCGGCCTAGCCGGGCAGGACGAACTGACCCGCCGCGCCAACGCGGTGATGGCAGAGGTGGTGCACGGCAACCTCAACGCCCGCATCGTCCGCATCGGCCGTTCCGACGAATTCGGCGGCCTGCTCCGGGGCGTCAACCAGCTTCTCGACATCGCCGAGGCCTTCGCCAAGGAAGCGGGGGCGGCGATGAGCTCCGCCAACGCCAAGGACTTCTTCCGCTTCATTCCGGAACGCGGCCTGCCCGGCGAGTTCGCGGCCTATACCAAGCTGATCAACCGGGTGCTGACCGACATGGGCGGCCGTCACGGCGAAACCCTGGGATTCGCCCGCAAGAACGTGCTGCCCGCGGTGGAGGAAGTCGCCGACAGCAGCAGTCATTTGCGCTCCGAGGCCGACGGCATGATCACCATCGCCCGCTCCACCCTGGAACGCACCGTCACCGTCGCCGCCGCCGCCGAACAGGCGACGCAGAGCGTGCAGACGGTGGCCTCCGCCGCGGTCGAACTCAACGCCTCGATCGCCGAAATTAACCGCCAGGTCGGCGACGCCTCGGACCTTGCGCGCAAGGCCGCCGAGGAAGCCGCCGCCAGCAACCGCACCGTCTCCGGGCTTACCGATGCGGCGCAGCGCATCGGCGAAGTGGTCAGCCTGATCCAGGACATCGCCAACCAGACCAACCTGCTGGCGCTGAACGCGACGATCGAGGCGGCCCGCGCGGGCGAAGCGGGCAAGGGCTTCGCCGTGGTCGCGGGCGAAGTGAAGAACCTGGCCAACCAGACCGCGCGCGCCACCGAGGACATCACCGCCCAGGTCAAGGAAATGCAGGACGTCTCGCGCCAAACCGCACGGGCGATCGCCGAGATCACCGCGATGATCCAGGCGATCGACGACAACATCGCCGCGGTCGCCACCGCGGTCGCGGCCCAGGACGCGGCCACCGCCGAAATCTCCCGCAGCGTGCAGGAAGCCGCCGCCGGGACTCAGGACGTCTCGAAGAACATCGCCGAGGTCAGCGATGGCGCCCGCCGCACCGAGGAAACCGCCGGCCGGGTGATGACCGTCGCCGACCGCATGTCGAAAAACGCCGCCAGCCTGTCCGGCGACGTCTCCACCTTCGTCAGCAAGATCACCGAATAGCCGAACGGCGCCCCCTCGCGGGGGCGCCGTTTCGTCGAAAAACCGGCAAAGACCTTATTCCGCCTCGGGCGGGGCGACCGCGATCGGCACCCCCGGCTCCTGCTTCGCCGAACGGATGGCGAGCGAGGTGGTGACGTGCACCACGTTCGGCGCCGAGGTCAGCCGCGTGGTGAGGAAACGCTGGTAATCCTCCCAGTCGCGAGCCACCACCTTGAGCAGGAAGTCGGTCTCCCCCGCCAGCATGTAGCATTCCCGCACCTCCGGCCAGGCGGAGACGCGTTCCTCGAAACCGCGCAGGTCGGCCTCGGCATGGGAACTGAGCGCCACCTGCGCGAACACGGTGACGTTGTAGCCCAAAGCCCCCGGATCCACCGCCGCATGATAGCCGCGAATGATCCCCGATTCCTCCAGCGCCCGCACCCGGCGCAGGCAGGGCGGCGCGGAAATTCCGGCGCGGCGCGCCAGATCGACGTTGGTGATGCGCCCGTCGGCCTGCAAATCCGCCAGAATCTGCCGATCGACCCGGTCCAGTTTGATCCTTTGCATGGACGAAACGTCCCCTTACTTGAATCCGGGCCCCGAGCCGGAGTGGGATTTGAAATTTTATTACCCTCTTTCGCGGTTCAGCACAACGGAAATGCGATGGTCGCCTTGCCGGAACGGATCTGCGTTCGATTTCGCCGATTGAAGCCATAGAAAAAATCCGGGCATTCCCGGGGCTTTTTCGTTTTGAAAAAATCGAGCCCCGACGCACACTTGCCAGCGAACGAGGAACGTTTCGAATTCTCAACCGGGGACCCCGCCCCGGACTGTTTGACCCCTTGGAGAGGTATGATCATGGCCAACGAAGACATCTGCACCCCCTGCGGCACCCTGGTCGGCAAGGCCGCCCCCGACTTCACCGCCCCGGCGGTGATGGGCGACAACGACATCGTCGACGACTTCAACCTGCGCGAGTACCTGAAGGGGTCCTACGGCTGGATCTTCTTCTACCCCCTGGATTTCACCTTCGTCTGCCCGTCCGAGATTCTCGCCCACGACCACCGCTTCCCGCAGTTCGCCGACAAGAACTGCAAGGTGATCGCGGTCAGCGTCGATTCGCAGTTCACCCACTTCGCCTGGAAGAACACCCCGGTCAAGGAAGGCGGCCTGGGCAAGGTGCGTTTCCCGATGGTCGCCGACCTCGACAAGCAGATCTGCCGCGACTACGGCATCCTGCTCAACGGCTCGGTGGCGTTGCGCGCCTCGTTCCTGATCGACAAGGACGGCGTGGTCCGCCACCAGACGGTCAACGACCTGCCGCTCGGCCGCAACGTCGACGAGGCGCTGCGCATGGTCGACGCCCTGCAGTTCCACGAAGCCCATGGCGAGGTCTGCCCCGCCGGCTGGCAGAAGGGCGACGCGGGGATGAAGGCGTCCCCCAACGGCGTCGCCGAATACCTGGCCGAACACGCCGAGGCCCTCTGACCTCTTCGACGGCTCCGACGCGCCGCCGCCCCACCGGGCGGCGGTTCGCGTTGCGTCCGGCCCCAGGCTTGCCTATCCTGGCAATCGACATCCCGACGGTTCCCCCCCTGAAGAGACGGAAGAAAAAACATGGCGACCCATTCCACCAAGGTTCTGATCATCGGCTCCGGCGCGGCGGGGCTGACCGCCGCCATCTATGCCGCGCGCGCCAACCTGAGCCCCATCCTGGTCGCCGGTTTGCAGCCGGGCGGACAGTTGACGACCACCACCGACGTCGAAAACTTCCCCGGCTTTCCCGAGGGGGTGCAGGGCCCGCAACTGATGGAACAGATGCAGGCGCAGGCCGAACGCGTCGGCGCCGAGATCGTCTATGACATCATCACCGAGGCCGACCTGTCGAAGCGCCCGTTCCGTTGCGTCGGCGATTCCGGCGACGAATACCTGGGCGACACCCTGATCGTCTCCACCGGCGCCTCGGCCCGCTGGCTCGGCATCCCGACCGAGGCCGAATTCCGCGGCTTCGGCGTCTCCGCCTGCGCCACCTGCGACGCCTTCTTCTTCCGCGGCAAGGACGTGGCGATCATCGGCGGCGGCAACACCGCGGTCGAGGAAGCGATCTTCCTGACCAACCACGCCAAGTCGGTGACCCTGATCCACCGCCGCGATTCGTTGCGCGCCGAACGGGTGATGCAGGACCACCTGTTCGCCAACCCCAAGATCAGCGTGATCTGGGATTCCGTGGTCGACGAGGTCCTGGGCAAGGACGACCCCAAGTCGGTCACCGGCCTGCGCCTGAAGAACCTGAAGACCGGCGAGGCCCGCACCCTGCCGGTGGACGGCGTCTTCGTGGCGATCGGCCACACCCCCAACACCGAACTGTTCAAGGGCGTGCTGACCACCGACGCCGAAGGCTATCTGGTCACCCAGCCGGATTCGACGGCGACCAACGTGCCGGGCGTGTTCGCCGCGGGCGACGTGCAGGACCGGGTGTTCCGCCAGGCGATCACCGCCGCCGGAACCGGCTGCATGGCGGCGATCGAGGCCGACCGCTTCCTGGTCGAACACGGCGCCTGAGCCCACCGCCGTCCATTTCCACAAGCCGCGGCGGGGGAATCCCTTGCCGCGGCTTGTCGTTTCCGCTTAAGCTGCGGCAGGGAAACGCCTTTCCAGAAGGCCCGCACCATGCCGACGCGCCACAACACCGCCCTGGACTGGGACAAACTGCGGATCTTCCACGCGGTGGCGGAGGCGGGCAGCTTCACCCGCGCCGGCGAGGCCCTCAACCTCAGCCAGTCGGCGGTCAGCCGCCAGGTCGGCGCGCTGGAGGAAAGCCTGCGCATCCCCCTGTTCCACCGGCATGCGCGCGGACTTCTGTTGACCGAACCGGGCGAGGACCTCTATCGCACCGTGCACGACGTCTTCGCCAAGTTGGCGATGGCCGAGGCCCGCCTGACCGAAAGCAAGGTCCGCCCGGAAGGCCCCTTCAAGATCACCACCACCGTCGCCTTCGGCTCGATGTGGCTGGCGCCGCGCATCCGCGAGTTCATCGAACTCTACCCGGAAATCCAGGTCTCCCTGGTCCTCGACGACGCCGAACTCGACCTGGCCATGCGCGCCGCCGACGTCGGCGTCCGTTTCAAGGCGCCGCACCAGCCCGACCTCATCCAGCGCAGCCTCTTCACCGTGCATTACCGGCTGTACGCCGCGCCCGCCTATCTGGCGGCGCACGGCGAACCGCAAAGCGTTTCCGACCTCGACGGCCACCGCCTGATCGTCTATGGCGAGGATACCCGCCCGCCGGTCGACAACATGAACTGGCTGCTTTCCTATCAAAGCGACGCCCCCGGCGGCCGCAAGCCGGTCCTGCGCGTCAACAACGTCTACGGCATTCTGCAAACCGTGCGCAGCGGCCTGGGCATCGGCGCCCTGCCCGATTACTTCTCGGCCGAGGTGGACGGCCTGACCCGCGTCCTGCCCGGTCTCGACGGTCCCTCGTTCGACGCCTATTTCGTCTATCCGCAGGAGATGCGGCATTCGAAGCGGGTGTCGGTGTTCCGCGACTTCCTGTTGAAAAAGATCGCGGAAGATCACCGTACAGAGGCAAAGCCATAACCTGAGCGGGATGCAAAAGGACATATATGCGCGCAGCGCATGCCCCGGCTACCGAAATCAGACTGGTCCCCCTGCCGCCTTTTCCATACATAGAGCCCCGCAAGGCCGGTCTCGGACCGGCTTTCGGCCTTCGGGTCGGACGGCAACCCACACAATGCCGTCACGGGCCACTTGGTGGTCCGACGTCTCCTTGACGTGAAGCCTCCCTGTTCAAACTTTTCCCCCGGGTTCGCCCCGGGGGTTTCTTTTTGCCGGAATCACCGCCCGGTGAAGGCGGGCTTGCGCTTGGCGGCGAAGGCCGCCACCCCCTCGATGCCGTCGGCGGTACGCGACAGCTCGGCGATCTGGCGGCTTTCCCGCGCCATCTGGCTGTCCAGGGTGTCGTTGCTGGCCATCGCCATCAGCTTCTTCACCCCGCCATAGGCCCTGGTCGGCCCGGCGGCCAGCCGCGCCGCCAGGGCGCCGACCTCGGCCATCAGTTCGGCGGCGGGCACCACCCGGTTGAGGATGCCCCACTCCAGGGCCTGCGCCGCGTCGAGAACCGGATTGTTGAGGTACAGGTCCATCGCCCGCCGGGGGCCGATCAGACGCGACAGGAAATAGGTGGAGCCGCCGTCCGGCGACAGGCCGATCTGGGTGTAGGCGCTGGTGAAACGCGCGCTGTCCGCCGCGATCGCCAGGTCGCACCCGGCAACCAGGCTCAGCCCCGCGCCCGCTGCGATGCCGTTCACCGCCGCGATCACCGGCGCATCCATCGCCGCGAACCGCGACACCGCCAGATTCAGATGGCCGGTAATTTCCTTCAGATACCAGTCTACCGTCGCCGGGTCCGCCGCGAACGCCGCGACGTCGCCGCCCGCGCAAAAGGCCTTCGCCCCCGCGCCGGTCAACACCACCGCGCGCACCTTGGCGTCGCAGGAACAACGGTTTGCCACCTCGGCCAGACGCTGCGCGCACTCCAGGTCCAGGGCATTGAACGCCTGCGGACGGTTGATGGTGACACACGCCACCCCGTCCGCGATTTCCACCAGTACCGGTTCGCCGGACATCGTTGCTTCCTCCCCATGATTGTGTGTTTCCGTGATACGCCGAAAACCGCCCCGGGACCAGCCCCGCCCCGGAAAAACCCGCGGGCTCCGCCCGCACCCGCACAGGGGCTTGGCCCCTGTGCACCCATTTGTTTTTCGCCGCGTCAGCGGCAATCGACCATTACGTTGAAGCGATGGTTCGATGGCGCTGCGCGCAAGCCAAACGAAGGGGAGGCGCGGAGGGTCCAAGACCCTCCGCAAAGTTTTTGTTTTCACGGCACCGCCCCCGTATGCTCGGCGCATGACGAAGCTTCTTGCCCGCCTGCGCGTCGCCGCCATCGGCCTGGGAATTTTCATCCTGGCCGCGCCGCCGCTGGTCCTCACCGCGTTCCGTCTTTTGCCGCTGCCGCCGACGCCGCTGATGCTGATGCGCGCCGCCTCGGGCGAGGGCATGGACCGCCGCTGGGTTCCCCTGTCGGCGGTTTCGCCGCGCCTGCGCGCCGCCATCGTCGCATCCGAGGACAACCTGTTCTGCGCGCACCGGGGGTTCGACCTGGGGTCGTTGCAGGACGCGATCGAGGACTGGGAGGCGGGCCGCCGCACCCGGGGGGCCTCCACCCTCAGCATGCAAACGGCGAAGAACGTCTTCCTCTGGCCCGGCCGCTCGCTGCTGCGCAAGGCGCTGGAGGCCTATGCCACCGTCTGGCTGGAACTCTTGTGGCCGAAGCCGCGCATCGCCGAGGTCTACCTCAACATCGCCGAATGGGGCCCCGGCATCTTCGGCGCCGAGGCCGCCGCCCGCCGCCACTTCGGCACCTCCGCCGCCAAACTGACCCGCCGCCAGGCGGCGCTGCTCGCCGCGGTGCTACCCAACCCCCGCATCTGGTCGCCGCGCGACCCCACCGCCTATATCGCCGACCGCGCCCGTATCATCGAACGCCGCATGGACCAGATCGGCCCCGCCCTGCTCGCCTGCGTCGGCGGCAAGCCGTAACACCAGGCCAGGGCTCCGCCCTGGACCCGCGAAGGGGCTTGGCCCCTTCGATCCCGTGACTTGTTTTCGCCGCGTAGCGGCAATCGACCATCACGCCGCGTGATGGCTTTATCGCGCTCCGCGCAAAAACCTTACGAATGGGGTGCGCGAGGGGGCCGCGTCCCCTCGCAACGTTTTCGCCCTATTTCCCCAGCAAATCCGCGACCCGGGCATCCAGCGCCTTAACCAGTCCGGCGGGTTCGAGCCGGACCTGCAGGCCGCGTCCGCCGCCGTTGACGGTGATGGTGTCGAAGGCCATCGCGCTTTCGTCGATGGCGGTGGCCACCCGGCGTTTCTGCCCCAGTGGGCTGATACCGCCGACGTGATAGCCGGTCAGGCGCTCGGCGGCGGCGGGGGTCATCATCGCGGCGTGCTTGGCGCCGAACAGGGCGGCGACCTTTTTCAGGCTGGCCTCGTGGTCCGAGGGGATGACGACGCAGACGGGTTTGCCGTCGGCCTCCATCATCAGGGTCTTGAAGACGCGGGCGGGGTCTTCGCCGATTGCCGCGGCGGCCTGCATGCCGACCCGTTCGTCGCCGGGATCGTAGTCGTAGGTAAGGAGTTCGAAATCCACCCCCGCCTTCTTCAGGGCGAGGGTGGCGGGGGTGGTCTTCGCCATGCTCAGGCGAACCGTTTCATCGCGGGCAGCGGGGTCAGGGCATAGCCCTCCGCCGCCAGGCCGTCGCGCACCATGATCGCGGTGGCTTCCGCCTCCGGTCCGTCGCCATGGACGCAGACGCTGTCCACCGGGGTGTCGATGCGGCCGCCCGCCAGCGGGAAGAGGGCCTGCTCGCGCACCATGCGCAGCACGTGCGCCAGCGCCGCCTGGGGATCGTGGATCATCGCGCCGGGCTGGCCGCGCGGCACCAGTTGGCCGTCGGGGGCATAGGCGCGGTCGGCGAAGATCTCGATGGCGACCTTAAGACCCGCCGCCTCGCCCGCCCGCGCCATGGCGGAGCAGGCGGGGGCAAGGAAGATCAAACCGGGGTCCACCGCCTTGATCGCCCGAGCGATGGCGGCGGCGAGGACCTCGTCCACCGCCGCGATGTTGTTGAGGGCGCCGTGCGGCTTGACGTGGGTGACGCGCCCGCCCGCCGCCGCCGCGACCGCCTGCAAGGCGCCGATCTGCACGATGACGATGGCCTCCACCTCCTTCGCCGACATCTGCATCTTGCGGCGGCCGAAGCCCTGCAGGTCGGGGAAGCCGGGGTGGGCGCCGACCGAAACGCCGTTGGCGAATGCCAGGCCGACGGTGTCGCGCATCACCAGGGGGTCGCCCGCGTGGAAACCGCAGGCGATGTTGGCGGAATTGACCACCCGCAGCATCGCCGGGTCGTTGCCGATGGCGTAGGCGCCGAAGCTTTCGCCCATGTCGGCGTTGAGGTTGATCTGCTGGCTCATGGAATTCTTCCTTCCGTCTTTTTTATTCCAGAGTGACGGCGGCGGCGGCCAGGGCCGCCAGCCGTTCCTCGAAGGCATGCAGAGCGGCCTCGGCCTCTTCCACCGTGACGCGGGCGAAGCGCACCGGCGCCCCCGGCTTCAGGCGGGCGAAACGCGAGATGTCGGCGCCAACCACCACGCCCAGCTTGGCATAGCCGCCGACGGTGGCGCGGTCGGGCAGCATGACGATCGGCTCGCCCGAGCCCGGCACCTGAATCGCCCCCGCCGCCATGCCGTCCGAGGTGATATCGGCGCCGCGCCCCGGGGCGAAGGTCAGCGCCGGGCCGGTCAGGCGCTTGCCCATGCGGTCGGACTGCGGCGAAACGGCATAGGTTTCGGCGAAGAAGCGGTCGATCCCCGCCGCGTCGAAATAATCGTCCTGCGGGCCGAGGACGACGCGGAACGGTCCCTCGCCGTCCGAGGGAACCTCCGCCAGGGCGCGTTCCGGCCCTTCCGCCGTCGCCGCCACCGGCAGTTCGTCGCCGCTGGCCAGCGCCCGCCCCCGGAAGCCGCCAAGCGCCGCCCGCACATAGGTGGAGCGGCTGCCCATCACCGGCGCCACGTCGACGCCGCCCGCGACGCACAGATAGCCCACCGCGCCGCCCTCGGTGAAGCCGGGGATCAGGCGTTCGCCCGGCGACAGGGTGGCGGTGCGCCACGCGGGCAGGGGCTCGCGGCCGCCGTCGGCGCGGACCAGGGAGCCGCCGCCGCCCGCCAGGACGACGCGCACCGGCGCGTCCAGGGCCTCGACCTCCGGCCCCATGATCCAGTATTCCAGGGCCGCCGCGCCGTCGGGATTGCCGAGCAGGCGGTTGCCCAGGCGGAAGGAAAAGGCGTCGGCCGCGCCCGCGGTGGGAATGCCGAACGCCTGCAGGCCGAAACGGCCACGATCCTGCACCGTGGTCAACGGCCCGGAACGGTGAATGCGGATGCGCGCCATCATCGGGCCTCCTCCGCCAACAGGTCGGCCGGATCGAAGGTCCCGGCTTCCACCCGCGCCCGTAGCGCGGCATAGGCATCGGCGTCGACGGGGGAAAAGCGCACCACGTCGCCGGGGGCCAGGAACACCGGCGGCTCGGCGGCGGGGTCGAACATCGGCACCGGGCAACGGCCGATCAGATGCCAGCCGCCGGGGCTTTCCAGCGGGTAGACGCCGCTCATCTCTCCGGCGATCGCCACCGATCCGGCGGGCACCGCGGTGCGCGGGCTGGTGCGGCGCGGCAGGCGCAGGGCCTGCGGCACGCCGCTGAGATAGGCGAAACCGGGCACGAAGCCGAGGATGCAGACGCGATAATCGGTTGCGGCGTGCAGGGCGACGACCGCGTCGGCGGACATGCCGGAACGTTCCGCCACCTCGGCGAGGTCGGGAGCGAAGTCGCCCGCGTAGCAGGCGGGCAGAACCCAGGTCCGTCCCGCCACGGCTTCCCCGGCGCGGGTGTCCAGCCAGGGGGTCAGACGTTCCACCAGGTCGGCGCGGCCGATGCGCAGGGGATCGTAGTGCACCGCCAGGGCACGGAAGGTGGGCACGGTCTCCACCACGCCGGGCAGCGCGCCTTCCTTGCGCGCCGCCTCCAGCGCCGCGTAGAGGGCCATCACCCGGGCGTTCGCCGCCGGATCGATGGCCTCGCCGTATTCGATGGAAAGGGCGGCTTCGCCCAGGGATTTCAGCTTCGGTCCATCGTGCATAATGGCTCGTCGGGTCTCATGGTCGGAATGGGAAAAGGGTGAGGGCGCTCTGGCCGGGGGTGCCCGTGTACGGCGTCATTCGTCGCCATCCGGGCCCAGCCAGAGCTCGACTACCCCGGCGAGAGCAACGTCCTTCCGATCTCGCGCATCCAGCGGCGGAAATCGGTTTCCTCGGGCGAGGCGGAGGGCCCGATCGAGCCGCGCACCTCGGACAACAGTTCCTCCCGGCGGCAGAATACCGCGACCATGCGCACCGGCTTGGTTCCCGGCGGGTCGAGAAGCGGTTCCTTGCCCGCGCAAAGGGCGTTGGCGTCCACCGCCTTGTCCGCGCCCAAGGTCACGATCACCCGGAATTCCGGGCGAAGCGCGGCGGCGGGATCGACGGTCAGCTGCACCCCCTGGATATAGGTGATGGAGCTTTCCAGTTCGGCCGCGACGATGCGGTCGAGGAAGTCCTTGCCGGTGACGAAGGGATTACCGAAAACCCGCACCAGAAGCGGCCCGCCGGCGGAGGCATATTGCAGGTAATGCCGCGCGCTCTGTTCATTGTAATAGACGCTTTGCGTCAGCGGTGCGTTGTCGCACGCCGCGGTCAGCGCGGACAGCGCGCCGACGCCAAGACCGAGCAGCCGTTTGAACATCGCGGGATCGTCCCTTGCCGTTGCCACGTCTTCATCATGGGGCGAAGCGCGGCAAAAATCACCCCCCCGCGATGGAAAAACCGCCTACCACAGCTTCCACCAGGGCTTCCTGTGCTCTTCCTCGAAATCCCGCTCGGTGGCATTCAGCTTGAAATAGGGCAGCATCAGATCGTCCATGGAGTAAAGGCCCGGCCGGTCCACGGGAAGGTTGTCGAGGGCGAAGAGGATGCCGTTGCCGAACGCCTCGCGCGAGATCGACTCGTGCTTCAGACGCACCGTCTGGAAGGGAAAGCCGAACAGAATTTCGTGCACGCCGATGATTCCCCCGGCGCGCACCGTCTTGATCGCCTCGTCGCCGACGTCCAGGGCGCCCGCGATCACCTTCGCCGTACCCGAGACCTCGGGCTTGCCCTTGAAGTGCTCCTCGACGATCTCGATGTCGACGTCCGGCTTGATGTTCTTCAGAATCTTCGCGGCGATGATCAGGAAGTTGACGCCCAGCGTGATGTTCGGCGAATGCAGCACCACGGTGCTTTCCGCCAAGGTGCGCAGGCGGGCCAGCGTCTCGTCCGAGTATTTCGAAATCGCGGTGACGATGCGCACCCCGCGCCGCGCCGCTTCCTCGCCGTAATAGGCGATGCCGTCCTCCGACGAAAAATCGACGATGGTGTCCACCGGATGCGCGTCGAGCAGTTCCGCCGCCGTCATCTCGCCGGTGGAATAGATCAGCCCCGGCTCGTCGGTGGGAACGCCCAGAAATTCGGACACCGACCGGTGTTCGAGGGCCGTCGATTTGCGCATCACCCATTGCAGCTTGGTCTTTTCCGACCCCAGCAGCACCGTGCCCACCGCGCGTCCGGTCTTGCCGAACCCCATCAATCCGATCCGCATACGCCGATTCTCCTCCCCTGCCGTTTTCCGGCCCATTGTTGTTCCATGTCTGGATGCGCGACATAATGACTTCATATAACAAAAAATCAAAACACTTATCGCGTGCGCCCGATATCCGCATATCCAGGACATGATAACCCGAATCGAAACGATTCAAGAGAACATGGAAATACTGATGATATACAAAGATGCATTATCAATGTCTAATTTTCGCCGTATTCTACAAATCCGTGACATATATTTCATTTCGAAGAAAAAATCCGAGGACTCTCAAAAGCCGCGCCCGGCGGACCGGAGCCGCCCGCGTTTCCCCGCCTGACCGGCGGCGGCGGCCGATGTATACTGAAGAGGCCGCTTTCACATGGGGGAGGTGCAAGATGCCGATGCGCACGCTGCTCTGCCTGCAGGAACGAAGCCCGTTCATCGCGCCGCAGGCCACCCCGGACGAGCTGGAGTTCATCGACGAACTGCTGGAGGACATGGACGTCCCCAACCTGCCGGGCGACTTCGCCGCCTTCCTGCAGCAGGCGAACGGCTTCGTTTGGAACGGCATCGAGATTTTCGGCGCGGAACACGTACTCTTGGACCGCGACCGCACCGTGGTGCCCGCGCTGACCGAGATCAACGAAAGCTACCACGCCGACTTCGACGAGATGCGGGACCGCCTGGTGATCGGCCGTTCCGAGGACGACCTGTACGTCTTCGACGTCGGGGCGGACGTCTACCTTATCCTCGACCGCCAGGGCTTCGAAGAGGTCGCCCGCTTCGCCGCCTTCGCCGAATTGCTGCGCCATGTCGTTGACGAACGGAAATAACGCGGCGCTTCCGCCAACCCCATGAGGATGCTATGGTTTCGCTGTCCGCGACGGGCGGGTGGAAAGATCTGGAGGAATGATGCGCGTTCTGGTGACCGGCGGGGCCGGTTTTCTCGGCTCCCACCTCTGCGAGCGGCTGCTCGACCAGGGGCACGAGGTTCTGTGCGTCGACAACTATTACACCGGATCGCGACGCAACATCCGCCATCTGCTGTCCCACCCCGACTTCGAGGCGATGCGCCACGACGTCACCTTCCCCCTGTTCGTCGAGGTGGACCGCATCTTCAACCTGGCCTGTCCCGCCTCGCCCATCCACTACCAGAACGACCCGGTGCAGACCACCAAGACCAGCGTGCACGGGGCGATCAACATGCTGGGCCTGGCCAAGCGAGTCGGCGCCCGCATCTTCCAGGCGTCGACCAGCGAAATCTACGGCGACCCCCTGATCCACCCGCAGGTCGAGGCATACTGGGGCAACGTCAACCCGATCGGCCTGCGCGCCTGCTACGACGAAGGCAAGCGCTGCGCCGAAACCCTGTTCTTCGACTATCGCCGCCAGCACAACCTGCCGATCAAGGTGGCGCGCATCTTCAACACCTATGGCCCGCGCATGCACCCCAACGACGGGCGCGTCGTCTCCAACTTCATCGTGCAGGCGTTGAAGAACCAGCCGATCACCCTTTACGGCGACGGCAGCCAGACCCGCTCGTTCTGCTATGTCGACGACCTGATCGAGGCCTTCCTGCGCTTCATGGAGACCCCGGACGAAGTGACCGGGCCGATGAACCTGGGCAATCCCGAGGAATACACGATCCGCGAAATGGCCGAGGTGGTGATCGACGAAATCGGCTCCGCCTCACCCATCGAATTCCGGCCCCTGCCCGCCGACGATCCGAAATGCCGCCGCCCCGACATCTCGCAGGCGGAAGCGGCCCTCGGCTGGAAACCCACCATCCCCCTGCGCGAGGGACTGCGCCGCACCATCGCCTACTTCGAAACCATGCTGAAGGAAGGCCGGCTGTAACGGCGGCCTCCCAGGGGGGACCATGCCGAGAAGCCGTTTCTGGATCACTCTTGCCATCGCCGCGACCATGACCTCCGCCGCCTCCGCCGAATCGAAACCCCTGCCGCGCGACGAATTCTTCTGGCTGGGCGAAATCAACAAGGCGACGGCGGTGATCAACGCCGACCAGGGGCTGCTGGACGCCGCCGTCGCCCCCCGCCTTGCCCGCGGCATCGCCCAGGTGATCGCCGAAGGCAACCGCCCCGGCGGTCCGCGCCCGAAGATCGTGATCAAGTTCGAACCTCTGCTGATCGAGGCCGCCGGACCCGAGGTGACGCTTCTGCACGCCGGGCGCTCCAGCCAGGACATGCATGCCACCTACGGCGCGGCGATCCTGCGCGACAACCTGCTGACCCTGGCCGCCCGGCACACCGCCGCCATGGCCTCGCTGCTGCGTCTGGCCGAACGCAACACCGGCACCATCCTGCCCAACTACACCAACGGCGTCGCCGCCCAGCCCAACAGCTATGCCCACCAGCTTCTCGGCCACTTCGCGGGAATGGAACGCGACGCGCAGCGCCTGCGCGAGGCCTATGCCCGCATCGACCGCTGCGCCATGGGTACCACCGTGCTCAACGGCACCAGTTGGCCCCTCGACCGCGCCCGCATGGCCGACTACCTGGGCTTTGCCGCGATCGTCGACAACGCCTACGACGCCTCGCAGATCTCGTCGATGGACGAACCGGTGGAGGTCGGCCAGATCGTCGTCAGCATCGCCCTGCGCGCCGGGAACTTCATCGAGGACACGATGACCCAGTACGCGCAGCCGCGCCCCTGGATCCTGCTGCGGGAAGGCGAAGGCACCACCTACGTCTCCTCGGCGATGCCGCAGAAACGCAACCCCGGCCTGCTCAACCGGACCCGGCGCAACGCCTCGACCGCGATGACCCTGGGCATCGGGCCCAGCCTGCGCATGCACAACATCACCCCCGGCATGGCCGACCCCAAGTCGGTCAAGGACAACGCCGAGATGGTCGAGGCTGCGGTCGCCGTTCTCAAGGGGTGGGACGCCATCCTCAACGCGCTGGAAATCGACCCCGCCCGCGCGCTGGAGGAACTCAACAACGACTGGACCGCCTCGCAGGAACTCGCCGACGTGCTGATGCGGACATACAAGCTGCCCTTCCGCGTCGGCCACCACTTCGCCTCCGAGGTGGTGACCTTCGCCAAGCGGCACGACATCAAACCGCTCGACTTCCCCTATGCCGAGGCGCGGCGCATCTATCGCGAGGCGGTGAAGGACTACGACACAACCGGCGACCTGCCGATGAGCGAGGCGGAATTCCGCGCCACCCTGGACCCCCGGGCAATCGTCGCCAACCGCGCCACGGTGGGCGGACCGCAACCCGCCGAACTCGACCGCATGCTCAAGGACGCGAACCGCAAGCTCGCCGAACAGAACGCCTGGATCAAGGCCCGCCGCGACCACGTCGACGCGGCGCTGGCCCGCCTCGACGCCGATTTCGACAGGTTGCTGGCGAAGGGGAAGTGAAAACCCGTGGGCTCCGCCCACGCCCGCGAAGGGGCTTGGCCCCTTCGATCCCATAACCTGTTTTCCGCCGCGTCAGCGGCTATCGGCCTTCACGCCGCGTGAAGGCGTTATCGCGCTGCGCGCAAAAACCTTGGCGAATGGGGTGCGCGAGGGGTCCGAGACCCCTCGTGGGTTTTTGCCTCGCGTCCTACGCTTCCGCGCAGCGGGCTTCCACCTCGCGGCAGAGCAGGTGGAAGATCGGCGTATGGAGTTCCTGGATGGTGGGGGTTCCCGCCACCTCGGGCGAGATCAGGATGTCGCAGGACTGCGCCATCTTGCCGCCCTTGCCGCCGGTCAGGCCGATCACCGTCATGCCGATATCGCGGGCCTTGGCGATAGCTTCCATGACGTTGCCGGAATTGCCGCTGGTGGAAATCGCCAGCAACACGCCGCCCGGCGTACCGAAGGCTTCCACCTCGCGGGAGAAGACGGTGGCGAAGGCGACGTCGTTGCCCCAGGCGGTCAGGGTGGCGGCGTTGGCGCCCAACGCGATCACCGGCAGCGCCTTGCGGTTCAGCAGGAAGCGGGCGACCAGTTCGCCCGCGATGTGCTGGGCGTCGGCCATCGAGCCGCCGTTGCCGCAGATCAGGAAGGGTTTGCCCGCCTTCAACGATTCGACGATCGCCGCCACCGCGCGGTTGAATTCGCGCTCCAGCTCGGGCGTCGCGGCGGTGCGCATGGCGTCGGCGCAGGCGGTCAGGTAATCGGCAAGGCCGGGCGAACCGGCGACGATGCAGGACATGACGTCTCCTTCAGGTGTTGCTGCCGGCGCGGCCATAGGCGTCGTCCAGGCGCTCGATGTCGTCCTCGCCCAGATAGGCGCCGGATTGCACCTCGATCAGGCGCAGAGGAATCTTGCCCGGGTTTTCCAGGCAGTGAACCATGCCGATGGGAATGAACACCGACTGGTTCTCGTAGACCATCATCCAGTCCTCGCCGCGCAGGACGCGGGCGCTGCCTTCCACCACCACCCAATGCTCGGCGCGATGGTTGTGGCGCTGCACCGACAGGCGGCGTCCGGGCGAAACGGCGATCTCCTTGACGTGGAAGCGGTCGCCCACGTCCACCGTCTTGAAGCTGCCCCAGGGGCGGTGCACGGTGGGCGGCTGGTCGGCCTCGGCACGGCCCGCGGCGGCCATCCGCTTGACCAGGGCGCCGACCTCCTGCACCCGGTCCTTCGCCGCCACCAGCACCGCGTCGCCGGTTTCGGCGATCACCAGGTCCCGCACCCCCACCGCGGCGACTAGGCGCTCCCCGGCGCGGATATAGCAGCCCCGCGCGTCCTCGGTCAGCACGTCGCCGGACAGGGCGTTGTCCGCCGCGTCCTTCTCCGCGCGGTCCCACAGGGCGGAAAACGCGCCGATGTCGTTCCAGCCGATGGACACCGGCAGGACCAGGGCGCGGTCGGTCTTTTCCATCACCGCGACGTCGATGGAAACCGACGGCGCGGCGGCGAAGGCCGCCTCGTCGAGCAATTCGAAATCGAGGTCGCGGCGGCGCGCCGCCACCGCCGCCTCGGCGGCCTCGGCGACGGCGGGGGCGAAGCTCCGCATCGCCGCCAGGATGGCGTCGGCGCGGAACAGGAACATGCCGCTGTTCCAGGAATAGCCGCCCTCCGCCAGATAGCGTGCGGCGGTGTCCTGGTCGGGTTTTTCGACGAAGCGGTCGACGGCGAAGGCGCCCTCCCGCGCCGCGCCGGCGTGGATATAGCCATAGCCGGTGGCGGGATGGTCGGGGGCGATGCCGAACAGCGCCAGCGCGCCCCGCCGCACCGCGGGCAGCAGACCCTCGATCGCGGCGAGGAAGGCGGGCAGGTCGTCGATCGCGTGGTCCGAGGGCAGCACCAGAAGCGGCTGCGCCGGGTCGGTCTCGGCGGCAAGGAAGGCGGCGGCGGCCACCGCGGCGGCGGTGTTGCGGGCCACCGGCTCCAGCAGGATGGCGCGCGGCGCGACGCCGATCTCGCGCATCTGTTCGGCCAACAGGAAGCGATGTTCGTGCCCGCCGACGAGAAGCGGCGGGGCGAAGCCGTCGCCCGCCACCCGCGCCACGGTGTCCTGGATCATCGTGCGGGCGCCGCCGAGGGTGAGGAACTGCTTGGGAAACGCGGCGCGGGAGAGCGGCCACAGGCGGGTACCGCTGCCGCCGGAGAGAATCACCGGCTGGATCGCGGGAAGGGCGGATTCCGTCATCGCAAGACCCCGAAACGCAAAAACGTACCCCGGAGCAAAGCGGGCGCGGCGCGCGGTGTCAACCGGGATTCGCGTCGCGCGCCGCGATCCATGCCGCCGCGGCGTCCAGATCGTCGGCGACGCAGTCGGCAAGAGGCGCGGCCTTCGCCTCCTCCGCCGCGCCGTGGCCGGTACGCACCAGGATCGTGGCGCGGGCGCCGATGGCGCGGCCCAGGCCGACGTCGGCGGCCTTGTCGCCGATCATCACGCTGGCCGCGAGGTCGAGGTCGAGTTCGTCGGCGGCGGCCAGAGCCAGGCCGGGCAGCGGCTTACGGCAACCGCAATCGTCGTCGGGGCCGTGCGGACAGACGTAGACGCCGTCCAGCTCCACCCCCTCGGCGGCCAGCAGTTCGCGCAGGCGGGCATGGATTTCCGCCAGCCGCTCCGCCGTGAAATAGCCGCGCGCCAGTCCCGACTGGTTGGTCAGCACCACCAGGGCGTAGCCCATCTCGCGCAGGCGGCGCAGGCCCGCCGCCGCGCCGGGCAGCAACGCCATCTCCGCCGGGTCGGACAGATAGTTCCGCTCGACGTTGATGGTGCCGTCGCGGTCGAGGAACGCCGCCCGCCGGGCGCCGCTCATGCCGCCGATTCCTTGGTCTTGAGGAAGCGGACGGCGGGGAACTCTTCTTCCGCCTTGTTGAGGTGCCAGGCGTTGCGCGCCAGGAACACCGGACAGCCGTCGTGGTCGTCGGCCATCGCCGCCGACGTGGCGTCGATGAACCGCTTCATCGCCAGGGGGTCGTCGGCCGCCACCCAGCGCGCGGTGTAAAGCTGCGTCGGCTCGAACACCACCGGCACGTCGTATTCGGTGCGGATGCGGTCGGCCATCACCTCGAACTGCAACGGCCCGACCACGCCGACGATCCAGTCCGCGCCGATGCGCGGCTTGAACACCGCCGCCGCCCCTTCCTCGGCCAGTTGCTGCAAGGCGCGGCCCAGGTGCTTCGCCTTCAGGGGGTCGATGGCGCGCACCTTCTGCAACAGTTCCGGCGCGAAGCTGGGAATGCCGGTGAAGCGCACGTCGCCGCCCTCGGTCAGGGCGTCGCCGATGCGCAGGTTGCCGTGGTTGGGGATACCGATGATGTCGCCCGCCCAGGCTTCCTCGGCCAGTTCGCGGTCCTGCGCCAGGAACATCACCGGATTGTGCAGGGAAAGGGTCTTGCCGGTGCGCACGTGACGCACCTTCATGCCGCGCTGGAAATGGCCGGAGGCGAGGCGCATGAAGGCGATGCGGTCGCGGTGCTTGGGATCCATGTTCGCCTGGATCTTGAAGACGAAGCCGGAAACCTTGTCGTCCAGGGGATCGACCGGCGCGGGCTCGGCGGGCTGGGGGCGCGGGCTGGGGGCGTATTCGGCCACCCCCTGCAACAGCTCGCGCACGCCGAAATTGTTGATCGCGCTGCCGAAGAACACCGGCGTCAGGTGCCCGGCGCGATAGGACTCAAGGTCGAATTCCGGGCACAGGCCGCGCGCCATCTCCACCTGTTCGCGCAGGGCGGCCACCGCGTGGCCGGGCAGCAACGCGTCCAGCTTGGCGTCGGACAGGCCCTCGCAGATCTCGCCCTCGTCGGGCAGTTCGCCCCGCCCCTTGCGGTGCAGCAGCGCCAGACGGTCGTGCAGCAGGTCGTAGCAGCCCAGGAAATCGCGCCCCATGCCGATCGGCCAGGAGGCCGGAGCCACGTCGAGGGCCAGGGTCTGCTCGATCTCGTCGATCAGGTCGAAGGGGTCGCGCGCCTCGCGGTCCATCTTGTTGATGAAGGTGACGATCGGCACGTCGCGCAGGCGGCAGACCTCGAACAGCTTGCGGGTGCGTTCCTCAATGCCCTTGGCCGCGTCGATCACCATCACCGCCGAGTCCACCGCGGTCAAGGTGCGATAGGTATCCTCGGAGAAGTCCTCGTGACCGGGCGTGTCCAAGAGATTGAAGACGCAGTCGGCGAAGTCGAAGGTCATCACCGACGAGGCGACCGAGATGCCGCGCTCCTGCTCCACCTTCATCCAGTCGGAACGCGCGCGCCGGGCGTCGCCGCGCGCCTTCACCGCGCCCGCCGCCTGAATCGCGCCGCCGAACAGCAGCAACTTTTCGGTCAGGGTGGTCTTGCCCGCGTCGGGGTGCGAAATGATCGCGAAGGTCCGCCGCTTGGTCACGGCATCGATCGGCTGGTCCATCAAACGTCCTGGAGTTCTGGCGGCGCCACGGCACCGGTTTTCCCGTCTGGCGGAATGTCGGCATTTTCGCGCCGCGCGGCAAGGAGAAATGCGCCGCGCCCTCCCCATATCAGAAGAACGCTTCGCAACAGGAGGAACCCGCATGCCGATTCTCTACCGCACCCAGGCCTCCGTCTCCGGCGGACGCAACGGCCACGCCCGCACCGCCGACGGACTTCTCGACGTCGTCCTTTCCGTGCCGAAGGAAATGGGCGGCCCCGGCAAGGCCGCGACCAACCCCGAGCAACTGTTCGCCGCGGGCTATGCCGCCTGCTTCGACGGCGCCATACATTTCCTCGCCGGACTGAAGAAGATCAAGGGGCTGTCCACGGTGGTCACCGCCGACGTCGGCGTCGGCCCCGACGATTCCGCCCCCGGCTTCGCCCTCGACGTCGCGCTGAGCATCGCGGTCACCGGCCTGCCCGAGGCCGAGGCCCGCGCCCTGGTCGCCGAGGCGCACCAGGTTTGCCCGTATTCCAAGGCTCTGGCGGGCAACGTGCCGGTCCGCATCGCGGTGACGGCGAACTGAAGCCGATGGCGCCCCTGCCCGTTCGGGGATTCTTCGATTGCCGCTCCCCGCCCGTCCGACCTAGGATGAAGGATATGGGGGAAGCCACATCGCGGGGGCGCCGATGTTCCGTTACGCCGTTCACAGGCCGTTGCCGTTCGCCATCGAGGACGTCTTCGGCCTCGTCGCCGACGTTGAAAGCTATCCCGAGTTCGTGCCGGGATGGATTTCCGCGCGCATCGTCGCGCGCAGCGACAACGCCTATGGCACCGACCAGACGGTGCGCATGCGCTTTCTGCGGCAACGCTTCCGCACCCTGACCTCGCTGATGCCGTTCGAGGGCATCGACATCACCTCGGACCAGCCGCCGTTCCGCCGCCTCAACATCCTCTGGCGCTTCCGCCGTCAGGAGACCGGAAGTTTCGTCAGCCTGGAATTTCTGTGCGAAATGCGTTCGCGCACCCTGCAGGCGCTGATGTCCCGTTTCGGCGGCGACGACGTCGAGGCGATGGTCGCCGCCTTCGAACGCCGCGCAAGAGAAATCTTGCCTCAGCGCGCCTGACCCGTTACTAAAGTGCAGCTTTACACGCACCCCGGTGGCGCCGTTGCGCCCGGATTACGGGGTGCCGGTTCACACGGCAAATCACCCATCCGCACCGGGGGGCATCGCGGCAGGGGAAGCCGCGATGCATTGACCGATGCCATGTTCCCCCCTCGATTGGAGGTTCCGCCGTCATGGACGCCCGTCCGCTGTTGTCCGATGCCATTACCCCGCTCGGCCTCGACTCCTCGTGCGAAGCCGAATGCGAATCCCACGCCACCCACGAACACTGGCGCCTGCCGGTGCCGCGTTACCTGCGCGAGGTCTATACCTGGGCCTATGTCGGACGCCACGTCCGCCGGGTCTTCGACCACCAGTGGGTGGTCGCCCTGATCCTGTGGTTCCAGGATCTGCCGTTGATGCGCAGCGTGCTCAACGAAATCAAGTCCGGCGACCGGGTCTACATGCCCGCCAGCGTCTATGGCCACTTCTGCATCGACCTGGCGAAGAAGGCCGCGCCGGGGCCGGTGACCATCTCGGACATTTCCAACATCCAGTTGTTCGGGGTGCGCAAGAAGCGCCAGCAGCACAAGCTTTCCAACCTGATCGTGCGCCGCGCCAACGCCGCCGACCCGATTCCCGGCCCCTACGACGTGTCGATCAGCTTCCTGCTGCTGCACGAGGTGCCCGAGGACTACAAGACGGCGATCGTCAGCCGCCTGCTCGACACCGTGGACGCGGGCGGCAAGGCGGTGTTCATCGACTATCACAAGATGGTCTGGTGGCAGCCGCTGTGGCCGATCATGGCGTTCGTCGCCTGGAGCCTCGAACCCTTCACCTTCACCCTGTGGAAGAACGAGATCGAGAGCTACGCCACCCCGGACCGCCGCGCCAAGTTCACCTGGACCAAGACCACCAGCTTCGGCGGCCTGTACCAGAAGATCGTGGCGGTGCGCAAACCCGAATAACCCCGCGCCGCGCGGCCCAAACGAAAAGCGGACCGTCCGATGGACGATCCGCTTTTTCTTTGTTTTCCGCGCCCCCCGAAGGGGGAAAATGGCGGGAGTGACGGGGCTCGAACCCGCGACCTCCGGCGTGACAGGCCGGCACTCTAACCAGCTGAGCTACACCCCCGCAACGCGGTGAGGCGCCTATGTACCAACGCCCCGAATCCGATGCAAGAACTTTTTTCCGGAGCCGTTCACGGATTTTTTCATCGTTGAAATAAATCGTGATTACGGCGCCAAAAATTGATGGAACGCAATGCGCCAAACGCCGAAGCCATGCACCTTCGCGGCGGGACCGGTTCGCCGGTCCTGACGAATGCGAGGGTTTGTCCGTCCAGATCTAGCTCTCGGGTTCGCCGTTTCCCTTCGCCCGGGCCGGTTTTTCCCCAAAGCCGGCCCGGTTTTTCGTTCACTTCACCAAGGGCGGCGTGGGCTGCATGTCCGCGTCCCAGGGGAAGAGCAACCAGACCCCCTGATCCACCGCGACGACGAAATCGTCCACCATCGCCTGTCCCTGCGGCTTGGCGTACACGGTGACGAAATGGGCCTTGGGCAGCAGGTCGCGCACCACCTTGCCGGTGCGCCCCGAATCCACCAGATCGTCGACCACCAAAAGCCCCTCGCCGTCGCCGGGCGGCGCCTTCAGCACCAGGGCGCCGCCGCCCTGGACGCGGTCGTCGTAGCTGGCGATGCAGATGGTGTCGACCATCCGCAGATTGAGCTCGCGAGCCACCACCGCCGCCGGCACCAGGCCGCCGCGGGTGATCGCGACGATCCCCGAAAACGGACCGCGATCGACCAGCTTCGCGGCAAGCGCACGGGCGTCGCGATGCAGCATGTCCCAGGAAATGCCCATGTACCGGCTGCCGGTATAGTCCTTGTCCGCCACGTTTCGTCCCTTGTCGGTTGTTGCAATGGAACCGTCACCATAACGAAAACGGTGCCCGAAGGCACCGTTTTCAACACGGACGGAAGAGCCGCCCCGGCGATCAATGCAGGTAGAGGTGAACCTCGTTGCCGCGCGCCTGGGGGTTGGTCATCGCCGACATCTCGACGCGATCGGCGGGCAGGCCCATGCCGACGAGGGAACGCATCACGGTTTCCGCGTTGCGGCGAGCCGAGTTGGAGCCGAGAGCGGTCTGACCCGGCGACACCTTGGCGGGCGACACCGCGACCAGGTCGAAACGCGCGTCGGGACGGCGTTCCAGGGACTGCTGCACCGCCTGATAGAGCGCCTGCTCGTAGGAGACGTTGGCGCGGTCGAAGCGGATTACCACCAGCGGGCGACGGTCGCCCAGGTCGGCGGAGGAGAGGCGCATCGGCGCGGCGTCGGAAGAGGAGGAGGAGCGAACCGAAGCGAGGCTGGCGGCGCCGTTGCCGTACATCTGACCGCTCTGCACCGAGGCGGAGAGGACGTTCAGGTTGGCGCGCTCGTTGGTGACGTACTGCTGCTGACGCGAAATGTCGGCGTTGAGTTCCTTGAGCAGGCGGTCGATCAGCACCACCGTCTGGTTGGTGTCGTCCTCGAGCACGCGGAGCTGGCGGTGATCTTCCTCGATCGCGCCGGACAGCGTGTAGGAGGAGCGCACCGAGTCGAGCAGGTAGGCGGCCATCGCGGAGTCCGAGGAAACCTCGGTCGACAGCTGGCTCAGCTTCGAAACGTCGGCGTTCATGCCGTTCATCAGCTCCTGCGCCTTGCGCAGGTTGGCGACGAGAATCGGGTTGCCCGGAGTGGAACCGACCTGCAGGCGGGCGTTGATCGCGCCGACCAGCTCGTGATAGCTGGCGGCCGACCGCACCGTCTGGGTACGCAGGCCCTGCAAGGTGGCGTTACGTTGACTGATGATCGTCTTCAACGCGGCCAGATCGCCGCGGAAGGCCTGCACCTTGCGCCCGACGAAGGTGCCGGTCGGCGCGCCGGGAGTCACCGGACCGGGTTCGAAATTGGTGGTACCCAGGGCCGGCCCCTTGGAGGGATCGGTCATGCCCGAGGACGAGGAGTCCCCACCCCCCAAAGAGGGGAACAAGGAGTCGGAGGTAAACGAGCAACCGCCAAGCAGTAAGGCGGAGCCCATCAACAAAGCACGGATTTGCGAGAAGGCCATCGTCCCGAACTACCTTTTTGTATGATCCCCGAGCTTAGCGCCCGCTCCGATATCTTTCCCTGAAATAACGATGAAAGTCCCGTGCCGACCAAAACCCCCTCGGCAACCCCCCGAGACCCCATCCGCCGCAGTGTATCCAAAGCCTTAACCCGCGACAACCGGGAATGACACGGATCGCCCTTTCCGGCCGATTTATTTGACCCCGACGTCATGGTTCGCCAATGAAAGCGTCGACTTCGGCCTGCGACATCCCCTTTTCCGAACCATGGATAATCCCCGAGGCGACGTCGATCAACTTTTGCAGGATTCGCGACGCGTTCTCCCCCAACATCGCGGCGCGCGCGGTGTCGCCGTCCTCCAACGCATGGGCGATGGCCGCCACCGAACGACGCACCACCTCGTCCGCCTGGGCGATGGTGTCGTCGAAAGGACGGCGATAGCGCGCGGGCGCGATTTCATAGGCGGCGATGGCCAGGTCGCGGTCGGCGACGCTGCTGTCGCGGAAGTGGTCGACATAGGACTTGGGAGCCCACGCGGAAACGTCCTCGAACATTTCCGGCATATCGCTCAACATGCCGAGAAGCATCACCACTTCATTGAAATGGTTCAAATAATCCGTCGCCAGGAAGGTTTGCGAACTGACGTTCGTGCCCTCCAGACGTTGCGCCATTTCGGCGACCGGATCGGACGGAGTCTCCTGACCCAAGGACATCCCCATGCGTTGTGCCGCCCCGCCGCGCAAGGCCCTGCGCGGCGGGGGGACGACTTCCTCAGCCGAGGGCGGCGACCCCCGGCAACGATTTCCCTTCCAGCCATTCCAGGAACGCGCCGCCCGCCGTCGAGACATAGGTCAACGCGTCCACCACCCCGGCGTTGACCAGGGCCGCCACGGTGTCGCCGCCGCCCGCCACCGAGACCAGGACTCCCTTCTCGGTCAAGTCGGCGGCGCCGCGCGCCACGCCGGAAGTTCCCGCGTCGAAGGGCTTGACCTCGAAGGCGCCGAACGGGCCATTCCACAGCAGGGTGCGGCTTTCCGCCAGACGGTTGACCACGGTCCGCACCGAAACCGGCCCGATGTCCAGGATCATCTGGTCGGCGGGCACCGCGTCAAGGGCGACGGTGGTGGCGGGCGCGCCCTCGGCGAAGGCGGGGGCGACCACCACGTCCACCGGCAGCACCACCTCGCAGTCCTTTTCCTCGGCGATCTTCAGAACCTTGCGGGCGGTGTCGAGCATGTCGTGTTCGCACAACGATTTCCCCACCGCGTACCCCTGCGCGGCCAGGAAGGTGTTGGCCATCGCGCCGCCGATCACCAGGATGTCGACCTTTTCCACCAGGTTGCCGAGAAGGTCGAGCTTGGTCGACACCTTGGAACCGCCGACGATCGCCACCACCGGGCGGGACGGCCGTTCCAGCACCGCGGCCAGGGCGTCCAGTTCCGCCTGCATCAGACGCCCGGCGGCGCAGGGCAGACGGTGGGCCATCGCCTCGGTCGAGGCGTGCGCCCGGTGCGCGGTGGAAAACGCGTCGTTGACGTAGACGTCGGCGAGTCGGCAAAGCGCGTCGGCGAAGGCCGGGTCGTTGGCCTCTTCCTCCGGGTGATAGCGCAGGTTCTCCAGCAGCAGCACGTCGCCCGGACGCAGGCCCTTGGCCGTCGCCTCGACGGCGGGACCGACGCAATCCTCGGCGAAGGCCACCGCGCGCCCGCCCAGGGCCGCCGACAAGGGCTCCGCCACCGGGCGCAGGGACATTTCCGGGTCGCGCCCCTTCGGCCGCCCGAAGTGGGAAGCGACCACCACCGCGGCGCCGCCGTCCAGAAGTTCGGAAATGGTGCGCGCGGTGCGCTCGATGCGGGTCAAATCGGTCACCACGCCGTTCTTCACCGGCACGTTCAGATCGGCGCGCACGAACACCCGCTTGCCGCGCACGTCGATGTCGTCGAGCGTCTTGAAAGCCATCGCTCTTGTCCCCTCGTCCTTCCCCGTCGTCTTGAAACGAATGGGGGCCGCGCCATCCGGCGCGGCCCCGCGTTCCGTCAGATCAGCTTGGCCATCGCGCAGGCGGTGTCCAGCATGCGGTTGGAGAAGCCCCACTCGTTGTCGTACCAGGACAGCACGCGCACGAAGGTGCCCTCGATCACCTTGGTCTCGGCAAGATCGAGGGTCGAGCTGTTGGCGCAGTGGTTGAAGTCCACCGAAACCAACGGCAGCGCGTTGACGCCAAGAATGCCCTTGAGCGGACCGGCGGCGGCGGCGGCTTCCATCGCGGCGTTGATCGCCTCGATGCTGGCGGCCTTCTTCACCACGCACTTGAAATCGACCATCGAGACGTTGGGGGTCGGCACGCGGATCGACGAACCGTCGAGCTTGCCCTTGAGCTCCGGCAGCACCAGGCCGACCGCCTTGGCCGCGCCGGTGGTGGTGGGAATCATCGACATCGCGGCGGCGCGGGCGCGGTGCAGGTCCTTGTGCAGGGTATCGGCAAGACGCTGGTCGCCGGTATAGGCGTGCACGGTGGTCATGAAGCCGTGTTCGATGCCGAACGCCTTGTGCAGCACGGAGGCCACCGGCGCCAGGCAGTTGGTGGTGCACGAGGCGTTGGAGACCACCAGGTGGTCGCGGGTCAGCTTGTCGTGGTTGACGCCGTAGACGACGGTAAGGTCGGCGCCGTTGGACGGCGCGGAAACCAGCACGCGCTTCGCGCCCGCGTCCAGGTGCACCTTGGCCTTGTCGCGGTCGGTGAAGATGCCGGTGCATTCCATGCAGATGTCGATGTCCAGGGCCTTCCACGGCAGCTTCGCCGGGTCGCGTTCGGCCACCACCTTGATCTTGCGGCTGCCCACCGTCATCACGTCGCCGGTCACCGAAACGTCTTCCGGCAGGCGGCCATGCACGGAGTCGAACTTCACCAGATGGGCGTTGGCCTCGGCGGAGCCGAGATCGTTGATCGCCACGACCTCGATATCGCTGCGCCCCGATTCGACGAGGGCGCGGAAAACCAGCCGCCCGATCCTGCCGAAGCCATTGATGGCAACCCGTACCGCCATAGTCCATCCTCCCGTTTGTTCGCCGCCCGGCGTCACCCGACGCGGGCCCGGCGTTTGAAAAGACAAGATACCCGAAACCGGATAGGCGCCGCCGCTCCTGTTCCGCCAAAAGGGAAGGGCGCCCTCGATCCGATCCTACACGAAAGTCTGGGGCGCAGCCAAACCCGGGATGGGCCGACGCCGTCTCAGCTTTCAGCTGTGTTTGTCACACTTGCCCCGGCAAATCCAGAAGATCGTGCGTCCTTTTCGGCAAAATTCACGCGGGCATTTTGACTTCCCGCCGACTTGCCGCATACTTGCCGACAATCCGCACGAACGCGGCGCAACCGGCCGAGGCCCTCCATGTCCGAAAAGAAATCCGGCGGCAAGAAGATCCGCAAATCCGCCAAGTTCCCCAGCCTTGCCGATGTCGACCTGTCGGCGAGCATCGATTCCTACGACGCCTACACCCGCCGCCTGACCGCCTTGCAGATCAAGCTTCTGGCCCTGCAACAGCGCTACGTGCACGAGGGACGGCGCGCCATCGTCGTCTTCGAGGGCTGGGACGCGGCGGGCAAGGGCGGGGTGATCCGCCGCCTCAACGAACGGTTGGACCCGCGCCATTCCTATGTCTGGTCGATCGCCGCGCCGAACCCCGACGACCAGGGACGGCACTACATGTACCGTTTCTGGAAGCGGCTTCCCCTGAAGGGCGACATCGCCATCTTCGACCGCTCGTGGTACGGCCGCGTCCTGGTCGAACGGGTGGAGGGCTTCGCCAAGCCCGAGGAATGGGGCCGCGCCTACGACGAAATCAACGAATTCGAGCGCACCCTCACCGACGACGGGGTGCGGATCATCAAACTGTTTCTGCACATCAGCCCCGAGGAACAGCTCAACCGCTTCGCCGAGCGCCTGCGCAAGCCCTACAAACGCTGGAAGCTGACGCTGGAGGACATCCGCAACCGCGACCAGCGGCCCGCCTATGAAGAGGCGATCGCCGAGATGTTCGAAAAAACCCACACCAAGACCGCCCCCTGGCTGGCGGTTTCCTCCGAGCACAAGCTCCATGGCCGGATCGAGGCGCTGGAAGCCATCGTCCGCGTCCTCGGCAAGGGGGTCTCCGACACCCCGCCCGACATCAGTCCCGAGGTGGAACGCCTGCTCTATGCCCGCCTGGGGCTCAAGCCCTGACCTCGGCGCCGGACGGATCGCCGAAGAAGTCGATGAAGGCCCGCAGGGCGGGACGCATCTGACGGCGCGAGGGATAGTAGATATAGAACCCCTCGAAAGGCTGGCACCAGTCGTCGAGGACGGAGACCAGGCGCCCGCTCCGCAGGTCGTCCTCCACCCCCCGGGCGAAGACGAAGGCCAACCCCAGGCCGTCCCGCGCCGCCTGCCGCACCAATTCCTGGCGCGGCAGGACAAGCGGGCCCGCCACGTCCACCACCAGCCGCTGACCGTCCTTTTCCAGCTCCCAGCGATAGACCTGACCGCCGGGAAACCCCCTGCGGATGCAGCGATGCCGCATCAGGTCGCGCGGATGCCCGGGCTTGGGATGCTGGGCGAAATAGGCGGGTGCGCCGACGATGACGCCACGACGCGGGCCGCTGGCGCGAACCGCGATCATGTCCCTTTCCAGATGCTCGCCCAGCCGGATCCCGGCGTCGCAGCCGCTTTCGACGATGTCCTCGAAAAGATCGTTGGCCCGGACGTCCAGCTCGATGTTCGGATAGCGCGCGAAGAACTCGGCCAGCCTCGGCACGATCAGCTCCTCGGCGGCCAGCAACGGCATGGTCACGCGCAACGGGCCGGCCGGGGCACCCGCCCGGTCGATCAGTTCGGCGAACCCCATCTCGATGTCCTTGAGCGGACCGGAGACGCGCGCCAACAGGCGCGTTCCCTCGTCGGTCGGACGGGTGTTGCGCGTGGTGCGCGCCAACAGGCGCACGCCCAGCCATTCCTCCAGGCTGGAAACCGCGTGGCTGACCGCGGAAGGGGCGATGCCCAGTTCCGCCGCGGCGCCCCGGAAACCGCCGCAACGGACCACCGCCGCGAAGACCACGAGCTGAGAAAGATGCGCTCTGTTCATAGTTCTATGATTTAGAACAACCCAATCGCATTTGCACGGATTATCCGTTCTCTCAAACCGTCCTATGGTGTCGGCACGATCGCATCGCAGAAAAGGACGCAAGCATGAAACACCGCAAACTGGGATCCCGCCTTTCGGTCTCCGCCGTCGGGCTGGGATGCATGGGGATGAGCCAGGCCTATGGCCCCTACGACGAGGCGGACTCGATCAAGACGCTGCACCGCGCCGTCGACCTTGGGGTCACCCTTTTCGACACCGCCGAGGTCTATGGCCCCTACCGCAACGAAGTCCTGGTCGGCAAGGCGCTGAAGACCTGCCGCGACCGGGTGACGATCGCCACCAAGTTCGGCTTCACCTTCCGGGGCGACCAGATGGATTTCGGCGCCATCACCGGCCTCGACGGACGCCCGGAAAACGCCCGCGCGGTGGCGGAGGCATCCCTGCGGCGCCTGGGGACCGACGTCATCGACCTCTATTACCTGCACCGCGCCGACCCGGCGGTGCCGATCGAGGACACCATCGGCGCCATGGCGGATATGGTCGCCGCGGGCAAGGTCCGCTTCCTCGGCCTTTCCGAGGTTTCCGCCGCAACCTTGCGGCGCGCCCACGCGGTGCATCCGATCGCCGCCCTGCAAAGCGAGTATTCGCTGTGGACGCGGGACGTGGAAGGCAACGGCGTCCTGGCCGCCTGCCGGGAGCTCGGCGTCGGCCTCGTCCCCTTCAGCCCGCTCGGCCGAGGGTTCCTGACCGGCCAGGTGCCGTCCCTGGACGGCCTCGCTGCGGACGACTTCCGCCGCACCCTGCCGCGCTTCCAGGCGGAACATATCGACGCCAACCGGCGCCTGGTCGCGACGATCGAGGCCATCGCCGGAGAAACCTCCGCGACGACGGCGCAAGTGGCGCTGGCCTGGGTTCTGGCGCAAGGCGACGACATCGTCCCGATCCCCGGGGCGCGGCGCATCCCCCACCTGGAACAGAACGTCGCGGCGGCCGGATTGACCCTGTCCACGGATCAGCTGGACCGGTTGAACCGGGATTTCGCGGCGGAACGCGTGTCCGGCGGGCGTTACCCGGAGGTCTTCGCGGCAATGACGGAGAAATAACCCCGGCGGGCCAACCCGCCCTCACACGCCGGGATGCGGCACCGGGCGGATCGCCGCCAGGATATCGTCGAAGGCGCGGCTGTCCCGCGCCGCGTCGTCGGCATAGGGCCCCTGCGCCGACCCCAGGAGCTTGACCCGGGGCGACGCGGCGGACAGCCCATTCACCGCCGCGGCCGAGGTCAGCACCACCGCCTGGGCCTGGATGCACTGCCCCTGCCCGACGGCGGCGGCGAAGACCGCGCGCGGAATGTCGCTGCCCCAAACCGCCTCGCCGGCGCCCTGCATCGCCGCCAGTTCGCCCTCGGCGGCGCGGGCGTCTTCCGGCGCCACCGCCAGGGAAAGCGTCAGGCCTTCCTCAGTTTCTTCATCCCAGACCAGGCGGACGGCGGGATCCAGACGGATGATGTCGGCGTCGAGAAGCCGCCGCCGCCGCGCCCGCAGGCGCGCGAACAAGAGATCGCGGTCGGCGACGGGGAACGGCGTGTTCCGGAAATCCAGCCGCCGCGAGGGCGACAACGCATAGACGGTCTCCGCCGCCGCGTCGACGAAGCGGTGAAAGGTCGCCTGCTCCCCGAGTTCATAGGCCCAGTCGTCCCATCCCGTCGCCGCGGCCAGGATCACCCGCCGCCCCGCCTGCGCCTCGGCCAGCGCGGCCAGCGCGTTGAGCAGGGGGTTGCTTCCCGCCACCACCACGTCGGTCTGATGCACCGACGGGGCGGGCGGCTCGGCGGGGACGAAACGCACCACGCGGCCCGGGGCGTCGTCCGCCCGCCGGGCGCGGGAAGAGGCCTTGTCCGCCGGTCGGCCGGGAAAGGGGGTGATACGATCCGTCATCGTCGAACTCCACCGAAAAGACCGGGGCAGCATACGACCGCGCGGACGCGGACGCACCCCTTTTGGCATTTTCCCCGCATCGGCGCGGGTGACGCGTGATATGTTGACGGCTTCCCCGTGCAGAAGCCGGTGCCCCGATGCGCAGCCCCGACCAGGAGATTCCGCCGCCGCCCGCCGCCGAGGCCTTCGAGGGTCTCTCCGACGGGCTTCTCGTCCTGGACGCGGAAGACGACATCCTCGCCTGCAATCCCGCCTTCCTGCGGGCGTGGGATCTGATGGGCGCGCCGCTGATGCGCTCCCTCACCTTCACCGAGAACCTGGAAGCCGCCGCCGCCATCGGCCGCGCCGCCAACGCCGCGGAAACCTGGCTGACCCACCGCCGCGACGGCGACGGCCCCCACCTGTTGCCGCTGCCCGACGGCATTTCCTTCGAGGTGTCGGAAACCGCGCTCGCCGAGGGCCGCAGCCTGATCGTCTGCCGCGACGTCACCGCCGAGCGCCAACGCGTGGCCGCGCTCCGGGACAGCGAATACCGCTATCGCCTGCTGGTCGAAACGATCACCGAGGGTTTGGTCCTGCTCGACGCCGACCTGCGCATCGTCTTCGCCAATCCGCGCTTCCTTTCCTGGTACGGGCGCGGCGACATGGCGTTGCTCGGCCGACCGATCGCCGAGCTGACCGCGCCCGAGGCCCGCCTGCGCCTGACCCGGCTGTTTTCCTCGGCGATGCCGCGTTCGATCGAAATCCCCCTGGCCTGCGCCGACGGCACCCGCCGCTTCGTCCTGGTTTCGGCGGCACGGCTGCGCGACGCGGTCGGTAACGCCGAGGGGCACTTCGCGGTGATCACCGACGTCACCGAACTGCGACGCGCCAGCGAACGCCTGCGCGAAAGCGAGGCGCGCTTCCGCGGCATCATCGCCAACACGCCGTTCGGCATCCTCACCCTCGACGGCGGCGGCCGCATCCTTTCCGCCAACCCCGCCTTCCGCACGATTTCCGGTATCGAGGCCGACGAGCCGATTCTCGGCACCGCCGACGACCGCCTGCCCGACGCCAATCCCCCGCTGGCGGCGATGATGGACGAATTGCAGCGCGACCCGGACTTGCGCGCCGCCCACGGGGAAAGCCGTCTCGAACGCGGGCGGGGCGAACTCGGCCACGCCCGGCTGCTGCTGTCCCGCATGGGCGACGCGGGCGAAGGGTTCCTGCTGGTGGTCGAGGACGTCACCGAACAGCGCCGCATGGAGGAAGCCCTGCGGCACGCCTCGAAGCTCGCCCTTCTGGGCGAGATGTCGGCGTCTCTCGCGCACGAAATCAGCCAGCCCCTCAACATCATCCGCCTGGCCGCGGAAAGCGCGCTTTTGTCCCTCGACGACGGCGACGCGGCGGCGATCCACGCCAAGTTCGAAACCATCAGCGCCCAGTCCGACCGCCTGCGCGAAACCATCGACTACGTCCAGGCGTTCAGCCGCCGCGACGTCGGGCCGCGACGTTGCCTCGACCTCCGGCGGGCGCTGGAGGCCTCGGTCGGCCTGCTCGAACCGCAGTGCGCCTCGCTCGACATCCGGCTCGACATCGTCCTGCCCGACGCGCCGCTGCCGGTGATGGGGCACGCCCGCCAGATCGAGCAGGTGCTGATCAACATCCTGCGCAACGCGGTGGACGCCATCGTCGAACGGCGGGCCACCTCGCCGGGGGGCGACGACGTCATCGTCGCCACCGCCACGGTGGACACGCCGCGCGGCGCCCCGCCAACGGTCCGGCTGGAAATCACGGACACCGGTACCGGCATCCGGGACGAGGACATGCCGCGCCTGTTCGACCCCTTCTTCACCCGCAAGACCGAGGGCGCGGGCACCGGCCTCGGCCTGTCGATCAGCCTCGGCCTGGTCACCGCCATCGGCGGCCGCATCGAGGCGGAAAACCGGGCCGAGGGCGGCTGCCGCTTCCGCGTGCTGCTGCCCCTCAGCCACGAGCCCCTGGCCGAGGAACCGCCCCCGGCCCGCGCCGCCCTGGCGCCGCCACCGCCGCAACCGGCGACAGCCCCCCTCGCCGTCCTGGTGGTCGACGACGAGGACGGGGCGGTGCGCGAAATCGCCGCCTTCCTGAAACGCGCGGGCTATGTCGCCTTGACCGCCGGCGGCTGCCGCGAGGCCCGCGCGCGCCTGGCCGCGGAACACGTCGACATTCTGATCACCGACCTCAAGATGCCCGACGGCGACGGCCTGCAACTGGTCGCCGAAACCGCCGCCGAATACCCCCACATCGCCACCATCGTCGTCACCGGGCAGCCCCTGCGCGACCGAATCGCCCTTTCCGAACTGGAAAACGGCGCCGACGTGGTGCTGCGCAAGCCGCTTTCCCTGCGGGAACTGGCAAAGACATTGCGCGAACTGGCTTGATTCGCCTGGAAATACTTCCCCGCATCATTCTTTCGAAGGAGACGCTTGCCCGAAACCGGGCAAAGCATCATTCTAATTAGAGAAATGTCTTCCGCCCTCCACGCGCGATCCGCGCACCCGCAGCTAAGGAGTCTGCATGATGAAAGTCTTGATCGCCGACGATCATGCGCTGCTTCGGGACGGCCTGAAACCTTTCGTGTCAAAAGTCGGCGAGGACGTCACCATACTCGAATCCTGCGACTATCCTTCGACCCATGAAATCATGGCGGCGGAACGGCCCGACCTCGTCTTGCTGGATCTGAAGATGCCCGGCATGGACGGCGCCGACGGCATGCTGCGCCTTCGGCGCGCCTTTCCCGATTCCCGTATCGTCATCGTCACCGGCTGGGTCACCCGTTCGGACGTGATGGAGGCGATGCGCCTGGGAATTTCCGGCTATCTGCCGAAATCGATGAACGGCATGGCGATGATGCACGCCCTGCGCCTGATTCTGTGCGGCGTGCCGTACTATCCGCCGGAAGTTCTGGCCGCCGCCGAGGCGATGCCACCGATGGGCGGCGAGACCGCCGCGACGATGCCGCGCGAACGTTCGCCCCTGTCGGTCCTGACCCGCCGCGAATACGAAATCCTGACGCAACTGGTCGGCGGCGCCTCGAATAAGGAAATCGCCAAGGTCCTGGGTCTGACCGAAATCACCATCAAGTCGCACCTGCGCAACGTCTTCCGCAAGATCGGCGCCAGCAACCGCACCCAGGCGGTGGCGCTGGCCCTGCGCGAGGGGGTGAAGGCGGCGGTCAACCCGCCCCCCGCCCCCGTCGGCATCAACGGCACCGCCGCCACGCTGTCCTGACCCGCCACGGCGAAACGCCAACGGCGCGCGGAAACCCGCGCGCCGTTTTTCTTTACGCTTCGGTCGATGGCGAAGGGGATCAGCCGAAATAAACGCCGGGGTTCATCACCCCCTTGGGATCGATCGCCGTCTTGATCCGCTTCAGAAGGTCGAGCTCCACCTCGGAACGATAGCGGGCCAAATCCTCGACCTTGAGGCGCCCGACGCCGTGCTCGGCCGAGAAGGAGCCGCCCAGTTCGTCGACGATGTCGTAGACGACCTTGCCCATCTCGTGCCAGCGGGCGAGATAGGCGTCCTTGTCCGCCCCCACCGGCTGCGACACGTTGAAGTGGATGTTGCCGTCGCCCATGTGGCCGAAGGGCACCGGGCGGGAGCCGGGAATGGTTTCGACCACCGCGGCGGAGGCCCGGCGGATGAATTCCGGCACCAGGCGCACCGGCACCGAGATGTCGTGCTTGATCGAGCCGCCCTCGTGCTTCTGCGCCTCGGGCAGTTCCTCGCGGATGCGCCAGAGCATGCGCGCCTGTTCCAGGCTTTCGGCGATCACCGCGTCGGCGATGATGCCATCCTCGAAGGCGGATTCCAGGAACGCCTCGAAATTGGCGCGCAGCGAACCGTCGGTGCTGGTGGTGGAGAACTCGACCAGCGCGTACCAGGGGTGCGGTCCCTCCAGCGGATCGGAAACCCCGACCAGATGGGTGGTCGACATCTCCACCCCGTTGCGGCAGATCAGTTCGAAGGCGGACACCGAATCGCCGGAAAAGCGCCGCGCCCGGTCCAGCAGCGGCAACGCCGCGTCAAGGTCGGGCAGACCGCAGAAGGCGGTCTCCACCGCCACCGGCTTGGGATAGATCTTCAAGACCGCGGCGGTGATGATGCCGAGGGTGCCCTCGGAGCCGACGAACAGGTTGCGCAGCGAATACCCGGTGTTGTCCTTGGTCAGGGCGCGCAGGCCGTTCCAGATCCGGCCGTCGGGCAGCACCGCCTCCACCCCCAGAACGTTGTCGCGCGCGGTGCCGTAACGCAGGGTGTTGATGCCGCCGACGTTGGTGGCGAGGTTGCCGCCGATCTGGCAGCTTCCCTGCGCCCCCAGGCTGAGCGGGAACAGGCAGCCCGCCGCCTCGGCGGCGTCGCGAATGTCCTGCAACACGCAGCCCGCCTCGACGGTCATGGTGAAGTCCTCGGCGTTGACCGCGCGGATGCGGTTCAGCCGCCCCATGGCGACGATCACCGACCGCTGGTCCGCCACCGCGCCGCCGACCAGACCGGTGTTGCCGCCCTGCGGCACCACGCCGACCCCGGCGTCGCCGCAGGCGGCCACCACCTTCGCCACCTCGTCGGCGGAGGCGGGACGCACCACCGCCAGGGGCCGTTCGTGGAACAGACCGCGTTCCTCGTTCATATAGGTTTCCATGTCGACATCGTCGGTCAGCACGAAGGCCGCGCCGACGATCGACTTCAGGGTATCCAGCAGCACCTGGCTCATCTTTCGCCTCGGTTGGTTTTGGGCATGGGATTCGGAAAACGGGGTCAACGGGGCGCGGCGGCGCGGCGCAGCCGGTCGTTGATCGCGACCCCCAGACCATGCTCGGGAATCGGTGAAACCGCAATACCGCGATACGGCGGCACGTCGAGTTCCCGCAACATGGCGAACAGATTGGCCGCCGCCTCGGCCAGGTCGCCCGCCGGGCTGAGGTTGCGCGCGGCACCCGCCGCCGCGCCGAAGCCCAGCAGGGCCTCGCCGTCCGCCGCCGCCGCCGCGTTCAGGCGCACCGGCCGGTCGGGGGCATAGTGGCTGGCAAGAAGACCGGGGGAGAGCAGCGGCCCATCGGCCACCTCGGTCAACGGCACCGGTTCGCCGAGCAGGGCGGAAATCTCCTCGGCCGTCACCCCGCCGGGGCGCAGCACGCGCGACGTGGCGCCGGTCAGGTCGAGCACCGTGCTCTCCACCCCGACCGCGCAGGCGCCGCCGTCGACGATCATCGCGACGCGGCCGTCCAGGCCGTCGCGCACGTGTTCGGCGCGGGTCGGGCTGACCCGGCCCGAGGGATTGGCCGAAGGCGCCGCCACCGGACAGCCGGAAGCGGCGATCACCGCCCGCGCCACCGGATGCGCGGGCAGGCGCACCGCCACCGTGGGCAGCCCGGCGGAAACCAGGTCGGACAGGCCGCCGTTTTCGCGGCGCGGCAGCACCAGAGTCAACGGCCCCGGCCAGAAGCGTTCGACCAGGGCGCGGGCGCGGGCGTCGAAAACCGCGAAGTCCTCCGCCGCCCCGGGTTCGGCGACGTGGACGATCAAGGGATTGAAGGAAGGCCGTCCCTTCGCCGCGAAGATCGCGGCGACGGCGCGGCCGTTGCGGGCGTCGCCGCCCAGGCCGTAAACGGTCTCGGTGGGAAAGGCGACCAGTTCGCCACGGGCGAGAAGTTCCCCCGCCGCGCGAACCGCGTCGGCGGACGCGGCGACGACCCGGGTGTCCATCAGCCTCGGCCCGCCTCGTCGACGCGGAAGCGCCAGGCCTGCATCGTCGGGCTTTCCGCCAGCGGCAGACCGGCCTTGACCTTCAACTGCGCCAGGAAGACCACCGGATCCGGCAACTGCCCCCAAACCTGGGGCAGGAACAGGGCGCGGCGGCCGCGGTCGGCGATGACCAACCCATCGACGCCGATGTCCAATTGCGCCAGCAGGTCGTTCTCGCCGGAGAAGGAAATCGGTTCCATCGGCCCCAGCACCGAGACGGAAACCTCCAGCCCTTCCAGCTCCTCCTCGCTCAGCGGCGGGAAGCGCCCGTCGGAAAAGGCGGCGGCATAGGCGTTGGCGGCGATGTCCTCGGCGATGGTGCGCACCGCCCGCAGCGAGCCGATGCAACCGCGCAGGCGATGGTCGCGATGCAGGGTGACGAAGGTCGCGCCGAAGTCGATCAGATCGGGCGAGACCGCGCCGAAATCGACGGTCAGGGGCGCGCCGTGGGCCAGCCCGTGACGAATCGACGCGGTGGCCAGGGCGATCATCTCGTCGCCGTGGGTTTCGGTCAGCGGCGGCGGCTCCGGGCTCTCGAAGAAGGCCCACGCGCCATACCCCACCACTTGGCCGCGCGGCCCGGCGGTGTCGCCGGAATTGCGCACGTCCAGGGTCTCCACCCGCATGCCGCGCGCCTTCGCCGCCAGCAGCAGGCCGGAAATCGGCAGTCGTCCGCAGGCCTGCGGCCGCTCGATCTTTTCCGGCGACAGGGTCTCGATGGCGTGCTGGGTCACCGCGTCCAGGGTGACGCAGTCGTCGTACGACAGGTAATGCGACAGGTCGGAACTGATCACGATCAGGGTTTCCGGTCCGCCCCAGACCTCGGACAGCAGGTCGGCCACCGCCGCGGGCTCCACCTGCCCAGCCAGCACCGGCACGATCGCGACATCGCCCAGAACCTCGGTCAGGAAGGGCAACTGCACCTCCAGGCAATGCTCCTGGGCGTGCGCCAGATCCATCGCCGCCGCGTCGGGGCGCGCCTTCAACCGCTCCACCGCCGCCACGTCCACCGCCACCGGACCGAACGGGGTGTCGAAGGCCTCGGCGTTGCTCAGGGCGAAACCCGCCACCGCGACACGGTGGGTGGGGCCCAGCAGCACCACGCGCTTGACCCGGCCGCGCGCCGCGGCCAGGCGGGCGAAGGCCCGCGCCGCCACCGCCGCCGAATAGCGGTAACCGGCATGCGGCACCACCACCGCCTTGGGCGCGGGAACGTCGCCCGCCGCGCCCTGCGTCAGGTAGGCGGCGACCTCGGAACGCAGTTCGGCGGGGTCCTGCGGATAGAACATGCCGGCGACGGCGGCGGGCCGGACCCGTTTGGCGGTTTCGTTCATAGCCTTGTCTGATCCTCTGGCTGTTTCCGGGGGAAACAAGCGCCTATAATTCGTTTTGTCAAATGTAGCATCAGCGGAACCGCGAGGGAATCGTGTCTGCGGCCCGGTATTGGCATCCCGAAGGCGACGCGGACGGCATCGTCTGCGACCTGTGCCCGCGCGCCTGCCGCATCGCCGACGGCGGCAGCGGCGTCTGCCACGCCCGCGCCAACCGTGGCGGCGTCATGGTCCTGCCCGCCTGGGGGCGCAGCAGCGGCTTCTGCATCGACCCGGTGGAGAAGAAACCCCTCAACCATTTCCTGCCGGGATCGCCGGTTCTGTCCTTCGGCTCGGCGGGCTGCAACCTCGCCTGCGACTGCTGCCAGAACTGGCGGATTTCCCGCGCTCGGGCGGAAACGCTGCCGGGGCCGGAAATCGCCCCCGAGGAAATCGCCGACGCGGCGGCGCGGACCGGCTGCCGCGCGGTGGCCGCCACCTACAACGAACCGGCGATCGCCCTGGAATACGTCGCCGAGGTCGCCGCCGCCTGCCGCGCCCGCGAAATCCGCGCGGTGGCGGTGACCGCCGGATACGTCGCGGCGGCGGCACGGGCGGAATTCTTCACCGCCTTCGACGCGGTCAACGTCGACCTCAAGGGCTTTTCCGAGGATTTCTACGCCGCGGTCTGCCACGCCCGCCTGGAACCGGTACGCGAGTCCCTGCGCTTCGTCGCCCGCGAGACCGCGACCTGGCTGGAAATCACCACCCTGCTGATTCCCGGCTTAAACGATTCCGACGCGGAGATCGGCGCCCTGGCCGCCTGGATCGCCGCCGAGATTTCCCCCGACGTGCCGCTGCACCTGTCCGCCTTCCACCCCGACCACAAGATGCGGCACATCCCGCCGACGCCGCCCGAAACCCTGAGCCGGGCGCGGGCGCGGGCGCGCGCCGAAGGCTTGCGCTACGTCTATACCGGCAACGTCCACGACGCCGACGGCGACACCACCTTCTGCCCCGGCTGCGGCCGCGCGGCGATCCGCCGCGACTGGTACGAAATCCGCGACTACGGCCTGTCCGACACCGGGCACTGCACCGCCTGCGACGCGCGCGTCCCCGGGGTGTTCGACGGCCCGCCCGGCACCTGGGGGCGGCGGCGCCAGCCGCTGACCCTGCCGCTCCGCCGCTGAAAAATCCCATCCCGCCTTGCGCCGGGCGGAAGTCCTGGCAATATCAGACCGATGATGTTTTCCGCCCGCGGCGCGACCGCGCGCCGCCCTTTACGCATGAAGGATGTTCCCTGATGAAAGTCGCATTCGTTCAGCCCGGACTGCCGAAATCCGGGTGCCTGGCCGTCGGCGTCCTCGAAACCGGCGCCTTGACCCCCAGCGCCAAGGCGGCCGACGCCGCCACCGGCGGCGCGGTGAGCCGCGCCATCGCCGCCTCGCGCTTCACCGGCAAGGCCGAACAGGTTCTCGACATCGTCGCCCCCGCCGGGGTGGACCTCGACCGGCTGATCCTGGTCGGCCTGGGCAAGGCGGCGGAAGTCGACGCCCGCCGCATGGAAGCCTTCGGCGGCGCCGCCGCGATGGCGGCGGGCAAGGGCAAAAGCGCCGAGCTCACCCTCGCCGTGGACGCCCTGGCCGAGGCGCATTCCTCCGCCGCGCTCCTCGCGGCGCACGCGGCGCTGGGCGCGCGGCTGAAAAGCTATCGCTTCGACCTCTACCGCACCAAGCAGAAGGCCGAGGACAAGCCCACCCTCAAGACCGTGTCGGTCGCGGTGACCGACGCCAAGGCGGCGAAGGCCGCCTGGCAGCCGCTGGAAATCGTCGCCGAGGGCGTCGAATTCACCCGCAACCTGGTTTCCGAACCCGCCAACGTGCTCTCCCCCGCCGCCTTCGCCAAGATCGCCAAGGGGCTGGAAAAGTACGGCGTCGAAGTGGACGTCCTCGGCGAAAAGGAGATGACGAAGCTGGGCATGGGCTCGCTGCTCGCCGTCGGCCAGGGTTCGGACCGCGAATCGCAACTGGTGATCCTGCGCTGGCAGGGCGGCGCGAAGGACGACGCGCCGGTCGCCGTCGTCGGCAAGGGCGTGTGCTTCGATTCCGGCGGCATCTCGATCAAGCCCGCCGCGGGCATGGAGGAAATGAAAACCGACATGAGCGGCGCGGCGGTCACCGCCGGGCTGTTGCAGGTTCTCGCCCGCCGCAAGGCGAAGGTGAACGTGGTCGGCATCCTCGGCCTGGTCGAGAACATGCCCTCGGGCATGGCGCAGCGGCCGGGCGACGTGGTCACCTCGATGTCGGGGCAGACCATCGAGGTGATCAACACCGACGCCGAGGGCCGCCTGGTTCTCGCCGACGCCCTGTGGTACGCGCAGGAAGCCTTCAAGCCGAAGACGGTGATCGACCTGGCCACCCTGACCGGCGCCATCGTCATCGCCCTCGGCGCCGACCACGCCGGTCTGTTCGCCAACGACGACTCCCTGGCCAAGGCGCTGGCCGACGCGGGCGCCTCGGTCGGCGAGGCGGTGTGGCGGATGCCGCTGGGCGAGGCCTACGACGAACTGATCAAGTCCGACATCGCCGACATGAAGAACACCGGCGGCCGCGAGGCGGGCTCGATCACCGCGGCGCAGTTCCTGCAACGTTTCGTCAAGCCGGAAACCGCCTGGGCGCACATCGACATCGCGGGCGTCGCCTGGATGAAGAAGGCCCTGCCCACCGCGCCGAAGGGCGCCTCGGGCTTCGGCGTCCGCCTGCTGGAACGCCTGATCGCCGACCGTTACGAGGCCGCGCCCCTCCCCGCCAAGGCGAAGAAGGCCGCGCCCAAGGCGAAAAAGTGACGCGGCGATGATCCGCGTCCGTTTCGCCGACCGCGCCGACCCGCGCCCCTGGGGAAAAACCTCCCTGGGGCCGGGCGACGCCTGGATCATCGGCGTGCGCGCCGGCGGGCACCCGTTGCGGCCGGGCTGGAAACGGCTGGCGCGGGGGCTCGGCATCGCGGGCGCGCCCGGTTGCGCCCTGTCCGCCGCTGCGGAATCGCCGCGCGGCGCCTGCGGCTTTTCCGGTGCGGTGGGACTGGGCGACGCCGCCGAGCTGACCGCCCGCCGGGCGGAGGACGTCGGCCGCCACGTCGGTGCCGCGTGCTGCCGTCGCGGCGTCCGCCGCGTCTTCGTCGAGGCCGACCTGTTCCCGGAAATCGCGGTGCATCTGGCCGCCGGATTGATCCTGCGGGCGACGCCGCAGCTTTCCCTCAAAAGCCGCGACGACAACGACGAAGCCCCCCCGCCGGAGGAAGCGGTGATCCTCTGCACCGACGCGCGGCGGGCGGAAGCCCTGTGGCCGCGCCTGGCGGCGGAGGTCGAGGCGGTGCTGTGGGCACGCCGCCTGATCGCCGAACCCGCCAACCGCCTGACGCCGGAAGCGATGCAGACGGAAGCGGAAAGCCTGATCCCGCTGGGGGTAAAGGTGACCGTCCTCGACGCGGCGGCGCTGGAGGCCCGGGGCCTCGGCCTGCTGCTGGCGGTGGGGCGGGCCTCGGCCCATCCGCCGCGCCTGATCGCCGCCGAATGGCCGGGCGCCGACCCGGCGGAAGCCCCCCTCGTCCTCGTCGGCAAGGGGATCACCTTCGACACCGGCGGCATCTCGATCAAGCCCGCCGAGCGCATGGAGGAAATGAAGGGCGACATGGCGGGGGCGGCGGCGGCCCTGGCCGCGCTGGCGGTGGCGGCGAAGACCGCGTCGCCGCGCCGGGTGGTCGCCCTTTTGGCGGTGGCGGAAAACGCGGTGGGCGGCAACGCCACCCGCCCCGGCGACGTGGCCCGCGCCTGCGACGGCAGCAGCGTGGAAATCGTCGACACCGACGCCGAGGGCCGCCTGGCCCTGGCCGACGCCATCGCCTATGCCCGCGCAACCTTCTCCCCCGCCCTCGTCGCCGACGTCGCCACCCTGACCGGCGCGGTGCGCCGCGCCCTCGGCACCCATCTGGCCGGGCTGTTCGCCAACCGCGACGACGCGGCGGCGCGTCTGGAAGCGGCGGCGGCGGACAGCGGCGAGGGTCTGTGGCGCCTGCCCCTGCCCGGAGCGGACGAGGACGCCCTGAAATCCGACATCGCCGACATCAAGAACTGCGCCTGGGGCACGGTGCCCGACGCCCTGCACGCGGCGTTGTTCCTCTCCGGCTTTGCCGGGGAAACCCCGTGGGCGCACCTGGACATCGCCGGAACCGCCGACGCCCCCGCCGACACCCCGCTGGAACGGAAGGGCCCGCGCGGCTTCGGCGTGCGCCTGTTCGCCGCCCTGATCCGCAGCCTGGAGGAGACCCCATGGTCCTCGACCCCTCGGACCTGAGCCTTCTCGACCTGGCGACCATCGCCTTCGCCTTTGCCCTGGGCGGCCTGTCCAAGGGGGTCACCGGCCTCGGCCTGCCGATGATCGCGGTGCCGATCATCTCCACCGTGCTCGACCCGCGCGCCGCCATCGCCGCGATGATGATCCCCAACATGGGCGCCAACCTGTTGCAGGCCCACCGCACCGGCGACATCCTGACCAGCACCGTTACCTATCGCCACCTGATCGTGCCTCTGCTGCTCGGCAGCGTCGTCGGCGTCCTCGTCATCACCTCGGTGCGCATCGACCTGGCCGCGATCATCCTGGGCGGTCTGGTCAGCGTCTTCGCGGTCTCCACCCTGGCCGGATGGCGGCCCGTCCTGCCCACCGGCGTCGACCGCCGCCTGCGTCCCGTCGTCGGCCTGGTCTCCGGCCTGATCGGCGGGATGAGCAGCTTCCTCGCCCCCACCCTGGTCCCCTATCTGATGACCCTGAAGCTGGAGAAAACCGCCTTCGTCCACATGATGGGGGTGGTCTTCCTGATCGGTCAGATGCCGCTGTTCGCCGGGCTGGCGATCAAGGGATTCGCGCCGCCCGCGATGCTGCTTCTGTCCGCCGCCGGATGGGTGGTGGTCGGCCTGTCCATGCACGTCGGCGGCCGCCTGCGCGACCGCATCCCGCAGCACCGCTTCATGACCCTGATCGGGGCGATGCTGCTTCTGATCGGTCTCAACATGATCCGCCGCGCGGTCTTCTGATCCTGTTGCCGGGGCCTCCGGCGACTGATAAATATGCGGCTCCGAACCACTGCCTTCCGAGGCCCCCCTTGCTGAGACGCCTGTACGACCGGACGATGGCGCAAGCCGTCACCCCCCACGCGATGTGGACGCTGGCGATTGTCTCGTTCATCGAAAGCTCGATCTTTCCCATTCCGCCCGACGTGCTGATCATCCCGATGGTGCTGGCCGCGCGCGAACGCGCCTGGCGCATCGCCGCCGTCTGCACCGTCTCCAGCGTGATCGGCGGCTTCGCCGGGTACGCCATCGGCCTGTTCCTGTTCGATCAGGTGGCGCGGCCGATCCTCGCCTTCTATGGCTACATGGCGAAGTTCGAAACCTTCCAGGCCCTCTACAACGACTGGGGGGCGTGGATCGTCTTCGGCGCCGGGGTCACCCCCTTCCCCTACAAGGTGATCACCATCGCCAGCGGCCTGACCGGCCTCAACCCGGTGATCTTCGGCATCGCCTCGGTGCTGTCGCGGGGGCTGCGCTTCTTCCTGGTCGCCGGATTGCTGTGGAAATTCGGCGCGCCGATCCGTGCCTTCATCGAGGCGCACCTGGGCAAGCTGGCAACTTTATTCTTCATCCTGTTGATCGGCGGCTTCGTCGCGCTAAAGTATCTGGCGAAATGAACAACCTGCGGGGGCCCGAGATGAGCCGGTCCACCGACTTTCGCATCTGCCTGATGATCGCCGCCGTCGGCCTGGGGGCGTTGGCCTTCGCCTTCGTCCTGCAATACGGCTTCGGCGTCGAACCCTGCGTGCTGTGCACCTATCAGCGGGTGCCCTTCGCCGTCGCCGCCGGATTCGGCCTGTTCGGCGCGGCGATGCCGCTGCCCCCCTCGCGGCGGCGGACGGTAGCCCTGATCGTCGGCGTCGTCTTCGCGGCGGGCGCGGCGCTGGCCTTCTATCACGTCGGCGTCGAACACGGCTGGTGGGGGGGCACCGTCGCCTGCACCGGCGAGGACATTTCCCGCCCGATGACCCTGGCCGACATCGACGCCGCCCTGGCCACCAAGCCGCAGGCCCGCTGCGACGACGTGCCGTGGACTCTGTTCGGTTTTTCGCTGTCCGAACTCAACCTCGCCGGATCGGCCGCCCTGGCGCTGATCTGCTTCGCGCTGGCCGCCGAACGCCGCCTGTGGCGCGAACGCCGCTTCGGCGCGCGGGGCTAATCCTCCAGCTCGGTGTCCCAGTAAAGATAGTCCCGCCAGCTTTTGTGCAGATGAAGCGGCGGGAAGGAACGGCCGACCTCTTGCAGCTCGAAGGTGGTCGGCATCAGGGGTTCGCGAATCGGACGGAACCCCGACCAGCCCGGCAGGTGATCCGCCTTCGCCAGGTTGCAGGCCTGGCAGGCGGTGACCACGTTCTCCCAACTGGTGCGGCCGCCGCGCGAACGCGGCATCACGTGGTCGAAGGTCAGCTCCTGCGTCGGAAAACGGCGTCCGCAGTACTGGCAGCAGAAACGGTCGCGCAGGAAGACGTTGAAGCGGGTGAAGGCCGGACGCCGCGTCGCCGGAACGTAGTCCTTGAGCGCGATGACGCTGGGCAGGCGCAAGGAGCGGCTGGGGGAACGGATCACCGTGTCGTATTCGGAAAGAACCTGGACGCGATCGGAAACGACGGCCTTGATCGCTTCCTGCCAGGACCAGAGCGACAACGGGAAATAACTGAGCGGACGATAGTCCGCGTTGAGGACCAAAACCGGGGCTAAATCCCCATCGAAGGTCAACGGAACCTCCCCTGCCATGGGGGGCCGGGCTCCGCACGGTCGTGCGGAACACGACATCTGGTATCCTGTATAGCAGACGCCACACCATGTCGCATCACAGGATTGTGACGGTTGCGGCGATTGCACGGAAACGCCATGCTGCCGCGATGACCGTCACCCCGCGCACCCATGCCGAAACCACCCGCTTCGCCCCCAGCCCCACCGGACGGCTGCACCTGGGGCATGCCCTGTCCGCCCTGTTCGCGGCGCGCGAGGCGGGGCCCTCCGGCACCTTCCTGTTGCGCATCGAGGACATCGACGCCGGCCGCTGCCGCGAGCCCTTTATCAAAGGAATCTACGAAGACCTGCGCTGGTTGGGCCTTTCCTGGCCGGAACCGCCCTGGCGCCAATCCGCCCGCATGGCGGTCTATGCCCGGGCGCTCGACGAATTGAAGGCGCGGGGCCTGCTCTACCCCTGCTTCTGTTCGCGCGGCGACATCGCCCGCGAAATCGCCGCCGCCGCCGCCGCGCCGCAAGGCCCCGACGGCCCCCTCTATCCCGGCACCTGCCGCGCCCTCCCCACCGAGGAGGCCGCCCGCCGCATCGCCGCCGGACACCCCCACGCCTGGCGCCTGAACGTCGGGAAAGCCCTGACCGGCGCGCCGCCCCTCGCCTGGACCGACCGCGCACGGGGGAAACGGACGGCGACGCCGGAAATCTTCGGCGACGTCGTCCTCGCCCGCCGCGACGTTCCCGCCAGCTACCATCTGGCGGTGGTGGTCGACGACGCGGCGCAGGGCGTTACCTGCGTGACGAGGGGCGAGGACCTGTTCGCCGCCAGCCACCTGCACCGCCTGCTGCAATACCTGCTCGGCCTGCCCACCCCGGAATGGCACCACCACCGCCTGATCGCCGACGCCGAGGGCAAACGCCTGGCCAAACGCGACCATGCCCCCACCCTCGCCGCCCTGCGCGAAGCAGGCGCGACGCCCGAGGAGGTCAAGGCGGCGATCGGCTGGAACGATCGGTAAAAACGCGTGGGCTCCGCCCACACCCGCACAGGGTCTTGGACCCTGTGTACCCTTTCAGCGGCCATCGACCGTCACGCCGCGCGATGGTTCTATGGCGCGGCGCGCAAAAACCAGAATTCATGGGATCAAAGGGGCCCAGCCCCTTTGCGGGTCCGGGCAGCGCCCGGCCTGATTTTCGTTTTCCCTACAGTCCCAGTTTCGCCAGGGGATGACTGGTTTCCACCAGGCTGCGCAGGCGGTCCTCGAGGACGTGGGTATAGATCTGCGTGGTGGCGATGTCGGCGTGGCCGAGCATGCTTTGCACCGCGCGCAAATCGGCGCCGTGCGCCAGAAGGTGCGAGGCGAAGGAATGCCGCATCACGTGCGGCGATACCTTGGCGGGGGGGACTCCGGCACGCACCGCCAGGGTTTTCAACGCCTTGGCGAAGCCGTCGCGGGTGACGTGGCCCAGCCGCCCGGGTCCGGGGAAGGCCCACCGCACGCCGCCCCTGATGCCGCGCACCGCGGTCTGCCGCACCGCCAGATATTCGGCCAGGGCGGCGCGGGCGGCGGCGGTCAGCGGCACGGCGCGTTCCTTGCCGCCCTTGCCGGTGACCAGCAGCACCTCGGGGTCGCGGGCCACCGCCGAGAACGGCAGACCGACGAGTTCCGAAACGCGCAGGCCGGTGGCGTAGATCACCTCCAGCAGGGCGACCATGCGCAGGCCGTGGATGCCGGGCAGCTCCCGCGCCGCGGCGAGCAGGCGGGCGACTTCGTCCTCCGACAGGTATTTCGGCAGCGGCCGCCCCAGGCGGGGGGAATCGAGCAGGCGGGCGGGGTTGTCGGCGCGGTCGCCCTCCGCCTGCAGGAACAGAAAGAACTGCCGCATCGCCGACAGGCGGCGCGCCTGGGTGCGGGTGGAAAAACCGCGCCCCATCAGCCCGCGCAGATAGGCGGAAAGGTCGGCGGCCGAGGCCCGCGCCGGGTCCTTGCCGAGGAACCCGGCCAGGTCGTCAAGGTCGCGGCGATAGGCGTCGATGGTGCGCGGCGAGGCGCCGCGTTCGGCGCGCATCATGTCGAGGAAGCGTTCGCCCCCGTGCGCCATGGCCAAGCGTCCGTTCAGTATCCGGCGGCGAGCAGGCTCTCCACCGCGACGCGTTTCGCCCAGTCCGGCGCCCCCACCTTAAGCAGGGCGGCGGCCAGGCGCTCCGAAGCGGCGGCGGCCAACGGCGCATCGCCGCCCGTGGCCAACGCCTGCGCGGCGAGGGACAAGGTCAGGCCGAGGGCACCGCGTGCCGCCGCGTCGTCGATCGCGGCCAACAGCAGCGGCGAGGGCGACATCTCCTGTGCGGCGGCGGCGGGGTCGGCGGCGGCGGCCTTCCAGTCGGCGTCGGGGACGGCCAGCGAGAAGACACGATAGACGGCGAATAGACGGTCGCGGGCGGACGCGGCCAGGTCCGTCGGCATCGGCGGCGTCGCCAGGGCGGCGCGCGACTGCGCCGCGTCGGGGGCGTCGATCAGGTGGATCAGGGGCCGCAGGGAGGAAGCCACGCGGCGCGCCTCGTCCGAGGCCCCGGCGTTGCGCAGGGCGAGATCGGCCCAGCGCCGCGCCGCCGTCCAGTCACCGGTCCAAAGGGCGGCGCGGGCGGCGTCGCCCGCCAGCCAGGCCGCCGCCGGATCGTTGGACAGCTCGGCCAGCGGCTTGGCCAGCAGCACGGCCAGCGCCGCCTGGGCGGCACGGTCGCCGCGCGCCCCGGCGAACATCCGGGCGACGATCTCGGCCTTGGCCGGGGCGGAGGAAGCGGCATTCAAGGCCTGCCAATAGAGGGCGCGGCCGCGCGGACCGGCGGCGTCGGCCTTCAGACCCTTCGCCGCCGCCAGGTCGGCCTTGCCGAACTTGGCGCGTTCCATCGCCCGCGCCGCCAGCGCGGCGGAAACCACGCCGCGGCGCATTCCCTGTTCGAGGATGGCCAGTTGGCCTTCGCCCACCGGCCCCTCGGCGGGAACCGCCAGGCGGGCCAGCCAGGGCTTGGCGGCCAACGGCAGGTCCTCGGGCAGCTTCGCCCCCAGCAGGGAAAGCGCCGCCGCTTCGAAGATGTCCGCCCCTTCGGGAAGCTGGGAAAGGGACAGCCGACTCTTGCCCAGGATGCGGTCGGCGATCGGCCGGAAGGCCTCGTCCACCGCATTCATTTCCTCAAGCAGGGACAGGTTCAGCCGTGCCTTGTCGAGGTTGCCCGAGACCGCGCTGCAGACCGCGTTCATCTTGCTCCACCGCGGCGCGTCGAAACGTTGCAGCCCGTCGTCCACCTGGGCGCAGGCGGCCTTGGCGTCGCCCTCCAGCCAACCGGCGCGGGCGGCGGCCAGCACCACCCCCTCGCTCCAGGCGGAACGCGGCACCGCCGCAGCCAGCGCCAGCGCGTCCTCGGCCATGCCGGAGGCCAGCAACGCCTCCAGCCGCAGCGCGGTCAGGGCGCCCGGCGTGGCGGGGGCACCCGGCACCATCAGGGGCGCGGCGGCGGTCAGCAGCAGTTGCCGCACCATGCCGCGCGCCGCCGGAGACGACGGCGCGGCGGGCAGGGCACGGAAGCTGTCCTGCGCGACAAGGCGGTTGACGCCGAACCAGACGCCGCTGCCGAGGTCGCGGTCCCAGGGCTCGGCCGCCGATGCGGACAGGATTCCCACCGCCTCGACGTCGACGTCGGTCAGGCCGCTGATGGAAATCCCCATGGGGGCGCTTTCCACCTTTTGCGGCGCGGCCAGGACGGGCGGCGCGGCGGGTTCCCCCGACGCGCCGGGGAACAGCGACAACGGCGCCTCGCCGGTGGTCTGCGCCAAGGCCGCCGCCGGAAGCCCGGCCAGCAGGCAGGTGATCAGCGCCATGCGCCGTCGGTTTCGCATCGTCATCGCAGAATCCCCCTGTCCGCCGCAACCGGCGTGATCGTGCGTTTTTACTTGAAGCGGTCCGCCGGAATGACCTTTTCCACCCGCGCCGTCGGCGCCGGAATGTCGCGCGTCGCCAACAGCGCCGCGCCCCCCGCGATGGCCAGCACGCAAATCAACAAAATCAGGCGCGTAATCGTACCCACGACACTCTTCTCCTTGCCTCTACCGGCGCCGCGCCGCCGCCCCCCGCCGCCCGCGATGCCGTGGGACGTGACAAGGGCGCGATTTCCGTTACAGTACGACGCGCGCGGCGAGAGTTTACCCGCTTGATGCCGCGCATTCAACGCGCCCCTCGGGGCGGAATCGATTTCGCTGGAACCCCGAACCGGTCATGTCAGACCCTGCCGCCGCCCGCGTCGCCGCCATGCCCCGCACCATTGCCCTGGTCGGGTTGATGGGCGCGGGGAAAAGCCATATCGGCCGCCGCCTGGCCGCCCTGCTGGACCGTCCGTTCTTCGATTCCGACGCCGAGGTGGAACGCGCCGCCGCGCTGTCGGTGCGCGACATCTTCGAAACCCTGGGCGAGCCCGCCTTCCGCGACGGCGAGCGCAAGGTCATCGCCCGCCTGATCGACGGCCCGCCCTGCGTGCTCGCCACCGGCGGCGGCGCCTTCGTCAACGCCGACACCCGCGCCGCCCTGATGGCCCGCGCGCTGTGCGTCTGGCTGCGCGCCGACCTCGACCTTCTCGTCTTCCGCACCGAGGGGCGCACCACCCGGCCGCTTCTGATGCAGGGGGATCCGCGCGCCATCCTGGGTGATCTGATGGAAAAGCGTTATCCTGTCTACGCGGAGGCGCACGTCACCGTCGACACCCGCAACGAACCGTCCGAGACCACCACGGCGCGGGTGCTGGCGGCGATCGACGCCTATTGGCAGACACAGGACCGAACGGACCGATGAACACCGATCCCGTCACCGTGACCGTCCCCCTGGGGACGCGCAGCTATCCCATTCACATCGGCCCCGGCCTGCTGGCCCGCGCCGGGGAACTGATCCGACCGCTGCTGCCCGGCACCCGCGTGCATGTCGTCACCGACGACACGGTGGCGGACCTGCACCTGCCGCCGCTGCTGGCCGCGCTGGCCGGGGCGGGGATTTCCGCCGCGGTCACCCGCGTGCCGCCGGGCGAGGGGTCGAAGTCCTTCGCCACCCTGGAAAGCCTGCTGTCCCAACTGCTCGACGCCCGCGTCGAGCGCAAGACCGCGCTGATCGCCCTGGGCGGCGGCGTGGTCGGCGACCTGACCGGCTTCGCCGCCGCGATCGTGCTGCGCGGCGTGCCCTTCATCCAGATCCCCACCACCCTGCTCGCCCAGGTGGACAGCTCGGTGGGCGGCAAGACCGGCATCGACACGCCGCAGGGCAAGAATCTGGTCGGCGCCTTCCACCAGCCGCGCCTGGTGCTGGCCGACACCGACACCCTGGCCACCCTGCCGCCGCGCGAGCTGGCCGCCGGATACGCCGAGGTGGCGAAGTACGGACTGATCGACCGCGCCGATTTCTGGGCCTGGCTGGAAGCGCACGGCGCCGACGTCGTCGGCGGGGCCGCCGCCCCGGCGCGGGACGCGGCGCGCGCCCACGCCATCGCCGAAAGCTGCCGCGCCAAGGCCGACATCGTCGCCCGCGACGAAACCGAAAGCGGTCCGCGCGCCCTGTTGAACCTGGGCCACACCTTCGGCCACGCCTTCGAGACCCTGTGCGGCTATGGCGACGACCTGCGCCATGGCGAGGCGGTGGCGATCGGCATGGTGCTGGCCTTCGCCCTGTCCGAACGGATCGGGCTGTGCCCGGCGGGACGCACCGCCCGCGTCGCCGCCCACCTGGCGGCGGTGGGGCTGCCCACCTCGCCCCGCGACGTGGGGCGTCCCTTCGAGCTCGACGCGGTGCTGGCCGCGATGCAGGGCGACAAGAAGGTGGCCGACGGGCGCATCACCTTCGTCCTGGCCCGCGACATCGGCCAGGCGCTGCTTTCCGCCGAAGTCGATCCCGCCGCCGTGCGCGCCACCCTGGCCGAGGCGCTGGGCGAGGCGCCGCGATGATCCTGACCCTCGGCGCGATTTTCGTCCTGCTGCTTGCCTCGGCCTTCTTTTCGGGCTCCGAAACGGCGTTGACCGCCGCCTCGCGTCCGCTGATGCGCGAATTGGAAAAGCAGGGCGACCGCCGCGCCGCCACCGTCAACGAGCTCTACCGCCACCGCGACCGGCTGATCGGCTCCATCCTGCTCGGCAACAATGCGGTCAACATCGCCGCCTCGGCGCTCGCCACCAGCCTGCTCATCTCGTGGTTCGGCGAAACCGGCATCGCCTATGCGACGATCCTGATGACCGCGGTGGTGCTGGTGTTTTCGGAAATCCTGCCGAAGACCTATGCCCTGCGCAACGCCAACCCGATGGCGCGGACGGTCGCCCCGGCGATGCGCCTGCTGATGACGGTGCTGGCGCCGGTGATGATCGGCATCAACGGGCTGATCGGCGGCCTGTTGCGCCTGTGCGGCGTGCGCGAGGCGGAAAAGACCCTGGCCCAGCACCTGATCGAGCTGCGCGGCGCGATCGAAATCCACACCGAGGAACAAGACGAGGTGAAGCAGGAACGGGCGATGCTGAGAAGCGTCCTCGACCTCACCGACGTCGAAGTCGGCGAGGTGATGACCCACCGCCGCGACATGGTCACCCTGGACATCGGCGCCGCGCCCGAGGACATCGTCGCCGGCGTGCTGGACAGCCCCTTCACCCGCATCCCGCTGTACCGGGACAACCCCGACAACATCATCGGCGTGCTGCACGCCAAGGCGTTGTTCCGCGCGGTGCGCACGCAGCAAGGCTCGCTGGCCGGGCTGGACATCGCGGCGCTGATGGCGAAGCCCTGGTTCATTCCCGACACCACCTCGCTGCTCGACCAGTTGCAATCCTTCCGCACCCGGCGCGAACACTTCGCCCTGGTGGTGGACGAATACGGCTCGCTGCTCGGCCTCGTCACCCTGGAAGACATTCTGGAAGAAATCGTCGGCGACATCGACGACGAGCATGATATCGTGATCGCGGGCGTTCGCGCCCAGGCCGACGGTTCCCTCATCGTCGCGGGCGACGTCACCATCCGCGACCTCAATCGCGAATTCGAGTGGTCCCTGCCCGACGAGGAAGCCGCCACCATCGCCGGCCTAGTCATCCACGAAAGCCGCCGCATCCCCGAACCGGGGCAGGTCTTCCGTTTTCACGGTTTCCGGTTCGAGATCCTGCGGCGGCAACAGAACCGCCTGATCAGCTTGCGGGTCACGCCCCCCGAAGACGGGGGACGCTGACGGAGGACCCCCGGGGTCGGCGACACGCCGCCCGGGGATGCGGGCCACCTCCCCCGCGCGTCGGTTGCGTCAATTGGAAACACGACCGGGCGACGAACGCCCGGGGCGTCATCAATGGGAGATTCACGCCATGCCTCGTTCGATCGCCAGCGTGATCGCGGAACGAACCCTCTATACCCTGCCCAGCACCGCCACCGCCCGCGAAGCCGCGCGGTATCTGGCCGAAAAGGACGTCGGCGCGGTTGCCGTGGTCGACAACGGCGCCCTGGTCGGCGTCGTTTCGGAGCGCGACCTCACGGTGCGCATCATCGCCGGCGGCCTCGACGCCGACAAAACCACGGTCGGCGAAATCATGACCCGCGACCCGGTGACGGTGCAGGCCGCCGAATCCCTGTCCCACGCGCTGGAGGAAATGCGCGGCCGCAAATTCCGCCACCTGCCGGTGGTGGACGGCGACAAGCTGGTGGGGATGATCTCGGTGCGCGACCTCTTCGCCGCGATGAAGGCGGAACTGGAACGCGACCTGACCGCGCGCGAGGCGATGATCTTCGGCATGCCGCTGTGATCCGATGCCGTTGCCGCCGCCGAAACCGCGTCGTCTGATTCACGAACGCGCCATCGCCTGCCAGGGATACCTGCGCGAGGACGGCTTGTGGGAGGTGGAGGGCGTCTTCACCGACTGCAAGACCGACACCTATCGCGAGGGCGATGGCGGTCCGATTCCCGCAGGGGTTCCCCTGCACGGCATCCGCCTGCGCATCGCCTTCGACATCGGCCTGACCATCCGCGAGGCGACGGCGGAGATCGACCACGCGCCCTTCTCCGTCTGCCCCCTCGCCGCCCCGCTGGCCGGGCGTCTGGTCGGCATGACCATCGGCAAGGGCTTCATGGCCGAGGCGCGGCACGCCATCGGCGGCGTTCAGGGATGCACCCATATTCTGGAGCTTCTGACCGTGGCGGCGGGCACCGCCTTCCAGACACTGCACGACGCCCATCGCGACGCGCTGCGCGAACGCCAGGCCCGGGGCGAAACGCCCGCGCCGCCGCCGATCATCGACACCTGTCACGCGCTGCGCGCCGACGGTCCTGTGGTGGAGAAATTATGGCCGGGGTTCGCCCGTTCCCCGCGCGAAACCGCGGGGAACGGCTGAGCCGAAAGTCGGCTCTCAGTTGGATGCGGGGCCTCGCCCGCCAAGATCAATTCCCAGACGATCCATCAGATGCACGTTGACGCCGATTCCGTGCCCGGCGGTGGCATGCCCCTCGTCGGTGGCGGCGGCACGAAAGTACATCAGGATAAAAACCCGGGTGGCAGCGGTCAGGCTGGACAACCCGCGACGATCGTCGATCAGAGAGCAAAGTTCGTGCACGGTCATGTCCTCGCGGCGACAAATTTCGCGGAGGGCTTCCCACATTTCCTGCTCAAGACGCATACTGGTGCGGCGGCCGTTCACGGTGACGTTGCGATTAGATAGCGTGTTCATGATCCGTCATTCTTAACGTTTCATCCGCGCCCATAGATAATCATGATCCTCCATCACCTTGCAACCATATAGTTTAAGTCTCATGCAAAACGACGAGTTTTGATTGTCTTTTTCGAGTGAATTCGCCTGTTGCGCCAACCCCGGACCGGACCGGCGCCCACCCCTCCCCCACTGCCCGAAAGCCAGGCCCCGGCTTCCGTTGGACATGTCCGCCCACCGTCATCCCCTACGGCGATTCGGCGGATCAGGACACTCATACCGCTTGCCTCCCCCTGCCGCAATCCCGTCCGTCGCCTGGAATGCTCCGGAATCGCACCGCCTCGCCTTGCGCGGCGCGACTCGAATGCGCATAGTGTGCGGATGAAACCGCACCGTTCCAGCAGACGATACCTCGGCGACCGGCCGGAAAATTCCGCGCCATGTTGCGAGCATCCCGGCTGTACCCGTCCCGGCGTCTATCGGGCGCCGCGCGACCGCACCCTGCGGTCGTATATCTGGCTCTGCCTGGATCACGTGCGCGACTACAACCGGGCCTGGGACTTCTATGCCGGTCTCAGCCAGGCGGAAATCGAGGCGGAAATCCGCCGCGACACCGTCTGGCAACGGCCGACCTGGCGCCTGGGAGACAAGGCCGCCGCGACCCGGAACTTCCGCGACGCGCACTTCCACGACCCCTTCGTCGTCTTCGAGGAAGCCGAAACGAAGGAACGGAAGCCGCCCAAGGCCAAGCCCGGCAGCCTGGAACACGCCATGGAAATCTTGGGACTTGAGCATCCTTTGACGCGACAAGCCCTGAAAATGCGCTACCATGAGCTGGCCAAGGAACACCACCCGGACCGCCACGGTGGCGACAAAGCCGCCGAGGAGCGTCTGAAAATCATCAACCAGGCCTATACCACCCTGGCGCGCCACCTGGATGGCGACGCGCACAAACGGGCGGTATGAGCGCCGCCCCAGGCGGCGGACACGAAAAAACCCGTGACGGACAGATGACCCAAGATTTGCCGAAAGACGTTTCCCAGACCCTTCCCGACACCACGGTTTCGGTGCGCGAGACCTTCGCCATCGACAGCGACATGGTGGTCCCCGCCTTCAGCACGCCCACCGAGCACGTGCCCGAGGTCGACGAAACCTATTGCTTCGACCCGACCACCACCCTCGCCATCCTGGCGGGCTTCGCCCACAACCGCCGCGTGATGATTCAGGGCTATCACGGCACCGGCAAGTCCACCCACATCGAGCAGGTGGCGGCGCGCCTGAACTGGCCTTGCATCCGCATCAACCTCGACAGCCACGTGTCGCGCATCGACCTGATCGGCAAGGACGCTATCGTCCTGAAGGACGGCAAGCAGATCACCGAATTCCGCGAAGGCATCCTGCCGTGGGCGCTGCAACGTCCGATGGCCCTGGTCTTCGACGAATACGACGCGGGCCGTCCCGACGTGATGTTCGTCATCCAGCGGGTGCTGGAGGTGGAGGGCCGCCTGACCCTTCTCGACCAGAATTCGGTGATTCACCCGCACCCCTGCTTCCGCCTGTTTTCCACCGCCAACACGGTGGGCCTGGGCGACGCCACCGGCCTCTACCACGGCACGCAGCAGATCAACCAGGGCCAGATGGACCGCTGGAACATCGTCGCCACCCTGAACTATCTGGAGCCGGAACGGGAAGAGGCGATCGTCATGCGCAAGCTTGCCGCCTTCGCCACCGGCGAGGGACGCAAGACCCTGACGGCGATGGTGGCGGTGGCGGGGCTGACCCGCACCGGCTTCATCAACGGCGACGTCTCCACGGTGATGAGCCCGCGGACCGTGCTCACCTGGGCGGAAAACGCCGAGATCTTCGGCGGCGATACCGCGCTCAGCTTCCGCCTGACCTTCCTCAACAAGTGCGACGAGGCGGAACGCCCGCTGGTGGCGGAATACTATCAGCGCTGCTTCGGCAAGGACCTGCCCGAATCCGCGGTGGCGACGCCGTCGTTGAGCCTGTCCTCGCGGCAGGTCTGAACATGGCGCCGGGGACCGCATCGGCGGCGCGCCCGCCGGACGACCTGGACGCGGTCGAGGAATTCAAACGCGCCACCGTCGGCTGCGTGCGCGCGCTGTCCGGCAACCCGGAGATCGAGGTTTCCTTCGCCCCCGGCGCGGCCTCCGCCAGCGCCGAACGGGTGCAGTTGCCCGCGCCGGTGGGGGCCCTCGACCCCACCCTGGTGCCGCGCCTGCGCGGCATCGCCGACGCCATGGCGTTGACCGTCCGCTTCCACGACGAACGCACCCACCGCCGCTTCTCGCCGATGGGGCCCGAGGCGGTGCGTGCCTTCGAGGCTTTGGAAAGCGCCCGCACCAAGGCCCTGGGCGGGCTTTCCCTCGCCGGTGTGCACGACAACCTGTGCGCCGCCCTGGACGGCACCCTGCGCAGCCAGGGCATGCAGGCCACCTTGTCCATCGAGCAGGTGCCTCTCGACATCGCGCTGCACTGCGCGGCGCTGACCCGCTTCCTCGCGGGCGAGGTGCCGCCCCCCGCCCGCCACGTCGCCGCGCTGTGGGAAAAGGCGGCGGACGCCGAAACCCGCGCCGTCCTCGACGACCTGGCCGAGAACCTTTCCGACCAGACGGCCTTCGCCCGCGCGGCACGCCGTCTGCTGGCGGAAATGGACATCGAGCCGGAACTCGAACCCTCCGGCGACGACAACGCCGAGGCCGACGCCGACGATTCCCGCGGCGAAACCCCCGATAGCCAAAGCGGCAGCGGCGAGGAAGGCGATTCGGCGATGGAAACCGTCTCCGCCTCGGCGATGGAAGCCGACGCCGAGGGGGTTCCGGTCGAGGACGACGAAGACACCTTCGACATGGACGCCGAGGGCGCGGACGAGGCGGGCGGCCCCTCCGAGATCCAGCGTCCCGATCCCTTCGCCCCGCCCGGCATCGAACGCTCCTACGTCTCCTACACCACCGCCTACGACGAAGTGGTGGCCGCCGCCGACCTGGGCGACGACGTCGAACTCACCCGCCTGCGGCAACTGCTGGACCGCCAGCTGCTGCCCTTGCAGGGGGTGATCTCCCGCCTTGCCAACCGCTTGCAGCGCCGCCTGATGGCCCGCCAGTTGCGCACTTGGGAATTCGACCAGGAGGAAGGCATCCTCGACGCCAGCCGCCTTGCCCGCATCGTCGCCGCCCCGACCCACAGCCTGTCGTTCAAGATCGAGCGCGAAACCGACTTCCGCGACACCGTGGTGAGCCTTTTGATCGACAACTCCGGCTCGATGCGCGGCCGCCCGATCACCGTCGCCGCGCTGTCCGCCGACATCCTGGCGCGCACCCTGGAACGCTGCGGCGTCAAGGTGGAGATCCTGGGCTTCACCACCCGCGCCTGGAAGGGCGGCAAATCCCGCGAGCAGTGGGAAAAGGACGGCCGACCGGCGAACCCCGGCCGCCTCAACGACCTGCGCCACATCGTCTTCAAGGGCGCCGACACCCCGTACCGCCGCGCCAAGAAGATGCTGGCCCTGATGCTGCGCGAAGGCATCCTGAAAGAGAACATCGACGGCGAGGCCCTGCTGTGGGCGCACCGCCGCCTGCTCGCCCGGACCGAGCGCCGCCGCATCCTGATGGTGATCTCGGACGGCGCGCCGGTGGACGATTCGACCCTCTCCGCCAACACCGGCGTCTACCTGGAACGCCACCTGCGCGACGTCATCGCCTGGATCGAGGCGACCTCGCCGGTGCAGCTGACCGCCATCGGCATCGGCCACGACGTCACCCGCTATTACCGCCGCGCCGTCACCATCGTCGACGCCGAGGAATTGGGCGGCACCATGCTCAAGGAACTCACCGGCCTGTTCCTCGACGACGATACCCCCGCCCGCGCCGGGCGGGTGTTCTAGGGGAAAGACCAGGCTGGGCTCCGCCCGGACCCGGCAAGGGGCTTGGCCTCTTGCATCTCATTTGTTTGAGCCACGTGATGGTTCGCCCGGTTTCCCTTCACGCAAACGAAACCGGCGTCCCGCAGGGGGACGCCGGTTTTCTTCGTCTTCACGGAAGCGGCGGCTTACGCGGCCTTTTCTTCCTTGGCGGCAAGGGCCTTCTTCAGGCGACGCTTCACCTTGATCGCCTCGTCGGTCAGCTTCGTGTCCGAGGTGGACAGCAGGAAGGCATCCAGACCGCCGTTATGTTCGACCGTCCGCAGGCCGTTAACCGACAGGCGCAGACGCACCGAAACGCCCAGGCCTTCGCTGATCAGCGAGGTTTCCTGGAGATTGGGGAGAAAGCGACGACGGGTCTTGTTGTTGGCGTGACTGACGTTGTTGCCGGTCTGCACACCCTTACCCGTGATGGCGCAACGACGAGCCATGACAGCAATCCTTCCGAAAATATGTAACGCCTGCAAGAGGCCGTGGTTCTACAGGGTGGGGCGAGGCGCGTCAAGAGAAAACGACGCGCCTCGAAGGGGCGTTTTTCCGCTCAGCCGAACAGTTTGTCGATGTCGCTTTGCGACACCGAACCCACCGGCGCGGCGGTCATGTCGCTGCCCTTGAGCAGACGGTCGACGTCGTCCTGCGAGACGCCTTCCCCGGCCAGTTGCGGCCCGTTGAGCAGTGCCTTGTCGGCGTCGACCGGCTCGTTGCCTTCGGGACGCAGGGCCGCCAGTTCGTCACGCCCCCACATGCCGATCAGGGCGTTGACCCGTTCCTCGACGAACTTCAGCGAGCGCACCACCTTGGTGATGCGCTGGCCGGTGATGTCCTGGAACGAGCAGGCGGTGAAGATCTCGCCCGCGTGTTCGTCCACCCGGCTCAACAGGCCCGCCACCTCGGCGTCCGGGTTTTTGCTGCGAACCTGCACCACCAGGTCGGAGATCGCCTCGACGTTCTCCATGATGGTGTTGGTGGCGGACTCGGTGTGTCCGACGATGGCGTCGAGCTCGTCGCTCATCTGGTCGAAGCGGTCCTTGTCCTTGCCTTCGCCGGGACGGCGGATCGCCGCGATTTCACGCCGAATTTTCTGGATATGCTCGAACAGACCCAGAAGTTCGCCCTTGAGAACGTCCACGTCCTTGGGACTCGGAATCTTCGCCATCGCCTTCCCTCACCAGAACCGTTGCGAACGGCTACCGGCTCAAGGCCGGTAGCTGCCCTTGACGAACGCTTCCATCATCGCCTTGGCGGCGGCCGACGGCGTCGCCCGCGAATGGGCGACCTCGCCTTCCAGTTCGCCGATCATCGCGTTCACCGCCGGGTGGGCGCGCAACGCCTCCATCAGGTTGTCGCCGACTTCCGACCACATCCAGTCGCGGGCTTGCGCCATGCGGCGTTTTTCGAACTGTCCGTCTTCCTGCTTCACGTCCTTGAAGTCGACCAGGGTCTCCCAGACCGTGTCGATGCCGCGGTTTTCCACCGAAGACACCTTGAGCACCGGGGGAATCCACTTCGACGTGGAGGGATAAAGAAGCTGCAAGGCGTTCTGATAGGACCCCTTGGCCCGGTCGGCCGCCCGTTCCAGGTCGCCGTCGGCCTTGTTGACCACCAGCACGTCGGCCAGTTCGACGATGCCCTTCTTGATTCCCTGCAGTTCGTCGCCGCCGCCCGGCACCAGGACCAGGACGAAGACGTCGGTCATCTGCGCCACCGCGATTTCCGACTGCCCGACGCCCACCGTCTCGACCAGGATGATGTCGTAACCCGCCGCCTCGCAGATCAGCATCGCCTCGCGGGTGCGGCGCGCCACGCCGCCCAGGGTACAGCCGGAAGGCGTGGGACGGATATAGGCATCGGGATTGGTCGCCAGGTGCTCCATGCGGGTCTTGTCGCCAAGGATGGAGCCCTTGGTCTTCGGGCTGGAGGGGTCGATCGCCAGAACCGCGATACGGTGTTTCTCGCCCGTAACATAGGTGCCGAAGGCTTCGGTAAAGGTGGACTTGCCCGCGCCGGGGACGCCGGAAAGGCCGATACGCAGCGACTTGCCGGTATGCGGCAGCAGCTTGGTCAACAGCTGGTCGGCCAATTCGCGATGCTCATGGCGCTGCGACTCGATCAGGGTAATGGCGCGCGCCAGATGCAGCGTGTTCGCCTTGAGCACGCCTTCGTAGAGTTCGTCGACGTCGTATTGCGGCCCGGCCTGCCGTGTCACCACCCGCGTCGTAGTTTCCGTCGTCACGGTTACTTCCCCCTATGTCTTGGGCTTCTCTTTGAAAAACGCCTGCATCGCGGCGTCGGTCAATTTCCTCCGCGTCTGCTCGTCGAGTTCGGCCAGAACGGCTTGTTTTTCCTTATGCAGCGCCATCGCCCGACGGATCAGTTCGGCCCGGCCGATCGAAGGATCGACGCGTTTGGGTTCCCCCGGGCGCGCCGCCGTCCGATCAATGCCTTCCGTCCGAGCGATGCGCGTCGCCGCGGCAAGAGCCGCCTCGACCGTTTCCTCGTTGGAACTCGACTCAGGCGAGGAAGAATCCTCGGGTTGCGGTCCCCGCCGCAACACCGAATGGTAGGCATCCATTTTCTTACGCGCGTCCTCCGACATGAAAAGCCGGAGCAGGGCATTTCGGAGCCAACTCATATCCGCAACTGACGTCATACGCTCTGGAACGGGCAGGGCGAGTGTAGCACGTTCACCGATGCGGCAAACCCTTTTCCTCGCGGAATCCCACGATCAGAGCGGCTGGAACAGGGGGGCGCGCGCGGTTTCGGGGGCGAGGCCGGAGGCTTCCCGCCGCCCCACCCGGAGGGATGGGGAAAAACACTGCCGCATCTCGCCGATCAGACGCGCCGCGAACGGCGCGGCGGGAATGATCGAATTGCCGACGAAGTCGGACTCCAGAACCGCCAGGGCCTCGTCGATGCGCAGCATCGCGTCGCCGCGGCCCTCGGCTTCGCGCGCCGCGGTCCACACCGCGGCCAGCGCCAAATGCTCGGCCAGGCGGGCCGCCTGGGCATAGTCGGACTGGCTCCCTCCCGCCGCATGCGCGGCGTGCGCCACCTCCAGGACCACGGCCACCGCGCCGTCCTCGACCTGCGACACCGCGCGCTGACGAACCCGGCGCAACGCCGCCGCGGTAATCGCCATGGCGACCACCGCGCACAACAGGATACCCAGCAGGGCCAGCCCCTCCACCGTCCGCTTGGTTTCGAACAGATAGGAAATGCCGCCGATGGCTCCGGCGGCGACCGCCGCGCCGACCACGGCGACGGCACGCCGCCACCAGACCTCGGCCAGGAAATAGCCGATCGGCGCCACCATGCCGTAAACCATGCCGAGGATCAGAAAAGCGGAATCGCGGGGAGCGGGCAGGACGCCGGAAGCGACGATCTCGACGCCGGGCGCCAGAACCGCCACGGACAGCGGTACCGCCATTGCCAGAACCACGACCTCGCCGAGAATCCGTCGCATCGCTTCTTCCTCAAAAGCTTCCCGACAGATTTCCACCCCCGGCGCGGCGACGTCAGTGACCCCCGTCACCCCCATAAAAAAAGCACCGGGCCGAGGCCCGGTGCTCCTTGTCTCAATTCCGTTGCCGGAACCGATTATTCGGCGGCGCAGCCGCAGGACTTCCCGGTCAGGATGTCCAGCACCTTGCGAGCGCAGGTCGGCAGGTGGGTGCCGGGGCCGAACACGGCCTTGACGCCCGCCTTGAACAGGAAGTCGTAGTCCTGGTGCGGAATGACGCCGCCCACGAACACGATCGGGTTCTTCACGCCCAGACGCTTCAGCTCGTTGATCAGAGCCGGGGCCAGGGTCTTGTGACCGGCGGCCAGCGAGGAGAAGCCAACGACATGGACGTCGTTTTCGACGGCCATCTTGGCGGCTTCTTCCGGGGTCTGGAACAGCGGACCGACGTCGACGTCGAAGCCCAGGTCGGCGAAGGCCGAAGCCACCACCTTCTGGCCACGATCGTGACCGTCCTGGCCGATCTTGGCGATCAGCATACGCGGACGACGGCCTTCCTTCTCGGCGAAGACGTCGATTTCCTTCTTCAGGGCGTCGAACTCGGCGTCACCCTCGAACGCGGCGCCATAAACGCCCGAGACGGTGCGGATCTGCGCGTTGTAACGGCCGACCACCTTCTCGATCGCCATGGAGATTTCGCCGACGGTCGCGCGGGCACGGGTCGCCGAAACGGCCAGATCCAGCAGGTTGCCCTGGCCGGATTCGGTCGCCTTGGTGATCGCGTCCAAGGCAGCCTGGCAGACCTTCTCGTCGCGAGTGGCGCGGATCTGCTTCAGGCGAGCAATCTGCGATTCGCGAACGGCGGTGTTGTCGACTTCCAGGATGTCGATCGGCGCTTCTTCCGGCAGCTTGTACTTGTTCACGCCGACGACGACTTCGGTGCCGCGGTCGATGGCGGCCTGACGGCGAGCCGCAGCCTCCTCGATCTTCAGCTTCGGCATGCCGGACTCGATCGCCTTCGCCATGCCGCCCAGTTCCTCGATCTCGGCCATCAGCTTGCTGGCCTCGGCGATCAGGGAGCCGGTGAGGGCTTCGACGTAGTAGGAACCGGCCATCGGATCGACGGTCTGGCAGACGCGCGATTCTTCCTGGACGATGATCTGGGTGTTACGAGCGATACGAGCCGAGAACGGGGTCGGCAGCGCAATCGCTTCGTCCAGAGCGTTGGTGTGCAGGGACTGCGTACCGCCAAGAACCGCGGCCATGCATTCGATGGTGGTGCGGATGACGTTGTTGTACGGGTCCTTTTCCGCCAGCGACCAGCCGGAGGTCTGGCAGTGCGTACGCAGGGCCAGGGAAGCGCTCTTCTTCGGGCTGAATTCGCTCATGGTCTGCGCCCACAGGATTTCCATGAAGAAGTTCATGCCGATGCCGAAGAAGAACGACAGACGCGGAGCGAACGCATCGACGTTCAGGCCGGTCTTGACGGCGGCACGGGCATATTCCAGGCCATCGGCCAGGGTGAAGGCGAGTTCCTGCACCGCGGTCGCGCCGGCTTCCTGGATGTGGTAGCCGGAGATGGAGATGGAGTTGAACTTCGGCATGTTGGCCGAGGTGTAGGCGATGATGTCGGAGATGATCCGCATCGACGGCGCCGGCGGGTAGATGTAGGTGTTACGAACCATGAACTCCTTGAGGATGTCGTTCTGGATCGTACCGGCCATCACGCTCTTGTCGACGCCCTGCTCTTCACCGGCGACGATGTAACCGGCGAGGATCGGAACCACGGCGCCGTTCATGGTCATCGACACGGACATCTTGTCGAGCGGAATGCCGTCGAACAGGATCTTCATGTCTTCGATGGAGTCGATCGCCACGCCGGCCTTGCCGACGTCGCCGACCACGCGCGGGTGATCGGAGTCATAGCCGCGGTGGGTGGCCAGATCGAACGCCACCGACACGCCTTGCTGACCGGCGGCCAGGTTCGCGCGGTAGAACTTGTTGGATTCTTCGGCGGTGGAGAAACCGGCGTACTGACGGATCGTCCACGGACGCGCGGTGTACATGGTCGCACGCGGGCCGCGCACGAACGGCGGCAGGCCCGGGAAGGTGTTCAGGTGCTCCATACCCTCCAGGTCTTCGGCGGTGTACAGCGGCTTAATGTCGATGCCTTCCGGGGTGCTGCGGACCAGGCTTTCCCAGGTCTTCCCCTTGAGGTCTTTCGTAACGGTTTCTTCCCAGGCAGCCCGGGACTGTTCGAATTTAACGGCCATTGTGATTTCCCCTATTGAAGGTCGAACGCCCTCCGGTTTTCCGGCTTCTCGGTCGTTCGCAAGCGGCGGCATTATACCCGAAACGCCGAGGCTGTCTACGGAACCGGAGGCTTTTTTGCGGCACCCCTTCACAACTTTTCCGCCCGGCCTCACACTGCCCGCACGCGCGGCCCCTCGCGGCGCCGCGCAAGTACCTTTATTACATACGGAAGATTGCCGAAAATGCGCTTCGGAACTGGCCTTTCGCGGCCTCTCGCCGCCTGCAACGCCCTTGATCTTTCCGGCATCCGCCCGCTTCTTCTGGACGGAGCCCATCTGGCCTGGCTGTCGCCCGCCGCGCAAACCGCGCTGGCGAGTCTCGACGCCTTCGCCGAAACCGCCGACGGCTGGGGTTTCGCCACCCATTGCCGCGACGCCGACGCCCGCTCCGCGGCCCTGGCCAGCGCCGCGGAGATCCTCCGCGCGGCGGGGCGCATCCGCCTGCGCGGCGAGCTCTATCCGGTAACCGCCGAATGGGGCGCGCCGGTCGCCGCGACGCTGGACCGCGGCGCCTCGGTGGCGTTCGGCATCCGCGCCTTCGGCGTGCACCTGAACGGCTACGTGCGGCGGAACGGCCGCCTGCTGTTGTGGATCGGGCGGCGCAGCGCGCACAAGGAAGTGGCGCCCGGCAAGCTCGACAACATGGTGGCGGGGGGGCAGCCCGCCGGGCTGTCGCCGATCGACAACCTGGTCAAGGAATGCCGGGAAGAGGCCTCGCTGCCCGAAGCGCTCGCCCGCCGCGCGGTGCCGGTGGGTCTGGTGCGCTATTGCTTCTCCACCCCCGGCGGGGTGAAGCCCGACACCCTGTTCTGCTACGACCTGGAAATGCCGGACGGCGTCGTCCCCACCCCGGGCGACGACGAATGCGAAGGATTCGAGCTGATGCCGGTGGAGGACGCTCTCGACCGCATCGCCCGCACCGACGACTTCAAGTTCAACGTGCCGCTGGTGGTTCTGGACTTCGCCCTGCGCCACGGCGTTCTCTCGCCGGAGAACACTGCCGGATACGCCGGGATCGCCGCCGGACTGCGGCGGCCCTTCCCGCTTCTCGGATGACGGACGCGCAAAATCGCGTATGCTGACCGCGAACGCGCCACGGGTGACAGGATGCTGTTTCTCGAATTCGAGGATGGAATCGCCGAACTGGAAGCCGAACTCGCCGAACTGCGCCATGCGGGCGGCGGCGGCGAGGACGAGGCGCGCCTGCTCGCCCGCATCGACCGGCACCTGGACGGCCTTTACACCCGCCTTTCCCCCTGGCAGACGGTGCAGGTGGCGCGCCACCCCGAACGCCCCGGCGCGCGCGAGATATTCCAGACCATCGGCCGCGACTTCATCGAACTGGCGGGCGGCGGTGCGGCGGACGGCCGGGTCGTCGGCGGCATCGCCCGCATCCGCGACCACGGCGTGGTGCTGATCGGCCACGACCGGCCGCGCGGCGGCGGCGCCCCGCCCCCCGCGGCGGAGGGACTGGCGCGCAGCGAACGCCTGTTGCGCCTGGCCGACCGCTTCCGCCTGCCGGTGGCGATTCTGGCCGACGCGGCGCTGGACGACGACGAATCCGCCCCCGCCCTCGCCCGCTGCGTCGAGGCGGCGCTGGACGCGCGGGTGCCGGTACTTTCGGTGATCCTGGGCGCGGTGACCGGCCCCGCCGCCGCGCTGTACCTTTGCGCCGACGCGGCGATGATGCTGGAACACGCGGTGCTGGCCCCCTTGCCGCCGGAAATTGCCGCCCCCCTGTGGCCGGAGGCCGACGCCACCGCCCGCGCCGCCGAATCCCTGGGCCTGACCGCCCCGCAGATGAAGGCGCAGGGGGCCGTCGACGCGATTCTGCCCGAACCGCGCGGCGGCGCGCACCGCGACCCGCGGGCCACCGCCCGCGAAATCGGCGGCGCCCTGCTGGCGCGTCTGGACACCCTGCGCCACGTCGAAGGCATCTGGCTGCGCGCCCGCCGCCGCGAGCGGTTGGCCGCCTTCGGCCGCGCCGCCGCGCCCGGTGCGTGAAAATCGCGTTTTTTTGTCTTGCGCCGCCCCCGGAAATTGCGTATTCAGTCGCCCTTGCCCGGCCACGCCGGGCTTCGGCAGGCGCCCGTAGCTCAATTGGATAGAGCATCTGACTACGGATCAGAAGGCTAGGGGTTCAAATCCTCTCGGGCGCGCCACTGCCCCTCTCGACCCGCCGCTCCGGCGGGTTTTTTATTGCCCGAACGCCCGGAACGCCACGCCTCGTCCGTATCAGGGCCATGGACGCCGACGCGTCCCCCACGGCAAGGAAAACCCACGATGTCCCGTTACCCGTTCCCGGCGCTGGCCCTCGGCGCCGTTCTGCTGTCATCCGCCTGCTCCGGTCCCGAGACGCCGCGCCAGCCGCCCCATGGGCAGCCGCAACAGGCCCGCGTTTCGGACGAAGCCATGAAAAAGGTCCGCGCCTGTGCCGCCGCCAAGGGGGTGGAGATGCCCGCGCCGCCGTCTCGCGACGGAGGACGTCCGGATTCGCCGCCGCCGCGTCTGAGCGACGAACAACGCGCCATTATCGACGCCTGTTTCAAGGAACAGGGGATCAGTCAGCCGCAGGGCGGCCCGCCGCCCCGCCGCTGATCCGGCCGCGTCAGATGAAGGCGCCCACGTCCAGCGTCTCGGTGGCATCCGCCACCGCGACGGGCGGCGGCGCGGCGTGGGACAGAAGTTCGGCAATCGCCATGCCCACTTCGCGGGTGCCGGTAATCACCGTGTCGGCGCCCAGCTTTTCCAGGTATTCGGTCTCCGGCCCGGAATAGGCCCGGGCGACGATCGGCAGCCCCGGATTGACGGTGCGCGCCTGCTCCACCACCTGCCCCGCCTCGAACGCCTGGGGGATGGCCACCACCAGTTGCCGCGCCCCCTGCAAGTTCGACGCCGCCAGGATTTCCGGATCGGCGGCGTTGCCGAGAATCACCTCGGCCCCCTCGCCGCGCAGGCGCTCGGCGGCGACGTCCGATTCCTCGACCACCAGATGGGCGGTTCCCCGCCGCCGGAGTTCGTCGATGACGTGGCCGCCCACCGCGCCGCCGCCGACCACCACGACATGGCCGGACAGCGCGGTCGGCGGGATCGCCGGACGCGGCTGCGGCACTTCCTCGGGTTGGGGTTCCTCCGGTTTCTCGATACGTCCGCGCAGCCGTTCGCAGGCCAGGAAGGCCAGCGGGTTGAGGAGGATCGACAGGATCGCCCCGGCCAGCACCAGGTCGCGGGCACGCGGCGGCAGCAGTTCGAGCCGGATGCCGAGATCGGCCAGGATGAACGAGAACTCGCCGATCTGCCCGACCCCGGCGGCCAGCATCAGCGAGGTCGCGGGCGGCTGCCCCAGACGCGACACCACCGCATAGGCGGTCAACGCGTTGCCGACCATGACGATCGCCAGAACCCCGAGGATCGGGCCGGGGGACCGCCACAGGCTGGCGGGATCGAACAGCATGCCGACGGAAACGAAGAACAGCACGGCGAAGGCGTCGCGCAGGGGCAGGGTTTCCTGCGCCGCCTGTTGGCTCAGGGCGGATTCGCTCAGCACCATCCCGGCGAAGAAGGCGCCGAGGGCCAGGGAAACCCCGAACAGCACCGACGCGCCGAAGGCGACGCCCAGGGCCACCGCCAGCACCGCCAGGCGGAACAGCTCGCGCGAGCCCATGTGCGCGACGACGTGAAGGATCCAGGGAATGACGCGGCGGCCGACCAGCATCATCAGGACGACGAAGGCGGCGACCTTGCCCAGGGTCAGGGCCAGAATACCGGCCAGCCCCAGGTCCAGGCGGTCGGTCAGCCAGTCCCCGGCGGTGGGCGGCGCGACGCCGCCCAGAACCTCGGCCAGCGCCGGCAGCAACACCAGCACCAGCACCATGGCGATGTCCTCGACCACCAGCCAGCCGACCGCGATGCGGCCGCGTTCGCTGTCGACGACGTGACGTTCCTGCATGGCGCGCAGCAGCACCACCGTACTCGCCACCGAAAGCGCCAGACCGAACACCAACCCCTGCCGGGGCGGCCAGCCCATCGCCCAGGCCAGGGCGGTGCCGAACAGGGTCGCCGACACCATCTGCGCCAGGGCGCCGGGAACCGCCACCCCCGCCACCGAGGCAAGGTCGCGCCACGAGAAGTGCAAGCCGACGCCGAACATCAGCAGCACCACGCCGATTTCCGCCAACTGCGCGGCGAGACCGGCATCGGCGACGAAGCCCGGCGAATAGGGACCGACCACCACCCCCGCCAGCAGGTAACCGAGCAACGGCGAAATCCGCAGCCGCGCGGCGATCGCACCGAAGACGAAGGCCAGGCCGATGCCGGCGACGATGGTGGAGATCAGGGGGGCGTCATGCGGCATGGCGGACTTCCGTCGAGGGACAAGGGAAACGCTCCCCTGAAGGTAGGAGCGGTTGCCGCCCGGAGCAAACCCCGGCCAACGGGCACCGCATCAGGCCGAAAGATGAGACACCAGAATGTGGGCGCCGATCGCCGCGAGGACGACGCCGCCCAGCACCTGCGCCCAGACGCCGACGCGGCGGCCGACGCAACAGCCGCACATCACCCCGGCGAAGGAAAAAGCGAAGGTGACGACGCCGATCACCGCGACGGTCGTCGGCGCGTCGAATTCGGTCAACCCCAGGCCGATGCCGACCACCCCGGCGTCGATGCTGGTCCCCACCCCCATCGCCAGCAGGGCCTTCCAGGTGGGGCGCGACGGGGTATCCGCGTCCGCCGCGTCCCCCAGGGCATGGCGGACCATCTGCGCGCCGACCAGGCCGAGCAGAACGAAGGCGATCCAGTGGTCCCAATCGCTGACCACGCGCAGCAACGCCACGCCCAGCAGAATGCCGAACAGGGTGATCGCCATCTGGCAAACGCCGAAGGTCATACCGACCCGGGTCGCGTCGCCCAGGCGCGGACGACGCAGCACGAAGCCGGTGGCCATCGCCGCGGCCAGCGAATCGACGGACAAACCCGCCGCCAGGGAAACCGTCGTCAGCATGTTGGAAATCACCGGGTCCTCGGTCCGCCGCGCGCCCTTTTGCCGCGGCGGACACACCTATAACACCGGCGCGGGGCCGGACTCAACCGGGGATACCGGAAGCCGCCGTTCCCGACCCCGGACGAAGCGGGATTGCCGCACGATGGCCGGGATCATTTCAGCGCCCCCGCCGCGTCGCGCAAGACGCCGCCCAGCGGCGCCGCGCGCTCCAAAAACGCGGCGATCTGGGGTTTCGCCGCGCCGCGCCACAGGGCGCGTTCGGCGGCGCTCAGACAGACCACCCGCAACCGCCCGCCGCACGGCGACGCCGCCGGGGCGGCGGCCTCGGCGCGGGCCTCGTCCTCGGCACGGCGAGCGGCTTCTTGCATCGCCGCGCGCTGATGCGGCGACAGGCTTCGCCAGACCTTCTCGTTGATCGTCAAGACGTCGACCCGGCGGGCGCCCAGGGTGGCGGTGACCGCGCCCATGCCCTCCGCCGAGGCGCCCAGCGGAGCGAAGGCCAGCGCCGCGCCCACCGTGCCGCGCCGCACCGCCGAGGCGCCCTCTTCCTCCGCCATCGGCACCGGCGTCGCGCCCAGACGTTCGGCGAGGCGGATGGCTTCCGCCCCCGCCACCCGCACCACCCGGCCCTTGAGGTCGGCGGGACGGCGCATCGGCGCGTCGCGGCTGAGCAGCAACGAACCGCCGCCCACCTGCCACGACAGCACCCGCACCCCGGTTTTCAGAATTGCCGCGTCGATGGCGACGCGCAACGGCGCGCCGGGCAGGGTGGCGGCCAACGCCCGCGCGTCGGTGTCGAACAGGAAAGGCACGGTAAAAGCCGCCGCTGCCGGAACCCGTCCGGCGAATTGCGACAGCTGCAGCGCCCCCAGATCCACCGCGCCGACGGCGACGGCATCCGGCGCTTCCTCGTCCCGATACAGGTGAACCGCAGGATAGATTTCGACGACAACGTCGCCCGCGACGCCCTCGACCCCTTCCTTGAAGGCCCGCACGATGCGCCCATGCGGGTGGTCGAAGGGGGCCTGCGAAACCAGACGCAGGACCAGGGCGGAGGCTATCGCCTCCGACGCCTGCAGCAGCACGGCCAAGCCAAAGATCGCGATGCCCAGGAACCGTACCATCGTCGCCTCCCCTCGGCCCCCGCCCGGAAGGCCGGGGACCGCCCTTGACATATGGGCAGACGGAGACGGCGAGGAAGAGGCGGCGCGGCGGATCAGTCCCGATCGGCGGCCCAGAAGGCCTGAATCTCTTCCACCGCCTTGGGAATCAGGGTCTCCGCGTCGTCCGTCAGACGCTTCATGTCCTTTTCGGGAAGGTGGATCAGGGGCGCCCCTTCCTCGTCGCAGGCCAGCGCCAGAATCGGCACCAGATGCAGGCGGGCGGAGGAATCCTCAAGAATCGGCAACCAGGCCTCGGGCTGCAGGTCGACCGCCGCCATGAAGCCGTCCGCCCAGTCCTCGGCGTCGACGTTGCCCGCCTCGTCCTCCCAGAACAGGGGGTCGATGCCGAACCCGTCGTCAAGGTCGGCGGCGATGCGCCGATAGCGGTCGAGGACCAACCCGCGCAGCCGCTCGGCCTGGGCCGCGTCGGCAAGACCGTCGCCCCACACCCAGGGCAGCCAGTCCTCGGGGTCGGCGGCCTCGGGCGACAGGGCAAGCCCGGTCAAAAAGCCGTCCAGTTCGGACAGCTGCATGCATTCCTCGGGGTCGGCGAAGGCGGCAAGCGCCTCGTCCAGGGCCGCCACGTCCTCGGCGTCGTCGTCGTATTCGTCGCTCATTTCGGCCTCCTTGTTCCCCTCCGTCCTTCCTGAGCGATAGAGGACGCGGCGGGGTTTGTCGAGTCCGGGGGAAGGAAAACCGTCGGCGGCCCGCTTGACACCGCCGAAGGATGCGGCCCATGCTCCGCCCCTTCCCCCCGCGCGACGAGCCCCGGACATGACCGAAACCGACCTTTCCTATCGCATCGCCCGCCCCGACGACGCCCCCGCCATCGTCCGGCTGGTCAACGCCGCCTATCGCGGCGCCTCGGGCTGGACGCGGGAAGCTCACCTGCTGTCCGGCGCGCGCACCGACGAGGCCGACGTCCTGGGCCTGATCGGCGCCCCGGACTCGCTGATCCTGCTGTGCCTGCGCGGCGACGCCCTGATCGGCTGCGCCCATCTGGCGAACGAAGGCGATGGCGAGGGCTACCTCGGCATGCTGGCGGTCGACCCCGGGGCGCAGGAAGGCGGCCTGGGCAAGGTCCTGATGGCCCGGGCGGAGACTTTCGCCCGGGAGCGGTGGGGGGTGGGCGCCATTTCGATCTCGGTGATCAACCGGCGCGACGAACTGATCGCGTACTACGTGCGGCGCGGCTATGTGCCGACCGGCGAGACCCGCCCCTTCCCCTTCGCCGACGGGCTGTCCGCCGCCCTGGTCGACGGCATCGCGCTGACCATCCTGCGCAAGGAACTGCCCCGGACATAAAAAAATCCCCCTTCCCGGAGGCCGGGAAGGGGGACGTATCCGTCGCGCAGCCTTACAGGCTGTCGCCGAAATCGGCGCGGAACTTGGCCACCAGCTTCTCGTGCCAGTCGCCGACGGTGGTCAGCTTGCCGAAGAAGAAGCGCAGCATCTTCGGCTCCTCCACGAACTTCAGGCCGCCGATCATCTCGCGGTTCTGGTACAGCCAAACGATGCGGTCCACCGCGTACTTGACCTGCGACAGGGTGAAGACGCGGCGCGGCATCGCCAGACGCAAGAGCTCCATGTTGGAATAGACCTCGCTGCCGTCCGGGTTGCGCTGTTCCGAAATCGAGCCGCGTTCCATGCCGCGCACGCCCGAAACCAGGAACACCGCCGAGGCCAGAGCCCCCGCCGGATACTGCGACTGCGGCACGTGCGGCAGGAAGCGCATCGCGTCGACGTGGCAGCCCAGGCCGCCCGCCGGGGTGATCACCGGCACGCCGTGCTTGTTCAGCTCGTTCACCATGAACTCGATGAACTGCGGCCCCTGGCAGATCATGTCCTCGTCCATGGTTTCTTCCAGGCCGACGGCGATCGCCTCGATCTCGCGCACCGACATGCCGCCATAGGTGAGGAAACCCTCGTACAGGGTGATCAGCTCGCGCATCTTCATATAGGCGTCGAGGTTATTGGTGCAGATGCCGCCGCCGCGGGCGCAGCCCAGCTTGCGCGCCGAGAAATAGATGACGTCGGTCAGGTCGGCGATCTTGCGGGTGATCTCGCGGATCGACATGTCCTTGCAGGCCGCCTCGCGGGTCTTGATGAAGTAGAGGTTGTCGGCCAGCAGCGAGGCGTCGAACACCAGCATGATGCCCGCCTTGCGGCAGATGGCGCTGACCTCGGCAAGGTTTTCCAGCGAGTGCGGCTGGCCGCCGATCAGGTTGGTGCCGGTCTCGATGCGCACATAGGCGATCTTGTCCTTGCCTTCCGCCGCGATCAGGGCGTTGAGCTTGCCAAGGTCGATGTTGCCCTTGAAGGGATGGTCGCTGGTGACCTTCAGACCCTCGTCGCCGACCAGTTCCTCCACCCGCCCGCCGTTCAGCACGATGTGCGCCTTCGACGTGGTGAAGTGGTAGTTCATCGGCACCACCTGGCCTTCCTTCACGAACACCTGGGAAAGGATGTTCTCCGCCGCGCGGCCCTGGTGCACCGGCAGGAAGTAGTCCATGCCGAAAAGCTCTTTGATCTTGTTCTGGAGCTTGGGAAAAGTCTCGGACCCGGCATAGCTGTCGTCGGATTCCATCATCGCGGCAAGCTGCTTGTCGCTCATCGCGTTGACGCCGGAATCGGTCAGCATGTCCAGGAAGATGTCCCGGTTCTTCAGCAGAAAGGTGTTGTTGCCCGCTTCGCGCACGGCGGCGAGGCGACGTTCGATCGGCACCAGATTGAGCTTCTGGACAATACGAACCTTATGCAATTCCAGAGGAATGTTCTCCCCGGAATGGAAGATGACCTTGGACATCTGGCTATAGCTCCAGTTTTTGGCTTACATGCTTCGGTGAAGTTCCCCGTTATTCTTTTCCGCCGAACCGGCGGCCCTGTCCAGAGCGAAACGCTCATAGCCATGATGCGCGGGGAAAGTGGGGAAGGTTTTACCGCCTTGGGGGGACGAAGCGGGACAGGATTTTGGCATCGCCCCAGGCCATTAAAAAAGGGTTCCCTTGCAGGAACCCTTTTTTAATGGCGGAGGAGGCGGGATTCGAACCCGCGAGGGGCTTCCACCCCAACACGCTTTCCAGGCGTGCGCCTTAAACCGCTCGGCCACCCCTCCGTCGGCGCCATTTCGGCGCGAAGGCGTCGTTTCTAGCGAACCTCCCCGCCGAATGCAAGCCCCGAGTTTCCGGAAAACGGCGAAGATGAAGGTTTAACGAAACGTCAAGAGTCTTTAAAAAAATGTTGAATTCTTGCGCGTTTCGCGGCAAATTTACCACCAATAAGCAAGAATAAACGGCAGCTCTCGGGAAAGATTGGGGTTTCTCATGACTCTTGGACGGGTGCTTGGCTGGTTCCTAATCGTCGTCGCCGCCCTGACCGCCTCGGCGGAAGCGGTGGTGGCCCTCGGCACCGGCGAGTACGACAGCATCGCCACCGTCGATCTGTGGACACTGATTACCGGCCGCTACCCGCAAATCGCCACGGCGCCGACGCATTCCGCCTGGTCCGACGCGATCGGCGCGATGCTGCTGGCCTGGCCCGCCTGGACGGTGATCGCCGCCATCGGCTGCACCCTGATCTTCGCCTGCCGCCCGCGCCGCAAGCGCGCCGAGTACCGCGAAGCCTCGATGCGCTTTTCGTCCTCGGTGCGCTGATCCCCTCGCCGCGAAACCGTCCCGGCCCCAGGGCCGGGACCTAGTCGTCGCCCATCTTGAGCGCGGCGATGAAGGCCGACTGCGGGATGTCCACCTTGCCGAACTGGCGCATCCGCTTCTTGCCTTCCTTTTGCTTTTCCAAAAGCTTCTTCTTACGGGTGATGTCGCCGCCGTAGCACTTCGCCGTAACGTCCTTGCGCATTGCGGAAATCGTCTCGCGCGCGATGACCCGGCCGCCGATCGCCGCCTGCACCGGAATCTTGAACAGCTGGCGCGGGATCAGGTCCTTCAGCCGCGCGCAGATCTGGCGGCCGCGGAATTCCGCGTGGTCGGCGTGAACGATGAAGGAAAGCGCGTCCACCGCCTCGCCGTTGACCAGGATCGACACCCGCACCAGGTCCGAAACCGCATAGTCCGCCACCTCGTAGTCGAACGAGGCATAACCGCGCGAGATCGACTTCAGCCGGTCGTAGAAGTCGAAGACGATTTCGTTCAGCGGCAGGCGATAGACCACCATGGCGCGGTTGCCGACATAGGTCAGCTCTTCCTGGATGCCGCGCCGTTCGGTGCACAGTTGCAGCACCGAACCCAGGTATTCGTCGGGAACCAGGATGGTCGCCTTCACCCAGGGTTCCTCGATCTCGGAAATATAGTTGGGCTCCGGCATGTCCACCGGGTTGTGCAGCTCGCGGCTTTCGCCGTTGGTCAGGTGCACCTTGTAGACGACGCTGGGCGCGGTGGTGATGAGGTCGAGGTCGAATTCCCGTTCCAGCCGCTCCTGGATGATTTCCATGTGCAACAGGCCGAGATAGCCGCAGCGGAAACCGAAGCCGAGCGCGGCGCTGGTTTCCGGCTCGTACTGGAAGCTGGCGTCGTTCAGGCGCAGCTTCGCCAGGGAATCGCGCAACTGTTCGAAATCGCCCGCGTCCACCGGGAACAGCGAGGAAAACACCACCGGCACCGACGGCTTGAAGCCGGGCAGCGGCGCGTCGGCGGGCAGGCGGTCGTCGGTGATGGTGTCGCCCACCTTGCAGTCGGCCACCGTCTTGATGCCCGCGACCAAAAAGCCCATCTCGCCCGGGCCCAGGGCGTCCACGTCCACCATCTTCGGGGTGAACGCGCCCACCTTGTCCAACTGATAGACCGCGCCGTTGGCCATCATGCGGATGCGCATGCCCTTTTTCAGCACGCCGTCCTTCACCCGCACCAGGATGACCACGCCGAGATAGCTGTCGTACCAGGAATCGACCAGCAGCGCCTTGAGCGGCGTGTCGGCGTTCCCCGTCGGCGCGGGCAGGCGCCGCACCAGGGCCTCCAGCACGTCGCCGATGCCCAGGCCCGTCTTCGCCGAAATCAGCACCGCGTCCGAGGCGTCGAGACCGATCACCTCCTCGATCTGCTGCCGCACCCGGTCCGGCTCGGCGGCGGGCAGGTCGACCTTGTTGAGGACCGGCACGATCTCGTGGTCGGCTTCCATCGCGTGGTAGACGTTGGCCAGGGTCTGCGCCTCCACCCCCTGCGAGGCGTCCACCACCAAAAGCGAGCCCTCGCAGGCGGCCAGGGAACGGCTGACCTCGTAGGCGAAGTCGACGTGGCCGGGGGTGTCCATCAGGTTGAGCTGATAGGTCTTGCCGTCCTGCGCCAGGTATTTCAGGCGCACCGTCTGCGCCTTGATGGTGATGCCGCGTTCGCGCTCGATATCCATGGAATCGAGCACCTGCTCCTTCATCTCCCGCGCGTCCAGGCCGCCGCAAACCTGAATCAGCCGGTCGGCAAGGGTGGATTTGCCGTGGTCGATGTGCGCGATGATCGCGAAATTGCGGATGTGCGACAGGTCGGTCATGGGCGGGCGGGCGTCCTTTGTTGCAACGGCGTCCGGAATGGCGCGCACGCCGTCCCGGACGCCGGACGATAGGGCCAAACCGCCCGCGGAGCAACCCTTCCCGTCGCGCCGCCTATTTCGCCGCGGGCTTGGCCGGAAGCTTGGCCGGGGCCTTGGTCACGGCGGGTTTCGCGGCGGGTTTCGCCACGGCTTTGGCGGCGGGCTTGACCGCCAGCGGCTTGGCCGCGGGCTTCAGGGGCTCCGCCGCCGGAACCGCGGGCGCCGCCTTCGCCGGAACCGGCGCCACCACCGGCGGAATCACCACCACCGTCTCCGCCTTCTTTTCCGGCTTGGCTGGCTTTTTCGCCGCCTTCTTCGGCTTTTCCGGTTTCTTCTTGTCGTCGAGGATCTCCGGCCCCTCGTAGTCGATCACCCCCTGGGTCAAGGCCCAGCAGGCCAGGCGCACCGTCTTCGGCACCTTCACCGCCTCGCCGTCGCGCTCGCCCTTTTCATAGTACTGGAAAATGCGGCGCTTCAGGCCCAACGCCTCCGCCGCCTCCTTCTGCGAGAGTTCCAACGACTTGCGCCACGCCTTCAAGTGCTTCGCGTCCATTCTTCCGGCCTTTCCTGGTTCGGCGACCGTGCGCCGCCATTCTTTCGGTTCGCGGACATGATACGCACGCCGTGCGCATTTTTGCACTTGAAAAACGCACGCCGTGCGCATATTTCATAATTCAGGAAGAACAGCGGGCGTCGGGCCACACACCGGACGCCCTGGCGCGAAGGACCCCGGCCATGGGAACGATGGGAACCTCCACGATCTACGTCTGCGGCGACAAGGCCTATGACAACGAACTGGCGATGTACCGGCACGAGGGCATCGCCTGCCATCGCCGTTGCGACATCGCGCCGGTGTTCGACGCGCGCGCCCGTTTCGCCTATCGCATCAGCCTGGGCGGCAAGACCCGCTGGTCCACCGACCCGGTCGACGCCTGCCGCGCCCGCCGCGAAACCCCCGACGCCAGCATCGATCTGGTCGCGGTGCAACGCTAGAACCGGGGCGGACGCCGCCCCTCCTTCACGAATTTCTCTATTCCACGGTCACCGCGCGGTCGCGGCCGGAAATCGCGGGGGCGAAGGCGATCAACTGCGCCGCCTGAGCCTCGCAGACGCCACGGGTGGCGGGGTCCAGCTTCTTCAGCCAGCGCTTCGGCAAGGCGGCGGTGCCGCACCGCGCGCCCAGGATCATCCCCAGGATGGCGCCGGTGGTGTCGGCGTCGCCGCCCCGGTTGACCACGTCGACCAGCCCGTCCTCGAATCCCCTGGCCTGCATCAGCGCCTGGAAGACGGCACGCAGGGTGGGCACGATGAACCCCGACGGATCGGTCTGCGGCTTGCCGTCGGGGGAGAAGTCGGGATTGACGGCGACGAACCGTTCGACCAGCCGCGACAGCTCGGCGATGCCGCCGGAGGGTCCGGCCAGCGCCGTCTGCACCAGGGCGGCCACGACCTCCATCCCCGCGTCGGCCAGGCCGCAAGAATGGGTGACGTGTCCTTGCAGCCGCAGGGCGCGGTTCACCTGCTCCCACGGCGCGCCGAAGGTGGCCAACGCCACCGGCAGGCAGCGCATCGCCGCGCCGTTGCCGCCGTTCATCGGATTGTCGGCGACCCAGGGCAGGCCGGAGCGGCGGAACGACGAGATGCCGCGCCGCACGGTGTGGCCGATGTCCACCGGTTTCTTGCTCATCCAGGCGGAAAACGCCTGGGCGGCGGCACGGGCGGAGACCAGCCCCCCGTGGTCGAGAATGGCGCGGCCGAGCGCCAGGCTCATCTCGGTGTCGTCGGTGACGCGGCCGGGCTTGAGGTGCAGCCAACCGCCGCCGACGATATCCTTGTGGGTGCCGTGAAAGGCGGCGACCTCGCGCGGCGTCAGAAACTCCACGGTGGCGCCGAGGGCGTCGCCGAGGGCAAGACCGAGAAAGGCGGCCACCGCCCGATCCTTCGCCGCATCCAACCCCTCCGGACCGATGCGCGGCGGCGCGGCGGCATGCTCCGCCAGCCAGTCCCCGGGCATGGCGGAGGGCGCGGCAAGGGCGGGATCGGCGTCAGGTTTCGGCGCCGAAGCAGTCGTCGTATGCGGCGCAGGCGTCGCAGGTGGGAGATCGGCAGACATAACCCGCCTCGCTTTTGCAGAGTTCGCGATAGAGAAACTTCTTCCACTTCATGTCGGCGACGTTCCGCCGCGCCAGGCGCGGCACCACGGCGGACAGAAGCACCCGCAGCTCGGCGCGCGAGGCGAACCCCATGTCGCGCCACATGTGGCCGAAGCCCAGGCAGCCGACCGCCAGCACCCGCGTCAGAAGACGGGTTTCGGGGGACAGGTCGGCGCGGGCGGGCAGCATCAGGGCGGACAGGTCGGCCAGTTCGGCGGCGACGCCGCCGTCGTCACGGCGGACGACGAGGAAACGGCGCGGCACGGGCCAGTCCTGGGGCTGCGGCAGACCGGGGAAACGGCGGCGCAGCAAGGCGCGGAATTCCCAGGCGCGCAGACCCAGGCGCGGCGGCATGGCACCGCGCCCCATCCACAGCGAGGCGAGGACGGAGGCCAGGGCGGCCCCGGCGGGGGTGCCGTCGCCCCACCCGAGCAGGCGGTTTCGCAAATCCTCCCACCCGGCGGCTGCCGCACGCGTGCGGGGGAAGCGCGCCACCGCCGGAACGGCGGTAAGCGCCGTACGGGACAAGGGGCTGCGGGAAGACCGGCGCGGCGGCGAAAAACGGGCGGGTGGCGGCATCCGGTCTCCCTGTCTCTGCGGCCTCCTAGCCCTGCCGCCGGGGACGCAAGGTGACGTCGCCGACGATCTTGGCCTGACAGGCCAGGCGGCTGTTCGCGCCGCCTTCATGGTGTTCCAACACCTTGATTTCCAACACGGACGGCGGCTCCAGACCGCCCTCTCCGTCAACCACCTCGACCATGCACCGGCCACAACTGCACTGCCTGCAGCCATAGACGATGCCGGTGCCGACATCCTCGGAAATATCGATCAGGCGCGTCCCCTCGGGCACCGTCACGGTCTTGCCGATATCGGCGAAAGATACCTTGGCCTTGCACATCGAACCGACCCCCGTTGACGCCGACGGACGACCCCGTCCACGACATCCCGGAGAAAGACCCCCTCGCCCGGTCCGCCGCGAGAGGGGGAACAACCGCGCCGTCGGCGTCGCGCGCCCCCCTCGTTCGGGCAGATGTTGGCACACAAGCGGACGGGGTGAAAGTCCCGATCGCGGCGCCGCCGGTTTTCTATCCGGCGCGGCGTTGCGCCGCCGCCCCGGGCAGAGCCTCCGCCGCCTGCATCTCGGCGCGGATCGCCGCCAGGGCGGGTTCCACCGCTTCCCATCCGTGTTCGCCGTTGGGCACGATCCCCGCCGCCTCCAGGCGCTCCCAGGGTTCGCGGCCGATACGCGCGCAAACCACCGTGGCGCAGTCGCTCAGGGTGTCGAGAATGCGGGCCAGCGCGTCCTCGGACTCGCCGCAGTCCTCGGCGCCGACGCAGTAGGGATCGACCGCGCGGCGGCCGACGAAGCGCGCCCCCGACGCCGAAACCTCGTAGACAGCGAAGTCCCGCGCCTGGCCGAAATGCTGGTCGATCACCCCCGAACCGGTGGTCGCCACCGCCATCAGCACGGCGGGCGGCGGCGGTTCGGCGGCGGCGGCTGCTTCCATCGCCGCCACCTTGTCCATGGTGAACTCGGCGTTGCGGTCCTCGCCCAGCAAGCCGATGGCGTCGGCGCGGCATTGCTTGCAGTGGCGCATCACCGCCATGTCCTGCGAGCAGGCCTCGCGCAGCTCGGCAAGTTCGGCGTCGGTGGGGCCGCGCTGCCCGGAAAGCCCGAAGGCGGTACCGTGCTCGGGTGCGGAAATCAGCGGCATGACGTTGTGCAGGAAGGCGCCCTTCGCCTTGATCAGGCGGGACACCGCCTTCAGGTGACGGTCGTTGACGCCGGGGATCATCACCGAGTTGACCTTGACCAGAATCCCCCGCGCCACCAGCATCTCCAGCCCCTTCAACTGCTGCCGGATCAGCACGGCGGCGGCTTCCTCGCCCTCCAGGCGGCGGCCTTCCCAGACCACCCAGGCATAGATCCTGGCGGCGATGTGGGGATCGACGGCGTTGATGGTGATGGTGACGTGGTCGACGCCCAGCTCCGCTAGGCGGTCGACGTATTGCGGCAGGGCCAGGCCGTTGGTGGAAATGCACAGCTTGATCCCCGGCATCTCCCGCCCGACCCGTTCCAGGGTCTCGAAGGTGCGCTTCGGATTGGCCAGGGGGTCGCCCGGCCCGGCGATACCCATCACCGTCAGCTGCGGAATCTTCGCCGCCACCGCCTTCACCTTGCGCAGCGCCTGCTCGGGGTTGAGGACTTCGGAAACCACGCCGGGGCGGCTTTCGTTGGAGCAGTCGAACTTGCGATTGCAATAATTGCACTGAATGTTGCAGGCGGGCGCCACCGCCACATGCATGCGGGCGAAGCGCAGGTGCGCGGTCTCGGAATAGCAGGGGTGGGTTTCGACCTTGGCCCGTACCGCGTCGGACAACGGCGAGGGTGACGCGCAGCGGGTCGAGGAACAGCCGCCTCGCGGCGTGTCGAGAAGCATCGCGTCGTCGGTGGTCCCCAGCGGCATGATCGTCCTCCGGCTTTGCTCGGTCGCGGGCCACGCCCGCCTTTCGCAAGCCTCAGCGCAAACCGCGTGCCGTTTTGCCGCGCCTCGATCAACGCATTGTTAAACAACGACTTCTCTTTGAAGGCCCGCGACAGACCCGCCGCCTCTGCGGCAAAACCGCTTGTGACAAATCCGACAAACGCAACACCTCCGCCCCGGGTGGAAGTCCCGACAGAGACGCTTTGCCGCGTCATTCCCGTGAAGGTTTTTTGATACTACCGAGACCCAACCCTGGCGGTCCTTGCCGCGTCCGTTTTTCCGATGCTATGGTTCGCCGCTTTTCGCTGGGAACGGGGAACGCCCCGTGCGAAGGGGGCGTTTGTTACAGGAATGTAACGCTACAACATACCTGTAACAAACGCCGCCGCCAGGACGGGCGGAAAAGGAGGGGACGATGCTGGAACGGTTGCGGATATCGACACGCATGGCGGTGATGGTGCTGATCGCCATGAGCGGCATGATTTTGGTGGGCACGATCGGACTGAGCGCACTGCGGCAGGGGATGATCGAGGACCGCCAGATGAAGACCCGGCAACTGGTCGAGGCCGCGCACAGCATCGTCGCGCACTACCACGGCTTGGCCCAGCGCGGTGCGCTGCCCGAGGATGAGGCGAAGGCGCGCGCCCTGGCCGAGGTTTCGGTGCTGCGTTACGGCGACGGCAACTATTTCTGGATCAGCGACGACGCGGGGATGCTGTTGATGCACCCCTTCCGTCCGCAGGAAATCGGCCGCAGCATGCTGGACGCGCGCAAGTCGGACGGAACGCCCCTGCTCGACGCGCACGGAGCGCCCCTCTATCGGGCCTTCGCCGAAGCGGGGCGCAACGGCGGCGGCTTCGTCCACTACACCGGACGGGCGCCGGGCGGCACGCGGGAAACCGCGCCCAAGATCGCCTATGTCGGCTGGTTCGCCCCCTGGCGCATGGCGATCGGCACCGGCATCTACGTCGACGACGTGGGCCGCGTATTCCAGGCCAAATTGAAGATCATCGGCGCCCTAATCCTGGCGGCGATGCTTTTGGCCGGCGCCACCGCCTGGCGGATCAGCCGCAGCATCGTCGGCCCGTTGTCGCGCATCGCGGCCAGCATGTCGCGTCTGGCGGCGGGCGACAGGGAAGCCGGAATTCCCGATACCCACCGTCGCGATGAAACCGGAACGATGGCCCGCGCGGTCGAGGTGTTCCGGGAAAACGCGCGCACCGCCGACCGTCTGACCGCGGAACAGGAAGCCGAACGCGCCGCGCGCGAGGCACGGACGCGGCGGATCGAAACCCTGGCCCACGACTTCGACGCCAGAATCCGCGAGGTTCTGGCGGTCGTCGAAACCGCCTGCGAGGAAATGGACGCGACGGCGCAAACCTTGTCGGCCAGCGCCGAACAGACCAACCACCAATCGCGGGCGGTCTCCGCGGCAAGCGGCGAGGCGACGGCAAGCGTGCAGACCATCGCCGCCGCCGCCGAGCAGTTGTCGGCCTCGATTTCGCACATCGCGCGGCAGGTGGAAAAATCGCACGGCGTCTCCCTGTCGGCGGCGACGGATGCAAAACGTACCCACGACACGGTCCAGGCGCTTTCCGCGACCTCGGCGCGGATCGGCGAGATCGTCGTCCTGATCGACGACATCGCCAGCCAGACCAATCTGCTGGCCCTGAACGCAACGATCGAGGCGGCCCGCGCGGGCTCCGCCGGCAAGGGCTTCGCCGTGGTCGCCGGCGAGGTCAAGAACCTCGCCAACCAGACCTCCCGGGCGACCGAGGAAATCGGCCGCCAAATCGGCGCCGTGCAGGACTCGACGCGAGAGGTGGTCGGCGCCATCGACGGCATCGTCGCCCACATCGACGGCATCGGCAGCATTTCGTCGGCAATTGCCGACGCGGTGGAGGAACAATCCGCCGCCGCCGCCGAAATTGCCAGAAACGTGCAGCAGGCCGCCGCCGGAACCCGGGAAATCGCCGACAACATCGCCGGGGTCAACCAGGCGGCGGTGGAAACCGGCGGCGCTTCGCAACAGGTTCTCTCCGCCTCGCGCGCGCTGGCGCAGGAAACCTGCGCCCTCAAGGCGGTGGTGGAAAGCTTCCTGGCCGGGGTGCGGGCGGCCTGAGCGGACGATCAGGAGCTCAGACGGCGGTCCTCGCGCAGCATCAGGGCGAAATCCTCGGCCGCGAGCGGACGACTGAAGACGTAACCCTGAATCGCGTCGCAGCCGTTGCCGCGCAGGAAGGTGCAGTGCTCGGCGGTCTCCACGCCCTCGGCGATGGCGGACATGCCGAGAGAGTGGGCGAGCGAGATCACCGCGCAGACGATCGAGGAATCCGCCGGGTCGGTCAGCATGTTGCGGACGAAGGACTGGTCGATCTTGAGCGCGTCGACGCGGAAACGGCTGAGGTAACTCAGGCTGGAATACCCGGTGCCGAAATCGTCGATGGAAAAACGGACGTTCTCGCCCTTCAGGCGGTCGACGGTGGCGATCACCCTATCGACGTCGCGGGCGATCAGGCTTTCGGTCAGTTCCAGCTCCAGGGATTCGGCGGGCAGGCCGCTTTCGTGCAGGGCGTCGCGCACCCAGCCGACCACGTCCTGCTGCAGGAACTGCCGCGCCGACAGGTTGACCGAAACCGGCACCGGCGGCAGACCCGCCTCGATCCAGGTTCTGGCCTGACGGCAGGCCTCGCGCAGCACCCAGTCGCCGATCGGCACGATCAGGCCGGTTTCCTCGGCCAGGGGGATGAAGCGGGCGGGCGACACCGCGCCGAGATCCGGATGGGTCCAGCGGACCAGGGCCTCGCAGCCGAGGATGGCGCCGCTGCCGAGATCCACCTTCGGCTGATAGACCAGCGACAATTCGCCGTGCCGCAGGCTGTTGCGCAGCCGGGTCTCCATGTCGGCGCGGCCACGGGTTTCCTCGCTCATGCCGCTGGTGAAGAACTGGCAGGTGTTGCCGCCTTGCACCTTGGCGCGGCGCATCGCGGCATCGGCGTTGCGGATCAGGGTTTCGCCGTCGGCGCCGTCCTGCGGGAACAGGCTGACGCCGATGCTGGCGGAAACCGTTGCCTCGGCATCCTGCAACGGCAGGGGATGGGACAGGGCGAGAAGCGCCGCGCGGACCACGTCGAACACGCCGTCGGCGCCCTCCGGCCCGGCCAGGATCATCAGGAATTCGTCGCCGCCCATGCGGGCGACGGTGTCGCCGTCGCGCAGCAGGCCGGACAGGCGCTGCGCGACGCCGCACAGCAACTGGTCGCCCACGGCGCGGCCGAAACCGTCGTTGACCGTCTGGAAACGGTCCAGACCGATCGCCACCACCGCCGCCTGCCGCGACGCGCGGCGCGCCTGCGCCAGCGCCTGCCCCAGGCGGTCGTCGGCAAGATTGCGGTTGGGCAGGCCGGTCAAGGCGTCGTGGGTGGCCAGGTACTCGATGCGCGCCTCGTAACGCTTGCGTTCGGTGATGTCGCTGACGATGCTGAGCAGACAGGGGCGATCCATGAACTCGACGACGTCGCTGCCGAGCAGGCCGTCGCGAATCTCGCCCGAAGCCAGGCGCATCTTCATCTCGTACTCCGTCACCCGCCCCGCCGCCCGCAGGCGCTGGATGAAGGGAAGGCGCTGTTCGGGGTCCGCCCACAGGCGAAGCCCGGCGACGGTGTTGCCGATCGCCGTCTCGCGCGAAAAGCCGGAAAGCCGAATGAAGGCGTCGTTGACGGCCAGGAAGCGTCCCTCGTCGAGGGTGACGATAGTGGTCGGCGCCAAAGTGGCGTTGAAGATCTTCTCGAAGCGGTCGAAATCGGCGGCGGCGCGGCGCTGCGCCTTGGCCCGCGCGGTGTCGGAGGCCCTTTGTTCGCGGGCGGCGACGATCATCGCCGCGCTGACCAGGGCCAGCAGCACCGCGGCCAGGGCCAGAACCACCTCGAAGTTGCGCTGTTCCTCCGCCCGGATGTCGAGCAGGCGCCGCCGCGCCGCGACGTCCAGCACCGCCACCGCCTCCTCCAGGCGGTGGAAGGCGGCGCGCAATTCCACCGCCTGGCGGGCGTTGGCGTGGGGTTCGGGGACCTCGCGCACCAGCTCGCGGAAGGCGGCCAAGTCGCGACCGAAGGTCCGGCCACCGCCGCCGTCCATCGGCATCTGCGCGGTCAGGCGCTCCAGTTCGGCGATCGCCTGGTTGATCAGGGCGATGCCCTGCTCCCGCTGCCAGGGCGATTCGGGCAGGCCGCCCAGGCTGACGTGCAGGAACCCCTGCGCCAGGTCGATGCGCGCCTGACGCAGGGTGCCGATATCGCGGCCGTAACGGTCGAGGGCACTCTGATGCAAATAGTGCATCGCCGCGACGCCGCCGCAGATCAGGATCGAGGTCAGGATGCTGATCGCCACCCAGATGCCGGGCAGCGCCCGTCCCCCACCGCGCGCGGCGGGGCGGCTCATCGCGCACCTCCCGCCGGAGGCGGCAGGTCATCCGCCCCCAGGCCGAAGGCGGCCAGCACGCGCAAATGGTCGGCGCCGCCGATCACCGCCGCCTGTTCGCGGTCCCAGGCGCGCGCCAGTTCCGCGTCGGCGGGGGCAAAGGCGAAGGCAACCGAAAAGGATGGCACCGGCGCGTCGGCGACAGCGCGTCCCGCCACCTCCAGCGCCTGCACATGCCGGGGGTCCAGGTGCTCCAGCCAGCGGGTGGTCGGCCGCGACAGGGCCAGAACCGCCGCCGCGCCCGAACGCACCGCGGCGCTGCCCGCCGCCGCGTCGGGAACCACCAGCAAACGCGCGCGCGGCAACCCCCGCGCCAGCAGGGCCTCCGCCTCGATCGAACCGGACACCGCGGCGACGCGCAGGCGCGGACGGTCGATCAGGTCCTGATACGACGCCACCCCGTGCGGGTTGCCCGCCGCCACCAGAAGCCCCGAACCGACCCGCAGACTGGGCGCGGAAAAGCGCACCCGCCGGGCACGTTCCGGGGTGGCGAACATGCCGGCGGCGACGACGTCGAAACGGCCTTCCAGCAATTCGACGATCAGCGCGTCGAAACGGGTCTGCACCCACTCGACGCGGGGGATGCCCAGACGCGCCACGATCAGGCGGGCGAGTTCGGCGGATTCGCCGGTGATCCGCCCATCCGGCGCGACCAGGGCATAGGGCGCCTCGACCGCATAGCCGACCCGCAGCACGCCTTGCCGCCGCACCCGTTCCAGGCTGCCGTCGCCCGCCCCGTTCAGCCACAACGCCGCCCCGGCGGCGGCGAATACCGCCAGGACCGTCGAAACGACAATGATTTTGACGATTCTCGACGCGCGCGCCGTCATCCCCGCGACCCGATTGCAATGAACCATAGGAAGACGCCGCCCCCCCGAGGGGGAGGCGCCTTTCTATGATCTGGGGATGAAATTCGCGACGGCAACCAAACCGGAAGGATTCGTCAGAACTGCTTGACGTCGATGCCCAGGGTCTGGATGCGATAGGCGATCTGCCGCGGCGTCATGTTCAACAGGCGGGCCGCCTTGGCCTGGACCCATCCGGCGCGTTCCAGGGCGGCGATCACCCGCTCGCGTTCGCCGAGGTCCGGATCGTCGAGGTCGGGCGCGGGCGGCGGCGGCACCGCCCGGGCGAAGGCGGGCGGCGGCGGCGCGTCGAGGCCGGGCGAGGCGACCATGCGGTCCTGCAATCCGGCCATGATCACCGCGCGTTCGTCGATGGTGCCGGTCTCGCTCATGATCGCGGCGCGCTCCAGGCTGTTTTCCAGTTCGCGCACGTTGCCCGGCCAGCGGTGACGCAGGAGCAGGCGGACCGCCCCGTCGTCGATCGACAGCGTGCGGCGCTGCGCCTGGGAAATCTTGTCCACCAGGAAGCGGGCGAGGTCGGGAATGTCCTCGGCGCGTTCGCGCAGGGGCGGGGTGCGGATCGGCATGACGTTGAGGCGGTAGTAAAGATCCTCGCGGAAGTTGCCGTCGGCCACCGCGCCTTCGAGATCGCGGTTGGTGGCGGCGATCACCCGCACGTCGACCTTGATCGTCTCGGTGCCGCCGACGCGTTCGAATTCGCCTTCTTGCAGGACGCGCAACAGCTTGCTCTGGAACAGGCCGGAAATCTCGCCGATTTCGTCGAGGAACAGGGTGCCGCCGTCGGCCAGTTCGAAGCGCCCCTTGCGCTGCGCCTGCGCCCCGGTGAAGGCCCCCTTCTCGTGGCCGAACATCTCGGATTCCAGAAGGTTCTCGGGCAGGGCGGCGCAGTTCAGCTTGACGAAGGGCGAACTCGCGCGCGGCGAGTTGTAGTGAATGGCGTTGGCGATCAGTTCCTTGCCGGTACCGGATTCGCCGCGCAACAGCACCGTGGTGTTCCATTTCGAGACCAGACGCACCTGTTCGAACACCTGACGCATCACCGGGGTGTGGCCGACGATGGTGTCGAAACCGTGCTGGGCGCGTACCCGGCGACGCAGGCTGTCGCGTTCGTCCTTGATCTCCTGCTGCTCGGCGCGCACCCGGCGATTGAGGCGCACCGTCTGCGAGATCAGGTTGGCGACCATTTCCATGAAGCGGGAACGTTCGCCGAGCAGGGGCCGATCCGCCGGCGGCTGCGCCGCCAGCACCCCCGCCACCTCCTCGCCCTCGCCGAGAACCGGCGCGGCGATGAACGGCAGCTCGGGGTCGAACGCCTTCAGCCGGTGCAGGAACTTCGGCTCGTCGGCGACGCGCGGCAGCAGCACCGTCTCGCCGGAGGTGGCGACCAGGCCGATCACCCCCTCGCCCGGTTTGTAACGCACCGTCGAGGGGCTGCCCGCGATGTCGCGATAGGCGGCGCGCACCGAAAGCTCGCCGGTGGCTTCGTCCTTCAGGGTAATGAAGCCATGGGCATAGCCGCCCGCGTCGTGCAGCAGCGCCAGAACCTCGGTCAGGGTCTCCGCCAGGTCGAGCGAACGGCTCAGGACGCGGCTGACCGCGAACAGAATTTCAAGCTCGGTCTCGATCAGGGCGCCGCGGTCGGGTCGCGGCGGCTGGCCGGTGGGCGTCATATCCCGTCCTCCCGCGTGATCAGGGCCTCGTCCTCGGCGGGCAGCCCCACCACCATGCGGCAGCCACCGCTGGCCGAGGATTCGACGGCGATGGTGCCGCCATGCTCGGTCAGAACGTTCTGGGCGATGGCCAGCCCCATGCCGGGACGGCCGCGGCGGCGCTTCCAGCCGCTGTAGAAGGGTTCGAAGATGCGCGCCTTGTCGGCGGCGGCGACCCCGGGGCCGCTGTCGCTGACCACGATCTCGACGCCGCCGCCCGTCCGCCGCCGCGTCTCGATCACCACGCCGCGGTCCGCCACGCCGGGTTCGCCGACCGCGTCCACCGCGTTGTCGATCAGCACCTTGATCAGGGTGCGCAGTTGCCCGGCACGCCCGGAGACCGCGGGCAGCACCGAGGTCGGCAGCCAGGACAGCGCCACCCCCTCGGTCAGCAGGCGGTCAACGGAGAAGTCCATCACCTCGCGCACCAGTTCGTTGACGTTCAGGGGCAGCACCGGCTCCGCCGCGCACTGCGGCAGGCTGTCGCGCAGGCGCGCGACGGTTTCCGTCCCCGCCCGCCGCACGTCGTCCATCGCCGCCGCCAGCGCCGGGTTGACGCCGCCGCCGCGCGCCATCATCGCCGCCGCCGCGTCCAGCATGTTGAGGGGCCCCTGCAACTGATAGACCGCCCCCTGCAACACCTCGCGCATGCCCTTCGCCTGTTGGATCTCGGCGGTCAGCGCCCGGATCGCCGAGGTCTTCGCCTGCTGGAAGGCGCGCATCCGCGCGGTGACGTCCAGACAGACCAGCAGCAGCGCCCGGCCCGGCCCGGGTTCGTAGAAACTGTCCACCTCGGACCGCGCCACGTCGATCCACAGCCCCGAGCAGGTGAACCAGCGCGGCCCCAGGCGCCGCCCAACCTCGATCTTCACCTCGGTGGCGTCGGCCTCGCGCCGTTCCACCAGGAACCGCGCGGCGTCGCCGTCGGACATCGCCTTCAGGAACTCCCACGCCGGTTCCGCGCCGTCCATGTCGGCCATCAGCACCTTGTAGGCGTGGTTGTCGATCAGCACCTTGCCGTGTTCGTTCAACAGGGCCATCACCACCGGCGCCACGTCGATGATGTTCTCGATCAGCGCCTTCTGCGTCGCCACGTGGCGTTCCAGCCCCATCTGGGCGGTGACGTCCCGCTGGATGCCGAGGAAGCAGGCCGATTCCGTGCCCTTCACCGGTACCACCTTCAGCTCCGCCAGATAGGGCGTGCCGTCCTTGCGGCGGTTGAGCAGGCGCCCCTTCCAGATGCCGCCACCGACGATGGTGCCCCACATGTCCTCGTAGACGCGGGGCGGCGTCTTATGATTGGACAACAGGCTGTGGTTGCGGCCGATCACCTCGGCCGCCGCATAGCCAGTCAACCGTTCGAACGCCGGGTTGACGTACAGGATGCGGCCGTCGGCGGCGGCCACCGAAACCCCCGAGTCCATCGATTCGATGGCATCGAGAAACAGCTCCGGGGGTAGGTTCGTCGCATCGACGCGCGCACCCCGCCCGGCGAGACCACCCACCGCCCCGGAAACCGCGGCATCGGCGGAACCCGTTGCGATACAACGCCCTTTTTTCTGCGCGTGGGGTTTTTCCGGCGGCATGTGACCTCCTTGTGCGAAACCCGACACCCCTCGCAAGATGCATGCCCATCCCGAAAATCCACCCGTTTCCCCTAGAAACCCTTGGAAAGCCGGTTGGTTTTATGACATCTTTCCCACCTGCCACCCTGTCATGTCGCTATCGCGACAGCGGAACGACCGGAAAAATGCCCGGATCGCATGCGGGATTGCCGCTTTCCCGGGCAGTTTCGGCGGCGAGCGGTTTTGGTACGGGGCGTGCAAAACGACGTCACGAAAGGTCCGCAGCGGGTAGGAACGATGACGGAATATCTGCTTCTCATCCTCGGCACCGTCCTGGTGAACAATGTCGTGCTGGTCAAATTTCTTGGCCTGTGCCCGTTCATGGGCGTGTCGAACAAGGTGGACAGCGCGCTGGGCATGGGCATGGCGACGACCTTCGTGCTGACCCTGTCCACCGCTGCGGGCTGGGCGCTGGAACACGGGCTGCTGCAACCCCTGGACATGGCCTACCTGCGCATCCTCACCTTCATTCTGGTGATCGCCGCGGTGGTGCAGTTCACCGAAATGGTGATCAAGAAGATCTCGCCCTCCCTCTATCAGGTTCTCGGCATCTTCCTGCCGCTGATCACCACCAACTGCGCGGTGCTGGGGGTGGCGCTTCTCAACATTCAGGAAAACCACGGCTTCGTGCAGAGCGTCCTTTACGGTTTCGGCTCGGCGACCGGGTTCACCCTGGTGATGGTGATGTTCGCCGGACTGCGCGAACGCCTGGCCCTGTCGATGGTGCCGAAGGCGTTCGGCGGCGCGCCGATCAGCTTCATCACCGCGGGACTTCTGTCGATGGCGTTCATGGGCTTCGCCGGCTTGGCGGCGCACTAGGAAGGGAGAGCGTTCGATGCTGGAGGCGATCGTCGGATTGACCGCTTTGGGTGGCGGGCTCGGGGTTTTCCTGGGCGTCGCGGCAAAGCGTCTGCACGTCGAATCGAGCCCGCTGGAAGGCGAGCTTGAGGAAATCCTGCCCGGCCAGAACTGCGGCCAGTGCGGCTATCCCGGTTGCGCCGCCGCCGCCGTGGCGGTCGCCAAGGGCGAGGCGCCGGTCACCGTCTGCCCGCCGGGCGGCCGCGCGGTAGCGCACGCCCTGGCCGAGAAGCTCTGCCTGACCGTCGACCTGTCGGGGATGGCGGACACCGGACCGATGGTCGCCCACGTCGACGAAACCGTCTGCATCGGCTGCACCAAGTGCGCGCGCAAGTGCCCGACCGACGCCATCGTCGGCGCGGCGAAGCAGATTCACGGCGTGGTGCAGGACGCCTGCACCGGCTGCGGCGCCTGCGTCGAGACCTGCCCGGCGCACGGCATCGCGCTGCAAGCAATTCCGGTGACCCTGCAATCCTGGTACTGGCCCAAGCCCGGCGACGCGGGCGCCAAGCCGCCCGCCGGCAACGGAGTGCTGACGCAATGAGGCTGTTCCGCATCAAGGGCGGGGTCCACCCCGATGAGCGCAAGGGCGCCACCCGCGACAAGACGGTGGTCGCCGCGCCGCTGTCGGCGCGCCTGTACCTGCCGCTGCAACAGCACATCGGCGCCCCGGCGCGTCCGGTGGTGAAGGCGGGCGACCGGGTCAAGAAGGGGCAATTGATCGCCGAGGCGGCGGGCCCGGTGTCGGCGGCGCTGCATGCCTCGACCTCGGGCACGGTGGAAGCGATCGGCCCCTGCCCGGTGCCGCATGCCTCCGGCCTCAAGGGCGCCGCCATCACCCTGGTTCCCGACGGCCGCGACGAATGGGCGGAACCGATGCCGCCGCTGCCCTGCGACGCCGCGCCCGAGGCCATCGCGAAACGGGTGGCGGAAGCGGGCATCGTCGGCCTGGGCGGCGCCACCTTCCCCTCGGCGGTGAAGCTCAACCTGCGCGAACGCCACGCCCTCGACACCCTGGTGATGAACGGCGCGGAGTGCGAACCCTTCCTCACCTGCGACGACCGTCTGATGCGCGAACGCACCGACGAGGTGATCTCCGGCGTCGCCCTGATGGCCCGCGCCCTGGGCGTTGCCCGCACCCTGGTGGCGATCGAGGCCAACAAACCCGAAGCCGCCGCCGCGATGGAGGAAGCCGCCGCCGCGCATCCCGGCATCGCCGTGGCGCGGGTGCCCACCCGCTACCCGATGGGTTCGGAAAAGCACCTGGTCCACACCCTGACCGGCCGCGAGACCCCGGCCCGCGCGCTGACCGCCGACATCGGCGTGGTGGTGCACAACATCGCCACCGCCTATGCCGTGCACCAGGCGGTGAAGCTGGGCCGCCCGCTGGTGTCGCGCATCCTGACGGTTTCCGGCGGCGCCGTCGCCGAGCCGAAGAATCTGGAGGTGCCGCTGGGCACGCCGATCGCCGACCTCATCGCCTGCTGCGGCGGCCTGACCGCCGAGCCGCAGGAACTGCTCTCCGGTGGGCCGATGATGGGGCAGCCCCTGCGCTCCACCGACATTCCGACGGTGAAGGGGATGAACGGCATCCTCGCCCTGACCCCCGCCGACACCCGGCGCGGACCGGCGCACGCCTGCCTGCGCTGCGGCACCTGCGTCGCCGCCTGCCCGTGCGGCCTGGTGCCCCTGGAAATCGCCGCCAACATCCGCAACGGCAACTTCGACACCGCGGTGGAGGCCGGACTGATGGACTGCATCGGCTGCGGCAGCTGCGCCTTCGCCTGCCCGTCGCGCATCCCCCTGGTGCAAAGCTTCCACTTCGCCAAGGGGCACATCGCCGCGCAGCAGCGCGCGCAGCAACGCAACGAGGAGGCGAAGCGTCTGGTGCAGCAAAAAGGCGAACGCCAGGAGAAACTGGCCGCCGAACGCCGCGCGATGATGGAAAGAAAGAAGGCCGCCGCCGCCAAGGCGCGCCGAGCCGCCACCGAGGGAGCCGCCGAGTGATCAGCCAACGCCCCTTCGTCGCCGGTCCCTTCGCCCACGACGTGCGCACCACGCCGATGGTGATGACCTGGGTGATGATCGCCCTTGCCCCCGCCACCGTCTTCGGCCTGGGCCTGTTCGGCTGGCCCGCCGTCTATCTGTTCGCGGTCACCGTGGCCAGCGCCGTGCTGTTCGAGGCCGTCTGCCTGGCGATCGCCGGAAAGCCCCTGCGCGCCACCCTGGCCGACGGCTCGGCGGTGCTGTCGGGATGGATTCTCGCCCTTTCCCTGCCGCCGTGGGCCCCCTGGTGGATCGGCGTGGTGGGCAGCTTCCTGGCCATCGTCATCGCCAAGCAGGTGTTCGGCGGCCTCGGCCAGAACCCGTTCAACCCGGCGATGGTGGCGCGCGTCGCCCTGCTCGTCTCCTTCCCGCTGGAAATGACCCGCACCGTCGCGCCGCGTCCGATCTTCCGTTCCGACGCGCCGGGGGTTATCGACTCCCTCGCCGTCACCTTCGGCTTCGGCGGCCACATCGACATGGACGCGGTGTCCAGCGCCTCGCTGCTCGGCCACGCCAAGACCGAACTGGCGCGCGGCGTGCCGCTGTCCCAGGCGCTGTCCCACGCGGGCAGCCTGGCCGACCAGTTGTTCGGCATCGTGCCGGGCAGCCTGGGCGAAACTTCCGCCCTGTTGCTGCTGGCCGGGGGCATCCTGCTGCTGGCTCTGCGCATCATCACCTGGCACACCCCCGCCGCCCTGTTGTTCGGCGTGCTGGCCCCCGCCACCGCGATGCACCTGATCGACCCGGAACGCTATCTGTCGCCGCTGACCCACGCGCTGGCCGCCTCCACCCTGTTCGGCGCGTTCTTCATCGCCACCGACCTCGTCACCTCGCCGGTGACGCGCGCCGGGCAACTGATCTACGGCACGGGATGCGGCGTCCTGATCTACGTCATCCGCACCTGGGGCGGCTATCCCGAGGGGATGGCCTTCGCCATCCTGCTGATGAACGCCGCCTCGCCCCTGATCGACCGTTGGGTACGGCCGCGCATCTATGGCCGCGACCGCAAGGGCCGTCCGCTGGCGGTCAAGCCGAAGGAGGGACGCTGATGGCCAGCCATCGCACCGCGCCGTGGTTCCAGGGCGTCCTGCTGGGCGGCTTCTGCCTGGTCTGCTCGGCGGTTCTGGCGGTCGCCTACCGCTTCAGCGCACCCGACATCGAACGCCGCCTGAAGGAAGACATGGAGGTCTCCCTCGGCCAGGTGGTGCCCGCCAAGTACCGCGGCAACGACATGGTCGCCGACACCGTTTCCATCGACGGGGCGGAGGGACCGACCACCGTCTACCGCGCCCGTAAGGACGGCCAGGTGACGGCGGTCGCCTATCGCGTCGTCGGCAAGGGCTATGGCGGCGACATCGTCATCGTCATGGGGGTGGACCGCAGCGGCGAGATCCTGGGCGTGCGCGTCGTGCAGCACTCCGAGACCCCTGGCCTGGGCGACAAGGTGGACGTCCGCAAGACCCGCTGGGTCGACGCCTTCAAGGGGCTCTCCCTGGCCAACACCGCCGCCGCCAAGTGGGCGGTGAAGAAGGACGGCGGCCGCTTCGACCAGTTCAGCGGCGCCACCATCACGCCGCGCGCCGTGGTCAAGGCGGTGAAGGATGGTCTGGCCCTGTTCTCCTCTCACCGCGCGCGCATGCTGGACGAGGCGAAGGACGCCCTGCCCGGCCCGGCGCCCGCGCCCTCGTCGACCTCCGGCAAGAAGACGGTGTCATGATGAAGCCTTCCCGCGCCTTCGCCATCCTCACCGACGGCCTGTGGACCAGCAACGTCACCCTGGCGCAGATGCTGGCCCTCTGCCCGCTGATGGCGGTCACCGGATCGGCGACCAACGGCCTGGGCATGGGCCTGGCCACCACCGTCTGCCTGGTCGCCACCAACGTCGTCATCTCGCTGGTGCGCGGCCTGATCACGCCGCAGGTGCGCATCCCCGCCTTCATCCTGGTGATCGCCGGCATCGTCACCGTCGCCGACCTGGCGATCAACGCCTGGGGGCACGAACTCTACAAGGTGCTTGGCCTGTTCATCCCCCTGATCGTCACCAACTGCGTCATCCTCGGCCGGGCGGAGGCCTTCGCCTCGCGCAACGGCCCCGCCGCCAGCGCTCTCGACGGCCTGGGCATGGGGCTGGGCTTCACCTTCGCGCTGACCCTGATCGGCTGCATCCGCGAAATCCTGGGCAGCGGCACCCTGTTCGCCAACGCCTCGCTGATGCTGGGCCCCGCCTTCGCCGGGCTGGAGACGGTGGTGATCCCCGAATACAAGGGCTTCCTTCTGATGATCCTGCCGCCCGGCGGCTTTCTGGTGCTGGCCTTCGTGCTGGTGGCGAAACGCCAGATCGACGGCCTTCTCGCCCGCCGCCGCGGCGTCGCGGCGGCCACCGCCCGTTCCTGAGAGGAGCCCCCGCCATGGTCCTTCACGTCGGCGTCGCCTATGCCGCCCCCACCCGTCAGGTCTGGCTGAAACTGGACGTGCCGGACGGCAGCACGGTGCAGGACGCGATCGAGCGTTCCGGCATCCTCGGCCAGTTCCCGGAAATCGACCTCTCCGCGCAGAAGGTGGGAATCTTCGGCCGCATCGCGCCGCTGTCCGCGCCGCTGACCGAGGGCGACCGGGTGGAGATCTACCGCCCGATCACCGCCGACCCCGCCGCCATCCTGGGCGGCGACGACGAATAAAACCCGGCCAGGGGCTCCGCCCCTGGACCCCGCTGGGGCCGTGGGCCCCAGGCCCCATTCCTTATTTTTGCGAAAAGCAACGGTTCGATCGCGCCATGCGCAAAACGTTACGGCAGGGGACTTTCCTTACTCCCCTTCGATGACGACGCGGTTGCGGCCCGCCAGCTTGGCGGCATAGAGCGCCTGATCGGCGCGTCCCATCAGATCGTCGAAAGACGCCGGTTGCTCACGCGTCAGGGTGGCGACGCCGATGCTCACCGTGATCCGCAGGGTCGGCTTCTTCTCGACGGAGTTCAAGCGGATCGGCTCCGCCTCCACCGCGGCGCGCAACTTTTCCGCCGCCTCGGCGGCGCCGTCGATCGACGAATCCGGCAGCAGCACCATGAATTCCTCGCCGCCGAAACGCGCCACCAGATCGGTGGCGCGAACGTTGCGTTCCAGCACGCGGGCGACCGCCACCAGAACCTCGTCCCCCGCCGGATGGCCATGGCCGTCGTTGACCCGCTTGAAGTGATCGAGGTCGAGCGCCAGCATGGACAGCGGCTCGCCGTGGCGTTGCAGCCGCGCCTGCGCCGCGCTGAAGTGGTCCAGAAACTTGCGGCGGTTGGCCAGGCCGGTCAGTGCGTCGTGCAGCGCCATCCGTTCCAGCGCGAGCTTCGCCTCGGTCGCCTCGGTGACGTCCATCGACGCGCCGCGATAACCGACCAGCCGTCCCTCGTCGTCGGTGATCGGACTGCCGCTGATCGACACCCAAAGGCGGCTGTCATCCTTGCGGCGGCGATGGCAGATCAGGTTCTCGAAGGGCTCCTGGCGCTCCAGCGCATCCAGAAGCAGATCCCGGGAGGCATCCCCGGGGTCGTCGAAGAACTGTTCGACCGTGCAGCCGACGATTTCCTTCGGGGTGAAGCCCAGGACCTTCTGCGTCCCCTCGGCAAAGGTGTACCGCTTCCGCGTGTCGATTTCCCACAGGTAGATCGGCGAAAAACCGATGGCGCTGGCCATCAGGTCGCGGACCCGCTTGATCTCCGCCTCCGTCCGGCGGCGCTCCCGCACTTCCTTGCGCTTTTCGTGGGTCGCGGCGTTGGCGAGGTTGCGTTCCTTTTCCAGGCTCTCCCGTGCCTCGATGCCGGCCAGCGCCTGACCGATGAGGGGCGAGAACCGCTTGAGAAGGTGCAAATGTCCCGGCGAAAAAAAGGCCGGAGCGGCATGCACGAAGACCATCGCCGCGCTTATCGATTCCGAGCGGATCGGCACCATCGCCGCGGAACGGGCGGCAGCCAGCACCGGCACGGGCAACTCGACCCATTCGGCGGCACGGGCGGTATCGAACAGGGCCACCGTTTCGCCGTCGAGCACCCGTTTCAGCAGTTCGCGCGGCGACCAGCGCAACCCCAGAAACTGCCGCGCCGTGGACCGGACCACGCGATAGCCGCCGCGCCCGCCGGGGCCGATCAGGAAGGCGTCGTCGAACGGCACCAAATCGCGCAACACCGCCGCCAGGGTGTCGAACAGTTGCGCCGTGTCGCGCGCCTCGTTCAGGGCGCGCAGGCCGCGCAACAGACCCTCGGCCTCCATCCGCGCCGCCCGTTCGTGTTGGTGGAGGCGCTCCACTTCGACCAGGCTTTCGTGCAGCAGTTCGACGTCGGCGATATCGATGGTTCTTGGCATCGCACCCTCACGCGCCCACGACCAGGACGGAAATCATCAGGTTGCCGTGTATCGCACGATCGTCCAGCAGACAGCCCTGCTCGCCGAAGGTGAAGGCCGACAGGAAGGGCCGCCCCAGCATCGCCACGCGCAGAGCGTCCTGCACCTCGTGCAGGCGGCCGTCCAGGGCCATGGCCAACCCGGCGCACATGGCGATCAGGCCGCCGGTAACCGTGCAGACGTCGGCGCACTGCATGGAAATCGCCGATTCGACGGCACGCGCCGGACGGGCCTCCAGCGAACGCAGCGAACCGCGCATCAGCACCACCCGATCGCCGACCGCGACGTCGCTCAGCAGTTCGAGCCCGCCATCGGCGCGCAGCGACAGGATGTGCAACAGGGTGTAAACGCCGGAACCGCCAACCTGCCCGATCTCGCGCCCCAACGGCAGGAACGCGGTTTCGTGCAGACGGGCGGAAGAATCGCGCGGCAGGGGACGGCCGACCTGCATCTCGTACCAGGAGGCATAAACCTCGGCGGCGGGGCGGCCGTCGATGCCGCGAATCATCCGCGCCCCCTCGACCTCGGTGACTTCCCCCGAAAAACGCGACGGCACGCCGCCCCCCTGGAAGGCGCTGGTCAACGGGAAGTCGGCGAAGACCACCGCCACCGCCACCGCGTCGCGGCCGTGGCCCCGACGCGTCAGGACGCTCCACTTGCCCTTGCCGCCAGCATGGCCGTCGTCGGCGGCGGTGCCGCCGACCACCGGCACCTTGGGGCCGAGAACGTCGGCGATTCCGGCCAGGGCGGCGTCCTCGCCGCCCGGCGTCGCGGCCAGAAGGACCAGACCGGGCAGTTCGCCCGAACGCCCGGCGTCGTCGATCGCCGCCAGCACCGCGGCGGCGGCGGCGGCGCGCGGATCGCCGCGCTTGTCGCGAAAATCGGTGCCGAAACGGCCTCCCTCGGAGCGGATGCCCAGCATCCCCAGAACCGTCGGCCCCAGGAAGACTCCTTCCTCGGTCATCAGCCCATGGCTGGTGGACGTGCCGATCACGCGCACCTCGGCGGGCAGGGCGTCGGCGGCGGACGCCAACGCCGCCGGATCGTGCCCCTCGGCATGGGAAACCACCAGGAAGTCCGGGGGCGCCATCAGCCGTTCGCACAGCCGACCATAAGCCGCGGCGAAGGCAACGGCGCTGTCCGGGGCATCACTCCAGGCGGAGGCAACCGACATCCTGTCCCCTTCCGGCATCAATCCATATTCTTGTATGTAGGCGACGTCCCGCGTTCCGAACAGAGGGGCGGCCCGCCGCCTATTCGGCGGCGGCGGAAGCGGGCGCGGCGGCGGCCTTGGCCTGGGCCGCGCGGCTGGCGCGACGATCCAGCCAGGCAAGCAGGGTGGCGGACAGGAAGGGCAGCGCCTGGATCGCCAGGGTCGCGGCGAAGATGTTGAGTTCGGTGATGCCGGTGAAGTTGGTCGCCACCAGGATCATCGAACCGAACAGCAACAGGGCGCCAAGGATGGTTTCCCGCTTCGCCGGGTATTCCTCGGCCTTGCGCTTCGCCGCGCCTCCCTTGTCGGTACGCAGAAAGGGCAGGTTGTCGGTCAGGAAGCCCGCCGCCATGGCGCTGGCCACGGTGAACTGTAGGCTCATCGCCGCCACCGCCGCGCCGACGATCTGCGGCAGCGGCACCTTCACCCGGGTGCCGTACAGCACGATGCAGTGCAGCAGGTTGACGAAGAACGCGGCGAGAATCGGCAGGGTGAACGGCAGCATCGGAATCAGGACGCCGACGAACAAAATCACCGGCACCCAGACCAGGTTGAGGATCGCCGCGGCGACGCCGAAGGCATCGGACAACCAATACGACCAGCCGGTGACGAACTGGAAGCGCTGCGCCCCGGTCAGTTGCGACCGCCCGGGCAGCATCAGCTTCCAGTGCTTGCGGATGATCTGCACCGCGCCATAGGCCCAGCGGTGACGCTGCGTCTTGAACGCCTTGTAGGTGTCGGGCAGCATCCCCCAGCCGTAACGGCGGTTGGTGTAGTGGGCGTGATAGCCCTTGCCGAGCAGACGCAGGCCAAGCTCGGTGTCCTCGGTGATGGTGTCGGTGGCCCAGCCGCCTTCCTCGTCGAAGGTCTTGCGGCGGATCATCAGCATGGTGCCGTGGGTGATGATCGCGTCGTCCTCGTTGCGTTGCACCATGCCGATGTCGAAGAAGCCCGCGTACTCGCTGTTCATCACTTCCTTGAACAGGGATTCGCCGCCGTCGCGGTGGTCCTGCGGCGCCTGCACCAGCGCCACCGTGGGGTCGGCGAAGGCGGGCACCAGATCCTTCAGCCAGCACGGATGCACCACATAGTCGGCGTCGAGAAGGGCAAGGATTTCCGCGTCCGGCGACACCTGCGGCATCGCGGCGTTCAGGGCGCCCGCCTTGAACCCCGCGATCTTCGGCAGGTTGACGAACTTGAAGCGCGGGCCGAGGACGGCGCAGTGTTCCTCGATCGGCCGCCAAAGGTGCTCCTCGGGGGTGTTGTTGACGATCACCAGAACCTCGAAGTTCGGGTAATCCAGGGCGGCGACGCTGTTCAGGGTCTGCTTCAACATCTCCGGCGGCTCGCGGTAGGCCGGGATGTGGATGGACACCATCGGCCAGCGCGACGGCTCCGGCGCGTCGGGCATCGGCCGCCACAGGCGTTGCGGCCGCCGTCCCAGGGTGATTTCCGCCACCTCGTGCACCTTGACCAGGGTCATCACCGACAGCGGGATCATCAACAGGAAGCCGATCACCCAGGCCAGCGCCGAACCGAAGTTCAGATAGTTTTCCACCGGGTACATCGCGGCCAGCGCGATCGCCGCGGCCAGAGCGTTGGCGGCGGCGGAAAAGGCGAAGGCATGGGCGAAGGTGGGGTTGCGCCGCCGCAGACCGAAGACGGTGACGAGGAAGCCCAGGGTCAGCGCGATCGCCGCCAGACGCGGCATGTTGGAACGCTCCACCGCGCCGGACAGCGAGAACTTGAAATTGCGGTCGGCGTCGATGATCCCCCAATAGGGACCGACGCTGCCTTCGTTGACCTTCCACGGCTGGTCGAAGGCCTCGACGATGTTGTATTCGATGCCGCGCTTCTTCGCCTCGTCCAGGAACTCGCGCAGGATGCGCGCCTGGCCCACCGGATCGGGCTCCGCCGAGTGGCGGTTGTAGCCGCGCGACGGCCAGCCGAATTCGGCGATGACGATGCGCTTGCCGGGGAAGGCGTTCTTCAGGTCCTGATAGCGCTGCACCGCGAACTTCACCGCGTCCTTGGGGGGCACCGCCTCCCAATAGGGCAGGACGTGGGCGGCGATGAAGTCCACCTCGTTGGCCAGCTTCGGATGCTCGATCCAGGAATACCAGATTTCCCCGGTGGAAACCGGCACGCCAACCCGTTTCCGCACCTGACGCAGATAGGTGACCAACTGCTCGTAGGTCAAATCGGCGCGCAGCAGGGTTTCGTTGCCGACCACCACGGCGCGGACGTTGGGATTGCGGTTGGCGGCGGAAATCGCCGATTCGATTTCCTTGGTGTTGTAGTCGAGGTCCTTATCCAGCCAGGCGCCGACGGTGACCTTGAGCCCGTGCTTGCGGGCCAGCGCCGGAATCTCGGCGAAGCGGTTGGTCGCGGCGTAAAGACGGATGCCGCGCCCGACCTTGGCGACCACGGAGAGGTCGCGGTCGGTGGCGGCGCGTTCCTCGTCGGTGAAGGGGCGTCCGCGCTCTTCCGGCGTGGCGTTGTTGAAGGAGAGGGATTCGATATCGCCTTCAAGATCCGGCGGCGCGATGGTTTCGTGCATCGCCACCCAGACCAGACCGTGCAAAAAGGCAGCGGCCAGCGCCGCGAAAACCAAGCGTTTCATGCCGTCCGCACTTTACCCGAGGGGCGCCCCGCGCCCACGGCAAAAGGGGGGATGCGCCCCCCCGCGCGTCACTGTTTCTTGTCGTAGGGACCGGCGGGCAGCGACACGGGCTTGGCCGGAGCGGGCGCGGGCTTTTTCGCCGCCGGGGCCGCCGCAGGCTGCGCCTTGGCCTTGCCGGAAGCCGGAGCCGCAGGCTTGTCCGCCGCCGCGGGCGCGGGCTTCGGCGCCTTGTCGCGGACGGAGGCATTGGGGGTGCGCCAGCACAGATCGACGCAGTCGGCGCGGGCGGCACAAGAATCGGCGGCGCCCGCATCCTCCACCGCGCAGCCGAAGGCGGCGGAAAGGTGCGCCTCGGAGCAGCGGAAGGCGACATAGAACTGACGGAATTCCCCCGCCGCCACCACGTCGTCGCGCGACAGAAGCTGAATGATGCGCTTGCCGATCCAACCGCATTCCGGCGCTTCCTGACGCACGGACTTCACAGGCTTCGGCTTCGGCGTCTCGGCCGCCATCGCGCCGGTGCCGAACATGGCCACACACACACCCGCCAAAACCACCGAAAACCACCGCACGCCCATCAGGTCCCTCCACCACGCGCAAGGCGCGGACGATCGCGCCCCCGAACCGGCGATATGTAACGCAGGCGACGCGCCCGCGCAATGGACGTTTATAGCGGAACGCCTGGAAAAAGCACGATTCATTCGCACCGTCGGGCGAAGAAAAGCCCTCCGACGAAAAACCCCCGCCGGAGAGCCCGGCGGGGGTCGGAAAAAACCGGCGGCGGCTCGCATCCCGCCGCGACGTTCCGTCCGTCAGATCATGCCCTTGAGCGCGTTGGCGCGCAGGCGCAGACGCAGGGCGTTCAGCTTGATGAAGCCTTCCGCGTCGTGCTGGTCGTAGACCGCGTCTTCCTCGAAGGTCACCGTCGCGGTGTCGTACAGGCTGTTCGGCGAGGTCCGCCCCATGGTGATGACGTTGCCCTTGTAGAGCTTCAGGCGCACCGCGCCGTTCACCGCCTTCTGGGTGGCGTCGATCGCCGCCTGCAACATCTCGCGTTCCGGGCTGAACCAATAGCCGGTGTAGACCAGATTGGCGTAGCGCGGCATCAGCTCGTCCTTGAGGTGCATCGATTCGCGGTCGAGGGTAATCGATTCGATGTCGCGATGCGCCTTGAGCAGGATGGTGCCGCCGGGGGTTTCGTAGACGCCGCGCGACTTCATGCCGACGTAGCGGTTCTCCACCAGGTCGAGGCGGCCGATGCCGTGCTTGCCGCCCAGCTCGTTCAAGCGGGTCAGCAGGGCGGCGGGGGTCAGCTTGACGCCGTTGATCGCCACCGCGTCGCCGTTCTTGAATTCGACCTCGATCATCTCGGCCTGGTCGGGGGCGTTCTCCGGGCTGACGGTGCGGCGGAACATGTCCTCGTCGGCGGGCAGCGCCGGGTCTTCCAGCGCCTTGCCCTCGTAGGAAATGTGCAAGAGGTTGGCGTCCATCGAATAGGGCGCATCGCCGTGCTTGTCCTTGGGCACCGGAATCTGATGGTTCTGCGCGTACTCGATCAGCTTGGTGCGGGAATGCAGGTCCCATTCGCGCCAGGGGGCGATCACCTTGATGTCGGGCTTGAGCGCGTAATAGCCGAGCTCGAAGCGCACCTGGTCGTTGCCCTTGCCGGTGGCGCCGTGCGACACCGCGTCCGCCCCGGTCTCGATGGCGATTTCGATCTGGCGCTTGGCGATCAGCGGCCGCGCGATCGAGGTGCCGAGCAGGTACTGGCCTTCGTAAAGGGCGTTGGCGCGGAACATCGGGAAGACGTAGTCGCGCACGAATTCCTCGCGCAGGTCGTCGACGTAGATCTGCTTGATGCCCAGAAGCTCGGCCTTTCGTCGCGCCGGTTCCAGTTCCTCGCCCTGGCCGATGTCGGCGGTGAAGGTCACCACCTCGCAACGGTACGTGTCTTGAAGCCACTTCAGGATGATCGAGGTATCCAGGCCACCGGAGTAGGCCAGAACGACCTTCTTGACGCCGTTCGTCATCTCTACTGCCTTTCCTTAGCGCGACGCGCCGAACATGAAACCGCCGCCGCCCCGGGGCGGCTGACCCCGGAACGCGCGGGCGAACCGAAAAGACCGGCAGTATAGGATGCCCGCGCGCACGGACAAGCCGAAATAGCCCCCGCCGTCAAGATTCTTGCGGATCGGCGGGCAGGACGTGGTCCGGGTCCTCGATTCCCGCCGCCAGCCTGGCTTTCAGCCGCGACAGACGCTGCCGTTCGCTGGCCGAACGCAGCTGGCCGCAGGCGGCCAGGATGTCGCGGCCGCGCGGGATCCGGATCGGCGCGGCATAGCCCGCGCGGGTCAGCACCTCGGCGAAGTCCTGCGCCGCCTTCACCGACGGCGTCTCGAACGGCGCGCCGGGCCAGGAATTGAAGGGAATCAGGTTGAACTTCACGCCGATCCCCGCCGCGTCGAACAGGCGCACCAGTTCCCGCGCGTCGGCGGGCGCGTCGTTGACCCCCTTGAGCAGGATGTATTCGATGGTGACGTACTGTCGCTGACCGGCGATTTCCTGATATTCCTTCATCGCCGCCATCAGGTCGGCGATCGGGAACTTGCGGTTCACCGGCATGATCGCCGAGCGCACCTCGTCGGTCGGCGCATGCAGGGAAACCGCCAGCTTGATCCCCAGTTCCTCGGCGCAGCGGCGCATGTTCGGAATGTAACCCGAGGTGGACAGGGTGATCCGCCGCTTCGACATGGCGATGCCCTCGGGATCCATGGCGATCTTCACCGCCTGCGCCACCGCCTCGTAGTTCAGCAGCGGTTCGCCCATTCCCATCAGCACGATGTTGGACAGGTGCCTGGTCTCGTCGGTAGGGGTCGGCCACTCGCCATAGGAATCGCGCGCCACCATGAACTGGCCGACGATTTCGCCCGCGGTCAGGTTGCGCACCAGGGTCTGGGTGCCGGTGTGGCAGAAGCGGCAGGTCATGGTGCAGCCGACCTGCGAGGAAATGCAGACCGCGCCGCGGTCGTCCTCGGGGATGTGGACCGCCTCCACCTGGTTGCCGTCGGCCATTTCCAGCAGCCACTTGCGGGTGCCGTCGGCGGAGTTCTGCTCGTCGGCGATACGCGGGCGGGAAATCACGAAGCGTTCCGCCAGGGTGGCGCGCAGCCCCTTGGACAGGGACGTCATGCGCGCGAAGTCGGTTTCGCCCTGGTGATAGATCCAGTGCCAAAGCTGTTTGGTTCGGAAAGGTTTCTCGCCGATTCCGGCCAGACAGGCGGTGAGTTCGGCGCGGGAAAGCCCGACCAGGTCGACGCGATCGTCGGCGGACGGAACGGCGGATTGAATATCGTTGCTCATCGCACCCTCATAACCGCTCCCTTAAGATGAAAAAACCGTATTTTTTGCAAACGACAATTTATTTTATCGCGAACTCGGGTTAGGTTTTCGATCTATGCGTTTTCGGGTCAGCCGCAAGGGCGGCGGGGTCGTCGCGTTCGTTTTTCGTGAATGTCGCCCCAACGACAAAATAATCAGAAGGAATTTGTCATGCGCAAATCAATGGCTGTTCTGTCCTGTGCGGGGATGGCGGGTATCCTCTCCGCGTGCAGCGGCACCTGGGATGTCGAAGGCCTCAAGGCCTCGAAGGTCTCGGGAAACGCCTTCGATCAGGCCCTGCGCGATGAATACGTCGCGTTGGCCAACTACGAACGGGTGCAGTGCGACTGGTTCGACACCGCCGCCTACGTCGAACGCGGCAAGCTGGCCGCCGCTGGCGCCCCGCCGGCGCCGGAAGCGATCGGCGAACGCAACCTGCCCGAGAACAAGGTCGGCGAGCTCACCGCCGCCCGCGCGCAACTGATGCCCTTCCTCACCGCCGAGTACAAGGACATCGCGCCGAAGGCCCTGGCCGCCGCGCAGGCCGGTTACGAATGCTGGATGGAACAGCAGGAAGAGAACTGGCAGCTGGACGACATCGCCGCCTGCCGCAAGAAATACGACGACGCGATCAAGGTGCTGAAGGATGCCAAGATGCAGCCCTTCGTCGTCTACTTCCCGCTCAATTCGGCGAAGCTGCAGGGCGACGCGATGGCGGTGATCAAGGAAGCCGCCGCCGCCTTCAAGAACCGCAAGGCGAGCCGCGCCGACGTCGCGGGCCATGCCGACACCTCGGGCAAGGCCGCCTACAACGACCGTCTGTCGTCGCTGCGCGCCGAAGCGGTGGGCGAGGCCCTGGTCAAGATGGGCGTGCCGGAAGCGGCGGTCACCATTTCCGCCTTCGGCGAGTCCGACCTGGCGGTGAAGACCTCCAACGGCAAGAAGGAACCGCGCAACCGGCGCGTCGTCATCCGCATCGTCAAGTAAACACGAAGCGAGAAACCGGCGACAACGGGCGGCCGCAAGGCCGCCCGTTCCGTTTGAGGGAAGGCGAAAATCAAACCCCCAGGAAAAAGGCCTTGGCCTGCATCAGCACCAGTCCGGTCAGCAGGTTGATCAGCACCACGGCGAAGGCGCCGCGGCCGTTGATCGACAGCGCGTGACGGGCGATGAACCACTCGTAGGCGGCGAAGGCGACGGTGGCGACCGCCCCCAGCAGGGCGACGAACGGCAGCGTCGCGGAGGACGTGAACACCGCGAACTGATAGGGCAGCATCAGCAGCATCTGGGTCAGGGCGAACCAGTTGTAGGCGGCGACGTAGCGGCAATAGAAACGCTCCCTCCCCAGCCAACGCGAAACCCCAACCATCAGGTTCGGCCAGACCAGCCACTCGATGACGTAGAACGCCAGCATCGGCGGCAGAAACGCCATGAAATCGGGCGACGGCAACATCGTCAGCAGGCTGCTCCGCACCACCAGCAGATAGAGCGGCAGCCCCAGGAAGGCGGCGGCGAAGGAACGCCGCGCCCCCTCGGCGGTGTTGGCGAACGCCTGCGGCGCCGTGGCGTCGAAGCGCAGCACTCCCCAGATCAGCCGCATCGCGGCGGCGGCCTCGCCCAGGACGTTCATGGCGCGAAAAACCCTTCGAGGACGCGGCGGTACACCGCGGCGAGACGATGAACGTCGGCGGCGGGCAGGCCCTCGTCGACGGCGTGCATGGAGCGCCCGACCGGCCCGAACTCCACCACCGGGCAATAGTCCTTGATGAAGCGCGCGTCCGAGGTACCGCCCGAGGTGCTGAAGACCGGTTCGACGCCGGTTTCCGCCGTCACCGCGGCGGCGACCAAGCCGGAAAGCGCCCCTGGCGGGGTAAGGAAGGGCTCCGCGCCGCGTTCGAAGCGGACCTCCGCCTGGGCGGCATGGCGGGCGACCACGCCCTCGATCCAGCGGGCCAGGGAATCGCCGTCCTGCGCCACGCCGAAACGGATGTTGACGGTGGCGCGCGCCGCGCCGGGAATGACGTTGGTCGCCGGGTTGCCGACGTCCACCGTGGTCACCGCCAGACTGGACGGCGGGAAGTGTTCGTCGCCCGCGTCCAGCTTCTTCGACGTCAGTTCGTCGAGAATGCACACCAGGCGGTGCACCGGATTGTCGGCGCGTTCCGGATAGGCGACGTGCCCCTGCACGCCGCGCACCGCGATGAAGGCGGTGATGCTGCCGCGCCGACCGATCTTGATCGCGTCGCCGAAGTCGTCGGCGCAGGTGGGTTCGCCGAGCAGGCAGGCCTCGGGCAGGGCGTCTTCCGCCCGCAGCGTCTCCATCACCTTGACCGTGCCGTTGATCGCCGGGCCTTCCTCGTCGCCGGTGAGGATCAGCGAGATCCGCCCGGCGAAGCCCGGCCCGCGCGCCGCCAGAAACGCGGCGGCGGCGGCGGAAAAGGCCGCCACCGAGCTTTTCATGTCCACCGCGCCACGGCCGGTAAGGCGGCCGTCCTCCACCTCGGCGGCGAACGGCGGCAGGCGCCACCCCTCGCCCGCGGGCACCACGTCCAGGTGTCCGGCGAAGGCGAAATGCCGCCCGCCATTCCCGGCAGTGGCCACCATGTTCAGCACGTCGGGAGTCCCCGGCGCGGAGAACCGCAGACGGCGGCAGGCGAACCCCGCCGGTTCCAGGGCGGCGGCCAGCACGTCGAACACCCCCGCGTCCTCGGGGGTCACCGAGGGTCGGCGGATCAGGTCGCGGGCAAGCTCCAGCGGATCGATCATCTCAGTCCCGCAGCAATTCGTTGATCGACACCTTGGCGCGGGTGCCGGGATCGACGGTCTTGACGATCACCGCGCAGGCGACCGAGGGCCCGGGGGTGCCGTCGGGCAGCGGCTTGCCGGGCAGGCTGCCCGGCACCACCACCGAATAGGCGGGCACCCGTCCGCGGAAAATCTCGCCGGTAGCGCGGTCCACCACCTTGGTCGAGGCACCGAGGAACACCCCCATCGAGACCACCGCCCCTTCCTCGACGACGAAGCCTTCCGCCACCTCGGAACGGGCGCCGATGAAGCAGTTATCCTCGATCACCACCGGCCCCGCCTGCAACGGCTCCAGCACGCCGCCGATGCCGACCCCGCCCGACAGATGAACGTTCCGGCCGATCTGCGCGCAGGAGCCGACGGTCGACCAGGTGTCGACCATGGTGCCCTCGCCGACACGGGCGCCGACGTTGACGAAGCAGGGCATCAGCACCGCCCCCGGCGCGACGAAGGCGGAGCGCCGCACCACGCAACCCGGCACCGCGCGGAAACCGGCGGCACGGAAGCGGGCGTCGTCCCAGCCCTCGAACTTCGAGGGCACCTTGTCGAACCAGTTGGCGGCATGGCCGGGGGCGCCGGGGATCGGCGCCATGTCGGTCAGGCGGAAGGACAAAAGCACCGCCTTCTTCAGCCACTGGTGCACCGTCCAGCCCGCGGCGGCCTTTTCCGCCACCCGGACCTCGCCCCGGTCGAGCAGGTCGAGGGTGGTCTCGACCGCGTCGCGCGCCTCGCCCCGGGTTTGCGGGGTCAGGGTTTCCCGGGCGTCCCAGGCGGCCGTGACGGCGGCGGCAAGAGCGGTGGTGTCGGTCATGCGTGTGATTCCTTCGGTCGCGAAAACTGTCTCGAAACTGCGGCGCGGGCCGCCCCCTGTCAACCTTTGCCGCACGCGGCGACGACGGCGAAGAGCCAGGCGTTCAGGTCCTCGATCACCGCGTCGCAGGCGGCGGGATCGTAAAGGTCGTCGCCGGCGGTGGGACGCTGGTTCTTCAGCCAGACCGTCTTCATCCCCCGCGCCGCGGCGGGCGGCAGGTTCTTCAGGCTGTCCTCGACGAGCACCGCCTGGCGGGGATCGATGCCCAGGCGCGCGATCATCCGGTCGTAGGAACCGCCCTGCGGCTTCGGCACGTAGTCCCCGGCCTCGATATCGAAAATCGCGTCGAACGCAGACACCGCGCCGAGCCGTTGCAGCACCGCTTCGGCATGACTGGCGGAACCGTTGGTATAGACGACGCGCCGACCGGGCAGCGCCGACAGCAGGCCGGAAAGTTCCGGGTTCGGCGGTACCACCGAATGATCGATGTCGTGGACATAGGTCAGAAACGCCTGCGGCTCCATGCCGTGTTCGGCCATCAGGCCGCAAAGCGAGGTGCCGAAGCGGTGATAATACGCCTTCTGCGTGGCGAAGGCGGTGGCGGCATCCACCTTGAGGAAGCGGGCGATGTATTCGGTCATCCGCCGGTCGATCTGGTCGAACACCGGAGAGGACGGCGGATAAAGGGTGTTATCCAGGTCGAAAATCCACACCCGCACCTCCGCCGCGAAGGCGGCGGGGGAAAGCGCATGGCGCGGCAGGATTGATTCTTTTGGGGAAACCGGAACTCTGTTCACCAAACTGTCCTTACGTATGGGCTTGACGAATAGCGGAGTGGTCCCACAATACGTTGAAACGGCTGGAACCGACACGATATTTCTCGATGTCGGCCATCCTCTGTATGGAGCCTTTTTTCCCGTGACTCATGCGTCCAAATCCGCACGCGCTTCCGGCCCCGACGGCGCCCTGCACCTCGCACTTCCGCAAATGGACGGCGACGACGCATGCGTCCTGGCGATCGACGGCGACGGCCGTTGCCTGCACGTGACGCCGCTGGCCCGCCCGCTCGAAGCCCTGCTCTCCGCCGGGGACGAGGCCGAACCCACCGCCGCCGACCAGACCACCCTCGCCGCGCTGGTCGCCGCGGCACGGATCGGCGGCCACGTGGTTTCCGGCACGGTGGCGGTTCCCGACAAGCGCCTGCTGCGGGTGTTCGACCTGTCGGTGCTGCCCGCCACCTCCAGCGACGACATGCCCGCCCCCCTTCTCGTCGTCGGCCGCGACGTCACCCTGGCCACCAGCATGCGGCGCACCCTGGTCGAATCCCGCCAGCGCTACAAGGACCTGGTCGAGGTCTCCGCCGCCTTCGCCTGGGAAACCAACGCCCAGGGCACGCTGGTCTTCGTCAGCCCGCAGGGGGTTCTCGGCTATGGCATCGACGAATTGATCGGCCGCCGCCCCGAGGAATTTCTGGCCGAACCCCTGGACAGCGGCGCCGTCCTGCCCTTCGCCGCGCACCAGCCGCTGGCCGACGCCGAACTGTGGATGCGCCGCGCCGACGGCAGCGCGGTCTGCCTTCTGGTTTCCGCCCTGCCGCTCTACGACGACGCGGGCGCCTGGATCGGCGCGCGCGGCGTCTGCCGCGACGTCACCGATATCCGCGAACGCGACATCGCCATCGCCCGCGCCCGCAACCGCGAACGGCTGCTCAGCTTCATCGTCCGCTCCTTCCGCGACGAGGTGGACCCCGAGAACATGCTGGCCATCGCCGCCGCGACGGTGGCGCAGGGGATCGGCGTTTCCGGCTGCAACATCCTGCGCACGCGGGTGGCCAACGGCACCCCCCTGTCCGAGGACACCTTCCGGGTCGCCGCCGATTTCGGCCGCACCGGCGAACCCGACGACATGGCGGCGGTGGTGCGCGAATTCTGCTCCGGCCAGGACGTGGTGGAAATCGTTCTCGGCAAATGGAACGTGCTGGCCGCGGCGACCCGCTACCGCCAGGGGGTCAACGGCGCGATCGTGCTGTGGCGCGAACTGTCCCGCGTACCCTACGACGACGACGATCGCATCCTGCTGTCCGACCTTTCGGCGCAGGTCGGCATCGCCATCGAGCAGATCAGCAACCACGAACACATTCTGGCGCTGTCCCGCACCGACGCGTTGACCGGCCTGTTCAACCGCCGCGCCTTCATCGAGGAACTGGAGCGCCGCACCGCGCGCCTCAAGCACGAACGCCGCAAGGCGGCCCTGGTCTACGTCGACCTTGACAATTTCAAGACGGTCAACGACGTACACGGCCACAAACGCGGCGACGAGGCCCTGATGGAGGTCAAGCGCCTGTTGCAGGCGGCAACCCGGCCGACCGATCTGGTGGCCCGCCTGGGCGGCGACGAATTCGCCGTCTGGATGGACGGCGCCGACGAGACCATCGCCACCGCCAAGGCCCGCCGCCTGTTGGCCCTGGGCTCGACGCTCGACGATTTTTCGGGCAGCGTCGATCGCACCTTAAGCATGTCGCTCGGCATCGCCATATATGAGCCGGATAGCGACGAAAGCATCGATGCCCTGCTGTCGCGCGCCGACGCCGCGATGTACCAGGGCAAGCATTCCGGCAAGGGATCCTATCGCGTCGCGCCGGCCTCGCCATGAGGCCCCGATGAGGGAAAGACGCCTATGGAGATGAACGGCCTTCTTGCCAGGCTTCTGTGGGGACCGGACTCCCAGTCCGAGGCCTTCACCTACGAGGAAGCGAAGACCCTGGCCAATCACCCGGATGCCGAGGTCCGCCGTTCGCTGGCCTCGCGCGACGACCTGGCGCCGGAGATCCTGTTCTTCCTCAGCAACGACTCGGATTCCGAGGTCCGCCGCCGCATCGCCGCCAACGACAGCGCGCCGCGTCAGGCGGATTTCCGTCTGGCGCACGACGACGACGCCCAGGTACGCGCCGACCTGGCGCGGAAGATCGCGCGCCTGGCCCCGGGCCTGACCGCCGCCGAACAGGACACCGTGCGGCGGATGACCTACGACACCCTGACCCTGCTCGCCCGCGACCAGTTGCCGATGGTCCGCCACATCGTCGCCGAGGCCCTGAAAAGCGAGGCTGGCGCCCCGCCCGAGGTGATCCAGCGCCTGGCCCGCGACATCGAGATCATCGTCGCCGCGCCGGTTCTGGAATTCTCGCCGGTGCTCACCGACGAGGACCTGATGGACATCATCCGCGCCACCCCGGCGGCGGGGGCGCTGTCCGCCATCGCCCGGCGCGGCAACTTGAGCGCCGGGGTCTCCGACACCATCGCCGACAGCGCCGACACCGAGGCCATCGTCTGCCTGCTCGGCAACGACAGCGCGCAACTGCGCGAGGAAACCCTCGACTCCCTGGTGGCGCGCTCGCGCTCGCAGACGCGCCTGCAAGAGCCCCTGGTCACCCGCCCGCAACTGCCGCAGGGCGCGGCGCGGCGCCTGGCCACCTTCATCGCCGACAACCTGCTGGCGGTGCTGGCGGCGCGGCGCGACCTGGCGCCCGAGACCCTGACCGCGGTTTCCCGCGTGGTGCACGAACGCCTGGACGAAGGCCCGGCCTCGCCGGTCCCCGCCGAGGAACGGGAGAACTTCAACATCGAGGCCGAACTGGACCGGGCGCGCCACCTGCGCGACCAGGGTCAGTTGACCGAGGGCCTGATCAAGGGCTCGATCTCCGCCAACCACGTCGCCTTCGCCAAGGCGGCGATCTCGGTGATGGCCAACGTGCCGGTGGCGGTGACCCTGCGCATCCTCGCCTCCACCAGTTCCAAGGCGGTCACCGCCCTCTGCTGGCGGGCGGGCCTCAGCATGGACTGCGCCACCCTGGTGCAGACGCGTCTGGCCCACATCAACCCCGACCTCATCCTGCACGGCCGCGGTCGGCACTTCCCCCTGACCGAGGGGGAGATGAACACCCAGATCACCATCTTCTCCGGCGAGTGAAGACAACCTCGGGAAACCGCCATGCCCTTCGTCAACATCAAGATCACCCCTGACGGCGCCACCCCGGAAAAGAAGGCGGAACTGATCAAGGGCGTCACCGCGCTTTTGCACGACACCCTGGGCAAGAACCCGGCGACCACGGTGGTGGTGATCGACATCGTCGACACCGACAACTGGGGAATCGGCGGCGAAACCGTCACCGCCCGGCGGGCCCAAAAGCCCTAAATTCTTCCTATTGCCGACAAACATCCGCCAGCATCGCCGCGCAGGGTGTGCCGCTCTTTTTCACAGAGCGACATTCCGGCGATGGCCCGTTCCGATTACGACGAAACCCCCTACCCGGGGTTCTGCTACCCGAAAACCTCCCCGACGCGATTGGCCACGGTCGGCCGCCTGTTCGGCATGACCCCACCGCCGCCCGATACGGCACGGATCTTGGAAATCGGCAGCGGCCAGGGAGGCAACCTGCTGCCCCTCGCGGCACGCTGGCCGCATGCCCGCTTCCTCGGCCTCGACTATTCCGCGAAGCAGACGGCCGTGGCGCAGCGCGACGCGGCGACCCTGGGACTTTCCAACATCGCGTTCCACGCCGCCTCGATCCTCGACGTCGGCACGGAACTGGGAAGCTTCGACTACATCGTCGCGCATGGCTTCTACTCCTGGGTCGGGGCGGAGGTGCGCGAACGGATGATGACGCTGATCGGCGAGCTGCTTTCGCCGCAAGGCATCGCCTATGTCAGCTTCAACACCCTGCCCGGCTGGAACACCGTCCGCAGCATCCGCGACGCCATGTTGTTCCATACCAGGGACGCGGCTTCGCCGCAGGAAAAGGCCGAACGGGCACGTGCCTTCCTCTCTTACCTGAGCGAACACGCCGAAACCGCCGATTCCGCCTATCGCCGGGCGCTAACCGATGAATCGAGGATCATCGCCGCCAGCGCCGACGCCTTCCTGCTGCACGACTACATGGAAGAGGTCAACGAGGCCTTCTATCTGAACGATTTCGTCGGACACGCGGCCCTTCACGGCCTGCAATATCTGGGTGACGCGTCGCTGGCACGGATGCCCCTCGGCGACCTGCCGCCCCATGTCGCCGAGGCCTGGCGACGAATCGGCGGCGGCGACATCGTCCGCCTGGAACAATATCGGGACTTTCTCGACAATCGCCGTTTCCGCATGGCGCTGCTCTGCCGCGCGGGAATTCCGCTGCGGCACCGCCTGTCGCCGAAGCGTCTGTCCGGCCTGCGTCTGTTCAGCGAATGCCGCCCGAAGGCCCCGGTGCCCACATCGGCGATGGGCCGGGTGAAGTCCCTCGACCTGGTGAAGCCGGACGGTCGGGCGGCGGGCAATGTCGGCGGACGTCTTGCCTGTGCCTGCGTGCTCAAGATCGTCGCCGCCGGATATACCGGCATCTCCTGGGACTCCCTACTTGCCGAAACCGAGAAGGTCCTCGGCAACGTCCCGCGCGCCACCCTGGAAAAGGAATTCCTGGCGTTTCTCGGCAACCTGATCGTCCTCGGCATCGTCGACCTGACGATCGGAGAACCGGAATGGGCGCCGGTCTCGGAACGGCCCGTCGCCTTCGCTCCGGCGGCGTTGGCGGCCTCTCGCGGCGAGATGATTCCCAACATGCGGCACGAGGAAATTCGCCTGAGCCCGCAGCAACGGCACCTGCTCGGCCTGCTCGACGGGCGGCGCGACCGCGCGCTTCTGTCCGCGGAAGCGCCGGAAACCGCGCCGATCCTGGAAGGGACGTTATCCGCCTTCGCCGAGGCCGCCCTGTTAGCGAAATGATCCCGAACTATTCGCGGCGCAGGATCTTGTTGACGATGATCCCCGCCAGCCAGTGCTCCTTGAAGCGGGCTTCCAGCGCGTCGCGGTCGTAGGCGGTCTCCACCCAGGGGGCGAAACTTTCGCGGCGGCCGTCGGTTTCCGCCAGAAAGGTCTCGAAGAAGAAATCGATCACCCCGGTCTTCGCCTGCCGTACATGGCCATAGACGAGGGACAGGTGCACCCCCATCGCCTCTTTCAGCGACACCCCCTCGTGCAGAAACAGGTAAAGGGTGGACATGAACCCGGCGCGGTCCGCCCCCGACTTGCAATGCAGCAGCAGCGGCAGGTCGGGCGTCTCGCACAGGCGGGCGGCGGCCAGCAGGGTCTCGCGGTCGAGGGCGCTGCGCGAGCGGATGGGAAAGTCGACCAGGGTCAGGCCGAGCCGGGCGCAGGCCTCGCGCTCCAGGCGATAGGCGCCGCAGGTGTCGCGGCGGCCGCGCAGGTTGAGCACCGTCCGCACCCCCAGGTCGTGGGCGCGGCGCAGATGATGCGGCGCGGGCTGCGCCGCCCGCCAGACGCCGTCGGCGACGCGGTGCAGGTTCCAATAGATGTCGCGGATGAAGCCATGGTCGACCAGCCACATGTCGAGAAAGGCGCGGCGGCGCTCGGGCGGCGTCAGTTCCGGCGCGGGCGGCGCGATGATGGGCAGATCGACCAAATCTCGTTCTCCTGCGGGACCGGCCCGTAATATAGGGGACGGAGACCGCGCTAGCCAGGATCAAGGCTGTTGGTGTATCAAACAACTCTTCATTCTGGAACAGGTTCCATGGCCGAAACCACCGCACCCGAGACCAAGATCGCCCTGTCCGACGAACGGTCCTTCGCCCTGATGAAGCGCCTGTTCCGCGAGGCGGCGCTGCCCTACATCTGGCGAATCGTCGCCGCCGCCCTGTGCATGTCGCTGGTCGCCGGGACCACCGCCGCCACCGCCTGGCTGCTCGACCCGGTGGTCAACAAGGTTTTCGTCGAACGCGACCGCACCATGCTGTGGATGATCGGCGGCGCGGTGCTGGCGGTGTTCGCGGTGAAAAGCCTGGCCAGCTACATGCAGGACGTCCTGCTTTCCCACGTCGGGCAAAGCATCATCGCCGACACCCAGACCCGCCTGTTCGGCCGTATCCTCGACCAGGAGGTGGCGCTGTTCCAAAGCCGCGCCTCGGGGTCGCTGGTGTCGCACTTCACCTATGACGTCAACGCCATGCGCATCGCGGTGTCCAACGCCTTCATCGGCATCGGCCGCGACAGCCTGTCGGTGGTCTTCCTGATCGGCGTCACCTTCTATCAGGATTGGCTGCTCGCCTGCGTCAGCCTGGTGGTGGCGCCGCTGTCGGTGCTGCCGATCCAGCGCCTGGCGAAACGGATGCGCCGCGTCGCCAAGCGCACGCAAGAGGAAATGGGCGGTCTCAACATCTCGCTCTCCCAGACCTTCCAGGGTATCCGGGTGATCAAGGCGTTCGGCCTGGAAAGTTTCGAAAAGGCGCGGGTCAAGGGCTTGGTCGCCTCGCTGCGCGACCTCGCCATCGGCGCCACCCGCATCGAGGCGGCGGCGCAACCGATCATCGACACTTTCGGCGGCGCGGCGGTGACTGCGGTGATCGTCTACGGCGGTTCGCGGGTGATCGACGGCACCACCACGCCGGGCGCCTTCTTCTCGTTCATCGCCGCCGTCCTGATGGCCTATCAGCCGTTGCGTTCCCTCTCCAAGATGAACGTCGCGATCCAGTCCGGCCTGGCCGCCGCGGCGCGCGTCTTCGCCCTGATCGACCGCACCCCGGAGCTGACCGAGGCGGAAAATCCGGTGACGATGCCTCGCACCTCGGGCGCGGTGCGCTTCGAGGACGTGCGCTTCTCCTACAACGGCGAGGACTTCGCCCTCAACGGCGTCTCCTTCGAGGCTCCGGCGGGCGGCATCACCGCCCTGGTCGGCCCCTCCGGCGCGGGCAAAAGCACCGTCTTCGGCCTGATCCCCCGTTTCTACGACGCCACCGAGGGCCGGGTGCTGGTCAACGGCATCGACGTCAAGGAAGCCAGCTTCGCCTCGCTGCGCGATGCCATGGCCATCGTCAGCCAGGAAGTGATGCTGTTCGACGACACCATCGCCAACAACATCCGCTGCGGCCGCCTGGACGCCACCGACGACGAGGTCCGCGCCGCCGCCGAGGCCGCCGCCGCCGCCACCTTCATCGCCGAACTGCCGGAAGGCTATGAAACCCGCGTCGGCGAACACGGCCTGCGCCTTTCCGGCGGACAGCGCCAGCGCGTCGCCATCGCCCGCGCCATCCTCAAGGACGCGCCGATCCTGCTGCTCGACGAGGCGACCAGCGCTCTCGACACCGAATCCGAGCGCCTGATCCAGCAGGCGATCGCCCGCCTGATGAAGGGCCGCACCACCCTGGTCATCGCCCACCGCCTGTCCACCATCCGCGACGCCGACGTCATCCACGTCTTCGATAAGGGCCGCGTGGTGGAATCCGGCCCGCACGCCGCGCTGCTGGACAAAGGCGGCCTCTACGCCCGCCTGCACGCCTTGCAGTTCGCCGACGACGCCGGGAAGTAGGGCAAAAACGTTGCGAGGGGACTCGGCCCCCTCGCGCTCCCCATTCTTTTTTCGCCGCGTAGCGGCAATCGACCTTCACGTGGCCACGTGAAGGTTTTATCGCGCTACGCGCAAAACTAAAAGTCATGGGATCAAAGGGGCTAGCCCCTTTGCGGGTGCGGGCGGCGCCCGCGCGTTTTTCCCTTATCCGCAGGAATCCAGCCAGGCGTCGATGATCGCCGCGCCGTCGCGCATGCTGTCGGTGAAGCCGGTGGCGAGGTCGGCGCGCAGGGTGGCAAGGTCCGGCGCGTCGGGGTCGGCGGCGCGGGACATCCAGCCGCGGGCGATTTCCGGCGTCGCCTCGACATGGCACTGAAAGCCGGTGCAGGCGCGCCCGGCGCGGAACCCCTGGCGGGGGCAGGCGTCGCTGGAAAGGAACAGCTCCGCCCCGTCCGGCAAATCGAAGGTATCCTGGTGCCAGGACATCAGGCGCAGGGGAGCGCCCGCGTTGGCCAGCAGGCCGCAGGCGCCGGTACGGCGCATCTCCACCAAGCCACGTTCGAAGCTGCCCATCCGGAAGACCCGCGCGCCGAAGGCCCGGGCGATCAGTTGCGCCCCCAGGCAGATGCCCAGCACCGGCACCCCGGCGGCGTCGAAGGCGCGGATCAGGCGCATTTCGTCGGCGAAGGCGGGGAAGCCCGCGTCGTCGAAGGCGTCCTGTTTGCCGCCCAGCACCACCATGCCGGAAAAGCCGTCCGCTCCCTTGGGCAGGGGCGGTGCCCCCGCCTCGTGCGGGAAGACTTCGACGATTTCGCCGCCGCGCGCGGCGATGCGATCCGCCACCTGCCCGGCGGGGGCCTCGCGCGCATTGATCACCAACAAAACACGCATACCGATCATTTATCGACGCTTCCTGCACTTTCGGAAGAAAAAATCAGGGGGGAGGTGGTTCTCCCTTAACAAGGGAACCCCATTTCCCATATTTCTTGCAAACCTTGTTCCACCCTTCCCCACTTCACGGTCTCGATGGACGGCAAAACCCTCGCCAACGTGCTTTCCCTGATCGCCGTGATGAACGCGGTGGTCTTGCTGCTGTTGCTCCGTCTGCACGGCCGCCAGCCAGGACTGCGCGAGTGGTCCCTGGGCGGCATCGGCGCGGCAGCGGGGATGATCGTCGCCTCGTTACGCGGCATTCCCTGGCAGTTCGGCGCCTTGTTGCTGGGCAACTGGATGATCCTCGCCGGGCACGCCCTGATGCTGATCGGCATGCGCCGCTTCCGCGGCCTTCCGCCCCGCACCGGCCCGATTCTCGCGACGGTCAGCCTGCTGGTTCTGCCGCAAGTGGCGTTCCCCGACCTCGACGGCGGGGCGGACGCCCGGGTGATGGTCTTCTCCACGGCGGTCTGCGGCATCTCGGTTCTGATTTCCGCCACCCTGGCGCGGGCCCCCGAACTGACGGCGCGGTTGACCGCCGTTCTGTTCGGCCTCAACGCCGCCAGCTTCGCCGTGCGCCTGATCTGGACGTTGTTTCATCCATCCGGCACCGACTATCTGAAAAGCGGCGCGGTGACCTCGGCCATCCTGATCTGGGCGATCGTCCTGTTCTTTTCCTATACCTTCCTGCTGGTCCTGATGGTCTCCGAACGCCTGCGCGACGAATTGTCGCGCCAGGCCAGCCACGACCCCCTGACCGACATCCTGAACCGCCGCGGCTTCGATCTGGTGGCGGAGAAGCTGTTTTCCAACCGCGCGCCGGATATCCGCCCCTTCGCGGTGCTGATGATGGACCTGGACCACTTCAAGCGGATCAACGACACCCTGGGCCACGAGGTGGGGGACCGGGTTCTTCAGGCCTTCTCGCGCGTTCTGGGCAAGACCCTGCGCGAGGAGGACGTCTTCGCCCGCCTGGGTGGCGAGGAATTCGTCGCCCTGTTGCCGAATTGCGGCTGCGACGAAGGCTTCCGCGCCGCGGAACGGCTGCGCGCCGCATTGAAGGCGGAAATGCCGGAACCGCCGCTGACGGTCAGCGTCGGCATTTCCTGCGGCGACGGCGGTGCTACCCTGACCGATCTGATGCGCCGCGCCGACACCGCGCTCTACCGCGCCAAGGCGGAAGGACGCGACCGCTCGGTGATCGCCGACGCCATGGGCTTCTGAAACGACGAAGGCCGGAACCCGACGGTTCCGGCCTTCTGGAATTGGTGGGCGCGCACGGACTCGAACCGTGGACCCGCTGATTAAGAGTCAGCTGCTCTACCAACTGAGCTACGCGCCCGCAAAAGCGAGGTCCGCTTTATAGGGGGTTCATCCCCGCTCCGCAAGCAAAAAAAGCAGGCGGGATCAAGGTTCCTCGCCGCCGCCGCGCCGCCCCAGGTGAAGGTCGCGGTGAACGTTCACCCCCTGCACCAAGCCGAAGCCGCACATCAGCGTCATCATCACCGTGCCGCCATAGGAAATCAGCGGCAACGGCACCCCGACCACCGGGATCAGGCCCATCACCATGGCGATGTTGATGAAGACGTAGAGGAAGAAATTGGCGGTCAGCCCCAGCGCCAGAAGCCGCCCGAAATGATGGCGGCAGCGCAGGGCGATGATCAGGCCGAAGGCGACGATCAGGGTATAGAGCCCGACCAGGGCCAGGCCGCCGACCATGCCGAATTCCTCGGCCAGCATGGTGAAGATGAAGTCGGTCTGCTTTTCCGGCAGGAAGTTCAGGTGGCTCTGAGTCCCCTGCATGAAGCCGCGGCCGAACACCCCGCCCGAGCCGAGGGCGATTTTCGATTGCAGAATGTGATAGCCCGCGCCCAGGGGGTCGCGTTCGGGATTGATGAAGGTGAGCACGCGGTTGCGCTGATAGTCGTGCAGCATCCCCCAGCCCACCGGAATCGCCGCCAACCCCGCCGCGATCACCACCGCGAACTTCCACAGCCGCACCCCGGCGGCGAAGAAGACGATGCCCGAGCCCATCAGCAGCATCAGCGCGGTGCCGAGGTCCGGCTGCTTAAGGATCAGGGCGACCGGCACCAGGGTCATCAGCAGGGGCGCGATCAGGGCGGTGGGGCGGCCGATGTCCTCGATCGACAGGCCGTGGAAATAGCGCGCCAGGGTCAGCACCAGGGCGATCTTCATCAATTCCGAAGGTTGCAGGCGGATGAAGCCGAAATCGATCCAGCGTTGCGCCCCCATGCCGATCACGCCACGCAGGTCCACCGCCACCAGCAGCACCAGGCTGATCGCATAGAAAATATAGGCATAACGCAGGTAATGGCGGATGTTGACCAGGGCCAGGCAGATCATCGCGGCGAAGCCGATGCCGAAGCGCACGATCTGGCGCGAGGCCCAGGGCTCCCACTGGCCGTTCGCCGCCGAATAGAGCATGCAGAAGCCGACGCTGGCCACCACGCTGATCAAAAGCGCATAGGTCCAACTGATCTGGCGCAGTTTCTCCCCCAGCGTCATGTCCTGTTGGCGCAAGCGTTCCTGCAGAGAGCGGAAATCCATCACCATGGCTCAGGCCTTGACTTCGGGGGGCGGCGCGGGCGGCCGGTTGCGGCGGGCATCGAGGCGCAGCGCCTCCTTCATGATGTCCGAGGCGATCGGCGCGGCCACCGCCGAACCGCCGCCGCCGTGCTCGACGACGACGCAGATGGCGTAACGCGGCGTCTCGGTGGGGGCGAAGGCGACGAACAGGGCGTGGTCGCGTTCCCGCCAGGGCAGGGCGTCGTTCTTGATCACGCCGGTGGTTTCGCGTTCCTTCATGGTGATGCGCCGCACCTGCGAGGTGCCGGTCTTCCCCGCCATGCGCATGCCGTTCAAGTCGAAGGCGACGCGGTGCGCGGTGCCCGCCGGATTGTTGACCACCTCGAACATGCCGCGGCGGACCAGGGCGATCGACTTCGGATTGATGCCGGTCGGCGCCAGCACCGGCTCGGGCGCGGGCTTGCCGGTGGCGTGGGCAACGGGATCTCGGGTCAGGCGCGGCCGCACCATCAGGCCGCCGTTGGCCACCCGCGCCGCCATCACCGCCAGTTGCAGCGGCGTCGCCAGCACATAGCCCTGGCCGATACCGGCGTTCAGGGTTTCGCCCGGCAGCCAGGGCTGGCCGTTCAACGCCCGCTTCCAGGCGCGGTCGGGGATCAGGCCGGAGACCTCGTTCGGCAGGTCGATGCCCAAGGGCGAGCCCAGGCCGAAACGGCGGGCGACGTCGGCGATGCGATCGATGCCCACCCGGCGCGCCACTTCGTAGAAATAGACGTCGCAGGAATGCTGAATCGCCTCGACCAGGTTGACCGAGCCGTGGCCGTGCTTCTTCCAGCAGTGGAAACGGTGGGTGCCGAGGTCGATGTGCCCCTGGCAATAGACGGTCTGTTCCGGGGTGATCACCCCGGCCTCCAGCGCCGCCATCGCCACCACCAGCTTGAAGGTGGAGCCCGGGGCAAACTGCGCCGAGATGCACTTGTTGCGCAAAGGCGCGCGCTCGTTGTTGATCAGGGCGCTCCATTCCTCGGAGGACAGGCCGCGATTGAAGGCGTTGGGATCGAAGCTGGGGGTGGAGGCCATCACCAGGATCTCGCCGGTGTGCACGTCGATCAGCACCACCCCGGCGCTTTCCTCGCCGACGCGCTCCACCGCGAACTGCTGCAGCTCGAGGTCGAGGGTCAGGGAAATGTCGGTGCCCGGCGTGCCCTCCTTGCGTTCGAGTTCGCGGATGACGCGGCCCAGGGCGTTGACCTCGACCTTCGAGTTGCCGCCCTTGCCGCGCAGCGCCAGGTCGTAGATCTTCTCGATCCCCGCCTTGCCGATGCGGAAGCCGGGCAGTTCCAGCAGCGCCTCGCCGGTAAGGTCCTTTTCCGAGACGCTGGAAACATAACCCAGAACCTGCGCGCCGCCTTCGCCATAGGGATAGAAACGGGTCAGACCCTCGTCGATCACCACGCCCGGCAGTTCCGGCGCGTTGATCTGAATCTGCGCCATTTCCTCCCAGGTCAGGTTCTCGCGCACGTTGACCGGCATGAAGGCGCGCTTGCGCTCCACCTCGCGGCGGATGCGGGTCTTGTCCTTCTCGGACAAGGGAATGATCGTCGACAACGAGTCCAGGGTCTGCATCAGGTCGGGGGTTTGTTCGCGCACCACGAGAACGCGGAAGTTCTGGCGGTTGACCGCCATCTCGCGGCCGAAGCGGTCGAGGATCAAGCCGCGCGGCGGCGGCAGCAGACGCAGGCTGATGCGGTTTTCGTCGGCCAGGATACCGTAACGTTCGGATTCCAGAACCTGCAGGTAATACATCCGCCCGGCCAGCGCCGCGGTCAACCCCGCCTGCCCGGCGGCCAGCATCGCCGCACGGCGGGTGAACAGCTTGCCCCGTTCGCTGTCGCGCGCGCCGCTCATGCCGCTCGCCCCTGATATCGACGCGTCTTCATGGATCCTCCGCGAGGAGGCGGCGCTCGATCACGCTGCAGACCCAGAAAATCGGCGGAAAAACCAGGGCGCTGAACAACGCGGATGCGAGAACCTGACCGATCGGCACGATCATGCCGAGAGCCACCGCAGCCAGAACCCACGAGGTCACCGCGGCGATCAGGGCGATCAGACAGAACCCCCACCAGTGGACGGAAAACGGCTTGCCGAGAAACAGGCGCGCCTGCGTCGCCACCCCGGCGCGGGTCAGCAGCAGCACCAGGGTGTTCAGGCCCAGCGGCACCCCGGTCAGCATATCCTGAATCAGGCCGACGGCGAAGGCGGAGCCCATGCCGAACAGGGACGGCCGGTGGATCGACCAGAAATAGACGACGCACAGGGCCAGGGACGGCATCAGGGAATTCAGGCGCGGCACGTGGGTCTGGGTGGCCATCATCAGGGCGGCCAGCAGGGCGGTGACGAAGGGCAGGATCTGCCGCACCGCCAAATCGAATTTCTGCCTGAAGGTTTTCTCGATGATCACCGCGACGTTCCTTCCCGCCGCGCCGGTCGCCCGGCGCGGGTCACGGTTCCGCCCCCTCGGCGGCGGGAGGCTGGCTGTCCTTGATCCGCTGGTTGCGGCCGCGTTCGCGCGCCGCCTTCATCGCCTCGGCCTGGGCGGCGCGGGTTTCCACGTCCAGGCTGCCGAGAATGCCGGACAGGCCGAAATCGACGACGCGCACCACCTCCAGGCGGTCGCGGTCGATGAAGGGTTGCACCCGGATCACCGTGTCGTCCACCGACGAGACCACCCCCACCGGGATTCCCGGCGGCAACGCCCCGGCATGGCCCGAGGTGACCACCCGGTCGCCCGGCAACACCCGCGCCCCGGCGGGCACGTAGATCAGACGCGGACGTTCGCTGTTGTTGCCGGCCAGGATGGCGCGGGTGCGGGTGTTTTCCAAAACCACCGGCACCCGCGAGGTGATGTCGGTGATCAGCACCACGCGCGAGGCGCGGCGTCCCACCTGGGCGACGCGGCCGACCAGGCCCTCGCCGGTCAACACCGCCATGCCCTTGCGCATATGATCCTTGCTGCCCGCCGCGACCAGCAGGGAATGGGCGAAGGCGCCGCCGGTATCGCCCATCACCCGGATGGCGAAGGTCTGCGCCTCGGGCGGCGGCGTGTAGTCGAGCAAGGAACGGAACTGGGTGTTTTCCGCCTCCAGCCGGCGGGCGGCGTCGCGCCACAGCAGAAGCTGCTGGTTCTCTTCGCGCAGGCGGGCGTTCTCGGCGCGCAGGTTGGCCAGATCGCGCACGTTATCGGCGACGTCGGCCAGGGCCCCGGCGGGCTGCGACAGGGCGCGGATCACCGGCGTCATCAGGTCGACGACGACGCCGCGCATGCGCTCCACCAGAATGGTGTCGGCCTTGCCCAGAAGCATCAGGGCAAAGGCCGCCATCACCAGCACGACAAAGGCGAAACGCTGCAACAGCAGTCGCGCGGAGTGCCACCTTCCGGTAACGGCGCCGGTTTTCACGCGCGCACCTCCTCAACCGACACGGCCGTGCCGTCCGCCCCGTCCGGCCCGCCTAGTACATGCGGGAGAGAACGTTGCGGAAGGTCCTGGGATTGTCGAGCGCCCGCCCGGTGCCGAGCGCGACGCAGGTCAACGGATCGTCGGCGATCGACACCGGCAGCCCGGTGGCGTGCCGCAGCACGAAGTCGAGATTCGACAACAGGGCGCCGCCGCCGGTCAGCACGATGCCCTTGTCGACGATATCGGCGGCCAGCTCGGGCGCGGTGTGTTCCAGCGCCACCTTGACCGCGTCGATGATCTGGCTGACCGGTTCGGCCAGGCTTTCGGCGATCTGCCGCTCGGAGAGGACGATCTCCTTCGGCACGCCGTTCATCAGGTCGCGGCCCTTGATCTCCATGGTACGGCCCTCGCCGTCCTCGGGCGGGCAGGCGGAGCCGATTTCCTTCTTGATCCGCTCGGCCGAGCTTTCGCCGACCAGAAGGTTATGGTTGCGGCGGATGTAGCCGATGATCGCTTCGTCCATCTTGTCGCCGCCGACGCGCACCGAACGGGCATAGACGATGCCGCCCAGCGACAGGACCGCCACCTCGGTGGTGCCGCCGCCGATGTCCACCACCATCGAGCCGGTGGGCTCGGTAACCGGCAGACCGGCGCCGATCGCCGCGGCCATCGGTTCCTCGATCAGCATCACGCTACGCGCGCCCGCGGCTTCCGCCGATTCCTGGATGGCGCGGCGTTCCACCGCGGTCGACCCCGAAGGCACGCAGATCACCACCATCGGCGAGGCAAAGCTGCGCCGGTTGTGAACCTTGCGGATGAAATGCTTGATCATTTCCTCCGCCACCTGGAAGTCGGCGATGACACCGTCGCGCAGGGGACGGATCGCCTGAATCGAGCCGGGGGTGCGCCCCAGCATCAACTTCGCTTCCTCACCGACGGCAAGAACGTGGGTGCGCCCGCGTTCCTCGGCGATGGCAACCACCGAAGGCTCGTTCAAAACGATGCCCTTGCCCTTCACGTAGACCAGAGTGTTGGCCGTGCCCAGATCGATACCGATGTCGCTGGACAGCCATCCCGTCAGCCTGGAAAACATTCGTCCTCGCTATTACCTCTGACGCCTTCAAGCGTACTTGACGACAGAAACTCCCGTCCCGCTTCCCCCAGACGCGCGAGAGACCGACGCGCGATGGCCGAATGCCGGGGAGACGGACCCCGGCATTCTTATCACATGTTTCGTGCCTTGGCAGAGCCGATTTTCATTATCGGCATTTTCTCCGGCGGGGCAACCCGCTCAGATCGTTCCCCCTTCCGGGATCTGCCGCTCCCGCTTCACCAGGAGCTTGTTCAAGGCGTGCAGATAGGCCTTGGCCGAGGCGACCATGGTGTCGGTATCGGAGCCCTGCCCGTTCACCGACTTGCCGTCCTCGCGCAGGCGCACCGTGACCTCGGCCTGGGCGTCGGTGCCCTTGGTCACCGCCTGCACCTGGTACAGTTCCAACACCACGTCGTGCGGCACCAGGCTGCGGATCGCCTTGAAGATGGCGTCCACCGGGCCGTCGCCCGCCGCGTCGGTCTCCGCCGTCTGGCCGTCGATCTCCAGCTGCATCTTGGCGTGCGGCGGACGATAGACGGTGCCGCAGCGCACCTCCAGCGAGGTCAGCTTGATGCGGTCGTGCGCCCGCATCGCGGTGTCGTCGATGATCGCCGCGATGTCCTCGTCGAAGACTTCCTTCTTGATGTCGGCCAGTTCCTTGAACCGGGCGAAGGCGTCGTTGACCGCGTTGTCGCCCAAATCGCCATAGCCCATCTCGGCCAGTTTCTGACGGAAGGCGGCACGGCCGGAGTGCTTGCCCAGAACCAGGGTGGAACGGGACAAACCCACCGATTCCGGGGTCATGATCTCGTAGGTTCCGGCGTGCTTCAGCATGCCGTCCTGGTGGATGCCGGATTCGTGGGCGAAGGCGTTGGCGCCCACCACCGCCTTGTTCGGCTGGATCGGGAAGCCGGTAATCGCCGACACCAGGCGCGAGATCTTGGTGATGTGCTCGGTCTTGATCCCGGTGACGAAGGGCATGGTATCGTGGCGGGTACGGATCGCCATCACCACTTCCTCCATCGCCGCGTTGCCGGCGCGTTCGCCCAGGCCGTTCACCGTGCATTCCACCTGCCGGGCGCCGGCGCGCACCGCGGCCAGCGAGTTGGCCACCGCCAACCCCAGGTCGTTGTGGCAGTGCACCGAGAAGATCGCCTTGTCGGTGTTCGGCACGCGGTCCATCACCCCCTTGATCAGGGCGGCGTATTCCTCGGGAATGGCATAGCCCACGGTGTCGGGGATGTTGATGGTGGTGGCCCCGGCGGCGATCGCCGCCTCGACGCAGCGGCACAGAAAGTCCGGCTCGGTACGCGAACCGTCCTCAGCCGACCACTCGACGTCCTCGACCAGGGAACGGGCGAAGGAAACGCTGTCGGTCACCGCCTGCAACACCGCCTCAGGCTCCATCTGCAACTTGTACTTCATGTGCAGCGGGCTGGTGGAGATGAAGGTGTGGATGCGCTGCCGCGGAGCTGGCCTGATCGCCTCGGCGCAGCGGGCGATGTCGGCCTGCTTGGCGCGCGACAAACCGCAGATGACGCTGTTGGAGGAACGTTCGGCGATCGCCTTCACCGCCTCGAAATCGCCGGGGGAAGCGACCGGGAATCCGGCCTCGATCACGTCGACGCCCATCGCCTCCAAGGCCTCGGCGACGCGCAGCTTCTCTTCCAAATTCATCGAGGCGCCGGGCGATTGTTCGCCGTCGCGCAAGGTGGTGTCGAAAATCACGACGCGGTCGGCGCCGGGGGCAATGCTGGATACGGTCATTTGGGAAGCTCCTGCTTCAAGAAATCTGGTCACACGAAACGCGGGCTCATCGTTGTCCCCTGAACGTCGGCGGCGCGGTTAAGCCAAGCCTCAGGACGCCCAGGGGCCGATAAGTCGCAGGGCCAGAAGAAGAAGCAGGGAGGACAGGGGCAGGAACCACGCGGGCATGGCGACCGTACGGGCAACCGCCCGGGCCGTCTTCCGTTCCGCATGGTACAAGCGATGGGTCATCGCGGCTCCGCCTGTCAGATATTGACGATTCATGTGAACCGATGCCCCGCCAAAACGCAAGCGCAATTTTTCCGGCCCCAATGATCGGAAAAAACGAAAATTCCGGACAGGGGCTTTGCCCCTGGCCCTCGTTGGGGCCTTGGGCCCCAAACCCCAAACCTTGGTTTTTACGCGAAACGCGATAAAACCGTCACGCCGCACGATCGCCGCTTTCGCAGCGAAGAACAAAGAAATGGGGCGCGCGAGGGGGCCAAGCCCCCTCGCGGCGTTTTCCGCGAACGTCTTAGTTCTTGCTCTTGTCGACCAGCTTGTTCTTGCCGATCCAGGGCATCATCGCGCGCAGCTTGGCGCCGACCGCCTCGATCGGGTGCTCCGCCCACAGACGGCGGGTGGCCTTGAAGCTCGGCTGACCGACGGAGCATTCCTGCATCCAATCGGTGACGAACTTACCGGTCTGGATGTCGGTCAGCACGTCCTTCATGCGGGCCTTCACCCCGGCGTCGATCACCCGCGGGCCGGAAACGTAGTCGCCGTATTCCGCGGTATTGGAGATCGAATAGCGCATGTTGGCCATGCCGCCTTCATACATCAGGTCGACGATCAGCTTCACTTCGTGCATGCACTCGAAGTAGGCCATCTCGGGCTCGTAGCCCGCCTCGACCAGGGTCTCGAAACCGGCGCGGATCAGGTGGGTCAGGCCGCCGCAAAGCACCGCCTGCTCGCCGAACAGGTCGGTCTCGCATTCCTGACGGAAGGTGGTCTCGATGATGCCGGAACGGCCGCCGCCGATGGCGGAGGCATACGACAGGCCGAGCTCCATGGCGTTACCGGAGGCATCCTGCGCCACCGCGACCAGGCAGGGCACGCCCGCGCCGCGCATGTATTCGCCGCGCACGGTGTGGCCCGGGCCCTTCGGCGCGACCATGATCACGTCGAGGTCGGCACGCGGCTCGATCAGGTTGAAGTGAATGTTCAGACCGTGGGCGAAGAACAGGGCGGCACCCGGCTTCAGGTTGTCCTTGAGGTCCTTCTTGTAGATCTCGGCCTGCAGCTCGTCCGGGGTGAGCATCATCACCACGTCGGCCCACTTCGCGGCCTCGGCCGGGGTCATCACCTTGAGACCCGCGGCTTCCGCCTTCTTCGCCGAGGCGGAGCCCGCGCGCAGCGCGACGCAGACTTCGGCGACGCCGGAGTCCTTGAGGTTCAGGGAATGGGCGTGGCCCTGGCTGCCGTAGCCGACAACCGCGACCTTTTTGGACTTGATCAGATTAACGTTGGCATCGCTGTCGTAGTAGACGCGCATCGGAATGCACCTTTCGATTCATATGAGGTTCTTGTGGTACGCGGAGGACTCGAACGCCCCCCTTTTAAAGCGAGTCCGCCCCGCGAGCAATGGCGGCGACGCCGGTGCGGGATACATCGGTCAGCCCCAAAGGCTCCATCAGGCGGATGAACGCATCGAGCTTGCCGGTTTTGCCGACAATCTCGAAGACGAAGGACTCGTTGGTGGAATCCACCACGCGAGCGCGGAAGATGTCGGCGATGCGCAGGGACTCGACGCGGCGGTCGCCGGTGGAGACCACCTTGACCAGCGCCAGTTCCCGTTGCACCGACGGCCCCTCGGAAGTCAGGTCGCGCACCTTGTGCACCGGCACCAGACGGCCGAGCTGCGCCTTGATCTGCTCGATCACCATCGGCGTGCCGGTGGTGACGATGTTGATGCGGGACAGGCACTCGTGGTGGTCGACCTCGGACACGGTCAGGCTTTCGATGTTGTAGCCGCGCCCCGAAAAGAGACCGATGACCCGGCCCAGCACCCCGGCCTCGTTGTCGACCAGGACGGCGACGGTATGGGTTTCGATGGTTTCGTTCTGCGTCATCTCGGTATCCTCTCAGACCAGACCCTTGCCCGCGGCGGTGACCTTCGGCCCATGGCCGCCGACCAGTTCGCCCAGCAGCATGTTGTCGTGCGCCGCGCCCGAGGGAATCATCGGGAAGCAGTTCTCGGCGGGATCGACGTGCACGTCCACCAGCACCGGCCCGGGGGTTTCGATCATCCGGGCGATGGTGGCGTCCAGGTCGGCGGGCTTGTCGACGCGGAGGCCGGTCATGCCGAACGCCGCCGCCAGCTTGACGATGTCGGGCTGCGCCTCGTTGACGCTCTGCGAATAGCGGGAACCGTGCAACAGCTCCTGCCACTGCCGGACCATTCCCATGAAGCCGTTGTTGAGGATGAAGATCTTCACCGCCAGGCCGTACTGCACCACGGTGGCGAGCTCCTGCATGTTCATCATGAACGAGGCGTCGCCCGAGATGTCCACCACCAGGCTGTCGGGGTGGGCGACCTGCACGCCGACCGCCGAGGGGAAGCCGTAGCCCATGGTCCCCAGCCCGCCCGAGGTCATCCAGTGATAGGGCGCCTCGAAACGATAGTGCTGCGCCGCCCACATCTGGTGCTGGCCGACCTCGGTGGTGATGTAGGTGTCGCGGTCCTTGGTCGCGGCGTAGAGGCGCTCGATGGCGAACTGCGGCTTGATCACCGTGTCGCTGGCGGCATAGGCCAGACATTTGCGCGCCCGCCAGGTCTCGATCTGCCGCCACCACTGGCCCAGGGCCTCGGCGTCGGGGGAAAGCCCCTTGCCCTTCCACACCGCCAGCATGTCGTCGATCACCGACCCGGCGTCGCCGACGATGGGCAGGTCGACGCGCACGTTCTTGTTGATCGAAGCGGCGTCGACGTCGACGTGGATGATCTTCGCCCCCGGCGCGAAGCCCTTGACGTTGCCGGTCACCCGGTCGTCGAAACGCGCGCCGATCGCCACCATCACGTCGCAGCCGTGCATCGCCAGGTTGGCCTCGTAGGTGCCGTGCATCCCCAGCATGCCGAGGAACTGCTTGTCGGACCCCGGATAGGCGCCCAGGCCCTGCAAGGTCAGGGTGATCGGATAGCCGGTGACGCGCACCAGTTCGGTCAGCTTGGCGCAGGCCTCGGGGCCGGAGTTGACCACCCCGCCGCCGCAATAGAACACCGGCTTCTTCGCCGCGGCGATCATCTCCACCGCCCGTTCGATGGCGGCGGCGTCGCCCTTCACCGGCGGGCGATAGGACTTGTGCTTCACCTCGTGCGCCTGGATATAGGCGCCCTCGGCCACCTGCACGTTCTTCGGCAGGTCGACCACCACCGGACCGGGACGGCCAGTGCGGGCGACGTGGAAGGCCTCGTGGATCACCCCGGCCAGGTTCTCGACGTCCTTGACCAGATAGTTGTGCTTGGTGCAGGGACGGGTGATGCCGGTGGTGTCCGCCTCCTGGAAGGCGTCGGTGCCAATCAGTTGCGTCGGAACCTGACCCGACAGGCAGACCAGCGGCACCGAATCCAACAGCGCGTCCAGCAGGCCGGTCACCGCGTTGGTGGCGCCGGGGCCGGAGGTCACCAGCACCACGCCGACCTTGCCGGTGGAACGGGCATAGCCCTCGGCCGCGTGCACCGCCGCCTGCTCGTGACGGGTCAGCACATGACGAATATGGTTCTGCTTGAACAGTTCGTCGTAAAGCGGCAGTACGGCGCCGCCCGGATAGCCGAATACGACCTCAACGCCCTGATCCACCAAGGCCTTGAGGACAATTTCCGCTCCAGACATGCGATGCTGCTTCATCGGGCTCACCATTCGCTCCAACCGTTAAATCCTCATCCTCGCGGCACGGCCCCCTGGCCGCCGCCGCGCGATGTTTTCGCGTTATCTCCTTGACCGGGAAACTCCCTGTCCTCCGCTTCGCCGCGCCTTCTTGTCTTCGGGCGCCGAACAAAGAGCATCCTACTTATGATTTCGCGGAACCAGGGTCAACCAAAACCGCAAACTTCTGAAAAGAATTTTCGATGATGTAGCAAGATTGTTACTCGACGCCCCGGCGGCACCGTCAACTCTTGTGCGGCAACCCCAGGCAGGCCGCGGCTTTCGCGGCGATATCCGCCAGCAGACGCGGCGACTCGGCATCGTCCCCCGGCGGGCGCAACACGACGTCGGCGGCCAGTTGATGACGAAACCAGGTCAACTGGCGCTTGGCATAGTTGCGGGTTTCCCGCTGCGCCCGCGCCACCGCGACGGCGGTGTCCTCATCCCCGGTCAGGGCGGCGATCAGGGCGCGGGTGCCCAGGCCGCGGCAGACCGGATCGTCCGGGGAAAGCCCCGCCGCCAGGGCCGCCCGCACCTGTTCCCAGGCTCCCGCCTCCAGCATCGCCAGGAAGCGGCGGTCGCAGCGGTCGTACAGCCAGGCGCGCTCGGGTTCGATCAGCACCGTCAGCGGCGCCTGGCGCAGGCCGCCCAGATGCGGCAGGCGCTGCCATTCGGAAAGCGGCTTGCCGGTGGCGCGCGCCACCTCCAGCGCACGGATCGTCCGCTGCCGGTTGCCGGGGGGAATCCCCGCCGCCGAGACCGGGTCCAGCGCCGCCAGCTCGGCGGCGCAGGCCGCCGCCCCCAGCCGGTCGTAATCCGCCGCCGCCGCCGCCCGCGCCGCCGCCGGGACCTCGGGCACCGGCGCCAGGCCACCGATCAGGGCGCGCAGATAAAGCCCGGTGCCGCCGACCACCACCGGCAACGCGCCGCGCCCCCAGATTTCCGGCAACAGGCGGTGCATCCAGGACAGCCACATCCCGGCGGCGCAGGTCTGGTTCCCCGCCAGCACGCCGTACAGGTGATGCGGCACGCCGCCCATTTCCCGTTCCGACGGGCGCGCGGTGAGGATGGACAAATCGCGATAAACCTGCATGCTGTCGGCGTTGACGACCTCGCCGCCGAGCGCCCGCGCCAACGCCACCGCCAGGGCCGACTTGCCCGAGGCGGTCGGCCCGGCCAGCACCAGGCACGGTCCGGCGAAGCCGTCCGTATCCGCCCCATCCGCCGCGAAAGAAGACCCACCCATGCCGTTCGTCCTGACCCTGATCGCCGCGCCCCGCGTCACCCACCCCGGCCCCGGTTCGCTCGGCCGCTTTCCCGACGGCGTAACCCTGTCCGCCGCCGCGCTCGACGCGGTGCGCCGGGGGCTCGCCCAGCTTGGCGCCGACGTTTGCAGCCCGCGCTGGCTGACCGACGCCGACGCCGCCGGCGCCGCCGTCGACCTGCCCTTCGCCGGGCTCGACCCCGACCAGGCGGACGCCGCCGCGCGCGCCGCGCTCGCCCCGATCTATCCCCAGGGCGGTATCGACGTCATCGCGCAAAAGTCGTCCGGGCGCAAGAAAACCATCCTCATCGCCGACATGGACTCCACCATCGTCACCAGCGAGACCCTGGACGAACTGGCCGCCCACGTCGGCCTGAAGGACCACATCGCGGCGATCACCGCGCGGGCGATGAACGGCGAAATCGACTTCCGCGCCGCGCTGCGCGAACGTGTCGGCCTGCTCGCCGGGCTGTCCGCCGCCGCGCTCGACGAAACCCTGGCCGCCGTGCGCTTCACCCCGGGCGGCCGCGAAACCGTGATGACGATGCGGGCGAACGGCGCCACCACCGTCCTCATCTCCGGCGGCTTCCTGCCCTTCGCCCGCCCGGTGGCCGCCACCTGCGGTTTCGACCGGGTGTTCGCCAACGACCTGGTGATCGCGGACGGCAAGCTGACCGGCGCGGTGGCGGACCCCATCCTCGACCGCAACGCCAAGCTTTCCACCCTGCTCGCCACCGCCGCCGAACTGGGGGTGGGGGCGGACGCCGCGCTCGCCGTCGGCGACGGCGCCAACGACCTGCCGATGATCCAGGCGGCGGGGCTGGGCATCGCCTTCCACGGCAAGCCCTCGGTGGTGGCGGGGGCGCGCGCCGCGCTCAACTTCGCCGACCTGACCGGCCTGCTCTATGCCCAGGGATACGCCCGCGACGCCTTCGTTTGCGAATGATTCGCGGAATCCCCATCTTCAGACTCTGATGCCCCGCACCGGAGTCCGAAGATGAGCGAATCCTGGAAAGACCTGCCCCTCGACCGCCTGCGCATCCTCAAGCACTGCGGCACCGAGCCGCCGTTCTCCAGCCCCCTGCTCGACGAGCACCGGCGCGGCCGCTTCGTCTGCGCCGGATGCGGCGCGCCGCTGTTCGCCTCCACCGCGAAATTCGAATCCGGCAGCGGCTGGCCCAGCTTTTCCGAAGTCATCGCCCAGGGCGCGGTGACCACCCGCGCCGACACCGGCCACGGCATGGTCCGCACCGAGGTTCTCTGCACCGCCTGCGGCGGCCACCTGGGCCACGTCTTCCCCGACGGGCCGAAGCCCACCGGCCTGCGCTATTGCATCAACGGCCTGGCGCTGGAATTCGAAGACGGGAAATAAAACCAGCCCGGGGAAGGAGGGCGCGGAGGGCCAAGACCCTCCGCGCTGTTTTCCTCACTTCGGCAGCGAACCGACGACGCCCTCGACGAACCAGTTCATCTTCAGAAGCTCGGCGTCGGAAAGGGTCTGGCCCGCGGGCACCCGCACCTTGCCCGACCTGTCCTTGATCGGCCCGGCGAAGGGATGCCGGGTCTTCGCGCGGATTTCCGCCTCGGCCTTTTCCGCCTCGGCCTTCACCGCGGGAGGAATCGCCGGATTGAACGGCGCCAGACGCACCATGTCCTTGTTGAAGCCTTCCCAGGTGTCGTCCGGCTTCCAGGTGCCGTCGAGAACCGCGCGCACGCGGTCGATGTAATATCCCGACCAGATTTCCATGCACGAGGTCAACTGCGCGCGCGGGCCGAAGCGGGTCATGTCCGAGGCCTGGCCGATCGCCCAGACCCCGGCCCTTTCGGCGGCCTGCACCGGCGCGGCGGAATCGCTTTGCTGCGCGACCACGTCGACGCCCTGCGCGATCAAGGCCTCGGCCGCCTCGCGTTCCTTGCCCGGGTCGTACCACGAATTCACCCAGACGACGCGGACCTCGGCCTGCGGGTCGACGCTGCGCGCCGCCAAGGCGAAGGCGTTGATGCTGCGCACCATCTCGGGAATCGGGAAGGGCGCGATGTACCCCAGCTTGTGGGTCTTGGTCAGACGGCCCGCCGCGATGCCCGCCGGGAACCGGCTTTCGTAGAATCGCGCCATGTAGGTGGCGAGGTTGGGGCCGCGCTGATAGCCGGTGGCGTGCTCGAACTTCACGTCGGGGTACTGCTTGGCCACCTTGGCCGTCGCGTTCATGAAACCGAACGACGTGGAAAAGATCAGCTTGTGCCCGGTGGCGGCCAACTCGCGGATCACCCGCTCGGCGTCGGCGCCTTCCGGCACGTTCTCGACATAGGTGGTCTTCACCTTGTCGCCGAAGGCTTTTTCCACCGCCAGACGGCCCTGATCGTGCTGATAGGAATACCCGTAATCGCCGATCGGCCCGACATAGACGAAGCCGACCTTCAACGGCTCCGCCGCCTGCACGCGCCCGATCCCCCCCAGCGCCAGCGCCAACAGCGCCGCCAAGGATGCCCGCCGCATCAACGACATCTTTGCAATCTCCCCCTGACCTTTCCGTGGCACGACCGGTCTGCCAGCCTCCGGCAGCGCGGTGCCACGCCTCGGCACCGCCGGTTTTCCGGAGAGCATACCTCGAACCGCGCGCTTCGCAACCACGCAAGGAAAAACCGCCGGGGTTCCCCCCCCGGCGGTTTTTTTCGGACATCGGCGACCGGATGGGCGCGGACGGTCAGTGCGGCACGCTGCCGACCACCCCTTCGACGAACCAGTTCATCTTCAAAAGCTCGGCGTCGGAGAGGGTCTGCCCGGCGGCAACCCGTTCCTTGCCCGACTGATCCTTGATCGGCCCGGTGAAGGGATGAAGCTTCTTCTCCGTGATCGCCGCCACGACCTTCAGCACGTCGGCCTTCACCGCGGCGGGCATGGCCGGGTTGAAGGGCGCCAGATGCACCATCCCGGCGTCGAAGCCCTTCCAGGTGTCGGTGGAGGTCCAGGTGCCGTCCATCGCCGCCTGCACGCGCGAAATGTAATAGCCCGACCAGTCGTTGACGATCGCGGTCAGGTGGGACTTCGGCCCGAAGCGGGACATGTCCGAGGACTGGCCGATCGCCCACACGCCCTTTTCCTCGGCCGCCTGCACCGGCGCCGCGGAATCGGTATGCTGCGCCAGCACGTCGACGCCCTGCGCCATCAGGGCCTCGGCGGCTTCGCGTTCCTTGCCCGGATCGAACCAGGAATTCACCCAGACCACCCGCACCTCCGCCTTGGGATCGACGCTGCGCGCGCCGAGAAGGAAGGCGTTGACGCCGCGCACCACCTCGGGGATGGGGAACGAGGCGATGTATCCCAGCCTGTGGGTCTTGCTCATACGGGCGGCCGCGACACCGGCGGCATAGCGCCCTTCATAGAAACGCGCCGTATAGATGGCCAGGTTGGGAGCGCGCCGATAGCCGGTGGCGTGTTCGAACTTCACCTTGGGGAACTGCTTGGCCACCTTGACCGTGGGGTTCATGAACCCGAACGAGGTGGTGAAGATCAGCTGGTGGCCCGAGGTGGCGAGTTGGCGGATCACCCGTTCGGCGTCGGCGCCTTCCGGCACGTTCTCGACGTAGGTGGTCTTCACCTTGTCGCCGAAGTGCTTCTCCACCGCCAGGCGGCCCTGATTGTGCTGATAGGAATAACCGTGGTCGCCGATCGGGCCGACATAGACGAAACCGACCTTCAGCGGTTCGTCCGCCCGCGCGCCGCCAGCCCCCCACAACCCCGCCGTCAACGCCAGGGCCAAGGCCAATCCGGTCCGCCGCAAGATCTTCATGCTTTCGCTCCCCTTACCGTCCAGAATGGAACACTTTCCCCAGACAGGCCGGGGCGTTCAACTTGATTTTGCTTTCGTCGCGGGAAATCGCCACCAAGACGACGATGGTCGCGACATAGGGCAGCATCGCCAGAATTTGCGACGGCACCCCCACCCCCCAGTTCTGCGCGTGCAACTGCAAAATGGTGACGCCGCCGAACAGATACGCCCCCAGCAACGCGCGCGCCGGGCGCCAGGTGGCGAAGACGACCAGGGCAAGGGCGATCCAGCCACGGCCTGCGGCCATGTTCTCCACCCACATCGGAGTATAGGTCAGCGACAGATAGGCGCCGCCCAAACCAGCCATGGCGCCGCCGAACAGCACCGCCAGCAGGCGCACCCGCAGCACCGCGTAACCGATGGCATGCGCCGCGTCGTGGTTTTCGCCCACCGCGCGCAGGATCAGACCGGCGCGGCTGCGGAACAGGAACAGATGGATGGCGGGCGCCGCCAGCACCGACAGATAGACCAGGATGTCGTGGTCGAACAGGGCCTTGCCGATCACCGGAATGCGGGACAGACCGGGCAGCGGCAGGGCGGGCAGGGCCTCGATCGGCGTGCCGATCAAACCCTTGCCGAGGAAGGCGGACAGGCCGACGCCGAAAAGGCTGAGGGCCAGGCCGCAAGCCACCTGGTTGGCGCGCAGGCCAAGCGCCAGCACCGCGAACAGCGCCGCAATCGCCATTCCCGCCGCCGCCCCGGCGGCGATCGACAGCAGGATGCCGCCATCGGCATGGGCGACGGCGAAGGCGGCGACCGCGCCGATCAGCATCATGCCCTCGATGCCGAGGTTGAGCACCCCGGCGCGTTCGGTGACCAATTCGCCCAACGCGGCGAAGACCAGCGGCGTCGCGGCGCGAACCATCGCCGCCAGGATCGCCGACAGGGTGAGGAGTTCGGCGTCGCTCATCGCGTACCCCCGGTCTGGACGCGGGCGGAAAAGCGCACGCGATAGCGGATCAGGACGTCGGCGGCCAGCAGGAAGAACAGGATCATGCCCTGGAACACCTGGATCACCGCCAGCGGCACGGCAAGGGCGATTTGCGCCGCGTCGCCGCCAAGATAGGTCAACGCCAGCAAAAGGGCGGCAAGCACGATGCCCAACGGATGCGACCGTCCCAGGAAGGCGGCGATGATCGCGGTATAGCCGTAGCCCGGCGACACGGAGGGCACCAGTTGGCCGATCGGGCCGCAGACCTCCATCGCCCCGGCCAGACCGGCCAGGCCGCCGCCAACCAGCAGACTGAACCAAATCACCCGGTTGGGGCTGAACCCGGCATAGCTTCCCGCCGCCGGGGTCAGGCCGATCACCTTGATCTGGAAGCCGAGGAAGGACCGCGACAGCACCGCCCAGACAACCAACGCGACGACCGGCACGAACAGCGCGCCGACGTGCAGACGGGTGCCCTCGATCAAGGCGGGCAGCAGGGCGGCATCGGTGAACATCCGGGTTTCCGGAAAATTGTAGCCCTCGGGCGAGCGCCACGGCCCGTGCACCAGCCAGGCGAGGACCAGGATGGCGACATAGTTGAGCATCAGGCTGGTCAGAATCTCGTTGGCGTGGAAGCGGGTGCGCAACACCGCCGGCAACGCGGCATAGGCGGCGCCGCCCAACACCCCCGCCGTCAGCACCAACGGCAGCACCCAAAAGCCGGACGCCTCGTAAAGCGCCAGGGCGGTGCCGCCCGCCGCCACCGCGCCCATGGTCAGTTGGCCCTCGGCGCCGATGTTCCAGACGTTGCCGCGGAAGCCGAGCGCCAGGCCGATGGCGATCAGCGCCAGGGGCGTCGCCTTGAGCAGCCATTCGCTGACCCCGGTCAGATCGCCGAGCGGCGACACGAAAAAGGTGAACAGCGCGGCCAGGGGGTCGAAACCCAGCGCGGCGAACAACAGGCCGCCCGCCGCCAAGGTGGCGGCGACCGCCAACAGGGGGGCGGCGACCATCATCGCGCGGGACGGTTCGAGACGGGCCTCAAGACGCATGGCTGGTCTCCTCCAGGTGGAACACGCCGCCCATCAGAAGACCGATTTCCTCCACCGTCGCGGCCCGCACCGGCCGCGATGGGGACAGGCGCCCCTGACAGATCACCGCGATGCGGTCGCAGATGGCGAACAGTTCGTCCAGGTCCTGCGACACCACCAGCACCGCCGTACCCGCGTCGGCCAGGGCGATGAGGTCGCGGTGAATCGCCGCCGCCGATCCGGCGTCCACCCCCCAGGTCGGCTGCGCCACCACCAGCAGGCGGGGGTTCTGCATGATCTCGCGGCCGACGATGAACTTCTGCAAATTGCCGCCGGAAAGGCTGCGCGCCACGGCGCGCGGCCCGGCGGCGGCGACGTGGAAGGCGTCGATCACCCGCTCGGCGAAGCCCTTCGCCCGGCTGAAACGGATCATCCCGCCCCGCACCATGCCCGCGGCGCGATGAGCGGACAGCAGCACGTTGTCGGCCAGCGACATCTCGGGCACCGCGCCGCGTCCCAGGCGTTCCTCGGGCACGAAGCCCATGCCCAGGGCACGGCGGCGGCGCGGCCCCAGGTGCCCGGCGGCGACGCCGTCGATACGGATGGCCTCGGGCACCGCGACCAGGGCCTCGCCGGACAGCGCGGACAGCAGTTCCGCCTGACCGTTGCCCGCCACCCCGGCGATGCCCACGATCTCCCCGGCGGAAACCGTCAGGCTGACCGCGTCGAGGGCGGTGGAGAACGGCGTTTCGGAGGTCAGCGACAGTCGGTCGAGGACCAGGCGCGGCTCGCCGACGCGGGGCGCGGCCGCGCGCACCGGCGGCGCGAGATCGGTGCCGATCATCATCCGGGCCAGCGAGGCGGCGGTCTCCTCCCGGGGGTCGCAGGTGCCGGAAACCCGCCCGCCGCGCAGCACCGTCGCCCGTTCGCACAGGGTGCGGATTTCCGCCAGCTTGTGGCTGATATAGAGAATGCTGCGGCCCTCGGCGGTGAGGCGGCGCAGCACCGCGAACAGGGACTCGATCTCCTGCGGCGTCAAGACCGAGGTCGGCTCGTCCATGATCAGCAGCTTGGGGTCCTGCAACAGACTGCGGACGATTTCCACCCGCTGGCGTTCCCCCACCGAAAGGTCGCAGACCCGCCGCGCCGGATCGAGCGCCAGGCCGTAACGCGCCGAGACCTCGGCCACCCGTCGCGACAGGTCCGCCATCGCGCCGCGCCAATCGACGCCCAGCGCGACGTTTTCCGCCACCGTCATCGAATCGAACAGCGAGAAGTGCTGGAACACCATGCCGATGCCCAGCGTCCGCGCCGCCGCCGGGCTGCCGATGCGCACCGGCGCGCCCTCCCACAGGATTTCCCCCTCGTCGGCCTGCAAGACGCCGGCGACGATCTTCACCAGGGTCGACTTGCCCGCGCCGTTCTCGCCCAGCAGGGCATGGCATTCGCCCGGCATCACCACGAGGTCGATGCCGTCGTTGGCGCGGCAGCCGGGATACTGTTTGACGATGCCGCGCAAAGCCAGGCGCGGCGTCGGCGAGGCGGACAGGTCGGCGGGCGTCGAGGTCACGGAAGTCCTTTCGTCGGAGAAGGTTTGCGGTGGCCTTGGAGTTGTTCCATGATGGCCTCCCCTTCACGGTCTTCAGGTATTACACCATGCGCGTTCTGGTTTTCCAGCACATCGACGTCGAACACCCCGGTTCCTTCCGCGAACTGATGGCGGCGGACGGCATGGCCTGGGACACCGTGGAATGGGACGAAGGCGGCGTCGCCCCCGCGCCCGACGGCTACGACCTGTTGATGGCGATGGGCGGACCGATGGACGTCTGGGAGGACGACAAGCTGCCCTGGCTGACCGCCGAGAAGGCGTTCATCCGCCACTGGGTACGCGAGCTGGAGAAACCCTTCCTCGGCCTTTGCCTGGGGCACCAACTTCTCGCCGCCGCGCTGGGGGCGAAGGTGGGGCCGATGGCGAAGCCCGAGGTCGGCCTGACCACGGTTGCGCCGACCGCGGCCGCCGCCGCCGACCCGGTGATGCGCGCCCTGGCCGCGCCGATCCGCTGCCTGCAATGGCACGGTTCCGAGGTCAAGGAAATCCCGGCGGGCGGCGTCCACCTGGCCGCCAACGCCGCCTGCCCGATCCAGGCGATGCGGGTGGGCAAGGCCGCGTACGGCTTCCAATACCACGTCGAGGTAACGCCCGCGACGGTGCCGGAGTGGAGCGCGGTGCCCGCCTATGCCGCGTCGCTGGCCGCCACCCTGGGGGCGGACGGCGCCCGCGCCTTCGCCGCCGACACCGAGGCCGCGCTGCCCGACCTCACCGCCGGGGCGCGCGCCTTCTGGCGGGCCTTCACCCAGGCCGTCCTCGGATAAAAAAACGGCGGCTCCGGTCAGGAAGCCGCCGTAAGGTGCGAAAGCGAGAAACCAGCGGCCGAACATGCCGGTCTCCGCCTCGTCGTCTCAGGGAACAGGGGAAAACACCGGCGCGGTCACCCGCGCCGAAACGCAATTCAGCCACGACACCGCATTCTTCCGCCCATCGGCGAGAGAACCCGGCCGGGAAAGGCCCATCGGCCCGAAATCCATCGGAAAACGCAAAATGCGCCGCATCGGAACCATCCGCTTCGTGACCACACCACTTCCGTGCGTCACTTACGGTGTCCCGCGCCATGGGCAACTCCCGACCCACGGACATGACGCATGCGATGGCAGGTCTCCTGGCTCGCGGGTCGCCGCCCAATGATCCTCCTTCCCGGGGAAATCCCCAGTGGTTCGCGGATCAGGGCTCGCCGCTGACAGTTGCGGGTACAGCGCCGGATTTTCACCGGCTTCCCTTTTGCTCCCCCAAACGCGGGGAACCGTCGCATGGCTGGCAGTTTAGCCGCCGCCCATCGCGAGTCAAGGGCGTTCGTTGCAAACGATTTGCAATTTGCATGTCATTTCGCGGAACGGCATCGGCATTTTCTGCACTCCGCCATGGGGGGCGCCGCCATGCGGCGGAAGCCGACACCCCCGCCGCCCCCTTGCAACACAACAAACCCCTAATATAACCATTGCCTTAGGCGGGTTACGTCAAAGTTTCCGCCGATTCTCGGGTCTTGGCACGGGGGTTGCCTCTAGGTTTGCGAGAGAGAGCAAGCCGTCGGGAGAGACCGCCATGAAACGCTTCGAAACCGAATTCAAGAAAGCCGAAACGGCCCTGGATTCCGTGATCGACGAAACCCGCGCCGCGGGCCGCCACATCGAAGCCAACCAGGAAGCCAACCAGGCTCTGTCGCAGGCCGGAAACGCCCTGATGGACGGCAGCTCCCGCATCGCCGACGCCTTGTCCAGCATCGCCGAGGACGCCACCCGCCTGCGCGCGTCGGAAGCCCGGCTGCTGTTCGAGAACGCCCGCCTGAAGCGCTCCAGCCGCAATCTGCGCGGCTCTCTCGACCTGCTGCGCGAGGCCGGGGACCGTTTGGGGTCCCGTGCCCGCGAGGCCCGCGCCATCGCCGACACCGCCGACCGCACCCAGTCCCTGATCGACCAGATCAACGGCTGCGTGGAACGCGGCGAGCCGGTTGACCATCTGCTTCGCGCGGGACAGTCCCTGGCCGAGGAAAGCCAAAACCGCAAACGGCGCCTCGGCGGCTGACCCGCCCCCTTTCACCCCCCCCCGATAAACAAAAAAGAAAACGCAGGAGGAACCGCCATGTCCATCCGCTCCACGTTCAACAATCTGCCGATCGCGAAAAAGCTGCTGCTGATCCTGGCGGTCAGCGTCGTCGGCTTGTTGGCGATGGTCGGCAAAAGCCTGTTCGACTACCGCAACACCCTCGTGGAAGAAAAGATGATCGAGCTGCAGTCGCTGGTCGACACCGCCCGTTCGTCGGTGGAAGCCAACGCCCAGCTGTGGAAAGAGGGCAAGCTCACCGAGGCCGAAGCCAAGGCCGAGGCAATGAAGGATCTGGCCGCCCTGCGCTATGGCGAGGACGGCTATTTCTGGGTGCAGGACCGCACCGGCTTCATCATCATGCATCCGATCAACAAGAAGCTGTCGGGCGCCGACGGCTCGGCGATCGCCGACCCCAGCGGCAAGAAGATCTTCGTCGAATTCGGCCGCGCGGTGAACAACCCGAAGAAGGCCGGCTACGTCGAATACCAGTGGCCCTTCCCCGGCCGTAGCGAACCGTCGCCGAAGCTGTCGTACGTCGCCGCCACCGGCTCTTGGGACATGATCGTCGGCACCGGCGTCTACATCGACCGCATCGACGCTCTGTTCTGGCGGCAGGCGCGCGAGATCGGCGCGATCAGCGGCGGCTTGCTGCTGGTCCTGGTGGCTTCGGTGCTGAGCATCGCGCGGGGCATCTCGCGGCCGGTCAACACCCTGACCGCCGATACCACGGCCCTGGCCGAGGGCGACCTCTCCCGCCAGATATCCGCCACCGAGCGCAAGGATGAAGTGGGCGCCATGGCCCGCGCGCTCAAGATCTTCCAGGGCAACCTGATCGAGGCGAAGCGCCGCGAGGAGGAAAGCCAGAAGGAAATCGAGGCCGCCCGCAAGCGCACCCTGAACGAACTGGCGGACAGCCTGGAAAACGAAGTCGTCGGCATCATCGAGAGCGTCGGCCACTCCGCCGAGGCGATGAAGACCACCGCCAACACCATGGCCGAAGCCGCCGAAAAGACCTCGGAACAGACCACCATCGTCGCCTCCGCCGCGACCCAGGCGTCGCAGAACGTGCAGAACGTCGCCGCCGCGGCCGAGGAACTCTACAACTCGATCGCCGAAATCAGCCGTCAGGTGTCGCAGTCCTCGGACGTCGCCCGTCAGGCCACTCAGCGGGTCGAGGAAACCCACAGCAAGGTGTCGGCGCTGAACGCCGCCGCCGCGCAGATCAGCGAAGTGGTGACCCTGATCACCGACATCGCCGACCGTACCAACCTGCTGGCCCTGAACGCCACCATCGAGGCGGCGCGGGCGGGCGACGCGGGCAAGGGCTTCGCGGTGGTCGCGGGCGAGGTGAAGAGCCTGGCCAACCAGACGGCGCGCGCCACCGGCGAGATCAGCGAGCATATCCGCAAGGTGCAGACCGAGACCCAGGCCGCGGTGAGCGCGATCGACTCGATCACCCAGATCATCCAGACCCTGGACTCCGTCTCCTCCACCATCGCCTCCTCGGTCGAGGAGCAGGGCGCGGCGACGCAGGAAATCGCCCGCAACGTGCAGGAAGCCTCGAACGGCACCGACGAGGTCACCCGCAGCATCAGCACGGTGAGCACGGTGGCGCAGGAAACCGGAGCCTCGGCGCGCGACGTTCTGATCGCCTCGGAAGAAGTCTCCCGCCAGGCCGACCAGTTGCGCGGCGTGGTCGACGCCTTCCTCGCCAAGGTGCGGACGGCCTGATCCCACCGGCATGAAAACGGCGACGGCGGCGGAACCCTCCGCCGCCGTTTTTTTAAATCAGGGGTTTTCCAGAACCGCTTCCAGGGCCGCGACGTCCCTGACCGTCACCCGGCTTCTTTGCAGGTCGAGGATTCCCGCCTGCGCCCAGGCCTGCAACTGCTTGTTCACGCTTTCCCGGGTGGTCGCCATCATGTGGGCGAGCTCCTGCTGCGACAGGCGCAGCCCGATCTCGATGCCGCCCGCCACCGGCTGGCCGTAGTTGCCGACCAGGCGCAACAGGTGCTTGGCCAAGCGCTGTTCGAGCGGCAGGAAGGCCGCGTCCTCCAGCATTTCGCTGGTGTTGCGCACCCGCTGGCAAAGCAGGTGGATGATGTGCATGGCCAGCCGCCCCTCGCTTTCCACCAGGGGCATGAAGTCGCGGCGATGGATGACCAGCAGCTCGCAGGGGGCCATCGCCATCGCGTCGGCGGTGCGCGGCAGTTCGTCGAGAAGCGCGATCTCGCCGAAGAACTGGCCTTCCTTGAACAGGTTCAGGGTGACGTCCTTGCCCTCGGGCGAGGCGGCGTGCACCTTCACCCTGCCCGACAGCACGCCGAACAGGCGGTCGCCGGGGTCGCCCTTCTGGAACAGGGTCTCGCCCCGCGCCAGGCGCTTGGTCACCGCCACCGCGAGAATGCGGTCCAGTATCGCCGGGTCCAGCCCGGCGAACAGCGGACTGTTCTGCAGGAACTCCCGCCGCGCATCGGTCTTCATTCGTCGTCCCCTCGTTCCCGCGCGGCGGTTTCCCGGGCCGCCGCGCGCCGTTCCTCTATGCCCCCGCCAGGGTCATGCCGTCGATCCGCACGGTGGGCGCGTCGATCCCGTAGCGATAGACCCAATCGTCCGCCGGAATCAGGCGGGCGAACATCTCCTTCAGGTTGGAGGCGATGGTCACCTCGCTCACCGGGAAGGTCCGTTCTCCGTTTTCGATCCAGAATCCCGCCGCGCCGCGCGAATAGTCGCCGGTGACGCCGTTGACGCCCGAGCCGATCAGTTCGGTGACGTAGAGCCCCTGGCGGATGTCGGCGATCAGGGCGGCGGGCGAAACCGTCCCCGGCGACAAGGCGACGTTGGCCGCCGACGGCGACGGCGCGGAGCCGATGCCGCGCGACGCGTGGCCGCTGGGGGGCAACCCCAACTGCCGCGCCGAACGCAGGTCGAGCAGCCAGCCGGTCAACCGTCCGTCGTCGACCAGGGCGCGGCGGCGGGTGGGCAGACCCTCGGCGTCGCAGGGGCGCGAGCGCAGCCCGCGCGCGCGGTGCGGGTCCTCGGTGACGCAAACCCCGGGGGCGAACACCGGCGCGTCCAGCGCGTCGGCGAGAAAGCTGGTGCCGCGCGCCACCGAGGCGCCGTTGATCGCGCCGAGCAGATGGAACAACAGGCTGCGCGCCACCCTGGGGTCGAAGACCACCGGCAGGGTCGCCGACTTCGCCTTCACCGCGCCCAGGCGGGCCACCGCCCGTTCCCCGGCGGCGCGGCCGACGGTTTCGGGGGCGGGCAGGTCGGCACGGTACACCGCCATCGCGGAATCGTAGTCGCGCTCCATGCCGTCGCGGCCGCCCGCCAGCGCCGTCGCGGAAAGCGCGGCGTGGCTGGTGGCATAGGTTCGGGCGAAACCGTTGGTCGCGGCCAGGGCCACCGCCGAACGGCCGAACGACGCCTCCGCCCCCTCGCTGTTGGCCACCCCGGCCACCGCCAGGGCCGCCGCCTCGGCGGCGCGGGCGGCGTCGACCAGGGAGTCCTCGGCGGGATCGGCGGCGTCGCAAAGGTCGCATTCCGGCAGGTCGCCCGCCGCCAGTTGCGCGGGCTCGGCCAGACCGGCGAAGGGATCCTCGGGCATCACCCGCGCCATCGCCACCGCCCGTTCCGCCAGGGCGGACAGCGACGCGGCGGCAAGGTCCGAGGTGGAAACCATCGCGGCGCGCCGACCGCAGAAGACGCGCAGACCGATTTCCGCCCCCTCGGCGCGTTCCAGCTTTTCCAGGTCGCCCTTGCGCACGGCGACCGAAACCGAGCGGCCGTCGGCGGCCACCGCGTCGGCGGCATCCGCCCCGGCGCGGCGCGCGGCGCGCAGCAGGTCGTCGAGGAGGTTCGGCAGGTCCGCGGTCATCGATTCTTATCCTTCCAGATCGGGCGGCCGCTTCCCGGCAGGCCGTAATCCGTCCACTTGCGGCTGACCCTCTCGACGATGTCGTCGTCCATCGCGAGCTTGCGGCCCCATTCGCGCTTGACCTCCGGCGGCCACTTGTTGGTGGCGTCCAACCCCATCTTGCCGCCCAGGCCGGACTCGGGCGAGGCGAAGTCGAGATAGTCGATCGGCGTGTTCTCCACCAGCAGGGTGTCGCGCACCGGATCCATGCGGGTGGAAATCGCCCACATCACGTCCTTCCAGTCGCGCACGTCGATGTCGTCGTCCACCACGATGACGAACTTGGTATAGAGGAACTGCCGCAGGAACGACCACACCCCCATCATCACCCGCTTGGCGTGACCGGGGTAACCCTTCTTGATCGACACCACCGCGATGCGATAGGAGCATCCCTCCGGCGGCAGCCAGAAGTCGACGATCTCCGGGAACTGCTGGATCAGCAGCGGCACGAACACCTCGTTCAGCGCCTCGCCCAAGATGGAGGGTTCGTCCGGCGGCCGTCCGGTGAAGGTGGACAGGTAGATCGGATCCTTGCGCCGGGTGATCGCCGAGATATTGAACACCGGGAACCGCTCGACGCCGTTGTAATAGCCGGTGTGGTCGCCATAGGGCCCCTCGTCGCGCAGGTCGTCCAGCATGACGTGCCCTTCCAGCACGATCTCGGCCTCCGCCGGAACCTTCAGGGGCACCGTCTTGCACGCCACCAGGTCCACCGCCTTGCCGCGCAACAGCCCGGCGAACTGATATTCCGACAGGCTTTCCGGCACCGGCGTCACCGCCGCGACGATGGTCGCCGGGTCGGCGCCGATCACCACCGCGGCGGGCATCGGCTCGGCGTGGCCGGTTTCCTTCCAGCGGCGGTAATGCTGCGCGCCCCCCCGATGCTTCAGCCAGCGCATCAGGGTGGCGTCGCGGCCGATCACCTGCATGCGGTAGATGCCGAGGTTGAAGACTTCCTTGTCTTCCGCCGGACCGGCGGTGACCACCAGGGGCCAGGTGATCAGGGGCGCGGGTTCCCCCGGCCAGCAGGTCTGGATGGGCAGGGCGGCGAGGTCGATATCGTCGCCGGTCAGCACCACTTCCTGGCAGGGTGCGCGGGAAACCTCCTTCGGCTTCATCGCGAACACCGTTTTCGCCAGGGGCAGCATGGACAGCGCCTCGCGCAGGCCGCCCGGAGGCTCCGGCTGCTTGAGGAAGGCCAGGGTCTCCCCCACCTCGCGCAGTTGCGAAGGCGTACGCCCCATCGCCATGGCGACGCGGTCGACGGTGCCGAACAGGTTGGCCAGCACCGGCACGCCATAGGGGGTACCGTCGGCGCGTACCGGATTCTCGAACAGAACCGCCGGGCCGCCCTCGGCGAGCAGGCGGGTCTGAATCTCGGTCATCTCCAGTTCCGGCGACACCGGCGCCGCGACCCGCGCGAGCTTGCCCTCCGCCTCCAAACGGCGGATGAAATCCCTGATCGACGCGAACGGCATGACGATCCCCTTCGGCTTGCGTGGCCCCCTCACATAAGGGCGGTTTCCCCCCCCGACGTCAAGGCCGCTCGGCAATGGAAAGGCGTGGCGAAAAACCGCGAATCATGTTGTGATAAGCGGCGGAACCACTTGGTCCGGCAAGCCCTTAACGCGAGGTTTCCGATGGAAACGTCTTCCTGTTCGGTCACCGCGGACGAGCAATTGCTCTGCCGCCTCGTCGATCTCGGCATCGCGCTTTCGGCGGAAACCAACCGCGACCGATTGCTGGAAACCCTGCTGTTGGAGGCGAAAAGCCTGACCAACGCCGACGGCGGCACCCTTTACCTGCTCACCGACGACGACCAGCTGCGTTTCGAGATCATCCGCAACGACACCCTGCGCATCGCCATGGGCGGCACCACCGGGCAGGCGATCACCTTCCCCAACGTCCGCCTGTTCGACCCGGCGACCGGCGAGCCCAACCACAAGAACGTCGCCAGCCACGCCGCCCTGGCCAAGGAAATCGTCGTCATCGACGACGCCTACGACGCCGAGGGCTTCGACTTTTCCGGCACCCGCGCCTTCGACGCGCATACCGGCTATCGCTCCGCCTCGTTCATGACCGTGCCGCTGATGACCACCGAGCACGAGGTGGTGGGCGTGCTGCAACTGATCAACGCCCGCGAGGCGGGCGGCACGGTGATCCCCTTCCCCGAGGAAGTCCGCTCGATCATCGCCGCCCTGGCCAGCCAGGCGGCGATCGCCATCGACAACCGCCAGCTTCTCGACGCGCAGCGCGCCCTGTTGGACGCCTTCATCCAGGTGATCGCCAACGCGATCGACGAAAAGTCCCCCTACACCGGCGGCCACTGCCAGCGGGTGCCGGAAATCACCGCCCTGCTGGCGCAGGCGGCGGCGGCGCAGACCGAGGGGCCGTTCGCCGACTTCACGATGACCGAGGACGACCAGTACGCCCTGCATCTGGCGGCCTGGCTGCACGACTGCGGCAAGGTGACGACGCCGGAGTACGTGGTCGACAAGTCGACCAAGCTGGAAACCATCGGCGACCGCCTGCACGAGGTCCGCACCCGGTTCGAGGTACTGCGCCGCGACGCCGAGATCCGTTGTCTCGAACGCCGTCTGGCGGGCGAGGACGCGGCGACGGCGGAGGCCGAACGCGACGCCGAGATCGCGTTACTTGCCGCCGACTACGCCTTCGTCGCCGAATGCAACCTGGGCGGCGAATTCATGGCCGACGACAAGATCGCCCGCCTGAAGGAAATCGGCGCGCGCACCTTCACCCGCACCTTCGACCGCACCATCGGCCTGTCGTGGGAGGAAACCCGCCGCGTCAAGGCGGCGCCCGAGCTTTGCGTCACGCCGGGCACCGAACGCCTGCTCGACGACCGCCCCGACCACAAGACCGGGCCATACGACCTGGGCGAAATCACCAACCTCTCGATCCGGCGCGGCACCCTTTCCGACCAGGAGCGGGCGAAAATCAACGACCACGTCGCGGTCACCCTGGACATGCTGGAGAAGCTGCCCTTCCCGAAGAAGCTGAAGGCGGTGCCCGAATACGCGGGCGGCCACCACGAACGCATCAACGGCACCGGCTATCCCCAGGGCCTGACCGGCGAGCAAATGTCGATTCCCGCCCGCATCATGGCGATCGCCGACGTCTTCGAGGCGCTGACCTCGGTCGACCGCCCCTACAAGACCCCCAAGCGCCTGTCCGAGACGATCAAGATCATGTCCTTCATGAAGAAGGACAAACACATCGACCCGCAGCTGTTCGACCTGTTCCTGACCTCGGGCGTCTATCGCCGTTACGCGGAACAGCATCTGCGTCCCGAACAGATCGATGAGGTCGACATCGCCCCCTATCTGGGTTGACGCGCGAAGGAGCTTTCGATGCCGAATACCGTTTTCATCACCGGCGCTTCCGCCGGTTTCGGCCTTGCCTGCGCGCGGCGCTTCGCCGCCGCCGGATGGAACCTGGTGCTGAGCGGCCGCCGCAAGGACCGCCTGAACGCCGCCGCCGCCGAACTCTCCGGCGCCTGCGCGGTGCACACCCTCGAACTCGACGTGCGCGACCGCGCCGCGGTGGCGGCGGTGCCCGCCTCCCTGCCGCCGGAATTCGCCCGCGTCCACACCCTGATCAACAACGCCGGCCTGGCGCAGGGGCTTTCCCCGGCGCAGGACTGCGACCTCGACGACTGGGACCGGATGATCGACACCAACGTCAAGGGACTGGCCTATTGCACCCGGGCGCTGCTGCCCAGCCTGATCGAGGTCGGCGCGGGCTCCGTGATCAACATCAGTTCGGTGGCGGCGCGCTGGCCCTATCCCGGCGGCAACGTCTATGGCGCGACCAAGGCCTTCGTCCGCCAGTTCAGCTATAACCTGCGCTGCGACCTGGTCGGCACCGGGGTGCGCGTCACCTCGATCGAACCCGGCCTCGCGGAAAGCGAATTCTCGCTGGTGCGCTTCCACGGCGACGCGGATCGCGCCGCCTCGGTCTACAAGGGCGCCCACCCGCTGACCCCGGACGACATCGCCGAGGCCGTCTTCTGGGTCGCCACCCTGCCCAGACACGTCAACATCAACAGCCTGGAATTGATGCCGACCAGCCAATGCTGGCAAGGACTGGGAATCACCCGCGACCCGGCGTAAAACCCGGGCAGGGGCTCCGCCCCTGGACCCCGCCGGAGGGGGGCGCCTCTCCGGACCTCCCGAACCGGTTCGAAGAAAAAAGGGCCTCCCTTGCGGCGGCCCTTTTTTTCTTCGAATACGCATGGGGTCGAGGCGACCTCGGTCCCCTCGCGGGTCCGGGCGGCGCCCGGCCTGGTTCTACAGGTTCGGCAACACGCGGTCCGGCGGACGGTGACCGTCGACGAAGGTCTTGATGTTGATCAGCACCTTCTGCCCCATTTCGGTGCGCGCCTCGACGGTGGCGGACCCCAGGTGCGGCATCAGCACCACGTTGTCGAGGGAAAGGAACTTGGGATTGACCGCCGGTTCGTTCTGGAAGACGTCGAGCGCGGCGCCCGCGATCTTGCGTTCGGCCAGCAGGTCGGCCAGGGCGTCCTCGTCGATCACCTCGCCGCGCGCGGTGTTGACCAGAAAGGCGTTGGGGCGCAGCAGTGCCAGGCGTTCCGCCGACAGCAGGTGGTGGGTGGCCGGGGTGCGCGGGCAGTGCACCGAAACCACGTCCATGCGCGGCAGCATCTGGTCCAGGTCGTCCCAATAGGTGGCTTCCAACGCATCCTCGACCGAGGGGTGAAGGCGGCGGCGGTTGTGATAGTGGATGGACATGCCGAAGCAGCGGGCGCGTTCCGCCACCGCCTGACCGATGCGGCCCATGCCGATCAGGCCCAGGCGCTTGCCGGAAACCCGGGTACCCAGCATCGCGGTGGGGCCCCAGCCATCCCACTTGCCGGCGCGGACCAGGCGCTCGCCCTCGATCAGGCGGCGCGGCACCGCAAGCAGCAGGGCCATGGTCATCTCGGCGGTGTCCTCGGTCAGCACGTCGGGGGTGTTGGTGACGGTGATGCCCTTGGCGTGCGCGCCGGCGACGTCGATATGGTCGGTGCCGACGCCGAAATTGGCGATCAGCTTAAGGCGCGGCCCGGCGGCGGCGATGACGTCGGGGCCGATCGCATCGGTGACGGTGGGGACCAGGACGTCGGCCTCGGCGGCGGCGGCGGCCAGTTCGGCGGCGTCCATCCGGTGGTCGTCGACGTTCAGCCGCACGTCGAACAGCTCCTTCATCCGCGTCTCGACGGACTCCGGCAAACGGCGGGTAACGATGACGACGGGTTTGATCATGGCTGTTTCCTCCCCGGATGGGCGGTTTTCCGCCTCAGGGGGAGACTTATCAAGCCCGGCGGGCGTTGTCCAGCGGCCTCGATGGAGGGGTTGGCCGTCCCCGCGGATGAGTCTATGGTGACGGACGTTTTTTCCCGCAGCCAAACGGATCCCGATGACGCGACCGCCGTTCCCCCGTTTCTTCCTTTTGCGATGCATCGTCCTGGCCGCGGCGCTGTTCGGCATTCTCTCGCCGCCCAGCCTGGCCGCCGACGCGGGCGGAGAAACCGGTCAACGCCTGCCGCGTTTCGTTTCGCTGCGGGCGACCCAGGTCAACCTGCGCTCCGGGCCGGGTGTACGCTATCCCATCGAATGGGTCTACCTGCAACGCGACCTGCCGGTCGAGGTGATCCAGGAATTCGACAACTGGCGGAAGATCCGCGACTGGGAAGGCACCGAAGGCTGGGTCCACCGCAGCATGCTGTCCGGCGCCCGCGCCATCCGGGTCATCGGCCCCCTGGTTCCCCTGCGCGCCGCCGCCGCGCCCGAAAGCCCGATGGTGGCGCAGTTGGAAGGCGGCGTGATCGGCCGCCTTCTCTCCTGCCCCGAAGGCTCCGCCTTCTGCAAGGTCGACGTCGCGGGCCACGCCGGATGGCTGCCCCGCGCCGCCTTTTGGGGTGTCTATCGCGGCGAAACGGTGAAGTAGTCCGCCCGCCCCGTCAGCTTCCCAAACGCACCACCACGTCGACCCGGCGCACCACCATGCCTTCCGGCACCTCGGGGTCTCCAACCACCCGGAAGTGCTGGACCGGCACGTCTTCGACGCGGCCCGTGTCCTCGTAGTAATAGTGGTGATGATCGTTTGTATTAGTGTCGAAATACGAGCACCCGGTACCGATCACGATTTCCCGCAACAACCCCGCCTCGGTGAACTGGTGCAGGGTGTTGTAGACGGTGGCGAGAGAGACGCGCGCCCCCTCCGCCGCGGCTTCCTTGTGCAAAGCCTCGGCGGTGACGTGACGGTCCGGCTTTTCGAACAGCAGTTTCGCCAAGGCCAGACGCTGTCGCGTCGGGCGCAGATTGACGGAACGAAGCTGTTCCAGAACGTGCGAGAAAGGCCGTGTCCGATTAAGCATTCCTGATCGCCGACGTTTGGTCGGCGCCCCCCGTTGGGCCGATCCGGCAAGCCGTCGTACCCGAGTATTTTTTTATGATGCATCCCATGTATTTCAAATTACCGTCAAAAAAGCAATGAAAGAAGCCGATGACCCGTCAGGACCATCGGCTTCTTGCATGAATACAGTGGGATACGGAGAAAAACCGTGGAATTCCCCGGTTCAACCGCCCTTCAACAGGTGGTCGATCAACTCCTTCACCGTCGGCACGAACCCGTCCTTGTAGAAGGGATCGGTCTTGAAGCGGTGGGCGTTGTGGCCGGAGAACATCAGTTCGTTCTCGACGTTGCCCTCGTGCGCGATCGCCTGCAGGGTCTTCTGGATGCAGAAGGAACGCGGATCGGCGCGGCGGCCGGTGGTGCCCGCCTCGTTCTGCGACCAGTTGGAGAAGTTGCACGCCGACAGGCAGCCCATGCAGTCGGCCTGGTCCTTGAGAATGCGGCGCGCCGAAACCGGGGTGACGAAGACCAGGGTTTCGTCCGGGGTCTTGATCGCCTCGGTGAAGCCCGCCGCCAACCACGCCTCGGCCTTCGGTTTGTCCTCGGGCTTGACGAAGACGGCACGGCCGCGACGGCCGAAGGCGATCTCGGCGGAAAAGGTTTCGTCCGCTTCGGCGGCGAAGGGAATCTGACGCTCGGAACGGCCGACCAGATCCTCGATGAAGGCGTTCTTCACCGCCGAGGAATAAAAGCCGGTGGGGCTGAAGCGGTGCAGCAGCACGTCGCCGGGATCCAGGGAAAGCAGGCGCTTCTTCCAATCCTCGGGGATCGGGCTCTCCTTGGTCAGAAGGGGCCGGGTACCGAACTGGAAGGCCAGCGGCCCGATCTCCGGGTTGCCGATCCAGTCTTCCCAGTCGGCCAACGACCACACGCCGCCCGCCATCACCACCGGCGTCGCGGCCAGGCCCAGCGCGTTCATTTCGCGGCGCAGTTCGACGACGCGCGGGAACGGCGGCTCGGGATTGCGCGGGTTTTCGGAATTGGACAGGCCGTTATGGCCGCCCGCCAGCCAGGGGTCCTCGTAGACCACGCCGCCCAGCCATTCCTTGCTCTTGTGATAGGCGCGCTTCCACAGGGCGCGGAAGGCCCGCGCCGAGGAAACGATGGGATAATAGCAGACGCCGTACTTCGCGGCGATTTCCGCCAGGCGATAGGGCATGCCCGCGCCGCAGGTGACCCCGTGGATCAGTCCCTTGGCCTGGGTGAGGATGCCTTCGAGGATGTGCTCGCAGCCACCCATTTCCCACAGCACGTTCATGTGGATACGGCCTTCGCCGCCCGACACGTCGTGGGCGATGCGGGCCTGCGCGGCGCCGCCGCGAATCGCATAGTCGAGGAGTTCGAGATGGCGTTCGCCGCGGGTCTTGCCCTTATAGGTCACCGGGACCACATGCCCGTTCTCGTCATAGAAATCGGCGTTGACGCCGGAAAAGGTGCCGACCGCACCGGCCGCCGCCCAGGCGCCCGCGCTCAAACCGGAGGAAACGGCGATCCCCTTGCCGCCTTCCACCAGAGGCAGGACTTCACGTCCCGAAATCATCAGCTTTTTCAGGGCCTTCACGCCGACAGTCTCCATCCCCAACGACGGCACGGCGCCGTCTTGGTTGACCCACCCCGCGCGGCATCCGCGCGACCCAAAACCGGGACAGCCGCCCGGCGTCGCAACCTGTACCGTAGCCTTCACAAAAATGCAACGCCGCCGCCCCGGACGCGATGCGTTCGGGGCGGCGGCGCAAGGGTTATTCGGCCTTGGGGGCCGGCTGCGGGGCGATTTCCTCGCCGGTTTCCTGGTTAACCACCTTCATGGAGAGCTTGACCTTACCGCGGTCATCCATGCCGAGCAGCTTCACCTTCACCACGTCGCCGACCTTGACCACGTCCTCGGGATGGGCGACGCGCTTCTGCGCCATTTCCGACACGTGGACCAGACCGTCGCGGCTGCCCATGAAGTTGACGAAGGCACCGAATTCCAGAACCTTCACCACCTTGCCGGAATAGATCGCGCCGACCTCGGGCTCGGCAACGATGCCCTTGATCCACTTGATCGCCTCTTCCTGCGCCTGGGCGTCGACCGCGGCGACGCGGATGGTGCCGTCGTCCTCGATGTCGATCTTGGCGCCGGTGGTTTCGCAGATTTCGCGGATCACCTTGCCGCCGGTGCCGATGACTTCGCGGATCTTGTCCTTCGGAATGTTGAAGGTGGTGATGCGCGGCGCGTTACCGGAAACCTCGGAACGGGCGTTGGTCAAGGCCTTGGCCATCTCGCCCAGGATGTGCATGCGGCCCTCGCGCGCTTGATTCAGCGCGATGCCCATGATTTCCTTGGTGATCGAGGTGATCTTGATGTCCATCTGCAACGAGGTGACGCCCTTTTCGGTGCCCGCCACCTTGAAGTCCATGTCGCCCAGGTGGTCCTCGTCGCCCATGATGTCGGACAGCACCGCGAAGCGGTCGCCTTCCTTGATCAGGCCCATGGCGATGCCCGCCACCGGACGCGGCAGCGGCACGCCCGCGTCCATCATCGACAGCGAGGAACCGCACACCGTGGCCATCGACGAGGAGCCGTTGGACTCGGTGATCTCGGAAACGATGCGGATGGTGTAGGGGAAGTCCTCCGCCTTCGGCAGCAGGGGCTTCACCGCGCGCCAGGCCAGCTTGCCGTGACCGATCTCGCGACGGCCCGGCGAACCCATGCGGCCCGCCTCGCCCACCGAATAGGGCGGGAAGTTGTAGTGCAGCATGAAGTTGCTGCGGTATTCGCCTTCCAGGGCGTCGATGATCTGCTCGTCCTGGCCGGTGCCCAGGGTGGTGACCACGATCGCCTGGGTCTCGCCACGGGTGAACAGGGCGGAGCCATGGGTACGCGGCAGCACGCCCACCTCGGCCTCGATCGGGCGGATCTGGGTGCCGGAGCGGCCGTCGATGCGCACCCCGGTGTCGAGGATGGCGGAACGCACCACCTCGGCTTCCATCTCCTCGAAGATGTCCTTCGCGGCGGGGGCGTCCACCGTGGTCTCGTCCAGCAGCTGGACGGCTTCGGCGCGCACCGCCTTGACCGCGTCCTGGCGTTCCAGCTTCGCCTTGATGCCATAGGCCTTGGCGAACTTGTCGCGGATGCCGGCGGCGGCGAACTTCGCCTCGGTGACGGCGACGGCGGGAGCCGGGGCCGGAACCTCGCGCGGTTCCTTGGCGCAATTCTCGGCCATGCCGATGATCAGATCGATCACCGCCTGGAAGGACTCGTGACCGAAGGTCACCGCGCCCAGCATCACCTCTTCGGTGAGCTCGCCCGCCTGGCTTTCCACCATCAGCACGCCTTCGCGGGTCCCGGCGACCACCAGGTCGAGTTCGGACTCCGCAACCTCGGCGAGGGTCGGGTTCAGCAGGTACTGGCCGTCCTTATAGCCGACGCGGGCGCCCGCGATCGGGCCGAGGAAGGGCAGGCCGGAAATCGTCAGGGCGGCGGAAGCGCCGATCATCGCCACGATGTCGGGCGCGTTTTCCAGGTCGTGCGACAGAACGGTGCAGACCACCTGGGTCTCGTTCTTGAAGCCGTCGACGAAAAGCGGCCGGATCGGACGGTCGATCAGACGGGAGATCAGGGTCTCGGCTTCCGAGGGACGGCCCTCGCGCTTGAAAAAGCCGCCCGGGATCTTGCCCGCGGCGAAGGCCTTTTCCTGATAGTTGACGGTGAGCGGGAAGAAATCCTGCCCCGGCTTCGCCGACTTCGCGCCGACCACCGTGCACAGAACCGTGGTCTCGCCGTAGGTCGCCATCACGGCGCCGTCGGCCTGGCGCGCCACCTTGCCGGTTTCGAGAACCAGCTTGCGGCCACCCCAGATCATTTCCTTACGAGTAACATTAAAAAGCGACATGCATCTGCATCCTTAGGGGTTTCGTTGGCCCATCCGGCGAGGAGGCACCATTTCGCGGCGCATCCACATCTTCATCACCTCGCGGGACATATGGGCATGATCCGTCGCCGATCGCCCGTACCCCGGAACCCAACCGGGAAAAGGCGAACCGGCGGGATGCGGTCGCATCCCACCGGTTTTTCGTTCGGCTTAACGGCGGAGCCCAAGCCTTTGAACCAGCGCCTCGTAGCGCTTGACGTCCTTGCCCTTGACATAGTCGAGAAGGCGGCGACGCTGACCCACCATGATCAGAAGGCCACGACGAGAGTGGAAATCCTTCTTATGTTCCTTCAGGTGTTCGGTCAGATTCTTGATGCGCTCGGACAGAACCGCCACCTGGACTTCCGGCGAACCGGTGTCGCCTTCGTTGGTGGCGAATTCCTTAATCAGTTCCTGCTTGCGTTCCTGCGTGATCGACACCGGAATCTCCATTTACGTTCGAGTGAATGACACGCACCGGCTTCAGCTGCATCGCTTCCGCCCGTGCGATCGCAACCACCCGTTCGCCGCACATCGCCCGCACCACCGGTGCGGTCGCGGCGCCAGGACAGGGACACCGCTTCAGCAAGGGCAGAAGCGGCAGGGCCTGTCCGTTGGCCAGGTGGCGGGCCTCGTCTTCCGTCAGGGCCAGCGCCGGGATGTCGTCCAGCGCGGTCGAAACGGAACGCAGAAGGCCCAAGGACGGCGCACTATGCCCGAGGGACAACAGTTTATCCAGAGAAATCGCGTCCTCTTCGGCAAACGGCCCGCAGCGCGTGCGCCGCAGCATGGCGACGTGTCCGACGGTGCCGAGAGCCGCCGAAATGTCCCGCGCCAGGGATCGGATATAGGTACCCTTGCCGCACTCCGCCACGAAGGTGGCGTGGTCGGCGTCGGAAAATTCCACCAGCCGCAGGGCGTAAACCTCCACCTCGCGGGGCTTCAGTTCCACCGCCTGGCCGTCGCGAGCCAGGTCGTAGGCGCGTTCGCCGTCCACCTTGATCGCGGAGAAACGCGGCGGCACCTGGGATATCCGGCCGACGAAACGGGGTAGCACCGCCTCGATTTCCGCCGCCGAAGGGCGGACGTCCGAGGTCGCGGAAACGCCGCCCTCGGCGTCGTCGGTCTCGGTGGCGATGCCGAAGCGCACGGTGAAACGATAGGCCTTGCGCCCGTCCATGACGTAGGCGACGGTCTTCGTCGCCTCGCCGAAAGCGACCGGCAGAATCCCCGAAGCCAGCGGATCGAGGGTGCCGCCATGCCCGGCCTTGGCGGCGTTGAAGGCCCGCCGCGCCTGCGCCAGGGCGGCGGTGGAGCCGATCCCCACCGGCTTGTCGAGAACCAGCCAGCCGTCGATCGGCAGGCCCCTCCGCTTACGCGCCATGCTCGTCCTCATCGTCGTCGTCCGGGCGCACCAGGTCGCGCGCCACTTCGGGACGGCGCAGCACCGCGTCGATGTGCGAGGCCTCGTCGAAGGTCTCGTCGGCGACGAACTTCACCGTCGGGGTGTAGCGCAAGGACAACGAGCGGGCGACCATCTTGTTGAAGGCCCAGGCATTCTTCGCCAGAGCCGCGAGAACCTCGTCGAGACGCAGGCCGCCCAACGACATCACAAAGGCGGTGGCATGGCGCAAATCGGGGCTGACCCGCACCTCGGACACCGTCACCGGCACGGTGTCCAGCACCGCGTCGTGCAGGTCGCCGCGTTCCAGGGCACGCGCGAGAAGATGGCGGATTTCCTCGCCGACGCGAAGCTGCCGTTGCGAAAGGGCCTGAGTCATGATCGCATCCTCCGGAAAAAACGCCGCGGGCTCCGCCCGCACCCGCAAGGGGTCGCGGCCCCCTTGCCCCCGTCCGTTTGTTTTTACGCGAAGCGCGATCGAACCGTCACGCGGGGTGAAGGCCGATTGCCGCCACACGGCAAAACCAACGGGGGTCTGGGGCCTTGCGGCGCCAGCGGGGGCCCGGGGCAGAACCCCGGGCCTTCCACATTACAGGGTAACGGCGATTTCCTCGATTTCGTAGCACTCGATGACGTCGCCTTCCTGGATGTCGTTATAGCTTTCGAACGACATGCCGCACTCGTAGCCCTCGCGGACTTCCTTGACGTCATCCTTGAAGCGCTTGAGCTGACCCAGCGCCCCTTCGTGGATCACCACGTGGTCGCGCAGCAGACGCACCTTGGCGCCACGGCGGACCACGCCTTCGGTGATCATGCAGCCGGCGACTCGGCCGACCTTGGTGATGTTGAACACCTGGCGGATTTCGGCGTAACCGATGAAGTTTTCCTTCAGGACCGGCGCCAGCATGCCCGACAACGCGCGCTTCATCTCTTCCGCCACGTCATAGATGATCGAGTAGTAGCGGATCTCGATGCCGTCACGGCGGGCCAGATCGCGCGCCTGAGCGTTGGCGCGGACGTTGAAGCCGACGACCAGGGCGTTGGACGCCTTGGCCAAGGTGACGTCGGATTCGTTGATCGCGCCGACCGCGGCATGCAGCACGCGCATACGCACGTCGTCGTTGCCGATCTTTTCCAGGGTGCCGACCAGGGCCTCCACCGAGCCCTGCACGTCGGCCTTGATGACGACCGGGAATTCCTTGGCCTCGCCCGCCTGGATCTTGGCGAACATTTCCTCCATCGAGGAACGGGCGGTCTTCACCTGCATCGCCTCGCGCTCCTTGCGCTGGCGATAGGTGGCAACCTCGCGGGCGCGCTGCTCGCTGTCCACCACCAGGAAGTCGTCGCCGGCGCCCGGCGTGCCCTGGAAGCCCACCACCTCGACCGGAACGCCCGGCCCGGCGGTATCGAGCTTCTGGCCGCGATGATCGGTCATCGCGCGCACCCGGCCCCATTCCTTGCCGCCGATGAAGATGTCGCCGACCTTGAGCGTGCCGCGCTGCACCAGAACGGTGGCCACCGAGCCGCGACCGACCTCCATGCGGGCCTCGACCACCACGCCCTGGGCGTCACGGTCGGGGTTGGCCTTGAGGTCCAGGACCTCCGCCTGCACCAGGATGGCTTCCTCAAGCTTGTCGAGGTTCATGTGCTTCTTCGCCGAGACCTCGACGCACTGCACTTCGCCGCCCAGGCTTTCCACCACCACCTCGTGGCTCAACAGCTCGGTACGCACCCGGTCGGGGTTGGCGCCGGGCTTGTCGATCTTGTTGATGGCGACGATCATCGGCACCTGCGCGGCGCGGGCGTGACGGATCGCCTCCACCGTCTGCGGCATGATGCCGTCGTCGGCGGCGACCACCAGCACCACGATGTCGGTCACCTGCGCGCCACGGGCGCGCATCGCGGTGAAAGCCTCGTGACCGGGGGTGTCGATGAAGGTAATGCGGTCGCCGGTGGTCACCTCCACCTGATAGGCGCCGATATGCTGGGTGATGCCGCCCGCCTCGCCCGCCGCCACGTCGGTGGAGCGCAGGGCGTCGAGCAGCGAGGTCTTGCCGTGGTCGACGTGGCCCATCACGGTGACCACCGGCGGCCGCGACTTCAAGGTGGCCTCGGCGTCCTCGATGCCCTTGATGCCGTCCTCGACGTCGGAATCGGCGACGCGCTTCACGGTGTGGCCGAATTCCTCGACCACAAGCTGCGCGGTGTCGGCGTCGATCACCTGGTTGATGTTGACCATCATGCCCAGCTTCATCAGCGTCTTGATGACGTTGGCGCCGCGTTCGGCCATGCGGTTGGCAAGGTCCTGCACGCTGATGGTTTCCGGCACCACCACTTCGCGCACCACCTTTTCCTGGTTCTTCGCCATGGCGAGCTGCTTCAGGCGTTCCTTCTCGCGGGCACGGCGCACCGCGGAAAGGCTGCGGCCGCGTTCCTCGCGGTCTTCGTCGGACAGCGCGGCGGTGATGGTCAGCTTGCCCATGCGGCGACGGGGTTCGGACTTCTTCGCCGCCGGCACCTTGGCGGGAGCGGGAGCCCCGGGACGCGCCACCGCCTTGCGCGGCGCGCGGTCCTCGTCCTCTTCCTCGGCGCCGTCCTTCTTCACCACCGGCTTGCGAACCTCGGCGGGCTTGACGGCGTCGACATCCTTGGCCGGACGCGGCAGATCGGCGGCGGCCTGAGCGGTCGCGGCGGCGGCGGCGCGGACCGCCTCTTCCTCGGCCTTCTGGCGCGCCTCTTCCTCTGCCTTCTCGCGGGCTTCCGCCTCGGCCTTTTCGCGCGCTTCTTCCTCGGCGGCGCGGGCGGCGGCCTCCTCGGCGGCGCGGACGGCATCCGCCTCGGCCTTCTTGCGGGCTTCCTCCTCGGCGGCGCGGGCTTCCTGCAGCACGCGCAGGCGCTGCGCCTTTTCCTGATTGGTCAGGACGCCGTCGTCAAACCCCTCGCGCGAGGACGAGGCGGCGCCGGTGGCGATGGTACGCTTGCGGCGCACCTCGACCTGCACTTCCTTCGTGCGGCCATGCGAAAAGCTCTGGCGAACACGGCCTTTTTCCACCGTCTTCTTCAGTTCCAGAGTGCCGCTGCGCAGGGTCAAGGGAGCCTTGCGATCGTTGTCCGTGGTATCGTCCGCCATCACTATCCTGACATCACCAGTCACGCGCCTTCAGGCGCTCCGATCCCCGGCAGCCCGCGATACGAAGCCAGCCGCGCCATGTCGCGGGCGATACGGTCCGCCAAAGGACCGGCCGCCACCCAGACATGCACCGCTCGTTCGCGGGCAAACGGGGAACCCAACTCCTCGGCGGTCAACGCCGCCGCGACCATCCGCGCCGTGGCGCCGCAGCGCCGCACCGCCTGGGCAATCTTGCGGCTGCCGTCGGGGCTGCCGTCGGACGCCGCGATCAGGCGCCCAGGCCCTTCGGAAAGCGCCGACGCCACCTTGTCGAAGCCGCACACCGCCCGGCCCGACCGCCGCGCCAGTCCCAGGGAATCCTGGCACCGCTTTAGCAGCAGCCGCTCGATCAGTCCGGCCAGATCGTCCGGCATCGCCGCCTCGCGGCGCGCCGCGCGGTGGAAAGCCTTACGCTTGACCGCCGTTTCTACCACATCCCGGCGCGCACTCAACCAAAAACCCCGCCCCGGCAGGCGCTCGTCGATATCGGGAACCAATGCGTCCCCGGGGCCGAGCACGAAGCGCAGCAAGAGATCGGTCGGCTGCGATTCGCCCGTCACCAGACAGCGGCGGCAGGGGCCGTCGCCATCATCGTCCGGGATATCAGGGGTTTGCGTCATCCGATTCCGCCGCGTCCTCGTCGCTGAACCAATGGGCGCGCGCCGCCATGATCACGGCGTTGGCCTCGTCCTCGGTCATTTCGTCCTCGCCGACGATCTCGATCAGTTCGTCGCTGGCCAGGTCGGCCAAGTCGTCGAGGGTCTTCACCCCCTTCTCGCCCAGCTTCACCAGCAGCACCGGGGAAAGCCCCTCCAGCGCCGCCAGTTCGTCCAAGACGCCCAGCTCCACCCGGCGTTCCGAGGCGGCGCGGTCGCGATCCTCGAGGAAGACCTGCGCGCGGCTTTGCAGTTCGACCGCGATCTCGTCGTCGAAGCCCTCGATGTCGCCCAGGTCCTGGGTCGGCACGTAGGCGACCTCCTCGACCGAGGAGAAGCCCTCGTTGACCAGCAGGTGGGCGATCACGTCGTCGACGTCGAGCGCGTCGATGAACATCTTCGAGCGCGACTTCACCTCTTCCTGACGGCGTTCGGATTCTTCCTGCTCGGTCAGGATGTCGATGTCCCAGCCGGTCAGTTGCGAGGCCAGACGCACGTTCTGGCCGCGACGGCCGATCGCCAGCGACAGTTGGTCGTCGGGCACCACCACCTCGATGCGGTTGGCTTCCTCGTCCAGCACCACCTTGGTGACTTCCGCCGGGGCCAGCGCGTTGACGATGAAGGTGGCGGGATCGGACGACCACTGAATGATGTCGATCTTTTCGCCCTGCAACTCGCCGACCACCGCCTGCACGCGCGAACCGCGCATGCCGACGCAGGCGCCCACCGGGTCGATCGAACCGTCGTTCGAAATCACCGCGATCTTGGCGCGGGAACCGGGGTCGCGCGCCACCGACTTGATCTCGATGATGCCGTCGTAGATTTCCGGCACTTCCTGCGCGAACAGCTTCGCCATGAACTGCGGATGGGTGCGGGACAGGAAAATCTGCGGACCGCGCGGCTCCTGCCGCACCGCCATGATGTAGGCACGCACCCGGTCGCCGACGCGGAAGGTTTCACGCTGGATCAGTTCGTCGCGGCGCAACAGCGCCTCGGCCCGGCCGAGGTCGACGTAGACGTTGCCGAACTCGACGCGCTTGACCAGACCGTTGACGATCTCGCCGGTGCGGTTCTGGAATTCCAGGAACTGACGCATGCGTTCGGCGTCGCGCACCCGCTGCACGATCACCTGCTTCGCCGTCTGCGCGGCGATGCGGCCGAAATCGATCGGCGGCAGGGGATCGACCAGGAACTCGCCCACCGCCAGGCCGGCTTCCTGGGCGCGGGGATCGGCGGCGGCCATCTGGGTGTTTTCGTCCTCGACTTCCTCCACCACCTCGATGTGGCGGGCCAGCTTGATCTCGCCGGTCTTGCGGTCGATGGTGGCGCGGATGTCGTAGTCATGACCGTATTTCGAACGCCCGGCCTTCTGAATGGCCGATTCCATCGCCTGGATCACCTCGTCGCGATCGATCCCCTTGTCGCGGGCAACCGCTTCCGCAACCTGAAGCAATTCGGGCCGTGGCAATGCCGCAGTACGTTCCATCGTGTCGCTTCCTTAACCTTGTTCCGCCGCCGCCGCTTTGATCAGTTCGTCGGTCAGCACCAGTTTCGCGCGGGCGAAGTTCGAAAACGGCACGACGATTTCGCCGCCTTCCTCGGGCGCGAAGGCAATCGCGCCGTCTTCGGTCAGGCCGACGATCCGCCCGGTGAAACGCTTGCGTCCATCCACCGGCATCACCGTTTCCAGTTTCGCCACGAAGCCCGCGAAGCGGGCGAAATCCTTGCCACGGGTCAGCGGGCGGTCGAGCCCGGGAGAGCTGACCTCCAGCAGGTACTGCCCGGCAATCGGGTCTTCCACGTCGAGCAGGGCGGACACCGCGCGGCTGATTTCGGCGCAGTCGTCCACCGTCACCGCCACGCCGTCGACGCGCTCCGCCATGATCTGCAAGGTCCGCCGGGTGGTTCCGGTGAACTGCACGCGCACCAGCTCGAAGCCCATGTCGCCGAGGGCCGGTTCGATCAGTTGCGCAACGCGCCGGGCAATGTCCATCTACCGTCCGTTTCCGCCAGCCGATCGCACAAACAAAAAAAGTGGGCCACCGGCCCACCCTTATCGGCGTCCGCTGGCCGCTCCAACAAGAATGTCGGGCACAATCTAGACGATCGGGCGAAGGAGTAAAGAAGAATCTAAAAACCGGGCCGGGACGCCGCCCCGAACACCCCTGGGGCCTTGGGCCCCAACCCCCATTAACTTAACTTGTTTTTGCGCGTGGAGCACGCAAGCCGACACGCCGCGTAAAGGATGATTGCCGCGGCGCGGCGAGAAAAGAAAATGACGGAACGGGACCGCGATCCCCACGAAGTTTATTTTACCGCGCCCGCGGTTTGCGGACGAAACGCAGGACGATCGGCGCCCGCCCGGCGCGCAGGGCCTTTTGCTCGTAGCGGGTGGGGACCCAATCGGCGGGACGGCCCAGCCAGTCGTCGGGCCCCTGCGCCATCCAGGTGAAGTCCGGATGATCGATCAGGTGACGCAACGCCCAGCGGATATAGGTCATGTCGTCCGAGGCGACGCGCAGTTCGCCGCCGTCCTTGAGCAGGCGCGACAGCTGCGGCAGGTTGTCCGGTCCGATGAAGCGCCGCTTGGCGTGGCGGAGTTTCGGCCAGGGATCGGGAAAAAGAACGAACGCCCGATCCAGGCAGGCTTCGGGCAGACGGGGCATCAGGGCGCGCACGTCGCCGTGCAGGACGCGCACGGTTTGCGTCGCCGGGCTGCCGTCGATCAGCGAAAGCAGGCGCGCCACGCCGTTGAGGAAGACCTCGCAGCCGACGATGCCGACGTCCGGATTGGCCGCCGCCTGCCCGGCCAGGTGCTCGCCGCCGCCGAAGCCGACTTCCAGCCAGACGGCGGAAACCGGACGGGCGAACAGCCCCGCCGGGTCGAGGGGGTCCTCGCCCGCGGGGACCGCGATCTCGGGCAGCAGGATTTCCATCAGCCGGGCACGGCCGGGCCGCAGGGGCTTACCCTTGCGGCGGCCGAAGAAGTGAGGCTCTCGCATCTCGGGCGAGAGGTCGGTGTCCGTCATCTCAGGGCAGCAGCTTCTTGAGGTCGGGAACCAGGTTCACCGCTTCCCACGAGAACCCGCCATCGGCTTCCGCCGCGCGGCCGAAGTGGCCGTAGGCGGCGGTACGCGCATAGATCGGACGGTTGAGGGAAAGGTGCTCGCGGATGCCGCGCGGGGAAAGGTTCATCAGGCGCTGCAGGGCGTCGCTGATTTCCGCTTCCGGCCGCTTGCCGGTGCCGAAGGTCTCGACATAGACGGACAGCGGCTTGGACACGCCGATGGCATAGGACAACTGGATCAGGCACCGCTGCGCCAGACCGGCGGCGACGACGTTCTTCGCCAGATAACGGGCGGCATAGGCGGCCGAGCGGTCGACCTTCGTCGGATCCTTGCCCGAGAAAGCCCCGCCGCCGTGCGGCGCGGCGCCGCCGTAGGTGTCGACGATGATCTTGCGCCCGGTCAGGCCGCAGTCGCCGTCCGGACCGCCGATGACGAAACGGCCGGTGGGGTTGACATAGAACTCGTCCTCCGGCGGCATCCAGCCTTCCGGCAGGACCGCCTCGACGTAGGGACGCACCAGGCGGCGGATATCGGCCTGCGAGGCGCTTTCGGCGTGCTGGGTGGACACCACCACCGAGGTGGCGCCGACCGGGCGGCCGTTTTCGTAGCGCAGGGTCACCTGGCTTTTCGCGTCGGGGCCGAATTCGGGACGTTCGCCGGAGTGGCGGGCGGCGGCCATGTCCTTGAGAATGCTGTGGGCGAAGGTGATCGGCGCGGGCATCAGTTCCGGGGTCTCGTCGACCGCGTAGCCGAACATGATGCCCTGGTCGCCCGCGCCCTCGTCCTTGTTGCCGGCGGCGTCGACGCCCATGGCGATGTCGCCGGACTGGCTGTGCAGCAGCACATCGACGCGGCAGTTGGCGTGATGGAAACCATCCTGTTCGTAACCGATGTCCTTGATCGCCTCGCGCGCCACGGCTTCCAGCTTGTCGGCGGTGATCGACGCGGGACCGCGCACCTCGCCCGCCAGGACGACACGGTTGGTGGTGGCAAGAGTCTCGCAGGCGACGCGTGCGTGGGGCTCGGCGGCAAGGAAGGTATCGACGACGGCGTCGGAAATGCGGTCGCAAACCTTGTCGGGATGCCCTTCGGCAACCGATTCGCTCGTAAACAGGTAGTTCGACTGGAACACCGGAAGTCCCCCTTGATCTCGGATGTCACGCAGGCGCCGCGCCGTACCGACTCGCGGCCCGTACCGACCGGACGGGCCCGCCCGGCAGGAATGCCTTTCCTGGTATCCGAAGTGCCCGCGCAATGCAAGGACGCCGTCCGGGGAAACGGCGGCTCAGTCGGGGGAGCGACCCGTGGCGACGTCGTCGGCGGGCGCGGCCAGCGCCTTGGCGAGGTCGAACACCCGCTTGCGCACCAGCGCGTCCGGGATGCGGTAATAGGCCCGCACCAGTTCCAAGGTCTCGCGCTTGGTCAGGGGATCGGCCTCGACGGCCTCGGGCTCGTCGGCCAGGCCGGAAATCAGGCGCGGGCTGTTGCCGGCGACTTCGTCCGACATGTCCTCGTAGAAGAAGCTGACCGGAACGTCGAGAACGCGGCTGAGATCCCACAGGCGGCTGGCGCCGACCCGGTTGGTGCCCCGTTCGTATTTCTGCACCTGCTGGAAGGTCAGGCCCAGGGCTTCGCCCAGGCGCTCCTGGCTCATTCCCAGAAGGGTGCGGCGCAGACGGATGCGGCCGCCGACATGCACGTCCACCGGATTCGGATTACCCTGCGGCGTCCGCCCCCGCGAGGACCCTCGCGTCCGTCCCGTTCCTCGATGCTTTGCGGAAAGACCTGGCATTTTCCCCTCCTCGTGGAATCTGCCGTCGTGCTGCCCGGTTCCATCCAATCCTGACATCTATACATGCAGTTGTATGATCGTCAACCGGGAAAGCCCCCTGCCGCCTTAAGAAGTGGCAAGAAGCTCTATTTACAATGTGGGAATGCGGGGAGAACGACGCCAGCCGGGGCACGCCAAAAAATTGATCAGGGCGAGAAGTCCAGACACCAGGAATAGGGGAATGGCATTGCCGAAGCGGGCGAACGGCGTGGGCGGCAAGGGGGCGGGCAAGGCCGCGTCGAGCACCCCTTCCTGGCCCAGGGGCAGACTGGCGAGGACGCGCCCATAGGGGTCGATCACCGCGCTGATGCCGGTGTTGGCGGCGCGGGCCACCGGCAGCCCCTCCTCCACCGCGCGCAGAATCGCGGCGGCCAAATGCTGGTGCGGCCCGGCGGAAAGGCCGAACCAGGCGTCATTGGTCAGGTTGACGATCCACGCCGGACGGTCGGCGGCGTCGGCCACCGCGCCGGGAAAGATGATCTCGTAGCAGACCAGGGGACTGTAGGGCGGGGTACCCGCCAGGCGCACGGTGCGCGGGCCCGCCCCCGGCGAATAGTCGATGCGTCCGGCGGCCAGCTTGGCCACCGGCAGGACGCCGCTGCCCGGCACGTACTCGCCGAAGGGAACTAGGTGCGCCTTGTCGTAGACGTCGCCGATGCCGCCCCGCGCGTCGATCGCGGCGACGCTGTTCCACAGACGGAAGGGCTCGCCCGCCGGGGTGCGGCGCGGCGCGCCCAGGATCAACCAGCCCCTCTCCGGCGCGGCCTGGGCGACGAGATGGCGGACGAAGGCGTCCTCCGGCAGGTCGACCGGGAAGGTGGAGGCGGTCTCCGCCCAGATCACGTGGGTGCGGTTTTCCCAACCGGGCAGGCGGCTCAGCATCACCTGCCGCATCAGGTTCTCGCGCCGTTCCTCGGCCCGCCACTTCAGGGCCTGCGGGATGTTCGGCTGCACCAGACGCAGGGCGACCTCCGGCTGCGTCGGCGCGGCGGCGGCGGGCAGGCGCGCCCAGCCGCCCAGACCCTGCGCGGCGACGATCAGACCGGCGACGGCGATGCCGCGCGACAGGCCGCGCCCCGTGCCGAAGGCACCCAGCCACCCCGCCGCCGGGGCGGTGGCGGCCAGCGCCACCAGCCAGGACAGGCCGAACATGCCGATCGCCGCGGCGGCCTGGGCGAAGGCGGGAAACGGCGCCCAGACCGAGCCCAGGGCGTTCCAGGGAAAACCGGTGAGCAGCCAGCCGCGCAGCCATTCCAGAACCACCCAAGCGGCGGCGAACCCCACCCAGCGGAGCAACGGCGGCGGCCGCAGGAAACCCGCCGCCCAGGCGGCGGCGGCGGGAAACAGCCCCATGCCCAGGCCAAGCCCGGCGAGGGCGAAGGGGATCATCCAGCCGAACAGCGCGGCGTCGACGAGGAAGGCATAAGCGACCCAATAGAGCCCGGCGGAAAAATACCCCAGGCCGAAGGCCCAGCCGACCAGGAAGCGACGGCGCGCCGGGCGGGGCGCCGTGTCGGCGGCGGACCAGGCGAGATAAAGAAGGCCAAGACCGACGGGCAACGCCGGCAGTCCGGAAAGGGGCGGCAGCGCCGCCGCCGAAAGCACGCCCGCCGCGGCGCACAGGGCAAGCCCCCGCCATCCCGACGGAGAGAGGCGGCGGATCACGGCGTTTCCGTGCCGCGCGGCGGCAGGTTGCGCACCCGCAGGCGCTTGATGCGGCGGGGGTCGGCGTCGACGATCTGGAACTCGACGCCGGAGGAATGGGGGATCAGCTCGCCGCGCGCCGGAACGTGCCCGGCGAGGGAGAAAACCAGCCCCCCCAGGGTGTCGGCGTCCTCGCGTTCGGCGTCGCTGAGAATCGGTCCGACCGCCTGCTCGAAGTCCTCGACCGGCACGCGGGCGTCGGCCTCCAGCATGGTGTCCGAACGGAAGACCAGTTCCGGTTCATCCTCGTCGTCGTGTTCGTCCTCGATCTCGCCGACGATCTGTTCGACCAGATCCTCGATCGTCACCAGGCCGTCGACGCCGCCGTATTCGTCGATCACCAGGGCCATGTGGGTGCGCTTCACCCGCATCTCCAGCAACAGGTCCATCACCCGCATCGACGGCGCGACGAACAGGATCGGCCGCAGCAGGTTGCCGAGGGGACAGGCCTCGCCGCCGGACAGATGGCGCACCGCGTCCTTGATGTGAACCAGCCCCACCGCGTCGTCCAGGTTCTCGCGATAGACCGGCAGGCGCGACACCCCCTCCGCCACCATCTGGCGGACGAGGTCGGGCAGGGCGGTATCGATCGGCGCGGCGACGATGTCGGCGCGCGGCATCATCACGTCCTCGGCCTTGACGTCGCGCAGGTGCAGAATGTTGGAGAGCAACAGGCGTTCGTGCGCGTCGATCGGCGCGTCGGATTCGCCGCTTTCCTCGATCAGTTCGGCCAGGGCCTCGCGTACCGTGGGCTCGCCGTTGGCGGCGGCCCAGGGCAGACGTTCCTTGAACGCCTGCCACCACGAGCGCCCGCCGCGAGACGGGGGTTCGTCGGCCGAGGCGGCGGACGTTTCGGGGGTGGGATCAGTCATCGTCGCGGTCTCCGCCGTAGGGGTCGGGTATTCCGATCTCCGCCAACAGGCGGACCTCCAGGTTTTCCATGGCGCGGGCCTCGTCGGCGTCGCCATGATCGTAGCCGATCAGGTGCAGCAGCCCGTGCAGAACCAGATGCGCCAGGTGGTCGGCCGGGGCCTTGCCCTCGGCCAGCGCCTCGGCGAGCAGGGTCTCCAGCGCCAGCGCCAGGTCGCCCAGATGCGCGGGCAGGTCCGGCGCGGGCGGCGGCGGGCAATCGTCGTCCCACCAGGTGGCGAAGGAAAGCACGTTGGTCGGCTTGTCGAAGCCCCGCCAGTCGCGGTTGAGCTCGCGCACCGCCGCGTCGTCGGCCAGCAGCACCGCCACCTCCGCCGGGGCCAGAACCCCCGCTTCGGCCAGCGCCTCGGCCAGGGCCGGGGCGGCCGCGCCGCCGACGCGGGCGAGCACCGCCCGCCAGTCCGGCACCGCCGCGTCCCAGGAGGGCAAGGCCTCGGCCTCGAAACCCCAGGCACCGTCGGCGGCGGCGATGCGTTCGACGATGTCCTCAGCCATGGCTGCCTCCCTGCGGCGCCTCGTAAGGGGTGGCGGGGGCGTGCGCCGCATAGGCGGCGACGATGCGCGCCACCAGGCCGTGACGCACCACGTCGCGGTCGGCGAACGCGACCACGCCGATACCGTCGGTGCCGTCCAGAATTTCCAATGCGTCGCGCAGGCCGGAACGCACCCCCTTCGGCAGGTCGACCTGCGTCAGGTCGCCGTTGACCACCATCACCGAGCCCTCGCCCAGGCGGGTCAGCAGCATCTTCATCTGCACCGCGGTGGTGTTCTGCGCCTCGTCGACGATGACGAAGGCGTCGGACAGGGTGCGCCCGCGCATGAAGGCCAGGGGGGCGATCTCGATGTCGCCCATTTCGATGCGCTTCTGCACCTGGTCGGCGGGCAGCATGTCGTGCAGCGCGTCGTAGAGCGGCCGCAGATAGGGGTCCACCTTTTCCTTCAGGTCGCCGGGCAGGAAGCCCAGGTTTTCCCCCGCCTCCACCGCCGGGCGGGAGAGGATGATGCGCGACACCTCGCCCTTCAGGTATTTGCTGACCGCCATCGCCACCGCCAGATAGGTCTTGCCGGTGCCCGCCGGCCCCAGGCCGAAGACCAGGTCGAAACGGCGCATCGCGCGCAAGTACGCGGCCTGGTTGGGGGTGCGCGGCAGGATCGTCTTTTTGCGGGTCTTCAGCGCCAGGTCGGCGTCGTCGGCGGGCAGGCCCGCCTGCGACATCCGCACCGCGGCGTCGACGTCGGCGGGTTCGATGGCGCGCCCGCGCTTCGCCTGCTGAGCCAGGGCGACGACCGCCCGCTCCGCCGCGTCGATGGCGGCGGCGGCGCCGGAAACCGTCAGGATGTTGCCGCGCGCCGCGCAGCCCACCCCCAACAGCGCCTCCAGGCGGTCGAGATGCACGTTGTGCGGCCCGTAGACCGCCGCCGCCTCGGCGTTGCCGCCGAGGTCCAGGGTGCGCGACCCGACCACCGGATGCTGCGATTTGCCTGCGCCGCTCATTCCGCCGCGTCCTTCCGTCCGATGTCCACCGCCTCGCCGCCCAGGCTGTTGGGGCCGACCGAAACGACGCGCACCGCGCGCACCGTGCCGAAGGCCTCTTGCGGCATGCGGGCGTGCAGCGCCTGCATATAGGGGGTCCGGCCGATCAGCTGCCCGGCATGACGGCCGGGGCGGTCGAACAGCACCGGCATCGTCCGCCCGACGCAAGCGCGATTGAAATTTTCCTGGATGCCCGCCAGTTCGGCCTGCAGGCGCGCCAGGCGATCGACCTTTTCCGCCTCCGCCACCTGGCCCGGCATCGCCGCCGCCGGGGTGCCGGGACGGGGACTGTATTTGAAGGAGAATGCCTGAATGAACCCGGCCGCGCGGATCACCGCCAGGGTTTCCTGGAACTCCGCCTCGGTCTCGCCGGGGAAGCCGACGATGAAGTCGGACGACAGCATCATATCCGGCCGCGCCGCCTTCAGCGCATCGACGGTGCGCAGGTATTCGGCGGCGGTGTGCCCCCGGTTCATCGCGGCGAGGATCCGATCCGCGCCCGACTGCACCGGCAGGTGCAGGAAGGGCACCAGGGCCGACACCTCGCGGTGCGCGGCGATCAGGTCCGGGGTGACGCTGCGGGGGTGCGAGGTGGTGTAGCGCAGGCGCGCCAGGCCGGGAATCTCGGCGAGTTCGCGCAACAGGCGACCGAATCCCCAGACGCCGCCGTCCGGCGCCTCGCCCGCCCAGGCGTTGACGTTCTGGCCGAGAAGGGTGATCTCGCGCGCGCCGGTCTCGACCAGTTGGCGGGCCTCGGCCAACACGGCGGCGGCGGGACGGGCGTATTCGGCGCCCCGGGTATAGGGCACCACGCAATAGGTGCAGAAGCGGTCGCAGCCCTCCTGAATCGCCAGAAAGGCGCTCGGTCCCTCGGAGGCCGGGGGCGGCAGGTGATCGAACTTCGGCTCCACCGGAAATTCGGTGTCGAACACCGCCTCGCCGTGGGAACGCAGGGCGCGCGCCACCATCTCGGGCAGGCGGTGATAGACCTGCGGCCCCAGCACGATGTCGACGATCGGCGCGCGGGCGCGCAGGGCCTCGCCCTCGGCCTGGGCGACGCAGCCCGCCACCGCGACCAGCATGCGGCCGCCCGCCTCTTCCTTGGCGCGCCGATGGGCGCGCAGGCGGCCGAGGTCGGAGAAGACCTTCTCCGCCGCCTTTTCGCGGATGTGGCAGGTGTTGAGGACCACCAGGTCGGCGTCCGCCGGGGTGGAGGCCGCGACATAGCCCAGGGGGGCCATGACGTCGCGGATCCGCGCCGAATCGTAGACGTTCATCTGGCAGCCGTAGGTCTTGACGAAAAGCTTCTTCTGTCCGCTCACCGGGTCTCTTGCGTCCTTGGAAATAGGGGCGTTCTCACGGCCTGAACCGTAGCACCCGACCCTGCAAAGTCAAGGCGTCGGGGGAGGGCTCCCGCCCGCTGAGGGAGCGGGCCACCGCACCGCGCACCGCGGCGTGGCAGGCCAGGGCGGCGTTCTTGCGCGAACCCAGGGCGGTCAGGGTGTGGGGCTCCAGGAAGGTGACCTCGACGGTCAGCCGCCCCATGTGCAGCACCTCCCACAGGTGGGGGGCCAGATCCATGTCGCCGTACCAGGCGAAGAAATGCCGCCAGAGATAGCCGATCGGCACGCCGAAGCAGCGGGTATAGGCGATCGCCACCGGCTGCACCATCACCGGCTGCCCGTTGATCTCCGCCTCGGCGATGGAAAAAAGGGTGCTCTTGAACGGCAGCACGCGGTTGCCGTCGTCGCTGGTTCCCTCGGGAAAGATAATCAGGGGGATGCCGCGCGCCAGCCGGTCGCTCAGGTCCCGTTTCTGGCGGGCGGCCTCGGTGCGCTTGCGCTCGACGAAGACGGTGCGGGCCAGACGGGCGATGAAGCCGATGCCCGGCCACCCCGCGACCTCGGACTTGGCGACGAAGATGCCGGGAAGCAGGCTGCCGAGAACCGGAATGTCGAGATAGGAGACGTGGTTGCCGACGAACAGCAAGGGCCGCAGGACGGAGGCCCGCCCATGCACCCGCACCCGAATGTTGGCCAGGCGCAGAACGCCGCGCCAGAACACGCGGTTGCAGACGGTCTGCGCCGTCTCGGACAGCATGCTCAGCAGATAAACCGGCAGAATCAGCAGGAACCAGACGAAAATCGCGCAAAGCCGCGCCGCCGCGACCACGGATTCCAATCGTCCATGGCCGCCGAACCGCGCGGGCGTGGGTTCCGCTTCGCGCCGGGTCATGATCAGCTGCCGCGCGCGGTGCGGTCGTAGTGCCGGAAATACTTGTCCGTCACCAGATCGGTCTTAACCATGATGCAGACGTCGGTGGTGTTGAACTGGCGGTCCACCACCGCGCCGTCGCCGACGAAGCCGCCCAGGCGCAGGTAACCCTTGACCAGCGGCGGCAGGGCGATCAGGGCCTGCTTCGGCGACACCGCGTCTTTGGGCAGGAGATCCATCGCGGTATGCAGCGCGGGCAGGGCGCAAGGGCGGAATTCCTCGGGCGCGCGATGGTAATGGTGCAGATAGCTGAGTTCGAGGGCGAGCGCCTTGGGGTCGACCCCGGCCAGGGAGGCGCAGCCGAACATCATGCCGATGTCGTGGGTGAAGACGTAGTTGGCGATCCCCTGCCAAAGCATCTGCATGGTCGAACGGGTGCGATAGGCGGGATCGGTGCAGGACCGCCCCAGTTCCAGGATCGGCATGGGCAGGGCGAGAATGCGCGAAACGTCGTATTCCGCCGAGGTATAGAAGCGGCCGATCTTCGCCGCGTGTTCGCGGCGCATCAGGCGATAGGTGCCGACGATATTTTCGGCGGGGGAGGAGCCGCGCGCGCGGTCGATCACCAAAAGGTGGTCGGCGACCGCGTCGAAATCGTCGCAATCGCGGGCGGCGGCGGCGGCGGCGGCGGATGCCTGGGCGCCGCCCTCGACGTAAAACACGCGATAGCGCAAGGCCTGGGCGGCGTCGATTTCCTCAGGGCTCGCCGCCAGGCGAACCTCCATGCTGCCGCCGGACGACTCTTCGATGGGTTCCATGATGCTCCGTGTTCACGACTGCGGATGCGCCGGATCGGGCCGGAGCGCCGCTTGCGGCGCAGGGCGGCCCACCGCGCCCTGGGTTGTCTTCAGCCCCTGCTTGAGGTCGGCTTGTCCTCGTCGGAGATCGGCTTGCAATAGAGCTCCAGCCGGTGGCCGACCAAACGATAGCCGTGCTCGCGCGCGATGCGCCGCTGCAGTTCCTCGATTTCCTTGCACTGGAATTCAATGACATGGCCGCTGCCGAGGTCGATCAGATGATCGTGATGATCGTCCGAGATTTCCTCGTAACGCGCCCGCCCGTCGCCGAAGTCCAGGCGTTCGAGGATCTTTTCCTCCTCGAACAGACGAACGGTGCGATAGACCGTGGCGATGCTGATGCGCGGATCGATCTCGGCGGCGCGGCGATAGACGTCCTCGACATCGGGATGATCGTCGGATTCGGAAAGAACCTGGGCGATGACCCGGCGTTGACCGGTCATTTTAAGCCCCAGCTCCAGGCATCGCTGTTCGATCCGCGACATTGTCTTCCGCCATCTGCTCCAGTTACCCCGTCCGCGACAGTAGCCCCAAATCACGAAAATGAAAAGCCGCGCGGCATTCCGCCGCAGATGGCCGCCGCGCCGGGGAAGACAAAAAGCGCGACGGCGGACTGTAGATGCAGCCCGCCGCCCGCGAAAATGAAGCTTCGATGAAACCGCCGAACTTAAGCGCCCGCGCGCCCACGCCGCGACCGCGTGCCCAGGCCGATCTTCTTCGCCAGCGAGGACCGGTGGTTCGCATAGTTGGGCGCGACCATCGGATAATCGGCGGCCAGGCCCCACTTCTCGCGATATTCCTCGGGCGTCATGTCGTAGGCGGTCTTGAGATGCCGCTTCAGCATCTTCAACTTCTTGCCGTCTTCCAGACAGACGATGTAGTCGGGCGTCACCGACTTCTTGACGGCGACCGCCGGTTGCGGACGGTCGGCGGGAGCCGGAGTTTCCCCAAGCGAGGAAAGGGCCGAAAAGACGTTCTTGATCAGGCCGGAAAGGTCGGTCAGCGGCACTTCGTTGTTGCCGACGTGCGCCGCGACGATCTGTGCCGTAAGATGAAGCAGATTTTCCTTGGACTCTTGCCCAGACATGTACCGAACCCCCTTAGTCATCGGATCGTTGCTTATATAAAATGTCCGCCCTGCATTATCAACACCAAAAACGTAGACAATAAAAACTCCGTCGTTTCAGGGGATACCTTGCAAGTTGATTTGACGCGTGCCGAGAATTCCATCGGATGCATCCGATTTGATACTTACGATGGTGTGCATCGTTCCGGAAAAATGGTTCGAAAGGATACCGTCGATGGCGCAGGAGCAGGGTTGCCGATCCGCCGCGCCATCGAGCCCTCCCCCGCGCACGGGGCTGAACACCGCCGGATCGGTTGGGATGGGAATGAAGAATCAACGGATTACAAATATCCGGCAAAGACCGCGAAGGATTATTCCAACGTTTTCTCCATGACAAACGCATCGATAGGCGCTTCCCTTCCGCGGACAAACTCACGGTAGTATTTTTCTCGCGTTCCCACGCACCGGAAGTCATGCCGCCGATAAAGCGCCAGGGCGGGCCGGTTGTTCACCGCAACCTCCAGGAACATCCGCGCCGCGCCGAGCGAACGCGCCGCATCCGCCGCTTGCGCCAGAAGAAGGTGGGAAATCCCCCTCCCCCGGCATTCCGGCCGCACCCCGACGGTCAGCAGTTCCGCCTCGTCGGCGGCGACGCGGCACAGGGTGAAGGCGACGGGCTCGCCGTCGGGGTCCGCCACCAGGAAGCCGAACGTCCCGGGGGCCGCGAGCAGGGAGGCGAACGCCGCCTCGTCCCAGGGGCGGGGAAAACACGCGGCGTGCAGGACGGCAAGAAGCGGAGCGAAGGCGGGGGAAAGCGGGGTCAGCTGCATCGCGGCGCGCCCGGCGGCAGGGTGACGTCGGCCTCGCGCAGATAGAGCGGTTGCGGCGGCAGGCGCAGAACCGGCAGGCAAGCGGCGGCGAAGATGCCCGCCAACGGCGGCGCGACGCCGCCCGCCAGATCGCCGACCAGCGCGGTTCCGACAGGAACCGCCAGGGCCGCGTCCAGGGCCAGGATACCGGGCGGCGCGACGGGCAGCCCGGCGGCGTCGAATTCCTGCACGAAGGCGTCGCCGCGCCGGCTGTCGAGGGCGACGCGCACCCGGCCCGGCGGCACCGCGCGCGCCCAGGCGGCGAACGAGGACACGCCGACCACCGCGCAGTCGCGGGCCAAACCCAATCCTTGCGCCGCCGCCAATCCCACCCGCAGGCCGGTGAACGACCCCGGGCCGACGGTAACCGCCACCGCCGCCAGGTCCTCGAACCCCACCCCCGCCTCGGCGAAGGCCGCCCGCAGCATCGGCAGCAGAGCCTCGGCCTGACCGTGGGTCATCGCCTCGCTTTTCATGGCGCGCGGCACGCCGTCGACGAACACCCCCGCTTGGCAGGCGGCGCCCGCCGCATCCAGCACCGCGACCACGCCGCGCGAAAGTTCGACTTGTTCCGACATGCCCGCCAATCCTATGCTGGCCCGATGCTGACCGAGATTTCCCCCGAACGGCACGGGATCCTTCTGGACCTTGCCTACGCCACCGATAACAACTTCACCGGCGCCCCGGTCTATGGCCGCGCCGCATGTTATCTGCACGCCGAAGCCTTTGCCAAGCTGGAACGCGCCCGCGACCTCGCCGCCGCGATCGGCCTTCGCCTGCGCGTCTTCGACGCCTTCCGCCCCGCCGAGGCGCAGTGGGTCTTATGGAACCACACCCCCAATCCGGTGTTCGTCGCCGACCCCCGGCGCGGATCGTCGCACAGCCGCGGCGTCGCGGTGGACCTGACCCTGGCCGACGCCGACGGCGAAAGCCTCGACATGGGAACCGGCTTCGACGACTTCACGCCCCAGGCGCACCACGGCCGCACCGACATCCCGGCCGAGGCGCAAAGAAACCGCGCCCTTCTCCTCGGCATCATGAGCGCGGCGGGGTGGGAGCTCTATACCAAGGAATGGTGGCACTATCAGCTGTTCGACGCGCGCCGCCGCTTCCCCCTGCTCTCCGACAGCGTGCTGCCGCGAAGCATGATGCGGGGATGAAACCGGGCCGGGCGGCACCCGGCCCCGTCAAGGGGTCCAAGACCCCTCGCAACGTTTTTCGTTTTCTTCACACCACCCGGCTGATTTCCTCCGCCGCGAAGCGGGGGTTGCGCGGGTGCAGGCGGGCGGCGTCGCCATAGCCGAGGTTACACAGGAAATTGGCGCGGATTTCGGTTCCGGCGAAGAACTCGCGGGTGACGCCGTCGGCGTCGAAGCCGCTCATCGGGCCGCAATCGAGACCGAGCGCCCGCGCCGCCAAAATGAAATAGCCGCCTTGCAGGCAGGCGTTGCGGAAGGCGGTTTCCTCGATCAGCGCCGGGTTGCCCACGTACCAGCTTTTCGCGTCGGTCTGCGGATACATGCGGGGCAGCGCCTCGTAGAAGGCGTAATCGGTGGCGACGATCGCGGTGACCGGCGCGGCCATGGTCTTGTCGACGTTGCCGGGGGCGAGAAAGGGTTTCAGCCGCGCCTTGCCCTCGGGCGTCGCCACCAGCACGTAGCGCGCGGGCTGGCTGTTGGCGGCGGTCGGCGCCAGACCGGCCAGCGCGACGGCGCGACGCACCAGGTCGAGGTCGACCGGCCGGTCCTGCCAGTGGGAATGGGTGCGGGCGTCGGAAAAAAGCTGCGCCAGCGCGGCGGGGTCGAGACGGTTCATGGGGTGCTCCTGTCGCGGCCACGAGGTTTGACCGCGGATGACGGAATGGCGATACTCTTGCCGTATCCGCATGTGGGGGACGGCACGATGATCGACAAGATTGCGCGGCACGCGCGCCGGGGTTTGGCGTGCGTCATGGTCTGCGGCGCGGCGCTGCTCGGTTTTTGGCAAACCGCGCGGGCCGAGGCCGCGTCGGCGGACGAAAGCGCGGCGGTGGCGCTGATGTACCACCGCTTCGGCGAGGACGGCATTCCCTCCACCAACATCCGCGTCGAGCAGTTCGAGCGCCACCTGCAAATTCTCGCCGACGGCGGCTATCGCGTGGTGCCATTGTCGCAGGTCGTCGCCGCGTTACGGGCGGGCTCGCCGGTGCCGCCGAAGACGGTGGCGATCACCGTCGACGACGCCTATGCCTCGGTGCTGTCCGTCGCCTGGCCGCGCCTCAAGGCGCGGGGCTGGACGATGACCCTGTTCGTCGCCACCGATCCGGTGGACCGGGGCACCCACGGCTATCTGACCTGGGACCAGATCCGCACGCTGCGCGACGAGGGCATGGAAATCGGCGCGCATTCCAAGTCGCACGCCCACATGGCGAAGCTGTCCCCCGCCGCCGCCGCCGAGGAGATCGCCGCCTCCAACGCCCGCTTCGCGGCGGAGCTGGGCGCCGCGCCGAAGCTGTTCGCCTATCCCTATGGCGAGGCCGACACCGCCACCCTGGAACTTGCCGCCAAGTCCTACGACGCCGCCTTCGGCCAGCACTCCGGCGTGGTCTCCGCCGCCGAACACCGCTTTTTCCTGCCGCGCTTCGCGCTGAACGAGAACTTCGGCACGGAAGACCGCTTCCGCCTGGTGATCAACGCCCTGCCTCTGCCCGCCGCCGACCTGACCCCCGCGTCCCCGACCCTCGCCCACAACCCGCCGCTGTTCGGCTTCACCGTCGCCGACCCGCAGGTCTCGCTGCGCGGGCTTCGCTGCTTTGCGTCCAGCGAAGGGGAAACCCGGACCGAAATCCTCGGCCGCCGCGTCGAGGTGCGCCAGGCCAATCCCTTCAAGGGCACCCGCGGCCGCGTCAACTGCACCGCGCCGGGGCCGGACGGCCATTGGCGCTGGTTCGGCCGGATGTTCTATCTGCCCGCCGCCATACGCGTCGGCGGCGCGCGGGACGACTGAGGGAGAAAAACCTCGCGGAGGGTCGCGAACCCTCCGCACCTCCCGTTCCTAAAAGTTTTCGCTATAGAACCTTCACGCGGCGAAAAAACGGGGTGCGCGAGGGGGCCGAGTCCCCTCGCAACGTTGTTTTCGCCCCGGTTACCCCACCGCCAGCAGGTCGGCGATGGCGACCATCGGCATGCCGTGCCGCTCCGCGAAGGCGGCCAGTTGCGCGCCCTTGGCCATGGTGCCGTCGGGGTTGGTGACCTCGGCCAGCACGCCCGCGGCGGGCAACCCGGCGCGGTGCATCAAATCCAGCGTCGCCTCGGTATGGCCGGTGCGTTCGGCCAGGCCGCCGGGCCGCGCCGCGAGGGGGAAGACGTGCCCCGGCCGGGCCAGGTCGGCGGGCTTCGCGCCGGGGGCGATGGCGGCCTTGACCGTGGTCACCCGGTCGGCGGCGGAGACGCCGGTGGTGACGCCTTCCTTCGCCTCGATCGACACGGTGAAGCCGGTGCCGAAGGCGGAGGAATTCTTCGCCACCATCGGCGGCAGGTCGAGTTCCCGGCAGCGCGCCTCGGGCAGCACCAGGCAGACGATGCCCGAGCCCTCGCGGATCAGCGTCGCCATTTGCGGCACGGTCAGGGTATGGGCGGCGAAGATCATGTCGCCTTCGTCCTCGCGTCCCGGGTCGTCGGTGACGATGACGCCGCCGCCCCGGCAAAGCGCGGCGATGGCGTGCGCCACCCGCAAGGCGGGGGTGTCGGCGGGGGTGAGCAGAAGCTCCTGGGAAAGGGTCGTTCGTGTGGTCTGATTCATCTCACATGCTCCATGCGGTGAGCCTGAATCAGGGCAATCGTCGAGAATGGCGCGGCCCCGGCGGGGCCGCGAACGCGGACCATCCGGCACGGCGGGAAACCCCATCGCGCCGGGTCGTCTGCCTATCCTCTTCCATCCAGACTCGGCCGCCTTGCGGCGGGCGTCACTGTCGGCCCCGGTTTCTCACCGGATCTGCTGACCCCGCCGCTTGGCGCGGCGGGCGCTCGCGGGCTCTCCCTTTCGGGAATACCGCCGGTCGGGAATTGCACCCAGCCCTGAGAACAAGCATATCCAACTGCGCCGACTATCGCGCCGCGCCCCCGCCCGGGTCAAGCCCCACCCCTGGACGGATTCGTCCCTGCGTGCGACAGTCTTGTCATTGGCCGATTTTTTGACTGCGAAGAGCGCCCGGATGTCCGAAACGCCGACCGAAGCCCAACCCGCGACTCCGCCCGGAAGCCTCTACCGCCGCCTCGACCTGCCGCTTGCCGGAATGACCGGGGCGACCGCGGGGGAACGGGTGCGCAACCGCCTGCGCCGCATGGAAGGCGTGGTCGCGGTGGAGATCGCCGCCGACCTCAGCGGCGCCACCCTGACCCTGGATCCGGCGCGCGCCGCCCTGCCCGATCTGGTGCGCGAGGTGGAAAGCCTGGGCTACGCGGTGCTGGACGTGCTGACGCCGCTGTCGATCCGCGGCATGACCTCCAGCGCCTGCGTCGCCCGCGTCCGCCATGCCCTGGAAAGCGTCGAGGGGGTGATCGAGGCCCAGGTCAACCCGGTTCTCAACCGCGCCGACGTCCGCCTGCTGGCGCCGGAACGCCGCCTGGACGAACTGATGGCGGCGGTGCGCCGCGCCGGCTACGGGGTCACCCCGCTGGGCGAGCACGGCGCGGTGGCCGACGTCGAAAGCGCCGCCGACTACGGCAGCGGCGCCGGGGCCAACCGCCCGGAATCCCTGATGCTGGGGATCGTCCTGGTGCTCACCGCGCCGCTGCTGCTCAATCTCGGCTGGCAGGTGCTGGCCGGGCACCCGCTGTTCGCTGTGGCCTGGGCGTTCATCCTGTCCACCGCCGTGCTGGGCCTGGGCGGCGCGCGCTATGCCTTCGGCGCGTGGCGGGCGATCCGCGAACGCGAGACGACGATGGACCTTCTGGTGGTTCTGGGTTCGTCGTCGGCCTACCTCTACAGCCTGGTCGCCTGGATTTCCCTGCACCCCGACGGGCGCAACCTCTATTTCGAAACCGCCGCCGCGATCATCGCCTTCGTCCGCCTGGGCAAATGGCTGGAGGCGATGGTCAAGCACGGCACCACGCGGGCGATCCGCGGCCTGATGGAACTGCGCGCGAAAAGCGCCCGCGTCGCCCGCGACGGCGGCTTCGTTTCGAAGCCGATCGACAAGGTGGCGGTGGGCGAGGTGGTGGTGGTCAAGCCCTACGAACGCATTCCGGTGGACGGCGTCATCGTCGGCGGCGAAAGCACCGTGGACTCCTCGATGATCACCGGCGCGGGCCTGCCCGAGGACAAGACGGTGGGCGACGCGGTAACCGGCGGCACGATGAACGGCGGCGGCACCCTGCACGTGCAGGCGCAACGCCTGGCCGCCGAATCCACCCTGGCGCGGATCATCGCCCTGGTCGAGGAAGCGCAGGCGCGCAAGGTGCCGCTGCAACGCTTCGTTGACCGCGCCGCCACCGCCTTCGTGCCGCTGGTGCTGGGGATGGCGGGGTTCACCCTGTTCGCCTGGCTGGCGGTGGAAGGCTCGTTCGCCGCGGCGGTGGAGGCGGCGGTATCGGTGCTGGTCATCGCCTGCCCCTGCGCCCTGGGCCTGGCGGCGCCCACCGCCCTGGTCGCGGGCACCGGCGCGGCGGCGCGGGCGGGCATCCTGATCCGCGACATCGACAGCCTGGAAAAGGCGCACCGCGTCGACACCGTTCTCTTCGACAAGACCGGCACCCTGTCCGAGGGGCGGCCCTTCGTCACCTCGGTCGAGGCGCTGGACGGCGACATTTCCCGCCTACTCACCATCGCCGCCTCGGCGCAGCAGGGCAACGAACATCCGCTGGGCCGCGCCATCCTGGAATACGCGGCGAACTACGGCATCGTGCCGTCGTCGCTGAAGTCCTTCGAGGCGATGCCCGGGCGCGGCGTGCGCGCGGTGATCGCGGGCCAGACCGAGGTGCTGATCGGCAACCGCCCGCTGATGGAAGGCTTCGGCATCGAAATGGCAGTGGGCGACTGGATCGCGCCGCTGCTGGCGATGGCCGGACGCTCGGCGATCTGGGTCGCCGCCGACGGCCGCCTGATCGGCGGACTTTCGGTGTGCGACCCCCTGCGTTCCGACGCGCGCCGCGCGGTGGCCGCGCTGAAGGAAGGCGGCATCGCCTGCGCCATCGTGTCCGGCGACGCCGACACCGCGGTGGCGGCGGTGGCGCAGGCGCTGGGGGTGAAGAACGCCTTCTGCGACGCCCTGCCGGAAACCAAGATCCGCATCGTCCGCCGCCTGCAACGGATCGGCCGCAGCGTCGCCATGGTCGGCGACGGCATCAACGACGCCCCCGCCCTGGCCGAGGCCGACATCGGCATCGCGGTGGGCGCCGCCGCCGACGCGGCGATGCAAAGCGCCGACATCACCCTGTTGCGCGCCGACGTGGTGTCGGTGGCCAACGCCCTGGCCGTCTGCCGCGAGACCTGGACGAAGATCCGCCAGAACCTGGCGCTGGCCTTCGTCTACAACCTGATCGCCCTGCCGGTGGCGGCGATGGGGTTCCTCAGCCCGGCGGTGGCGGGCGGGGCGATGGCCGCCTCCAGCGTCAGCGTCGTGGTCAACGCCTTTCTGCTGACCCGCTGGAAGCCCCACCTGCCCGAGGCCGCGCCGCCCGACGCGCCGCACGACCCGTGCCGCGTCACGCCCCCCGCGACGCAGGGGGGGGACAAACCCGAGACGCCGTGCTAAAACCTGACGGTTCGTTTTCTGCCCCAAGGATGCCGCAATGACCACACCGCCGTTCTCCCCCATTCTGCTGGGCGGATTGCTGATGCGGGCGATCCCCACCGAACTGATTCAACCGGTGGCGGACGGTCTGGCGCGGCGTCTGCAAGACCGCCACCCCGGCATCTTCGAACGCCTGTCGCCCTTGGGGCCGCGCCGTTTCCTGGTCGACGTGGTCGACCTGCCGTGGAACTTCCTGCTCTCCGTCGCCGAGAGCGAGGGCCGGGTCGAGGTCCTGCGCAAGGACGCGGACGAGGCCGCCGACGCCACCATCCGCGCCCCCCTCAAGGTGCTGTTCGGCCTGTTGGACGGCAGCATCGACGGCGACGCGATGTTCTTCACCCGCGACATGAGCTTCGAGGGCGACACCGAGGCGGTGGTCGCCCTGCGCAACGCCCTCGACGGCGCGGACATCGACCTGATCGCCGACCTGGCCGAATCGCTCGGCCCGCTGAAGGGCGGCGCGACCCGCCTGTCGGAATGCCTGCTCGCCGCGTTCACCCGCCTGGAATCCGACTTCGCCGCCGTCGGCGACTCCCTGGTGCAGCCCGCGGTACGCCGCGCCGAGGCCCAGGCCCGCCGCATCGACGAACTGGAAACCCGCTGCGCGCAGTTGGAAAAGGCCTTGCGCCGCGCCCGCACCATGCCCACCTGAGAACCGCTCTCAAATCCTTGTCCGCGTACCAAGAGGCCCGACCATGACCCGCGTTGCCCGCGACCCTTCCCGTCCGGTGTCCACCCTGGAACTGGTCTGCCCGGCGGGAACCCCCGCCGCCTTGCGCACCGCGGTGGACGCCGGGGCGCACACCGTCTATTGCGGCTTCCGCGACGACACCAACGCGCGCAACTTCCCCGGCCTCAACTTCAGCCGCGAGGAACTGGCCGAGGGCATCGCCTATGCCCACGACCACGCCGCCGACGTGCTGGTGGCGATCAACACCTTCCCCACCGCGGGGAACCTCGACCCCTGGCACCGCGCCATCGACGACGCGGCGCGGCTGGGCGCCGATGCGGTGATCCTGGCCGACATCGGCCTGATCGCCTATGCCCGCGACAACCACCCCGGCCTGCGCCGTCACCTCTCGGTGCAGGCGGCGGCCTCGACGCCGGAGGGGGTCAACTTCTACGCCCGCGAATTCGGCATCGCCCGCGTCGTCCTGCCGCGCGTCCTCACCCTGCCCGAGATCAAGGAGCTCAACCGCCACACCGAGGTGGAAACCGAGGTCTTCGTCTTCGGCGGCCTGTGCGTGATGGCCGAGGGCCGCTGTTCGCTGTCCTCCTACGTCACCGGCAAGTCGCCGAACAAGACCGGCGTCTGCTCCCCCGCCAGCCACGTCGAATACGTCGAACACGGCAGCGGCCTCGATTCCCGGCTGGGCGGCTTCACCATCAACCGCTTCGCCGACGGCGAACCGGCGGGTTATCCCACCCTGTGCAAGGGCCGCTTCGGCGCCAACGACAAGACCAGCTATCTGTTCGAGGAACCGGTCAGCCTGAACCTTCTGACCATGCTGCCCGAGGTCGCCGACGCGGGCGTCACCGCCCTCAAGATCGAGGGCCGCCAACGCGGCAAGGCCTACGTCGAAAAGGTGGTGAAGGCCTTCCGCGCCGCGGTGGACGCCCTCGACCGCGGCGAGACCCTGGACGCCGCGGCGATCGACGACCTGACCGAGGGCGGCCGCGAAACCGCCGGCGCCTACAAGAGAACCTGGCTCTAAGGACCCCCACCGATGACCGTACCCGCCGCCGCCAAGCTTACCCTTGGGCCGCTTCTCTTCAATTGGGACAACGACCGCCGCCGCGACTTCTATTTCCGCGTCGCCGACGAGGCCGAAGTCGACACCGTGGTCCTGGGCGAGGTGGTCTGCGCCAAGCGCGCCCCCTTCCTCAACCCCCTCTGGCCCGAGGTGATCGAACGCCTGCGGGCCGCCGGAAAGGAAGTGGTCTTCTCCACCCAGGCGCTGATCCTCTCCAGCCGCGAAATGACCGCGATGCGCGACCTGGTCGCCGACGACGGCCTGTATTTCGAGGCCAACGACATCGCCGTCGACGACATGCTGAAGGGCCGCCGCCACATGATCGGCCCGATGATGAATGTCTATAACGAGGGCACCCTGGCCACCCTGGCCGCCAACGGCGCCGACCGCATCTGCCTGCCCGTCGAACTGCCCGGCCGCGCCATCGCCGCGCTGACGAAAAGCCGCCTGATGGAGGTGGAGGTCTTCGTCTTCGGCCGCATGCCGCTGGCTATCGCCGCGCGCTGCTATCACGCCCGCGCCCACAACCTGGCCAAGGACAACTGCCAGTACGTCTGCGCCCGCGACCCCGACGGCATGACCGTGGACACCCTGGACGGCAAACCCTTCCTCGCCGTCAACGGCACCCAGACGATGTCCTATGCCGTCGCCAACCTTGCCGCCGAAATCCCCGCGATGATCGAAATGGGGGTCGGCCGCTTCCGCATCTCGCCGCACGCGGCGGACATGATCAAGATCGCCGCCCTGTTCCGCGCCGTGGCGAACGGCACCGCCGACCCGGCCGAGGTGCTGGAGGAAACCGACGGCCTGATCGACGGCGCCCCCAACGCCAACGGCTTCTTCCACGACGAGGAAGGCCTGAAATACAAGAACGCGGAGTAAGCGGCGTCAGGGGTTAAAAAGCTCGCGGAGGGAGCTCCCCTCCAGCGGATTCCCGCCCTGGAAATCCCCCCTTACAGGATCGACACCATGCGCGCGCTCATCGTTCTCGCCCACCCCCGGCCCGGCAGCTTCAACCACGCCATCGCCACCACCGCCGCCGCCGCCCTCGCGGCGGAAGGTCACGCCGTCGACATCTGCGACCTCTACGCCGAAGGCTTCGACCCGCTGTTCACCCCCGACGAATTGAACCGCGACTGCACGCTGCCGCCGCGCATCGCCGCCGAAATCGTCCGCCTGAAAGCCGCCGAGGCGGTGATCGTCGTCCACCCCAACTGGTGGGGACAGGCCCCCGCCATCCTCAAGGGATGGCTCGACCGCGTGCTCCGCGTTGGAGAGGCCTACCGCTTCGGCACCAACGACAAGGGCGAAGGCGTGATGGTCTCCCTGCTCAACACCCGCAAGGCCCTGATCTTCACCACCTCCAACACCCCGGAAGCGGCGGAACGGGCGCTCTATGGCGACCCGTTGGACAACTATTGGAAACGCTGCGTCTGGGGAGCCCTCGGCATCCCCGCCGAACGCCGCAATTTCGAACCGGTGATCCTCAGCACGCCGGAACAACGCGCTGCCTGGCTCGCCGAGGCCGCCGCCCTCACCCGCGAGATTCTCTGCTGATTCTGGGGGAATAACGGCTTCGCGAGGGAACCGCTTTCCCTCGCAAGGCTTTCCGCTTTTTCCCTTTTTCCGCCCTTTTTTCTTTCTTTTCCCGCCGCGCGGCGCGACTTTCGTTCAGGAACGCCACGCGCGGAGCGCGCCACAAGAAGCCGCTGGGGGGGCATGTGCCTTGCATGACGGCGTCATCGGTACGATTCCGGGCATGGCGGCGGGGGGAACCCTCTGATCTTTCGTTCCGCGGTGTCTTGTTCCCAACAAGCAGGAGAGTTCAGATGCACATTCCAAACGAGATGCTGGACGGAACGGTCTGCCCCGTCAGCGCCGCCGTGGCCGTCGCGGGCATCGCGGTGGCGGCCCGTTTCGCCGCCAAGGCCGCCCAAAAACCCGACGCCTTGCGCTTCGCCGCCATCGCCGCCCTTATCTTCGCCGGACAGATGATCAATTTCCCCGTGCAGGACGGCACCTCGGGGCATTTGCTGGGCGGGGTTCTCGCCTCGGCGACCCTGGGCATCCCGTTCGGGATTCTCGCCCTGGCCCTGGTGGTCACGGTGCAGTCGCTGGTTTTCGCCGACGGCGGCCTGCTGGTGCTGGGGGCCAACCTCTTCAACATGGCCCTGCTGGGCGCCGGGGTCGGCGGCTTGCTGCACGCGTTCTTCCTGAAGCGGCGGGTCGAAGGCAACCTGGCCCTGATGCTGGCGGGCTGGGTTTCGATCCTGCTGGCCGCGTCGGCATGCAGCCTTGAACTGGCGGCAAGCGGCACCATCGCCGCGGGCAAGGTTCTGCCCGCCATGCTGGGCGTCCACGCGCTGATCGGCCTGGGCGAGGCGGCGGTCACCCTGGTCCTGGTCCGCCTGTTCGACAGCAAGCCCGCGACCACGGGACAGTGGACCTACGCCGCGCCGGGCCTGGGCGCGCTGTTGACCGCCGTGGTGTTGAGCCCGTTCGCCAGCAGTTATCCCGACGGATTGGAGTGGGTGGCGGAACGCTATGGCTTCCTCAAGGAAGGCGCGCCGCTGTTCGTCGCGCCGCTGCCCGATTACACCGTCCCCGCGATGGGCGAGGGCGCGGTTTCCACCGCGCTGGCCGGTTTGGCGGGGGTGGCCCTGGTCGCCCTGCTGGGGATGGCCTTGGCGCGGCTTCTGCTGAGAGCGCGGCCGCAGGCCGCCCTGTAACGGAACCACGGCCGAGGAGGAACGCACGGTGTCTGAAGAGGAAGCGCGGAACGACTATTGTTTCGCCTGCGGCAAGGCCAACCCGATCGGCTTGAAGCTGACCTTCCGCGAGATGGAGGACGGACGCTACGTCTCGATCTTCACCCCGGGGCCGGAGCATCAAAGCTATGAAGGCGCCCTGCACGGCGGCATCATCGGCACGGTGCTGGACGAGGTGATGGGCCGGGTGCACTGCAAACGCGGCCTGAAGGTGGTGACCGCGCGCATGGAAACCCGCTATCGCCACCCCACCCCGGTGGGGCAGGCGCTGACCGTCAGCGGCTGGCAGGTGAAGACGCGCGGCAAGCTGATCGAAATGGCGGGCAGCGTCGCCCTGCCCGACGGCACGGTCACGGCGGAGGCGACGGCAACCATGCTGGTGATCGGCGGCATCGACCCCGCCGAATTCCAGGACGATTGACCGCTTCCTGTAAAAACGTCGCGGAGGGACTCGGTCCCTCCGCACCTCCGATTCCTTTCGGTTTTTGCGCGCGGCGCGACGGTCGATTTCCGCTAAGGCAGTGAAAAGCCTAAGATAATGGGATCGAAGGGTCCGCGACCCTTCGCGGGTCCGGGCGGCGCCCGGCCTAGTTTTTCCCAACCCGCAACTTCATTCGAAGTTGAATCCCCGCCGCAACGGCGTAGACTCGTTGCGCGGGCGAACCCGATTCGCCCCAGATTCTTCAATCCGCGCAACGAGTCGCGGTTTCCCTGGAGAAACGGGCGATGGCCAACAAGGTTTCCTATACCGTGCCCTGCGGCGCCGCCTTCCGCGACGCGGTGACCGCCCTAGCCCAATCGCGCGGGGTCAACGCCGGGGATCTGGCGCGCTCCATTCTGCTGGCCCTGCCCGCCTCCGTCGTCGACGCCGCCGCCGATCCCGGCGAGCCGGGGCGCGAGGACCGCGAGACGGTGGTCCTGAAATCCGGCCCCGCCGCCGGGCGGCCCTGGCGGCGCAAGCCCCGTTTGCAGGTGCGGATGGCGGCGGGGGAAACCCCGGCCCGCCTGCGCCGCGCCCTGGGCCTGGCCCTGGCCCTGGCCGAGGGACGCCTGGCGCTCGACCTCGACGACCCCGGACGGCCGCGCGTCGACGCCGAAACCCTGGCCGCCGCCGAACGCGCCCGCACCCTCGCCGACGAAAACGAACGCCTGCGCGCGGTGGTCGCCGCGCTCTCCTTCGTGCCGCTGCCCCACGGCGTGCGCACCCGCGAGGAGGCGCTGCACATCCTGGGCTTTCCCCCGGGGGTCAAGCCTTCGTCCAGCACCGTGCGCGGCCGCTTCCGCAGCCTCGCCACCATCCACCACCCGGACAGCCCCTATGGCAGCCACGAACGGATGAGCCAGCTGAACGCCGCCATCGGACTCCTGCGCGACTTCGGGGGGTGAAACCCGGGGCAGGGGCTCCGCCCCTGGACCCCGCCGGAGGACCAAGGGCCCTCCGGACCTCCCGGACCTGTTCGAAGAAAAAGGGCCCCCGCAAGGGAGGCCCTTTTTTCTTCGAATACGCATGGGGTCTGGGGCCCAAGGCCCCAGCGGGTCCGGGCAGCGCCCGGCCGGGTTTCACTCCGGCTTGGCGTCGCGGGTGCCGGTGGTGAAGTTGCGGTCGTAGAGTTTGCTGTCGGGGTATTCGACCTGTTCGGCCAGCGCCCATCCGACCAGGACCAGGGCAGTCATCTTGATGCCCGAGGCGGCGACTTTTTCCTCGATGTCGGCCAGGGTGCCGCGGATGATTTTCTCGTCCGGCCAGGTGACGCGATAGGCGACGACGCAGGGGCAGTCGGCGCCATAGATCGGCGAGAGTTCGGTGACGATCTCCCGCACGTTGGAGGCGGACAGGTGGATGGCCAGCGTCGCCTTGGTCTTGCCGATGGTGGCCAGGTCCTGGCCCTCCGGCATCGGCGAGGTACGGACGTTGGTGCGGGTCAGCACGATGGTCTGGCTGATCGTGGGCAGGGTGAACTGCCGCTTGAGAGCCGCCGACGCGCCGCAATAGGCGGGCACGCCCGGCGTCACGTCGTAATCGATGCCGAGAACGTCCAGGCGGCGCATCTGTTCGTCGATGGCGCCGAACAGCGAGGGATCGCCGGTATGGACGCGGGCGACGTCCTGGCCCTTGTCGTGGGCGGCCTTCATTTCGGCGACGATCTCGTCCAGGTTCATCGTCGCGGTGTCGAGGACGCGGGCGCCCTCAGGAGCGACGGCCACCACCTCGCGCGGCACCAGCGAGCCGGCGTACAGGCAGACCGGGCAGGAGCGGATCAGATTCTGGCCGCGCACGGTGATCAGGTCGGGGGCACCGGGACCGGCGCCGATGAAATGGACGGTCATGAAATTCTCCCTGCATGAAGGCCAGGCCAAGGTTCGTGCTTATAATCCGGCGGGGTTCCCCTGTCAGCGGAAAACCTGCCCCGTGCCGAAAACGCTTGTGAAGCGGCGGACCTTGAGAATAGGTTTGCGGCGCGATGCGGTCTTCCGTTACCTTCCCGTTACATTGTAACCCGCCGATACCGGAGCAGCCATGTCCGAACAACCCGCCATCCTGATTTGCAGCCACGGCAGCCGCGACGCCCGCGCGGTCGCGGAATTCGGCCTGGTGGAGCATGCCCTGAAGCATCGCTTCGCGGGACGCGCGGTGGCCAGCGGCTATCTGGAATTCGCCCGGCCCAGCATCGCCGAATCCCTGGCCGCGCTGGCCAAGGGCGGCGCGAAGGAAATCTGGGCCCTGCCCGGCATGCTGTTCGCCGCGATGCACATGAAGACCGACATCCCCGAGGAACTGGACGCCTTCTCCCGCAAGCATCCGGACGTCGCCTTGCGCTTCGGCGCCGAACTGGGGCTGGACTGGCGGATGCTGGAGGCGGCGAAGGATCGCATCGAAACCGCCGTCGCCGCGGCGGACAAGACGATGGGCGAAGTGCCGCGCAGGGAGACGCTGCTGGTGGTGGTCGGACGCGGCACCAGCGACCCCGATGCCAACGGCAACATCGCCAAGGTGGCCCGCATGCTGTGGGACGTGATGGGCTTCGGCTGGGTGGAAACCGGCTTTTCCGGCCTGGCGCACCCCACCGCCGACGTGGTGATGCTGCGCGAATTGCAAAGAGACGCTTTCCGCCGCGTCCTGGTCTTCCCATATTTCCTGTTCACCGGCATCCTGGTCGACCGGATTTACGACTGGGCGGACGCGGTGGCGGATCGTTTCCCCGAAACGCAGGTGGTCAAGGTTCCCTATCTCAAGGACCACCCGCGGGTGATCGACACCTTCGTGGAACGCCTGCGCGACATCGAACGCGATGACGCGGGGGCGTCCGACCGCCTCGCCGCCTATCGCGACTGGAAGGCCGCCGGAGAACCCCTGGAAGGAGAACCCTGGATGAAGAAAGCGTTCGATCATCACCACGATCACGACCATGGCGAGGGCTGCTGCGGCGGCCATGGCCACGAGCACCATCACCACCACGACGAGCACGAATGTTGCGGCGGTCACGGCCACCATCACGGCGACGAGCATGAGTGCTGCGGCGGTCACGGCCACGACCACGACGACGAGCACGAGTGCTGCGGTGGTCACGGCCACGACCACGGCGACGAGCACGAATGCTGCGGCGGCCACGGCCACCACGACGACGAGCCCGGCCACGGCGGCTGCGGCTGCGGCGGCAAGCATCGCTGAACCTTGAAGACCCTGCCGGGTCCGCGCCGCGGACCCGGCCAAATTATGTCCGAGTGACGGAGGGAGAGACCATGAAGTTCGATTACATCACAGACCCGGACGAGATCTATCGCCGCTCGTTCGCCATCATCGAACGGGAAAGCGATCTCTCCCAGGTTCCCACGGATTTGAAGTCGACGGTGATCCGCATGGTGCACGCCAGCGGCGACACCGCCCTCGCCCGCGACATCGCCTTCTCGGCGGATGCGGCGGCGGCGGGCAAGGCGGCGATCAACGCGGGCGCGACGATCTTCACCGACGTCGAAATGGTCGGCCACGGACTGCACCGTCCCTATCTGCTGGAAGGCGCCGAAGTCGTCACCCTGATCAAGCACCCCGACATCGCGGCGGCGGCGAAGCGCCTGGCCACCACCCGCGCGGCGGCGGCGGTGGACCTGTGGGGCGACAAGCTGGCGGGGGCGATCGTCGCCATCGGCAACGCACCGACCGCTCTCTTCCGCCTGCTCGAAGTGATGTCCGAGGGCGGGCCGAAACCGGCGCTGATCGTCGGCATGCCGGTGGGCTTCGTCGGCGCGGCGGAATCGAAGGAAGCGCTGATTTCGCATTCCTGCGGCGTGCCCTACATCACGGTGCGCGGACGGCGCGGCGGCAGCCCGTTGGCGGTGGCCGCCCTAAACGCCCTGGCCATCGCCGCCAAGGCGGAGCGGGAAGGCGCGGGAAAATGAGCGAGGACGGACCCACCGCTCCCTGGCTGACGGTAATCGGACTGGGCGAGGACGGCCTCTCTGGCCTTTCCGCCGCGGCGCGCGGCGCGCTCGACGCCGCCGAGATGGTGGTCGGCGCGCGGCGCCTGTTGCAGATGGTGCCGGAAGGCGCCGCGCAGCGGGTGCTGTGGGCGGGCCTGGACGGCACCCTGGACGCCATCCGCGCGGCGCGCGGCAGCCGCGTCGTGGTGCTGGCCAGCGGCAACCCGATGTGGTTCGGCGTCGGCTCCACCCTTTACCGCAGTTTCGACCCGCGCGAGATCGTGATCTTCCCCGCGCCCAGCGCCTTCTCCCTGGCCTGTTCGCGGATGGGCTGGTCGATGCAGGAAGCGACGGCGATTTCCGCGCACGCCTTCCCGCTGGAACAGATCGGCCGTCACCTTTTCCCCGGCAAACGGCTGGTGGTTCTGTCCCGCGACGGCGAAACCCCGGCGGGATTGGCCGCCTTCCTGACCGAACGCGGTTTCGGCGCCAGCGAACTCACGGTATTCGAGGCGATGGGCGGCCCGCGCGAGCGGGTCTTCGGCGGGCTGGCCGAGGGCTGGCCGCATCCCCCCGCCGATTCCCTCAACACCGTGGCGATCCGGGTCCTGCCCGGAGCGGAGGCGCGGATCCTCGGCCTTGCCCCCGGGCTGCCCGACGACGCCTATCTGCACGACGGCATGCTGACCAAGCGGGAAATCCGCGCGATCACCCTGTCCGCCCTCTCCCCCCGCCCCGGCGAGACCCTGTGGGACATCGGCGCGGGCAACGGCTCGATCTCCATCGAATGGCTGCGCCTCAACCCCACCGGCCGCGCCGTGGCGGTGGAGCGCGACCCCAACCGCGCGCAAGTCTTGCGCATCAACGCCAACCGCCTGGGCGCGCCGACCGTCGAAATCGTCGAGGACACCGCGCCCGAGGTGCTGGACCGGCTGGCCGGCGACCCCGCCGCCATCTTCATCGGCGGCGGCCTGACCTCGGGCGACACCCTGGACGCCTGCTGGGACCGCCTGCCCCGGGGCGGGCGCCTGGTGGTCAACGTCGTCGCCCTGGAATCCGCCGCCCTGCTGTTCGAATTTCAGAAACGGCGCGGCGGCACGTTGACACAGCTTGCGATAGCGCGTAATGCCCCGGTCGGCTCCATGACCAAGTTCGAACCCATGGCGCCGGTGATCCAGTATGCCGGAGTGAAAACGTGACCGGAAAAGTCTATGGCCTGGGGCTCGGCCCCGGAGATTCCGAACTGGTGACGGTAAAGGCGGCGCGGCTGATCGGCGCGACGCCGGTGGTCGCCTATCCCCGCACCCAGCACGGCGACAGCTTCGTCCGCGAAATCGCCGCCCCCTACGTGCCCGCGACCGCGATCGAGCTTCCCCTCGACACGCCGATGGCGATCGACACCGCCATCGCCCAGGCGAAGTACGACGAACACGCCGAACTGGTCGCAGCGCACCTGGAGGCGGACCGCGACGTGGTCCTGCTGTGCGAGGGCGACCCCTTCGTCTTCGGCAGTTTCATGTACATCTACGACCGGCTGGCCGACCGCTACGAGGTCGAGGTGGTGCCCGGCGTGTCGTCGATCACCGCCTGCGCGGCGGCGGCGGGGCTGCCCCTGGCCGGGCGCGAGGACATCCTGACCATCCTGCCCGCCACCCTGCCGGAAGCGGTGCTGGAACGCGAACTGGCGCAGACCTCCGCCGCGGTGGTGATGAAGATCGGCCGCCACCTCGACAAGGTGCGCCGGGTGATCGACCGCCTGGGGGCCACCGGCGGCGCCACCTATGTCGAACGCGCCCTCAACCCCTCGCAACGGGTGGTGCCGCTGGCCCGCCTGACCGATGCCGAGGCCCCCTATTTCTCGGTGATTCTCGTTTTCCGCGACACGGACTGATCCTTCCCATGACCGATACCGCCCAGCCGCTTGCCATCGTCGTCTTCTCCGAAAGCGGCCTCGCCGTCGCGCAGAAGATCCGCGCCGCCCTGCCGGACGCGTCGATCCACGGTTTCGAAAAACGGGTCTCCGCCTGCGACGAAACCTTCGTCGACGCCGCCGCCCACCTGCGCCGCCTGTTCCAGGCCGGACACGGCATCGTCGGCGTCTGCGCCGCGGGCATCCTGGTGCGAGCGCTGGCCCCCTGCCTGGCCGACAAGTGGTCGGAACCGCCGGTGCTGGCGGTGGCGCAGGACGGCGGCGTGGCGGTTCCCCTGCTCGGTGGGCATCATGGCGCCAACCGTCTGGCGCGGACCATTTCGCGGCTTCTCGGCGGCGTTTCCGGGGTGACCACGGCGGGCGACGTGCGTTTCGGCATCGCCCTCGACGAACCGCCCGCGGGCTGGACCGTCGCCAACCCGCTCGCCGCCAAGGACGTCGCCGGACGCCTGCTCTCCGGCGAAGCGGTGGCGCTTTGCGTGGAAGCGGGCGACGCCGCCTGGCTCGAAGGCTGCGGCGCGGCCTTCGCGGCGGACGCGCCGTCGCGCATCCTGGTCACCGAAAAGGCGGAGGCGGGCGACGCCGCCACCCTGGTGATGCATCCGCCGGTGCTGACGGTGGGGATGGGCTGCAACCGCGGCACCACGACGGAGGAAGTCGTCGCCCTGGTCGAAAACACCCTGGCCGTCAACGGCCTGGCGGCGGGGGCGGTGGCCTGCCTCGCCTCGATCGACGCGAAGATGGACGAACCGGCGCTGGAGGAAGCCGCCGCGCACTTCGGCGTGCCGATTCGCTTCTTCGCCGCCGAGGAGCTCAACGCCTTCGAGGGCAAGCTGACCGAGAAATCCGAACACGCCTTCGCCGCCGTCGGCTGCTGGGGCGTCGCCGAGGGCGCGGCCCTTGCCGCCGCCGGGGCCGACGCGCCGCTGGTCGTCGCCAAGACGAAATCGGAAAACGCCACCTGCGCCGTCGCCCGCGCCGCCGCGAACGTCGACCCCACCCTGGTGGGACAGGCGCGCGGCAGCCTGACCGTGGTCGGCGTCGGCCCCGGCACGCCGCTGTGGCGCTCGCCCGACGCCACCGCCGCCCTGGCCCGCGCCGACGCGGTGGTCGGCTACAAACGCTATCTCAACCTGGTCGCCGACGTCATCGCGGGCAAGCCGCAACACGTTTCCGGCATGACGCGCGAGGAAGTGCGCGTGACCAAGGCGCTCGACCTCGCCGCCGAGGGGCGGAACGTCTGCCTGGTCTGCTCCGGCGACCCCGGCATCTATGCCCTCGCCTCGCTGACCATGGAAATGCTGGACAAGGCGGAGCACCGGCCCGACTGGCGCCGCATCCGGGTGCGGGTCGTTCCCGGTATCACCGCCGCGCAGGGCGCCGCATCCCTGGCGGGCGCGCCGATGGGCCACGACTTCTGCCTGATCTCGCTGTCCGACCTTCTCACCGAGTGGCAGACCATCGAAACCCGCCTCAAGGCCGCGGCGCTGGGCGACTTCATCGTCGCCCTCTACAACCCGGTGTCGCGCCGCCGCCGCAGCCAGATCGAACGGGCGCGGGACATCCTGCTCACCGGACGGCCCGGCACCACGCCGGTGGTGATCGCCCGCAACGTCGGCCGCGACGACCACAGCCTCGTCGTCACCACCTTGGCCGAACTGAAGCCCGAGGACGCCGACATGCTGTCCATGGTGATCATCGGCAACTCGGCGACGCGCGCCTTCGACCAGGGCGGCCGGACCTGGGTCTATTCGCCGCGCGGCTACGCCAAGAAGCTGTCGTTCCTGGTCAAGGAATAAAACGTTGCGAGGGGTCTTCCCTCCGGGGGATTTCCACCCTTAAATCGCCCCACCGGGGCGATTTATCCCCGTTCGGGGACCGGGGTTCCAATCCCCTCGCGCACCCCATTCCTTTCGGTTCTTGCGCAAAGCGCCATAAGATCATCGCACCGCGGCGAAAAACGAATGGAATCGAAGGCCCCAAGGCCCTTCGCGGGTGTGGGCGGAACCCACGGACAAAACGGAGCCCCCTGCTTGGAACCCCGTCTCAAGGCCGGATTGCTGGTACAGGCTTTGGTCCGCCGCTGCGGCGTGGAGTTGCTGCCCGCCTATGTCTCGCGCAAGGGAGACGCGGATTCCGGCGCGGTGCTGGTGAAACGGGTTTCCCCCGGCTGGCACTGCACGGTGTTCCAGATCGTCTTCGCCGACGACGGTGCGCGGGTTTGGGTCGCCGCCACCGGCGACGAACCGAAGCCGGAGGCGGAGGCGGACGCCTTCATCGACCGCCAGGCGCGAATCGACGACGATCTGTGGGTGGTCGAGGTGGAAGCCCCGGAAACCTGGACGCCCGCGTCGTAGGGCGGCTCAGCGCGCCGGTTCGGCGCCGTCGCGGCCGATGTCGACCAGTTCGGTCCAGTCGGTGCCGTAGGTCTTTTCGTACGCGGCGCGCTGCCGCGCGACCAGCGCGGAGAAGCGGTCGGGGGTGAAGGCGACGACGGAAATCTTCTTCGGCAGGCGCTTGCGCACCGCGTCGTAATAGGTCATCGCCAACTGCGTGGCGGTGTCGGCGAAATCGACGCCGATTTCGGTCAGGGCGGCGCGTTCGTCGGGAGACAGCCGTTCCCAGAAGGCGCGCGAGGCGACCAGGAACGATGGCTCGTAGACATGCTGGGTCAGGGTGATCGTCGGCAGCTTCTCGCCGATCGGCAAGCGCGCCAGAAGGTCGAGCGGCCCGTCGGCGCCGTCGATGATTCCCGCGTCCAGGGCTTCGTCCGCCTTGTCCGCCGGATACTTCTGCGGCACGGTGCCGAGCAGGCGCATCACGTCGCGCATCTTGCGCCCGTCGTTGATCAGAACCTTGAGATGCGCCAGGTCCTCGGGGCCCGAGATCGCGCGCTTGGCGCGGATGTTGTGGAAGCCGTTCTCGTAGACGCCGACGACGATGACCTTGAGCGATTCCTCGACGTGGGTGCGGATTTCGTCCTCGAGCCCGGCGTACATCGTCCGCTGCACGTGGGCGCGGTCGCGGAAGATCCAGGGCATGCGGAACAGGGACAGACGCGGTGCCTCGTCGATCACCGCGTCGCCGACCACCGCCAGGTCGATCCGGCCGCCGCGCGCCTGGTTCAAAAGATCCGCCTCGGGCGGGCAAGCGGCGCCGGTTTGCACGTCAAACGTGAAGTGATGCGGCAGCCGTTCCTCCACCCGCTTGATCAGGAAGGCCATCTGGCGGGCGGTCAAACCGTCCTCGGGGCCGGGAACCCAAAGGGTCACGGCACGCGGTTCCGCCGCCCGCGCCGCGGCACCCGCGATCAGGCCGAACGCCGTCAACAGAACAAGGCAAACCCGAGCGGCCCTAAACGACGTCATGTCTTGCGCACATATCCCAAGGAACGCCGCCCCTCCTCTCCGGTTGCGGGGGGTAGGGACGATCGTGGGTCGAGAGTACCCGCTTCCGTGCGCCACGCCAAGCGAGGCCTCCCGCCTTTTCGGAATAAATCCCTGGGCGTGACTTTCGAGTCGCACTTCCTCTTTTCTCCCACCCGTTCCGGTGGCCCGCCCGGAAGCGGAATTTCCCGCGAGAAATCGCTTTTTTTCGAGTCATGCAATTGTAGGTGTTGATCCGCTCCCGTTACATGGTAGGATTTTTAGTTCCAATTGGTGATACCCCCACTCCGAAGGTATGACGCCATGGATGCGGAAACGTTCTCTCAAGGACTACCTCGGGTCAGGGTTTCCGTCGTCCTCATGGACGGATGCCCACCATCCTATTGGCGTTCGTTCTGCCACATGGCCGGGCTGCGCCGCCCCTCGATCTTCGCCGACTATCCGTCGCTGAAGACCGGCCTGGTCACCGACGAAATCGACATTCTGCTGATCTCCATCTCCGCCAAGGGATTCGCCCCCGCCGGCCGCACGGTCAAGGCGATCCGTAACGGCCAGTTGGGCAACGACCCCTTCCTGCCGGTGATGGTGGTGACGGATTCGCCCAGCCCGGACGACGCCTCCCTTCTCGTCAACAGCGGCGTCGACTGCGTGACGGTGCGGCCGCTGACCGTGGGCAAGATCTGCGAACGCCTGCGCAAGCTGGCGCTCAACCGTCAACCTTTCGTGGTCACCAGCGACTACATCGGCCCCGACCGCCGCAGCAAACCCCGCCAACCCAAACCGGGCGAGGTGGTGGTGCCCCTGATGCAGGTGCCGAACGCACTTTACGACCGCGTCGTCAACAACCAGCCCTCGGCGGCGCGTTCCGCGCCACGTGCCGCGGCCTGGGAAGAGATCATGCGCCAGCGCCTGGTGCGTTGCGCCGACAGCATGCAGTTGCTGGCCAGCCGCAGCTTCCCGCAGGCGGTGGCCGGCGACCTCAACGTCCGCGTGCTCGAAGACATGCGCCGTATCGCCGACGTCTCGGAAATCGCCTGGAAGCGCATGGAGAACGAGGGACAGGCACCCCTGGCCAAGCACCTGGGCGACCTCACCCAACGGATGCGCGCCCTGGTCAAGGAGCCCTCCGCGATCAAGACGGAAAACCTGGCCCAGCTGCAAAACGACATCAATGTGTCGCAGAACGGCCTGAACGCCTTCCTGGAAGGCGCGGCGGCGGAGCCTCAGCGGGACTGAACCGCCCCCGGCAGAATTTCGGGCAGACGCGCCGGGTCGAGTCGCCGGTCCAACCAGCTTGCCCCCCAATGCAGATGCGGCCCGGTCGCCCGGCCGGTCGCCCCCACCGCGCCGATCGTCTGGCCGCGCCGCACCCGTTGCCCGGGCTTGACGTCGATCCGGCCAAGATGCGCGTAGACCGTCTGCAACCCCAAGCCGTGGTCGATCATCACCGTCTGCCCGGTATAGAACATGTCGGGGTGGACCAGCGACACCGCGCCATCCGCCGCCGCATGCACCGGCGTTCCCGCCGCCGCCGCGATGTCCAGGCCCGAATGGGGGGCCTTCGCCTCGCCGTTGAGGATGCGCTGCGAACCGAACACGCCGCTGACGATTCCCTCCACCGGCAGGACGAAGCCGGAACGATAATCCGCCCGACCGCCGACCCGTGCCCGCGTCGCGGCGATCGCGCGGTTGTCTTCCTTGATGCGGGCCAGCAACGCGGGGGGCGGCGTCACCTTGTCCCGGGGCAGGCCGTCGATGCGCTGCACCGGCCAATCGCGGGGACGAACCGTCAGCTCCGTTTCCGTCGCCGTTCCGGACGTCCCCACCACCCGCAGCAGCGCGCGCGGCGCGGCATCGCGGGCGAAGCCCAGGACGAAGCGTCCCGCCCCGTCCACCGGCACCGCATCCCCGTCGAGAAAAACCTTCGATCCCGCCGCCGCCTGCCCGAAGACCACGCCGCCTTGCTCCGCCTCGCCCCGCAACGCGGGTGGCGCGGCAAGCGCGGGGAGGGAGAAGAGAAGGAAAAAGAACAACAGGAAGAACCCGCGGGCTCCGCCCGCGCCCGCAAAGGGCCTCGGGCCCTTTGAACCCATGACTGGTTTTCCGCCGCGCGGCGGCAACCGGCATTCACGCGGCGGCGAAGGTTTCCTCGCGCCGCGCGCAGCACGGGGATCGGGGTCCGCGACCCCGATGGGGTCCAGGGGCAACACCCCCGGCCTGGTGTTATTCATAGCAGGCTTCCCTGGCGGGGGTCGGTTTTCCCCGGTTTGGCGGGTTTGCTTCCGGCGGCGATGGCGGCGACGGTGCCGTCGGCGAAGGCAAGGGACAGCGCCGCGCCGGGGCCGACCTGGGCGGCACGGACGAGGGGCGTGCCCTTGGCGTCGCGCACCAGGGCGAATCCCCGGTCGAGGATGCGCTGATAGGACAGGCTCTCCAGCAAAGCGGCCTGCCGCGCCAGACGGTCGTCCGCGCGGTCGAGCCGACGGGAAAACGCCTGAACCAGGGCGCGGGAGGCGGCATCCAGGCGCGCGGCGGCGCGGTCGGCGACCTCGCGCGGGGTGCGCAGCCGCCCGGCGGCGGCGGCCAGACGCAGGCCGTCGCGCTCGATGCGGCGTCCGGCGGCGGCGGCCAGGCGTTCGCCCCGGTCGTCCAGGCGTTGCGTCGCCTCGGCAAGCAGGCGTTCGGGGCGGGGCAGGCCGCGGCTCAGGGCCTCCAACTGGCGGGCGCGGTTTTCCGTCGCCGCGACCAGGGCGCGGGGCAGGCGCGCCGACAGTTCGCCGACGCGGGCCAACAGGTCCAGGCGCACCGGCACCGCCTTTTCCGCCGCGCCGGTGGGGGTGGGGGCGCGCAGGTCGGCGGCATGGTCGATCAGGGTGGTGTCGGTCTCGTGGCCGACCGCCGAGATCAGGGGGATGGAGCAGGCGGCGGCGGCGCGCACCACGATTTCCTCGTTGAACGGCCACAGGTCTTCCAGGCTGCCGCCGCCGCGCGCGACGATCAGAAGGTCGGGGCGGGGAATCGGCCCGCCGGACGGCAAGGCGTCGAACCCGGCGATGGCGGCGGCGATTTCGGCGGCGGCGCCTTCGCCCTGCACCCGCACCGGCCAAACTAGGACGCGGCGGGGAAAGCGTTCGCGCAGACGGTGCAGGATGTCGCGAATCACCGCGCCGGTGGGCGAGGTGACGACGCCGATCACCCCGGGCAGGGGCGGCAGGGGGCGCTTGCGTTCGGCGGCGAACAGGCCCTCGGCGGCCAACTTGCGCTTGCGTTCCTCCAACAGCTTGAGGAGGGCGCCTTCGCCCGCCACCTCCAGCGCCTCGACGATCATCTGGTACTGCGACCGCGCGCCATAGGTGGTCAGCCGCCCGGTGGCGATTACCTCCAGCCCGTCCTCGGGCCGGACGGACATCCGGGCGAGGGAACCGCGCCAGATCACCGCCTCCAGCACCGCGCGCTCGTCCTTAAGGCGCAGATAACAATGGCCGGAAGCGACCACCTTGGGCTGCGAGATCTCGCCCCGCACCCGCACCAGACCGAAGGCGTTCTCGATGCTGGTCTTCAGCGCGGCGGCTAGGTCGCCGACCGAGAAATCGGGCTGATTGTGCGTGGATTCGGCCATGCCTCGAACCGTGGAGAGGGTGGAGAATTCGGGGGGCTTGCCCCGTCTTCGCGATCGACTACACTCTGGCAGTCTATCGCGCAAAGGGGAAGTCGCATGAAGATTCTGGTGGTCGGTTCGGGCGGTCGGGAACACGCGCTGTGCTGGGCGATTCGGAAATCGCCGTTGTGTTCCGCGCTTTATTGCGCGCCCGGCAACGCGGGCATCGCCGAGGTGGCGGACTGCCTGCCGGTACCGGTTTCCGACGTGCCGGGACTCGTCGCCCTGGCGCAAGAAAAGGCGGTCGACCTGGTGATGGTGGGGCCGGAGGGACCGCTGGTGGCGGGCCTGGTCGATGCGCTGGCCGCCGCCGGGATCAAGGCCGTCGGCCCGACCGCCGCCGCCGCGCGGCTGGAGGGCTCGAAGGGCTTCATGAAGGATTTCTGCGCCCGCCACGCCATCCCCACCGCCGCCTACGCCCGCTTTACCGACGCGGCGGCGGCGAAGGCCTATGTCAGGGCGCAGGGCGCGCCGATCGTGGTCAAGGCCGACGGCTTGGCGGCGGGCAAGGGCGTGGTGGTGGCGACCACCGAGGCCGAGGCCCTGGCCGCCATCGACATGATGATGACCGAGCGCGCCTTCGGCGACGCGGGCGGCGAACTGGTGATCGAGGAATTCCTGGTGGGCGAGGAAGCCAGCTTCTTCGCCCTGATCGACGGCGAAACCGCCATTCCCCTGGGCGCGGCGCAGGATCACAAGGCGGTGGGCGACGGCGACACCGGCCCCAACACCGGCGGCATGGGGGCCTATGCCCCGGCGCCGGTGATGACCTCCGAAATGGCGGAACGGGTGATGGCGGAAATCGTCCGCCCCACCGCCGCGGGCATGGCGGCGGAGGACTGCCCCTTCGCCGGAGTGCTGTTCGCCGGACTGATGATCACCGCCAAGGGACCGCGCCTGATCGAGTTCAACGTCCGCTTCGGCGACCCCGAGTGCCAGGTGCTGATGACCCGCCTGAAATCCGACATCGTGCCCTTGCTGCTGGCGGTGCCGGAACGGGCCCTCGACCGAGTCTCGCCGGAATGGCACGACGACGCGGCGCTGGTGGTGGTGATGGCGGCCCGGGGCTATCCCGGCACGCCGATGAAGGGCACCGAGATCAGGGGCCTGGACGCCGCCAACGCGGTGGAGGGGGCGCAGGTGTTCCACGCCGGAACCCGCGCCGAGAACGGCCGGATTCTCGCCGATGGCGGCCGGGTGCTGGGGGTGGCGGCGCGCGGCCGCGACGTGCGCGAGGCGCAGGCCCGCGCCTATGCGGCGGTGGACCGAATCGACTGGCCGGAGGGCTTTTGCCGCCGCGACATCGGCTGGCGGGCGCTGGCGCCACGGGGAAAAAATTCTTGAGCGTCATAAACACAAGGAAGAAAACCACTTAGTGGATATTCGCCCGTCGCGCGCATGCGGTGGCACGTTACGGCGGCGAAAATCCGCTTGCATACGGAGCTATGCGATGGCTATGAAGGCCCGGAAAACACGATGCCCGGGCGCCGTTTACTGGCGTGCGGTTGAGTGTCCGGCATGCTAATCTGAGTAGATTGTTACGTAACTCCGTCGGCCAAGAACGAGGGGCGTAATAGACAGGGAGCTTGCCCAAGCCTGTCTTGGGTCTCAGGAGTGTGTGGTGGTAAGGCCGAAGATTCTCGTCGCGTGCCAGGACCGTGCTGCTCGGCAACGAATCGCCGAGACGATGCGTTTCCGTTACCGCGCCGTCGCCGTGGAGGACGGCTGGCTGGCCTTGCATCTGGTCAACACCGCCGATTTCTCCGCCATGGTGATTTCCGAACGCCTGGAATCGTTGAGCGGCCTCGACGTCGCCTACTCGGTGCGCACCAGCGGCTTCAACATGGACGTGCCGATCATGCTGGTGGCGCGGGAAGTCACCCCGCGCATCCGCGAGATGCTGGAAGGCGGCATCATCGACCGCTGCATCGACGAAACCGCGGAAACCGGCGCCTTCCTGTTCGAATTCAACGCGATGTGCGGCGCGCGGGCGGAACGCGCCTGGACCGACCTGTCCGACGACGTCGAACGGGTCCTGCGCGGCGCGCGCGACGCCTATTCCTCGGTCTTCGCGGCGACCTCCACCGAGGAACCCCTGGATGCCCGCCTGATCAAGAACACCGCCGACCTGGTGGTGGAGGCGGTGCAGAACGGCCGCATCACCGCGGTGATGAACGCCCTGCAAGACCATCAGGACTACACCTTCGTCCACTCGCTCAGCGTTTCGGCGGTGTTGGCCTTCTTCGGGCGGGAAATCGGCATTCGCGGCGACGGCCTGGGGGTGATGGCGCAGGCCGGATTCTCCCACGATTTCGGCAAGCGGGTGATCTCGCACGCCATCCTCTACAAACCCGGTCTTCTCGACACCGCGCAAATGGTGGTGATCCGCCGCCACGCCCAGGCGGCGGGGGAGATCCTGCGCCATTCCGATGGCGTCCCCACCGAGGTGATCAACGTCGCCGAACGCCATCACGAACGGATGGACGGCACCGGCTATCCCAACGGCCTGACCGGCGCGGGAATCGACGACCTGTCGATGGTGGCGGCGATCGGCGACGTCTTCTCGGCCCTGATCGACAACCGTTGCTACAAGCCCCGCTACACCCCGGACGAGGCCCTGCGCATGCTGCGCAACATGGCCGGGCCGCACCTGGAGCCGCATCACGTGGCGAAATTCGTCGAGGTGATGTCGGACACCGGCTTCGCCTCGTGGATGGCGCCGCCGATGGAGCCCCCCGCGGCGGACGATTCCGCCGATCCTTCCTGAACGCCGCCCGATTTTTCGCGCGGCGTTTTTTCATCTTTCATGGCAATAAGAAAGCGACCCAAACAAGGAGCCGCCGATGACCGACCGACCCGCCGCCGATCTTGCCGACATCCGTGCCGCCATCGACGACCTGGACCGCCGCATCGTGCCGCTGCTGGTGGAGCGCCTGTCCTGGGTCCGCCGCGCCGCGGCGACGAAACCGACGCGCGCCGACGCGGTGGTGCCCTGGCGGGTCGAGGAAGTGGTGGCCCATGCCGCCGCCCACGCCGCCGCCGCCGGGGCGGACCCGGCGCCGGTGGCGGCGATCTATCGCGCCCTGGTGGCGATCTCCATCGGCGAGGAAGAAAAGGCCTGGGACGCCCTGCGTTCAGACGCGGGTGCCGCCGACGGTCAACCCGTCGAGGCGTAGGGTCGGCTGCCCCACCCCCACCGGCACGCCCTGGCCGTCCTTGCCGCAGGTCCCCACCCCGTGGTCGAGGGCGAGGTCGTTGCCGATGGCGGAAACCCGGGTCAGCACGTCGGGGCCGTTGCCGATCAACGTCGCCCCCTTCACCGGGGCGCCGATGCGGCCGTTTTCGATGAGATAGGCCTCGGACGCCGAAAACACGAACTTGCCCGAGGTGATGTCCACCTGGCCGCCGCCGAAATTGACCGCGTAAAGCCCCGACTTCACCCCCGCCAGGATCTCGCCGGGGTCGTGCGGCCCCGCCAGCATGATGGTGTTGGTCATTCGCGGCAGCGGACAATGGGCGTGGCTTTCCCGACGCCCGTTGCCGGTGGAGACGGTGCCCATCAGGCGGGCGTTCAGGCGATCCTGCATATAGCCGGTAAGGACGCCGTCCTCGATCAGCACGGTGCGCGAGGAGGGGGTTCCCTCGTCGTCGATGCTCAGCGAGCCGCGGCGGCCGGGCAGGGTGCCGTCGTCGACCACGGTCACCCCCGCCGCCGCCACCCGTTCGCCGACGCGGCCGGAAAAGGCCGAGGTTCCCTTGCGGTTGAAGTCGCCCTCCAGCCCGTGGCCGATCGCCTCGTGCAGCAGGATGCCGGGCCAGCCCGGCCCCAGCACCACGGTCATTTCGCCGGCCGGGGCGTCGATCGACTCCAGGTTGACCTCGGCCTGACGAATCGCTTCGTCCACCGCCGCGCGCCAGGCATCGGGGGTAATGAAGCGGTCATAGGATTCGCGACCGCCGCAACCGAACGAGCCGGTTTCGCGCCGCCCGTTCCGTTCCATCATCACCGAAACGTTGAGGCGCACCAGGGGCCGCACGTCGAAGGCCAGCGAACCGTCGGCGCGCAGCACCGCCACCGCCTGCCACGACGCGGCCAGCGAGGCCATCACCTGGCGCACCGCCGCGTCCCGCCCTCTCGCGTAGGTATCGATACCCTTCAGGATATCCACCTTATCGGCGAACGCCTGTTCCTCGACCGGGTCGAAATCGCCATAGAGACGCCGGTTGGTGGGCGGCGGCGGCAGGGCCAGACTGCCGCCGCGTCCCTGCCGCACCGTGGCGACCGAGGCGGCGGCACGGGCCAGAGACGCCGCCTCGAAGCCCTCGGCATGGGCATAACCGGTGGTTTCCCCGGCCACCGCGCGCAGACCGAAACCGTATCCGCTGCCGTAACTTGCGGTCTTCACCACGCCGTCGTCGAGGCCGATCGACTCGTGCCGCAGCGCCTCCAGGAACAGTTCGCCGTCGTCGCAGCCGACCAGCGCGTCGGCGACGATATCCGCGGCGCGGCGCGACTCGATCCCGGCGGGAGCGAAGAAAAGACTCTCGGCGGTCGGCGTGCGGGCATCGGAGGGGGACATCGGCGACTCCTTGAACAAAACGATCTCGGCGGTTTGCGTGGTTTTCCGGCACCCCCACCCAAAAGGGTTGACAGGGGCGATTTTGGGCTTCCCAAAACCGCCCCGAGGTGCGAAAAAAATCGCACGGTTTCACTGCGAACGGCAACGCCCGAATCGGCAAAGACGCCTCGGCCCGCCCGGTTCGCCACACATTACATAGCACCTGTCTGGAGTCTTTTCATGGATACCGTAGCCGGTTCCTCGACCCTGCACCTGGGCTTCGGTCTGGGTTTCGCCGACCTTTACCGCCGCGATGGGCTGGCCCGCCTGGACGCGGCGTTCCTGTCTTTCCTGGCCACCCGCGACCCCGAACGCGCCCAAGCGCTGGCGGCGGCGCGCGGCGCGGCGGAGCCCCTGCCCCGCAAGGCCGAAGCCGACCTGATGCTGGCGCTGGCCCCCACCGTCGAGGACTTCATCGGCCAAGTGTTCGGCGTCGCGGGCGAACTGGCGCAACTGCGCGCCGAACAGGAAGCCCTGTCGCCGCTGTTCGCGGCGAAGCGCCTGTTCGTGCAAAGAAAGGCCCTCAAGGCGGTGAAGCCCGAGGACGCGGCGGCTTTGGACGGCGCGGCGCTGACCCGCGACATCGAAACCCGGCTGGGCGCCCCCTTCGCCGAGGGCACCTTCGCCCGCGCCGTGCTCGGCTGGATGGACGCCGCCGAGGCGCACGCCGACGACCTGGCCGCCGCCGCGAAGTTCGCCGCCTGGGCCAGCCTGACGCCGGCGGGCAAGCGCGCCCACGGCAAGGGCGTGCTGTTCGTCCACCCCGGCAAGCGCGACGCCATGAACCTGGTGCCCACCGTCACGTCCGAACGCGGCGGCCTGCCGGTGAACGAGGCCGCGCCGGAGGACTGGCGGCGGCGCGAGGGCTTCGCCCTCACCGACCAGGGGGCCGACCTCGCCCATGCCCTCGACCAGGGGAACTATTGCATCACCTGCCACAACCAGGGGAAGGACTCCTGCTCCCACGGCCTGACCGACCGCGCCACCGGCGAACTGGCGGTCAACCCGCTCGGCCGCAAGATGGCGGGCTGCCCGCTGGAAGAGCGTATCTCCGAAATGATCGCGGCCAAGGCCGCCGGATACGCGATTTCCGCTCTCGGCATCGTCTGCCTCGACAACCCGCTGTGCGCCGGTACCGGCCACCGCATCTGCAACGACTGCATGGTCGGCTGCGTCTATCAGAACCAGATGCGCGATCCGGTCAACATCCCCGAGGTGGAGACCCGCTCCCTCAAGGACGTGCTCGGCCTGCCCTGGGGCTTCGAGATCTATTCCCTGCTCACCCGCTGGAACCCGTTCTCCTTCACCCAACCGCTGCCCGCGCCGGAAACCGGCTACAACGTGCTGGTGGCGGGGCTGGGCCCGGCGGGCTACAGCCTGGCGCAGCGCCTGTTGCGCGAAGGGCACACCGTCGCCGCGGTGGACGGTCTGAAGATCGAGCCGATGGCACCCGAAGTCTGCGGCGTCGACGCGGCGGGCGGGGCGGTGCCGTTCACGCCGATCCGCGACGTCCGCACCCTGTGGGTCGGCCTCAACGACCGCATCACCGCGGGCTTCGGCGGCGTCGCCGAATACGGCATCACGGTGCGCTGGGACAAGAACTTCCTGACCGTCATCCGCCTGATCCTGGAACGCGACCGCAACTTCCGCATGTTCGGCGGGGTGCGTTTCGGTTCCTCGCTCGGCTTCGCCGAGGCCAAGGAGATGGGCTTCGACCACGTTGCCCTGTGCCTGGGCGCGGGCAAGCCCACCCTGGTGCCGATGGAAGGCAAGCTGAAGCCCGGCGTACGCCAGGCCTCGGACTTCCTGATGGCCCTGCAACTGACCGGCGCGGCGCATCCGAAGTCGATCGCCAACCTGCAGGTCCGCCTGCCGGTGGCGGTGATCGGCGGCGGCCTGACCGCGATCGATTCCTGCACCGAGGCGCTGGCCTATTACCCGGTGCAGGTGGAAAAGTTCCTGACCCGCTACGAAACCCTTGCCGCCGAACGGGGCGAGGCGGCCCTGCGCGAACGGATGAGCGACGGCGAAAAGGAAATCGCCGACGAGTTCCTGGCCCACGCCCGCGCCATCCGCACCGAGCGCGCCGCCGCCCAGGCGGAAAAGCGCGAACCGCGCGTCCTCGACCTGCTGCGCGGCTGGGGCGGCGTCACCCTGGTCTACCGCCGCAAGCTCAGCGAATCCCCGGCCTATCGCAACAACCACGAGGAAATCGTCAAGGCCCTGGAGGAAGGCATCTCCATCGCCGAGGAATGGGCGCCGCAGGAAGTCAAGGCCGACGCCCACGGCTGGGCCACCGCCCTGGCGGTGAAGCACGCCGACGGACGGACCGCCGACTTCCCGGCGAAGATGGTGATCGTCGCCGCCGGAACCATCCCCAACATCACCCTGGCGCGCGAAGGCGAAGGCGGTCTTGTCGTGAACGGCAAGCACTTCCAGGCCCTCGACGAGGAAGGCAACCCGGTGACGCCGGAACGCTCCTCCAAGCCCGCCCAGACCCACGTGCTGATCGCCGCGAAAAAGGCGGGGATGCCGGTTTCCTTCTTCGGCGACCTGCATCCCGGTTTCTCCGGCAACGTGGTCACCGCGATGGCCAGCGCCCGCGCCGGTGCGCCGGTGATCGGCCGCACCCTGGCCAAGGCGAAGCCCGTCGCCCCCGGCGCCGACGCCCTGTTCGCCAAGCTCAACCGCGACCTGCGCCCGACCCTGAAACGGGTCACCCGGCTGACCCCCAACATCGTCGAGGTGGTGGTCGACGCGCCGCTGGCCGCCCGGCGGTTCCTCCCCGGCCAGTTCTTCCGCCTGCAAAACTATGCCCGCAACGCCCGTTCCACCGAATCCACCATGCTCGCCATGGAAGGCGTGGCGCTGACCGGCGCCTGGGTCGACCCGGCGAAGGGCGAACTGGCGATGATCGTCCTGGAAATGGGCGGGTCGTCGAACCTCGTCGCCAGCCTCACCCCCGGCGAGCCGCTGGTGGTGATGGGCCCCACCGGCGCCCCCACCGAACTGCCGGAAAACCAGACGGTGATGCTGGCGGGCGGCGGCCTGGGCAACGCCGTGCTGTTCTCCATCGGCCGCGCCCTCAAGGACCGCAACTGCAAGGTCCTCTACTTCGCCGGATACAAGCGCGGCGCCGACCGCTTCAAGGTGCCGGACATCCTGGCCGCGTCGGACGTCGTGGTGTGGTGCTGCGACGAACCCGCCGACTTCACCCCCGAACGCCCCGGCGACAAGACCTTCACCGGCAACATCGTGCAGGCGATGGCCGCCTATGCCGAGGGGCAATTGGGCGAGACCTCGATCCGCCTGCCCGACGTCGACCGCATCATCGTCATCGGCTCCGACCGGATGATGGCGGCGGTCAAGGCCGCCCGCCACGGCGTGCTGGAAAAGCACCTCAAGCCCTGCCATCACGCCATCGGTTCGATCAACGCGCCGATGCAGTGCATGATGAAGGAAATCTGCGGCCAGTGCCTGCAACGCCAGATCGACCCGGAAACCGGCAAGGAAACCGTGGTCTTCACCTGCGCCGAACAGGACCAGGACCTGGAACGGGTGGATTTCGCGTCCTTGCGCGAACGCCTCAGCCAGAACACCGTGCAGGAAACCATCACCCGCCACTGGATCGACCGCGAACTGAAGCGGTTGGGAACGCCGTAAAAACAAAACGACGCGAGGGGTCGCGGACCCCTCGCGCACCCCGTGCCTTTTTTCGCCGCGAAACGGCAATCGATCATCACGCGGCGTGACGGTTCGATTGCGCTACGCGCAAAAACCAAACGAACGGGAGGCGCGGAGGGCCCAAGGCTCTCCGCTAAGTTTTTCCTTACTGGACTTCCTCCCTTGACCCGATAAAAAATGCGGGTATTTATATCCATAGTTATATGACCCCCATTTCAGACAGGAGTCGGGCCATGCGTCTCAAGGGCCTTGCCGTGGTTTTCGCTTTCGCCGCCGGGTTCGCCTCGGCCGCTCATGCCGCCGAGCCGGTCAAGGTGGGGGAGATCAACTCCTATTCCCGGATTCCCGCGTTCACCCTGCCTTACCGCAACGGCTGGGAACTGGCGGTGGAACAGATCAACGCGGCGGGCGGCGTCTTGAACGGGCGGCCGCTGCAAATCGTCGCGCGCGACGACGCGGGCACCCCCGAACAGGCCCTGACCGCCGCCAACGAACTGGTGCGGCGCGAGAAGGTGGCGCTGCTGGCGGGGACCTATCTGTCCAACGTCGGGCTGGCGGTCTCCGACTACGCGGCGAAGCACAAGGTGGTGTTCCTCGCCTCCGAGCCCCTTACCGACGCGCTGACCTGGAGCAACGGCAACCCCTATACCTTCCGTCTGCGCCCCTCCACTTACGTGCAGACGGCGATCCTGGCGCGCGAGGCGGCGAAGCTGCCCGCCAAGCGCTGGGCGACGATCGCGCCGAACTACGAATACGGTCAGGCGGCGGTGCGCAACTTCAAGGAACTGCTGAAGGCGGCCCGGCCGGACGTGGAGTTCGTCGGCGAACAGTGGCCCGCCCTGTTCAAGCTGGACGCCGGACCGACCGTCGAGGCGCTGGAACAGACCAAACCGGACGCCGTCTTCAACGTCACCTTTTCCTCGGACCTGTCGAAGTTCGTGCGCGAGGGCACGGCGCGCGGCCTGTTCAAGAACCGCGCGGTGGTGTCGCTGCTGACCGGCGAACCCGACTATCTGGTGCCGCTCGGCGCGGAAACCCCGGAAGGCTGGATCGTCACCGGCTATCCCTGGGAAGCGATTTCCACCCCGGCGCACGACGCCTTCGTCGCCGCCTACCGCGCCAAGTTCCACGAGGACCCGCGCATGGGTTCCCTGGTCGGCTACAACATGGCGCTGGCGCTGAAGGCGGCGCTGAATCGCGCCGGATCGACGAAAAGCGCCGACCTGATCCGCGCCCTCAAGGGGCTGTCCTTCGATTCGCCCAGCGGCCCGATCACCTTCCGCGCCGCCGACCACCAGTCCACCATGGGCGCCTGGGTCGGCAAGACCGCCCTGGAAAACGGCCGGGGCAAAATGGTCGACTGGCGCTACGTCGACGGCTCCGAGGTCCTGCCCGACGCGGCGGCCGTGAAAAAACTGCGCCCCGGGGAGTAACCTAGCCTCAATCGTTGCCATATCAGCAACAATGTGGTGCCATTTATCGGCATTAACATTTCATGCTGCAACGATTATCTCTCCTTCATGAAAAGGCCGACGCGATTTTCGCCCCGGCGCAACCATGAAGGACACGCAATCATGAAAGTCACCATCGTCGGCGCCGGTAACATGGCGGGCAGCTTCGCCAAGCGCCTCGTCCCCGCGGGTCACATCGTCCGCATCGTCGCGCGGACGCGGGAAAAGGCCGAGACCCTGGCCCGCGAAACCGGTGCCACGGCGGTTTCCGCCGCCGAGGGCAAGGACGCCGACGTCATCGTCCTCGCCACGCCCTATGCCGGCGCGGTTCCGGCCCTCGCCGCCTTCGGCGACCTGTCCGGCAAGGTCGTCGTCGACATCACCAACCCGCTGACCGACGACTACATGGGCCTGACCATCGGCCACGACACCTCGGCCGCCGAGGAGATCGCCCGCGCCGTGCCCGGCGTCCGTTTGGTCAAGGGCTTCAACACCCTGTTCGCCCAGGTCCTGGCCTCCGGCCCGGCCTTGTCCAACGGACAGGTTCCTCCGGTCTTCCTGGCCTCCGACGACGCCGACGCGAAGGCCTCCGTCGCCGCGCTCGCCGCGTCCCTCGGCTACAAGACGGTGGACGCTGGACCGCTGAAGAACGCCCGCTATCTCGAGCCGCTGGCCGGGTTGAACATCTACCTCGGCTACGGCGCCGGTCTCGGCACCGTCGTCGCCCCGGCTTGGCTGCCCCTCGCCTAACCCTCCCCCCTTCCCCGGCGGCACCGCCGCCGGGGCACTCCGAAGACAACGCGGCCTCCGCCCGCCGATCCGGCGACGCGCCCAAGAACGAGGTTCGATATCATGGCTTACGCATCGATCAATCCCTATACCGGCGAAACCCTCGCCACCTTCCCCGACGCCACCGACGCCGAGGTCGAAGCGGCCATCACCGCCGCCGACGCAGCCTTCCGCGATTGGAAGGAAACCCCCTTCGCCCGTCGCGCCGAGGTGATGCGCAATGCGGCGGCCATCCTGCGCCGCGACGGCGACGCCCATGCCCGACTGCTGACCCTGGAGATGGGCAAGATCACCGCCGAGGCTCTGGCCGAGGTCGCCCTGTCCGCCGAAATTTTCGAATATTACGCCGACCATGCGGAAGCCCTGCTCGCCCCCGAGAAACTGCCGCTGAAGTCCGCCGACGAGGGCGAGGCCATGGTGGTGCACGAACCCCTGGGCGTGCTTCTGGCGATCGAGCCGTGGAACTTCCCGTACTACCAGATCGCCCGGATCATCGCGCCGCAGCTGTCCGCCGGGAATACCATCCTGCTGAAGCACGCTTCCAACGTACCGCAAAGCGCCGCCCTGTTCGAAAAGCTGATGGCGGAGGCGGGCCTGCCCAAGGGCGCGTTCAAGAACCTGTACGCCACCCGCGCGCAGATCGAACGGATCATCAACGACCCGCGCGTCCACGGCGTCGCCTTGACCGGATCCGAGGAGGCGGGCGCCACGGTCGCCGCGCAGGCGGGACGGGCGCTGAAGAAATCCACCCTGGAACTGGGCGGCGCCGACGCCTTCGTGGTTCTCGCCGACGCGGACCTGGACAAGGCGGTGAAGTGGGCGGTGTTCGGGCGCCATTGGAACGGCGGCCAGGTCTGCGTGTCGTCGAAGCGGATCATCGTCGCCGACGAGATCTACGACGCCTTCCTGGAACGCTATCGCGACGGCGTC
>QJZR01000005.1 GCA_003246625.1 Alphaproteobacteria bacterium
ATCGTACGCGCTGAACGTCGCCCCGCCCGTCTCCGCCAGGACCTTCGTGATCGCCGCAGTCAGCGTCGTCTTCCCGTGGTCAACGTGGCCAATCGTACCGATGTTGCAGTGCGGCTTCGACCGCTCGAATTTTTCCTTGGACATGACCTGAATCCAATGTTTCCGGTGTTGTTGGATGAAGGAACGAGGAGGAACCGCCCGCCCCGCCCGATTCTTGCCGCCTTCTGCCGCGACATCCGCGCGCAGCCGACACCTACCCCGTAAGCGCCTAAAAACTTGGAGCGGGTGAAGGGAATCGAACCCTCACAACCAGCTTGGAAGGCTGGGGCTCTACCATTGAGCTACACCCGCACACTTCCCCCGCTCTGGGTCCGGCGCCGAACCATACGCCAATATCCCACGCACGAACAAGCGTCCCGGCTTTCCCGCCTTGGCTTCGGGGATGGTGGAGGGGGTAGGATTCGAACCTACGTAGACATACGTCGGCAGATTTACAGTCTGCTGCCATTGACCGCTCGGCCACCCCTCCGCACCCTGCCGCTTCGGCGGGTCGTCCAGGACGCGCCCGATCCTTTCGGACCAGTGCGTTGGAGTGCGCAAATATGAGCATTTCCCGCCCCATGTCAACATCAAAGTCGGGGGGATCGGTTTTCCCGCGCGAAGGCCGCGCCGCCGTGCTAGAACACCCCGATCCGTGTTCTCATCTGGGGCCTCCGATGACCCGTTCCAAGACCCGGCGCGACGCGCCCGACCGCCGACAGAAATCCGACCGCAAGCCCGCCGCCGCCGAAGTCTGGCTCTTTGGCCTGCACGCGGTGGCCGCCGCCCTGGCCAACCCGGCGCGCCGTCCCCGGCGCCTGCTGCTGACCGCCGAGGCGGCGCAGGCCCTGGCCTCTTCCCTGGCGGAAACGCCGCACGCCGTCGCCCCCTCGCCCGCCGAACGGCGCGACATCGACGCCCTGCTGCCGCCGGGCGCGGTGCACCAGGGCGCGGCGATGCTGTGCGCCCCCCTGCCCGCCGCCGTCATCGAGGACATTCCCGACGCCCCCGCCGACGGCGCGCCGCCGCCCGCCCGCCGCGTCGTCGTCGCCCTCGACCAGGTCAGCGATCCGCACAACGTCGGCGCGGTACTGCGCTCCGCCGCCGCGTTCGGCGCGCTGGCGGTGCTGATTCCCGACCGCCATGCGCCCGAGGAAACCGGCACCATCGCCAAGGCCGCCTGCGGCGCCCTGGAGACCGTGCCCCTGGTCCGCGCGGTCAACTTCGCCCGCGCCCTCGACGCCCTGAAGGCGAAGGGCTTCTGGTGCGTCGGCCTGGACGGGGCCGCCCCCGCCACCCTGGCCGAGCAGGACCTGCCCGAGGCCTTGGTTCTGGTGCTGGGCGCGGAAGGCGCGGGGCTGCGCCGCCTGACCCTGGAGACCTGCGACTTCACCGCCCGCCTGCCGATCCGCCCGGGGATGGAAAGCCTGAACGTCTCGAACGCCGCCGCCGTCGCGCTGTACGCCCTGCTCGGCTAGGCCCGGCGGGGGACCCGGCAAAGAATCTTGCACCGGCCCCGCCGCCCGCGATACAAGCGGACGGAAAGGCCGGTTTAGCTCAGCTGGTAGAGCACCTGATTTGTAATCAGGGGGTCGCGGGTTCGAACCCTGCAACCGGCACCATCTTCCCCGCCTATCCGGCCAGCGCCTTCCACAGCATGCGCGCCGCGGTGATCGCCAGGAACACCGCGAACGCCCGCTTCAGCGCGGCGGGTTGCAGGCTGTGCGCCAGCCGCGCGCCCTGCGGCGCGGTCAGCATGGTGGTGGGCACGATCATCCCCGCCGCCAGCAGGTTGACGTAGCCGAACGAGAACGGCGGCAGGTTCTCGACCCCCCAGCCCGCCCAGACGAAGCCCAGCATGCCGGGCACGGCGATCACCGTGCCGAACAGTGCCGCGGTGCCCACCGCGCGGTGCACCGGATAGGAAAAGGCGCTCAGCGTCGGCACCGACAGCGAGCCGCCGCCGATCCCCATCAGGGCGGAAATCGTGCCGATCACCCCGGCGATGGCGCTGTTGACCAGGCGCGAGGCGGGCAACGCGGGCGCCAAGCTCCATTTCTTCGGGAACCCCATGTTGAAGGCGACGAAGAAGGCGATCACCCCGAACACCAGCTTCAGCTCGTTACCGCCCAAAACCTTGGCCAACACGCCGCCGAGCAGCGACCCGGCGACCAGGGCGGGGCCCCACAGACGCAGCAGGTCGAAGTCCACCGCGCCCTTGCGGTGGTGCGCCCGCGCCGAGGAGATCGAGGTGACGATGATGGTGGCGAGCGAGGTTCCCACCGCGACATGCATCGAGACGTCGGAGGAATACCCCAGGGCCTCCAGCGTCGGCACCAGGACCGGCACGATGACGATGCCGCCGCCGACGCCGAGAAGACCGGCGATCAAACCGGCGGCGACGCCGATCACCAGCAGGCCGACGGCCATCAGAAGCAGGGTTTCCAGGGAGAGTGTTGCGAACACCGGGGGAGTTCCGTATGCTGATAAAAGGAATATGTGTGGATGTTATGGCGATATGTATACAGATGACAAGGGGAAAGTTCCCGGCGGCGAGGCGGACGCGGCGGCTTCCGAGACGGAGCGCGCCGCCGACCTGATCTTCGCCGCCCTGGTCGACCGCATCATCGCGGGCGAACTGCGCCCCGGCGACGCCCTGAACGAGACGGCGCTGGCCGAATCCTTCGCCGTGTCGCGCACCCCGGTGCGCGAGGCGTTGCAGCGGCTGGGGGTGACCGGCCTGGCGCAGCGCGGGCCGCGCCGCGCCTTCATGGTCAGCCAGCCGGACCGCGCCTCCCTCGACGACCTGTTCGAAGCGATGGGAGAAGTGGAAGCCCTGTGCGCCGAATACGCGGCGCGGCGGATGAGCGCGGCGGAACGCGCAGGCTTGGCCGAAATCGTCGCCGAGGGCGCGGAGCGCGTCGCCGCGACGGACGAGGCCGGTTACATCGCGGTCAACGCCCGCTTCCACCGCGCCCTCTTCGACGGCGCCCACAACGCGACGCTGCGCGACCTGGCGCTGGGGCTGCGCATCCGCACCTCGCCCTATCGCGACGCGCAGTTCCGCCGCACCGAACGGCTGGCCTCGTCGCAGGCGGAGCACCAGCGCATCCTGACCGCGGTGCGGGCGGAAAACCCCGCCGCCGCAGGCGCGGCTGTGCGCGAACACATCGCCGCCACCGCCCTCAACATCGCCCGGATGATCGCCGCCGCGCGCGGCTGAGGGAGCCCCTTCCCAGCCGCCCCTGCCGTTCCCATATGCTTTTGTTTTCACGATCGTCCCGCCTTGGGAGTTCCCGCATGATCCTCTCCGCCTCCGCCTCGGCGCGCCTAGCCCGCGTCCTCACCCGCCTCGGCGCGGTTCGCGTCGCCGCGTCTCAGCCCTTCTTCTACACCTCGGGCTGGGCGAGCCCGGTCTACGTCGACGCCCGCGCCCTGATGTCCGAGGTCGCGGCACGCACCGAGATCATGGATCTGACCGCCGCCGAACTGCGCGGCGCGGTGAAGGAAAAGGGCATCAACGCGGTGGTGGGAGTGGAAAATTCCGGCATCGCCTTCGCCGCCTGGATCGCCGAACGCCTGTCCCTGCCGCTGCTCTATCTGCGCAAGCGGCCGATCGGCTGGGGAATGCAGGCGCAACTGGAGGGCCGTCTGCCGCCCGACGCCCGCGTCCTGCTGGTCGACGACGTAACCACCGACGGCCTGTCCAAGATCGCCGCGGCGGATGCCCTGCGCCGCACCGGCACCCGCGTCGACGACGTTCTGGTGCTGATGGAGTTCGACGTCTACCCGCGCACCGCCGCCCGCTTCGCCACCGAGAACCTGGCCCTGCACGCGGTAACCGATTGGGCCGCCATCGAAACCGCCCTCCGCGACGCGGGAAACCTCTCCACGGCGCAGGCCGAAATGCTGGCGGCGTTCACCGCCGACCCGGTGGCCTGGTCGATCGAGCACGGCGGGGTGGGCGAATGACCGCCCCCGTCTTCACCGCCGACGCCCGGCTGGCGGAACGCATCTTCGCCGAGGCCGCCGAGGCCGGCCGCGACGCCCCCGGCATCTCGCGCGAAAGCTTCGGCCCGGGAGAGGAAAAGGCGCTGCGGGCGATCGAGCGCATCGCCACCGAGAACGGCCTCTTCTGCGAATTCGACGCCTATCGCAATCTCTGGATGCGACTGCCCGAGGACGCCCGTGCCGAGCCGCCGGTGGTGATCGGCTCGCACCTCGATTCGGTGCCGCACGGCGGCAATTTCGACGGTCTCGCCGGGGTCGCCGCCGCGGCGATGGTGCTTGCCCGTTTTCGCGGCCGCGCGCACGAGGCGCCGCCGCTGCGCGCCCTCGCCCTGCGCGGCGAGGAAAGCGCCTGGTACGGCAAGGCCTACATCGGCTCGCTGGCGCTTCTTGGGCTTCTGCCGCAAAGCGCGCTGGCCCTGCCCCACCGCGACGGCCACGGCACCCTGGGCGAGGCGATGGCCCGCCTGGGCATCGACACCGCCGCCATCGCCGCGGGGAAACCCCTGATCGGCAAGGACGATGTCGCCGCTTATCTGGAACTGCACATCGAACAGGGGCCGGTGATGGTGGCGCGCGGCTGGCCGCTCGCCCTGGTCACCGGCATCCGGGGCAACCTGCGCCATACCACGGTGCACTGCATCGGCGAGGCGGGACACTCCGGCGCGGTGCCGCGTTGGCTGCGCAAGGACGCGGTGCTGGCCACCGCCGACCTTTTGTCGCGCATGGACGAACACTGGCGCGTGCTGTTGCAAATGGGCATGGACCTGGTGATGACCGCGGGCATCTGCACCACGCCGCCGGAATCCCACGCGGTCTCGGTGATCCCCGGCGAGACCCGCTTCAGCCTGGAAATCCGCAGCCAGGATGCGGCGACCATGCAACGTTTCTACGAACTGACGCGCGAGGAATGCCGCGCCGTGGAGAAGGCGCGCGGCGTCTCCTTCGTCTTCGACGACCGCATCGACACCGCGCCCGCGGTAATGGACGCGGCATGGATGGCGCGCCTGGACGCCGCCGCGGGCCGCGTCGGCATGCCTCTCGAACGCACCCCCAGCGGCGCCGGGCACGACGCGGCGGTGTTCGCCAACGCCGGCATTCCCTCCGCGATGGTGTTCGTGCGCAACGCTCACGGCTCGCACAACCCGCGGGAGGCGATGGAGATCGCCGACTTCCTGCTTGGAGTGGATCTGCTGACCGAGGCGGTACGGACGCTTTAGCTATTTCTCCGGCACGAACAGCTCGCCGCCGACCAGGGCGGCCAAGGTGCGGCCGAACACCCCGGCGACCACCAACGTGGTCAGGGTCAGCGCCGCCCAGCACACCGGCGTCAGCCCCTGCGCCCCGGTGCGTTCGTGATATTCCAGGGTGGCGATGGTCAGCGCGTCGAGGGGGAAGGTATAGGCCCACCACGACACCGCGAAGGGCACGGTCAGGAACTGCCGCGCCATGGTCAGCACCAAGAGGCCGAGAAACAGCGAGAAATGATAGAGAACCCGGGCGAAGGGATCGATCGCCCCGGTCAGCGCCTCGTACGAGATGAAACCGATCGCGGGCGGCGCGATCAGGATGAACAGGGTCGGCATGAACTTCGCGGGCATCTGGTCGTGAAAAACGATGCGGTAGAAGACGATGGTAAACAGCACAACCCAGAAACCGAGGCCGACCGAAAAGAAGAACCACGACACCTCGACGAAGCCCAGGGGCGCGCCGGTCAGCGGCACCAGGATGTTGCCGACCACCGGGATGAACCAGGCCGGATTGGAATGGTGGATGTCGTGGTTGCGGACGATCCAGCGTTGCAGCAGCAGCAGGGTGAAGCCGAGGTGAATCGCGCCCCCCGCCACCCACATGGCGAAGGCGGCGTCGCGCGACACCGGCAGCGCCGCGCGCGACAGCAGCAGCAGGCTGATGCTGAACGCGGGAAAGAAGTTGGCGCGGATCGGATGGGTGAACTCGGCCGCCACCGCGTCGGGGAAACGCACCGCCTTGGCCGCGTAAAGGGCGGTGATCGCCAGAAACACCGCGGCGGCGGCGGCCAGGGCCGCCTCGCTGACCGTCTCGGGCACGCCGAGAACCGCGTGCGCCTTGCGCCAGGCGAGGCCCAGGCCGCACACCCCCATGACCACGGCGAACAACGGCGCCGGCACGTGCTTGAGCCAGGGTTCGCGCGACGGCGGCACGGCGGCGGGGATCGGCATTGCGGTCATGTTGAGGCTTCCTGCGGCTCGGGTGGGACCGGGGGATATAATTAGGTTATCCTAATATAACGAGGCGTGCCGACCGGCAAGCGTTTTCGCCGTCCGGGGAAAGGGGGACGGGATCAGCCGCGGCAGGCGCGGTCGCGGCCCTCGGCCTTGGCGCGATAGAGCGCGGCGTCCGCCCGCTGCAACAGGCCGTCCACCGTGTCCCCGGCGGCGAAGGTCGCCACCCCGGCGCTGACCGTATGCCCGCGTCCGTCGGGGAAGGCGGTCGCCGCCATCGCCTCGCGGATGCGCTCGGCGACGCGGAACGCCTCGTCGTTGGCGGTTTCCGGGTAGAGGACCAGGAACTCCTCGCCCCCCCAGCGGCCGCAAACGTCGCCGCCGCGCACCGTGGCCTGCACCCGCCGCGCCACCTCGACCAGGACGCGGTCCCCCATCAGGTGGCCGAACTCGTCGTTGACCGCCTTGAAGCGGTCGATATCCAGCATCAGCACGGAAAACCCGTGCCCATAGCGCCGCACGCGGTCCATCTCGCGCGCCAGATGGGTGTCGATCTTGCCGCGGTTGGCCAGGCCGGTCAGCACGTCGACCTGGGACACCCGTTCCAGTTCGCGGTTGAGGCGGCGCAGCTTGAACAGGTAGTAGGCGCCGAAACCGAACAGCAGAAAGACGCAGGCGCCCGCCTCGAAGATCAGGGGGTAGTTGAGGGAATCCTCCACCTTGATCGCGACGTGACGGTTGGCGACTTCCCCGACCTCGTACGAGGTGATGGTGCGCACCCCCTTGTCGAGGACGGCGCGCAACAGGGGCAAGCTTTTCAGCACGCCGAACCGCATATGGTTGCTGTAGCCCGGCAACTGCCCGGCGATCTTCAGGTTGAACAGGCCTTCCTGGCGGATGGTGTAGGCGGCCATCATCAGCGAACGCAGGGTCATGTCGGCGTGGCGCGCCGAGACCATGGTGATCGCCTCTTCCTCGGTCTCCACCCGCACCACCGACAGGTTCGGATAGTCGCGGCGGACCAGTTCCTCGACCAGCGCGGTGCGAATGGGAAAGACGATAGTTTCCCCCTTCAGCGCCGCCGGGTCGGAAATGAAGGCGTGTTCCTCGCGAGTGATGAAGACGTTGGGGTCGGTGAACAGCGGCTCGGTGAACAGCAGCCAGCCATCCCGTTCCCGCGTCTGGTTGAGGAAGTTCAGGACCTCGCAACGACCGGCCTTGGCGGCGGCCAGGCTCTCCGTCCAACTGTCGGTGCGCACCACGTCGAGGGTCAGGCCGACGCGGCGCGCCGCCAATTGCGCCAGGTCGGCGGCGATTCCCCGGTGTTCGCCCAGCCGGTCGAGCCATTCGAACGGCGGCCACGCCGGGTTGACGCACATCGTCACCCGCGGATGCGCGCGCACGAAGGCTTCCTCGGCGGCGGTCAATTCAACGGAATAGGCAAAAGACTTGGATATCGGCAGAAGCAGGAAAACCCCGATCCAGCCGATCCACTTGGCGACGCGAACCCTCATCCCCTCCAGACCCCACTCGGACTTTCACGCGTTCAGGCGTTGTTTCTCTTGCCTGTGCATAATGAAACCGGCAACGACGATCGCTACGGTTACTATGCAAACAATGATCGTGGCAAGTGCATTGATCTGGGGACTGACCCCCAGACGCACCGAAGAGTACACCACCATGGGCAGGGTCGAGGCCCCGGGGCCGGAAACGAAGCTGGCGATCACCAGATCGTCGAGCGACAGAGTGAAGGCGAGAAGCCACCCCGCCACCAGGGCGGGGGCGATCACCGGAACGGTGATGACGAAGAACACCTTGGCCGGGCGCGCGCCGAGGTCGAGCGCCGCCTCCTCGATCGAAACGTCCATCTGCGACAGACGCGACTGGATCACCACGGTGACGTAAGCCATTGAGAACGTAAGGTGCGCGATGGTGATGGTGGTCATCCCCCGCGCCTCGGGCCAGCCGATCAGGTTCTGCATGGCGACGAACAGCATCAACAGCGACAGGCCGGTGATCACCTCGGGCATCACCAGGGGGGCGGTGATCAGGGTGGTGAAGGCGGTGCGCGCGCGGAAGCGCCCGAAACGCGCCAGCACCAGACCGGCCAGGGTGCCCAGGATCACCGCGCCGGTGGCGTTCATCACCGCGATCTTCAGGCTGAGCCAGGCGGCGGAGAGAATCTGATCGTTCTCCAAAAGAGCGCCGTACCACTTGGTGGAAAAGCCCGCCCACACCGTGACCAGACGCGACTCGTTGAAGGAATAGACGATCAGCGAAAAGATCGGCACGTAGAGGAAGGCGTAGCCGAAGGCCAGCACCGAGAACAACACGAAGGACCGCCAACCCCTGACCATCAGACCCTTTCCTCCGCTTTCTTGGCGCTCTCCTCCTGCGCCTTCTGGAAACGCACGATCGGCACCACCAGCAACAGCAGGGTCGCCACCGCCACCGCCGAGGCCACCGGCCAATCCTTGTTGGCGAAGAACTCGGTCCACAGCACCTTGCCGATCATCAGGGTGTTGGGGCCGCCCAAAAGATCGGGGATGACGAACTCGCCGACCGAGGGAATGAACACCAGCATCGACCCGGCGATCACTCCCGGCATCGACAGCGGCAGGGTGATGGTCAGGAACGCCCGGCCCGGACGGCAGCCCAGGTCGGCCGCCGCCTCCAGCAGGGATTCGTCCATCCGCGACAAGGTGGCGTACAGCGGCAGCACCATGAACGGCAGATAGGAATAGACGATCCCCACCAGCACCGAGAAATCGGTGTGCATCATCGGCAGGGGCTCGTCGATGACGCCCAGCCAGATCAGGAAATTGTTCAAAAGGCCGTTGTTCTTGAGGATGCCGATCCAGGCATAGACGCGGATCAGGAACGAGGTCCAGAACGGCAGGATGATCAGCATCAACAGGGGCACCCGCCATTCCGGCTTGGCCTTGGCGATGGCATAGGCCATGGGATAGCCGAGAACCAGGCAGGCGACGGTGCCGATCGCCGCGATGCGCAGGGAATTCAGATAGGCCGACCAGTAGAGGCTGTCCTCGGCCAGCAGAATGTAGTTCTGGAAGTTGAGGCGCAGCGTCATCACGCCGTCGTCGAGCCAGGTCAGCAGCGGCGTGTAGGGCGGCTGGGCGATCACCGCCTGCGAGAAGCTGATCTTCAGCACCACCAGGAACGGCAGACCGAAGAACAGGAACAGCCACAAGAACGGCACCGCGGTGACCAGCGCGCGCCCCCACGACACCGTGCCCATGGCTAGGCCGCGCACGCGGGCGACGAAGGAAATCCCCATCAGCCAGCGCCAGATGTAGCCGAGAAAGGTGGGCGAAACCGCGCCTTCCGGTCCCGGCGCGCGGGTGGGCACGGGGGGCGGCATCATGATTGCAGCACCACGCCGTTTTCCGGCTCCCAGGTCAGCCAGACGTCCTGTTCCCAGGTCAGCGGCGAACTGGTGAGACGGGCGAGGTTGGTCAGCTGCACGTGCACCAGGGTCTTGTTGGGCAGTTCGACGTGATAGATCGACACGTCGCCGAGGTAGGCGATTTCCGAAACGATACCGCGCAGGACGTTGGCGTCCTTGTCCGGCTTGACGTCCGAAACCACCATCTTTTCCGGGCGCAGGGCGACGGACACCGGGGTTCCTGCGGTCAGGGGCTCGCCATGGGCGATCGCCATGTTGGCGCCGACCTCGTCGCAGTGGATGAACAACAGCCCGTCCGCGCTGCCGGTGACGCGGCCGTCGAACAGGTTGACCGAACCGATGAAGTCGGCGACGTAGCGGGTCGCCGGGTATTCGTAGATGGTCGAGGGGCTGCCCACCTGGAGGATGCGGCCTTCGTCCATCACCGCGATGCGGGTGGACATGGTCATCGCCTCCTCCTGGTCGTGGGTGACCATGATGAAGGTGGTGCCCAGTTGCTCCTGGATGTTGACCAGTTCGAACTGGGTGTGTTCGCGCAGCTTCTTGTCGAGGGCGCCCAGGGGCTCGTCGAGCAGCAGCAGGCGCGGATGCTTGGCCAGCGAACGGGCCAGCGCGACGCGCTGCCGCTGGCCGCCCGACAACTGGTGCGGACGGCGCTTGGCATAGGGTTCCAGGCGGACCAGGCGCAGCATCTCGCCGACGCGCTCCTTGATCTGCGCCTTGCTGGCGCCTTCCTGCTTCAGGCCGAAGGCGATGTTCTGTTCCACCGTCATGTGGGGGAACAGGGCATAGGATTGGAACATCATGTTGACCGGGCGGCGATAGGGCGGAATCAAGGTCGAATCCGTGCCGTCGATGATGATCCGCCCGGCATCCGGGGCTTCCAGTCCCGCCAGCATGCGCAAGAGCGTGGTCTTGCCGCACCCCGACGCCCCCAGGAGCGAGAAGAACTCGCCCTGGTAGACGTCCAGGCTGATGCCGTCCACCGCATAGTGGGGGCCGAAGGCCTTGGTCACGTTCTCGATCTGAACGATCGGCCGGGCCTTCGGGTCCTGCCAGGCCTCAAGGTTGTGCGACGCGCGCGCGCCCTGTGCTACCGGCATGTTTCCTCCCCCAGTTTACGCGGTCATTGACCGGTCTTGACGCGCGTCCAGGCGCGCACCCGGTACCGGACCAAGGCCTGATCGTTGTCCGGCAACATGTAGAGTTTGTCCATCACTTCCTGCGGCGGATAGATGCCGGGATCGGTGCGGATCGCCTCGTCCACCAGGGGATTGGCGGCCTTGTTGGCATTGGCGTAGGAAACGAAGTCGGAGATCTTCGCCACCACCGCGGGCTTCATGATGTAGTTGATGTATTCCAGGGCTTCCTGGGGGTTCGGCGCATCCTTGGGAACCAGCATGACGTCGGTCCACAGCACCGCGCCTTCCTTGGGGATGATGTAGCGGATGTTGACGCCGTTCTTCGCCTCCTCGGCGCGGGAACGGGCCTGCAGGATGTCGCCCGAATAGCCGTGCGACACGCAGACGTCGCCGTTGGCCAGGTCGTTCACGTACTGCGATCCGTGGAAGTACTTGATGTAGGGGCGGATCTTCTTGAACAGCGCGGCGGCGGCGTCGATGTCCTTCTTGTTGGTGGTCGCCACGTCCTTGCCCAGGTAGCGCAGCGCCATCGCCAGGGTTTCCTCCTGGTCGTCGAGGAAGGTGATGCCGCAGGCGGCCAGCTTCTTCGCGTTCTCCGGCTTGAAGATCATCGCCAACGAGCCGATGTCCGGCGAATCGCCCAGCACCGCCTTGACCTTGTCGAGGTTGATGCCGAGGCCGGTGGTCCCCCACATGTAGGGCACGCCATAGGCGTTGCCGGCGTCGATCGAGGCGACCGCCGACATCAGCTTCGGATCCATGTTCTTCAGGTTGGGCAGCTTCGACTTGTCCAGCTTCTGGTAGAGGCCGGACTTGATCTGCCGCATCGCATAGGGACGCGCGGTGGGGAACACCAGGTCGTAACCGGACTTACCGGCCAACAGCTTGGCTTCCAGCACTTCGTTGCTGTCGTAGACGTCGTAGACGACCTTGATGCCGGTCTCCTTGGTGAAGTTCTCCAAGGTGTCCTCGGCGATGTAGTCGGTCCAGTTGTAGACGTGGACCACCCGTTCCGCCGCCAGCGCGGGGGCAACGGCAAGGCCGCAGGTCAAGGCTGCCGCGAACGCGGCACAAGTGGCGGTACGCATCTGCTGGTGTCTCCCTTCATGATCCCTTCGCCCGCCCCGCGCACAACCCCGAACGCGGGGGAGATCGGCCCGTTTGGAACAAACCCAACCCTTCGCGGAATGTGGACTGAAAATCCGGCAACGACAAGAGGCCTGCCTATCCGTTGCGCAGTTTTTAGAGGGATTCTTGCCGCCCGCGTTCGCGGCCTCTCCCGCCCTTCCACCCAGGCGGGAAAAACCGCGAGGAACGGATCAGCGGCGGCGGGCCTCGGCGATGATCGTATCGATCTGCGCGTCCATGGTTCCCATGCGCCCGGCCAGGCTGTCCGCCGCGCCCAGAACCTCGGCCGAGGACTGCGCGGTGGCGGCGACCTGGCCGCCGATTTCGCCGATGGCGGCGCTGACCGTGCCCACCGAATCGGCGGTGGAGCGGATGTTGGCGACGATCTCGTCCACCGCGCCGTGCTGTTCCTCGATGGTGGCGCGGATGGTGTGCGCGATGTCGTTGATGTCGGCGATCGTCCGCGACACCTCGCCGATCGCCGACACCGTCTGGCGGGTGACCTCTTGCATGGCGCCGATCTGCTGGGTGATTTCCTGGGTCGCCTTGGCGGTCTGGCTGGCCAGATCCTTGACCTCGCCCGCCACCACGGCGAAGCCCTTGCCCGCGTCGCCCGCGCGCGCCGCCTCGATGGTGGCGTTCAAGGCGAGAAGGTTGGTCTGCCCGGCGATGGTGTTGATCAGTTCGATCACCGCGCCGATGGTCTCGGCGGCGGAGGACAGGTTGCTGAGGACGCCGGTGGCTTCCTCGGCCCGGCGCGCCGCGTCGTCGGCGACCGCCGCCGACTTGTCGGCCAGGCTGGAAACCCGGCCCATCCCTTCGGAAACGCGGTGCACCGCGTCCACCGCGTCGCCCACCGTCTGCGTGGCGTGCGCCGCCGCGTCGGCGACGCGCGAGGATTCGCTTTCCGCCTTCGCCGTCGCCGCCCGCATGGCGCGGGCGCGTTCCTGCACCATCCCCGCCTCGCCCGCCGCCTGCGACACCTCGTCGCGGATGCCCTTGCCGATGCCGTCGATGGTCGCCATCAGCGCGGTGGTGGTGCGCCCCATCCCCTCGATGCCCTGGTTGACCCGCGCCGCGTAGGTGCGGAACTCGCCGTTCATGCCGGTCAGCACGATGCGGCGGAAATACCGGCCACGGTTGGCATAGTCCATCACCGCCCCCGCCTCCTTGGCGAAGGCCTCGAAATTATCCAGCAGCGCGTTGATGTCGTGCAGCATCTCGCCCAGGATGCCGTGGCCCCGGATGCCCAGGATGCGGGCGTTGAGGTTGCCCTTCGCCGCCGCCTCGCAGGCGCGTACCGCCTTCAGCACGCTGCCCCGCGCCCGCCGCAAATAAAGGTTGCTGACGAAGACGCAAACGATCGACGCCGCGGCCAGGGCGGCCTGCTCCCAGTGTCCGCCCAGCACGCACCACGCCTCCAGCACCAGCAGCACGGCAAGGGACACCCAGTTGCCGAAGGCCGCCTTGCCGATCGACGAGGCCTTGCTGGCATCAAAGCGTGAGAACGAACTCATCGTAGGCGACTCCCTTGTCCTTCAGGATAGCGAACAGCGCGGCCTCGGACGCCGCCATCCCCTCCTTGGGGCTGGAATGGCCGCGTTCGATGTCGAGAAGCCGACGGTAAAGCCCGGAGATCGTCTCCACCGCGTCGGCACGCGGCACCCGGCGCGACGAGTGATAACCGATGATCCGCATCTCGTCGTCGAAGGTCGGCGTGACGTGCGCCAACACCCAATAATGGTCGCCGTTCTTCGCCAGGTTGACCACGTAGGCGAAGATTTCCTCCCCCCTCTCGACGGTGTCCCACAGCAGCTTGAAGACGCAGCGCGGCATGTCGGGGTGGCGGATGATGTTGTGCGGCTGGCCGACCAGTTCGGCCTCGCGGTACAGCGCGACGTCGCAGAACACCTTGTTGGCATAGGTGATGATGCCCTTGGTGTCGGTCTTGCTGACGATGATCTGGCTTTCCGGCCAGGTCCTTTCCCGACCTGTCGGGGGAACGGTGGGGCGGCTCATTCCGGTCCTCGTTTCTTGGTTTTCACACGACCTCACCCGCAGACTTAGGCAACCCGCCGGAAAACTCAAGGTGAGGAAAGGGATGAGCCCCTCGCCTCACGGCGCGGGATCGGGGCGGGCGCGCCGCCAATCCTCGGCATGGCCGTCGAGGAAGCGGAGCTCGCTGGTCAGCGTTTTCGCCGCCGCGTCCCAGCGATGCAGGACATAGCCGGGCGGCGCGGAAACGGCGACCGTTTCCAGGCCGGTGCCGCGGCCGGACAGCATGGTGCGGTTGGCCACCGACGGCGCGGCCAGAACCGGCACGCCGTGCCAGGCGCCGCGCATCGGATGGTGCAGGTGGCCGCACAGAACGGCGACGGCGGCGTGGCGGCGTAGCAGCACGCCCAGTTCGTGCCGCCCCTCGGCGATGCCCATTTCGTCCAGCCAACCGATGCCGGTGTCGAAGGGCGGATGATGGAGGAAGGCGAGAACCGGGCGTTCCGGCGCCTCGGCCAGACGGTCGGCCAGCCACGCCAGTTGGGCGGGGGGCATCGCGGCGCGGAAGGGGTCGCCGGTGGTGGCGTCGAGGGCCAGCAGACGCAGGGGAAAACCGTCCACCGCATAGGCCATCCACGCCGCCGCCGCGTCGCCGGGATAGGGCCCGCAGGCGGCGCGCACCGCGTCGCGGCGGTCGTGGTTGCCCGGCACCGCGAACCATGGCATGCGCAGGGCGGACAGCATCGCGGCGGCGCGCGCCGCCGCCGCCGCGTCGCCGTCGTGGGTCAAATCGCCGGTGACCAGCGCCACCCCGGGCAGGGGATCGAGGGCGTTGATGTCCGCCACCACCCGCGCCAACGCCGTGTCGGTGTCCACCACGCCGTGCATCGGCGCGCCGTCGGCGGTCAGGTGCGGGTCGCTGACGTGGGCGATCAGCATGCGGAACCTCGCGGGTCAGCGCGCGGCGGCGAGAACCTTTTCCGCCACCGCCGGGGTCACCCCCCGGTCCTCGCCCAGCGCGGTCATGCCGTGCGCCTCCAGATTGGCGCGCACCGCGGGCACCGCCTCGCCGCCTAGGCCGACCTCGGCCAGGCGTACCGGCAGGCCGAGCGACCGGAAGAAGGATTCGGTCCTTTCGATCGCCGCGTCGATGCGCTGGTCCTCGGTGCCGTCGAAGAGACACCAGACGTTGGCCGCGTACTGCACCAGCTTGGCGCGCTTTTCCGCGCGCCGCACCTTCAGCATCGCGGGCAGGACGATGGACAGGGAGCGGGCATGGTCGACGCCGTACAGCGCGGTCAGCTCGTGGCCGATCATGTGGGTCGACCAGTCCTGCGGCACGCCGACCGAAATCAGGCCGTTGAGCGCCTGGTTGGCCGCCCACATCAGGTTGGCCCGCGCCTCCATGTCGTCGGCGTCGGCCAGGGTTTTCGGCCCCACCGCGACCAGGGTGCGCAGCAGGCCCTCGGCGAAGGCGTCCTGCACCATGCCCCCGGCGGGCACCGTCAGGTACTGTTCGACGACATGAACGAAGGCGTCGCCGACGCCGTTCGCCACCTGACGCGGCGGCAGCGAACGCGTCGCCTCGGGATCGAGCACGGCGAACGCCGGATAGAGCGCGGGATGGCCGAAGGCCAGCTTCGCCCCTTGCCCCTTGTGGGTGACCACCGCGCCGCAATTGCTTTCCGAACCGGTGGCGGGCAGGGTCAGCACCACGCCGAGGGGCAGCGCGCCCCGAATCCGCGCCGCGCCGGTGACCAGGTCCCAGGGGTCCGCCCCGTCGTGTTTCAGCGCGGCGGCCAGGAACTTGCTGCCGTCGATCACCGAGCCGCCGCCCACCGCCAGGATGAAGTCGGCGCCCGCGCCGCGCGCCGCCGAGGCGGCCCGCATCATCGTCTCGTAGGTGGGATTGGGCTCGATGCCGCCGAACTCGGTCACCGCGCGCCCGGCCAGCGCCGCCATCACCTGCGCGTGGACGCCGTTGGCCTTGATGCTGCCGCCGCCATAGGTCAGCAGAACCTTCGCCGACTCGGGAACCTGTTTGGCAAGAGCGGCGATCTGCCCCTTGCCGAAAAGGATGCGGGTGGGGTTGGCGTAAACGAAATTCTTCATGACGGCGGGGCTCCCGGTGCGGTGCGATTCGATGCCCCACTATCGCCTTTTACGCCGGACTTGCCAACCGCGCGGCAACCGGCGACGTTGAATCCTCCGCCTCCCTGGCGCAGGATGCGGGAACAAAACACGGAGCGCGAGATGCCGATTCAGGAACCCGGGCCCGGCGAACGGGCCGACGACGCCGAGGCCCCACCCCCCGCCGCCGGACGCATCTTCCTGGTGGTCATCGACGACACCGAGGAATTCAAGCCCGCCCTGGACTATGCCTGCCTGCGGGCGCGGCGTTCGCACGGGCAGGTGGCGATGCTCTACGTCATTGCGCCGGTGGAATTCGAACACTTCATGTTCGTCGGCGACGTGATGCGCGAGGACCGCCGCAAGGCGGCGGAAGCCCTGGTCCACGGTCACGCCGACCGGGTGCTGGAACTTTCCGGCAAGCCGCCCCTGACCTTCTTCCGCGAAGGCGACCGCCGCGAGGAACTGTTGAAGTTCCTGGAGGAGGAAACCGTGCACGTCCTGGTGCTGGGCGCTAACCCCGGCAAGGGCGGCCCCGGCCCCCTGATCTCGTCCCTGATGGGCAAGGACCTGCGGCGCGTCCACGTGCCGATGGCGATCATCCCCGGCAGCCTGAGCGCCGAGGAAATCCGTACCCTCACCCTGTTCTGACGCGAAGGAGGACGCCCCATGAAACTTGTGCGATTCGGTCCCGCCGGACAGGAAAAACCCGGCATCCTGGACGCGGACGGCGCGCTCCGCGACCTCTCCGCCGTCGTCGCCGACATCGGTCCCGACGCGATTTCCCCCGCCGGGCTGGCCCGCCTCGCCGCGATCGACCCCGCGACCCTGCCCAAGGCCACGGGCTCCCCCCGCCTGGGCCTGCCGGTGGCGGGCATCCGCAACATCGTCGGTATCGGCCTCAACTATGCCGACCACGCGCGCGAGACCAAGGGCGAACCGCCGCCGGAACCGATCATCTTCCTCAAGCACACCGGCTGCCTGACCGGCCCCTTCGACCCGGTCTTCCTGCCGCCCGGGGCGCAGCGCCTGGACTGGGAGGCGGAATTGGCGGTGGTCATCGGCTCCGAGGCCCTGCGGGTGTCCGAGGAAACCGCCTTCGACCACGTGGCGGGATACATGGTGGCGCACGACGTTTCGGAACGCGACCACCAGTTCAAACGCATGGGGCAGTGGGTAAAGGGCAAGTCCGCCCCCGGTTTCTGCCCGCTCGGCCCCTTCCTGGTCAGCCGCGACGAGGTGCCCGACCCGCAGAAGCTGGCGATCCGCCTGTCGGTGAACGGCGAAACCATGCAGGACAGCAACACCGACCAGATGATCTTTCCGGTGCGCTTCCTGGTTTCCTACGTCAGCCGCTTCATGCGCCTGCTGCCCGGCGACGTCATCCTCACCGGCACCCCGGCGGGCGTGGGCTTCGGCCGCAAGCGTTATCTCAAGGCGGGCGAGGTGGTGGAAATCTCGGTCGAGGGCCTGGGCACCCAGCGCCAGACCGTGGTCGACGCATGAAAAACCGCCCGGAACGTCGCTGCGTTCCGGGCGGCCGATTTTCCGGCGCGGCGCGGGATCAGACCGCCCGCACGTCGGTGAGGAAGCGTTCGATTTCCTGTTGCAGGGAACGCGCGGTGCCAGCCAGGCGGCCCACCGCCTGACGGCTTTCCTCGGACAGAAGGCCGGTGCGGTCGGCGTTGCTGCTGACCATCGCGATGTTGCTGGAAACGTCCTGCGTGCCTTGCACCGTCTCGTTGACGTTGCGGGAAATTTCCTGCGTCGCCGCCGACTGTTCCTCGATCGCCGCGGAAATCGCCGTGGTGTCCTCGCCCAGCTGGTTGATGGTGGAGACGATGCCCTTGATCGCCTCGCCGGTCTGGCGGGTGGCGTCGTGGATGCTGGCGATCTGCGAGGAAATGTCCTCGGTCGCCCGCGCCGTCTGGTTGGCCAGGTTCTTCACCTCGCCCGCCACCACCGCGAAGCCCTTGCCCGCGTCGCCCGCGCGCGCCGCCTCGATCGTGGCGTTCAGGGCAAGAAGGTTGGTCTGGCTGGCGATGTCCTGGATCAGCTTCGCCACCTCGCCGATGCGCGAGCCCGCCTGATTCAGCGAGGACATCGCGGTTTCGACGCCGCGGGACTGCTCCACCGCTTCCTGCGCGACACGGTTGGCGTCGCTGACCCGCGAGGAAATCTCGTGGATCGAGGACGACAACTCCTCGGTCGCCGCCGCCACCGCGTTGGAATTGGCGGTCGCCTGTTCCGCCGCCGCCGCCACCGTGCTGGCCCGCACGTTGGTTTCCTTCGCCACCTCGGCGACCTCGCTGGCCCCCGCCTCGACCTGGGTCAGGGCGGCGGTGACCTCGCCCAGCGAACTGCCGACGTGTTCGTCGAAGGCGACGATCATTTCCTCCAGCTTGTGCGAACGTTCCATAAGCTGGATTTTCACCAATTCCTGATAGACCGAAATCGCCAGGTCCATGTCCAGGAACACCGCCCTGGTCACCGCGGCGGTCATCTCGCGCCGCTTATCGCCGTCGCGCTTGCAGGCTTGGTCGATGACGCCGAGAAGGCGGGTCAAGACCAGGGAATACCCGCCGATGTACCAGCGCGGTTCCAGGCCGATGCGGGCATGCGCGTGCCCCACCGCCATCACCCCTTTCATGAAGGCGTCGTCGAAATCGCCCTTGAACAGGCTTTCCCAATGCGCCGTCTGCGCCGCTTTCAGGCGTTCGATCGTCGCGTCGCCGTCGATCAGGTGCTTGAGGGGGGGCACCCCCTTCAGATGGCTGTAGAAATCGTCCAGGATGCCGCGCAGGCGGAGACGCACCACCGGCCACGCCTCGCGCAGGGTGGCGACGCTCCTGGTGTCGATCCGCAGGAATTGCAGACGGACGTTACGGTCCACATCGAATTCGAACATGTTTCCCTCTATGACTGCCCGGGCGGGAAATGGAATGGATTTTTTCGTGGGGAAAATCCCCGTTGCCGATGCTGATGGATTCCATCAGCGCGTCAATCGAAATATGCGCACCCCGAAAAACCGACACAACCTTGGAAAGAATTACCCAAAAGAAACAACAAAAATCCCCGGCGAAAGACCGGGGATTTTTATCTCAGGTTGAATAACGTCGCGCCGAACAGTAATTAATCCTGCATTCCGTCAATCCACCCGGCCGAGCGCCTTGGCCAGGATCATGTAGACGCGGCCGATGTCGGAACCGGTCAACACCGCGGTCAGCACGTCGGAACGGTCGGAACGGCGGACCCGTGCGTTCAGGGCCTCGAACTCCGAAAGATAGCGGGTGACGAAACCCCGGAAATCGGCTTCGGCCTCGAAGCGGTCCTTGATCTCCTGCATCTGCGACTTGGTCAGCGAGCGCGACAGGTGACGCAGGAAGGCCCCCTGGTCGCCACGGTGGTAGCGTTTCCACAGGTCTTCCTCGACGCTCGGCTGGAAGGCGCGGGTGATGTCCACCGAAATCGCCTGCAGGCGTTCGATCACCTGCACCGCGTCCTTCAGGAACATGTCGGTTTCGACGTCCTGCTTCTGGCCTTCCAATTCGGCGGCACGGGTTTCCGCCTCTTGCGCGGCGGCCAGAATCGCCTTGGTCTTCTGCACGAAGACGGCGCTGAGCTTGTGCGCCCGGCCGTCCAGCATCTCGCCGGCGGAGGCCATCTCGGTGGTCTTCTGGCGCATCGTGTCCATCAGCGCCTTGACCTTGTCGATGGTCGTCTCGGCGCTGGCGGCCAGTTCGCCGGACTGGGCGCGGAAGGTGTCGCGGGATTCGCCGATCTGGCGGGTGATGCGGTCCGAGGTTTCCGCCACCTGCTCGATGGTTTCCTTGAGACGCGCCCCCGCCACCGTGACCTGGGCGGAACTGCGCCCCGCGGTGTCGTCGAAGTCGCGGCCGATCTGATGCAGGGCGTCGCCCAGCGACCGCACCCGGCTGGAGGCCTCGTCGGTGTTCTTGAGGAACTCCATCGAGCGTTCGCGCAGCGCGCCGCCGAACGCGGCCAGGGCCTTCTGCGCCTCGGCGGCGACGCGGCCCACCTGCTCCGACTGCTTGTCGAGGACCGCGCCGATGTCCTCCACCTGGCCACGGGCGGCGTCCGAGGTCTGCTTCATGTCCGTGGCATAGCGGCCGATCTCGCGGGTCACCGTGTCGAACTTGCCGAGCGATTCCTCGGTGGCGTCGCGCAGTTCGACGACCCGGGCCAGCAGCTTTTCGCTGGCGGCGCCGGTGCGGCCCACCGCTTCCTCCGCCGCCTCGCCGACGTCCTTGCCGCGCTTGGCGAACAGTTCGCCCACCGCCTCCAGCTCGAAGCCGACCTTGGAGGACGCGGAGATCAGTTCGTTGGTCGACTGGCGCATCACGTCGTTGATGCCGCGAATGCGTTCCATCACCTCGTTCGAGGTGTCGGTGAGGTGACGGCTCTGCTGGCTCATCGAGGCCTCGCCCAGGCGCGCCTGAGTGGACACCAACTGCACCACGTTGGCCAGGTCGTCCGCCTGCTTGCGCAGGGAATCGCGGATGGTACCGGCGATTTCGGCGGCACGCTCGGCGTCGCGGTTCATCGTCGCCGCGTAGTCCTTGACCAGATCCCCGGTCTCCTGCCCCTTGGCGAGGATGACGTCGATCAGCTGCGCCATGGCACGGCAACGGCTTTCCAGGGCGGCGGCGGCCTCGGCGCTTTCCTGGCCGACGGTGCGGGCGTGGGTTTGCAGCACCTGGCCGTGTTCCTCGAAGCGGGCGACCGAGGCGCCGATGCGGGCGTCCACCGCGTCGCTGGCCTCCGCCAGTTCCTGCGCCTTGCGGGAAAAGGCGTCGCCGACCGCGCGCAGCCGCGCCATCGCCGAATCCGAGGCGGTGGAGAGTTCGCGCGACTGCATTTCCAGCCCTTCCTCGACGATTTTCACCCGGTCGAGCACGGTTTCGGTGATCTGGTTGAGCTGCGCCGCCTGCTTGGACAACGAATTGGTGATCCGGCCGGTCTGGTCGGACAGGGTTTCGGAGGCCTGGGTCAGGTCCGCCTCTTGCTTGCGGAACAGGGCTTCCAGCGCGGTCACCCGTTCGGACAACGCGTCGGCGATGACGTCGACCCGCTCCGCCGAACGTTCGGCGGTTTCGGTGATGATCTGCGCCTGGTTCTGCACCGTCTGCGTCATGCGGTCGGCATAGCCCTGCGCCAGTTCGCCGGAACGGGTCAGCGAGTCCTCTTGCTTGCGGGATTCGCGGCCGATCGCCTCGGACAGGGTCCGCAGGGACTGAATCGCCTCGGACATCGCCTCGACCTGCCCCTTCAGAATCGCCTCCAGGGTCGATCCCGCGGCGCGGGTTTCGTCGGAAACCGTCTTCAGGGTGCGGCTTTCCTTCGCCAGTTCGGCAGCGGTGGCGCGGGTGCGATCGGTGGCGCCGTCGGCGGCGGCGCGCAATTCGGTAACGTGGCGGCCGAAGATCTCCACCGCGTGCGCGGTGTCGGTTTCGATGCGGGTGCCGGTGGCGGCCAGATCCTCGGTGTGGCGCAACAGCGAGGCGCGCACCGCGTCCACCTGCTGCGCGGCGCGGCGCGAGGCGTCGTTGAGTTCCAGGGCCTGGGCGCGCAGGGAATCGGAAATCGCCCGCACCCGCGCCTCGTAGGCGCCGGAGGGATAGGCCATCTGCCGCATCAGACCGCGCAGCTCCGCCACCTCGCGCTCGAATCCCTTGCCACGGTCGAAGTAGGAGACGACCAGCCAGACCACCGCCACCGGCAACAGCACGCCGGCGGCGAAGGCGGCGAGTTCCCAGGGAATCAGCGAGGACGCGCCGGACAGGGTGGGAATCCCGGATTCCGCCAGGGAATAGGCGACCAGTCCCAACCACACCACGGTGGCGGCAATGCCCAATTTCAGCGCCCAGGAGGGCGCGGGCGCCACCACCGGCGGCAACAGGCCGCCCTCTTCCGGCGCCGGGGGCTCCTCGGCGCTGATGGGAGCGGGGGCGGGTTCGGCGCGGCGGAGGGGCTCCTGCGGCGCGGCCTTGGCGGCGGGCGTCGGCGCGGCGGGCGTCGGCGTTTCCGGCTGGGCCTCCACGGCGGGGGCCTCGGCCTCCGGGGCGGGCGTCGGCGCCTCCGGCGTGGCGGTTTCCACGGCGGTGGTGGGTTCGTCTGCGGCGGGCGTGGTGTTCATGGCCTCCCCCTCTTCCACGAGGTCGCGCCCGGCAGGATCCAAGGCCGGGTCGAGCGGCGAGTCTACGCGTCGGAAAGGTCCCCGGCAAATCCTGTTTCTTCTTTTCAAATCAGCCCCATGGTTTCAGAATGGTGAGATCGGGGCAAAGCCTTGACGCCCCGCCCGTGACAACCGCGGCAGTGAAAGGTCTCCCACCGATGAGATCATGGTTCGCGTCCGTTCTTCTCGCCCCGGGCTCCGGCTCCCTCGACGCCGCCTTCCCCGCCGTCGCGCCGATGCAGGCCGACATCCTGGGCGGGGAAATCCTGGCGGGGGTCGGCGCGGCCCTGGCGGCGGCGGCGGTCCTCTATATCCGCGCGCGCCGCCGCGCACGGGCCGACGCCCCGGCGGACATCGCCGCCCGCGCCGAGGACAAGCACCGCCTGCTGCGCGACAGCCGGGGCGAGACCCGCAACCTCGGGCAGGCCGCCGCCCTGACCTGGCTGCACCGGTCCGGCGCCGACCTGCGCGGCGGCGACTTCACCGACCTTCTTCTCGACGGCGTCGAGATGGAAAACGCCGAACTCACCTGCACCGATTTCTCCCGCAGTTCGCTGAAGCGCGCCCGTCTGGCCCGCGCCCGTCTGGCGGGGACCACCCTTCTCGACGGCAACCTGGCCGAGGCCAACCTGACCGCCGCCAACCTGCACGGCGCGATTCTGGAAAACGCCAACCTGATCCGCGCCAGCCTGGCCGAATGCGACCTGTCCGAGATCCGCGCCGCCCGCGCCGTCGCCAACGAGGCGAAGTTCTGGGATTGCGACTTCAACGGCGCGGTGCTGGAGGATGCCTCGCTGGAACACGCCGAGTTCACCGACGCCACCCTGACCGGCTGCGACCTTTCCCGCGCCGCGTTGGGATACGCCGCCCTCGACGGCGCCTGCATGCAGCGCGCCCGGCTGACCGACGCCAGCCTGGATTCGGCGACGCTGCTGAAAACCGACCTGCGCAACGCCGTCCTCTCCGGCACGGATTTCTCCAACGCCGACATGGAGGGCGCCGACCTTTCCGGCGCAACGGCGGAAAACGCCAACTTTTCCTACACCCATCTGGCCAAGGCATGCCTGGCCGGGGCGAACCTGCGCGGCGCGGAGATGGAGGGAGCCTCCCTCGACGACGCCGACCTTTCCGGCGCCGACCTTACCGACGCCCGCAACCTGACCCAGGCGCAGGTCGACGCCGCCATCCGCCGCGCCGACGGCGAGAACGCCGTCCCGCCGCTGCTGCCGCCGGGCCTTGCCCCGCCGCCGCTGCGGAAGCCCTGATCACCGCCCCAGAACCGGGAACTCGTGCGGCGCGGCCAGGGGAACCGCCCCCAGGCCGCCGCCGCGTTCGCGGCTGACCGCGCCATAGCGGAAGGCGTCGGCGCCGTGGCTGGTCCAGTCGTGCAGGGGCGACGGTTTGAAGTCCTTGGTCTTGTCGTTCCACTCGCGGCGGTACTGGCACAGCGCCTCGATGCCGCGCGCGCACGCCGCCGCGTCGAACCAACAGCGCGGGATCAGGGCGCGCACCGCCTCGATGCCGTCGGCAAGGCTTTGCGCCGGGGCGACCTCGAAACGGATGCCCAGGCGGGCCGCCGTCTCGCGGCGGCTTCTGCCGGTGCCGAGTTCCCGCACCTCGATGTCGTGCGGCGCGATGTGGCGGCCATAGACATAGGGCTTCTCGCTCAGCGCCTGGGCGTAATAGGGCAGCCCCTCGCCCGAGGCCTCCAGGTAATCGATCAGGCGTACCTCGCGCCCGGCACGCTGGGCGAACCAGATCGCGGTGCTGTCGCCGACCCCCAGGTCCCACCAGGTTTCCACCGGCAGCGCGGGCTCCCACGGCACCTTGCCGATGCGCCCCTGGCCGCGCGCCGCCTCCATCGCCTTGCCGTAATAGGCGCCGACCAGACCGGCGTCGAAACTGCACCAGTATTCCTGGCGGATCATCTCCTCCGCCATGCCCGCGGCGCGGTCCTCGGCGATCGCCGCCGCCGGGATGACCATGGAGCCGTCGGCGCGGCGGGTGTCGTCCACCGACAGCACCTGGGCGAACCAGTTGGGATTCCGCCGCGCCATGTCTAGCAACGCATGACCGTGGTTGCGGCCGCGCGGGGTGAAGATGAACACCGCCCAGCCGCCGTTCTCCGCCAGGATCGGCCGCACGTAGTCCCAGGCCGCCGGGTCGGCCAGGCTGTATTCCGAGAACACCACCCCCACCGGGTTGGCGCCGACCAGGGCGTTGTAGTTGTCGGACCCGACAAGCTGCCAGATCGAGCCGCATTTGAACTCGATCTTCATTTCCGTGACGTTGGTGGCGCGGCGCAGAACGCGGGGAAACACCTGGTCCAGCACCTTGCGCCCGTCGGCGCCCACCGCGTCCCACACCGCCTTCCTGGCCTGGGTGGCGGTGGGCAGCATATGCCAATAGACGCCGACGCGGCGATGCGCGGCGCAGGCGGCGAAGTTGAGCGCGGTGGCGTCCTTGCCGGAACGGCGGTGCCAGACCAGCGCCGCCCGTCCGCCGCCGCCGACGGCAAGGGGGGCCATGTGACGCAGGAAGGGAAGCTGATAGTCCCTGGGCTCCCAGTCGTGGGGCAGAACGACGCGGCTCATCGTTCCGCCTTCCCCACGGAGTCGGCGAAATCCCGCACCTCGACGGTCAACGCCTCCGCCGCGTCCTCGCCCGTGGCGCGATAGCGGCCGGGACGCAACGCCTTCAACCGGAACATCAGCAGGCTGTCCGAGGTCCGCGACTTCATTCCCACCTGCTTGCCGGAATAGAAGATGGGTTCCTCCTCGCCCCGCACCGCGCGGCGGTCGGCTTCCGCCTCCAGCAGCTCGACATAGGCGTCCAGGGCCTGCTCCCACAGCGCGGCGAAGGCCGGATCGCGGGCGCGCAGGGAAATCCAGGCGCCACGCGACCGGCCGGAGGCGGAGGCCGCCGCCCGCACGCTGCCGGTTTCCGCCAAGCCATTCAAAAACCGTCGCCGCGCCGTCGCCCGGGCGGGCGCGGCGTTCGCTTCGTCGTCCATCCATCCCATCCTTGTTCAGAGATTCGGAACCGCCGCGTCGCGGCAGGCGGCGGCGAGCTCCGCCCGCGAGGGCGGGCCAGCCAGGCCGGACAGACGCGCCACCGCCGCTTGCGCCCGGTCCAGCGGCAATTCGGCCAAGGGACGCGCCGCCACCCGGATATAGAATCCCAAATCGTCGGGAACCCGCACCCCCCGCGCCGCCACCAGATCGCCCAGCAGCCGTTCCGCCGCCTCAACCCCGCATCCCGCCATCGCCGCCACCCTCTACCAAGCTACCGCCCCATGATATACGGGCAAATGCCCGAAGTCAAGACGATTGGTCGCAGTTGCCCGCATATTGCCCGTATGCGTGGTGGCAAAACCCCTTGCTTTTCCATGAAAAATGCGTGATATGCGGTAAAATTGGTGACAAATCGGGCAATTTTGGGTTTAATACCCGCATGAGCAACGAACGCCTCAAGAGCCGCATCCGCGACCGCCTGCGGGCACTGGGAAAATCGGGGAGGGCCGCCTCGCTGGAGGCCGGGCTGCACCCCGACACCATCCGCAACGTCCTGCGCGAACGTTCCAAACAGCCGCGCGGCGACAGCTTGCTGAAGCTGGCGCGGGCGCTCGACTGTTCGGTCGACTGGCTGATCGAGGGCGATTCGGCGCCGCGCCCTTCGCCGATGGCCGGGCTATGGGAAACCCCGGACCCGCCGCCGCGCGTCGACATGCCGCGCGACGTGCCGGTGCTGGGCACCGCGGCGGGCAGCCGCGCCGGGGCCTTCCAGGTGGAAACCAGCCCCATCGATTTCGTCCGCCGCCCGCCCGGCATCGGCGAGGCACGCGACATCTATGCCCTGTACGTGGTCGGCGACAGCATGTCGCCGCGCTTCGAGGAAGGGGAACTGATCTACGTCAGCGAACGGCGCCCGGCACGGGTCGGCGACTACGTCGTGGTGCAGACCATCGACGAAACCGACGGCACCGTGCACGCCTATTGCAAGCGCCTGCTGCGCCGCGCCGACCGCGACCTGCTGCTGGAACAGCTGAACCCCGCGGCCGAGATTTCCCTGCCGTTGCGCACGGTGCGCGCGGTGCACCGCATTCTCACCCTGAACGAACTCTTCGGCGTCTGAGATGGAACCAACCATGACCTTCCCCGCCAAACGGCTGCGCGCCCTGACCCTTGCCGCCGTCCTGCTGACGCCGATGCCCGCGTCGGCCGCGTTCGAGACCTGGCGCTTCGCCGGTGCGCCGCTGCCCTTCCGCCTGGAAGACGTGCGCTTTTCCCGCGACGACCGGCGCGACGCGGTGGTGCAGTCGGTGCGCGACATGGCGAAGCGGCAGCTTCTCGACAGCGGGCTGTTCCACGCCAAGGCGGGAAGCGGCGTCACCGTCGAACTGTTGAGCGTGGAAACCGCCGCCGCCGCCGACCCCGACGGCAACGGCATCGGCCGCGCCGCGGTTCTGTACCGCGTCGGCGACGCGCGGGGACGCATTCTGTTCAACGACCGGATCGAAACCCGCGCCCACGTCGGGGTGCGGGAATCCCTGCCGATGCAGCAGTCCACGGTGCGCGCGGCACGTTATCGCGCCTTCACCCGCAACCTCGACGCCTTTGCCCGCCGTTTCTGGCTGGCCGCCGCGGCGCACGGCGGCAACGGCGGCGGCATTGGCCGCGTCGTCCTCTCCCAGCCGCTGGAAACCCCGGAACGCACCGCCGACTTCGCGGCGCGGGTGCAGGCCGACCTGGAGGTGCTGACGGCGGGGCATGGCACGCCGGACGCGGCCCCGGCGGAGTTGCGGGTCACCGCGCTGACCTTCCGCGAAACCTCCGCCCCCGGGGCGGAAACCGTGCGAGCCGAGGCGGATCTGTCGCTGGCGGCGGTAGCCGCCGACGGCACCCCGCTGTGGACCGGATCGCCGCGCGGACAGGGGGAGGCCGACCGCCACGACGCGCTGCTGCGCGGCCTGTCGCCGACCGACGCGGCGCTGACCGCCGCCCTCCAGACGGCGCTTCGCCCGATCGCCGCCGACCTGGCCGACGCCGTCGCCGAGCATGCCCGCCTCAAATTCCTGGCGGCGCGCCGCCACCTGCCCTTCGGCCTGGCGGGAATCGATGCCGGAGCGAACCTCCGCGACGATGCCGCTCTCGCCCGCCTGCGGGTGTGGAACGCCACCGGGCACCCCTTCGCCGCCGCCTGGAGCGACGACGCGCCGCCGCTGCGGATCCGCGTCGACGCCCTGTCGACGCACGTCAAAAAGACCGGGAAGAAATCTGGAATCGTCGAAATATCAGCGACATACTCCGTCTTCGACGGAGCCGGGAAACCGCTGCTGACCACCCGCCAGGACGCTGCTTCCGGCTTCGACGCCGTCGCCCCCGGCGGCCTTGAATCGAGCGGACGGGCGATGCGAGTCGCCCTTGCCGAAACCTGGAACGGACTGTTGGATCAAATCGCCCCCCTGGCCGCCCCCTTGACCGCAAAGGACGATTCCGAAGCCGCCCGCTGAGGCTTGCCCCGCGCCGTCGACTCATGGTCAGCTTGACCCCTCGTCGCCGCGAAAGCCTCGCGGCGACCGGCTCCAGGGGGTGCGATGACCATGTTCCCGCCGAAGAAACCCTTCGACCTTGCCGCCACCCATCCGCGTCCGGTTCTGCGCGCCGCGCCCGCCGAGGCCCCGCGCCTGCCGGGAAACCGGCCCGAGGGTTTCGTGCCGATGGAGGTTCTGCTGCGCGAAATGGGCTTGGCCGCCCCCCGCGACGGCCGGGCGGCCGGGACCGATGCCCCGCTGGTCGCGCCGCACCCCGCCGACGTCGCCGAATTTTCGCCGCCGCGCCCCCTGCGCCGCGCGGCGACCGGATTCGCCCACCTCTCCCCGGCGAAGACCGGCGACCGCTGAGGGCCTTCCCCAGCAAGATTTCCCTTGCACGGCGGGGCGTCCCGGCGCACACCCGTGGCTTCCGATTTTTGAGAAGGACACGACATGCCGTTGGTGCGTTCGGCCGCCGCCGCCGTTCTTGAGTCCCTGCGCGACGCCGTCAAGGTCTCCCGCGAGTTGTACGTGATCATGGTGCCGGTGATCATCCTGGTGAAGGTTCTTCAGGAACTCGGCCTCATCCAGTACCTCGCCCTCCCCCTCAAGCCCCTGATGAGCCTGGTCGGCCTGCCCGCCGAAATGGGCTTGGCCTGGGCCGCCGCCCTGCTCAACAACGTCTATTCCGGCATCATCGTCTTCCTGCAACTGGCGCAAAACGGCGCCGAGCCCTTGTCCACCGCGCAGGTGACGACCCTGGGCACGATGATGCTGATCGCCCATTCCCTGCCGATCGAGGGCGGCGTCGCCCGCAAGTGCGGCGCCCGCTTCCTCGCCCAGGCGGCGATCCGCGTCGGCACCGCCATGGCCTTCGGCATGATCTTCCACGCCGCCACCGCCGCCAGCGGCCTGTTGGGCGAAGCGGCGGCGGTTCCCCTGCCCTCCGCCGACCCGGCGGCGCAGACCGGCCTGGTCGCCTGGGGCCTCGGCGAGGCGCAGAAGCTGCTGTGGATCAGCACGGTGATCTTCGCCATGCTGCTGGCGATGAAGCTGTTGCGCCGCCTGGGCATCCTGCAGGCGATCAGCCGCACCCTGGAACCGATGATGCGCCTGATCGGCATCGGCCCCAAGGCGTCGACCATCACCATGATCGGCATGACTCTCGGCATGTCGTACGGCTCCGGCCTGATCGTGCAGGACGTGCGCAAGGGCGAGCTGGGGCCGGAGGACGTCTTCTGCGCGCTGTCCTTCATGGGGGTCTGTCACTCCCTGGTCGAGGACACCCTGATCATCCTTCTGATCGGCGGCGACATTTCCGGGGTGCTGTGGCTGCGCCTCGCCCTCTCCCTGCTGCTGATCGCGGTGATGGTCCGCCTGGTACGCCGCCTGCCGCACCGCCTGAAGACCCGTTTCCTGTGGGTGGAGCGTCCGGCGGCGGCCTGATCCCGGACGGCGGACAAAACGAAGGGCCTGCGACTACGGTCGCAGGCCCTTATTTCGTTTGGGGAACGCTCCTCAGGCGTTGCGGATGCGGCTGAGGAACTGATCGACGATGCCGCGCAACTGGTCGGCGCGGGAGCCGACCTCGTCGGCGGCGCCCAGCACGTCCTTCGACACCCGGCCGGTCTGTTCGGCGACGACGCTGACGGTTTCGATGCCGCTGGTCACCTCGGCGGTGCCGTTCGAGGCCTCCTGCACGTTGCGGGCGATTTCCTGGGTCGCCGCGCCCTGTTCCTCGACCGAGGAGGCAATGGTGGCGGAGATCTCGTCCAGTTCCTCGATCACCCGGGCAATACCGGCGATGGATTCCACGGCTTCCAGCGTCTCGTGCTGGATGGCGCGGATACGGTCGCCGATTTCCTCGGTCGCCTTGGAGGTCTGGGTAGCCAGGTCCTTCACCTCGCCCGCCACCACGGCGAAGCCCTTGCCCGCGTCGCCCGCGCGCGCCGCCTCGATGGTGGCGTTGAGGGCGAGAAGGTTGGTCTGCGCCGCGATACCATTGATCAGTTCCACCACCGTGCCGATTTCCTCGGCGGTGGCGTTGAGGGCGGTCACCTTGGCCTGCACCTCGCCCGCCTTCACCGAGGCCTGGCGCGCCACTTCCGAGGAATGGGCCACCTGACGGGCGATCTCGGCGATGGCGTTGTAGAGTTCCTCGGACGCCGCGGCGACGTTCTGCACGTTCTGCGACGCCTGGGTCGCCGCCCCGGCCACCAGATTGGCCTGCTCCGAGGTTTGCAACGCCGCCTCGGACATGGTGTTGGAGCTTTCCTTCATGCCGCCCGCCGCGTGGCCGACGCCTTGCACCACGTCGACGATTTCCCGCTCCAGGCTGTCGGCGAGTTCGAGAAGCACGTGGCGGCGTTCCGCCTCCAGCGCGTCCTTGGACTTTTCCTCGCGCGCCTTGGCATCCAGCAGGTTGGTCTGGAACACCTTGAGCGCCCGGGCCATCGCGCCCACCTCGTCCTTGCGCTCGGTTTCGGTGACCTCGATATCGAGATTGCCCTCGGCCAGGCTGGTGGTGGTTTCGGTGACCCGCTTCACCGGCGCGACGATACCGCGGCCGACCACCCAGGCGACCGACACGCCGGCCAGCAGCGCCGCCACGGTGGACCACAGCATCACCTGCAGATTACGCGCCGCGCTGTCGCGCGATTCCGCGTCGATGCGTTTCATCCCCTCTTCCTGGCTGGCGATGGTCGTGCCCATCGCCTTTTGCGCGGCACGGATTTCCACCGGAACCTTGGTCTTCGAAATGTCGCTCAGCACCAGGGCGATGTCGGCGGCGGTGGCGAAACTTTTGGCATAGGATACCGAGGCTTCCTCCAGCTTCTGAATGGGCGCGGCATAGCGCCCCTTGGTCTGCGCCTTAAGCAGGCCAAGCGCGGAGGAGAAGGTCTCAAGCGCCTTTTCGGTGTTGGTGCGGCCCCACTTGGTCGGGGTCAGGAAGAAATTCGCGGCGTTGATTTCCGCCGTCATGATGTCCATCAGCGCCGAACCGGAAAGCGCCTCGCCCACCGCGTCGTTGAGGTCCGTGGCGTTCTGACCGATCTGGTTCAGCGACTGGTGCAGCACGCGCGACGAACTTTTCAAACCGGTGCTGAGGGCCAGGTTGTACTTGCCGAACAAATCCTCGGACTGGTTGACCAGGCCGGCCAGCACGGCGACGTGCTTGGCGACCTCGTCTCCCGCGGCCTTGACCGCCGCGTCCTCGCTGCTCCGCAGGACTTCCGCCCCGGCCTTGGAGTCATTCAGCGCCTTGTTCACCTCGTCGAGGACGAACAGGCTGCCGTGTTGCAGATAGACCGTCATCAACGCCTGATAGTTCAGGATATGGGCTTCGAGCGTATAGACCTGCCCCATGTGACGGCTGGACTGAGAGACTTTTTCCAAGTTGCCGCCGACCGAGCGCAGCGAGGAAATCCCCGCCCCCGCGACCACCAGCAGCAAAATCAGGATCGGCGCGAAGCCAAGATAAATTCGCCCCCCGATGCCGGAGACCGGCAAGGCAGGCAATTTCCCGGAATGCGTGGCCATGACGTTCCTCCCCCATATCGATTTTGTATCACGGCGACGGTCTGCCGACCCTTACGGGCCGGCAGACCGGAACACGCATTATTGCTTGTAGGCGCCGACCAGGAGGACCACGTCGTTGACCCGTTCGACGTAGCTGATTTTTTCCATCGGCTGCTTGGTCACCGGGTTCGGGAAACGATAGGTCACCATGCCGCTGCCCTTGGTGGTGGCGATCTGCATCATCTCGTCGCCATAGGGCTTGCCGTCGACGTCGGTCGAACCGTAGAGGGACTTGCCCACCGCCTTCGGGTTGATATGGGCGAGGCGCACACCGTCGGAAATGCGGGACATGCTGACGTACAGGTCACGATCGATGAACCCGCCCTTCGGGTCCATGAAGGTCACCGCGGCCTTCTGCGCGCCGTTCGCCTTGACATAGGCGACCGCCTTGTCGAGCAGGGCCTTCGCTTCGGCCGGAGAGGCGAAATCGGCGGCGGAGGCCGGCGTGGCGATGGCCACTCCGAACAGTACCGTCAAGACAACGAACACGGATCGAACGATGGTTTTCATGATCTCTCCCTTGGTTTCCTGAATTGGCAAAGACGCCCCCCGTTCGCGGCCAAATTCGGACTCTTCAAGAATATCCTCCAATCGCCTGTCAATACACAGGATCCATTCCACCGTCTTTTGTGTTTCATGAGCAAAGACAGAAGCTAGACCCGGCTAGGCACTGGGGCCGTCGAGAAATAGAGTATCCCTCATCGCATCCGCCTGGAAGAGCAGATTACGTCATGTGCAGATTATCGCATGCACCCCAAGGAGGTTCGGGGGCATCCCGAAGGCCTTCAAATTTCGCGAATGTGGCGCAACGCCCCGGGCAGGTCCGGCAGGGAAACCGGCCGTGCGAAGAAGTAACCCTGGATTGCGTCCGCGCCGTAGTCGCGGCAGACATCCGCCTGCTGGCGGGTCTCCACGCCCTCGACGACGACGCGGAAGCCCATGTTGCGCGCCATCTGGATCATCGCGCGAAGAAGACGCTTGTCCTTTTCCCCCTCCGGCACCTGATCGAGGAAGGACTTGTCCACCTTCAGGGTGTCGATCGGCAACTGCTTGAGATAGGACAACGAGGAATAGCCGGTACCGAAATCGTCGATGGCGATGCCGACGCCGAGCTCGGCGATGGCCCCCAGGATGGCCTGGGACTGCACGATGTCGGCGATGAGGACGCTTTCGGTGATTTCCAGTTCCAGAACCCCGCCGCAGGCCGACAAGCCGTCGCGCAGGGTGCGCACCTTGCCCAGCAGTTCCGGCGAACGCAACTGCTGGGCCGACAGGTTGACCGCGACGCGGCGCGGCAGGTCGCCCAGACGGCCGGAGACGATGTCGGCGCAGGCGGTTTCCAGAACCCAGGCGCCGATCGGCTCGATCAGGCCGGTATCCTCGGCGATGTCGAGGAACTCGCCCGGCGCCAGCAGGCCGCGTTCGGGATGGTGCCAGCGGATCAGCGCCTCGGCGCCGAACGGCCCGCCGTTCGCCGCCGACACCTGCGGCTGGTAGAAGACCTCGAACTCGCCGCGCGACAGCGCCGTGCGCAGGTCGCGTTCGGTCTGCACGCGGCGCATCACCTGACGGTGCAGGTCCTCGGAAAAATAGTGCGCCTGGTTGCGGCCGCCGCGTTTGGCGCGGTACATCGCCAGGTCGGCGCACTTGAACAGTTCGTCGGCGTCCGAGGTGTTGTCCGGGCAAAGCGCGATGCCGATGCTGGCCGACATCGGCAGCACCGCGCCGCCGACCTCCACCGGACGCGATGCCGCGCCGAGCAGCCGTTCCGACAACTGGTGCACCGAATCGTCGTGACCGATCTGGAAGGCAAGGACCGCGAATTCGTCGCCGCCCAAGCGGCAGAGGATGTCGCCGTCGCGGGTGACCTCCATCAGACGGTGGGCGACGATGCGCAGAAGCTGGTCGCCGACGTCGTGGCCATGGCTGTCGTTGATCAGCTTGAAATTGTCGAGGTCGAGCAACAGCAGCGCCAGATTGAGGTTGTAGCGGCGGGTCCGCGGAATCGCCGCGCGCAGGCTTTGATCGAAGGAATAGCGGTTGGCCAGCCCGGTCAGGGGGTCCTGTTCGGCCAGTTCGCGCAGCCGTTCGTGGCTTTCGATCAGCGCGTTCTCGATGCGGTGGCGCATCCGCGCGTGGGTCACCGCCCGCATCAGCCGCCGGGGCGAGATTTCCTGCTTCAGCAGGAAGTCCTGGGCCCCGGCCTCGATGCACTGGGTGGCCAGGTCGTCGTCGTCCATGCCGGTCAGCATCAGGATCGCGGTCGATCCCATGCGCCGCGAATTCATCCGGCGCAGCACTTCGAGCCCGTCCATGTCGGGCAGACGATAGTCCAGCAGGACCGCGTCGAAGGGAGCGGTGGCGAAGGTGTTCAACGCCGCGTCGGCGGTCGCCGCCTCGACGATGGCAAGCGGACAATGCCATTGCCGCAGGGCGCGGATGATCGCCATGCGGTCGACTTCGTCGTCGTCGACCAGAAGCAGACGCATCGTCTCGTCCCGCGAGGGGGCGTCGATCCCGTCATTTCCCTGCAAAACCGCACCGAACACGACAGCCTCCCTCTGGCTCAGTCCTGGGGCAACAGGACGATCTGCCAATAGGCGTCCAACATTTGCACGACGTTGGAAAAACAGTCGCCGACCTCGCTTTTGACGATGTAACCGGCGACATGCGACCGATAGGCGGCGGTCATGTCCTCGTCGGACTTCGAGGTGGTGAGAACGAAGACCACGGCATCGCTCAGCTTCGGGTCCTTGCGCACCTCCTGGATGAATTCCAGCCCGCCCATGCGCGGCATGTTGAGGTCGAGCAGGACCAGATAGGGCTTTTCCACCTGGCCGGAGCGCAGAATCTCCAAGGCCTCGATGCCGTCGCGGGCACGCAACAACGGGTTGGCGATGCGCCGCCGTTTCAGGGCGCGTTCCACTCCCATTGCGTCGATGTCGTCGTCTTCCACCAGGAGCAGCGTCACGGTTATTGCCTCATCCATTTTTGCGGGCATCCAGCATCTCCCTCAATTTGGCCTCGTCCGGCCAAGTGAATGTGAATGTCGATCCGCGCTTGCCGTCGGACTCCAGGGACACGGTTCCGCCGTAGAGTTCGACGATCTTCTTCACCAGGGCGAGGCCCATGCCGCTGCCCTCCACCGCGTCGCGCGGTTTCAGGGTCTGGAACAGGCCGAACACCCGCTCGTGAAAGTCCGGCGGAATGCCGGGGCCGTCGTCGGCGACGGCGATGACGAAACCGCCGTCCCCGACCCGCGAGGAAACGGCGACGGTGCCGGTTTCGCCGCCATGATGCTTGACCGCGTTGCCGATCAGGTTGCGCAGCACCTGGGTCAACGGCGTGACCAGGGTGACGAAGCGCGGGAAGTCGCCACTCAGGTCGAGAGAGAACCCGGCGGGCGGCGTCGCCATGTCGAAGGCCTCGCGGCAGATGTCGGCGACCGAGATCTCGGCCATGTCGCCTTCGATCCGCCCGACCCGCGAATAGGCCAAAAGGTCGTCGAGCAGATTTTCCATGCGCGCGATGCGGCTTTTCATCAGACGCAGGTGGTTGGCGATTTCCGCGTTCGGCGCCTCGGGCATGTCCTCGACGATCCATTCGGCCAGTTGGCTGATGCCGCGCAGGGGCGAGCGCAGATCGTGCGAGGCGACGTAGGCGAAGGTGGACAGTTCCTTGTTGCTGCGCTCCAGTTCGAACCTGCGGTGCTGCAACTGTTTTTCCTGACGCCGGATCTGGGTGATGTCGGTGACGGTGAAGCTGACGTCGCCCTTGGGGTCGGTGGGGTCGACCGGCGCGGCGTTGAGGATGACGTCGATGATGCCGCCGTCCTTGCGCTTCCAGATCGCCTCGACGCTGGCGCGGCCGTTCTTCTGCATCTGCGCCAGGGCCTTTTCGCCGACGCGCACGTATTCGGCGGCGGACGCATAGAAACGGCGGGTCGAAATGCCCAGAAGCTCGTTCCGAGACAAACCGATCAGATCGCCGAAGGCGCCGTTGGCCTCGATCAGATGGCGGGAACGCACGATGCCGATGCCGACCGGCGCGGCGTGGAAGATGGAGGCGAGCTTGGCCTCCTTTTCCAGGGAATCGGCGCGCGCCCGCACCACCTTTTCCCGTTGCAGGGTGGCGGCCTCGGTCCACACCAGCAGGGTCACCGCCGCCACCGCCGCGCCCGCCGCCAGCAGCACCCACAAGCCCATCAGGGTTTCGCGGTGCTGCGTCGCCAGGGCCTCGTCCTCGTCGATCTTCGAAATCATCACCCAGCCGGTGTCGGCGACCCGGCGGCCCACCGCCAGGACGCGGACGCCGCGATAATCCGCCCCCTCGACCACGCCTTCCTGGCCGCGCAAGGCCAACGCCGCGGGCAGGCTGGGCGAGGCCAGGGGCAGGGTGAAGCGCAAGGCCGCGCTCTGACGGTGCCGCAACGGCGAGACGAACTGCACCTCCTCGCCCAGGCGGCGCACCAGCAGGGTCTCCGCCGTACGGCTGGGAGCGGGCCAACTGCGCAGCATCGGGAACAGGTATTGCTCGGCGTCGATCTCCATCAACAGGGTCACCCCGGACTGCCGCAGATCGGCATCCAGGTCGTCGGCGAACAGCGGCATCGCCACGTCGAGGATCGGCGTACCGTCCTCGTTGGCGTGGATGTCGCCGAGCTCGGCCCGGCCGTTCCGCCGGGCACGGTTCAGGACCTCGACGGAAAACGTGTCCTCGGAGGCAACGTCCTCATGGCTCAGGCCGACGATCAGGCGGTTCTCGCCGTTCACCAGGCGAATGTCGGAATAGCCATAGGCCTCTTGCAGCATCGCCAGGCGCGCCCGCGCGGTCTCCATAAGACCGGCGCTCCAGCCGTCGCCCCGGCCGCCGCTTTTCACCCAGATGCGCATCACCCGATTGAGGGTGGGGTTGATCACCAGCATCCGCGCATCCGCCTTGCGGGTGTGCATCCAGCCGGAAATGTCGTTGATCTTGAGAACCGCGACGGCGTTGAGCGCCGCCTCCGCCTCGCCCCGGCGCAGGGTTTCCTGCGCGCGCAGATAGCGCCACCCGCCGGCCCCCAGCGCCGTCAGGATCAAAACCAGGATTATCAACCAGACACGTGGCAAGGTCCTCATCGGCGCGGCCCCTCATTCCGCAGGCGCCGAAACGAGGGACTCCTTTCCCTTCGCGCCTCCGTAGAAACGCGTTATTCACGGGAAATTCGCCGCCCATCTTCAACGCTAAGTTTGATATGGGGGCACCATCGGCGGAAACAACGACGCCGGAGACAAGAAAAAAGGGGGCCGAAGCCCCCTTGATCCGTGTTCCCGCGCGGCGTCAGAACGCCGGAACCACCGCCCCCTTGAAGGTGGTCAGAATGAAGTCGCGCACCGGCGCGGTCTGATAGACCGAAATCAGCTTCTTCACCCAGGGCGCGTCCTTATCCTTGGCCCGCACCACGAAGATGTTGGCGTAGGGGCTGTCGGCGGCCTCGATGACGATGGCGTCGCGGGTCGGCACCAGCCCCGCCTCGAGCGCGTAGTTGGTGTTGATCGCCGCCACCGAGACGTCGGGCAGCGAACGCGGCAACTGCGCCGCGTCCAGCTCGACGAACTTCAGTTTCCTCGGGTTCTCGGCGATGTCCACCACCCCGGCGGAAAGGTCCGCGCCCTTGGTCAGCTTGATCAGCCCCTGCTTTTGCAGCAGAAGCAGCGCGCGCCCGCCGTTGGTGGGATCGTTGGGGATCGCCACGCTGTCGCCCGCCTTAAGCTCGGCCAGCGACTTCACCTTGCGCGAATAGATGCCCATCGGCTCGATGAAGTTGGTACCGACCGAGACCAGCTTGTAGCCGCGGTCCCGCACCTGGTTGTCGAGGTAGGGCTTGTGCTGGAAGGAGTTGAGGTCGAGGTCGCCGTCGTCCACCGCCTGATTGGGCAGCACGTAGTCGGAGAACGAAACGATCTTGATGTCGACGCCCGCCGCGGAAAGAAGCGGCTTGACGAACTCCATCACCTGTTCGTGGGTGCCCGGGGTCACCCCGACCTTATAGGTCTTGGCGGCGGCGGCGGGGGCAAGCCCCGGCAGCGCGGCCAAAAGCAGCCCGGACAGAACGGCAAAGGCGCGGCGATTCATGAATCTTCTCCCTTTTCCGTCCGGCTTAGAACGCCGGAACGATGCTGCCCTTGAAGGTGTCGAGGATGAACTTGCGGGTCGCCTGGGTATGGTAGGCGTCGACGAAGGCCTTCACCCAGGGGGCGTTCTGGTTGCCGTCCTTGACCACGATGACGCAGGCATAGGGGCTTTCCGGTCCCTCGACGAGCAGGCCGTCGCGGGTCGGCACCAGACCGGCCTGAATGGCGTAGTTGGTGTTCACCGCCGCAGCGGCCAGGTCGGGAATGGCGCGCGGCAGCTGCGCCGCGTCCAGTTCGACGAACTTCAGGCCCTTCGGGTTCTCGACGATGTCGGCGACGCTGGCGCGCAGGCCCGCGTCCTTGGCCAGCTTGATCAGCCCGGCATGCTGCATCAGCAGAAGCGCGCGGCCGCCGTTGGTGGGATCGTTGGGCAGGCCGACGCTGTCGCCCTTCTTCAGGTCGGACAGCTTCTTCACCTTGTCCGAGTAGATGCCCATCGGCAGGATGATGCTTTTGCCCACCGTCACCAGCTTGTAGCCGCGGTCCTTCACCTGGTTGTCGAGATACGGCTGGTGCTGGAAGGAATTGAGGTCGAGGTCGCCGTCGTTAAGCGCCTGGTTGGGCAGCACGTAGTCGGAAAAGCCGACCACCTCGATCGAGACGCCGGTCTTCGCCAGCTCGGCCTTGACGAACTCGGCGACCTGCTCGTGCGGGCCCTGGGTGACGCCGACCTTATAGGTCTTCGCCTCGGCCACGGCGGAAACCGCCAGAAGGCCCAGAACGGCGGCGACGCCGCCGCGCAGGAAACGGGTAAGGGACATCGGAAGGCTCCTTTCTCGGATGTCAGCGCAGGCGCTTGTTGAGGCGCCGCGCCAGGCGGTCGCCCGCCGTTTGAATCAGTTGCACGACGACGATCAGGGTCACCACCACGGCGGCCATCACGTCGGGACGGAAACGCTGATAACCGTAACGGATGCCAAGGTCGCCCAGGCCGCCGCCGCCCACCGCGCCGACCATCGCCGAATAGCCGATCAAAAGCACGGTGGTCAGGGTCAGGCCGAGAACGATGGAGGGCAGCGCCTCGGGCAGCAGCACCTTGAAGACGATCTGCAACGGCTTCGCCCCCATCGCCTGCGCCGCCTCGATCAGCCCGGCATCGACGCCGCGCACCGCGCCCTCGATGATGCGGGCGATGAACGGAGTGGCCGCCACGGTCAGGGGCACGATCGCCGCGCCGGTGCCGATCGAGGTGCCGGCGACCAAGCGGGTGAAGGGAATGATCGCCACCGCCAGGATGATGAAGGGGATCGACCGGGTGGCGTTGACCAGGGCGCCGACGACGCGGTTGAACGCCGCCATCTGGAACAGCTCGCCGCGCCCCGAGGTGGCCAGCATCACCCCCAGCGGCCCGCCGAGGGCAGTGCCGATCGACAGCGAGACCAGCACCATGTAGGTGGTCTCCCAGGCCGCATTAGCCAGCAGGGACAGTGTCTGGGTCAACATAACCGATGATCTCCGCGCTCAGGTTGCGGGACTGAATGAAGGCGATGGCGCGCTCCGCCTCGGCAAGGCCGCCCTTGGCCTCGACGAAGAGGATGCCGAAGGGGCGGTTCTGGATATAGTCCACCTGCCCCGCCAGGATGTTGAAGTCGATCCCCGCCACCCGCGACAGTTGGCTGATGATCGGCTCGTAGGCATTGGGTCCGGTGAAGACCACCTTCACCACCGGGTTCTCGCCATCCTTCTGCGGCGCGCCGTGAATGATGCGATGCAGGGATTTCGGCAGCGCCGCCTCGATCTCGCCCGCGATCAGCGCCTGGGTGGTGGGATGCTCGGGGCGGACGAAGACGTCGAAGACGTTGCCCTGCTCGACGATGCCGCCGTCGTCGATCACCGCCACCTTGTCGCAAAGGTCGCGCACCACGCTCATCTCGTGGGTGATCACCACCATGGTCAGGTCGAGACGGCGGTTGATGTCGCGCAGAAGGTCGAGAATCTGCTGCGTCGTCTCCGGGTCGAGGGCCGAGGTCACCTCGTCGCAGAGCAGCACCATCGGCTCGGCGACCAGGGCGCGCGCGATGCCGACCCGCTGCTTCTGCCCGCCCGACAGTTCCGCCGGATAACGGTCGCGCTTGTCGGACAGGCCGACCAGCTCCAGCATCGGCGCGACGCGGGCGGCGATCTCCGCCTTCGGCGTCTTCGCCAGTTCCAGCGGCAGGGCGACGTTGCCGAACACGGTGCGCGAGGACAGCAGGTTGAAATGCTGGAAGACCATGCCGACGCGGCGGCGGAAGGCGGTGAGTTCGGCGTTGGACAGCCCGGCGATGTCCACCCCGTCGACCAGGACGCGGCCGCCGGTCACCTTCTCCAGCCGGTTGATGGTGCGGATCAGGGTGCTTTTGCCCGCGCCGGATCGCCCGATGATGCCGAAGATCTCGCCCCGGCCGATGGTCAGGTCGATCCCCTTCAGGGCCAGGTGTGCCGCCTGACCGCGCGCCGCGGGGTAAACCTTCTCCAGACCTTCCAGACGTATCATCAGAAAACCATCCCGAAACGAAAAAACCGCCGCGGCGCAAAGCCGGGCGGTCGAGAACCCGACGCTTTAGCGGCATTTGTACCGCGCCCGCAAGCTGATCGCTCAAATCGGCGCGATTGCGAGTCCTAAAACCACCCAATGAAAATGTCAATCGATTTTTAAGTACAAAATAGTTGTGTGTTTATATCCCCCGCCAAATCCGGGAAAGTCCCGGGTTTCCGCGCCCCGAAGCGGCCGACCGCCGGGCGGTTCCCCACCGAAAAAACGGAAAAATCCGCACGGAATCGGACATGGCAAGGACTGCCGACGCGGGTATGAAAAAAATCGTCCCCCTACCCTTGGAGGTAGGCCCGCGCGTTCCCATCATCAAAGTCGTTCTTGTGCAATTCCTTCCGCGACGTTCCTTTGACGGCCGATCCTTTTTCCTTCCGCCGACCGCCCCTGCCGTTCGCCGCCATTTCCCGCAGCGAGGTCCCCCTATGCCGTTCCAGAAAAACATCCCCGCCTTGTTCTCCCCCAAGACCGTCGCCGTGATCGGCGCGTCGTCCTCTCCCGGCAAGATCGGTTACGCGGTGGTCGCCAACATGCAGGAGGCGAAGTTCGCGGGGACCATCCTGCCGGTCAACCCGTCGGGCGGCACCATTCTGGGCCTGCCGGTGACCAAGTCGATCGGCGAACTGCCCGAAGGGCTCGACCTGGCGGTGATCACCCTGCCGGTGGCGGCGGTGATTCCGGCGATGGAGGCCCTGGCGGCGCGCAAGATCCGCGCGGCCATCGTGATCACCGCCGGGTTCAAGGAAATGGGCGGGGAAGGCGCGGAACTGGAACGGCGCCTGGCCGAGATCGCCACCCAGAACCACATCGCCATGGTCGGCCCCAACTGTCTGGGGCTGATCAGCACCAAGGGGCGGGTCAACGCCTCGTTCGCCGCGGGCTACCCCAAGGAAGGCAAAATCGCCTTCTTTTCGCAATCCGGGGCGCTGTGCACCGCCATCCTCGACTGGGCGCTGGGCGAGAACCTGGGGTTCTCGCGCTTCGTTTCCCTGGGCAACAAGGCGGTGATCAACGAGGCGGACATCCTGGACTATCTGCGCACCGACGCCGCCACCAAGGTGATCCTGGGCTATATCGAAAACGTCGAGGACGGCGAACGCTTCCTTGCCAACGCCGCCCGCGTCACCCGCGAGAAACCGGTCATCCTGATCAAGTCCGGCACCACCGCGGCGGGGGCGAAGGCGACTTCGTCGCACACCGGGGCGATCGCCGGCAACGACGCCGCCTATGACGCCGCCTTCCGCAAGACCGGCGTCATCCGCGCCACCGACATGGTGTCGCTGTTCGACCTGGCGCAGGCGTTCTCCTCGCAGCCGCTGCCCAAGGGGCCGGGCCTGGCCATCGTCACCAACTCCGGTGGGCCGGGGGCGATGGCCGCCGACGCCGCCGAGAACTCGTCCCTGAAGCTGGCCCACCTGGGCGACGCCACCGTCGCCAAGCTGAAGGAATTCCTGCCGCCCTATGCCTCGCTGGCCAACCCCATCGACATCGTCGGCGACGCCCCCGCCGAACGCTATCGCAAGACCCTGGAAATCGTGGTCACCGATCCGGCGGTACATGCGCTGATGGTGCTGCTGTCGCCGACCTCGTCGGCGGAAATCGCCGAAACCGCGCAGGCGATCATCGACGTCGCCAAGATCACCGACAAGCCGATCTTCGCCAGCTTCATGGGCGGCACCCGCATCCGTACCGGCGAACGCATGCTGCACACCGCCGGGATTCCCTGCTCGACCTATCCCGAGCCCCTGATCGCCTGCATCGAGACCATGCACCTTTACCGCCTGTGGCGCGAAACGCCGCAACGGGAAATTCCGGAAATCCGCCGCGACAAGGACGCCGCCGCCAAGGTGATCGCGGCGGCGCGGGCGAGGAAGGCGACCGAGGTCGTCGAATTCCAGGCGCAAGAGATCCTCTCCGCCTATGGCCTGCCGGTGCCGCGCGCGGTGCTGGCGCAAACCGCCCGCGACGCGGCCAAGGCCGCCCGCGCCATCGGCGGCCCGGTGGCGGTGAAGATCGCCTCGCCGCAGATTTCGCACAAATCCGACGTCGGCGGGGTTCTGGTCAACGTCACCGGCGAAACCGCCGACGCCGCCTTCACCGAGATCACCACGCGGGCGAAGAAACTGCGCCCGGAGGCGGAAATCGCCGGCTGCCTGGTGCAGGAAATGGTGCCGAAGGGGTGCAAGGAACTGATCGTCGGCTTCAAGCGCGACGACCGCTTCGGGCCGCTTCTGATGTTCGGGCTGGGCGGCATCTACGTCGAGGTCCTGAAGGACATCGCCTTCCGCCTGGCGCCGCTGTCGCGCGAGGAAGCGGCGGAAATGATCCGCAGCATCAAGACCTATCCTCTGCTGGCGGGCACCCGCGGCGAAGCCGGGGTCAACCTGACCGCGATCGAGGACCTGCTGCTGGCGATGTCGGCGCTGGCCACCGACTTCCCGGAAATCGCCGAGGCCGAGTTCAACCCGGTGCTGGTCAACGCCGACCGCGCCTGGGTGGCCGACGTGCGGCTGGTGCTGGCCTAGGGAAAAACCCACGCCGCGGCCCCGGCGGCGGCCATCGCCGCCGGGGCTTGCGACGGACCGGCCGCGCCGCCCGGCAAAAAAGTGCGCGGCCGATGCATTGCCCGCTGGACAGCGGCGATAAACTTTCTTATACAGTCGCCTCCACGGTCGCCGGGTTCGGCGGCAACGTGTGTGCCCAGGTAGCTCAGTTGGTAGAGCAACGGACTGAAAATCCGTGTGTCGGTGGTTCAAATCCGCCCCTGGGCACCATTCCCTTCCTGAAAAAAGACCGCCCATTGGGCGGTTTTTTTCGTATCCGGGATCAAGGGACCGGCGGTCCCTTGCGGGGGCGCGGGGGCGGCAGCGCCGTCTATTCGTCCGTCCCGCCGTCGTGGATGGTTTCCCAGGCGTCGTCATCGTCGTCCTCCACCACCGGGACGGCATAGCTGCCGTCGACCCAGCGGCCGAGGTCGAGCAAGCGGCAGCGTTGCGAGCAGAAGGGCCGCTCGGCATAGGCCGCGGGTTTGCCGCAGATCGGACACGGGCGGGCCTTCCAGCCCGCCGGGACGTCGGTCATCGCGTGGTTCCCTTTTCCAGATGGAAACGCCCGGACAGGCGGATTCCGGCCATCGTCTCGGCCTCGGCCAACGCCGCGCGCCCCGGGCCTTCCAGCCAGCCGAGGGCGGCGGCGGAAAGGCCGAAGCCATGGGTTTCGCCCGTCCGCGCCGCGGCCAGGGCTCCGCGCAGCGCGGCCAGGGCCTCGGTCGCGGCGGCGGCGTCGCCCTCGCCCAGGGTGTCGCCGCAAAGGACTTCCTGCAGGGAGAGGCCGCGGCGGGAACGGATCAGCTCCAGGTGGCCGAGGCCGCTCCAGCCAAGATATTCGGTCCGCGGATCGGCGGCGCGGCGGGCGCGTTCCAACAGGCGTTTCCGTTGCGCGTCGGTGGGGCCGCGCCGGGATTCCGGCACCGGGTCCACCACGATCTGACCGCCGACGTTGCGCAGGCGAAGCTCGCGCATCAGGGCGTCCACCGCCTGGTCGTTGGTCCGGATCGCCGCGTCGGCGGAGGCGTCGCCGCCGGTGTCGACGTCGGCGGCAAGGAAGGCGCGGGTGGGTTCCAGGATCAGCCGTCCGCCGCCCGGCAGGGCGACCAGCGGCGCGGCGGCGGCGGCCAGGGCGTCTTCGCCCCCCGCCTCGGCGAAGCAATCGGAAAGCGAGGCCAGCACCGGCGCGCGCTCCACCAGGATGCCGCGCGCCGCCTGACTGAGGGCGCCGCCGGAGACCGCCACCGAGGCAACCTCGGCGGCCAGTTCGGCCAGCCACTCGGCAAAGGGGTCGGGCGCCGGCGAGAGGCAGGCGGGCGCCCCCTCGGCGGCGGCGGAAATCTCGTTCCAGCGGCGGCGCAGCAGGTCGCGGTCGCGAATCAGCGCCGTCTCGGCGAAGCCGGTCGCCGCGCCGCGCACCACCCAGCCCTCGCCGGGGATCGCCCCCGCCGCCGCCCAGGCGGACAGGCGCTTCGCATCCGCCGCCGCCAGACGGCGCGAGGCGGAAATTCCGGAACGGAACGGCGAAAAGATCAATCGCGGCGTGGACAGGCGGATTCGCCCGGTCAGGCGCGGCCCCTTTTCCGCCCGCGCCGGACGGTCGATCATCGCCAGCACCGTCCGCCCCTCGGTCAGGGCCTCGTCGCGGCCCGGCCACTCGGCGCGCGGCAGCAGGGCAGGCAGCGGCCCGCCAATGTCCACCAGCACCGCCCGCGCCGCGGGCAGGGTGCCGATCACCCGGCCGCGCCAGACCGCGCCCTCGGCGGTCTCGGGGGAGCCCCGGAACAGGCGCACCTCCACCGCGCCGCCGTCGGCGGCGGAGAGCAGGGCGCGGGTCTCGCCGGGGTGGCGGGTCGCCGCGACGGTCATGCCGCCGGGCACGCTCAACCTTCCTTGGGATGGCGGATGCCCGCCGCAGCCAGCAGATGCGCCGCCTCGGGCAGGCTGAGGCCCACCACGTTGCCGTAGGAACCGTTGATCGCGGCGACGAAGCGCCCGGCCAGGCCCTGGACGGCATAGCCGCCCGCCTTGCCGTGCCATTCGCCGGAGGCGAGATAGAGGCGGATTTCCGCGTCGGACAAGCGCTTGAAGGTCACCGCGGTGACGACGCGGCGCAGCCGCGCCGTGCCGTCCGGCGCGATCACGCAGATGCCGCCGACCACGCGGTGACGGCGGCCGGAAAGCAGATCCAGACAGCGGCGGGCGGTGGCCTCGTCCTCCGCCTTGGGCAGGATGCGCCGACCGCAGGCAACCACGGTATCGGCGGCCAACACCGCCGCGCCGGGGTTCCCCGCCGCCACCGCGCGCGCCTTTTCCTCGGCCAGACGCACCGCCAGCGCAGGCGCCAGCTCGCGCGGGCGCGGGGTCTCGTCGATCTCGGGAGGGACGATGCGGTCCGGCACGATACCGATCTGCGCCAAAAGGTCTTGGCGGCGCGGCGAGGCGGAAGCCAGGATCAGGGGCGGCTTGCCAGCGGACATTCCGTCGTCCGTCACGGGCTTACTTGAAGCGGAAGGTAATGCGCCCCTTGGTCAGGTCGTAGGGAGTCATTTCGACCTGCACCCGGTCACCCGCCAGCACGCGGATGCGGTTTTTGCGCATCTTGCCCGAGGTATGGGCCAGGATTTCATGTTCGTTGTCGAGCTTCACGCGAAACATCGCATTGGGCAACAATTCGACCACGGTGCCGGAAAATTCGATTAGGTCTTCTTTCGCCATAGTCCCTCATCACGCGCCACGGGGGCGGGTTCGTCCGGTTCGGACGCCTCCCTTACTGCTCTGGATACCCCGGAAAATCAAGAAGTATCGGTGAAAACGCGGTCAGTGGCGCAATCGGCGCAGGGTCACCCGCACCCGGCTCCACAGATCGCGGCCGCAACGGCGGATCTTCATGCCGCGCGTCCGGCGGTCGCCGGTCAGGCTGGCGGCGGTCTCCTCGGGGATGCCGGGCTCGGGGCGCGCGAAGGCGTCATCCGGCCACTCCCGCGCGATGCGGGTGGCCAGATCGTCGCGCAGACGGCGATAGGCGTCGAGCCGGGTTTCGCGGCTGCCCTCGACCTCGGCGGGGTCCTCCGCCGGCCAGAACAGCACCTCGCAGGCGTTGGTGCGGGTGAATTCCAGGGCGCGGTCGTGCGCCTCGCGGGAGAGAGCGACGATCACCTCGAAATTGCCGTCGTGCAGGTCCTCGAAGCTTTTCGGCTGGTGGCCGTCGAACCCGCCGATGCCCAGCTCGGCCAGCACCGCGCCGACGAAGGGGTCGGCGGCCTCCGTCCGCACCCCCACCGAATCGACATAGGCGCGCCCGCCGAAGCTTCGGCGGAACAGCGCCGCCGCCATCGGCGAACGCACCGCGTTGGCGGAGCAGGCGAACAGAACGGCGGAGGGCAGCTTCCCCATGTTCATCCCCTCAGGTGCAGGACGCACAGCAGGGTGAACAACCGGCGCGCCGTCTGCTGGTCGATTTCCACCTTTTCCGCCAGACGCTCGCGCATCAGGTCCGATCCTTCGTTGTGCAGGCCGCGGCGGCCCATGTCGATCGCCTCGATCTGCGACGGCGACGAGATCTTGATCGCGTTGAAATAGCTTTCGCAGACCAGGAAATAGTCGCGGACGATGGAGCGGAAGGACTTCAACGGCAGCGCCAGGCGCAGGACCTCGGGGGTTTCGCGCGGCGTGCCGACGTGGCGCACGTCGAGGGTCAGGCGGCTGTCGGCCAGGCCCAGGTGCACGGCGTAAGGCCCCTCGTCCGGCCAGTCGAGGGGACGGAAGGTGTTTTCCTCCAACAGGTCGAAGATGGCGGCGGCGCGCTCGTGCTCGACCTCGGGACGGGGGAAGACCAGGGTCTTCTCGTCCAAGGTGACCTCGGCGATGCTGTGCGGCCGATCCATCCGCCCTCCCCGCCCGGAACGGGCCTACGCCTTGGGCAGGCGCAACGCCACCGACAGCGCGTGCGCCCCCAGGCCCTCGGTCTCCGCCAGGGTCACCGCCGAGGGACCGATCGCCGCGATGCCCGCCGCGCTGGCCCCGAGAAGGGTGCTCCGCTTGAAGAAGTCGAGAACCCCCAGCCCGCTGGAGAAGCGCGCGCTGCGCGCCGTCGGCAAGACGTGGTTGGGGCCGCCGACATAGTCGCCCAGGGCCTCGGGCGTCATCCGCCCCAGGAAGATCGCCCCGGCGTGGCGCACCATCGCCGCCAGACCGTCGGGATCGGCCACCGCCAGTTCCAGATGCTCGGGGGCGACGCGGTTGACCAGCGGCACCGCGTCGGCCAGCGCCTTGACCACGATCACCGCGCCGTGGTCGCGCCAGCTGGCGGAAGCGATGTTGGCGCGCGGCAGGGCGGCGAGACGGCGGTCGAGAGCTTTCTCCACCGCGTCGGCGAAGGCCGCGTCGTCGGTGATCAGAATCGCCTGCGCCGCCGCGTCGTGTTCCGCCTGCGACAGCAGGTCGACGGCGATCCAGTCGGGATCGTTGTCGGCGTCGGCGACCACCAGAATCTCCGACGGACCGGCGATCATGTCGATGCCCACGGTGCCGAACACCTGGCGCTTCGCCGCCGCGACGAAGGCGTTGCCGGGGCCGACGATCTTGTCCACCGGGGCGATGGTCGCGGTGCCATAGGCCAGGGCCGCCACCGCCTGGGCGCCGCCGACGCGGTAGACTTCGTCCACCCCCGCCCGCTTCGCCGCGGCCAGGACCAGCGGATTGAGCACGCCATCCGGGGTGGGCACGGTCATCACCAGGCGCTTCACCCCCGCCACCTTGGCGGGGATGGCGTTCATCAGCACCGACGACGGGTACGAGGCGGTGCCGCCCGGCACGTACAGCCCCACCGCGTCCACCGGCGTCCAGCGCAGACCCAGGCGCACCCCGGTCGCGTCGGTGAAGAAGTCGTCCTTCGGCACCTGCCGCGCATGGAAGGCGCGGATGCGCGTCGCCGCGACGTCCAGCGCCGCCAGGACATCGGGATCGCAAGAGGCCTCGGCGGCGTTGATTTCGCCCGCCGACACCCGCAGATGGCCGGGGTCGAGTTCCAGGCGGTCGAACTTCGCGGTCAGGCGGATCAGGGCGGCGTCGCCCTTTTCCCGCACCTCGGCGATGATCTCCGCGACGACGTCCTGCACGTCGGCGGCGGTTTCCCGCTTGCCCGCCAGCAGGCGGGCGAAGGCGTCGGCGAAATCGGCGGCGGATGCGTCAAGCCGTTGCGGCATCTGTGGCCTCCCGGAATTTGTTGAGCCAGCCCTGCATTTCCGCCGACCGGGTCTTGAAGGTCGGCCGGTGGAAGACCAGGCGCGAGGTCACCTCGCAGATGCGCTCCACCTCGACCAGACCGTTGGCCTTAAGCGTCGCGCCAGAGGAAACCAGATCGACGATGCGGCGGCAAAGCCCCAGCCGGGGCGCCAGTTCCATCGCGCCGTTCAGCTTCACGCATTCCGCCTGCACGCCGCGCGCGGCGAAATGCTGATGGGTCAGCGCCGGATACTTGGTGGCCACCCGGATGTGGCTCCAGCGCGAGGGATGGTCCTCGGCCAGGGTGTCCTGCGGCGCCGCCACCGACAGATGGCAACGGCCGATGCCGAGGTCGAGCGGCGCATAGATGTCGGGATAGTCGAATTCCATCAGGACGTCGTTGCCGCAGATGCCGAAGTGCGCGGCGCCGAAGGCGACGAAGGTGGCGACGTCGAAGCTGCGCACCCGGATGATGTCGAGATGCGGCAGGTTGGTGGAAAACCGCAGCTTGCGCGACTTCGGGTCGTCGAAGTCGGGTTCGGGCTCGATACCGGCGGCGCGCACCAGGGGCATCGCCTCGTCGAGGATGCGCCCCTTGGGCAGGGCCAGGATGATACGGTCGGTCGGTGCCATCTTCCTTTGTCCTCAGTCGCGCAGGCGTTCGATCGCGGCGCCGCAGGCCGCCAGCTTCTGTTCCAGGCGTTCGTAGCCGCGATCCAGGTGGTAGACGCGGTTGACCACGGTTTCGCCTTCCGCCGCCAGCCCGGCCAGGACCAGCGACATCGACGCGCGCAGGTCGGTCGCCATCACCGGCGCGCCGGACAGCCGCGCCACGCCGCGCACGATCGCCGACCCGTTATGAATGTTGATGTCCGCCCCCATGCGTTTCAACTCCGGCACGTGCATGAAGCGGTTTTCGAAGATGGTTTCGGTGACCATCGCCGCGCCCCGGGCGGTGGCGAACAAGGCCATCACCTGCGCCTGCATGTCGGTGGGGAAGCCGGGATGCGGCTCGGTCATCACGTCGACGCCCCGGATTTCGCGGTTTTCGGCGTCCACCAGCAGGCCGTCGTCGCGCACCGTGATTTCCGCCCCCGCCGCCGCCAGCACCTTGGTCAGCGCCGACATCTGCGAAGCGTCGGCGTGTTGCAGCAGCAGACGGCCGCGGGTGATCGCCGCCGCCACCGCATAGGACCCGGCCTCGATGCGGTCGGGCAGCACCGAGTGCGACGCGCCGTGCAGCGATTCCTTGCCCCGCACCACCAGGCGCGGCGTGCCGACGCCCTCGATCTCCGCCCCCATCGCCAGCAGGCAGTTGGCCAGGTCGGTGACCTCGGGCTCGCGCGCCGCGTTGTCGATGATGGTTTCGCCGTCGGCCAGGGTCGCCGCCATCAGGATGTTCTCGGTGCCGGTGACGGTGACCTGCGGGAACACCAGATGCGCCCCCTTCAGCCGTCCGTCCACCCGCGCCTCGACATAGCCGCCGTCGATGGCGATGGTCGCCCCCATCTGCTCCAGCGCCTTCAGGTGCAGGTCCACCGGCCGCGCGCCGATGGCGCAGCCGCCGGGCAGCGACACCCGCGCCTGTCCCTCGCGCGCGAGAATCGGCCCCAGCACCAGGATCGAGGCGCGCATCTTGCGCACCAGGTCGTAATGCGCGGTGGTGTTGGTGATTTCCCGGGCGCGCAGTTCCAGAACCCGGCCGCCCTTGCCGCCGCCGTTCATGTGCAGGGCGACGCCGTGCGACATCAGCAGGTTGGCCATGGTGGTGATGTCCACCAAGTGCGGCAGGTTGGCCAGGGTGAGGGTGCCGTCGGTAAGCAGGCTGGCGGTCATCAGCGGCAGCGCCGCGTTCTTCGCGCCGCTGATCGGGATGGTTCCCTTAAGCGGCCGCCCGCCGCGAATACGAATGCTGTCCATGCGTTCTTTCCGGCGCGGCGCGGGCCGCGCTTACATCCTTACGATCTTTACTTACAGGCGCGGCAGGGTGACGCCGGTCTGGCTCATGTACTTGCCGGAGCGGGAACGGTAGGTCACCTCGCACGGGGAATCGCCCTTGAGGAAGATGAACTGCGCCACCCCCTCGTTGGCATAGATGCGGGCGGGCAACGGCGTGGTGTTCGAGAACTCCAGCGTCACGTGGCCTTCCCAACCCGGTTCCAGCGGCGTGACGTTGACGATGATGCCGCAGCGGGCATAGGTGGACTTGCCCAGGCAGATCACCAGCACGTCGTCGGGAATCTTGAAGTATTCGACGGTGCGGGCCAGGGCGAAGCTGTTCGGCGGGATGACGCAGACGTCGCTGGAACGGTCGACGAAGCTTTTCTCGGAGAACGCCTTGGGATCCACCACCGCGGAATCGATGTTGGTGAAGATCTTGAACTCGGTCGAACAGCGCGCGTCGTAGCCATACGACGACAGGCCATAGGAGACCACGCCCTCGCGGTGCAGGCGGTCCTCGAACGGCGAGATCATCCCGTTCTCCTGCGCCATCTTGCGTATCCAGTGATCCGGCATCACGCCCATGTTCGGCTGCTCCCTTGCGGCTCCGTCTGCGACAGTCTTAGCGACTTGGGCCGGGGTCGGCAAGCCCGCATCCCGCCGCGCCCGCGCCTGTTCGCGGCGCAGCAGAAGATTGCGGCGTAGGGCTTCCGCCGCGTCCTTGTCATGCTCGGTCTTGCGCACGATTCCCCCCATTCCGCGATTTCCGCGGCAAAACGATTTCCGGCACGATTTTTTGCGCAAGGGGCTTGCCAGACGCCCCCGCCTTGTGTATCAAAGCCGCCTCACGCCGCGCAAGCGGTGGATGCCCCGATCGTGCCGCCGTAGCTCAGGGGTAGAGCACACCCTTGGTAAGGGTGGGGTCGAGTGTTCAATTCACTCCGGCGGCACCATTTTCTCCCTTCCTTTCGAATCCCCTCACCCGGCAAAAACCGCCGGGGGATTTGTCGCACGCGGCCGATTCTGCCCGGCGCCTCAAAATCATGGTCAACGAAATCAACGCGTTGCGCCGCGCCTGCGCGGGCACGGAACTTGCTTAGGGGGAAGCGCCGGATTCTCCGGCGAAGGGAGATCGATAAATGACGACGATTCGGGAAACCCAGGCATCCGGCATCTTCTCCGGGCTGGCCGCCCTCTCCTCGGCGACCGCGGCGGACGCCACCGCCTGGCAAGAACAATTGCGTGCCGCGATGCAGGGCTCGACCGCCGCCGCGTCCGACGGCGACAGCCACCGCAGCGCCATCCTGGGCAGCCTGGGCTCTTCCTCGGCGTCCGCCGTGATGGCGCAGAGCATCGGCCAGGAAACCGAAAGCGCCGCCACCGAGCCGAGCGCGAAGGAAACCTTCCTCGAATTCATGGACATGACCCCGATGGAACGGATGCGCGCCGAAATCCTGGGGAACCTGGGCCTCACCGAGGAACAATTGGCCGCCCTGCCGCCCGACGAGCGCCGGAAGATCGAGGACAAGATCCGCAGGATCATCGAGGAAACGGTGAAACGCGAGGCGGAGGAAAAAACCGCCGAGAACAACGAAACCGACGCCACCACCGCATCCGCCGCCACCACCACCGGCGCGACCGAAACCGGCGGCGGCGACGACGCGAAGACCAAGCCGAACGCCGTCGGCCCGACCCTGGAACAGGTCCTGCCCTTCCTGCGCGACGACGGCGGCCAGGCGATCGGCGGCAAGGAAGCGAAATCGACCGCCGCCGCCGAGGCCTCGGAAAAGGAACGCGAGGACGCCTGAGCCTCCCGGGTTTGGTGAAAAAGAAGGACCTTGCGGCGGTCGAAATCAGCCGCCGCAGGGCGGCGTCATCGTCATGGCCGCCCGCCAGGCCTCTTCCCAGCCGTCTTCATGGGTCGCCGTCGGCACCCGCACGATGCGCGCGCAGCGGTCGCTGCCCAGGGCGGCAACGAAGCCTTGCGCGATGAACGGCGGCACCACCTTGTCCGCGCCGCCGACGAAATGGATTTGCGGCAGGGCCGCAAGGCGCGCGGCGGCATCGATCGGGTTCAACGATCCGGGCATCGCCGAAACGCGGTGATGCCGGTTGACCGCCGCGACGTCGAGATTGCCGGCGACGGTCCGCAGGGACAACACGTCGCCGCGCCGTTCCGCCAGCAACGCGGCGATGGCGCCTCCCCCCGAATAGCCGACCAGCCGGATGCCCTGCCCGGGAAGCCGCGCCATCGCCTGATCCAGGGCGTCGTTCATCGAGGCCACCACCTCTTCCGCGTATCGCAGATCCGTCCAATAGGCGACGCGGCAGGCCGGGTCGTAGCCGACGAATTGGCAAGGGCGGGCCAGATAGACGACGTTGGGCGACGGGTCGAGGGCGGCGAGACGCAGCCCCATGGCCTTGGTCGGCGTGGGGTCGAGGGAGGGACGGTGGCGCGTGGCCCAGGCGAAGCCGTCGCCTTCGATATAGACGTTGGCCGGAGCGGCGGGATCGGCGACGCGGACGAAGGCAACGATGCGGAAAGTCCGCGTCGTCAAGGTCTCGCGGGAGAGCCTTGCCGCCGCCGCGGTGCGGACGGCGTCGGCGGTTCTGTCGGCGGGCGAGGCGCAGGCGGCGGCAAGGCCGCAGATCGCAAGAACGTACGCTAGGCGAGCGGCGAACGGGCGCATCCGTTTCCTCGTCGAAAGACGCGTTTCAGCACGGCGGAGACCGTCTGGCCAACAATCGGCCCGGCCCCGGAAACGTAGTACGCCCGTCGCGGAAAATCGTCCAGGCCGCAGGACGCACCCGGGGTCGGAACGGCGCCCGGCTTGTCCGGGATTTCCCGGACAACGGGCTGATTTCCCATGTTTATCCCGATTTCCCGATTGCCGTGGCGGGGGCGGCGCGCTATCGCTAGGACGGAACCGGACGGGGGAAAGACGGACGTGAGGACAGCGGCAGACAGTCTCCGGATAGCCCCCGACGGACGCATCCGCATTCTCATGCTTATCCTCGTGCTGGCATCCGCCCTGGCCTTCTGGAGCGCCTGGCGCACCTCGCCGCCGCTGCGGGGGATGGCCGAAAACGGCCTTCTGCGCCTCGCCGCGCACGAGCTCGACGGCGAATTGTCCCTGGAGGGGCCTTGGGCGGTGTTTCCGCACGCCTTGCTCTCCCCCGCCGACTTCGCCGTTCCGAACCCGCCCCGCCCCGAAGGATTTCTTCGTTTTCCCGGCGCCTGGAAGGGAGCCGCCGGTTTGTCCAACCGGGACCAGGCGACCTTTCGCCTGCGTCTGATCCCCCCTCCGGGCGAACGGCGGATGACCCTGCGCCTGGTGGACGTCCACATCGCCTATCGGCTGTGGGCCGACGGCACCCTGATCGCGCAGAGCGGCGTGCCGGGACGAAGCGAAAAGACCGAGACGGCGCACCGTTCCCTGGTTCTGGCGCCGCTGGTCCTGCGCGGTTCGCCGGTGGACCTGACGCTACAGATTTCCAACCATCATTTCCGCCGGGGAGGCGTGGCGGAGCCGATGCTTCTGTCTCCGCCCGATGTGGCGGAGGCCGCGCGGACGCGAACCTGGATGCTCTCCGCCCTGTTTTGCGGCGTGTTGTTGGTCATGGGCATCTATCACCTCAGCCTGTTCGCCCTGCGGCGGCATGACCCCCCGCCCCTCTATTTCGGCCTGTATGCGCTGCTGCTGCTCGTCTATGCCGCCGGGTCCAACTCCACCCTTTGGCTGGCCGAGGGCATCCTGCCGCGACAGTTCCCTCCCGCCGCCATGGAAAACGTCGCCCTATTGTCCTACGTCGCGGCCAGCGTCAGCCTCTACCGCTTCTTCCTGACCCTCTATCCCAGGGAATTTTCGCGGCGCCTGCGCGTGGCGTCCGATCTGCGCCTGCCCGTCTTCGTCGTCGCGCAGGTCGCGTTCCCCCCCTTCGTCGCCTATTGGGTGATCCTCGGCCTGCTGCTTCTGACCCTTCCGTTGTCGGGATACTATGTCGCGCGCCTCGTCGTCTGCGTGCGGCGCGGACGTCCGGGGGCGGACATTCTTCTTGTCGGAGGCGTCATCCTGGCCGGAGCCGCGGCCAACGACATCCTCGTCCATGCCGGGGCCTTCGAAGGCGGCTATCTGGTTATGCCCGGTCTGTTCGCCTTCGTCCTGTTCCAGGCGTTCACCCTGGCGACGCGCTTCACCCGATCCTTCGCCGAGGTCGAGCGTCTGTCCGCCGAATTGGCGGAAAAGAATGCCGTGCTGCACACCGAGATGGAGGAACGCAACCGGCTGGAACGGGAAGTCATCGCCATCAGCGAGAACGAACGCCGACGCATCAGCCACGAACTTCACGACGGGTTGTGCCAACAGCTGACCGCCGCGCGGCTGCGGTGTTCGGTACTGGAAGACGGCCTTTCCGCCCAGACCGGATTCGCCCAAAGCCTGAAGACCCTCGGCCGCTTGCTGGTCGCCTCCACCGAGGATGCCTATGCCCTGTCGCGGGGATTGTGGCCGGTGGAACACGATCCCTCCGCGCCGGGGCCGTCCCTGGAGGAACTGGTCCGCTCGGCGCGGCGCGGCGACGGAGCGGCCGTGGAGTTGTGTCAGAACCGGCATTGCGCCAAGTGCGTCAATCCGCATGCCACGGCGCTTTACCGGATCGCGCAGGAGGCCCTGACCAACGCGGTGAAGCATGCCCAGGCCGGGCATATCCGCGTCTCGGTCGACTGCCGGGGAGAGGGACGGGTGGAATTGATCGTGCGGGACGACGGCATCGGCCGCGCCGCCGCCGCGCAAGGCCGTGACGGCGGCCTGGGCCTGCGGATCATGGCGCACCGCGCGCACGTCATCGGCGCCGAGCTGTCGATCGCCGACGCGCCGGACGGCGGAACCGTGGTGCGCTGCGTCGCGCCGTGTTGCCGCTTCACCGCGGAAAATGGGGAGACCGCCGCATGACCGCCGCTTCCGCCCGTATCCTGTTGCTCGACGACCACCCGGCGGTGCGGCAGGGGCTGGCCATTCTGCTGGACTCGCGCGGACACGCGGTCGGCGGCGAGGCGGACACCCGCGAGGACGCGCTGGCGCTGCTGGCCGAAGGGGACTTCGACCTGGCGATCGTCGACCTTTCCCTGGAATCCGGCAGCGGCCTCGACCTGCTGGCGGATCTGACGGCACGCGCGGTTCCCGCCCTGATCTATTCCATGCACGAGGACCCGCAGACCATCGCCCAGGCCCTGAGCCAAGGGGCGCGCGGCTATGTCACCAAACGCGACGAGCCGCGCGACCTGCTGCTTGGCGTCGCGGCGGTGTTGCGCGGCGAACGGTTCGTCGCGCCGCGCGCCGCCCGGGCCCTCGACGAACCGTCCGGGGCGGGGGGTGAGGCCTCCCTGAGCGCGCGCGAACGCCAGGTTCTGGAGATGACGGGACGCGGGCAAGGCAATGCCGAGATCGCCTTCGCCCTGGGAATCGGCCCGCGCACCGTGGAAACCTATCACGCGCGGATCGCCGAAAAACTCGGCCTGTCCGGGGTCCGCGACCTGCGGAAATACGCCATCGCGCGCCGGACCGAGACGCCGTCCCCGAGCTGACCTTCCCTTCCCGCCCCATGCCGCATCCATGCCGGGAATTTCCCCCCGCATGAATTGCGAAATGCCGTTTTTGTCCGGGAACTCCCGGACAGACGGAGCGATTTTTTGCAGGTATGAGAACACCCTAGCCGAGGATCGAACGATCCGCCGCCGGTTTTCCGGCGGGCGGATACTCCCCCGGCGGACGAGATCGCGCGGGCGTTGCAAGGGGTGGCACGACGATGGGAAACGGACACGGAACGGCGATGCGCCGTGGCGGCTGGAAGGCCTGGATGTTGCTGGGGGCATTGTGGCTGGCGTTCGAAGCCATGGCGATGCCAGCGGCGTCCGCCGCCGACTGGACGATCAGCGACGAAGTCACCACCCAGCAGTCCCTGGGAAGCGGCGACACCGGCACCGTCACCGCCACCGGCCGCATCGTCACCACGGGGACGGGCGTTGAAACGCCTTATCCAGCAAGCGTGGTTCAGACACCGCAGTCCCTGAACAATGCCGGCACGATTTCGGTGACAAACGGGAGCGGCTATTACAACAACAGCGGCACCCTCGGCTCCCTGATCAATTCCGGCACGATTTCCGTAGCGGGCTACGGATACGGCATCCAAACCACCGGCAACATCACGACCTTGGACAACTCCGGCACGATTTCCGCTTCCGGCGGAGGGGCCAAGGAACGCGGGATCTATCTCACCGGCAGCAACGGCCCCCGCATTTCCACGCTGACCAACTCCGGCACGATTTCCGGCGACACGGAGGCCATCTACGTCAATTGGGGCACCACCATCGGCACGCTGTCCAATTCCGGCACGATCTCCGGCGGCACGACGGGACTCTATATCGATAATGCGGCCTTCGGCAATAGCAGCGGCAGCGTCACCACGCTGACCAATTCCGGGACGATTTCCAGCGGCGCGACGGCAATCCTTGTTGGATCTGCTTACGACGCCACCTATACCGGCGGCAGCATCGGCACCCTGACCAATTCCGGCACGATTTCCGCGCCGACGGCAATTCTGGTCGCGGTCAATGGGAGCTATTACGGCAATCTGGGCACGGTCACCAACACCGGCACGATCGCGGGCGATATCACCAGCGCTCTGGGCACCCTGAATCTTGCGGGCGGCAGCGGCGGCGCGGAGGGGACCTTGACCGGCTATCCCGCCGCCGCCGAAACCGTGGGGACGATCACCGGCAACCGGGTGAACTTTCTTTCCGGCGCGATGCTGCTCAACGACAACGTCACCGCGACCAGCGGGGTCTTCAATTCCGCGGTCCTGCGGATCAAGCGGGACATCACCATCACCGGAATGTACGTCCAAACCGGCACCCTGGTGGTCGAGGTCGCCGCGGACGGAACCTATGGGAAGCTGACGACCACCGCGGCCACATCCCTGAACGGCGGCACGGTTCAGCTGACCGGCGACGGCCGAGCGGAAAACACCAGTTACACCGTCGTCACGGCGGGCGGCCCCCTCACCGCGACCGGCCTGACCCTTGTTTCCAGCGGCTATAGCGGCAACACCTATGCGGTGGTCGGGGCGAACACCCTGGTCGTCACCCTGGGGACCAAGGCGCAGTGGTCGGACAAGGGCGCGGCGGCAGGGGGCACCACCGCCGGTCTGGGCTCGGCGCTGGACAGCCTGAGTTCGGATCCGCGCTTCACCGGCATGTTCTCCTCCCTGTCCGGGCTTTCCGACGCCGGGCAGGCCCAGGCCTTGCGGCAGATGGCGCCGGACCAGGTGGCGCCGCAGCTGAACCTCGGCGGGGCGACGGTGGAACCGGCGACGATGGCGATCCAGAACCGCCAACTCGCGCGCATGGACGGCAACGGC